>OZ255837.1:0-2361229 GCA_965277745.1 Cardiobacteriaceae bacterium
AATCGACCTGACGCTGGCGGACTGACAGCTGTCCGGGGACTCTATAAAACGTTCGGAAGAATGTCAATTGTGTTATTTGGAACGATTCCAATAGAGACTTTCTGATCGGCTACCCGAGTTATTCTCGAGTAATTTATCCCAGTCGATACGTCCATCAGGTGCACAATAATGTTTTACAAATTCAACCGTAAATAGGTTCAATTTTCGTTCAATCATATTAACGATTTCCTTACTCCTTATTTTGGCATCATGACCGAACGGTTCGATAATATCACGATAAAGTTCTTTATTTCCATGCGAAACAAAGTTCCAAAACTCCTGACCGCAGAGTTTTAGATGGTTTCCCTTTTCCGGGTTCGATTCACATCCATAGCAACATCCTTCGACACAGACAATATGACAGAATTTTAGCCCCCCAGATGTTTTTAATGTTTTACTGGCTTTCAAGAAATTTTGGCGCATTTTGTTTATCTGACTAGAATTTCCCCAATTGGGACCGGACTTGACACTGATCAGATATTTGGTGTTTCCATGCTCGAATTCCAGATCCAATCCCTCGGCGCTGGATTTTCTTCCTTGAAAAGCCTGTTCACAGGTATAGATCACCACTTGTTCCAGGAATTTTCCGAAAATGGTTTCCTCTCCCGAGGAAACTGTGGCTTCCATAATGGAGCGGATCAGTTTACCGGCATCTTCCATACCTTTCGCCTTGAATAAGTATGGGTTTTTTCTCTTAGTGATATTTTCCAATTTTAATGATTCTATCTTTTTTCTTTTTTTGAGATGAAACTCTTCGTCTACATGCTCGAGAATGTACTTTGCAACAACTTCGGATGCGACCATCGCTACCCCCTTCATTTATATATTCTGTGAGACCGCAGGCACGACTCGGAAAGTCCTATTCGTTCGGCGCTCACTTTACAGTACTCATGTACGATTTCCATTCCAATACCGACTCTACCCATCTTTTTTGCCACTTGTATCGTCGTTCCCGATCCTAAAAACGGATCCAGTACTACATCTCCTTTCTTGGTAAATAGCTTGATGAACCATTCAGGAAGAGATTCAGGAAAAGCTGCACTATGTTTTCTGTTGTAGCATTCCGTGGCCAAATGCAACACATTTGTCGGATATGCAAATTCTCGATCAGACCAATTGTCGATCTTTTTACCGAAACCACTACCGACTCTGGATTCATCCCTAGTTCTATCTTTTTTCGATAAGTTTTTCAGACGATTTTTTTTCCATTCTCCCATCGGGATTCTGACTTCATCCTGGTACATGGAGAATTTTTTGGTCTTATTGAAATGCAGACAGCGCTCCCACGAATCTCTGAATCTATTCGGCCATTTACCAGGAAAACTATTTTTCTTATGCCAGATATATTCTTCTGTCCATAGCCAACCCTGTTTTCTCATCTCAAGAATCAGTTCCATTACATAGGTATGCCTCTCGCCACCCACCACTTTTTCTTTAATATTCAGGATAAAAGAACCCGAAGGCCGCAAAACCCGGAACAATTCTTCGGATATGGGCAGGAACCAATCGACATACTGATCGGGCCGTACTCCCCCATAGGTACTGTTGCGTTGATTAGCATATGGCGGGGATGTGACGATCAGGTCTATTTCATCGCTACCCATCTCTTGCAGGACGTCCAGGCAGTTCGCGTGGACAATCATTGTTTGATTTGCTTGAAGAGTTTTCTGCTTTTGCAGCATTGTCGTATCTTGATACATGAGGTGACTATAACATTTCTCCCTACCTTTTGGGCGGAAAGAAGTCGGGTAAGCAGCATGCTTGATCAGCATCAGCAGATGGAACCATTGCCACAACACGAGATAGTATAGCTTATTAGGCGAGCGTTGTGCAAATTCCCCTTGCACTTTGGCCGCTGCCATGTTGGACACGGGTAAGCATTTTTCAACAAGTGCAATTTTGCACCTAACCGCATAGCGGCACTCGCGGCATGATTTGGGATAAGAGATATTTTGTAAATCCCAATCACGAGGAAATATCATGCCTGAACAGTTCCTGCATGGGGTTGAAGTTATTGAACTGGACGGCGGGCCGCGCCCAATACGAACCATAAAAAGTTCTGTCATCGGTGTAATCGGTACCGCCCCTGGTGCCGATACGGAAAAGTTCCCGACCAATACCCCTGTTCTGGTAACGGGGAGCCGTACCGAAGCGGCGGCCTTGGGGACAAAAGGGACACTCCCCCCAGCCATTGACGGTATCTTCGACCAGGCCGGCGCAGCGGCGGTGGTTATCCGTGTGCCCTACCAAGCCAAAGAAGATGACCAACTGGCTGAAGTTATCGGCGGTATCGATGAAGATACCGGGCAATACACGGGTGTTCAAGCCTTCCTTGCGGCTGAATCCGTGTTAGGCGTAGCGCCGAAGATTCTGATTGTCCCTGGCTTCACACACGAAACCGCTGTAGTCTCTGAAATACTCGGCATTGCCGATCGCCTACGCGCTGTCATCATTGCCGATGGCCCTAACACAAATGACGCGGCAGCTATCGCTTACCGTAATAACTTCGGCAGTCCGCGCGTGTATTTGGTCGACCCGTCAGTCCGAGTGTTCGACACGGTGACCAAGTCTGAAGTTGTTCAGCCGGCAAGTCCCCGCGTGGCCGGGTTGATTGCCCGTTCGGACAATGAGCGTGGCTTCTGGTGGAGTCCATCCAATCTGGAAGTTTACGGCATTGTCGGCACCGCCCGACCTGTTGATTTTACCCTTGGTGATGTCAACGCCCGTGCCAACCACCTGAATGAAAAAGAGGTAGCCACCGTTATTCAGAAGAATGGCTTCCGGCTGTGGGGAAACCGCACCTGCTCCAGCGATCCCAAGTGGGCGTTTTTATCGGTCCGCCGCACGGCCGACATGATCAACGAATCCCTACTGCGCGCGCATATGTGGGCGGTGGATCGCAACATAACCAAGACCTATATAGCGGACGTAACCGAAGGGGTCAATAACTATCTTCGCGATCTTCAGGCCATTGGCGCCATCATCGGCGGGGAGTGTTGGGCCAACCCGGAGCTGAACACCCCTTCGAACATTTCACAAGGCAAGGTTTTCTTCGATTTCGACTTCACGCCCCCTTACCCGGCAGAACATGTGACGTTCCGATCAAGCCTTGTCAATGATTATCTGGAGGAGATTGTCTAATGGCTTCCAAAGACACACTAACCCTATTCAATCTGTACGTTGACGGTGTGGGCTACGCCGGTTCCGTTGATGAACTGAATTTGCCCAACCCTACCTTGAAGACAGAGGAATTCCGCGCTGGCGGAATGGACATGCCGGAAGATGTTGACATGGGCATGGAGAAGTTGACCATGAACTTTTCCATTGCCAAGTACGACAAGCACAGCCTGTCACTTCTGGGGCAAAGCAAACCTTTCACCATTCGCGGCAGCATTCGGGGTGAAGAAAGCGGCGACGAAGTGCCCCTGGTTATCAATGCAATCGCCAAGACGGTCGGCATCGAGAATACCGCGTGGAAAGCAGGCGAACACACCCCCGTCAAGTACAACCTGTCGTTGTCCCGCTACAAACTGTCTCTGAACGGCGAAGTGGTGCATGACATTTCCACCGACCCGCCTAAGCGGATGATCAACGGTGTCGATCACCTGCAACAAGCCCGTGCAAACATAGGACTATAAGCCATGAGTGAAACAATCAAACTGAACTATCCCATCGAAGCTGAAGGCAACACCGTCACTGAAATCACCCTACGCCGCCCCAAGGCGCGTGATCTGAAGAAGATGGAGCGTGGCGGCGGTGGCGACATTGCCAAATCCATTGAATTTGTTGCTGATCTTGCGGAGCTTCCGCCTTCAGCCATTGAAGACCTTGACGGTGAAGACTTCCAGCGTCTCAGCGAGGTAACAGCCCGTTTTTTGGGCAAACAATAACGCCCGGCAACATCTATTCAGTGCTGGCGGACCTGGCGGCTGTATTCCACTGGCCGCCGTCTGAATTGTGGGAGTTGGAGCTTGAAGATATAGCGTGTTGGCGCGAACAGGCGAAGCAACGGGCAGGAGGTAGATAACATGTCTGATTTGAACGTTTCCGTCATCCTTCAAGCCGTAGACAAGATGACGGCTCCTGTCCGCCAGATCACCAAAGCCGCCAAGAACCTCGGTGTGGGCTTCGACAACGTCGAAAAACGTTATGGTGAACTAAGCCGAAAAACCCGTCAGATCGATACCTTTGTCAACCTCAAGCGCAAGGTCAATGCCACAAATAAGGAATTCACAGAAGCCACCAAGAAGGTTGGCACCTTGGCGCGAGAGATAGCCAACACCTCAAAGCCTACCAAGCAGCTTATCCGGCAGTTCGAACAAGCCAAACGTCGTGCGGCATTACTCAAAACCGAACATCTGAGACAAGGGCAAGGGCTGCACAAGCTCCGCACCAGCTTGAAAGAAGCGGGCATATCGACCCGCAACCTTGGGGAAGAACAGCGCCAACTCAAGCAACAGTTGGACTCTGTGACGCGCTCCATGTCTATCCAACAAGATGCTTCTGGTTCTTTCCGAAGGCTAAACAACCGAGTTAGAGAAGTTGGCGGCAACGTGAGAAACGTTGCCCGTGAGGTTGGCTCACTGGGTATCAAACTAACGGCTACGGCTGGGATTATTGGCTATGTGTTTAAACGTCAGTTTGTAGACACTGCCGCACAATTTGAAAAATTCCAAACTGTCCTTGAAACCACTGAAGGAAGCAAAGAAGCAGCAAAAGAAGCTATGCGCTGGGTCAGTGATTTTGCAGCTAGAACACCCTACGAGCTTGACCAAGTAAATGAAGCCTTTGTTAAACTAAGAGCATACGGGCTAGACCCAACAAACGGCCTCTTGAAAACGCTAGGGGACACTGGAGCTGCTATGGATAAAGACATTATCCAAGTAGTTGAAGCTATTGCAGATGCAGTGACCGGAGAAAATGAACGACTGAAAGAATTTGGGGTAAGAGCCAAAAATCAGAAAGGTACCATCACTTATGAATATACCTCAAGTAGTGGGTTACAAAAGACTTTGTCTGTTGATGCCAATGATAGAAAAGCCATAGAACAAGCACTAACGGAAATATTCAATGAAAAATATGCTGGCTCAATGGATAAGTTATCAAAGACTTGGGACGGCATGGTGTCAAACGTAGCTGACCAATGGACAAGATTTAAAGATATGGTCATGGAAGCCGGGGTTTTCGACTTTATGAAATCAAAACTCCAAGGCTTGCTAGACAAGATCAATCAGCTATCCAACAACGGCAAACTTCAAGAATACGCCAAAAGCATTTCTGACAAGTTGGTAGCTGGGATGAAAGCTGCTTGGGAATTTGGCAAAGCTCTTGTAGAGGTTTCCTCTGTTGTATTTGGAGCTATCAAGACCGTTGCTGATAGTGTGGGCGGATTCAAAGTGTTGTTGGGTGGTATAGCCGCCCTGATTGCTGGGAATCTAATTGTCTCAACTGTTGCCCTAGGTAAGTCTCTGGTTGGCTTAGGGGTTGATTCCTATTCAGCGGCAAAGGATGGTCTCCGTTTTCTCATTGATCGGCTCAAGCTAATGAATGCGTCAATGGCTGCATCTTTAAAAAATGCAGTCCCGTCTTTTATCGCTGGAATGAGGGCCGCCGGTTCAGCCGCCCGGAACTTTGGCAAACGTGGTGCTAAGGCCGCTGTCGCCGGTGCAAAAGCCATCAAGCGCAGTTTGATAGCCACAAGTGCCGCCACTGTAACCTTTGCAAAGCATCCGATTACAGGGGCGTTATCGGGTATTAAAAAACTGAGAAAGGCTATGCTTGGCTTGGCAAACGGAGCAATCAAGGCTCTGATTGGCGGGCTTCGTGCGTTGAAACTGACAGTAGCTGCCAACCCACTGGGTTTATTGGCGATAGCGGTGACCGCCGCAGCTGTTGCTGTCTATAAGTATTGGGACCGGATCAAGGCGTTCGCGAGCGGTGTTGTTGAAGGATTCAATGCGGCGGCTGGCCCCATAAAAGAAGCATTCAAACCTCTTCAACCTCTATTTGATGCTATTGGCAAAGTCATTGGCTGGGTTGTGGGTAAAGTGAAAGCCCTGTTTGCCCCTGTCCATGCCTCTACGGAAGCATTGGGCAAAGCTGCCGCAGCTGGCCGCAAGTTCGGCGAATGGCTAGCTGACGCCCTCGATTTCGCATTGAGTCCATTGAAGCTACTCATTGAAGGTATTGAATGGATTGTCGGCAATATCGACAAAATAGTAAAAGTTGCCAATTTTGTTGGCGACAAAGTTGGAGGTGCTTGGGGTGCTGCCAAAAAGGGGGCTTCATCTGCGTGGGATGCTGCCAAAAAGGGGGCTTCATCTGCATGGAATTGGGTACTCGGTGATGACGAAGCGCCCACCAAACAAATTGTCAAAAAGGTGGAACGCGCTGGCAAAATCATTCCGTTCCCTAAAGGCGGAAGAGCTAGTGTCAGTCAACAGAAAAGCGGCTATCAGCCTCTAATCGGGGCTCCACCCAACATCAATCAGACCAAGGTAAACACCAACATTACTGTTCATGCTGCACCCGGCATGAGTGAAAAAGAATTGGCGCGTCAAATTGATATGAAGTTGAAAGATAGGGAAAGACGTGCTCAAGCCCAACAGCGTGGCGCACTGTATGACTATTCCGATGCTGGGGGTGCCTAATATGATGATGACGCTTGGCAGCTATCGCTTCAGCATCGACACCGCTGCCTATCAATCCAAAGAACGCACTACGACCTACCGTTGGGGCAAGCAAGACCGGCTTGACCACACTCCTGTGTTGCAGTTCGTTGGCCCGGGTGACGACACTATCAACCTGTTCGGTGTGATCTATCCCCATTACAAAGGAGGCTTGGCACAAGTCGCCACGATGCGCCAAGAAGCCAGCAAGGGTGAACCACTCATGCTGGTACAAGGCAACGGTATGGTGCTGGGTCATTGGGTTATTGAATCTATCACTGAAACAGAAGACACGTTCTGCAAAGACGGTGCCCCAAAAAAAATTGAATTTTCGTTGGAGTTACGCCGCTTCGACCGGAAGAACGAACCTTTGGGAGCTTACGCCCTAAGCCATCTGACGCATTCCGTTGTCGAGGGCTTGGCATGAAATACAGAACCGTTGAAGGCCGGACCGTAGACATGATTGTATGGAAGCACTACGGCAATACTCCCGGTAGCCTTGAAGCAGTATTGGAGGCTAACCCCGGTCTTGCTGCTTACGGCCCTGTGTTGCCTAGCGGCATATTGATTGAACTACCGAGCATCACACCGCCCAAGCCAGCCGAAAAGGTGAGACTATGGGATTAACGCCAGCCTTCAAGGTCTCCGCTGATGCTTTGGATATTACTGGCTTGATTGCTGACCGGCTGTTGTCGCTGGTGATCGCAGACAATGCGGGTTACAAGTCTGACACTGTAGAAATTCAATTGGATGATGCTGACCACGCCATTGCTTTACCACGAACAGGGGCAAGCCTTACTGTCTGGTTGGGCTACAAAGAAGAGTCTGTCCAGAAGATGGGCGTGTACACCGTTGACGAGGTGGAACTGTCTGGGCCGCCTAATACGCTGATCATCCGCGGCAAGGCGGCAGACATGAACAAAGGGTTGAAACAGCCAAAGACCCGCACTTGGCAAAAGCCCGGCACCAATCCACCAAGGTTTCCGTTGAAGGAAATCCTAGAAACCATTGCCGGGGAAAACGAACTAACTCCGAAGCTGGGGAAAGTATTTGAAGTCCTGGATTATGCAGTTGTCAACCAAACCAACGAAAGCGACTTGAACCTGCTGACCCGTCTTGGCAAAACCATTGACGCTGTTGCCAAGCCTGCTGGCGGCCATTTGTTGTTTGTCAAAAAAGGAGAAGCTAAAGCAGCCAGTGGAACTGCGCTGCCTTCTGTCTCGCTTACTCGTCAAGATGTTATGACGTGGAATGTCACACTGTCTGAACGTGGAGCCTACCAAAGCGTCAAAGCTCGTTACCGGGATAAGGGCAAGTCTGATGAAATTACCGTACAGGCTGGAGATACGGAACCAACCTATACAATCAGGAAGATATTCAAGGATGAAGCGGAGGCTACCAAAGCCGCCAATGCCAAGCTGGATGACTTCAAGCGGGGCAAGTCCAAAGTCAGTCTTGAAATGACGGGCAATACAAGCATGGTGGCTGAAGCCAAGCTATTCCTTTCAGGCTTTCGCACCGGGGTTGATGGTGCATGGGTGGCTGAATCTGTAACCCACAACTTTACCAATGACGGCTATAGCACCTCTGTGGAAGGGACTACCCACTTGAAGCAAGACTAGTCCCCGAATATATCCGGTAACTGGGTCATTGCCTCTTTCCGTTTCTGCTCAATGATGTCCGCATAGATTTGGGTGGTCTTGATTTCCGAATGCCCCAACAGCTTTGACACCGTGTAGATGTCAGTACCCATAGTCAATTGCAGCACAGCAAAGGTATGGCGAGCGGAATGAAAGGTAATGTGCTTGTTGATACCAGCGGCCATGACCCAACGTGCCAAGGCTACGTTGTGGTAGGCTGAATACTTCAGACCGATAAAAACGCGGTCATCCAGCTCCCCAAATTCCCCCATCAATGCTACAGCCCGTTCATTCAGATCAAGATATTGCAAGCCGCCAGTTTTTTGCTGGTTGAACACAATACGCTTGCCACCATCAAAGTCTTGAACTTCACGCCAAATCAGCTTGTTGATGTCTGACCAGCGTAGTCCCGTCATGCAACCAAACAGGAAAGCCCTTTTGAGAACTTCATAACGGCAATCAGCCACGGCCAATGCTTTGAGTTCTTCCAGTGTCAGGTGTTCCCGCTTGTTCTGGGTCGGCTTGATGCTCTTGATGGTCTGTACTGGGTTGTCTCTGATGATGCCTTTTTTATAGGCTTCATTCAGTGCGGCTCTGACCTTGTTGAAGTAGCTGCTGGCACTGTTGCTGGATAATTTGGTTTTGGACTTGGTAAGGGGCTGGGTCAACAGATATTCACGGAAGCCTTCCAAGAATTCGGGCGTAATCTGTTCAAAGGTGAGTTCCGGTTCATCGTGGTAGGTTTTAAGGTGTTTAAACGTGCTTATCCAGATTGAGTGGTTGGACTTGCTGCCATTGGCCTTGGAGTCCGTCATTTTCCGGAACCAGTCATAGAAACTGGCTTTCGCCTTGGTAGCATCACTCAACCCGAATTTGCCAGACTGAACCTCTACGATGCGCTTTGACTTAATGGCTTCAGCAAGCCGCAAATTTTCCTTGTTGTGCTGACGCTGTGCCGAGGTTTTGGGGTTCTTGTAGACGAATAGCCCCAGTGATTCTTTCTTACGAAACTGGCGATTGCTACCCCTAGCCCCGAAGTCATAGACAAGCCTAAGTCCCTGCTGCCCCTTTGAGTCTGGCTCTCTTTTTTCTATTCTGATTTTCATGGATTAGCCCCCCGAAATAGCCCCTTGGGGCTAAACTTTATCACAGATGGGGCTAATACGGGGTTATAATTATCAGATAAAGAACTAACCAAGGAAAAAGAAACAGGGCTGAATTTAATCTAAGTTACTATTTTTATTTCCTTTTATTCCTTCTTTGTTTCCTTTGTCTTACCTGCTTATTTGCCGATGCAAAAACCAGAGAAAATCTCCCCGAGCAGATCCTCCGATCGAACTTTTCCGGTAATTTCCCCGAGGCTTTCGTGCGCGCGCCTCAAGTCTTCGGCAATCAGTTCGACGGCGAGACAATGACACAGTTGCGTCAACGCATCTTCGTAATGGCGGTACGCCTCTTGCAAAGCGCGCACATGACGTTCCCGTGCAATGAATACAGATTCCCGCGTCTCTTGTTTTCCCGCCAGTCGCGCAATATGACGCTTCAGCGCATCAAGACCGCAGCGCGTTTTGGCGGAAATCCAAAGACCATCGTGCGTGTCACGCATCGCAGGATCGACCAAATCAGCTTTGTTATACACGACGAGCACATGTGCCTGCGGCGCTGCCTGACGCAGCTCCGCAGCCATTTGTGCAAGCGCCTGTTTTGCGCTCGATTCCTTGAGCGCGTGACCGTCTGTCAGCAGGAGCACGATGTTCGCCTCGGCAATCGCTTTGCGACTACGGCGGATGCCTTCCTGTTCGGCGGGATCTCCGCTGTCGCGCAGCCCGGCGGTATCGAGAAGATCAATGGGAATTCCCTCGATCACCAGCGACTCTCTGACGATATCCCGGGTCGTGCCCGCCTGCGCGGTGACGATGACGCGATCTTCTTCGAGCAGCGCGTTGAGCAGACTCGATTTTCCGACATTCGGCTTGCCGGCGAGAACCAGATCGACACCGTCGTTGATCAAACTCCCCTGACGCGAGGCGGCGAGCAACGCGGCAAGTTCTTCTCCCCAGGCGCGCAAACGGCTCTCCACCTCGCCAGCGTTTAGGAAATCGACTTCCTCTTCGGGAAAATCCAGTGCCGCCTCAATATACGAACGCAGTTCTAGCAATCCATCCGCCAAGGCGTCGACGCGATTGGAAAAGACGCCTTGCAGCGATCGGTTCGCCGCCCTGATCGCGGCTTGGGAGCGTGCAGCGATCAAATCGGCGACGGCTTCAGCCTCGGTGAGATCCATTTTGTCGTTGAGAAACGCGCGTCGGCTGAATTCACCGGGTTCGGCGAGGCGCGCACCGGCATCGAGCGCCGCCGCGAGCAATGCTTGTGCGACAGCGACACCACCATGACCCTGCAATTCGACGACATCCTCGCCGGTGAAAGAATGGGGCGCTTTGAAATACAACAGGATCCCCTGATCGATCGGTGTGCCTTGACGATCACGGAACCCGGTCAAGGTCGCCATTCTCGGTTGCGGGGATTTACCGCCCAATGTCTCGGCAATCGCAAGCGCGTCGGGACCACTTACCCTGACCACGCAAACGCCCCCGGTTCCCGGGGGCGTGGCGATCGCGGCAATCGTACGATCATCGCTTGCCATCGCCCTATGCTTTGGCGTTCGCTCTGTGATGGTTGTGCGCTTTTCGTGCCGTGCCGTAACGCTTGTTCATGATATATTGCTGGACGATCGAGAAGGCGTTGCTCACCGTCCAGTAAAGGACAAGACCCGACGGAAACCAAAGGAACATGATGCCGAAAATCAAAGGGAGCATCATCATAACTTTCGCCTGCATCGGATCTGGCGGCGGCGGATTGAGTTTTTGCTGCAAAAACATCAGCGCGGCATTGGTTACCGGCAGGATGAAATACGGATCCATCATGGACAGATCGTCGATCCAGCCCCACCACGGGGCCTGACGCAATTGCACGGATTCGGCGAGCACCCAATAAAAAGCGATGAAAAACGGAATTTGCAGCAGCATCGGCAGACAGCCGCTCGCCGGATTGACCTTTTCCTGCTTGTAGAGCTTCATCATCGCCTGGCTCATTGCTTGACGGTCATCACCGAAGCGCTCTTTCAGATGCGCCATCTGCGGTTGCAGCGCACGCATTTTGGCCATCGATTTATACGCCCAGGCGGACGGAAAGAAGAAAATCAGCTTGATCAGCACGGTCATGAACACGATCGCCCAGCCCCAGTTACCGACGACGTGGTGGATGATTTCCATCACTTTGAACATGAACTGAGAAATCATGAACAGATAACCGTAATCGATCGTCTTGTCGAGATAGGGAGCGACGGCATCGAGATTTTTTTCGATTTTCGGCCCGACATAGGAGGTCAATTGAAACGTATGCTCCTTGCCAGGCGCTATTACGACGCCTTCTCCATGGACGCCGACGATATGATCACCTTTGATATAGTTGGTGTAAAAGCGGCTTTCGTCGCCGCGGTTCGGAACCAACGCAGCGATAAAATAGTGCTGCATCATCGCCACCCAGCCGTCGTTGCTGGAAAGGTCGAGTTTGGCCACTTCCTTGTCGGCGATATCTCCGAGTTTGATCTTGTGATAGCGCTTATCCGCCGAAGAAGTGACGGCACCGGTAAAACTCGCCACATGTCCGAGGCCTTTCCGTTCAAGTGCCTGCCCGAAAGCCAGTTGTCCGTAGGCGAAGCCCTGCCACGGCAGGTAACTGGCGTTATCCACCGTTTGCTTCAAAACGAAACGATAGCTACCGCGATTAAATACATAGGTTTTGGTCACCGTGATGCCGCGATCGTTTGTCCAGGTAAACGGCACGCTGATTTCATCCTTGCCGTCTTCCAGCACATATTCGTTCTGTTTGCTCCGCCACTCATCGAAATGCGTCGGAGCGCTTGCTTTGTCGGAGGCAGCGAGCCCTGATTCGAGCACCATGCGTGCCGGATTTTGTTCTCGAATCAACGCCAGTAGGGTGTCGGTCTCGTCGCTTTCGGCGTAATCCAGGAGCTTGCCGTCGATGATCGTCGCGCCGCGACTCGCGATGGTCAGATCGAATACGTCCGTTTTTACCCGCACCAGGGTGTTGCCCTTCTCCGTGGGTGGCGCACCACTGCCGGAGACGACACCGCTTTGTCCCTCGCGCGGCTGGTAGGTCGGCGCCCGCGCCACCTCATCACTCTCATCAGAGGAAAGCGGCGATGTGGTTGGTTGCGATATCATCTCTGCGGGCTCCTGCGGCTGATTGGCAAGCTGCCATTTTTGCCATAAAACAAACATCAGCCCCGCCGCGAGAACATACAAAATGACTCTCAGATTACCTTTCATTTTTCTCCACATTGTTTTCCGGTACCGGATCGTAGCCACCGCGATGCCATGGTCCGCAATGGAGGATGCGTTTGATCCCCAACCAGGTGCCGCGCCAAGGACCGAAACAGCGGATCGCCTCTTCGGCATAGCGTGAGCAACTGGGTTCGAAACGACATTGCTGGCCGATCAAAGGGCTCAATAGTACCCGATAAAGCCGGATCAAACCAATGAAAAATCGACTTAGCGGCGACATATTCTATACCAATGGCTGTCAAGAGAATGAGCGAGTTCGCCGTTGTCGGCACACACCGCGAGAGACTTCGGCAGAACGACGATATCTAAATAAACACAGGAAAAGTCCTGGCAACGGAAGGATTCACGAATCTGACGTTTCACGCGGTTACGCTCATTCGCCTTGAGGATTCGCTTTTTGGCAACGACCATGCCGAGGCGTACCGCTCGGTTGACGTCTTGCGGGCGTGAACGTCCCAAGACAGTGAAATAGCGGTCGTGGCTTCGCTTGTCGGGAGCGGTGAAGACAAAATCGAATTCAGTTCGCCGCGTCAGGCGCGCCTTGCGCGGAAAAGTGTACACATACGCTCGTCGACTCAGACCGTCAGTCTGTGACGACCCTTGGCGCGACGACGCTTGAGGATGCGACGTCCATTTTTGCTTGCCATGCGGGCGTGAAAGCCATGCGTGCGCTTGCGCTTGATATTGCTTGGCTGAAAAGTACGTTTCGACATCATCTTCTCCTTGGGTCAACACAACGCGAGGGAGCTTATCTTCCTGCACCGGAAAAGTCAACGGTATGACGCGCTTACCCGGCGTTTGCGTTGGCATCGAATTTGCCGCGAGCGCGGAAAGCGAGGGCAAGGGTACTTTTGTCGATATAGGCCAGTTCCCCCCCCATCGGCACACCGTGGGCAAGACGGGTCGCGACGATCCCATGTTTGGCGGCAAGTTCGCCGAGAAAATAAGCGGTCGTCTCTCCTTCCAGGGTACTGTTCGTGGCAATGATCATTTCGGTGATTTTTCCTTCGCCAAGGCGATGATCAAGGATATCCATGCCAAGCGCTTCCGGTCCGATACCGTCAAGCGGCGCGATATGTCCCATCAACACAAAATACAAGCCTTGATAATCGGTAGACTGTTCGATCGCGAGCACATCCGAGGGGGTTTCGACCACGCACAAGGTGCCGTGATCGCGCAGCGGATTGGCACAGATTACGCACAGAGGGCGATCGCTCAAATTACGGCAGGATTCGCAGTGGCACGTGGTTTTGAGCGCGTGGTCGATCGCGCCGGCGAGATCTGCAGCCGCGGCGTGCTTTCTCAACAACAAATCCAGGGCCATCCGTTGGGCCGTTTTCGTCCCCACCCCCGGCAGACACGTAAGGGCCTCCACCAGGGCATCGAATGCCGGTGAAAAAGACATCTCAAAACGGCAGTTTGATACCGGGCGGCAGGGTCACGCCGGCGGTCAGACTGCCCATTTCCCGCTCTGTCAGTTGCTGTACTTTCTTCGTCGCATCACTCACCGCCGCCGCAATCAGAGCTTCGAGCATTTCTTTGTCTTCCTGCATCACCTCATCGCCAAGCGTCACCCCTTCACAGCCGAATTGGCCGTTCATCAGCACTTTAACCACGCCCGCACCCGCCTGTCCGGTGACGGTTTTATCGCCGAGTTCCTGCTGCACCCTACGCATGTTTTCCTGCATTTCCCGGGCTTTTTTCATAATCCCGCCAAACCCGTCTTTTCCCATGATCACTCCTTGTCTTTCAGAGAATAAATACTGCCGGGAACGATCCTGGCACCGATTTCCGTCGTGATGGCACGCACCACCGGATGGGCGCAAAACGCTTCTTTCGCGCGTGCCTGTTCGCGCAGATCCTGTTCGTGACGCAATTTGGCCGGAGTGCGTATCGAATCATCTTCTTCGAAGACAACGGAAACCGGTGTGCCACTGTAGCTTGAAAGCGCCTCGGAAAGTGAGGCGAGAAGCGCCTCGCTCGCATACAACGCCCCAACTTCGGGCGCGGCAAGGCGCAAACGTCCGTTCGTCCATTCAATCGGGCAGCTATGTTCGGCGAGTACCCGGGCATGCTCGTCTTCGAACGACAAGGCAGCAAGCAACCGGCGCCAAACCTCCGGTTGCTCAATGGTGGCAGCCAGATCCGGTGTTTCGTCATTTCCCTGCGACGGATTTTTTTCTCCTTCGTCCCGGGAAATCTGTTTTTCCTTCTTGTCGATATACGCAGACGTTTCCCCGGACGACGGCAAAACTTTTTCTTCTTCGCGGCACAGCGGCGATGCTGAAGAATCGTCCGCTTCGCGCGGCATTTCCGTTGCGCGATCGTTCTCGGATGTCATCTTGTTCGCTGTAACCGGATCACGTTCGAGCGATTCCCTGCGCTCGACATGCATCGTTTCGGAAGTTTCTTTTTCCTTCTGCTCAAGGGCTTCGGTCTCTGTAAGCACCGCGGCCATTTCGGCAAGAGAAGTTGGCGCCGCCGCCTGTGGCGGCGCGGAAGGTATCGCTCGCGCCTGTGCGGGGGACGCTTGCGGTAACAGTGGCTGCAGGGCGATCATGCGCAAAAGAGTCATCTCCAATGCGGTACGCGCATCCGGCTGATACGGCAGACTTTGCCAGGCATCGGTTGCGATCTGATACCAAAGTTGCACCAATTCCACTGGCAGAGACGCGGCGATCTGTACGATTTTCGCGGGAATTTCTTCGAGTTCGCGCACGGCACGCAATTGCGCGATGGTGATCTGCTGCAATCCACCGAGAATGCGCTTGAGCAGTTCCGTGTAATCGGGTGCGAAACTGTCGAGCGCATGGAGGAGTTCGCGTATCCCCTTGCCATCACTGTTGGCCAGCAGGGTGAAAATGTTATGGATCTGCGCGGCCGGTACCGTGCCCAGCAAACTGACCACGTCATCGACGCACAACTGTCCGTGGCCGGCAGCAATCGTCTGATCGGTCAGGGAAAGCGCGTCGCGCATACTGCCGTTCCCCGCCTCGGCCAGCAAGAACAAGGCCTCTTGATCGTAGCGCACACCCTCCTGATTGAGCACCTTGCCGAGATGCTCGGCAATTTGCAGCGACGTCATACTTTTCAAATGGAATTGCAGGCAACGTGAGAGAACGGTCGCCGGCAGTTTCTGGGGGTCGGTCGTGGCAAGGATGAACTTGACGTGCGGCGGCGGTTCTTCCAATGTTTTCAACAGCGCATTGAAGCTCTCGCGGGTAAACATGTGGACTTCATCGACGAGATAGACTTTATAACGCCCCTTGACCGGCGCATAAGGGACGTTGTCGAGCAAATCGCGGGTCTCATCAATCCCACGTCGCGAAGCCGCGTCCACCTCAATCAGATCGGGGAAGCGTCCCTCGTCGATCTCATGGCAGTGTTCACAGGCGCCGCATGGGTTTGCGCTCACGCCACGGGTCAAGCAATTGAGTGATTTCGCATAGACTCTTGCGATCGTCGTCTTGCCCACTCCACGGGTGCCGGTAAAGAGATAGGCGTGATGCAAGCGATCGTTGTCGAGAGCATAGCTGAGCGCCCGCGTCACATGAGACTGGCCGACCAGTTCCTGGAAGGTTTTCGGGCGCCATTTTCTCGCCAGTACTTGATACATAGACCACGGTCAAAAAAACGGGAGGCCTGCATCAGCACTCCCCGGCACCCAAGTTCACCGCTACCGTTGCTTCCTTCCGGACCTGGCGGGGTTTACGGTTTATTGTCGCGAGACACCAATGCAGACCGAAGAAAAATTATAGCGTCTATACAATAAAAAGCAAGCGAGGCGACAACCGTCAGGGCTGTTGCGCATTCACATGCAAACGCCGCGCCGATCTCATGCCTTTCTCGACGCTTTGCGCAAGATTGACGGCCTCTCCCGCGCATCTTGCCAATTCGCTTTCCTTAAACCGTTACCCAGGCATCACGATCACTTGCAGAGCAGACTGAAGACGATTCCAGAATGGCTGACGATCGCATCGCAATGGCGCCCGTTGCCACTGCGGTAATAGGTGCGACACCAGTTCGCATCGATAAGCTGCCCATCGATACTGCACTGTGTGCTCTTATCCTGATAAAGTAAAGTACCGGAGAGACGGTTGAACCCTTTTCCCGCTTTTTGTACTGGTGGAGACCTTGATGGCCGGGCCGTTTCTCCCTTTTTCTTTGTTGCCGCTCCGTGCGGCGCGGCCTCGTTATGCACCGCCGCTACTGATTCGCGCGTATGTTCGCGCGCCTTTGCCGCGATCTTTTCTCGTTGTTTGCGGACGATTGCCGCCTCTTGAGCGCTAACTCTTTCCTTGGCCGCTTTATGCTCGGCAACCAAGACATCCAGGCGCTGCTTCAACTCCGCCTGTTCTTGCGCCTGCCTAGCTTTTTTTGCCTCCTTGTTCGCTTGTGCAGGATGCGTTTTCTTCGTGCTTTTTTGTCGTTTCCCCTGTTCCTGTACAACTTGCGGGTCGGGGGATGCGTTGCTTTTTGCGTTACGTGACGCCTGTAACTGCCGCTTCTTGTCGCGACGCTTGATTTCCCGCTTGCTTGCCTCGTTGTTCGCCATCATCAACTGATAGATCAATTGACCGTCGATGTAGGGATACTCGCTTTCCGGCATCTTGTGTTCTTTGCGAAACTTTTTCATCGCTATCAGTGTTTTTTTTCCGAGGACACCGTCGGCACGGCCGCTACTAAAACCGAGTGTTTCCAGCTCGCTTTGCATATTGCGGATGAGGCGACGATAGAAAATAGCCGTCCAGTTCGGCAAGATGTTGCCATCGGCTTTGACACCGAGGAAACGCTGATAGGCACGGATGCCTTCGTGGGTGGCATCTGTCATCTTGCCGTTTACGAGACCGGCATCGAAACCGAGAAAACGCAACCCGGTCTGGATCAAACGGATCATCGAGGGCGAATAGCGGCCATCATGCGCACCCTGTTTTTCTATCAGCCACCGCATCAGCGGTTTGTCGCCATTGAGGGTGGCGACATCGTAGAGGGTAAAACCACGAACGTCTTTTCCATAGATCGGGCAATGATGTCGCAAGTGATTTTCCAGCGTTTTCCGATTGCCTGCATGGGCAGCCGCGAAAAGGGTTGCCGTATCCCCGCAATCGAAATCGCTGGCGGAGACGGCCACGTAAGTAAAGAGAACGCAGTGGAGCGAAAGAATCAACCTGAGTGATTTCATGAAATTACCGTCATCATATATTTTGCGCAGCGCGCAGAGCAAAGGACTGCATGGCGATCAGCATCGTCGCATTGCTAATTTTTCCTTCGCCGAGCCATTGCAGCGCCGTCTTTCGCGGTACACGTATCACGCGGATATCCTCGCCTTCTTCATGCAAGCCGGTGAATGTCTTGGTTGCCGCCGCGTCAACGGTCGCCTGATAGAGATACACTCGCCCGCCACTGCCGCCAGGACTGCTGAAATATTGTCCGATCGGTTCGAGGATTTGGGCGCGCACACCGATTTCCTCTTCCAGTTCACGCTGCATGCTCTGTTCCGGCGTCTCATCTGGTTTGTCGATGAAGCCGGCGACGATTTCGGTATTCCAGGGACCCGCCCCGGCGACCATCCTACCGATACGAAACTGTTCGACGAACACGAATTCATCGCGGACCGGATCGTAGGGCAACGCGGCCACCACTTGGCCTTTGCCGAGACACTCGCGCACGATCGGGCCGCTGGTGCCGCCGGAAAAATAATCGAAATCCACCGTAAAACGGGTGATCTTGAAAAAACCACGATAGACTTCTTGTTCGGCAAGCAAACGATAGCTATATTTCATCGCCGTCTAATGCCTCGCGGTGGTGCCGATATAGCGGTAGGGATCGACCGGTTGTCCCTGTTTGCGTACTTCGAAATACAGCATCGCCGTGTCTTTCGGGCCGATGCCTGCCGTGCCGATACGCTCTCCGGAACGGAGTTTCTGTCCCTCATGTACCGTGATGCTATCGAGATATCCGTAGGCGGAAAGTACCTTGTCGGGATGACGCACGATTACCATGCGCCCGAAACCGGAAAGCCCGCTGCCAGTATAAGCGACTTCTCCACCATTGGCGGCCACGACCGCCTGTCCGCGCCGTCCCCTGATCCGCAGTCCTTGTTTGCCCGGCGCGTTCGGCGAGTAAGTGGAAACCACTTTGCCACGTGTCGGCCAACGCCAGCCGCTCATGCCACTGCGGCTGACCTTGGGCACGACCACGCGCCTGCGCTTGACGCCCAAGGGCGGCTGGGTACGTAATACTTGCCCGATGAAGATCTGGTGTTTGTTGGCGATCCGGTTCCACTGCGCCAATTCGTCGATATCCAGTCCATAGCGCCAAGCTATACCGAACAGGGTATCTCCCTTTCGCACAGTATAACGGTCACCCGGCGTCAAAGCGCCGCGTTTGCCGTGCAAATCGTAGGCACTCGGGCTGCCGCCACCTGAACAAGCCGTCAACCATAGGGCTGCCGCGACGATCAAAACAAACCCGCAAAGGGGGCCTCTCTTGCTCCTTGTCATAACCCTATTCTCCAACCAACTGTAGATCGACGTCCCAGACTTGGCGGATGCCAAGGAACGCCCTTGCCCCAAATAAAAATCATCCATTCCCTCACCCATTTTTCCCCTTTTCTTACGACACCACCTTGGGTTCGAGTCTCTGTATCGTCTTCAAATTACGGCGCCAGACAGCGGAAAACACGAGTCCACGCCAATTTTTTTGACAAAATCATCGCATCCACTTTATTGTCGTACCCGCTATCACCCTCATCAAGCGAAGGCGCTTCGAGAAACGGCCACTATCGCGCCGCCATTCCGATCAAGCGCTGTCGGCACGACCCGCGCGGGGATTACCTGGTAAAGATACCCGATCACCGCAAAACAAAACGCAAGTGTACCGGAGGACGTATTTTTTTCAATCACGTGACGATTACGGAGGATAAAATCCCCCTCTTGCCTCTGGCCCAGGGAGAATTTGTTATCATTATTTCTTTGACAGGATTCCCCAAATGAAAGCCACCTTTCTTCTGATACTGACCAATTTCGGCGTGATGATCGTGCTCAGCGTTTTCATGCATCTGCTCGGACTCGATCGGATACTCGCCAACGAAGGAATCGGCAACGTCGCCTTTTTGCTGACCGCCTGCCTCTACGGATTCTTCGGTTCCTTTGTTGCGCTCATGATGTCCAAAGGGCTTGCCAAACGCCAGATGCGCGTTCAGGTGATCGAACAGCCGCGCAACGAGACCGAGCGATGGTTGCTTGCCACTGTGCGCCGACAGGCGGAGAAAGCCGGCGTTCGCATGCCGGAAGTCGGCATCTTCGATCATCCGGTGGCGAACGCCTTCGCGACCGGCGCAAACAAAAACGCCGCGCTCGTCGCGGTCAGCAGCGGTCTTTTGCAAGGCATGAATCGGGAAGCAGTGGAAGCCGTTCTCGGTCACGAAATGAGTCATGTTTGCAATGGCGACATGGTCACTTCCGCCCTGATCCAAGGGACGATCAACAGTTTCGTAATCGTCTTCGCACGGATCATCGCCTCGCTTCTCAGCCGCAATCGTAATGGTCGCGGTAGTTTCGGCGCTTATTTCGCCGTCTACATGGTATTACAAGTAGTACTCGGCTTTCTCGGCTCGATGATCGTCATGTGGCATTCCCGTCATCGCGAATTTGCCGCCGACCGCGGCGGCGCAGAACTCGCCGGACGACAGAAAATGATCGATGCGTTAAAGCGCTTGCAAACAATCCACCAACAGGGTGGCGAAGGCGCCCTGGCACAAGACTTACGCGCCTTCGGGATCGTTGCCGTAAGCGGTTTGTTCGCTTCCCATCCGCCACTTGCGAAACGCATCGCCGCGCTCGAGGGATTGACCACCATCACATGATCCGCCTTGACGGGATCACCCTCGGCCGCGGTGCCAATCTG
The DNA here is from genome assembly GCA_965277745.1 of Cardiobacteriaceae bacterium. Classification (GTDB taxonomy): domain Bacteria; phylum Pseudomonadota; class Gammaproteobacteria; order Cardiobacteriales; family Cardiobacteriaceae. The sequence goes on from OZ255837.1 coordinate 20,623, forward strand.
CTCCTCGAACAGGCCAGCACCGCTATCTATGCGGAACAACGTGTCGGCTTGGTCGGCAATAACGGCAGTGGAAAATCGAGTCTTCTCGCTTTGCTGCGCGGTGAACTTTCTCCTGATCGCGGCACTCTCACTTTACCGCCAGACTGCCGCATCGCGAGCGTCAATCAGGAAACACCGTCGCTCCGGCAGGCGGCGCTCGATTACGTACTCGACGGCCATCGTCCGTTTCGTGACGCGCAACGCGCCATCGCCGCGGCGGAAAAAAACGCCGACGGCATGGCGATCGCCCATGCCCACGATGCGTTCGCGCTTGCCGGTGGCTACGAACTCCCGTCACAGGCCGGAGAAATGCTCTGCGGTCTCGGATTCGCCCTCAAGCAACACAAGCACAGCGTCGCCGATTTTTCCGGCGGCTGGCGCATGCGCCTCAACCTCGCCCAGGCACTGATCGCGCCGGCCGATCTCCTTCTCCTCGACGAACCGACCAACCATCTCGATCTCGACGCCGTCCTCTGGCTACAAGATTTTCTTGCCAGGCACCGCGCCACTTTGATCCTGATTTCCCATGACCGCGATTTCCTCGACGCCCTTTGCCAACATGTTTGGCATATCGAAAACAAGCGCCTGCGAAGCTATCGCGGTAATTACAGCCAGTTCGAACGGACTCGTCACCAACGCCGCATACAAGCCGATGCGCTCTACGCAAAACAAGAAGCGAAACGCGCGCGCATACAATCCTATGTCGACCGTTTCCGCGCCAAAGCGACCAAAGCGCGTCAGGCGCAAAGCCGGCTCAAGGCGCTGGAAAAATTGATCGCCAGCGCGCCAGTGCCGCAAGAAAAAAAATTCTCCCTTTCCTTTCCAGCGGCCGACAGCTATCCGTCAACCCTCCTGCGTCTGGAAAACGCCGCAATCGGCTACGACACTCAAGCGATTTTCGCCGAATTGTCGCTCTCTCTTGCCGGTGATGCGCGCATCGGTTTACTCGGTGGTAACGGTGTCGGAAAATCCACGCTCATGAAAGCGCTTGCCGGCGTCCAGCCATTACTTTGCGGTAGCCGTGAAGTCGATAAACACGCCTGTATCGGCTATTTTACCCAGCACCAACTCGATCATCTCGACCCGCAACAGACACCTTTGTGGCATATGCGCCAACTGTTACCCGAGTGCGGCGAACAAGGCCAACGTAATTTTCTCGGCGCGTACGGCTTTGGTGGTGAACACGTGCAAAGCCGCGTGGGAGATTTTTCTGGCGGTGAAAAAGCGCGTCTCGCACTGGCGCTGATTATCGCCACCCGCCCCAATCTCCTTCTGCTCGACGAGCCGACGAATCATCTCGACCTGACGATGCGTGACAACCTGACGCGCGCGCTCATCGACTATCGTGGTGCCGCGGTGATCATCTCTCATGATCGCAACTTGCTGCGCGCCAGTTGTAATCGCTTCTACCTCGTCGAGGATGGTCGCTGCCAGCCATTCGACGGTGATCTTGAAGACTACCATAAACATCTCAAGGCGCGTGCTGCGAAACGTGACGCAAAAACCGTGCCGCTCGCGGCACTGGATGCTACGCCCAGTCGCAACGAAAAAAACACGAAAAATGTATTACACGCGCAGCTTCGGTCGCTGCACCGGACCCTGGAAAAAACCGAAAAACAGATGAAAATATTGGAAAAAACGCGCGCGGCACTGGAAAATCAGCTTGGTGATCCCGCCCTGTATGTGGCGGAGAACAAAGAACGGCTACACAAGCTGCTCACGGAGAAAAGCGCTACCGATCAAGCCTTGGCAAATGCCGAAGCGGATTGGATGGAAGCCGCCCAGACTCTGGAAGAAACAGAGCGAGCGTGTTGAAAATCTCCTCCTACCAGGCCATAAAAATATGCCGCGCGGCGCTGAAACCCCAAGCGAACGTCATCGGGTACAGCCACAATGAACACGCGACCATCAGCGTCAACGCGAGCAGAATGGAGAAAAAGAAAACAAAATGGCGATTATCAGAAAAGACAGTAAAAAGAAAACACCATACAAAATCAATAAGAAATAGGCGAGCGGAAGCCAGTTGCGCAGCGTGCCGAAGACCTGCAAACGAAACACCGTGGAAAAATTCGTCGCCGGAAAATGGCTGAAAATCGGCAGAATCGCCCAACTGATCGCCAAGATCACCGGTGTGACGGCCAAATTCAACGCGATCGTGCCGATCAAGAGTTGCGAATTGAAGGCGCGAAATTCCTCATCGAAAAAAAAACGGCAGAGCATCAATAAAACGCTTCAATATCATAAGCGTCATGTTCAACACCATGAGAAAGAGCAGATACTGTAAGTGCAGTTGCCGACCCAAGTATCTTCTCCGATAACAGATTGAAATACGGTAACACAATTAACGAAGGACATACGCCGCCCGTGATGTGAAGGCAAGCGCTTTCCTTTTTCATCTTCTTGCGCGCCTCACAAAACGGCCTATCCGGCAAATGAAGAGGGTTCGTAAAACCGCTCGCGCAAGACAGCTCACGGCGAACATCGAGACCACAAACAACATCCGATCCAGCTGACGTAAAAAGGATAAATAGCGTATGATAGCGGACGATTTACTTGATATACACAACGAGGAAGACCCTTCATGTTGCATGAATACCGTGAACTGATCACTGAATTGAAACAGTGCGACAATCACTTCGCCCGTCTGTTCGATGAACACAATGCGCTTGACGTAGAAATCGAAAAACTCGAAAAAGATCCCCTCGCTGTCTCCCGAGGCGATGAAATCGAGACGAAAAAGCGCCGCAAACTACATCTTAAAGATGAAATTTACACCATCCTCAAGAAAAAAGAGGCCGAACGCAACGCTTGATCCGTCTCGTCCCCCTTCTCCCCAAAAAATCTTGACAGGACAATTTCCCGTTCGCGTTTTCTTTATCCCGCCTTATGCGGTAATACTGGGAAAATCTCCTTTGCAACTTCTCTCGCTCGATAAGGAAGAGACATGAGTGCAGGAACCGCACATTCGCTTGTCGACATCGACACCGCCAATCCCCGCGATATCTTTCTCAACCGTGAACTCACCTGGCTCGCTTTTAACGAACGTTGCCTTCACGAAGCCGCCGAGGAGAGCAATCCGTTGCTCGAGCGGGTTAAATTTCTCGCCATCGTCAACAATAACCTCGATGAATTCTTCATGAAACGCATCGGTGGACTCAAACAACAGGTCGGCGCCAACATTGATGCCTTGAGTATCGATGGCCGCAGCGCGCAGGAACAGATCGACGATTGCTATCGGGAAGTGCATCGCCTTGAAGGCGAAATCGTCAACGTCTGGAAACAACTGCAACGTAAACTGAAAAAAGAGCGTATCGAGATCAACCGCTACCATCAGCTTTCGAAGGCCAAACGGCAACAGATGCGCGAATATTTCATAGACAATATCTATCCACTGATCACCCCACAGGCGATGGATCCAGCGCATCCGTTTCCGTTCGTCTCCAATCTTTCGCTGAATCTGCTGGTTAAAATGCGCTATCCCGAATCAAGCCGTACCTCGATTGCGCGGATCAAAGTACCGGTTGGCGAGGGCAGCAAACGCTTCATCGACGTCCACAATTCCAGCGGACACAAATTCATTGCCCTGGAAGACCTCATTATCAGCAATCTCGACTTGCTTTTTCCCGGCATGGTCATCGAAAAAGTCGATATTTTCCGCGTCACCCGCAATGCCGTGACCGAAAAGGACGAAGAAAAAGCCGAAGACTTGCTCGAACTGATCGAAGGTGAACTGCGCGAACGCCGCTTGGCGCCGATCGTACGCATGCAATATGCGGCCGGTATGGATCCGGTGCACAAGGGCATGCTCTCCGCCGAACTCGCGCTCGAGGAAAACAAGGATACCTTCGCGGTGCAGGGGCTGATGCAGATGCGTAATCTATTCGAACTCGTCGGCATAGAACGCAGCGATTTGAAAGCGGCGCCGCATTATCCGGTCGACCACGAAGGACTCGTCGGCGAAGACAATATCTTTCATGCTATCCGCCGCAACGGGCCTTTTCTATTGCAGTTGCCCTATGAATCGTTCACCAGCTCAATCGAACGTTTCGTGCGCGATGCCAGCCGCGATCCCAAGGTAATTGGCATCAAGATGACCATCTACCGTACTTCCAGAGATTCGAAAATCATCGAACACTTACTTGAAGCCTCGCGTAACGGCAAACAGGTCACCGTCGTCGTGGAAGTCAAGGCGCGCTTCGATGAGTCGGCCAACATCCGCTGGGCGAACCATCTCGAAGAAGCGGGAATTCACGTCACTTACGGTATTGTCGGACTGAAAACGCATGCCAAACTGATCTATGTCATCCGTCAGGATTACGATGGCTTGCGCCGCTACGCGCATATCGGTACCGGCAACTACCACAGCGACACAGCGCGTTTGTACAGTGATCTCGGTCTGTTTACCTGCGACAGCGAAATCGGCGAAGACCTGACCGAACTGTTCAATTATCTCACCACCGGCTACACGCCGAACCGCAATTATCACAAGCTTTTACCGGCGCCGAAACACATGAAACCCGGACTTATCGAACGCATCGAGCGTGAAATCCTTCACGCCAAGGCCGGTCGAAAAGCACTGATCCGTTTCAAAACCAACGCCCTTGAAGACCTAGACATTTGCAAGGCCATCTACCGCGCCTCGCAGGCCGGTGTGGTTGTGGAATTGATCATCCGCGACAGTTGTCGGGTGATCGCCGGGGTGCCGGGCTTATCGGAGAACGTGCGCGTGATCAGCATCGTCGGACGTTTCCTCGAACACACGCGCATCTATTATTTCTACAACAACGGCGCGGAAGAATATTTCATCGGCTCGGCGGATCTCATGCATCGAAACCTGAAAAATCGCGTGGAAGTCATCATGCCGCTCGAAACACCGCATATTCGCCACAAACTGCTACATTTTCTCACCACCCAGCTTGACGATACGAAAAGCGCCTGGCAGATGCAAGACGACGGCAGCTATAAACGCCCCGAGAACGCGAAACAACAACCCGGCTGTCAGGAACAGTTCATCAAGGATGCCAACGCCAGATACAAAAATGCCGCGCGTATCCGCCACCGTAAGACGCGCTCGATCCGCTAATCTCGATCTCGCGGCTACAAGCGGTACTTCAAGTATCGTCGAGACTATTTGACGATTTTCAGATGATCCGGGCGGTTTTGCCGCTTTTCTGTGCTCTCCGCTTGTGCCGAGGTCGCCGCCGTTTTCGGTCCCTCGGCAAGATCGTCGGGCAATTCAAAGCGCATGCCTTCCTGCGTTTCCCGCGCGAAGATGGAAGCGATCGCCGCCATCGCCACGGTCACCGAACAGAGTCGGCCATTGAAACGGGTAGAAAAATACACGCCATTCTCTTCAATTACGCAATCCGGCGCGGCGGACGGCGAAATATTGAGTACGAGCAAATCCTCTTTCAAAGTTTTTTCCGGAACGCCACTCACCCAACCCGAACCGGGATGGGCAATCATCAAATGCGGTGTACAGCCGTTATCGACAATCCATTCATACATCGCGCGCAACAAATACGGCTTGCGGTCACTCATCGCTTCTTTCATGCGGTTTTTTCGCGTAGCCCGGCTTCATATTTGGACAGCGAGTGGCGGAAATACTCCTGCTTGAAATGAAAGGCCATGTAATGTTCGATCGCCTGCGTGGCGGCGGATTTCGGTAGCTCGACGCCAAGACTCGACAAACGCCAGAGTACCGGCAAAATACAGCAGTCGAGCAGCGACATTTCACTACCGATTGCATATTCGCGTTTTTTCAGTAAAGAGGCAATGACAAGAACACCATCGCGCAGCGATTTGATCGTGGTTTTTTTCCTAGCGGAAGCAAGCCGTCCATGTTCGAGTTTATTGGTGAGATCGTACCAGTTACTTTCAATTTCCATACAAAACAGACGAATTTTGGCACGCAGATTGGCCTCGATCGGCATCAATGCCGGATGCGGAAAACGTTCGTCGAGATATTCACTGACCACACGATCGTTAAACAGTACCAGATCGCGATCAATCAGCGTCGGTAAGCGTCCGGTGGGATTGACTTCGAGAAGATCTTCCGGTAGGCGATCCGGATCGATCGTCACATAGTCGATATCAAGATCCTTGGCCTGACAAACAAGACGGATACGGTGACTGGAAACATGTTTCGGACTACCCAAAAGAGCGAGCCCACCGCGTTTTTGACTTACTATACTCATCATACCTTCGGGTAAACGGACATCACGCCAGCGGGCGTGTTTCCAAAAGAATAAAATAGCACACCGAGTGAGAAAATGAAAAGCGATAGATGACATCGAAACGCGTCAATCTCAAACAGCCACGATCCTTTTCTTGCCTATCTTCCTCGAAAGAATGCCTCCTTGTGTTGGTCATAAGAGGATCACATGCCGGAACTGAACACCTGAGCGAAGAAGTGTATAATTTCGCTGCTTGAACTCTCCTTCCTTTACGGGGAGGGCATAGCGCTAGGCACGTCGCTTTCCCTTAGCGGGGCATTACCGAGTCGCTACAAAGTGCCGGCGTCGATTATCCACAAAAGGAAGAAAATATGGGTTTTTTACAGGGTAAACAAATACTGATCACCGGTCTTGCGAGCAACCTCTCAATTGCCTACGGGATCGCCAAGGCCATGCATCGTGAAGGCGCCAAACTCGCCTTTTCCTATCAGAACGAAAAACTCAAACCTCGGGTAGAAAAAATGGGCGCCGAATTTGGCAGCGATTTTTTCGTACCGCTCAATGTTGGCGATGATGGGCAAGCACAAGACGCATTCGCCACTGTGAAAGAGAAATGGGGTACACTCGACGCCCTGGTACACGCGATCGCCTTCGCACCGCGTGAAGCCATCGAAGGGCGTTTCTTGGACGGCATTTCCAGAGAGAACTTCCTTCTCGCCCATGAAATCAGCGCCTATTCCTTGCCCCTGTTGATGAAACACGCCTACCCTCTCATGCAAGGTCGCAACGCCGCCGTCGTTGCTCTTACCTATCTCGGCGCCGTCAAGGCGATTCCAAACTACAACACGATGGGTCTCGCCAAAGCGAGCCTCGAAGCCTCGATCCGCTACCTCGCCGCCGACCTGGGACAGGACGGTATCCGCGTTAACGGCGTCTCGGCCGGTCCGATCCGCACCCTGGCCGCCTCCGGCATAAAGAATTTCCGCAAGATGCTCAAGGGATTCGAGAAAATCGCGCCACTGAAACGCTGTGTAAGTATCGAGGAAGTGGGCAACGTAGCCGCCTTCCTGTGCTCGGACTTGGCTTCCGGCGTGACAGGTGAAATCACCTACGTCGATGGCGGCTATAACATTTTCTCTTCGGTTGCAAGCGGTGACGGCGAAGAATGATGAGTCTTGCGCTTTCCTTCCGAACTCGGGTAACGAGCGTCAGTCATGACCGCCGGTCGCCATTTGATGATATGATTAACATTCATTCAACAAAAAGGAACTTGTGATGAATCTGGTCTTCTACACCCGTGAGTCCGCGGATGGACAACATTATTTCACCCTGACCGAAGCGGGAAAAACCCTATTGAAAAGCGAACTGTACAAACAGAAAAGCTCCTGCCTGAATGGTATTGAATCGGTAAAGAAAAATGCACAGGAGGAAAAAAATTACGAAAAACTGAGCAGCCAAAATGGCAAGTTTTATTTCAATATAAAAGCATCCAATGGCCAGGTAGTCGGCACCAGTGTGATGTTCACGAGCGAAGCCGAGCGCCAAAACGCCGTTGACAAGCTTGTCGCCGCTTGCCACAAGGCGCCGACCAAAGCAGACTGATGGCCACTGCAACCTGTGTTGTCAAGCGCCCTGTGGGGCGCTTTTTTGTTGCCTGTCATCATCCTTTTGCGCCGTCATCTTGAAATTGACCGCTCCGCCCAGATATTGGGAACAACTAAGTGAATAGACAGGACGGATCATGCTTGATGCGCATTCCACGACCATACTTTCCGTGCGCCGCGGCAGTCACGTCGCGATCGCTGGCGACGGACAGGTATCACTCGGTCAAACCATCATGAAAGGCAATGCGAAAAAAATCCGCAGACTCTACAAAAATCGCGTCATGGCAGGTTTTGCCGGCGCCACTGCCGATGCCTTCACACTGTTCGAATTGTTCGAGAGCAAACTGGAAGCACAAGATGGCCAATTGCTGCGCGCGGCGGTGGAGTTAGCCAAGGAATGGCGAACCGACCGGGCATTGCGACGTCTGGAAGCGATGCTGATCGTTGCTAATTGTGAGCACACTCTGATCCTCTCCGGCAACGGCGACATCGTCGAACCGGAAAACGATATTGCCGCGATCGGTTCGGGGGGCATGTTCGCCCTTTCCGCCGCCCGGGCGTTATATCATAACACTACCCTGACAGCAGGCGAAATCGTCGAGAAAAGCCTCCATATCGCCGCCGACGTTTGCATCTACACCAACCACAACATTATCACCGATGAACTCAAGGATAACTGATAAATGGATCATCCGAGCGAAAGCCAATACCGCGATCTGAACATGACACCACGCGAAATCGTCGAGGAACTCGATCGCCACATCGTCGGCCAAAAAGAAGCTAAACGCGCGGTGGCCAACGCCCTGCGCAGCCGTTGGCGGCGGCGCCAGATCGACGAACCGCTGCGCGGCGAGATCACCCCGAAAAACATTCTGATGATCGGCCCGACCGGTGTCGGCAAAACGGAAGTCGCCCGCCGACTGGCGAAACTGGCCGAGGCGCCTTTTGTCAAAGTCGAAGCGACCAAATTTACCGAAGTTGGCTATGTTGGGCGTGATGTAGATTCGATCGTCCGTGATCTTGTGAAAACTTCTATCGAACTGGAACGCGAACGCGCGCGCGAACAGGTCAAAGAAAAAGCCCGTGAAGCCGCACTCGAACGCGTGCTCGACGCCCTCGTTCCCCCCCTGCGCAAACAAACGGCTTGGACGGATGACAGCGAACAAAAAAGTGGTGAAAATCCGGCGCGCAAAACCTATCGCGAGCGGATTCTACGTGGCGAGCTCAATGACAAGGTCATCACAATCGAACTCAACCAGAACCCGCCCGCCAGTTTCGAAGTGATGAGTCCACCAGGCATGGAGGAAATGAGCAATCAACTGACGGAAATGTTCAAAAGTCTTGGTCAACAAAAGAAAATCGCGCAAAAAACAACCATCGCGACCGCGCTCCTGCAACTCGCCGAAGAAGAGGCGGAACGGCTGATTTCCGATGAAGACATCAGGCAACAGGCGGTCGCCAACGCCGAACAAAACGGCATCGTCTTCATCGATGAAATCGACAAAGTCGCGAAACGCAGCGACGTCGGTGGTGCGGATATCTCACGCGAAGGAGTGCAACGCGATCTCCTGCCGCTTGTCGAAGGTTGCACCGTCTCAAGCAAATACGGCATGGTGAAAACCGATCACATCTTATTCATCGCTTCCGGCGCCTTTCATTTGGCGAAACCGTCGGATCTCGTCCCCGAACTTCAGGGACGTCTGCCCGTGCGAGTGACCTTACAAGCGCTGACGGTGGAGGACTTCAGGCGTATTCTCAAGGAACCGGACGCCTCCCTGATCAAGCAATACACGGCGCTTTTTTCCACTGAAAATCTGACACTGCACTTTAGCGAAGAAGGCATCGTCAAGCTTGCGGAAATCGCCTATCACGTGAACAAAACCACGGAAAACATCGGCGCCCGCCGTCTGCACACATTGATGGAACGCCTGACCAACACGCTCTCTTATGAAGCACCAGACCGTCGTGACGGAGAAAAAATCACCATCGACGCCACGTATGTGGAAAAAGCACTTGCCGATATTTCCGTCAATGAAGATCTGAGCCGCTTCGTACTGTGAAAAAAGAAACCGTCATTCCACCACGATCCTTGACTTGAATTTGTTCGGAAAACCCGTTACTTTATCCGCTTGATTTATCGCCCCGGAAGAAGTGAATATGACATACGAACTGCAAAACCTGCCTTACGCCTACAACACCCTTGCGCCGGTGATCGATGAACAAACCATGCATCTGCACAAGGACAAACACCACCAAGCCTACTACGACAAATTTGTCGGTGCCATCGCGCAAACCGATATGAATGGCAAACCCCTTGTGGAAATATTTACCAAAGTTTCCCAACTGGGCGCTGCCGTACGCAACAACGGCGGTGGATATTTCAACCATAATCTTTACTTCAACGGCATGCGCGCGCCGCGGCAAGACAACGCACCGAGCGGTGAACTGCTGAGCGCCATAGACGGCACCTTCGGCAGTTTTGTCACTTTCAAAGAAACCTTGGCGACAGCGGCCGCTAACCAGTTCGGTTCCGGCTGGGGGTGGTTGATCGTCAAAGACGGTGCCTTGACAGTCACCCAGACCCCGAACCAGGACAACCCGCTGATGGATGTCGCCGCGGTCAGGGGCACGCCGATTCTCGGCTGCGACGTATGGGAACACGCTTACTACCTGAGCTATCAGAACCGGCGCCCGGAATACATCGCCAACTGGTGGAAAGTGGTGAACTGGGATTTTGTCGCCGAAAACTACGCCGCCGCGCGATAAAACCGCCCTCTTCTCCGCCGCAGGGAAAAGCAAGCGTATTACCTTGGCGCTTTTTCCGCCAATGGGATATTATAAATACGCCAACTGTATCCGGCGAAAAAGCTCGCTGTAGCGGCAGTGTTGGCGCAATGGGCACCGCAGAAATGCGGGAAAGACGTGATAAATCAAGCGCCCGCCCTACGCGTCACAAAGTGAAAAACAACGCGACAAAGACGGAATCAAAGAAAAACGTCCCGCGAAAGCACGATTCCAATGAAGATCGATTCGCTGCTCGCTCTACTTGCCGCGCTATTGAGTATTTCTTGTGGGAATGGCGATATAGATAAATACTATAAATAGATTATATTTATCGCGTGACTTACCCATTGAAATTCCGTCAAAAGATTCTGAAGACACGTGAGCGCGAAGGGTTTACGATCGCTCAGGCTGCCGCACGCTTTGACGTGTCGCATCGTGGCATCAATCAGGTCTGCGCCGCCTTGGTGTGACCGATAAAAAAACCCTCTCGCACCCGAAGGCGAGCAAAGACCGACGGCGTGCCTTCCACGCTCGCATAAAAGCCCATGAGGCGGCAGGCCGACCCATCGTCTCTATCGATGAAAGCGGTTTTGCCAACTCCAAAAGGCTAACTTTGGGCTTGATTATCTTCATTTCAATATTCGTCATAATCTGACTCCTTTTGACTCGATTTTATCAAAAATGTCAGATTAAGTCTCATTCTTTACACTTTAACCCAACTCTGCCAAGCACTTTTGCCAAACGGATGATTTTTCCTTTGAATATCTCACTATTTTCTTTGTCTTCTTTCTTAATATAGAGAGTAAATCTGGCTAGCTATGGCAGTAAAAGGATCCGTCTGATAATCATTCGCGAATGCGTCGAAATAAACACATGGCACGCCTTCTTTTTCAATAAAACCCTGCCACATCTTGACAAATGTGGTCTTCCCTTCGCCCCACGGGGCATCGAGCACCAAGACCAATTCTTCTTCCGTGTTTTGAACCAGGTTCAGTAGGGCTTCACCGAACGGTTTCCTATTGAAAATATCCTTCTCTGGTGAGAAGCCTTAACCTTCAGCGATCTCTATTGGGGGAACAATCAGTTTCACTCTTTACTCCTTCCTCTACAAGTTTTTTTTGCCGCAAAAGGAGAGTAACAAAACCAGTATTAAGGCAGCCTTTTTCTGCGGTGAAAGAATAAAAATACGGCAATCTAATAAAAATTTTTTGGTATCCTGACTTGGCGCAGCGCCTAACGACTGTCAGTCCGCCAGCGCCAGATCAATCTTCGCGAGGGCTTTAACCGTCTTCGCTTTTTCGATCGCATCCTTCTTCTCCCTTGCACGCAGGACGATCAGTTGCTTGCGCACCCAGTCGATCAAGCTCTTTCGTGGTTCACTGAACCTTGTCATGACCCTTCTATCCTTTCCTGAAATACCACCGCCTTGGATGCGGCCATAGCAATCAACGCGGTAATCTCTTGGGACGAAAGCGCCTCTGAATGGCAGCGGATTTGACGTCCTTGACTACTATCGATTGCGGGGCGCTTCCGCTTTCTTGACCTTTTTGTCGCATCCCTTGGATCCATTATTATCCTTGCCTATCTCCGACACTGTCCAATTGTCTACAATTTTGCCGTATCTTCGCCAGGATTACCATCATCAATGCCCTTTGTGCCGGCCAGGAGGCCGACTCGTCGAGCTGGATGGTCGCAATATAAGCGACATGCCGTCACGCTCGCCATTGTTCACCGATCTCGATCTTCCTTCAGGTAAAAGGGTTGTTCTTTCACCGTAACGAAGCTTCCGGAAAAAGGCGACGCTTATCCACGTCAAGTGCAATCGCGAGGCGTCCAACTCGTTCGCCGATGCTGGCCCAAACATACCGCGCACCGGCGCAGGTTCAGGAGTCGATTCACCCCGTATGGAGATAGCGACGTGACGGCGACGGAGGAGCAAATGCCGGTAAGAGAAAATATCTTCAAACGTATCGTGGTGATTTCCGATCACAGTGCCAACTCGGCAGAACTTGGCAACGAAAACCGGGCCGGCAGCCAGCGCCTCGATGGCAAATCCAATGAGCTTTCCAGTTTGCTTGGCGCTTTGAAATCCAACCTGCGACGCTCTGCGCCTTAGGAGCAAGAGCCTGCTATGTTCCGTCATTCAGCAGTTTTCCGATAAAGGGAAACAGATCACTGCCCGGCAATCCCTTTTCGCCTTGTTCCGCTGCCGCGAGATCAGCCGCCGCGCTGTGTAACCATACACCTGTCAGCGCCGCCTGCCGTAACGAAAGCCCCTGAGCAAGCAGAGCGCCCAGTATCCCACTCAATACATCGTCCATAGCGGGGTTTGTCATGGGACTGTCGCCTGCTTCGCATACCCAACAATGCTCGCCATCATCGATCAGGATTCCGGCTCCTTCGAGCACAATCACACCAGCAAACTTTTGTTGCAGTCGCCTTGCAGCGGCGAAACGGTTTTGCTCGATGTCTGCAACCGTGCAACCCAGCAATATGGCCGCTTCATCCGGATGGGGAGTGAGTATGCGCTGGTCGTCACGCGAAGGAGATTGTGCCAGCAGATCAAGGCCACCGGCGGCGACGACCTTGTTCATTGGCTGACAAATAAAAGCGCTGAAGGACTCCCGTGCATCCCCTTCTTTGCCCAGCCCCGGCCCAATAACCAGACAGTCTGCCCATTCAAACAGAGACGCGGAATCGATGCTTTCTGTTTGCCAGCTCGAGACGATGATTTCTGGACAGGCAGTGGCAATCGCTTCAAGGTGTTCATTATCGGTGACCACCTTGGTCACCCCGGCACCGCTGCGGGTACAGGCTTCACTGGCGAGATATATCGCTCCCGACATGCCATGGTCGCCTCCCAGTATCAGTACTTTGCCGTGAGTGCCTTGATGCGCGGTGGCGTGACGGCGCAACAAAGGCGTTGGCAAAACAGCGCGATTCAACAGCAAGATATAAGCGGCTTGGTAGCTTGCAAAAACACGCCCTACTTTCAGATCATCAAGATGAAGCTGTCCTCGAAAACGCCTTGCTTCTCCGCTATGCAGCCCCTGTTTGTGGGCGATAAAACTGACGGTGTGACTGGCCGATACCGTCACCTCGCTGGCCGCTCCGGTATCGGCGTTCAGGCCAGAAGGAATATCGACGGACAAGACCTCGGCAGGATGTCGATTCATTGCCCGAATCGCCTGCGCGTGTTCAGGGCGAAGCGGGCCGCTTAAACCCGTACCCAGCAGCGCATCGACAATAACATCCAAAGGCTCGAGCAGGACAGCGGGACACGGCGTTTGACTTCCGTTCGCATCGCGCCATGCGGCTCTGGCGGTTTTCGCATCTCCGCTTAATTTTTCAGGGTCTCCGACGTGCCAGAGCCTGACATTCATCCCCGCTTGTTTGGCGAGCGTTGCCACAACATAGCCATCTCCGCCGTTGTTACCGCCGCCGCAAATCACCCCCAGATTTCTCGCTTCAGGGTAAAAGCGACGCAAAGCATCGAAGGTTGCTTGCCCTGCCCGTTGCATCAAAATATACATCGCCAGGCCGAGACTTCGAGCCGCTTGTTGCTCTCCAAGCTTTACCTGATGGGCGGAATATAGCTTAGACGACATGAAGTGACTCCAAAAATAACGGATGAACAGCAGGTTATCGGTAGAGATTATAAGATGGGGCTGTACCGGATAATCATCAGGCGCCCACTGGACATCTTTGGCCAATCTATCCATACCGAGCTTGGTCGCAGGTTTGTTGCGCCTCAGACAGAGTTGTATTTTTTCTACTATCGAAAAAAGGTTCTTATGAGAATATCGAAGCACTCGCTGGTTTGTTCAAATGTAAGCTTGAATTTCTTTTTTGTGGCAAAGACTTTTTGCCGGAATCGGAATTTAAGAGGATGTGTCATGCCCTATATTTATGACACAACATGTTGTTTCAGCTATAGCGCTCATCAAGATCGAAAAAACCACGCTGATCAGACATCCAAAAACCCTCCATCGATTCAATTCTTCCAGTAAATCACAAATCAATCAAAATAGATAGGTTTTTTAGATCTTCCAATCGTCTCGATCATGGCTGAAAATGGGGCTGTTCCACCGCTTGTTTGCAAGGATGGGAAGGCAGGTCAGGCCGTTGACCATTGCCCTGTTTCGATCGGAATTTGCAAGGCGGTATCAAGCATAGCCAACAAATCGGCGACCTTGCCGCCGCCGGGCAACCGCAAACGTGCATCAATATCGGCGAGCGGTTGCAAGACAAAGGCGCGTTCGCGCATCCGCGGATGCGGAACGGTAAGATCCGCCGTCTTGATGATTTTCTCATCGTACAGAAGAAGATCAAGGTCGAGGGTGCGCGGCCCATTTTTCACTGTCGGCTTGCGATGCTGCAAGCGTTCAACCCGTTGCAGCAGATGCAACACGCCATGCGGCACTATCTCGGTACGATAACGAATCACCGCGTTGTAAAAATCGGGCTGCTCGGTAATGCCCCAGGGAGGCGTTCGGTATATCGCGGATGCCGCCTCTTCGCTCAATTCCACTTGTTGCGCCAAGGTTTTTCGCGCTTGCAGCAACTGTTCGAGTGGCCCCTGTTGATTCGAGCCGAAAGCGATCCAGACTCGGTTCATTCTCTTTTCCTTTGCGGATGACGCCTGTCGCCGCGCGGATTGGCTTTGCCGCACCAGGCCGCTTTCATCGTCGCGGCATCATGTGAAAGATCGGGATCCTCCTGCACGGCCGACCACCATTGCACGGCGTCACAAAGCGGTTCGCCAGCGGCCTCACGGATCAACAGGAAATCATACGCGGCACGGAAACGAGGATGACCGAGCAAAGCATGCATTTTTTTCAAGCGGTTCGTGGCCAACTCGAAGCGCGCCTGAAGCGCCCATATTTCGCGGATCATGCCGCGCAGTCTGACCGGAATCGACACACGATCACAAGCCGCAAGATGCACCACATCGACTGCCTCATGCATTGCGCTGTGCCAGTTATCGCGTTCCGCGAGCAGTCCCTGGTAGTGTAGTTGGTACACCGGCCAGAGAAAGGCGGCAAAGAGAAAAGCGATGGTCACCGGCCTGCCTTCGGCGAGACGGATATCGGTGCTTTGCAGCGCCGCCCGGATCATCCGCTCGGCGTAACCGGCGAATTCCCGATTGGGATGGGAAAATACGCCATCGACAGCGGGAAAAAGTTCGCCAAACAGCCTGAATGAACGCAGGGATTCGTAACTTTTCAGGGCATGGCCACTCATGAACAATTTCTGCGTTTCGTCGAACAAACGCGCCGCGGGCACGGCATGCAACTCTTGGCGAGAATCGTCGATGGCCGCGGCGGTTTGCGCTGCCAGCGGCATTCCGAGTTTGGCGGCAAAACGCGCCGCGCGTAGCATCCGCACCGGATCTTCTCTATAGCGGATGCGGGGATCGCCGATCAGGCGGATCACGCGCTTGCGGATATCGCCCATCGCGTCGAGATAATCAATGATTTCTTCACGCCCCACATCGTAGTAGAGCGAATTTATGGTGAAATCGCGGCGACCGACGTCTTCTTGCAAGGTGCCGTAATGATTGTCTTCGACGACATAGCCGTGTGCGTCGCTTTTTCTTCGCGCATCAGCGTCGGCGCGGAAGGTCGCGACTTCGATGACTTCACGGCCAAAATGGATATGGGCGAGACGAAAACGTCGGCCAATCACACGGCAATTGCGAAACAAGCCGGCGATTTCTTCCGGACGCGCGTTGGTGGCGATATCGAAGTCTTTCGGCTTGTGTCCGGTCAGCGCATCACGTATGCAGCCGCCGACGAGATAAGCATCGAAGCCGGCGCTATTGAGTCGATGGACAATGCGCAAGGCCTTGCGGTCGAAGGTCTGCGGGTCGATTCGGTGCTCTTCGCGAGGGTAGCGAACAAGCGCGGGGGGAGCGGCTATTTCCATGCCATCCTCATGCTCGGTTTGCTTCACTCGAATCGCTGCCGCCGAGATTGTATTGCGGCTTTCTTTCGAGTCCTGTGTCCATGCGGGAAATGCTTACAACGGTACTGGCGTCAATACACATCTCTGACATAGCGCTTGGTTTTTTTCAATTCGCCGACATACTCCTGTGCCTGTTCTCTGGAAAGCTCGCCATGTTCGGCGATCACCTCATGCAGGGCACTGTCGACATCTTTCGCCATGTATTGCGCGTCACCACAGACGAAAAAGTAGGCACCGCGTTCCAGCCAGGCGAACAACTCGGCGCCGGCGGCGCGCATTTTATCCTGCACGTAGATTTTTTCCGCCTGATCTCGGGAGAAAGCGAGATCAAGACGACTGAGCAGGCCGGAAGTCCGCCAAGCGGAAATTTCCTCTTCATAAATGAAATCGTTCTCGCGGGTGCGGTCGCCGAAAAACAGCCAGTTATCACCCGGCGCTCCACTCGCCTCGCGTTCTTCTAGGAAAGCGCGAAACGGGGCGATACCGGTACCGGGACCGACCATGATCATCGCCGCAGTGGCATCGGGCGGCACCGAAAAATATCGATTCGGGGTAAGGTAACAGGGTAAGGTGTCGCCTTCCTGTACAGCCTCCGCGAGCCAAGTCGAGGCGACGCCGTGATGTGTGCGCCCTTCTTGTACATAGTGCACGCGGGCGACGGTAAGATGCACTTCCTCACCGTGTTTTTTCATGCTCGAGGAAATGGAATACGCACGCGCTGCAAGTGGTTTGAGCACGTCAACGAAATCCTGCGCGCAAAACGCCACGCAGGGATAAGCGCGCAGGAAATCGACGATATCCCTGCCATAGGCGAATGTCTCGTCTTCTTTGCTTTTCTCCGCTTGGAATCGTTGGGCGGGCTCTTCCTTTTCGCTACGTTGCGCCAACGCGTTTAAAAATTTCCTTGAGGGTAGGCGGATTTCCGCCTTGTCGCGCAGCAGTTCACCGAGGGCAATATCATCTCCCTGCCAACGGACGATGTCTTCCGCCGAGGCGTTGAGCGCCGCCAGAAGCTCCGCGACAAGATCCATGCGGTTGCTTGGAATTACGTTGATCACATCGCCCGCTTCATAGTGCTCGCCACTGCCGGAAAGATCAATTTCATAATGGAGGATTTGCTTGTCCGAGCCATTACCGGAAAGTATCCGCTTGCTTTTCAACTTCGCCATCAACGGATGGTGCCGGTTATGTCTGGATTTCTTCGCCGTAAGGCCAGGCGCCGTCGGTGTATCCTCCTTCGTCCTCTCTCGCCCCCCTTTGACGGCGATAAGCGGGAGAACCTCTGCCATCCACGCAGTGGCTTTCTCATCATAATCGATATCGCAGTCCACCCGCTCGACGATTCGCTGTGCCCCCAGCGTTTGCAAGCGCGCGTCCCATTTTTTTCCGGCCAGACAGAAATGTTCGTAACTGCTATCGCCGAGCGCGAAAACGGAGAAAACGGTTTTTTCCAGGCGCGGCGCACTATCTGCCGCCATCTTCTCCCACAGGGATTGAGCATTGTCCGGCATGTCTCCCTCGCCATAGGTGGAGGTGATGAGTAACAGACGCTCGGCCGCGACGAGTTCGGCAACCTCGAGTGAATCCATATCCCGCACCTCTCCGCCGAGGCCGAAGGACTTGGCTTGTTCGGCGCAGTCTTCGGCGAGCGCGGCGGCATTGC
This sequence comes from Cardiobacteriaceae bacterium, assembly GCA_965277745.1. Lineage (GTDB taxonomy): Bacteria > Pseudomonadota > Gammaproteobacteria > Cardiobacteriales > Cardiobacteriaceae. The sequence goes on from OZ255837.1 coordinate 38,856, forward strand.
CGGTTTGCGAACCAAAAACGATCAACAAGGGGGCAAGCGGATTTTTCTCTTCGCTTTTCCCCTCCTCCCGTAAAGCGAGACAAGCCGATTCGAGACCGGCAAGATAGCCACTCAACCACTGCTGCTGCGCAAGACTGAAAGGTAACTCCCGCGGCAGCAGAGGCGCGGGTTTGTGTTTATCCGACATGATACATCCTTACGCTGATTTCGCCCTTTCGCGGATCGCTTTGGCCAGCACCGCGGCAAATTGCTCGCCAAGCACTCGAGAAAGCGCGGGAAAAGCCGCCAGCGTCTTGCGGTTACGCCGCGCGCAATCGAGGATCCAAGCATAGGTGGCAAGCGCATAGGAATCGTAGGATTCGCGCAGACCGAGGGCACGCTGGTAATTCTTCAGACGTTGTTCGGCAAGCAAAGCGGCCAGGGCGTCGTCTTCATAGGCGGAAAGCGCCCCGGCCACGTCCGACTCAAGCCTGTCTAGCAACGGCCTGTCTTCGTTCCTCAATAGACGTTTCGCCGCATCCTCGATATCGTTCACGCCACGCTCCGCAACCGCGCACATCGCCCGATGGAGGACGCCGGCGGCAATGATCAACTCTTCGGACATCGCGTCCTTAAGGCAGGCATCAGCCGCGACTCGTCCGCCATACGGGAATTCTCCGGCGTATTGGCGGTTCGCCACACGCACCAGATGCCCGGCGATCGCGTGCGCAAGCTCCCCGATCATCTCCGCCCGCGAAGTGGCGGCGAGCACTTCACTTGGCAAGTGCGCGCGGCACCATGCTTTCGGGATCAGAAAATAAAAGTGCTCACGGCTTTGCGCCCAGTTCTCGAGCAGCGCACGCGCGCGCGCCGAGGCGGTGAAGTCGAGGTGACGCAACAAATGCCAACGCAGCACCTCTTCAAACGCGCCAGCCAGTTTGCTGTTCGCCGTCAGGCGATCGATGGTGACCGAATCCTGCGAGCAATGACCGGTGATCTCGCCCGAAGGATCGTATTGGAAAGCGATTCCGCCGCTCATTCCGTTTGCGAAGCCTTGGCCGAAAGCGGCGATATTGACCACGGTGCCATTGGTCATGTATTCACAGGCAAAGTCACCGACACCTTCGACGACAGCGACAGCACCGGAATTGCGCACTCCGAAGCGATCACCCGCCTCGCCCTGGACGAACAACTCGCCGCCGGTTGCGCCGAACAGAGCAAAATTGCCGAGCAGCACGTTATCGCCTTCCGTTGTACTGCCACCGCCCGGATTATGCACGACAATGCGGCCACCGCACATGCTCTTGCCGACACCGTCGTTACAGGTGCCGCGATGATCGAGAACGATACCGCTGTTGGTGAAGGCGCCGAAACTTTGCCCGGCGGAGTTTTCCGTTATCACTACGACCGTATCGGCAGCCAGCACGCGACGGCCATTGTCCACAGTGAGCACTCTCGGGTGTGCCATCGTCACCGACGCGTTCGGCTGGGTGTTCAAATAACGTTCCAAGTCGATGCTGAACCGTCCCCCGACACTTTTGTGAAAATTACTCAGTTCGCCGATCTCGAAGCTCAGGAAATCGTGACTGCCGAGCGTCGCGAAATCCTTTGCGAAGCCTTCCCACAGGGCGTCGTCGATCTCGAATTTGGCCTCGAGAAAGACCGGATTCTCCACTTCCACTTCTTCGACATGGCGCAGAAAAGCGTCCATCCGGTAGTGGCCGATCAGCGCCGGATGGTCGATCATGTGCAAAAGATCGGCGCGTCCGCGCATGGCGCGCAGCGAGGGAAAGCCCAGTTGCGCCAGCCATTGCCGCACTTCCGCGGCGACATTGATGAGATACTGCGCCAATGCCCGCGGATCACCGTCGAACACCTCGTGCGGTGTGGTCAACCCGACTGGACATTTGAGGTTACAGTTTTTCGCCATCACGCATTTGAGCATCATCAGGGCCGTGGTGCCGAATTCGAAAGAGTCGGCGCCGAGCAGACAGGACTTGATCACGTCGAGTCCTGTCTGATGCGCACCGGAACAGCGAAGGACGACTTTATTGCGCAAACTGTTCACCGCCAGCGCTTGATGCACTTCGGCAAGCCCCAATTCGGCGACCCGTCCGGAATGCTTGAGGCTTGTCACCTGCGCCGCGCCGGTGCCGCCGGTATTGCCGGCTACGTTGATGACATCGGCGCCGGCTTTGGCGACCCCGACAGCGATCGTGCCGATCCCTTCGGTCGAGACCAGCTTGACGATCACCCGCACCCGCGCCGCCTTGCAGTCATGAATCAACTGTGCAAGATCTTCGATCGAGTAGGTGTCGTGATGAGGCGGCGGAGAGACCAATTCCACCCCCGGCGTACCACCGCGCGCCGCGGCGATTTCCACCGTCACTTTCTGCGCCGGCAGTTGACCGCCCTCGCCGGGCTTGGCACCCTGGGCGATTTTGATTTCCAGTTCTTCCAGCTTGGGGTCGGCGAGATATCCCGCCCAGACGCCGAAACGGCCCGAGGCGATCTGTTTGATCTTACTCGCCTTGATCGTGTTGTAGCGGCGGGAATTTTCTCCCCCTTCACCACAATTACTCATGCCGCCGACCATGTTGATTCCCATCGCCACCGCTTCGTGGGCTTTTTCGAGCAGTGCGCCGTGGCTCATCGCGCCGCCGGCAAAGCAGGCGGTGATCTCGTGAGCGGGCTGAACGGCGTCGATTGCGAGTGGCGCCGGAGCCGCCGTAAGGCTCTCGAGAAAACGCCGCGCCGTGGCGGTCGCTTTGACGAACAGGCCGTGATCGCGTCGCTCCCCGATCTCGATTTCTTCTCCAAAGCGCCGCCGCAACGCCTTTTCCAGCGCCGCGTAGCGTGCTTTGCTTTCCTGTGCCAGAAGCAGCACGTAGCCATCGCCTTCCTTGGTCTTTTGCAGTCCACGGCAACTGCTGTGGCTATTCGCTTCCCCTCGATATCCTTGCAGTAGGGCGAGAAATTCTTCCGCGGTGTCCGCTTTGTCGAAATCCGCCGCAACGGCGAGAACATCGCGCAGCGTCGCCGGTTTGATGGCGCGTTCCTCGGTCATTTTGGCGAGGAATTGGCGGTAGGCCGGCGTCATTTCATGGCTGTCGATTTCCGCCGCTGTACGCTCGGCGCAGCTTTTTCGTAAATAGCTGTCATCCTGTGGGAGAAGATGGAGACGTTCTCCTTGCGGGGAACGTTCAGCGACAAAACCGACCGCCTCCGCCGTCATCTCGGCGAACGCCCGCACGGCGGCGAGCCCGTAACTGTGACCAGGACCATCGCTGCGTTCCTTGAACAGTCCGAGCAAAGGAAGCTGTTCCTCGTGGTCACGCACGGCGCGCATATGCCAAGCGTAACTGGAAGCGGCGATATCGGCGAATCCAGCACCACCGATCGGGGAACGCGTGTTCGGGAAATACGGTTTGAACAGCGGATCTTCGGTATCGAGAAAGGCGACTTCGAAAAATTCCCCGCCGATATAGCTTTCCACCGTGCACAGGCCGAACTTGCCCATCGTTTTCATCAGCGCCTTGTGCACCGCCTTGCGGAAAGCGTCGAGGGCGCGGGCAATGTCTTCATCGGTAAAGCGTTCGCGGGCGCGGTTGTACACGCTGTGCGGCGCCACGGCGGAAGCGCCGAATCCGAGTAAAAGCGCCGCGTCATGGGTGCTGGCGATTTGCCCGGTGGCGTAGATCACGCTGGTATTGAAGCGCAGACCGTGATCGATTAGGGCGCGGTTGACGGCGGCAATCATCATCGGTGCCGGAATCGCGGCGTGCGTTTCGTCGATTCCGGCGTCATCGAGGATGAGAATATCGCTATCGCGACGGGCCAGTTCCACCGCTTTCGTGCACAGCGCTTCTACCGCCTCATGCAGCGACTGCGCGTTCTTGTGGGCCTCTTTATCGATCGTGTAGCAGGTGGCGAGCGTTTCCACCCGAAAGAAACCGTCTTCGCGGCAGCGGCGGATGGCGGCAAGCTCTTGCGGCTGCAAAATCGGCGAGTCGAGCAGCAGTTGCAGTGTCTTGCGCGACACATAATGCGGTTTCGCTCCGAGCGCCACCCGCAGAGTCATTCCGTCGGCTTCCCGAATAGAGTCGAGCGGCGGATTGGTGACCTGCGCGAAACGCTGGGTGAAATAGCGCGACATCCCGCCTTCGTCACGGTTCATTGCGTTGGGCGCCACCCCGTAACCCATCGCCGATACCTTTTCTGCGCCACTTTGCAGCATCGGGTCAAGCATCAATTTCAGGCTTTCCCGATTGAGGCCATAAGCGATATGGCGCGCCGCAAGCGAGAAATGGCCGTTATCCTGCAGAGCAGCGAGTGGCGGTTGCTTGAGTGTCACCAAAGACACACTCGCCTTTTCGAGCAGTTTCCCATACGATTGCGCCGCCGCCATGCGCGCGAGAATATCACGTGAACGCGAAAGTGTCCGCGTGGAATGATCGAATACCACCATTTCACCGGCGCGGATGCGTCCGCGACCGATCACCTTTCCCGGCGCGAAGTCGATCTGCCCAGCTTCGCTCAAGACCACGAAATAGTCTTCGCTTTCCAATGTACGCAACGGACGGAGACCGAGACGATCAAGCGCGGCCCCTATTCTGACGCCGTCACAGAACACGAGCCCGGCGGGACCATCATTTTTTTCCTCGGAAAGGGAGAAATAGGCGAGCATCTTGCGCACATCTTGTGGATAGCGCTCGTCATTTTCCCACGCCGGCGGCATCATTTTGATGAGAATTTCCTCGATCGGTTGACGATCCTCGACCATGCGCCGGGTCAGCGTCTGATCAAGCCGTGCGGAATCCGACTGTCCCGGCGCGAAGGTCAATTTGTAGCCACTGTGACTTGCAACCGCCAATTCGGAAATCCTGCTCTTGCGATCGGTATTGAGTTCACCGTTATGGGCAAGATGGCGAAGCGGCTGAGCATAAAGCGGGTTCGGAGCGGTATTGGTGGAGAAACGGGTATGGAAAAACAGCATGCTCACTTCATGACGCGGATCACTCAGGTCGCGGAAATAAGCGATCACTTCCCGCGCTTTAAGGCGACCCTTGTACACCTGTGTCCGCGAACTGAACGAGAGCGGATAAAAGCCTGGATAGGGATTTTCATTGACTTCTTTTTCCTCGATTTCCAGCAGTACGGCATTGAGCAGATGCTCGAACGCCTCCCCATTTTCACAACCCTGGGGGCGCAATATCACCCACTGTGAGATCGGCAATTGGGCGCGAACTCCCGCCTCGTTCAAAACGCCATTGTCAACCGGAACTTCGCGACGGAGAATGACTTCGAGACCGTGCTCGGCAAGAATCGTCTCAAGTGCCGCTAACGCCGCGAGAAGATCGGCTTTTTTCTTCGGCAGGAAAAAATTGGTAACGGCGAACGCCCCTTTTTCGAGTGTTCGTCCGGTAAGGGCACGGTAAAAGCGAACGGAAAGATCGAAACAAATACCGCCCCCGTCTCCCACGCCTTGCGCATTGATCCCTCCCCGATGTGGCACCTTGCACAGCGCCTCGTTCGCAAGCTGGAACAATTCATGGGTCTGCACGCTACGTTTGTGGGTGATCAAACCGACACCGCAGCTGTCATGATCAGATTCAGGGCAGTAGAGCCATTCAGTCAAGTGTTTACCTCATTCGCTTTTCTTCCCCCACACAGGGGATAAGTTGATTTTTCCAAATATAATTCTTATACCGTCAACGCGTTGACATTGCAATGATTTTTCATCTATCGATGATAGCGCCGCCAGCGTTTGGGATTGCGCTGCGTTCCGGGTTGTACCCAAATGCCGCGCGCGGCCGAGCGCGCGTCTGCTTGCGCGGCATAATAGGCCGACGGCGTTGTCTTGTCGTGATAGGCAACGGCCTGACCACGCCGGATCATCTCCAGACCGACATCGCGATTTTCAACCCACACAGTGCCGAACTGACGACCATATACATCTTTTCCCGCCGCCTCGAACAGGAATCGCTGCGGTAGCAACAAACGCAGCGCCTGCTGGGCTCGCGCCCCCCAGGGACGCTGGCTCATTTCCGGCGCATCAATGCCCATGACACGGATGCGCACGCGGTACCCGCCGCAGCGAGCGATCACCGTATCGCCATCGAGTACCGCTATCGATCGGCAAGCCGTGCGTTCGCGGACCCAAAGATCCGACGCAGGCGAAAGCGTTATCTGCGGCGGGTAGTATAAATTGATTCCCGCAATAGCGGCCAAGCTGAAGAGCAAAACGGTGAGCCGGCTTCGCCAAAGAGTCAAAGTGCAGCGCCATATTTTTCGCATTGTTCAAGAAAAATGATGGCGCTCACGGCAATCTAGGAGTGCCGTATTCACTTTTCCTACTCGCCGCGATCCACCTGTGCGCGCAATTTTTTGCCGGCGCGAAAATAGGGAATGGACTTCGCCGGCACCGCAACCGACTCGCCGGTTTTTGGATTGCGTCCGATGCGGGCTTCACGATAATGCAGGGAAAAACTGCCAAAACCGCGGATTTCCACGCGATTGCCTTTCTCGAGACTCTGGCAGATCAACTCGATCATCAGTTTGACGGCTTCTTCCACATCTTGGGCGCGCAGGTTCGAATATTGCATGCAAAGACGTTCGATCAATTCAGATTTTGTCATCGATTTTTCCTTATCTTTCCGGCCCCGTCACGGCGTTGCCGAAACGGGACGACCAGCGGCGGACAATCAAGCGTCGTCGGAGTGTTCCAACTCTTTGAAGATATCTCCCAGTGAAGTGCTGGCTTGGTTCTCCTTGCGCGCATAATCCTTGATTACCGCCTTTTCATCGGCCACATCCTTGGCACGTACGGACAGTGTGATGTTCTTGTGTTTGCGATCGATGGCGAGCACTTTCGCCTGCACTTCATCACCGACATTGTAGTGCTTGCTCAGATCATCGATCCGTTCGACCGAAGCCTCGGCGGCACGCAAGGTCGCGCGAACGCCTTCTGCCAGTTCGATCACCGCCTGACGCGCATCCACCTCGGTCACCCGGCCGGTAACAGTAGCGCCGCGATCATTGGCCGCCGTATAGCGCGAGAAGACATCCTGCGAGAGTTGCTTGACGCCCAGAGAAATACGTTCGCGATCGGCGTCGATGGCAAGAATGGCCGCTTCGACTTCCTGACCTTTCTGATACTGGCGAACCGATTCTTCGCCATTGTCGTCCCAGGAAAGGTCGGACAGATGAATCAGGCCGTCGATACCGCCTTCAAGACCGATGAAGATACCGAAATCGGTGATCGATTTGATCTGACCGCTGAGATGATCGCCCTTGCTGAATTTCTTCTCGAATTCCTGCCACGGATTGGCGCGACACTGCTTCATTCCGAGAGAAATGCGACGGCGTTCCGCGTCGATGTCAAGAATCATCACCTCGACTTCCTGACCGACCGCGACGAATTTACGCGGGTTGACATTCTTGTTGGTCCAATCCATTTCGGAGACGTGAACCAATCCTTCGACGCCGTCTTCGATTTCGACGAACGCGCCGTAATCGGCGATATTGGTGACCTTACCGGCGGTTTTGACATTGACCGGATAGCGTTCGCCGATATCGCCCCAAGGATCGTCACCGAGTTGTTTCAGGCCAAGCGAGACGCGCGCGCGTTCACGGTCGAATTTCAGCACCTTGACTTCGACTTCATCGCCGATATTGACCACTTCAGAGGGATACTTGATTCGTTTCCATGCCATATCGGTGATGTGGAGCAAGCCGTCGACGCCGCCGAGATCGAGGAAGGCGCCGTAATCGGTCAAATTCTTTACCACCGCCTTGACGGTATCGCCCTCTTGCAGATTCTTGAGAACCTCTTCGCGTTCGGCCCTGTATTCATGCTCCAGCACAGCGCGACGGGAAATCACGATGTTGTTGCGCTTTGCATCGATTTTGATAATTTTGAAGTCGATTTCCCTGCCTTCGAGCTGAGCCGGATCTTTCATCGGACGGACGTCGACCAGGGAACCGGGCAAAAACGCCTTGACCCCCTCGACATCGACCGTAAAACCGCCTTTGACGCGGCTGGTCACCACACCCTTGACGGTTTCTTCTTCTTTGAATTGTTTTTCCAACACTTCCCAAGTGCGGATCCTTTTCGCCTTTTCATGGGAAATACGTGTTTCACCGAAGCCGTCTTCGAGTGCCTCGAGCGCCACTTCGACCTTATCCCCGACCGCAATGGTCAGGTTACCGCTTTTGTCGTCGAACTGCTCGACCGGAATGAAGCCTTCCGATTTCAGCCCGGCGTTCAAGACAACGAAGTCTTTACCGATCTCGACCACTTCGGCTGTGATAATCGAACCCGGTTTGAGTTCGGTGTTTTCAATACTTTTTTCAAAAAGTTCTGCAAATGACTCTGCCATGGATAATCTCTGAATCTATGTGTAAAAGTTAAAAAAACGTGATGAAAGCAAGTTCTTCACTTTCTCCATCACCTGATCGATCGAAAGGTCGCTTGTCTCGATGATTACCGCATCCGACGCTGGTTCAAGCGGTGCCGCCTTGCGATTGCGGTCACGCGCGTCACGCGCGGCAATCTCTTTTTCAATAGCGCTCAGGTTAACATTTTCCCCTTTCCCTTTCAACTGCTTATAACGTCTTTGCGCGCGGACTTTCTCCTTCGCCTCAAGAAAAATTTTCAGGTCGGCATCGGGGAAAACCACCGTCCCCATGTCGCGGCCATCGGCGACAAGTCCCCGATCGCCGCCGAAGCAACGCTGCAAGCTGACAAGCGCGGCACGGACTTCCGCTTTGGCCGCGAGTTGCGAAGCCATCTGGGCAGTCGTTTCGTTGCGCAACGCCGCATTGCCTTCCCGCCCTTGCCACAGCGCCTTCATCTCGCTTTTCCCGTCTCGGGAAACGGCGATTTTCATCTTCGCCACCACGGCGGCCTGTCTCTTCGCCTCCGCCGTTTGCAACCCGCACCGCATGACTTCCAACGCCGCCAAGCGATAAAACGCCCCGCTATCGAGGCAGACAAAACCCAACGCGCGGGCAAGCCGTTTGGCGAGTGTTCCCTTGCCGACGCCACTTGGGCCATCAATGGTGATGACGCTACGCATCCCGCACCTCAATCCGCATTCCAAGCGTCGTCGCCAGTTCTCGGAAATTCGGGAACGATGTCGCCACGTTCGCACAATCGAGAATATGGATCGGCGCCGCGGCGCGCAGTGCCGCGACCGCAAAGCTCATCGCGATGCGGTGGTCGCCGTGGCTGTCGACCGTTCCGCCACTCAGGGAGACGCCACCGCGGATGGTCATCGTATCCTCGCTTGCCTGACAATCGACACCCAGCGCACGCAGGCCGTTTTCCATCGCCGCGAGGCGATCGCTTTCCTTGACGCGCAGTTCCTGCAGCGACGTCGCCCGTGTCGTCCCTTGGGCGCAGGCGGCGGCGACGAAAAGGATCGGCAATTCGTCTATCGCGATCGGCACTAGCGCATCAGGCACGCGGATGCCGCGCAGGCGCGACGGCTTGACGAGAAGGTTGGCGACCGGTTCGCCGCCGATTTCACGCGCGTCGAAGACGGTGATTTTGCCGCCCATGCGGCGGAGAATTTCCACGATCGCCGCACGGGTGCGGTTGATGCCGACATTTTCGAGCAACACTTCCCCCTCTTTCGCAAGAAGGCCGGCAACGAGGAAGAAGGCGGCGGAAGAGATATCCCCCGGCACCGCAATCGGGCAGGCGGAGAGCGTTTGTCCACCGGCAATGCTCAACGTGTCGTCCGTGCGGGTAACCGAGACGCCGAAGCGCTCGAGCATCCGTTCGCTGTGATCGCGGCTGATCACACATTCGTGCACCCGGGTAAGCCCTTCGCCATAAAGGCCGGCGAACAACAGGCAGGATTTCAGTTGCGCGCTCGCAACCGGCATCCGGTAGTCGATCGCATGCAGCGGACGGCGACCGTGGATCACGAGCGGCGCCGTTCCCGTCGCGCTGGTCGCGATTTGCGCCCCCATTCGTATCAGTGGCTCGGTAACGCGACGCATCGGACGCTGCGACAGTGAAGCATCGCCGACAAGTTCGCTCGCAAACGCTTGTCCGGCGAGCACACCGGCTATCAGACGCATGCTGGTACCACTGTTGCCGACATCGAGCGGACGATCCGCCACGCGCAATCCGTGCAGGCCCCGCCCGTGGATGTTCACCCGGTTTTCACCTTCCCTTTCGATCGCCACACCCATCGCCTGAAACGCGCGGATCGTCGCAAGGCAATCCGCGCCTGACAGGAAGCCACTCACTTCCGTCACCCCCTCCGCGAGCGCACCGAGAAGAATCGCCCGATGAGAAATGGACTTGTCGCCGGGCACGCGGACACGACCTTGAACCGCCGTCACCGGCGCACTGCACCAGCTTACGCTCATAGATTCTCTTCCTTTTCGTAATGCGCGTCACGCGCGGCCTTGGCGCGGGCAAAAAGCGTTTCGACGCCCTCTCCATCCGCCGCTGCGAGGAGCGCTTCGAAGTCGGCAATACGGCGGCGGTAGCGCGCGAGAAGTTCACGGAGTACAGTCGGATTGTGCAAACAAATGTCTCGCCACATCAGCGGAGAACTGGAAGCGATACGGGTAAAATCGCGAAAACCGCCGGCCGCGTAACGAAAAATTTCCTCGTGGTGAAGATCGCGATCAAGCATGTCGACGAGAAGATAGGCGAGCACATGCGGCAGATGGCTAGTCGCGCCGAGAATTTCATCGTGTTCGGCGATCGACAGATACGTCGTCGACGCACCGACGGCATGCCACATCCGGCTGACCACACCGAGGGCGCGATCGTCCGTCTCCTCCAGGGTGGTGAGAATGACCATCCGTCCGGTGAACATCTCCGCTCGGGCGGCCCCGATGCCGCTTTTTTCACGTCCGGCGATCGGATGCGCAGGCACGAACCAGGCGGGTACTTCGCCGAAAGCCGCGCACAGGGCCGCGAGCACCGATTTCTTGGTAGAACCGACATCGGTGACTACGATTCCCGTTTTAAGAGGCAGTGTCGCCAGTTGCTGGCAGATGCCGTAAAACGCATCGACCGGCGTGGCAAGCACGATGATATCCGCCTGTGCGAGTGTCTGCCAATTCACCGCGGCGTCGATCACGCCGAGCGAGCAGGCTTGCGCGAGCGTCTTTTCACAAGTATCGAGGGCGATGACGCGCGTAACCGCCCGCGCCGTTTTGAGCGCTTTCGCGAGCGAAGCGCCGATCAGTCCGATACCGACAATACCGACTGTCCCGAACTTCGCCGTCCGATTCATCGTCTCAGCAGATCCCGATCAGCAAATCTCTCGCCTTGTCGCCTGATCCTGGACAAGCAAGCGGCAGTCGGCCACTTGCCGCTTCGCCGGCCGCGGTGAGGAACGCTTGTGCCGCGTTCCTGCACGCGCCCTTGCCGGAGAACGCGATCGCGCCCCAGCCAGCGATCCGTCTCTTCGCGCGCAGAGAAGTCCTCAGAGACAAAATCTTCCCTACCATCGCCCTGTTCGTCAAGGCGAAGCGCCGCGCGATGGACAATAGTCACCGCTTTACCTGGCATGCGTGAATTATCGCGAAAAAATAGCGAAAAATCGCTGCGTGCGGGCGATAAGAAACAAGTGATGGATAAACTCTTCATCAGGTGGCCTTCGAGTAGCTGCCAAGGACACGGAACAAACTTGCCACGGTGCGGATTTCCGTAAACAGGGCTTGCATTTTCGTCTCGCTGCGATGCCCTTCCAAATCGATGAAAAAGATATATTCCCAAATACCCTGGCGACTTGGCCGCGATTCGATGCGCGTCATGTTGACGCCGTGTCGCTCGATCGGTTCGAGCAGTCTATAAAGCAGCCCGGGACGGTTTTGCGCGGAGACGAGAATCGTAGTTTTATCCTCGCCGCTGGCGGCGATGGACTGCTTGCCGATCACCAGAAATCGCGTGGTATTGTCGCGGTCGTCTTCTATATGCGCGTAACGGATCGGCAGTTCATACAGTTCGGCGGCCATTTTTCCGGCGATCGCGGCCGATTTTCCATTTTTGGCGGCTAGTTTCGCCGCCTCGGCATTACTGACGGTGACGACGGTTTCCACAATCGGCAAATGTTCTGAGCGCCAAATACGGCATTGCGCGAGCGATTGGCTGTGACTGTAAATGACCTTGATGTCTTCCAAGCGCTCGGCATGGGTCAAGAGATGTTGGCCGATGCGCACGGCCACTTCGCCGCAAATATTGAGCGGCGAGAGTGCCAGTGTATCAAGAGTGTGGGTGACCATCCCTTCGGTGGAATTCTCGACCGGCACCAGTCCATACTGGCATTCGCCGCTTTCGACCGCCTTGAAGACATCGCCGATGCTGCGCATCGGCGCGGTTTCGACCGAATGGCCGAATTGTTTCAACGCCGCCGCCTGAGTGAATGTTCCGGCCGGCCCGAGATAGGCGATATTGAGCGGTAGTTCAAGGGCAAGGCAAGCGGACATGATTTCACGGAAAAGCCGCGCGATTTCGCGATCCGGCAAAGGGCCTTCATTCAGGTGCTGCATCCGTTCGAGGACTTGCCGTTCGCGTTCGGGACGATAGAAGACGATGTTTTTGTCCTGTTCGGCTTTTTTCACCGCGCCGATTTGCTGCGCGCAGCGCGCCCGCGCCGAGAGTTTGGCAAGAAGGTCACGGTCGAGGCGGTCGATTTGCCGGCGCAGCTCTTCCAGGGTCGGCTCATTGGCCATCTACGCTTCCGTTTGCCACCATTGCCGAGGGCGGCTCATCGTCTGTCTTTTCGTCTTCAACGATTTTCGCCACCGCGATCAGTTTTTCCTCTTCGGTCGTGCGAATCAGGCGAACGCCTTGGGTATTGCGTCCACTGACGGCAATTTCCGCTACGCGCGTGCGCACCAATGTGCCGTTGTCGGTGACGAGCATGATCTCTTCTTCCTGACCGACCTGTACCGCGCAGACCGCCTGCCCGTTGCGATCACTACAAGCGATCGAGATCACGCCCTTGGTCGCGCGCCCTTTCTGCGGGTAATCCACCGTCGGCGTGCGTTTGCCGTAGCCGTTTTCGGTGACGGTCAGGATTTCCCCTTCCGCCTCCAATACGCACAAGGCGATCACCCGTTGCCCCTTCTCGAGCTGCATACCACGGACGCCACCCGCGCCCCGCCCCATGCTGCGTACTTTGTCTTCGCGGAAACGCACCGCCTTGCCGGCGCTCGAGAACAGCATGATGTCACGACTGCCGTCGGTAATCGCGACATCGACCAGTTCATCGTCGCCGCGCAGATCAATTGCGATGATCCCGTTCGCGCGCGGTCGCGAATAGGCACAAAGCGGTGTTTTTTTCACCGTCCCGCCGCGGGTGGCGAAAAGCAGGAATTGGTCTTCCGGATAATCACGCACGGAGAGTACCGCGTTCAAGCGTTCTTCCTTGGCAAACGGCAGCAGATTGACGATCGGTTTACCCTTGGCATTGCGTCCGCTGTGCGGCAGTTCGTAGACTTTCAACCAGTAGACACGGCCCCGGTTGGAAAAGCACAGTATCGTGTCGTGCGTATTGGCGACGAACAACTGCTCGACGAAATCCTCGTTTTTGACCGTGGTCACCGATTTTCCCTTGCCGCCCCGGTGTTGTGCCTCGTAAGCGGCAAGCGGCTGCGCCTTGATGTAGCCATCGTGCGACAAGGTGATCACACGGTCTTCCTCGGCAATCAGATCTTCGAGGTGAAGGTTGACGTGCTTGTCGAGAATCTGGGTACGGCGGACATCGTTGAACTGTCTTTTAATGTCGAGGAGTTCTTCCTTGATCACCGCGATCAGCTGCTCCGGCACTTGCAAGATTTCGAGCAAAGCCTCGATCTCTTCGATGATCGCCTGAAATTCGTCGAGAATTTTTTCCTGCTCCAAGCCAGTCAGGCGGTGCAGGCGCAAATCGAGGATCGCCTGCGCCTGTTGCGGGGAGAGGTGATAGTGCTCCGCTTCCATGCCGTAGTGTTCGGCGAGACCGTCAGGCCGCGAATTTTCCGCCCCCGCACGCGCCAGCATCTCGCTTACCTGTCCAGCCTGCCAGGGGCGCGCGAGCAAAGCTTCTTTCGCTTCGGCCGGCCCGGAAGACCGTTTGATCAGATCGATTACGGCATCGATATTGGCGAGTGCGATAGACAATCCTTCCAAGATATGGGCTCGTTCACGTGCCTTGCGTAGTTCGTGGATCGTGCGGCGGGTGACCACTTCGCGGCGGTGGGCGATGAAGACATCAAGGACATCACGCAAGCTCATCAACTTCGGCTGACCGTCGACCAAGGCGACCATGTTGATGCCGAACACGGATTGCAGAGCGGTCAACTGAAAAAGATTGTTGAGAATGACTTCCGCGACTTCGCCGCGGCGCAATTCGATCACCATGCGGATTCCGTCTTTATCGGATTCGTCACGCAACGCGGTGATACCGGTGATTTTCTTTTCCTTGACGAGGGAGCCAATTTTCTCCAGAAGACGGGCCTTGTTCACCTGATAGGGCAACTCGTCGACAATGATCGCCTGTCTGCCGCTGTCCTCATCATTTTCGATGTGGGTTTTCGCCCGCATGTGAATGCGTCCCTTGCCGGTCTCGTAGGCCTCGCGGATGCCTTTGGCGCCATTGACAATCGCGCCGGTCGGGAAATCCGGCCCCGGAAGGTAATGCATCAAGGCGTCAACACCGGCTTGCGGATGATCGATCAGATAGAGTGTCGCATCGAGTGTTTCCCCGAGATTATGCGGCGGAATATTGGTCGCCATGCCAACCGCGATTCCGGATCCCCCGTTGATCAAGAGGTTCGGCACCCGGGTCGGCAACACGGCCGGTTCTTCCAGACGACCGTCATAGTTCGGGGTGAAATCGACGGTTTCTTTTTCGAGGTCCGTTAGCAGACTGTGGGCGATTTTCGCCATACGCACTTCGGTGTAACGCATCGCGGCGGCGGCGTCGCCGTCGATCGAACCGAAGTTGCCCTGCCCATCGATCAGCATGTAGCGCATCGAAAACGGCTGCGCCATGCGTACGACCGTATCGTAAATCGCGCTGTCGCCGTGCGGATGGTATTTGCCCATCACATCCCCAACAACACCTGCGGATTTGGTATAGGATTTGTTCCAAATGTTGGCGTTTTTGTGCATTGAGAAAAGGACCCTTCGGTGGACCGGTTTGAGTCCATCACGCGCATCCGGTAGTGCCCGCCCGATGATGACGCTCATCGCATAGTCAAGATATGAACTGCGCATCTCGTCGATCAGGTTGACGGGGATAATTTCTCTGGCAAACTCACTCATCTTTTACCCTTTCACCGTTTGCGAAAGCGCAACGGCAATTTCTCTTACGACAAAACAATCGGACAGTTTACCACGCGACACGGTTTGTCGTTGTATGTATCATTTTTACAACAAAAGGACGCAGGGTTCGTTGCATTTTTAACACGTATTCTTTGCACTTTGACGACAAAGCGCTTATGATGCGTTCTGGACGGGTATTCACTCGGATGCCCGTGCATTTGGACACAAGCCAAACTGGCTTTCGGTCCACCAAGCATCGCAACAAACTTGCAAGTTTTGTCAATTGGGAGAAAAAAATGAAACTGAAAAAATTGATTGCAGTCGCCGCTCTTGCCTCTTGTGCAACATCGGCTTTTGCGCTCACAGCCGACGAAGACCTGACCTCTTCCGACCAGACTCTGGTCAAGAACAATTTCGGAGAATGTGTGACGGTCAACGCCAACCGCAACCTGAAAAACTGCGGCAAAGTCGAGAAAGTCGAAGAAAAATTGGTGATGGGGCAAGAGCTGGTCACGCTGTCTGCCAACACTTATTTCGACTTTGACAAATCCATCCTTAAATCGGAAGGGAAAAGCGCCATTCAGGAATTGGCTCAGGAACTGAATCAGCGAGGTGCCAATGTCAAGGCAATCACCGTTGTCGGAAACACCGATGCCAAAGGCAGCGCCACCTACAACCAGAAACTATCCGAACGCCGCGCCGCAGCGGTCGGCAATTATCTGATCGAAAATGGAGTACCGGCTTCTCTGGTCGAAGCATATGGCAACGGCGAACGCAATCCGGTCGCTTCCAACGCAACCGCAAAAGGCCGTGCCCAGAACCGTCGCGTTGACATCGAGATTAAAGGATTTATAAGCAAGCCTATATCCGGCGACGCCGTGCAGTAATTTACCGTACACAAAATTCCTGATCCGACCCCGCATAAGCGGGGTTTTTATTACGCTTGCACCAAAACGCTCTGCAATACGCGGCTTTTCCGACAGCTTCCTCTCTCATCTTTAATATCCCTTACGTCGGCTTCCTCAACCTCAGGGCGCAAATGCGGTCATTCAACATTACCCATTCCCTCATTTGAATAGGGTGAGAAAATCGTCGCTTTACTGATTCTCGCGCTGAAGCTTAGATCAATCCGGCAATTCCCACCGCAGCCCGCACTTGTGCGAGAAACGGCACGCTTTCCCGGCGCGCTTTTTCGGCACCGGATTGCAAGATCGCCTCGATTTCCTTTGGCCTGGCAAGCAACTCGTGATATTTTTCGCGCGCGTTACCAAGTTCTTCATCGATCCGTTCGAAAAGCATTTGTTTTACCTCTCCCCAACCAATCCCGGCTGAGTAGCGCGCGCGCATTTCGGCTATTTCCTCGTCATTGGCAAAAGCGCGATACATCTCGAAAACATTGGAAACATCGGGGTTTTTCGCCTCCCCCGGCACCTGCGAATTGGTCACAATCTTCATGATCTGTTTGCGCAGTTTTTTCTCCGTCTCGAAAAGCGCAATGGTATTGCCGTAACTCTTGCTCATTTTGCGTCCGTCGGTACCGGGCAACAGTGCCACGTCTGCGTCAACTACCGCTTCGGGGAGCACAAAAAGAGCGCGATAGCGATGGTTGAAACGATTGGCGATGTCGCGCGCCATTTCCAGGTGCTGAATTTGATCGCGCCCGACCGGTACGTGGGTCGCGTTGAACATCAAAATATCGGCGGCCATCAGTACCGGATAGCAAAAAAGCCCCATGGAAACGCCGTGGTCGGAATCGCTGTTTGGCGTCGCTTCGTTCTCTTCCACCGCCGCTTTGTAAGCGTGCGCACGGTTCATCAGTCCTTTCGCGCAGACACAGTTGAAAATCCAGTTCAACTCGGTAATTTCGCCAACGTCGGACTGGCGGTAGAAGATCATTTTCTCGGGATCAAGACCACAGGCAAGCCAAGTCGCGGCAACCGCCAGAGAGGAAAGATGAATCGTCTCAGCGTCGTGGCATTTTATCAGCGCGTGTAAATCAGCGAGAAAGAAAAAGGCCTCGCCTTGCATTTTCTCCGCCAGTCGCAGCGCCGGACGGATGCTACCGACGTAATTGCCAAGATGCGGAATACCGGTGGTCGTAATGCCGGTCAGGAGGCGTGTTGCCATCGTAAGTTCCATGGGCAAAAGGATATTTTAGCATGCGCCCGGCTTTTTCTCGCCGCATTGATCAACCGAGAATACGAGATGCGTCTCCCGCCCCTTGGCGGATGATGAGGGGCGGCATTTCGATTAGATCAAGTATTGTCGTCGGGCGGACGGGCAAGGAACCAGCGTCCACAACCAGATCCACAGCGCCGACCAGCGCTTTCTCCAGATCGCAGGGGGTGATCCGTACCCCGTCGCTGTCGAACAAGGAAACCCCCATCAACACTTCGTCACAGGCGTTGATCAACGTGTGCAGGATAGGATGATCCGGGACCCGAATACCGATCGTTTTACGCTTGTCATTCTGTACCAGCCGCGGCACCTTCCGGCTTGACTCTAAAATACAGGTAAAAGCTCCCGGAAACAGGACTTTTAGCAAGCGATACTGGACATTGTTCACCCGTACATAACGCGCCAAACGATTCAAATCGCTACATAGCAAGGTAAACGGATGGTCTTTGTCGAGTTCGCGGATCTGCCGGATCCGCCTGCTGGCTGATTTATCGCCCAATTGACAAAGCAGTGCATAGCCGGAATCACTCGGTACGATCAACACCCCACCGTTTTTGAAGACCGCCCGCACTTGTTCTATTTCCCGCGGACGAATAACGTCGGCAACAATATCAAGCCATTGAGTCATCTTCTCTCCTTTGCCGTAACGGTGTTTCCTGGTAGGGCAATTTTTACCTATAGGACGATGAGATTACTGAAATTTTCCAAACAAAACAATTCGGTTGCAAAATTGTATCACTAATTCAACTGCGCCTTGAAAAATCGCTGTCAACCCATTTCACACGCTTTTAGCCAGTGCCAGTGAAAAATCTAACATCTCGATGATCATTAGCCAAATAAATACTCCCGTAAGCACACTTGATTGGAAATGATAAGTCGCGCTTATTTCATCAGTGCAAAGAAGCCCTTTTCTCCGGTACGCGAAGCCACTACCAGCGAAGAGACCACAAGCCCGAAAACAGCAAGATAGTTTAAATCGTTTTTCGATATTCGCGTGGGGTGACGCCAAACGTTTTTTTGAAGCGACGGGAAAATCTTGCCTGTGATCGATATCCGCAGGACAAGGCAATCGAAAAAAGTTGCTGCCGTGGGCGTTGGAGAAGACTTAAAGCATGGACCATTCTTACATCGGTCAGTATTTTCCGGAATGTCGTGCCCTCCAAGGAAAGTTTGCGAATCAGGGTGGAACGGCTCATGAAAAACCGATCGGCCACGGCTTCCAATCTATGATCCGCGCCCGGATCGACACTCAAATAATGGGCAATTTTTTCCTGAAAAGCGGGGGAACGCTCGGGAAACAAGAGGGAAAGGGCGGCGACGCGATTCAATTCGGCGAAAAAACCGAACAGAAACTGTTGTTGTGCCTGCGCGCAAAGTTTTTTCTCCTCCATGTGAAACAAAGTGTCGAAGCAATACGCCAGTCCAGGCGTCACCGCAATACGCGGCTCTTGAGACAGCGATTGTTCGGCCGGTCTCTCAAGCCACTCAGGGGGCGGTTTTGCCAAAAACGTCAGGGCTCGCGATTCGTATGACGAATCCTTGGGTAGATTGACGAAAGTCAGGTAGTGACCGGCGGGAACCGGTAACCACTGTGAAGCGTCATATGACACGGGTTCCCCCTTCCACTGCAATCGTTTCCGACCTTTTTGCACCCAGATAATCGTCGCCGCATGAAATGATACGTTGCGAAGAGACTGTTGCGATACCCCCTTGAACCGACTCGCCTGAGCCAGCATGTGTCAGACCGGTTTAACGATTGCTTTCTTGATCAAGTATGACATTACATAGTTCTAACATAGGTCGCTGTCAGCGTCGCTTTGCCAATTGCTGTGTTGTTCAACACGAAACCAACGACCGCATTGGAAGCATCTTCGGAAATCTCAAGCTTTTCCGCAGGCAACGCCCAAACGGTGAATTGGAAGCGATGCATGCCATCTCCTATGGGAGGGCAAGCGCCGCCAAATCCTATGTTGCCGTAATCATTTCTAAGTTCCCGCCCCGCTGTCAATTTCCCGGACGCACCACGTTCGATACAGTGCCAGGTGGATGGAAGATCGATTACCACCCAGTGCCAAAACCCGCTACCTGTGGGCGCATCCGGATCATAAACGGTAATCGCAAAACTCTTGGTTCCTTCGGGAGGATCACGCCAACTAAGCATCGGAGAAATATTTTCTCCGCTGCAACCGAAGACGTTGGCCTCGAAAGTTTTTGTCATCCGTGAGCCTTCTTCGATATCTTGACTACTCACGGTCATGGCGAAAGTTTGTTTCATCATCGATCTCCTTAAAATGAAATGAAGAGAAATAGTTTAACTTATTTCGGGACACCTACCTTGAAGGTTGCGGGAATGTGCTTGAACGGCAGTACGTTTTCCGCTTGCTGTTCGTTTTGGCAAATGCGCGCAGAGTTTCTTTACCTCCATGCGAAAAGTGTCGAAACAATATATCAGTTCAGGTGTTATCGCAATGCGCGGCTCTCGAGACAGCAATTTTTCGGCCGCGGTCTCGCAAGCCACTCAAGGGCGGTTTTGGCAAAAACGTCAGGGCTCGCGAGCAACCACTGCGAAGCGTCATATGACACGGTTTTCCCCCTCCAATGCAATCGCCTCCGACCCTTTTACGCCCAGACAATCGTCGCTGCGTGAAACGATACGTTACGAAGAGACGGTTGCGATACCTCCTTGAACCGCCTCACCTGAGCCAGCATGTGTAAGACCGGTTTAAAGATTGCTTTCAATTACCTGACATAGGTCGTTGTCAGCGTCGCCTTGTCAATTGCCGTTTTGTTCAACATGAAACCAACAACCGCATTGGAAGCACCTTCGGGAATCGCAAGTTGTTCCGTAGGCAACGCCCAAACGGTGAATTGGAAGCGATGCATGCCATCTCCTACGGGCGGGCAAGCGCCGCCAAATCCTATGCTACCGTAATTATTTTCAAGTTCCCGACCCGCTTTCAGTTTCCCGGACGCACCCCGTTCAATATGATTCCAGGTGGACGGAATATCGATTACCAACCAATGCCAAAATCCGCTACCTGTGGGCGCATCCGGATCATAAACGGTAATCGCAAAACTCTTGGTTCCTTCGGGGACGTCACGCCAAGTAAGCATTGGAGAAAGGTTTTCTCCGTCGCAACCGAAGACGTTGGCCTCGAAAGTCTTTGTCATTCGTGAGCCTTCCTCGATATCCTGACTACTCACGGTCATGGCGGTTCCGGTAAAAGAAATTGCACTCAGCAGTAAGCCCAGAAAAGTTCGTTTCATTATCGATTTCCTTAAAATAAAATGAAGAAAGAATAATATACTCTATTTCCGTGCTATTAGATAAACAAAAAAGTTTATATTTACCGCTTAAATAATAAATTTTGAAACTCATAGTATCTTTGAAACAATTGTTATTCCATTGAGCAGAGACGAGAGCACAAAGTTTCTGTTGTTACCCTCTATTTTTGGCGAACTAAGACCGCGCACATCCTGCCAGAAGAATACACCTTGAACGAATCTCCCCAAAAAGCGCATACGGTTCCAGAAATGCGCTTTAGTGACGACAAATTTCCCGCTTGCTGTTTGTTCTTGGCGCGCTCCTTGAGGCGAACAAAAAGAAGACCAAGAAAAGCGCTTATTCTCTGCTTTGCAATGCCCGCAAATGGAATCAGACGGAAATTTTCAGAAAGACACCGATTGCGCTCGAAACACCAAGGGCAAGCATACCCCAAAAAGCAATGCGGATCATCGCCGGCAGGACCGGGGCACCTCCCAATCGCGCGGATATCGCGCCAAGTCCGACCAGTCCAAATAAAGTGCTCCCGCCAAGCAGCCAAGGCTGCCATGAAGCCGCGCTCGACAAGATCACCAATAAAGGAACGAGGCCGCCACTTGCAAACGCCAGCGCGGAAACACTCGCTGCTTGCAGGGCATTCGTCTCGATCACTTCACTGATGCCAACTTCGTCGCGCATATGCGCGGCAAGCGCGTCGTGCCGAGTCAGCACGCATGCGACTTTATACGCCATCTCATGCGATAGGCCGCGAAGTTGGTAATTCAAGGTCAATTCGCGCAACTCCTCATCTGGATATTGTTTCAGCATCATCATTTCTTGATTTTTATCGGCATCTTCACTGTCCATCTGGCTCGATACCGACACATATTCGCCAGCGGCCATAGCAATCGCCCCGGCGATCAACGAAGCGACGCCTGCGAGAAGCAGGGTCTTGAAAGATGCGTTGGCGGCCACCATAATGATCAGCAGGTTGGAGACGGAAATCATCCCGTCATTTGCCCCCAATACGCCAGCACGCAGCCAGTTGCTGCGGCGACTGAAATGGGCTTCCTCATGCCATGAATACATATTTTTTATTAACGAATTTCTATAGTCTTCATTATAACAGGTGAAACGCCGAAAATGACCGAGAGTTCCATCACTGTGGCTTGGATGGATTTGCTTGCGCGTCCGTGGCGTCATTATTCTGCTTCATTATTGCCTGGTAGTCTTTCTCTCCGGATACTCGCCACCTGCGCAGCGGCTGACAACTCCTCGACGGCACTGCTTTCACGCGCATGATAGCTTTCTTCACGAAGCTTGCGTTCCATCCGTTCCCCCTCGATTGGTGCTGGCTCCCAAGCATGATCGTTCTCGAGTGTCAGGGTGCGGCTGTAGTGGTCGTTACGCAAAACGGCGACCAGGGAATCGGCCAGCGCGCGGGCTTTGGAAATATAATGTTCCGCCGGCCGTTGCCCTTGCTTGAGATGCGGATCTTTCTTCCACGACTTGAACAACTCGCGCAGCATCCGCTCGTCGTATTCTTTGAAAATGCGTGCCTGGCGATGCGCGGTGTGCGGATGGTAGCCGAGTTCGACAAGCGCCTTTTCACCAAGTTCCAAAGAGGAATTGAACAGTTCTCGCTGGAAGTGATCGACCCGCTTGTCCAGCAATTGATAGGAGTGTATACGATCGCCGGCGCGCACGATACATTTCAAATGCGGGAAATGGCGCCGTATGGTCTCGAGCAAAAAAGCCGTTCGGTCGCGATCCTTGAGACCGATCACGATGATCTTTGCATGCGCCGCGCCCGCCGCCTCGAGAAGATCAAGACGCGTGGCGTCTCCGTAATACACACTTTGCCCGAAACGTTTTAGCGTCTCGATCACTTGCGGGTTGTTATCGAGAATCGTGCAGCCAAACCCGTTGGCCATCAACAAGCGCCCGATGATTTGATTGAAGCGCCCATAACCGGCGATAATTACCGGATTGTGTCTTACGAAAGCCGGTTTGTCCTGGGCATCGACATTGACAAGGCGCCCGTAACGTTTGTTCACCCCTTCATAGAAGATCATCAACAACGGGGTAACGAGCATGGAGAGCGTCACCACCAACGTCAGCAACTCGGTTGTCGCCGTCGGCAAAATCGCGTTGTGTTGGGAAAAATTGAACAGAACGAAGGCAAACTCGCCACCTTGTGCCAGTACGCAGGAAAATAGCAGTGCCTGTATGCGGTTGTGACGAAAACCGCGGGCGAGCACGAATAGCACCGAAAATTTCGTCGCGACCAAGCTTACCACTAGGATCGCCACGACAAATGGATTGTCGATGAGGAGATGAAAATCGATGCTGGCGCCGACCGAAAGGAAAAACAGACTGAGAAGAACGCCTTTGAATGGCTCGATCGACAACTCGATTTCATGACGGTATTGCGAATCGGCGAGCATGACCCCTGCAAGGAATGTGCCCAAAGCAGCGGAAAGGCCCACCGATTCCATCAAAAGCGCCACGCCGATGACGATAAAAAGCGCGGCGGCGGTAAAAATATCGCGAATACCGGTCGCAGCGATAAAACGAAACAACCTGTCCGAGACGAAATGTCCGACCAAGACGATCAAGGCCACCGCGCCCAAATTCACCGACACGCGCATATAACCCGCCTGCTCGGCAAGCCAGCGGCCAAGAGGTGTTGCCACCATTTCCCGCGCGCCGTCAGAGCCACCGTTCGGCAGCATCGCGAGCAGGGGCAAGACGGTCAGGATCGGGATCACCGAAATATCCTGAAACAGGAGCACCGAAAAGCTTGTGCGTCCGGCTTTGCCGGAAAAAAGGTTCTTCTCACTGAGGGTTTGCACGACAATCGCCGTGGAGGACAAAGCCAAAATCATCCCGATCACGAGGGCCGATCGCCAGTGCTCGCCGCAAGCCATCGCAATCAGGGCAAGCAGCAGCGTAGAACAGAGCATCTGCAAACCGCCCATGCCGAGAATAGGCACACGCAGCTTCCATAAAAACGACGGCTTGACCTCGAGCCCGATCAAAAACAGCATCATGATCACCCCGAACTCGGCGATATGCCGCAGGGACTGGCGATCGCCGACGCCGAGATAACCGAGCATGTAAGGTCCGATCAGGACGCCGGCGAGCAGATAGCCGAGGACCGAACCAAGACTTAACACCTTTGCCAACGGCACCACGACGATCGCGGCAAGGAGGAAAATCGCCAATTTCAGCAGCAGATCATCCATCGCTTGACACCTCGTTGACGGGATTCTCGGAAAAAAGCACACGGTTGACATTGACCGCCCGCCTCCACGTGCCATAGTGCTGTTCGACCAAGGGCAGCATATCGAGAAAGAAACGATAATTGCGTGCCTGCAACTCGAGTTTTTCCTCTGCCAGGCGACGGCTGTCATGGATGACGAACGGCGCGATATAGCGCATACCGCACAGTCCGGCCATGCTTTCCAGAGAAATCAAATAATCGCGCACCGCAAAGCGGTGGCCTTTTCCGCGGCGAAAGCTGTAGTCCCGTCCGCCGGTACTTGTCACGACGCCGAAGTATTTGCCTTGCAAGGCGCGACCGCCAGCACCGAAGGCATAACCGTATTCCAGGACGATATCCTGCCAGCTCTTGAGAATGCCTGGCGTCGAAAACCAGTACAAAGGAAATTGCATGAGCACTACTTCATGCGAATCGAGCAGGCTTTGTTCATGCTTCGCGAAAATGAATTCATCAGGATAGGCGGCGTAAAGATCGTGAACCGTGACGTGGGAGACGTTATGGGCGAGTTTCAGCAAACGGACGTGCACCCGGGAAAGATGCAATGCGGGGTGGGCGAAAAGCAGCAGTACCTTAACCATTACCGTTCTCGGACGGTGTTTTCGCCTCGATGGTGAGCGCGTGGATCTCGCGACCCATCAATCCTGCGAGAGCGCGATAGACCATCCGGTGACGCGAAAGCCGGGGGATGCCGGCAAACGCCTCGCTGACGATACGCACCGCGAAGTGCCCGCCGCCGTTATGTCCACGATGTCCCGTATGGCGCGCGGAATCGTCACGTACGATGAGTGCCGCGACGATAAAATTTTTCTCAAGCGCGACGCGGATGGCTTCTTTGCGTTCCTCATTCGTCATGCTTCGCTTCCCCGTCAATTCGCGCCGTCTGCCTGAGATACTTGTGCAACAGGATAAATTGTATGATCAAAAACAAAAAAGTGAGAATCATCAGTCCCCAGAACTTGAACGCCACGTACACATCGTTGGAAACGCGCAAGGCAACGATCGCGTTGAGCGCCCCTTCACCGAGGAAGAAAATTACCCAGGCAAAATTGAGCCGCCGCCACAGTTGTTCGGGCATATCGAAAACGCCGTGAAACATCTTTTTCGTCAAATTGTCCTTAGCGATGAATTGTGAACCGAAAAATACCGCGGCGAGCAAAGTATTGAGCACCGTCGGTTTTAACTTGATGAAGCGATCATCGTGCACCGCGAGGGTGATCGCACCGAGGACGAGAACCACCGACAGGGTCAGCCAGTGACGCTTCTCGATCGTGCGCCGCGTCACCTTCATCCAGGTGATCTGGACGATCGTCACCGCCATGAGAACGGCCGTCGCGATATAAATCGCCTCGGCCGTGTAGCCGCACATCCGCGCGAGAACATAAGCCAGCACAAATCCAAGGACGGGAAATAAATCCTGCATACTTTTCCTTTGTCATCAGTGAATCCGAATCCTTCGCGCAAGGTCACGACCTGGGCACGACCGCCGTGAAAACCATCGCGCCTACCCATGGCGCCCCCGCCTTTTTGAGTGCCCCCGCCGCCTCGCGCAAGGTGGCACCGCTCGTGCAGACGTCATCGACGAGCAGCACGCGCGCGTCAAGCGGCGAGGCGGTGGTAAAGGCACCGCGAATATTTTTCGTCCTCGCGGCGAGCGCGCCTTGCCGCGACTGTGGTGGACGATTATCTTTTGTCAGCGTCCGTTTCAGTATCCGCAATCGCATATGCCGGCTCAATTGCGCGGCAAGCAAATGGGGTTGATTGAAACCACGCTGACGCAGCAGCGCGCGCGACATCGCAAGCGGCACGATTGTCTCGACCTCTGCCAAGTGCTCGGTACACAAGCGGCCATCTGCGTGCCATCCATGCCAACGCGCCACGATGAGCCGCGAATTTTGCCGTCAACACCACCTTGCGCGCACCTTCATTATAAAGACAGACCGCCGTCACCGCATCCACGGCCGGCGACTGTCGCAGACATTTCGCGCAGACGCGCCCGGGTTCGGGAAGCGCCTGAAAACAGCAGCGACAATACGCGGGCATACGCACAATCTTCACGCGACAGGCGCGGCAAATCTGCGAGCGACTTTCTTTTTCGCAAAGCAAACAAACCTGCGGTAAAAGCGAGGTGAAAAACAGGGATAATGCGCGCCGTAAAAAAGACATCGGGGGATTTTAGCAGTTGTTGAACAGATTACCATTGCCGAGCGCAATCGCAAGGGGGCGGATAGCGACAGAATCAAGCGCCCGAAGACGGCGCCAATGCCTGGCCGTTAGGCGAAAATCGAGAAAGGAAAAAGAAGCTGAAAAACAGGCAAAAATCCTTCCTCAAAGGGAACTTCAGTCGAATTCACGTTAATGCAAAAGCAGAAATCTCTTCACCACAACTTTACGCCGAGCGCCGCAACAGCCCGCTCAATCTGGCATGACACGGCCTAAAGACGCCGTGCAAAACGCTTGTCAAGAAAAACATTCGCGGGCGCTGTCGCGCCTGCCCGAAATGATGTCGAGACCTTGTATCCTTATTTTTCCACTCTCGCGCTTCCCGCTGCGCCATAACGCCAATCTTTGCTGATAAGCCGCTACCCGTTCGACCCGGCAACCCTCGCGGCATGTTCCTGTTTTTCTCTCGTGGCGCCATGATTCGCTAAAGCCGCCACTTACGGAACGACGGTTTGCCGCGCCCGCCTTATCCGCGCCGAAATAGGCCGCCGGGTATTCGTGAACGCTTGCGAGCACAAGGCTCGGTTCTTCCATCGCATTATCAACGATCGCGCCACGGATTTCTCACGCGATCTTCTGCAACAGCGTGGCCAGGGAATGCTTGGCATCACCATAGAACAGACGCGTATTTTCTTTGTAGAAAAGCGGATTTTGAATACCGGAATAACCGGTACCCTGACCGCGTTTGCAAACAAAGACCTGTCTCGCTTTCCAGACCTCGAGAACAGGCATACCGGCGATCGGCGCGTTCGGATCGTCCTGAGCGGCCGGATTCGCGATATCGTTGGCGCCAATGACGACGACGACATCGGTATTCGCGAAGTCGTCGTTGATTTCGTCCATCTCCAGCACAATGTCGTAAGGCACCTTGGCTTCCGCGAGCAGCACGTTCATGTGACCCGGAAGACGCCCCGCCACCGGATGGATGGCAAAGCGCACTTCCTTGCCCCGGGTGCGCAAACGCCGGGTCAGTTCGGCTACATTCTGCTGTGCCTGAGCTACGGCCATGCCATACCCCGGAACGATGATGACGCTATCGGCGTCTTCGAGCGCGGCGGCCACGCTGTCAGTGTCGATGGCGATCATCTCCCCTGTCATCTCCTCGGCCGCGGCGGAGACGTTCCCGAAGCCGCCGAGAATCACCGAGAGAAAATGGCGGTTCATCGCCTTGCACATGATATAGCTCAGAATCGCGCCCGAAGAACCGACAAGAGCCCCGGTCACGATGAGCAAATCGTTACCGAGCAGGAAGCCGGTAGCCGCCGCCGCCCAACCGGAATAGGAGTTGAGCATCGAAACCACGACCGGCATATCGGCACCACCGATGGCGATCACCAAGTGTGCGCCGACAGCGAAGGCGATCAGGGTCATGAGATAAAGCGTCCAGCTGCCGCCACCATTCTTGTACAGAATCATCAGCGTCAAGCACAGAGCGACCATGACGATGTTCAAGAGGTGGCGGCCCGGCAGAAGCAACGCCTTGCCGGACAAACGACCGGAAAGCTTGCAATAGGCGACGAGAGAGCCGGAGAAGGTTACGGCACCGATGAAAACGCCGAGAAAGACCTCGATTTCGTGGATGATTTTTTCGCCTGACGTCGCGAAACCGTGCGCCGTCAGATCGGAATTGAGACCGATGAAAACAGCCGCCAAACCGACGAAGCTGTGGAGCAAGGCAACCAGTTGCGGCATACCGGTCATCTCGACGCGTCGGGCGAGGATGGTGCCTACCACGGCGCCGATCGCGATGGCGATGATGAGCGTCGGGCCGAGGGCAACGTCGGGGCCGAACACGGTCGCGAGCACCGCGATCGCCATCCCGACGATACCGTACCACACGCCGCGTTTGGCACTTTCCTGATCTTTCAGGCCGCCGAGAGAGAGGATGAAGAGCACCGTGGCCGTGATATAGGCGGCGCTTTGCAGTTCGCTTGTCATGATCGCCTCCACCGCTTAGGATTTTTGAAACATCCGCAGCATACGCCGCGTGACCATGAAACCACCGACGACGTTGATCGTGGCGATCAGAATCGCGACACCCGCCAACAGGGTGACCACCCACTTGCCGGCGCCGAGCTGCAAGAGAGCACCGAGGACGATAATCCCCGATATGGCGTTTGTCACCGCCATCAGCGGCGTATGCAAAGCGTGACTGACCCCCCAGATCACCTGAAAGCCGACGAAAACGGCGAGAACGAAGACGATGAAGTGGCTCATAAAGGGGGCCGGCGCGGTGCACCCGATCAAGGCCATGAGAAAGGCACCGAAGACAAGCAAAGCGATCTGGCGACGGCCCGCCCTGCGGGCGGCCGCCGCTTGCGCGGCTTGTTTTTCTTCGCGCGTGGGTTCTTTTTCTTTCTTTTGCGGTCGCGCCGCGATCGCCTTTACCTTGGGCGGCGGCGGCGGGAAAGTGATTTCTCCGGCGAAAGCGACCGTCGCCCCGCGGATCACGTCATCTTCCATGTTATGGACGATGCGACCATCCTTTTCCGGGGTCAGGTCGCTGATCATGTGACGGATGTTGTTGCCATAAAGTTCGGAAGATTGCGTCGCCATACGAGAGGGAAAATCGCTGTAACCGATGATGATCACGCCGTTATCGGTCACCACTTTCTTGTCCTTGACCGTGCCTTCGACGTTGCCGCCGCGCTCGGCGGCAAGATCGACGATCACGGAACCCGGTTTCATCGCCGCGACCATATCCTTTTGCCAGAGCTTGGGCGCCGGACGGTTCGGAATCAGCGCCGTGGTGATGACGATATCTATATCCGCCGCGATCTCGCGGAATTTGGCGAGTTGGGCACTGCGGAACGCTTCGGACTGAACCGATGCGTAACCGCCGCTTGCAGAACCGTCTTGCTGTTCTTCCATGAAATCGAGAAAGACAAATTGCGCGCCCATGGATTCGACTTGCTCGGCCACTTCCGCGCGCACGTCGAAGGCGTAGGTAACCGCGCCGAGGGCGACGGCCGTGCCGATGGCGGCGAGACCGGCGACACCGGCGCCGACGATCAAGACTTTGGCGGGGGGTACCTTACCGGCGGCTGTGATCTGACCGGTGAAAAAACGTCCGAAGTTATCGGCGGCTTCGATAACGGCACGATATCCGGCGATATTCGCCATGGAAGAGAGTGCGTCCATTTTCTGGGCACGCGAAATACGCGGCACCATTTCCATCGCGATTACGTTAACAGCGGCTGTCCTCGCCGCTTCCATGCCCTGTTCATTCACTGCCGGGTCGAAAAAACAGAGCAGTGTCTTGCCCTTGGAGAAATATTTGCATTCCGCCGCCAGAGGCGGGCGTACTTTTGCCACGATATCCGTTGCCGCCCAGAGCGCGGCGGCGTCGGGGACGATTTCAACGCCCGCTTCGGTGTAAGACGCATCAGAAAAACCGGCGCCTTCCCCCGCCCCGCTTTCCAAGAGACAGTGATAGCCCAATTTCTGCAGTTGCTTCGCTGAAGACGGTGTCATCGCGACACGCACCTCTCCCGCAATCAATTCCTTGGGTGTACCTATATTCATGACAGACTCCCTGCTAAAAAATGCGTTCCTTTACGTCAAATGCACGGGCCATGCTCCTCTCCAATCGCGTCCACGTATGACTGGACAAGACCAAGTCTTCTTTATATTGCCATGCGATCGGAAACGCTCCTCGGTATTGCGCCGCTTCGACGGAAAAGATGAATCATCTCGTCCGGCAAATCAAACCGTCTCGTTCGCATTTACTGCTTAAAGTGTACGCTATCCGGCATTTTATCGTCAAGCACCCGCCGTCCGCTCCCTCCTGGCGCACACGGCCATTCGAGTGAGACGCATCAAACGAAAACCAACGTATGACCTATAACGCCACCGTGATCGATTTTCTCGTCCCGGGCAGCGAAAAACACATTGACCCGCTCAAATAAAACCGTCCCCCGTCAATAGAGTATACGTGAGAAGAGCCGATGGCGCGGAAGACAAGCCTTCGCCCATGAAGGCAAGTGTGCGCGGCACGATTTCGCCTGTGTGGGAGGAAATCTTCCCTTCATTTCCGTCAGGCCAGCGTTTGCGCTTTATCTCCGGCAATCCCGGTAAATTCGATCTTCAGCCTGTCGGCGGCGTATGGCGGTATTCAGGAGGTAACGGCGAGTGGTGCCGTCTCGATATCCGCAGAACCTTGAAAAAATCGTCACGTTTGAATTTTATAGATAGAAAGGCCTAGGTAATCAAAATTGGCGATGATTTTGTTTTAATAGACGCTGACAACGCGCGTTGCATTACTGTTTTCGCAGATTGTGACCCTGCATGGACAATCGCACGCGCACTTGCCAGGACGGGTAACGGAGGACGGCCTTGCACAAAAAAGAGGAGAAAAAGAAGGACGTAATCGTCCGTAAAGTCGTTCTTACTGGAGAACCTGAGATGCAAATGCTGGATATGAATGTTTATCAGGCGGCGCAGAGACGTCTGCAATGGATATTCCACGAATTCGACAATGTCTATATTTCCTTTTCCGGGGGAAAAGACAGCGGCGTCTTGCTCAATCTTGCCCTCAACCATATCCGCGAGCACCATCCAAAAAAGCGACTGGGCGTTTTCCACCTTGATTACGAAGCGCAGTACAGCGCGACCACCGAATACGTAGACGCGACCTATCGGACGCTTTGCGACGCAATCGAGCCCCTGCGCTGCTGCGTTGCGGTGAAATGTCCGACTTCCACCAGTATGGTCGAAACGTACTGGCGGCCATGGGAGGCGCAAAAGCGCGACATTTGGGTGCGGGAATTGCCGGAAAATCATCTCGGCAAGAAAGATTTTCCTTTTCTGACAAAAAATACTTCCGATTACGATTTCCAAATCCAGTTCGCCGATTGGTATCACGAAAAGAAGAAAGCGGAAAAAACTTGTGTGCTGATCGGTATCCGCGCCGAGGAAAGCTTTCATCGCTGGCGTACCATTACCAGCAAATGCAACGTCAACAAATACAAAGACCGTCCCTGGACGACGCAACAGGCAAGGAACATCTATGCCGCCTACCCTATCTATGATTGGAAGGTAGAGGATGTGTGGGCGGCCAATGCGCGATTTGGCTGGTCCTACAACAGACTTTACGATTTGTTTTACGCCGCCGGCGTCTCGCTGCACCTGATGCGCGTGGCGAGCCCTTTTCACAGTTCGGCGAAATCTTCTCTCTGCCTATATCGGGTGCTTGATCCCGATGTCTGGGGAAAGATGGTTTCGCGGGTCAACGGCGTCAATTTCACCGCCCTTTATGGAACCACCATGAAGATGGGATGGAAAAAAATACAAAAACCGCGACATTTCACCTGGCAAGAATACACGCAATTTCTTCTTGACAGCCTACCGGAGGAAATCGCCGCAAACTATCGCCGAAAACTGGCGACGAGCATCAAATTCTGGCGCGAGAAAGGCGGGGCACTCGGAGAAGAAGCGATTCGCGATCTAAAAGCGGCGGGGATTCCTTTCGAAATCGGAGAAAAAAGCAACTATAAAACCGACAAAAAGCCGATAAGGATGGAATATGCCGATGAAATCGACAGCAAGCAATTCCAGCAAATCCCGACCTGGAAACGCCTATGTATCTGCATTCTGAAAAACGATCATATCGGCAAATACATGGGATTCAGTCAGAGCAAATCGGAAATGGTAAAACGTAAAATGCATATCGCGAAGTCTAGAGGTATCTGATGGCAATTAAACAATATGTCCACGGCGACGGTAAAGATTATCAATTATGGGGTAATGTTGGCCGTTTTCTCGTCGATCGTAGCGTGCAGGCGGCAATGGGTAACTGTATCTCTTCGGAACCTGGAGATATCTGGTTTCTCTGCCTCACCCACAATAAACGCACACGAGGTTTTGCCAGTGCACGGATGATGAAAAAAAAGCGCCTTTATCTGCGTTATTTCTATGTTGCCGAGCAAAGCCCTCTAGGTTTGGGAGAAGACGTACTGATCTCGAAAGCGATCAACTACGCAAAAGAAAATGGCTGCACGATGATCTACACCAACTGGGAAAGAAAATCCGTAACCCTCACGAAGATGGGATTTACCGCCATTCCGCGCAAACGCGGAGATTTTTGCCGCTGGGAACTCGAACTGGAGAGAAAAAGTGACCATTGAAACACTGACGAACGCACTTTGCGCGCAGATAGCGCGCTTACCGTTAAAGGAGCGCGTAAATGCCTTGAATCGAATCCGGCGCAAACTGCATGATGTCAGCCCTTTCCGTCGGGAACCGGCGGATCTGGTGTTATGGGCGAATAGTGATGAGATCCAGGCAAACGATTACAATCCGAACCACGTTGCGCCGCCGGAAATGCGACTCTTGCAAAAATCGCTCGAGGAAGACGGCTACACGCAGCCGATCGTCGTGTACCCCAAAAATGGCAAATATACCGTTGTCGATGGTTTCCATCGCCTGCAAATCGGTAAAAAAACCAACGCCGTGAAAAAACGCGTACACAGTTTTCTGCCGATAACGGAAATTCGCCCGGATCATCACGACAGGATCAGCCGCATAGCAAGCACCCTGCGCCACAACCGCGCCCGTGGAGCACACGAAATTGCACTGATGGTAAAGATCGTCGCGGAACTCGTGGAGGCCGGAATGTCGGACGCCTGGATACGCAAAAACATCGGCATGGAGGCGGACGAATTGCTCCGCCTGAAACAAGTTTCGGGACTTGCCACCATGTTCAAAAACCAGGAATTCAGCATGGCATGGGCAAAAGACGGCCACGACGCCGCTCATTATTGGCAAATGGCGGAAAAATCGTGACTTTCCGCCCTGTTACCGGTCAAGGCTGTGTATCGTCCATGAGGAACAATAGCGACGCCTGTCCCCCCGACCTGCTCAAACCGAAACATAACGCGCGTTTTCCCCTACCCAACGCGTCGTCAAAGTGGCGACGAATGGCGGATTTTCTTGCCGCCACTTCTCCGTAAGCCGCTTGACCCAGGGCAGGTGGGCGGCGTCACGTTCCAAATCGGCTATTTTCAGTATTGCGGCACCGGTCTGGCGGGTGCCGAGCAGTTCACCGGCGCCGCGAATCTGTAAGTCCTCTTCGGCAATACGAAAGCCATCACCGCTCTCGCGCATGACTGCAAGACGGCGCCGGGCGTTCTCTCCAAGCGAAGGCTGATACATCAACAGGCAATAGGATTTTTCGCTGCCACGTCCGACGCGTCCGCGCAATTGATGCAACTGAGACAAGCCGAAACGTTCGGCGTTCTCGATGACCATGAGCGTCGCATTGGCGACATCGACGCCGACTTCGATCACCGTGGTCGCGACCAGGAGATCGACCTTTCCAGCGCTGAAGGCGGCCATCGTTTCACGGCGCAAATCGGCGTCGAGGCGGCCATGAATCAGCGCCACGCGTAAAGACGGCAGCGCCTCGCGCAAACGTTCGGCGGTCGCCTCGGCATTCTCGCACTCGAGCACTTCCGATTCTTCGATCAGCGGACAAACCCAATAGGCCTGCCGCCCCGTGGCGCACAGGGAACCGACGCGGGCGATCACTTGTTCACGTCTGTCCATACGCACGACCGATGTCTGGATCGGCCGACGTCCTGCCGGCAAGGTATCGATAACCGACGTATCCAATTCACCGTAAAGACTCATCGCCAGCGTGCGCGGAATCGGTGTCGCCGTCAACACCAACTGATGCAAGGACTGTCCTTGCGGTGCCTTGTTGTGCAACTGCAAACGCTGGTGCACGCCAAAGCGGTGCTGCTCGTCGACCACGACAAGAGCGAGATCGTGATAGACAACCTGGCGCTGAAACACCGCGTGGGTGCCGACGATAAGGCGCGCGCTGCCATCGGCGATCCGTGACAGAAGACGGCGCTTCTCCGCCGCCGGCAGTTTGCTTGCGAGCAGTACCGGCACGACATCCAGAGTCCCGAGCAAGTTCTGGATATTGGCCGCATGCTGCTCGGCGAGCAATTCCGTCGGCGCCAGAAATACCACTTGTTTGCCGCAAGCGATCGCCTGTAGACAGGCAAGAAGCGCGATAACCGTTTTGCCGGAGCCGACATCGCCTTGTACGAGACGTAACATCGGTACCTCTCGACACAGATCGGCGGCAATTTCATGGCGCACCTTTTCCTGCGCGGCCGTCAGCTGAAACGGCAAGCACGCAAGAAAATCGGCAAGCAACACGCTATCCCCGGGAAGCGCCGGCGCTGGCAATGCGCGCAGTTTCACACGCACCGATTCAAGGGCGAGCCGATGCGCGCAGAGCTCTTCGAGAATCAGACGCTTGCGCGCCGGATGATGCACATCGAGCAACTCGGCCGGATTCGTCTCGACACCGGGACGATGCAACAGGGTCAACGATTTTCCAAGCGACCAACAACCGGCCTCGGTAAGCGGATCGTTTTCCGCGAGTGCCACGCCGGCAAGCGCCTTGGCCACCGCCTGCCGCCAGCGCGTCTGACTCAGGCCTTTGACTGTCGCGTAAACCGGCAACCAGGCATCGGACAACACCGGCCGTTCGCCATCGCCCAGCCAGGTAATTTCAGGGTGCGCCATCTCGTACCCCTGAGGCGTCCATGTCGCTTTGGAATAAAAAAGGCCCCAGTGTCCTTCGCGGAACTGTTTACGCTGAATGGGGTAGAAATGGAAATAGCGCAGATGTAAGAGATCCCCCGCCGCGTCCCTCAAGAGCACTTGCAACATGCGCTTGCGTCCTTGACGTATTTGGCTGCCGATTACCTGGGCATGGACCAGCGCCGCTTCACCATCGCGCAGATTCGCAACGGGAACGAGATGCGAGCGATCTTCATAACGCACAGGCAGATGAAGGAGCAAATCGCGCAGTGTCGCAACCTTCGCCCGCGAAAAAGCCTGAAGCATCGCGTCGCCAAGAGACAAAGCGGTTTGCAAATCCGTGGAAAAATCCACGCCGGTCAGGCCATATGAAGTACCGCCTCCACTTCCAACGGGGCATCTCGCGGTAATTTGCCGACCTGCACAGCCGCTCTCGCCGGATACGGTTCGGCAAACACGGCCGTCATGACTTCGTTGAAACCGCCGAAATCGGCGAGGTCGGTTAAATACACGGTGAGTTTGACGACATGATTCAAGTTGCCGCCCGCCGCCACGCAAACCGCTTCCAAATTCGCCAAGACGCGATACGCCTGATCCTTGAAGCTCCCGCTTTCCAACTCGCCGCTGTGCGCATCGAGCGGAATCTGTCCAGAGACGAATACCAGATCTCCAACCCGCACCGCTTGAGAATACGGACCAATCGCCCGCGGCGCATTATCGGTTTCGATGATGTTTTTATTCATGTGATTTTCCTTTTTTACCTAGCTTCTGCCGATATGGATCATGCCGTTGAGATTGCGCAGCCGGCGGATCACTTGCGCGAGTTGGTCACGGTCTTCGACCTCCAGCCAGCATTTTATCAGGCGGGTCTTCTCGCGCGAGGAACTGCGTTCGATTTTGACATCTTCGATATTGCTGCCGAAAGCGGAAATTATCTCGACGATGGAGGAAAGCATCCGCGGTTCGTTGAATACCGTCATTTCCAAGCGCGTAACGAACTTGCCCGCGACATCGTCGGCCCAATCGGCGCGAATCCAGTCCTGCTTGTCGGTCACTTCGGTAATCAGGCAGCGACGACGATGAATCGTGATGCCGGCGCCCGCTTCGACATGCCCGATAATCGCCTCGTGTGGCAGCGGATAGCAGCATTCGGCCATACTGATCGCACTGTCCATGGGGCCGTTCACGCGCAATATTTGCGCTTTTGCAAGCTGGGGGGGAATCTCCTGGCCAAGAATCGCCGAAGCGATCAATCCCGCTTGTTTTTTGCCGTGGGCGATATCTTTGAGCAGGTCGCCAAGGTCGAGGTCATGACCTTGCACGTAAGACTCGATGCTTTGTTTTTGCCCTTCGTATCGACCACCGAGTTCGTACAGCGCCTTGTCGAGCAATTCACGACCGAGTCGCCGCGCTTCTTTTTTCTTCAACGAACGCAGATGATGATTCACTCCGGCGCGCGCCCTCGCGGTCACGACGAACTGCAGCCAGCCGGCATGAGGATGGGCGTCGCGAGCGGTGATCACTTCCACCGTTTGGGCGATTTGCAACGGCCTGAAGATCGGATACGGTCGGCCGTTGACTTTCGCCGCGACGCAATGGTCACCGATTTCCGTATGGATCGCGTACGCGAAATCCACCGGTGTCGCCCCCATCGGCAGATCGATGACTTCTCCTTGCGGCGTGTAGACATGAATTTCTCCGGGACTCAATTCCTTTTTGATCGCGTCGTAGAATTCCAGAGGATCGTAGGTGATGTTTTGAACTTCCTTGAGTCGAAAAAGCCAGTCGCGCATGTATTTTTCGGCCACGAACGCGTGCTTCTCAAGGCAGAAAGCGCGGTTTTTTATGTGCTGGTGCCAAACGGCGATGATGCCAGTTTCCGCGAGCGCGTGCATGTCACGCGTGCGGATCTGAACATTGAGGACATCGCGCTTGGCCATCAGCACGCTGGTGTGCAGTGAGCGGTAACCGTTGCTTTTGGGTGCCGCGATGTAATCCTCGAATTTACCGGAAATTGGCCGGTAAACGCCGTGTAGTACGCCAAGAATACGATAACATTCATCCTCGGTCGTGGTAATAATCCGGATCGGAACGGTACGGCAGGCTTCCTGAAAACTCTGCTTGCGCTGCATACGTTGGTAGAGCCCCCACAAATGCCGTTGGCGTTTACCAAGCGAGGCGTTGATCGCCATTTTCTTCAATACCGGAGTCAATTCTTTACGCACGCGCTCGACAACGTGATTGCGTGAGAAAAGCGCCATGTAATGTTTTTTCAATATCGCATAACGCCACGGATAGAGATGGGAAAACGCCAGATCCTCGAGCTGCATGCGAAAATAAAAGAGCCCCAAACGACCGGCGATCGAGGCGTAGATATCGAGCGTTTCCTTCGCCTTGCGTATGCGTTTGTCGGCTCGCAGCGCGCCGAGGGTTCGCATATTGTGAAGTCTGTCGGCCAACTTGATGATGATCACCCGCGGATCGTCGGTGGTCGCGACGAACATCTTGCGGAAGCTCTCCGCCTGGATCTGTCGAGGTCCCTTGTCCTTGAGGCGATCGAGTTTGGAAACACCGTCCACTATCGCGGTGACTTCATCACCGAAGGCTTTCGCCATCTCCGTCTTGGTCACGGATGTGTCCTCGAGGACGTCGTGCAAAAGCGCCGCCTGCAACACCACGAGATCGAAACGCTGACTGGCCAGGATCTGGGCGACGATGATGGGATGGGTGAAATACGGTTCACCGGACTGGCGCATCTGCCCTTCGTGTGCCTGTGCGCCATAAACGGCCGTTTGCAGCAATTTGGCGCAGTCTGCCGCGTCGAGATAATGGGCGACTTCCTTGTCCAACTCGGCATAGGCGCGCGCCAATTCGTCGCTGTCAGTCAGCTCGGAGAAAGGTCGATAGTCAAGGGCGATATGCACTGTCATCAAGGTTATGCGCCTGTCGGCAGGATATCCTCCGCTGCATCACGGCGTTCCATCAACGCTTGGATCGAAGTCTTTCCTTCTTCGATTTCACGCAGCGCGATTACGGTCGGCTTGTCGTTTTCCGTCGCAACCAGCGGCTGGTGCCCCATGGCGATTTGGCGGGCGCGCTTGGCGGCGGCGAGAACGAGAAGAAAACGGTTGTTCTCTTCTTGCAGACAATCTTCAACGGTCACTCGGGCCATAATTTCCCCTTTTCTACTGTTTTGGATGACTTTTTATCTTATCACAGGCGCTACCGAGGAAAACGATTATCCACCTGAGACAAAGAAAAGCGGACGCATGGGCTTCAAGGTGACGCGGGCCGCGTACATCGCTTCGCGGCACGGAGCGGAAAGCGCGTTTCACCGTCATCCTATCGGCGCAAAGTATGAACAGAAAAAACCGCTTTCTCCCCCGTCTCAACTATCGCCCTTGTGTCGCTGCCGTCAATTACCGGTGGCGACTGCCGCTTCGAGCGGTGCCGAGCGCTTTGCCGTCCGTCGATCAAGACCTCTCCGGTCGAGAGGCGTCGCTATCGGTCGCAAGAGAAAGACAAAACACCGCGCTTTCCCATCTACTTGTCAATGAGGGAAAATCCTCCGTTTTCGCGTGTGCGGATCGCCCCGCAACAAACGGCTTGCAACCAGGCGGCTGTACGAGAAAAACCACCCAGCGGGAAAAAATGCAAACGTTTGACGTTGCCGAGTTGGCCGGCGTGTTTTCGCACGGCAAGCTCGCAAAGCAGTTTGTCGGGAGCGGTCAATTGGATCAAGCGGCGGACACCGGAGGCGTTGTTGCGGAGAAAACGGATCGAGTCCCCTACCCCGCACAAACGAGCGTGATCAAGCAAGGATTTGGCGCTCGCCACCCCGGGAATGCCGACATGCACCGGCAGATCGATACCGTGCGCGGCAAGCGCTTCACACCAGCGCGCCACGGGATCGGCGAGAAAACAAAACTGGGTGAGCAAATAGACATTGGCGGCGGCGCTATCGGCAAACCGTTGCTTGTCCTGTAACGCGCGCCAGATTTCCGCTTCGGCGATGCTTGGGTGCCCTTCCGGGTGTCCGGCAAAAGCAAACGCCGTAAACGGTATTTCCGCGAGCAGGCCGTTTTCGAGAATATCCAAGGTGCTGGTAAGCGTGCCCTGCGGTCGTTTTTGTCCACCGGCGATCAGCAACAATTCATCGACCCCCATTGCCGCCAGTTCCCTTAAGGCGTCACCCAGTTGCTTGCGCCCGGCAAAGCCACGCAAGGCGATATGCGGCACCGCGACATAACCCTGGCGGAGAATCGCCGCCACCACGGAAACGCTCTCGCGGAAATCCGCTCCGGCAAGGCAAGTGACGTAGACGCGGGTCGCCGCCGGCAGGCAGGCGCGCAGATCACCGATTTTGGCGAAGCCTCGCGGCGTGACCTCGATCGAGAATCCGCGCACCAATTCCTGGATATCGCGGACACAGACTTCCATGATTTCCTTATGGCGCAAGGCGGGAAACGCGCCAGCAGCCATTTTCCCGATGATAGCGGAAACGGTCGTGCAAGCGGTTTGCCTGACCCTGCCAAAATTCGAAGGCGCTGGGACGGATGCGGTAACCGCCCCAAAAACCGGGCAGCGGCACTTTCCCCGAACGGAAGCGGTCTTTCATATGCTGCCACTGTAGCATCAAAAAATCACGCGATTCGATGACCCGGCTCTGCGGCGAACTCCACGCCCCGAGTTGGCTGTCACGCGGACGGCTGAGAAAATATTTGAGCGAATCTTTGGACGGGACTTTCTCGGCCTCTCCTTCGACGCTGACCTGACGCTGCTGACCATACCATGGAAAAAGCATCGACACTCGCGGATTTTTCGCGATTTCCTGGGCCTTGCGGCTCGTGTAATTTGTGTAGAACACAAAACCTTGAGGATCGAAATACCTGAGCAATACGGTACGCTGCGAAGCGCGCCCCGCGTTGTCGACTGTGGCGAGGATGAACGCATTGGGTTCTTCGAGGGCGGAATCAAGCGCGTCATCCAACCAGTCGGCAAACTGCGCGAACGGTTCGTCAGCCATATCCTTACGGCGCAGCGGCGGATGGGCGGTGAAATCCTTGCGCAGTTTGCCAATATCTCTCATCGTGATGCCTCGAGACCCGCGAAGACGCGATCGGCTGCGGCAAGTGTCTCCTCGATCAGGGCACTGTCATGGGCGATGCTCACGAACAAGGTCTCATAGGCGGACGGAGCCAGATACACGCCCTCCGCGAGCATCGCGTGGAAAAAGCGCGCGAAACGCCCGGTATCGACCGTTTGTACCTCGGCGAAGTTCGTCACCTGTGCGGCCTGGGTAAAAAAGCAGCCGATCATGCCGCAAACCGCGTTCACCACCAACGCAATTCGGTGCTTTTCCGCCAGCGCGCGTAAGCCACCGGCAAGTTGTTCGGTGCGTTCACCAAGCCGGCGATAGAAATCATCCGCCTCGGTCAGCGTTAGGTTGACGATCCCGGCGGCCATCGCAACCGGATTACCGGACAGGGTTCCTGCCTGATAGACCGCGCCGACCGGGGCAAGTA
Source organism: Cardiobacteriaceae bacterium (assembly GCA_965277745.1). Taxonomy (GTDB): domain Bacteria; phylum Pseudomonadota; class Gammaproteobacteria; order Cardiobacteriales; family Cardiobacteriaceae. The sequence continues at coordinate 79,151 of OZ255837.1, forward strand.
AGCGCATCAAATCCTCGCCGCCGGCGAAGGCGCCAACCGGCATGCCGCCGCCGATCACTTTGCCGAAAGTCGTCAGATCGGCAGTAATGCCAAAATATTCCTGCGCCCCGGCATAGGCGACACGGAATCCCGTCATGACCTCGTCGAAGATCAGGAGGGCGCCGTACTTGCGAGTCAACTCGCGCAGTCTCGCGAGAAAAGCGCGTGACGGCGGCACGCAGTTCATATTACCGGCGATCGGCTCGACGATCGCGGCGGCGAAACGCTCGCCATGTTCGACAAACACCGCTTCCAGCGCGGCGATGTCGTTATAGGGAGCGAGCAGTGTGTGACGTACGAAATCCGCAGGCACGCCAGGGGAATTCGGCACCCCGAAGGTCAGCGCACCGGAACCGGCAGCGACCAACAGTCCATCGCTATGGCCATGATAACAGCCGGAAAACTTGAGGATATCGTCACGGCCCGTCGCCGCGCGGGCGAGACGGATCGCGCTCATCGTCGCCTCGGTGCCGGAATTGCACATTCGGATCATTTCCACGCTCGGCACGCGTTCGATCACTTTTTCGGCAAGTTCCGTCTCCACCTCCGTCGGCGCACCGAAACTTACCCCCTCTTCCACCGCGCGGCGTACCGCCGCGACCACCTGAGGATGGGCATGGCCATTGATCATCGGCCCGTAAGAGGCGACGTAATCGATGTAACGCCGTCCCTCGATATCCTGCACATAGGCGCCGGAGGCCTGACGAATGAACAGCGGACTGCCGCCCACACTTTTGAAGGCGCGTACCGGAGAATTCACGCCCCCCGGAATCACCCGTTGTGCGCGTACAAAAGCTGTCGCCGAAGACATTTTTCTCTCTTTATGATCTCGTTTTGCCATGTGCAATTATGGAATGATCGCTTGATGGTTACAAGTGGGCGATGAGAAAACCTGAAAACCGGACAACGCATTGACAATCACGCGCTTTTTCGCGATACTGCGCGCCCTTGATCCATGTCCGGTCAAAGCAACACAACGATAGGAGCACATTTTGGCTAACTCAGCACAAGCAAAAAAACGCATCCGGCAAGCGGAAAAAGCGCGCGCGCGCAACGCGAGCCAGCGATCGAGTATGCGTACCGCGGTGAAAAAAGTGCTTAAAGCCGTTGCGGCAAAAGACGGCGAAACCGCTGCCAGCACTTTTCGCTACGCCACCACACTGCTTGATCGCGCCGCACGCAAAGGGCTCATCCACAAAAACAAAGCAGCACGACTGAAAAGTCGCATCAGCGCCAAAATCAAAGCGATTGCCTGAGCCGGTGAACAGCCGAGCACCATTTCCATTAACATTAGAAAATTATTCATTTAGATCCAGTGCCAGCGCCGCGCGTGTGACCGCTTGACGGGAAAAAATCAATTGCCAGCAGTTGCCTCCACTCGCCCGCCACAAAGCGGCCGCCCTTATCGCGCAAAGCAGCAGGGTACGCACCCTTGCGGCCACCTGTTCTTGCTGTAGATAGCGCGGATTACCGGATACGCGGATCTTGCGTGCGGCGCAGCTGACCGTTTGCCGATAAATATTGTCGAGACGGGTGAATATCGTCTCATGCGTGAGCCCGAAATGCGCGCATTGCCGCTTGACATCTCCCAGATCGCCGAGTAGCGCTTCCATCAGATGAGGATTTGCCGAAAGTTTTTTCTCCACCTGAATCACCCGCATCACATAATACAGATGCTGGCGGGCCGCTCCCTTGCGTAGCATGTCGAGGAGCAGATCCCTTCCTCGGGCAAGGCGCGACAAATCCGGGTAATAGTCGCTGAAGGTTGCCGCATCACGCCGCAAGACACTTGCCATCAGCGCCGCGAAATTGGCTTCCGCCCATCGCCCCGTGCGCGCCAGCTTGCGTACGCCGTCAACCGCGAGAAACAGCGCCGACAACGCCAATGCCTGATCATGCAAGTCTTCCTCGTTCATCGTCACGCCTCGTTCCATACCGCTTCGATCACCCCGCCGCCAAGGCAGCGTTGTCCCGCGTAAAGGACCAGATACTGACCCGGCGTGACTGCGCGCTGAAAACGCTCGAAACGGATCGACAAGCGATCACCGCGATAGGTGACGCGACAAGCCTGATCGGGCTGGCGATAGCGGGTTTTGGCAAGATAGCGGCCGCCGTCGAGCGGTGCTTCGTCGATCCAGGACAATTGCCCGGCAATCAGATGCCGGTGATAAAGCAGAGGGTGTTCGCCCTGCCCGACAACGAGCACGTTGCGCGTAAGATCCTTTGCCAAAACATACCACGGTTCTTGTGAAGCACCGGCCACGCCGCCGATGCCAAGCCCCTGCCGCTGACCGATGGTGTAATACATCAGGCCGCCATGTTCACCGACCACCACACCTTCCGGTGTTTGCATTTCACCAGGCTGCGCCGGCAGATAACGGCGCAGGAAATCACGGAACGGACGTTCGCCGATAAAGCAGATTCCGGTGGAATCTTTTTTGTCGAAGGTAACGAGCCCCAGCGACCGCGCCATCCGGCGCACTTCCGGTTTTTTGAGCGCACCGAGCGGAAATAAAGCTTTGGAGAGTTGTAAGGGATTGATTTGATGAAGAAAATACGACTGATCCTTGTCGCCGTCGCAGCCCTTGTAAAGCGCCGCCCGACCGTCGTGGCGCATACGCCGCGCGTAGTGGCCGGTCGCGAGATAATCCGCTCTCAGCGTATGCGCGTAATCGGCCAATTCCGCGAATTTGATCTCTCGATTGCACAAAACATCCGGGTTCGGCGTGCGCCCGGCGCGGTATTCTTCGAGAAACCGCTTGAAAACCCGCTCTTGGTAAGCGGTGACGAAATTCACCGTATGCAGTGGAATGGCAAGCGTCGCGCAAACATCGCGGGCATCTTCGAGATCTTCCGCCACAGCGCAATAGCCGCTCGAAGGGGTCTCTTCCCAGTTCTTCATGAAAATAGCGAAAACGTCGTGGCCTTGCTTTTTCAGGAGATAAGCGGCGACCGAGGAATCGACGCCGCCGGATACGGCGACGGCAATACGGCTGCCCGGTGGGGGAGCAAAAAGTGTATCGGTCATCGGAACAATCGCAACAAGACAAACAGAAATAACGACAGGCGAATTGTGTATTCTATCATCGATCGACGGGATGATCCGTTTGTCGCGCGTTACTTTAAAGCGCGCTCTCATTCAAGAACCGCGCCGCTGCGCCAAGGTTTCTCGTCACGAAGTGTTGTTTTGCTCGAGAGCGCTATCGACGACGGCGGTATTGCAACAGAAGGAGTGACCTCGATTGCCCCATTTTCCTGAAAACATTCAGAACAATGGACGACGCATGCTAAAATAAACTTTTATGGGGAGAAAAGGCTTTCTAATGAATTTTCCAGGCAACGCTGCCATCGACAGTTTCAATCGCTATGGGCGCGCTTTCTGGGACGAACGGGGGCCTTACAGAACGCTGCACCGGATCAATCCCGCGCGTATGGCCTTTATCCGCCGCTTCATCGACCTCAGTGGACGACATATTCTCGACGTCGGTTGCGGTGGCGGCGTCCTCAGCGAGGCGATGGCAAAGGCAGGCGCCGTCGTCAGGGGGATCGACCTGAGCCCCGACATGCTTGCAGCGGCACGCGAACATTTGCAAGGAAAAACGCTCGCCATCGACTACCGCGAAATCTCCACCCGCGCCTGTCGGCAAAACGGCGAAAGCTACGATCACATCACCTGCATGGAAGTACTCGAGCATGTGCCCGATCCGGCGAACATTCTGCGCGATATTCACGACTTGCTGGCACCTGGAGGTTACGCTTTTTTCTCGACGCTGAACCGTAGCAAGAGCGCCTTTCTTCTCGCCATCGTCGCGGCGGAATGGCTGACTGGCCTGGTTCCGAAAGGCACCCACGACTACCATGATTTTATCCGTCCGAACGAATTGGTCAACATGACCGAACAAGCGGGATTGCAAGTCATCACCATGAGCGGCATGGACTATTTGCCCCTGCGGCGAACCGCGATACTCGGCCGTAAGCTGAAGGTCAATTATCTACTTGCGACAAGACGTCCGCTAAAATAAATGCTTCGCTCACGACGTAAGATGGGTCGAGGAGCGTCAGGTCGTTCATGGCGAACGTCCGCCAGTCACTTGACCAAGAGAAAATCGATGCCTTTCACCGAACAGGAGTGGCTGGAAAAAGCCCAAAACGTATTGACCATCGAGGCCGAAGCGGTAAGCGCGCAACTTGCCTGTTTAGATGGGCTATTCGCCCGGGCCTGCGAGACGATCCTCACGACCCGTGGACATGTGATCGTCGCCGGCATGGGTAAATCGGGACATATCGGTGCAAAACTGGCCGCCACTTTCGCGAGCACCGGCACACCGGCTTTTTATGTCCATCCCGCGGAAGCCGGACACGGTGATCTCGGCATGGTCACCGCAGAGGATACGCTACTCGCCCTGTCACATTCCGGCACCTCCAGGGAAATTCTAACGATGATCCCCTTCGTCCGTGAAAACAGTGTACCGGTCATTTGCCTTACCGGCAATGCGGATTCCGCGATGGCGCAACAGGCCGATATTCATCTACATCTGCAAATCGCCCGTGAAGCCTGCCCGCTTGGCCTGGCACCGACTTCGAGTTCCACCGCCACGCTGGCACTCGGTGACGCACTCGCCGTCTCGGTCATGCAAGCGCGCGATTTTTCCCACGAGGATTTCGCCCGCTCACACCCCTTCGGTCGCCTCGGACGTCGTTTGACCACCAACGTCGCCGACTTAATGCGCAACAAAGCGGATTTGCCGCTCAACACCCCGCAAGATACGGTGCAGACCGCGCTGTTCCAGATCACCGAAAAACGTCTGGGTATGACGCTGGTCGTCGCTGAGGAAATCCTAGTCGGGATCTATACCGACGGCGATTTACGCCGTACCCTTTCCACCCATCACGACGCCCTGCGATTGCCGCTCGCCGCGGTAATGAGCGAACAACCGAAGACGATCGCGCCAGACGTGCTCGCCGCCGAAGCCCTGCAACAAATGCAAAAACAGGAAATCACCGTTCTGCCTGTCTTGGCGAACGGCGCGTTGGTCGGTGCGGTGCATATTCATGATCTGCTTGCCGCAGGGCTCGCATGAGTCGCTTCACCCGAAATCGGCTGCTACTCGCTTCGCTGATCGCGCTTGCCGCTGTGACCGTGTTCTGGTGGAGACACAATCATCTTGCGGATGAACAGGATGAAAGCGCCATCGCCATCGCCCTCCTCGAAGTGATCGGGGGAACCGCCTATCGCTATGATGAAAACGGCAATAATAATCTGATCTTGAAAAGTGCCGAGGTTCGCTATTACCCGGATAAACGCGGTACCCGTTTTCAATACCCCGAACTGATCCACAAGGACGTGGTGGGAGAGAGTTTTCTCCGCGCAACGCAGGCGGTGGAGAATCAGGCAGGGACGGAAATTCGCCTGTACGGCAACGTCCGCGGCATCTATGAGGATCCTCGAAACGCCAAGGCACATACCGTTTTCGAAAGTGACACTTTGCGCTACCATATCGCGACAAACAAAGCCGCAAGCGACGATCCCGTCATCATCACCACACCGGAAAGTACCACGCATGCCAACGGGGCAATATGGCAATTAAATCAGAATTTATTTATACTCGAGAAAAACGTACGGAGTCATTATGCGCCTGATCACGTGCCTTGTTCTGGTAATCGTGTTCAGCCTGTCAGCATGGGCAGAGACGACAAGGCAGGCACAAAAGCGGGAAAATAACCGCAAACTGCCGATCGAGCTGCGAGCCGACCATGCGGTATATGACGCCAACAAAAAAATCGCCACCTACATCGGCAATGTCGAAATCACGCAGGGTAAGATGGCACTCAAAGGAGAGAAAGTGGTGATCACGCTGGATAACGGAGAAGTCAAGCAGATTGAATCCTGGGGAGAACTCGCTTATTTTCACTATGCGCCGGTCGCGCAACCGCCAATCGACGGTAAAGGTCGCTACATGATCTATCGAATCGATCCCGGGATTATCGATATCGACGGCAAAGCCTGGATCAAACAAGAAGACAACATAACAAAAGCCGACCATATCACCTATTATATGGAAAATGAACGGATCCAAGGTCGACATGTCAACATGACCTTGATCCCGAAAAGTAAATGAGCGCCGGACTGCACGCCCGCCATCTCGGCAAACGCTACAAATCGCGTATTGTTCTCGATAATTTCTCCCTTGATGTCGAGCCGGCCCAGGTTGTCGGTCTGCTCGGCCCGAACGGCGCCGGTAAAACCACGAGCTTTTACATGATCATCGGACTGATTCGCCCGGATAATGGCGAAATACTGCTCGACGACACGCTGATCACTCGCCTGCCTATTCACCAACGCGCCAAGCTCGGGGTTTCCTATTTACCGCAAGAAGCCAGCGTCTTCCGCAAACTGAGCGTACGCGATAACATTCTCGCGATCCTCGAACTGGCCACGCGAAAGGGAAAAAAAGAACGGCTTGCGAGCGCCGAACGATTGATGGAAGAACTGGGCATTGCGCATTTGGCCAACAGCAGAGGGATCACCCTGTCCGGCGGCGAACGCCGTCGCTGCGAAATCGCCCGCGCGCTCGCCAGCGAGCCGCGTTTCATCCTCCTCGATGAACCGTTCGCCGGCGTCGATCCGATCGCCGTTGCCGATATCCGTGAGATCATCACGCACCTTACCGAACGCAACATCGGCGTACTGATCACCGATCACAATGTGCGTGAAACGTTAAAAAGCTGTGACAAAGCCTATATCCTCAGCAACGGCCGAGTCATTGCCTGCGGCAGTCCCGCCGATATCGTCGCCGATGCGCAAGCGAGAAATGTCTACCTTGGTGATGACTTCACTTTGAACTGAGGGAAGGCATGGCACTCGCACAATCCCATAATCTGGACATCTCTCTCAAGCAGCAACTCACGCTCACGCCACAGTTGCAGCAGGCAATCAAAATCCTCAACATGAACAGCGTGGATCTGAATTTGGAAGTTTCGCAGATGCTAAGCCAAAACTTCATGCTTGAACTGCAAGAGGATCTCTTTGTCGAACGCACACCGGAGAAGCGTGAAGAAACAGGTGAAGGTCTGCTCGAGAAAATAGACACCGAACTCGATTACGACAGTTCCTGGGAAGAATACTACGATCACGACTGGCAAGATCACGCACCTTACCGTGAAAAAGCGCCCAACCTCGAGGAATACATCGACAATAGCGGCAATCTGAGTACTTATCTCGGCGGTCAACTTGATCAAATGCCGCTCGACTCGAAGACACGCGCGACCGCGCAAATCTTCCTCTACCATTTGGATGAAAACGGCTATTTACGCGAAAAAGTCATCGATCTGGCGCATCAGTATGGCCTTGACCTCGACACCACTCGAGCGGCAATCAAGGCGATCAAGAATTGCCAACCGAGCGGCGTTGGCGCCTTCGATCTCGAAGAATGCCTGAACCTTCAGATTACCATGCTGGAAAAAGATACGCCGTATCTGAACATTCTCAAGCGCATCATGGCGAGACATTTTCTCTTCATCCACAAAAATCCGGCGATGATCCGTAACCGCCTTGGCATCGACCAAACAAGCTACAATCACGCAATCGCGCTCCTGCGCAGTCTCACTCCCTGTCCTGGCTACATCTACAACAAGCGCATGACCCCTTATGTGAGACCGGAAATCATCGTACGCGAAAAAGGTGGAATCAGTTATGTGGAGTGTGGAGAAAACCTGCGCCCGGCGCTCTCTATCAACACCGCCTACGCCGATCTGGTCAAGCACGCCAGGGCGCATGAAAAAACACTCCTACAGGCGCAGTTAAACGAAGCCCGCTGGTTTTTAAGCGCGATCGACAAACGTGCCGAAGCCATTCAGCGAGTGGCCAGCCTCGTCGTCGCCCTGCAACAGGATTTTTTTCAGGAAGGGGAAAAGGCCATGCATTCGCTTACCCGGCAAAAAATCGCCACCATGCTCGATATCCACGAATCCACCGTAAGCCGCGCCATCAACGGAAAATACCTGATCTGCAAGCGCGGCATCTACGAACTGCGTTATTTTTTCTCCAACCTGCTTGCCACTGTAGACGGCGAGGAACGCTCCACTACCGCCATCAAGGCGATCATTGCGGAAATGATCGAAGAAGAAAATCCCCAAAAGCCACTGTCCGACCAGAAGATTGCCGATTCGCTGGGTAATAAAGGATATAATATTGCACGTCGTACCATCGCGAAATATCGTGAGGAACTGAACATCGCCCCTTCCAGCGTCCGTCGTCAACGCTGAGCGCGACGAGACTTTTCTCAAGGAATATCTCTTCCTGAAAATTACCCGGCTGCCTCTATAATAAAAATTTGCCGTTTTTACTTACACTCTCGTATAAAAATTAGATATTTTACCCAAGTTTTGATGGTACAATATTTTCCATTGAATGGAAGGAAGCACTATGGGAGAGATTTTACACGACAGCGCCCAAACGACAGAGACAGTGCGTCGAGCGATACAACAGAGTCAAGAGAGCTTGAGAGTGCTTGCCAGGCGTTACGCAATCAACCCCAAGACCGTTGCCAAATGGAAGAAACGAAACTCGGTCGCGGATCTGCCAAAAGGCCCCAAGCAGCCGCATTCGACGGTCCTGTCCTCCGAGGAAGAAGCGATCATCATCGCCTTTCGAAAGCACACGCTGTTGCCTTTGGATGATTGCCTTTACGTGCTGCAAGCAATCCTCCCTCACCTGACACGCTCCTCGCTGCATCGCTGTTTTCGGCGCCACGCCATCTCAAGGTTGCCAAATTCAGAAGGAGACAAACCCGCAAAGAAAACCTTCAAGTCCTACCCGATCGGCTATTTCCACCTCGACATTGCCGAGGCGAGCAGCGCACAAGGAAAGCTGCGCCTTTTTGTGGCCATTGACAGGACCTCCAAATTCGCCTTCGTAAGATCGAGCGAGAAAGCCGGCAAGATGGAAGCCGCCCGGTTCCTGCGCGATCTGATCGAGGCGCTGCCCTACAAAATCCACACGGTGCTAACCGACAATGGCATCCAATTTACCAACCACAAGTCAGATCGCTGTACCTTCCCCCATATCTTCGATCGGGTTTGTGAAGACAATGATATTGAACATCGCCTCAGCAAAGTGAATCATCCATGGAGCAACGACCAGGTGGAGAGGATGAACAGGACCCTCGAGGAGGCGACCGTCAAGCGCTATCATGATGTTAACCATCGACAACTCATCACTGATCTGAATGATTTTATAAACGCCTACAACTTCGCAGGCAGACTGAAGACATTGCGAGGCCTGAGCCCTTACGAATTCATCTGTAAACAGTGAACAAACGAGCCTGAAAGATTCACTATCAATCCAAGCCATCAATTCCCGGGATTGAACATCTAGGGTAGTTTGAACCCGGCGCACGAATGCCACATAATGAAAACACCGAAAGTTATCGAAAAGGAAACGAGATGAGCACTGTTTACGCATTTACCGTCCGCGACAATCAGGATAAGGAAGTCTCGCTCGAGACCTACCGCGGTAAAGTGATACTGATTGTCAACACGGCGACGAAATGCGGTTTCACCCCGCAATACGAGGCGCTACAGGCGCTTTATAAAAAATACCGGACAAAAGGCCTGGAAATTCTCGATTTTCCCTGCAACCAGTTCCGCGAACAGGCGCCGCAAGACGATGCCACGATCAAGCGCTTCTGCACCACCCACTACGGCACCACCTTCCCGCGTTTCACCAAAATCGAGGTGAACGGCGAAAAGAGTGCCCCGCTTTACCGCTGGCTAAAAAGCGAACTGCCGCAAGACAGCGGCAATGCCGCCTTCAAAGACTTCCTCGTCAAACTCGCCGCGCTTGGAGAAAAGCGCGAGAAAAGCGACATTCAATGGAATTTCACCAAGTTTCTGATCGACCGCGACGGCGAGGCGGTCGCGCGCTTCGCCCCGAGCGTGACCCCGGAGGAGATCGACGCGGCGATCGAGGCGCGGCTCTGAACGCGCCGCCCGATCATCGCCGCACACGCGGCCTTGTCTGCAGATGAGTCGATGTTCGCTTTTACCGGCAAAACCGCGCAAGATCCGCGTATCGATCCCGGCAACGCGGCGACGGGCTTCGCCCTCGTCGAGGCCGCCGAAGCCTGGGGCTTTCACCGCGCTGACGCAAAAAGCGCAAGGGTAACCCAATTCACCCACGGCGAAGCGCTTGGTGTGCACCGCGAGAACGGCGCTTTCCGTTTCGTCCAGAGCCGCGCGGATCTTTACTGCGCCTGGGTGGAAGCGAAGTGCTTGCGGGTGGTCGATCAACCGCCGCGGCGGTTGCCCTGGGTCAGCCGCTGTATCGCGCCGCTAACCGGCAAACCCGACATGAAAAGCCCGCTTATCGCCTGTCTGCCGCCGGACGCGCGCTTCGCCGTCGCCCGCCGCGTCGGCGAATATTGCCAGATCGCCGGCCAGGGCTGGGTGCATCGCGCCCATATCGAGGCGGCAAAAACGCGCCGCGAGACGATCGATACTGCCCGCGAGCAGATCGGCAGAAGCTACGTATGGGGCGGACGCGGCATCGCCGGCATCGATTGCTCGGCGCTCGTGCAACTGTGTTACCGTTTCGCCGGACGCGCCCTGCCGCGCGACGCCGATTTGCAGCGCCTGCTGATGCGCCAGCGGCACCACCGCGTCGGCGCCGGGGAGGAAAAGCGCGGCGATCTCATTTTCATTCCCGGGCATGTCATGTTGGTGATCGCGCCGGGCAAGGTCATCCACGCCAGCGCCTGGCATATGCGCGTCGTCGAGGAACCGCTCGCCGCCGTGCTGCAACGCCGCGAGGACACTCTCGGCGTGACTTTTTTCCGCGAATCCTACCGCTGGCGCGAGTAGGCGCGTTTTTGTCCAGCGCGCGCGAATCGCGATTTGCGTGATCATTTGCCGATCATGCGCATTTTCGCCGCCACCCGCAAAGCGCCGCCCGCACGGGAACGTGGACAAGCACATATTTCCGGCGCGCGGAGACGCTTTTGTTGTCCTTTATTTCGTTGGGAAAGTACGCTACGGGCAAGTAAATCCAGGAAGTGAGCGCACGAAAAAACGAGCGAAAAGCAACGCCGGAAAACAAACTCATCCGCGCAGCGTACGTCACCGACCTGTGTTCGTTCACAGGAAAAATTTCTCCGCGAGGATGGCGCCGCTTCGGCCAGTCTCTGCCACGATCGTCTCTAACGCGCCATCGTCGCCGATTCCCCTTGAGCGCCAAAAAAACCATTGCAAGGAGAACGGCTCGGAACCGGATAAATGCCCTTACGTCATCGTCGGCCCTGCGTTCGTCGTTCTCGTTTTTCCCCGCGCGGGAGTTCCTCACGCAAGGTTCGCGAGGTTACATGGGGCGATTTCGCCCTGGCGTCAAGCGGAACACGCTTTCCCGTCGCCGAACGCGCGTTTGCCGCAAAACGACCGCTTTAGGCTCCGTGCGTGCGCGACATCCGCAAAAAAGCGATCAACATCTGAACGGTGGGATCTGCGTCCGTGCGGCGGCCGAAGAGCAGATCGACAATCCGCGGATCCTGATACTCGAGCAGTTTGACAAACGCCCGCCGTTCTTCGCAAGCGGCGTTCGGGTAGTCATTTTCCAGATAGGCGGTAAAAAGAATATCCAGTTCTTTCATGCCACGGCGGCACAACCATTGCAATTTTTTTTCCATTGCCTTTCCTTCCCCGAAGTGCGTGATGACGGCGGCAGGCGTCAGGGGGCGCGGGTGATGCCGCCAGGGTTTTTTCAGGATAGCACGACGCCGCGCGATACGCCCGATCGCCAAAGTGCCTGAGCGGAAAATCCCCGCGGCTGCGGCAAAAAGCGTGGCACAGGAGGTGTTCAGAGCTGACGCTGCACCAGTTTACGTTTGATTTCGGCGATCGCTTTGGCCGGATTGAGCCCTTTCGGGCAAGTGTTGGTGCAGTTCATGATGGTATGACAGCGATACAGTCTGAAACTGTCCTCAAGAAAATCCAAACGTTCGCCGTCCGCTTCGTCGCGGCTGTCCTGTAACCAGCGGTTCGCTTGCAAAAGGGTCGCCGGGCCGAGATATTTGTCTCCGTTCCACCAGTAGCTCGGGCAGGACGTCGAACAGCAGGCGCAGAGAATACATTCATAGAGGCCGTCGAGCTTGGCGCGTGCTTTCTCGCTTTGCAGGCGTTCGCGCGGCGGCGGCGGCGTTTCGGTTTTCAGCCACGGTTCGATCGCGGCGTGCTGGGCATAGAAATGGGTCAGATCCGGCACCAGATCCTTGACTACCGGCAGGTGCGGCAGCGGATAGATATTGACGCTCTTGCCCACGGGCACTTTGTCGGTCGCGCAGATACAGGCGAGGGTGTTGGTGCCGTCGATATTCATCGCGCAGGAGCCGCAGATGCCTTCACGGCAGGAACGGCGGAAGGTCAAGGTGCTGTCGATCTCGTTCTTGATCTTGATCAGGGCGTCGAGCACCATCGGGCCGCAGTCGTCCATGTCGATCTCATAGGTGTCGCTGCGTGGATTGTCGCCATCGCCCGGATCCCAACGGTAGATTTTGAAGGTACGCGGTGCTTTGGCGCTGCTCGGCGCCGGGTGATGCCTGCCTTCGCGGACAACGGAATTTTTCGGCAGTTTGAATTGGGCCATGAGTTCCTTCCTCAGTAAACGCGCTTCTTCGGTGGAACGTACGCCACCTCCGCAGTCGCCGGATCGTTGTGTACCGGACGGTAGTCGATGGCGACTTTTCCGTTTTCATCGAGCCAGGTCAGGGTGTGTCTGATCCAGTTTTCGTCGTCACGCTCGGGGTAATCTTCGCGGGCATGCGCCCCGCGGCTTTCGTGGCGATTCTCCGCCGCCACGATCGAGACTTGGGCGCTGGCGAGCAGATTGGCAAGCTCGAAAGTTTCGACGAGATCACTGTTCCAGTGCAAACTGCTATCGGCGATCTTGACATGGGCGTAGCTTGAGTAGACTTTCTCCATCGAGGCGACGCCTGCGGCGAGGCTTTCGCCGCTGCGAAATACCGCCGCGTGGTTTTGCATGGTTTTCTGCATCGCGTCGCGGATTTCCGCCGTCGCCGTATCGCCGCGGGCGTGATGAATGCGCGCGAAACGATCCAGCGCTTTGTCGAGCGCGGCGTCGGAAATCGGCGCCGCCTTGCTGTCCGGTTCGATTAGGGCGCGGGCGCGATGGGCGGCCGCCCGCCCGAAGACGACGAGATCAAGCAGCGAATTGGAACCGAGACGGTTCGCCCCGTGCACGGAAACACAGGCCGCCTCGCCGATCGCCATCAACCCGGGCACGACCGCGTCGGGATCGCCGTCTCTCGGCTGCAATACTTCACCGTGGTAATTGGTCGGAATTCCGCCCATGTTGTAATGCACGGTCGGCAGCACCGGTATCGCTTCCCGGGTGACATCCACTCCGGCGAAAATGCGCGCGGTCTCGGCGATTCCGGGCAGGCGGGCATGGATCACGTCGGCGCCGAGATGCTCGAGATGGAGGTGAATGTGGTCTTTCTTCGCACCGCAGCCGCGACCTTCGCGAATCTCGATCGATTCGGCGCGCGAGACGACGTCACGGGAAGCGAGATCCTTGTAGGTCGGGGCGTAGCGCTCCATGAAGCGTTCCCCTTCGCCGTTGGTCAGATAACCACCCTCGCCGCGGCTGCCTTCCGTGATGAGACAGCCGGAACCGTAAATGCCGGTCGGGTGGAACTGGGTGAATTCCATGTCCTGCAAGGCGAGACCGGCGCGCAGCACCATGCCGTTGCCATCGCCGGTGCAGGTATGCGCCGAGGTGCACGACAACCAAGCGCGGCCGTAGCCGCCGGTGGCGAGAACGACGATCTGCGCGTTGTAGACATGCAGCTCGCCGCTGGCGAGATCAAGCGCGAGGACGCCGCGACAGGAACCGTCCTCACCCATCAAAAGATCGGTGGCGTAAGACTCGATGAAAAACCGTGCATGGTGTTTGAGCGCCTGCTGATACAGGGTATGCAAAATCGCGTGACCGGTGCGGTCGGCAGCGGCGCAGGTGCGCTGCGCCTGGCCTTCTCCAAAACGGACGGTCATGCCGCCGAACGGGCGCTGGTAGATTTTGCCTTCCTGGTTGCGTGAGAACGGCACGCCGTAATGTTCGAGTTCGATGATCGCCGGAATCGCCTCGCGGCACATATAGGCGATCGCGTCCTGATCGCCGAGCCAGTCGGCGCCTTTGACAGTGTCGTAAAAATGCCACTGCCATTTGTCTTCCTCCATATTGCCCAGCGCGGCGGCCACCCCGCCCTGGGCCGCCACGGTATGTGAGCGGGTCGGAAACACTTTGGTAAGACAAGCGGTTTTCAGCCCTTCAAGGGCCATTCCGAAGGTCGCGCGCAATCCGGCGCCGCCGGCGCCGACGACGACCACGTCGTAGCTGTGACGATGAATTTTGTATTCTTTGTGCATCGGAATTTCTCTTTCCGTCAACGAGTCAGCGCGAGACGCAGGATCGAGACGACAGCAATCGCGGCGCCAACGAGAAAAAGCCCGTTCACGGTGAGCAACGCCAGCCACTTCGTTTTCTCTTTGTGGAGATAATCTTCGATGACCACCTGCGTCCCGAGGGCGGCGTGGAAAAAGCCGCTCAGCACGAAGGCGATGGCAAGACCGGCATTGCAGGGATCGGCGAACCAGGCGAGCACTTCGCGGTACTCGTCGGCGTGGACAAGGCGGATGAGAGCGTAAAGTAAGTAAAGAACCAGGGGGGCCAGAATGACCGCGGAAATCCGTTGCGCGAGAAAATGCCGGGTGCCATTATGCCCGGCGCCCGCGCCTTTCGCCTCGATCATCGCCTTTGAGATATCGCTCATCCTCTCTCCTTATACCGCGATGGCGATCCACAGTAAAAGGGTCAGCGCGGCGGTCGCGATCTGCACCACCCGTCCGGCCTTGCGCGCCGCGGTGAGGGTAAGACAGTGACCGGCGTCCCAGATCAGATGGCGGATGCCGTTACACAGATGATAAATCAGCGCCGCCGACCACAGGAACAGGATCAAAACGATCAAGGGGTTGGCGAAAACGGCATTGGCGCGATGCCAGTGTTCCCCCCCCGCCGAGGTAACGGCGAGCCACCAGGTAAGCAACAACAGGCCGAACGCCGCGGCGATGCCGGTCAAGCGATGCAAAATCGACATCACCGAAGTAAATTGCGGCTTGTATATCTGCAAATGCGGTGATAATGGGCGATGATTCTGTTTCATAAGCTTACTCGTCGATGATTGTTTTTCTCATGCGTCGTCACGAGGCAGGCAGAACGAGGACACTGTCACGATCCCCGTCGGCGTTTCGTCTCCTTCTCGCGGCAACGCTTTCCGGCCGGTGGCGCTTCCGCTAGAAATCGACACATTTGCCTTTGCGCTCCCAATCCCCGTAACGTGTCGGTTCGAGCCCCTGCGGACCGCCCGATTCCGCTGCTTTTGGCGCAGGGAAACGCGGTTTTCGCGGATCGCCTGGAGCGGTTTTTTGCGCTTTTTGATTTTCTTCCATGGAGATATTCCCCCTGCCGTAATAGCGAAATTATCAATGGTATAATACTCTTTCCTTCGCTTTTTGTGAATTTTTGAATTATCCCTCATGTGCCAAGCGCCGTTATTTTCTCTCCTGCGCGCCAGCGGCGCGGACGCCGCTGATTTCCTGCAAGGCCAGTTGACCCTCGATATCGCCCAGCTGCGACCGATGCACTGGGCGCCTTCGGCCCATTGCGCCGTTCAGGGGAAGGTACTCGCGCTCTTCTGGGTGCTCCGTCTTGACGAAGGCTTTCTCCTTGCTTGTGCACCGAGCCTTGCGGCAACGATCGGCGAGCGCCTGCGCCGTTTCATCCTGCGCCAGCAGGTGCGCATCAGGGCCGAGCCGCGACAGTTGTTTTTCACAGCGGCGTCCGGGACGGCGGACGGGCGCGCGATCACCGCGCCGGCAACGGATACCCTGTGTTTTTCCCCCTGCGCTGGCTTACAGGCGACGATCGCTGCCACGGCAGCGGCGAACCGCCTGGGCGCGAACGCCGTGATCCTGGCCCTGATCACGGCGCGGATAGCGTTGCTCGACGCCGCCACGCAGGAGAAGTTTCTCCCGCAGATGCTTGATCTCGAGGAAATCGGCGCGCTGCATTACGACAAAGGCTGCTACCTCGGTCAGGAAGCGATCGCCAGAGCGTGGCACAAAGCGCCTGTGCGCCGCCATCTCAAACGCCTGCGCGCCGCCATCCCCGCCGACGCCACCACGCCGCCAGCCGGAACGACGCTTTATCATCAAGATCGCGCGGCGGCGGTCGTTCTTCAGACGGCGCGTAACGGCAAGAGCATCGAAGCGCTTGCCGTGGTGCAGGATCGCGATTCCGGCAAACCCTTGCGGGATCGCGCCCGTGTCCTTGTTTTTTCCCTTTCTTGACCGGAACGACAGATGAACCAAGCACCCCCCACACCTTTGACCACCCGCGAAAAAGCGCTGCAAATCAACCTGGATGAATGCCTCTACGGCACCATCGTCGAGATTGGCGCCGGACAGGAAGTCGCGCGCCAGTTTTTCCGTGCCGGTGGCGCGGCCGGGACGATCGCCAAAACGATGTCCGCCTACGACATGCAGTTCTCCGACGCGATCTACGGGGTCGATCCCAACCGTCGCTATGTAAGCCGCAGCCGCTTGTTCGCCATGCTCGAACGCGAATTCGGACAAGTGATCGGGCGCGTCGCGGACAGCCGCCCGAAGTCCTCGACTTTCTTCGCCTACGCGGCGACTGTGGCGGCGAAAAGTTTCAACCGTGACAACGAATGCCATGCCTGGTGCGGGATTCGTCTGCAATTGTATCCAGAGGCCGAGCCGAGCGATATCATCTTGCATGCGCGCATGCGCGACAAAGCCGCCAACGCGCAGCAGGAAGCGCTCGGCATGCTCGGGGTCAACCTCATTCACGGCGCTTATTATCTGTTCCGTGAACCACGCAAACTGATCGACACTCTGAGCGACGAGCTCGGCGACGACCGCATCGAAATCGACAGCATCGAATTTTTCGGCCCGTATTTCGACGAACAGGATAACCGCCTGCTCAATCTGCATCTGATCCGTTCGTGGAAAACCCGCGCCATCATGTTCACCCCGCAAGGAGAAGTACGGGTGCCGGCGGAGTTGCTGCACAAGAAAAACGTGCTCGTCACCCGCGGAACCTTCAAACCCTACACCCTGCTCAACCAGGACATGATGGAACAGGGAATGGTGGAATTCGCGCAAATGCCAGGCGTCGACGCGGAAAACACCCTGCGCCTTGCGGAAGTGACGCTCAACACCTTGGTCGGGGAAAACGAACACGTGGACGACGGCGACTTCATTGAGCGCGTCGACCAGCTCTCGGCGATGGGCTACCATGTGATGATTTCCGACTACGTGCGCTATTTTCGCTTGCGTGCCTACTTCCGCCAGTTCACCGCCAAGCAGATCGCTATCGTCATCGGCATGGATGCGCTGCGCGCGATCTTCGATGCGGATTTCTATCGCGGCGTCGAAGGCGGTATCCTCGAAGGCTTCGGCAAGCTCTTCCCGGACAACACGATCGTCTACGCCTATCCCGAAAGGGGCGAAAACGGAGAAGAAATCAACTGCCACAACATCGAACTGCCGGCGGCGCTCAAATACCTCTACCGCCACCTGATCGACAACGCATACATCCGTCCGATCAGCGATTCGCGCGCCGAACTGTTCCAGATTCAGGCTCGCGAAGTGCTCGACGCCATTCAACACAATCTCGCCGGCTGGGAAGACAAAGTACCGGCGCCAATCGCCGAATTGATTCGCACGCGCAAATTATTCGGCTATAACCGCCGCTGAAGGAAAAGGGATTTGTTATACTGACAATGGCGACACAAAAAGGATAAGGAAATGGAAAACAGCGTATCACTATCCGGTCAGTTCCTTTGGGCGGGGATCATCGGCTTTCTGCTCGGCGCGGCGATCGCCTGGTTGCTCGCGCGGATGAGCAAAGGCGGCAAGGGTGGCCGCTTAAAGGAAGCCTATGATGAACTGAAAAAATCCCACGCCGACTATCAACGCCAAGTCAACGAACATTTCGCGAAAACGGCCGATGCCGTGGACAATCTCACCACAAGCTATCAAAAAGTCTTCTCTCATCTCTCGACCGGTGCGGAAACCCTGATGGACAAAGAAACCCTTGCATTGGAAAGGGAAAAACGCCAGGGCAAGACGATCACCCTCGCCTACTTGAGCGACGCCGAAGGCAGGAAAAGCGCGCAAGCGGTGGCAAAAGAAACGGTGCTGCCCGCTGCGGAAGTTTCTCCGGAAAAATCGCCGCCTCCCGCAAAAGCCGGCGATACCACGGCGGAGAAACACCAAGAAAGCGCCGCGACCGACAAAACCGCGCGCCAAGCGGCGGAGAAGGCGCAAGAATCGATCGCGGCGGTCAAACGCCATTTACACGACGACTCGCCGGCGAAAAAAGATCAGTGAAGACGATGGCTTGTTCATCGTCGGCGAGACTCCTTCCGCTGTTTATATTCGCCTTGTTCCTTGGCGCCTGCAACGCAGGAAATGGCGAAGACGAACTCCTCGCCCCTTTTCGCCGGGAAGAGGCAAGCGCGGCAGAACCATACTGGCGATTGCTGCAAGGCACCCTGGCGGGGAAAGCTTTCAGTAGCGACGACGCCAACGTTACCCTGGTTTTCGACGACAATCACCTGTACGGATACAGCGGGGTGAATCGATATCGCGCGCCGGTCAGTGTAAAGGGTCACCATATCGTCCTGAACGGGCCGATCATCACCACCCGCATGGCTGGCCCGCTCGCGGCGATGCGCCTTGAAAGCGACTATCTCTCGGCGCTGCGCAAAATCACCCGTTATCGGCGCGACGGGGAGCGCTTACAAATGCGCGGCGACGATGGCGTCGTCTTAAGTTTCGGCGCGGCGACGAACAGCGCCAAAGCCATAGACACAACTCAGCCTTTGTAAAGCTTCGGATTGAACAGATCGCGCAGCCAGTCACCGATCAGGTTGACCATCAGGGTAAGGATCACGAGGACCGCCCCCGGAAACAAGGTGATCCACCAGGAACCGGAGCTCAAATAATCGAATCCGTTGGCGATCAGGGAACCGAGGGAAGGTTTGTCCGGCGGTATGCCGAGACCAAGAAAGGACAACGCAGACTCGCTGATGATCGCGTTGGCGATCTGCACCGTGGAAATGACTAGAATCGGTGACAGACAGTTCGGTAGAATATGGCGGAACATGATGCGCAGCGGCTTGAACCCCATCACTTTCGCGGCTTCCACGTATTCCTTCGATTTTTCCGCCAGCGCGGTGGCGCGAATCGTGCGCGCGTACTGCGGCCACTCCGAGACCCCGATGATGAGGACGAGAATCGCGACCGCGTGAGTCGCGAAGAACTCGCTACCGAGAGCGTTTTTGAAGATCGCGGAAATGATGATCGCCATCATCAGGGTGGACAACGATAACTGCACGTCGGCGAGCCGCATCAACAGGTGATCGAGCATGCCGCCGTAATAGGCGGCGAAAAGTCCGATCACGATGCCGAGGAGCATTTGCAACGCGACAGCGAACACGCCGATCGCAAGCGAGGTGCGCAGACCGTAGAGAATCGTCGAAAAAATGCCACGGCCCTGTTCGTCGGCGCCGAGCGGAAAGCGCGGATCGCCGCCGTCCATCCAAACGGGCGGCAATTCACTGTCCATGATATCGATGGTACTCAAATCATAGGGGTTGTGCGGGGTGATGACGGGTGCGACAAGCGCCATCGCGATCATTACCACGAGAATCAGGAAAGCCCCTATGATAACCTTGTCGCGGCGGAAATGATAGAAGAAATCAGAGCGCAGCAACCCTTGCAGAAAATGCTTCATCCCTTTTTCTCCCCTACCAGATTGACCCGTGGATCAAGGAGTCCATAAAGAAGATCGACCACCGTATTGGTCAAGACGAAGACGAAACCGACGAAGACGATATAGGTGGTCAAAAGCGGAATGTCGGCGCGGTTGACCGCTTCCAAAAACATGAATCCCATCCCCGGCCATTGGAACACCGATTCGGTCAAAATCGTGTAGGCGAGCGCGATCCCGATCTGAACCCCGCCGACGGTGATCACCGGCAGCATCGTGTTTTTCAGCGCGTGTTTGTAATAAATGGTCGCGTTTTTAAGGCCTTTGGCTTTTGCAAAGAGAATATATTCCTGCCCCAGAGACTCCATCATCTCGCCACGCACGAGACGGATGAAAAGAGGAAGCATAACCGAGGAGAGCGATATCGCCGGCAGGACGAGATGCCGCAAGCCGTCGACCGAAAGGAGCCCGGTGCTGTACCAGCCGCCGAGACGCACCACTTCGCCGCGCCCGTAGGACGGCAGCCAGCCGAGCGTTTGCGAGAACACGAACAAGAGGAGGATCGCGGTTAAAAATACCGGAATCGAAATCCCGAGCGTGCTCATCCCCATGATAACTCTGGTGAGGAAACTACGCGGATGGATTGCCGCGTAGATTCCAAGCGGAACCGACAGGCCGATGACAATGAAGGCGGACGCCAAAACCAGTTCCAGGGTAGCCGGGAGCTTTTCGAGAATGATGTCCGCGGTCGGACGCTTGAAAAAGTAGCTGGTGCCGAAATCCCCATGTAGCGCATTACCCAGATAGCGCGCGTACTGGACGAGAAACGGATCGTCGAGTCCAAGGGAATGACGCAGCTTGGCGCGTTCCGCGGCGGACGTCATCATCCCGCTCATCTGCGAGACCGGATCGCCGAACTGGCTCTGGATAAGAAAGGCGATGAAGGAAATCACCGCCATCACCAGCAGCAACTGGCCCAGGCGTTTGAGAAGGAAAATCAGCATCCGCTTTCCTTTTCGGCCACCGGGTGCCCGCCTAGCGGTGGTTTATTCCTCGACAACAAGATCCCCCCAGTACGGCAGATGAGCGCGCGTATTGACAATCTGCGGGAAATTCCGGAAGCTTTTGTGATAGAGCCAGTTCAAATTCTGATAATAAAGCGGCACGAAAAGCGCTTCCTCGTATTCGATCCTGCTGATCTTCTTGAGCAACGCATCACGTTTTTCGGTATCCCGTTCCGTGCGCGCTTCGCCGAGCAACCGGTCGAGTTCAGGATTGCTGTAGCCACCGCAGTTGTATTGGCCGAGACCGGTTTTTGCGTTCTTGGTCATGGTCAGATATTCACTGTAGTTAGCCGAATCCCAGGTATCGGAAGCCCAGCCGATCATCGCCATGCCGACTTTGCATTGGGGATATTCCGCCCAGAACCGGGCCTGTGGAATCGTCGTCAATTTCACCTCGATGTTGATCTTGGCGAGCATCGCCGCGACCGCATAGGCGATTTTCTCGTCGTTGACATATCTGTTGTTCGGCGCGAGCATGGTGATCGTAAATCCTTGTTCGACCCCGGCCTCACGCATCAGACGGCGCGCTTTGTCGAGATCGTGGCGCGGTTCGAGTTCGGGGTTGTAGCCATTATAGCCCGGCGGAGAAAGCTGCGCCGCCACGGTGGAATCGCCACGCATGACTTTTTCGACGATTCCGGCGTTGTCAACCGCATAAATCACCGCTAGGCGCACCCGCTTGTCGCGGAACTCGGGCACCACTTCCTGGTTCATCTGGAACGTGATGATGCGATCGCTCGGTAGAGAATAAAAGCGGAGTTCAGGCGCCTTTTTTACCCGCTCGACATCGTTTGGCGGCACCTGATAGATCCAGTCAACATCGCCGGAGAGGACGGCGGAAACGCGGGTCGCATCTTCTTTGATCGTCACATAATCGAGGACGTCGACATTACCGGTTTCCGCCCAATACCCCGGAAATCTACGGTAGCGGCTTTTCACCCCCTGCTCGCGCGAATCTAGGACGAACGGGCCGCTGCCGTTCTCATGGATGGTGGCGAAGGTTGCCGATGCTTTACCGATCCGCGCCTTGTCGTTGCCATCGTCGTCTTTTCCGGAGAAGTACTTGCTGTCCATGACGAACAAGTAGTTCATCGCCGCAAGCGCGAGCGGATACGGCTTTTTCATGATCAGATCGACGGTGTGCTCGTCGACTTTGCGCATCTTCTCGAAGGGTTCGTAGAGTCCTTTATAATCCGAAGATTTTTTCAGCCGGTCGAAAGTGAATACGACATCATCGGCGGTCATCGCGTCGCCGTTGTGAAAGCGCACGCCTTTTCGCAGATGGAAGCGCAGGACGGTCGGGGAAATTTCCTCCCAGCATTCGGCCAAGCGCCCCTCGATGTTCAGATCGATGTCCCAGCGTACCAGTGGATCATAGACCAGGTTGGCCATCTGCAATGTAGATCCGGAAAGTTGTTCCGTCGGATCCATGGAAACCGGATCCGCCTTATAGGCGATGGTGATCTCGGCGGCGCATGCCATCACGCTCACCATCGAAAACACTACCGAAGAAAAGTATTTTTGCATGAGATTCTCCCGATCGACATAAAAATGGTCGCCGGTTGATGGCGATGGTCGAGAGACCCAATACAAAACTGCGCGGCCTCCGCCCGTCGGCTTGCCATCAACCGCTAAGATCAAGAGTAACACGCGCACAAGTCACTGTTCCTTATTTTTCCTCCACGACAAGATCGCCCCAATACGGAAAATTGCGCAGGTTGATGATCTGGGGAAAATTTTTGAAACGTTTGTCGTAGGCATAGGCATATCGGTACCAAAAAATCGGGACAAGCACCGCGTCATCATATTCGATGGCGCTGATTTTCTGCAAAATCGCATTGCGTTTTTCGGAATCGCTTTCCCCGTTGGCCAAGACGACCAGGCGGTCGAGTTCGGGATTGCTATAGCCATTGCAGTTCTGCTGACCGCGGCCGCTCTTCTCATCCTTGGTCACGGTAAGAAATTCACTGTAGTTGGCCGAATCCCCGGTATCGGACGACCAGCCGAAGATCGCCATCCCGGCGCTACACCGGGTGAAATCCTCCCAGTATTTCGCCGTTGGAACGATCGTCAACACCACGTCGATGTCGAGTTTGGCGAGCATCGCCGCGACCGCCTGCGATGTGGCAACATACTCCGGTTTTTGCGGGGTGATCATGGTGACCGTAAATCCCTTCTCGACGCTGGCTTCGCGCATCAGGCGACGTGCTTTTTCGAGATCGTAGCGCGGTTTCAGCTTCGCGTTGTAACCGCCATAGCCCGGCGGAGAGTTCTGCCCGGCCACTGTGGCGTTGCCGCGCATGATTTTCTTGGCAATTCCGGCGTTGTTCACCGCATGGACTACCGCTTGACGCACGCGTCTGTCGCGGAATTCGGGCACCACCTGCTGATTCATCTGGAAAGCGACGATCGAGTCTGTCGCAATCGAATGGAGGGTCAGCCCTGTCGTTTTCTTCAACCGTTCGATATCGGTCGTCGGTACGGGAAAAATCCAGTCCACATCACCGGAGAGGACGGCGGAAACGCGGGTGGCGTCTTCTTTGATCGTCACCTGCTTTACGACGTCCACATTGCCGCTCTCCGCCCAATACCCCCGCCACTTGCGGTAAACGGTTTTCACTCCCTGTTGCCGTGAATCGATCACGAAGGGTCCGGTGCCGTTCTCGTGGGTGGAAGCGAAGGTGTCTTCCGCCTTGGCAACCCGCGATTTGTCCCTGCCGTTCTCGTCCCTGCCGGAAAAATATTCGCGCTCCATGACAAACAAATAGGTCATGTTCGCGAGCGCGAGTGGATACGGCTTCTTCATAATCAGATCGACAGTGTACTCGTCGACTCTTTTCATCCCGACATAGGGTTCGTAGAGCGCTTTGAAATCCGTCGATTGTTTGAGCCGCTCGAAACTGAAGACAACATCATCCGCGCGCATCACATGGCCGTTGTGAAAGGTCACGCCCCTTCTCAGATGGAAACGCAGGGTAGTTGGATCGATCATCTCCCAGCGCTCGGCAAGACGCGGTTCGATGGTCAAATCGCTATCATAGCGCACCAAGGGATCATAGAGAAGATAGGCCATCTGCATATTGTTTTGATACAGTATTTCCATCGGATCCAGGGAGGTGGAATCGGTGTAATTGGCGATGGTGATTTCGGCGGCTAAAAGATGCCCGCTTATCGCCGAAAAAAGCGCCACCAGGAATCCAAGCAGAGTTTTCATGAAACCTCCTCAGGTATCGATAAGTAAAACGTCACCGGCCGCCGCACGCAGCCGCGATAACAGGTGACACAACAGGACCTGCCACCCGCAATCTGTCGTCAACGAGTACGAGACAAGGGCACAAGGCGCTACCTCAATCAACGATCAAGACGTCCCAATGGGGAAAATTTTTATAGTAGACGGCTTTGGGAAAGTTCCGGAACCTCTTGCTGAATCCCCAATACATGTTTTGCCAATGCAGCGGCACAAACAGTGCTTCATCATATTCAAGGGCGCTGACTTGGCGCAAAATGGCATTGCGTTTTTCGGGATCGGTTTCCCCGTTGGCCTTCGTGACGAGGCGGTCGAGTTCGCGATTGCTGAAGCCACCGCAGTTATAGGCCCCGGTCCCGGTTTTCGCGTTTTTGGTCATGGTCAGGAATTCACTGTAATTGGCCGAATCCCCGGTATCGCTCGACCAGCCGAGCATCGCCATCCCGGCGGTGCATTTGTCATATTCACCCCAGTACTGGACTTTCGGCATCGTCGTCAGATTCACCTTGATGTTGATCTTGGCGAGCATCGCGGCGACCGCCTGGGCAATTTTCTCGTCGTTCACATAGCGGTTGTTCGGAGCGATCATGGTGACCTTGAAGCCCTTCTCGAAGCCTGCTTCACGCATCAGGCGGCGCGCTTTTTCAAGATCGTAGCGCGGCTTCAGCGTCGCGTTGTAACCGGAAAAGCCCGGCGGGGAATTCTGCGCGGCCACGCTAGCTTTGCCGCGCATGACCTTCTTGGCAATTGCGGCGTTGTTCACCGCGTAAACCACCGCTTGGCGCACGCGCTTGTCACGGAATTCGGGCACCACTTGCTGATTCATCTGAAAAGTGATGATTTTGTCACTCGGAACATAATGAACCGCCAGTTCGGAACTCTTCTCCACGCGCTCGATATCGGTCGTCGGTATCGGATAGATCCAGTCCACATCGCCGGAGAAGAGCGCGGAAACGCGGGTGACGTCTTCAGCGATCGGCACCAGTGTGATCGAGTCCACATTGCCGGTTTCTCGGTCCCAGTAACGCGCGTATTTGCGATAGAGGCTTTTCACCCCCTGCTGGCGCGAATCGAGCACGAACGCCCCGGTGCCGTTCTCGTGGGTGGCGGCGAAGGTTGCCGTATTTTTTTCAACCAACGCCTTGTCCCTGCCGTCCTTGTCCTTGCCGGAAAAATATTCGTGATCCATGACTGGCAGATAGGTCATGTTCGCGAGCGCAAGCGTAAGCGGGTAAGGCTTTTTCATGATCAGATCGACCATGTATTCATCGACTTTTTTCATGCCGACATAGGGTTCGTAAAGCGCTTTGAAATCCCTCGATTGCTTCATGCGGTCAAGCGAAAAAATGACGTCATCGGCGGTCATCGCATGGCCATTGTGGAAACGCACCCCTTTTCTCAAATGAAAACGCAGGACAGTCGGAGAAATTTCCTCCCACGATTCGGCAAGGCGCGGTTCGATTTTCAAGTCGCTGTCATAGCGCATCAAGGGGTCATAGACCATATTCATCATCTGCAACGTACCCGACGATAGCTGCTCCATCGGATCCATGCTGACCGGATCGGCCTCATAGGCGATGGTGATATCGGCGCCATCGGCCATCACATGCATCGCGGCAAACGCGGTAAGCGAAAGCAATGTTTTCTTTAATTTCATCATATCCTCCTTTCAGTTCAGTAGTTTTTACGCCGCGCTGCGATCGAAGCGCGGCATAAGAGAAATCAACTCCTTGGTGTAAGGATGTTGGGGATGATCGAAAAGACGATCGCTCGCGGCGATTTCCACCAAGCGTCCGGCGCGCATGACTGCGATACGCTCGCACATCTGCCGCACAACCGGCAGATCATGGCTGATAAACAAAATGCTCAGCTTCAGTTCATCTTGCAAATCCTTGAGTAGATTCAAGATTTGCGCCTGCACCGAGACATCGAGCGCCGAGGTCGGTTCGTCGCAAATTAGCAGACGTGGTCTTGTCGCGAGCGCGCGGGCAAGCGAGATACGCTGGCGCTGCCCGCCGGAGAACTCGTGCGGATATTTTTTGCCGGCATCGACGGCGAGCCCGACGAAGTCGATCAAATCGGCGACGATCGTCGTGATCTCTGCCCGCCCCCCTGCGAGACGATGGATACGGATCGGTTCGGCAATGATATCGCGGACGCGCATGCGCGGGTTGAGCGAAGAATACGGATTTTGAAAGACCATCTGCATCTGGCGGCGATAGGGCATTCTCGCCTTTTCGTCAGTCAATGCGGTGAGATCACGTCCTTCGCAAACGATCTTGCCCGACTGCGGGTGATAAAGACCAGTCAAACAGCGTGCCAGGCTCGATTTGCCGCAGCCGGATTCACCCACCAGCCCGAAGCTTTCACCCTTGGTAACCGCGAAACTGATGCGATCGAGCGCCTGTATATAACGCCTTTTCGCGGCAATAAGCGACTGCCGGGTCAGAAAACGCAAGGAAAGGTCTTCCACCTGCAAAATTGACTCACCGTCATAATCCAGCGCGTTTTTATAACGACGGCCCAGCCAGTGGGAAGAAAGATCGAATGTCATCTTAGCCTCGGCATCTGCGTTGTACGCGACGCGCGGGAAACGGGACAATTTCCGCTCGGCCGGCGGTACGGCGGAGATGAGTGTCCGCGTATAGGCGTTTGTGGGACGCTCGAGCACCTGTTCCGTCTCGCCGATCTCCATCCGTTGACCGCGATAAGTGACCATCACCCGGTCGCTGACGGTGGCGATCACCCCCATATCGTGGGTGACGAGCATACAGCCGACCGCGCGCTCCCGACACAACTGGCGAAGAAGGTGGAGAATCTGATCCTGGATGGAAACATCGAGCGCCGTGGTCGGTTCGTCGGCGATAATGAACACCGGATCGGTGGAAAGCGCTATCGCGATTACCACCCGCTGGCGCATGCCGCCGGATAATTGATGGGGAAACTGCCCGATACGTATTTCCGGCTCGGCGATGCCGACCGCGGCCAGAAGTTGCAACGCCCGCTGGCGAGCCTCTTTGCGCGATATCCCCAGATGCAGCAGCATCGGCTCGGTAAGCTGATCCTCGATGGTGAAAATCGGGTTCAAGGAAGTCATCGGATCCTGAAAGATGAAACCGATCTCCTTGCCGCGCACCTTGCGCATTTCCTCTTCGCACAGGGTATGCAGATTCCTGCCGCCAAGCCGTACTTCCCCGCCGCCGATGTGGCCGGGCGGAGTCAGAAGCCCGGCGATCGCGTTGCCGATCGTCGATTTCCCGGCGCCGGATTCACCAACGATCCCGAGGATTTCTCCCGGATACAGCGAAAAAGAGACGTCTTTTACCGCGAAAACTTCCCCATGGCGAGAAGGATAACGTACATTCAGATGGGAAACCGTGAGCAGTGGTTCGGCCGCAGACAATATCATTCACCTCCCAGTGATTTTATTTAAGTTACCCCTGAAGAAGTTCAACCAATTGATTTAAATTATAATCATTCAGCATAACAATGCTTGCATAGCGACTTGAAGCTGGCTTCTTCAGACATTATATTTTTATAAAATTGTATATATAATTTCCCAACATGTAAATAGGTAGGTAAATATAAATCCTACCGGATATGCTGGCAGGCCCTGGATCAATCAACTCGAGAGAACAGTGCTCCTCGCACCGAGACGAATGACGCAGACAGCATCGCCGACGCCGCGCGTGAAGTCAGGGCAAAAACGGAAAAAGCGTGTGTCTCGACCAATGTCACCCACGTCCGCCCGGATTCGTGACGTTACGTTAAGGGAGATGACGCGATTGGCAAGTGATTTTCAACTAGCGCCTTTGGCAAGACAGCCATTCCAAGGCACTCGTCTCATTCGCGGTGGCCGGAAGCTTCGAATCCGACGCTCGGCAGGGTCAACTCCCAGCGCCCGTTGTCGTAAAGAAGAACTTCCCCTTGCGGACGCCAGTCGCCGAGGACGAAGCGGCGACGCCCGTCGGCGAGGACATGTTCGTGCGGACGGTGAGTGTGGCCGTGAAGCAAAACATCGCAGGCCCAGGTATCCATCACCTCCCGCACGGCGCCGGCGCTGACATCGACCCAATCGGCGGCCTTGCGCGCGCCGTGTTTTCCGCTTTGACGGCGCAGAAAAGCACCGACCCTGGCATTGACCCAGTACGGCGTTTTCCGCGCCAGGCGGATGAACCAGCGATGACGGACGATGCGGCGCAGGCGCTGATAGCCGAGATCGTCACTACAAAGAAGATCGCCGTGTTCGAGAAGAACACGCTGTCCGTCGAGGATAAAGCAGTAGCGTTGCGGCAAAAGCGTGACTCCACTTTCCCGCGCGAAACGCGCGCCAATCAGGAAATCCCGGTTGCCGTGCTGGAAGAACACCGGGCAAAGGGCGCCGAGCGCTTTCAGTTCACCCATCATCCGGCGGGCGAAAGCATTGGCCACATGGTCGCCGAGCCAAGCGTGAAACAAATCGCCGAGAATGAAAACCCCTTGCGGCGGGGCGGTGCGAAGGGCGTGCAGATAGCGGAGAAACGCTTCGCTGATCGCCGGTTCTTTTTCGCTTAGGTGGACATCGGAGAGAAATACGACCGTCATGGCAATCAGCCCGCCCGTGCGCTTGCCACTACGGCTTTTCCGAGGGCGGCGGGGACAGCGCCGCGTTTGCCGCCTCCGCGCGCGATCGCAAGGAGATCATTCACACTGCCTTTCTCCTTGCCAAGCGGCACATGAAACGACCGCGCCGCTTCTTTCCGCAACGATCGAGAAAGCCCTCGCCACCAGAAGCGAGGAAAAAACACCCAAGGACGACACGACCGGCTTTCATCCATCGGCCCCCGTTGCCGTAGCGCCCGCGGCAGGCGGCACGATCTTCACCGCCGCGACGACAACCGGCGTTTTCGGCACATCGCGCGCGAACGGCCCGGCGGCGGTCGGCACCGCGGCGATTTTCTCCACCACCGCCATGCCGGCGACCACTCGCCCGAAAACCGTGTAACCATAGGGATCGACACCGCCCGGATCAAGCGCGTCGTTATCGACCAGATTGATGAAAAATTGCCCCGTCGCCGAATGCGGATCGTCGCTACGCGCCATCGCGATCGTGCCGCGCAAGTTGCGCAGGCCGTTTTGCGCTTCACTCGCGATCGGCCCGCGCGTTGGTTTTTTCCGATAGCGTTCGTCGTAACCGCCGCCCTGGATGACGAAATCCTGGATCACGCGATGAAAAATCGTGTTGTCGTAGAAACCGTCTCGCACATAACACAGGAAATTTTCCACTGTCGCCGGCGCCTTACGTTCGTCAAGGTCTACAAATATCCTGCCCAGGCTGGTCTCGATCGCCACAACCGGAGCGGTGGAGACCGGCAGAGTGAGAACCGAAAGAAGCAGAAAAAACAGTTTGCGCATACCACCTCCGCTTGCGCATGTAGCAAAGCGTTTTATACTATCAGATTTTCTACACTAACCGTGTCAGGCAAATCGTCATGTCCGAACTGTGGCTCTACAACAGCCTTACCCGCGAGAAAACACGCTTCGTTCCGATCGATCCGAAAAACGTGCGCCTTTACGTCTGCGGCATGACCGTCTATGACTACTGCCATCTCGGCCACGCCCGGGTGATGGTGGTCTTCGACCTCCTCGCGCGCCATCTGCGCCGTAAATATCCGCTCAACTACGTACGCAACATCACCGACATCGACGACAAGATCATCGCCCGCGCCGCGGCGAACGGCGAAGCGATTTCCGCGATCACGCGACGATTTATCGACGCGATGCACGAGGACGAAGCGGCGCTTGGCTGCCGCCGTCCCGATCGGGAACCACGGGCAACGGATCACGTCGCGGCGATGATCGCCCTGATCGAACGACTGATCGACAAGGGGCATGCCTATCACGCCGATAACGGGGATGTCTATTTCGCGGTACGCAGCTTCCATGGTTACTGCAAACTCACCCAACGTAATATCGACGATCTGCGCGCCGGCGAACGCGTCGCGATCAACGACGCGAAGCGCGATCCGCTTGATTTCGTCCTCTGGAAAGCGGCCAAGCCGGGGGAACCGAGCTGGGAAAGCCCATGGAGCGCCGGCCGCCCCGGCTGGCACATCGAATGCTCGGCGATGAGCGAGCGTGAACTCGGCCGCTCTTTCGATCTCCACGGCGGCGGCATGGATCTCAAATTTCCCCACCATGAATGTGAAATTGCCCAAAGCGAATGTGCCTACGGTCATCAACATGTCAACTACTGGGTGCATAACGGCTTCGTGCAGATCGACCGCGAGAAAATGAGTAAATCGCTGGGCAATTTTTTCACTGTCCGCGAACTGCTCGGCAAATTCCCCGGCGAAGTCATCCGCTTTTTCATTCTCCAAAGCCACTACCGCAGCCCGCTCAACTACAGCGAAAGCGGACTCGAAGAAGCGCACAAGGCGCTCACCCGTCTGTACGGCGCGTTGCAACCGTACGACCCCGTTGTGGCGGAAAATACCGCGCCAGAGGGGAAAATAGCCGCGGCCTTCGAAGCGGCGATGAACGACGATCTCAACACACCGCGCGCTCTTGCGCTTCTTTTCGAGACGGTAAAGGCGCTCAACAAGCCTTCCGTTCATGGCAAAAATACCCGCGAAGACGCGAGCACCTTGTATGTTCTCGGCCGCCGTCTCGGCCTTTTCGCGTACAGCCCGAACGCTTTCCTCAAAGGTAAAGCCACTTCTGAGGAAAACGATGAAATCGCGATCGAGGCATTGCTGGAGGCGCGCCTCGCCGCCAGGAAAGCGGGGGATTTCGCACGCGCCGACGCCCTTCGCGACGAACTCGCCGCCAAAGGGGTTGTCCTGAAAGACACTCGCGACGGTACCCAATGGCACTATAAATGATAAAGCCGCGCTTGACGCCGATTGCCTGCGAGAAATCGGCACGCTTCCTCTTGGCGAACAATACCGGACAGAGCGGCAGACGCGATATCGAAGCGATGCGCCGTTCCCGTTTCTTTTGGAGCGGCGCAGGCGAAACCGCTTTCCTGTTGCCAACGAGCGGAAAAGAGGCGGATGATTGCCGCTGCAAACGCGACAATTCACGGCGAACGCGCCGGGCAGTGGCCACATGGCGCGCGATACGCGGTGAAGCAACACCCCCTGATGGTTGCTCTTGATGTCCACGTCATCGCGAAAAAGCGATCGCTGTGTCCTGGAAAACCCGCCAAAATCACCAGAAAAAGGAGCGTGCATGCCCCGTATCTTAATCCTCTACCAGACCACCGACGGTCACACGCGAACGATTTGCGAACGCCTTGCCGAAGCACTGCCTGCGGAAGCAGCAATCACCCTGGCCAATCTCGATGAAATGACGCTACCCGTGGCGGCCTTGCTCGCGGCACAGGATATCGTCGTAATCGGTGCCAGCATCCGCTACGGCAAGCATCGCCCGCAAGTAGCGGCGTTCCTTGGCGCGTACCGGAAAATTCTCGAAAAGAAGCGAACGGCGCTGTTTTCAGTGAGCATCGTCGCACGCAAGCCAACGCGCAACCGCCCGGAGAACAACCGCTACTTGCAAAAATTACTGCGACAGATCGGCTGGCGGCCAAACTTGCTCGCCGTCTTCGCCGGACGGCTCGATTACCCGCATTATCGCTTTTTCGACCGCCTGATGATCCAGTTGATTATGAAACTGACCGGCGGCCCGACCGATCGCCACGGAACCTATGAATTCACCGACTGGCAGGAAGTAGCGGCTTTCGCGGTAAGCATTGCCGGCAAGGCCGAAAAAACACTGTGACTGTCGACCGCCTTTTCCGAATATCCGGTCTTCATCTCGTCCGTTCGCTGCGCGCCGTGATAGCCAGCGCCCGCAAAGCGCCGCGAGCGAACAATGTTCGCGTAACCGGGTAATCCCCTATAAAATACGCAGCGAACACGACAAGGTGTTCCCCTCTCACTTCCCGCCGGAATCGCTTCGGCGATGGTGCGCAAATAAGCCTCTTTCCATGAGCGGGCGATTCCGGTTGTCCGTCACTGGGAAATGCGTTCCCCTTTGTTCCTTGAGTTCCCGTCAGCACGAGGAAAACACACTTGTTGACAAGCGCCACAGGCTCTACAATGACCTTCTTCCATCCCCCAGGACAGTTCCATGCATCCGATGCTCACTATCGCCCGCCGCGCCGCCGAAGAAGCGGGCCGCATCATCCAACGCGGGTATCGCGATCTCGACAAGCTGCAAATTCACGAAAAAGGCCGTGGCGATCTGGTCAGCGCCGTGGATCAGCAGTCCGAACGGATGATCTGCCAGATACTGGCGGAAAAATACCCCGATCATGACATTCTCGGAGAAGAATTCGGCTTGCATCGGGGCGCCGCCGCGACAAGCGAATATCGCTGGGTGATCGACCCGCTAGACGGCACCGCCAATTTCCTGCACGGCTTGCCGCATTTCGCCGTTTCCATCGCGGCGCTCAAACAGGGCAGGCCGGAAGTCGCCGTGGTCTACAACCCGATCAGTGACCACTGGTTCAGCGCCGCACGCGGTCAAGGCGCGCAATGCAACGGCCAACGCATCCGCGTCAACCGACAACGCGATCCGACGCGTGCCGTCGTCGCCACCGGTTTCCCTTTTCGCGACAGTGAACAGCTGCCGCAAGTGCTCGCCTATGTCAGCTCCGTGCTCGGTGATTTCAGCGACCTGCGACGTCTCGGCTCCGCCGCGCTGGATCTTTGCTATGTCGCCTGCGGTTGGCAGGACGCCTATTTCGAAAGCACCTTGCACGCCTGGGATATCGCCGCCGGTGTCCTGATCGCGCAGGAAGCCGGAGCGATCGTCACCGACTACGGCGGTGAGCAGAAAATGTTCGAAAATGGCACCGTGCTCGCGGCAAATCCCTTGTTGTATCCCCTGCTCGACAAGGCGCTGCGTCGTGCCCGCCTCTCTGCCGTAACCGAAAAAGGAAGAGAAGACAGCGCTATCTCCGAGGGATGACGATTGCGCCTTTGGCGGGTATCTTATCACTTGTCGGTGACACAGGCATTCACCGACGCGACGCCCTCATGGCGCTTACTTAAGGAACTCGTATGCAAGCCCTATCTTACGCCGAAATCCTCGCTCGCCTGGTCGCTTTCCCCACCGTCTCGAGCGAAAGCAATCTCGATCTGATCGACTGGATCGAATCGTATCTCGCCCCCCATGGGGTGTATGTCGAACGCATCGAGGACGGACAGGAGGCGAAAGCTTCCCTGCTCGTGCGCATCGGGCCGCAGGCCCCTGGTGGCCTGATTTTTTCCGGTCATAGCGACGTCGTTCCGGTCGCCGGGCAACAGTGGCACGAGGATCCGTTCCAGATGACGAGAAAAGGCGGGAAATTCATCGGTCGCGGCGTCTGCGACATGAAAGGCTTTCTCGCCTGCGCGCTGTCAAACCTCCCGCATTGGACAGCACAAGATCTCAAGCAGCCGGTCTACTTCGCTTTCTCATATGACGAGGAGACCGGCTGCGACAAGGTACCGTTTCTCATCGAACGCCTGCGCGCGCTCGACGCCCGGCACGCCTGGGCGATCATCGGCGAACCGTCCCTGCTGCAACCGGTCGTCGCGCATAAGGGCATCGTCAATCTGCGCACCACCGTGACCGGAAAGTCCGCGCATTCCTCGCAGATTCTCCACCAGGGCATTTCCGCGGTACACGCGGCGAGCAAGCTGGTTACCGCGCTCGAGGGGATTATGGGCGATCTCATCGCCGCCGGGGAAATCGACGAATCATTCAACGTGGCGCACAGTTCCTTGCACGTCGGGACGATCCACGGCGGCATCGCTCATAACGTCCTCGCCCGTGAATGCGTCATCAATTGGGAAATCCGCAATCTGCCAAGCCAGCCGATGGACGCCTTGCTCGCCCGCGTCGAACGCTGCGAAGCGCGCCTCGTCGAGGCGAACCCCGGCCTCGGCATCGACACCGTCGCGACCTCGCCGATCGTGCCGGGGCTCGAAAACCGGGCGAACGCCGGGCTGCTCGATCTGGTCATGGCCCATTTGCCGGCCGGCAGCGGGAAAAGCTCGGTTGCCTATGCCAGCGAAGCGGGGCATTTTCAAAAAAACGGCTTCTCGACCCTCATCCTCGGACCAGGCAGTATCGCCCAGGCACATCAGGGCGACGAATGGATCGCCGTCGAACAACTCGATGCCTGCGTCTTGCTGATGCGTAAACTGGTTACGGCCCGTTGCCTGAGATCACTCGCCGAGGAAACTGCAAACATCGGTGGTCGCGGAAATTCGATTTAACTTAGCTGTCGTGTCCCGCGTAAATATATTCCAACTAGAACCTTCAGACTGATACATTGTAGGGCCCTGCTTCTTGATGTAGTCAAAGCGAAGCGTCTGTCACCGGAGACCAGGAGTTGGCAAATGAATATTCGGCTACACAGAAATGCCAGAACCACGCCAGCGATTCGCATGGAAATACAACGGGCTCCAAGCTCGATCAGTGACCGATCTCTGGCCAGAAAGTACAACTTGCGGCGTGCGACCATGGGTCAATGGCGCAAGCGCAACACGGTGGAAGACGGTTCACACCGTCCTCACAAGCTGCATACACAGCTCAGTCCCGCTGAAGAATGACTGGTGGTTGAGATTCGCAAATTGTTCTTTCTTTCGTTAGATGACTTATTGGTGGTGGTCCATGAGTTCATCAATCAAAAGGTATCGCGCTCGGGCCTGGACCGTTGCTTACGCCGCCACGGCGTCTCGAATCTCAAGGTGCTGATACACGCTCAGCAAGCTGATGAGCCAAAAGCGAAACCCGAGAAGCAAACATTCAAAGAGTACCAGCCGGGCTTTGTTCACAATGATGGGAAGTACCTACCCAAAATGGCTGACGAACCCAAGCGGCGTGACCTATTTGCCGCGATTGATCGAGCCACACGCTGGGTGTACGTGGAGTTACTCGACGACAAAAGCGCCGTCAGTGCCAAAGGGTACCTTGAACGGTTAATCGAACAGGCGCCCATGAAGATTCAGAAGGTTTTAACAGACAATGGCAAGGAGTTCACAGATCGATTTGTCGCCACTGGGGAGTGCAAGGCTACCGGTAACCATATATTTGATCAAGTATGCAGTATCAATGGCATTGAGCACCGTCTGATCAGGCCTTGACACCCGCAAACGAACGGCATGATCGAACGATTCAATGGCCGAATCGGTGACATACTCAATACCACACGCTTTGACAGTTCGCAGGAACTGGAACAAACGCTGATCGACTATGCCAAGCGATATAATCACTTCATGCCACAGAAGGCACTGAACCGGAGCCCGTCTGTAGATGCTTTGAAAAAATGGCAAAAGACTCATCCAGAGTTATTTCGAAAGCATGTTTATAAACTCACGGGACTTGACACTTAGCAAACATATCGCTACCGTAATATCTTCCATCTTTTTTTACGATCGAGAAGAGGGAAGGAATATAAAAAAACGCTTTTCTTTCATGCTTTTCGCCGCAACGCTTGCCATGCGCGCCGCCGATCGGCGCGATATCCGGGAATGTCTCGCCCCGCCGACCCGGGCGGCGGCTATAATTTCACCTGCCGCAATGTCGTGAAGCTGCTACGCAAAGAAAAATTCATCTCTCACTCCATTCAGACCGTGAACATGGCCGGGGCCGGCGGCAGGGTGGCGTTTTCCCATGTCGTTGCCAAACGTGGAACAGACAACGGTCTGTTCGTCGCCGCGTCGAGCGCCAGCCGCTCCACCCAGAAGCGATCCGCGTGCGATCAGGCTTGTCTCTCGTTCAGGCGCGTAAGCAACACTTGCAAAGGATGGGCGAGAATCCGCGCATCGAGCCGTTTTACCTGGCAACGGCAGGAATAGCCGGTGGCGAGCAAAGTTTCCGCGTGTGCGGCGACCTTCCCCTGCCAGGAAAGTCGGTAGATCCCGCGTGAAGCGGCAAGATGTTCGGCTTCGTGTCCGTAGCTGCCCGCCATGCCGCAGCACCCGGTCGCAAGCGGCGTAAGCGTCAAGCCGAACGCGGCGAAAATCCGTCGCCATTGCGCCGAACTCGCGGGCAACTGGGTTTTTTCCGTGCAGTGCGCGGCGAGGTAATACACGTCGTCACTTCTCCGCATCTTCAGTGGATGGGCGGCGAGATAGGCGTCGAGCCATTCCTGCGGCAGTAACACTTCACGCGTGGGAGGTTCTGTCACGTCTTGTAAATATTCCTGACGGAAAACCAGGGTCATCGCCGGATCAAGTCCGATCAGGGGCAGGCCGCTCTCCGCAGCGCGCGCGAGAAAGGCTTCGTTTTTCTCGCGGCGGCGGAAAAAGCGCTCGCGAAAACCGTATACATGGAGCGGTTTGCCGTTCGCGAAATACGGCAGTACGTAGACCGTCACCCCAAGACCACGCAAAAGACGCAGCCAGTCGAGAAAGACCGGGGTATCGAAATAGCGGGTAAAGGCGTCCTGGACGATGACGACCGCCGCTTGCGCCGGTTTTTTCGGCAGTTCGGCGACACGAGCGAGGGGGATGGCACCAGTCGTTGCCAGCGCGATTTTCGCCTGCGCATGGATCGGCGGCAGATCGACAAGTCCCAGCCATTTGCGCGTTATCGCTTTGACCGCCGGGAGCCGCTGGATGGCGTTGTAACCCGCGGCGCAACGCGCCATCGGCGGCATCAGGGTTTCCAAATTGGCGATCGCGCGCGACCTGAACGGGCGCTTGCGGCGGCGATGGTAATCGGCGAGGAAGCGGCTTTTCGCCTCCGGGATATCGACTTGCACCGGACATTGTCCGGCACAGGATTTACAGGCGAGACAGCCATCGAGCGCGGCGTGAACAGCTTCTTCGAAGGCGAAGTCGAGCGTGCCTTTCGCCTTGCGGTAAAGCCATTCCTTGATCAGCATCGCGCGCCCTTTCGGCGAGTGGACACGGTCGCGGCTGTATTTGTACGACGGGCACATCGGATCGTCGTCATCGTAGTTGAAACAGGCGCCGTTGCCGTTGCAGTGCATCACGCTGCCGAAACGCCGCCAGTCGCCGGGGGCAATCTCGCGATCCCGTTCACCGCGCAGGGCGACGTCGCTCAGGCCGCTCAATTTCGCCCGCGGCAGCGTCGCCGGAGTCGCGATCTTGCCGGGATTCAATTGATTGCGCGGATCGAAGAGCGCTTTGACCTGCGTGATCAACGGCCAGGCCGCGCCGAAAAACGCCGGCGCGAAAGACGAACGCAGACCCTTGCCGTGCTCGCCCCAAAGCACGCCGCCGTATTGCCGCACCAGCGCGG
Source organism: Cardiobacteriaceae bacterium (assembly GCA_965277745.1). Classification (GTDB taxonomy): domain Bacteria; phylum Pseudomonadota; class Gammaproteobacteria; order Cardiobacteriales; family Cardiobacteriaceae. The sequence goes on from OZ255837.1 coordinate 116,613, forward strand.
CCACGCGTTCGCTTATGAGACGAATTTTCTCGCCGCTGTCGGGCGCCTTCAGATCGAGCGCAGGACGGACATGGAGCACCCCGGCATCGACATGCCCGAACATCCCGTAGGAAAGACCCATTTCATCGAGTAGCGCGCGGAAGGCGGCGATGAAATCGGCGAGACGCTCCGGCGGCACGGCGCAATCCTCGACAAACGGAAGCGGGCGTTTTTCGCCAGCCATTTTGCCGAGCAGACCGACCGCGCGCTTACGCATCTCATACAGTGAGGCGATGTTTCCCGCCTCCCGGGCAACGGTGATCGAACCGCGGCGAACGGAGTCGTCCGCCTGCAAATGGGCGAGAAACGCGGCGATCGCGCTTTCCAGGGCTTCTTTCGTCTTTCCATCGAACTCGACGAGATTGGCGCCGGCGGTCTTCCCTCCCGGCGTGTCGGGAAAATACTTTGCCACCCGCGCCCAGACGATATCGCTTCTCGCGAGGTCGAGTACTTTGCCGTCGACGGTCTCGATAGACAGCGGATCGCACGCCATCAGCGTTCTGGCGTCGCGAAGGGCTTCCTGAAAATCGGCGTAGGCGATAACGATCAGGGCGCGGTGTTTCGGCAACGGCAAGACGTTCAAGGTGGCTTCGGCGACCAGACCGAGCGAGCCTTCCGAGCCGCACAGCACGCTATTGATATCGAAGCGGCCGCCGTCGAGCAAGTGCGGCAGATCGTAGCCGGTCAGGGCGCGGTTAAGACGCGGAAAGCTCTGTTCGATCACTTGCCGATTCTCCGCGGCGAGACGATACAGGCCGCGGTAAAGCGCCTGTTGCGCCGGCGATTTGTCGGCCACCGCCGCCGCCCAGCCGTCCGCCGCCAGGGAAGCGGATTCGAGGACTTCACCGCCCAAGAGCACCGTTTTCAGCGCCAGCACGTGGTCGTGCGTTTTGCCGTAGCGGCAACTGCCCTGCCCGCTGGCGTCGGTATTGATCATTCCGCCGATGGTCGCGCGGTTGGCGGTGGAAAGCTCAGGGGCGAAAAACAAGCCGTACGGCGCAAGCGCGGCGTCGAGTTGATCCTTGACGACGCCGGCCTGCACGGTCGCCGTGCGCTTTTGCGGATCGATATCGATAATCCGGTTCATATGCCGTGAAACATCGACGACAATGCCGTCGGTCAGCGCTTGCCCGTTGGTGCCGGTACCGCCGCCGCGAGCGGTGAAGACAAGGTGCTCGAACGGCGCGTCGGCGGCAAGCGTCATAATCGCCTGCAGATCCTCGAGGCCGCGGGGCCAGATGATCGCCCGCGGGGGGCGGCGATAAATGGAATTGTCGGTCGCGTAGACGGTCAACTGCGCGTCGCTGCGCGAAAACTCGCCGCAAAAACCGCTTTGTCGCAAACGTTCGAGGAACCTTTCAACACGCGAAGGTTCGATAGCTCGTGTATCCATGGAGGAATTTTGCCACAATCGCCCCTTCCGCGCGAAAAAATCCCCGCACTCGCAAACGCCGCTTTGCGCGCCTTGCGCCGACGACGCTCATTCGTCGTAGGAATAGCCTTCTCTCGTGAGTTCCTCGCGGTCGTCGTCATCGTAGAACCAGCCATCTTCCTCGTTGCGTTCGAGGGCGTCGTCCCAGTCGATGCCGTCCTCACCGATTTCGTGGTAGGATTCCTCTTCGTCTTCGTCGAAATCGAGGCGCTCGCGGTCGTCTTCATCCCCTTCGTAATAACCATCGTCGAATTCATCGTGCTCGATGCCCATCGCCGCGATCGACGCTTTACCGTCGTGTTTTTGCATGGCGTCCTCCCGCCGTTGTCGATTCATGCCCATCATAACGATGAACGTGAAATAGTTAAAAGCGAAATAACCTTCATCCCGATCGGCAAGTGTAGCGCTTTTCCAGATCGAGCAAGAACGCTTTTCTCTCCACTCCACCGCCATAGCCTGCCAATCGGCAATTGCCGGCGATAACGCGATGACAGGGAATAACGAGTGAAATCGGGTTTTTTCCATTCGCCGCGCCCACCGCACGCGCCGCTTTCGCGCAACCGATGCGTTCGGCCTGGCGAGCATAAGACCAAGTCTCGCCATAGGGAATTTCTTGCAGGGCGGCCCACGCTTTCCGCTGAAACGGCGTCCCCTGGAGATCAAGGGGAATCTCGAAAGCACGCAGTTCCCCGTCAAAATACGCCGACAATTGCTCGCCGAACGCCCTGCTCACCGCGCTTTCGCACACTGTAAGCCGCTCCTGCGATTGGACTTTTCGCGCCTCTTGCCAGCGCCGCGTCGCGCTGCCGGTATCGAGAAAATCGAGTGCGCGCAATCCGCGTTCGGAAAAAATCGCCTGCAAGGGGCCAAGCGGGGAAGTCAGCGTGGCGAGACGATACGCGACGGATCCGGTCATGCGCCCTCCTTATGGTCGGGATGACAAAAGCAAGTGACAAGGTGGTCGTTGACCATCCCCACCGCCTGCATGAAAGCATAGCAGATAATCGGGCCGACGAAAGTGAACCCCGCTTTTTTCAGTCGTGCGGCGAGTCGTTCGGCGGCGGGTGTCACCGCCGGCACCTCGGCAGGACGCCGCCAGTGGTTGATTTGCGGATGACCGTCAACCGTCTCCCACAGCCAGACAACGGGATCGGTTTTCTCGGCAAGGGCCAGCCACGCCCGGGCGTTGTAGACAAAGCCATCGATTTTGCGACGGTTGCGCACGATGCCCGGATCGGCGAGCAAGGCGGCGATTTTCACCGTGTCGTAGCAAGCGATTTTCCGCGCGTCGAAATCGTCGAAGACGGCGAAATAATGCGCCCGTTTTTGCAAAATCGTCCACCACGAGAGCCCGGCCTGCGCCCCCTCGAGGCACAGCATGGCGAACAGCCGCCGCGCGTCGTGAAGCGGCACGCCCCACTCTTCGTCGTGATAGCGCCGATAAAGCGGTGTTTTCTCCGCCCACGGGCAACGGGTGATCTCCGTGGTCATGTTTGATAGAACTCCAACGGCAGGCCATCGGGGTCTTTGATGAAAAAGAACGATTTACCCGTGCATGGATCGACACGGATCGCTTCGCAGACGACGCCTTTCGCCTGCAATTTTTTACGCCTCTTTTCCACGTTTTCGACCGCAAAAGCGAGATGGCGCAGCCCGCAGGCTTCCGGCGAATGCCCGTCGCACCCCGGACGCGGCGGCGAATCGGGAAAGGAAAACAGCTCGATGACATAGCGCCCGTTCCAGCCGAGATCGCATTTCCAGGAATCGCGCCCCGCGCGATAGTGCTCGGCGAGCACTTCCATACCGAGTATCTCGCGGTAGAAAGCCTTGCCGCGCGCGTAGTCGCCGGTGATGATCGCGATATGGTGTATTCGCATTACGCCCTCGTCTTTCGCCGCCAGGTTTTACGGTGACCGCACAATCCCGGCGGCATGTGGTTTTCCCGCCGGCAAAGCCGCCGTCACAGCGGCGATTCTACCATTTCGATGAACAGCGGTCGCGGGTATCTGTTCCCCCGCCTCCCTGCCTCTCCCGCTTGAGATCGAGGTATGGCACAGGGGAAAGCGCTCGCCATCTTTCCATGAGAAACAGAGGCCGATGCAGCGGCGCGATCATGTCGAGCGAGACGCGTTTCGCGTTTTTTACTACAATAAAACCACTTTTTTTGTAAATTTAAAATCATTCCCAAGGCAGATTGACGACAACTGCCGATGACAAGGAGGTCGCCCGTCGATGTTCAAAGCTTTTTTCCCTGCGCCGAAACCGTTTTTTCTCTCCGCCCTCTTCTGGCTGGCGGTCAATCTTTTGTGCTGGTATGGCGGCGGCAAAGCCTGGGGCGTCCTGATCGGCCTGCCGCAGGGCTACGCAGAGACGGTGTTGGCAATCAGCGTCAGCCGTTTCTGGTCGCCCGCATTTCTTTGGTTTTACCTCTGGTTTTTCCTTTCCACGGCGCTGTTCGCCGCTTTCTGGCGGCTGCTGTCGGCGAATCCATGGCAACGCTGGTCGATCTGCGGATCGGCGCTGATCCTCTTCGATATCTGGTTTTCCGTCAAAGTGGGCGTGACGATCAACGCCTGGTACCAGCCGTTTTACAATCTGATTCAACAGATGCTCGGCGGCGGCGGAAGCCTTCCTGTGACAAAGCTCTATGACGGCATCCTCACCTTTCTCCATATCGCCATGGTGGCGGTGACACTTACCGTGTTCAACATCTTTTTCATCAGCCACTACATTTTCCGCTGGCGCACCGCGATGAACGATCATTACGTCCGCCACTGGGAAAAACTGCGCCACATCGAAGGCGCCTCGCAGCGTATCCAGGAAGACACGATGCGTTTCGCGCGTATCCTCGAAGGGCTGGGCGTGGATTTGGTCAAGGCGCTGCTTACCCTGATCGCCTTCCTGCCGATTCTCTTCGAACTTTCCGAACACGTCCCTGAACTGCCTTTCGTTGGGCAAGTCCCCCATTCGCTGGTCGTCGCCGCGATCATCTGGGCATCGATCGGCACCGTCGTTCTCGCCGTGATCGGGGGTAAACTGCCGGGGCTCGAATTCAACAATCAGAAAGTCGAGGCCGCCTACCGCAAAGAACTGGTCTACGGAGAAGATCACCGCGATCGCGCCCAGCCGCCGACCTTGAAAACGCTTTTCAGCGACGTGCGCGGCAATTATTTCCGCCTCTATTTTCACTACGTGTATTTCAATCTGGCGCGCATCTGGTATCTGCAACTCGATAACATCTACAGCATTTTCGTTCTTTTTCCGGCCATCGCCGCCGGAAAAATGACCCTCGGCCTGATCTCCCAGATCACCAACGTCTTCAATCAGGTGCGCGGCTCCTTCCAGTACCTGATCACTTCCTGGCCGACGATCATCGAGATGCTCTCGATCTACAAGCGCCTGAAGGCCTTCGAGTCGACCATCGACTCGGATCGCCCCGTCAAGAAGCGCGACCGTTGTCCCGGTACTCAGGGGACTTCACCGAGATAGCCGCCGGTCTGATGCCGCCACAGGCGCGCGTAAACCCCGTCTTTCTCGAGCAGCGCGGCGTGGCTGCCCTCTTCGACGATGCGCCCGCCGTCAAGCACCACCAGGCGATCCATCGCGGCGATGGTCGATAAACGATGGGCGATCGCGATCACCGTTTTACCGGCCATCAGGCGTATCAAGCTTTCCTGGATCGCCGTTTCCACTTCGCTGTCGAGTGCGGAAGTCGCTTCGTCGAGAATCAGGATCGGCGCGTCCTTGAGGAGCACCCGGGCAATGGCGATACGTTGTCTTTGTCCGCCGGAGAGTTTCACCCCGCGTTCGCCGACTTGCGCGTCGAGGCCGATGTTGCCCTGTGGATCGGACAGGGTGGCGATGAAATCCGCGGCTTCGGCGCCGCCGATGGCGCGTTGCAACGCCTCCTCGCTCGCCTCCGGCCGCCCGTAGAGAATATTCTCGCGCACCGAGCGGTGTAGCAACGAGGTGTCCTGGGTGACCATGGCGATGTGCCGGCGCAGACTTTCCTGGGTCACTTTGGCGATATCCTGGCCATCGATCAGGATCCGTCCGTCTCGCAGGTCATAAAATCGCAGCAGGATGTTGACCAAGGTCGATTTGCCGGCGCCACTCGGCCCGACGAGGCCGATTTTCTCTCCCGGGCGGATAACGAGATCGAGATCACGGATCACCGAAAGGGACTTTCCGCCGGCGCCACCACCGCGCCGATAGCTGAAATCGACATGCTCGAAGCGGATACCGCCGGCGCTGATTCGCAGAACTTCGGCGTCGGGCGCATCGCGCACCTCGGCGGGGAGGGCGAGCATATGCATGCCATCGCTTACTATGCCGACGTTCTCGAAAAGAGCGTTGATTTCCCACAGGAGCCAATGTGACATTTCGTTAATGCGCAACGTCAAGGCAATGGCGATCGCGACCGCGCCGGCGCTCAAAAGACTATCTCGCCACAGGAAGATGCCCATCGCCGTGACACAAAAAATCAGCAAATAGTTGATGCTTTTAATGGCGACATCCAATTGGGTGACAAAACGGAACTGGCGATAGACCGTTTTCATGAAAGCGTCCATCGAATCACGCGCGTAGTCGGTTTCGCGGCGTGTATGGGCGAAAAGCTTGATGGTGGAAATGTTGCTGTAGGCATCGACGATACGTCCGGTCATCGTCGAGCGTGCGTGCGCCTGCGCCTGAGAAACCGATTTCAGTTTCGGGATGAAGCGGCACTGTAAGACGATGTAGGTGAAAAACCACAGCACTACCGGCAGCAAAAAGAGCCGCTTGAGGCTACCGAGCAACACCAGCATCGAAACGAAATAGACGCCGACATAAACCAGTACATGAATCAGCTTGAGAACCAATTCACGGACCGCGAGCGCCGTTTGCATCACTTTGGTCGCCACCCGTCCGGCGAATTCATCTTGATAAAAACCCAAACTCTGCGCGAGCAAATGACGGTGCATGCGAAAGCGGATCGCCATCGGTAAATTTCCCACCAACGTCTGATTGCTGAGCAGGGAACTGAGCAATTGCAGCAATGGCAGGCATACGAGCAGCACCGCGCCCATCGCGAGCAAGTTCGGTAATCGATCGTGCGGAAATTGCGCCTTGTCCTGCTCGCCGAGCCAATCGACGATGTTCCCCATGAACGCGAAAAGGCTGATTTCGAGGATCGAGATCATCGCGTTGATGAGAGAGATAAGGAAAATCGGCCACTTGAAGCCGTTCGCGTGATGCAGGCAAAAACGCAGCAAGGTGCGCGGGGAAGCGTCTGTTGTGACGGGCGGATAGGGATCGGTCAGTCTTTCGAAAAAATTGAGCATGGCGTGTCGGTTGATCGAAAAGAGGAGGCAGTGGGCAAGGCCTGGCGTAAAGCGGTCTTGTACCATGATCTCGCCCGCATCGAAAAATTGACCCCGCGCGAGGATCGTATACCGCAACAAATCGGCGGCGGAAAAGTGTCTTGCAAGAAAACGTGACAATCGCGGCAACCGACGATACTCGCCCATGCCCTTTACGACAGAAAGGCCAATAGCGGCAATATCAGCGGGATTGGCTTTACAGACCGTTTTATCGCTGCTTTGCGCCTCGCGACAGGGATTCAAGCTGCAAGGCGGTTCCGCCATCGGCGACGCCGGCCGATGGCGGTGCAGCTTGTTCACGGCGTTTTTCCTTGTCCAGCCCGGCGACATCGGGAATGCCCGTGATTTCCGCTTGCGGCAGGACAAAAAACGTCTCGTTGCGCCCGATCATGCCGTACGCCTCACGGGCCTTTTCTTCATACGCATTGAAAGCATCCGGCGACCGCAGCGTCTGCACTTCGGCACCGAGTGTCTGATTGCGCTCTTCGAGCGTCTGGTTTTCCCTCTCGTGCAAGACCACCTGGGCGCGCAATCCCTCGATGCGATGCTTTTTTGCCGCCTGTAAGCGAAAAAGATAATAATCACCCACAACCAATACAGCGACTGTCATGACCAACGCCACAAAAAGAAAGCGGCATTTACTCGCCATACCCTAACACTTGATTTTGCCAAGCAGTGCGGCCTTGCCGGCGTAGACGGCACGATCGCCGAGGGCATCCTCAATGGCGAGGAGGCGGTTGTATTTGGCGATGCGATCACTGCGGCACAGCGATCCGGTCTTGATCTGGGTCGCCGTGCTGGCGACGGCGATATCGGCGATCGTGGTGTCTTCGGTTTCACCGGAACGGTGCGAGATGATCGCCGCATAACCGGCGTCCCTGGCCATCGTGATCGCCTCGAAAGTCTGCGACAGGCAGCCTATCTGGTTCGGCTTGATTAAAATGGCGTTGGCGATGTGCTTTTTGATCCCTTCGCGAAAAATCGTCGGGTTGGTTACGAAAATGTCATCACCGACCAGTTGAATTTTCTCGCCGAATTTTTCCGTCATCAATTTCCAGCCGGCCCAATCGCCTTCGCCAAGACCGTCCTCAATGGAGACGATCGGGTATTTGTCAACGAGCGCGCCGAGATAATCGACGAATTCCGCCGCCGTGTAGGATTGGTTTTCCGCGCTCAGCAGATATTTGCCGTCGCGATGGAATTCCGATGCCGCGGCGTCCATCGCGAGAAAAATTTGTTCGCCGGCCCGGTAACCGGCTTTTTCGATGGCCTCCATGATCACCGATAAGGCCTCCTCGTTGGAGGCGAGATCCGGCGCAAAGCCCCCTTCGTCGCCCACCGCGGTGTTCATCCCTTTGTGATGCAGCACTTTTTTGAGGGTATGGAAGATTTCTGCCCCGGCGCGCAGCGCCTCGCGAAAGTTTGTGAAGCCGGCCGGCATGATCATGAATTCCTGGATATCGACCGAGTTGTCGGCGTGTTCGCCGCCGTTGATGATATTCATCATCGGCACCGGCAGTTCGTATTTTCCGCCGCTGTGGAGGATTTCGTAAAGCGCTTTGCCGAGACTTGCCGCCCTGGCGTGGGCGAGCGCCAGGGAGACGCCGAGAATCGCGTTGGCGCCGAGATTTTTCTTGAATGCGTCACCATCGAAATCGAGCATGATGTGATCCAGCGCGTTCAAGTCATCAATCGGCCGGCCTCGCAAGGCGGCGGAAATTTTGCCGTTAACATTGGCGACCGCCTTGGTCACCCCTTTGCCGAAATAGCGACCGTTATCGCCGTCGCGCAGTTCGAGTGCTTCACGCGAACCGGTGGAGGCGCCTGAAGGAACCCGTGCGATACCGCTGTTTCCATCGTCCAATCGCACCGTTACCTGGACGGTGGGATTGCCGCGGGAATCAAGAATCTCGATCGCATGAATGTTTGCAATTGTCGAACTCATTTCATTCTCCAGAGTGTGAATAAGATTTGGCCACCTTGTCGAAAGCGATCAACTGTTCGAGCAAGCGGCGCATCTGCCCAAGCGGCCAGGCGTTCGGTCCATCGGAAAGCGCCTTTGCGGGATCGGGATGGGTTTCCATGAAAAGACCCGCCACCCCAACCGCCACCGCCGCCCGCGCGAGCACCGGGACGAATTCACGCTGTCCGCCACTGGCCTTGCCTTGACCGCCCGGCAGTTGCACCGAATGGGTGGCGTCGAACACCACCGGGCAGCCGAAATCGCGCATCACCGCGAGCGAACGCATGTCCGATACGAGATTATTGTACCCGAAAAGCACCCCGCGCTCGCATAACATGATCGCCTCGTTGCCGGTGCTTCGCGCTTTTTCGGCGACATTTTGCATTTCCCACGGGGAGAGGAACTGTCCTTTTTTGATATTGACCGGCCTGCCCTGCGAACAGACCTTGCGGATGAAATTCGTCTGCCGGCAGAGAAACGCCGGTGTTTGCAAGACATCGACCACCGCGGCCACTTCATCGAGCGGGGTGTCTTCGTGCACATCGGTGAGGATCGGCACGCCGATCTCGGACTTGGCCTTGGCAAGAATACGCAGGCCTTCGCCGATACCCGGCCCGCGGTAGCTTTTTCCGGAAGAACGGTTGGCCTTGTCGAAGGAAGATTTGTAGATAAAGGGTATGGCGAGCTCATCGCTCAGCGTTTTCAGGGTTTGTGCTGTCTCAAGCGCCAGTGTTTCCGATTCGATGACGCAGGGGCCGGCAATCAGAAACAGGGGCTTGTCCGGGCCGACGTCAACGCCACAGAGGTTCATTCGCGTTCCTTTTTGTGCTTTTTCGCGGCACAAATGAAAGATTTGAAAAGCGGATGTCCACGGCGCGGCGTCGAGGTGAACTCGGGGTGCGATTGCAGCGCCACGAACCAAGGATGATCCGGAATTTCAATGACTTCCACCAGCCCGTTGTCTTCCGAACGTCCGGAAATCCGCAGACCGGCGTCTTCCAGGCGTTTTTCATAATGGGTGTTGACTTCATAGCGGTGGCGATGGCGTTCATTGATAATTTCCCCGCCATAGATCGCCGCGATCTTACTTCCGGAGACAAGCCGCGCTGGCAAAGCGCCCAAGCGCATCGTGCCGCCGAGATCGGTCTGGACATCGCGCTGCTCCTTCTCTCCGCGTTCATTGACCCATTGCGTCACCAGCGCGATGACCGGCTCGGCGACATTTGTCTCCCATTCGGTGCTGCCCGCACCGACGATGGCGGCGACATGGCGCGCGTATTCAATCACCGCGATCTGCATGCCAAGACAGAGTCCGAGATAGGGAATTCCCTGTTCCCGCGCATACTGCACGGCAAGGAGTTTGCCGTTGATGCCGCGATTGCCGAAACCGCCCGGCACCACGATACCACCCACCCCTTCGAGCAACTCGACGCCCTGTCGATAAAGATCTTCGGAATCGATGTAGCGGATGGCAACCTTCGTCCGGCTATGCATACCACCGTGATACAACGCTTCATTGAGCGATTTGTAGGCATCGGTAAGATCGACGTATTTACCAACCATCGCGATGGTGACCTCGCCTTTTCTCTGCGCGATCGAGGCGACGACTTGGCGCCACTCGCCGAGCTCTGCCGGTTGAGCGTCAAGATGGAAATGCCTGTCAAGGAGTTCATCGACGCCCTGGGCATGAAAAAGCAGGGGAATTTCATAGATGTTTTGCACATCGAGTCCGCTGATCACCGCCTGCGCGCTGACGCTGGTGAACAAGGCGATCTTACGCCGCTCGTCTTCGGGAATCTCGCGATCGGCGCGACAGATCAGCATATCCGGCTGAATTCCGATCGAGCGCAATTCCTTGACGGAATGCTGCGTCGGCTTGGTTTTCAACTCGCCGGCCATCGGAATATAGGGAACCAGGGTGAGATGGATGAACATCGTGCGACTTTTCCCCAGTTGGGTACCGAGTTGACGGATCGCCTCCATGAACGGTAGCGACTCGATATCCCCGACGGTACCGCCGATCTCGACCAGAGCGATATCGGCGCCTTCGGCGGCGCGCAACACGTAAGACTTGATCGCATCGGTAATGTGCGGGATGACCTGCACCGTCGCGCCAAGGTAATCGCCACGGCGTTCGCGACGAATCACTTCGGAATAGATCCGCCCGGTCGTGCAGTTGTTGAATTGATTGGCGCGCATGTTGACAAAGCGTTCATAATGGCCGAGATCGAGGTCGGTCTCGGCGCCGTCATGAGTAACGAACACTTCGCCATGCTGAAATGGATTCATCGTCCCGGGATCGACGTTGATATAAGGGTCGAGCTTGATCATCGTCACCCGCAGGCCGCGCGATTCGAGGATGGCGCCCAATGAGGCGGCGGCAATGCCCTTGCCGAGCGAAGAGACCACGCCACCGGTGACGAAGACAAATTTGGTCATAGCGCTTCCCAGCCCACACAATCAGCCGATCATCCTAACAGAACGTTCCAGGCGACGCCAGACGATCCGTAACCCAGGATACCGCGCGGCGCTTCCAAGTCCGCCCACCCAGAGAATTTCCTTGCCGGCAAGAAGCAACGGGGTGCGTCGGCGCAGCAAAGGCGGCACGCCGGCAAGGCGAAACCATTCCTTGAGTGGTTTATGGTGCTCCTCGCCGCGCGGGCGGAAATCGCCGCCCGGTGGATACAGCGCCCAACGTGGATCCCCTGGCAGGGTGTCACGGCCAGCGTGTATCTCAAGCGTACCGATGCCTTGCCAAAAAGAGTATTCGCCGACCGGCGGCGGCGCAGCAAGAGAAACCACCGCGATGCAAAGGAGACGATCGCGATGACGCAGCAAGTGCCAGTCGCCATAATCGAGTTGGGCGTGATTCGCCTTGCCTTCGAGTTGCGTGAGCCATGCCCGCAAGCGCCGATAAGGCGGCATCGGTTTATTCATGCCGCGCAGCCAGCTTCTCACCAGCGCAGTGCGCAACGGCGGCGATTTTCCATCAAGGGCGGACAGTAAAAGCGCCCGGTCTTCATCAAGACGGAGTTTGTCGGCGAGGAGAACGCTTTGCAACCACTCAGTCTCACCAAGCCAGTGGGCCGAGCGCGCGATTCTTGCGGGAGCCGCCGCCACCCGTTTTTCAAGGAGCGGAAGAATTTCGTGACGCAGCCAGTTGCGCAGATATCGGGTATCGCGATTGCTGGGATCTTCAACATAAGCGAGATGATGCCGCCCCGCGTAATCGGCGATTTCCGCGCGTGAAACGGAAAGTAACGGGCGCCAGTGCTCTCCATTGGCGAACGCCTTGCGCGCCGGCATCGCGGCAAGTCCGGCAAGCCCGCTGCCGCGCAGCAGATTGAGTAACAGCGTCTCGGCCTGATCGTCGCGATGATGGGCGCTCAGCAATACCCCGCGCGCAGGAAGCACCGCGGCAAAGGCCGTGTAACGCGCCACTCGCGCTGCCGCCTCACGATTGGCGACGGCCGTATCGAGCGGTAAAGACACGGAAGAATAGTGGATGCCGCTTTTTTCACAACGCGCGGCGACCAACGCACCCCACTTTTCCGCCTCCGGCTGCCAGCGGTGATCGGCGTATACGACGGACAACGGCGCGGAGAGCGAGGCGCGTGCCTTATCGAGGAGATCGAGCAGCACCATGCTGTCGATACCGCCGCTGCAAGCGAGGAGATAGTGACTGGGACGGTACGTTTCCTGCCAGTCACGCAGTTCCAACGGCAAGGAGGCGAGCATCAGGCGCAAACAGTTGTCGTGGCCCCGGCATACGCACGAACGCGAAGATAAATCCTATCGCCCAATTTATTTCCTTGTTCCAGTAGATTACCGGACGGGCCGGGGACATGGGGGTCGATCGCGCTACGCTTCGAATACGCCATAGGCCCTGAGCTTTTCCATTCTCCGCGTCATCCTCTCTTCCGCTGGCATTTCGCCAAGCGATGCCAGCTTGTCCGCGAATGCCGCGCGCAAGGTCTCGCTCATCGCCGCCACATCGCGATGCGCCCCGCCGAGCGGTTCGTCGATGATTTCATCGATCAGGGCGAGGTTTTTCAATTGCTTGGAAGTAACTTGCATGGCTTTCGCCGCCGTCGAGGCCATACTGGCGTCACGCCAGAGAATCGACGCGCAACCTTCCGGCGAGATGACCGAATAGATACTGTAACGGAGCATGCACAAGGTGTCGGCGATGCCGATGGCGAGCGCCCCGCCGGAACCGCCTTCCCCGATGACACAGGCAAGCGTCGGAACGGCAAGCCTTGCCATTTCGAACAGATTGCGTGCGATCGCCTCGCTCTGTCCCCGTTCTTCGGCACCGATACCCGGATAGGCACCCGGTGTGTCGATGAAGGTAATGACCGGAATGGAAAATCGTTCGGCGAGCTTCATGAGACGCAGCGCCTTGCGATACCCTTCTGGACGCGGCATGCCGAAATTACGTTTTACTTTGGCTTTGGTATCGCGTCCCTTCTCATGTCCGATGACCATTACGCTATTGTCATTTAAGCGCGCCAATCCGCCGAGAATCGCCGTGTCCTCGCCATAATGGCGATCGCCGTGCAATTCGTGAAAATCGCTGAACACACGGTCAAGATAATCCGATGTGTACGGTCGGCGCGGATGTCGCGCCATCTGTGCGATCTGCCAGTCGTCGAGATCGGCGAAGATGCTTTTCGTCAGACTCGCCGATTTACTCTCGAGGCGCGCGATTTCTTCACTGATATCAACCTCGGATTGTTCGCCGAACTGGCGCAGTTCGTTGAGTTTATATTCCAACTCGGCGATGGGTTGTTCAAAGTCGAGATAGTCGGGATGCATGCTTATTTTATCTTCAATTCAGATTCAAATTTCGGTAAATCAAGGACGACCGCAGGCACGCCATCTTCACCGTCGATGGCCAGACAGTGTACGACAAAGCGATGATAAGCACTCTCTCGCTTTTGTAATTGCTCGTCGCCGAGTTGGAGGATTTTCGGCGCGCCATAACTGACAAGCGCATAGGTACGGAAAAGCGATTGGTTGGTGATCGTGGCGACGAGTACCAGGCGGTAACTGCCTTCGTAGGGAAGCTCCCGCGCGGTGAAGACAAAATCGAGCACCGGCATTTTTTCGTTCTCCACGAGCAAGCTACCGACCACGAACTCACTCGCGCTTTCCACGCCGAGCGGCGATGCGTAGGGATAGATACGGCTGACGAGCGCTTGCGGAAACATCAGCCATTCCAGCCCGCCGCTCGGAATCATCACAATATCCATGTCAGCCATGTACCGATTCTCCAATCAGTGAGGTAATGGACTCAAGCAACCTGTCTTCACGATAAGGTTTGCCGAGATAGCCTTGTACGCCGATCGCTTCGGCATGACTACGGTGTTTCTCTCCGGTTCGCGAGGTGATCATGATAATCGGCACTTCGGCGAACTGCGAATCCTGACGCACATAGCCCGCGAATTCGAAACCGTCCATGTTCGGCATTTCGATATCGAGGAGAATCAAGTCCGGCGCAAAATCACGCAGGGTTTCGATCGCGTCTATTCCGTCGTTGGCTGTTTTCACCACGTACCCATTGCGTTCGAGAAGTCGCGTCGAGACTTTACGCATGGTAACGGAATCGTCGACAACGAGAATTTGTTTTTCCTGCGTTTTCTCTTGCTTTTGCAACTGTACATCGAGCGTCATGTCGGCGATATATCTCGCCAGACCCAGTACTTCGAGCACAGGAACCACCCGTCCGTCGCCGAGAATCGTCGCCCCGGAAATCCCCGGTGTGTTGAGTACCTGACGGTTGACGTTTTTCACGATAATTTCCAGACGATTGCCGATCCGATCGACATGGAACGCCACCGGTTCGCTACCGTTGATGAAAAGCACCGGTGCGGTTGTTACGTGGTCGTCGAAGGCGTAGTGTTGCGGATCTAAATAGCGGCCCAGCACGAACAGGCGATAGTCAACGCCATCGTAGTGTTGATAAACTTGTTCGCCGTCGTAACTGCGTCGCAGCGCTGCCACTTCGACCTGACTGACGGCGCTGACCGCGTTCATCGGCACCGCATAGCGTTTGTCGGCGATCTCCATCAAAAGGATTTCGGAAATGCTCATCGAAAACGGCATCGAAATCGTAAACCGGGCACCCTGCCCGGGAACGGACTGCGCATTCAGATGGCCGCTATGCTGCTTGATCATATCGCTTACGACATCGAGCCCGACACCTCGCCCGGAGAGTTGGGTCAACGATTTCGCGGTGGAAAACCCGGAACGCAGCATCAGCGCGTTGAGGTATGGCAGTTCATCCGCCCGGGCTTCGTCGAGAATCCCCTTGGCACGGGCTTTCTCAAGGAGACGATCGTAATCGAAGCCGCTGCCGTCGTCGCTTACTTGAATCTGCAAATTGGAGGCGCGTGATCCGATCGCGATTCTGACCGTGCCCATACGCGGTTTTCCTTGTGCCTCGCGCTCCTGTGGCGTTTCGATGCCATGAGCGATCGCGTTGCGGATCATGTGTTCAAGTGGCGGCAACAGGTCCTCGAGAAGATGACGTTCAAGTTCTATATCGCCACCGTCGAGAATCAGCGTGACTTCCTTGCCCACCGCTTTCGCGGTTTGACGAACCAGACGCCGCAGGCGCGATTCGTTGGTATCGAAACGCAGTAGTTGGGTGCTCATCAACTTATCCTGAAGCGCGCGCTGCACGATGTTCTGTTGATCGGAGAAGTTGCGCGCCAGCGCGTTTTCATCGTTCAAGGTCTCGTGAACGCTTTTCAAATCATCGATCGCTTCGGCAAGCTGGCGCGAGAGTTGCTGGATTTCCGTGAAACGATCAAGTTCCAGCGGATCGAATTCTTCCTGCCCCGCGCCACTTGCCGCGCGGCGAAACAGCATCTGTGCTTCGGTCTCGTTGTCCAGGCGACGCATTTGTTGATCGATACGTGTGGCGATACGGGTCAGTTCGCCAAGATTGAACGCCGATTCGGCGGTCAGTCTTTCGATACGCGAGCGGATGATCGCGATTTCTCCGATCATCGCGATCATTTCGTCGAGCAAAACGGCATCGACACGCACATAATGCTGTACTTTGAACGGCGATTTTCTCCTTTCCACGGGCTCGGGCGTTTCTGCGGACAACGCGTTCGCAGCGTCAGGCGCAAGCGATTCTTCTTCGGCAAATACTGCCGTCCCGGCAGTTTCCAACTGCGCATCGGCGTCGGCAGTCTGCATGGAAAGCTCCGTTCCAATGGTATCGATATCCGGCGCTTTTTCCTCTACCGACCCTTCCGCAACGCTTTCCTGGGGTTCCGTCGTCTCTGCTTGCGAGGGTAAGCGGAACGTCCCCTCGTTCGCGAAAAGCGCAAGCGCGGCATTGATCGCATCCACCGGCTGCGGCATTTCCTTGCGCAAGACGCTGTCGAGCATGCCGTAGAGCGCTTCCTGCTCCAAATCCAGTAGGATTTTGGCTTCACGTAATTTGCCATCGTCGTACTCCGGTATCTTTTCGATCACCGATTCCATCAGATGAGCGATATCCCCGATCATCAACATATTGACCAGCCGTGCCCCACCCTTCAAGGTATGCATGGTGCGTTTCAATTCTTCTACCGTATCGATATCACGAAGATCACCGCAAAGCAGGGTTTCCGACTGAGCAATCAGTTCCTGCGCTTCGTTGCTGAAAATATTAAGCAGTTCCGGATCAATATTTTCATCGAAACCGGTTTTGCGAGTTGTTTCGGTGAGTGTTCGCTTCGCTGACGGTTGTTCCTCTTCGCTTTCTTCGCTTTCTTCGCTTTCTTCGCTTTCTTCGCTTTCTTCGCTTTCTTCGCTTTCTTCGCTTTCTTCGCTTTCTTCGCTTTCTTCGCTTTCTTCGCTTGCTTCGCTTTCTTCGCTTTCTTCGCTTTCTTCGCTTTCTTCGCTTTCTTCGCTTTCTTCGCTTTCTTCGCTTGCTTCGCTTGCTTCGCTTGCTTCGCTTGCTTCGCTTGCTTCGCTTGCTTCGCTTGCTTCGCTTGCTTCGCTTGCTTCGCTTGCTTCGCTTGCTTCGGTTGCTTCGGTTGCTTCGGTTGCTTCGGTTGCTTCGGTTGCTTCGGTTGCTTCGGTTGCTTCGGTTGCTTCGGTTGCTTCGGTTGCTTCGGTTGCTTCGGTTGCTTCGGTTGCCTGATCGGATAAGGAAAATGCCGCCACACGATTGCGTTCGTCTTCTCTCTGCTTGCGCTGTTCCTTTCGCGCAGCGACTTCAGGATGGGGCAGCGGCTTTCCGAGATAACGGCCGATGCGATCAAGCAAATCTGAATCGACCTGAGGAAGATAACCATCGCGGATCGCATCGAGCATATCCATGGCTTGTTGAATCGCGTCGCGGAGAATAGCGGCAGCTTGTTCATTGCCTTCAACATATCCATCAAGGATATTGTCGATCATGTTTTCAACCGCGCCGCCAAGCTCTCCCAGTGCCGCATAACCGGCCATCCGCGAAGTGCCTTTGAGGGTATGCATATCGCGACGAATGCTGTCTAGATGATCGATCCGGGCAATGTATGTATTCCATTTAGCCACTTCCAATTGGCTACGATCAAGCAGAGAAGACACTTCTTCGAGAAAGGTCTGCGACAACTCGGAACCGGCATTCGGGTCCATTTGCCCGGCGTCTTCCCGCAAAGGCGGCTGCTCGTTCGCTGGCAACGAGGAAGAGCCAATCCGCTCGGGTTCTGCGACACGATTTTCGCCAGCCTTCACTTTCCCCGCCCGCTTGATCTTTTGACGTATGCGTAACAGGGAATTGATCGCCTGATTGGCCTCTTCTTCGAGGTTGTTCTCGTCGTGATGTTCGATCAAGTAGGCACATTGGCGAAAAATCGCGGTAGTATCAAGGGTTGCGCCAATGCCCCGCGCCTTGTGGGTCAAAAGCAACTGCTCGATCGCATCCAGCATGCGCCAGATCCATTCCGGAACATCGCCGGGTTCCATCAAATCTTCGATTTCATAGACGCTTTCGATAAGTTCGCCGAGTACTTCCGGCGAGTGATATTTTTCCGCAGCCTGGAAAAGAGAATCGAAATTATCCAGGAGACGCAGAAAGTTGAGGCTCCTCTGGTCGACGTTTTTGCCGGGATGGCTGGAAAGACTTGCTTGCACCGCGTTCTGTAAAGCCGGATGTCTGGTGATATCACTCAACTCGTCTTGCAAATTCGTCATCATCGTCTCGCGCATAGACGATGCGGAATCGATTTTTTCGTCACGACGAGAAAACGCTTCGTCCAACTGCCCCACTGCGGCCAGTGGCAGGTCCGAAAATGGCGCCAAGGCGTCTTCGTCATGCCCCGATACCCGCGCGCTTCTTTCCGTTTCCTGGGAAAGAACACCCGCTTCCCTGCTCACGCCATCGTCCCGCCGTCCGCTTTCACCGGCGCTTCCACTGTCATCACCCGTATGAGAAGCTTCACTTTGCCCGTTGGACAAATGCGCGAACGCCTTATCGAGCAACGCGCCCGCCCGCGAGCGATTGGCAAACAAATCCTCCAACCGCGCTTTCATCTCGGACAGCGGCACTCGATCATCTGCCGCCGAGACTTCCTCACGCAAATAATCGGCAAGCTTTACCGCAACGCTCGCATCTCCTTTGTCCGTTTCGAGCAAACGTTCGACGAACAACGCGGTGCGCGAGAGCAAAGCCTCATGGGCAGGTTTTCCCCCAAGTGTCGCTCGCGCCGCACCTGCTTGCATTTGATCGACAATGCCGGCGATCGCCCCCGCCCCCATCCCGCCGGCAGTTGTCGAGTCCACCGCTTCCTGCATCATCGCTTTCAATTTGTCGCCATCGACCGCCGCTTGGTCGATACCGGATTCGCTGAATTGCCTGCGCAAAGTCTCGGCAATAAGATGTTCGTCTTCCTCGTCCATTTCCCCGGCCTGCAAACCGCTTTTCAGGGTTTGCACGGCACGGGCATAAGCCGCCTCTTCCTGCGCTGTGCCAAGCAGCGCTTGCTCCGTCCCTTGTCCTGTCGCCGCAGACAGTTCGGCAACGGTGCGGTTATCCACTTTTCCCGCATCGCCTTCGATATCCGTATGCGTACCGCGTTTGTCGCCTTCGCTAGCGCCCGCTCCCGACGTTGTCGCGGTTTTTTCCGTTGCCCGCGACAAAGGCTCGGTGTCCTTCGTATTGAACGCGTTTTCCCGATCGAATAAAGCGGATTCCGTTCCAGCTTCGAATGCCTTTTCCGCTCTCTGTTCTTCATCGGCAAAGGTGAAACTGTCTTCCGGAAAATGCGCGCCCGATTCGTCTTCTCTACTATCCGCTACGTTATGCACTTCTCGGGTCGCCGATTTACGATCGGCGGACAATGTTTTTCGTTTTGCTCGAGCAATCATCTCTTCCCGCTCTATCGCGTCGGTGGTGTCATCACCGAAAGCGAAAGCGATATCGACGAGATCGTTCGTCGTTCGTTCCTCGGTTTGTTCCGCCAAACGCGAGTCGTCCAAGGCACGATTCGTATCGCCGGCGCTTGCCGCCGCTCCGCTTACACGATGTTTCGCTTCTCCAGCAAGCGCATTTTTCTGCCCATCTCCTTTTCTTTCCGCATCGGAAGAAAGAGAAGGCGTCTGCGAGGGTCGCTCGAAGACTTGCGCGTACGCAGCAGCCGTGTCGGGTGCAAAAGGTGTTTCCAAACCGCCGAACAGCTCCCGGTACAGGGCGGCCAGGAAAGTTCGTTGTTCTTCATCGCTACTGCCCGGATGTTCGAGAAGATACTTGCCGCAGCGTTCGGCAACCAACGCTTGGGACAACAAAGCCGCCTTGTGTTCGAGAAACGCTTTCCCGGGGCGAAGAAGCATTTTCAGTAAACGCAGCGCTTCGTAAATATTGTGTTTGACAAGCAAGGTAAGCGAACAGCGTTTATCCAATACCGAATCGAGCAGCTGCTCATGTTGCCAGGCCAACTCGCCAAGCGCCTCGTAACCGACGGTACGGCTGGAGCCTTTGATGGTATGAAAAGCACGGCGTATGGCACCAGGTGCTTGCGCGCTTTCCGCTGTCTCCTGCAAAGTCGGGAGCACGCGCTCGATATCGGCGATTTTTTCTTCCAGCTCTTTTAAAAAAAGGCGGCCGATTTCTTCATCAACCGGCGCATTTTGCGAACTGTCGGCGAAACCGGCTTTTTCGGCGGGGACAGCAAAGCCCTCCAGATCGGCCGGTGTTTTGCCGACAAACAGGCTCTCTTGCCCTGCCGCAGACTGCACTTCCATTGCCATGGTGACCGCGGCTATCCGCCCTGATCCCGTGTCCGTCGCGCCCGCCTGCACCTGGGGCGACTGGACAACGATGTTTTTCGGCGGCGCTCCTTCCGCGATCGACTCGTCAGCCAAGGGGGCGGTAAGATCATCCAATGCGTCGAGATGCTCGAGCAATTCGTTGAAATCGGTGTTGGCGGATTTATTTTCCTGTTCGCCGTTTTCGACATCGGCGTGTAGAAATTCCGCAAGCAGCGCCTGAGATTCGGCGCTTGGCGGATAAATGGCGGCGATTTTCGCCACTACCTGGCCGATAAAGGCAATATCGCGATTAGAGAATTTCGCGGTATTTTCCAGGTCGGTGAAAATGGACTCGGCGGCGACCAGCGCATCTATTACCAAAGCATATACTTTTTGATCGAAAGCATCGACCACCGCCAAGGCGGCGAACACTTGGCTCAGGCGCGACAGCGTTTGTCCAAGCATTTTCTCGCCGATGAGCAAACAGACGGCGCTGTAATGCGAAGTGCGCAGCGCCGCTTCCCGCCAATTCTGCGCGGCGGAAAGCTTTTCCTCATGGACCACGGCCTTGCGCAGCGATTCGAAGTATTGTCGCGCGACATTGCCGGTATTGATCACCAACTGGTTCACTTCGAGTTCGCGGGAGTGCAGGCTCTGTCCGCTGACCGCCGTGGTGTAATCGCTAGCCTCTATTTTCTGATCGTCATTGATACGTCTTAGCGTTTCTTCGACCAGAATCATCGCTTCGGCAATATCGATCCACTGTGCTTCCGAAAGCTGCTCGCGCACCACTCGATTGATCTGATCAAGAATCAACTGCGGCGCCTTGAGGTTTAAAATCTCAAACAGGCTGATCAGATTCTTGTTGTGCCCGATCAAGTTGTCAACATTGAATTTTTTGCTCGAATCGGCGGCGTATTGCTCGATCTGGTTGCGGCTCGTCTCGATCACCTCGTTGACGCGCGCGGCGAGAGCTCGATAGGTCTTGCGATCGATCCGCGGCGTTGCGACAACCGGCTGAGAGAAGCCTTCGCCGCTCATCAGCGCGGAAATGGCTGCGCTGACTTCCTCCATCGCGTATGTATCGTCCGGATGGGCGTCATCAAGGCGGTCGATGTAGTTGTTCAATTGCAACAGGCCGGCGGCAATTCGCTCACCGATTTCGCCGAAACGGACAGCGTCGATTTGTTCCTCGCGATAGCGTCGATCAAGCGCTTGCACCGCTTTTTGCAGGGCGTCGCCCAATTCCGCCGCGGCACTTTCGCCTAATAGCGACAAGCCGCCGCCCACTTCCGCGAGCCGTTCGCAAAATCGCTCGACGCCCCCTGATTCCGGGCGTTCCAGCCATTCCATCAGGCTGTTTTTCACCGCGCCGATATTGCGCGTCATCTCAAGCTGTACACGTACCAGCAGTTGATTGGTGATTTCCTTGCTCATCTAAACCTCTTGGCCCGACGCTTCGGCGCGGGGATCAATATCCTTGCGGCAATTTGAACCCGGAGACCGATTCTTTCATTTCGGCGGACAAGTCACTCAGATTGGCGATGGAATTGGAGGTTTTTACCACGTTTTCGGTGGTGGTGGTTGCCATGTTGTTGATCGTTGCCATATCCTTGGAAATCCCTTCGGCCATAGAAGAAACCTTTCGCGTGGAATCGGAGACCTTCTCGATCATCAAGGAAAGCGAATGAGAGACTTTCTGAATGCGCTGCAACGAGCTTCCCGCCTCTTCGGCGACGTTGGCGCCGGAGACGACGCCGCGTGTCGAGTTTTCCATCGAGGTCACCGCTTCGTTGGTATCCGTTTGGATGGTTTTCACCAAGGCCTCGATACGGCGGGTGGCGTTCTCGGAACGTTCCGCGAGCCGCTGTACTTCGTCGGCGACGACCGCGAAGCCTCGCCCAGCCTCACCAGCGGAATTCGCTTGAATCGCGGCGTTCAGGGCGAGAACTTTGGTTTGATCGGCGATGTCTTTGATCAGTTCGACGATGTTGCCGATTTCCTGCGAACTTTCTCCGAGGCGCTTGATCCGTTTCGCGGTTTCCTGAATATTTTCGCGGATATTGTTCATCCCATCGATCGTGTCGTTTACCCGCTTTGCGCCATCCTGCGCGATGTTTACCGAATTGCGCGCGATTTCCGCGGAATCGGTGGTGCTAGAGGCCACCCGGTCGAGCGAATGCACCATGTTTTCGATGATACGGGCGATGGAGTGAATTTTTTCCGCCTGATCTTTAGAGGAGAATTTCATTTGTTCGGCAATTTCGAGGGTGCTCGTGGAAGCGTCGGCCACACGCGTGGAGGTACGATTGATCGTGCCGACCAATTCGCGCATCGATTCGACCGCATAGTTTACCGCATCGGCGATGCCGCCGGTAAAGTCCTCCGTAACCTTTGCCTCGACGGTCAGATCACCCTCGGAAAGATCGCTCAATTCTTCCATCAAACGTAAAATCGCTTCCTGATTATTCTGCTCACGCATTTCCTGCTCGCCCGACAGTTCCTCGAATCGCTCCGACTGTAGATGGAAGCGCTTTTTCCAACCGCGATAGAGCAACCACCAAAAAAAAACCGAGAAAACCGCAAGAGCAAACATGATCGGCAAAAGCAACTTCTGCCCGTCGTAATCGATTGTGTATCCGGTGAGGACAAACGGCGATTGCGGCGTACCCAGGTAAAAACCGGCGCTCACCACCAACGCCGTGGCACATGTCAGTATCGTCAGCACGATGGCCAGTCCCTTGAGCACTACCAAGAGTCCTCGTTCAGCGATTGTTTTTTCTTCATCTTGCATGCTTCACCTGTTCTTATTGCATACGTTGAGTAAATACGCGATCTGTAACCAGATTCGCCAGATTGATCCGTAACCAGTCACACCCATCGATCTGCGCATGGGCATCGATCCACGGCCATTGCGCTCGCAAGGACGTGACTTCCGCGGTACGAATCCCCAGTACCGAGTCCACTTTCAGAATATAACCCTGAGCAACATCGCGCAGCAACAGATAGTTCGCCTGTTCCTGAGCGGGGAATCTGCGCTTGTCGGCAACGAAATCTTTGAAATCTACGATCGAATAGACTTCACCACGGTAAGTGGCCAAGCCGCACAGCCAATGCGCGGTAAACGGCAACTTGGTGATTTCCGGCGGCTTGGTAAGCACCTCGAAGACACTTTCCATGGAAAGTAGATAATTTCCTTCGCCGGCACGGAAGGCGAGATAGCTATCGTGTTTGCGAGCGTCACCGCGTTCGATCATCGCCTTGCGCTCGCTATAGCGCGCCACATAACTGGAAAGCAATTCCAGCGGCGTCTGGGGGTTTTCTTGCATTACAGGAGTTCTTCGATTTCGTTTAGGAGCTTGCTTTTTTCCGGCGGCTTGACCATATATTTTTTCGCGCCGTTGCGCATTCCCCAGATTTCATCTGTCCTCTGATCCTTGGTGGTAAGCATCAAAATCGGGATATCCTTGGTGACCGGATTGCGTGTCAGCTTGCGGGTCGCCTGAAACCCGCTCATCCCCGGCATGACGACATCCATCAAGATAAGATCCGGACGTTTCTCGGTCGCGATATTGATTCCGCGATCGGCCGCCGCCGCCCAAATGACTTCATAGCCCGCTTCTTCGAGCATGCCGCGTACCACTTTGGCTTCGGTAGGGGAATCATCCACGATGAGAATGGTTGTCATAGATAAACCTCAATGCACTACGTATTTTTTAATCGCGCCCAACAATTCGTCACGGGAAAAAGGTTTGGTCATAAAATGCTCCGAACCGGCGATTTTCCCCCTTGCCTTGTCAAAAACACTGTCTTTACTGGAAAGCATCAAAACCGGCGTTTCCTTGAAATCCGGATTGCTCTTGATCACAGAGCATACTTGATAGCCGTCAAGACGCGGCATCATGATGTCGAGAAAAATGATATTCGGTTTGAACGCCATGATTTTCGAAAACGCGATAAATCCATCACCAGCGGTTTTGACGTCGTATCCTTCTTTACCAAGAATCGCCTCTGCGGTCTTACGAATAGTGCCACTGTCATCGACAATCAAAACCTTGACTGCCTGGTTGTTTCCCGCCACAACGACTCCTCAATAAGTTGACGTTTCACTGCGTGTTTCATAGTGGCCACAGTATAACTGACATGCCATTAAAATACGATATTATATCATTTTTTCGCTTCCTGGGCGCCGAGAAAATCCTCCACCATGACCGCTGCCGCCGCGCTGTCTTTATCCTTACAGGCCGGAAAGCGCGCGAACGCTTCATGCGAGGTCAGCGTCTCGGGGACATAATGAACCGGCAGAAGGTAGTGTTCGGCGAGCGCCTTGGCGAGACGACGAATGGCCGCTTCCAGCGGATGGGGTTTTCCATCGGCAAGCTTCGGCAAGCCGATGACAATGCGAGTGATTCTCCATTCTCGGATAATCTTGGCAAAATGATCGGCTTGCAATTCGGCGATCGGCACGCGCAAGCGCTCAAGCGGGCGCGCCCGAGCGGTCAGCGACTGGCCGATCGCGGTACCGGTATTGCGCGTACCGACGTCAATGCCTAAAACCCACTGCACCACGATCGCCCTACCTCCGGAGTGAACGAACCGTTATAATGCACTGACGATCATACTGGCGCAACTTACGCCACGGCATTTGTCGCGCAGCGGAGACAAGAGAAAACACCATGCCCCATCATCGACTGATCATCATCGGCGCCGGCCCGGCCGGCTACACCGCCGCCATTTACGCCGCCCGCGCGGGGCTCGATCCGGTCGTGATCACCGGCCTCGAACCCGGCGGTCAACTGATGAGTACGACCGAGGTCGATAACTGGCCTGGCGCGAACGAAGGCATTCAGGGGCCGGAACTGATGGTGAACATGCAAAAACACGCCGAACGCTTGCAAACACAGTTAATCAACGACTCCGTCACCGCGGTCGATTTTTCCACGCCCCCATTTACCCTGACAACGCAAACAACCTTCTACCACGCCGATTCCGTGATCATCGCGACCGGTTCCAGCGCCCGATATTTAGGCCTGCCGTCGGAGACCGCTTTCAAGGGGCGCGGTGTTTCCGCCTGCGCCACCTGCGATGGCTTTTTCTATCGCGGCAAGCCGGTCATGGTCGTCGGTGGCGGCAACACCGCCATCGAAGAAGCGCTTTATCTCGCCAACTTGACGGACAGCGTCACCCTCGTGCATCGCCGTGACCGTTTCCGCGCCGAAAAAATGTTGATTGACCGCCTGATGGAACAGGTCGAAAACGGAAAAATCTCCCTCATGCTCAACGCGACCCTCGACGAAGTGCTCGGTGACGAGACCGGAGTTACCGGCGCGCAAATCCGTGTCCAGGAAGGCAAGACGGAAACCCTGACCGTGCATGGCGTGTTCATCGCCATCGGCCACACGCCGAACACCGCCGTTTTCGCCGGCAAACTCGAAATGGAAAACGGCTACCTGAAAATCCGCGGCGCAGGAAATGGCAACGCCAGCGAAACCAGCGTACGCGGTGTTTTTGCCGCAGGAGACGTCGCCGATCCCGTCTACCGTCAGGCAATCACCTCCGCGGGCAGCGGCTGCATGGCCGCGCTGGACGCGGAACGCTATCTATGCGGGCAATGCTAGGCGTGCGCCTCGATTCCCGCTTCACCAAAAGGAAACCATTATGGCAAAGACGCAAGCGATCACCCTTCCGGACATCGGCGACTTCGACGCCGTCGAAGTCATCGAAGTTCTGGTCAAAGTGGGAGACGACGTCTCCATAGAGGATTCCCTGATCGTTCTGGAATCCGACAAAGCGTCGATCGAAGTGCCCGCCACCACGGCCGGCAAAATCGTCGCGCTGACAGTCAAGGTCGGCGACAAAGTGAAAAGCGGCGATCGCATCGGCAGCATGGAAACGCCAGAAGAGACCTCTGACGACGAGAAAAAACCGACCCCTTCCGCTGCAACCGCGGCGTCGGCCACCAAAAGCCCCGCCGGAGAAGCGGCCGAACTGGTCGTCCTCGGCGCCGGCCCCGGCGGCTATTCCGCCGCTTTTCGCGCCGCCGACCTCGGTCTCAAGGTTACCCTGATCGAACGCTATCCGACCCTCGGCGGCGTCTGCCTCAATGTCGGGTGCATTCCGTCGAAGGCGCTGCTTCACGTCACGGAAGTCATGGCGACAGCGCAATCGCTTGCCGGCGCCGGCGTCAAATTCCCCCGCCCGCAGGTTGATCTTAACGCCCTGCGAGCGCACAAAAAACGGATCATCGACAGATTAACCGGCGGACTCGCCGCGATGGCGAAAGCGCGCAATGTCACCGTGATAAGAGGCAGCGCACAATTCAGCGGCACCAACGAACTGACCGTCAAGAGCGCCAGCGGCGAAAAGCGGATCGCCTTCAAGCAGTGTGTCATCGCCGCCGGTTCGCAAAACGTCAAACTGCCGTTTTTGCCGGAAGACGGGCGCATCATCGATTCCACCGGCGCCCTTGCACTCGCGGACGTGCCGAAGCGGATGCTGGTCATCGGCGGCGGCATCATCGGCCTCGAAATGGCGACCGTCTATCATGCACTCGGCAGCAAGATCGACGTCGTCGAAATGATGGATGGCCTGATGGGTGGTGCGGACAAAGATCTCGTCCAGGTGTGGCAAAAACGCAACCACGACCTGTTCGCGAACATCATGACCGCGACCAAAACCGTCGCCGCCGAAGCCAAAGCCGACGGCATTCACGTTTCTTTCGCCGGCGAGAACGCCCCGGCAAAACCGCAGCGTTACGATCGCGTCCTGGTTGCCGTCGGTCGTCGCGCGAACGGACGAGCGCTCGCCCTCGAAGCCGCCGGCCTCGAAGTCGACGAACGCGGTTTCATCGCGGTCGACCGGCAAATGCGTACCGCAAAAGCGCATATCTTCGCGATCGGCGATATCGTCGGCGAGCCGATGCTCGCCCACAAAGCGGTGCACGAAGGACACGTCGCCGCCGAAGCGGCCGCCGGACACAAAGCTTTCTTCGACGCGCGGGTAATTCCCGGCGTCGCCTACACGGCGCCGGAAGTCGCCTGGGTGGGGATGACCGAAGCCCACGCCAAGGCGGAAAACCTCGCGATCGACAAAGCGGTTTTCCCGTGGGCCGCCTCGGGCCGCGCCATCGCCAACGGCTGCGACGACGGTTTGACCAAACTGATCCTCGACAAAGACAGCGGGCGGGTGATCGGCGGCGGCATCGTCGGCCCGAACGCCGGCGACATGATCGGCGAGATCGCCCTTGCGATCGAACTGAACGCCGACGCCGCCGATATCGCCCTCACCATTCATCCGCACCCGACCCTGGGAGAAACCATCGGACTTTCCGCCGAAGTATTTACCGGCAGTTGTACCGACCTGCCGCCGCGGAAGAAAAAATAAGCGTCTATCGCGACAATCGCATCGCGCGTGAAAACATCATGCGGCGAGGGTGCAAACCCGGGAGACGCTCAGTCGCTCTTGTCTTTCTCGAAACGTGCGCCGGCATCGATGAATCGCGCATCACAACGCAAACGGGAGTATCGGTCGAATAAAACAGCCTGGCAGACAGGCCGATGCCCATGATCAGGTTCGTCTGAGATCGCATTCGCGGCGAAAACCACCCCTTGCCGTTACGCGGCAGACGCTCGGAGAACAATCAGGCGCTTTCATTGCGAAACTTTTTATATTGCCGATAATTTTTCTCGATAGGCATCTTTTTCAATTTTTCCCATTCTTCCATCGCTTTCTGCCGCGTCGCGCCGTCATTGTCGGGATCGGCGAGGAAATCGGTGATGAAATTATTGAACCGGGTCGAGGGGATTCTCGGCAACCTTTCTTCGCTCGTCATCAACTCATAAAGCCGGTCTATCAATTGCCGATAGGTGATTTTGCGATTGCTTGCGATCTGTTTTTTGCGCCAATCGTTCAGCCAGTACCATTGGCCGGACTTGTCCCTGAGTTGCGGATCTCTCTTTGAAATTTCTTCCTTGAGGAAAGCTTTGGTCGCTCTGTCACCGACATAGTTGACAACACAGGCGTCAGGGGAAAGTCTATCGCGCCTCCCGCCGGTTTTCCGGTTCGACACGCTTTTAGGCAGCGGCGTGTCTTTATCCCCCGACAGACGGGCCTTGATATGCGCTTCGACCTCGTTTTTTCTCAAGGTGCCGACATCGATGCCCAACGTTTTGGCGAAAGCTTTCAGTTCATCCGCGTAGAAATAGCCCTTCGCAAATTCTTCCACCGACATGGTGCTATAAAGTTTGCTCAACCTTCCCTCCTTTTTCGACATCGAGTCATGGCCGCTTCTCTGAAAATCGCTTCCGCGCCGATCTTCTGAAGCGCCGGCACCGTCACCCGCTTTATCGCCGCCACCGGACGCTCGATCTGATTCAGGAGATGCACCAATTCCGCATTCCTAGAAGCGTAGGCGGCAGGATACCATAGGCGCTTGGCGAGGCATGGCGAAAAGATTCGTCGCCACCTCGCGCGGTGACGGGTAAACGTGTGAAGGCTTAAGCCATCGCCTGCCCGCGCGGTCGCAGAGGCGCTCCCTCGTCGCTCTTTATTTCTTCGCGTCAAGCAACTTGCGCGGGGTCAGGCGACAGGGTGCCGAAGGTGTGCCGAGAAGAACAGGCGGGCGGAAAATAAATTTAAGAAAACGCTACCGATGAGGGATAATGGGGCGAAGGCTGAATGGCCTTGGCAACCAAACAAAGAACGGACAAAATAGAGAGATTCCCATGGTTCAAATATCGATCCTCCTGGCGGTAATCGCTTTTATCGTTCTCGCGACGACGAAATTTCGCTTGCATCCTTTTCTCGCGCTGATCCTCGCGGCCTTTCTCGCCGCGTTCGCCTACGGTCTGCCTCTCGCGAGTATACCAAAGACCATCGCTACCGGGTTTGGCAGCGTCCTGGGACAGATCGGTCCGGTGATTGTTTTAGGCACCATCATCGGCGTGATTCTCGAAAAAAGCGGCGGTGCCATCACCATGGCCGAGGCGGTGATCGAGGTGTTCGGCGAGCGTTTCCCGACGCTGACCATGAGCGTCATCGGTTATTTCGTTGCGATACCGGTTTTCTGTGACTCCGGTTTTATCATTCTCAATGCGCTCAAGGAAGCGCTCGCCAAACGTCTCGATACGTCGCCGGTCGCGATGAGTGTCGCGCTCGCAACGGGGCTGTACGCAACGCATACCCTCGTTCCGCCGACTCCGGGGCCGATCGCGGCGGCAGCGACCCTCGGTGTTTCGGGCAGTCTCGGCCTGGTCATCGCCGTGGGGGCGTGCGTTGCCGCCGTTGCCGCCGTTGCCGGCATGCTGTGGGGCAACCGTTTCTTGTCCTTTGCGGGAACAGAGAAGGCAGAAGAAGAACAACCGGACTGGAAAACCCTGAAAGCGTCTTACGGGAAATTGCCGCCGCGAGGCCGGACGTTCGCGCCGATCCTCGTGCCTGTCTTGCTTCTGTGTTGCGCTTCCGTTGCCAAATTCCCCGGTCTGCCTTTCGGCGACGGCGTCCTGTTCGATCTCCTGACTTTCCTCGGAGAACCGCTCGTCGCGCTTTTGATCGGTCTGTTCCTTGCCACGCGCCTGCTCGCGCGCGAAAACAAAAGGAAGTCGTTTGGCGAATGTATCCGTTACGGCATCACCCAGGCGGCGCCGATTCTCTTGATCACCGCCGCTGGCAGCGCGTTCGGCGCGGTGTTGCAAGCGAGCTCGATGGGGGAATATCTGGGTGGCACCTTGTCCACTGCGAGCGCGGGCATTTTCATGCCTTTTCTTGTCGCGGCGGCATTCAAGTCCGCACAGGGTTCATCGACTGTCGCACTCTTGACCACATCGGCGTTGATCGCGCCGATCCTCGCGGAACTGGGGCTCGATTCGCAAATGGGACGGGTACTCGCCGTGATGGCCACGGGCGCCGGCGCGATGACCGTCTCCCATGCCAACGACAGTTTTTTCTGGGTGGTTTCGCAGTTCAGCCGGATGCCGGTCGCACTGGCCTATCGGGCGCTGTCGATGGCCACTCTTGTGCAGGGCGTCGCGGCGATGACCCTCGTCTATCTCTCAAGCCTGGTGCTGTTATGAGAACGAGCGACGGCGGGCGGATGCCATGAACGTGCTGATCGCCCCGGACGCTTTCAAGGAAAGCCTGAGCGCAAAGCAGGTCGCGGCCGCCATACGAGAGGGGCTTGCCCGGGTGTGGCACGACGCGGAGTTTGTCTGTGTTCCTGTGGCCGACGGCGGAGAGTGTACGGTCGAGGCCCTGATCGACGCCACCGCGGGCAGACGGATCGAAGTGATCGTGAAAGACCCGCTGATGCGTGATGTCGTAGCTTCTTACGGGATCCTGGGCGATCGCCGCACCGCGGTAATCGAAATCGCCGCCGCGAGTGGCTTACACCATCTTTCCGCCGACGAACGCGATCCCAAACGGACCACCAGTTACGGAGGCGGAGAATTGGTCCGCCATGCCCTCGATTCAGGCGTCGAACGCCTGATCATCGGCCTCGGCGGAAGCGCCACCAACGACGCCGGTGTCGGCATGCTGGCGGCACTGGGGGCAAGATTTCTCGACCACAATGGCGCATCCGTTGCCCTTGATGGCGCCGGCCTGAGCGAACTCGCCGATATCGATCTCCGTGGCCTGGATCCGCGTCTTCGCGCCTGTGAGATTCTCGTTGCCTGTGACGTCGACAATCCTTTGTGCGGTGAAGACGGCGCTTCCGCTGTTTTCGCCCCGCAAAAAGGCGCGAACGCGGCAGACGTCGCCTTCCTCGACCGTGCGCTTGCGCGATTCAGCGCCCTGACTTTATCGGTCACCGGTCGCGATGTCGCCGCCCGAGCGGGCACCGGCGCCGCGGGCGGCATCGGGTTCGCTTTGCTTGCCTACAGCGACGCGCGGCTTACCCCCGGCGTCGAACTGGTCCTCGATACGATCGGACTGGCGAAGTTTGTCGAAAAAGCGGATCTCGTTTTCACCGGCGAGGGACGAATCGATTTTCAAACCGCCCACGGCAAAACCCCTGTCGGCGTGGCGCGGCTGGCCAAGCGCTTCAGTCTTCCCGTGGTGGCGCTTGCCGGATGTACGGGAAAGTCCTACGAGGCGGTATACGATTGTGGCATCGATGCCGTTTTCACCGCCATGCCCCGCGCCATGACCGTGGCAGAAGCGATGCGGAACGCGGCTGTTCATCTCGCGGATTTGGCGGAAAATGTCGCGAGAATATGGCAAGCGAGCCGCCGTTAAGCCGTGTTTATTTTCCCGCCCGGACCGGAGAACGGGAAGAGATGACGCGCGCCTATCGGCCTTTTCGCGGGATGGTCATCCGCCCCGACCGGCGGTTCGATCACGCCATCGGCCGCGTGAAGCCGTGTCGAATGCGTCGTCCTTGCGCTTCTTTTCCCCATCATCCGAGCGCGCTGCCTTCTTTGATGGCGGCCTCGCTCCTTGCGCGTCTTATTCTCTCCTCGCCACGACGACGCCGTTCGTCCGCGGCCGTGAATCGGCGCAGCTGGGGGAAAACGTCCTGTTACCTTCTCGCGGCCCTGATTTGACCGACTATGCCATCCCACAAAGCGATTCTGTCTTCGATGGCATGTATGGCGGCCTGCGTGGCCCGCGCGACTTTTGCCGGATCATCGGCGACCAGTTCCTGCAAAATCTTCTGCGCCGCTGGGCCATGTTCGTCCCCGTCCAAATTGATGTGACGCTTGAGATAATAGACCAGCGCCGGAATCTCGCTTTGGGCAACGCCCCACTTCTGCAAAAACAAAGTGAACATCTCTGGAATGGCGTCTTCCCGCGCGAAGAGGAAACTGCTCGCCACTTCTTCGATCCGACCCGCGCACGCGCAGTCGATATTATCGATAACAAAGGTAGAGATGTAGTCAGGGACATTGGCCTCGCCAAGCGCTTCTCGCAAAGGCATCCCCTGGCCAAGCCCGCGGATGAAATTTTCGAACAAACTGCTGTCGGCGCCAACTTCCCTCATCGCGGCGAGATACATCTGCA
This sequence comes from Cardiobacteriaceae bacterium, assembly GCA_965277745.1. Classification (GTDB taxonomy): domain Bacteria; phylum Pseudomonadota; class Gammaproteobacteria; order Cardiobacteriales; family Cardiobacteriaceae. The sequence goes on from OZ255837.1 coordinate 148,636, forward strand.
AATGGCTCGCGGGATTGCCGTTGTGATCGAGATCGGTCTCTTCATAGAGAACGATTTCGTTGATCAATCTCGCCGCACGCGCATTCACCGAGGTCTGCCAGGAGAGTTCGGTACAAGTCATTTCGTTTTGTAGCCTCTTGGCCAGGCTCATAAATCCCATACCGCGAATACGTGACTCGACATGAAAACGCGAAGCTATTCTATGGTGCGGATACCGGCATAAATCTCATGTGATAACAGTTTTTTTTCTGGCCGAGCGGATGTTACCTTCAATAGCTATTTTTTTACTCCCATTGCTTCTTTTTATAGATAAAAATCAATAAAACTCATTTATTGAAGAAATTAAACCAATTTTTTGAATCGAGATTTCTAAAAATAAATAATTTATCAATATCTTACAACAATTTTTCCCCGTTGTACGCTCGCGAAACCGGCAATCGCAAGAAAACCTTCAAGTCCTACCCGATCGGCTATTTCCACCTCGACATTGCCGAGGCGAGCAGCGCACAAGGAAAGCTGCGCCTTTTTGTGGCCATTGACAGGACCTCCAAATTCACCTTCGTAAGATCGAGCGAGAAAGCCAGCAAGATGGAAGCCGCCCGGTTCCTGCGCGATCTGATCGAGGCGCTGCCCTACAAAATCCACACGGTGCTAACCGACAATGGCATCCAATTTACCAATCACAAGTCAGATCGCTGTACCTTCCCCCATATCTTCGATCGGGTTTGTGAAGACAATGATATTGAACATCGCCTCAGCAAAGTGAATCATCCATGGAGCAACGACCAGGTGGAGAGGATGAACAGGACCCTCGAGGAGGCGACCGTCAAGCGCTATCATGATGATATTAATCCGGTGTCAATTTACATCTGATATCATGCGCGCATGAATACAGATGCACGCAAGCTCAGCCCAGAGCAACAGGAACTCCTGAGACAGAAGGCGATACGATTACGCGAGAAAGGCAAAACTTTTCGCCAGATTGGTCAACTTCTTGACGTTCACCCCGACACAGTTGGACGCTGGTATCAGCGCTATGAAGTCGGTGGTGCCGAGGCTATCGCCATTCAAAAGCGCGGCCCTGAAAATAAGCCGAGGCGACTGACTGAACAGCAAGAACAGCTTGTCATTAAAGCAATCCGTGATCAGATGCCTGACCAGCATAAGCTCGACTTTGCGCTTTGGACACGGCGTGCAATTGCTCAATTGATTAAACAATTCTGGGGTATCGATATCCCAGTTCGTCCGATGGGCGATTACCTTAAGCGCTGGAGTTTTACGCCTCAAAAGCCTTTGAAGAAGGCTTGGGAGCAAAACCCATCTCGCGTTGATGCTTGGCTGAAGGAGGAGTATCCGCAGATCAAAGCTCGCGCAAAGGCAGAGAATGCTCAGATTTTCTGGGGTGACGAAACGGGAATGAAGAATCACACCCAACAGGGTCGGTGCTACGCGCCAAAAGGGCAAACACCGGTGCAGCCTTTGCCAGCGAAGCGAGTATCACTCAACATGATTTCGGCAATCACCAATCAGGGCACTGTGCGATTCATGTTGTACGAATCGACCATGACAGCCAAGGTTCTGAAGAAATTCTTACGCGCGCTGATCGAATCAACGCCTGGTCAGGTATTTCTGATTCTGGATCACTTGCGAGTACAGCACGCAAAGGTCGTTAAGCGCTGGTTGGAGCGAAAGACTGTTAAGCGATATCTGGAAGTCTTCTTTCTGCCAGCTTACTCCCCAGAGTTAAATCCGGATGAATATCTACACTGTGACCTGAAAGGCATGGTACATAGTGGCGCAGCGGCACGTTCGGTTAGCGACCTAAAGAAGCGTACATGATCCTGCATGTTGAAGCTTCAGCGTCGTCCTGAACGGGTTAAAAAATACTTTGATGCAGAGTCAATCGCCTATGCTACATAACCCATATAAATTGCCGCCGGGTTAATAACCATCGACAACTCATCACTGATCTGTACGGAAGAACAGTTCAAAAAAATCAGGCCCTTGTTACCCAACAAGGCACGTGTGGACGACAGGCGGGTGCTGTCAGGGATCATCTTCTGCCTGCAGCGCGGGCTATCGCTGCTCGGATGTCCCCGATGAATATGGCCCGGCAAAGACGCTCTACAACCGCTATAGACGCTGGTCTGACGCCCGTGTTTTCGAGCGAATTTTCGAGACCCTCGCCCGCCACGGCACCGATCGTTCCACATCGATGATCGACGCTAGCCATATCAAAACCCACCGCATCGCGGCCAATGGGGTAAAAAAACACCACCCAGGGGCGCGCCATCGGCAAGACCAAAGGCGGATTGAATCCGAAGCTGCATCTGCTCTGCGATGGCTCTGGCAGGCCGATTCACCTGCATGTCAGAGCAGGCAACAGGGCCGATATTACGCAGGTCCGTCAATGCCTTGAGGGCCATGTCCGCCAAGGGCTCTCCTCATCATTGTGGCAGTATTCAGACCAAGCGCTAACGCAGCTGCTCTCCTATTTTTCATTATTCATAATGCCGCATCGGCGCGGCGTTTCATCGCTGCACACGGCCATTGTTCGGTAAGGCGAGATAAAAATTAAAATATATTCATATTTTTCAGGCTATTCTAGTCCATCCGTTTGAGCTTCTCCTTGTGTATTCCTTATAATAAATTCCTTACTACACAAATAGGACGTACATGACGGAAACATCCACGGCAACCAAGGCGGCCGAGACGCCTGCAATCGACATTCAGGTACGTAAACTCAGCAAGGTGTTCGGCACCCATCCGGGGAAGTCTCTCAAGTTACGCAATCAAGGTCTAAAACGCAAAGAAATCCAGGAAAAAACCGGCGACACGCTCGGTTTGTCGAATGTCACTTTCGACGTGTACAAAGGAGAAATGCTCGTTATCATGGGGCTTTCCGGCTCCGGTAAATCCACTCTGATCCGTTGTCTTAACCGCTTGATAGAACCAACCGAAGGAAAAATCCTGATCAATGGAAAAGACGTTGTCAAACTGGACAAATCCGCCTTGCGTAATTTCCGCCGTAAACATTTCTCCATGGTTTTTCAAAATTTCGCTTTACTGCCACACCGCAACGTCGCGGAAAACGCCGAGTTCGGCCTGGAAATCCGCGGCATGGCGAAAAAGGAACGTCGCGAAAACGCCATCAAGGCGCTTGCGCAGGTCGGTCTGAACGGCTGGGAAGATCGTTATCCCGCTCAGCTTTCCGGAGGCATGCAACAGCGCGTGGGGCTTGCCAGAGCGCTCGCCAACGACAGTGATATCCTGCTCATGGACGAAGCCTTCTCCGCACTCGACCCGTTGATCCGCGCAGACATGCAGCAGGAATTGATCGACCTGCAAGCACAGATGCACAAAACGGTGATTTTCATCACCCACGACCTTGATGAAGCGATCAACATCGGCGACCGCATCGTTCTCCTCAAGGATGGAGAAATCATTCAAATCGGCACCCCGGAAGAAATCCTGACCCGCCCGGCCGACGACTACGTCGAACGCTTCGTCGAAAATATCGACCGTAGCAAAGTCCTTACCGCGGAAAATATCATGCGCCGCCCGCGTAGTTTTATCTTCGAAGATGACGGCCCGCGTACCGCCCTGTACAAGATGAGTGAACTCGATACGGAAAATGCGTTCGTTCTGCGCCGCGATCGTACCCTTCTTGGGCTGATCACCGCCGACGACGTAAATAGCGCGTTGAAAAAAAATCAGCCGCTGTCGCACGTGATACGACATGACATCAAGCGTATCGACCCACAAACCAATATGCAGGAACTCTACGTCATGCTTGCCGAACATTCCCTGCCACTGCCCGTTGTCGAAAACGGCAAGCTACGTGGCACCATCACTCGAACCTTGATTCTTGAAAAACTCGCCGAACAGGCGAGCGCCGCCGAAGAGACCACATGAATATAGCCTGAGCATTATTTTTTGATTTAAAATATCCTTTTGAAGATTTCTTGTGTTTCTTTTCTGTTTTTCTCCTGATCGCTTTTGCCTGCGCCCATTCGTGTTCGATCGGATTGAGGTCGGGGCTGTAGGGCGGGAGATATTCCAGGATGTGCCCCGCAGCAGAGATTGCCTCTTGGGTGTCAAAGCGCTTGTGAAAGGCGGTATTGTCCATGACCAGCACCGCACCTAGAGGTTTTCGGTTGGCCCATGCAATTGCAACAATACATGCAGCAGCCCGGCCACCAAGGCGACGTTCACAAAGATGGCAGCGCTGGAGGTGACGGCAATGACCAGAGGTGGTGCTGCGGTACCGAGCCCCAAGGCGAGCAGGAAACATACGTTAATTTTGATGGAGAGTATTACGATCCGGATATGGGCGCGCAATAGTACCCCCGCATTGATGAATGCGATCCCGAGCCCAAGTTGCGCCGTCGGTACAAGCACGCCGATCGCCGTGCCCGATACCATCAAGCGGATTGCCGGGCGCGGATTGTGCATTGAATACAGGATAGACGAAAACGCCACCACCGAACCCCCCGCCGAGATGGCGGCCGAGTCGCCGACATAGGACGCAAGAAAGGTCACGGTGCCAACTATCAAAGCGCTGTCCGCCATGCGCAAGCGCATTTGAATCGGGCAATGTGGGCAGGGACGTGGTGGCATCGGCACGGCGCGGGCGAGAGTGTAAAAAAATACTTGACGGCGGTCACCGCCAGCACCCCGATCAGCGTCGCGATCACCCTATCCTGCGCCAACGCGATGCCATTGGAGCTATCCCCCAGCGCAGGCATCACTACGACGCCGACGCTCAGTGACATAAGCGTGAAACCGTAACTCCAGGTGGTACCGATACGATAGGCAAACCCGACACCGATTGCAGTGGTCGACGCCACAGCCAGGGTGATCCCCGGCACTGACAGTTCCTGCAAGGCCGCGAGGCCTACTCCAGCACCCACAAGCGTGCCCACCACGCGCAGGATTGCGCGCAGCACTATGTCCTCGCGATACGGTTGAAACACCACTAAGACCGGTATGACCGCCCAGTAGAGATGGTTAACACCCAGCATCCCCGCCACGGCCAGCGCAATCATCTCCGCCAGAAACAGGCGGCAAGCACGGGCCAGAATCGGTTGGGTCAGAATCGGCATCGGCGGATTCTCGATTTGGGGCGGTCGGAGGAAAACAAAGTCGCCCGGCTTCGATTGACACCCTGAAAGCTATGCGGAAGAGCGACCACAGGTAGGCCAGCGGCGCACTGTCCGTACAGAATGTCACGGCATTATAGCCGCGACCAACCAAAGCATCCGGGGCGCTATCTAACAACACGATATCGCCTTCGACGCAAAGCCGATATCACCAGTGATTCACACCTTCCTTCCAAAATAATACGAAATTTGTGACAAGAAACAACAAAAAGAATGATATTTTCGTCATCATAATGAGCTTTCCTTCTTACCGATAATTTGCTCTTTTTCTTTGTGATTGATATATTCTTATTTCTGAAAACGACGTAGAGGGCATTTTATGCTTAAAAAAATACTCGCGACCGCAATGCTCTTCTTTTTTGTTGGAACGGCGCTCGCGGCAAACAAAGGAAGTGTCACGCTCGCCTACGTCGAATGGACTTCCGAAATTGCCTCTACCAATGTGGTGCGCGTGATATTGGAAAAGGCCGGCTACGAAGTCAAGATGATTTCCCTTTCTGCCGCCGTCATGTATCAAGCAGTAGCGGAAGGACAAGCCGACGCGATGGTTGCCGCCTGGCTGCCTTCTACACAGAAGGAATATTACGAGAAATTCAAGGATGAATTCGTCAATCTCGGCCCCAATCTGATCGGTACGAAACTGGGGCTTGTCGTGCCCGCATATACCTATGACGCCGGGGTACGCTCAATCGCCGAACTGGACAAACATGCTGACCGATTCCAGCAACAGATCATTGGCATTGAGCCGGGTGCCGGTCTCATGCAGCGTACCAAGGAAGCCATCGAAAAATATGATTTCAAGCGAATGTCGTTGCAGCCAAGTTCAGGCGTGATCATGGTCGCATCACTCGCCGACGCGATAGAAAATCATGAGGATATCGTCGTCACCGGTTGGACGCCACACTGGATGTTCTCGCGCTTTGCGCTGAAATACCTCGAAGATCCCCAAAAAGTTTATGGCGGCGCGGAAGAAATCGATACCATCGTACGCAAAGGACTGAAAAAAGATATGCCGGAAGTCTATGCGATTCTCGATAATTTTCGCTGGACACCGAAAAATATGCACGAATTGATGTTGATGAATCAGGAAAAAGGCAGCAATCCGTATGAGAACGCGAAAAAATGGGTCGCCGCTCATCCAGAACTCGTCACGCAATGGCTGTAGGCCATGCGCGCCGAACACGTCCAGCCCAATGCACGTTGTTGAAAACGGCAAGCGAAGCGGCGTCATCACCCGTACGTCGATCCTGAAAAAACTTGCCGCACGAGCGAACACGACAGGAAAAAACCGATGAACATGCCTGTGATACCGCGTATTCCACTCGGCGCATGGATCGAAAATGGTCTCGACTATTTCACCGACCACTTCTCATTCATGACCAAAGGATTCGCCGATTTCACCCGACACGGTATTTCCAATCTCAACGAAGTGCTCCTATGGGTGCCGGAATACGCCTTCATTTTACCGGCCGCTCTGCTTTGCTGGCGACTCGCGGGCAGGAAAATCGCTATTGGCACGTTGCTTGGTCTGGCGCTTATCTGGAATCTGGGTCTGTGGTTCTCGATGATTTACACCCTGACGTTGGTGATCATCTCCACTTTGCTCTCCGTGGTGATCGCGATTCCGCTGGGGATCCTAGCCGCGCTGTCCAGACGTTTCCACGCGATTACGATACCGATCCTCGACTTGATGCAAACCATGCCGGCTTTCGTCTACCTGATTCCGGCCATTTCATTTTTCAAAATTGGCGCCGCCTCGGGGATCTTCGCCACCGTAATCTTCGCCATGCCGCCGGCGGTACGTTTCACCGCATTGGGAATCCGTCAGACCCGCAAAGAACTCATCGAAGCAGCCGATGCCTTTGGCGCGACGACTTTACAGAAACTGTGCAAAGTGCAATTGCCACAGGCATGGCCAACGATTATGGCCGGCATCAATCAAACCATCATGCTCTCGCTTTCCATGGTCGTCATCGCCGCGATGGTCGGGGTACGCGGCCTTGGCCAAGATGTCTGGGGTGCCATCCAGCAACTCGACATCGCCAGTGGATTTGAAGCCGGTATCGCCGTGGTGATTCTCGCCATGTTGCTTGACCGCATGATGCAGCGTCTGCGCAAGAAATAATCAGCAAAGAGGCTATTGCCGATTATAAATTTACTTTACCCCGCCGATTTGATTTTTTATCGGTGTCTGATAGTTTCTGATTTTTATAGCTACCTACAGGATAGATCATGCTCAAGAAAACAATCGCCGCCGCAATGGCTTTCTTCTTCATTGGAGGCACGCTTGCCATGAACAAAGGGGAGGTCAACATTGCCTACGTAAAATGGTCGTCCGAAATCGCCTCCACCAATGTGGCGCGCGTGGTGCTGGAAAAAGCCGGTTACAAGGTCAATATCATCCCTCTTTCCATCGCTATCATGCATCAAGCGGTGTCAGATGGACAAGCCGATGCCACGCTAGCCGCATGGTTGCCGACCGGTAGCGGAGAATACTATAAAAAATTCAGAAACGATTATATCGATTTGGGCCCCAATCTCGAAGGAACCAAACAGGGGCTTGTCGTCCCTGCCTACACCTATGACGCGGGGGTACACAACATTGCCGATCTGGAAAAAAACGCCGATAAATTTCGCAAGCAAATCTTTGGAATCGAATCGGGTACAGGCACCAACCGACTCGCCGAAGAAGCCATCCAGGCATACGGCCTAAAAAATATACGCTTACAGCCGAGTTCGGAAGTGATCATGATCGCCTCGCTACGCAACGCCATCAAAAACCATGAAGATATTGTTGTCACCGGTTGGACACCACACTGGATATTCAAGCACTTCGCGCTGAAATACCTGGAAGACCCGAAAAAGAGCTTTGGCGGTGCGGAAGCAATCCACACCATCGTGCGCAAGGGTTTACAAAAGGATATGCCGGAAGTGTATAAAATACTCGACAACTTCTACTGGACACCGGAAAACATGGCCGAATTGATCCTGATGAACCAGGAAAAAGGGAGCAAGGCATATGACAACGCGAAAAAATGGGTCGCCGCTCATCCAAAACTCGTCGCGCAGTGGCTGCAATAAGGCGCTTGCCCAGACAAAAAAACCGGTCGCCGAGCGACCGGTTTTTTTATGCCATTATTTTCACAAATAACCTATAAACTGGCGCATAATATGCGTCCCTATGATATTATTTCCTATCGGCTTTATCCTTCAATGCTTCCCGAACTGCCGGCTATGGCGCCTATTCCACCGCAACAGCGCGCGCAGCGCTTTATGCGATTTCACTATTACCACGCCTTTATCGAAGCCACAGGCTACAGCCACGAAGAATTGATCAGCGCACCGCATTGCATCATCTGCCATCCCGACATACCGCGCCATTTTTTTGTTGATTTATGGAAAACAATTTTAAACGGGCGCGATTGGCACGGTCATCTCAAAAACCTACACAAGGATGGCAGCTATTATTGGTCTTGTACAAAGATTTCCCCGCAATTCAGTAAAAACCAAATCAGTGGATTCATCGCGGTAAGTACGAAAATACCTGGAAGCCCCGATGCGACATCACAGTGCCTGTGCCCGCCATTTAACCCAATGGGGGCAGGGCATGCCTATGGGGACGCAGTATCGAGAGATAGTGTTCAATAAACATATCGATACCATAATTGGCACCGTGCTTGCCTTGATTGCAGCGCCATTCGCACGCCCTCGGAAAGGGTAAAAACGATCGTCCTCGATACCGTTGTATTGACGCATCGGCACTGCGTTAAGCGCTCGCATGTAAAAAAGCCTTCCCGTTCCCGGAAGGCTTACGCCGTTATCCACGCGCCGCGGCAAGCGCCTTTCCTACCACTGGTAGCCGACACTCAGGCTGACCCCCGCGTCCTTGCTGTTCGCATTCACCGAGCCCTTGAACGCCCATTGCCCGACAGCGCCCGAGGCGCGCCCTTTCTCTCCTGGGTTTGTGCACCGACAGACCGAAGAGCATGGGCCCTTCGTGAATGTGCGTCATGGAGACCGCGACTTATCGGACTTTGACGCGTGTTTGCCATGATCTTTCGCACAGGCCGCCATCGTCGGCGCGGACGTGCGCGCTTCTCGCGTGAAAACGCGAAGTCAAGGCGCGGTTTGGCAACACCGCTGCAACGCGACCTGTTTGCCGGTAACCGCGAAACGCGGTTACCCCTGTCAGGCGTTTGCGATAAAGACGATTTTTTCTATCGCCTCGATGCGATCACGCAGAGCGGCCGCTTTTTCAAATTCCAGATTGCGGGCATGCGTCAGCATTTCCTTTTCGAGGCGTCGGATTTCCTTTTCGCCTTGAGCGGGAGTCAGCTTGCGGTCGGCACCTTTCCCCTCGCTCGCCTTTGCGGTTCCCCCCCCATGGGCACCTTCCATCACGTCGGCGATTTTTTTGCGGATGGTCCGCGGCACGATACCGCGTGCCTTGTTGTAAGCCGATTGTTTTTCACGACGGCGAGCCGTCTCCGCGATGGCCGTTTCCATCGAACGGGTCATGATCTCGCCATAGAGAATGGCTTTTCCCTTGGCATTGCGCGCCGCGCGCCCGATCGTCTGAATCAGCGCGCGCTCGCCACGCAGAAAACCTTCTTTGTCGGCGTCGAAGATCGCCACCAGCGACACCTCTGGCATATCCAGCCCTTCCCGCAGCAGGTTGATCCCGACGAGGACGTCGAACTCGCCGAGACGCAGATCACGGATGATTTCCATGCGTTCTACAGTGTCGATATCGGAATGAAGATAGCGCACGCGCACTTCGTGCGCCAGCAAGAAATCGCCGAGGTCTGCGGACATTTTTTGGGCGCGATTTTCTGCTTATGCCTCCCGAATCTAATAAACGACGTCCTGAATCGCGGTCGCGCGCGCAGCGAGCATCAACAGACGATCGACGCCAAGGGCGACACCGGCGCAATCCGGCAATCCCGCCTCGAGCGCGGCGAGGAAGGTTTCATCAATTGCCATTTGCGCCAGTCCGGCAGCGTGGCGCAGGGCGTTATCCCTTGCGAAGCGCGCGCGCTGTTCGGCCGCATCGCCAAGCTCCCAAAAGCCGTTACACAACTCCACGCCCTGCCAATAACCTTCGAAACGCGCGGCCACTGCTTGTCCTCGTTCATTGGTGATAACCCGCGAAAGCGCGGCTTGCGAGACGGGATAGTCGACGACGAACTGCACTCCTGAACGACCCAAGACAGGCGCGATGCAATGAGCGAACAAGAGATCCAGCCAACCATCGCGATCCATTTTCCAGTGCGCCGATTCGGCAAGCTCGGTGTTTGCGAGACGGGTGATTGCCGCATCATCGGCGGTAAAAAGATCGAGCGCGAAGGCATCGGCGAACAATTCGGCATAAGGGGTCACGCGCACCGGCAAGTCCGGTTTGTCGAGCAATTCAGCGATCAGCGCCGCCACTTCGCGGATCAGATCGTGATGATCGAAGCCGCAACGGTACCATTCGAGCAGGGTGAACTCGCGCAAGTGCCGCCGTCCGCTTTCCTCACCGCGAAACACATGGCAAAGCTGATAGATATCACCGCTGCCGGCGGCAAGCAGGCGTTTCATCGCATATTCCGGGGAGGTGATCAGAAAACCGCTGTCGGCAACGACAAGCGAATGGAGATTGACATCGCTCACGCCATAGGGATTGAGCAGCGGCGTATCGACCTCGAGCACTTGTCGTTCAGCGAAAAAACGGCGGATTGCGGCGAGAAAATGCGCCCGTTTGGCAATTTTTGCGCGCAATATTCAGTACTCCTCAGGCGACCATCCGGGCACGCGCCAGGCCGCGAAGAACGCAGTATTTGCGTTCGTAAACGGAAAGCGCAAAGTACGCGCCCTTGTGCCCACGATCACGACGTGTCCGAGCGACGACCATCGCGCAGAAAAAGCCGCGCGGCAAACGGAAAGTGCGCCGCCGGCGCAGCGGATGGCGATAGCGGCGCAGGACACGCCCCCGCAGACAGAGGCGATCGGCACGCGCCGCGAAAGCGGCCCTCGCCGCCCGCCCGATAAAACAAAGTGGATCGGAAAAACGACACACACGGCTATACGCAAAACGGTTTCCGTCATCGCGCGGCAGTAAGGATGTACAGGCAGCGACGCCGGAATTTCTGTTCTTCAATAGGCGTTCCGACAAGGCGAAACCGCCGCCTCTCGCGCGACCCACAGGCGGGCGAAAGGTCAGTTTTTTTCTTTATCCACCAGCGCGCCCGCCTGGATCCATGGCATCATCGCGCGCAGGCGTTGCCCGACCACTTCCAGTTGATGGTTCGCATCGAGACGGCGGCGGGCGGTCATCGATGGCGCGCCGGCGCGATATTCGCCGATAAAGGATTTGGCGTACTCGCCATTTTGAATATTTTCCAAACACTGTTCCATCGCGTAACGGCTTTCTTCGTTGATCACCTGCGGGCCGGTGACGTATTCCCCGTATTCGGCATTGTTGGAGATCGAGTAGTTCATATTGGCGATACCGCCTTCGTAGATCAGATCGACGATCAGCTTCAGTTCATGACAGCATTCGAAATAGGCCATCTCCGGCGCGTAGCCGGCTGTTACCAAGGTATCGAAGCCGTTTTTGATCAACTCGACCAGACCGCCGCAAAGCACCGCCTGCTCCCCGAACAGATCGGTTTCGGTTTCTTCCCGGAACGTGGTCGCGATGATCCCCGCCTTGCCGCCACCGTTGGCAACCGCATAGGCGAGGGCGATATCGCGCGCTTTTCCGCTGTTATCGACTTCCACCGCGATCAGATGAGGGACACCGCCACCGCCGACATAGGTGGAACGCACGGTATGTCCCGGTGCCTTCGGCGCGATCATGATGACGTCGAGGTCTTTGCGCGGCACGACCTGGCCGTAGTGGATGTTGAAGCCGTGGGCGAACGCCAGTGCGGCATTTTCTTTGATGTCGTCGGCGATCTGGCGGTAAACTTGGGCGATATTTTCATCCGGCAGGAGTAACATCACCACATCCGCCTCTCGCGCCGCTTCGTTGACGGGCTTCACCGTAAGGCCCGCTTTTTCCGCTTTCGCCCAGCTCGCTCCGTCGCGACGCAGGCCGACGACGACCCGCACACCGGAATCGTTGAGATTGTTGGCGTGCGCGTGTCCCTGCGAGCCGTAGCCGATAATGGCGACGGTTTTGCCCTGTAAAACGCTCATATCGGCGTCTTTGTCGTAAAAAACATTCATTTTCTTCTCCTTGAGATAAAGTGCGAAGTCAAGCGATCGGTTCCGCCCGATCGCCGAAAAGCGTATTGCGATCGGCGCGGATACCCTTCCGCGCGCGCAGGAAAACCATCCATCGAGATTACAGCGCCAAACTCTTGCCCGAACCGGTCAGGGCGACACCGGTCACGCCGGTACGCGCCATTTCACGGATCGAGGTGTGGTCGATCATCCGCAAAAAAGCGTCCAGTTTTCGCGGACTGCCGCTGATCTCGATGACGAGGGTGCCAGGATGCATATCGACCACCCGCGCGCGAAAGACTTCGGTAAGCTGGAGAACGTTCGCCCGCTGTTTGTCCTCGGCGATAATTTTTACCATCATCATTTCGCGATCGATCAGTTCATCGTCATCGATTTCGACCAGTTTGATCACATCGATCAGCTTGTTGAGTTGCTTGTTGATCTGCTCAATCAACTGACGGTCGCAGAAGGTCGTCAACGTCAGACGCGAGACGCTCGCCTCCTGCGTCGGCGCCACATTGAGACTGTCGATATTGAAACCGCGCGCCGAGAACAGGCCGACCACGCGGGAAAGCGCGCCCGCTTCATTGATCATGAGGATAGAGATGACATGGCGTTCCTGTGTCGATTCGCGCCTCATACGAGCACCATCCCTTCGTTGAACACCGATTTCATTTCGTCACGCCCGGCAAGCAGCATATCCGCCTGCCCGCCCCCCGCCGGAATCATCGGAAAGACGTTTTCCGCCGGATCGACGAGCACATCGATAAAGACGGTTTCCTCTTTCCGCGCGATCGCCTCTTCGAGGACAGGTTCCAGATCCTGCGCCTGTTCGACGCGCATGCCGCTGTGGCCATAGGCTTCCGCGAGCTTGACGAAGTCGGGCAAACTTTCCATGTAACTCATCGAATAACGCCGTTCATAGAAAAATTCCTGCCATTGACGAACCATGCCCAGATAGCCGTTATTCAAGCAGATAATTTTGGTCGGAATATGGTATTGCCGCGCCGTGCTCAGTTCCTGGAGCATCATCTGGATCGATCCTTCACCGGTCACGCAAAAAACATCTTCCTCCGGCCGTCCCAGCTTCGCGCCGAGCGCCGCCGGATAACCGAAGCCCATGGTACCGAGACCGCCGGAATTGATCCAGCGGCGCGGCTCGTGAAAACCGAAATATTGCGCCACCCACATTTGGTGCTGACCGACATCGGAGGTGATGATCGCTTTACCGCCGGTCAGTTTATAAAGCGTTTCGATCACCCGTTGCGGCTTGATCACGCTGTCCGTGCGCGGATAGGCAAGACAATGCTTGCCACGCCATTCCCCGATCTTCGCCCACCAGGCGTCAAGCGGTGCTAGATCGCCGTTTTCCTTGCCGAGATGTTCGAGCATCGCGCGCAGGATATGGCGCGCCGATCCGACGATCGGCACATCGACGACCACGTTTTTCGCGATCGAAGAAGGATCGATGTCGATATGGATGATCGTCGCTTGCGGGCAGAATTTCTTCAGGTCGCCCGTCACCCGGTCGTCGAAACGCGCGCCGACCGCAAACAGCACGTCACAGTGATGCATCGCCATGTTGGCCTCATAGGTTCCGTGCATACCGAGCATACCGAGAAATTGCGCGTCGTTGGCCGGATAAGCACCAAGCCCCATCAGGGTGTTGGTGATCGGCAAATTGAGTCGACGGGTGAGCCGGGTGAGTTCCTCCGAGGCATTGGCGATCACCACCCCGCCACCGGCGTAAACCATCGGCCGCCGCGCCTTTTTCAGCAGCTTCAGCGCTTTCTTGATCTGCCCGACATGTCCCGCCACGGTCGGTTTATAGGAAGCGAGGGTGATCGTGTCGGGATAGAAAAACGGCGCCTCGGCGGTGGAAATATCCTTCGGCACGTCGATCAGTACCGGGCCGGGACGGCCGGTCGTTGCGATATAAAACGCTTTTTTGATCGTCTCGGCCAGGGTGTCGATTTCCTTGACGAGGAAAGAATGCTTGACCACCGGACGGGTAATGCCCACGGAATCGACTTCCTGAAAGGCGTCGTTGCCGATCAGCGCCGTCGGCACCTGTCCGGAGAACACCACCATCGGAATCGAATCGGCGTAGGCGGTGGCGATCCCGGTCACCGCGTTGGTCAGCCCCGGACCGGAAGTGACCAAGGCGACCCCCGGCCTGCCCGTCGCCCGCGCGTAACCGTCCGCCATGTGGATCGCGCCTTCTTCGTGACGAACGAGAACGTGAACGATATCGTCCCGTTGATACAGGGCGTCATAAATCGGTAATATGGCACCCCCCGGATACCCGAAAATGAATTCCGTCTCTTCCGCTTTCAGTGCCTCGATGATCATCTCGGCACCAGGTAAATTATGTTTTCTCTTTGCCATGTGCCCTTTCGGTTTGCTTCCTTTTTGGGTATCTCACATTACTGCGCCCCATCGAGCAGGTCAAGAAGTTTTGCCGTAAATTGCGCAGCAGGGGAAGTGTTAGCGGCAAAGAAAAAGCACCGTCTTGCAGAGGCCGTGATTCTTCCCGAAAGAAGCGGAAAAAATCTCCCTCGGTCAGGGCATCCAGTCGCCCTCAAGCGGCACCGATTTGTCGTTGACGCGCAGGCCCCCTTTGTCGATCATGAAGTCGATCACGTAATCGTCACCTTGTGTTTTCAGGTATGGCCCACCCATATTCGCCGCGAGAGCGGTCGCGCCGATAACGCCGAGGATGGCTTTGGGGATGACGATTTTTCCTTGTAACTGTGCATGTTCGGAAAGCAGTTGCTTTAACGCCTCGGGATCGTTCTCTTCGGAGACGGCATCGAACGCCTTTTGCCAGTCATCCGAGGAGAGATCGACGTCTTTTTTCAAGCCGATCGTGATATTGCCGCGGACGGTACCGGCTTCGGTCGCAATGGACAATGCGGCATTGCCGCGTGCTTTGTTTTTCACCAGTTCGACGACAGAGGCAGCGATCTTGCGCTTAACCGTGGGGGCGACATATTTATCTTTCATCGCCATTACGGCGACACTGTCATGCATCGCCTGTATCGCTTCGCCGCTCAGGCGATCGAATGTGATGGTAAAAGAAAGATCATCGATCTTCGGCACCGGAACAGCGAACAACGCAGCGAAATCGATATCGGGCATGATATGGAATCGCGTGCGGAAACGATAAAGCCCGTCGTCCTGGTGCCACTCTTGGGAAAAAGCGAGGGTTTTGAATGCCACCGCCACCGGCAGCGCGGCACTGTCGATCTTAACGCCATTCGCGGCGAGGCGAACCGTGCCGAGAAAGTCGCGGAGGACGTCGTCCCAAGCCAGGTCCTTTCCGTCAGCGCTCAGGGCAGCGATATGGAGGCGGACATTTTCCCGCGGTTTCTGCTTGTTTTGGAGATGGACGTCGATCGCGCTGGTCTCGGCATCGGCACTGTCTTCGCTCATCTTCATGCTTCCCGTGAACGGGGCGATCTCGAGCGTGGTCACGGTTGTCGCGGCAGGCGCTTCTTCTTCGGCGGTGATATCGCGATCGCCGTCATCGCCGACCGCCACGTCGTCGTGAAAGGTCACGGTCAATCGCCCGGAGCGGAAAGTGGCGGCGTAGTCGTACAGTACATTTTGCAGGTCGTTTTGATTGTATTCGGCGTTGATCTTCAATCCCGAGTAGGCGAGTTCTTGCTTTCCTTTCTGCCCTTTCAGCGAAAACGGTTTGATCGCAAATGTGTCACGAACCTGATCGTTTTCGAGAAGATCGATGTCGGAAGACAAATATCCGAGGAAGTTTTGGAGGATGTTTTGCAGATATTTGGCCTCATCCGGTTCCAGTTTTTCGATGTCTGCCGCGTCGATGGTGAAGGTGGAGGCGATATGGGCGATCTGGTCGCGCTCAAGCATCGCCGGCGTATGGGTGATTGTGCTGTCAAGCGTCACATTGAACGGTGCACCGAGTTCTTCACCGGTCAGCGGATTTCGCGGTGTCATACTGAGCACGGAATGTGCTTGGGCGGACTGCTCGTCCATCTGGCGATACTCCAACAATGAGAGGCTCACATGCAGGTAGTCACTGAATCTCATTTGCCGATAGAGGGAATCGGTCGCGATGAGCAAAGACTTGAAACGGCTTTCCGCCAACGCCGCCTGTTCCTCGGCGCCGAGTTCGATTTTGGCCTCGGCGTGTGGAATGACGAGCGGGGCGGCATAACTACAGCAGGCGAGAACGGCGATAAAAAGGAGCTTCTTCATAAACGTTTTGCAAGGCAAAGAAAAACACGTGCTTATTGTACAGACTTTGCCGCGCGTTCATGAAAAATCGTTCAAAATGGCACAGCGGAGGCAAGACGCAGAAGCCGCCCTCGCGGGGTGCGGATATCAAGAGAAACGGCGTGCAGCAACAAACGCGGCAAGCAACGGTCTTGCGGGTAGGCGTAAAGCTTGTCGCCGACGATCGGATGACCGATGGCGGCGAGATGTACGCGCAGTTGATGGCTGCGCCCGGTTTTCGGAAACAGTGCCACGCGGCTGCTGTTTTCCTCACGTTTGCGCACCCGGTAGACGGTCAGCGCCGCTTTCCCGGATGCCTGCGAAACAATTTGACGCGGTCGGTTGGGCCAGTCGCCGCGCAATGGTAGCGCGATCTCGCCACGATCGTTTTCGATCCGCCCGTGACAGACGGCAAGATAACTTTTCCGCACTTCCCGCCGTGCGAAACAGCCCTTGTAATGACGTTCGGCGGATTTGTCTTTGGCGAGCAGCAAAAGCCCGGATGTCGCCATGTCGAGGCGGTGGATCGCGGTAATGCCCGCAAAGGCCGTGCGCAGCCGCGTTTGCACGCTGTCTTGCTTTTCCGCGCCACGTCCGGGCACGGACAGAAGACCGGCGGGTTTTTCGATGGCGATCAGATCGGTGTCTTCGTAGACAATGTCGATCAAGGCCGTTCGACTTTGAGGCTGCGCTGGGTAAGTCTCGCGAAGGCGGTACGAAGAGAAAGCTCACCGCTTAGCACTTTGTGCACGTGTTCGCTGATCGGCATCCTGACGCGATGGCGTTCGGCGAGCGTCCAGGCACTGTGTGCGGCGTCCTCGCCTTCGACGGTCTGGCAGCTCTGCGCTCTCGCCTCGGCGACGCTCGCGCCACGCCCGAGGGCGATGCCGAAACGGCGATTACGCGATTGGTCGTCGGTGGCGGTCAGCACCAGATCGCCGAGACCGGCAAGACCGGCAAGGGTTTTCGCCTCTCCCCCAAGGGCGACGGCAAGGCGGGTGATTTCGTGCAAACCGCGGGTAACCAGAGCGGCGCGCGTGTTGGCGCCGCAACCGAGGCCGTCGGCAATGCCGGCAGCGATGGCGATGACGTTCTTGACCGCCGCGCCGATCTGTGCGCCGATCGGATCCTCGCTGGTATAGCAGAGAAAATTCGAACCGTGAAACGGGGTGGCGAAAAACGTCGGATCGTGCGGCGAGGCAGCGGCGATCGTCACCGCCGTCGGTTGCCCGGCGGCAACTTCGCGGGCGAAACTCGGCCCGGCGAGGACGGCGTGCGGATGCGCTTTGCCGAAATGCGCCTCGAACACCTGCGAAAGCAGTCGCGCGCTGCCGTGTTCAAAACCTTTGACCGCCCACATCAGCGCTGTATCGCCAAGCAGCGGCGCAAGGCGGTGGAGCAGTGCGCCAAAATGGCGGCTCGGCACGGAAACAAGAACGAAAATCGCCCCTTCGATCGTCTCGGCGAGTGAAGCACTTGTAATCAGATTGTCGGGAAAACGAACGCCGGGCAGATAACGAACGTTTTCACCTGCGGCACAAAGCGAATCAATATGTTGACGGCGATGCCCCCATAGCGTGACCCGTTGTCCGTTACGGGCGAGTTGCAAGGCAAGCGCGGTGCCCCAACTGCCGGCGCCGAGAATCGCGACCTTGGGCATGGTTCAGGCTTCACCGCCCGTCGCGGTAGTCTGCTCCTTGGCGAGTTGGGCCTGATACAGCGCGTCGAAATTGACCGGCTGGAGATACAACGACGGAAACCCACTGCGGCTGATCGCGCTACTGACGACTTCACGGGCATAGGGATAGAGGGTCGTCGGGCAGTAAACGTTCAGCGCATGGCTCAATTGCGCCTGTTCGAGACCGACGATTTCAAAAATCCCGCTTTGCGCCGCCTCCACCAGATAAATCACCTTGTCGCTTTTTTCATCTTTCGCGGTAATTGTCAAACGCAGACGCACGGCGTAGTAGTTGTCTTCTTCGAGCTCCTTGATTTCGTGGTTGACGCCCAGGCTGATTTCCGGCTCCATTTCCTGCTGGAAAATTTCCGGGGCATGCGGCACTTCGATGGACAGGTCACCAACATAGAGTTTACGGATTTCAAGCAGGATAGAGGGTTGTTCACTCATGGAAGCTCCGTGATATGGTTACGTTGACAATGATCGGATTGTATCAGGTTTTCTCTACAGAAAGCGGGCGAACAAAAAAGCGCCGAGCAACAGGCGATAAAGCACATGCGGCCACATGCCAACGCTATTGAGAAAACGCAAAAATAGGGCGATACATATAAAGGCGGAAATCGCCGACGTGGCATAAGAAAGCACGATCACCGCGAGACTGAATTCGGCGGACGGCGCCGCAAGCAGTTTGGCGAGACCGTAGAATCCGGCGGCGGCGCTGATCGGAATCGAAAGCAAGAAAGAAAAACGCGCGGCGGCCCGACGGGTGAATCCCATGGCCAGCCCGGCCGTCATCGTGATCCCCGATCGCGAGGTGCCGGGAAAAAGAGCGATTGCCTGGGCAAGGCCGTATAGCAGCGCTTGCGCCATCGTGGTGCTTGTCACCGTCTTCCGCTTGCGGCCGAGGCAATCGGCGGCGCCGAGAAAAATGGCAAAGACGACGGTCGCGGTCGCGATCAGGAGCGGGTCGTGGGTCAGCGCGTCCACCGAATTCCTGACCAAAAAGCCGATGAGCAATGCCGGCAAGGTGGCGACGAGCAACTGATTGCCGAGTCTGGCATAGCCTTGCGGGTCACGGGCGGGTGTTTTGCCGAACTGGCCGAACCAGTAGTAGAAGATTGCACGAAGATCCTTGTGGTAATAGACGATCACGGCGCTCAGGGTGCCAAGACCCGTGAACGCGTCGAAGGCCACGCCGGCGTCCGGCCAGTGAAGAATTTCGCGGGTAATGACGAGGTGAGCAGAACTGGAGATTGGGAGAAACTCGCTGATGCCCTGTACGAGCGAGAGGATGAAAGCCTGCCAAATATCCATGGGTGTCCTTGTGAGACGGGGAAAAAGGCGCTATTGTACCCTTTACACCGAGGAGAAGCGCGATGGATTGGCAGCAAAACATTACCCGACATCAAGAAGTTTTCGAACAGCTGAAAGCGCAGGAATCGCTCGTTTCCCGCATCGGTGAGTGTCTGGTGGAGACGCTCGCCCACGGCGGAACGGTTTTCGTCGCCGGTAACGGCGGTTCGGCGGCAGACGCCCAGCATTTCGCCGCCGAACTGACCGGTCGTTTCGTGCGCGAGCGTCGTTCCTTGGCGGGTATTGCCTTGACTACCGACACCTCGGCGCTGACGGCGATTGCCAACGACTACGGCTACGAGCAGGTCTTCGCGCGTCAACTGAGCGGACTGGCACACCGCGGAGATGCTTTTATCGGTATTTCCACTTCCGGTAATTCCGCCAATATCGTCCGGGCGTTCGAGATGGCGAAAGAAAAACAAGTGACGACAATCGCTTTGACCGGAGGTGACGGCGGCGCGCTGCGCCGTGCCTGCACCTATTGCATGGTAGTACCGAGCGCCGTGACGGCGCATATCCAAGAAGCCCATATTTTCATCCTGCATCACCTCTGCGGATGGATCGATGACGAGATGGCCGCGACATAAGCGCGAGCGACGCTTACCGCAAAGCGCCCGCTTTCTTCGATGCTGGAAAAATGCAGGGAAAACCGCGCTGCAAGAAGCACAGCAAAATGAAACCGCTGCTACCGCGACGAACGGCTGGTCGAAAAGTTACCATTTTCCGCCCCTTCCCGCCTCAACCCTCGCGGCAAGGCGGTTTCCACGCACCATCGTAAAGTTCCTATCAGCGTGCCCTGGCGGCAGAAAACTGAAAAAAGCACGCTTTCCGCGGCAACCGGGTCTCAGCGTTCCCCGAACGCGTTGTCAAGCGTCTTGATCACCGGCTTGGCCAGATACTTCGCCACCGATCGTCTGCCCGTGCGAACCTCCACCGTCAAAGTCATCCCCGCGAACGGTCGAATCTCGCCAGCGCGACCGCTCGCCTCCTCCAGCCAGGCGCGATCGATTTGCACATGCACCCGGTAATAGGGCACTTCCCCACTGCGCAAGTCGTTTTTCATCAGGGTGTCGTGACTGATATAGACCACTCGTCCAGGCAGCGCCCCGTAAATCGAATAGTCATAAGCATCGAGTTTCACTTCCGCCGTCTGCCCGATTCGCAGCGCCGCGATGTCTTTCGGGGAATAGTTCGCCTCGACGATCAAGGCGCTGTCGGTCGGCGAAATCTCGAGCAGCTTGTCCCCTGAATGAATCTCGGCACCAAGCGTATGAAAATAGATTTTGTTGACCACGCCGTCTCTTGGTGCAACAATCCGCGTCTGATCGAGGTTGTAACGCAGGGTTTGCATTCGTTGCTCTTCACTCACCAGTTTTTCCTCGACAGCGGATAAGTTCTCCTGCGCCATTTCCAGAAAATGACTGCGCACGTTGGTCAACTCGATCTGCACGTCGCTGCGCTCGCGCTCCAGTCTCAACACTTCGCTCAAGCCGATCGCCCCTTCTTCGAGCAAGGGCCTGACAACCCCGAGTTCGCGATCGAGTACCGCCAATTTTTTTTGTAACGACTGGATTTTCTCTTCGAGACTGTTTTTGCGGCGACGATAGAGCAAAGATTGCTCACGCACAAACTCCGGATAGGAATCCAGGCTTGCGGGAAAGCGCATCTCCTCCCCGAGCACTTCCACCTTCAGGCGGACTTGCATCGCCGTAAGCAGCGCGACCTTGGCTTGGCTGTCGTGGTAAGAAGCCGCCGCCCGCGTCGGGTCGAGAGACGCCAGCAGGTCGCCCTTCTTTACCTCGTCCCCTTCCTTAAATTCCAAGTTCAAGATAGATAATTTTTATTACCGAAATATATCAAGACTAAAACTTCATTTTTAGAACATCGAGAGAATAGATTTTCTCGAAAAGAAAGATAAACGATGTTATGCGCGAGACGTTTTTGGAGAACGATGCCGTTGTCCCGTGGTTACGGTCGCAGGCGCTGATTGCGCCTTATGACAACAGGGCGCGGCACGGTTGTCGGCAAAACCGCTTTACGTGGTCTTGCGAATCGGCTTTCTTCAGCAATGATATCTCCCGTCCGATCCTGGCGTTGAGGAAGCGTTTTACGACAGCCTTTGCGAGTCTTGCCCTTTCCTGTGACGCGCTTGCCGACGAGACGACGATTCTCGATTTCCATTCTCTTCTCGAGGCGCAAGCTTTGAGCGAACACATGTGCGAGCGCGTTTCTTCGGACATTGTGTAAATCGGCGTCGATGCCAAGGGCATCGAGACGGGCAGCGTTTGCCCTGGCGGATCAAAAAAGCGACGCCTGACGGAGAGGACCGCCAAGCGGCGCTATCCGCGAATAGAGGATGCCGACCAGACGCACCGGAAGATGCCGGGGGGTATCGGCATAGAGCAGACGAATCCAGTCGTGTGCGCTCTCGGCAGTCGGAAAAGGGATGTTCATGCTACGTGTACGGGTGATCTGACTGAAATCACGGTATTTGATTTTGATCGTCAACGTACGGGCGCCGAGTCGTTTATCCGCCATCGCGGCAAACGCGCTCCGATTCTGCGAGAACAGCGCCTCGAGAATTTCCCCGCTGTCGTGAAGATCACGGGCAAAGGTGGTCTCCGCCGCAACGGATTTCCGCACGCGATGAGGTGTGACTTCGCGCGGGTCGATTCCGTTGGCGATCAGGTGGTAAAACTTGCCGCGTTTGCCGAAATGTCTCGTCAATAGGGCTTCTTCGGCGTTACGTAGATCGGCGCCGGTGTGGATGCCAAGGGTGTCGAGACGGACAGCGGTTGCCTTGCCGATGCCATGGAATTTGCCAACCGGCAGGCGGTCGATGAAGGTACTTGCCGCTTGCGGTGTGATGACGGCGATGCCATTCGGTTTGTTCAGATCCGAAGCGATTTTCGCGAGCATTTTGTTGTAAGAAACACCGGCGGAGGCGGTCAAACCGGTCTCGCGGTAAATCGTTGTACAAAGTGATTTCGCGATGCGGGTCGCGGATCCACGGAACATCCGGCTTGCACTGACATCGAGATAGGCCTCGTCGAGCGACAACGCTTCGATCGTCTCGCTGAAGCGACGCATGATCGCGCGTATTTCCGCACTTACGCGACGATAGACGACAAGACGGGGGCGCAAAAATACACCATCCGGGCAAAGCTTGCTTGCCTGTGCCGCGGGCATGGCGGAATGGACGCCAAAACGTCTCGCTTCGTAACTACAAGTCGAGACGACACCACGGGCGTTTGGATCGCCGCCGACAATCACCGGTCTAACGCGCAGCGCCGGGTTGTCGCGTTGTTCGACCGAGGCAAAAAACGCGTCCATGTCAAGATGAATGATTTTACGCGTCATCTGCAAACGCGGAAAATTCCGCGGACAAGGCACGCCTCGTACCGTTTGCCAACATGGTGATAATCGGCGAAACCGGTAAAAGATTGGCACCAAAGCCGGAAACAACAAACATAATGGAACATCGCGGTTTATTTCCCTTGATAAATGCAAATATTGTAGATCGCGGAAGCGGCCTTTATCAAAGACAAAAGGAAATCAGTCGGCAAAACCCCATTGTCTTCGATTCAAGGATAAAACGACGCTTCAAGCGCTTTGCCATAGATAATCACGGGAAATTTTCCAGGACTGAAAGTGGAAAAATCAACGGCTATTGTCACGGTGCGTCAAAAGGCACACACCAACGCGCCTCGTACCGGCGGCAATAACACTCGCCACGGCGCAGCGACCGTCTTTGCGACATCTCGCGCGGCCTACGCCAGGCGATTTCTTAGGCGTGTACGATCTTTTGTTGTTATCATACCTCTCGAACGATTATCCTTGGGGCGGGGCGTCAATGCAAGGGTCTCACACGTCACTATCGTGGCGGCGATCGAGGAAATATAGTAAGCGCGATTCATCGTACACACGGAAGATCGAGGAAGCAATCATCATGTCCGCATTCATCGTTTATCACAATCCAAATTGCAGCACGTCACGCAAGGTAGTCAAAAAACTGCGCATGACCGGCAAAGCGGTGGAAATCGTTCGCTATTTGGAAACACCGCCGAACATCGCCGCCTTGCAGGCGATCGTCGCCAAGACCGGCAAGCCGGTGCGCGCTTTGCTGCGTAGCAAAGAATCCCTTTACGCGGAATTCGGACTCGAGGAGCCGTCGCTCAATGATAAAATCCTTTATCAGGCGATGGCGACGCATCCGATTTTGATCAAGCGGCCAATCGTGGTCAAGGGTGCTCGAGCGGTGCTTGGCCGTCCGGCGGATCTCGTCGATACGCTGATCTGAGGAAGTCAGCATGGAAATGCTCGCCATTGCGATCACCTTGTTTTTGATCATGGACCCACTCGGTAGCGTGCCGGTTTTTCTTGTCGCATTGAAAAATGTCGCTCCCGAACGGCGCCAGAAGGTGCTGTTGCGCGAAGTGTCGATCGCCTATGGCATCATGGTGCTCTTTCTGTTTTCCGGCCCATGGGTGCTCGCCATCCTGGGACTTTCCCGTGAAGCGGTTTCCATGTGTGGCGCAATCGTCTTGTTTATCATCTCGATTCGGATGATTTTTCCCGCGCGCGATGGACATATTCTCGGCGGAGAAGACGAGGACGGCGAGGAACCACTGATCGTACCGTTGGCCATGCCCCTGCTTGCCGGACCATCACTGCTCGCGACGCTGATTCTCCTCGTCAAGAAAGACCCCGAACATATCCAGCACTTGTTTCTAGCGATGAGTGGCGCGTGGCTCGCCACTTCTCTTATTTTGCTCGCCTCGCCTATGTTGTTTCGGGTGCTCGGTCACCGCGGACTCAAGGCGATCGAGCGTTTGATGGGGATGATTCTGATCTCGGTTTCAATGCAGATGTTGCTTGATGTGATCACCGAGATCGCTACCGGCCTGAAGTGAGGGCGTGACCGTCCTAGTCACCTGAATCTAAAGTTCGCCGCATAATGTTTGATCAGCACGTTGGCAAAAGCGCCTGACGGAGGCCAGGATTTCATCAGCAGATTTCGTCCATTTGAAAGGCTTTGGGTTCTCGTTGTGGCACTGAATGAATTTGGTGATATCGGCTTCCAGGGATTTGACAGAGGTATGCGCTCCCCGCTGTACCTGTTTGCGGGTGAGTTCGGCAAACCAACGCTCGACCTGATTGATCCATGATGCCGATGTGGGGGTGAAGTGGACGTGGTAGCGCGGTCGGCGGGCGAGCCACGCTTTGACCTCCTTGGTTTTGTGGGTGGCGTAATTGTCCATGATGATATGGATATCCAGATCATCGGGCATATTGGCGTCGATTTCCTTCAGAAAGGACAGAAACTCTTTGGCCCTGTGGCGCTTGTAGCATTTCCCGATCACAAAGCCGCTGGCCACGTCGAGAGCCGCGAACAGCGATGTCGTGCCATGACGCACATAATCGTGGGTCTGCCGTTCGGGGATGCCGGGGGGCATTGGCAGAATGGGTTGGGAGCGGTCCAATGCCTGGATCTGGCTCTTCTCGTCAACGGACAACACCAAGGCCCGGTTGGGCGGCGAGAGATAGAGGCCGACGATATCGCGAACCTTCTCGACGAACAAAGGGTCACTGGACAGTTTGAAGGTATCGCTGCGATGGGGTTGGAGGCCAAAGGCATTCCAAATGCGGCGGATCGTCGTGTGTGACAGGCCTGTTTCCTTCGCCATCGAACGGATGGACCAATGGGTGGCGTCACGGGGCTTGCTGTGCAATGTCCGTTCAATGACCGCCGCGACCTGATCGTCTTCAACTGTGCGCGGGCGGCCGGGGCGTGCCTCATCGAGAAGGCCGTCCACACGATCCTTGACGAACCACCGCCGCCACTTGCCCACCGTGTGCTCGTGAAATCCGAGCTCGGCTCCAACCTCCTTGCTCGAAAGCCCGTCGGCGCAACGCAGGACCATCCGGCATCGATCGGAAAAAGAACGGGGAGCCCGGTGTCGCCGAACCTGACGCTCAAGGTAGTCACGCTCCTCAGAACTCAAAACCAATGGCGGTGATGGCCGCCCCTTTCTGCCTGGCATAAAACACCCTCCGGGATAGTCAAACGTCCCAGAGTCTATGTCTCCTCAATCAATTTATGAAGCGATTTTCAGTTCCATATGACTAGCTTTAGACTGCCCAGTTTGCCCGGCAAGGACGTGTTGCAAGCGGGCGAAAACATGGGTCAAAATGATGGGTCGCCAGAGATAGAGACCGTTGCATGTGCGGAAGAAAATGGTGGGTCGTGAGCGATTCGAACGCTCGACCAATTGGTTAAAAGCCAACTGCTCTACCACTGAGCTAACGACCCCCGCGAATCGCAAGCGGACATTATAGGGAAATATGACCGTGATGCAAGCAATTACGCTCTTCGCCGCATTTTTTCCCCTGATTGACCGATGTCGTCATTTTCGAAGCAATCTTTTCAGCCAATGCGTGCGCGGATGGAGAAGATCGCAGATCGCTTGATAGTCCGGTTCCTTCTCATCGATCACCCCGTAGCGCAAGCAGCAATCGATCATGACCAGGGCGGAATTGAATTTGACCCGATCACCGCGGCGCAGGAGGTCGGGGATTTCTCTTAGCGGTAGACACAGGAAATCCGCCACTTCGCCGTCACGATTGTGCGGATGAAAATCCTCGGGGAGGAAAAGATCGTAGCAAAACATTACGTCCGCACGCAGGCCGTTTTCCACTTCATAGAAATAGCTCCCCACACCGACGGAAAAAGCGCTTGCGCTCAGTGACCCGGAAATACCGGCTTCTTCCGCACATTCCTTTTGCATGTTCGCGAAAGGACTGATTCCCCAGGGCAGGCCGCCGGCGGCGATTTGGTCGAGTTTGCCGGGATCGGTGGGTTTGTTCCGGGCGCGCCTGCCTAGCCACAGAGAAAGACCGTCCGCCTTCCTGACCAAGCCGTTGACGTGTACACCGTAACCGCAACCGCCGAATACGGGCATTGCCGCGCGTTCGATCAGCGCTTGCGGCGGATGCTGATAATCCCGGCCAAGGGCGTACCACTCTCCGCGCCAGCCGGGCACCAGACCGTCGGCGGCAAGCTTCGCCGTAATTTTTGCAAGACGGGCGGTATTGCCGCTCAAGTCTTTCGCCTTTCCCCAGCGGTAGCCGTTTTGCCACACCGAGGTGGAAAATCCGTAGGCGTCGAGCAACTTTCGCTGCTTGGCGCTCAGCAAGCCGACTCTTTCGCCATTGCAATAAAGGGGACGGTAATTTTCCGGGCGCGCGGTGTTCGCGGCCATGATCACCTCGAGCAAAGTCATCGCTCAAGCGAACATCTGACCGTTGTGATAAAGCAGCGGCCGACGTTCAGGATACAGGTAGGTTTCATCCACCGCGGCGATAAAAATATCATGGTCGCCGCGGCAGATACGGTCACGGATGCTAACCAGCAGATTGGCCTGGGCGTTGGCGAGCATCGCTTCGCCGGTAACGTTATCATAGAGAAGATCGTCATTGAGTCCATCACGCTTGGCACCCGCGAACTGATAAGCGAGATTTCTCTGTCCGGCGGCGAGAATATTAATGACCACAACCTCGCGTCTGCCAAGCAGCGGGTATACGTAGGCGCCATGATCAATGCAAAACAGCACGAGCGGTGGATTGAGCGATAACGCGCTGAAAGCGCTGACAGTGATGCCCTGCACTTGCTGCCCCTCCTTCCAGGTAATTACCGTGACTCCGCTCGCAAACAGACGCATGGCGTCTTTGAAAGATTGTTCGTTGATCATGCAAAATTCCTTGGCGTGGTCGGCGCTATCATACAAGAATCCGCGTCTTTGGGAGACGCCACGCGATAACTTGTCGCCGGAAAAGCGTTATGCGGTCAATCGAAAAGGTCATGAAACGCCTGCCTCTAACATGGGGCAGTCACGAGATCACAGCGGTTTTTATACTGCTTTTCGGAGTACTCTCGCCAAGGACAAGCGTACGTTTATGAACGCGGTGTTTTGTATACTGCATGCAAAGGCAACTTATCGCCAGACGATGGGGCGCAATATGAAGCTTTTTCTCCTTCAGGAACGCCTGTCCGATGAAGTGAAATAAAATCGACGACGCGGGCACGGAGAAAGGCGTCTCGCCGCGTTCCATCCGTGTCGCGGCTGCGCCGCCGCCTGAAGCGTTTCTTGCAGCGACATGGCGGGATAGACGCCAAGCATTGTGTGCGCCTACCACCATGGGTAGCGCAACACCCACGCTTTGGATCCGCTTAGGCGTACTTCGTGCATCAGTTCGTTCGCGTCGGCCAAGCGATATCTCTTCTCTTGCGCCTTGGCAGCGCGTCCCCCTGTTACGGAAAGCACTGTGAGGCAAGCTCCCGTTTCATCGCCTTGCCCCACAGTATGCCCCACCATTTATGCGGGAAGCAACGGTATTCGATGGCAGCTCATGAGACATGAACAGAAGAAAAGATACTGAAAAAAAAGGATATTTGAGAGAACAAGACAGAACATAAAAAAGAGGGATGGTGGCCAAGGCCGGAGTCGAACCGGCAACCTTTCCCTTAGGAGGGGACTGCTCTATCCAATTGAGCTACAAGGCCAGCACGAGTTTGCCGATAAGCCGGATTCTGTCGTGGACAATCATTCCTCTGCGACCGCCATTACTGACAATCTGTAGCGATCTACCCGGAACCACGGCGGGCCGCCGCAACGATTCCCTATTTGATCTTGCTCTGAGTGGGGTTTACCCTGCCGCGCCTGTTACCAGGCGCGCGGTGCGCTCTTACCGCACCATTTCACCCTTACCCGAAGGCGGTATTTTTTCTGTGGCACTTTCCATCAGCTCGCGCTGCCCGGGTGTTACCCGGCACCCTGCCCTGTAGAGTCCGGACTTTCCTCCAACTTGCGTCAGCGATTGTCTGGCAAACTCGTCTCGCGGATTTTACGCCAATAAGAACGAAAGCTGAAATTTTCCGTGTCCCTGTCATTTGTCCCAAAATCGGGAAACGCTCCTCGTAGAGGCCCCGACGCTCTGCTTCAACCCGACTTCGGCGTTGCAAGGGGATGTCAGCGGCACCTGGCAGCGCGCCCGGGTTGCCCATCCTGTACGTAAGACGCGCCTGAGAAAATTCATCCAAAGGATCAATGCAGGTTGCTATAGGATGGGTTTTTCTTCACACTGTGACATCAATTGGTTACGTAGAATTAATTTCGTTGCAACGACAACACCCTTATGCGAGCGAAGAGACTCCCCATGCAACTGCGCCAGCATCATCCGCAACGCATTCTCGGCAACTATTTCGCTGTTTTGTTGCACGGATAACACCATATTCGGTAAAAAATTCAGCATCGAATGATCATCGAACGTGGCCAAAATGATCTCCTTGGGAATTTGCGCGTATTTTGCCCTGACGAACAACAAGGCGCCTTCCAGAATAGGGAGTGATGAAAAGAGCAAAGCCGCGGGAAGTTTCCCATTATTCTGCCGATAAAGTGTTTCCATCGCTCGATAACCGTATCGCTTGGTATTGAGCGCTACCGAGACGCCCCAATCACGATCAAGTTCCCTACCGGATCGGTGGCACGCTTCAATAAACCCTGCGATCCGCTGATAAATCGAGGGGAGCACCGGGTCCCCGTATAAAAAGAAAAAATCGTTTTCACAGTGCTCCAGCAATTTCAGAGTCATCTGTAAACTCCCTTGAAAGTTGTCAGAAGTCACTGAAAATAAATCGTCCGATTGGAAATTCCGATCGAGAAAAACCAGCGGTTTATTTTTAGCTTCAAACTGGATATTCTGCTGACGCTTCGCCGATGTCGAGACAATGAACATACCATCCACACCCCGGCTCAATAGCGTATCTGTCAAGCGTTTTTCCCGGAACGGATCACTCTTCGTCGAGACTGTGATCAATTGATAGTTTTTCGCCTGACATAGATCTCCGAGATATTCGGCTAACTGTAAAAAATATGGATTGGCCAAGTTTGGCAGGACAAGCCCCAAAGTTTCACTTTTTTTCAGTCTAAGATTGCGAGCCGCTTGATTGATTCGATATCCGTGCTCGGAAATATACGCCTTAATTTTGGATTGGGTTTTTCTTGCAATGCGATATTTATCGGCTTTGCCGTTGATAACCAACTTGATGGTCGTCACCGAAACACCGAGTGCCGATGCGATTTCATCGATACTTTTACTCATAGGTTTATCGTGCCAAAATTCTTTACTTTTAAGGTCTGAATATAAGTGTTAATTTATATTCCATTTCTGGTATATTATGCTCTGCCGGTTATTGGAATAAGTGAGATGGATAGCCCCCTGATGATAAACAACCGCTGGATAAGAATATTCACCTTCACCCGTTTCGATAGGAATCGGATCACGCCAAGTCAGGCCATTATCGTTCGAAATTGTGATCGATAAAGGGGAACGTGCTCCCCAGTTTCCAGATACCGGATTGGAAACCAAAAACAAACAGCCTTCTGCGGCGACGAGATCCAAAGCGCTGTTGTTATTGGGCAGTGAAGTCGCATAAGCTTCATTCCAGTTTCGTCCAAAATTGCATGAATCACTGCGGTAAATTTGTCCTCGAGTGCTTCTCATCAACATATGAACCTGCCCCGTTGAAGATTCCCATAATGCCGGCTGAATGACGCCATCCCAAGTAAAAACTTTATCTGATTCTGTTTCCCAAAGTACACCCGCTGACAGGCCTTTCCAAAGATTGTCCAATGGTAAATTTATTTCAGCTCGCTGGTGTTTCAACGGTACCGCCACTAAATCCCACGTCTGACCTTTATCTGAAGAGCGGTCTACAAAGGCATCCCAAAATTTTCCGGCCTCAAGCGAATTCGGAGCAAGCCAGTCGCCGTTTGTGAGACGAATCGGTTTATTTTTGACCGGTCCACGGGGGATACTTGCCCCTTCAACCAAAGCAAAGGGTTGCGACCAGCTTTTTCCTTGATCAAGCGAAACAACAACTTTTGTTATCCATTGTTGTACACTCATTCCTGACTTATAGAAAAGCCATACACAATGATCCTGAGCATACAGTACCGGATTCCAGAGCGCAGTGTAGGGCTCATCGATAATCTTTCTTGCTGCCTGCCATACAGCGCCACTTTCTTTCACAATCCAGATGGCTGTTCCGGATGCTCCTTCTTTTTCTCCGGCAAAAAAAGCGACTAATTTGTCCTGATTCGGCAACACAACGATGGTAGAAGCATGACATTGCTGAAAAGGAAGTACATTTGGATTAAATAAAGAAACTTTCCTTTCCTTATAGATAGTTTTTTCATGATACATCTTTATTTTAATCATTTTTTTCTTTATCTAAAGAAATTTTTTATTAATGGGAATGATAAGGATAATAGGGTTAGAATAAATAATACCAGAGAGATGGGATGTAAAAACACACTATAATTACCGTTTGAAAGAATCAAGGATCTTCTGAAATTTTCTTCGAGCATAGGCCCTAGAATAATACCAAGAATAATAGGGGAAACCCCAAATCTCTCTCGGATTAAAAAATAACCGATAAAACCAGATCCAATCATCAAAATAATGTCGATTATATTGTTATTGATACTGTAAGAACCAATAACACAAAGAACTAATATTAATGTATTAAGTAATGATTTATGGATAGTGGTAATTTTTATAAAATAGCGAACACCGAATATCCCCAGTATAAACATCATGATATTGACTAAAAACAAACCAGCGAAGATCATATACATGTCTTGGCTATGTACGGTGAAGAGCAAAGGCCCTGGCTGTAATCCCTGAATCATAAAAGCACCGAGTATAATTGCCGAAACGGAATCTCCAGGAATTCCCAATGTCAATAAAGGCACCATAGCGCCCCCAGTGACTGCATTATTGGCAGATTCTGGAGAAACCAATCCGCGAAAATTACCATTCCCGAATGTTTCTCCTTTATGCGCAGAACGACGTGTTACGTTGTAGGCAATGAATGCAGCCACATCCCCACCGGTTCCGGGTAATGAGCCGATAAATGTGCCGATCAGACTTGAACGAAATAGAGTCATTTTCAAAGTTTTTAATATTTGCAGATGGGAAAATATTTTTTTCAATGAAGGGCGAAATTCCGTTTTTACGTCGGTTGAATTTTCTTTTGCAAGAATATTGAAAATGATTTGTGAGAAAGCGAAAAGGCCAATAAGTATTGGCACGAAACTGATTCCGCTCATAAGATAAATCGATCCGAAGGTAAATCTTGCATATCCGGTAAAACTATCAATACCAATGGTCGCAATCATCAACCCGAGCAGAGCACTAATCAACCCTTTCAGCATATTTTCCGAACTGATGGAAATAATAATGCTTAAACCGAAAGCGGCCAGCATAAAATATTCAGGGGCAGAAAAATCAAGTGCAAATTTTGCCAGTACAGGAGATAAGAATGTCAGCATCATTACACTGATTACTCCGCCAATAAACGAAGCCGCCGTCGATAAGGTAAGTGCTTTATCGCCTTCACCTCTTCGGGCCAACGGATAACCTTCCATTGTTGTCATCATTGAAGCAGGTGTTCCCGGGATATTAAGCAGGATTGCAGAAATAGAACCGCCATACACAGCACCAACATAAATTCCCAGTAACATCATGATGCCACCCATTTGTGGAAATATCAGCGTCAACGGGAAAAGTACAGCGACTCCCATTGTAACAGAAAATCCTGGTAAAGTACCGACAAGAATACCAACAGAAACACCAAACAAAGCAGGCAATAAATTCTGCCATGAAGTAGCAGCTAAAAATGCATGGATAATCACCTCCATCATTGCCTCCATCGTGATTTCATGGGAATAGTGGATACAGTGGTAAAGGAATGTGAAGAATCTGAATAAACAAGCCCCATACCAACAAAATAAGAAAAATGAGTAGCTTATACGTCGAAGATTCTCTCAGAGAGTTCTTCAACGCCTGTCGGTAAGTTAGCGGTGAGAAATGTTCGATCTGATTGAAAAACGGGATGATCAGTAAAACGAATACGATAGTTGAAAATAAAAATCCGATATTAAATAAAGTTATTACATAGATGATACTCAGTACAGGAACAACATAAACGCTGTAATGTATTTTCTCTTTAAGATGGCTTGCTTTTATCCTTTGCATAATTACGATCAAAGATAATAAAATGAGAAAACTAGCTAACATTTCCGGAAAAAACATCGGCCCTAAGGGATCGGTCGCTGTATATTCAAACCGACTTGCATAGATAAGAACCGAGATACCAAGAAGCAGAAAAGTGGCAGCAAAGGTGACGGTAATCATAATGAAATCCAGTTATCTTGACAAAACTGTAAGCGTTCCTAAAACTGCCGAAAGATGAGATTCAAAGACTGATCTTTTGGAGCAATTTTTTATAGTAACCATTATCTTGCCTGATCATCTGATTGACTTCACGAGTACCCATTCTATTTACTTCTATTCCCTGATTGTTCATTAAGTGAGCAAAATCCGGATTGTTCATCGCTTTGGTGAAAATATCCGACAGTATTTCAAATCGTGCTTGCGGTACTTTACTAGGAGCCGCAAGTGCCGCCCATGCGCGGACCACGATGTTACTTCCAAGCTCTTTAAAGGTGGGAACATTCGGAAATAAAGTTGAACGTTTGGCACTCATAATGCCCAGAAGCTTTAATTCTCCAGATTTTATCTGACTACTGGCGTTACCCGGACCAACAGTGATCGCATCCAGATGCTGACCAACAAGTGCTGCAACTGCTTGAGCGCTACCGCCAGAATAAGGGACATCAATAAAATTGATACCAAATTCTTTTTTGATCGCTAATGATGCCAAATGCCAAATCGATGCCACGCCGGAATTACCGACACGAAGTTCTCCGGGATGCGCTTTCGCGTAATTGACGAAATCCTGAACACTTTTGAATGGAGAATTTTTGGACACAATAAGCCCGGCAGGTTCGGAGATAGGCGCAACAATGTATTTGAACACTTTATAGTCGATAGGTGAACGTCCAAGGTGAGGTAAAATATCAAGCTCCACAGTCGTCATCACCAACGTATACCCGTCAGGGCGGGCACTAGCGGCCTGAACCATTCCGGTAACACCACCGGCTCCAGGTTTGTTAACGGCAATAATATTATGATCCGTATAATGTTTGGCATATTGAATCAACGCACGGGTTGTAATGTCGGTGCCTCCACCAGGCAGTTTCGGCACAATAATCGTCAGATCCTTTTCTGGGAAAGCGGCCATTGTGATACCCGAAATCAATAAGCATGCGACACTGAAAACTAAGATAAATATATTCTTCAACCTCATAACTAAATCTCCACATTGTCTAATAAAAAATTGAAAAAATTACGTTTCCCATTCTTACTCACTATATTGTCGTTGTACTGTCTTTTGGCGATAAATTTTTGCCAACTTTTGCAAATGCTCGATAAGCAATATATTGGCACTGGTGTAAAACAATTTTTCATTCGCTTCCCGACTGAATATAGAATTGAAATTACCGAGTTGCAGATGAAAAAATTTAGCTGAAACTGGATAATGAAGCAGTTCATACAAAGATGTTGCCGATAAAAAAAGGGCCATTTCCTCAACTTCCACAGAGGATTTGTTGAAATGTTGACATAGCCAGACATAGAGGTCGCAGTAATAATTCGCCATCACTCCGCTATAGCCGGAAGAGCCCATTTTCAATGAATCGAATAAGGTCGGTGCGTTTGCATTGTAAAGCTTAAAAGGCGTATCACGAGCAATCCTTAAGCGCTCAGCAATATTATGGATATCACAGCAGGTGTCTTTAAGAAAGGTAAAGCGTCCCTGATCGACACACCATTTCAGCAAATTATGACTGAGCGATCGCTTCCAAGGAAGCGGGCATTCATATAACCCCATTGAAATGTGCCCAGGTAACCCCGCCAGAAGATATTCCATATGTTCGATCACTGAAGTTTCCGGCGCATTTTTCTCCCCCAGTCGGTTGGTGATCAGAACAATACCATCGGCACCTGCTTCCACCATGGATTGCAACTGATATAGCTGAGATTGGGGAGTGTCTGCCGTGTGACCCGATGCAACGACCGGCACGCGATCATCAGCACAACGAACGACAAAACAAACAATGTCAAACATTTCCCGATCGGATAAATGCATGATTTCACTGGATTGACAGGCAGCGAATAAACCGGCGGCGCCGGACTGAATATACCATTCGACCAGTCTCTCCAGACTGTCATAATCCACTTTGTTGTCCTTATATGGTGTCAGCATAACGGGAAAGACACCATCAGGCAGTTCCGTCCTATTTATCATCGTCAGGCTTCATTCATCGCCAATAAAACGCGCACATTTTGTGTCAATGCCTGAGTGACGAATGCTTCCAATACCGCCTGCAGGCAGGATTTTTCGACATATGCCACCGTGATATGATTGCTCTGGTGGCCCGCCATCAGGTCATTACGGGAAA
This sequence comes from Cardiobacteriaceae bacterium, assembly GCA_965277745.1. Taxonomy (GTDB): domain Bacteria; phylum Pseudomonadota; class Gammaproteobacteria; order Cardiobacteriales; family Cardiobacteriaceae. Next base: position 183,717 of record OZ255837.1, read on the forward strand.
CACCATCGAGTACGCAGTTCATCAATGGCCATTGCGGTGTCGTTGCTTGGAGGCGGCGCTGAAATTCCGCTTCCGGCAGTTCAACCGCGCGACCGCTTCCCACATGCAGGAAAACATCGCCATTGTGGTAATGGGCACGGCTCCAGATAAAAGTTCCCGCCTTGCATTGCCCCGCGATGGTCGCACCGCCTTTCGGAAAATACATGGCCGGCTGGCGATACCCTCTGGCTCCCTGAATGCCGCCTTTCAGATGTTCGAAAGGAACGGAACCTGAAATTTCGAAATCCCAGTAGAAAGTGCCTTCATACTCACTCCCCCAGCGGATGTCGTGCAAGGTGGTCTCACACGGCAGTCCCAGACCATCAAGCAAACGGAACAACATGGTTTGCGGAATCGCCGAACCCATGTCCACTTCGTTGACACAGGGGATGGGTTTTCCCGGGCGGATGATCTGTCCATTTTCATCCGCAATGGGAAAACGTAAAGTCGAGCCGATGGCCCCTTCGGCGAAATCGGACGCCGGACACAAGTCTTTCAACCCCTGTTGATACTGCACGCCGATGCTCGTCAAGCCAAAACGCCGTACTGTCCGCGCCATGGCAATCAGCATCGCGCATTGCTCAAGCACCTGATCCCGCGTCAGCTCACAGGATGCATCCTTGCCATAGATAAATCGCATGCCTTTCTGTTCGTACCACGCCAAACAGGTTTCACGCAGTTCACTCGGAACCCGGCTCATTTCATAGAACAGGGCCGACTGAGACAAGCCTTCGATCGGCATGCCGATTGCGATCATCCTCTCCAATGGAAAGACACCGTTGATCATGCCCATGCAGAAGCTGTCATACAGTCCGATGATCTCTTTGTGTCGCAGAATATATTCCCCCACTTGCCGCCCTATCCGCGCAGCAGGGGTTTTGCTGATTTCATGATCCGTGGTGACTTCTTTCAGATAGCGGATGTCGTGACTGATTTTTCCCTCGCGCAGCCATTTTTCAAGGCCATTCAAGAAGAAATCATCGTCAAAATTTTCCGACCACAGACGGGAATACGCCACGCCCAGAGCGGTCAGGGTGCCGGCCATGCACAACTGCCCCACCAAGCCTGGCCAGGTGCCATCGAAATTGGTCAACAGCAGAATCGGCCCCCGATGCCGTGCCAGACCGGATGCGAGGTGATGGGAATACTGCCACGCGGTGAGCAGAACAATCACCGCGGCCTTGGAATCGAGACTTGCCAGAACATCGCATCCTTCCCGCTGACCGGCAATAAATCCGTGCCCGCGGTTCGGGTCGATATCGTGCGCCCTTGTCATGGTATATCCGAATTGCCGTTCAAGTACCTGACGAAGTTTCTCTTCGAATTTTTTCTGCACTGGCCAGCAATTGACATTCGCTGACTCACGCAAGTCACCATTGCTTATCATTATGACTTCTCGTTGTCCGACTGATTCGGGCTTCGTTTCTTTCGGCAACGAGAGGATAAGTTCAGCCATCGCAGATCTTCCCAGACGAGCTCATGATCGCGTTTCCTATCGCTCAAATTAGCTAACACGAGTTAGCATTTTATAGCCACAAGTTCGGTGAAACAAGCGGTAATCGACCAAATTGTGATGAACATTAAGATATATAAAAGAAACTTACCATCATATTAAAGAAGGGGCTGTCCCAGATAATGCTGATGGGTGTTATAAATGGGTATGCGGAAGAGCCGATGAAGTAAGTGTAAGCAAGAGAAGCTGGTAGAGCATTTTGTGGCTGGGACGACGGCTCGTGTTGCTGGCGCATTGGCGGGTGTAAATCGGAAGACAGCAGCCTACTATTATCACCGTCTGCGCGAGGTGATTACATATGAGCTTGCCAGCAAAGAGGACGAAGTGTTGGGTGTTGAGATAGAAGTCGACGAGAGCTATTTTGGCGGGCGGCGCAAAGGTAAACGAGGCCGTGGTGCGGCAGGCAAGGTACCCGTATTTGGCCTGCTAAAGCGCGGCGGACAGGTCTATACAAAGATTATTCCTGATGCTTCATCAGACACGTTACTGTCTCTTATTGTACGTAAAGTTGTGCCTGATAGTATCGTCTATTGCGACTGCTGGCGTGGCTATAATGTGCTGGATGTTTCAGGCTTTAAACACTACCGCATCAACCATTCCCAGCTGTTTGCTGACAGGCATAATCATATCAACGGTATTGAGAACTTCTGGAACCAAGCCAAGCGGCACATGCGTAAATTTAACGGTGTCCCACGGCAGCATTTTGAGAGCTGGTCCCCAAAATTAGGACAGGGTGTTAAGGTGGAGCCGTTATGATTTTGAACGGATTTTCACATGTCAAAACGTCGAAACTTTTCAGCCGAATTTAAAGCAAAAGTCGCTATGGAGGCGCTCAGTGAAGAGCTGACACTTTCAGAGCTTGCCAGCAAATATAACATCCACCCGAACCAGATCAGCCAGTGGAAACGTCAAGCCAAAGAAAACATGGTTGAGATTTTCTCTGGCAAAAAGAAGAAAGAAAAATCGGATCAGTCAGCGGAAATCCGCGACCTTCACGCCAAGGTCGGTCAGTTGACCATGGAGAACGATTTTTTGTCACGAGCCTTCGGCCACTCTCTCGGGCGCGGCGGAAGGAAATGATCAGCCCAAGTGGACCTCTGAGCATTACCCGTCAATGCGAATTGTTCAGCATCAGCCCCTCAAGCTGGTATGACGACACCAAAGGCGAAAGCCCGCTGAACCTGAAGCTCATGCGTCTGATTGACGAACAGTTTTTGGAAACGCCGAGTTATGGCAGTCGTCAAATGGCGCGGCATTTACGTCTTCAGGGCTATTGTGTCAGCCGCAAGCGCGTGCGTCGCCTTATGGGTCTCATGGGTTTGCCGGCAATTTATCAGAAGCCAAAAACCACGGTACGTCATCCAGAGCACAAGATTTATCCCTATTTGCTCAGAGACAAGACGATAGATCGTCCCAATCAGGTCTGGTGCGCCGACATAACCTATATTCCGATGGGGCGTGGATTTTTGTATCTGATTGCGATTATGGATTGGCATCGTGGCTTTGTTCTCAGTTGGCGGCTCAGCAACAGTATGGATACTGCTTTTTGCGTCGAAGCGCTTGAGGAGGCGTTAATGCTTTACGGCAAACCTGACACCTTTAACACGGATCAGGGCAGTCAATTCACCAGCTTTGAATGGATCAGAAGGCTGAAGGATGCGGGCATTGCAATCTCCATGGATGGCAAAGGCTGTTGGACAGATAACGTCTTCATTGAGCGTCTGTGGCGCAGCCTGAAGTATGAATGTGTCTATTTGCACGCATTTGACGGCGGGAAGGATGCCAAGGCAAAGATCGGAAAATGGTTGGATCACTACAACTGGAGGCGCCCACATTCCAGCCTTGACGGGCTACCGCCAGAACGGATTTACTTCTCATCTCAGGGTCATGACCCTGAGATGAGAACTGCGGCATAACTGCAACAAAGGTTCCACCTTAACTAAGCCGCAATCCTCTCCAACAAATGGGGTCCACTTCTATGAGCTTGCCAGCAAAGAGGACGAAGTGTTTGGTGGTGAGATAGAAGTCGACGAGAGCTGTTTTGGCGGGCGGCGCAAAGGTAAACGAGGCCGTGGTGCGGCAGGCAAGGTACCCGTATTTGGCCTGCTAAAGCGCGGCGGACAGGTCTATACAAAGATTATTCCTGATGCTTCATCAGACACGTTACCGCCTCTTATTGTACGTAAAGTTGTGCCTGATAGTATCGTCTATTGCGACTGCTGGCGTGGCTATAATGTGCTGGATGTTTCAGGCTTTAAACACTACCGCATCAACCATTCCCAGTTGTTTGCTGACAGGCATAATCATATCAACGGTATTGAGAACTTCTGGAACCAAGCCAAGCGGCACATGCGTAAATTTAACGGTGTCCCACGGCAGCATTTTGGGCTATTTTTGAAAGAGTGCGAGTGGCGTTTTAACAACCCTGACCCACTAACACAATGACAGCAACTAAAACCATGGATTGCCAAATATCTTAACTAATTAACTGGGATAGTCCCTTAATTTAAGAGGAATAAAATGTTATCACATGATGAGCTTATTTTTTTATTGCAAAAAAAGTTTCCGGATACTTTCCATGGTAAGGATTACTGGGTCGGTCATGAAATCGATCCCCAAACGGATAAACAGGCGGCGCCGGCGTTTATCGTCCAATGGAATATTCCAGGTCGTGATAAGCCAACGGCCGAAGATATAGATGGCTGGAGAGAAAGCTATAAATCGGAAATGATTCTGGCGAGCAAAAAGGCGACCGCGCTTGAGGAAATATCGAGAGCGGCGGATGTGTTGAAAGAAGAGAACATCGACTATCGGGGAGTCGCTTACCAGGCCGACGCGCGCGCCGAGAAGGCGCTCATCGACCGCATCGCGATACTCCAGGCGTCAGGCAACACCAAGGCCAAGACCACCTGGATCGCCGCCGACAACAGCCAGCACGACCTGAGCTTTGCCGACCTCGCCGCTCTCGCCTACGCGATCGCCGAGCGCAAGCAACAGATCGTCCTGCGCGCGCGAACGAAGAAAGGACGCGGTAGCAAAGGCGAAGACGGTTAAAGCGGTCGCGAAGATCGATCTGCCCGCGGTGATCGCTCACCGCTCGAAAAGGTGAAAAAGGATTAAGTCAATACTCGCCCCAACGTGATAAAATTCATCGTTCAATCATATGTGAAAAGGCTCTTATCTATGTCGGAGCACTCCCCTATCTATATCGCCCTGTGCTGCGATGACAAATATGCGCGTCATTGCACTGTCACGATGCTGTCCGTGATCAAGAATACAAGTTCTCCAGAGCGGATTTTTTTTGCAATATTTCATGAGGATTTCACCGAAGCAACGCAGGAAAACATTCTGCAAACGTTTTCGATCCACCCTTGTAAAATTTCCTTTGTCAATGTGCAAAATGAAGACTTCGGGATTGATCGTTTTTCTTCTTCCTGGCCGAAACAGGTTCTCTACCGCTTCAAAGTAGCGGAATTGTTTCCCGAATTACCGGATAAAATTCTCTATCTCGACGTGGATACCCTGGTCGTTTCCGATATCGAGGAACTTTGGCATATAAATCTCAACGATTTCGTGATTGGCGCAGTGTCGGATTATGCCAATAATACGACTAAGAAAAAAACCTTGCGAAAATCGCTGGGATTGCAAGAAAACGATAGGTATTTCAACAATGGTATATTACTGATTGATGCGCAGAAATGGAGAGCACAGGATTTAGGTAATATTCTCATAGAATATTTGAAAACCCATGGTTCTCAGCTTTCTTTTATCGATCAAGACGCCATGAATCATATCCTGCGTAAAAAATGGAAGCCGTTGCCGGAAAAATGGAACATGGTACGCAGCCTCTTCCGAGAGTATTATCGCCCCGGCGCGCGGCGTGCCGTACGGTATTTCGCCCCGGCAGTCGCCGAGGCCATACGCGCTCCCGGTATCATCCACTATACCGGAAGCCCCAAGCCATGGCATGCGGCCTGTGGGCTGCCTTACTGTGAAAGATATTTCGAGTATCTGGCGGAAACGCCATGGAAAGACGATCAACCGGAAAACAACACCCTGCGCAACCGTTCTCGTCGTCTGACGTGGCTTATAAAAAGAAAACTGTTTGGCTAGCGTGCGCGACAACAAGGTTATATTCGTCCGGCAAGCGGTCAATTACGCGACGCGATACGAGGACAATATCATCTACCGGTTTTGATCGTTAACCGACCCCGAAAGGGCGCAAGAACGACTGCGATTTAACGGCTAAATTGACAAATATTCCGCAAATCTTCTTCACGTTTTAGCCGCCGCGGGCGATGACATCAAGATGCAATTCTCGGGCAAAGCCGCCGCTATGCTACATTCAAGTCAACATTTTTACGAGAGGCAAATTCATAGGAGCAGATGAGAACATGATCTTTTTTCAGGTCAAAGGGGTTAGGCACGCCAGCTTTTTTGTCGGCATTGTATGACGAAGATTCTAAGATATATAATGGAATGTTATACTTCTCAAGCAGTTCTTGTGACCACTGATTTCTCAGCATTGCCGGCACAATGAGAATGATTTTGCGACGTCGCTCTGCCCACCTTTGAGCAATAATGAGACTGGCTTCAATAGTCTTACCAAGTCCCATTTCGTCGGCCAGTAAAACGCCTTGAGACAAGGGTGATTTCAAAGCGAACAAGGCTGCCTCAACTTGGTGCGGATTCATATCCACTTTTGAAGAGGTAAGCGATTTTGAAAGGTTGTCTTCCGCAGAACCGTCAATAGTCAAGGCATGAGCTAGATAGGCCGCCTAATGTTCAGTGTATATTTTTTTTACGCGACTCTGCTTTTGTGCCTGACTCATTTTTACTGCCTGTGCTTTGCTCTTTTGTCGAACAATCTCTCTTGTTCTTCCGAAACCCCGATGTGCTGCCATTGATTTTGCTCCTACTAACTGAGAAAGGCCTATAATATCTCGTGACTACACAATCTAAGAGAAAATGTCATCATGGGGCATGGCTTCAATGCCCTTATCGGGGAGCATGAATTGAAAATAGTGGAAAAGGGATAGAGAATCAAGTACGTTATCGAGGACATCGAGTGAGTAAGACAGGACCATGCGGGAATACGGTAACGATCGGGTTATCATCTCACCATCGGACTTTTTTCTCCTTGTGAGGGCCGCCATGCGAACTTTCTTGACGCGAGAGCACTGAGCGAGGATATATAGCGGTGACCATTCGTTGCGATCGATGAGGTTGGATAAGTTATGCATAACTTTGATTGTATCGGGAAGATATACCTGGGCATTATTTGGGGACAGGGGATTCAAGCCAGCGGACAGTCGAGGCAATGCCGACATCAAAGCGCAGCGCAAGCTGAACTATTGTAAGCTCTTCGCACTCACGTCTTTGCAAAACTTTTTGACCAAATTTCAATGGATAAGCCATAAGAAGGCAGCGTGGCGGCGACTTTGTCGTGCCGGCGCCCGCGTCAAAAATTCACTCTAGGGAACCTGCGAATAAGTCCGCAGCATGAGACAATCAATACTCTGATGTGCTGAGGACTATCCATGGATCACCAACTCTCCTTCGCTGACAGCGAGTTCAACAACAAGCGTCGCCAAACCCGCAAAGAGAAGTTTCTCGGTCGCATGGAAAAACTGATTCCCTGGCAGCGACTTGAGTCAGTGATTGATCCTCACTATCCAAAGGCCGGTAAGGGTCGCAAGCCTTATCCATTACCAACCATGCTGCGCATCCACTGCATGCAGCAGTGGTATAGCATGAGCGATCCAGCCATGGAGGATGCGCTCTATGAAATCGCCTCTATGCGCTTGTTTGCAGGCCTCTCCCTGGATGGCGCGATACCCGATCACACCACCATCATGAACTTCCGCCATCTACTGGAACGGCATGGCTTAGCTCGCCAAATATTCAACGAGGTCAGCACCTGGCTGAGCGAAGCTGGCGTGCTGATAAAAGAAGGAACACTGCTGGATGCGACTATTATCGAAGCCCCCAGTTCCACCAAGAATAAAGCTGGTGAGCGTGATCCTGAGATGCACCAGACCAAGAAGGGTAATCAATGGCACTTCGGTATGAAAGCCCATATCGGTGTTGATGCCAGAACAGGGTTGACGCACAGCTTCACCACTACCGCTGCTAATGAGCATGATCTCAACCAAGCTGAACACCTTCTTCACGGCGAAGAAGGCTTTATCTTCGCTGATAGTGGTTATCGTGGCGCAGATAATCGTGAAGAGCTCGAAGAAGTGGAGGCCGACTGGCACATTGCTGAAATCCCTAGCAAGGTCAAAGAGCTGAAAAACATCCACGAATCAATAAGGTCCAATTGAAGACCGAGTACCTGAAAGCCAGTATCCGCGCCAAGGTTGAGCATCCGTTCCGGATTATCAAATGCCAGTTTGGCTTTACCAAGGCTCGTTATCGCGGATTGATGAAGAACGACAGCAAGCTGGCCATGCTGTTCGCGTTAGCGAATGTCGTGCGCGTGGATCAGATGCTGCGAGCGTAGTACAAGTCCGTCTGTATGCTGATGAATCGGCATACAGGCGGTAAGAAACGACCAATAATCGCGCGGCTAAGCCGTAAATGCAGCTTGATCGTCGGAATGAGTTAGAAGACGAGACTTATTCGCAGGTTCCCTAGCTTCCTTCTATTCCGAGGACAATAATTACCATCAAGCGCCAAGAATAGGTGTCCCATCCCGGATGATCATATATCCCCTGGTCGATCAGCGCTTTTCATGGCACGCTGTATTTCGACCGAGATGCGCAACGGGAGAGCGACATGCTGATCGAGCTTCACAGCCAAGCGACGACGACAGCGAAGATCAGGGCGGCGATACAGGCCAGTGATGAACCGGCCCGGGTTCTTGCCGAGCGTTACGGGACCACAGAACCAACCGTTTGCAAATGGCGCAAGCGCGATATAGCTAACGCAAAATTTGATCCCCAAACGGCCCAAAAACGCGGTGCTAGTCATGGATAATGCTTCCTTCCATAAAGAAGTGACACACGCCAAGCCATTGAAACTGCAGGCCACACAGCACTCTTCTTGCCGCCTTGTTCACCAGAGCTAAACCCCATCGAGCATAAATGGGCGCAGGCTAAAGCTTCAAGAAGAAAAATGACCTGCGATAGAGACCAGCTCTTTCAAATTGAATCATTGTTATTCGGATAGGCTATAGTTTACAACTTGTCGAGGCCAAGTTGTGCCTTCAGGCCGCCAATGAAGGTAGCGTCGTCAAGCGCCTTGCGATTGTCAAGAAGCTCCACCGCATCAGCCCCGGCGCGGTAGCGCAGAGTGTTGGTCCCGTCAGTCACTGCGTCCCAGATCACTTCGGCGACGACGATCGGTTCAGACGCTTGCACATTCTCGCCCCAGAAGCCGAAGAGCGCCTGCACAACGGGCTGGTACTCGGTCATGCTCTCGTCGTTGGTGAAATCAAACGACCGACCGCCGAAATCGGTCGCGATCATGCCCGGCTCGATGAGCTTGGTCTTGATGCCTGCAGCTTCAAGTTCGAAGTGCATTGACTCCGAAATGCCTTCGACCGCGAATTTGGTTCCGTGGTAGAGCGCCCCGAGCGGGAAGGCCATCTGTCCGCCGATCGACGAGATATTGACGATGATTCCCACACCGTTGTCGCGCATGTGCGGCAGGACAGCCTTGGTCGTGGCAATAAGGCCGATGACGTTTGTTTCGAACTGACGGCGAATGTTCTCCATGGGAAAGGCCTCAAGTGGCCCATAGGCACCGTAGCCCGCATTGTTCAGCAAGACATCGATCTTTCCAAATTTCTCGATTCCGGTAGCGACAGCTTGAGCGATTGACGTTTCGTCCGTGACGTCGAGCCGGGTGACCAGCACGTTGTCGAGCTGGGTCAGTTCTTCTTCCTTTTCGGGCGAACGCATCGTGGCGATGACATTCCAGCCCTTTTCTTGGAAGAGTTTCGCGGTGGCCTTGCCAATGCCAGAAGATGCGCCGGTGATGAGAATGGTCTGTGCCATGGGATATCCTTTCTCCGTTGTGATCAAGACTTAAGGGGCAGGTCCGGCACGCTCAATTTCCAAGCGCGCCAAACGAATTACGGATCGCGTCAAGCGTGAACTTCAGAAGTCTTTACCGTGCATTCCGTCGATGACCATCTGGCCGGCGAGCTTCGCAAACCGGGGCCAGCTTTGATCAACCGAGAACTTTGAGGCGTTCACCAGCAAGTGCTCGACCTGCCGGCGGTTGGTCAGTTGGAAGGCCTGCGCGGTGAAGTCATCCAAGATGACCGATTTAACTACGTTCTCGAAATTCAACCCGTTGCCGAAATTGCCGATGCCCGAGATGAAGTCTTCGCTCGTCTCACCGCAACCGCCCCAAGTGAGATAGGCGTTGAGCCAGATGTTGGGCGGAATGTTGTTGACCGCGATACCACCGTAGTTGAGCTCGCGCACCGCCTGTTCAACGCGGGCCTCGTTGGCTTTCAACGTCGTATTGTCCACCAGTATCATGCAGCCCAAAGAGCCGAGAAGCTTGTCGTTACAGAACGCCGTGGCCTTGGTCAGGAAGTCATCCGCATCAAGGCCCGTGTCCAGCGGCAACTCACTGAAGATCTGGCAAAAGGCCTCGTTGGTGACGGCGAAGTCGTTCTCGCCGATGCCAGGGATAAAGACGACTTCGCTGCTCGGATGCGCTCCGCCTTCCGGTTGCAGGACTTCGGCCGTGGGCTGGTGCTTAAGGAAAGCGGCCTTGGTATTGTCTACGCCGGGATAGTAAGTGGCGGTTCCGAATGTGTCCTCGGCGATGGCCTGGCGGATGGCGGTCAGGAACTCTTCCCGCTGCGGCCAGTTCTTCGAGGTGATGATCGTCTGGGGGCGACCGCAAACCGCGCCGCCGTTCAGCTTGCCAGCGGAGACGATCTGCACAGCCCAGTGTTTCATCTCCTTCTCGGTCCATTTGCCGGGGACGATGATGCAGGGATTGTTGCCGCCACATTCAGAGACCAGCGGTGCCGTGGCCGCGTCCTGAATGGCGTGCGCCACCCCTGTCGACCCGGTAAAATAGATCGCGTCCAGCCCTTCGAGTTTGGGCATTTCGCGGCTTTGATCGGCAGCAATGAAAACCAGCGCCTTATGCTTGATCAGGGGGGCGAAAATCTTTGCCCAGACCGCGTCCGAGGCCTCGTTCAGCCCGTGGGGTTTGTGGATCACCGCCTTGTTCTCAAGGAACAAAGCCATGGCCATCTCGATAGATGAAGAATAGTTGCCCGCACCGGAGACAGCGATGATACCGGCGGGTTTGTCGAGTGGGCTTATCTGCTTGGGGGCGCCCTTTACATGCAGCAATCCGCGCGCCTTGCCGGCCAGCAGTTTGTCCTTGCGATGGATCGGGAAAACGTCGACCGCCCAGAGATCATCCCCAATCTTGCGCGTGCCATTGGGCTCGGGCATCATGCCGTGAACCAGCGACTCATAGAGGTGTCGGATGCCCATCAGTGTATTGCCCATGGCGTTGACGGTCGAGGCAATGCCCTCGGCGACCGAGACCGCGCCTTGCCCGGCAAGCCTGTTTTTCATCTCGGCATCTGTGCGGCCAAGCTCTTCGGCATGGGTTAGGAGGTTTTCCTGAATGGTCTCAATCATAGCGAGGCGTTCGACCACGCCCGTGGCGGCCCAAGCTTCGGGGTCGAGCGTTGCAATGGCTGTTTGAGCGTCCATATTGAAATCCTTCTGTGATAGTTAAAATTTGCATTATTCCCTCGTGTCTATAGAGGGGATAACGCAAATTTTACTCAAGGAGATGAATCTCTTCAACCAGAACAGGTAATCTTTTTGGTATTGGCCAAGTATGGAATGTATATGGAAATGGCCGTATCACATCATGCTTTCTTCGTGGTATTGTTAAGCGTTTGGTTTATTTCGGGGGAGCCTTGTCTTTGGTTTTGCAGGGCTTGCAGTACGCTGCTGAGTATGCCGGGTTTCTGGCAGCGTCGCGGATTTCATAGCCGGCTTTGCTATCGTAACCAGGCCGCCGCTGCGCGTCAACGTTTTTTCGCTGTCCAACCCAACGGCTGCCACTCCATCCCGGCGCCATCCAGTCACTTTTCCAGATAATTTTTATGGCTCATCTAGGTCGTATTGACACTATTTATTTTAATCAAATAATGTTATTCTTTTTAGATGAAAAGCATTACACAAGAACAATATCAATGACTCCATCCTTACCTTCCCGTTCAGCGCGGTAAGGTATCGATAGCGAATTCGACCCTGATCAACGCCGTTTTGTATGTCGCTGAGAATGGCTGTAAATGGCGGGCTTTACCCAGAGAATTCGGCAATTGGAACACGATTTACGTGCGTATTCGCCGTTGGGCGGAAAACGGTGTTTTAGACCGTCTGTTCGAAGCCCTTCAGAGACATCACATCATCCGTATCCGCATCGATTGTCTTGGTTTGGATAGCACATCGATCAAAGAAGTGGACCCCATTTGTTGGAGAGGATTGCGGCTTAGTTAAGGTGGAACCTTTGTTGCAGTTATGCCGCAGTTCTCATCTCAGGGTCATGACCCTGAGATGAGAAGTAAATCCGTTCTGGCGGTAGCCCGTCAAGGCTGGAATGTGGGCGCCTCCAGTTGTAGTGATCCAACCATTTTCCGATCTTTGCCTTGGCATCCTTCCCGCCGTCAAATGCGTGCAAATAGACACATTCATACTTCAGGCTGCGCCACAGACGCTCAATGAAGACGTTATCTGTCCAACAGCCTTTGCCATCCATGGAGATTGCAATGCCCGCATCCTTCAGCCTTCTGATCCATTCAAAGCTGGTGAATTGACTGCCCTGATCCGTGTTAAAGGTGTCAGGTTTGCCGTAAAGCATTAACGCCTCCTCAAGCGCTTCGACGCAAAAAGCAGTATCCATACTGTTGCTGAGCCGCCAACTGAGAACAAAGCCACGATGCCAATCCATAATCGCAATCAGATACAAAAATCCACGCCCCATCGGAATATAGGTTATGTCGGCGCACCAGACCTGATTGGGACGATCTATCGTCTTGTCTCTGAGCAAATAGGGATAAATCTTGTGCTCTGGATGACGTACCGTGGTTTTTGGCTTCTGATAAATTGCCGGCAAACCCATGAGACCCATAAGGCGACGCACGCGCTTGCGGCTGACACAATAGCCCTGAAGACGTAAATGCCGCGCCATTTGACGACTGCCATAACTCGGCGTTTCCAAAAACTGTTCGTCAATCAGACGCATGAGCTTCAGGTTCAGCGGGCTTTCGCCTTTGGTGTCGTCATACCAGCTTGAGGGGCTGATGCTGAACAATTCGCATTGACGGGTAATGCTCAGAGGTCCACTTGGGCTGATCATTTCCTTCCGCCGCGCCCGAGAGAGTGGCCGAAGGCTCGTGACAAAAAATCGTTCTCCATGGTCAACTGACCGACCTTGGCGTGAAGGTCGCGGATTTCCGCTGACTGATCCGATTTTTCTTTCTTCTTTTTGCCAGAGAAAATCTCAACCATGTTTTCTTTGGCTTGACGTTTCCACTGGCTGATCTGGTTCGGGTGGATGTTATATTTGCTGGCAAGCTCTGAAAGTGTCAGCTCTTCACTGAGCGCCTCCATAGCGACTTTTGCTTTAAATTCGGCTGAAAAGTTTCGACGTTTTGACATGTGAAAATCCGTTCAAAATCATAACGGCTCCACCTTAACACCCTGTCCTAATTTTGGGGACCAGCTCTGATAAAGAACAAAAACTTGAGAATTATATCATTCGTGGTCTGATTGATCATGATCGCGTTGATTATGACGACCACGCTGATTTGCTATACAAACTTGCCACACAAGTTATTGCCCGCTTCAAGTCTTATCTATCTAATGTAAGCGATGTCGAGAATGTTCTGATTCATAATCAGGGGAAAATAACCGACTTTATCGTTGCACAACTTATGCAGCACTACTGGGAAACACCAACGGATTATCAAGTAAGCGTTAGCCGTGGTTTCACGATACTAAAGCCATTCAATTGCACTATTCAGGAAGGTGCAGCCCCTCGTGACTTTAGATCTATTCCGGAAGTTAAAAGCGAGGTGAAAAAGATCGTTTTTGGCGGCTTTACGAAATGTTGTTATCCACTGCAGAAATTTGATTCAGTCGATGGTGAATTAAGGTTTGCTCAGATTCTAGAGGATGATGCGAAAGTCATTCGCTGGATGAAGCCAGCGCCGGGATTTTTCCGAATTGAATATAAAAATGGCGTTTCTTATGAACCGGATTTTGTAGTTGAAACGGCAGATGAAAAATATCTTTGCGAACCTAAAATGGCTTCGGAGATGAAAAGCGATACCGTTTTGGCTAAACAGAGAGCTGCTTTGCGCTGGTGCCAATATGCTACTCAGCATGCTAAAGAGAACGGCGGGAAGCCGTGGAATTATGCTCTTATTCCACACAATGCCATCGCTTCGAATAGAAGCTTTGATGGATTGATGAGTGAGTACATGCTTCGGCAGAACTGATCTGATAGAAATCAGCCTCTGCAGTCCGTCGCCGAACAAGACCTTTTAATTTATGACCACCTGCCCAAACCCAGCGCATGAACTGTTCCGGTTCTTCGCCTTGTTCCTCGCGGTTGATTTTGTGGCACGGGATCGAGCGCTGAAGCGCTCTGCCGCCGAGATTTTAGAAAGCGCATTGAACCGGCCATCGGTCAACGGCACGTTGACCGGACGAAGGACAGCACGCTCGGCAATCACGGCATCCTGCCGCAACAGTGCTTCTGCTTGCGCTTCGTCGATAGCGGCCGAGCAGTCCCCGTCGTCTTTGGCCGCGTGCCCGTAGCCGATGGCCGGGTAACCTGCCGGGCGAAAACAAACCGTTGGAGAGAAGCCTGCGGGCCGCTTGATCAAGTCCACTCGATTTCTTGTTATGTTCTTCCTGTTTCTCCTCTTTTTTGTCATTTCAAGCGCGGCTGATATGATGATCCGCTAGGAAAACCAGAGAGATTGAAGCATGGCGCTGAAATTGGCCAATACTGTCGTTGAATTTTTACAGCAGAACCCGGAGCAAAAATTCACGGCCCGGGAAGTCGCCAACTGGATATTCGCAACCTATCCGGAGGAATGTCGCCAAAAGCAAAAGCGCTCGACGGCCACTTTGAACCCGCTGGACAATGAAACCGCGCTTTTACGGCAAATCGCTGCCGAAATCGGTTCCCAGCGTCCCCGTTTGCAGAAACGCCATCCACAGGTCAAAACCACGGAAGGCCGCCCACGAAAGTATTACTTTACCGAATCCACCGACAGCGCTGAAATCGATCATGCAGAAAGCCAGGAGGCTTCCCCAGTATCGAGCCCTATTTTGAAAGAGCATGATCTTTACCTGATATTATCCGAATTCCTATGGTCGGAGCTTGAGTTATACAGCAAGCGCATCGATGAAAAACGTTCTCGTCATTCTCACGGCGCCGGCGGCAACAAATGGCTTTACCCCGATCTTGTCGGCATGGAAGACCTCAGCGGCGACTGGCACCGTGAAATCAAAGATTGTGTTCAGCAATATGCCGATAAGAAAACCAAACTCTGGTCGTTCGAGGTTAAAATTCTCATCAACCGTTCAAACGTGCGCGAGGTCTTTTTCCAAGCGGTGAGCAATTCCTCATGGGCAAATTTTGGTTATCTGGTTGCCAGCGAGATCGAAGGCGCGGACACCTTGAAAGAACTCCGTATGCTTGCCAGCCTGCATGGCATCGGCTTTATTCGGCTCGATGCCGAGAATCCCGCGGAAAGTCAGATCATGATTCCAGCTAAAGAGCGCAACGAGATTGATTGGGATACGGCAAACAGGCTGACCGAGGAAAACAAAGACTTTCTCGAATATATCAAGCTGATCCGCCAGTTTTACCAAACAGGTGAAATACGCTAGTCCGATTGGGACGTGAGCGCCGACCAAGATTGACTTTTCTCCAGTATTCCTGTTTTGAAGGTTTTTTGTATTGTTTTCCCGTTTTTCTCCTGATGGCTTTTGCCTGGACCCATTTGTGTTCGATCGGATCAGGTTCGGGGCGATAGGGTAGTAGGTATTCCAGAATGTGCCTTCCATCCTGGATTATCTTTTTGTTTCACAGCGCTTGTGAAATCTGGCATGACCAGCACCGCATCGGTCAAGGAAGTCGTTGAACAGCATGGGCTTGAATTGCGCGGGTTTGGCAAACATTCTCAACGTGAAAAAAGGTCGCTCACCGGCATTACCGCGCGCGGCGACCTGAACAGTCAGCGAAAATTGTACGGCCGCGAAGCAGGGCGGAAGCGCCTTCACGCCACTTGCTTGAGATTGTCCAGTGCCTGGGAAAACAGAGCGGACAGGATGTTCAGATCGGCAAGGCGCGGGTAATTCGGGCGCATGACGATCGCCAGTCGGCGATGCGGACCGGGCGCGTCGAGCGGTGCGGTATGTAGGGTTGAATAATGGCTCATCTGTTCCCGCGCCATCTCCGGTATCAGGGTAATCCCCATATTGTTCGCGGCGAGCTGGATCAGGGTGTTGAGGCTCGCTTCCTGGAAGTTGTCATTGCCCAGTTGGTGGCGTATTTTACAGACATCAAGAATTTGTTCACGTAGGCAATGCCCCTCGCCGAGCAGGAGAATATGTTCGTTTTTCAACTGCGGCGAGGTGATTTGTCTTTCTTTGCAGAGCTTGTGTTCGTGGTGCATGATCACGAGGAAACTTTCCTCTCCGAAGATAAGGGCGTCGAGTCCATCGATAGCGAATGGTAGCGCGAGTATGGCGGCATCCAGGCGGCCGTTACGAAGCGCATAGAGCAGTCGTTCGGATTCCTGTTCGAAAACCTTGAGGGTAAAGTCCGGGCGCTTTGTGCGGATCAGCGGTAACACCTCGGGCAGGAGGAAAGGGGCGATGGTCGGAATGAAGCCGAGATTCATGCTGAAGCTCAGCGCTTCTTGTCCGGCGTGGGCGCGCTCGACAAGCTGCTGCGCATCAAGATAGATTTTTTGTCCGCGTTTGAGCAGTTCCAAGCCAAGCGGGGTAATGATTACTTGTTTGTTGTTACGCTCGAAGATGGCAACGCCGAGATTTCTTTCCATTTCGGCAATCCCCAGTGACAAGGCGGACTGGGAAATACTACATTCTTCGGCGGCCCGTTTGAAATGGCGATGGCGAGCCACGGCGAGGGCGAATTGGATCTGCCGTAAGGTGATCATTATATAGTCCTGTAAAACAAATCGAATTTTTATTCTACATTTTGTGTTTCCAAATAAGAAATTAAAAATTTCGCATTTTCAAAACGGAAAGCGAGTCCTTTATAATTGAAAGGATTTTCCAAAACACGAGGTGACACATGCCGATTATCAATTGTTCAATCCCAGAATTCTCCGTTCAGGCCTTCCACAATGACCAGTTCAAAACCATTACCAGTGAATCCGTGAAGGGCAAATGGGCGATCTTTGTTTTCTACCCGGCCGACTTTACCTTCGTCTGCCCGACCGAATTGGAAGACATGCAGAAATACTACGAAGAATTCAAGGCGCTCGGTGCGGAAGTCTACGCCGTCTCTTGCGACACGCACTTCACTCACAAGGCGTGGCACGATACCTCCGATGCCATCGGTAAAATCACCTATCCGATGCTCGGCGATCCCACTGGCGTGCTGGCACGTGGTTTCAATGTCATGATCGAAGAACAGGGACTCACTTACCGCGGAACTTTCCTCGCCGATCCCGACGGCGTCATCAAAGTGGCCGAAATTCATGACAATGGTATCGGTCGTGACGCCAAGAGTATGGTACGCAATCTGAAAGCGGCGAAATACGTCGCCGAACATGATGGGGAAGTTTGTCCGGCAGCCTGGGAAGAAGGGGAAGAGACGCTGAAACCAAGTCTGGATTTGGTGGGAAAAATCTAACGATCGAGTATTTCACGAGTCGAGAACATGCCATTTGTGTGGCATGCAAGCAGAGCCGGTATACGTTACCGGCTTTTTCAGAGGTAATCGATAGGAAAAATTGATGATAGAACACTCTATGTTGGAAACGGTAAAACAACATGTCGCCGGACTTTCCCGAACAGTCACCCTGGTACTCGCGCCCGGCGAACACGAGCGTCGTGACGAGTTGCGGGCCTTCCTTGCCGATTTGACTTCGGTCTCCGAGAAAATTGTCCTCGAGGAGCGTCCCTTTGCCGCGGCGCGCGGCGCGATCAGTTTTATGCTCGAAGCCGATGGCCGCGCGACGGGGATCGTCTTTTCCGGCATTCCCGGCGGACATGAATTCAGTTCGCTGATCCTCGCGATTCTGCAAGCCGGCGGAACGCCGCTGAAACTCGACGCCGGTATTCAGCGTTTGGTCAATAACGTTCGCCAACCGCTGCATTTCGAAACCTTTGTCTCGTTATCCTGTCACAACTGCCCGGATGTGGTGCAGGCGCTCGATCAGTTCGCCCTGCTCAATGAAAAGATAACCAGCGAGATGATCGACGGTGGCTTGTTCCAGGAAGAAGTGGAAAAGCGCAATATCCAAGGGGTGCCGACAGTGTATTTGAATGGAGAGGTGTTCATCAACGGCAAGGTCGACACCGCCAAAATACTCACCAAGCTGCTCGAGCAATATCCCGAAATCGCCTCGGGCGCGCAGCAAGAGAAATTCTCGCCACCGCAAGACGTCACCGTGATCGGCGCCGGCCCAGCAGGGGCCGCGGCGGCGATTTACGCCGTGCGTAAAGGACTTTCGGTGACGATCGTTGCCGATCGCATCGGCGGGCAGGTCAAAGACACGCTGGGGATCGAAAATCTGATCGGTACCAAGAAAACCACGGGGCCTCGATTGAGCGCCGAGTTACAGGAACATATCGCCGCCTATCCGATCACGGTCAGGGAAAATCTGACCGTGCAATCGCTGCAAGTGGGAGGAAAAACACACAAAATCATCTTGCAAACCGGGGAAGTCCTCACGACGCGCGCGCTGATCATTGCCAGCGGCGCGAAATGGCGCGAACTTGGCGTGCCGGGGGAACGGGAGAACCTCGGTAACGGGGTGGCGTACTGCCCGCATTGTGACGGTCCTTTCTTCAAGGGCAAGCATGTGGCGGTGATCGGCGGCGGAAATTCCGGTTTGGAAGCCGCGCTGGATCTCGCCGGCATTGTCGAAAAGGTCACGATTCTTGAATTCGCCGATCGGTTGAAAGCGGATAAAGTATTGGTCGATGCGGTACGCAAACGCGATAATATTACGATTATGACCAATGTGGCGACCCGGTCGATCGAGGCGGAAAATGGGCATGTGACTAGCTTGCGTTATCAAGATCGCGGTAACGGAGAAGAGGGAGAAATCGCCCTCGCGGGGGTGTTCGTGCAGATTGGTCTTCTGCCGAATACGGCCTTTCTCGGTGAGGCGTTGGAGAAAACGCGCTATGGTGAAATCATCGTAAACGCGCAGGGGGAGACGAACGTGCCGGGGATTTTCGCTTGTGGCGATTGCACGACCGTTCCCTACAAGCAGATCGTTATCGCGATGGGAGAGGGCGCCAAAGCCTCGCTGTCTGCGTTCGACTATTTGATTCGTCAATAACGGACGCTTTGCCGTTACATCCACCTAGTGAGTACTGTTCCCCGCGTTCAGCGACAGGCGCTTGCCAGACGCCGGGTGCCGTTTACGCTTTTCAGGTCGAAAGAATAGATTTGACTGCCGTCCGCTGCCGCGGTCAGTATGTAGACACCGTTGGAGTAAACCACGTTATTCCCGTTGCCGCCCCGTTTCGCGAGGGCCAACAGCAACGACCCGGAACGCACACTTGCTGAGTTGGCGCTTATATTTGCGGTGATTGTACCGCTGTCACATCGATACTGGCGATATTGACCCGATATCGTGTTTCGTGCCGCTTTAGATTTAGCTGCCGGTTTTGCTATGGCGACTTGTTGTGCGGACGGCGGTATGCGTATCGGACGCGCCACATTACCCTGTGCCGTGGTGGGAAGGGTTCTTGCAGGCGGCGCGGAGTGGGTTGCGCGTACGCCGCCAGGTTTTTGCCCGTGATATTGGTTGAGGCTGTGCTTTTTTGTTGTCGCGACCGGTTTGGTCATGCGCGCCGGTGGCAACGGGTTTCTTCCGCCCGGGCTTAAGGTGAAGGTCACGGAATATGGGTAGGCCTTGCGGTTGTGAGCGGCGTTTTTGCGGTCATTGATGATACGCAGTTCATAATTGCCGCTTTGCGGAAGAATCTGGTTATTGCCGAAGCGCATGCCGATACCTGGGCGGAAAATGGCGAATTGCAGGGCGCCGGCGCGCTGATCGAGAATGCGGATGCGCGAACCTGCCGGCGCGGAAAAATGATAGATATCCATACCGAGTCCGCGGATGCTGCCGCTTAGATGCGCTCTGCCGTTGCTATCGAGAGGCAAGGGTTTTGCCGCGATTCGATTACGTTCGGCAGCCGCATTTACCGGCATGATCGGTGTACCGGGCGCGATCACTTGCAACTGATCGGCGTTTTGCAGCGTCATCGCCCGTTTTGGCGCCCCGATGATGGCGTTTTGTCTGCTGTTCGCGGAAGCCTGTCGGTTTGTGACGGCTTTGCTGGCAGCGCTCGAAAGCGTTGCCGTCGCCGCAGCGGCGATCAGCATGAATATCGGGAATCGCATATTCTTTCCTTGTGACACATTAAATCCGTAATGTAGCATATTTCGCGGCTATCGAGGTATTTGTAAAGACCATCCGGACAAACGAAGGAAAGACGAAATATTGCCAAGATCAAGGAAGAAGAGTTGGTGAAAAGTCGTTTTAT
This sequence comes from Cardiobacteriaceae bacterium, assembly GCA_965277745.1. Taxonomy (GTDB): domain Bacteria; phylum Pseudomonadota; class Gammaproteobacteria; order Cardiobacteriales; family Cardiobacteriaceae. Next base: position 204,045 of record OZ255837.1, read on the forward strand.
TTCCCTACGTTTCTTTGTTTTGATGCTCAGGCAAATTCGCCGTCGTGTTGAGCTTGGTAGATATGACGTTGTACAGGTGCGTCGTTATCGATGTACGTAGCGGACGAAGCTCATATCGTAGAGATTTTTTCCATCTTTTGCAAAAAATCTCCGCTCACTCTCCCGCCACACCCTCGGGTCGATGTCGGGGAAATAGGTATCGCCTGTGAGGATCGTGTGGATCCAGGTGACGATCAGGGTGTCGACCTGATCAAGGAGACTACGGTAGAGCGTCTCCCCCCCGATGAGAAACACTTTCTCCGTGTTTTCGCAGGCACAGAGCGCCGCCTTTGGGCTTGAATGGACAAAAGCGTCCGGCAAGTGCAGGGCAGGATTGCGGCTGATGACGTGATTGATACGTCCCGGAAGGGCTTTGCCCATGGTGGCATAGGTTTTGCGTCCCATGATGACGGGATGGCCGAGCGTGGCTTCCTTGAAATGGCGAAGATCGCGCGGCAAGTGCCAGGGCATCGCGTTGTCTTTGCCGATGACATGGTTTTCCGTTTGCGCGACGATGAGGATTTTTTCAGGCATGTGTGGTTTCTCTGGAAAAATCATGACGAAGATGGCGTAACACACGTCGGATGGCGAGCCAGGCGAAAACGAAAAGACCGATGCAAACGCCACTCCAAAGACCGTAAATCCCCAAGCCGAAAACATAGTCCATCAGCAAACCGGCGGGAAAGCCAATCAGCCAGTAACCAATCAACGCATAAAGCAGGGTGATCCGAGTATCGCAGAGTCCGCGTAATACGCCGGCCGCGCCGACCTGAATGCCGTCGAACAACTGAAACAAAGCAGCGATCAGCATGATATCGCTCGCAATTTCGATTACCTCAAGATTTTCCGTGTACAGCAAAGCGATATATTTGCCGAACAATGCCATGACCACTGCCGAGCATAGCATCACCCCAGCGCAGAGACCGATGCCGACAAGGGTGCGATTGGCGATTGCCGACCAATCGTTGCACCCCAATGCGTTTGCGATGCGTATCGTCAGTGCCGAGCCGATGCCTAGCGGTAACATGAACATAAGACTTGCGTAGTTGCTCACCACTTGGTTGGCGCCGGTGGTGATCGCGTCACTGCGGCTGACAATCATTCCAATCATGCTGAACAGACTCACTTCCATGACGATTGCGAGACCGATAGGATAACCCACAGCGACAATTTGGCGCAGAATCTGCCAGTCGGGCGGATTGAAACGAGTGAACAGGCGGTAACGATTCCAGGATCGGCGAGTCAGGCTACCGAAGAGCAAAATCGCATAAAGCAGACAACAGATACCGGTGGAAATGGCCATACCCTGCGCGTTGAGTGACGTATGGGTGAGGAAGAACCAGTTACCGACGATATTGACCGGCAGTAGCGCGGCTTGTACCAGGTTGTTGGTCTTCGGATGCGACATGCCTTCGAAGAAATAACGCGCGCTCTGCGCGAAAATAAACACACCGGCAGGCACTGCCAGAGTGAGCAGATACAGACGGGCTTCGCGAGCGATTTCCGCGGCGCTGCCGATCAAGTTAGGCAAATAAGCGCAGCCGAATGTGGCGATGGCGGTCAATCCGGCAAGGCAGGAAAACAGGTAGATCCCTTGCTGAAAGGTACGCCGGATGAGGAGAGGGTTGTTGTTACCGTGATGGCGTGAGATCAGCGCGCTGAGGCCGATGCCAAAGCCAATCATCAGTACATAAACAACGACGTAAAGTTGCACGGCCAAGGAAACGCCGGCCAAAATAAACGTACTGTAACGACCAGCCATAACCGTATCGATGACTTGTTGTGCGAACCCGAGCAACTGGGTCAGGATCATCGGCACGGCAAGTTTCAGCGTAGGCAGCAATTCTTGCCCGACGCGGGAAGTGATACGCATAGGAAATCCCCGATAAAACAGCGTATAGTCGAAAGCGTATTGCAGCGTCGAAATGGGAAGATATCTCGATACATTCCCTATTGACCCTCTTCATACTTAGCATGCTTGATCGGAACGTCTATACCAAGCGACAACGCACACATCAGCAAAGATTATCACAACGCCCTGATTCTTGCCCGTTGCCGGCCGGTTACAATAAAACAAAACGCAAGGAAAAAATGCTCTCCCGTGGAGGAATTTCATCACTGAATCGTATTGAAACGTCATTTAATATCAGCCTTTGGAATTATCTTTATGGTAATAAAACCCCGCCGGGTTGCTTGGAGCTTTTGCCAAGGTGAACAGAATGAACTTTTCACTTGGAGAATCATATCGACCATAAATAAACGATCAAGCTATTGAAATTTAAATATAAATAAATAAAAAGGCACGGTTCTCGTAATTTTCACTCGCTTCATAACCGAGGATAAATTTATCTTTATAAAGCCGAAAAAAATATTATAATTCCACTTACTGGAACAAGTAAGAAAAGAATTTTTTTCTTGTTTTATCTGCACGCTCGATAAAAAAGGAGATCGCATGAGTATTGCGGTGTTGATGACAACACATGGTCATGCCGCCGAGTCGTTGCGCAAGACGGCGGAAATGATCGTTGGCCGACAGGAAAATCTCGCCTGCCTTGCCTTCACGCCCGGAGAAAACGGCGAGGACCTGGCACGAAACATGCGTAAGGAAATCGCCGCCCTTGATGTGTCGCAAGGACTGTTGTTTTTCGTCGATTTGTGGGGAGGCACCCCTTTTCATGCGGCATCGACGGTATCCGGCGAATATCCGTCCGCGGAGGTGCTAACCGGAATGAACGTGCCGATGCTGATCGAAACCCTGATGCAGCGAGAAGACACCGGCGACCTTGATCGACTCGTGCAGACAGCGCTTGATGCTGGCCGTGAAGGGGTGCGAGCGCTGCATGCCAACGCAATGACAGCGACGCAATCGGAGCCTGCCAACGGGCAGAATATCGATCCCGACGACCCGGCTATCGAGGCGCTTCGCGCCGAAGCCTCGCGAAAAGTGAACGATGGCCCGCACATGACCCTCGGACTGCTGCGCATCGATGATCGCCTGATTCATGGGCAAGTGGCGACGCGCTGGGTGAAAGAAACCGGCGTCACGCGCATCATTGTCGTCAATGACCGGATCGCCGAGGATAAGATGCGTACGACGATGCTCAAACAAGCGGTGCCTTCCGGGGTAAGCGCGCATACCGTCGGCGTGGACAAGATGGTTCGTGTCTACAACAACCCCGATTATGGCGATGACAAGGTCATGCTGCTTTTTACCAATCCAGGCGACGTGCTCACATTGCATCGACGTGGTCTGCCGATCGACACCGTGAACATCGGTGGCATCGCTTTCAAAGAGGGCAGGACCATGCTTGATATGTCCGTCTCGGTGGACGCGGATGATGTGCAAGCCTTCGAAGCTCTCGACAAGCAAGGTGTCGAGCTGGAAGTGCGTAAAGTGGCAAGCGACAACAAAACGCAACTCATGGATCTTCTCAAGAAAAAATATTATCCGACACGTCGATATCGATAACGGAGGGCAAAATGGATATTTCTATCATTCAAATTATTTTGGTCTTTCTCGTCGCGTTTCTCGCGGGGATGGAAAGTGTCGTTGATGAATTTCAGTTTCATCAGCCGCTCGTCGCCTGTACGCTGATCGGTCTGGTACTCGGTGATTTAAAAACCGGCATTATCGTCGGCGGTACCTTGCAGATCACCGCGCTCGGTTGGATGAATATCGGCGCAGCCATCGCTCCCGATGCGGCGATGGCTTCGATTATTTCGGCGATTCTTGTCATCGCCGGAAAACAGAACGTCGGAACAGGGATCGCGCTGGCCATTCCGCTGGCGGCGGCCGGACAAGTGTTGACCGTTATCGTGAGGACGATTACCGTCGGTATTCAGCACGCCGCCGACCGATCGGTCAAAGACGCTCGTCTCGAGAGAATTACCTATTTGCACCTTAGCGCGCTTCTCCTCCAAGGGCTGCGGGTGGCGATTCCCGCTGCTGTTGTAGCGGCATCCGTGGGTACCGACATCGTTCAGGGCGCGCTGGAGGCGATTCCGGAAGTGATTACCGGCGGGCTGGGTGTCGCCGGCGGTATCATTGTCGTTGTCGGGTATGCGATGGTCATCAACATGATGCGGGCGCCGAATCTGATGATGTTCTTTTTTGTCGGTTTCGTGGTCGCCGCGTTCACCTATTTTAACCTCGTCGCACTCGGTGTCCTCGGCGTGGCGATGGCGTTTTTCTATCTCCAGTTACACCCTAAATATTACCGCGGTATGCAAGTGAACGGCGCTGACAATACCAGTTCTGGCGATCCGAACAAACTCGACAATCAACTCGACTGAGAGACGGAGAAATGACGATGGAAAATCAGAAAAAACTTACGCGTTCGGATTTGCGCTCGGTCTTTTATCGTTCGAATCTGCTTCAGGCCTCGTGGAATTTCGAACGCATGCAGGCACTTGGCTACGCGTTTCAGATGGTGCCGGCGATCCGACGCCTGTATCCGGCGGGCAGTGAGGAACGCAAGCAGGCAATCAAACGGCATCTCGAATTTTATAACACTCATCCCTACATGACGGCGCCGATTCTTGGAATCAATCTGGCGATGGAAGAACAGCGCGCCAACGGCATGCCGATCGACGACGCCGCGATCAACGGGATGAAAGTCGGTCTGATGGGGCCACTCGCCGGTGTCGGTGATCCGATCTTCTGGGGAACCGTGCGTCCGGTGGTCGGCGCTTTTTGCGCTACGATCGCTGCGGGTGGTTCGATTTACGGCCCGATTCTTTTTTTCGTGCTGTTCAATCTGATCCGCCTCCTAGTGCGTTATTATGGAATCACCTATGGGTACAAAAAAGGAATGGAAGTGGTCTCCGACATGGGGGGCGGCTTGCTGCAAAAGCTGACCGAGGCTGCCTCCATTCTTGGACTCTTCGTCATGGGAGCCCTGGTCAATCAGTGGACCCATATCAACATTCCGGTGGTGATATCGCGACTTGAAGACCAAACCGGGCAGAGTCATGTCAGCACTGTGCAGTCGGTGCTCGATTCCTTGATGCCAGGCCTGCCGGCGCTTATGTTCACTTTCGCTTCGATGTGGCTTTTGCGCAAGGGGGTAAATCCGCTGTGGATCATTTTCGGTATCTTCTTGATTGGTATTTTCGGATACTGGGTTGGCTGGCTTGCCTGATTCCGGCTTCGCCCGATCGACTGAGGAAGCACATGTCAGGCGCAAGCGTTTTCCCGGCACGGAGGGATAGATGGCGGAAATGCTGTTATGGCTGGTAATCGTCGGCTATTTCTTCTATTTGTTTCTCGATATTCTCTGGGTTGCCCAAGCGCAGGGGGAAACGCTTCTTACCGTGCGCCTGCGGCGGCGCTACGTCGATACTTTGCTGCTGCTTGCCGCGCTTTTCTATGGGCTTTACCGGATTTGGCAGGACAAGGGTTCCGTCTTACTTTTACTGCCGTTGCTGTTACTGCTCATTCTGGTGCTGATCGCCGCCTTGCGGCCGAGCCTTTGGCGGCTGAAAGCGGACGGATTTTTCTATTTTCTGACATTCGTGCCGTATTCGCGTATCGCGCAGATGCGACTGAGCGAGAACGGTGTGTTGCGTATCGAGTTGGATAATCACACGCGATTGAATCTGGTGATCACCAACATGGCGGAACTGGAAAAAGCGGCGGCCTTTTTCAGCGATGAAACGCATCTTACTCGTCTCCTTGGGCAAGAAAACGAGGAAAAGCGATGATTTATTCCCTGCAAGGAGCGATTCAACGATATAGCTGGGGGGGCTATGATTATATCGGCGCTTTGCTCGACGAGCCGTCACTCAGGCAGGAAGGAGAGCCGGTCGCCGAACTTTGGTTCGGCGATCATCCCAAAGCGCCGGCAATCGTCGAGGATCGCGGCCGGAGAAGACCGCTCGACCGTTGGCTTGCGGCACATCTGGACACCTTGACTCGAGAAGCGCGTGAAGGGTTCGGTGAGCGGCTGTCTTTCCTGCTGAAAATCCTCGATGTCCGCCTGCCGCTTTCGATTCAGGTACACCCCGATAAAAAACAGGCCGAAATCGGTTTTGCCCGCGAAGAGGCTGCCGGTATTCCTCGTGAGGCGCCCGAACGTTTGTACAAGGATGACAATCACAAACCCGAAATGATGGTCGCGTTGTCGCCATTCTGGCTGCTGCACGGCTTTGCCGAGAAAGGGCAAATTTTCGAGCGACTGGCGCAATATCCGGCGCTTGCCGAAGTTGCCGCGATAATCGAAACTTTGCCGCTCGATGAGGCTTACCAACGGATTATGCGTGCGCAACCGGAAACACTGGCCGCATGGTTGCTGCCGATTCTCGAGGCCGCGCCGATTGACGATATGCACGAGCCGGGCTATTGGATTCAGTACAGCAGCGAGGCGATGAAGCTTTCTCGTGACGCACTCGATCCCGGACTGATGTGTTTTTTCCTGTTCAACATCGTTCATCTGCGCTCTGGCGAAGGACTGGTGCAAATCGCTCGCTTGCCGCATGCCTATCTGCGCGGGCAGAATATCGAATTGATGGCGGCTTCGGACAACGTACTGCGCGCCGGGCTGACCGCGAAATACGTCGCCCTCGAAGAATTATTGCGCATTGTCGAAGTCAATCCGGTGAAACCCGAAATTCTGCCTGGGCAACGACAAGGCAATGTCACCCGTTACCCCGCCGGCATAGCGGATTTCGCCATGGAATTGATCGAGATCGCGCGAGGGAACGAGTGGCGGAAAAGCCTCGAGCAGGCCTCGATCCTTCTCTGCCTGGAAGGAGAAATGACCATCCGCTGCGCCGATGTCAGGTTACGTATCGCAAAAGGCCGCGCGGCGCTTGTGAGCGCGGGCACCACGGTCGAATGCCGAACCGCTTCACGAGAGGATTGCCGCGTGGTGTACGCGAGCAGCGCGTTATAGACGGTGATGCGTTTTGTCAACCGAAATAACGCTCTCTTTCGATTTCGGCGCTGGATGTCGCCTTAGTGGCTTGCGCCGCTTGTAAACACATCTTTCCTTCTTTCTCTAGATAGTGTAGTCACGAGATAGTAGCCACAGTGCAATACACCGTATTTGTACGGCAGCCAGGAACGATGCCGTATTTTTGGCATAGCGCGTCGCTATACCTCGCCAACGTTTCAGGTGCAAAAAAGCATTCTCGACCAAGTGACGTCATCGATACAAGTCTTTATCATCCTCGCGTTTCGCGATACGGTTTCTCTTCGCCGGAATCATAGGCTCCATGCCCTGTGAAAGCGCTTGCTCGATGAGCTCGTTGCTATCGTAACCTTTATCAGCCAACAAATACTCCGCCGTCAATCCCTCTATCAAGAGGCTGGCTTGAGTGCAATCTGCCGTTGTCCCTTCTGTAACAACAACCCTGACCGGCAGACCATGCGCACCCATGGCCAGATGCAATTTTGTGTCGAGGCCCCTTTTGTACGACTCATGTCTTGATTGCCCCCTAACGCACCCGCCGCATGAGGATGTACCTTGCAATGACTGGCGTCGATCATCGGCCATTCGTCATCCGGCTCATCGATCGATATCTCCATCGATCTTTCCCATACCCCTTTGTCACGCCATCGAATAAAACGACGATGGACGTTACTCCAGGGGCCATAGTCAGGGGGTAAATCTCGCCACGGCGCACCCGTACGCATGATCCAGAAAACGGCATCGATAAACAGGCAATTGTCTCGTGCCACACCCCCAAGCCCCTGAACGACCGGGCAAATGGGGTTCCAATAGCGCCCAAAGCCTATCTGAAATATCATGCCGGCGATGTGCTGCCATTGACTTTGCTGCTATAACCGAGAAAAGGCCATTTTACATGAAGATATCTCGTGACTACACTATCTAAGACAGGAAAAAACGCCGTAGTCCGTTTTTTTATACGAGAAAACGGAACCGCACTTCCCTGCCGTTCGTACACTGCGCGAGTCGTGAGCGACTTTCCCCGGTGAGTACGCCGATTTTCGGATAGCCGCCGATGGTTTGCGCATCTTTGTGCAGGACAATCGGCTGCCCTTCGTTGGTAATCTGTATCGCCCCTGGAACGATGCCTTCGGAGAGCAATTCCCCGCCGGCAAAGGAAAGCGGCAACTCGCCATAGAGCAGCGTTCCCATGCGGTCGCTGGCGCGTACCCGATAGCGCTGGGTGACGAAACGCTCACGTATCCGCTCGGAAAACGCCGCATATTGATAGGCGGGCGACACCTCGAAGGTGCCATCGCGATAATCGGGAAGCGCCTGACGCGCCATCCCCCGTTCCACGACGGAACGTTCATCGGTGAGGCTTTCAAGAACACTGCCGCAGCCGAGGCGCCGGGGGAAAAGATCAATCCGGGCGCAAGTCGAACCACTGTCGAGAATAGACGGACAGTGGAAACCACCTTTCACCGCCAGATAGCAGTACTGTCCCAAACGCGGGAACCCTATCCGCAATTCCTGTCCTTCCTTGACATGGTGACTATGAAAATTGACCAAGGGTTTACCCTCCAGAGTCGGATTCGCGTACGCCCCCGCGATGGCGATGGTGGCGTCGGCAAGTACTTCCAGAATCGATCCCCCGGGGGCGATTTCCAACTGCACGGCGTTTTTCGGATTGTCGAGCAAACGATTGTTGACGGCGAAGGCCAATTCGTCCATGGCACCGCTTTGCGGAAAACCGAGCGCCATGTGTCCGAAACGCCCCAAATCCTGCAACTGGGTAACAAGCGCCGCTTCTCTGATACGAAAAAGCGCTGTCACCGCGCTGCCCACGTATCGAATTGCGCGCGATCGATCGCTTGAAAACGCACCCGGTCGCCGGGCATAAAGCGCGAATAGATCCCCTGTTCCGGCGCGTAAAGCGACATCGGCGTGCGCCCGATAATCTGCCAGCCTCCGGGAGAAGTCAGGGGATAACAGCCGGTCTGTTTACCGGCAATCCCGACACTTCCAGCGGGGACTTCTTTCGCTTTGGCATGGCGCACGGTCGCGATGGCATCATCCACGTAGCCGAGAAAGGCGAAACCGGGGAGAAAACCGATACAATAGACATCATAGACGCGGGCACTGTGCAAGGTGATCACGGCTTCCCGCGTCAATCCACAGCGTTCCCCCAAACGCGGCAAATCGGGGGCAAAATCGTCTCCCTGATAACAGACGGGAATCACCACTTCGCGCCCGTCCGGTAAATCCAAGCAAGGATTGCCGAGCCATTGTTCGGCGGCGGCCGCGAACATCGCGGCGTCCCCCCCGTCGGTGTAACGCAAAAGCAGGCTGCGATAGGCCGGAACTGCATCGTGAATCGCTGGAAACTGTTTCAAGAGCGCGCGCGCGAGCCCCTGTAACAACGCCGGATAAGCCGCTCTCGTCGGTAACGGCAGATAGCCGATGATGGCGTTTTGACCGGCCGCCTGCCAGTTCAGCCGCGAATTCGTGTCCATCGCCGGATTGCTTCCACGGAGACAGGATGATCTCCGTGGACACAGATGGTAGACGCCTCGCCCACTTCGAGATCGCTGCCGTCGACGGCGCGAATTTTTCCGTTGCGTACGATCCCCTCGAGTTGGGCGACAATCCGTTCCGGCGTGCTGTGGACAGCGTCGCGACAGTCGCGTGAGCGCAGCAATCCGCTGGGTTCATAGGCGCGATCGGCAAAGACCTCCCACCAAATCGTCAATCCATTTTCCCGTGCGATCCACCTTTGTTGGCGCTGACGCGGATTGGTTGGCACCATCACCGCGAGCGTCGGGTCGAGCGACGCCACCGCCCGACAGATCGCCGCGAAAACCGTATCGTCTTCGAGCATGTCGTGATTCATCGCCCCATGCGGTTTCACATAGGCCGGTTTCAGTGCCGTTTCCGCGGCCAGCGCGGTCAACGTAAGAATCTGTTCACGGACGCTCGCCTCCAGTTCCGCGAGCGGCAGGGAAAGGCTTCTACGCCCGAAAGTCGCGCGTTCGCCATAGCCAGGATGGGCGCCAGGCGTCACTCCATGGCGTTTGGCGAGCGCCAAGGTGCTGCGCATGGCGTTCACGCCACCGGCATGGGCGCCGCAGCAGATGCTGGCGCAATCCAGATACGCCATGAGGCGACTGTCGTCGTAGCCCTCGCCGACATCGGCATTGAGCAGCCAAGGCGACATCATCGGTGGATCGCCGTCATCGTTTGCGGAAGCCAGGTCACGATCCCCGGAAAAGCTCCAATGAGGATCAGGGCGAGCACCAGAACCGCGAAAAACGGCAACGTATAGCGGGCGATTTGCAAGAGATCCTTGCCGGAGAGCGCCTGTAGCACGAAGAGATTGAACCCGACCGGCGGGGTGATCTGCGCCATTTCGACGACAATGACGAGATAAATGCCGAACCAGAGCGGATTGATGCCCGCGGCCTGCACCATCGGCAGGATCGTCGCGGTGGTCAGCAAAATCACGGAAACGCCATCGAGAAAACAGCCAAGCACGATAAAAAGCAAAGTAAGCGCGACCAGAAGAAGCCCTGGTGAGAGATGCAACATCTTGACATATTCAGCCAGTGCCTGCGGAAGACCGATAAAGCCCATGGCATTGGTGAGCACCGCGGCCGCGATCATGATAAAGAGGAGCATGGCGCTGGTGTTCACCGTCGCCATCAGCCCTTCTTTGAACACCTGCCAGGTAAGACTGCCTTCCAGCCTGGTGAGAATCAGCGCACCGAGGACGCCGATGGCGGAAGCTTCGGTCGGCGAGGCAACGCCGCTGTAGATCGAGCCAAGCACGGTGACGATCAATACCACGACCGGCAACAGTTTCAAGGTACTCCGCCATCTGCCGCGATCCGCCGACACTTCGGCAGGTGGCGCGGCATCCGGATGGATTAAATTGTAAAGTATCGTATAACCCATGAACAGGCAGATCAGCAGGACGCCGGGGAAAACGCCGGCGATGAACAGTCGCGAGACGGAAATCTCTGCCGCCACCGCATAAACGATCATCATGATCGACGGCGGAATCAAAAGTCCCAGTGTACCAGCGCCGCCCAGGGTGGCGATGGCGAAGGATTCACGGTAACCGAGTCGTTTGAGTTGCGGCAAAGTGACCTTCCCGAGTGTTGCGACCGTTGCCGCCGATGAACCGCAGACGGCGGCGAACAGTCCGCTGGCAAGGATGTTCACGTGAAACAGTCGTCCGGGAATACGATTGAGCCACACTGAAAGTCCGTCGAAAAGATGCTGTGCCAGCGCCGAACGAAACAAGATCTCTCCCATCCAGATGAACATCGGCAGCGGCGCCAACGTCCAGCTGGAAACCGCCCCCCAGGAAATGGTCGCGACAATCTGCCCGTAATTTGCCATCTCGATCAGCAGATAAGCGATCACCGAGACCAGGAACAAGGAAAGAGAAACCCACAATCCAGCGGCGAGCGAGGCAAAGAGCACGAAAAGGAGAATGGCCGCCATCATTATCTGACTCATGACCTGTCTGCGCTCCGCCCGCTCGTTCGCCGCTTTTCACAAACAAAAATCTCCGTTAACGTATAGTCGAGCAGGGAAAGAGCGAACAAAACGGTACCTGCCAGCATCGGTAATTGTACGAGCCACAACGGCAAAGGCACTTCCCCGTCCGTGACATCGGCGAAAACGAAGGATTCGCGAATCAGGGCAAAAGCGTGGAAAATGAAAACAGCCACCATTACTGTCGCCAGGACGCCGCTCGAGATATTCACATAACGCCGCTGTCGAGTGAGCAGACGCGCGAGGAATAACTCCACACGAATATGCGCGCGACAGTGCATGGTATAGGCGAGCCCGAGAAAGGCCGACCACACGACACAGAAACCGATCATATCTCCCGAGGAAGGAATGTGCCGGTCAACCTGCCGGGCGATGATCTGGGCGAGAATCAGGAAAAACATCGCGACCACGCACAATGCCGCCGCCGCGCCCGCCAAGGTATAAAGGGCATCGGCAAGCCGTCTCAAGCGTCTCGCGAAGGTATTCATTCCTTCCTGAAGGCGGAAAGGATTTTCCGGCCTTCGGGCCCGGCTTCTTCGCCCCATTGCGCGGCCATTTTTTCACCGATTTCGTCAAGCGCTCTCTTAATTTGCGGTGAAGGCTCGGCAATCGTCATGCCATGATTGGCCAGCGTTTTCAGATTCGCTTGATTGTCCTCGACAGACATCGTAAAACCGCGCGCTTGTGCCGTGCGCGCGGCGGCGAGAATTTTTTCGCGGCTGTCCTCGTCCAGACGGCGCCATTGGCGCTTGTTGAGGAAAACCATGTTCTTCGGATACCAGGCGTTCACCGAGGTGAAATACTTGACGAAATCCCATGCCTGTGACGTCACCCCCGTACTACTGGAAGTGATCATCGCATCGATCTGGGAAGTGGTGAATGCCTGGGCGATATCGGAAACCTCGATCGTCGTCGGTACGGCACCGAGTTGCGCGGCAATGGCCGCCGTCTGCGCGTTATAGGCTCGAATTTTCTTCCCTTGAAAGTCCTCGATTGTTTCCACCGGCGCGTTGGTGTAGAAATTCTGCCCCGGCCAGGGCACCGTGTAGAGGAGTACCACGCCTTTCTCTGCCAATTTCTCGGCAACGGCGGAGGAGGAAACGCGCCATAGCTTTTCCGCCGCGGCATAATCCGTAGCGAGAAAGGGCAACGTATCCAGTTTGAACAACGGATCGTCATTGCCGAGGCTGGAGATCAGCAGTTCCCCCAGGGCGATTTGATCCGAGCGCACCGCCCTGAAAATCTCCGGTGCCTTGTAAAGCGCCCCGCCGCTATGCAAGACGATCTTGACCTTGCCATCGGTCGCCGTTTCCACGTCCTCGATGAACTTCTTGATATTTTGCGTATGAAATTGACGATCTGGATAGGGTGTGGCCATATGCCAGGTGACTGCCTTCCCCCTTGCCAGCGCCAAGGTGAAAACGGCCCATACAATCCACTTTTTCATTCTTCTCCCCCGGTTTTTTACATCTACTTGGAGTGTATTTCGATTTTGCGATTAAAGCAAATTTCATCCCCGCCGCGCGGCATGAAGCGTGACAAGGGGTTGCCGCGACCGCGCCTTGATTGCGAATCTCTCGAGCGTGCAGAGCGCGCGTCACTTTGCCTCGCCGACGAATCCCCGCCCCATCGCGAAACCGCGCTTACCAGCGCTCGATCGTCCCGTCTGTATGGGACATCAACACGACGTCGGCCCGTTCCTTGGCGAAGATTCCGACGGTAACCACCCCGGCAATATTGTTGATCGTCTGTTCCAGGGCGAGCGGATCGCCGATCGATAGATAATGGACGTCGAGAATCCAGTTGCCGTTGTCGGTGACGATCCCTTGACGCCAGCGCGGTTCGCCGCCGAGTTTGACCAATTCGCGCGCCACATAGCTGCGCGCCATCGGAATCACTTCCACCGGCAACGGGAATTTTCCGAGCACCGCCACTTTCTTCGAAATATCGACGATACAGAGAAATTTCTCCGCCGCCGCGGCAATGATTTTCTCCCGCGTGAGCGCCGCGCCGCCGCCTTTGATCATGCATTTTCGCGCATTGATCTCGTCACAGCCGTCGACATACACGGCGACCGGATCGCTGGCGTTGAGATCGCCGACGCGATACCCTGCCGCCTGCAAGGCGCGTGTGGTCTCCTGCGAAGAAGAAACGAGATCACGAAAACGCATGCCCGAGCGACCAAGCGCGGTCACAAAACACGAAACGGTGGAACCGCTGCCGACGCCAAGGACGATATTTTCCTCGATTTCCTCGAGCGCCGCCGCCGCGACTTGCTCTTTCAGGCTCTGCTGTTGCATTTTCTCTCCATCAAAAGATTATCGGATAAAAGGACGACAAAGCCCCCTTCAGAACCACGGAAGAAAAGGCAAAGGATCGCGCTGATTGTTTCCGCCGACGTACAGCCAACCCGTCCCTTTAGTGGTTAGTGGGTAGAAAGCCGCCAGATTTGCCCGTCTGGTGGCTTTTTTGCTTGCATCATCGTTCCCGCTCCTGATCCTGATCGGTCTGTTCTCGGTGCGGCGTTTGACGTTGTTTCTGATTGGCTTCGCCGTTGCGGCCAAAGTCTGCAATTTCTCCGGCGTTCAGGTGCTTTTTAATCCGCTTTACCACGGCCTCTATGCTAGCCGCTTGCGCCTTCGGCTGGCCGGGCATCTTTGATTCAAAGTAAGCGGTTAACGTGTGCAAAGTCCGGTACGCCTTGCCTAGCTCCGGGTGTGCTTCAAGGCTTCATACTCGGGCATCTGTTCGAACGCCACGGCGCGGGTAGGGCGCACAGCATCGTGCAACAAGTCGGGCAAGGCTCGGTTGCCTTGTAGCCTGTCTGTGGTGTACAGAATGCGCTGCATTGTGCTTTCGCTCTGGATGTTCGGCATTGCCAAGGCGTTAACGCTAAGGTCGCAGGCGACATAAAGCAAGTCGCGGCCTACGTCGCTGTTTCCGAAGCGTTCCCAATCCAGCACGTACCCGGCTGACCGGGCAAGCTGTTTGGTGAAAGTGCGCAGCGTGCGGCTGTTACCGTCGCTGAACGGGTGGATGTAATCCAGCTCCGTGTAAATCTTGGCAAGCTGTGCGGTAAATTCCGGCGTTTTCAGGTCGCGCAATTTTTCAGGATCGGCAGCGGCAAGCGCCTTATCAAGCGGGGCGGTGGCTGCGTCGTCCATGCGCGAATAGGCAACAAAAAATGAACCGTCGACGGTCGATAGGCCGCGCTGTTTTATCCAATCCACGCCATCGGGTACAGCTGGGCGAAATTCGCCCGGCGTGACATCATCGAACCCGGCCCCTGGCAAATCTTGGAATATGCGCCGGTTGACTTCCTTCAAGTGCGCGGCATCGAAGCGGCCCTGTACCGAGTCTAGTTCAAGCTCTACAATACGCCTGAACGTGTAATCGGATTCGAGCCGCTGCCGCTGCTCTTCCGTCAAACCTTTAACGTTCGTGGGCTTGTTTTGCATCTGGCTTCACCTGTACGAACTCGGCAAGCTGGATGCCTCCCGCAATGAATCGCAGTGCGTCGGCTTCGGCGGCCTTGGAAGGCTTGAAGCCTTCCAGTCCTACCGATGCGCGGGCGAAATCCACGGCGGCTTTACGGCGGCGGCGTTCGGCCAGGGAAAACGGATCATCAATAGTGGCGTTATCCCGTTGCAGGGATTCACTGACATAAGCCCGCATGAATTCGCGCAATACTTGCGCGGCTGGCCGGTCGGCCAATGCGACAGCTTCCGAAAAATCGGAACGCAAATCAGGTTCAACCCGAAACGTCATTTGCACTTCTTTAGACATGGCGTGTACCTCTTTCAAAAACAACGAACTGGCGTATGTGACAGACTCTAGCCTAATGTATGTATATTGTACAGTAAAATGATGAACATGGCTAGTCATATGGAACTGAAAATCGCTTCATAAATTGATTGAGGAGACATAGACTCTGGGACGTTTGACTATCCCGGAGGGTGTTTTATGCCAGGCAGAAAGGGGCGGCCATCACCGCCATTGGTTTTGAGTTCTGAGGAGCGTGACTACCTTGAGCGTCAGGTTCGGCGACACCGGGCTCCCCGTTCTTTTTCCGATCGATACCGGATGGTCCTGCGTTGCGCCGACGGGCTTTCGAGCAAGGAGGTTGGAGCCGAGCTCGGATTTCACGAGCACACGGTGGGCAAGTGGCGGCGGCGGTTCGTCAAGGATCGTGTGGACGGCCTTCTCGATGAGGCACGCCCCGGCCGCCCGCGCACAGTTGAAGACGATCAGGTCGCGGCGGTCATTGAACGGACATTGCACAGCAAGCCCCGTGACGCCACCCATTGGTCCATCCGTTCGATGGCGAAGGAAACAGGCCTGTCACACACGACGATCCGCCGCATTTGGAATGCCTTTGGCCTCCAACCCCATCGCAGCGATACCTTCAAACTGTCCAGTGACCCTTTGTTCGTCGAGAAGGTTCGCGATATCGTCGGCCTCTATTTCTCGCCGCCCAACCGGGCCTTGGTGTTGTCCGTTGACGAGAAGAGCCAGATCCAGGCATTGGACCGCTCCCAACCCATTCTGCCAATGGCCCCCGGCATCCCCGAACGGCAGACCCACGATTATGTGCGTCATGGCACGACATCGCTGTTCGCGGCTCTCGACGTGGCCAGCGGCTTTGTGATCGGGAAATGCTACAAGCGCCACAGGGCCAAAGAGTTTCTGTCCTTTCTGAAGGAAATCGACGCCAATATGCCCGATGATCTGGATATCCATATCATCATGGACAATTACGCCACCCACAAAACCAAGGAGGTCAAAGCGTGGCTCGCCCGCCGACCGCGCTACCACCTCCACTTCACCCCCACATCGGCATCATCGATCAATCAGGTCGAGCGTTGGTTTGCCGAACTCACCCGCAAACAGTTACAGCGGGGAGCGCATACCTCTGTCAAATCCCTGGAAGCCGATATCACCAAATTCATTCAGTGCCACAACGAGAACCCAAAGCCTTTCAAATGGACGAAATCTGCTGATGAAATCCTGGCCTCCGTCAGGCGCTTTTGCCAACGTGCTGATCAAACATTATGCGGCGAACTTTAGATTCAGGTGACTAGGGCGTGTTGACATTATTTCTTTTAATCAAATGATGTTATTCTCTTTAGATGAAAAGCATTACGCAAGAACAATATCAATGACTCCATCCTTACCTTCCCGTTCAGCGCGGTAAGGTATCGATAGCGAATCCGACCCTGATCAACGCCGTTTTGTATGCCGCTGAGAATGGCTGTAAATGGCGGGCTTTACCCAGAGAATTCGGCAATTGGAACACGATTTACGTGTGTATTCGCCGTTGGGCGGAAAACGGTGTTTTAGACCGTCTGTTCGAAGCCCTTCAGAGACATCACATCATCCGTATCCGCATCGATTGTCTTGGTTTGGATAGCACATCGATCAAAGTGCACCCCGATGCCATGGGGGCATTAAAAAAAACGGCCCACAGTCGATTGGCAAGTCAAGAGGTGGCTTAACCACAAAAATTCATCTGCTATCCGCCAATGACAGATGCGCTCTGAGATTGAGCTTTTCCCCAGGCAATGCGCATGATGGTGTTGAAGGACGAAAGTTATTGTCTGATTGGGTCGATCGGCCACAAAACCTGCCCTTGGTGATGGATTGTGCTTATGAGGGAGACGAGACGCGCCGACTTGCGCTTGACTTTGGTTTTAAGCCTGTCGTTCCTCCCAAATCAAATCGCGTGAAGTCTTGGCAGTATGACAAAGAGATTTACAAACGACGTAATGAAATCGAGCGTCTTTTTCGCGGATTGAAGGCTTTAGACGGATATTTTCTCGCTTTGAGAAACTTGATATCATGTTCAAAGCATTCATCAAATTTCCCCTTATCATCGATAGGATCAGTGTCAACAGACCCTAGTAACAGAAGCTGTTGTTACCGCCCATGCGAATCAGGTTCGCCTGTAAAACACCTTGCAGATCGATCGGGTGCTTTTGCGTACCGGTTCTCAGATCGAAAGGCAACACCTGCTGCAAACCGCCCTGCGAGGTGAGCAACGCCGTCTTACCATCGCCTGTCACCCATAGATCGGAAAGTTTGTTGCTTAGCGGGAAATAACGCAAGCGTTCACCCGCATCAAGCGACTGCAAAGCGAGGCCTTCTTCGGTGACGATCACCCACAAGCGATTGAGCCATCCACCGCGGATTTTACGCACGGCGGACGGCAGACGCGTGGCAACCTGGATCGCCTCGTCACGCAATCTCACCCCGACGAGTTGACTTCGGCTGTTGGCGTATACCGCCCAACCGCTGTTGGCATCCAGATACGGCGTGATCGCCGGTGCGGCTTCTCCGCCGAAATCGACCGTCCGCCGCAGAACACCGGTAGACGGCCGGTACAGATAGGCATGTCTTCCGCTCGCGTCGTTAAAGGTGAGAAGATCCCCTTGGGCATTGACGCTTAACGGCCCGACCCGTTCCCCAGGGGGCAAGGCCAGAGAATATCGCTGCCAACGGGCGTCGCGTTGGGTGACCCGCAGGCGATAAATCACCGCACGCGAAGGATCGGCAACCCACAAACTGCCATCGAGCACGGAAAAAACCGGCGGACGGGTTTTATCGAATCGTGCCAGCGCCTTCAAATCGGTCAACGGATAAAGCACCATACGCTGATAGTCAGCAAGCGCCACGCGATCTTGCATCACCACCAGGAGTTGTTGCCGGTTGGGAATGAAGAACATATCCACAGGTTGCGACGGCAGCGTCAGCCTGAGCCGCTCTTTTTTCTTCAAATTGAAAAAAAACAGTTGCCGCTGCTGGTAATTGCCATAGGCCATCATCGGAAAATCGCTGGCAATCGAGAGCATGTCAGGCACCATGCCGAGATCCTGCTGATCCGATTGCTCGCCTCGATCAAGATCAATGACCGCCATGCGCTCGGAGAGACGGTCGCTGACGAAGACGTAGCGCGTCGGAGAATACACATAATCCGGTACCCGTTCGTCGTAAAGCGCGATCACCGCGCCTCCCAAAAAGAGGAGGATCGTCGCGAGGGAAAACAAACTCCACCACTGACTGCGTTCCAAGGCGAATCTTGCGCTTTGCCCGCTCATCTTATTTTCCCGCGCAGATCGCCCACCGTTCGAGCGTTCGCGTCTCCTTGATCACGCCGTTTTTGCTCGCCACCGGCCGACCATGGAAAAACAGCACGGAAAACGGCAGTCCGACGCCGTGAAATTGGGTGAGAAGATCACCATCGCCCGCCGACTCCGCGCCGAGGTGGGTGATCCCAAGTCGATCGAATTGTTCACGAATTGCCCGCGGTTTGTCGTCGAGATCGAACACATGGACGGCAAGCGAAGACTGTGCACCGGCAAGCCTGTCGAGCAGCGGCAGTTCTTTCCGACAGGATACGCACCACAAGGCCCAGAAATTGACCAGAGTCGGACGTTCTTCCTTCTTGTGCAGGAGCGTTTTCAGCGCCGGTCCGCTACCGGTATAGCGGTTGAATCCTTGCGGCAACGGGCAGTTGTCGCGGTAAGCCACCACGTTATCCTGCCCGCCGCCGGTTTTTCCCCTTGTCGGTGGCGCTTGCCTTGCCATCACCACGTCGACGCGCTTGACCATTTCCTCGACGTCTGTCTGATAGTCGAAGACATCGATCATGCGGCGTTCGGGGGAGAGAAAATACAACAAGGTGGAATGATAGACACTGTGTGTCGGCGGTAGATCCGGCGGCGTGACTTCCTCGTCGCCGAAGCGGTAGCCGAAGCTCGCCCCATAAGCGTCCGCCATTTCCTTGAGGGTGCGGTAATCGGCGGTGAGGCCGACGATACGCGGATCGAAATACTGCACGTATTTGCTCAAGCGCTCCTGCGTATCGTTGCTCGGATCGATGCTGACAAACAGCGGCTGGACAAGATCCGGGTGTTCGATTTTTTTCAAAATTTTGGCGATTTTATACAGGGTGGTCGGACAAATATCCGGGCAGGAAGTGTAGCCGAAGGCAAGCAAGAGATACTTGCCGGAAAAGTCGCGATCCGTGACTTGCCCTTCTGGTCCCTGTAAAGAGAAAGCATAGGGTGTTTGCGCGGCAAGCAACGGGGATACGCTGCATAACCCCCACAGGCAGAACAAGAACACGCTTCTCACCATTCATCTCACCCAACGCGCCAAACCTGCCTGCATTATACCTGCATTATACGTGAAACGCGACAGCACTATTCCCCGCTTCCCCTTGACCACGCCCTGTCAAATCGGGAGAATGGCCGGATTGTCACAAAAGCCGCGTCATGTCCGACTATCTCGAAAAAATTCTCACCGCGCCAGTATATGACGTGGCGATAGAGTCTCCCCTCGATCCCCTGCCCCGCCTGTCCGCGCGGCTCGGTCACACAATACTCAGTAAACGCGAAGATTTACAACCCGTTTTTTCCTTCAAGTGCCGTGGCGCTTACAACAGGATGTACCACTTGAGCGCCGCGGAACGCGCCGCTGGCGTAATTACCTCCTCGGCAGGCAACCATGCCCAGGGGGTGGCGCTCGCGGCGAACAAACTCGGCGTCGACGCGTTCATCGTGATGCCGACCACCACACCGGGGATCAAGGTGGACGCCGTGCGCCGTCTCGGCGGTACGCACGTCAAGATCATTCTCCACGGCGATTTCTACGATGAAGCTTCGTGCAAAGCCCACGAGCTGATGGAAAAGCACGGCTACACTTACATCCATCCTTTCGACGACCCTTACACGATTGCCGGACAAGGCACCATCGGTCTCGAACTTTTACGCGCACACCCGCGCAAGATCGACGCGATTTTCGTCCCGGTCGGTGGTGGCGGTCTGTTCGCCGGTATCGCTGTCCTGGTCAAATCCTTGCGCCCGGATATCCGGCTGATCGGTGTTGAACCACGTGATGCCGCCTCGATGAGCAACGCGCTACACCATGGGGAACGCCAGACACTGGAACAAGTCGGCATTTTCGCCGATGGCGTCGCGGTCAAACAGCCCGGAGAAATCACCTACGCACTGATCCGTCGGTACGCGGACGATTTCATCACGGTCGAGACCGACGAAATCTGCGCCGCGATGAAAGATCTTTTCGACGATACTCGTGCGATCGCCGAACCTTCCGGCGCGCTCGCCACCGCCGGCCTGAAAAAATGGTCGGCGAGGCAGAACGAGAAAAACATGACGCTGATCGGGATTCTCTCCGGCGCCAACCTCAATTTCGACCGCCTGCGTTATGTCGCCGAACGCGCCGAAATCGGCGAACACCGCGAAGGGCTTGTCGCCGTGACCATTCCCGAACGGCCCGGCGCCTTTCTTCACTTCTGCGAACTGATCGGTAAAGGGCATATTGTCAGCGAATTCAACTACCGCTACCAGGATGCGCGAAAAGCGGAGATTTTCGTCGGGCTATCTCTTAGCAATGGCCCGCAACAGCTCACCGAGTTGATCGCATCCCTGAGCGCAGCCGGTTACCCCGCCGCGAACCTGACGCAAAACGAACTGGCCAAAGAACACCTGCGCTACATGATCGGCGGCAACGCGCCGGAACTTGTCGACGAATATCTCTTCGGTTTCGGCTTTCCCGAACGTCCGGGGGCGCTGCTCCATTTTCTGCGCACCCTCGGCGAGCGCTTCAATATCAGCCTCTTTCACTACCGCAACCACGGCTCGGATTATGGGCGCGTGCTGTGCGGCATTCAGGCCGACGACCACGCTTCGCTGAAAAACCACCTCGACCGGATCGGTTACGACTACAAGGAAGAGACCGACAATCCCGCTTATCGCCGTTTTCTCTCAACTTCCTCACGGTAACGAGCCGAGCCTCTGGCGAACGACGATTGTCCGCCGCCGTTCGCGATGATCGTAAGGAATCGTCGTCACCATTTCCCTCACCACCCGTCTTGACTTGCCGTTTTCGCAGCAGGTCTTGCGCACAACTCATCACCACCGCGCGCCGGTAGGGAGCAGGCGAAATCGGCGACGCTCTCATCGCAACCGGGGGCAGGATCTTTTACCGATACGGCGGACAATCGATTGAAAGGCCGCTCACCTCCGCCGGGCCATCGGCTTTTTTACGCGGCAAAGGGAAAAATCACGATTGGGGAAACCCTTCGTTTTCTCTTACGCCATCCTTTATGACGCGCCGTTAATATCTGCCCGGTATACCATCGACGGGGCACATTTCTTGCTGGCTGCCATCGGCGTGCATGGCGCTTGGTAAATGACGGCGTCTTGACTTTTTTCCGCCACGCGGCGCCATCTTTCCCGGTTTGTCGCACAGTACCGCCGGAAAGCGCCTGGCAAGTTCTTCAAGCGCCTGCCGATATACCTTGCGTTTGAAATACACCACCTGATCGGCAGGCAGCCAGTAATCGATCCAGCACCAGTCATCAAATTCCGGGGAAGTGCCGGCTTGCAGATCGAACGCCACGGAAGATTCGTCGCGCAACCGCAACAGAAACCATTTCTGCTTCTGCCCGAGGCACTGCACGAGACCCGGCTGCCGCCCGCGTCTGTAGCGGATCGGCAGGCGATAACACAACCAGGTGTGGGTTGCCCCGAGGACTTCGACTTGTTCGGCGTGCAACCCCGTCTCCTCATGCAACTCGCGCAGCATGCCTTCTTCGCTGGATTCCCCCGCGTTCAACCCGCCCTGGGGAAACTGCCACGTGTCCTGGCCACGGCGTTTACCCCAGAACGCCTGCCCGCCGGCGTTCAAAATGATGATCCCGACATTGTAACGATATCCCCGCGCATCGAAGATATTGTCTTCGTTGTTTTCATTGTCCATGACCACATTTTTTCATAAGCCCGTGAAAAGCACAATTGTTCCGTGCAAAGAAAGCATACTCAATCCGTCGAACACATTTGCTCGTTCTCCGCAACAAGCAAGAATTTTCATCCATTCAAGGGATATCCGTCTGCCTGTGTCGGTTCCTCGAACCAAGCGATAGGCAAGGATCGAAGTGCGCGCCAATCTCCGGCACCGCCCCCTAGAATATCGGGGCGCCATGATCGGACAGCCGGCGCGGCGCAACCATAACGGCTTCGGCGGCGAAGCGAAGCCATTTCTTATCGTGCTTGCGATTGGGTGGCGATCAGTCGTCGTCTTGTGAGGCGACGGCGCTCTGGAGAAAATTGGCCAATCCGATCTCTTTGATCTGAGTTATCTGCTCTTCTAGCCAGTCGAGATGCTTTTCCGTGTCCGCGAGTTGCCCATCCAACAGTTGCCGCGAGACGTAATCACCGACTTCTTCACAATGCCTGATTGCCTGGCGTTGCACTTTATGCTGGTCACGCACGGCCCGTTGTTCGCAAGAAAGCGCCTCGCGGACATCTTGACCGATCGACAGCTTGTCGAAAGTCTTCAGATTCGGCAGGCCTTCGAGAAAAAAAATCCGTTCGATCAGCACATCGGCATGTTTCATCGCACAGATCGCCTGCTGGTAGAGTATTTTACCGAGAGCATCATAGCCCCAGTTTTTCTGCATGCGCGCATGCAGGAAATGCTGATTGATCTGGGCCAGTTCACAGCGCAACACCTGATTGAGTTTCTGATGAACGTTCGCTTCGGCTTTCATGAGACGCTCTGGTTTATTTCTGACTCTGTAGATAATTTTCCAGTCCCATCTCGTCAATTTGGCGTAGTTGTTGTTCCAGCCAGTGGGCATGGTCTTGTTCGGTATCCTCGAGCTGAGCGACGAGCATCTGGCGGGTAACGTAATCCTGACATTCTTCGCACAAAGCGATGCCGCGCTTGAGATTGTCACGCACGCGATATTCGAGGGCGAGGTCATTTTCCAACATGCCGCGCACATCGCTGCCGATCGCAAGCGCCTCCGGAGCCATCACCGGTATCCCTTCCAGAAAAAGTACACGATCAATGATCTGCTTGGCGTGTTCTGTTTCATGGGTCATTTCATGGTCGTTCGCCGCGAACAGTTTTTGATATCCCCAGTCCTGGTACATACGGGCATGGATAAAATACTGATCGCGGGCGGCCAATTCTCCGGCGATCATTTCGTTGAGGTAAGCGATGACTTCTGGATTTCCTTTCATTTTCACGTTCCTGATCAAGGGTCATACAACGACATTCTACCGCAATTGCCATGGCCAGTCCTGTCCGGCCGCGAGCGGTACGACGCTTTCTTCGCCATATGGTAATTCGGCCGGGACGGCGCTCTTCTCGCGACGCAACACGATGTGACCCTTGTTCTCTGGCAGTCCGTAATAGCGGGCGCCGAAACGGCAGGCGAAATCCTCGAGTTTGTCCAGCGCGCCGGCGCGATCAAAAACCGCGGCGTACAAGGCCGGCGCATGGAAGGCGCTGTAACAACCGGCGCAGCCACAGTCGCTTTCCTTGTCGCCACGGGGATGCGGCGCACTGTCGGTGCCGAGGAAAAAACGCGGATCGCCGCTGGTCGCGGCTTTCACCAACGCCTGCCGGTCGGCTTCCGTCTTCAAGATCGGCAGGCAATAATCGTGCGGTTTGAGCCCGCCGAGAAGCAGACGATTACGGGTAAACAGCAAATGCTGCGGGGTTATCGTCGCGGCCAGGTTGTTGTCTTGGCTCGCTACATACCGAGTCGCTTTCGCGGTGGTAATATGCTCAAGAACCATTTTCAAGGCGGGGAAACGACGCCGCAGCGGAATCAGTACCTGATCGAGGAAAACCGATTCGCGATCGAAAATGTCCACCGCCGGATCGTTCACCTCGCCATGCATAAGAAACAACAAACCCGCTTCCTCCATCGCTTCCAGTAGCGGATAAAGCGACTCGATATAGGTAACGCCCGCAGCGGAATTGGTCGTTACCCCTCGTGGATATAATTTTACCGCCACCACCCCTTGCGCCTTCGCTTGGTAAATCACCCGCGGCGTCAAGTTCATACTGCAATAAAGGCTCATCAGCGGGGTGAAACTACGTCCTTTCGGAACCGCCGCCAGAATGCGCTCGCGATAGGCGGCCACTGCCTCAAGGCTATCCACCGCCGGATTCAGGTTCGGCATCACCAGTGCCCGCGAACACCAGGCGCTACTGTCAAGCACGGTTCTCGCAAGGGCCTTGCCATCGCGCAGATGCACATGCATATCATCACAACGCGGCAAGATCAGTTCTTGCATAGCTGTTCCTCCATTGTCAGATTGCACCATTGCCGCCGTCTGACCTGCGCCGCGCTGCTCGCCGTAGTGGCGAAGCGAAGCAAGCAGGTATTTTTTTCCGCCGCCCGCAACGGCCACTCGTAGCGATATTGCAGACCATCGCGTAGCACCAGCATCTCCAATATTCGGCCCTTGGTGGACAGGCACAGATTGCGCCATAGATTTTCGGTGCTGGCCCGTTCCCCCGCGACGGCGAGGATTTCATCATCCACGGCAATACCGGCGATCGCCGCCTCGCTTTCTCCATCGAGATTTTTTACAAAGCAACGACCATGACGTTCTTGCCAACGAAACCCGGGTTCACTACTGGCGCGCCGTTCGCCAGACACCTCCGTGCCGCTGTCTTCGCTCTGGCAGGGCGGGAGAAAGGTGATGTCGAGGCCCGTCTGTTGCGCTGTCCAGACAAGCGGCAGCATCTCCGTTTCGTGGACAAGACGCTGGAGAAGATCGGTAAACCCTTCCCCCGCTTTCTTGCTCAGATGACGGCGGGTGACGGCGAGAAAGCCCTTTTCATCGACGCCGCTCGGCTCTTCCTGCTGCGCCTCCCACAAGGCGCGTAAAATTTTTCCCAGAGACTGGCGGTTGCGGCTGTGCACGCGAAGGTAAATATCCATACACCATGCCGCGAGGGCGCCGTGAACGTAGTAATTCGACGAACTGTTACACGCGTCTTCCCCGCCATTGTAGAGTTTGGTCCACGCTTCGAAGCTCGATTGCGCGAGCGGCTGATGGAAGCGACCACGCCGCTGTAGATAGGAACTGATGTCGGCGCCGAGCAGACGCAGGTAGGTCGGCGCGTCGATCACCCCGCTGCGCAGGAGGAGGAGATTGTCGAAATAAGCGGTAAATCCCTCAAACAGCCAAAGCATGTCGGTGGGCTGTTCGCGTTGCAGTCGATAGCCCTGTGCGTACTGCGTTGGACGCATCGATTTGATGTTCCAAAGATGGAAATACTCGTGTGAAAACAGGCCGAGCAAGCGAATATAGGCGGATGACATGCGTGTTACCGCGGCAAGTGTATCGCGCGGGGCCATCAACAGCGTGCTTTCCCGATGCTCCAGCCCGCCGTAGACAGCGTCGGTGAGAAAGAGGAGAAAACGATACTGCCTTGTTGCCTGCGGCAAACGGCCGAACATCCTGACCACTTGTCGACAGATGGTGGCAACGTCCTTACCCAATGCCGCCGCCGGCAGGCGGCTGTCTTCCCCACAAATGACGATTTCATGCGCCGTTGCGCACACTTCGAAAGTGATGACCGTGAGCGATCTCGCCATCATCAGCGGCGAATCCGCCAACGTTTCGTAATCGGCGAATTCAGCGCGGCCGTTCTTATCGAGATCCGGTCCGCTCACCTGCCATCCGGCACGGCTTTCATCCGTACGCCAGGCGAGGCTGTGCGCCACCCGCTCCGCCCCCGCGATCACCACACAGGCGCTACCGGGGTTGAACAGCGCGCGGCGATCATCGAGGTAGCAACCGCGCACCGAATACTCACGGGCATAATAGTCGTAGATGATCTCGCATGTCTTCACCGTGGCCGGAATGGCGACCGACCAGGCAGACAAATCCGTCTGCTCGAGGGCAAGCCTTTTATCATCGGCACGCACGACAAGATCGCGGATATGCTTAGCGAAATCCCGCCGCGTATAGCTACCGGCGATCCACACCGGGAGGAAGAAGTCGAGACGTCCCGCGCACAGACCGGAAACTTTCACGGTCACCCGATAGCGATGGCCGCCGCCAAGCGGCGCAATCAGATAATCAACCGCCGAAACCGACATCGTGAACATCCGGTGAGCCAAAAAGCGTATCGTATCATTTCCCTTGCAAACGCCCAACAGGCCCCCAATAATTGAACCATTCCACGAAAAATCAGGAAAGTTCATGAGCGCGTTGCCACAGCATCAAACCACCGCCGATACGGCAACCGCCGACCCGGAAATCGAGGAACCGCGCCAATACGAAGTGTTATTGCTCAACGACGAGTACACGACAATGGACTTCGTGATCGATGTCTTGCAGCGTTTTTTCCGCAAATCCGCGTCTCAGGCGGAATACTTGATGCAAGAAGTTCACCGCCGCGGCTCCGCCGTCATTGCCATCTACCCACGCGAGATCGCTGAAACCAAAGTGGAACAAGTCGTCAATTACGCGCGCGAGCACGATCACCCGCTCATGTGCACCATGCGTCTGCATTAAGGAGAACCGTATGCTATCGAACGCCCTGGAACAAGCCATAGACCGCGCATTTCGCAGCGCCCAGAGTGCGCATCATGAATTCCTCACCCTTGAACATCTGTTGCTCGCCCTACTCGACGAACAAAGTGTTACCGACGCGATCTTGAGCCTCGGTGGAGATCTTGCCGTCCTGCGCGAACAGATCAACCATTATCTGGACGAACACTGTCCGAGACTCGATATCGCCCAGAAAGAACGCACGACCCAGCCAACATTGGCCTTCCAACGGATGATCCAACGCTCCGTGCTGCACGCGCGTAATGCCGGCAAGGAAGAAGTCAGCTGCCTGAACACGCTGGTCGCGATTATTTCCGAACGCGATTCCTATGCCGCATTTTTTCTGCGCAAACAGGAAATCACCCGTCTTGATTTGATGAGCTATATCACCCACGGCAATCCGGCCCAGGAACCGTTCGACAACAAGCAAGAGGAGGCGATCGAGACAAGCGCTACGGCACGCAAGATATCCGCACTCGAAGAATATACCGTCAATCTCAACGAAAAAGCGAAAAAAGGGGATATCGACCCGCTGATCGGACGTCGTAAGGAAATCAAGCGTACCGTTCAGACCTTGTGTCGCCGGCGTAAAAACAATCCGATTCTGGTCGGCGAGGCCGGCGTCGGCAAAACCGCCATTGCCGAGGGACTCGCCAAGGCGATCGTCGAGGCGGAAGTGCCGGAAGTACTGTCCGACGCGGTAATCTACAATCTCGATATCGGCAGTCTTCTGGCCGGTACCAAATACCGCGGCGATTTCGAAAATCGCATCAAGGCGCTGCTTAAAGAGCTGGAAGACCTTCCCAACGCGATTTTGTTCATCGACGAGATCCACACGATCATCGGCGCCGGCGCGACAAGCGGCAGCGCAATGGACGCTTCCAATCTGATCAAACCCCCGCTCTCAAGCGGTGAACTACGCTGTATCGGTGCCACCACCGATCAGGAGTACCGGCAAATTTTCGAAAAGGACCACGCCTTCGCGCGCCGTTTCCAAAAAATCGACGTGGCCGAGCCGAGTCTTGACGATGCCATCGCCATTCTCAAGGGATTGCGCAGTCGCTACGAATCCTTCCATGAAACGAAATATCTCGACGAATCGATCGAAGCGGCGGTCAATCTCTCCGATCGCTACATCAATGATCGGCGCTTGCCGGACAAGGCGATCGACCTGATCGACGAAGCCGGCGCGCGCCTTCACTTGCAACCGAAGGAAAAACGGGCACCCCAAATCACCGCGCAGACGATCGAGCAACTGGTCGCATCGGTCGCGCGCATCCCGGAGAAAAACGTCTCCAGAGACGACCGCAACCAGCTGAAAATGCTGGAGCGAGACCTCAAAACCGTCGTCTTTGGTCAAGACGCGGCAATCGACGAGCTCGCAGGGTCGATCAAGCTTTCCCGCGCCGGTCTGCGCGACAAGGAAAGGCCAATCGGCGCTTTTCTGTTTACCGGCCCGACCGGTGTCGGGAAAACCGAAGTCTGTCGTCAACTCGCTCATGTCCTCGGCATCAAGTTACTGCGCTTCGATATGTCCGAGTACATGGAAGCGCACACCGTGAGCCGCCTGATCGGCGCGCCGCCAGGATACGTAGGCTATGAAAAGGCGGGTCTGTTGAGTGAAAAAATCTTCAAGCACCCGCATGCCGTTTTACTGATGGATGAAATCGAGAAGGCGCATCCCGAGGTAATGAACCTTCTCCTGCAAATGATGGATCATGGCGTGCTGACCGATGCCAACGGACGCGAAGTGAACTGCCGCAACCTGATCATCGTCATGACCAGCAATGTCGGCGCCGCGGAGCTGGAGAAAAACCAGATCGGTTTTGGACAGCGCGATACGGACGCCAACTCGAAAGCGCGTTCCGATGCGGCGATCAAGCGTTATTTCAGCCCTGAATTCCGCAATCGCCTCGATGCGATTATCGCCTTTTCCCCGCTCACAGAACAAACGATAACCCATGTAGTGGATAAATTCATTATCGAACTCGAACAACAACTCGAAGATAAACACGTCACGATCAGTCTGACACCGGAAGCAAAAAACTGGCTGGCTAAACGAGGATATGATCCCAAGATGGGAGCCCGACCGATGGCGCGGGTCATCGAGAAGGAAATCAAACAACCGCTCGCCGAGCAATTGTTGTTCGGAAAACTGGCAGAAAAAGGCGGGTATGTGACCGTTGGCATCAGGGATGATGCGCCCATCCTGACGGTCGAAGCGAATAGCGAGTTGAGCGATACCTCCCTGTTAAATACCAACAGCGAGCTTTATTGAGTGAGACACTCCGGGATACGCGAGATTCGTCTACAAATGCGCGATGAGCAAACGCATGCGGGTGCGGCCAAAGAAAAACGACGCATCGAACAATTGTTTCGCGGTCAAACGCCTGTAGGGGCGGCGGTTTTCCTGGTCGGAGCAAGCCGATTTAACGGCGATGGAAGACATCACTTCCTTCTGATGCGGGCTCGAATATTGGAGCAAGCGAGACGGCGCGGAATACGGCATTTCAAAGGGTGGCGCCAAGCGTATTGCGAAGGCTGAATTCGCGACTTCGCTGTCCATTGGCAACACGAAAAATCGTAGCGGACGGATCATATTTACAGACGCTTTACACGGCTATAAAGCGCCTTTCTTCCTTTCCAAGGCAATCTGTTATCCAAGAGACTGAAAGAAAAGTGTTTTTTCATCCGGTAGCGTGGCATCTGCATCGATTCAACGGCATTTCCAGGAACCCATTTGACCTGTTGGGAAAGTAATGCGAGTGACGCACAGCGAAACCAAAAGAGAAATTTTCTCTGTTGCAACCGATCGTTAAAGAGAAGATGGGCGGGCTCTATCCGGGACAAGCCTGTCAAGATTTGCCGTTTTTCATCGTATTGAAAAATTCTTCATTGGTCTTGGTATTTTTGAGACGCTCGAGGAGAAACTCGATCGCCTGCAACTCGTCCATCGGATGGAGAATTTTGCGCAGAATCCAAGTTTTTTGGAGGATATCGGTATCGATCATCAGTTCCTCACGGCGCGTGCCGGACGGATTGATGTCGATCGCCGGGAAAATGCGTTTTTCCGCAATCCGGCGGTTGAGATGGATTTCCATGTTCCCGGTACCCTTGAATTCTTCGTAGATCACTTCATCCATTTTCGACCCCGTATTGATCAGGGCGGTGGCGATGATCGTCAGCGAACCGGCTTCCTCGGTATTACGCGCGGCCCCGAAAAAACGTTTCGGCCGTTGCAGGGCGTTGGCATCGACTCCGCCAGTCAGGATTTTCCCCGATGCCGGACTGACAGTGTTGTACGCACGGGCAAGGCGGGTAATCGAGTCACAGAGGATTATCACATCGCGTTTGTGTTCGACCAAACGCTTGGCCTTCTCGATGACCATTTCCGCGACCTGCACATGACGCTGCGCCGGTTCGTCGAAAGTGGCGGAAACGACTTCTCCACGTACAGTGCGCTGCATTTCCGTGACTTCTTCCGGGCGTTCGTTGATCAAAAGCACGATGAGATCGCATTCCGGGTGATTGATCGCGATAGATTGGGCGATGTTTTGTAACATCACGGTTTTTCCAGCTTTCGGCGGCGAAACAATCAGCCCCCGCTGTCCCTTGCCGATCGGGCTGATCATGTCGATCATCCGCGCCGTGATATCTTCCGAACTGCCGTTGCCCAACTCTAATTTGAGGAGTTCGTCGGCGTGCAATGGCGTGAGATTTTCGAACGGAATTTTATGTTTTGCCGACAAGCGCGGATCGGAATTGATCGTATCGATTCTCGTCAGCGCGAAATAGCGCTCATTGTCCTTCGGTGAGCGCAGTTTTCCGGTTACCGTGTCACCGGTGCGCAGATTGCAGCGACGGATGATACTCGGCGAGACATAGAGATCGTCGGGACCGGCCTGATAGGAATTCGAGGCGGAACGCAAAAACCCGTAACCGTCCGGCAAAAGTTCAAGTACACCATCGCCTTCAACCGCGTCCCCGGTCTGAGTCGTCGCCTTGAGGATGGAAAAAATCAAGTCTTGCTTGCGCTTGCGCGAGATATCCTCAAGCCCCATTTCTTCCGCAAGACTGAGCAGCGCTTGCGGCGACTGTTGTTTTAAATCGCTTAAATTCATTTATCGTAGAAGATAGTTTAGATTGTATTAAAGTAAGAAAATATTCCAAGAGACGCCACGGAAAGGCGGGCGAGGTATAGAAAAACTCAGCCGATATGCGTTGCGATCAAGGTCAGGAGTTCGCCCTTGGCCGTCATGCCGATAATCCTATCGACCGCTTTCCCCTCCTTGAACAGAATCAGTGTCGGAATGGAACGGATGCCATACTGTGCGGCGAGATCGTTGTTTTCATCGACGTTGACCTTGGCAACCGTCAGTATAGCAGATTTCTCGCTGGCAACCTCTTGCAAAATCGGGGCGAGAGCGCGGCAGGGCGCACACCATTCAGCCCAGAAATCCACGATTACCGGAAGCTCCGCTTGTAATACTTTCGATTGAAAATCCGCCTCATCGACGGCAAATGGTTTCGTCATATCCACTCCAATAAGGATGTTCGATCAGATTCAGAAATAAAAGAATAGCTGCGCCTGTGGCAGCAACAGAGGAAACGCAGGGAGTATATGCCTGTTCTCGGCAAAGATCAACACTGTGTGCGAGTTCAATACCTGTAAGACAAATCAGGCGGCCTGAACGAACTGTTGATGAACGCATCGGCGTTTCCAATTCTAACCCGTCATGCGGGCGATAGTGGTTGTAATATCGTTGGTCGTTACCGAGGGCTCTATTGATTACCGAGACTTTCAAGGGCCCTTCGTAGATAGAGATAGAACGCGTAACGCGTTGTGCCATTGGCGCGCCCTACGCGGCCATTGTTTTTGGATTTTTTCGGCGGTAAAACGAACAGAGGGATCTCAAGGGCCTGACAAGCCTGCTCGAACTCCTTTTTGAACTCACTGCCGCCATCGACTTGAATCGAGATCAGTGGATAGGGCAACTGTGTGATCAGGTATTCGAGAAAGCGCCTGGCATAGTGTTTGAACTGGCGCCGGCGCCTGGGCTTGACGCGGCCGTAGTAAAAGGCAAGCGGCTGCACACGACCCGAGGCGACGAGGGGCTTGAGGATACGGCCAACCGTGCTGATGCTCAAGGCAAAATCAGGGTCGCGACACAACACTTTCCCTATCTTGCGTTTTCCTCAGAGGGGGTTTCGCTTGCGTAGGGGAAGAACGGCTTGCCGCTGTTGCCTGCTCCAATGCCGCTGACGAAGCTTTCGCGGGCGGCAACTGCGTGCTTCCAGGCCGCGAATCCTTTGTTGCCGATAACGTTTCAACCAACGGTAGTAGGTGGCTTTCGACCAGGCAATCACTTGTAGGGACAGGGCGACAGAGCAGCCCTGTGCTTTCAGTCGATCGAACAGCTCAAGTTTTTTCAGGGGGGTACTGGCTTCCTCGCTTCTGGTATCGGCAAAAAGCCAGCTGTTGGATGATTTCAGTCGCAGGCTTTTGATTTGTATCGGGTAGCTCCTGTGTTTTTCAGCCATCACAGGCTAGCCGATTTTTCAGTTCAAAATGCTCTCACTTCTATCTGAACCTGCACAGGAAGTGAAAGGAATTTCACCCGTAAGACGCGCGACGTTTTCCACGTCGTCCGGCACCTATCAGACGCCTATTATCCCCCTCTCGCCTGATTGGCAACCGCTTCCTGGAGACGCTTCACTTCTTCCGGATCTCCAAGGAAAGTATCGCGCACCATATTCATCTCGTCATCGAAAACGAACAAATATGGCACGCCGGTTGGCAGATTCAGGCCGGTGATCACTTCGTCGGAAATGTTTTTCAGGTGTTTGACGATACCGCGCAGACTGTTGCCATGGGCGACCACGATCACTTCACCTTTTTCCCGCAAAGTCGGTTCGATAGCGGATTTCCAGTAAGGCAAAATGCGTTCGATCGTTTCTTTAAGCGATTCGGTAAGCGGCAATTTGCTTGCATCGACATCGGCATAGCGCGGATCCTGAAAAGGAGAGCGCTTGTCGTCTCTGTCCAAAGGCGCCGGCGGCACATCATAACTACGGCGCCAGATCAACACTTGCTCTTCGCCGTACCTTTCCGCGGTTTCCGCTTTATTCAGTCCTTGCAAGGTGCCGTAATGCTTTTCATTGAGGCGCCAACTCTTCTCGACTGGAATCCAATCCAGATCCATGGCATCAAGGGCGATATTGAGGGTTTTTACCGCACGCTTGAGATAGGAAGTGAACGCCGTTTTGAAAACGAACCCTTCTTTTTTAAGCAGTTCCCCGGCTTTTCTCGCTTCTTCCTTGCCCTGCCCGCTCAGATCGACATCGGTCCAGCCGGTAAAGAGGTTTTTTTGGTTCCATTCGCTTTGTCCATGGCGCAGCAAAACCAGACGTTTCATCGCGTGCTCCTGAATTGACATTGTGCGCAGTATATAGAATCACAACGAGCAGGTCATCTCTAAAATATCACCTTTCGCCACATGCGTTACTTCGCAAGATGATCTCGTGTCGCCACGAAAACAGTTTCCGGGAAACGTTCTTGCACCAGTTGCAGATTGACCCGGTTGGGGGCGAGATACACCAACTGTCCATAGTGATCATGCGCGAGATACTGGCGGTGTTTGTTCACAAACTGTTTCATCGTTTGTTTGTCGGGGGCTTCGATCCAGCGTGCGGCAGACACGTTGACATTTTCGAAGCGACATTGCAGGCGATATTCCGTTGCCAGTCGATGGCGGACGACATCGAATTGCAAACGCCCAACCGCACCGAGAATCAGCTCATTGCCGATCAACGGCTTGAAAAACTGCGTGGCGCC
Source organism: Cardiobacteriaceae bacterium (assembly GCA_965277745.1). Lineage (GTDB taxonomy): Bacteria > Pseudomonadota > Gammaproteobacteria > Cardiobacteriales > Cardiobacteriaceae. Next base: position 237,761 of record OZ255837.1, read on the forward strand.
CTCTTCGCAAAGTTGTTCCACCCCCTTTTGCAACGCTTTCATTTTCAGTGGATCCTGAAGGCGCAAACGGCAAAACAGTTCGGGGGCGAAATCTGGAATGCCGGTAAATTGCAAATCTTCCCCTTCGGTAAAGGTATCGCCGATACGGATCGTGCCGTGATTGGGAATACCGATGATATCACCGGCATACGCCGTATCGGTGTGATCACGTTCGCCGGCGAGAAAAGTGAGCGCATGAGCGATTTTTACTTCGCGACCAAAACGTACCTGACGCAGTTTCATTCCCGCTGCGAACTTGCCGGAATTGATTCTCATGAAAGCGATCCGGTCGCGGTGCTTCGGATCCATATTCGCCTGAATTTTGAACACAACCCCGCTTACCGTCGCCTCTTCGGGTAAGACCCTCCGTTCTTTGGTACATTGCGCTTGTGGCGGTGGGGCATACTCGGCGAAATCACCGAGCATTTCACGCACGCCGAAATTCCCGATGGCGGAACCAAAATAAACCGGCGTCAATTCGCCTTTGCGATAGCGCTTGCAATCGAAGGGATGGCTCGCCGCGCGGATCAGATCGACTTCCTCGCGCAGCGTTTCGATCGTATCCGGCAACAGTTCATCAAGGCGTGGATTGTTCAGTCCAATTACTTCCTCGCCATTGTTGACCTGTGCGCCCTTTCCTGACACGTAACAATACACCGTGTCCCGGAGGAGGTGATAGACCCCTTTCAGGGTTCGCCCCATGCCGATTGGCCAGGTCACCGGCGCGCAATGAATACCCAGCACCGATTCCACTTCATCAAGCAGTTCCAGCGGATCACGGCCTTCGCGATCGAGTTTGTTGATGAAGGTGAAGATCGGCGTATCACGCAGGCGGCAGACCTCCATGAGCTTCACGGTACGCGCTTCCACGCCCTTGGCGCAATCAATGACCATCAACGCGGAATCGACCGCGGTGAGGGTGCGATAGGTATCTTCGGAGAAATCCTCGTGCCCTGGCGTGTCGAGCAGATTGATCACCTTACCGTGATAGGGAAATTGCATCACCGAAGAAGTCACGGAAATCCCGCGTTCCCGCTCCATTTGCATCCAATCGGAAGTCGCGTGACGCACCGCTTTACGCCCTTTCACCGCGCCGGCAAGCTCGATCGCGCCGCCAAAGAGCAGGAGCTTTTCCGTCAATGTGGTTTTTCCGGCATCCGGGTGGGAGATGATAGCAAAGGTCCTTCGCTTATTGATTTCATTGAGAAAATCTTGGTTTGCCATGTATAAATTCTTTTAGTTTGTACACGGATTTGTACACACTTTTGGAAGTACTCTCTTTTCAGTTCTTCGCTTGTCAAATCCGTCGTGTTAATCGTAATTGGCCGCTATTTTCGCTGATCTTGACTTTATAAACAATCAATGGTTATCTAATCGGTTACCATTTACTCTCAGCGTGCGCCAATGCTCAGTTGTAGCTGTTTGCAATCGTTGCTTCTTCAGCTCATGAACAACTGTGGCTAAACCACAAATTCCTTCGCTACCAGAAATCGATGATAGCTTGTCGTACTACACCGATGATGGTGCAGTTGCCGTTGATCGGTATTGCCGGGTATTGCGGGTTCAAAGGTTTTAGATACTTCTGTTCACCATCAATAACCAACTGCTTAAAGGTTGCTTCTTTCGAATCATCCAAACGCGCAACAACCAATGAACCTGAAGAGTAAGGTAACTCAGGATCAACAACGATCACTGCTCCCTCAGGTATGGATTTTTTTCCGCTTGGATTTTCCATACTGTCGCCTTTTACGCGAAGTGCGAAACAACCCTCATGTGCTTTCCCAGTGACGTCACGCCACTCCTCAGCATCTTCATGGGCAAATCCCTCCGCTATTTCAGTCCAATCACCGGCCTGAACCCAGTTAATGAGAGGAATTCTTCCCTTAATATCAGGCCCGACTTCTACATTACCGACCCCCAAGCCAATCTCGCCATCACCTGTGGCGAGCCAATGAGCATTCACGCGAAGCGCCTCCGCGATCTGCATGGTGTAACGAGACCTAGCCGATTTACCAGAGCAAATCTGGCTGATCGACTGCTGTTTGATACCAATGCGACGAGCCAACTCAGACTGAGTAACCCCAGTAAGCTGCAAGGCATGGTTTAGTCGTTCGGATAAAGTTTTCATAAGCCCGTATTCTACAAATAAAACTGTAGCCTTTCAACAATTTTAACTGTTGATTAATCTACAGTTTAAACTGTAACATTCAATCTTGTAACAGTTATTATTGTAACAGGAGACGGTATGGAAGTGTTCAACACGACACAAAAACATCTCCGCCGTGCCATTGACTTGGTCGGCGGGCAATCAGCATTAGCACGAGCCATCAACTCAAAACAGCAAAACGTCTGGTTTTGGTTGAATAAATCAGGGCGTGTTCCCGCTGAATTCGTTTTACCCATCGAACAAGCTACGCAAGGACAGGTAACCCGATCCCAGTTAAGACCGGACATCTATCCCGAATGCCCAAGCGAGCTGAAAGCCAGTAACCAGTAGGACTAAGGGCAAGTAATGGTCAGCATTTTACGTAAACACAAAAGCGAGTTCCTCCATGCGTGATTATGGCAAGGTCTATACCCGCTTTTGGCTAAAGCAAAACGTTTTGTCCTGGAGTGACTCAGCGAAGTTGCTAGGACTGTATTTGCTTACATGCCCACATTGTAATTTGCTTGGCTGCTTTCGATTGCCGATTGGTTACGTTGCTTCTGACTTGAACTGGGATGAGCAACAGGTTGCCAAGGCTCTAAATGAGTTAGAACAAGATCAGTTCCTCATTCGTTGCGAGGAATCCGGTTGGACTTTGATTCGGAGCTTTCTGAAGCACAACCCAATCGAAAACCCAAACCAAGGTAAAGCAGCCTTTCGGTTGCTTAAAGATGTACCTGCCGACTTCATTGGTATGGCATCGCTTTTGAAATCTCTTGCCGCTTTTCAAGCTCGGCTACCAGAAGAATTTTCATCATTGTTTATGCCTGATGGCAACCCGGTAAGGGACTCTCAACGGTCGGATGACTCTGAGAGAAGCAATAAACCAACAGTTAAAACTGTTGACCACATACAGTTTGAAGACTTCTGGGATGTACAAATACGCAAAGAAAAAAAAGCGAAAGCCAAAGAAGAATGGCTACGCATGGGCCTCAATGAAGACCATGAACTCGCCTTTGAAGTGCTAACACGCTGGAAAGAGCAACGAGACAACCGATTGCAGTATCAAGATCGGACTAAGACACCTATGCCACATAACTGGCTTTTAAACCGGCAATGGGAAGACGAGTACGTTCGCATTAATGAAGTACAGCAATCATCGACGAGCCTAAAGGGCAGCAATCACCAATTGAATATTGAAGAAAGCAATCGCCGCATTGCTGAAAGCTGGGCCGGACCAGGTATTCGGGAGGTTCGTTCAAGTGCAGGAGGTTGATAAACGCGAGTTTGCTGAAGTTTGGGGGGCTGCTTGGGCCATGTATGGCAAAAGCTTATCACCACAATTGCTATCCATCGCATTTGAAGCCCTTCGTGCATATAGCATTGAAGAAGTGCGAATCGGTCTGACTAGGCATATTCAATCACCGGATACTGGGCAATTTTTTCCAAAGCCCGCTGACGTCATCAAGCATATCGATGGCAACTCGGGTTCAAGAGCCATGGTTGCTTGGAACAAAGTTGACAAGGCTGTTCGTCAGGTTGGCGCTTGGACATCCGTGATGTTTGACGATGCACTTATCCACCGCGTGATTTCAGACATGGGGGGATGGGTTGAACTCTGCAAAGTTGATGATAGGGAATACCCCTTTAAGCAAAAAGAGTTTTTAACACGCTACCAGGCTTACTTGCTGCGGGACGAAGTGGGTGAATACCCAAGGCTATTACAGGGTATTGCAGACCATCAGAACCAGCAAAAAGGATTTGATATGCAAGCGCCTGTTGCCGTGGGTGACTGGTCAAAAGCGGCACAAGTTTACACGAGAGGCATCGCCAACTTTAGCGCAGTGCCTTTAAAAAGAATAAGCCCGAAAGCCATTCAGGCGCTTCTCGGAAATCAATTAGAGGACAAAAATGAAAACGATTAAAGCAAAAACCATTGCCCTAGTGATAGCCATGTCCGCAAGCACTTCAGTCTATGCGTTTCCGGGCTATCAGTGGGAAAAAGCAGCACAAAGTGTTGGTATTGATCCAGTCATGCTCTACGCCGTTGCCTTGGCTGAGTCGGCCTCACATCGAGGTCTTAACATGACCAGTCCATGGCCATACGCAATTCGCAATGGTTCAAATGCAACCTACGCCAAATCTAAGACAGAAGCGGAGCAACTGTTAAACCAAGCACTGCAAGAGAGTGAAAAATACCAGCTCGATATTGGCCTAATGCAAATCAATTTGCATTGGCATGGGCATCGGGTGAGCTCAGCAGCGGAACTGCTAGACCCCATCACCAACCTTACCGTCGGCTCCAGTATTTTGGCCGAAGCAATCAAGTCTTCACCAAACGATTTAGAGCTTGGCATAGGCCGCTATCACAGTTGGAACGAAGAGCGTGCACGCTGGTATGGGCAAAGAGTGCTTTCTATCTATCGCAATATTTTACATGAACTGGAGGTCCGTCAATGACAACCAATCAACAAGACTTCTATCAATTAAATTTGGCATACCTACACGCAGCACGGGAATTGGCGCGCATTGATCCGCAAGAGGCGGTCTTGCGCTTTGGACTTACACGCGATGTGGTTGATGCGCTGATTAATGCTGGGGTTGACGACCTGCAACGAGTGGCGACCTCATCATTCATGCTGTTTCAACCAAGGGGTAACCAAAGCCAACTGATTGAGATGGTGAAGAGCAAAGGCACAGGTATCCCAAGAATCGCTTATTTATTATCAACCCTAAACAACAAGGGGGATGCATGATTGATAACCTGTCCAAAAGTGAGCTGTTTACCCGAGCCTCGCTGCTTATTAAATATGGATTTCGAACAACCATTATCGCGCTCGATACTGGTTTGCCAATCCACATTATCAGAAGGCTGCACAAAGAAGTGACTGGCAAGTCACCTTGTCCTGGTCAATTGCCAGAATCTGATGCCATTGTTAAAATGTAGAAATCAAAACTTAATCTGACAGACATTATCAAACAACAACTGTCCGTTGAGTGTTATTGTCAGATAATTCGACACTAGGAATTTGTTTTTCTAGCGCCAAATGCTTTGCCTCACGAAATGTCTGCATCGGTGTTTTACCATAACAGTGCTTACCACTATGTGGACGCTGTTCATTATATTTACTGATCCAGTGATCAACGTCAACTTGCAGTTCATCTAGCGAACGATAAATCTTCTTACGAAAGACTATATCATAAAACTCATTTTTCATGGTTCTATGAAAACGCTCACATATACCGTTCGTTTGAGGACTATTGGCCTTGGTCTTTGAGTGATCAACGTTCTCAGTAGCCAAATAAAGCTCATAGGCATGACTCTCAACTTTACCACAATACTCAGTGCCCCGGTCGGTAAGAATACGACACAAGGGGAGTTCGCATTCATCAAAAAATGGGATGACCCGGTCATTAAGCATATCAGCTGCTGTGATCGCTGATTTCTCTATATAGAGCTTTGCGAGAGCCGCTTTGCTATAGGTATCAATAAAAGTCTGCTGATAAATACGCCCAACACCTTTCATGGTACCGACAAAATACGTATCCTGTGCCCCAAGGTATCCAGGGTGGTGCGTTTGAATTTCTCCATGGGCTTCGCGTTGCGATTTGGCTTTCTCAAGCGCTGCAAGCTGTTCCTCGGTCAGTAAAATACCTTCTTGAGCCGAACGAGACTCCAACGCTTTCAGGCGCTTTTTCATGGTCTCAAGGTCATGGCGTAACCAGATCGATCGAACACCACCAGATGACACCACAATGCCTCGTTTTAACAACTCTTGTGAGGCACGTAATTGTCCTAGCGCAGGATTGTCTATCGCTATATCAATTACTGCACGTTCTACATGCTCAGGAACACGATTCTTCACCACCGGTTTCTTACGGCTGATTTCTCGCAGCGCGTCTTCACCACCATTTTCGTATAAACGTTTAAAACGATAAAAACTATCTCGGCTGTAGCCCATCGTTTTGCATGCTTGTGACACACTACCCAATTGTTTTGCCAACTCCAAAAGGCCAACTTTGGGCTTGATTATCTTCATTTCAATATTCGTCATAATCTGACTCCTTTTGACTCGATTTTATCAAAAATGTCAGATTAAGTCTCATTCTTTACAGTTAAAAGCAGAAGAGCCCTAGTTGAAGGCTCCCTGCTAATGGCGCTTTATGTCAATATTGGTGGTGATAATGTCTACAAGCAATTAAATATTGATGCTTTGATGAAAGCTTACGATGCGTACTTGGTTGCAAGGGAAGAAGCAGATCTTCCAGCTGAGATCCCCTGGAAAAAACTAACCATCTTGGAGATAGTTTTCGCATGAGGAGTCCTCGTTAATGTAAATCGAGGCTCCAGTCTATGCAGTTGTCCTATGTGGACTCGGTTAGATAGATTGAAGAAATCGCAATCTAACTAGGGGTCTTATAGCTCGTTGAGGTTTGTCATAAACGAATTACTTGGCGTTTGCGTTAACAAGCCAATCATCAAGCACTTGCTTCAATTTATCTAATTGCTCTTGATGTTTCTCTTGATTCTTTGCCAATTTGTTAATGTTCTGCAACTTCCAACGAATCGCTGGCAAGTCTGCTGCATTAGGATAATCAAACAATGCCCAGTCAGGCTGCCCTCTTTTGAATGACATGAGGAAGGCATGATCCCTTTCTGTGAAATGTTTTTGCAGTTCAATTAACATGATAGGCCTAACAGAGGCTAAGTCTTCGCATTCAACTTTTTCAAAAGTCATTCCGTCAAATTCTGCCTGAAATTTCTCATTCAGAGGCTGCCAGTTTGGCGACATGACTTCATTAATAGGCCGAGGATGACTTAGTGTATAGGTTAAAAAGCCCACTAAAATCTCTCTCGAAATCCCTTCACTGCCAAGTAACATACGCACATCAAATAAGTCGCGAGGATGTTGGCGATCCATTGCAGCACACAATTTCCCACCATACAGATCGGGAAGACTGACTACCTGAATCTCAGCATAACCAAACTCGTCTTCAACAGACTCTTGAACTGGCATTATCTCTGCACTATGCAATGTACCTCTGGCGACGGGCGACACTTCAATTTTGATTGTCGCAACCGGACTTGATACAACGATTCTCAGTTCATCAGCTTTATTATCCTGAAATGCCGCTCGGATATCTGGTTGAGTATTGATTCTGTCTGTAATGCGCTGCAATGCAGCCCTGACATTAACCAAAGCCTCATCTCTTGGTTCAAGTGGAAGATAAGCAAGATCAATATCTACAGATAACCGAGGAAAATCTCTCACAAATAAATTAATGGCGGTGCCACCTTTAAGTGCAAAAACCGTCTCTGTTGCTACCACAGGAAGCATTCTTATGAGCAAGGAAACCTGTTTGTAATATGGGCTATCTTTATCCATTATGTTGTTCACCTTTTTTGACGCTTAATATCTCTGGCACTGTGATTTGATATCGCTCATCAAAACGTCCTTTTTCGACAACCTGCCGCTTTCCTGCACCCAATTTAATTCTTGTTTCATCTACGCGATTGACCCACTGGTGATCGTAGTATCGCCCCAGAAATAGAAATATTCGGTTTGCCTGAACAGAGCTGCTTCGTTCAAGAATATCTTGTACTTTTCTAGGGCTAAGATTGACTAAACCCTGAAATAATTCTGCGACATGCTCAAATGAAATCAGCTTCCCAATCGCGTCTACCACCTCATAGGCAGCAAGTTCTGCACAGCTGACAGTGAGCTCTTTCTCTTTAACCGTGATCCTTTTCAAATCTTTCTCGGGATTCACTTCAAGTTTATGGTTTCCACAGTAAAACCAATTCTGATAAGGGAATTCACGAAACCATTTTGGTAAGGACGACTTGTTTTTAACGCAAATCCAAACTTGCTCTTTGTTCAGCTGTAAATAGTGACTCAGTCCCTGGTGAGTTAAGCTGCTCAATCCAGCCAAATGAACTGAAACGCCCAATTGCACATCTAATGCTTGAATGGCATCAACCCAAGTTGGCTTTATATCGCCCTGTGCATTTGGACGATAGTACACACCAGAACTAAGCTTCTTAAGCCAACCGTTCTGCGCGTACTTTTGAGCCAACGAGTAGCTCACGCCGTTTTCAGTCATCCATTGCTGAAGTACTAGCGCACCAGGAGAAGTATGAGCAACAAGCCAGTTTATTTTAGATGACATTTTAACACCCAAGGTATGAATATCACGAACAGTATAAACCATCTGGTTTATTGTGACAGGGATTTTAACACCTTAGGTATTAATATACCAAATACTGTAAACCAAACCCGCTAATGCGGCGTTGTTGAAATGAAAAGGTCTACACAACATCACCAATAACCCGATGTTGTGTAGACCTAGTTTGATTACCTTAAGTGAACTGCCTACTATGGCTCACATTCAGGTGCCCAGTAAAACGGCGCTGATTGCTGGAACTGTTGTGCCAATGACTTCTTGAGTGCTGGCAACAACAGGTAAAGTTGCAGACATGACACTTTCAACGACTGTTGGTGTGTTGTAGAGACCCATACCGCCACCAATGCCCAAGGCAAAAGCCATCAAGCTTTGGCGAGCGATACCGCCCACAATACCCACCAGAACCATGGCTCCCGCTACGATCCGTCCCAAAGTACCTTGGGTCCAATCTTTTAGGGTATCCCACACATCAGTGAAAGCATCACCACCGGTGCCCGCAAATGAGGGCTCCGAAATCATTAACGCCATTAAACCAAGCGCACCAATGGTCATTAGGCGCTGAGTTTGAATGGTGCGAACTGCATTTGTCATTCGTTAGTTTCTCCGTAGATACTCAAGTTATCGCGCTTACCATCAGCTCCCGCTGAGGCTGAATCGCTTTGAGTCTGAAGTGGACGTAGCACTGGCGAAACCGTTCGAGGTGCTGACACCCCAATATCCCACCGGCGCGGTTCAATTTCGGTAAACACGTAGCTGGATAAATTCAGATCCCCACGGTCATCCTCCCAAGGCGCAATCCAAATCCGCATTACCCTTGAAGGAATGCGAATAGGTGCAGATTGCTGCGTCTCGGGTAATGCTGGATGGCTCAGCAGTCCTGTCTCTAAATCAGATTGTGAATACCCAGAGGGAGAACCAATTCGAGTCGCCACAGCATCAATCGTCTTGGGTGCAGCGCCATTACTGGTAAGCTCATAGACTTCACGAGCGGATAAACAGCGCACACCGTCAGGCATACCTGGGCATCCATATTCACTACTCCCAAGACCCAATGAACTACAGCCAGACAATAAGGTTGAGCCGACTGCCAATAAAAGTAATCCAGCTTTAGACCACTGTTTTGACTGGTGCTTTGGGTTGTTCTGCATTGATGTCGTCATGGTTAACTCTCCTCTGGATACACATCTTATTGTCTGAAACGGACTTCGATCGGTTAGCAACATGCAGGATTTTTTCATCTTCTTGCACCTACCCCTTGTGAAGTGGCCAATGACAATGAGGCCCCACGAGTGACGATTACTTCAATTTTCCTTGCAGCGTCTACCTCTATGACTGGGAACATATTTTCAGCCATGTCCAAATAGAACTTGGCCACTCGATCCAATGCTTTACCGGTGCCTTTAATCGCAGCGCCTTGTAATGCTTCTTGGCTCATGACTTGCTGGTACAGCTGAGTATCACCGGCATTACCCGTCTGAATCGTCGGAACAGGATTCACATCAAATGCGCCTGCCAAGCCCTGAAGGAATCCGGCCATCATCGATTTGGCCACCAGCTGGCCTTGTTTCGACACTAATCGGCCACGAATACCGGCTTTGCCGTCTTCACCCACGGCATAAGAATCCAGTCGCGTTTCAATGACGCCACCATCTTCTCTCACACATGAAATGGTCTCGCCTCGCAAATAAGCACGCTCAGAGCTCAAATCACCGTAACCTGCGGCGATCAAGAAACACTCTTTGATATCCGCTCTAAATCGGTTGGGTAAAATGGCTTCCTTTTGAATCCTCAGCAATGCAGGAAAAGGCTCGCGTCTTGCGGACTCGTGAATAGGGGCATCCAAACCCGTGATCAAAGTACCCGAGATAATGCTGCCCGCCGGTAGGTACAAAGGCGGCGCTTCTTGCACAACAACCTCTGGTTCAGCAACCACTTCAGGTTCAATCATACGAATCGTGATTGGCGGCAATGGAACATCCCGAGCTCGTGTACCTTGGCCATTGGCTGGCTGCTGATAGAGCGGATCAGGCAGCGGCGCATTGGCAAAATAGTCGTCTGGGTTAGACGGCAGTGGCTTTTCGTCTTTAGGCAATTCCATGGCAGATAAAGGCACTTCAAAACGGTTATTGGTGCCTTCAACTGCTGCATCACCTCCAGCGCGAACATCATCAAGTTCCGCTCTAAGGCGGGCCAACTCCGCATTGACCTCACTTGGAATAGAAGGCGAACCTGGGCTTAGCCGTCCTGAATCGACGTCACGACGCAAGCGCTCAACTTCACGACGTAACTGTTCATTGCGCTCACTGAGTAGTTTTACGTTCGCAGCCAAACTATCGACCCCAACATCACGAGTATTGGTATCCGTAAGAATGTGCCGGATCGTTTCCTGCCGGTTCCGACTGCTCGCGCCATCGTCAGGATTAGGTGAAAACACCATCACCATAAGGATGAGACCACCAGCAATACCAGCAACCGATAGACCCCGCTTCATGTTCGGGCTCATTTGTTCCCATTGTGCTTTCATCGTTATTCACCTCCCACAAGAAGCGAAGGTCGCTGACTTTCCACCGCTTCTTCACGATGATTGCGAACAACCACATACAACTCAGTCTTTTCACCCGGCAACAAGATATTGCGAGGCCAGTAGGCGCTTGCCACTATATCTGGTGCATGACAGGCTATTTCTCTGGCTTCTATCGGCTCATCGGCAAAGCTTTCAACCAGTCCTACATAGACGGTGAAGTAATGTCCCGTCACAATTTGCCCCTGCTTAAAACCAAACTTTAAGCCCGGCTGAAAACATTTCGGGCTTGTGTCAGTTTGGCCAGCTAAACGGATGTCATAGCCTTGTGGTAACTCATTTAGTGCAAGGCGTCTGAGTAAATCACGTAAGCTATCGACGTATGGCTGAGCCGTTTCCCAAGTGGCGGCTTTTCGGTTCACGACGCCCTTAATAGGCCACTGCTGACCATCAATAGCTAAGGTGATTTCACGCGGTGGAATACGACGAGGTACTAAGGTGACAGATAATGCGGGCGCTTCCTGACCAGGCGGAGTGATGTAAAGTGAAACCGGTGATTCTTTGTCCGTGGCCACATATACAACATTCCCCTTGATTTGCGTCTGAGCATCACTGGTTGTTCTCACCTGAGGCGATTCAAACGGCGTCACAATCCGGTTCAGATGGCCAAGTGCTACAGGGATCAGTTCATTAATCCCCGGTGTCATCAGCAGCGTTGTTGGCACATCCGTTGAAGCCGTATTGGTTTGAGTCGGTGGATTTGCAGTAGCAGACTGCTTCATCACACTGGCTGGCACAATCGGCAATTCCACGTCTGCATACGACGCTTGAGATAAAAGGACGCCACTCAAGCTCATTGCGATTAAGCTTGGTGTTATCCATCGACTAATTTTGGTTCGCATCATTCACCCTCCGGTTTTGCTCTTGGGTCAACTTTTCACGAACGCGCTTCGTTCTAGCTTGCCCCTCATACGTATCCATCCAACTGAGCTTTGGACGGTATTGCTCAATATCGATGTCAAACTCATAGGTGCGAGTTTGGCGCTGTTCATCTCCAGATGGTCCAGAGACCAAGGAATAACCGGTCACAAAGACATGGCCGGTTTCATACTCATACTCCACTTGTCTGGGTTGGAATTTGAGCGTGACTCGGTCTTCCCGGATTTGTCTTGCCTGAATCTCCAGTGCATCGACCACTTGCTGGTACACCGCTGGAGAAAGCAGCGGCTCGATAGCAACTCGGATAAAAGACACATTACCCGGGGTCACGTTGCCCATAAGCTCAGCCAGGTAGAGCCCCCAGGATTCCAGGTAAGGCTGAGTGGCCTGGTTTCGTGACACTTCAGCCGTTTCAGACAAAGTTGGTGGTTGAATGGCTACCACGGTATTGCGAGAAAATGCCGCAACCGCAAGCAGCAAGTTAGATAGCACCAGCACTGCAATCAGGAACCGTTGCCATCGGTTCTCTAATTGCGTGCCTTGCCATGATTTTAAAAAAACGTCGAACTTCACGGCAGATAGCTCCTGATAAATGGGTTAGGGATCGTCTTGGCTTTGGTTGGCAACAGTCCAGCCCAGTAGATGGCGTGAAGAATAAAACCATCTGGGCGACCATCACGAAAACGCCGATAGAGCTTGGTTGTCACCAACCCCAACAGGCATAAAACCAAGGCATTACCGGTAAAAATGCCGATCACTAGCCCCAACAGAATGGGAGCCATCTCATCGGCACTCCAAAGCAGGAAGTGCGGCGGGTCATCGATATAGGATGGAATACTCACAGGTTCCATAGTCACTCCTCGTTTTTTGAATTGAGAAGTGAAGGATGCCTTGGGATTGGCAGGTTCAGTGGTCAGCTAGATGCCGAATTCTTGAAGGTTTTGAGGGTTCTACTCAGACAATACTAACAATTGATCTTTTTGATGCATTTGATATGATGAGGATATTGGTCGTGTCGAGACCAGCTGCCCACTTTAGCAAACCCGGACGGGACGACATGCATATCAAATTTATTTTTTGCTTAGGTTTTTTCTGCGACCTCGGCAGTGGGCACCGTATTCGCTAATAGGAGAAACTCAATGCAAATTACTAAAATCATTTCCTCTGCCACGGTTGAACGTTTAAAGCAAAAAGCACGAAAGCTTAAGCGTGAAAAATCCATTACACACACTCAAGCACTCGATGAAATTGCAATCTCTGTTGGTTTTAATCATTGGCATCAGGTTGTACAAGCTAATGACGTACTGAAACCATCAGAAGTGGCATTATCTTCTGGATGTGTCATGGCTTTTGATGTCAAAGATGGTATGGATGTCGATACCAGTGATGGGGTCTTAATTGAAGACCATTTCTTGGAGATGCTCACTGAAAAGCAGCTATTTGAAATTTATGCCAATTCCCCTGATGAGGACGACGAACAAAACAGGCCGCTAAAAGAAACACTATCGGATTCAGAGCTTCATGAGTATTTTCGAGATTATTGCTCATTCATGTACTTCCGTCTTCCCGAACCTCATGCAAACAAACCGTTAAAAGAAGTATTGGCTCTTATACGACAGTACTCTTTTTGGATGCCTCAATATATTTGGCTTCAAGGTCACCTTATTGATACTTACCATTTGCCTGCTGAAGACGAGAACGGCAATACCGTAGGCGTAAGGTTTTAGCTCTACAAGATGAGGCCTGGTGGGCCTCATATCTTCTTCTGCAAGTGACTTAAAGCCAACCCCGCCATCAATGCCAAACCGATGATCAGCGACGGTAACACCACCGGTGGAATAGCCAGCGGGGCGAACAATCCCATAAACAGCAAGATGACGCCTGAGCCCAAGATGATCATGCTGTAGCGGTGAATGATAGGGCTCGAAAAATCAAAGGTTGTTTTCTTAATCTTCCAGGTCATCAAGCCGTCCCACAGCGCCGGTAACATGAGAATAAGCGCAAAGGGCAACCAGACCATCAGCAAAGCAAATCGAGTGAACACTTGGTACAACACATCAAAAAATGCCTGAATACGGCCTTCTACCCAGACGAACCAAAAGCCTCCCATGTTCTCCATCCCTTTAGAACGCAGTCGCTGCTCTTCAGTGGGAATTAAAAAATCACGCACAGATTGCTCCATCTGCGTATCAATAACCCATGACTGATACCAGCGATGGCTAGTTTGACCAATCCAATAGCTTGTTTGTGCGCCCAATTGGTTTTGGATCATCTGCTTCTCTTTACTAATGACCCGGCCAGTCCAATCACCGGGCACTAACACGCCAATGGCAATAATCTCCAACATCAGTGCCAGACACAGCAGCCAAACCGACTTATGCTTGCTCATGCCAAATATCCTCTTCGACTCGGGCCAGCATGGCTGCAACGGTTGGCGTCATAATCCGGGCTTTAATCACTTGTTGGAGCCGCTTTGTCGTTGTATGACCGCTGACATAACGCACTTCGATGCGTCCTTCAGCCAGATACGCCATTCGATTTGGACGATTACGAATCCAGGTGTGGAAATACACACCATCCACGGCGGCCCACTCGAAATGGTCAGGATCACGCAGGCGAATCCCTGTTAAAGCACTGGCGACAGTCCAGGTCAGTGCCTCAATGAAATGCCACAGTCGTACACTGTCATCATCACAACTGACTTCTTCATAACTGCCCAAGCCATTACACAGACACAAATCAAAGATGGAATGGCCATCTAACGTGAACGCATCCGTTAAATAGTCCGCCAAGCAATACACCGAGGCCAACGCATGAGGCCAGTCGGTTTCAAGCAGTCTTAAAGCTTCCTTGAACTGAGGGTTATGTTGCTGCCACTGAGCGAGCATTTCTTTACTGGTAAGTGTTGTCATTTTCAGACAGACAGAATGATGCATACAGACTCCTTATGCTGCCTGTGTAGAGGTGGTTAAAATAGGAATGCGACCTTTAATCACACGGCCACCTGAAAGCTTGGCGATGTACTCAAGGTTCGGGAGCTGGCCTAATAACTGCGGTGGAAACATATCGCCTTCTTCCTCCATCAAGCGTTCGCCATGATTGCCGGTAAACAAGGCGGGGCTGTCCGAGTTGGACGACATACCTTGAGTTTGCATGATGTACTGCAACCGAGTCTTAGGCAGATTGTCGGTAATGTACTGCTGCGTTTCGGCATCCATCACCCGAAGAGCTATCAGGTTGTTGATGTTGCCCAACACCTGACGGGCCTTAGCTTCACTGCCTGTACGAGCAGCAAAGTCAGCAAATGTCTGAGTAGCAATCACACAACGCATTTTTGCGCCACGGCCTTTGTTGAGCAGTTGAATGAAGGGATCGTTGACGACTTCAGCAGCTTCATCGATGAAGATATTTACGGGACGATTTTCCACACCATAGTTATAGCGATCACCGGCTACGGCGGTGAGATCGGATAAAAGCAACGAACCAATGGCGCTGCCAACCATGGCGTCGGTCAATGAATCCAAGCCTATATATGCCACTTGGGCATTGTTGATAATACGGCCAGAATCCGTAATTAACCGGCTGTCATCTACGTCGTTTGCAATCGGTGATAGCAATGGGCCTAGTTCACTTGATGTGAGCATATTGAGCACCGGCATCAGTGAGGCCACCATCTTGGAATAGTGGGTTCTATCATGTTCAAACATGCTCAAAAGGCCTTCCAAATCAGTATTGGCGGCAACGGACTGAATGCGTTCGTAGTAAAAAAGCAGCATCGCCATAGCTTGTTTAGCCAAGGTATTAGCCTTTTCGGTAAAGCGCTTAATCTCCACACTAAAGTTCGGATACACCTGCTCCCCCCAGGCTGTGACGGCTTTTACTACCAAGCCTTCCGGGCCACCTTCCAAGAATCGTCTCAGTGTTTTCAGATCAGGACGCTGTGAAGTAAGCAACAGACCTTGCACTATGTTATTCAGTGCCATTTGGCCAAAGGCTTTAAATGGATCAGCACCGGTTTCGGATGGGATTAATGCCGCAATTCGGCTGGCAATTTCAGTGCCCCGGTTAAAGTTTCTCAGGGGATTAAGACGTACAGAATGCTCTGGAAACCCCGGATGAAAATACACAAAGCGCTCTGGACTACCGGCGGCAATACAGGCTCGCTGCGCATTATCCTTAAGCTCTTTGTCTCCCTTGGGGTCAATAATAATCACGGCTTCATTGCGCAAAATGGCCTGGGTGATCATCGCATCAAAGCATCGGGTTTTTCCGGCACCGGTAGTACCGACAATTAAGGTGTGCCCCTCAGTATGACCAACTGGCTGGTAAACATCTTCTTCTTTGGGCTCGACACCATGAATCCAGGTCGAACCCATTTGGCTATTCTTTCGATAAGAGGCGTGCCCCTGGTTAAGCAAGGTTTGCTTATCCCGCTTTAGGATTTCATAAGCGCGTTGAGCATGACGTTGGTCCCACTCGAAGCCATACCCTAACCACAATTCATCAGGATGTTTTGCCATCACCTTTTGCAAATGCGACAGCGCCATAAAAGCCAATGGTTTGCCTTTTAGCCCCTTCTGCAACTTATAAAGACGATAAGCCTCAGGCAGGCGGTACAACGCCATGCCCGAGGAAATCCCTGTCATCCACCAAAATGGCTCAGGTGGTAGCTCAGTCAGCATTTCTGCGGCAATCGCCCCAGTGGCCCCAACCAGCCAACCTGCTGCTGCCATGGCCTCATAGTTCGTGCGCCAGGGCATTTCGTATGCGTTTTCTTTCATTCATGCTCCGCAAAATAACCGTTTGCAATCCGCTTAATTTCAAATGGATTAACGTTTAGCGTGAGCGGTAAACAGAACCGTTTCCCCCTCATCAAACTGGCATTCGTCACTGGCCGAGATCCCCCGAAGCAGCTGTCCGGCTGGAATACCATGCTCATTGGCGACTTGGCGTAAGGTTTGAATCGTGACGCGAATACCATCGGCACTATGATCCACGTCTGGGTAATCGCCATCGGTCAGTAAGATGGGCAAATCTTTCACAAAATTAACCATCTGTTGCCGCTGCGCGTATTTGGGGTCTGTACATGAGTTCGCATTGGGCGCAATCGGCTTTTGCTTACGCTCCGCTCTTGTTGAGGGCTCCTTTCCTTGGGCATTGGTTGTCTCAGTTCGACTCGGACGCTGTGAAGCCTCATCGTTCTGAATTACTGACACTGATTCTGCGTCTTGTTTGGAAAGGTCTATCAGTGCAGTTAGCACTTTAGAAACAAACCCTTTCAGCAGTAACCCTTGCTCCTGAACTCCTTCATTCGTAGTCACAGCTCTGGCCTTACGTGTCGGGTTTGCAGGATCTAGTTCAAGCCAGTCTAATCGACTGAGTTCAGCAAGCAGTTTTCGAGGAGCACACCAAGGCCTTACTGCATCGGGATAGCGGATCAGTATCTGTTCACCAACTATAACCAGCGCGTTGCTGGCCTCAGTAAGCCACGTCAGAGATTCAGGGAGATTCAATGCTTCTGCATCGTGCTGGTTTGCGTTATTTGCGATAGCAGCATCGCTTGAATCGTTTGGCTTTTCACATCCATCACCCGGAACATTTTCATTTGCCTGAAGGTGATTAACATCACTGGCATGACGAAGTTCATCATCTTGTTCGGACGTTTTTGTCGATGGCGATTCAGTCGAATTGCTGTGTTCAATTGATGATGACGCTTCAGGCAAGTCTGAATGCTCACTGGAGCGACTCTGTGGCTCTGCTTGTGTTTGCTGTGTTGCTTCCCACTCAGATTTGTTAAACAGTGTCACACCACTTGGTACATTCGAGTTGAACAATAAATCGGCCTCATATATATGCAGCATGGGTAGCCAGATTGGCTTGCCGTCTTTGATCAGCACTTCAGGGGCAAGGCTTTCATATCGCTCATTTGAGGCGGATTTAGTGGCCAATCCTCGCTCAATGAGGATGTCCGCAAGGGTATCGGGATCTCTTGGAATGCCAGATATCTTGTCTTTGGCCAACAGCTCAATGATTTCCTTAGCCGCGCTTTTCCAAACCAGGTAAAGATTGGTTGATTGATTCGATTTTCGTATCCAAACTCTGGCATCTCGCTGATTGACCAGCCATTGCGAACTGGCAAGCAATCGCCTCATGGCATCAAGTAGATAGCGTTCGACTGGGACACCAAGGGCATTGTCGTCAACGGAAATTCGTTGAGCTTTCAGGTCTCGCTGGACACTGGTTTGGTCAGCTTCAATAACCAATTTTGACAGGACATGCTCGGGATCGGTATTGCCAATTGCTTCCAACATGGCTTGCAAAATCTCAGGCCCCGGCTGGGTTAACCAGGCGAGCAACTCAGGTGTCATCACCCGGTTTAAAACCAGAATTGAAAATTGCTCGTGCCGCTTGCACCGTCCGTCGCGCCAGCGAATGAAATAGCGTTCAATGCTGTTATTAGTGGTCCACTGGGATAAGGTTTCTAAAAATGGGTTCCACTGATAGCGTCCATCTTCGTCCGTGATGGACAAGTCTGAAACTGGCTTACCAATATCATGGAACAAACCGCCAAGAGCCGCCGCAACACGCCACCTTGGTTCAAGCTCTTTTTTCTCAACCGGGGTGCCACTGGCAACAAAGATGATCCCCTCAGCAGCTTGTGCCGCCCAGAAAGCAACTTCCAACGAATGACGTAATAAACCACCAGCACCACTGTGATGATGATGCTCAGAAGCTGGCAACAAATGAACATAAGCAGCCAGATGATCAATGCAGGGTTGAATCAGCCTTTGAAAGTCACGCTGGTTAAAGCCAAGTACCTGGCGCAGTTTGGCAATTAGCTCGTCTTGTGTGGACTGCAAATCTTCAGGTGACGCAGCTGGCAACCCCTTCAGGAATGGCGGATAACGTGGAATTTCCGCATCCAGTTGCGATGACAGCTCTGGTAGTGCTTTGGCTTGAAAAAATAGGTTTTTGAACATAGTGAACCTCCGACACGATAGTTTGGAGGTTCAATCTGCTGTTGCCGGTTGATTAGATTCAAAAATCCGATATGTAATAACACATATGCCATAAAATGCCCGAGGGAGCTTATTAAGCTAAGGCGTATTTCTAATTGGCCTTTTAGTTTTTTTCCCAACTCTCCTTTTGGGTTTTTCAATCGGTGTAAAAGCATCTTGTAGGTGATCGCGAAACCATCGGCGACGCTCAACTTCACGAAACTCGTTCAAGACAAACCGATAGTCACACGAGCCAAGACGATCACCACAACCACATGGACAAGGTAATTTATTTGCCTCACGCTTGCGCAAACCTAACGCTTTCAGAGCCCGTAGAACTGATGCTTTACCATTGACATTGAACAACTGAGAATAATCATCAATCAGGCCTTTCTCACCATGGTCCAGTTCGCCATAGGGAAAGTTACCAAATTCAACCCTATGGGACACCGAATAAAGAAACCTGACAACAATCTTTTCGAAAAAAGTTGTCAATGACGAGTCGGTTTTCAAAATTGACTTAATTTTCAGGTCTGAGCCAAGACAAAATGATCCATCAGAGTAAGTATGGAATTCCTGCTTACGAGGAAAGTAACCAGCTGTATCAAACACCACTGGTAAAGCCCTAGGATAATCACTTGGGCATACAATCCTTAGAGAAAATGTTCGCTCAATAAACCGACTTCCAGCTAGCTGTGCTTTTAACTGATACTCTCCCTGCAACTCAATCTTATCTGTATGGACATCTACTAATCTAATGTTCGGATAGGCCGAGAGAAAAGCCTCTAGGCCTACAGCCTTCCAGTGCTTCATCTATTGCTTAAACCATGGCTTTGGATCAGATGATTGAATTGCAAACGTTGGTTTTGCTGTCACCGCAGGAATACCCAATAGACGTGCTACCAAACTTGAATCAAGCTTCAGATCCAAACCATTTTGCGCCGCATTTACTATTCGTTGCGTATCATCACTTGAGCAAAGAGCACTAAAATCAGCTCTAGCTTGATACAGCCATTTATAAAAGTTTTCTTGTAATCGGTATTGAGCTGATTTTTCGTCATACCACTTGTCTGCAAAATCTTCGGCTGGGTTGACTGGGTTCGGAATCATTGGCGCTTTTGCAGAAATATGGTCATCCATCTCGGAGAGCACCGTATTCAACGCTGAAGTCAAATCACTTTCACCTTTATATGATTTAGCAGCCAATGTAGTGATGATTACCGATATTGGCTTACTATCCTCATTGTTTTTGAACATAGTGTCACGATGACGCTTCAATAATTGGATCACCTGTTGTAAGGGTGTCTTCCATTGATAATATGGCAGACTATCTATACTGGCTTTAAATCGCATTTCACGTTCGTTTATTACTAACCGTGCCGTCTTCATGCGCGTTTCAAACCATCGAGCATATCCTTCAGGATTGCTGATACGCCAATTTTCATCCACAACTGCATAAGTGGAATCTGTGTTGTCGGTAATCGAAACTGCAAGCTGAGACACGTTTTGAGCCAAACTTTCATCAAACTTAGAGTTTTCGACCATCCGCTTTTTCAACAACCCTCTTCCTGTATCACTCTCTGGCACACACGGAACTATGTCCATGTGAAAGCTAAGCCCATCGGCATACTCTAAGCGCCAACAGCGTTTCTTCTCGGCTAGCTCTTCCTTAATGCCTCAAGTATCCGCCTAATCGCTTTGTAGTATCGAATGGCCGTCTCAATATTTTGAGTGACCACCATTCCCTTACCTTTACCTTTGAGCTTTTTCGCATTCACGACATGTGGAACAAAATGCTCCAGCATAATCTCTGCCTTGGTATCAATCGTTTGCTGGCTTCGCTCTACATAAGCTCTGAGTTTTTTCTGCGCCTTTTTGGTATCAAACTCAGGGTTATCAGCGATTGATTTCTCAATCTCATAATAACTTTTGTACGTCGTATAATTTGCCAGCACATCCAAGATGAAGCCTTCTTCAATGGCTTGTTTCATCGAATACAAGTGAAACGGCTTGAAAGAGCCATCTTCTTGGCGTTGACCAAATTTCTCTAAAGTGCTGTTTTTTGGTGTCGCTGTAAATGCCAGGTACGACGCATTCCCGCGCATCTTGCGCGATTTCATCGCCTGAAGGATTTTATCCTGGGCATCTTCGGCCTCTTCGACTTCAGACTTGCCCATCGCTCGGTTCATATTGTCATGCGCCGAACCAGACTGTGAGCTGTGTGCTTCATCGATGATCACCGCAAAGCGCTTGTTACTAAGATCGGCGATACCATCAATAATGAACGGGAATTTCTGAATCGTCGTTATGATGATCTTTTTGCCATTTTCGAGCGCCTGCTTAAGCTCAGAAGACTTGTTCGCCGGGGCAATAATGTTCTTTACTTCAGAAAACTCTTTAATGTTATCCCGCAGCTGCTTGTCCAATAGGCGTCTATCGGTAACCACAATTACAGAGTCGAATAACGGCTGCTCCAAGCTTTTCCCACCGGCTACATCAGACGAAGCAGGATAGGTTTCAATTAACTGATAAGCAGCCCAGGTAATAGAATTAGACTTACCTGAACCAGCAGAGTGTTGAATTAAGTAAGTCTGACCGACACCGTGCTGGGCAGCATGGTCTACTAATTTTCTCACCACATCCAATTGATGGTATCGAGGAAAAAACAGGGTTCGCTTTGGTAATGGATCTTTGCTTGACCCATCCAGACGCACAAAATGCTGAATAATATTCGCCAAGCTTTCTTTGGTGAATACTTCTTGCCATAGGTATGCCGTTTTATGGCCAGTTGGGTTCGGTGGATTACCCTGTCCAAGATTGTGTCCTTTATTGAACGGCAAGAAGAAGGTACTGCCACCTGATAACTTGGTGGTCATATACACTTCGTCGGTATCGACCGCCATATGCACTAGGCAGCGGCCAAAGGTCAGCAAGGCTTGCGTTGCATCTCGATCATCTCGATACTGCTTTTGTCCGTGATAACGTGCTGTTTGCCCCGTCCATGCGTTCTTCAACTCCAGCGTTATCAATGGTATTCCGTTGATAAACAATACCATGTCGATTTCTTGTAGGGGATTTGCAATGGAATAGCGCACTTGGCGAGTACAACTAAACACGTTGTCTGCAAAGTTTTGCTTTACCTTTTCACTACTGCTTGCCAGAGGGGCTGGATAGAGCAAATTGAAGTGAGCATCGTCTACGCTTAGCCCTTTCTTAAGTAAATGCAGAATGCCATGCTTCTTAATCAGTCGGTCAAATCGTTCGAGTAACTTACGCTGCCAATCTGAGGGGTTGTTCTTTTGCAGTTTGGCCAACTCTACTTCTTGTGTCTTTTGCAGAAATTGCCAGAAAAAACGTTCATCAATGGCATATTGCATATTAAAGTCACTAGCAGTACCAATGAAGTATCCAGCACCCAGTGACTGCTGACTTAGCCCCTCTTTGAGCTCTTCAGTACTGATCCCAGCCAGACATTCCTCAATGGCCGACTCTAATGCTTGTTCATTGGTTTGACTGACCATAATTGTAAGTTCCCTTAATCAAAATTCTTCTGTTTCATTGCCTCAGCCGCTTTTTGCAGCGGTCCTTTTAAGGCTTTTTCTAACTTTGTCATCTGCTCTAAGTGCCACGCAACCGCTTGGGGCCAAGTCTCTTTGTTAAACCCATCAGCTTTGGTCGAAAACTGGATACGGCAAGATTTCTTCTCATCCAGCCTCATCCACTCAAGTTCTGCACCAAAAGTATGCTCAATGTCTTGTTTGGACTGACTCAACAAATCAAAAAGGTATTTATTCTCTTCGGTAACCCCACGGCTGATCCAAAGCTCTACTCGAAGCTCTTTTTGCAGAAATATTAGGTTATACGGACACCCACTAAGCCCTGAGCCTGCTGATAACCAATGATCTTTGCTTGGGCTAATGTTGTTATAGAGTTGGCAAGAACTTTTCTGAAACGCCTCTAAGGCACGCTCCCAGTAGTCGCGCCGCACCGTATGGCGGTTTTTCAGTACCACTTCAGTGGTTTTTTCTTCCGCTTCCTTGGCATTAATGCCGATCATCAATTCTTTCGCTTCAGGCGTTGGGATGATCTGGTCAATATTAATCAGTAGCTGTTCACCCAATGAATAAGGCGTAATTTTGAAGCAGGCAATGCTAATACCTTGACCCAATAACCACAGCGCGGTGCTGGTCACTTCTTTTCGAAAGTTCGCCGCAACTAACATAATCCGCTGGCTGTTACCCAGGTTGAGCTTTAACTCATCCAGATCGGGCGCATCCAAAAACTCACATATTCTCGCCGAAGCACTTGCAGGGGCATTTAACAGGTCAACCTCTCCTGTTACAGGCTCATAGCGGTCTAAGTACTGCTGGTAAATTTCAACTATTTGCGCTTTAGTTAAACTGGCGCAGTAGGAGGCATATTTAAGCGCTTGCCACACCACATCTCGGCCACTGTCGTCCAGCTTGTTTTCAATAATGACCAAGTTGCCATCTTTATCGAGTGCCAGTAAATCTAAGCGTTCACGGGTGTCATCAAAGCCATCAAACTCCTTTTGAATAATCAACAGCTCTTCACCCAGTGCGGAAGCCTCGTGTGCCAACCATTCCTGAAGATGCTTGCGCTCAGTAAAGCCCAATTCACTGAACTTCTTTGTCCTAACAGGACTAATCCTGTTGGTTTGATGGTTTACCGTGAACATATTCGCGTCCTATTGCTCAACCATTTCTGGGGTGACTTTTACTTTTCCTGTGACAACAGTGTGAATAAAACTTGCTTTATATTCTTTTAACGCGGCTATCTGATTCTGGAACATTTCAATTGCACGTTCAGTATCTTCAATCTGCTTGCTTAATAGCTCAACAATAGCTGCTTGTTCATCCATTGGAGGTAATATGATCTGAATTTCGCCAAATTTACTCCAACTCCTAAAGTCACTAGTATTACCTCTGACTCCGTTAGAAATCACTTTATATACATTCATGATCGCCAACATCTTGAGGAAATAAGCAATGTAAACTTTATTGAAATGGCTATCGCAGACATGCACAACAGATGTGCAATCACCAGTATGTTCAGATATAGCAATTGCACCATGCCAAGCATCCATGCCGTGCACAAGCAAGTCACCGTCATCAACTCCTTGATAATCATGTTGGGTTAATGAAACCAGCCCTTGATTAACTTCACCTAATAATTTTGAACAGCCATGGTTTGAACAGATGACAGTATCTCCGTTCTTTTTTCGGGGACGATTTAATTTTTTTAGAATATGTTTAGCTAGTGATATATCCCAATGCTCAGGGATCTTTCCAATCCAATCAATCCCGGTATCTTTCATTAGAACATTTGAATTTAGCCCCTGTGTAACTGCCTTTTGAATAATTATTTGATTTCTTTCTTTAAGCAGATTAATTTGCTGTTCTTTAATAGATATAGCTTCGTCTATTTGTGCAGTCTTCTTATCTAAAAAGGAAAATATTAAGTTTTGCTCAGCAATTGGAGGCTTTGGAAAATATAGTGATTTGAGATCGTCAGTAGACACCTTCATTCTAATTGTGTTTAACTTTCCAGTCCCACTAAGCTTTATAAGAATACCTTTTCCAAACTTCAGCAATCCTCGCTGAAAACCTTCATTCAGAAATATTTTTTCATAGTATTCAACGAGTACATCTTCACTTTCTGTATAGAGAGCATAATACACAGGACTGATAGCACCATGATATTTCGACATACCTACTGCACCAACAATCACATTCATGCTGTTTAGAACAATATCTTTTGGATGAGCAATTTTGTATGCCGAAATGTCGTCTTTTCTTTTATTCCCACCCCGTCCTTTATCTGAGTACTTTGTGACCCCGTTCGCTATCGAAAGTGAAAGAATTTCTTCGGTTTTTACTGGGCTATTTTTTTCATTTCGAAATTTAAATATGGACCTAATTGGCACCAAATCCCAACCAGAAGGAATATCGCCGATCCAGTCTTCACCAGAGTTTTTATATACCTCATATTTCGGCATCAACGCTAAGCTTTCCATTACACTTCCCCCTGAACTTCCGCCACTTTCACGCCCAATATCTGCGCAATGAGACCTTCGGCTTTTTGTTCTAGGTTGATGATAGCGGTTGCGACCTCTTCTAAACTACGCAGTGGTTTATGACGGTAGAAATACTTATTGAAGCTGATTTCATAGCCAATTTTTACCGTATCCAGGTTTATCCATGCTTCATCAACATGAGGCTTCACTTCGTCTAGGAAGTACTGGTAGATGCTTTGCTTCAGTGGGACAGATTCTATGTCACGCCGGTCTGAGTTGGTCTCGTAAATAATGAACTCGCCTTTTTTGCCGCCCTCTGCTATAGGAACGGGGTAATAACCAAAATCTGGCAGGTCAGCGACTTCACACTCATAGCGCTCCAGAAGGTCGTCTAATTTATCACCAGTTAATTTAACTACCTTTTTAACCACTTTCTTGGCGGTTTCGTCATACCAGCTCACCGCGTTTAGGATGGCATTTTTCTCAGGTGCTGAAAGCTTAATAGCATGGGCTTTTAGCGATTTATCAACTAGGGTTTTGAAGCTATTGAAGTCATCAAATTCATTGCTACCGATATCAGCCATCAGCGTTTGTGCAGTTTCAAGCAATGCTTTTAGCGCTAGCCAGTGTTTCACATCAAGCAGTTTTGCCTTAGCCTTGGCATTGAGACTGATGTCGTTTTCTTCACACCAAGAAAGAATGTCTTTCTCGATGGATTTTAAGAAGCTCTTTTTCTTGTCAGAACCATAGCCAGTTTTTTCGTAAACACGTTCGCCGTGCTCTGCGTACACGTACTCCATCACTTCACTAAGCTGCTTATCAAAATGCAGTGGGGCTATTGCGTCTTGAGTGAACTTGGCTCTGCGGCGATCTGGGCGCTCGATAGTGACTTTGTAGTAGCCAAAGTCGTCATTACTAAAAACCTTACTGGCGATACCGATAGGATCATTGTTTGCATCAAGTGCTCTTTCAACGTCCACACACGCGAGGTAAGTCTCGGTAATTTCCGTGATGTGCTCAGGCGCAAATTCGCAGTTTTATTACCCAAGTTCTTACGCAACTTCCGGTATAGCAAGCTGGCATCAATCAGTTGCACCTTACCTTTACGTCCCTGAGGTTTATTGTTGTTCAACACCCAAATGTAAGTGGTAATGCCGGTGTTATAGAACAGGTTATTAGGTAACTGAACGATGGCATCTAGCATGTCGTTTTCAATGATGAAGCGACGAATATTACTTTCGCCACCGCCCGCATCACCGGTAAAGAGCGAAGAGCCGTTATGAACAGAAGCAATCCGGCTGCCTCTTAAATGGTTACTCGCCACAGCGCCTGTGCTTACGCTCGGATCTTTCATCTTATTGACCATTTCCATTAAAAAGAGCAGCTGGCCATCACTTGAACGTGGCGTGGCATCTACCACTTCGAGATTTCCCCAATAGTCTTTCAGGCTAACCTTAAAACGCGGGTCAATCACGTCACTGCCGTCTTTAATGTGCTTCTGTTCAGACGCCCAACTCTTACCGTATGGCGGATTAGACAACATAAAGTCAAAACGTGAAGCCGCAAACTCGTCGGTAGACAAGGTTGAGCCTGCTTTGATGTTCTCAGGGTTGTTGCCTTTGATCATCATGTCCGATTTACAAATCGCGTAGGTCTCGTCGTTGATCTCTTTGCCGTAAAGGTAAACATCTCGGCTGTCGTTCGGGTATTTCTCTTCAATGAAGTTTTGAGATTCAGTCAACATACCACCGCTACCACACGCAGGGTCATACACTGTCATGGTAAGCGGTAACTGGTCTTTCACTGGGTCGAACACCAGGTGCGTCATCAATTCAATAACTTCACGTGGCGTAAAGTGTTCACCTGCTTCTTCATTGTTTTCTTCGTTGAACTTACGGATCAACTCTTCGAACACGTAACCCATACCCAGGTTAGTAAGGGCTGGCATCTTGTTGCCATCCGGGTCTTCGACCGTTTCATGAGTTAAGTTGATGTAAGGGGAAACAAACTTTTCGACGACATCAAGAAGGACTTGCTTTGAGGCCATGTGACGAATTTGCGACTTGAGGTTAAAGCATTCAATGATTTCTTTAACGTTATCGCTAAAGCCAAGCAGGTACTCTTCAAAGTTGGCGAGTAATATCTGTTGGTTATTAGTCGCGGTGTTGAACAGGGATTTCAGCGTCCATTTAGATGTATTGTAAAAGACATAACCACTGGCAGCCTTCAATGGTTCATCATCAAGCTCTATGGCTTGCATCTCTTCTTTTTGGAACTTTACCTCTTCAAGCACGGCTTCTTTGGTGGGTTCAAGTAACGTATCTAAACGTCGCAATACCACCATAGGTAAAATCACATCGCGGTACTTACCGCGAACGTACACATCACGTAAACAGTCGTCGGCAATGTTCCAAATAAATGAGATGAGCTTGTTATGTACACTATGATCCATTTTCTTTTCCTATTCAGTGTTGGTTGCATCCCACTAGGTTGCTGCAACGGCTTCACTATAAATTTAAAATTCTGTTCTTTCTGTAACGCCTAAATGGCCGCTACATCGTTCGATTAACTTGTTCTGCCCGGCGCAATGCTTAAGTTTGTGACACCATAAAGTGCCTGGCTGTTACGCAACCAAAGCTGATACTCAAATCCCATTAACGAGTGTTCCGTAGAACAATCCACATGCCATTGCCGAAGCAAGTACCCAGCGGTTGCCGCCCTGATCTCGACCTTCATCACGCCACTCGTCATGCCATAATCCAGTTCAATCGCTTCACTGTGCTCTATGCGTGGGTGTGGTACTAACTCCAGCTCTACAAAGCGATTCCATTGCCGGTCTTGGGTTTCAAGTTCAGCCTCTGACAGAATGGAATCTTCAAGCACAAACGCTGCTTTAATGCGGGTCAGTACAAAGTCACGGAACTCACCATGCTTGCGGTCAAAACCACGAACATGCCAACGCAGGCCATTATCCACCAGTGTATGCGGCACAATTTCACGCGTTGTTTCACCGCTCGATAACGATACATAGGTGATACGCAAGGCTTTGCCCTTATGTATGGCCTCGGTAACTTTCGCTACTATCGATAAACTCGGCTTGTTAAGGTGATAAGGCGCTTCACAGGCCAGAGACGGTTTTACCTTTCCAGTGAAGCCATCGCCGTACCCTTGGCTGATGGTTGCCAGTGTTCGAACAACGTCATAGTCAAACAAGGGTTCAAATGCTTCACCACGTTTATGCAACTTGAGCTTTTGGTCATACTCAATGTTGCTTGGTGCAAGCTCTCGGTACATTGTGAAGTCTTTCGTTGCCTGAGCGGCGGCTATGCTGAAGCGATCGACTAAATCCGCCCGTACCGCTTCGCCCTTAAATAATAAGGTGAAATCGATGTGGGCAATGCGATCCCTGGTTGCTTGTGGCAACTGCGCTATCTGCGAAAGCCTATCTGACTTCGCCACTACCGTTTGTTTCAGACCATCATTTGTCATGCGTCTTGTTTATCCAATTCAACCAGTTTCTTAAAACTCTGTTTATAAAGTAACGACCGACATCGCATAATCACATTGAAGAGCGACGCTCAACGCAGCTCTTTATCCGCAATGACTTAGCAATCTCTAACGGTTGAAGCAGGACAGATGGCCATAAAACACTGAATAGGCCTCAACCTAATTAATTTTATTAGGTGTCATCCTATCACAAATTATTTTGTAGGGAAGAGTAAGCGGCAACTTTTTGATCTGGATTGCAATTGCCACTCAGGTATGGGCGTCAAGACATTGTTTCATGCCATTGCTGATAGCCGCTATCAATGCGCTACCCGAACCAATGGCACCACGATGTTACCGCGATGCGATACCCCTTTGTCCGACTCTGTAGACTTCAGGGCTCGTTGCTCACTCTCCTGAATGCGCCTGGCAACTTCTGCCTGAGCTGGTAGCAATGGCAGCATCCCTTCAGCAATCGCGTCCGGTGCAGACTCTTGGCCACAGGACATCAAGTGCTTCCATGGATCTTTAAGAAAGCGCTCGAACGTGATGCCAAATTCAATGATGCGGGCAGAGACGAAGATTTCGCCCCAGTATTCAATGTAGGTGTCTTGGTACATGGAAAGATTCCTCTTGTTGGTTAAACCATGAGTTCACTTTCCATTTTCCAGAGGTTTTCAAATATGCAAGGCTTACCTTATAGAGAGCTACAAAGCTTTAAATCGATTGCGGGCATCTTTGTAGTCATAGTGGGCATGCTCTGAGCCACGATGGTACAAATCATCCAGGTAAGTTTGTTCCTGCGGCAACTCGTCTTCGCTGATTTCGCGCCACCAATGTTTGTTGGCACCTTTAACACCATCATGCCAGCGGTAACCGCGCTCTTTTAAATAGTCCTTTACGTCAAACGGCGCACCAAACGCACGAACTAGCACAGTTCGCCTGTCTGCTTCAGACAATAAGTTTGCAACGGACTCGGGCAACAAATGGAACAACCAGGCCATCGCCAAACAATCGGTTGCAGCTCGGTGTCCTTCATAGAACCAACCTAAGCGAAGCAGCAGGTACTCAAGTTTTCGACTTTCAAAACCCAGCGCCTTCCAATCTATGCCACTGGCTGAACAGGCCCAAGATAGATGGCCTAATGCGGCAAACCGCTTTTCAAAGAAAGGACGATCAAACTGTGCATTGTGTGCAACCACCAGCGGATCATCTGATAACCAACTCGCAACCAGTGCATCATCAATGCGCTGGCCTTGCACCATATCATCGGTGATACCGGTTAACTCGGTAATCAGCTCAGGGATTGGCTTGCCGGGATCTTCATACAGGCTGATCACATCAACAATCGACACAATCCGCTTAGCAGAGGGGCTGTAAAGCACCTTAACCATACCAAGCTCAATAATGGACTCGTCATCGGCAGATAGTCCGGTTGTCTCTGTATCGAGCAGCACCATTGGCTGTTCATCACCGACCATAGCAGAAAGTTCAAGTGGCCAAGACTGCGGTTCACGCGTTAATGGAATGCGCTCCAGCAATCTAAAATCTTCTGGTCTTTCTGGGATATCCGCGAGGCGCTCTAGCGGAAATGGTGCAGGGGCTCTTGTCATTGATGGTTCCTCTTCAATTCTATTGTTCGCTTTGAGTTATTTCACTGTGCCACAGGTTGTACAAAATGCACCTTGGATACCTCAGCGTTTTTTTAATCTTTCTACTGGGTGACCCATGTATGAAGGCTTTGGCTAAGCCTTTCAGAAAGTCTTAGCTAAACCGTTTAGGTAACCCTTACCGATACCCTTTACGTATGGCTTAGCCAACCCCTTTTCAAACGGTTGCAAAAGGCTTGAACCGAGTTCGACTGAGCATTTTAATGATTCTCCTGACTTCGCTTTAAGCCTGTAAATTCAATACGAAGCAGAATTTTACTAACTGTTTTGAAACCCTTTGCGAAGGGTTCAACAAGCCTTATCTGACGGTTACTCGACCCATGCGTTAACCAGTAGCAGTAACAGGATCAGTAACAGAAACAAGAGCAGTAGGCAGAAGCAGTATTGTCCAAGCCTTGCAGGCTTTGACGAGGGCGAGCGATCCCCCACATCAAGCTTTTCAACACAAAAAAGAAATCACCCACGACACAACGTCTTACTCGAACAACTACAGTTTACCTACAATTTTACTTGTAGAAATCAGCATAGCATTAGATACTGTATAAACAAACAGTATTAATTATGATTTTTCGAGGTTCGTCATGAGTGTCTCGCTGATAGGCCGTAGCGGCGCACTTGCCTTCATCAAAGCCAAGCGCCTTCGTATTCCATTGTTCATGGAACGTGTTTCTGCTGGTTTTCCCTCACCAGCGCAGGATTATGTTGAGCAAACGCTCGACCTTAACGAGCTTTGCATCAAGCGACCGGCTGCAACGTTTTTTGTGCGTGTTGAAGGTGATTCAATGATTGATGCCGGGATTCACCCAGATGATATTTTGGTAGTTGATCGCTCTGTTCAAGCAGAACACGGTGACATTGTCATCGCTGGCATCCATGGTGAACTCACGG
The DNA here is from genome assembly GCA_965277745.1 of Cardiobacteriaceae bacterium. Lineage (GTDB taxonomy): Bacteria > Pseudomonadota > Gammaproteobacteria > Cardiobacteriales > Cardiobacteriaceae. The sequence goes on from OZ255837.1 coordinate 268,671, forward strand.
TAAAGGAGCTTCAACTAAGGCCGTGCGTCAAGCTGATCCCAAGAAACCGGGCGTATGAACCCATCCATATTCCTGAAGGAACAGAGTTGGAGATATTTGGCGTGGTCACCAATGTGGTGCGAAACATGCGCCGCAAGTCGTGACTGTCCCATGCCTGTATTTGCCTTGGTGGACTGCAACAACTTTTACGCCAGTTGTGAGAAGCTCTTTCGTCCTGATTTAAAAGATACGCCGGTTGTGGTGCTGTCCAACAATGACGGCTGTGTGGTTGCACGCTCGCGTGAAGCCAAGTTACTCGGTATTAAAATGGGCGTACCCGTCTTTCAGATCAAAGCTGAAATGCAGCGCCATGGCATTTTGGCTTTTTCATCCAACTATGCGCTGTATGCGGATTTGAGCAGTCGAGTGATGCGCACTTTGGAAGAGATGGCACCACGAGTAGAGGTTTACTCCATTGACGAAGCGTTTTTGGATTTAACCGGTATTGAGTCTGCCATATCTCTTGTCGAGTTCGGACAACAAGTGCGAGAGCGCATAGGCCACTGGATTGGGATCACCGTTTGTATAGGCATTGCACCGACTAAAACACTCGCCAAACTGGCTAACCATGCAGCCAAAAAGTATCCAGCCACTCAAGGGGTTGTAGATCTAACTAATCCAGATCGGCAACGTCGATTGCTCGCATTAGTCCCGGTTGATGATGTTTGGGGCGTTGGCAGACGGCTTTCAACGCGATTAAATGCTCTGGGTATCACCACAGCCCTAGACCTCGCCAATGCATCTCCTAGAGCCATCAGAGACCAGTTCTCGGTGGTTTTAGAGAGAACTGTCAGAGAGCTCAATGGTGAGTCGTGCATTGAACTTGAAGAGATCCCACCAACTAAGAAACAAATTGTCTGTAGCCGTTCATTTGGCGTAAAAGTAACGCAATTTGAATTGTTACGTGAAGCCGTATGCGAATACGCAACCCGCGCCACTGAGAAGCTACGCAAAGAACAGCAGCAAGCCAAAGTGCTGACCGTGTTCATACGTACCAGCCCCTTTAAGGACAACGAGCCGCAGTACAGCAACTCTGCATCGGGTGAATTGCTAATCCCCAGTTGCGACACGCGGGATTTTATCGAGCTGGCCAATCACTTACTCAAGCGAATTTGGAAGGATGGTTTTCGTTATGCCAAAGCGGGCGTCATGCTGTCTGACTTTTACGATCCAGGCATGTTTCAACCAGGACTATTCGATGACGTATCGACCCGCTCAAATAGCCAACAGTTAATGTCTGTATTGGACACCATTAATTAAAGCGGTGCCGGAAAGGTTTTCTTTGCTGGACAGGGTACAAAGAAAGATTGGTCGATGAAGCGAGAGCTTTTATCTCCCGCTTATACAACACGCTGGGACCAATTACCGCGAGTGAAGTAGCGCCGATAATTCAGTAGGCATTCACTCTGCGACGCAGCATGTTGAGCTTATCAACCTGGCGTCGAATATCACTGAAAAATTCCTCTTTCTCCATGGCCAGCGCTAACTCCCACTTTTTGGCCAAACCTTGGCAGTCCAAAAATGAGTATCTCAGCTTCGTCTTTGAAATACGCAGTCCCTTACTAAAGACTACGCGCTTGCCTCGTTGACCGTGAAAACTGTTGATGTACCACTCAATGCCAAAGCCATACTTAAAGTCTCTGATACGGACACCAAGCAGCCCCCAGTCTTTAAAGGGCTCATTCTCACGAACCTTGTAATGGGTAACCCAAAAGTCATCAACTTCAGCTCGTGCCAGCGCTTTTAGCCTGTCCGTTTCTTGCTGAAGTAAATCTGATACCTCTGCTTTCCATTGTTCATTGACGATTTCTACCAAACCAATTTCCCCATCCAATTAACCCCAAAAGCCAAAACCACTATCCGTTTGGCTTTTGGATCGAAACGCCAAACGTAAAACTGCCGTAACAATCACTATTTGGCGTCTCGATATAAATCAACTCGCGCAACCCCATACCTGACAAGGGATACAGGCCGATTTCACTTAAAAACGCCTAAAAAGACTTATCGCCATGAAGATACAAACCGTTTGGCGAGTTCAGGCCAGAATGCAAACGACGTTTGGCGTCTCGATTTTTTTGGCTCAGTCATTCGCCGCCAAACAGAGCCTATTCTCATACTTTTGCGAAAATGCAATAGGCAGATAGATGAAAGGATTTGTCACCTTTCTGCCCACCGCCAGTGCACCGAATCCTGATAATGACATTTGAGTGAACCGCCAGAGCACTTGGAAAAGCCCAAGCGTAAACAGCGCGGTTGATTGAAAACCGTTAGAGCACTTTGAGTGCACAGGAGATAAGTATGTTTGTACTAGGCGTAGATATCGGTTACTCAAACCTGAAGCTGGCAATTGGCCAATCAGGCAGTGAACCGAAAACCATTATTCTGCCTGCGGGTGCCGGTCCTGCGGATCGTATGCCGGAGCGTATCGGTGGAGGCGATGATGAAACCTGTTTGTATGTGTCTGTCGATAATGAGCGTTGGGCCGCTGGTGTGCCTGCTGGACGCCTTCAAGGCTGGGAACGAGAGCTTCACCCCGAATATCCCACCACAAAAACCTATAAGGCGCTTTTTCATGCTGCCTTGTTAATGGCTGAAACAGAATCCATCGATTTGGTTGTCACTGGATTACCGGTTTCCCAGTTTCATGAACCACAACGTAAGTCTGACCTTGTGCAGCGTTTAAAAGGTGTTCATCAAGTGACGCCTAAGCGCAGCATCACCGTTCATGACGTCAAAGTGCTGCCGCAGCCTGCCGGTGCCTATATGGATCTGGTTCAAACAGGTGGTGATTTGGGCTTGATTGAAGAAGGTCGTGTCGTCGTCATCGATCCCGGCTTCTTTTCTGTTGATTGGGTTGCCCTTGAGGCCGGAGAAATTCGCTACAGCTCATCAGGAACCAGTCTTCAGGCAATGTCCGTGCTATTGGAAACCATCGATAAGCTGATTTCAGAAGATCACGGTGCCAAAGTAGGTATGGATCGACTTGAAAAAGCCATGAGAACCGGCGACTTACAGGTCCTGCTATTTGGAGAAAAAGTCGATATTTCACCTTATCTGAATGCTGCCATGAAAAAGGTAGCGCCTGTTGCTCTTACAGCCATGCGCCAATCCATGCGTGACGAAAGCATTAATGCGGACTTGGTATTGATCGCCGGAGGTGGAGCCTTGGCTTATAAGGAAGCGGCCAAGGAGATTTTTTCACGAAGCAAGATAATCGTGCCGGAGCAGTCTGTTTTGGCGAACGTCCGAGGCTTCTGGTTTTATGGGGCCTGATTATGAGAGTTGTCGTCAACATTCCCCCAGGGAGCCACCCAGAACTGCTCAAAGAATTGGAAAAGACGCCGCCACGGGAACGTGCTGAGCGTCTGAGGATGCTGGCCACCTTTGGCTTAATTCACATGAGCCAACCCAATCTATCAACGACATCTGCACCGGTGGATGGCCATGCACCAGATGGTGAAGTGACTTCTATGAGTACAGCGCCAGAACCCAAAGCAGAATCACGTAAACAATCATTAAAATCGAAACTAGTCACCTGAATCTAAAGTTCGCCGCATAATGTTTGATCAGCACGTTGGCAAAAGCGCCTGACGGAGGCCAGGATTTAATCAGCAGATTTCGTCCATTTGAAAGGCTTTGGGTTCTCGTTGTGGCACTGAATGAATTTGGTGATATCGGCTTCCAGGGATTTGACAGAGGTATGCGCTCCCCGCTGTAACTGTTTGCGGGTGAGTTCGGCAAACCAACGCTCGACCTGATTGATCCATGATGCCGATGTGGGGGTGAAGTGGAGGTGGTAGCGCGGTCGGCGGGCGAGCCACGCTTTGACCTCCTTGGTTTTGTGGGTGGCGTAATTGTCCATGATGATATGGATATCCAGATCATCGGGCATATTGGCGTCGATTTCCTTCAGAAAGGACAGAAACTCTTTGGCCCTGTGGCGCTTGTAGCATTTCCCGATCACAAAGCCGCTGGCCACGTCGAGAGCCGCGAACAGCGATGTCGTGCCATGACGCACATAATCGTGGGTCTGCCGTTCGGGGATGCCGGGGGCCATTGGCAGAATGGGTTGGGAGCGGTCCAATGCCTGGATCTGGCTCTTCTCGTCAACGGACAACACCAAGGCCCGGTTGGGCGGCGAGAAATAGAGGCCGACGATATCGCGAACCTTCTCGACGAACAAAGGGTCACTGGACAGTTTGAAGGTATCGCTGCGATGGGGTTGGAGGCCAAAGGCATTCCAAATGCGGCGGATCGTCGTGTGTGACAGGCCTGTTTCCTTCGCCATCGAACGGATGGACCAATGGGTGGCGTCACGGGGCTTGCTGTGCAATGTCCGTTCAATGACCGCCGCGACCTGATCGTCTTCAACTGTGCGCGGGCGGCCGGGGCGTGCCTCATCGAGAAGGCCGTCCACACGATCCTTGACGAACCGCCGCCGCCACTTGCCCACCGTGTGCTCGTGAAATCCGAGCTCGGCTCCAACCTCCTTGCTCGAAAGCCCGTCGGCGCAACGCAGGACCATCCGGTATCGATCGGAAAAAGAACGGGGAGCCCGGTGTCGCCGAACCTGACGCTCAAGGTAGTCACGCTCCTCAGAACTCAAAACCAATGGCGGTGATGGCCGCCCCTTTCTGCCTGGCATAAAACACCCTCCGGGATAGTCAAACGTCCCAGAGTCTATGTCTCCTCAATCAATTTATGAAGCGATTTTCAGTTCCATATGACTAGGGCTGGGCTTATAACATGGCGTTATCAGTTAGCTGGCTCGATGCCAGGTTAAATAAAGAAGCAAAAGAAACCGTAGTAAAAGCTGACCGAGATGGACTAAGTGCTCGGGTATCGCCCAAGGGCAAAATTGTTTTTCAGTTTCGTTATCGGTTCGATGGCAAGCAACAGCGGGTAGACATAGGTACTTACCCACTTATGAAGCTTGCTGAAGCCAGGAATGAGCTGGATAGGTTAAGGGCGGTACTCGACCAGGGCAGAAACCCCAAGCTCTACCTACAGCAGGAACGGGCCAAGTATTCTGCCAATCAAAGCTTCGAATCGATTTTTCGAGACTGGATAGACTCTGCCGGTAAGCAAGGGCTAAAGGAGAAAACGTGGCACTACCAAAAACGCAGCAGTGAAATATATTTGCTGCCCCGACTTGGCAAGTACCCATTAACTGACATCAATGAATTGTCCTTACGAAACTGTCTTCGTGAGGTTTCGGAGTCGTCCCCTTCAAACACAGAACGTCTGGTGTCTGTGCTGCACAAGTTTTATGACTGGCTGATTGATGAACAAATTTTGGAAATTAACGCTGCCGCTGGGATCACAGCAAAAAAGGTTGGCGGTAAGAAAGGCAAACGAACTCGGGTGCTAAATGACAACGAGATCAGGATACTTTGGCGCTATTTGCACGAGTCAAAAATCACTGAGAAGAACCGCATCTACATAAAACTGCTTCTGCTATTGGGCGGTCGCAAGGGCGAACTCATTCAAGCTGAAAAGCATCACTTTGATTTGCAATCTGCAATGTGGACAGTGCCTATAGAGATCCGCAAACAAGGAGAGAAAATTGGAGCGCCGATCATGCGGCCATTGATAAGGCCTGCTATTGAGCTGATTGAACTGGCGATGCAGATGAGTAAATCAACCTACTTGTTTCCCGCGAACGGACAAGAAGCGCTTGCCACAAATGGCTTTGATACCACTATTCCTAACAATGTGAAAATCTGGGCTCGCAGGTCGCTTGGTATTGAGATGGAACATTGGTCTATGCATGATCTTCGCAGAACGATGCGAACACGAATGTCGGCCATCACGACGCAAGAAGTTGCCGAGTTGATGATTGGCCACAGCAAAAAAGGGTTGGATGCTATCTACAACCAATATCAGTACCTGGATGAAATGCGTCATGCTTACGACGTTTGGTATCAACAGCTAGAGACCATCATCGAGCCGACAGGCTTTCCATTCAACTGGCGTTTCGGACAGTAAGAATTTGTCGCTACCAGTAGATTGGTATTCCTAATTGTGACCATGTCAAAAACCTTCTCAATGTTGTTTTTTGACTGGTCGCTTTAAAACTAGGCTTAAGCCGCATAGCTATCACCAGGGTTTAATCTGATCATTTTTTAGCCTGAACTCTTGAGTTTCTCAGTTTGAAACCACATTTATTTTGTAGTGCTTTAGGAAGTGAAACCCTGGTTCCATTGCTGTTCTTGAATGCACAACCAGTTAGATTCAATTTATTGAGGATTCCAGATGGCGAAAGGTTCAAGTATCAACGGCAATGGCGGTAAAAATGGTGGAAATGATAGCTACACAATTACAGGGCGCGGCGAAGTAAGTCGAAAAACACTGGTTCGTGAAGTTAAGGAAGGTAAACATCCAGACACGCACATTTACAAGCGCAATGGTGTGGAGTACGCCCGAAACAATCCAAATCACGACAAGCCTGACAACATCAACGAATAATACTGTTAAGATGTAAAGAATGAGACTTAATCTGACATTTTTGATAAAATCGAGTCAAAAGGAGTCAGATTATGACGAATATTGAAATGAAGATAATCAAGCCCAAAGTTGGCCTTTTGGAGTTGGCAAAACAATTGGGTAGTGTGTCACAAGCATGCAAAACGATGGGCTACAGCCGAGATAGTTTTTATCGTTTTAAACGTTTATACGAAAATGGTGGTGAAGACGCGCTGCGAGAAATCAGCCGTAAGAAACCGGTGGTGAAGAATCGTGTTCCTGAGCATGTAGAACGTGCAGTAATTGATATAGCGATAGACAATCCTGCGCTAGGACAATTACGTGCCTCACAAGAGTTGTTAAAACGAGGCATTGTGGTGTCATCTGGTGGTGTTCGATCGATCTGGTTACGCCATGACCTTGAGACCATGAAAAAGCGCCTGAAAGCGTTGGAGTCTCGTTCGGCTCAAGAAGGTATTTTACTGACCGAGGAACAGCTTGCAGCGCTTGAGAAAGCCAAATCGCAACGCGAAGCCCATGGAGAAATTCAAACGCACCACCCTGGATACCTTGGGGCACAGGATACGTATTTTGTCGGTACCATGAAAGGTGTTGGGCGTATTTATCAGCAGACTTTTATTGATACCTATAGCAAAGCGGCTCTCGCAAAGCTCTATATAGAGAAATCAGCGATCACAGCAGCTGATATGCTTAATGACCGGGTCATCCCATTTTTTGATGAATGCGAACTCCCCTTGTGTCGTATTCTTACCGACCGGGGCACTGAGTATTGTGGTAAAGTTGAGAGTCATGCCTATGAGCTTTATTTGGCTACTGAGAACGTTGATCACTCAAAGACCAAGGCCAATAGTCCTCAAACGAACGGTATATGTGAGCGTTTTCATAGAACCATGAAAAATGAGTTTTATGATATAGTCTTTCGTAAGAAGATTTATCGTTCGCTAGATGAACTGCAAGTTGACGTTGATCACTGGATCAGTAAATATAATGAACAGCGTCCACATAGTGGTAAGCACTGTTATGGTAAAACACCGATGCAGACATTTCGTGAGGCAAAGCATTTGGCGCTAGAAAAACAAATTCCTAGTGTCGAATTATCTGACAATAACACTCAACGGACAGTTGTTGTTTGATAATGTCTGTCAGATTAAGTTTTGATTTCTACAGTTAAGAGGTTAAGGGCTGTACTTTGCCCTTAACACTTTAAACCCTGCTCAACCTTCACTGTTCTCATACTCCTCCAAGTCTTCAATGTGCCAAAGCTTGTTTCGTGTATTTCGGTTGATACGAGGTTGAGGCAAGCTGCCATCTTTTATTCTTCGCCAGAGCGTCGTATAGCTAATGTGGTAACGAGCCATAACTTCGTAAGACGTGAGAAAAAGGGTTACTTGGTGCGCTACTGCTGTCATCTGCATTCTCCTGAAAATCAATGTAAAACTATCATCGCCTGATTCATCACTTGTTGATGGTCAGAAAGATGCATGATTTGTTCAGAAGATCAGGTCCATACAAATGAACTTTTAGGGCAGCAGGAAAGCAACCGGTAACCAACTCAACTGGCAAATAATTAGAAATAATCGCGAACGTCTTACCATCATTTCTTGATTTTTGGCATGAAAAATATAGGTAAGTTTTGGCCAAAACCCAGTCGTCACAAGGCCTACAGCTAGGTGTGTGTCATGGAGTTTCGCTAAAAACGGTAAATATGGCGATTTGTACTCAAGTTTGTACACACTTTCCGAGGTTACGCTTGAAAATCATTGAAAAGCAAAGAAACGAGAAAAGGACAAAAAGCCTTTAAATTCAGTACGTAGAGATGGGATTGTGGTGTGCAATGAAAGGTAATTTTAAGCGTTGAAAGGCTGGGCGGCATCAGGGTGGGAGATGATCGCGAACGTTCTACGCTTGTTGATTTCATCGATAAAATTTTTCTCTACCATCGATACATGCTTTTATTTTGCAAACAGATTTGTACACACTTTTGAAAGTACTCTCTTTTCAGTTCTTCGCTTGTCAAATCCGTCGTGTTAATCATAATTGGCCGCTATTTTCGCTGATCTTGACTGTATAAACAATCAATGATTATCCAAATGAACAACGCTGGCCAACGGCAAATTCCTTTGCCGGAAAAAATCGGTGATGTCTACCGAACCATCCCGGTGACGACCCATTTCCCGTTGATCGCTATTGCAGGAGATCGAGGGTTCAAGGGTTTCAGGAACCGTGCTTACCCTCAATTGAGGGCAGGTTTGCCAAAGTATGGCGGAAAAGATTTTCCGTTTTTTTATCGGGCGTTTACCGCCTTGGCTTGCAGGAGGAAAACGAGGGGGTAAAATGCTTCCTTTTGCCAGGCAAACGGATCCTTTATGCGCGCCCTTCTCTCTTTTCAAGATATGATCATCGCCCTACAGCGCTTTTGGGCCGGGCAAGGATGCGCGCTGATGCAGTCTTACGATATGGAAGTCGGCGCCGGTACGTTCCATGAATCGACCTTTTTGCGTTCGCTCGGGCCGGAACCGTGGAACGCCGCCTATGTACAAGCCTCGCGCCGCCCAAGCGACGGCCGTTATGGGGAAAACCCGAACCGTTTACAACGGTATTACCAGTTTCAGGTGGTGATGAAGCCATCGCCGCCGCAATTTCAGGAACTGTATTTGCAATCAATGGTCGCACTCGGTATCGATCCCGCGGTACAGGATATTCGTTTTGTCGAAGACAATTGGGAATCGCCGACGCTCGGCGCTTGGGGGGTCGGCTGGGAAGTTTGGGTAAACGGCATGGAATGTTCGCAGTTTACCTATTTTCAGCAGGCCGGCGGCATGGATTGCCATCCGGTAATGGGGGAATTGACCTATGGCCTGGAACGTATCGCGATGTATTTACAGGAAGTGGATTCCGTTTACGATCTCCTCTGGACACACACCCGTCACGGTGTCCTGACTTACGGCGACGTGCATCGGCAGAACGAACAAGAACAATCCGCCTACAATTTCGAATACGCCGAGGTGGACGATCTGTTCGCGCAGTTCGACGCCGCCGAACGCATGGCAGTAAAATTGGTCGAAAAAGGTTTGGCGCTGCCGGCCTACGAGCAAGCGCTAAAAGCCTCGCATCTGTTTAACTTACTCGATGCGCGACGAGCGATTTCCGTCACCGAACGGCAGCGCTTCATTTTGCGCGTCCGCACCCTGGCCAAGGCAGCGGCCGAAGCGTGGTATACCACGCGCAGGAAATTGGGTTTTCCACTGTGCCGGGAAGAAAGGGAGAGAGAACGGCCATGAAGGCAGCAGAAAAAACCGTGAATCTCTTGATAGAAATCGGCGTCGAAGAGCTACCGACGAGCGCCGTAAACGATCTTTCCGTTGCCGGCCGCACGCTTTGGGCGCGCGCACTCGACGATGCTGAACTGGGATACGGAAAAATCACCTCGTTCGCTTCGCCACGGCGGCTTGCCTGGCGCATTGACGCGCTTGCCGCATGCCAGCCGAAACAGCGGCTTACGCGCAAGGGGCCGTCACTGCAAGCGGCGAAAGACGAAGACGGCAACTGGAGCAAGGCGGCGCGAGGCTTCGCTCGTTCCTGCGGGGTGGCGGTCGATGCCCTCGACGTGGAAGAAACGCCGAAAGGACAGTGGCTGATGTGGCACGGGGAGAAAAAAGGACAGGCAACACAAGCGCTACTGCCAACCCTGTTCGAAGAAGTCATGCACCGCTTGCCGATCGAAAAGCGCATGCGCTGGAGCGATTTCGAAGCTTCTTTCGTGCGCCCGGTGAATACCCTTGTGGTACTCGCCGACAACAAAGTCTGGGATCTCACCTACTTCGGTGTCGTCTCGGGAAACGAATCACAAGGGCACCGGGTTCATCATCCGGAAGCGGTCGTCATCAGCCACGCCGACAACTACGAAGCCGAACTGGAAAAAGCCTATGTGCTCGCCTCCCAGGAAAAACGTGAGAGACGTATTCGCGAGCAGGTGCAAGCGGCGGCAAGCGCTTTCGGTGGCACGGCGCTGATTCCACAGGCGCTCGTCGAGGAAGTGGCCGCGCTCAGCGAATGGCCGGTCGCCGTCGCCGGAAATTTCGCGGCGCGATTTCTCGACGTGCCGCAGGAAGTGCTGATCACCACCATGCAAGACAATCAAAAAACCTTCGCAGTGGTCGATGCCAGTGGCAAGCTGCTACCGCACTTCATCGCCGTGGCGAACCTGAAATCGCAGGATCCCGACAGTGTCGCCAAGGGCAATGAAAGAGTGATCCGGCCGCGCTTTGCCGATGCCGAATTTTTCTGGCGACAGGATTTGAAGCGCACTTTGGAAGACTACTTACCGCAGCTCGAGCATGTGGTTTATCAAGAACAACTCGGTTCGATTGGCGCCAAAATACGCCGCGTCGGCGAAGTCGCGGTCGCGCTTGCCGTGGTGACGGGCGCCAACGGGGAGAAGGTCGCGACCGCGGCGCGGCTCGCGAAAAGTGATCTCCACTCGGCAATGGTCATCGAATTTCCCAAGCTGCAAGGTCTCATGGGACGCCATTACGCACGCAAGCAAGGACTCGACCGGGAAATCGCCGCCGCTCTGGAAGAGCAGTATTTCCCGATCGGCGCCAACGGCGCATTGCCGCAAACGACGACGGGCACCACCCTTGCGATCGCCGAAAAACTCGACACCCTGCTCGGTGGATTCGTCATCGGTGCCAAACCGACCGGAAGTAAGGATCCTTATGCGCTGCGCCGTATGGCCATCGGCTTGATCCGCTTGATCATCGCCAAGCGGCTGTCTCTGCCGCTCGGCAAGTGGCTCGAAAAATCGGCAGCGACGTTTCCTGCCGAACTGCGCGCGGGAGAATGGGTTGCCGCGGTGCGGGGGTATGTTCTCGAACGCCTGGACGGGTATTATCGTGATCTCGAAGTAGCGCCGGAAATCTATCGCGCGGTGCGCGCGCTGGACGGCGACGACCTTCTCGATTTCGACCGGCGCGTTCTCGCCCTGGTTCGCTTTCTCAAGGAGCGAGAGGCCACGAGCCTTCTCTCGAGCGCGAAACGGATCCGCAATATTTTAAGGCAAAACGGCGAAAATCCGTTACCAGTGCAGGAAAGCCTCTTGTCGGAAGCGGCGGAAAAGGCGCTCGATTCAAGCTACAAAGCCTTGCAAGCGCTTGTCGATGCCACACTGAAAAGCGGCGATTACGCCCGTGCGCTGATCCTGCTCGGGCGACTCGCGAAGCCGCTCGAAACGTTTTTCGACGAAGTCATGGTGATGAGCGATGACGCGGCTTTGCGTGACAACCGTCTTGCCCTGCTCACCCAATTGCAGCGGAATTTCGCGCGCGTTGCCGATCTTTCCGTTCTCGGCGGTTGAGCAGATAAGAGGGGGAATGCGCATCGCTCACGAGCGTTTATAATTTGGCACAAAAGGCTCGATTTATGAGACTACGCCCCTATTGCGACGACGATCTGGAAAGCCTGATCGCCCTTTTCGAGACAGCGGTGCTCGCCATCGACGAAGCCTGCTATTCTGCCGCGCAACGAAATGCCTGGGCCTATCGAATGAAGCGTGAAGCGTGGACATGCTACTTGCAAAAGCAGCGTATATCAGTCGCGCAAGTCGACGGTCGAATGGCGGGGTTCTGCGCGACCGGGATGACGCATGATCATATTGAATTGCTTTACGTGCACCCGGTCTTTCAGGGCAAGGGCATCGGCGGCGAAATGCTGCGCCATCTCCTTTGCCATGCTCAGGCAAAGGGTGTTCAAGAGATCACCGCCAAAGCGTCACTGCTTTCCTTGACAGTTTTCCTGCGCTACGGTTTTCGTGATGAAGGTCGTGCATACACCCGCCGCAATGGTGTTTCGATTCCTTACCATCGAGTGCGCAAATCGTTTTCCTGACGGTTCTTTCCGCTACGATCAAGAAGCCGCTTTGCTACCGCAAAAAGCGTCTGTGTCCCCCGGCAAGATCCGCCTTTTCTCCATGGACAACCCGCGTAACCCTCAAGGATCGATAGCGACAATCTTCATTGCCGCTTTTTGAACAGGCTGATAACGAGAACGATCAGGCCAAGAAACCCGAGAAGGAGTGCCAGTGGCAAAAAGAAGCTTTCCTGCACTACGCCGTTCTCATCAATGGTACCACCGTAAAACACTTGCTCGGCAACATAACTCATAATACCCAGCAAAATCAGGAGAACACCAACCCACCGCATTTTCGTGCACCTAACGAACATAGCATGACTCCATCTAACTGTCTTTTCGGTATTATAACATCCATGTACTCGAATTTTTCTCCCAAGCGACGGGAAATATGAGATTTCAAGTTCCTCGTTTTCAGCCGCATTGTCCAGTAGCGGAATGCCCTTGACTCGCCCGTTTGTCCAAGGGGCTTTTCTGCGCGATACGATCGCTCTTTATCAGTCGTTCAAAAAGCTCTTCAGCAATTTCGAACGGTTCGGGTGTCGCAGTTTGCGCAGGGCTTTCGCTTCGATTTGACGAATGCGTTCGCGTGTTACATCAAACTGCCGGCCGACTTCTTCCAAGGTGTGATCCGTGTTCATGTTGATGCCGAAACGCATTCTGAGCACGCGTTCTTCACGGGGCGTCAATGAGGCCAAGACATCTTTGGTTGCCTCCGATAAGCCATGAGTGGTGGCGGCTTCCAACGGTGACAAGACATTGCCGTCTTCGATAAAGTCACCGAGATGGGAATCTTCATCGTCACCGATAGGGGTTTCCATGGAAATCGGTTCTTTGGCGATTTTCAGCACCTTGCGGATTTTCTCTTCCGGCATTTCCATTGCGATCGCGAGTTCCTCCGGCGTCGGATCACAGCCGTTTTTCTGCACCAACGTACGAGAGATACGGTTGAGTTTATTAATGGTTTCAATCATATGCACCGGAATACGAATGGTGCGCGCCTGATCGGCGATCGAGCGAGTGATCGCTTGACGGATCCACCATGTCGCGTATGTGGAGAACTTGAATCCGCGGCGATATTCGAATTTATCGACCGCTTTCATCAAACCGATATTGCCTTCCTGAATAAGATCGAGGAACTGCAAACCGCGATTGGTGTATTTCTTGGCGATCGAAATCACAAGACGCAGGTTCGCTTCGATCATCTCTTCCTTGGCACGTCTTGCCTGCATTTTGCCAATGGTCACCTGGCGATAGATTTCCTTGATCTGATGCACCGGCATAGCATAGCGCGCTTCGATATCAAGGAACTTCCGCTGCTCCGCATGGACATCCTTGAGCAAATTTTTCAGCTTTTCCGAATACCTGCGCCGTAGCTTGGACTCGGCGACGACCCATTGCAAATTGGTTTCCTGTCCAGGAAAACGGCTAATGAAACTTTTCCTCGGCATGCCCGCCTTTTCGATCACCAAAAACATCAGCTGCCGCTCAATTGCGCGGATCTCGCTGACCGAGGTTTCCAACTGCTCTTCCATGAGATCAATGGTACGCTGCGGCAAGGAAAACGCGACGATATGGTTTTTTGCCGTTTCATGGAGTTTTTGGTTTTTCTTGCTCGAAAGCGTCTGCCCTTTTTTCAAAGCGGCCTTCAATTTATTGAAAACTTCTGCCAATTCAAACAATTTTTCATGCGCTTCTTGCAGCGCGTTTCTGGCCTTCTCGGAAGCCGAATCGCCGTCCTCATCATCTGCCTTTTTGGCGATGCTATCATTTTTTGCAAATGGATCGCCGTAACCATTGACGAGATCGCCAAGACGTCCTTTCCCTTTCTCGGTTTTGCGAAACTCCTCGAGCACGACCGCGATCGCCGGCGGAAATTCCGCCAAGGTCCGCTGGACCATATCGAGTCCGCTCTCAATCCGCTTGGCAATAGCGATTTCGCCTTCCCGGGTGAGCAGATCGACTGCCCCCATTTCGCGCATATACATACGAACCGGATCTGTCGTACGGCCAATTTCTGATCCATTGAGCAACACGTTATTGGGCAAAACTTCGCCATTTTCCTGGGTGACCATGCCATCCTCCCCAGGCGAATTTTCCAGGACGTCGATACCCATTTCCACCAAAAGAGAAACGATCTCTTCGAATTTATCGCCTTCAAGCACATTTTCGGGCAGCGTTTCATTGACTTCCTCGTAGGTCAGAAAGCCTTGGTCACGTCCACGATCGATCAATTCTTTGACCTCTTCGTGGATGTCGTCTTCCTCATGTCCGCGTGTAAAATCATTCATATTTTTCCCAACCAAAAACACCGCCCACCAGCCGCTTGCTCAACTCCATTGGGTCAACCGCCGAGTTTTTCAAGTCTCGCGCGCTTTTCACGGGCATTCGCCAATTGTCGATCGATCGAGTCGACAAGTTCTTTTTTCAGATCGGTTTCTTCCATCCCGTCGAGCACGCCGGCGACACGTGAAATCGCTTCTTCCAAGGCGCTATCGTTAGCCTCCAAGTATGCGCGCAACGCATCACGATCCGCGCCACAGCGGGCGAGATAGCATATCTCATAGAAAACCGGCATCTGCTTGGAAATTATCCTTCCCACCTGCGTTTGCTCGAGGCAAACGTGCCAGTCGGGATATTTAAGGAGAATCGCCACCAGTCGCCATTCGAGCTTGTCCGGTTTTCTCGCATACGCTATTCTAGCCTGCTCGGTGAAAGCGCCACGCCCCCTTCCCGCTTTGGAGACATCGGGAGTAATGTTAACCGGTGCGGCCAGGTTTTTTTGCAGTTCTTGCTGCAACATCGATCGGTAACTGCCCTGCGGCAGGAGATCCAGCCACTGCACCGCGCGCTGCGCCGTTTGTGCTTGTTTTTCTACGGACCAATTCTCGCTCTCTTCGATCTGTAAAATCCCTTGCAAAAATTGCGATGGCGTGCGGTTTGTCTGCAAACAGCGATCAAACGCTTCGCGCCCATGGTTTGTCAATAAGGAATCAGGATCTTCCCCCGGCGGCAGAAAGACAAAACGCCAATCGTGCGTCTCTTCATATTGCGCGAAGAGCACTTTCAGCGCTTTTTCCGCTGCCGCGAGGCCGGCTGCGTCACCATCGAAGCAAAAATAGATTTTCTTCGCGCGCTTTTTCAACTGCGCGAGGTGCGTCGCGGCGAATGCCGTGCCGAGACAAGCGACGGTGTTATCCAACCCGAACTGCGCCATCTTGACAACATCCATATACCCTTCGCTGACGATCAATGACTTGGTTCGCGAATGTACCGCCAGATCCAGTCCGTACAATTCCCGGCGCTTGTTGAACCAGTCCGATTCCGCCGAGTTGAGATATTTGGGCTGTCCATCTCCCATCGCTCGAGCACCGAAGCCGACGACCTGTCCGCGCATATTGCGGATCGGAAACATCACCCGATCACGAAACCAGTCATAGCGGCTTTCTTGTTTTTCGCCTGCCAGTCCAACCGCTTGCAGCAAGGAGAACGAATAGGATCTGACCAAGGTTTTCAACAATTGATTGCCTGTTGGCGCATAACCGATTCGGTAACGGTCGATCATCGACTTCTTCACTGCGCGACGGCGTAAATACTTGCGCGCCGTTTGTCCCTCTTTTTCGTAAAAGCATTGTTGGTAAAATCGCGCGGCGGCCTCGAGGCAAGCCAGTCCCTGTTCGAGACGCACTTTTTCCGTCGCATCGAAAGCCTGCCCGTTATTCTCATAAGGAACGGTCATGCCGTTGTACAGAGCAAGAGATTCGACCGCCTCGACGAAAGTCAAATGGTCGTATTCCATCAGAAAGCGCAGAGCATCCCCACTGGCTTGGCAACCAAAGCAGTAGTAGAACTGTTTCGACTCGCTGACCGAAAAGGAGGGGTTTTTTTCATTGTGAAACGGACAACAGGCCATATGGTTGTCGCCGACTTTTTTCGCATAAGAGATTTTCGACCCGATAAGGTCGACGAGATCCGTGCGGCTGATCAAATCGTCGATAAATGCTTTTGGAATACGTTTCGCCATGGCAATTTGGCGGTCAAACGATCAGGAAGGGCGTAATTTCTGACGGAGATACTTGCCCACTTCCGCCATATCGGCACGTCCTTGCAGATTCTGCTTCAAGAGAGGCATCAATTTTCCCATCGACGCCATCACAAGTGGCAATCCAGAATCGGTCACTACCCGATCGACATGCGCTTGGATGGCCTCTTGGTTCATCTGTTCGGGAAGAAACTGCCTGATGATGGTAATTTCCGCTTCTTCATGCGCGGCGAGCTCTTGACGACCGGCGGCATGATATTGCCTAGCCGCGTCTTGACGCTGCTTGACCTGGCGGACCAATTCAGCGATCGCAAGTTCATCGGTGATTTCGACACGTTCATCTATTTCGATCTGTTTGAACGCCGCGCCAATCAGTCGCAATGTTCGCAGCGACGCTTTATCTTTCGCGCGCATCGCCTCCTCGATGGTCACCTTGACGCGATCTTGAATGTTCATCGCTCAGTATAGCCGTTCGAAACGACCACGTTCTTTTTTCAGACGACGCGCATTACGCTTGATCGCGGCGGCAAGCTTGCGTTTGCGCTCTTGTGTCGGTTTTTCATAAAATTCGCGGCCGCGCACGGCAGCAAGCACACCGGCTTTTTCACAAGAACGCTTGAAACGGCGTAGCGCGATATCGAACGGTTCGTTATCACGCACTTTTACACTGGGCATTCATTATCCTTTACACTCATAGCAGAGCGAGGTATTTTACCCATCCTGCGCAGAAAAGCAAACGCATTAAGAATAATGACGAAGCTTGCCAACGACTGCGGGAGAGGCAAATTTTTCGCTATCGGCGTTATAAAATGAAATGATACGCCCTATTTGAATGCGCTCTTTTAAATCCCATGATCGCCTCGTTCGCGAAGGGAATATCGGGGTATGAGACCGGTTATTTTTCGGTCAATAGAGGCAAAACCTGGGCCAGCCATTTTTCCAGACGGTCGCTCGTCTTCTCTGGCTGACTATCCTCATCGAGCGCCAAGCCGATAAAATCACCGTTGCCAAGCAGCGCTTTGGATGTCTCGAACGCATACGCTTCGTCATGCGGCCACTCGCCGACAAAACGCGCGCCTTGAGCACGCAGCTGATCGGCGAGCATGCCCATCGCATCAAGATAAAATTCCGGATATCCCACCTGATCCCCAAGCCCGAACATGGCGATAGTCGTACCGCTTAAATCGGCATCGGCGATCCGATCGACGATCATCTCCCAGTCATCCTGGTATTCGCCATAATTCCAGGTCGGCATACCCAAGATCAGTTTCTTGTAAAAGAACATATCGTTAGGATCGTCGAGATCGATGATATTGATCGGCGTCAGCTTTATCCCGTGGCTATCTCGGGCAATTTTTTCGATCTGAAAGGCGATCTCTTCCGTCATCCCGGTCGTACTGCCATAAAAAAGTCCGATTTCTTCGCTCATGAACACCCCTCGAACACGTATCCGTCATGAATAAACCACACAAACAAGCAATCATCTCTCAGCATTTTCCGACAAAAAATCTCTTGGCTTGATTCAGGGTATTTTGCAACAGACAGGCGATCGTCATCGGGCCGATACCACCCGGTACCGGCGTAATAGCGCCGGCAACGCGCTTTGCGGCAGCGAATTCCACATCACCCAGAAGACGCGTCCTGTCCCCCGTCACAACGCGATTGATACCGACATCGAGCACCACCGCGCCGGGCTTGATCCAGTCTCCCTTGACCATTTCCGGCCGCCCCACAGCGACAACGACAATATCGGATTGACGACAGATTTCGCGCACATCGACGCTCTGAGAATGGGCGATGGTGACCGTTGCCCCCGCTTGCAGAAGTAAGGCCACCATAGGCTTTCCGACAATATTCGAACGTCCGATCAGCAACGCCTTTTTTCCGCCAAGCGTCTTGCCAACCCAATTTTCGAGAATCAAAGCGCAGCCGAGCGGCGTACACGGCACAGGAGCTGTTTCCCCGATCCACAAACGCCCGATATTGACCGGGTGAAAGCCATCGACATCCTTATCCGGATTGATCGCGCTCAATACACTTCGTTGATTCAAATGATCCGGCAGCGGTAACTGCACGAGAATGCCGTGAATTTCCGGATCCGCGTTGAGTTGTGCTATCCGAGTCATCAGCGTCGCCTGATCGATTGTCCCATCGAAGCGATGGGTTTGACTGAGAAAACCAGCGGTTTTCGCATGAATATTTTTATTTTTCACATACACATGACTTGCCGGATCGTCTCCAACGAGTACCACGGCGAGTCCTGGACGACTGCCGGTAGCGGCGACAAACGCGGCGGTTTCCTTCTTCACTTTTTCATGAATACCCGCCGCAAACGCTTTGCCATCGATGATTTCGGCTGTCATTTTCCTTACCACTTCAACATGTTGTGTTCAGGGCATCAGGGCGATTTGCGTAAGCCCCGTGGTTTCCGCTTGTCCGGTCATCAAGTTCATGCATTGCACAGCCTGTCCGGCAGCGCCTTTGATCAGATTATCCCCTACCGCACTGACGATCGCCGTGCTCCGATCGCTGGATTGGTATACACCGATACGCACCATATTGCTGCCGCGCACCGACCGCGTTTCCGGATGTGCCCCCGGCGCCAGCACATCGACAAACGGTTCATCACGGTAAGCCTCGCGAAAAGCATCGTGGAGGTCGTTGCAAGACGCCTTCAATCGAGCGTAAAGCGTTGCTTCTATTCCGCGAATCATTGGCACCAGATGGGGAACGAAGGTAATATCGACGGCGCTTCCAGCCATTTGCGCGAGTTCCTGCTCGATTTCCGGTTGATGACGGTGCCCGGAAGCGCCGTACGCTGTGAAACTGGCGTCGATTTCCGCAAACAAAGTCGCAACTTTGGCCTCTCGGCCCGCCCCGGACAAGCCGGATTTCACGTCGGCGATCAGCCCGCTCGTCTCGATCAGTCCCCCCTCGATAAGCGGTTTGAAGCCAAGTTGGACGATGGTGGGATAACAACCGGGGTTCGCCAGGAGACGAGCATTTGCGATCGCTTCGCGATGATGCGTTTCCGGTAAGCCATAAACCGCTTGTTCAAGCCACTCGGGCGCGCTATGGCTTCGCCCGTACCATTTTTTGAAAACTGTCGCGTCCTTGAGGCGAAAATCAGCGGAAAGATCAATGACTTTCACACCTCTTGCGAGCAATTCCGCGGCCCTTGTCATACAAACACCGTACGGCGTGGCGAAAAACACCACATCGCAGTCGCTCAGTTCGGCGGCCTCCGGCGCGGCAAAGGGCAAATCGAGGACACCGCGCAAATGGGGAAAAATCTCCGATACCGCTGTGCCTGCCTTGTCGCGTGAAGTGACAGTAAGGATTTCGACGCCGGGGTGCATGGCAAGCAAACGCAGCAATTCCGCGCCCGTATAGCCTGTCGCCCCGACAATACCGACCTTGACCGTCACGCGGGCAACGCCTTGGTAAGGGCATCCGCTTGCGCTTTCAGCGTCGCGAAATCGACGGCTTTATCGCCATCGGGGGCAAGCGACCGGTTTGCCCAAATCGGGAGCAGATGCATATGATAGTAAAAGACACTCTGTCCCGCCGCCGCACCATTTAGCTGCATTACGCGAATACCATCGGGGCGAAAAACTTTCTCCTGCGCATTGGCCAGACGGCGGCTGAAACGGATAATGTGGCAAAGCGTGTCATCATCCATTTGCAATAAGTCCGCCGCCCCCTTTTTTCCGATAATCAAGGCATGCCCCTTGCTTTGCGGAAAGGCGTCCATAAACGCGTAGATATGCGCGTCTTCATAGATTTTAGCACTCGGTAATTCACCCCTTAGCAGGCGATGAAAAACGGTTACGGACATCGTACTCTCCAAACAAAAAGGCACGTTGGATGCGTACATTGGTATCAGT
This sequence comes from Cardiobacteriaceae bacterium, assembly GCA_965277745.1. Classification (GTDB taxonomy): domain Bacteria; phylum Pseudomonadota; class Gammaproteobacteria; order Cardiobacteriales; family Cardiobacteriaceae. The sequence goes on from OZ255837.1 coordinate 289,032, forward strand.
GTGACTTCATTATCTGATCAGCAGATCTTTTTTATTGCCACCTTTATCGATGTACTGCCTGAACCAGTCCGGCTTTCTGCCCATACCGCTCCAGGTTCTCGCCGAATCGTTCGGATGCGCGTATTTCGGTTGAAGTTTTTTCATTCTTTGGCTGCCGGACGAGACTTCCAGATCTTTGTTGAAACGCCTCGCTTGACGTTGTGCTTCGGCAAGAATATCGCGTGCACGTTTCTTCTTCTGTCTATTGATATGAACGAGTAGAGCTTCGAAATCATCATTGGACAATGCGTTAATTGTTTTAAGCAATGCATCCATGTTTTTTCCTTTCGTTATAGATAAGCTGGTAAGTATAAGGATTTTGTGCAAGAAGTCAAAAAACGCATTCCATTTTTATATAAAATATGGTAGCGTAAGGCGGTTTATCGAACCGCCTTGTAAAACTTTTCGGATTAGCGCAGCGGTGGCGCATACATAATACCACCGTCGTTCCAGAGTTTATTCAATCCACGATTGATTTTCAACTCGGCGTCTTTGCCGATATTTCTCGCAAAAATTTCTCCATAATTGCCTACTGCTTTTATTATCCTGGTACAAAAATCCACGCCGACACCCAATTTTTCCGATCCATTGTCCTGCACGCCGAGCAAACGGCGAATATTCGGATTTTCGCTATTTTTCATTTTATCGACATTTTCAGCGCTAACCCCAAGCTCCTCGGCATCGACCATACAGAAATGCGTCCAACGCGCGAGATCTTTGAAATGGTCATCCCCCTGGCGCACCAGCGGCCCGAGTGGTTCTTTCGAAATCACTTCCGGCAGGATCACGTGGGCATCGGGGTTTTTCAGCAATTTTCGCTGCACGTAAAGACCAGAGACATCAGAAGAGTAGGCATCGCAGCGGCCGTTGTCGTAAGCGGTTTTCACTTCTTCCGATTTTTCGAAGATCACTGGCTTGTACGTCATGCCATGCGATTGGAAATAATCACTCATATTCACTTCGGTCGAAGTGCCGGTATTAGTGCAGATAGAGGCGCCGTCGAGATCCTTGACGCTTTTCACCCCTAGGTCTTTGCGTACCATGAAACCTTGACCGTCGTAATAATTGACGCCGATGAAATCGAATCCAAGATCGACATCGCGCGCAAGCGTCCAAGTCGTCACCCGAGCGAGAACATCGATCTCTCCGGATTTTAAAACGGTAAAACGTTCTTTGGAAGAAGTCGGTCGGAAGGCCACTTTTTCCGGATCATCGAAAATTGCCGTTGCCAGCGCGCGGCAGTAATCGACGTCCAAACCGGTCCAATGTCCGTTCTCGTCGGCAACGGAAAACCCGGCAAGGGCTTGGGTCACTCCGCAACGCAATTGGCCACGTTTCTTGATATCGTCAAGGGTGGCGGCGCGGACCGCACAGATCGTGAAAATCGCCAGCAAGGCGCCGACAGCAAGCTTATTTTTCATCGTATCACTCCTTTTGAAAGTCTCCTGACAAACTTTCATTGTGCCACAGTTGTTTTCCCGCTCATAAAGACGCCTGGAAAACAAATCCTCTGCCGATCGGCAATGTGCAACGATGCCGCGGTTTTTCAGTTTTCCTCTTGTGGCGGCGATTGTACATCGTTCAGCAACGGAGCGAGTTCGCCGTTTTCGTGCATCTCCACAATGATATCGCAGCCACCGACGAGTTCCTCATGGATAAAAAGCTGTGGAAAAGTCGGCCAATTGGCGTATTTGGGCAATTCTGCACGGATCTCCGGATCTTGCAGGACATCGATATAGGCAAACGGTTTTCCTTGCGCTTTCAAACACGCCACCGCTTTCGCCGAAAACCCGCACATCGGGAAATCAGGCGTGCCTTTCATATACAGCAAGACCGGCATCGAAGCGATCTGATCTTTTATACGTTCAACGGTTTCCATCCAAGTCCTCTTGGCTTTGAAGAAAAATATACCTACTATACCCGTTTTGCCATGCGAGCGACAATCATGTCCGATTACTTGATGAAAAACTACAATCGTTTGCCGATCCAATTTACCCGCGGCAAGGGTGTTTACCTTTACGATAAGGATAACAAGGCCTATCTCGACGCGCTTTCCGGTATCGCCGTCTGTGGACTGGGGCACGCCCACCCGGAACTGATTGCCACGCTTGCCGAACAGAGCTGGAAGCTTTGGCATACCGCCAATCTTTTCACCATACCAGAACAAGAGCAAGCCGCCGAAACGCTATGCCATCTCTCTCGCATGGAACGCGCGTTTTTTTGCAATTCGGGCAGTGAGGCGAACGAAGCGGCGATCAAACTGACCCGCCTGCACGCGCGTGAGAAAAGAATCGATAACCCATTGGTACTGACCTGCAACGGCGGTTTTCACGGACGCACCTTCGCCTCGATGGCCGCTACCGCCAACCCGAAAATCCGCGCCAATTTCGACCCGCATTTGCCGGGATTCGTTTCCCTGCCCTTCAATGACCTTTGCGCGTTCGACGAGTATGCGGACAACGCGAATGTCGTTGCGGTGATGATCGAATCCGTGCAGGGCGAAGGCGGTGTGCATCTGGCGGATCCCGCTTTTCTCCGCGGCTTACGCAGGCGATGCGACGAAAGGGGTTGGCTGCTGATTTGTGACGAAGTACAAATCGGTGTATTGCGCAGCGGTAAATGGTTTGGCTACCAGCATAGCGGTATCCTTCCGGATCTCGTCACCCTCGCCAAAGGGCTCGGAAACGGTATTCCCGTCGGCGCCTGCCTTGCGCGCGGCGCGGCAGGAGAGTATTTCCAACCTGGTATGCACGGCTCCACCTTCGGTGGTACGCCGCTCGTAATGGCGGTGGTCAACAAGGTGCTCGAGATTTACAGCCGCGACGACTTCGGCGAACAAGTGAGTGAACACGGCCATCGATTGCAGGACAACCTGCGCAAAACCCTCGGCACGCTGCCTGTCGTTCGTGAGATTCGTGGCCTCGGATTGATGCTCGGCATCGAACTTGTCGAAGCAATGCCGGACCTCGTCGCGCGCGGACTGCAACGCGGCGTGATATTCAACATTACCGCCGGAAAAGTGCTGCGTCTTCTACCACCGTTGATTTTCAGCGAAGAACACTGCGAACAATTGGTGGAAACGCTATACCAATTGCTTTGCGCGCGTTGAAGCGTCAAATGTCGCTATCGGGACAAAGCGTAAAACTGTTGAAGACGTCCCCATGGGATCCAGGAACCCCCGTTCAACTGTGCTCAGTCTCGAAGAAGAAGCTGTATGCGTTGCCTCCGCCGTCATACCTTGTTGCCTTTGAATGATTGCTTGTATGCCTTGCAGGGAAGTATTGCGCGTTTAACCCGTTCTTCCTTACACCGTTGTTTTCAGCGTCATGGCATTTGGCGTCGCCCGCCTGAAGGCGACGGAAAAAGCAGGAAGCCGTTCAAGAATTATCCGATCGCCTATTTCCATGATTGCCCAAGTGCGTACAGAAGAAGGAAAATGCGACCTTTTCATTGCCATAGAGCGGACATCGAAACTCGTCTTTCGTGAATTTCATGACCGTCACAGCGAAAGCATTACCGCCGATTTTTTACGTCACTTGGTCGACGCTGTGCCCGACAAAATTCATACCGTACTGACCGATAACGGGCTTCAATTGACCAACCCGGAACGCCAGAAATATGCCTTGTCTCATTTTTTCGATCGTCTGGCGAGGCGTTCGATATCGACCATCGCCTGACAAAAATCAATCCTCCCTGGAGCAATGGACAAGTCGAGCCGATGAACCGGATGCGCGAGGAAGCAACGGTTAAACGCGATCACGATAAAAATCACCAGCAATCGCGCAGCCACCTGCAGGCATTTGTTAGGGCGTACAATTTTGCCAAACGGTTGAAAACGTTGCGAAGTCCGACCCCATACGAATACGTTTGTAAGATCTGGACAAAAGAACCGGAAAGATTCGAAATCAATCCTTTCCATCGTAATCTGGCACCTGACATCTAAGAAAGCGCATAGGGAACGCTTTCTACCTTGGCGCCGGCTTTGCTACGAAGGCCGAGCGGCGGCGGATCAAGGGCAGTGCCTTTCCTGACGCGGCCCAGGGGATTCGGCCAAGGGCGAGCGACGGGAAATCGTATTCCCATGGCTCGCAAAGGAAATCCTATTACAAAGACTTTCCGGTTAGCGAAATATTCTATTTCAGACAGCTGGCGAGACTGTCACCAAGGTTACGCAACAACGCCTCATAAGCCCCTGCTCCCGGGGGAATACCGCCGCCGATCGGGTCAAGGACGCCAGCACGTACTTCGGTTCCGGAAAGCAACTTGGGAATCAGCTTGGATGGAAATTGCGGTTCGCCGAACAGACAAACCACTTTGTGCTCGGCGAGCGCTTCCTGGATTTTCGCCACCTGTTTGGCACCCGGATGGTGCCCAAGATCAACGCGCACCACGCCAACCGAGCGCAGGCCGAATTCTTCTTCGAAATACGGATAGGCGTCGTGGAAAGTGATAAACGGTTTCCTCTGTACGTCCCGTAACTGCGCGGAAAGCGATTCTTTCAACGTGCTCAGGCGCTGTAGTGTATTTTTCGTATTGCTTTCATACCGTTGACGATGTTCGGGATCGGTCTCAACCAGCGCATCCGCGACCGCCTCGACAAGGCGCGCGGAATTTTCCGTACTGAACCATAGATGCGGATTATAGACGCCGTGGTGGTGATGGTGTCCGCCGTGCTCGTGATGATGTTCATCTTCCCCGTGCTCGTGGTGATATTCATCTTCATCCGCTTCGTGTTCATCGGATTCGCCGAACAGGCCGCTATGCCGGTTTTTCAGCAGTTTGAGCCCCGGGAGCTTGCTCCACTCGATGCCCCGCACGCCGGCCTTCTCGACCGCTTTTTCCATGAACGGTTCAATGTCATCGTTTACCCACACGGCAAGATCCGCCTTGGCAAGGGCGGTGGCATCCGAAGGCTTGAAACGATACCCGTGCGGCGATCCCTCGCGGATCAGCAAGAGCGGTTCGGCAACGCCTTCCATCACCTGTGCGACAAGGCTGTGCAACGGCTTGATCGTGGTCACCACGAGCGGCGTTTTCGCAAACCCCGACAGCGATACGGAAAGCAATCCCGCAGCCAGTGCCGCGCGAAAAACAGGGAACATAAGTACCTTTCCTTCAAAGTTTACTTATACTGTAACGTATTTATTCTGACTGTCAAGCGTTTTCCACGCTTTCGATCACCATCCGCGGCGAAATCTCAGTGATATCCCCTCCTCCCTGCGCCGCACAGCCCGGCGGTTGCAAAATGGTCGCCGGGGCGTCATAAATCGGGCGCGAACGCAAGGGATTGGTCGGCCCAAACAACGCGATCACCGGCACGCCGATCGCATTGGCCAAATGCAACCCACCGGTATCGTTACCAATCACCAATCGCGCCCGCCTCAAAAGGTCGAAAAAATCGCCCAGCTTCGTCGTGCCGGCGAGATTGCCGACCCGCTCCGGCGAAAATCCCGCCGCTACCGCATCGCAGATCGCGCGATCCCTTGCCGTGCCGGTCAGCCACACCCGGGTCTCACTTTGCGCGAGAAGATCGCGCAAAAGTGAGCGCCAATGCGCGACCGGCCAGCGTTTCCGCGGCGTGTTTTCCGACCCACAGACGAAAACAATCTCTTCCCCGGATGATTCGCGCGTGATCAGGGGTGTCAGGCAAATACCGTCGTGAAGGGCGAAATGAGCGGTGAAATCGTTCCACAGTTGGGTTTGATGACGACCACCTTCGTCTTCGGGATGGGCGATTCGATAGCGACGATTGAGTAATCTTCTCGGCCGCTCCGGCCAGGCGACGCCGAATCTTTCCGGGATACGCGCGAGGTACGCTTCAAGATCGCTGCGCTGAGAATTGGCAAACAGCACCGTATGGGCAAATTCGCGCGGAGAAAACAAAAAATGCCTGTAATAGCGCCAGTTTTTCGCTGGCAACGAGCGATAAGGAAGATCGATGTCCAGTTTTTTCAGCAATCGACCGAAAAAAGCCTGTCCGGCAAGCGTCGTGTGCGGCATTTTTTTCGCGATCGCGCGCACTACGGGAAGCGCCATCGCGACATCGCCGAGCCAATTGGGCAAACGAATCAGACATGCCATCTACAATGCCCGCAGCGCCTCATTCGGATCTGTGTAGGGCAAGCTTTGCGCTTCGGCAACCGCATGGCAGGAAATCCTGCCACGACAGACAGCGAGTCCCCGCCGCAGATGGGGGTCATCGACCAACGCCTGTCGCACGCCTTTGTCGGCAATTACGAGCACATAGGGCAGGATAACGTTATTCAGAGCGTCGGTGGCCGTTTTCGCTACCGCGCCCGGCATATTCGCCACACAATAATGAACGACGCCATCGACCAGATAAACCGGATCGTGATGTGTGGTCGCGCGACTGCTTTCACAGCACCCACCCTGATCGATCGCCACATCGACGATCACCGAACCGTTTTTCATCGCGCCGAGCAGATCGCGGGTGATCAGCTTCGGCGCGTTGGCGCCCGGAATCAAAACCGTGCCGATCACTAGATCCGCTCCGGCGACCGCCTCCGCCACTTGGTGTTCAGTGGAAAAAAGCGTTTCCAAGCGTCCATCGAAGAGATCATTCAAATAGCGCAAGCGCTCGACATCGCGATCGATTACGGTGACATCCGCCCCCATGCCGACGGCGATTCTCGCCGCATTGCTTCCGGCCACCCCGCCGCCCAGGACGACGACCTTTCCCGCCGCCACGCCAGCCACGCCGCCGAGGAGAATACCGCGACCCTGGCCATATGTGTGTAAATGACAAGCGCCGACCTGAGAGGCCATGCATCCCGCGATTTCCGACATCGGCATGAGCAGTGGCAAGGTGCCTCGAGGCGAGGTGACCGTCTCGTAGGCCAATGCAATGCATCCCTGTTTCATCAGCGCTCGAACCTGTCGCGGATCGGCCGCGAGATGCAAGTAGGTGAACAAAATCTGGTTTTCACGCAATCGTTCGTATTCTATCGCCTGCGGTTCCTTGACCTTGACAATCATCTCGCAACGGGCAAAGACTTCCTCGGCATCCGCGACGATTTCGGCGCCGACCGCGCGATAAACGGCGTCTTCCTGACCGATACCAAGCCCGGCGCCCGTTTCGACGAGCACCCGGTGATCATGCGCGACCACTTCGCGTACCGCCTGCGGATTCAAACCGACCCGAAATTCGTCTGCTTTGATTTCTTTGGGAATACCGATGATCATGTTGCTTTTTTCTCCTTGCAAGGTGAGTCGATCTCGCTGCCACGAGGACGACACTTTTTTCGGTTGCACACGGGTCTGCTTGAGACAAGCGTGTGTTTCTGTCATAGTATAACAATTCTTGATCTCGATAAATTTACTGACGAAGCCGAAAAAAGAAACGAAAACCGCTCGCACCGCTTGTTTATGCAAGCGCCTCTCCGTGTTGGCATGACGAGAAGATGTAAGATAGTTAAATGCAAATGCTTTTTTGTTTCCTATATCCTCTTTCACTGTTCAACTGATAGACGAGCGAGGTGCTTGTATGAAATATCTGCTTATTCTTTCCCTTGTGGCGGCCGCCCTGCTGGCCCGCGGGGAAGCGACGAACAACGTGTTAAGTGATTGTGCCATTCAGGAAGTCGTTCCCGGCAAGAACATGACCGTCGCCTTCTTTACCCTGCACCACGCGGGCATGGCGCAGTCGATCGTCGCAGCGGCGATTCCAAGTCTCGCCGATACCGTGGAATTGCATCGCATGGTGCGGAAAAACGGCATCATGGAAATGGAAACAATCCAGAACTATCCGCTCAAAGACGGCGAAACGCTTTTTTTCGACGGCGATTACCATCTGATGCTGATGAAAATCGAACACCCCCCGGCGATCGGCAGTACCCACACGATCACTCTCGTTTTCGATGATGGCAGCACGGCAAGCTGCGATGCGACAGTGAAAACAATTGAAGAAGTGTTTAGCTACAAAAAAAGTCACACTTGAGCACACATTTTTATCACTTGCCTTGCCGCTTTCTCTCACTATCGGATTCTCAGGAAAGATTTTGAGTGAACAGCGTGCCTCTGCGATCGAACGCAAAAATTGTCCGCCTTGTTATTGACACCGCTCGTCTGTTTTCCGTTACTTAAGCGCCGCGCATATTCCCACAGGCGGGAAATTTTTCCACCCTTTCGCGGTGCCATCAGCAGAGTAAGGAACGCACAGCTTCTTTGCACATCCTCTTGCATCCTCCGAAAGAAAGGCCTTTGCACCAAAGCGTGCGCACACCCCCACCCGAGACGGTCAACCCTGTTTTCGCGACGTCGGCAACGCGCGATTTGCAAACCATCCGGGATGTTGTGTCGCGCAGAGCACAGCACTCCGTTTTGATCCAGAAAATGGCGCGGTATTACCGCTCACCGACAAGAAAATTCCATATCACACAGTAACACTTATCGACGTATGCGCACGGCAATGAAGATGGGGTGGATGATGGGACTCGAACCCACGACCTCCGGAATCACAATCCAGCGTTCTCACCAACTGAACTACACCCACCATCGTCAGGCGTTACGCCGGTTTTTCCGGCTGGCGCGCCCGGCAGGACTCGAACCTGCAACCTACGGCTTAGAAGGCCGTTGCTCTATCCAATTGAGCTACGGGCGCTTCGCGGATAAAGCATGTAACGAAACTTGGTCGGAGTAGAGGGATTCGAACCCCCGACCCTCTGGTCCCAAACCAGATGCGCTACCAGACTGCGCTATACTCCGCCCTCATCACGCCTCGCCGGGGCGAGGCTGCGTATCTTACGCATTTCACCATAGGCGGTCAAGGCCAAGGCTGCTCTCCCGGATATAGGCTACGACTCCGGAGAGCCGTCTTTGTTTCGCTCATTCGCTTTGCCCGCATGCACCGTGTCGGTCGAGGCTTTCGAGCTACCTTTTCTCTGCCCATTTTCCGGCAAGGGCGCGGACGCTTCCCCCACCATGGTGACCTTGACCGGCGGCGTCGGTTGGCCTTTGTTCTGGCCGAAATAAACCGTTTGATGCGGATAGGGAATTTCGATGCCTGCGCGGTCGAAATAGATTTTGACCAGGCGGTTGTAGGCACGTCCGACCGTCCACTGATCGCCTGGCGTCGTCTTGATCAGGACACGTATATCGACCGAACTGTCGCCGAGTCGGGTCACCCCGGAAATGTCGATCGGTTCGAGAATATGGCAGCGCAGATCGCCTTGGACCAATTCGTCGAAAGCCACCTTGAGCTGCGCGCAAGCGGCATCGATATCCTCGTTGTAGCCGATGCCGTAGACACCCTTGTGATAGGCGAATCCGCGCATGTAATTGGAGACGGTCGTCACGCTCGAAAACGGGATAATATGATAGGTACCTTCGAGATCACGCAGCCCGACCGAGCGCAGAGAAATACGCTCGGCTGTTCCACTGATACCACAAACGCTCACCCAGTCGCCGCTGTTCATCGCGTTTTCCAGTTGGATAAAAATCCCGGTGATCACATCCTTGACAAGCGTTTGCGCACCGAAACCAAGCGCGAGACCGAGCACCCCGGCACCGGCGATCAGTGGGCCGATATTGATGCCCATGCGCGCGAGCGTCATCATCACGCAAGTACCGATGAGGACGATGGCAAGCGCGTTTTTCGCGAGCGACAACAGCGTTTCCGCGCGCGCGCTCAAGCGGATATTGTCGCCGCTACGGGGGCTCAACCAATTTTCGATGAAACCGGCGGCTACGAGCCAAATCAGCGCATGGACGGAGAGGATCCAGAAAACGCTCATCCCCTTCTCGAAAAAAACGCCGCCACTTTCGGACATCAGCCACTTCGGCAAATCGATCACCTGCCAGACACAAAGCAGCGAAAAAAGCGCAGCGATCGGCAGCACGAAGCGTACCCCTTCGATGAGCGGCGGCAGATAGGCATCGAGGCGTTTCTCGATGCCAGGAAAATTGCGCCGCCAGCTCTCCGATAGAGAGATACGGCGCTCGATCAGGCGGGTCAACAGGGCGGAAAGCAGCACAGCGATCGCCACGACGAGCAAGGTTTGCAATGCCCCCCACACGAGAAAAAGCAGAAACTTCTCCGAACCCAAAAGCGCGCCCAGCAGCAACAGCAAAAAATAGGCCAGCGCGAACCAATGCCAAATCAACGCGAAAAACGCCAGGAAAAACCTGCCTGCGGCGGTATGGGCGCTTTTACTCGAACGCTCCAAGGCGGCGCACCCATCACGGCGATGGGCGATCACGCCCCACAAGGCGTAGAGGAAAGCGGCGCTCGCAAGCAACGTCGAGGTCAATTCGGTGAAATCTTCACCGAGTTCGCTGTCGATCAGCGGAACGAGGACGAGATAGCCGTAGCCAATCAGATGGATGAGTGTCATCAGCCAGTGATACCAGTAGCGGGTGAGCGCCGTATCCGACGTGAGCAGGCGCAAGCCGGTATAGTGCGGAGAAAACACCATCCGAACGCCGATTTTGAGCAGTTCGAGGAGAACAAAGGCATTGATGAACAAGGCGGCATACAGCGGCAGGGAAGCGCCGCCGCCGATGCCATAAAACGCGACCGCATTATTCGAAAGATAGGTAACACCGACAAGTGTGGCTTCTGCAAGCGAGACGCAAGCGATCGCGAGCAGTTTGTGCGCTAACCGTGTGGCGGCGGACTTGCCTTGCCGCGCATACAGGTCAAGACGCCGCTTTGTCGGGCGCAGAAGAAAACGTAAACCTTCGAAAACCGATAGTGCTACCACGACAATCAGGAGAAAATCCCGGCAAGCGCGCCAAAAACTCCTTCTATCGACGGTTCTCAGATGCGAATCGGTGCCGTTGACCGCGGCGATGACGCTGACAAGACTGTTACTGATTTTGTCACCGATGCGGGTGGCGATCGCAGCGGTTTTCTCGGCCAACGCTTGCGGCAAGCGCGTGATTTTCGAGAACGCGCTATGGATCGAAGTGTTCATCGCCTGCATAGCGTTGTGGTCGCTTCCCGCCGCGGAAGGCGCGGACGAGGGGGGAGGATTTCCCCCGACATTTTGCCCCGCGCCGGCCGCGGCGATTGCCCGTAATTGCGCGATTACCTTGCGCCGCTGCGCGGGATTCTCCAGCATGTCGGCGAAGCGAGTCAAGGTAAAGCTATCCTTCTCCTCCGGCACCGCTTGAGCGGCGCCAAGCGCCAGCGCTGATAGTGACGCAAACAGCAAGAAACCCGACAATCCGCCGATGACGAGCCATCGTCCCCGCGCGAGCATTATCCTTCCTCCGAAATTCAAGCTCAGTAACACCATACCATAAGACGGCTTTCCCTCAGGCGTTACACACAAGGACAATGCTTTTCGTCCTTGGCGCAGATCTGTCCGCGCGCAACTTCTAGTCTCGTTTGCGCAGCGGCGGTGTCTTGTCCTTTGCCGAAGGCACGTCCTTTGCGTGTTCATCGAGTCCGCCGCCCATCGCGGTATAGAGGGTGACGAAATTGTTCAAGAGGGCCAACTGCGTGGTAAGGACGTTTTTGCGCGCACTGACATCGTCTCGCTCGGCACTGAGCAGATCGAGACCGTCGGCGATCCCGGCCGTGAAACGCCGGTGCTCGAGATCGAACATCTCATGCTGTGCCTGAGCCGCGCGCCGGGCGGCTTCGTATTGCCCGAGATAGGTTTTCCGCGCGATCAGCGCGTCGCCGACTTCCTGAAAAGCCGCCGCCACCGCCGACTGGTATCTTTCTATGAGAATCTTTTTCTCCAGCTCACTCAACTTCACATTCGCGCGCAGGGCGCTGCGGTTGAAAATCGGCAGGTCGAGAGACGGCCCGAGCGACCACAACGCGTTCGGCGATTTGACGAGCGCGTCCAACTCATTCGAGGCATAGCCGAACCGTGCGGTCAAACGGATCCGCGGGAACAACGCCGCTTTGGCTACGCCGATGTTGGCATCGGCCGCGCGCAGGGCGTATTCCGCAGCGCGGATATCCGGGCGCTGTTCGAGAACGCGCGAAGGAATCCCAGGCGGCACGCGCAAGGCGGCGAACTGCTTGTCCAGAGGTTCGGCGGGCGGCAATGGCAATTGCGCGTACGGCACGCCAAGGAGCACGCTCAAACTGTTTTGCGCCTGTTCATACTCGCGCTGATGGCTGTAGTAGTCGGCGCGTGCCGTCTCGATGGCGTTTTCATAGCCTTTCAGGGTCGACGCGCCGATCAATCCGGCATCGAACTGCAAGCGCGAAAGTCGCAGCGTTTGTTGTCGCGAGGAAAGCGTTTTTTCCGCGAGCTGCATCGATGCCTTGGCGATCCGCGCGCGGTAATAGGCCGCCGCCACCGAGCGGATCACCGCGAGTTGCGCCGCATCGCGCGCCTCGCGTGTCTGCAAATAGGTGTTGCGCGCCGCCTGCGACAGCGCGCGCACGCGGCCGAAGAAATCGAGCTCGAAATTACTCAGTCCCAGGCCAAGCTCATAGTGATCGCGAACTTTGCTGCCCATCGCGTCGCTGCTGCGCGTTGCCGTGGCGTCACCCGCCACGCTCGGCAAGCGCTCGCTTTGTCGGATCCGGTAGGTCGCGGCGGCTTTTTCGACGTTAAGCGCCGCGCGGCGGAGATCGTGATTGTGCGCCAGGGCGACGTCGATCAACCGCTGCAATTGCGGATCGCGAAAATACTCCCGCCAGCCGAGTTCCGTCGCCTCGCGGCCTTCGCGAGCGTCGGCAAGCGAAGCCGCCATCCACTTCTCGGCCTGCGGCAGGGCCGGCTGCCGATACTCCGGCACGAACGAACAGGCGCTCAGGAACATCACAAGCGGCAAGATTTTCCGTGCAGTTTTCATCGCCCCTCCTTTGCTGCGTGCGTTTCGGATGCCTCGGCATCGCCTGAAGGCAGTGCATACCGGTCCTTATTTTTACGCGGACTGCCGAATATCTTGCGCACCACCACGTAATAGATCGGCACGAAGAAAATCGCCAGCGCGGTGCCGACGAGCATCCCCCACAACACACTGGTACCGACCGACCGCTGGCTTGCCGAACTGGCGCCGTTCGCGAAATACAGTGGCACGACACCGGCGATGAACGCCAGCGAAGTCATGATAATCGGGCGGAAACGCAAATTGGCGGCGGCGATGGCCGCCTGTACCTTGCTCATGCCCCGGGCCTGCAAATCCTTGGCGAACTCTATGATCAAAATCGCGTTTTTCGCCGACAGCCCCATCACGGTGATCATCCCGACGCGAAAGAAAATATCATTGTCATAGCCGCGGAAATAATTCCCAAGCACCACCCCGAGAAATCCGAGCGGCAAGACGAGCAAGACGGAAAACGGAATCGACCAGCTTTCGTACAGGGCAGCGAGGCAGAGAAAGATCGCGAGCACGGAAAAGGCGTAGAGATAGAGGGAAGAATTCCCGACGCGGACTTCTTCGAGAGACATTCCCGTCCATTCGACGGCGAAGCCTTGCGGCAGCGCTGCGACCAAACGTTCGACCTCGCGCATCGCCTCCCCACTCGAATAGCCGGGGGCCGCTTTGCCGGAGATCATCATCGCCGGATAGCCATTGTAGTGTGTTATCTGAAGGGGAGCCTTTTCCTTGCCAAGACGCGCCACCGTCGCGAGCGGCACGAGACGACCGTCATCACTGGGGACATCAAGATCGAGAATATCCGCCTCCTGCATGCGCGCGGCGGCCTTCGCCTGGACATAAACGCGCTGCATCCGCCCCTGATTGGGGAAATCGTTCACATAGCTCGCGCCAAAGGCACTGGAAAGCGTCGCGGCGATCGCGGAAAAAGACACATTCTGCGCATAGGCCTTGTCGCGATCGATGGTGACAACGATCTGCGGGGCGTCCTCCAAACCTGTCGGGCGCGACTCGGCAAGCACCTTGCTTTGCATCATCATCCCGAGCAACTGGTTGCGCGCGCCGAGCAAAGCGGCATGGCCAGCGCCTTCGCGATCCTGCAAACGCATTTCCCAGCCGGAAGAAACACCAAGCTCCGCAATCGGCGGAACATTGAACGCGAAAACGAGCGCCTGATTGATCTTTTGCATGATCATGCCGGTAAAGCGCTGCGCCAGGGAATCGGCGTCTTCTCCCGCTGCCTTGCGTTCGCTCCAATCTTTGAGCGGAACGAAGCCAAAGGCCATATTCTGCCCCTGATGACCGAAAATATTGAAGCCGACGAGAGTCAAGATGCTCTCTACCTCCTTTTGCGCGAGCAAAAGTTCCTCGGTCTGTGCGATCACCTTCTCGGTACGCTCTCGCGTGGCATCGGAGGGCAACTGATAGTTGAGCAGTACGAAGCCCTGATCCTCGTTCGGCAGGAAAGAAGTCGGCACCTTGTTGTGGGTGAACACGCCGCCCACCGTCAGCGCGACGAAAACGAGCATCACGACGACAGTGAACCTCACGAGCCGTCCAAGGAAATATTTGTAAGAACGGGTGGCCCTTTTCACCCCGCGGTTGAAGAAGCCGAAAAAGCCGTTTTTACGATGATCTTCCCCGCCCACCGGCTTGAGTAGGGTCGCGCAAAGCGCTGGCGTCAAGGAAAGCGCCATCAAGGCGGAGACGGCAATCGCGGCGGTCATCACCAGGGCGAACTGACGATAGATTTCCCCGGTCGCGCCACCGAAAAACGCCATCGGCACGAACACGGAGACAAGCACCAGGGTGATCCCAACAATGGCGCCGGTGATCTGTCCCATGCCTTTCCGGGTCGCCTCGTACGGGGTGAGACCTTCCTCGGCCATCAGGCGTTCGACATTTTCCACCACCACGATGGCATCGTCGACGACGATCCCGATCACGAGAACCATCGCGAACATCGAAAGCAGGTTGATCGACAAGCCGAGCGGATACATGATCGCCATCGCGCCGAACAGCGACACCGGCACCACGATCGTCGGAATCAGGGTATAGCGGATATTCTGCAAAAACAAAAACATCACCAGAAAAACCAGGAAAACCGCCTCAACCAGCGTGTGCAGCACTTTCTCGATGGAAATGCTGGCGAATTTGGAGGTGTCATACGGCATTTCCCAAGCGATCCCCGGCGGGAAATAGGGGGACAGATTCTCCATGCGGCGACGGATTTCCGCTACCGTTTCGATCGCGTTTCCGCTGCTTGACAACTGCACGCCGATACCGACCGCCGGCTGGCCATCGAGGCGCGCGGCGCTCGCATATGACTGATTGCCGAGGGCGACCTCGGCGACGTCCTTGACGCGCACGGTCGCGCCGCCTTCACTGTGTTTGACGACGATATCGCCGAACTGTTCCGTATCCTGCAACTGCCCATAAACATCGATTCCATAGGTGACCGATTGCCCCGGCACACTCGGTAGAGCGCCGAGACTTCCCGCGGTCACCTGGGTATTTTGCGCCCGGATGGCGTTGACGACGGCGGCGAAAGAAAGGTCATACTTCTTCAATTTACCCGGATCCACCCAGATCCGCATCGCCTGTTCCGAGGCGAACACCTGCACATCGCCTATCCCCTTTGCCCGCTGCAACTCCGGTTTGACAGTGCGCACCGCGTAATCGCCAATCTCGCGCAGGGAAAGCTCGGAGTCTTCCTTGGCGGACAGGGTGACAAAGGCGAGGAAATTCGAGAGCGTGCGCGCCACGATGATGCCGTTGTCGCGCACCGCTTGAGGCAGGCGCGGCTCGGCCTGCGAGAGTTTGTTTTGCACTTCCACCTGAGCGAAATCCTCATCGCTGCCGGCGAGGAACGTCAGCCTGATCTCGCCGCTTCCGTTGGAATAAGCTTGCGACTCCATATAATCGATATTTTCCGCCGCGTTCATCTGCTCTTCGATAACCGAAATGACCGCATCTTGAAGGGTTTCCGCGCTGGCACCGGGATAGATGAAACTGATCGTGATCTGCGGCGCAGCGACATTCGGATATTGCTCGACGGCAAGACGGGTTGTGGAAAAAATTCCCGCGATGACGATGAAAATCGCGACCACCCAGGCAAATATCGGGCGATCGATAAAAAACTTGGCCATGCTTGCTCCTGTTCAGCGCTTGCTGGCGGATTCGCCATCGTCGACGACATCCGTTCGATCGCCCGTACTCGCATCCGCCGCCGCGAGGGGTTTTTCCTGTCGCGCGACCGAGTAAAGCGAAGCGTCGGGCGTTTCTTTCCGCGCCCCGTCGCCCTTATCGGCAAGCGGATTCCGCCACGGCCGCGTACGCACCTTCTTGGCGCCGAAAACAAGGGCCGAAGTGCCATCGGCAATCACCTGATCCCCCTCTTGCAAGCCCTTGCCGATAACGTACTGGCCGTCTTTTTGACCAAGGATGGTGACCGGGCACGGCTCGAAGGAGCCGTCTTCCTTGACCAAAAGCACGGTATCGATCTTACCGAGCGTCACCGACTGTTGCGGAATCAGATAAGCGTGCGAATAACGGGCCTGCTCGACGATCGCACGCGCGTACTGCCCGGGCAGGAGGACCCCGTCTGGATTGGGTACTTGCGCGCGCAGGGTCACCTCGCCGGTCGCTTCGTCGACCGTTTGATCGACAAAAAGGAGCCTGCCCTGCAGCGGATACGGCGTGCCATCGTCAAACAAAAGACGCACGAACCCACTGTCACCGCGCCCCTTCGCCCCCTGCATCGCCTTTTTCCGCGCGAGGCTTCGCGCGGCGCTCTGGGTGATATCGAAATAGAGGGGATCAAGCTGCTGGATTTTCGCCATTTCCGTGGTGGAAGCGGTCACATACGCGCCTTCGGTCACTTTCGAGTAGCCGATGCGACCGCCGATCGGTGCGGTGATCTTCGCGTAGCCGAGCGCGATGTTCGCCGCATGGATCGCCGCTTCGGCGGCGGCAATATTCGCTTCCTGCACCTTGAGGTTGGCGAGCGCCTCGTCGTAAGTCTGCCGCGAGACGGCGTTGACCTTGACCAGCGGCGCATAACGCTTGACCGTCGCGCGATACAGATCACGATTGGCGATCGCCTGCTCGAGACTCGCCTTCGCGCTGCGTAAATCGGCGCGATAGGTGCCGTCATCGAGGCGATAGAGCGGCTCGCCGGCGCCCACCATGGCGCCTTCGACAAACAGGCGTTGCAAGACGATACCGCTGATCCGCGGAACGATGACCGCCTCACGCGAGGCGTGCAGGCGTCCCGGCAGATTTTCCGTCAACACCACCGGCCCGGCTTTTGCCGTTACCACATCGACGAGGGGTGGTGGCGCCTGTGCCGCCGCCTCTTGTTCCCCTTGAGCGGACGCCGCATCCCCGCGCTCGCCGCAGCCGCTCGATACGAGCATCGACCCGAACAAAAAAACGAGCAGCACTCGCGCAGTCCGTACCTTCATAGAAACTCCCTTGCCATGCATTGCAACAACCCGTCACGAAAACGCCGAACGGAAAATATCCTCGCTTATTATACATACAAAAGTGAATGTATATTATCTTCGTCTACATCTTTTCTCTCTTACAGATATGTTACTCTGAACCAATTATTTTTTCTTCTTCCCTTTGCATGCGCCGTACCAAATCTGAAGCTGGCAAGACCCGCCGGAAAATCCTCGACGCCGCCCTCGTCCTGTTCGACGAGAAAGGCTACGTCGCGACGAGCTTGTCCGACATCGCGGCGAGCGCCGGAATCACCCGCGGCGCCGTCTACTGGCATTTCAAAAACAAAGCCGACATTTTCGGCGAACTCGGCAAGCTCTACTGCGATATACTGTTCGTGGGCATTCGCCAGGCAATCGCAAGCGGACAAACGTGGATGCGTATTCGTCGCTTGTTCGGCGAATTTTTCGCCACCCTCGAAAAAAACGCCAGGCAACAGCGTTTCATGCGGATCGTTCAGATCCAATACAAACATCGCGACCTCGACGACCCCATCAACGAACTGATTCTCCACTATCACGACAGCTGGGACAAGCTCGTACAAAAATCGATCGCGCGCGCCGTCGCGCGCGGCGAACTCCCCGCCGAACTCGATCAGACCTGGGCGTTTTTGCTTCTCAGTTGCACCATGGCCGGGGTCATGTCGAAATACGTCGGTACGCACAACGCGAAAACCATGCGCCGCTACGGCGGCAGCATCATCGACGCGGCGCTGAAACTGATCGAGCGCGGCGGCGCGCCTCTTCCCACTTGCTGAAAACGGCGCTCGATGGCTAACCGCGCGTGACAGGCAAAACCTTCCCGGCGACATCCGCACCTTGACATCCTCCGGCGCCCGCGGGCACGCGCCCATTCTCCGCGAAACAGCTGCGGTGAAAAAATGCCGGCCTAGGGGGGAAAGCCGTCGCAAACGCCTTCCTCGCTTACCGACCCGTCCGCGACAAAACCGCGTGGTCGCACGCGACGGAGAAAATCTTACGCCCGCCGCTTGGGGAAAATACGCGGGAAACGTGTTCAATCGCCGCAGGCGGCGAGCAGCCGGGCACGATAAGCCGGCAATTCTGCGGCGCCAAGCGGGGTTTTGTACAAGCGGTAAAAATTCCCTTTCGCGGCCACCTTTGCGAGCAGCCGTGCCACATTGCGACGGATTTCCGGCGGCGTCGCCCGCCAATCTGTCGCATAAAGATCGGCAGCCCGGAACACCGTCCAGATCGTCTCGTCGCGGGCCTTGCATGGATCGGAAAGACGAAAATCGCGACGCCGTAATTCCTCGACGAGCGCCGCGTGACGCGCGGCGAGAAACGCGCCCTTGTCATAAAAGAACGTCACATGCCCCTTGCCGAGGACATAGCGTCCGGGAATCCGCGCCAAGACGCCTTCACGGCCACCGTGCGCCGCAAGCGCCCGGGTAAGATACGCAGACACCCGCGGCAGTTCACGGTATTCGGCGAACAGATGCTGGTCGGTCAAGAGCGGCGGCGGCACGAGATTGATCCGCGTCATCGGTATTTCTTGGCGTTCGAGGCAAAATCAAGGCGCATTGGCTTCAGTTTCCGTTGATCAACCTAGCTGTAATGACGACCGACCCAGCCATCTTTTTCCCTTCAATGTCGGCACGGATGACGCTTCATTTCTATATCCCCATCATCATGAGACCGGTCACATATGCGCAAATGGTGCCGATTGCGTATCCCAAAATCGCCAGCGCGATCGCGACCGGGATCAAGCTTGTGTGAAAAACCGATGCCATGATGGGAGAACTTGCCGTGCCGCCGATATTGGCGATAGAGCCGACACTTGCCATAAAAAGGGGCGCGCGAATCCATCTCGCGACGAGAAACAGGAAAGCCCCGTGAATGCAAATCCAGATAAACCCGATCAGGAAATAATTGAAATGGAGATAAATTTGTTTGATATCCATATGCGTTCCGATGGCGGCGACAAGGACATAAATAAAAATCCGGCCAATTTGGGTGCCGCCATAGGAAATCGAGAAATCACGCAACTTCGGGAAAATTTGGGAAAACAAAACGGTAAACACGGTGACCAGCATAACGAGCCAGAAAAAGCTCGATGTCAAACTATATTGCTTCGTGCTCGGATAATGCTCGCTGAAAAAAGAAGCGCCGCGCCCCCCCAGAAAAGCCGACAAAGACGAAACCCCGAAAGCCATCCCGATAAGGATCATGTATCTGGGAAAATCAGGCATTTTTCTCTGCAACGCTTCCCGTTCTTCCATTTTTCGGCACAAATCGTCGATCACTTGAGTATCTGCCTTCAAAAAGGCATCGACTTTCTCTTTTCGCCCGACGAGAAAGAGCAGGAACGCCAGCCAGAGATTGGCGACAATGACATCGACGGTGACCATCGCGGAAAACAAATCGTCACCGACGGAAAAAATTTCTTTCATGGACATTTGATTTGCCGCGCCGCCGATCCATGAACCGGCGATCGTGGTAAATCCGCGCCACAAATCCGGCGACAAAAGGGAAGGAAAAATCGCTTTTATAATAAGCAAAGTCAGCGGCGCGCCGAGCATGACGCCAACCGTGGCGGCCAGAAACATGAGCAAGGATTTTGCCCCCAGAGCGCGCAATTCCTTGAAATCGATATTGATCAGCAGGAGAAAAAGCGAGGATGGCAGCAAATACCGGGAGGCGAAATAATAGATTTGCGAATGGGAAACATCGATAATATTGAACGTAGACAACAAGGAAGGCAAGAAATAACAGAGTAAAACCGAAGGAACGACGCGATAAAATGTCGCGAAACGGGGCAGACCTTCGCTATAAAAAATCAAAGCCAAAAGCGCAAGGAGCATGCCGGAAATAACGGTATCGTCTGTAATCATAATCATTTTCTCCTCTTGGAAAAGAAGTGCCAAAAGTCTCGGCACAGGGTGGTTTCGTTCTATATCCGATAAACGCCGCCAGCGAATGCGCAGCCAACAACGCGGCGGAAAATCCGCCGCCTCCGCCGTAACGAGCAACGGCGGAGGCGATGAAAGCGTTGCAATCAATGCTTACCGGCCAGGGCCACGGCGAGATGTCGTGACACCATGCGCGCTTGGCCATCCGCGTCCCATTGTTTACCATAACAGCGTTCTCAGCAAAAACAAGGAAAACACATGCCTTTCGATCGCAAAAACTACTTGGTCTCCCCCGGAAAATCCTTTTCCCTCGCCGCCTGCGATCCGGGCGACAAACGCAACCTAGCGGCGGAGAAATCCTTGCGCAAAGCGCACGTGGAAGCGCTTTCGCCAAGCCTCGGCGCCTTGCAGGAAAAACTCCACGCCGAGGGCGAACGCAAATTTCTCCTCGTCCTCCAGGGCATGGACACCGCCGGCAAAGACGGCATCATCCGCCGCGTGTTCCAGTCCGTCAACCCGCTCGGTATCCGCGTCCACGCCTTCAAGGCGCCGACGACACACGAAACGGCGCACGATTTTCTCTGGCGGGTACACCGAGTCGTGCCGGGCGCCGGAGAAATGGTGATCTTCAACCGCAGCCATTACGAAGACGTGCTGATCCAAAAAGTACGCGGCTGGATCGACGAACAAACGGAAATCCAGCGCTTCGCCCAAATCCGTCATTTTGAACGATTACTCGTCGAAAGTGGCACGACGATCGTGAAACTTTTTCTCCATCTTTCCAAAGACGAACAGCGCCAACGCCTGCAAGAACGCATCGCGCGCGCCGACAAACACTGGAAATTCCGCCTCGGCGACCTTGAGACGCGCCGCCGCTGGGACGCCTACCAAGCGCAATACGAACGGGTGCTCGCCCACACAAGCAGCGACCACGCACCGTGGTACGTGATTCCCGCCGATTCCAAATCGAGCCGCGACTGCATCGTCATCGATCTGCTGATCAACCGTCTCGAGGCGATGGACATCCGCTATCCCGCCATGGACACAAGCGACTGGCCGAAAACCATCGAATGAACAGCGCCAACACCTGCAAGCGCGCCTCGCGCGCGCCGATTGCCAATCGAGGGGCGAGCACGTCGTGATCGACCGCCTCAAGGCGATGGATATCCCCTATCCCGCGGTGGATACACGCAAGACTGGCCGAAAACCATCGCCGAAGCGGCGGCAAAAAAGGCGGTTCAGCCGTTGTAGCGCGCTTCGAGGCGCCATTTCTCATCGTCTTCGCAGACGAGCCAGAACACCTCGCTGTAGTTGACCGGCAGATAACCGCCTTGCTTTGCGAGCAAAGTGGCGACGACCTCACCGATCCACGGCAGATGGCCGACAATCACCGCGTCGCGGCCGTCGAGCGCCTGGAGCGCGGCGAAAACGGTTGCCGCCGATTGCCCCGGGTCGAGGCCTGCGAGCTGGGTCGGCGCCGCGTGATAACAGCCCGCCGTTTCCTGTCCGCGCAGGGCTTGGGAGCAGAATACCGGAAAAGCCACCCCACGCGAACGCAGCCACTCTGCCGACCGCCGCGCCTGACGCCAGCCGCGGTCGCTCAGACGTCTTTCATGATCGCGCCCGCACCAGACGGCCTCGGCATGGCGCCAGAAAATTTTGTTTTCCATCGTCTTCCTCGAATGAACGCGTTCACGGCGTCAATATCACGCTGCCATATAAAATGTGCAAGAGCCACGGCGCATCGACGAGGCGCGCGAAATCTCTCCGTGCGCGCCGTAAAAACATGATTATTGCACAGGGAACTGACGTAGCCAAAGGGCAGCCGCGCCGATGTCGTGTGGCGGCGGCGATACCGGCTTTGCAACGCCTTGCCCCGCGCGCATCGCGCCCTTTTTGTGCCCGTGGTAGTTACGCAAGCCTTTTCCTTTGATGGCGGAAGTTTCCTCATCGATAGGGTCGGCAAGCCCTTCGCGGCGATCGGGCCCCGGCGGAGAGCAAAAAATAGAAATCCCCGCAGTGTGCGCAGCGCCGAAGGCGGCGGTGAGACGACGCGGCCACATGCCATAAAAAAAGCGTGCCGAAGCACGCTTTATTATCGTTTCATACTACCTAACTAATAATCATTAAGAATCAGGGTGTAGTCGCAGGACAACCCGACGGCGCAAATTTTTTATCCACATCGGTAGCGCAAGTCCAGGCTCCATTGTCGTCACGACTCCAAGTGACTTCCTTACCGCTGATAGTAACGGAGGCATTTTTGGCAAAAGTGCCCACAATATTATCACCTGTTGGATTCAAAGCATCTTTATTACTACCATCGGTATCTACACCAGGAATCTTTTGATTGACGATATTCGAATTCGTCCAGCCCATATTGCATGATCCAGCAATTGTTTTGCCGTCCATCAAGCAGGTTTCATAAGCGGTTTTCATCGCTCCCAGTTCAGCCATCGCCCGGGTAACCTGGGAACGGATGATATAATTCTGATACTGCGGAATGGCGATGGCCGCCAAAATACCGATAATAGCAATAACGATCATCAGTTCGATGAGCGTAAACCCTTTTTGCATTGTTTTCATGATTTTCTCCATGAATAGTAAAACATATAACGTAACATCTTATTTGAAGCCAGTTCTCTGGCGGCGGGCATTATGCCATGCGCGTGCCAGAAAATCAATTTCCTCATCGTATTCAACGAAATGAACGGGATTTTCGCGACCATTTCCGCGCCGCGCGAATGGCGGCGCTTAGGGTGACCTGGAACGTCACCCGTGTTGACAAAATTTAGTCTTGCCGCGCCGCCCTTTCCTCTCGCCAAGGCACCGCCGCGTTCCGGTCAAAGGGATTGTGCTATCCCGCGCGCACCGTGCGCGGCGGCCTGTTCCACTGCTGTGAGGGGACTTTCCCCCTTCGCTTAACCGCTTCCCGCCGCATCCGGATTTCCCCGATCCGCGCCACACGGTTCGCGGTCGCGAGGAAAAGTGATTCCCGCATAATCATCGATCGCTGCGCCAGCGGCGTTTTGCCCGGCGGGAAAACCCTCTTCCCGTCGGCGACGGCGATAACGGCGCGCCGTGGGACGCATTCGCGAGACTCGCGGGCGACAACGCGCGTTCCATTTGTCAGCGACAAAAAAGCCCCCTATCATGACAGGCGGATTCAGCTATCCCCTGAAACGATGACCCTACTCGACCTTTACCATGCCACCCTCCGCGCCCGCGGTTTTCGCGAAGAACCCGCGCAACAGAGGGTATTGGCCGAGATGCAGCGGATCGCCGACGCGCTCGCAGCCCGCGCCGCGGCGACACCGGCAAGCACGGTGAAAAACGCCGTCCGCTTCGCCGCGACCACGCGCAAAGCACCCCCTGCGGCGGCGATCAAGGGCCTGTACTGCTGGGGCGAGGTCGGGCGCGGCAAGACGTTTCTGATGGACTTGCTGATCGAATACCTGCCCACTGCGCGCAAGCGCCGCCGCCATTTCCATCGCTTCATGCTGGAGATCAACGACGCGCTCGCCGCGCTCGGACGGATCCGTGATCCGATCGATGAAATCGTCCGCCGCATGGGCGAGGAAATCGACATTCTCTGTCTTGACGAGTTTTTCGTCGCCGACATCACCCACGCGATGCTCCTCGAACGCCTCCTCGTGGCGATGGGGAAAAACGGCATCACCATCGTCACCACTTCCAATATCGCCCCCGGCGACCTTTATCGCGGCGGTTTACAACGCGCCCGTTTCCTACCGGCGATCGCCTGGATCGAAGAACATCTGCTTATCCACCATATCGGCGGGCACGAGGATTTGCGCCGTCTTCACGCGCGCGCGGAACACGGTCTGCGCGACCAAGACAACGCGCGAACGCGCGAAGCGCTGCGGCGAGACCTGCTCGCGCTCAGCGGCGGCGACGCCAAGGGCGGCAATCCGGCAACAGTGCGCGCCGGCAGTCGCGAGATCCCGGTTCTCTGGCGCAACGCCGGCAGCGCCCTGTTCGATTTCCAGGTCCTCTGCGCGGGCAATTATTCGCAGAAGGATTATATTGAGATCGCCAGGCGTTTCGCCTATGTCGGCGTCGTTGGCGTGCCGGTGATGGACGACAGGCGGGAAGACAGCGCGCGCCGCTTCCTGCTGCTGGTCGATGAATTCTACGACCGCCGCGTCAAATTGCTTCTCACCACCGATGCGGGAATTGAAAAACTCTATAGCGGCAAACGTATGGCGCGCGAATTCACGCGTCTGCGCAGCCGCCTGTTCGCGATGCAAAGCGGACCGTACTGGGACGAGGCTCATCTCGGCGGATGAACGCCGAAACGCCGCTCTATCGCGTCAGCGAACTCAACGCGGCCGTCCGTGACCTGCTCGAGACGGCGTTTACGCGCATCCTTGTCGAGGGCGAGATCTCCAACCTGGCGCGGCCAGCCTCCGGGCACCTGTATTTTTCCCTGAAAGACGAGGGCGCCGCGGTCTCCTGCGCCCTTTTCAAGGGCAGCCGGTTCCGCCTTAAGCTGCCGTGGTCGCGGATCGAAAACGGCTTGCTGGTGCGCGTTCACGCGCGGGTGAGTGTCTACGCGCCGCGCGGCCAGTATCAGTTGATCATCGAGGCGCTCGAGGCGGCCGGGCGCGGCCGACTGGAACGCGAATATCGCGAACGTCTGCAACGTCTTACCGCCGAGGGACTTTTCGCCGCCGCGCGCAAACGTCCGCTGCCGCGCCTGCCCCGCTGCGTCGGCATCGTCACTTCGACGAGCGGCGCCGCCGTGCATGACGCGCTCACCACCCTGGCGCGGCGCAATCCAGCCCTGGCGGTGGTGATTTATCCGGCGCCGGTGCAGGGCGACGAGGCGCCGGCGCGACTGCGCGCACAACTTGAAAACGCCAACCGCCGCCGCGATTGCGATCTCTTGCTGTTGATGCGCGGGGGCGGCAGCCTCGAAGATCTGTGGGCGTTCAACGACGAGGCGCTCGCGCGCGCCATCGTCGCCAGCGATCTGCCGGTAATAAGCGGCATCGGCCATGAAGTAGACACGACACTCGCCGATTTCGCCGCCGACCTACGCACCGCGACCCCGACCGCCGCCGCCGAACACGCCTGCCCGCCGCTAGATGAACAGTGCGCCACCCTGACACGGCGCCTCGGTGAAATAGAACGCCGCCTGACAGGGCTTTGCGCCGCGCGGCGGCAAACTCTCGACAAGCTGCAACAGCACCTTAACCAAGGCAGCCCCGAACGCCAGTTGCACACACGCATGCAGCGCTGCGACGAATACCGGGCACGCCTTGATGGCGCCTTGCGCAAGTGTCTGCACAGGCGGCGCGAAACCCTGCGTTTTCTTAAGCGCCGCTTGTCAATTGCGACCCCGGCGGACGCTGTCATCCGGGAAAGAGAGATCCTGCGACTGCGACAAACCCGACTTTTCCGTGGCGTCGCGGCAAAACTGCGACAGGAACGGCAAAGGCAGCATTTTCTCTGCCAGAGCATGGCCCATCTCAATCCACTTGCCGTTTTCGCCCGCGGCTACGCCCTGGTACAAGATGAACAGGGGCGGATTATCCGCTGCGCCGCGGAAGTGGCGGCACACAGCCGAATTCGCGTCTCCCTCGCGCAAGGGCGCCTGTACGCCACGGTCGAGCAGCGCAAATTGCGCTAAAATGTTCAATCCCGGGAATTGATGGCTTGGATTGATAGTGAATCTTTCAGGCTCGTTTGTCCACTGTTTACAGATGAATTCGTAAGGGCTCAGGCCTCGCAATGTCTTCAGTCTGCCTGCGAAGTTGTAGGCGTCTATAAAATCATTCAGATCAGTGATGAGTTGTCGATGGTTATCATCATGATAGCGCTTGACGGTCGCCTCCTCGAGGGTCCTGTTCATCCTCTCCACCTGGTCGTTGCTCCATGGATGATTCACTTTGCTGAGGCGATGTTCAATATCATTGTCTTCACAAACCCGATCGAAGATATGGGGGAAGGTACAGCGATCTGACTTGTGGTTGGTAAATTGGATGCCATTGTCGGTTAGCACCGTGTGGATTTTGTAGGGCAGCGCCTCGATCAGATCGCGCAGGAACCGGGCGGCTTCCATCTTGCCGGCTTTCTCGCTCGATCTTACGAAGGCGAATTTGGAGGTCCTGTCAATGGCCACAAAAAGGCGCAGCTTTCCTTGTGTGCTGCTCGCCTCGGCAATGTCGAGGTGGAAATAGCCGATCGGGTAGGACTTGAAGGTTTTCTTTGCGGGTTTGTCTCCTTCTGAATTTGGCAACCTTGAGATGGCGTGGCGCCGCAAACAGCGATGCAGCGATGCAGCGATGCAGCGAGGAGCGTGTCAGGTGAGGGAGGATTGCTTGCAGCACGTAAAGGCAATCATCCAAAGGCAACAGCGTGTGCTTTCGAAAGGCGATGATGATCGCTTCTTCCTCGGAGGACAGGACCGTCGAATGCGGCTGCCTGGGGCCTTTTGGCAGATCCGCGACCGAGTTTCGTTTCTTCCATTTGGCAACGGTCTTGGGGTTGATTGCGTAACGCCTGGCAAGCACTCTCAAGCTCTCTTGACTCTGTTGTATCGCTCGACGCACTGTCTCTGTCGTTTGGGCGCTGTCGTGTAAAATCTCTCCCATAGTGCTTCCTTCCATTCAATGGAAAATATTGTGCCATTAAAATCTGGGATCAAATATCTAGGGAATGTACCAGATAATATATAAAAGGTGTTATCATGAGCAGCATGAGGAAGAGTCATTTGAGTAAACACAACAAGATCGGCTGTTGGAACATTTTGTGGCTGGAACGACGGCCAGATGTGTGGCCTCACTTGTTGGCGTGAACCTCAAAACCCGTGCCTACTATTTTCATCGACTTCGCGAGCTGATTGCCCGCCATCTAGAGCAAGAAAGCGATGCGGTTTTCAGTGGCGAAATTGAAGTGGATGAAAGCGACTTTGACGGAAACCGCAAGGGGAAACGCGGTCGTGGTGCGGCAGGAAAAGTCCCGGTATTTGGACTTTTCAAGCGTGGTGGGAAGGTCTACACGAAGGTTATCCGCGATGCTTGTTCGGTGACATTATGCCCGATCATCGAGCGGAGAGTTTTCCCTGACAGTATTTGTCTATACTGACTGTTGGCGAGGCGATAACAGGCTGGATATTTGCGATTTCAAGCACTTGCCGTATCGATCACGCCAGGGTGTTTGCAGACAAGGCAAATTATATCAACGGGATCAAGAACTTTTGCAATCGGGAAAAGCGCGACATGCGTAAATTCAACGGCGTTCCAAAGAAACATTTTGGACTCTTTTTAAAGGCGTGTGAGAGGCATTTTAACGACACCACTCCATCTTCTCACAAGTCATTTAAGACAGTGGGTTAAGGATAAATTGAATTGATTGTCTGGCACAGCCCAAAAAATTATTATCATTATGCCACGCACAAGAAAAGCATTTATTTCTTCATTGCTGCCACAGGCCAGCATCTCCCGCAATCGACCTTGGGATATTCAGGTACACAACAAGGCGCTTTACGCGCAGGGCTTAAATCGCGGTTCCCTGAGATTTGGCGAGTCCTACCTGCAAGGCTGGTGGGACGCTGAACGCCTCGATCGATGTTTCACACGCATCTTGCAAGCACGTTTGGAAAAGAAGATAAAAACGCATGATCTCTTTTGGCTCAAGCTGAAAACGTACTTGACCAATCGGCAAACGATAAAACGCGCCTTCAAGGTGGGCGAAGTGCATTACGACCTCGGCAACACATTTTTCGAGGCGATGCTCGGCAAGACAATGGTCTACACCTGTGCCTACTGGAAAGGCGCCGAAACGCCCGATGACGCCCAAACCGCGAAGCTCGATCTCGTCTGCCGCAAACTACAACTCGCACCCGGCATAACCCTGCTCGATATCAACTGTGGCTGGGGCAGTTCGATGCGTTATGCCGCACAGAATTATGGTGCGAACTGCACCGGTATCAGCGTCTCCAGAGAGCAGATCACCTTTGGCGCAGAACGCTGCGCCGGCCTGCCGATCATCTTCCAATGGATGGATTATCGTGATATCGACCGCCAATATGATCGCGTGGCGAGTATCGGCATGTTCAAGCATGTTGGAAAAAAGAATTATGCCGCTTTTTCCGATGTCGCCCGTCGCGCCACCAAAGCGGACGGTCTGTTTCTCCTGCATAGCATCGGTAGCCGCTCGTCCGTTGTCGGCGTGCCCGAACCGTGGCTTAACAAATACATTTTCCCGAACGGGGAAATTCCCGCGCTAAACGGAATCATCACGCCCGAAATTCCGTTGTTCGTATTGGGAAACCTACACAATTTCGGCAGTGACTACGACAAGACATTGATGGCGTGGCACGCCAATTTCGAAGCCAACTGGACGCGATTTTCGAGCGCCTTCCCCCCTATTTCTAACGCATGTGGCACTACTATCCGCTCTGCTGCACCGGCCCCTTCCGCGCGCGCAACATCCAGCTCTGGCAGTTCGATTTCACGCCCGACGGAATTCCCGATGGCTATGCTCACCCGTGCTGAAAAGCTCGCTGCCGGCAACGAAGCGTATCGCCCGCAAACGTCGTGGGAAACGCTCCGGTAACGGCAAATACCATGCGCTCATGAAGCAATCCTCCGCATTTCAACATCTCGCCTACCAACTCGCGCATTACCTGTCCGGCGAGTGCGTTTCCCTCGTCGTTGCTCCCGAGCCGCTCTGGGCGCAGTACGTGTACGAATGCCTGACTTTCTGGACGGGCGGTAACGAGGGAATCTATTGGTTTTCCGACTGGGAAACTCTGCCCTACGATCAATATCTACCGCACCCGGGATTGATTTCCGAACGCCTGCGCGTCCTTGCCGAACTGCCAAGGAGAAAGCGCGCGATTGTGATTACCAGCGCCAGCGCCATCCGTCAGCGCCTTTGTCCGCAGACCCACATCGACAAATTCGGCATCCATCTCGCCGTCGGCGATAGACTCGAACAAAAGACGCTGATCGAACGCCTGATCCAGGCCGGCTACGAGCAAAGTCAATTCGTCTCGGAAAAAGGGAAATACGCCACCCGCGGCAATCTTGTCGATCTCTATCCAATGGGGGCAAAAGACCCGATTCGTCTTGAGTGGTTCGATGACGAAATCGAATCGATACGCACCTTTTCTCTCGACAGCCAGCTGACCCTCGTCAAGAAAGACGCGATCAGCATTCTACCGAGCCGTGAACTTGATCTTTCCGACAGTGGCCGGGTGTGTTTCCGGCAATCCTCTCGTCTTACCCTGGGCACGCATTTCAGCGCCAGCGGTATCTATCGTTCCCTGACGGAAAATCGTACGCCACAGGGACTCGAGTATTATCTCCCGCTTTTTTTCGATGCGACGGCGACCCTGTTCGACTACCTGCCGGAAAACACGCGCTATGTCGTTACGGAAGATCCGCTGCCGGCGCTCGCGCGCCATCGCGATTATTGCCGGCGCCGCTATGAACGTCTCACCCCCTTACGTGAGAACACACTGCTCTCACCAGAGAAACTATGGCTCGACCCACAAGAGGTCTTGAAGAAACTTTCCGCGCTCGCCGCGCAACCGCTCGGACAATGCGTGCAAGCGCTCGATTTTTGCGGCACGACGGCCGAACGTGAAGCGCTTTGGCTCGACCACCTGTGCAAGGCGGAACACAGCGCTTTACATTTTTCCGGCAACGGCATCCGTGAACACTGGTTCGAACGTCTGCACAAAGCCAATCATTCGGCGTGTCTTGGCGATGCCTGGCGCAAAGAGAGCGGCAAAAGGACACTCTATCTCTCTCCGTTACAATACAGTTTTATCGCCGACGGCATTGTCCACTTGGCGGAGGCCGATCTACATCAGGCGCCGTCCCTGGCAAATTTTCGCAAAAACCGTCACAAGGAAGCCGGCGCGGTCATCCAGTCTCTTGGTGATCTCGCGATCGGTGCGGCGGTGGTGCACGTCGATCACGGTGTCGGACGTTATCGCGGGCTGGAAAAGTTCAGCGAAGACGAGGAAATGCTGGTCATCGAGTATGCGAAGGGCAGCAAGCTGTTCGTCCGTGTCGACGATCTAGACCTGATCAGCAAATACAGCGGCGCTTCGGCGGACGACGCGCCCCTGCACCAAATCGGCGCCAAGGCCTGGCAAACGATCAAATGCAAAGCCAAGGCCGCGATCCGCGACATCGCGAGTGAACTGCTCGCCATCTATGCCACGCGAGAAGCCAGCGAAGGGCAATCCCTGCCCTTAGACCGCGAGGCACTCGCCTCATTTGCCGCCGCGTTCGCCTATGCGGAAACGCCGGATCAGACAGCGACGATCGATGCCGTACTCGCCGATCTCGAACGTCGCCAAGCGATGGATCGTGTCGTCTGCGGAGACGTCGGTTTCGGCAAGACAGAAGTGGCCATGCGCGCCGCCTATGCCGCCGTACTCGCCGGCTATCAAGTGGCGATCATCGCCCCCACCACCCTGCTCACGGAACAACACGAACGAAATTTCAACGATCGCTTCGCCGATTTCGCGGTAGAAGTCGCCGCGATCAGCCGGTTCAAATCCGAAAAAGAACAAAACTCCCTCCTCGCGCGCCTCCACCAAGGAAAAATCGACATCATCATCGGCACCCATCGTCTTTTGCAGAAAGATGTCGCGTTCAAACAACTCGGGCTGGTCATCGTCGATGAGGAACAGCGTTTCGGTGTGCGCCATAAAGAAACGTTGAAAACCCTGCGCGCGGAAGTCAACCTCCTCACCCTTACCGCGACGCCGATTCCACGCACCCTGAATTTCGCCCTCACCGGCCTGCGCGATCTTTCCATCATCGCCACCCCGCCCGCCGGACGCCAGTCCATCGAGACCATCCTCACCAGCTATGATCCGGCAACCATTGAAGAGGCCTGCGAACGCGAACTGCGCCGAGGCGGCCAGGTATATTTCCTGCACAACAACGTCGCCTCGATCGAGCGCATGGCACGCATCCTCGGCGAGCTACTGCCCGAGGCGAGAATCGCGGTTGCCCACGGCCAGATGCGAGAACGCGAACTGGAAAAAATCATCCAGGCTTTTTATAACCGCCACTACGATCTCCTTGTCGTCTCGACCATCATCGAGTCCGGTATCGATATCGCCAACGCCAACACCATCCTCATCAACCGCGCCGACACCCTCGGCCTCGCACAACTCCATCAACTGCGCGGGAGAGTCGGACGCGGCCATCAGCAGGCCTACGCCTACCTGATCACTCCACCATGGGAACTGCTCAACAAAGACGCGCAACGCCGACTCGATGCCTTCATCAACCTCGACAGCCTAGGCGCCGGCTTCCTGCTCGCCAGCCAGGATCTGGAAATCCGCGGCGCCGGCGAACTTCTCGGCAGCGAGCAGTCCGGTCAAATTCAGCAAATCGGCATGAGTTATTATCTCGACCTTCTCGAACGCGCCACCACGGCGATCAAATCCGGCGAGCGCTTTTCTCTGCAAGAACAGCAGGAAAACCGTCAGCTCATCGAACTCGACGAACCGGCCATTCTACCCGACAGCTATATCTTCGATCCGCAGATCCGCCTTGCCCTGTATCAACGCATCGCACGCGCCGAAACCGAGGAAATACTCGACGACATCCGCATCGAACTGCGCGATCGTTTCGGCCCTCTGCCGGAGACGGCGAAAACTCTTTTCATCAAAGCGCAACTCAAATTAAGGGCCGCGCAAATCGGCATCGAAAAACTCGCCATCACCACGCAAGCGATCGAAATCGTCTTCGCCAGCAAGGCAAAAATCGACCCCGATGCATTGTTTCGACATATCCAAGACGATCCGCAGCGCTTCAGGATGCTCCACCCGACCGGCCTACGCATCACGCGCCGCGATCTCCCCTTGGCGGAGACGATCACAATGGTCACCACGCTTCTTGAGGCGGTGGAAGCGAAATAACGCCCTCCCGATTGCGAGAAAAGCGAGTCTTTGCGCTCAGAGGCGCGGATCTCTGTTGCCCATCTTTATGCCGCTACCGTCTTTATTCGGCGCCGATAGATAAACCGTCCGCCAAATAAGCTGTCGGCCATCTTGCTCGGTTCGTGTCGGAAACGCTTTGTTGCCGTTCGCCGATCGTTTCCTCGCCCGTCACTATTTCCGCACAAGGGGCGCGACACCGGCCCGAAAAGAGAGTCAAACAGGTTTGCCGCGACGTTTGAACGCCATCCCCGGTGTTTGTCCCTCGAACGCCCAAACCCGATCCGTCAGCATGCGGGCGACGGCAAGCCCGATGGTGATACCCACGACAATAAACGCTGCCTGGCTGGCATTGCTGAAAGAGTCGAGAGGCAGCCCTTCGTTGCCATAAACCAGCGCACGATAGGCGGTTGTTCCGGGAATCATCAGGAGCACCGCCGGCACGGAAAGGGTAATCCGTGGACAGCACAGACGCGGCGATAATACCGACGCCATCAGTCCGACAAGCAGTGTCGCGCAGGGGGCTGCCGCCTGTAGTGGCATTTCCATATCGACCAAGTACAGACGCAGGGTGTTGGCCAGCATGCCGATCACCGCCGCCCCTGCAGCGACCCGTGCGCTGGTGTTGAACATCGAGGCGAAGCCGAACACGCCGATGAAACTCGCCAGCAAACGCAGCGACAAACGCAGGGAATCCGATAACGGTAGCGGCGGCGCGACTTCCAAGGTAAAGTGGGCAAAATCGGCGACGATCCAGGCACCGGTGGCGGTGACCGCGATCATCAGCACGGCGTAGGTAAGGCGTGAGTTGCCGGCGGTGAAATCAAGCCGCGCGAGATCGAGCGCGGCGGTGATCAGGGGAAATCCAGGAAATAAAAACAAAACGGCCGAAGCATAACCGGCATCGTGGCGTGAATCATGACCGAACGGCATCATCATAGCGCTGATCGTCAGATAGACAAGGCAGGCAAGGAGCGCGGAAAGCAGCGCCACACCGAGCTGATTGAGGCGACGCTGCGCCAGCGTGGCACGCAGGAATTGTCCAGCACTGGCCCCGCCCGCGGCACTGAGGCAATCCGCCCAGCTGCCGTTATTGAGAAAACAAAACGCCGCACAGGCGACCATTGCGGCAAGAGTCGTCGTCCATCGATTATAACGTGGCGGCGTGCTTTCGATCGCGTCGAGCCGTGCTTCGATGGTGGCACTGTCCATGCCCGGACGGGAAGACAAAGACAAGGTCTCCATCGCGCTGATCCGCCCCGCATTTACATTGACTGCCGGGACACTGCCGACCAGCGTTTTCATCTGCCCGTGACGATGGCAGGTCGCGACGACGGAATTGAGGGTGACTTCCGCATCGACACAATCGAAACCAAGGGCGACACCGATGCGATTCATCACTTCGCGAACCCGGTAAGCGCCGGTTCCCGCGGAGGTCATCAGGGTACCGACACGCACCACCGTATGACAGCCGCTCAGCATGTCCGCCCGCTCCGCTTCTGTGGGGGCCGGTATCGTCATGACGGGCAAAATTCAGAGAACGTTACGGCAATTCAAGTCGTCGAAGGCCGCTTCCAAACGCGCTGACATCGATTCTTCCATCTTACGCAACCAAACGCGCGGATCGTAGTATTTCTTGTTCGGCTTGTCGGCGCCTTCGGGATTGCCGAGCTGGCTCTGCAAATACGCCTCGTTCGCCTTGTAAAATGCCAGCACCCCTGTCCAAGCCGCCCACTGCGTATCGGTATCTATATTCATTTTGACCACCCCGTAACCGATCGCTTCGTGGATTTCCGCATGACTGGACCCCGACCCGCCGTGAAAGACAAAATTCAACGATTGCGCCGGTAAAGCGAATTTTTCGCAGACATATTTTTGCGAATTATCGAGAATTTTCGGGGTCAGTTTGACGTTACCCGGTCGGTACACCCCGTGCACATTGCCGAAAGCAGCGGCGATCGTGAAGCGTGGGCTGACCTTGCTCAGCTCTTCGTACGCATAGGCGACATCTTGCGGCTGGGTGTAGAGCATGGCGTTGTCCATGCCGCTGTTATCGACGCCGTCTTCCTCGCCGCCGGTGCAGCCAAGCTCGATTTCCAGAGTCATCCCCATCTTCGCCATGCGCGCCAGATAACGCTTGCTGATGGCGATATTTTCCGCGAGCGGCTCTTCGGAAAGATCAATCATATGCGAGGAGTAAAGCGGCTTGCCGGTCGCGGCGAAATGTTTCTCGCCGGCATCGAGGAGGCCGTCGATCCAGGGCAGCAGTTTTTTTGCGCAGTGGTCGGTATGCAAAATCACCGGTACCCCGTATTCCTCGGCAAGCGTATGTACCTGTCTCGCGCCGGCGATGCCGCCCAATACATCCGGGCGCTGCCCGCTCGTCGGCTGGATCCCCTTGCCCGCATAGAACGACGAACCGCCGTTGGAGAACTGGATGATGACCGGCGCTCTGACCCTGGCGGCGGTTTCCAGCGCCACATTGACGGAATCCGAGCCGATGCAGTTCATTGCCGGCAGCGCGAAGCGGTTTTCCTTGGCCACCGCGAAGATTTTCTGTACCCCGTCGCCGGTGACGACCCCGGGGTTGACCACATCAAAAACTTTGGACATAACGATTCTCCTTGCCTGAATTAAGAGTCGAGCGGTGCCCGATGCGGTCATTATAATGGCTCGTTCAGCGAGGCGCACGCCTTCCGCCGTAGCGACCAAACGCTCGATGCCCGGCGTGGCGGCGGACTTTTCCCTTGATCAGGGTGTTGGCAGCGATCGTCGCACAAAGGGTTGTCGTATGACCTGCCAACGTATAAGTGACCTGCCAACGTATAAGCGCCCATCCTGAAAGACACCTTCACCGAACAGCAATGTACTTCGCTGTTTTCGCGAAAAAGCGTTTCACTTTCTCCTCGCACACTCGTCCCGAAGAAGAGAGACGGAAGATGAAGGCGCGCCGATATGGCGATTTTCCCGACAAAGCGCCGTCGAGGGTGTAGTAAAAAAACACAGCAAGATTATTCGATTTTTCCGGCAATTTTTCAATATTTTTTTTCTCATATTTCTAAAATTGGGAATCCTCGGTAACGAAAAAATAAATTGACCAGTACAACGGTTATTTTTCAATCAGGAAAATGCAATAGCCATAGGTAATTTTTATTGAAAATTTAAGATAGTTTACACAAAAATAAGAAACGATATATTGTCATTGAGAAAATGGAGAATCATACCAATTAATTGAGATAGTTTTCATGAATATCAAAAGCGTGTACTACCTATTCAAATTGACTCTTCCTGTTGCAACCGCTTATATTCCACTGGGACTTGCCTTGGAGGTGTTCATGGTCTCAAGTGAAATCCGTTGGTTTTTTGCGCCTTTCTGCGCATTGATTATTTTTGCGGGATCGATAGAATTTTTGCTGGTCATATTTGTTCTTTTTAAATTACCTATTACAAACGTTTCCTGGATGAAATTGACCGTCAACTTTCGTCATATTTTTATGGGCTTTATTTTTCGCTTAAGGCACTGAAAAACCCTGTAAAAAAGTGCTACGGTTTTTTCGCATTGACAGATGAAACCTAGGGCATTTTCTATGCTGGAAATAAAAGGGAATTTGACGGAACAGACATTACTCTCGTCCAGCTTGTCAGCCATTCATGGTGGGTTGTCTCTACCATCGCAGGATCGGGATTGGGAACGCTTCTTCCGCCTGAAATAAGCGGATTCGAATTTTCCCTGACCGCTATGTTTCTTACATTGGCTATCGATGCTCTGCGCCATAGCAAGGAAAATAGACCGATACTATATGCGGTCGTTTCAAGTGTTTTGGGACTTATCATGGAGCACTATGTAATCGATTCTTCCTTTCTCATGACAGGCTTGCTCTGTTATCTGGCATTGATCAGCAAAGACTACTATTTTCCGCCCCAAAAGAGTTTCATCATGAAGCCTGATAGCGATATTTTCTGGATTGTTCTTACCGTTTCGGCGGTGACCGTTGGATTGCGCGCCGCTCCTTTTATCCTGATGGCGTATGTATCCGATAACCGCTATCTCAAGTATATCGGCGAAAAAATGCCTGTGGGTGTGATGACCCTTCTTGTTGTCTACACTTTTATACACGTCGATTTCACGGTAAAACCATATGGCCTTCTCCAGGCTGTTTCCGCGCTTCTTGTCTCACTACTCTACGGCCATGGAAAGAATGCATTGCTTTCCATCGGTATTGGCCTTGGCGTTCATCTGCTTTTGTTAAATTGGATTTTTTAAGGCGAAAGCGATAGGGACAATGAATCCTATATGACTCCTTACTCATTTTCCGATGGATTGGATTGTAAACAGTGTATAGCCGTAATTTTTCTTTATCGAACGATGCAAATGCGCCTGATCGCAGTATCCATATTGAACGGCGACATTGGCCAATTTTCTTCCCGCGATCAGGGCGGTGAACGCTTTTTCCAGTTTCATTTTCATAAAATATCTGTAAGGTGTCAGTCCAAAGTTTTTTCTGAATTTTCTGATAAAGTGATATTCGGATAAATGAACGGACTTGGCGATTTGCGAAACTTTTATTTTTGCATAGAAAAGCTTATCCATCATTTCGATGCTCTTGTACAACTCTTTCTTTTCATCCAGGTTTTTTTCTTCTACATTGATAGGTAATTCCGCCAAAGCATTGAAAAAATGCCATCCTGTCGCAAAAATTTCTTGCCAAGTAGCGCTATTTTTCTTGATAGATCGAAATAGTTCTCGAACAATTTGATAATCCCCGGTTCGAATATTGGCTGTTGCAGAAAAAGAACGGGAAAGAGGAAATCAGGATGACTGGCCTTGAAAAGCGTATCGATAAAATTCTAGCTTATCCTTATGTTTTTAGTGGCAAGAGCGTGTTTGCCAATTCCCCCGCCGCAATGAACATAACCCGGATTTACGATACTGATTTGACCACTTTTAAAGAACAGCGGTTTCTCTGCGATCCTCAATTCCAGTACGCCCGAAGTGATCAAGGTGAAATCATAAGCGAGATGAATATGGGGAGAACAAGGTTGCAATATGTTCCGCCCTTGGCAAGTCATCACTTGTGGAAAGACAGGATTTATTCTGAAATCGGCGTATTTCAGGGTGCTCATTTCTTGAAGATGTGTTTCATCTGCATCGATGATTGTTTTATTTTCACGGCAATAACGCCTCTTGCATCCTTTCCATCTTAATGACGGGCAAAACCATACGCGCTCGCCACGTCCGTCGCGAGAGTTGCCTTGCGCGCGCAAGCCAAGTGCAAAATCACCGCTTGCTATCGCCATGATAATCACTTGTCCTGCCGCGCACAAATAGGATCGCAAGGGCAACGGAAATGTCCCGATCCCGTAAGCAGACAAGCTGGAAACATTTGCCGGAGTCGTCACGAAATGGCGCCTGAAAAGTGGGCGTAACGGTAAAACAATGGCTTTGCGTGGCGAGAAATCATCACTAGCTTGTCCTCGATTCTGCTATCATTGGGCGATGAGGAATCCGTCCGGACGGGCAACAGGGCGTTTGTAGACCCCCACCGTTTCAAGATTTCGCGATTTTTTCCCATTCCATGTATGCACTCGAAAGGAGTAACCGATGAGCATCAAAGTAGCAATCAATGGTTTCGGTCGCATCGGCCGCTTGGCCTTACGGCAGATCGTCAAAAGCGACGGGATCGAAGTGGTTGCCGTAAATGACCTCACCCCCGCTGCCACACTGAAGCACCTGTTCAAATACGACACCACCCAGGGCCGTTTCGATGGCAGCGTCGCATTGCAAGGAGAAGACACGCTGCTCGTCAACGGCCGGAACATCGAAGTCCTGTCCAACCCGAATCCGGAGGAACTTCCGTGGCGGGAAATGGGTATCGACGTCGTATTGGAGTGCACCGGTTTTTTCACTTCCAGGGAAAAAGCGGGAAAACACATCACCGCCGGCGCCAAGAAAGTCGTTATCTCCGCCCCGGGTGGCAATGACGTGAAAACCATCGTGTACAACGTCAACCATGACACTCTGGATGGCTCGGAAACCGTTATCTCGGGCGCTTCCTGCACCACCAACTGTCTCGCCCCGATGGCATTCGTGCTGAACCGGACATTCGGTATCGTCGAGGGCTTGATGACCACCATTCACGCCTATACCGGCGACCAAATGACCCTTGACGCTCCCCATCGCAAAGGCGATCTGCGCCGCGCCCGTGCCGCCGCCGAAAACATCGTCCCGAACAGCACCGGCGCCGCCAAAGCGATCGGACTGGTGATCCCAGAACTGAACGGCAAACTCGACGGCGCCGCCCAACGCGTGCCGGTCGCGACCGGATCGCTTACCGAACTCGTCACCGTGCTCGAAAAAACGGTGACGGTGGAAGAAATAAACGAAACGATGAAAAACGCGAGCAACGAATCCCTCGGCTACACCGAGGAACCGATCGTCTCTTCAGACGTCATCGGCATCGAGGAAGGCTCCCTGTTCGATGCCACCCAGACGCGGGTGATGAGCGTCGCCGACAAGCAGCTAGTCAAAACCGTCGCCTGGTATGACAATGAAATGTCCTATACCAATCAACTGATCCGCACGCTGAAGTATTTTGCCAAACTGATTGCATAGATTCGCAAAACTGTCCTGAAAGCGTTTTCGATGGGAATCACCCACCTTCTTCTGGGGGATGCGCCGCCGTATGCACAGATGGTGATCGGCTCTAGAGAAACGGTATTTTGCGCCAGGCTTTCTCAGCGCGTACCAGGGCTGTTAAAGCAAAGATGAATCTGGGCTGGCGATGCCTGCGCCACAAACCCTTGACTTACAGGCAAGGCCTGGCGGTCTTCTCCTCGTGCAAGAGCTGTTCAAATCATATTCAGTTCGATTTTCGCGCGCAAGCTCATCATCTCCATCCGCCAGGGCGGATCCCACTGCATATGAACGTCGCATGTCTTGACACCTTCCACCTGCTCTACCGCTTCCTTGACCCAATCCGGCATGACCCCTGCCACCGGGCATCCCGGCGCGGTAAGGGTCATATAGACATCGACATTTCCGCTGCTTTCTTCGATATCGATCCCGTAGATGAGGCCAAGTTCGTAAATATCGACCGGAATTTCCGGATCGAAGACGCTTTTCAACTGCGCGATGATCTTACGTTCAATCTCTGACAGTGCGGGATCTGCCGGATCCTTGCCATAGGGAACTTCGTCGAAATCCATCTTCATGCCGTTTTCACGTTGTCCTGATTGCTAAGCGCCGCGTCGAGGGTGTGCCAGGCGAGCGTCGCGCATTTTACCCTCGCCGGAAAATCACGCACTCCGGCAAGCGCTTTTAACTTACCCATCGTATCGGGAATTGGATCCTGGCTCGTCACAACCTGGTGGAAATCTGTATAGAGGCGATGAAACTCCTGCATTGTCTTGCCACTCATGATTTCCGTCATCAGCGAAGCGGATGCCTTGGAAATCGCACAGCCCTCACCGACAAAGCTCACTTCCTCGATCACCTCGCCATTCATTCGCACAAACACCTTGAGCCGATCGCCACACAGGGGATTGTGACCGGTCGCACAATGGCTAAAAGGATCAAGGACGTTAAAATGGCGTGGTTTCTTACTGTGGTCAAGGATCACCTGCTGATACAATTGCTTTAACGCGCTCATGTAAAAATCTCCTGCATGGCTTCGAGGGATTTGATCAACTGATCGATGTCGGCACTGGTGTTGTAGGCGGCAAAAGAGGCACGGATACTTGCCGGGATGCCGAAAAAACGCATTACCGGTTCCGCGCAGTGATGTCCGGCGCGTACGGCAACGCCGCACTGATCCATGACGGTAGCGGCGTCGTGTGGATGGACGTTTTCCAAAGTGAAGGAAATCACCGCAGCCTTGTGTGGCGCACGGCCATAGATCTTCAGTCCATCGAACTGCGAAAGGCGTTCCTCGGTTTGGACGCGCAGTGCCTCTTCGTGCACGGCAATCGCTTCAAGACCGGTAGCACGCACCCAGTCGATGGCAGCGCCCAATCCAATCACCTCCACGATTGGCGGTGTCCCCGCCTCGAATTTCATCGGCGGTGGCGCGTAGATGGTATCGCTGAAACTGACCGACAAGATCATTTCCCCGCCACTCTGATAGGGCGGTATTTTCTCGAGCCATTCATAGCGTCCATAGAGGACGCCGACGCCGGTCGGGCCATAAAGTTTATGCCCGGAAAAGACATAGAAATCACAGCCAAGCGTCTGCACATCCACCGCAAGATGGGCGATCGCCTGCGCGCCATCGACGATCGTGACGATGCCACGAGCACGCGACTTCGCGATCAGCGGCGCCACATCGTTGATCGTGCCGAGGACATTGGAAATCTGGGTGATGGCAAAAATTTTCACCCCATCGAGGTAAGTCTCGAAATCCTCACTCGACAAAACGCCGCGGCGATTCATCGGCAAGACGACAAGTTCAGCGCCGAAGCGCCGGCAGGCGATCTGCCAGGGCACGATGTTGGCATGATGTTCGAGCGCGGTAATGAGCACTTTGTCGCCGGGTTCGAGCACGGTTTCGCCGAGACTGGAAGCCAGTAGATTGATCCCTTCGGTCGTACCTTTGGTGAAGACGATTTCCTCGCTGCGCGCGGCGCCGATGAAATCGGCGACCTTCTCTCGTACATCGTCGTAACGGCGCGAGAGTTTTCGCGAAAGAAAATGCAAGCCACGATGAACATTGCTATACCCGTGTTGCAGGCAATCGTTGACCGCCTCGATGACAGTAAGCGGTTTCTGTGTGCTCGCGGCGCTGTCAAGGTAAGCGAGACGTTCGCCATGGATCTTCTGGGCGAGTACAGGGAACTGTTTTGTCACTTCAAGCATGGAACTGCGCCTGTGAAACAGCGGTGATCGCTTGCAAGAGCTTTTTATTGAGAGACGTTTCTTCAACGACAACCGCCTCCTTCAAAAAAGCAAGGAGCAAAAGATTGCGCGCCGCCAACAACCCGATACCGCGCGATTGCAAATAAAACAGCGCTTCACGATCGAGAAAACCGACCGTCGAACCGTGTGCGCAGCGCACGTCATCGGCATAAATTTCCAGACGCGGTACCGATTGCGCCTTGGCTTCCTGCGAAAGGAGAATAAAACGACTTTCCTGACGCGCGTCCGTCAGTTGCGCACCGTTCGCCACATAAATCAAACCGTCGAAAATGCCCGTGCTTTTGCCGTCCAAGGCACCGCGCACGAGTTGATGACTACGCCCGTTTTCAGCCTGATGGCGAACATCGACATGAAAATCACCAACCCTGTCGCCGTCAAGCATCTGAATACCACCGAAGGTGAAATCGGCGCGATCGCCGTTCAGTTCACTATGAACGTCTACCCGCGCCAAGGCGCTGCCTTTTTGCACGGCATTCAGGCGCAGAATACTGTTTGCTGCCTGCGTGGCACGTACGTAAAGCAGTTGCGCGTTCTCGCTTTCATCCTTACCGTTCTGCCAGAGTACCCCTTCCAATTCTGCGCCTTCCTCAAGCACGATCAACATCAACGGCAGCTGCGCGGCGCCGCCTTCGCAGCCCATATCGAACCAGAAACTGGCGCGAGCGGCGGCTTCCAAGCGCAGAGAAATGCGTGAAAAGCACCAAGTCCTGCCGAGTGCGTCAAGATCGATCACGATCGGCTCTTCAGGATGTTGACCCGCCGCCACAGTAAAATAAAAGGTCTCTTCGAGCAGGGCAAGATTGAGTGCGGCAAATGGCGCGTCACTGGCTTCGAGCAATGCACCAAGAGCACCTTCATCCGCCTGCGATCTGTCGATGCCATCGGATGCGTGCAACCGGCAGTCGGCGAACACGACCCGGCGCTCGACATCGCGCAGCACGGCAAGCGGCGTAAAGCGCCAGGACTCACGGGCATGAAACGGCCCGTAATCACGACAATATTCACTCGCCGATCGCGCCAGCGGACTGGTCGGCGTTGCGGACAAAAGCCCGTTCAGCAATGGATCACGCATGCCCGTCTACCTGTGTCGTTTGCCTGCCATGGAAATCGCGATAACCACGCGCTTCGAGTTCGAGAGCGAGATCCTTGCCACCGCTTTTGACGATTTCGCCGGCAACCATCACATGCACCACATCCGGCACGATAT
Organism: Cardiobacteriaceae bacterium; assembly: GCA_965277745.1. Classification (GTDB taxonomy): domain Bacteria; phylum Pseudomonadota; class Gammaproteobacteria; order Cardiobacteriales; family Cardiobacteriaceae. Next base: position 331,309 of record OZ255837.1, read on the forward strand.
GATCGAGTAGCCGTTGGTAATGGGTAATGAGGAGGAAGGAACGCCGCGGATCACGCAGACCGTTCACCCCATCGGAGACCACTTTCAGGGCGTCGATATCGAGCCCGGAATCGGTTTCATCGAGTACGGCGAATTTCGGTTCCAGCACCGTCATCTGAAGAACTTCGTTGCGCTTTTTCTCGCCACCGGAAAAACCGACGTTGACTGCACGATCGAGAAAACTCTCGTCCATTTTTACCCGTTTCATACGTTTTTGCAGCAAATCGTAGAACTCCATCGCGTCGATTTCCGTCTTTCCTTCATGGATACGCTGGGCGTTGAGGGCCGATTTGAGAAAATATAGATTGCTGACGCCGGGAATTTCGACCGGATACTGGAAAGCCATGAAGATACCCCTTCGAGCGCGCTCTTCCGGGTCCATGGCAAGAATATCCTCGCCTTCGTACCAAATATGCCCCTGGGTGACCTCGTACCCTTCGCGTCCGGCAATCACATTGGCAAGGGTGGATTTTCCGGAACCATTCGGCCCCATGATGGCATGTACTTTTCCGGCATCGATTTCGAGATCGATGCCATTCAAGATTTTCCTATCGTTTTCCTTGATACAAACATGAAGATTTTCGATCGCTAACATGAGCTCATTGCCTTCTAATGATAAATTATTGAATAATAAATATAGTTTATTAAAGTATGAGAATTTTCGTTTTCAATCAGCCGACGCTACCCTCCAGTTTCAATTCGATCAGGCGCTGCGCCTCGACAGCGAATTCCATTGGCAGTTCATTGAACACCTCCTTGCAAAAGCCATTGACAATCAGGCTCACCGCGTCTTCTTCGCAAAGCCCGCGCTGCATGCAGTAGAAGATCTGCTCTTCGCCGATCTTCGCCGTAGTCGCTTCGTGTTCGACCTGCGCGGTTGGATTTTGTACCCTCAAATAGGGGAACGTGTGCGCCCCGCAGGCATTGCCGATCAGCAGCGAATCACACTGCGAGAAGTTGCGCGCGTTTTCCGCTCCCGGCTGGACGCGTACCAGTCCACGGTAGGCATTTTGCGCATGGCCCAGGGAAACGCCTTTGGAAATGATCGTCGATTTAGTGTTCTTGCCGAGATGAATCATCTTCGAACCACTGTCGATTTGCTGGTAATCGCGGGCAATCGCCACCGAATGGAATTCGCCGACGGAATCGTCACCGCGCAAAACACAACTCGGGTATTTCCAGGTGATTGCCGAGCCGGTTTCCACCTGTGTCCAGGAAATTTTGCTGCGCTTGCCCTGACAAAGGCCACGCTTGGTCACGAAATTATAGATGCCCCCCTTGCCATTCTTGTCGCCTGGATACCAGTTCTGAACGGTAGAATATTTCACCTGCGCATCCTCGTGCGCGTAAATTTCCACCACTGCGGCATGTAACTGATTTTCATCGCGCTGCGGGGCGGTGCAGCCTTCTAAATAGGAAACATAACTGCCTTTCTCGGCAACGATCAAAGTGCGTTCGAATTGTCCGGTATTGGCCGCGTTGATGCGGAAATAGGTGGAAAGTTCCATCGGGCAACGCACCCCTTCGGGAATATAGCAGAACGAGCCATCGGTAAACACGGCGGCGTTCAGTGCGGCGAAATAATTGTCACGGCTCGAAACCACCGAGCCGAGATATTTTTTTACCAGATCCGGATGTTCGCGTACCGCCTCCGAAAAGGCGCAGAAAATAATGCCTTCTTTCGCGAGGCGTTCCTTGTAGGAAGTCGCCACCGAGACGGAATCGAACACCGCGTCGACGGCGACTCCGGCAAGCAATTCTTGTTCTTCAAGGGGAATGCCGAGTTTTTTGTAGGTGGCGAGCAATTCGGGATCGACCTCGTCGAGGCTGCGAGGTTTGTCGGCATCCGATTTCGGCGCGGAAAAATAGGAAATCGCCTGATAATCGATAGCCCCGATCTCAAGGTGTCCCCACTTCGGCGCATCCATCTTCTGCCAGACACGATAAGCTCCGAGGCGCCATTCAAGCAGCCACCGCGGCTCTTTCTTCCTTTTTGAAATCGCGGTGATCACTTGTTCATCGAGCCCCGGTGGCAACGTTTCCTGCTCGATCTCCGTCTCGAAACCAAAACGATATTCATTTTCGGCAATGCGTTTTATTTCCGCATTTTCGCTCATAGGTATTTCTCCTTGTAAATCATCTCGCCTGTGCGCTCGAGTAGCGGCAACGGCGCCGATGGTTTTTCCCCTTCCATCTCGGCAAGCGTTTTCTCCGCCAACATTTGGGTAATTTCGCTGTTAAGTCGCCGCCAGAACGGACTGATCCGGCAATGTCCGGCGAATGTGCAATCGCTCTCTGCACGGACGCAATCGACCAGTTCCGGAGAACCCTCCATCGCCTGCACAACCTCGAGCGCTGTGACCTGCCCGGGATGTCGTGCCAATCGGTAGCCGCCTTGGGCACCACGAGTGGAGGCGACGATACGATGACGCACCAGACGTTTGAGCACTTTTCCAGTCATCGGCGCGGCAATCCCGGTTTCTCTTGCCAAAGAGGCCGCACTTTTCGGCGCGCTTTCACTTTCCATATCGACCAGTTCACTGAGCAGCAGGAAAGCGTATTCGCTTTCCTTGGTGATACGCAACATGATCTTCTCCTAATCAGGACGTATATTGTACCATATAATCGGATTTTCCGCATCGGCGCAAGGACTCGTAAACAATTACCCCAATTCTTTACCGAGACGGGCAAGCCGTTTTTCTGCTGTCCTTATCATCTTCGAGTCATAATACCGCGCCATCCAATACGCCCTGGCAGCAAGTTCCCAAGACGCCGGATCACCTGCGCGCGCGCTCTTGCCGACACGGAGTAAAAAGCTGCCGAACGGCTCGCCCGGCAGACGGCGGAAACCGCGTTTACGCAATTTTTCGAGCAGATTTTCAGCGCGCTTTTCAAGCGCGTCACGGCGATCATTTCGCCGCCGCCGTAAACCATAGTAAAGGGCGAGAAATCCGGCGAAAATCACGAAAACGCTGGCAAGCAATTGCCATGGCAGCCAATCGCCGAGACCCAAAGAGACGAGCAGGCCGAGTTGACGTTTACTATTGAGATCGATCACCCAATTCTGCCAGAAGGACTCGGTCGCATCGACGGCATCGCGCAGCCAGGCGAACGCCGCGATTTTCTCCGCAAGACGCGCGGCGAACGCCCGGTTTTTCGCGCTGGCGCCGAGCAAGCCGCCACCCAGACCGGCATTACGAATCCGCGAAGGAGCAACGGCGGCGGTCGGATCGAAACGCGTCCAGCCCTTGCCGCGCTGCCAGAGTTCCACCCAGGCGTGGGCGTTCTCCTCACGCACGACCCAGTCGCCGCTGATCGGATTGTAGGCACCGCCCTGATAGCCGATGACGATCCGCGCCGGAATCCCGATACTACGGGCGGAAACCGCCATCGCGTTAGCGAAATGTTCGCAAAAGCCGATTTTCTGCTCGAAAAGAAAGTTCTCCACATCTCCGGCACCAGGCATCGGCGTCAGGGAGTAGACGTACTCGTTTTCGTGGACATGGCGTAAAAACGCCTTGGCGAATCCGGCAGCGGTTTCCCCGCCTGCGCGATACAGTCGCGCGGCGAGCGCTCGGGTACGGGATAGCGCAAGATCGGCCGGCAAGCGCAAGGCGTCACGGCGATCCGGGCGAGAAAGCGCCTGCGCGCTTAGGTGATAACGTGTGGCCGAGACGAGCGGATAACGGTGGGCGCCTTTTTTCTCCTTTGGCAGACGAATCTGCCAGGCGGCGCCGACCTGTGCTTCCTTTACCGTCGCAACCGGTATATCGAGCGGCGTCAGCCACTTGCTTGCCGTTTTGACCGAAATCAGAGTATAACCGATTTCGCTACCCTGTTCATAGGTGAGCGCCTCCCGCGCAGCGGAAAAATCGCTTTCCCGCTGCCGCCATTTCTCCCCATCGAAGTGCCAAAGTACCGGTCCGCGCCAATACAACAGGTGGCGCGCCGGCACTTGGGCAGTGTCGAAACGCACGCGAAAAGCCACCGCGTCGGAACGCACCAGTTCGGTGATATCGCCAAGGGACATGGCCTCGGGCAAACCCGTGACCGCCTCTCCGTTCGCCCGCGGCAATCCCCACAACGGCTCGATACGCGGAAAGAAAAGGAACAGCACAACCGCGAAAGGCAGGGCGATGGCGAGAATCTTCACCACCTCCTGCCAGCGTCCGAGGGTGCGGATGCGGCTGTTGCGCTGGGTCAGGGCGCCCAAGACATACAGATTTGTCGCAAGACTGACGAGCAACCAGGCAAACATCGCAATCGACTGCGTATAAACCAGCACGGAAAGAAGCAAACACAGCGAGAGCAGAAACAGGATCCGTATGTCGCGAACATTACGTGTTTCCAACAACTTTCCGGCCGTGGCGACGGCGAGCAAACCGACGAAAGAATCGGTCGCCCCGTCGATGGGATAGCGCACAGATAAAATGAGCAATGCGCTCAGAAACAGAGGCGCAAGAAGATACACCGCCCAACGGGGCCGCGCGAAATAAAGCGCGGCGCCCTTGACTGAAAAAGCGCTCACCACGACCGTCCCGAGGGGGGGCGGGAGAAAAAACAGCAACGGCAGTTGGGCGCTGGCACTCGCGGCGATCACTTTGCGCCACAAGGGCGGGGAAAATGCGTCGCGGCGATCGGCGGCCGCCACCCATTGCCAAAACGCCATCAGAATTCCGCGAGAAGACGCAGGCAGCGACCGCGATGGGCGCCACCGAGACCGAAATCGACGCTGATACCCGGCAGCTTCAGCGCGTAGCGGCGCCCTTCCCCCTCGCACTGAACAATCCATTTCGCAAGTTGTGACAGGCGGGTTTCCACATCCCCGGTAATCTGATGATAATCGAGGCTCACCTGCGCCCCTCCGCCACCGGCGAAACGCTTGATCTGCATTTCCCCGCGCACGGACTGCTTCCATGCCACCCGGGAAAGCGTCTCACCTGGCTGGTAAGTGGCGAGCGTGCTGAACTCGTCCGCGCCGCTTTCGCCTTTTACCCGCTCTTGTGCGGCGCTGCCGGAGGCTTTCGGCAACGGACACTCGCCCGCTATCCTCGGATATACCAGCACACGTGCCTCGAGGCGCAGCCATTGCCAGGTGACAAACAGACCGAGCGGGAGAGTCGTGTGCAACTGGATCGGTTCCATTTCCTGCCAACCACGGCGATCGACAGGCTGCGCGAGGGAAACGGCGGTTGTCGTGCCGGCATCGATACCGTCGCACCACACGTTTGCGTGCGCATTGGCCAACCATAGCCCCGGACGCGCCTGACCGTCGCGTTCTTCGACCATCACCGTGAACCACGCTGACTCCCCCGCCCAGACCGGCTCGGCATCGGCCGCGTGAACCCGCAAGCGGGCGAAATAGCCGACGGTCAAACCGGCGCTTAACAGGCCGACCGTCGAGACCAGGAAGGTCAGCCCATAGCCGAGATTGATCCGGTAATTGACCGACCAGATAAACATCACCAGCAAACACGCCGCGAACGCCAGGCCGAAGGGTGTCGGCACCACCGGCAGGCGCGCCCCCGAGGGCAGGCGTTTTTCCGTGCTTCTCGGCTGGCGGCGCAACCAAGCGGCGCGCAGCCAGGCAAGCAAATCGACGCCTATTTTCAAAGCGGTACCACCACATTTTCCAATACGGCGCGCACCGCTTGTGCGTGCGATTGGCCACTTCGTTCTCCATCCGGCAGACGATGCAAAGCCACCGCCGGAAACACCTTTTGCACATGCTCAGGCAGAACCGCCGGGGCTTGCATGAGCAAGGCGTAAGCGCGCGCCGCCTGAATGATGCCGAGCCCGGCGCGAGTGGAAAGGCCTTGGCGGAAATGCGCCGGATCACGGGTATGGGCAAGCAGTTTGTGCACATATTTCACCAACGCTTCGCTAACCCGAACGCTACACAAGCTCTCTTGTAAGCGAATGATTTCCTCGCGGCTGAGCAACGCTTCACAACCGGCGAGCAACGCCTCACGCGGCTCGCCAACGAGAATCTGCCTCTCCTGCTGTGGCGAAGGATAGCCAAGCGACAGGCACATCAGAAAACGGTCGAGCTGCGATTCCGGCAAGGCGAAAGTACCGATCTGATCGCGGGGATTTTGGGTCGCGAACACCATAAACGGCTTGGGCAGAGGACGTGTATCGCGTTCGATCGTCACCTGACGTTCCTCCATCGCCTCCAACAGCGCCGACTGACTTTTCGGTGAGGCGCGATTGATTTCATCGGCGAGTAGCAGTTCGGTGAACACCGGCCCTGGATGAAACGCCAACTTGCCGCTTTGCGCAAGCGGCATGGAAAAACCGACCACATCCGCCGGCAGCAGGTCGGAAGTGAACTGGATACGGCGAAAACGCAGACCGAGAGTGGCGGCGAAGGCTTTGGCCAGGGTGGTTTTTCCGACACCCGGCAAATCCTCGAGCAAGACGTGCCCGCGGGCGAGCAAAGCACACATGGCGAGAGTGACAGTTTCATTTTTCCCGAGAATCACCCGGTTGAGTTGCGCCAAAGCCGTCTGGAGGCGCTGAAAAAGCGCGTGTTCGATCATTTATTTCTCCTTTTTTTCAATCGATCGCGGCCTTTGCCCGAAAACAAGCGCGATCGCCACGACTGCCGTCATCCGTTCTCTGCGCTGCTGGCGCAGGCGAAGGATTTTCCTATATTCGGTGGGCGATGTCACTCGCGATCATCTCCACTTCCCAGGTGCGCAGTTTACGCGCCGTTTGCGGATCGTTGACCGTCCAGGCGCCGAGGAGCAGTCCGGCGCGATGGATTTTCTCCACATACATCCGATCGAGTGCCCGGTAATCGACGTCCACGCCCGCGAAGCGGTGTTTTTTCGCTGCGGCGATCACCTCGTCCACCGCGCCCGCTTGCCTCTCGTCGATCACCCAAAGCAACGGTATTTGCGGCAACGCCGCCTGCACTTGTGCGAGTTTTTCACGATCGCAAGAGAGCACCAGGACTGCGATATCACGGCGCACGTTTTGCAAGAGCTCGAGAACCGGCGTCATTTGCACGATTTCCGGCTTGATCTCGATCTGAATCGCCTTGCCCGTGGGCATCAGTTTCAGTACCTGTTCAAGCAGCGGTATCCGTTCGAAAGCGAAACGCGCCTCCTTGTGACTGCCGACATCGAGATCACGCAGCACCGCCCAGTCGGTGGCCGCAATTTCCCTTCTCACACCGCTCGATCTTGCGGTGTCGGCATCGTGATGGACGAGAACTTTTCCGTCGCGGCTCACCTGAACATCGAGTTCGATGCCGTCACAGTCATGCGCCCAGGCAAGGGTGAAAGCGGTCGGGGTATTCTCCGGGGCGACGGCGGAAATGCCGCGGTGAGCGATTGTTTTCGTCATAATGCGGACGCCTTGGCGAAAATCAAGTCAAGCAACGCATCGGGAATCTCCACATCGTAGCGCAAAATCGCGACGCGTGTCCGTAAATCGTGCGGCCAGTCGCCGGTTTTCACCGCGTCTTTTTCGGTCATGAAAAGGATACCGCCGCGAGCGAACGCCGCCTCCTGTGCGGACAAAACGCCATGATCGGGCAAAGCGCGTGTCCCGGCAAGCGGCAGGGAAAGGGCGAGAAGACGCGCGAAAAATCGCTGCGGGCGGGCAATCGCCGCCAGCGCGTAGAAAGGAACCCCCTTGGGCAATTTTGCCGCCGGAAACGATGTCGCACCGTTCAGCCAGCGGAAGGTGCTGTTCTCGACCTTCAGGGAAAACGCGGGTGACGTCGCCGGTAAAAACGCTTCGGGCGTGCCGCTGTAGAGGATCGCATCCAGCGAATTAAGACGCGACGGTGCTTCACGCAAAGGGCCTGCCGGCAACAAACGCCCGTTACCGAGCAGCAGATCCGGGGCGATCACGGCGACTTCCACCGCGCGCGGCAGGCGATAATGCTGCAAACCGTCGTCGCTGATGATGTGGCTCGTTTCGGGAAATTCCGCGAGCAGGCGCCGTGCCGCGGCAAGACGATCTTTCCCGATCACCACCGGCACACCGGTTTGCCGGAAGATCATCAGGGGTTCGTCGCCCACCGTTCGCGGCGGAGAATCCTCGCCTACAAGCACCGTACCGGCGGCATAACCGCCGTAGCCGCGGCTTACGATCCCGACCCTCTTGCCGCGTTCGCGAAGCGCGCGGGCAAGCGCGATCACAACCGGCGTCTTGCCATTGCCGCCGACGCTGAGATTACCGACCACAATCACCGGCGCGAGCAAAGCGGTCTCGGCAATCCGTCTTCCTCGATAATACCGCCGCCGCAACGCGGTGATCGCGGCGAATCCCCAGGAAAACGGTAGCAAGGCCGTGGAAAGGAATGTTTTTTTTCGCCACCAGACGGGAAAGTCACACATCGATTTTCCGCGCAATAAAAACGGCTATTATAGCGGGCACAAGGCGCGCATGGGGCCGATACGAAAGACGAAGCAGGGGCACAGCTCCCGCTTTCCCGAAACCACCGATAAGCGGCGTTTCTCATCCCATTCCCAAAAGGTATCGAAAGCGCCTTGACTTTTTTCCTTTGCGATTGACAATGTCAATCTGACATCTTCCAGATATAAACCCACAAAAACAGGCGCAACAATCGCAAGCAAATGATCGCACTCGAACATATCGACAAGACCTTTCGTCACTTCGGCAAAACGGTGACCGCGCTGAAAGACATTTCCCTCGATGTTGCCCGTGGCGACATCTATGGCGTCGTCGGTGAAAGCGGTGCCGGAAAAAGCACGTTGATCCGCTGCGTCAATCTCCTCGAGCGGCCAACGAGCGGCGAGGTGATCGTCAACGGCGAGAGGCTCACACGACTCTCCGGAAGGAAGCTTTTGCAAGCCCGGCACAACATCGGAATGATTTTCCAGGATTTCAATCTCCTCTCCGGTCGTACGGTGTTCGCCAACATCGCCCTGCCACTCGAACTTCTCGCCACACCACGACGGGAGATCCGTAAGAAGGTCGACCGTTTGCTCGAACTGACCGGCCTGAGCGACAAATCCTCGTACTATCCAGCGCAGCTTTCCGGCGGTCAGAAACAGCGTGTCGCCATCGCCCGCGCCCTTGCTTGCGACGCGAAAATTCTCCTTTCCGACGAAGCCACTTCCTCACTCGATCCGAAAACCACCGATGCGATTCTCACCCTGCTGCGCGAGCTTAACCAGACGCTCGGCGTCACCATCTTGCTGATCACCCACGAAATGGAGGTGGTCAAAAAAATCTGCGACAAGGTCGCTTTGCTCGATCACGGGACGCTCGTGGAAAGCGATACGGTAGAAAACTTTTTTTCCGCGCCGCGCTCGGCGCTCGGAAAAAAGTTCATCGCCCAAATTCGGGGGGGCGACCTACCTTCCACCTATCGGGCGCGACTCAAGCGAGAAGGCGCGCATCCGGTCGTGCGACTGTTGTTCAACGGCGGGAATGTCAACGATCCGCTGCTCTCCACTCTGGCGCGCCAGTTCGCCATCGATATCAACATCGTCTCTGCCCGGGTCGAACAAGTACGCACGATCACCACCGGCATTTTGATCGCCGAATTGATCGGTGCGCGCGGGGAAACCGCCGCGGCGTTGCAATGGCTGCATCGTCAGCCGATCACGACGGAGGTGCTCGGCCATGTCTGAGACGTTTTTCTTTCTTCTCGTCCGGGCCACCGGTGAAACCCTTTACATGAGCCTCGTAAGCGCCGTGATCGGGGCGGTGCTCGGTATCCCGCTCGCGGTGATTCTCTATACCACGCGCCCGGGACGTTTTCTCGCCAACCGCTGGATTCACTATGGCCTCGGCACGGTGATCAATATCGGCCGTTCGATTCCGTTTATCATCCTGATTCTCTATATCATTCCGCTTACCCGGCTGATCGTCGGAACCTTCATCGGCAATACCGCGGCGATCGTCCCGCTCACCGTCGCCGCCATCCCGTTTATCGCGCGGATGGTCGAAACCGTGCTCAACGAAGTGCCGAACGGCTTGATCGAAGCCGCCCAGGCGATGGGCGCGCGCCCATCGCAGATCATCGGAAAAGTCTTGCTCGCGGAAGCGATTCCAGGGATCATCAACGTCATGACCATCACCCTGATCGCGTTGATCGGCTACTCGGCGATGGCCGGAGCGGTCGGCGCCGGCGGTCTCGGCAAGGTGGCGATCAGTTACGGCTATCAGCGCTATAATTATCAGGTGATGAATTATACCGTTATCATTCTCGTGTTGTTGGTGCAGGGCGTTCAGAGTCTCGGGGATTTCCTCGGCAAACACTGCAACCACCGCAACTGAACCTCGCACTCAAAAGGAGTCTTTACAATGAAACCAGGAAAACTGTTTGTCCTCGCGATTTTCGCCGCTTTCACCGTCACCGCCGCTGCAAAAGCACTCAAAGTCGGGGCGATGAGCGGGCCGGAATCCTCTCTTGCCGAAGCGGCCGCCAAAGTGGCCAAGGAAACCTATGGACTCGATGTCACCATCGTCACATTCGACGACTATGTCACCCCGAATATCGCCCTCCACGATGGTTCCCTGGATCTGAATGCCTTTCAGCACAAACCGTACCTTGAGGCGATGAACAAAGACCGCGGTTTTCATCTGGTTGCGGTCGGCAACACTTTCGTCTATCCAATCGGCGCCTACAGCAAAAAAATCGAGACGATAGAAGACCTTGAAGACGGCGCTAAAATCGCTATTCCGAACGATCCGTCCAACGAAGGACGCACCCTGATTCTTCTCGACAAAAAAGGATTGATCACGCTTGAAGACAAGGGCAACCTCACCGCCTCGCTGATGGATATCAGCGAAAACCCGCATCGCTACGACTTTGTCGAAATCGACGCCGCGCAGTTGCCACGTATGCTCGACGAAGTCGATCTGGCGTTCATCAACTCCAACTACGCCGTCACGGCGGGCCTTGATCCGAGCACCGATCCGCTGCTCGTCGAAGACAAGGATTCCCCGTATGTCAATATCATCGCCGCACGAGAAGACAATAGGAACGACAAGGCGGTCAGGCAGTTCGTCGACGCCTACCACAGTAAACCGGTCGAAGCGGCGGCGCGCGCGGTGTTCAAAGGAGGGGCGGTCAAAGCCTGGTAATGCCCGGCGAGAACGAACGAAGCCAGCACAAAACGGGCTTTTCCTGTATGATTTGCGTATCCAGTAGGAGTGTTTTGATGCGTCCAATCGCCTTTTTCCTCTCTTTCTTGTTCTCCGCCATGGTATTTTCCGCCAGCAGCGCCGACCCCGTCGGGTATTGGCAGTCAAGCGACAAAAACGGAAAAGTCTCGACCATCATCCGTATCTACCGCTCGACGCAAAATACCTTGGCCGCCAGACTGATCGTGCACTACCCCAATCGCAACGCTCGTTGCACGGCTTGCGCCGGCAAGCTGAAAAATCGTCCCTACCGGGGACTGCAACTGATCGGCGCACTGAAGATCGACAAGGAGAAAAACACCTGGAGCGGCGGTACCCTCCTCGATCCCGAAAAAGGCACCTTCTCGAAAGTCAAGATCCGCATTTTCCCCGACGGTCGCCACTTGAAAATCATCGCCTACAATAGCCTCGCCTGGTTTGGCGAGAGTACGACCTGGACGCGGCGCAAGTAGTCAGCGAAAAATAAAGGAAACACATGTTACGTTTTATCGGTTGGACACTGTTATTCATCGTCATTTTCATCCCGGCGTTGATAGCGCTTTTCAGATGAAATCACGATGGACGAAATTTCTTCAGAGACAATATCTCGGCATTCGCGGCACAACCGTCTTGATTGCCAGTTCGCCGCTTTGGGTGGCGGTGATGATCGCTCTTTTTCAGGGACGGTGGAACAAAGTCGGACTTTGTGCGGGCGCACTCGCATGTTTCTACTCGGGCGGGCGGAAAACCAGGTGGTATTTTCTGCAACAGCGTGAGCTTCTTCTTCACGGCGACCCGAACACGGCGATTCGTGATCCGCGTGAAAAAGCGCTTCTGCGGGTAAGCGCCGGAATATTGCTGCTTTCGATATTCGTCCTGAAACGTCCATCGGCCATCCTGACGACCACTTTGCTTGGCACGCTTGGCTACTACTTGAACTATATGATCGACTCGCGGACGACCGCGAGGCCGTGGGCGCAAGAGTCGGGGTTCGAAGGCCTCACACCGACCCTGAAGCAAATGCTGCACGATGCCCAAGCGTGTATTCTCGCTCTGGAGAAAACCGCCGCGGCGCTCTCCCGCCATCCTGAAGAACTTCCCCTGGCAGGAAAAATCCGTATAATTGCCGAACAGGCGCGGCACATCGTGCGGATGATGCGTGATGAACCTGATCGCATTCGTGCGGCAAGAACATTTTTCGTCGTCCACCTGCCTGGGCTGCAACACATCTGCACGGCTTATCTCGCCCGGCAAAACCCCGCTTCGCACAACGCGCAGTGCAAGAACTTGATGAAGCTTCTGGAGACGGCCGAAACCGCCTTTTCCAGAGAATCCATGGCAATTGACGAAAGGCAGGAAAGACAACTTCAGGTGCAGATGGATGTGCTGCGCAGGCAACTTGATGTCAACGACCAAAACGCAAATGACTGATTCACGACTTTCGAACGATCTTTCGCTGGAGGATCCGCCTCAGGACACACTGGACAACCAACGCATCGGCGAACTCGTCGAACAGCTCGATATGTACGACGCCACCTCGATCCTCAATTTTGGTTCGAACGCTCAGAAGCGATTGACCGACATCGCCGACGATATACTTGAAGACGTCAAAACCAAAGACAGCGGAGAAGCCGGGCAATTGCTCTCTCAGATGGTGCTGATATTGAAAGGTTTTCAGGCGGAGGAACGCAAACTGCGCGAAAAACCCGATTTATGGAAGCGTCTGCTTGGCAAGACAAGACAGCCGCTGCAGGAATTTTTGCAACGATTTGAGGATGTCGGTGATCAGATCGATCGCATCAACAACGCGCTGGAATCGCGCAAGCAGCAGTTGCTCGTCGATGTCGGTGCGCTTGATCGCCTCTACGAAGCCACCCTGGAATACTACCGCGATCTGCGCCATCACATCGCCGCTGCGGAACAGGTCATCGAGCGAAGCGAACGCCATTCCCTGCCGCGATTGAAAGCGCGTGCCGAACAGGAGGAGAGCATCGAAAGCGCTCAGTCCCTGCGCGATTTTCAAGGTCGGCGCGATGAGCTTGAACGCCGACTCCATGATCTCGAACTCACCAGGCAGGTGACCATGCAGGCGTTGCCGAGCATCCGCCTGATTCAGGAAAACGACAAAAGCCTGGTTGGCAAAATCAACACGACGCTGATAAACACCGTGCCATTATGGCGCCAGCAACTCGCCCGCTCGATCACGATCCACCGTTCCGGCGAGACTGCCCAAGCGATGAAGGACAGTGCCGATCTCACCAATGCGCTGCTCAGGAAAAATGCCGAAACCCTACAAACGGCCAACCGTGAAAGCCGCAGGGAAATCGAACGCGGCGTTTTCGACATCACGGCGGTGGAGGAGGCCAACCAGATGCTGATCGCGACGATCGAAGAAAGCATTCACTTGCACGAACAAGCCAGCATCCGCCGCAAAGACGCACAAAAACGCCTCGATACCGCGGAACGGACTTTGCGAGACGCCCTGAAATCTGCAAGCGCGGACCGATCCGGGTAAATGGCGCATGTTTTTTTTCCTGCGTCACCTGTTTTCTCGCCAAGCGCTTTCCCCACTCCCATTACCGACACTCCATCCCGATCAATTGTTCCGGGTCGAGATCAGTGAGGGTCTGCCGGAGAACGCGCTGCTGCAAGTGCCGCGTGGACAAAGCGTCTGTTTTTTCCAGGACAAGGCGCGCAGCGCCGTTTTTCCGCCCGGAAAGCACTCGCTCACCGGCCATGCGCTTGCCGCCCTCGATACCGGCGCAGCACTCATGATCGTCATTCTCCAGCATGAAACGAACGTACACCGCAACTGGCAAAGCCTCTCCCCCGCTGACGGAGACGACGGGGTCACGGCGAAAAGCGTGGCGATTGCCGGCGACTACCGCCTGGCTTTGCAAGATGCCCAATCGTTCTGTGATTACCTGCTTACCCTTCCTGCCACCCCGGGCGTGCATTTCCTCGACGCTTTGATCGCCGAGCGGGTCCTCGAAATTCTCGAAAAAGAGTCGATACCGAACGACGATATCCGCGAACATCCCCTGCGCCTTGGCCGTTTCCTGGATGAAAAAATCACCCCGATTTTACGGACGGTAGGTCTTACTCTTCTCGAACTGAGTATTCAGGCGAGTTCGACAGGCGACAAAAAACCTCGGCAAGTGGCGGCAAAAGCGCCCGGGTACGGAAAAGACAATGGCAAAACACCGCAAATCGTCGAAGCGGGCGATACGCCGCGCTCGCCATCGACAGCAGAAAAAATGCCCCGCCTCTATTACCGCGTCGAAGAAGGCGAACAGATCGGTCCGATGGGGCTTGACGAATTGCAAAGACAAATTGACCAAGGCGTGATCACTCCTCGTGACCTGCTGTGGAAACAAGGCATGAACGCCTGGCAGCGCGCCAGTGAATTTACCGAACTGCGCTGGGCGGAAGATTGAGGAATGCGCTGTCTTTATGTGGCGCTTTGTGTGCTTTTCACCCTGCCGGTCGCCATTGCCGATCGGCGCGAAAACGCCACCGCCGGCCTGTATGTGTGCCCTGGCGCCAATGGCTCACAGGATATCGTTACCGTGCAACGGGCCGCTTCACGCCGCGACTGCCGGCCTTATCACAAAGGGATCCTCGACGGCGTTCGCCAGAAGCTCTCTTCCCCACCGAAGGGTAACACCCTCTTTCCAGACGATGGCGGCAGCGCCCCACGCAGGATCCCGTTGCAAGGACAAACTTTTCTTCCAACGGCAAAAAAATCCCCTCGCGACTTGCCTGCACCTGAGCGAAAAGTATCCAAAAAAACCACGCCGGATAGGGTCGATTCCATTTCCGCGGCGAGTGGGGAAAAAACAGCCCGCTTACACGACGCGCCATCGAGCGACATCTACAAGTGTTTCGATCCGCTTGGTAAGCCAAGCTATGTCGCCGCCGAGAAACGCGACGGATTTCGCCGTTGCACATTGTTTTCGCGCTCCTTCACCGGCGCCGATGCCGCTTTCCAAAAACGCGTCACGGGCAGGACGAAAAATCTCGCGGACCTTGCCGCCGAAGGGGCAAGCCTTGGCAACGAGCGAAAACGCAAGGTACCAGGCCTCAAATGTGTTGGACAAGGAGAAATTGACTTCAACGGCAGCCGCCGCGTCTATGACTGTGCCACCCGTTCCTTCGAATACACGCCCGGCAGCAGTGGTGGCCATGCCGCGCTTGGCGAACAGCGAATCGATATCGCCGCGCATCCTCTTGATTATTTCGCTGTCAGCGGCTCCTGCGGTGGCGTGGTCACCAACCCGGACGGACGAGTGCGCCACCTCGCACCGACCAAAGACTGTCCTTCGCGTTTTCTTAGCAAAGCGCGCAACATTGCCTCCGCTTATCTGAAAACCATCTCCATCTCGGTGAATGGCGACTTCCTCGCCCGTCAGCGCGCCCTCGCGGCGCAGATCAACCGTATCGCCCGAACGATCGGTGTCGATCCGTTTCTCCTGCACGCGGTCATTTCCGCCGAGTCCGCCTATCGCAGCCATGATATTTCGCCCGCCGGCGCACAGGGGCTGATGCAGTTGATGCCGAGCACCGCGCGACGTTTCGGGGTGAAAAATCCCTATCATAGCGGGGAAAACATCCGCGGCGGCGCAACCTATCTAAAATGGCTGCTCGATACTTTCAACGGCAATCTGCGCCTGGCGCTCGCCGCCTATAACGCTGGCGAAGGCAATGTGCGCAAATACGGCTACAAAATCCCGCCGTTTATCGAAACACAAACCTATGTGCCGAAAGTGATGAAATATTATCGACGCTATCGCGACAATCCGTCTTCGGTCGGCTTGAAATAAGTTGCCATTCGTCGTTGTATTTTCACCCGCAGGAAGAGACGAAAAGCTTCGCTGCAAACGCCGCTCGGCGTTTGCAAGCACCACGTGCAACGCTCTTACCCAAGCATATTCGGGAAACGCACGCAAATCGTCCGATGCGGCGGAAAAATCCCCCCACCGATGATCGCGCAACCAGACAAGGCAACAGCAAGCGCTCGAAGCGCGAGGAAATTCGCAAGACAAAGAAAAAGACGCTTATCGCACTGGCTGAGATTAACTCCGGTATCAGTGTTATGCTGTGGTAAAATCCGCCGTCCCAATGAAAATGCACCAGTTGACCGCGCCGTCCGCAATCGAAACACCGCCCTTTCCGCCGTTTTTGCCACGACACGCGACGATCATGATGATGGGCACATTGCCACCGCCGCCAAATCGCTGGGCGATGTCCTTTTATTACCCGAATTTCCAAAACGACATGTGGCGCATCTACGGTCTCGTCTTCTTCGACGATCCCGGCCATTTCCTCGCGCCGAACAAAAAACACTTCGACAGCGATCACATCCGCAACTGTCTCGACAAGAATGGAATTTCCCTTTGTTCGACCATTGCCAAGGCGCAACGCAGCAAAGGCGACGCTTCCGATAAATTTCTCCATGTCGTCGAAGCGGTCGCTTTGCAAGAAGTCTTGGACAAGCTCCCGTATTGTCGCCATATCGTCACCACCGGTGGACTCGCCACACAAACCCTGCTTGGTTTACACCCCTCTCCGCCGCAATTGCCCAGGACCAATGAGCATCTTCCGTTTTCCTATGGCGGACGTGAACTGACCCTCACCCGCCTACCCTCGAGTTCACGTGCCTATCCGCTGGCTCTCGCGAAGAAAGCCGAAGCCTATCGTCGTTTCTTTCGCTATGCCGATATTCTGGCCTGAATCTAAAGCGCCGCTTTCTCTTGCTTTGTTCCTCGTTCATGGTGGTATTTTTGGCGAAGAGCATTTTCTCGTCCGCCTTGGGCACTCGGCCACGCCTCGCTCTTTTCAAACTCGGTAAAGACAACGGACTTGGCAAGCACTCATGACACCTCGCCATCGGTGATGAAAGGGGATAAAAACGGCGATCATGATCGATCCTCATCCTGTGGCCGCGCTCGCTCGAGTAAGCCAAAATGCCCAAGCGCCTCACGGATCCCGTCTTCCTCGATGGTGCCGGTCACATAATCGGCAACCGCCTTGAGATTTTCGCGCCCGTCGCCCATGGCCACACCGATCCCGACATACTGTAACATCTCGATATCATTCCCGCCGTCGCCGAAAGCCATCGTCCGTGCGACATCGATCCCCAGCACCTGGCAGACGTCACGAATCCCGCGGGCTTTGGAACCGTCTCGCGGTACGATGTCCGCCCCACCGCGATGCCAACGCGCAAAATGATAGCCAACCTCGGCAAATGCCTGACGCAAGGCGTCGTCTTCAAGGCTTTCCGGCAAAAACACCGAAAGCTGGTAAATCGTATGGCGCAAATGATACTGCGGATCCACTCGATAGGCGGTGAAGACTTCCGCCACCACGTCGCGAGCGGGCATGTGCTTCGACCACGCGACATGATGTTGTGAAGCTTGCTGATAATCGAGTCCGTGGGCGCGCGCGATCGCGATCAAGCGCACGACATCGTTTTGCGGCAAGGGATAATGGCTCACCACCTCTTCCCCGACCAGATTGAATTGTCCGTTCGCGCTTACCAGGGCCTCGATCATGCCCGCATCGAAAAGACGGCGGATATCTTTTGGCAGCATACACACACTGCGTCCCGTTGCGATGGCAAGACGCATGCCGCTGGCATAAAGCTCGCGCAGCATTTGGTAATTGTTTTCCGCGAGCACGCCCATCCGGCACAGCGTCTCGTCGATATCGAAAAACACGAGTTGGATGGACATGCTTTCCCCCGCGTGGCTGGCAAAGCGGCAACTATAGCACGATCGACGGAAATCGCCGATCGAAACCACCGCGACCCATGCGGTAAAAACAACGAAAAGGTGCTTTTCCGCCCGACTCTTGCCTTGTCCCCATCACGACTCTTCGCTTGTGAAAGCGAACCCGCGAAGTGGCGCCTTGCCAAGTGATCGGACATCGCCCTGCGCCGGAGGGGCGAGACGCGTTTTGCGCCATGACGTGTCACGATCAAGCTTGTGCCCAATGCCCTTTTCGTCCTTCCGGTCGATCACGAAAACCCTTGCCGTGTGCCTATCGTGGTTTTTAAATGATAAAAATAACTTATTTTTCATCATCCTATCTGCTTTTCGTACTTGAAATTTTCCCTCGCGCCCGCATTCATGGAAAAGAGAAACTTTGTGTAATGAACGAAAACGGAGGTTTATCATGAACAGCTTGTTTCCCATATTGGGCAACCGTTTTTCTTTTCCGGACGATTTTTCCCTCGACAGTGTGTTCGACCGCTTGGGCCAGAACATGAAACTCCCCCAGGTCGATATCAGAGACAAAGAAGACCACTATGAACTGATTGCCGACTTGCCTGGCCTGCGCAAGGAGGACGTGCAAATACAGTACAACGACAACATCTTCACGATCACTGTGGCGCAAGACAAAGAAGAGGCCGAAAAAGACGACAAGGGCAATTACCTGCGCCGGGAACGTTTCAGCCGCTCCTATCAACGTCAATTCCTCATCGACGGCATTCGTGAAGAAGAAATCAAGGCAAAAATGGCCGACGGTGTACTGACCGTCACCCTGCCGAAGCAGAAAGAACAAGACAAGCGCATCCAGCGTCAAATTACCATTGAGTAGCGTCGCGCTTGCAATGCGGCTTTTTCCGTGCTTCCGCAGCATCGCGAAAGCCTCTAGAGGGGAATGGAGAGGCCACGACGCTGAAATATAAGACAGGGAAGGTGGAAGCACGCTTTTGCGCTTCCCTGTCCTTCATTGATGCAAGTTCGAGCAATTTTCCCACACTTTCGCTTTCCGCTCCTGCGCCGCGATCACCCGACCGCTTCGCGCTTATCCTGACAAAAGGCGATAAGACGACGCGCTGGGTAAAGCGGCGCGCCTGATTTCTCCCTCTCGCTCCCTGGATCGCTGCCAGAAAAGCCGTCCGACCCAGGCAATCCTTTTCTTTGACTCCGGCACAGGGCACTTTACACCATATGGTAAGCAGTATTTTTTCAGCATATCGCCAAGTACTGCCCGCAGGCGAGAGACAATCAAACGTGGAAAACAAGGCATGCGTTGCCTCGCGCCAAGGGGACGGAAAAATCGTCAGGCGATATCGTCAACACAGGAAGGGGAAAAGCGCTCCTTTGCCATCGAAGCGAAAAAAGCGAAGGGCTTTTCCGCACGAACACATTGCAGATTTCCTCCCCGCGATTCCCTCGCGTGAAACGCTTTACCGATGGCAAAAGCGCGACAACGCAATCAGCTCCACCCGGAAACGGAAAAGAACAACAGGCGCAAACACGAGGACACGCTTACGGGTAACAAAGCACCTCCCGTCGCGACACAGAAAAGCATACGAATTTCTCCCCAAGCGGCCAAAACCATGATATAAAGACCTCTTGGTTACATCAGTCTCCTGAACGCTTGTCTGTTCTTTATGCAGCAATCATCGTGCCGCCCCGATAAAAGAATCCCATGCCAGAGAAAAGCCGCCCGAAGGAAAACGCCACATTTGCCGAGTTACTCGGCAGCGTCGAGACAATCAAAAAACCGGCGTGTTCATCCGCTTTCGGAAAAACGCGCAAACCGCGGCGAACATTGCGCCGTTGCACGCAAGAGGAGCGCCTGCCGCAACGTGGCCGGCAAGGCGGGGAGATCGACGACAATTTCGCCGCCATTCCGGCGTCTCTTTTCGCCGCGATGGGCAGCGGAAAAGCGCGTTGTCGGCGTTTCATCGATCTCCATGGCCTTTTTGTCGACGAGGCCGTCAAGCGGCTTCGGGATGCCTTGTCGATGCGCCGTAACCAAGAGTTGTGCCTGTGGATGATCGTCCACGGAAAAGGAAAACACAGTCCGCACTACGATCGCGCCCCGCTCAAACACGCCGTGATCGACCTTTTACGCCGCCATCCAGCTGTCGCGGCGATCCGTGCCTTGCATGATCGTGATCGGCAAAGTGGTGCCGTGGTCATCGCCCTGCAGCCACGTGATTCAGCCTTCTAACACCGCAAGCCCCGGCAATTTCTTCCCTTCGAGATATTCGAGCATCGAACCGCCGCCGGTGGAAATATAATTCACTTTTTCCGCGATACCGAAGCGATCGATCGCGGCAAGCGTGTCACCACCGCCGGCGAAGGTGAATCCCGGGCAGTCGGCGATCGCCGCGCAAATCCGTTCGGTGCCATGAGCAAACGGTTCCATCTCGAAGACACCGAGCGGGCCGTTCCATACCACGGTTTTCATCTCAGCGATCGAGCGCGCGTAGGTTTGCGCGGTTTGCGGGCCGATATCGAGAATCATCTCGTTCGGCGCTATCTCTTCGATCGCTTTGGTGGCCACCGTGGCATTTTCGGAAAATTCATCGCCAACGACCACATCCTTCGGCAAGGGGATTTTCACTGCACGCGCCCGGGCCTCGGCAAGCATCGCTTGTGCTTGCTCGATCAGATCCGGTTCGTAAAGGGAAGCGCCGACGTCACAACCGCTGGCGGCAAGAAAGGTGTTGGCGATACCACCGCCAGGAATCAGGACATCGACCTTTTCCAGTAGCGATTGCAGCACCATCAGTTTGGTCGAGACCTTCGAGCCGCCGACGATTGCCATCATCGGGCGAGCCGGCTTGCGTAGAATCGCTTCCAAAGTCTTGACTTCTTTTTCCAGGAGGAGTCCCGCACAGGCGACTTTCGCTTTCTCCGCCACGCCGACGGTAGAAGCCTGGGCACGATGCACGACGCCGAACCCGTCGCTGACGAAGACATCGCAAAGAGCGGCGTATTGTGCGGAAAGCGTCGCATCGTTTTTTTTCTCTCCCTCGTTGAAACGAACGTTCTCCAGCATCACCACCTCCCCGGGCTGGATCCGCGGCACTTGCTTTAGATAATCCTCGACGAGCGGTACTTCCAGAGCGAGCAGTTCGCTCAAATAACGAGCGACCGCCGCCAACGAGAGTCGGGGATCGTATTCGCCTTCCACCGGTCGGCCAAGATGGGCCATGATCAACACGGCGGCGCCTTTCTCCAGGGCTTTGCGAATGGTGGGTAAAGCCGCCTGGATACGGGCATCGCTCATGATCTTGCCCTCTTGTATCGGGACATTGAGATCCAAACGCATCAAAACACGTTTGTCTTTCATGTCGACATTAGCCAGAGTTTTCATCCTTTTTCTCCTAAAACACCGGATCGACCGGCAGATATTGCGCGTCCTTGGCATCGTCACCTAGGCGCTCATGAACAGGCACGGGGCAAGACGCATCCAGCGCGACCGTTGCGCCGTCTCGGGGCCGTGTACGCACACCGCGCTTGACCGATCACAAGGCAAGGGATGTCATCTTACAAGTGGACCGCACGGATGCCCGTCGCTTCGTCCCGGAGTCGTTTCCTTTTCGCTGCCATCGAGCGTCGCTTCGCTAGATAAACGGGCGCCTCCCACTTACGCCACTCGCCATGGCGATCGTTTCCTCGCCTTTATCGAGCGGCGAGCAGTGTCCGTACTTTGGCGAGGACATGATCGACGGTAAATCCATAGGTGCGAAAAAGCGCGTCCGCCGGCGCGGAAAGACCGAAAGTTTCGATGCCAAGGACATCGCCACGCGCGCCGACGATACCTTGCCAAAGCGCGCCGACACCGGCCTCGATGGCAAGAAACACGCCATCTTCAGGCAGTACCCGTTTCTGGTATTCTTTCGCCTGCTGGCGGAAAATTTCCACGCATGGCATCGACACCACGCGCACATTGACCCCCTGTTCGGTCAATTCGTCTGCGCTTTGCATCGCCAAATGCACTTCCGAACCGGTGGCGATCAGCGTAACGTCGGCCTTATCCGCTTCTCTGAGCACATACCCCCCGCAAGCGATGGCCTCGATTTCCGCCTCACCGCGCGGCTGTACGGGCAAGCCTTGGCGGGAAAGCGCAAGAACCGTCGGCGTGTCCTCGTCGAGGGCGCTGCGCCAGGCGGCGAGTGTTTCGACACTGTCGCAGGGGCGCCACACATGCACATTCGGCAGCAAGCGCAAAGAAGCCAGTTGTTCGATCGGTTGATGGGTCGGGCCATCCTCGCCGAGGCCGATGGAATCATGGGTCAGCACGTAAATAATCGGCAGTTTCATCAGCGCCGAGAGACGGATCGCGTTGCGCATATAGTCGGAAAATACGAGGAAGGTGCCGCCGTAGGGACGCATCCCGCCATGCAGGTACATACCGTTCATGATCGCCGCCATGGCGAATTCACGAACCCCGTAATGTAAGTAGTTGCCGGAGAACGCCCCTCTTTTGATCGCTTTACCGAGCTTGTGCAAGGTGTTGTTGGAGCCGGAAAGGTCGGCGGAACCGCCGAACAGTTCCGGCATTTCCGGCGCGATGATATCGAGCGCCTGTTCGGAAGCCTTACGGGTGGCAACTTTCGCCCCGGTCTTTTGCGTCTCCCGCATCGCCTCGGCAACGATCGCGTCGATGCCGCGCGGGCGTTCACCCGCCATCATCCGCGCGTAGCGCGCGGCAAGCTGTGGATAAGCAGCCTCGTATGCCGCGTACCCTCTTTGCCACTCGGCTTCCCAAGTCGCGCCTTTGCCGCGCAAATCGGCGACTTCATAAGCACCTTCCGGCAGCGCGAATTTACCGGGCGGCAAGCCAAGCGCTTTTTTCGTGGCAAGGATTTCTTCCTCGCCAAGCGGTGCCCCGTGACAAGCTTCACTGCCGGCAAATTGTGGCGATCCGAAGCCGATTTGTGTGCGACAGATGAGCAAAGACGGCTTGGCGGTTTCCGCTTTCGCCGCGTCGATCGCCGCGTCGATGGCCTTTGCATCGTGCCCGTCGAGGGCGCCGATCACCTGCCAGCCGTAGGCGGCGAAACGTTTTCCGACATCTTCCCCGAACCAGTCGGCAATTTTTCCGTCGATCGAGATACCGTTGGCGTCATAAAGGACGATCAACTTGCCAAGCCCCAGTGTACCGGCCAGTGAACACGCTTCGTGAGAAATGCCCTCCATCAGACAGCCATCGCCCAAGAAACAATAGGTATGGTGGTCGACGAGCTTGTGCCCTTCACGGTTGAAGAGCGCGCCAAGATGCGCTTCGGAGATCGCGAAGCCGACGGCATTGGCGATTCCCTGTCCGAGCGGGCCGCTCGTGGTTTCGACGCCGGGGGTTTCCCCCTCTTCAGGATGCCCCGGTGTTTTGCTGTGCAGTTGGCGGAAACGTTCGATCTCGTCCAGGGACAAATCGAAACCGCTCAGATGCAGCAGAGCGTAGAGAAGCATGGAAGCGTGTCCGTTGGACAGCACGAAACGATCACGGTTGTGCCACTTCGGATTCGCTGGATTGACGCGCAAATGCTTGCGCCACAAGACGGTCGCCATGTCCGCCATACCCATCGGCGCACCCGGATGCCCGGATTTCGCCTGCTCGACGCCATCCATACTGAGCGCGCGGATGGCGTTGGCCATTAGCTGATGTGTCTTCATGCGTTTCTGGATCTCCGGTTGAAAAAATCTGTCAGTTACTTGTACCAGATATAAAACACGATGGCCCTCAAGAGATTCCCCGAAGTTCATTCATGAAGTCCACGAATTTTTCCCTCAAGCCGCTTTGTCCGCCGCGATAAGAGGACGACTCTGCAAGTGATCGTACAAGATATTCAGGGCCTCGTACAAGCCGACATCGGGCACGAAACTTTCCTTGTCTTCCTCGGTTTCGGCCACCGCGTTACGCCGTTCGATATCGGCCTTGCGCTTTTTGTCCGCTTGCAACGGTGGAATTTCGTCCTGCTGTAATTGCTTGTAACGATCGCTGTAGCTTTTCCAAGCATCGTAGTGCGCTTTGCGCGTTTCAAGATTGAGCGACCATATACGCCGTTTATTCTCTTGCGCCACTCGCTCAAGGTAATCTTCGTAACGCTCGAGCGCCGGCAAAGCGTTCATCCGCGCGCGATGCAGACGCTGCAATTTGTCGATTTCCGCTTCGCTTACCTGGCGATAAGGAAGATGCTCGGAGGGAACATGTTCGGCCGACGGAATACGCTTCCATGGCAAGGCATGCAATTGGCGGCGCTCTCCCACCTTGTCGCTCGTCTGAACGGCCGGCAAGGCGATATCGGGTGTGACCCCTTTTTTCTGGGTACTGCCGCCGGTTACGCGATGAAACATGGCGATGGTGAACTTCACTTCTCCAAGCGGCGGTGTTGTCTTTGCGGCGAAACGGTTCAGATCGATGAGGGTTTGCACCGTCCCTTTACCATAAGAATTCGTCCCGATGATGATACCACGTCGATAATCCTGGATCGCCGCGGCAAAAATTTCCGAGGCGGAAGCGGAATTGTGATCGATCAGTACGGCGAGCGGCCCGTTATAAAGGACGCCGGCAACTTCATCCTTTTCCACCCGTACCTCGCTGTCGCGCCTTGAAACCATGACGACCGGGCCTTTGTCGATGAAAAGGCCAACGGTCTGAATCGCCTCGTAAAGCGAGCCGCCACCGTCGCCGCGTAGATCGAGAACAATCCCGGAGACGTTCTCCTTTTCCAATTTTTCCAGTAGCACGGCGACGTCGCGGCTGGTACTGCGATAGTCTTTTTTTCCTTTACGGGCGGCGGCGAAATCCATGTAAAAGGAAGGCAAACGGATCACCCCGATTTTCTCTGTTTTCCCCGAATGTTCAACCGTTTCGAGATAAGAATGTGCCGCCTGCTCCTCGAGTTTCACTTCGTCGCGACGCAAGGTGATCTCACGTACCCCTTCGGCCGCGTTGACCGGCTCGATAAGCAAACGCACATAGCTGCCTTTTTTACCACGAATCAAGCGTACGGCTTTGTCAAGACGCATACCGACAACATCCTGCATCTCGCCATCCTTCCCCTGGGCGACACCGATGATGCTGTCTTTGATATGCAGCTTCCCGCTTTTGTAGGCCGGCCCTCCGGGCACCAGTTCACGGATGACAATCTGTTCTTCCTCATAACCGAGCGTCGCGCCGATTCCTTCCAAGGAAAGACGCATGTTGATATCGAAATCCTCCGTATGGCGTAGCGAAAGATAATTGCTGTGGGGGTCGAAATTGGCGGCGATCACATTCATGTAAACATCGAAAGCGTCGTCGGAAGTCATCTGGTTCAGGCGTTTTATCCTGCTTTCATAACGCTTGGTCAGGACAGCGAGCGCTTTTTTTTGCGTACGTCCTGTCATCATCAAGCCGATCAGCGCATCTTGCAGACGCCTTTCCTGATAGGCATGCACTTCATCGAGAGTTTTCTTCCAGGGAATTTTTTCTTCTCTGTCGAGATAATCCGGCACGACAATCACATCCTCGCCAGAGAGATCGAACGGCTGCCCGAGGCGCTCAAGGCTCCATTCACCGAGAGCGCGGGCACGTTCCCGGTAGCATTTGTAAATGGTCATCGCCGCGCTCAAATCACCATTACGTGTCGCGTGCTCGAGCGTATCACGGTAGCGGGAAAAGCTATCGACATCACTTTGCAGAAAATACATATGGGAATAATCGAGCGCCCGCAGGTAATCGTCAATCACGGAAGAAGAAATATCGTCGAGCACCTGGCGGCGATAATGATGCTTACTGAGTAGATTGCTCGCCAACTGGAAAGCGCGTTTTTGCTTTTCACTGACAACAAGCGGTGCTGGCCGGGAATAATCGGCTGCCTGGACAAAGGGAAATTCCCCTGTCTTGCCGAGTACTACGCCCCAGCAAGCGCCAAGGCAAAGGAAAAAAAGCAGTTTGCGCATCATCCGGCCCGTACAAAAAGGGTCATGCTAGCATAGCTTCCACCCAGCGTGGAATCGATTGCATTGCCGGCCCGGGAACGACCATTTCGAATTGAGGCGACGCCGGCGTTTTTTCCAGATTGAATTCAATTGTATCGGCGCCGGCTCTCTTGGCAAGAGTCACAAAACCGGCAGCCGGATAAACCACTGCAGAAGTACCGATGGCGGCGAAAACAGTGGCCACGGAAAGCACCCGTTCAATTTCTTCAAGGTGATAGGGAATTTCCCCGAACCATACGACACCCACCCGCAGACCGCCCACCCGATGACACAGCGGACAACTGCATTCGGGGAAACAATCACCCTGCCAGGGCATCCGTCTATCGCAAAAGCGGCACCACATTTTGCGCAATTCTCCGTGCATGTGCAGTACGTCGCTGCCGGCGCGTTCATGAAGATCATCGACATTTTGCGTGATCAACACCACTTTCCGCCTGCTTTCACGCTGTAGACGGGCAAGCGCTCGATGCGCGGCAGTTGGACGCACTTGCCCGAGTTGCGCGCGCCGCGCATTGTAAAAACGGTGCACGAGAAGCGGATCGCGGGCGGAAGCCCTGCGGCGTTGCGACCTCTTCGATACGGTGTTTTTCCCAAAGCCCGTCACACGCGCGGAACGTCTCGATCCCCGCTTCGGCGGATATCCCGGCGCCGGTCAAGACGACGATCGTCATCTCCGCTCTTGCGGCGCGTTTTGACGCCACAGGATGACAAAGAGAAGCGCCCAACCGGCGAGGAACGCGCTGCCGCCAAGCGGCACGACAAATCGCAACGACAGATCGCCGACACTCATCAGGTACAGGCCACCGCTGAAAAAGACGATCCCGACAAACCAAAGGGTGGCGACCCAACGCCATCCGCCGTCCGACAATCCAGCGAGCCAGAACAGGCCCAGGGTGTGGACGATATGGTATTCGTGCGCCGTGGCGAAATATCCCTGCGCCGGGCAATGCAGCGCGTCGTGTCCGCCAAGAGCGCCGAAGAACAACCACAAAAAGCCGCTCGATGCGGCGACAAGTCGCCATTTACGCATTCGTTTTCTCCCGCAATGTCCGAAAAGCCGACCAGATCGCCGTGCTTTTCCACCCCGCCATGCAACACGGCGATTGCGCCGCCTTTTCCTGTCGACAATACCTGCGCCTGCAGGGACGGGGTCTGGCGAGGCTGTGCACTTGTGCGCCGCGCATACCGGCCAAGGCCGGATCGGTCGGCCCGAAAACGCCCAGGGTCGGCACACCGAGCGCGGCCGCCAGATGACCGAGACCGGTGTCCACACTGATCACGCCATGACTTTTTCGCAGTCGTTCGCGGATCTCCGGCAACGTCATCGCCGGCAATACCTCGGCACAGGCATTGCCGGCGCACAACCGTTCAGCGCGCTCGCGTTCGGCCGTATCGCCCCATGTCAGCAGTACCCGGTAACCGTCGCTCGCGGCGAAATGAATCAGTTCACGCCAAGTGGATTCGGGCAGCAACTTGCTCGCCCATGTCGTGCCGTGAAAAAAGAAGAGATGCCTCGCCTTTTCATCGGCCGACCACGGTGAAAAACCGAAATCCAGTGCCCGTTCGTCAAAGGCGTAGTTGAAAGCCTGCGCGAACAAACGTCGCGTACGGGTGACCGCGTGCAGCGAACGCTTGACCGCGATCCGTTGTTGATAAAAACAGCTCGCCAGCCCTTCACGGGCGCTTTTCGCGTCATATCCGATCCGTTTTCCGCTGCCCGCAAGGCGTGTCAGCAAGGCGCTTTTGAGCAAGCCCTGGGCGTCAAGGACATGGGAGAAGGGCGCCTCGCGCAAATCGGCGCGCATCGCTTTGTACGCATCATCACGCCACCAGAGGCGACGTTGTTTCCTAAGACGCCTAAGCGGCGCCACGATCACCCGATCGACATTCGCCTGCCCGCTCAGCAGCGGCGCGATCGCTTCTTCGATCGCCCAGGTCAAGGTCACATCGGGGAAACGCCTTTTGACGTCGGTCACGGCGGCGAAGGTGTGGATCACATCCCCCAGCGAAGATAATTTGACCAAAAGCACATTCGTCGGTTTCACAGTCATCCTTTTCTATCGAGGGCGTTATAATATCTTCGCCTTTTCTCTTTCGGAGTCGTCATGTTACCACCAGGCGGAGAATTTCTCCGCTTCGCCCACGAACTGGCCGATGCGGCGCGAACGATCACCGGCCAATATTTCCGCCGCCCGCTTGCCTTCACCCACAAGGCCGACGACTCTCCAGTCACCGTCGCCGACCGGGAAACGGAGAATCATCTCCGCCGCCTGATCCGCAGCCGCTATCCGGGGCACGCCATCATCGGCGAAGAAGCGGGAAGCAGCGGAAAATCCTCCTGGCAGTGGATCCTCGATCCGATCGACGGGACAAAAAGTTTTCTCAGCGGTTTTCCCGTTTACTGTACGCTTATCGCCCTGCTACACGACGAACGCCCCCTCTTGAGCGTCGTCGATATGCCGAGACTCGACGAACGTTTCACCGCCACCCGCGACGATTCGAGCCGGATGAATGGCGCCCCGGTGAAAACGCGCGCAACCAGCGAACTGGAAAACGCGCTTTGCTACAGTACGGATCCGGCGATGTTCACCGCGCCCCAGAAAAAACGCCTCGCCCCCCTGCGCGAACGCCTCGCGCTGCAACGATACGGCGGCGACGGCTATCTATATGCCATGCTCGCGGCCGGCTGGATCGATCTGGTGATAGAGGCCGACATGAAGCCCTATGACTATCTGCCCCTCATCCTCCTCATCGAGCGCGCCGGCGGGGTCATCAGCGACTGGGAAGGAAAGGCGCTTACTTTGGAAAGCAAGGGAGAAATTCTCGCCTCTGCCACCTCGTCCCTGCACGAAGCCGCTGTGCGGCGTCTGCAAATGGGAAACACAGGGCACGCATGACATTGCCGTAAAGCGGAATTTGGCGGGAAGGCGCGATTTCCACCGGCGATGGAGACTATCCGGTCACCCGGCACCGCTTGCCTGGCGGTGAAAATTCTCTCCATCCTTCGTCACGCACCGCACGAGCCAATCCGCTGCCGCCGCGCCTCGAAAAGGCTCACCGCGCAAGCGACCGAGACATTGAGGCTTTCCATCCCCGGCGCCATCGGAATCGCGGCAAGATGGTCGCAAATTTCGCGCAATCCATGACGGATGCCTTTCTCTTCGTTGCCGACAATCACGACAAGGGCGATATCGAGATCGATGGCATACAAAGAAGTCGCGGCACCGGCAGCGGCGCCGACCACCCACAAGCCTTTGTCCTTCATCGCCTTGACTTCGCGTTTGAGATTGGTCATGCGGAAAATCTCCAATCCCGCGCAGGCGCCGCATGAAACCTTGTGCACCGTTGCGCTGATATCGGCTGCGCCCCGCTTCGGCAGGAGCACGACATCGACGCCGGCCGCCTTGGCGCTGCGCAGACAGGCACCGAGATTGTGGGGATCTTGAATACCGTCGAGCACCAAAACGAGCGGTTTTTCTTTTCCCGCGATCGCTTCTTGCCAGTCGTTTGGCTGCCCGGCCAGGCGACAGGCGGCGCTCACCCCTTGATGGCGGAGGTTCGGCAGGCGCCTGTCCAGGGCATGGTTTTCCACTGTTTGCGTCGCCACCCCCTTGGCTTGCGCGATCTCAAGCAAGGCGCGGAGATTTTTCGAGCGTTTGCCGCGGGCCACTTCGAGGCGCTCGACACGCCCGTCCTGCAAAGCCTGCCGCACCGCGTGCACGCCGCCGATCCATTGCCGTTTCGCCGTCATCTGTTGCGTGTTTTCGTCTTGACGCGGGATTTGCTTTTCCCCTTGCCCGCGGCCGGTTTCTTTTTCGCACTTTTATCCGCCGCCGTCTTGCCCTTGCGCGCCTTACGCGGAGCGGATTTGTTTTCTTTTTTGCCTGTTTTCGCCCCCGCTTTATACGATTTTTGCCGGCCACCGGCGATCGTCACACCGTCATGTTCGAGCAACTCGAAATCGATTTTCTTGTCTTCGATATCGACTTTCACCACGCGAATTTTGACCCGGTCGAGGAGACGGAACACCTTGCCGCTACGCTCTCCGCCAAGGCTGACATTGTCGCCATCGTAGTGGTAGTAATCACTGGTCAGGGTGGAAATGTGCACCAGTCCGTCGATAAAAAACCTGTCGAGGGTAACGAAAAAACCGAAGCTCGTGACATTCGCGATCTGGCCACTGAATTCTTCCCCGAGATGATGGCTCATGAACTCGCATTTGAGGAATTCCATCGCGTCGCGGGTCGCGTCGTCGGCACGGCGTTCGGTCATCGAGCAGTGTTTGCCCATCTCGACCATCGCTTCCCGGGAATAGACGTAATTTTTGTTGTCGCCGCCGCTCAGACGGTGGCGGATCGCGCGGTGCAGCAAAAGGTCGGGGTAACGGCGGATCGGGGAAGTAAAGTGCGCGTAATTATCGAGCGCCAAGCCGAAATGTCCGCGGTTCTGAGGCGAATAGAGTGCCTGCGCCATCGAGCGCAGGATCATTTTTTCAAGCAAAGGACAATCTTCGCGACCCTTGCCTTTCTCAAGCAACGCGGCGAATTGCGCCGGAGAAGGCTTTTCCCCCGACGCGCCTTGCCAGGCGATGCCGATGCGGCCAGTAAATTCCATCAGTTTGGCCAGCCGTTCCCGACTCGGCTCGTCATGGACGCGATAAAGCCCCGGCATCTTGTTTTTTTGCAGAAACTTCGCCGCCGCGACGTTGGCGACAATCATGCATTCTTCGATCAGGCGATGGGCCGTCAGGCGTTCCCTCGCGGAAATATTTTCAATTTTCCCTTCGCCGTCGTAGGAAAATTCCGCCTCGTCGAAGTCGAAGTCGATGGTATGGCGCGCTTTTCGCGCTTTACGCAGAACCTCGTAAACCGCTTTCAGCGCTTCGAGCGGTTCGAGAAGTTCGCTGAAGCTCTCGCGCATCATCGGATCACGGGTGAAAAGTATTTTTTCCGCGGTTTCATAGGTCAGTCTCGCGTGGGAATGCATGACCGCTTCGTGGAAGCGGCTACGCTTGATTTGCCCTTGCGCGGAGAGGGTCAATTCGCAGACGATACAGCAGCGATCGACATGGGGATTGAGCGAACACAGTCCATTGCATAACTTCTTCGGCAACATCGGGATCACCCGATCGGGAAAATAAACGGATGTGCCGCGCCGATAGGCTTCCTTGTCAAGTGGCGACCCCACTTTCACGTAGTGCGCGACATCGGCAATCGCCACATAAAGGCGATAGTTCTCACCGCGCCGTTCGGCGAAGACGGCGTCATCGAAATCGCGCGCGCTGATCCCGTCGATGGTCACGAGCGGCAGATGACGAAGATCGAGGCGCCCGGGATAGTCGCTTGCCACCAGCGCGTCCTGAAGCTTCTCCACTTCGGTGCGCACGTCGTCGGGAAATTCATGGGGAAGGTTGTGGTTTTCGATCGCGATCGCCACTTCCAGGCCGGGCGCCATGTGCTCGCCAAGCACATCGACGATTTTTCCGACCGGCAACTGGGTGCGCGTCGGATAGGCGACAATCTCGGCGACGACAATCTGGTTTTCCCGCGCCCCGCAGAGCGCGTCCTGGGCGATCATCACCTGGTGGAGGAGCCGCCGGTTCTCCGGCGCGACGAAGCAGATGCCCTGGTGCTTGACCAGCTTGCCGACCACCCGTTTGTGGGCGCGTTCAAGAATTTCCACCGGGGCGTACTCTTTTCGGCCTTGCTTGTCGATCGCGTTGACCCGCGCGAGAACCTGATCGTCATGCATGAGCATGCGCATGTATTTCGGTGGAATGAAGCCGTCCGGCTCGTCCCCTTCGATGTTGAGAAAGCCATAGCCTTCGGGATGGGCGATGACATAGCCTTTAACGAGATCCATCTTGCTCGACAGGCCGATTTTTCCCTGGCGGTTGCACATCAGTTGACCGCTGTTGATCATCGCTTTCAAGCGATGGCGCAAATGTTCGCCGCGTTCGTTTTCCAGGGCGAAGGCGGCAAGAATCTGGGGAAAGGTCATCAGCTTGCCCTGCTTTTCCAGCCAGTTCATGATCAATTCCCGGCTGGGCAGCGCGTTCTCGCCGTATTTTTCCTTTTCACGGGCATGATACGGATCCTGTTCCCGCCAGTCGATCGCAGCGTCGGGAGTGGCTTTTTTGCTCATCAAGCACCTCCCTTTGCGCGACAATCGTTTTTTCGCGTGAGGCACGGACAGAACACCCAAAAGCGCGATGACAGTCTCACAGCAAGGTCTCACGAACGATCGTTTGATGGCGCTCGGGGCCGGTAGAGACGATCACCACCGCTATACCGAGCCAATCTTGCAAACGCGCGAGATACGCCCTGGCTTGTGCCGGCAAGGCCTCGTACACCGTGCATCCGAAGGTGGAAGCGCACCACCCCGGCAGGGTTTCATAAACCGCTTCGCATTCACCGAGTGCCTGTGCGCCGATCGGCGCCACTTCGAATCGCGCCCCGCGGTAGCGGTAATGGGTGCACACCGAAATTTCCTCGCAAGCATCGAGCACATCGAGTTTGGTCAGGCAGATGCCGTCGAAAGTGGAATTGAGCAGGGCGCGGCGCAACGCCGGCAGATCCAGCCAACCGCAGCGGCGGTTGCGCCCGGTCGAGGCGCCGATTTCGTGACCGGCCTTGCCGAGATGCGCGCCAACGGCATTGTCCTGTTCGGTCGGGAACGGGCCACTACCGACGCGGGTGGTATAGGCTTTGATGACCGCCAGAATGTAATCGCAATCGTGCGGGCCGATGCCGCTGCCACAAAGGGAACCGCCGGCAGAAGTGTTCGACGAGGTCACAAACGGATACGTGCCGTGATCGATATCGAGCATCGCCCCCTGTGCCCCTTCGAAGAGGACATGTTCACCGCTTTTTCGATGCGCTGTCACCGCTAGGGTGACGTCCTTGATCATCGGTGCGATCGCCTCGCCATAGGCGCGCCATTCTTCGAGGACTTCGTCGCTATCGATTCGCGCCTCGTGATAGTAGTGTTGCAGGAGAAAATTATGATAGCGCATCAAGTCGGCGAACTTTGCGCGGAATCCTTCCGGGTCGCCAAGATCTTCGAGGCGCAGACCGCGACGAGCGACCTTGTCTTCATAGCACGGCCCGATGCCGCGTTCGGTCGTGCCGATTTTTTCCGCGCCACGCGCCTTCTCGCGCGCCCGGTCGAGGGCGATATGGGTCGGCAGGATCAGCGCGCAAGCCGGGGAAATGCGCAATCTCTCGGTAACCGGCACGCCTTCGGCTTCCAGGGCGTGGATTTCCTCGAACAACGCGCGCAAACAAACAACGACACCGTTGGCGATATAACTTCTCACGCCTTCGTGCAAAATGCCCGACGGAATCAGATGCAATATGGTCTTTTTGCCGTTTACGACCAAGGTGTGCCCGGCGTTGTGGCCCCCTTGAAAGCGCACCACTGCCCCTGCTCGCTCGGTCATCAGGTCGACGATTTTGCCTTTTCCCTCATCGCCCCATTGCGCCCCGATCACGAACAGATTCATCTTTCTTTCCTTTGCCGATGCTCGAAGCGTACCGTCTCCCCGGCATGCCTGCGCGCCGCCGCCTGGGAAAAGACGCGGCCGTCGCGCGGCATCGCCATCGCGTGATCTTCTTTCCCTGCGTCCTCGCACGAAAAGAGTTGCACGAGGGTCAAAAGATCGGCGCTGAATCCCGTCGCCGGGCGGGAACGGCCGTACACTTTGCCGACACCGTCGTAACGCCCGCCGCGGGCGATCGCGTCGTAATGCCCCGGTGTATAGATGGCGAACAATAAACCGGAATGATAACCGTAGCTACCGACCGCCGTCGGATCGAGACTGATTTTCTGCCCGGGCAGGTAGGTGACGAGCTGTTCGCGGGCGGCGCGCAGATCGGAAATCGCCTCGTCAAGCAATGGATGGCGCCCGGAGAACTGCGCGTCGAGTCCCTTCAGACCATCGGATCGCAGCGGCGCGTCGACGAGAAAAGCAATGTCTTCGATACATGTGTCGGGGAAAAGGCGTCTTTCTTTCCAGTGTTGCAAATCCGGGCGGCGGATACCGATCAGCAAGTCATACAATTCCCGCTGTTGGGCACCATCCAGGCGGTGTAAGCGCACGAGGCCAGCGTAAATCCCGGAATGGCCGACATCGAGCAAGGTATCGCCGATGCCGGCTTCCTCGAGCAAAGAGAGCAACAGCGACATGATTTCGACATCGCCGCTCGGGGAAGCGACACCGTAGAGTTCCGCGCCGATGATGATCGGGTTGCGCCGCGGTTCGGTGCTCTCGCTTTGCGTGCGCAGCACTTCGCCGCAGTAAGAAAAACGGCTGACTTCGTCGCTCGGCAGACGGTGCGCGTCGATCCGCGCAATCTGCGGGGTGATATCGGCGCGCACCCCCATCAGTTTGCCGCTGTACTGATCGGTCAGCTTGAATGTCTGCACATCGAGATCGTCGCCACTGCCGGCGAGCAAGGAATCGAGAAATTCGACCAGCGGCGGGGTCACCAGACGGTAGCCCCATTTCGCCATGGCGTCGAGCAACTGGCGGCGCAATTTCTCGGTTTTCGCGGCGTCTTCGGGCAGTAACTCGATCACGTCTTCCGGCAACATCCAGTGGGCCATTACGCCTCGCTCCACAGCAACAGGATCAACAGCAAAAAAGCAAGGATGACGAGAAACGCGCCGAGACGGCGCAATGTCCGCGGCGAAAGGGAGAGCATCTGGCGCATCGCCTGTTGCCATTTCCTCGGCGCGATCGCGATCACCGCTCCCTCCATGAACAACACCAGCGCAATCGCCAGCAACCATGGTTTCACCGCGCGTCTCCAGCGGAAGACGGAGACGGATCGTCGCGGTGCGAGGGGTTTTCCTCTGTCTGCGCATGGCCCGCATCGGGCGCGAACATGTAGTGCAAGAAAGGATTGGTGCGGCTTAGCACGAGCACATCGCGACCCTCGGAAAATCCGTTGCGATAGGCCGCCATGCTACGGTTGAAGGCATAGAATTCAAGATTTTTGCCGTAGCTGTCGGCGTAGACTTTCGCCGCTTTCGCATCGGCTTCGCCACGAATGATCTCCGCCTGTGCGCCGGCTCTAGCGAGGATTTCCGCCGCTTCACGATTGGCGTTCGCGCGGATTACCTGCGATTTCTCACGCCCCTGGGCACGGAGACTTTTCGAGACCCGTTCACGTTCGGCGCGCATGCGATCGAAAACGCGATCGCGGATATCGTCGGAAAAATCCACCCGTTTCAGGCGCACACCGACGATTTCCACGCCGTAGCGTTCGGCGTCTTTGCCCAGTTCTGCGGTGACACTGTCCATGATCGAATTACGATCTTCGGAGATCACTTCAGAGACCGAGCGGCGCACGAATTCACCGCGCAGACCATCTTTGACCAACTGATCGAGCAGCCGCGAAGCACGTTCCTTACTGCCCTGGACACTGGTATAGAAACGCCGTACATTACCGATCCGCCATTCGACATAATAATCGACGATCAGGTATTTTTTTTCGTTGGTCAAAAAAAGTTCCGGTTCAACGTTAAGGCGCTGAATGCGCTTGTCGAAATACTCGACATGCTGGATGAACGGCACTTTGAATCTCAAACCGGCTTGCTCCTCGGTACCGATAAGTCGGGAAAATTGGGTGACCACCGCCACCTGGCGTTCATTGACGACATACATCGCGGTGGCGAGGACAAAAAGGGCAATCCCCGCGAGGACAATCAAGACATTGGTCTTATATTTCATAGTCTCTTTCCTTAGCGATTGCGTAATTTGTCGCGCGTACGCAGATTTGCCGGAAACCGCATATCGTCGGTACGGGGTTTATGCGGTGGATTCGCGCTCGACTTGCCACCGCCACTATCGGCAGCAGCGTTCTCGACGGCGATTTCGCGCACGGCCGGAGAGATCTCGCCGCCGAGATTGAGAATCGGACGCACCTCGTCATTGCCGACGACTATCTTGCGGTTTCGCGCGAATACATCGGAGATCGCGTCCAAATACAAGCGACGGCGCATGGCCGGCTTGTCCAGTTCGTAAGCGGTGAGCAAGGCCTCGAACTTGCTCGCATCGGCACGCGCCTTTTCGCTGACTTCCACCGCGTAGGCTTTGGCTTGTTGCAGACGCTTTTCCGCTTCCCCGCGCGCGACCGGCAGTCGTTCGCGAGCATAGGCCTGGGCCTCGAGACGCAGACGTTCCTCGTCCTCGCGCGCGCGTACCGCATCTTCGAAAGCATCCTGCACTTCGGCCGGCGCGCGGGCGTCTTGCAATTCAAAAGCGACGATTTCGATGCCGATATCGTATGCGTCGATTGTCTTTACGATGATTTGTCTCGCTTGCTGCGGCCATTCGTTACGACGATCTTTGAGCACGTCGTCGACATCGTTGGCACCGACCACCTCGCGGATCGCGCTCGTGACCACGTCGCGCAGCACTTCTACCGGCGCGTTGGCGTTATACAGATACGCTTTCGCGTCGCGAACGCGATATTGCACCGCCGCACCGATTTCCACGATATTTTCGTCCTTGGTCAGCATCTGTCCTTCCCGCTGCCCCTTGGTGCTTATCGACCCCTTCTGCGTCTTGAACTCGCCGACGCGCATCGTTGCAATCGATTGCACATCGACTTTTTCCACTTTGCCAAGCGGATACGGCCAATGCCAGTTCAAGCCGGATTTGGTGGTTTTTTGATATCGGCCGAAAAAGGTGACGACACCGTTTTCCCGTTCCTTGACGGTATAGGCGCCGCTTGCGAGCCACAAGCCGAGCAAGATGAAGATCAGCAGGGCGATCATTTTCCCATTGAACTGAAAGGGAAAAGAAGGCATTTTTCCGCCGCTTCCGTTTCCTTTGCGATCCTCTGCGGGTTTACGCCGAATCAGTTTGGCGAAAAATTCATCGAGGTCGGGCGGTTGGTCCTTTTTTCTTCCTCCGTTTCCCTCGCGGCCATTCCATGGATCTTCCGCCATCATCAGCGGCGGGGGCTGCAACAGTGTGCCGGCAAAATAGCGACAACCGAGAATCATGTTGAACATCGTTACCTTTACGCATATCGGGTTTGCAAACCAAGATGGCGATTATACCGGGATTGCAGTTGATGCAAACGCTTTTCCCGCAAAACGACATACAACGCCATCGATCCGTCTTCGAATACCTTTTCCTCGATAACGGCGTGTTCCTTGAACAGTTCGGCACGCAAGGCGCCTTCCTTCGGCAAGAGATGCAACCAGCCGCGTCGCGCTTGGCGGCGGAAATGGTTTTCGATCGTCTTGCGCAAAAGTCTCATCCCCGCGCCGCTCAGCGCCGAGACGAAAACCGCTTTCACCTCGCCTTTCTCATCTTTGACAAGACGCGGGAGTTCTCCGTGTCGGTCGATCTTGTTATAAACAAGAATGCTCGCCACATCGCCGGCGCCAATTTCGTCAAGTACCTCATCGACCACCGTTTCGCGGGCGAGATGATCACGATCCCCGGCATCGATCACATGCAAAATCAAATCCGCATGCACGGTTTCTTGCAAGGTCGACTGGAACGCCGCGACCAGTTCATGCGGCAAGTCACTGACAAAGCCCACCGTATCGGCGACGAGAATCGTTTGCCCACAATCGGGGACAATTCTGCGCCAGGTTGGTTGCAAAGTGGCGAAAAGCTTATCCTCGACCAACACACGGGCTTGTGTCAAGCGATTGAACAAGCTGGATTTTCCGGCGTTCGTATAGCCGGCCAACGCCACGGTCGGCATATCCTCGCGCCGCCGCCGCTTGCGTGTCTCATCACGTCGCCTCGCCACTTTTTCAAGCTGTTTTTTCAGTTGCCTGATGCGCGCGCCGAGCAGACGGCGGTCGGTTTCCAGCTGAGTTTCCCCCGGCCCGCGCAGGCCGATACCGCCCTTTTGCCGCTCAAGATGCGTCCAGCCTCGTACCAGACGAGTGGACAAATGCTCGAGTTGCGCCAGTTCGACCTGCAATTTTCCTTCATGACTGCGGGCGCGCTGAGCGAAGATGTCGAGCACGAGTCCGCTGCGATCAAGCACCCGCGCCTGAAACAGTTTTTCCAGATTGCGTTCCTGGGAAGGCGAAAGACGCGCGTTGAAAAGCACTACTTCGATCCGTCTTGCGCGCACCGCCGCGGCAATGTCGTCGGCTTGCCCCTTACCGATCAGATAACGCGGCTCCGCTTCATTTCGCATAAATGCCCGCGAGAAGATGATTTCCGCGCCAGCGGATTCGGCGAGCAAATAGAATTCCGCCGACACCGCGGAATCTGGGCGAACGCCGATATCTACCTGGACGAGCGCGGCCCGTTCCCCGTTTTTCGGCCGCTCAAACAATACCGCTATCCTGCGTCATCCTTGGCGAAAGGGAATCGTTCATGTGTACAACGGATCACTCGATATCGCCTCGTCGTCTTGTTCTTCCGGCAAGGTCAGACGCACATTGTGCGCCGGCACAATCGTGGAAATGGCGTGTTTGTATACCATTTGTGAAATGTTGTTGCGCAGCAGCAACACGAACGCATCGAACGACTCAATCTGTCCCTGGAGCTTGATCCCGTTGACCAGGTAAACCGATACCGGCACTCGCTTCTTGCGCAGCGCGTTGAGATAAGGATCTTGCAAGGATTGAGACTTACTCATTATGATTGTTCTCCAATTATGTGTAAGCGGTAAAAGTGCCCACTTATCGTAACACGAAAGCGCAAACGGCGAAATCATTCGCCGCGAAAGAAAAGACGCCGCGCAGGGCCTCGTTATACCGTCCCCTCTGGATATCGGAGCATGCTGTATGAGGGTGACGCCACAAGTCGTCTTTTTCGACATCGAAAAGACATTTTATCGTAAGTAAACCGACTAAATTATGCCGGATTCGGCCGTGGCGGCGATCAAGGCGCTACGGGCACGAAACATTCACACGGCAATCGCGACGGGGCGATCTCCCTGTGCACTGCCAGGGAAAATCCGTTCCCTGTTCGACGAACAAGCGGTGGATATCCTGATCACCATCAATGGCCAGTACAACTGTACATTGCGAAACCATAAGGAAGAACGACTGTCAGCCATCTACTGTCCATCGAGGATATTCGCGCGATAGTCGCCTACCTACGCAAAAAAGCTGGATGTATGGCTCATTTCCACGACCCGGATCGCGGCTTCACGGAATACGACGACGCTCGCGAAAGTTTTGCAATCGGTCGCTAAGTACGCAGTGCGTCCAGGAATATACCTTGAAGAAACGGTCTAACAGATGCTGCTGTTCCTCGATGATCCCGCCTGCCATGAGTTACAAGATCACGGACAGCTACCGGAAAATCTCGAAATCATACCCTGGCATCGCCACTGTATCGATCTGTTCAATAAAAACGGCGGCGAAGCCACAAGCATTCGGGAAATCTGCCAACATCTCGACATCCCGCTTACGCACACCATGGCCTTCGGCAATGGCTTGAACGATATCGACATGTTCCGCACCGTCGTTAACGGCATTGCCATGGGAGACGCTCGGGAAGAACTCAAAGCCATTGCCGCCCACGTCACCGACACCGCTGAAAATCATGGCATCGCCAATGCCCTGAAACACCATCGATTGATCGTTTGATCACGGCCTCGTAAGGAGTTTCCCCTCACCTATAGCGTACCCAATTAATTTTGATTATACTTTCTGGATGAGGTATTCAGTTGATTTCCGCCGTAAAGTCTTATCTGTCCGTGAGAAGGAAGGCCTTACAATCGCCCAGGTAGCGGCGCGTTTCAATATCGGTGTTGCAAGTGTGGTGCGTTGGCTAAAGCAGCTTGAGCCGAAGGTTCACGGTTTTCGCCACCGCAAGATCGATAGAGATGCCTTTCAATCAGGGCGCGCTGCACGTTTCGGAGTTCATCAAAATGCAATCTGCCATGCTTTAAAAAGCCTGTGCCATCCCAAGACGTGCGCCGTCGCACGGCGTATCTTCCAGA
The DNA here is from genome assembly GCA_965277745.1 of Cardiobacteriaceae bacterium. Taxonomy (GTDB): domain Bacteria; phylum Pseudomonadota; class Gammaproteobacteria; order Cardiobacteriales; family Cardiobacteriaceae. The sequence goes on from OZ255837.1 coordinate 371,138, forward strand.
CAATTATTGGACATCATAAGCTTGAAGGCCGCCCAATGGTGTCTATCGATGAAAGCGGCTTTGCCCATGACATGCCGCGTACGCATGGCTATGCGCCTGTTGGCGAAAGAGGCCACGGCACACAAGACCGGCATGCCAGGGGGCGTACGAACGCGATCGGCGCATTGATCGGTAAAGCCCTCTTTACGGTTGGATTGTTCAATACAAATGTGAAGGGCGATATTTTTACAGCATGGCTAAGGCAAGATTTGATCTCCAAGCTGCCCAAAAACGCGGTGCTGGTCATGGATAATCCTTCCTTCCATAAAAGCAGTGACACACGCCAAGCCATTGAATATGCAGGCCACACAGCACTCTTCTTGCCGCCTTGTTCACCAGAGCTAAACCCCATCGAGAAGAAACAGGCGCAGGCTAAAGCTTCAAGAAGAAACATGACCTGCGATAGAGACCAGCTCTTTCAAATTGAATCATTGTTATTTGGATAGGCTATAACGCATCTCCCGAACTTAAAAGGGCATACTATTTTCTGAACCGAGATTTCCATGAACTATATTTTATTTAAAAAAGCATTTCCATCATCAAACCTTCTGCTGCTTGGTCGATCTCTCCATAATGCCGACATGCTGTGCACAGAACAAGGGGAAAAATATCGCACAGATAAAATAAATAAATATTAATTAAACAAGTTGATTTAAGTAAACCTTTATTACAGGATAGCTTTTTTAGGCCTATAAACTACCCTAGGAGTTCCGTAATGTCTTTTATTCCCTTCTTGCTTAGACGAGCGTTCCCCCTCATCATGTTCGCAGCCTTGTCCGCCGCCGTTCTTCCCACCCTCGCCGACACAAGCCCCGCGTCAAAAACAACCTTTTCGTCACCCAAAATCATTGAAGAAACGCGAACTAAAAAGAACCCTTTTTACGATGATGGGATAAGAGTTAATTGGCCAAGAATAAATATTCCCACAGACGGCACCCTTTTCTCGATCATAATACCATTGCAAATACCGTTTTCTTATTATTTCTCTCAGAGCAATATCTTAGACATGGAATCGGCAAAACAGATCGAATCGGTAAAAGAGATCGAAGGGCTTGAGGATCATACTTCTTCTATGACTTTCGACTTTTATTCTTACCAACTCTATCTATCGGATAATGGCAAAATTATCGTTGGTGCTAGTCCTAGTCTTCAGAAATCCTGGATTTATGATCGAAAAAATAGAAAATTTTCTACGATAGATGAAGAAGATAAGTTTGTTCCTAAATCAATTTCCCCTGATGGCAGTGTTTTAGTGGGATTTATTTACACACCATCGATGGTTAACAATTTCACAGCAGCTCTCTACAAAGAAGGGAAAGTAACGCCACTATCACCCTTTGAAATAGAATATGATGATTATTCGCCGAATCTAATTATGGAGATTGCAGGCGATAACGACACAATTATAGCCGATAACGGAGTAGGCGAATACGATGACGACCTGGAAAAACAAATAGTCTCTTCTTATATTTACCACATTAAAGCAGAGAAAAAGACCACAATCAAACCTCTTAATGATCACGATTCTGTCTTTGCCAGGGCCATTTCCAACGATGCTTCCACCGTCGTCGGCTATATGGGAAGCCTCAACGGCGAAACAAGTGCCTTTATTTATGACGTCAAAAAAGAAAAAATGAAAATAGAAGAAATGAAAAAACTCGGCGAAAAAATAACCTATCTCGGTCTCGATCAATACGCCGTGGAGCAAGAGTTAGGCTGGCGGAATTCTTCCGCTACCGATATCAGCAACGACGGAAACGTTATTGTTGGCATTGTCAGCGCTAATTTGTCTGCGGATAGTGATGGTTCCACCGCCTTCTACTACGACCGTAACAAGGAAGAGATAACCGATCTCGGCGCCTTGGCAGGGAGTAACGTAAAAGACACCAAGGCGTACGGGGTCAGTGGCGATGGCCGTGTGGTAATCGGACAAGGTACCATAATAGAAGAGAATAAAGAGAATAGTGATGAGGACAAGAAGCATGAGGACAAGAAGCACTTATTATTGTGGCGGATTAATGCTTCAGGGTCTTCGGAAAAACCGGTCGATCCGAAAGTCACACAAAAAACCTTCACCAAAATGGCGGAAAAAGACCATGACTTCCAAGCCCTCGCCCGCGGTCAACTCGACGGACTTGCCACGATGCACTGCGCCCTTGAAGACAAAACCTACTGTATCGGCGTTTTCGGCAACGCCAACCGCGTCGGCCACGACGGTCGTCTTATGAATAGCGGCATCCACGGCGCCCTGCGTTTCGCCCCGCGCTGGCGCGCCGGGCTGAGCCTGAGTTACCTGGCGAACGATTCCCTCCCCGGCGGGATCAAAAGCCGCGGCCGTCATACCCCAGGCCTCGGCGCCTACCTGAGCTACGCGCAAAACACCGACCGTTCCGGCCTGAGCGTCACCGCTTCCGCCGCCTGGCAGAAACAGAAACTCGCGATCCGCCGCACCACCGTCGGCGACCTTACCGAACCCGGTCGCGGTGACAGCGAAATCAAGGGGACCCTGCTTGCCCTCGATGGCGCCTACGGGGTGAAACTCGCCGAAGGCACCTTGCTCTCGCCGACCCTTGGACTGCGCTACCTGAACACCCGCCGTGACGGCTATCAAGAAACGCGCGAATCGGCGTCATTACCCGCGACCTACGGCAAAAGCGGGGAGAGGAGCACCGCGTTGCGGGTCGGCGTCGGCCTCGATCATGCGCTCTCGCCGCGATGGTCTTTGCACGGCGACGCCGGCACCCGGATCGTGCTCGCTCGCGACCGCGATGCGTTCACGGTACATGGTCAATATCTTGGTGGCGGCACTTACGACTTGTCGCCTTCGGGGGAAAAAGGGCGCGTTCTGCCTTATGCCAACGTTGGGCTTTCCGCGCGATGGGGCGCGCATCGCGCTTCTTTGGTGCACCTCGATGTCGGTATCGCCAAATCCGATTACGGCGACAGCGACGCGCATATCGGCGTCAGTTACAATTATCGTTTCTGAGCCGTCCGCGAAGACAATCAGGGCGGTTCGCTGCCCTTTTCCATGTACAAAGTGAATCCTATACGGCATCATCCCCTTTTCTCCCGACGCCGTGACAGCGCTCTATTACTGACGCTCGTTAGATACTCTTCGCAGGACCGCGCGACGTTTCGATACCCCATTGACCCGATGGTCGCAGCTAAAGCACTGTCTTACCGATAAATTGCGTTGGAAGATTTTTCGCGGAAACGCCGCCTGCTCAATACTTTCTGCAAGAGAATCGGTCGAAAAAAGGGTTGATTTGACCATCGGAAAAGGCAAAAATAAAAATCGAGAATATCTTCTTGGGCGTCACGCGATGAATCCGATTTTGGCTGAAGCAGAGGCTGTATTGTTCGATATGGACGGGACGCTTATCGATTCCAAACCGGTAATTGAACAGGCCTAGTTGTTAGGTCCCATATTATGATGGAAGGAATTGGTTTTGAATCTTTGCGGTTCTTTTGTCCAGATCTTACAAACGTATTCGTATGGGGTCAGACCGCGCAATGTTTTTAACCGTTTTGCAAAATTGTACGCCCGAACAAATGCCTGCAGGTGACTGCGCAGTTGTTGGTGATTATCATCGTGATAGCGCTTTACCGTCGCTTCCTTGATCGTGCGGTTCATCCGTTCGACCTGGCCGTTCGTCCAGGGATGATTCGGCTTGGTCAGGCGATGTTCAATGTCATTCGCCGCACAGATCAGATCGAAACCTATCTTGCGGCGCGTGATGCGATTGCGCGGCGGTTCGGCAAACTCGATCCCGTGATCGGTCAGAATCGTGTGAATCTTGTAGGGCACCACTTCGAGTAGGTGTTCAAGGAATTCCTGAGCCGTCTTGCGATTGGCTTGCTCCACTAGCTTTGTCACCGCGAATTGACTGGTTCGATCAATGGCCACAAAAAGATAGAGCTTGCCTTCTTGTGTTCTGAGGTGTGCACTGTCGATGTGGAAGTATCCAATCGGGTATTGCTTGAACTTCTCTCGCTTGGGCTTATCGCTATCCATGTCAGGCAACCGTGAGATGCCATGGCGCTGAAAGCAGCGATGTAACGAAGAACGTCTCAGATGCGGGATCGACGGTTGCAAGGCGTAAAGACAATCATCCAAAGGCAATAGCGTGTGCTTTCGAAAGGCAACGCATGCGGCTTCTTCTTCGAGAGGGAAACCGTTGAACGAGGGTTCTTGGGCCCCATAGGGGAGGGGCATCTTCAACGCTCTGACGCTTCTTCCATTTGCAAACGGTCTTTGGATCGATGCCGTAACGCTTGCTTAACGCCGCGATCGAAGCTTGCGATCGCTGTATTTCCGCTCTGACTGCGTGCGTGGTCTTGGCGCCTGGGTGTAAAACTTGTCCCATAGGTTCCTCCGTGCTGAGGGATCCGTATAAATCATTCCATTATATGATGGGATCAAACACATAGTGTCGCATCGCCAAAAAATATGACGTCTCCATCGACCGGGAGATAATCGATGAGCACATCCACGGTAGAAGTGGTGAATATACGATGAACTATCTTTTCAAAGATTTCGTTCACAGTCAAAGAGCCGATATCAAACTTGAAGTCGATCACATTGAAGAAACTTCTCCTGCCGACTTGATCCCCGGTGCCAGGGACTTTTTGCTTTTATTTGGCAAAAGAAAATCGATTTTCTCTTTGCCCTGCATAACTTACATGGCTTGTTCGATGTCGTCATTTCCTGTCATGACGTTCAAAAAGGCAAACCCGACCCGCAGGGGTACTTGCTTGCGGCGCACCGCCTAGCCTGCCGTATTCAACATTGCGTGGTTTTCGAAGAATCGATCAGTGGTATCGCGGCGGGGGTGAAAAGTGGCGCCAAGTGTATCGGCATTGGAAATGCGCAAGGGATTTGTCATAACGATGCTTTTTTGCCGATTTTCATCAGGTGATGTCTGCTATTGGCGGATAGGCGATCGGCAATGGCGTGGTTGGCACTCCCTGAAAAATAGCGGTTTATTCGCTTTTGCGCTGTTCCTTGAGAAAAATTGCTTCGTTCGCCATTTCCTCAGGCAACTTGTCCGCAATATAGGTTTTCAGCAATTCTGGGTCATTCTCCAACACGTCACAGTAGCGCGGTTTTTCTTCGATAGCGACGAAAGACCGTGGCCGCGGCGCCTCACGGCCAAGGGCCTCTCGCACCGTTTCCGCGAACTTCGCCGGCAAAGCCGTCTCGAGACACACCATCGGCACGCCATTCTCCGCCTCACGCCGGCCAACGCAGACGCCGTCTGCCGTATGCGGATCGATCAGGCGCGAAAAGGCGCGGTCTATGTCGGCGATTGTTTGCAGGCGATCGCGGTGGGTGGAACGACCCGCGCGGAATCCGCTGTTTACCACCGCTCGCCATAGCTTGTCTTGGCGTAGATCGAGCGCTTCTCCTTTGCCGATCTGCCGCCACCAGCGAGCGATTCGGTCACTGTCCCTGTCGGATAAGAGATAAAGATAACGTTCGAAATTCGAGGCTTTGCCGATATCCATCGACGGACTGGAGGTCTTCGCCACTTTCTCGCCCGTGCGCACACGATACACGCCGCTGGTGAAAAATTCATGGAGCACGTCGTTTTCATTGCTCGCCACCACCAGTTTGCGAATCGGCAAGCCCATCGATTTTGCCAGATATCCGGCAAAAACATTGCCGAAATTACCCGACGGCACGCAGAAATCGAGCGGCCTAGCGAAGGCGAAATAGGCTTTGAAATAATAGACGGTTTGTGCGAGTACACGCCCCCAGTTAATCGAGTTCACCGCGCCGATACGATATTTCGCCTTGAACGACGCATCGGCATTGACCGCTTTGACGAGATCCTGACAATCATCGAACACCCCTTTCACGGCAATATTGAAAATGTTCGCCTCATTGAGCGAATACATCTGCGCCTGTTGAAACTCGCTCATCCGTCCGTACGGCGAGAGCATGAACACATTGAGCTTGTCCTTGCCGATCATCGCGTATTCCGCTGCCGATCCGGTGTCCCCGGATGTCGCGCCGAGAATATTGATCCGCGCGCCGCGTTTGGCGAGCACATAGTCGAAAGCCTCGCCGAGAAACTGCATCGCAATATCCTTGAACGCCAAAGACGGCCCGTTGGAGAGTTCGAGCAGATAGAGATCACTGTCGCCGAGACGGATCAACGGGGTGATTTCTTCCTGACCGAATTTGGCCTTGTCATAGCTGCGCGAAAGTATTTCGCGTAAATCGTCCGGCGCAATATCGTCGATGAACGGGCGCATGATCGCAAAGGCGAGATCGGCGTAAGATAAATTTTTCCAGCGCGCAAGCTCACCGGCATCGATCCGGGGAATTTCCGCCGGCATCGCGAGCCCGCCATCGGGCGCGAGCCCGTCGAGCAGGACATCGCTGAATTGACCGAGCGCCCTAGCGCCACGAGTCGAGACGTATTGCATATTTTCTCCCTGACGCACGCGCCGTTTTCGCGCACGCAAATCGCGGTGAGGCACGATCCGCTCGTACGCACGGTATGCTCGCAAGCGGCGCTTTTCGTTACCCCGAAACGGAATTTTTCAAGCCACTCCTATCAAGAGACGACAAGGTCGTTTCGTGCGGGCAATAACGTCAACGGCTCTCGACGCCCGAATCGAAAAGGCGCATCCGCGCGGCTGTCGCCGGGTTTGTTGCCGCCACTTACGACGCGCAGTAATCGGCATATGTTACCAACAGACTGAGGCGTTCGTCACCAAAAAAACGATTGACCTGCACTTGATAGGCCACCTCGATACGATCGCCACGAACAAAGTCGGCGAGATGAAAAAACCACGCCGCCTGGAATTGCCGCGCAGTGTGCGGATGGTGCAAAATCAGACGGGTATGCTGTGCCCCCAAACGCCTACATTCGCGGACGGTAAAGCGATTGGCGAAAGTCGGCGGCGGCAGATCCGTTCCCCACGGTTCGAGTTGTTCGAGATATTTCGCCCAATCGACATCAAGAAGTTCGGGCGGCAATTCGCCGTCGATATACAACGGCTCGCGAGGCGGGCGCGCACCGATATGCGCTTCAAAGGCCGCGCACAGTGCCAAAAGGAGTTGTGGATAGGCGGATTTTTCCACTGTCAGCCCCGCCGCCATCGCATGGCCGCCGAAGCGGAACACGTCCGCAGGCAATGTTTTTGCGGCATGAACGAGTAACGCGTGGATATTCACCCCGCGCACCGAGCGCAGAGAAGCCTTGATGATGTCTTCACCGTTGGCATCGGTCGCAACCAGTGCCGGACGGGCAAAGTGAGACTTGAGCCGGGCGGCGACAATGCCAATCACGCCTTCATGCCAATCTGCGCGATAGGCCACGGCGATAGGCAACGCGGCATCGACAAGCGCCATCGCCTGCGCGGTTATTTCATTTTCGAGCGCCTTGCGGTCGCGGTTCAGACTGTCGAGTAATTGCGCGTATTCCTGCGTGGTCTGCCAGTCATCGCTAAGAAGCATCGCCACGCCGTCGGACATCTCCTCGAGCCGTCCGACGGCATTGAGTCGGGGCGCCAGGGCGAAGCCGATATCCTGCGCGCTCAGGGCGTGCGGCGCAACATTGGCGACACGGCACAAGGCACGAATACCGGGATTGCCTCGTTGACGGCGTATCTGGCGAAGACCGTGACTGACGAGAATGCGGTTGTTGTGATCGAGCGGCACCACATCGGCGACCGTACCAAGAGCGACGAGATCGAGATACGCGCCGAGATCGACGGGAAAGGCCGTATCCCGGGTGCGCCGCCACAAACGGCGCAAAACCACAAGCAGATAGAAGGTCACGCCGACACCGGCAAGATTTTTCAAATTAAAACAGTTACTTGCACATTTCGGATTGACCACCGCGACGGCAGGCGGCAATTCGCCATCCGCTCGATGATGATCGGTAATGAGCAAATCCACCTGCCGTTCGGCGAGCCATGCGGCGGCATCATGACTACGGATACCGTTATCCACGGTGATCAGAAGCCGCGGCAGCCCGGGCAGTGAAGCCAGCCCGGCAATGCTAAGCCCATAGCCGTGTGCCCAGCGGTTCGGGATGAAGTAAGACACCTTCGCCGCAAGCCGACGCAACACCCGAACGAGAAGCGCCGTGGCGCTGGCGCCATCGACATCGTAATCACCGTAGACGAGAATCGTCTCACCGGCGTTTATCGCTTGTTGTAAACGCGCGGCGGCTTTTTCGATATCGGGAATGCCATCCGCCGGCAACAGCGAACACAGGCGTTTTTCCACCTGTGCGGGATCGCGCATCCGCGCGGCATAGATCCTGCGTATCAGCGGATGCCAGTGTTCGGGATAGTTCTCCGGCCGGCTGAGCAGGGGTCTTTTCTGCGCCTTGCGCATCTCAGGTGAACGCTTCCGCCCGTATCCGCACGACCGGTGCGACGACAGAATCAAGCCCCTCGAGCATGGTGATCGCGCCGTTCATGGCAGCCTCGCGGACACGATCGGTAAGCATGACGAGCGCGATCCGCCCATCCTGTCGCTGTTCGGTCTTCTGCACGACCGAGGCGATGGAGATCGACTGTGCGGCGAGAATACGGGTAATCTCGGCGAGAACGCCGATTCGGTCATCGACCAGAAGGCGCACATAATAGGCGGAGCGATACTCTCTGGAAGGCAATACCGGTAACACCTCCTTGTCGAGCACGTGATGGAAACCGAATGCCGCGAGACGATCCTCGCCTCCCAGATTGAGTTCGCGCACACAGTCGATCAGATCGGCGACCACCGCCGACGCGGTCGGCAGTTTGCCGGCGCCGGGGCCGTAATAGAGACTGTCCCCGGTCGCGTTGCCCTTGATGTGTATCGCGTTCATCACCCCGCAGACACTGGCGAGCGGCGAACCATCGGGAATCAGGGTCGGATGCACGCGCATTTCCACCCCGTCCCTGCGGCGAAGGGCAAGACCGAGGTGTTTGATCGTGTAGCCCAGTTCGGCCGCGTTTTCGATATCCTGAGGGGTCAAGGCGTCGATTCCTTCGATATACACTTTGTCGAATTGCAGCGTAATGCCAAAAGCGATCGAGGCGAGAATGGTAATCTTGTGCGCGGCGTCGGTGCCGTTGATATCGAAAGACGGATCGGCTTCTGCGTAACCGCGCGCCTGTGCCTCGGCAAGCGCTGTCGCGAAGGTTTTCCCCCGTTCGCGCATTTCGCTGAGAATGAAATTACCGGTACCGTTGATGATGCCGGCCACCGCGGTGATCTCGTTACCGCTCATCGCCTCGCGCAAGACCTTGATGATGGGAATGCCGCCAGCGACCGCCGCTTCATAGGAAAGGACCAGACCGCGTTGACGCGCCAGGCGAAACAGCGGTTCGCCACATTCGGCGATCAACGCCTTGTTGGCGGTAATGACATGCTTGCCATTTTGCAGTGCGGCGCCAATCCACTCTCGTGCCGGCTCCATGCCTCCCATCAACTCGAGCACAATTTCGATATCGGGATCGGCGACGATCTCGGTGGCGGGTCGACAGGCAAACCGCAGAGCGGCGACATCGATGCCCGCCCAGGAACGCTTGGAAACACTCTTGATCACGATATCATAGCCGCAGCGACGCTTGATTTCGCAGGCGTTCTTTCCAAGCACTTCAATCACCCCTCGTGCCACGGTGCCGAAACCGAGGATGCCGATCGTGACTTGTTTCATACCCGCTCGCTAGCAGCCAAAACGAATCAGTATAATTGACACGTGGTCGCTGTCAATCTTCTCAGGGGATCCCGGCCTCGCGCAGGATTTTGCGTTCAGCGGCGCTCAATTCCATCACGGGAACTTTTCCCCCACCGCCAGGCATTTCCACGAGGTAGGTCGGTAAGGCGATCCCGGAAGATTGTTCTCTGAGCGCCCGATAAATCGCTTTTCCTTCTTCAAGGGTGAGGCGGAAATGTCCGGTGCCCCGCGCGAGATCAAGATGATGCAGATAGTACGGATGAATCCGCCGCGCGAGAAAAGCGTCCATCAACGCCTTGAGGCATTGCGCATCGTCGTTGACACCGCGCAGCAAGACTGTCTGCGCAAGCAACAAATATCGTTCGCTCAAGCGCTTGACGACACTATCGGCGGCCGCGGTGAATTCACCGGGATGGTTCACATGTAAAACGTACACGATCTCCTTACCGCTTTCATCAAGAAGCGCGAGCCACGCTGGCTTGCACAAAGACGGCGCCACGACCGGCACGCGAGTGTGAACGCGGATTCTGCGCACATGGACAATATCGGCAAGTGGCTTGAGATAACGGACGAGACGACGAGCGGAGACCGTCATTGGATCCCCGCCACTCAAGATGACTTCCTCGACTTCCTCGTGGGCGCGCAAATAGGCGTGGGCCGCGGAGATCTCTTCTTCGCCCGGCACGTCGCTGTTACCGGCGAGCATGTCGCGACGAAAACAGAAACGGCAGGATACCGCGCAGGTCGTCACGATTTTCCAGAGGACGCGATTGGGGTAGCGATGGACGAGAAAGGGCAGCGGGGAATGTTTGTCGTCGCCGATCGGATCGGCACGCTCGCCGCGAGCGACCTCAAGCTCCCGCGGATCGGGGAAAAACTGTCTTGTCACGCCGACACCCGCCATAGACGCCGCTTTTTTCATGGCGGCGGAGAGGATAAACGGGTATTGCCCGAGCAGGCGTTCACGTACGGTATCCGGAAAATGCTTCGTCTGTCCGTCTGTCATCGCTTCAACGACCATTTCGGCTGGAGGATATAGGCGGCGTTGTTTCTGCCGTTGGATAAAGTCTCCACCACGGTGAACGCATTAAATTGTCGCGGCGGCGGTTTTCTGAGGCTGTGCACGAGGATATAGCGATCGTCGGGCGCAAGTGGCTCCTTAAGCGACGTAAGTTGCGAGAACGAAAGCAAATTCGGATTGTCCGCAAGCGGCGATTCCCCTGCGTAGTAAAGCGCCACCGAGGCGTTTCCGAGCACCCTTCCGGTAACCGGATGGGCCGCCAGCCACTGTCCGGCCTCGCGCTGATAATAGAGGGTCGGGCCGAACTTCAACATGCTGGCCAGTGCGTAGGCGACCAGCACCCACGCCACCACCAGCACGTGTTCGGCGCGCAAGCGCCCGCCAAGCAGGCGCTGCACGCAAACATAAGCCCCGTTCGCGGACAACCATAGAAAGAGCATCAACACCGGCAGATAATGCCGGGTGTTTTGCAAGGCGCCGAGATAGAGGAGAGAAACTGCGTGCAGTATCCAGGAAAATCCCAGGCAGAAAGCAAAAAAGAGCTTCACCCGCCCGGCGAGCACCGAACCAACGTGACGACGAAAAGAAAGCCAGAGCACGAAGACAATCAACACGCTGGCGATTTTCAACGCGTTCACCGCAACGAGAACCAGTGCGATTGGAAAAGCATCGATAACCGCCAAATCGACGTTTTTGCCGCTGTTCAGAAACAGGGAAATTTCCAGCGTTGCCGCATGGAATTGTACATCGGCCGCATGGATCAACTCGACGATGCCGACGCGCCAGTAGGGCACGACGACAATGAAAAAACCGATGAGAAAATAATAGCCTAGGATGAACCGTCCGCGCTCGGCGAGTCGTCTCCACCACTGCTTACCGCTACCCGGCCAGAAAAGAAAACACAAGGGAAAGGCGAGCGCCCAGGCAACCGATGTCGAAGAAAAGAGACCGCCGAGCCACATCATCACCGCCCACCCCAGGAAGGCGAGATAGAAACGGCTGCGGTAGCAATGGAGAAACCACCAAACGGCAGCCAACCAGAGCAGCACGCTGATCATGTAGGGATCCGCGACGAGGCGTTCCTTGTTGAACTCGGGGGAAAAATTAAGCAGCACGAAGAGGAAGAAAAACGTTTTGCGGCCAATCCCGATCAATTCACTTATGCTGGCAAATAGCCAAAGGATCAGCGTCGTCACGACCGTGATGAAGATAACCACGGCAAAATCGCCCGAGCGCGCGGCCGGACGCAGGAGATATTGATACAGGGTCTGCGGCACGTGACGCGCCTGCCAGATTTCCCTGAGCGACTGTTGATCGAAAATTTCTCCGTAATTGAACCAGACGATCAACGTCGTGACACTGGAGAGCAAAACGATGAGAAAGTTCCAGCCATATGTGCCGGTATCGAAAACGCGCACAAGACGCGCGAGAATGGGCATGCGCCGTTCAGATTTCAAGGCCGAAAATCCGTTTCTTGCCAGATAACGATCGAAAAAGCGCGCATGCGGTGGCGTTTTCCCCGTCAACGCAAGGAGACGGCTCTCTATACGACAATACCTGAGGAAATCTCTTCCCGAAGTGCCGCACTCGCTCGGGAAAAACGACGACCCACGCCGGCAAGGAGAGGGTTCGAGCAAGGCGGCAACCCTTCCGCCAATCACCCGATTCCCCCGCCTGGACGCTGCCCGCACGTCCGTCGGGCAGCACGCGCCGGACAATTGTCTCGACCGGCGAAAAAAACAATGGCTTCTCCAGCGTCCACCACCAAGCTGGTGCTTCTTTGCAGCGTATCGGGAAAAACAACGCCCCTCGGTCATGCGTTCGCCACCACCCGCGAGGAAACGCGCAAGCGGCGCCACCGATGACGGTATCGCCTTCGAGTAAGCAGGTGAATTCGGTCGCCGTCTCGCCCGCGTGTTCGTTCCGTTGTGGCACCACGCTCAACGAATCAGGCAGGACGTTGTTCATTCAAGGATCTGGTAATCGCGCAATTCGAGGGCAAAGCGGGATTCACGGTTTTTCAGTTGCTCCAGTTTGACAAGGCGCAACGGATGCTCGGCGAAATAGATCCGCGTTTGCCTACTGCCATGACTTTGACGATAGCCTTTCAACGTAATCACTGTGCCGCTTTTGTTTGTCCATTTCGTCTCCGCCAAGGGCTCGACGCGATACGTACGAATATCGTCTTCACTTACGATCGTATATCGCGTCATCGCATGTTTTGCGGCGATATCAAGCAGAGATTGCACCATCATCGACAACATATCGAGCGGCACCAAAGCGGAATCGTAGGTCAGAACCTTCGCGATGTTGCCGATCTGCGCCTTGATCTCGTGACGCCGGTTGCGAAAGTCATAGACCAAATGATACTTGTCTTTTCCCCGCATCACCCGTTGATAGTATTGCGGCACTACGCTGGCGTCTTCAAGGTGCCCGCGGGAAATCTCGCGGATCTCGTCGAAGCCAAGCAGCCGGGCGGCGATCGAGGGCGTGGCCAGGGTGTCGATATGATAGTCGCTGTCACTGAAAAACGCTTCGTAGACAATCTGTCCGGCGCCAATCCCCCTGACACTGAGATGATAAGTGGCGCGGTAATTGTGCAACGCCATCGCCGGCAGGGCGCAGAAAAGCGACAAAACGAGCGACAAGACGCGAACGCTACAACGTGCCATACAGACGATCTCCAGCATCTCCCAGCCCGGGGCGAATATAGGCATTGTCATCGAGCCGCCGATCCACCGCCGCTGTATAGATAGGGACATCGGGATGCCTTTCGCGCATCGTGGCAATCCCTTCCGGCGCGCAGAGTAGACAGAGAAAACGAATATCCCGGGCGCCAAGCGCCTTCACTTTATGAATGCTCTCGATCGCGCTGAAACCGGTGGCGAGCATCGGGTCGACGACCAAAGTGATCCGCTCTTCCATCGCTTCCGGCAGTTTGCAATAATAGGCGCGCGGACGGTGGCTCACTTCATCGCGCGTCATGCCGATGAAGCCAACTTTGGCCGCCGGCAGCAATTTCAATACCCCGTCAAGGAGACCGTTTCCGGCGCGCAGGATACTGATGATGCAGGTTTTCCTGCCATGAAGTTCCTGCGCCGTGGCACTTTCGAGCGGTGTCTCGATGGCGATGTCGCGCAACGGCAAGTCGCGCGTCGCCTCATAGGCCAGCAAGAGACCAATTTCCGCGGTGACGGCGCGAAACTCCATGGTCGTCGTCTCTTTCTTGCGCAAGGTGGTCAGTTTGTGCCGCACCAAAGGATGGGAAATCTGGTTAACCCCTTCCATCATGAGCTTATCCTGCTGTGCTTGCATAAATCAATTCGCCCAATGCATCCCCCGGATCCGGCGCTTGCATCAGCGTTTCGCCGACGAGAAAACTATTGATTCCAGCGCGCTGCATGGCGACGATATCCTCGTGACGCTTGAAGCCACTTTCGCTGATCAGGAAATACCCTTGCGGTAACTGCTGCTGCAAGGTGAGGGAACGCTCCATCGAAATGCTGAAATCCCGTAGATCACGATTATTGACACCGATCACCCGCAACGGCAAGGAAAGCGCCCGCTCGAACTCGGAGGCATCGTGCACTTCCACCAACACGTCCATGCCGAGATCATGGGCCAAGGTAGTGAATTCCGCCATTTCCGCGTCACTTAGCAAGGTGGCGATCAGTAAAATACAGTCTGCACCGATCGCCCGCGATTCGATGATTTGATACGGATCGATCAAGAAATCCTTGCGTAGAATCGGCAGATCGACCGCTTGTCGTACCATTTGCAGATGCGCGCAATCCCCGTGGAAAAACGATCGATCGGTCAGCACGGACAAGCAAGCGGCGCCGTTTTCTTGGTAGGATCGGGCGATCTCCGCCGGACGAAAATCCTCACGAATTATCCCACGACTCGGCGAAGCGCGCTTGATTTCGGCGATTACCGCCGCCTGCGCGGCGCGATTCTTCTCTTCCAGGCGCTTCATGAAGCCGCGCGGAAAATAGGGAGAGGCTTCAATTTGCTCGACCAAACGCCGCTCATCTATCGTCTTCTTCTGTAACGGCAATTCCTTACGCTTGTGGGCGACGATTTTCCGGAGAATATCACCCATCCGCTTTTTCTCCCAATTCACGGCTGACCGCGGCAATTTTCGCCAACTGCGCGGCGGCGGCCCCATTGATCATCATCTCGCGAGCGAGCGCGATCCCATCCGTCCATTGCTCGACCACGCCGGCAACGAGAAAAATCGCCGCGGCGTTCAACGCCAGCATATCACTACCGACCGCCGGCCCTTTGCCTGCGAACAACGCTTCAATCAAAGAAAGACTTTCCGCCGGATTTTCGACTTTGAGGGCGCGGTCGCTCTCATGAGCCATCGCGAAATCCCGCGGGTCGATGAGATATTCTCGAATCCCGCCATCCGGGCGCAACTCGCAGACTGCGTTCGCATGGGTCGCACTGAACTCGTCCAATCCGTTCTGCGCGTGTACGGCGATGACGCGCCGCGCTCCGAGTGCCCTCGCCACTTTCACCATCGCCCACAGCCATGCTTCACTGAACACGCCAAGAACCTGATGGCTCACCCGGGCGGGATTGGATAGCGGGCCGAGTACATTGAACAGCGTCCGAATGGCGATCGCTTTGCGCACCGGCGCGACATGGCGCATCGCCGCATGATAGGCCGGCGCGTACATGAAGCCGAAACCACAGCGCGCAATCGAGGCGCCGACCTGTCGCGGACTCAACTCAAGCACTACGCCGGCCTCGCGCAGGAGATCGGCGCTGCCCGAGGCGCTACTCGCCGCGATGTTGCCGTGTTTGGCGATCTTCACGCCGCCGGCGCAAGCGATAATCGCACTGGCAGTCGAGACGTTGAACAGTGAAGCGCCATCGCCACCGGTACCGACGGGATCGACCAGAACCTCATTATCGGACAGGATGACCTGTCGCGCCAGATCGCGCATCACTTCCGCGGCGACGGCCACTTCCTCGACAGTTTCTCCTTTGATGGTCAGGGCAGTGAGAAAGCTGGCGATAGAGGCGTTATCCGCCTTGCCGGTCATGATCGTTCGGATCGCCCCGCGCATCTGCTCGCCGGAAAGATCTTCCCCGCGCACCAGTTGGTCTATCACTTGTTTCATCGTCAGTCGGATCGCAAAAATTTTTATCAATGATAATTCACCCGCCCACCGATTGCCAAACGATACCGGGCTTATTTAGGGCGCGAGAAAAAGCCACACGGGCGATTCTGTTGCACAAAAACGGTTCCGCCCAGGCCGAAAAAGCGCTCACAGGAACGCGGCGCTGACTTTAGCGGCGGCAAGCCGCGATGGGCGGAAAACGGCCTTTTCCACGGCGAAAACATACGCGCCGAAAGAATAGCGATTCCCCGCTTAAAAAGCCACCTTGCGCCTCGCGATTTGTTCGCCAACCGCGACAACGCCTGCCGCGCCAAGGTGCCCGCGGAGAATGAAACACCGCCATCACGGAAGTTGAGAAATCACCACGCGGGATTTCAGCTTGTCGATGGTCGCCCGATCCGGGAGAAAGGTGCCCATATGCTGGATATTGGAGGCACTGTAGGCCGTTGCCGTGCGCGCCATCCGTTCCAAATCGTGACCAAGTATGACCCCGCGCACGATGCCAGCGACCATCGCGTCCCCGGCGCCGACCGTGCTCATCACTTTCACCTGCGGTGGCGCGGCGTGTAACGCGGTCTCGCGATTGACGAACCAAGCGCCCCGACTGCCCATAGAGACCACCGCGAGGCGCACTCCGCGTGTGATGAACTGACGCGCCAGATCGACGATCTGTTCATCGTCTTCGAGGTCATGCCCATAAAAATCGGCCAATTCGTGGATATTAGGCTTGATGATATGCGGCAGTACTTCCGCTTGCATCATCGCTTTTAACGGACCGTCACTGGTATCGACCACCACATAACGGCAGCGATCGCGGAATTTGAAGACCATCTGTGCGTAAAAATCCTCTTCGACTGTCGGCGGCAAGCTGCCGCCCATGACCAGCACCGATTCTTCGGAAATACTCGCCTCCAGGTAATCGACCAATTCCACTTGCGCCTGTGGTGGAATCGCAAGCCCCGGCATGTTGATATCGGTGGTTTCCCCACTGCTGTTATCGATGATTTTGATGCAGCGGCGCGTATCCCCAGGGATGCGGATGAATCGATCTTCAAGATGATGTTCGGCAAAAGTATCGACAAAAGTGGCGTCGTTACGCGCGCCCATCCAGCCGGTTACGGAAGCGTCGATGCCCGCGTCGGATAAATTGATCGCCACTGTCAATCCCTTCCCACCTGCGGTCTTGTCGATTTTCTGACCGCGGTTGACGACGCCGCGCTTCCAATCCAAGGCATGCACGGTCAAATCGATGGCGGGGTTCGCGGTCACGCTGATGACTTTCATAGGATTTCCTTTATATTTTGCCGATTCGGCGCGCTCATTCTACGATGTTTTATCGCCGCGACCCAAGAAACGGATGACTTCTTCGGCGAAGGCGGCGGAACGCCAGGTATTGGTGGCGGTGACATGGCTCGCGAACGGCAAAATCCACAGCCCACAATCGGGAATTGTACGGTAAAGCGGCAAAATCTCGTCAAGCGGTACGACCGGATCACGGTCTCCGACCACGAGCAAAACCGGTGCCGTGATGGTGGCGAAATTGGCGAGAGGACGCACGTGCTCGGAGAACGCCGGATCAAGGGCTTCCGAGACACGAGTAATCACGCGTTTCCAGGCATCGGGGCCGCCCTGCGGCAGATGCAATCTGGATAACCACTTCTCAAGGCCGAAACGGCGCCAGTATTCGGGATCGGACATGGCCACGGTCCGCGCGTGGGTGGCGGCGCTCTTGCGATAGGAACCCCGATAGAGCACCGCCTTTTTTACCCGCCGCGGATGATGGAACAGCAGCCACATGGCAACCACCGCACCCATCGAGGAACCGCAGACAACCGTGCTGTCGATCCCCTCGCGATCAAGCATCGCGAGCACCGCGCGGCCCATTTTGGCAATGGTGAGGGTGTCATCGTCGAGTGGAGAACGGCCATGGCCTGGCAAATCCGGCAATAGGACGCGGTAGCGTGCGGAAAATCTCGCGATTTGGGGGCGCCATTCCTCTCCAGCCATGCCGCCACTGTGGAGTAAAACCAGTGTCTTCACGGCGTTGCCGTCGCTTTCGTAGTACATCTCGCTCATAAGGGGCGAACGACAATCGGCGCCAGTACTTCCCTTCCCCTCTCAGGTCGAGCCGCGGTGAGGGCAAAAAGCCGTCGCCCTTCCCGTTTCCCGACGACGAACACGCGCACGGTCGAGAGAGACTTCCTATCCAACATAGACCTGCGTTTCCGGATATTTGATATTGGTCGCTTTCGGTAAGGCGATCACATAGGCCATACTCAGCGGCCCGATTCTTCCGGCGAACATCATGAACATCAAAATGGCTTCGCCAAGAGGTGTCAACGAATGGGTCATGCCGCGCGACAAGCCAACGGTACTGAACGCGGAGACCACTTCGAACAACACGTCGACGAAATTGTGATGTTTTTCAACGATACTGAGGACGAAAATACTGGTGAACATCAGTACCAGGGTGATACAGACCATCGCCATCGCGCGCTTGACCTGACGGTCGGGGACCGTGCGCCGCATCAAGGTGACACTATCACGCTGACGCAGATAGGTCATGGTGGCGAGCATCAGAACCACGACCGTGCCGATTTTCAGACCGCCAGCCGTGGAATAAGAGCCGCCGCCGATCTGCATCAGCAGCATCGTCAACATCGTGCTGGCATCGCCGAGTTCTTCTGTCGGCACGCTGTTGAATCCCGCTGTTCGCGGCGTGATCGCCTGCAACCAGGCATTGCTCAACTGTTCGCCGATGGGAAGATGGGCAAGGGTCATCGGATTGTTTCGCTCGAGCAGCCAGAAAATCATGAAGGCACAGACGTTCAAGCAAAGTGTCGCGATCAAAATCATTTTCGTGTTGATACTGAGCCCGGAAAAACGCCGCGTCTCGAAAATATCTTTGATGACGAAAAAACCGAGCCCGCCGACGATAATCAGAAACGAGACAATCATGATCACCGCGGTATCGTGTACATAGGGCATCAGGCTTTTACCGGTGAACGCGAAACCCGCGTTGTTGAAAGCGGAAATCGTATAAAACAAAGCGCGGTAAGCGGCCGATGAAAAACCGTAATCACTTGTCCACACAAACGTGAGCAGCATCCAGCCAATCCCCTGCGCGACGAGCGCCATGCCGAGCACGGAACGGGTCATCTGATTGATCTCGCTCAACTTGATTCCACCGAAGGCTTCTTTGGCCACCAGTTGTCCGGTCATACCGAACCTTCTTTGCAGCACCATGGAACCGAGCACGGCAAAACTCATGAAGCCGAGTCCTCCGGCCTCGATCAGCGTTGCCAAGGTAAGTTGCCCGGCCGTGGTGAAATAGCTCAACTCCACCACGGTAAGTCCGGTCACCGTCACCGCCGATGTCGCCATAAACGCGGATTCCCGCCAACTGATCGGCACATAGGTGAACCCGGGAAGTTTGAGGAGGACGGTTCCCACGAGGATCAACATCAAAAAACCGAACGCCAAAATCAGGGGAGGATGGCGAAAAAATCTTGGGTCGCTCAATTGCTTCTCAACTCTTTGATCATTGGCCGCAGGGATCCGTACGAGCCGCCGAAAACGAGACGGTCACGGGGATAAATCACCATTTCCGGATCGGCGTTCTGACCAAGCAACTGATTGTCACGATAGATCGAGAACAGGCGTACGTCGGCGTGTTTTTCGAGGACATCGCCAACGGTGAGGGCTTCCTCGCGTTTCGGCATGTCAAGGACGATGATGAAGAAATCCGGCGCGACCGAGAGCATTTCATGCATCAGCGGGAAATGCATTCTCTGCCCGACCCGCCTGCCCATGCTGTATTCCGGCAGAATAACGTTACGATCGACCACCCCCATCGCGTTGAGAATCTTGCGGTGGGCCTCGCTTTTCGCCTTCACCCAGATATTGGCGGTTTTCAGCTTCTTGAGATGGAAGACGCACAGCAGACTGGCTTCTAGATCCTCGCCGATGCTCACCAAAATACCTTGTGACTGCGCCACATTGATTTCCTCTAGGGCCGCTTGCGAGGCGCCGTCAGCGATCATCGCGTGCGGCAGTTGTTCATTGAGTCGCTCGACGACTTTCGCGTCGGTGTCGATTCCAATGACCGTATTGCCGAGTTCCTGCAAGGTCAGCGCGGCGGAACTGCCAAACGCCCCCAAGCCGATTACGGTAAAAGTATGTGCCATGTTTTTCTCCTTAGGAACGCCGTTTATCGTGATCAAAGAAATCCTGCATCAATGCCCGACAGGGCTCGGCCAAAACCCCGCCCCGTACTTCACGGATGTGATGATTCAGGGCGGGATGCCGAGTCAGATCGAAGTCCGTTCCGCACGCTCCTCCGCGCAGATTATACGTGCCAAAAACCAATTTGGTAATTCTTGCCTGCACCATCGCCCCCACACACATCACACATGGTTCCACCGTCACATACAGCGCTGTATCCGTAAGTCGATAATTTTTCATCTTTTTCGCCGCTTCGCGCAAGACGACGATCTCGGCGTGGGCGGATGGATCGCAGTTGCGAATCGTATGATTGGCCCCACACGCAAGTAACTTACCCTCACGCACCAGCACCGCGCCGATCGGAATTTCCCCGTATGCCGCGCCGCGCCGCGCCTCCTCGAGCGCCATCCGCATCCAGTGTTCATCGCTCATCAGCTGCGACCGCCATTTTTTCGATCAAAATCGACGGCGTGTGAATGCGGCCACGGTCATCGTCGTCATCACAAATTGCGACGATGGCGGAGAGCATTTCGCGCAAATTGCCGGCAATCGTGATTCCCTCCACCGGATGGGCGATCTTGCCGTTTTCCACCCAAAACCCAGAGGCACCACGCGAATAATCACCGGTCAATTCGTTGACGCCATGTCCCATCAAATTGGTGAGAATGACCCCGCGACGCATTGTTTCACGCAGTTGCGCGAAAGGCAACACATGATCACCGGCGGCGTCGAGCTTGAGATTGTGCACACCGTCGCCGTTACCGGTCGGTGCCATGCGAAGACGTCTTGCCGCGTAGCTGTCGAGCAAGTAGCGATGGACTTTACCCTGGGCAACGATCACTGGCTCACGAACCGCGATGCCTTCGCTGTCGAACAACGCCGAACTCGCGCCGCGCGCGAGCAACGGTTCCTCGATCAGACTCAGCCACGGCGGCAGCACTTCCCGTCCTAGGGAGGCGGTAAGAAAACTGAGCCGACGAAATTGCGCCTTGCCGCCGAGGGCTTGAAGAAGATGTCCGATCAAACTGGCGGCGGTCCGCGCGGTGAAAAGCACCGGATAACTACCACTCGCGATTGCCCGCGGATCAAGCGCCGCCACAGCCTTTTCGGCGGCCTCCTCGGCGATGTTTTCCGGCGCGCGCAGGTCGTCGATGTGACGGCGGCTGTCGTAGACGTATTGATTTTGGCGACTACTTTTCGATTTGGCCAACACGCTGATATCGAGCCCACAGCGACTGGTGTGCCCCCCTGCGGAAAAGCCATTGCTCGCGGCATAGCAGAAGCGGTTTTCCAAGGCATAGGCGCGCACGCCATCGCTGTTTACAATCCGCGCATCGCTCGCATAGGCCGCCCGCTCCGCCCGCGCGGCGAGATCGCTTAGGGTTTGCACATCCGGCAGTGGCAAATGGAGAAGATCGAGCGCCTGACGCTGCGCCTCGTCGACCATGGTGAGATCATCCGGATCGGCCAGTCCGGCGAATTCGTCGGCCTCGGTATAGGTCACCGCAGCGAGCGCGGCATCGAGCGCCGCCTCAAGCGAGGCTGCGCCCAAGTCAGCGAAATGGACGCTGCCTTTTCTGCGCCGGCGATAAACGGTCAGCGAAATATCGCGTCCCTGCTCACGAGACAGTTCTTCCAATTGTCCGTTACGCCACTGTAGCGAATGCCCGAGAGAGCAGCCCACACGCACACTACATTCCTCGGCACCGCGTTTTTTCACCTTCTGCAAGATAGATTGCGCGATTGCCCCCTGATCCTGCCACTCCCGATCCTTCATAACACGGTACCTCCAACGGTGACCTCATCGATTTTCAGGCTCGGCTGCCCGACCCCGACCGGCACGCTTTGACCGTTCTTACCGCAGATACCGATACCCGTATCGAAGGCGAGATCACTGCCGACCATCGACACTTTCCCCATCACCTCCGGGCCATTGCCGATCAGGGTCACGCCCTTGAGTGGCGCGGTCAAGCGCCCGTTCTCGATCAGTCGGGCCTGGGTGGCGACGAAGACAAACTGACCGTTGGTGATGTCGACCTGTCCGCCGCCGAACTGTTCGGCGTAAATACCGCGTTTAACGGTCGCAATCATTTCCTCGCGTTCGTGCTCGCCGGCAGCGAGATAGGTGTTGGTCATCCGCGGCATCGGCAGGCAGGCGTAGCTTTCTCGCCGCCCGTTGCCGGTCGACGCGACGCCCATCAGGCGCGCGTTGAGACGATCCTGAAGGTATGCTTTGAGTACTCCATTCTCGATCAGGACGTTACGCGCGCTTGGCGTGCCTTCGTCGTCCACCGACAGGGAACCTCGACGTCCGCGGATCGTGCCGTCATCGATTACCGTGCATAAAGGCGAACAGACCCGCTCGCCGATCCGCCCGGTAAACAGCGAAGTGCCTTTGCGGTTGAAATCGCCTTCCAGGCCATGGCCTACCGCTTCGTGGAGCAAGACCCCCGGCCAGCCGCTACCGAGTACCACCGGCATCTGCCCCGCCGGCGCCGGCATTGCCTCGAGATTGACTAGCGCCTGCCTTATTGCCTCATCGACAAACGCCCGGATCGTTGTTTCGGGCAAGACGTTGCGATAAGTATCGCGCCCCCCGCCGCCGCTATGGCCGCTTTCCCGCCGCCCGTTTTTTTCCACCACGACCTGCACGTCGAAACGCACCAAGGGACGGATATCACTCGCGTACCGTCCGTCCAAGGTGAGGACGAAAATTTCCTCATGGCTTGCCGCGAACGAAGCGCTGACGTCGACGACACAAGCTTCCTTTTCATGGGCGTAGCGATCAGCCATCCGCAACAAGGCGACTTTTTCGCGCGCGCCGAGCGCGACAATGGAATCGACCGCCGTATACAAGCGCGTAAGCGGCTGCTCGCGCAGGCGATGGCGATGGCGAAAATCCCTCGCGTCGTGCCCGATCCGCCGCGCAAAGCCGCAGGCATCGGCAAGTGCTTCCTCTTCCAGTGCATCGGCATAGGCGAAACCAGTTTGTTCCGCGCAAATCGCTCGCACACCAAGCCCTGCGGAAGCTTGATAATTTGCGGTTTTCACCTCGTGTTCGGCAAGCGCCGAGTATTCACCGCGGCGACGCTGTAAATAAATATCGCCGTCATCGATGCCGGTAAACGCCAATCGCTGCAAGCCTTTTTCCAGCGCTTCCCAGCTCAAACCGGTCTCTGTCCACCACGCATTATCGCTCATGTTTCTTCTCCCGTATTTGTCTGATCGAGGCGTTCGCTTCGCGAATCAGCGCGTCTTTATCCAAATCCGCGATAATCTCCTCGATCACCCGTTTCGCGCCGCTTTCTACCCACGAAGCGCCGGCGGTGAAATAACGCTCGGCCGCCTTGTCCACGACATAACTACCGTAGAATGCGACACCGGCCTGGGCACTGGCGGTAAACACGGTAGAAAGCCCCACCGTCCCTGCTTTCAACAGGAAAGAGAGGAATTGTACCCCGTATACAGTTCCGATCGGCACACTGATCGCGAACGCCTCGCGACCGGCGAGCGCATTCAAAAGCGCCGAATTACCAACACCCACCCGTGCGAACACCGCGACATGAAAATACCCTTTCTCCAGTTTGTCGAGCAGCCGTTCGAGTTGGTGGCAATCCTCGCCAAGCCGCGCCCGCGCCGAACTTGGCAGGCACTTGTCCTCGAGCAAAGACCGCGCCATCGCGCGTGCCTTATCAAGGCGGGTTCGCGCGCTGTACGCTGTCTTTTCCCGTACGGATGACGGCTTCGAGCGGGGCAGTCGCGCGTTTTTCCAGATCATGATGTAATTGTTCCTCGAAATGGTTCAAGATCGTTTCGCTGCTGAATTCTTCGTTCGTCCGCTCAAGCGCCTAGCGCGCAACGTTACCGAGACTTTCGAAAATCAACCCGTAAGCGACGGCGTGGGCGGCGACGGCGAGAATCGTTCCAAGACCGGGAAACGCCACATCGGTGAACTGGAAAATCAGGAGCAGCGCCGAAAGCATCACGAGCAAGGTGAGGACAATGAACACCGATGCAGCAATTTCACGCTATTCATTTCCCACCACCGCGACGGCGAATGACGACGGCAATCGTACTACACGGCGTCGCCCGTAATCGAAAGCGACCATCAGTGTCGTTGCTGTCGCCACCATCGTCTTCTCACGCCGAACCCGGTAGGCAAGGAGAAAACCCGTCGCACGAATATCCTCGACCGCCATGACGATCTCGAGACGATCGCCGAGGAAAGCTTCGGCCAAATACTCGACGGTAATACGGCGCATGATCAAGGCGACACCGAAACAATCCCTCTCGCTGGCCTTGCAAGCGCCAAGGAAATCGCAGCGCGCCTGATGCAAGAGGGTGATCAGGCGATCGTGGCCGAGATGTCCGCCGTAGTTGAGGTCGCCCACCCGCACGTCGAGGACGGTGGTAACCTGTTTTGCCGTCATGATTGCGTGACCGCGTCGCGTAAATAGCGCAGATCAATCGGCGACCACGGAGATTGCCAAGCAGCGAGCGCGAGGCAGCGAAACAGGTTGCGCGCGTCCGGCAGCACGTCTGGACACAATTCCAGCGTATGCGCCGCGAACCGCTCGCGATAGACAAGTCCCGGCCCGATCGCCCTATCGGCGCCCTTGAGCCATTCGCGCGGCAGGGCCCGCGGGTCGGACAAACGGTCATCGTCAAGGGCGCGAACCGTTGCGCCAACTGCGTAAAATCCGGCGTAACATTGCGCCATCCGCGCATCGAGAAGTGAAAGCACTTTCTGTTCTTTCCTCCCCGCGACACCGGCGGCAAGCAAGGCGAGGGAAGATATCCCCCCCACGGGAATCCCCGCACCCACGGCGAGCGCGCCCGCCACCGCCGCGCCGACGCGTAAGCCGGTAAAGCCCCCCGGGCCGGCGGCAAAGAGCACCGCGGCCAACGCCAAAGGAGGGATCGCGGCCTCGTGCAGGCACTCATCGACCATCGCCAGGATCTTCTCCCCGTGCTTGACCGGGCCATTGTCGCTGAGGCCGAATATTTTTCCGTCAATCCTCAGGGCAACCGAACAAGCCGGGGTGGACGTATCGATGGCAAGCACAGGAAGGCTGCAATCATGATCTGTCGGTTTCATGGTAGGTAAAAAATCGATCTACAATATCCAGTTTCGTCGTTCTCGTCATCCTCGGCAAACTTGCGAGAAAGGTCTTGCCATAGCTTTTTTCGCTGAGGCGTGGATCGCCGATCACCAGTACCCCGTAGTCGCTGCTATCGCGAATCAACCGGCCGACGCCTTGCTTCAAGGTAATGACCGCCTGAGGCAGAGTATCATGAACGAAAGGCGCGAGGTGCTGCTGTTCAAGCAAGCGATGGCGCGCTTTGGTGATTGGATCGTTGGGCGCGGCGAACGGCAGTCTGTCGATGACCACGCAGACGAGACGCTCCCCACGCACGTCGACGCCTTCCCAGAAACTTGCCGTGGCGAGAAGAAGGGGATTTTCGCGGCGACGAAAATCCCCGAGGAGTTGCGCTTTTGGCGCCTGCCCTTGAACCAGCAGATCGAAACCGCCCCCTTTCAATACTTCTTCCGCCTCATGCATGGCGCGATAGCTGGTAAAGAGGAGGAAGGCACGCCCGCGACTACGTTCGAGCACCGGCAAAACCGCCTCGATCAGTTCCCTGGTATACGTAGGACGATTGGGATGCGATAGCCCCCTTGGATGATAGAGCAGCGCCTGCCTGCGATAATCGAAGGGGCTGCCGAGTCGCAAGGTGGCGACTTCGCCGAGCCCGAGTTCACGGCGGAAATGATCGAAACTATCGGCGACCGTGAGAGTCGCGGAAAGAAAGGTCCAACTTGCCTCGCTCTGCTCGATCCACTGGGCGAAACGACTGGCGGCGTTGACGGGAACACAATTGAGCACGAAGCTTTTCGGATTTATTTCCAGCCACCGTGCCTGTACGTCTGTCTGTTCCTCGCCGCCCTCTTGTCCGCCTCCTTCTTCCGTCTCCGGTGCCGTCGTTGCCTCACTCGACAAGACTTCCTCCCCTTCCCGGCCGCATGGCAGAAAAGCGCGCAGTAACGCGAGTTGATCACACAGCCGCGCGGTGACGTTCGCGAGTTGTTTGTCGCGATCCCGATGCGGCGACAATGCCGTCTTGAGCCCCAACAGCGCGTCCTCGAGAGCGCGAATCCTCTGCCAAAAAGTCTCCATCGTCGCGAGGGCGCGACCATCGAGACGTGTTTCCGCGGCGTTTTGCAAGGTTGGTGGAATAGCGTCGAGCGCCCCCCGCGCGAGGGCGATTTTCTGTTTGAGTTCCAGTGCGTCCTTCGCTTCTTTCGCGCTCGCCTGGTCGATATCTCCAAGTAACAAGCAAATTTGGCGATGAGAGAAACGTTCACCGAGAAAGTGGATCGCGATCTGCGGCAGATGATGGGCCTCATCGATGAGGAAAGCCTCGATATCCGGTAGAATTTCCGCGAATCCATCGCTTTTCAAGGAAAAATCGGCGAGCAGCAGATGATGGTTGACGATGACCACGTCCGCTTCTTTGGCCCGCTGTCGCGCCTTGCGGACAAAACAGCTTTCGTGGAAGGGACAATCGCGACCGAGACAATTATCGGCGTTACTCGTGATCGCGGTGATGATCTCGTCGTCTTCCGGCACGGCATCGAGATTGACGAGATCACCGTCACGAGTTCGTTGCACAAAGCGGTCGATGCGCAGGCGATAACTTTTCTCTGTATTGTCGCGCGGCGGACGCTGCTGTAACTGGTTGTGGTGGTAATGGCAGAAGTAATTGCGCCGCCCCTTGAGCAAGACAACCTCTGCCGGGCTTTGCAGCACTTTGCGTACCAAGGGAAGATCGCTGGTGAAAATCTGCTCTTGCAGGTTTTTCGTCGCCGTGGAAATCAAGGTTTTCTTACCGCTTTCGAGCACCGGAAGCAGATAGGCGAAGGTTTTTCCCGTGCCGGTGCCGGCTTCGCCGAGGAGAACGCCATTTCGGGCGAGATTCTCGCCAACGGCCTCGGCCAACTGCAACTGGCCTTCTCTTACCTGGTAGCCTTCGAGAAAAGTCGCCAACGCCCCTCGCGGAGCGAAAAGCGCTTGCAAAGACGGCACCGAATTTACAGAGAAGCCGCTTTCTCAGCCGCGGTGATCGCCCCTTGGTTGTCACCGAGCGCCTTGCGCGAATTGGCGATCAAAGACCATGTCTTACGCATCATCGCGTTACTGCCACCAACACGCACGGCACGGCTGGCTGCCGCTTCGGCCTGGCGATATTTCCCCTGGTGATAGCGGATGTTGGCGATATCGTAGAGAATTTTCGGATTTTTGCTGTCGATGCGTTGCGCGTCTTCGAGATAAGCGGCCGCGCCATCGAGGTCGCCTTTGCCGAGCGCCGCGGAAGCACGTTTGAGCAACGTATTGACAGCGGACTGTCCGCTGTTTGCCTTGCCAGCCTCACTTGATGCGGTCACGGCGGCGACGGGTTGATCTTCTTCCTCGCTTTTTGGAGAAAGTGCCGGCGTGGTGGTGCTCGATGCTTCAGGAGCGGAAAACACGCTTTGCGGAGGACGAATCGGCTGCAAACCCGGGGAGGATACGCTATCGTCACCATTTTCTTCCGATTCGTCGCCACCCTGCGTAGCGCCCTGGGGCTTGATCGACCAACCGTCTTCATTGTCTTCGATCGTAAGCGGTACGGGTTCGAACCATTCTGCCTGATACGGAGAAGACTGTGCGACCTCGATGCGCGAGGTTTCCCCGCCGCCGTGCCCCATGTTTTCAGGCGGTGCCGTTGCCGTTTTGCCCCATTGATCACCGCCAGACGGGGACTGGGTCGAGAACCGTTGCGGCGGCGTCGCCCGCAACGGCAAGGGTTTTCCGTACACGGTGTTTCGATTGCTAACCGGGGCCGCGGTGTCGCCGTACATCATGCCGGTGCAACCGTTCATCATCGCGGCAGCCAGGCAAGTAACAAGCCAGAAATGTTTCATGTGATTTTTACCTCAAAAATGAGTGAATCCGTCACGCGGATCAAACAGGGGATAATTTTAAAGGAATTACGCTTAATTGTTAAACCAATCGGAAGGGTCCCCCATACCCCCAGGCGCGCTTTGCGTTGCCGACGGAGGCTGCGCAGGCGTCAGGGCAGGGGGAAAGTCGGCCGGAATAGCGTAAAGACTATCGCCATCTTCCACATCTGGCACATAACAATCGCTCATCCCGCGCGGTCTTGAGCCAACGATAAACGGTAGTTCGACGACCTCCTCGCGCGGACAATTCTCCTCGGCCAGCAAGCCACTGTTTTTGTCGATGCCCGCGATGACAATTCCGTCCGGTTTTCGCAACGCGAGCGGTTCCAGAGACAATGTTTTCATAATCGTGATCCACAGCGGCAGACCGCCCGTGCTGCCGGACAAGCGTGTGGGGAGGTTGCGATCGTTGCCCACCCAGGTCACGGTCAGGTAGTTGCCGGAGAAACCGGCGAACCAACTGTCGCGATATGCGTCTGTCGTTCCGGTTTTCCCCGCGAAGCGGTACTTTCGGTCAAAATGCTGGTAGATACGGCGCGCTGTGCCACGGCTGACGATTTGCTGCATAGCGCTCAAAAGCAAATAATACGGCGTCGCCTCGATCGCGCGAATGCTTGCCATGTCGAAGCGCTGCACCACTTCTCCCTCGGCGGTGGTGATCTCATGAATCGAAGACAATGGCTGAAAGAAACCGCCGTTGGCATAGGTTTCATAGATCTGCGCGACTTCGAGCGGCGTCATCTGTACCGCGCCGAGCGCCAGGGACGGGTACGGCTCGATTCCGTCGCGCGAGCCGACTCGTTTCAGAGTGGCGACGATATCCTTAAGGCCGAGGCTAAGGGCGACGCGTACGGTCGGGATATTATAGGAATGAACCAGCGCGTCGATAAGCAACACGAAACCGTGGTTGCGCCGGTCATAATTTTGCGGCGACCAGGTTTTTCCACGACGCGAGTAAACGAGTGGACTGTCATCGAGCAGCGTGGCCAGTGTATAGAGGTTGGGATATTCGAGCGCACTTAGGTAGACCGCCGGTTTGATCAGCGAACCGATCTGGCGTTTCGCCGCAAGCGCGCGATTGAATCCCTGGCGATTCGGCACGCGGGAACCGACGATCGCCTTTACCTGTGCGCTTTGCACATCGGCCACCACCGCCGCGCCTTGGAGAAAATTACGAGGGAGATTCTTGTCGTTTTCCAGTTTCGGCAGCTGTTCACCGACGGCTTTTTGCACATTGAGCTGAACCAGCGGATCAAGGGTGGTGAAGATGTTAAGGCTCTGTTTTGTCAAATCTTCTTTGCTATAGTGCTGATAAAGTTGTTTGTAGACGAGATCGACAAACGCGGGGAAACGGATACGATCGCTCGTGCGTTGTTTAGCCACCACATCGAGCGGCAAGGAAGCGGCCAGTTGTTCGTCTTCTTCGCTGATCAAGCCTTGTTCATGCATGAATTGAAGAATCAGATTGCGCCGCTTCACGGCGTATTCCGGATGCGCCCGCGGGTCGGCTTGACCGGGTTCCCGCACCAGCGCAAGGAGAAGGGCGATCTGATGCAAGCCGAGTTCATCGAGGTTTTTGTTGAAATAATATTCGCTCGCCAGACCGAAACCGTGAATCGCTCGCCGTCCGTCCTGCCCAAGATAGATTTCATTGAGATAGCCTTCCAGAATTTCTTCCTTTCCGGCGTGCCTTTCGAGCATCAAAGCCATCAGCATTTCCTTGATCTTACGGGAAAATTTTCGCTCATCGTTGAGATAGTGGTTTTTGATGAACTGCTGGGTTAATGTGCTTGCGCCCTGGAGATTCTCTCGCTTGATGTAAGTGATATAAATCGAGCGGATCAGTGCTTTCGGATCGATTCCCGGATGTTTCCAGAAATTGCGATCTTCGTTGGTGATCAAGCCGTCGATCAGCACTTTCGGCACTTCTTTGAGTTTGACGAGAATCCGGTCTTCGCGTTGTTGCGGATAAATGTTCGCGATGCGCAGCGGATTGAGACGCTCGAAGGCGACATTTTCGAGGCTGGAAATATCCGCGATCGCGCTGACTTTTCCGTTTGTGAAGCGGACTTGCATGCGGCGCGGGCCACGCAACGCGTCCCAGAAATGGAACTGCGGAGCGTAATAGACCACCGTATCGCCCTGGCGGTGATATTGTTTCGGCTTGATCGGCTCGGCGGTTTCTTCGTAATCGAGCAACCGCAACTCACTTACCAATTGCTCGGGGGTTAAGGCGGCCCCGACATATAATTTGAGGGGACGGGCATAGACACGTGCCGGCATCGACCACAACACACCACTGGCGTCGATATTGCCGAGATGATATTGCTTTTCCAGCTTGAGCGCATAAGCCCAGGCGAGGACGACACCGAACAGGCAAAGCGATAACAGGAGATAGAAAAAATTACGCGTGATTTTTAGCAAAATATCCTCCCAAAGCGCCTCGTCAAACCGCGACAGGCGCCTTGATCGCAGGGTGAAAACGGTAATTTTCGAGCTGGAAATCCTCGTATCGATAGCGATCGATCGCCGCCGCCTTGCGAATCTTCAACAACGGCAGCGGATATGGCTTGCGTGTCAACTGTTCGCGCGCCTGATCGAGATGGGTAAGATACAGATGCACATCGCCGCCGGTCCAAATCAAATCCCCCAATTGAAGACCGGATTGCTGCGCCAACAGCATGGTCAGTATGGCATAGCTTGCGATGTTAAACGGTACACCGAGGAAAACATCGGCCGAGCGTTGATAAAGTTGGCAGGACAGTTTCCCGTCCCCTACGTAAAACTGAAAGAGGGCGTGACAGGGAAAGAGCGCCATTTCTCCGAGTTCCGCGACATTCCAACTCGAAACCAGCATCCGTCGCGAATCGGGTTCATTGGCGAGAGTGTCAAGCACCATCTGGATCTGGTCATACCCCCGCCAATTGCGCCACTGTTTGCCGTAAATCGGACCGAGATCGCCGTTCCTATCGGCCCATTCATTCCAGATGGTCACGCCGTGTTCGTTCAAATAACGGATATTGGTTTGACCGTCGAGAAACCACAGCAATTCATGAACGATCGATTTGAAATGCACTTTTTTGGTGGTGACCAGCGGAAAGCCGGCGTCGAGATCGAAACGCATCTGATAACCAAAGACGGACAGCGTGCCCGTACCCGTGCGATCATTTTTCCTGCTGCCATGATCGAGGACATGTTGGACAAGCGCCAAATACGTTTTCATCGCGCCGCCTTCCTCAGTAAAAGCCAGACGCCAAAAAGCAACATGGGAAGACACAGAAGCTGACCCATCGTCAACCAGCCAAATGCGACAAACCCGATTTGTTCATCCGGCGCGCGAACGCATTCCACCAGAAAACGAAAAACACCGTACCCCGTGAGAAACATTCCCGTCACCCGCCCGCATCGACGCGGGCGCGACGAATAACGCCGCAAGACGAGAAACAGGACGATTCCCTCGAGAAACGCTTCGTAAAGCATCGAGGGATGGCGCGGACGCGCATCCGGAGCATTCGTAAAAATCATTCCCCACGGCAGCTCGGTGACTCTCCCCCACAATTCACCGTTGATAAAATTCCCGATGCGGCCGAAAAACAGTCCGATCGGTACGAGCGGGGTGATAAAATCGCCGACTTCCAGGGTGGTTTTCCCTTTCTTGCGCGCGAAGAGCATACAGGCGAGCACCACCCCAATCAAGCCGCCATGAAAAGACATGCCGCCTTGATTGATCTTGAGCGGATATAAAAAGTCCTGCGCCCAGAACGACAGGCCGTAGAAGAGCACATAACCGATTCTGCCACCGAGAATCACCGCGAGCATCAGATAGGTCAGTAAATCGCCAACCTCCTCGCTTTTCCAATTCGGCTTGCCACGGACGCGACGCAAGCCGAGCCAGTAGCCGAGGAGAAAACCAACCACATACATCATGCCGTACCAGGTCGCGTGAATCGGACCCAACGAGAAAATATCGGGAGAGATTCGCGGATGTGCGAGCGCCATCGCCTTCAATCCTGCCTTTTGTATGAAGCCAAAACCGCTGCGATCATAGCATATTCCATTTTCCGGAGCGTTTGCCTAAAGCTCATCGAAAGGCGAACGACGGCGGAACACGACGAATAAGTTGAACAGCCAGTGCAGCAAAAACCCGCCGATGACAAGTCCGGCGCCTAGATACATCTTCTTTTGAGACTGGCTTTCCTCCAATCTGATGTTCTCGTGACGCAATTTGAGATTGTCCTGCTCGAGGGAAATGAGCTTTCCCTGCAATTCACGATTGCGTTTGTCGATGGTGATTACGTTCGCCGAGGCGCGTTGCAGGGCAATGTAATCGCTTTTCACTTTTTCAAGCGTTTGCCGCGTGTCATCGAGGGTTTTTCGCAATTGCCCGACGTTGCCCGCCGTGTTGTCCCGCTCAGCGCGTAGGCGCGCGTTTTCCTTACTTTCGTTGTCGAGGGCGATGGCGACTTTCCGGAAACGGGAACGAACGCTCGGTCGATCACTGACATACCTCGCCGCGATCCAGCCTTCGAGCTTGTCTGTCTTGATATGGGCGTAACGGCCGTCCTTGCTTTTACCCAGTAACTTAACCGCTTCTCCGGCAACCACGGTGCCAACAAACCTGGCGTTGATATCCGGCCCGCCATTGACCGCTGTCTGTAATTTCTCGCTGATCCAGGCCGGCGATTCGGCAAACGCTCCCGTCAGCCAAAGACCCGCCATCAAGGCGACAAAAATGGACTTTACGTCATACATACGCTTCCTCTTATCCTTTCCAGATCCGTCCACAAGCGATATTTCCCGCGCGCGCTGCGCAACGCCAGCGCCGGATGCAGGCATCCTGTCATCCGCCTTTCCCCCTTCGTATTATCCCCTAAAAAGCGTTCCATCACCATGCGCAGGGAAACGGCGCCACACCACACCACCGTTCTCCCTTGCGAAAACGGCGCGATCTGTTCGCAAAGCCACATGTCCGCCGGAAACCGCGGTGCCTCGGCGCCAAGAAACGGCGCACAATGGCGAAACAGCGACGCGTCTGTTTCCAAACCCACATATAGCAGGGCATTGGCGAGCAATTCCGCTTCATCGCGAGAATGAAACAGGCGGTAACCGTCTTCTCCCTCCCATAGGGGGGGCAGGCACCACAACACATCGCTCTTTTCCGCCGCCAGCAAGGAGCAGGCAGGAAAATCGAACAGCCTGGTGCCCGCACCCAACTCGATTGCCTTGATCTTCTCCGCGCCGCGGGAAGAATCCTCGGCAAGTCCTTCCGCCTCGAACGCTGTCTGCGGCAACGGTGCGTCCCTGCTTACGTTTGCTTCCTGAGACGCGGACGCAGGGACGCCTCGCCCACCTGGCGACAAGTGGATTGCGGGCGTTTTCGCGACAGCGCTTTGCCTTAGGGCATTGCGCGGCAACCACCTGCGCAATCCGAGTAGCTGCCAAGTCATTTGCAATGTTTCCGTCAGCACTGGAAGCTCCCCGGAGATCGGCACGTTTTTCGCTACGTTCACCACAAGCGCCCTAACTCCTGACCCTGATCGAGAGAATCTCGAAACCGTGACGCGCTGAAACGCAGCGCCGCCAACACAACAAAAACGACGACCGCCACGATCGGCGCAAGCGGACAAGAAAAGACGTTTTCCTTTTCGGCCATTTACCGCCGTGTTCCCTCATCGAGAAGAAAAGCAAACAGGATAGGGAACTAGGATCGCTCGTCATATCAGTGATCTCGCAAGGAGGCATCGATCGCCGCAATCACGGCGAGCGGATCTGGCGCACGGGTGATCGGACGGCCGATGACCAAATAATCGCTGCCGTTTTCGACGGCTTGTCGCGGCGTCATGACGCGTGCTTGATCGGCTACCGCCCCGCCCGGCAGACGGATCCCCGGCGTGACGGTAAGGAATGACTCGCCAGCGAGCGTTTTCGTGACACGCGCTTCCTGCGCCGCGCAAACCACACCATCCAATCCCGCGTCGCGGGCGAGCGCCGTCGTTCTTTCGACTTGGGTGAGCAAGGAATCGTTTATGCCGATGGCGCGCAACTGTGCTGCGTCCATGCTGGTGAGCACGGTGACAGCGATCAAATACGGTCTTTTTCTGCGTTGCGCCAGCACATTGGCCGCCGCTTCCATCATTTTTCGCCCGCCGCAAGCGTGCAAGGTGAGCATCCAAACATCGAGATCGGCGGCCATAGAGACTGCGCCGGCGACGGTATGGGGAATATCGTGGAACTTGAGATCGAGAAACAAATCGAATCCCATCGCGATCAGCCGTTGGGTCAACGCCGGTCCATAACGCGTGAAGAGAAAACTGCCGATTTTCAACCGACATGTTTCCGGTGAAAGCCGTTCGGCAAGGGTAAGTGCCTGTTCAGCACAGGGAACATCGAGCGCCACGATAACTTTCGCTTCGCTCATCTTTGCTCCAGTTTCAATTCGATGACCGGCCGGAAACCGCCCCATGCGTGGCAGGAAGGGCAGTGCCAGATCAACTGCTGTTGACGAAATCCGCATGCATTGCACTGATAGAACGTTTGCGGGGCGATCTGCTGGCCAATCTGGCGATAGATAGCGACGGTCGCCGGATCATCGCTATAGTGTAGATATTGCGCCAGCAAAAGCGGATTTTGTGTCTCTTGCAGGCGCTTTTGGATAAGCGCCTTGGCGGCGGCAGGGTCCTGTGCGGCGAGAATTTCGGCTGTTTTCAGTGTAAGGCGGACACGGGGGTGAGCGGCTTCGGTCTTCTTGAGCCACTGGCGGTATTCCGGTTCACGGCCAATCCGGCGATAGACCCGCTCCAACGCCGGCAGGATCTCCGGCACGAAATCCGCCTCCTGCTCGGCGATGAATTGGTAACTGTGAATCGCCGTAACGTATTCGCCCTGCAATTCGGCCAATTGCGCGCGTATCCAGTAGGCGCGGCTGCATCTGCGATCATGATGCAACGCTTCGTTGAGCGCCGCCGCACTCTGCGGCAGGCGTTGTTCCTTGAGCGCCTTGCGCGCGATTTCGCAATAATACTGCGCGACTTGCCGGGCGCGATCCCCGTAACCACTTGCCTTCCAGCGCTCGGCCACGGCGATCGCCGATTCCCAGTCTTTCGTGCGCTCACAAATTCGCACCAACTCGGCAAGCACTTCCCTGCGCTTGAAATTGGCTTCCTGCAAGTTTTCGAGCATATGACGCGACTGCGCATACATCCCGGCACGGGCATAGTCTTTGGCCAGTTCATAGGCTGCCGCATGGGCCTGATTCTTGGTCAGATCGGGATAATCAGCCAGTTGTTTGTGTAAATGCAGGGCGCGATCGAGCTCGCCCCGTTTGCGAAACAGCGTGCCCAGCGTCAACTGATTGGCGAAAGTCTGCTGATCGATCTCCGCCATCGACAGAAAAACCTCCACCGCCTGGTCCGTCTGGTCATTGAGGAGAAAGCTGAGTCCCTCGAAGTATATTTCCCGTGACTTGTTAAGGCGTAGATCGCGTGCTTCCTTACGCATCCCGACCCACCATCCGGTCCAGGCGGCAAGCGGCAGGAGCAAGGTGACCAGCCAGTCGCTCATTACGTTTTTCTATCCGCCTCGAAACGCTTTTTCACTTCCGCTTTGTCGGCCTCGCGGTATCGCTCGGCCAACTGGCGCTCCACGGATCGCGCGCGACCCCGCCAATACAACGCTTTGATGCCGAAAACCAAAAGCGCAAGCAAGGCGCCACAGACGAAACAAGCGAGCATCACCACCACCAAGGGAAGTTGTTCCTTGCCGAGGACATAGTGAAACTCGACATCACCGTTGTTGAACATGCCGATGATGACAAAGCCGATCCCCAGCACCGCTACCACGAAAGACTTCATCCATTTCATTTTTTTCTCCTTTACCCGATTGCGCTTCAGGGTATCGTCGTGCCCCGGTTTCGATTTCTCAAGCTTATCACAGTACCGTGAAAGGGCGACTCAGTCCGCGGCGAAACCAAGCACGTCGGACATATCGTACAAACCCGCAGGACGATCGACGAGCCATTTCGCCGCCGCCAACGCGCCGCGGGCGAAAATGCCGCGGTCCTGGGCGCGATGGGTCAACTCGATACGCTCGTGGTCATCAAGGAAAAACACGGTATGATCGCCGATAACATCGCCGCCGCGCGCCACCGCGATGCCGATTTCACCCGAATTGCGTCGCTGTTCGTGCGGATACTTGATAGGACTTTTCAGCGTCGCTTCCCGTTCCGTGGCAATCGCCTGCGCAAGGCGCAACGCGGTGCCGGACGGCGCGTCCACTTTACGTCGATGGTGCATTTCGAACACTTCCACATCCCAATCCAACGCCTTGGCCGCAAGCCGGCTGACGGCCATCAGGAGATTCACCCCAAGACTCGTATTGGCGGCGAGCACGATCGGGATATCGTCGGCGGCTTTGGCGATCCAACGGCGGGCTTCCGCGTTAAATCCTGTCGTGCCGATCATCAAGGGACGATTGTAACGCTGACATAGCGGCAGCAGCACGAGGGTGGCATCCGGATGGCTGAAATCGATGATGATATCGGACTGCAGACACAGCACTTCCAAATTGCTGGTCACTTTCAGGGGAATATCCATCGTGCCCACCTCACAGAGCTTACGCCCCGCCCAAGGATGGCCGTCACGAACCGAAGCCGCGCTCAGCCGACAAGACGGCGCGGCGATCACCGCCTGTGCGAGGACATTCCCCATTTTTCCATTGATTCCATGAATGGCGACGTCCATTCCATCCCCTTTTCGGCAATCTGTTTATCCTGCCGAAGATTTTATCATTTTCTTCGCCAACACTTTTAAGTAAAGCACACCGTCCCGGCTGCGCGGCGTTTCTTGCAAAGTGGCTTTGTGCGCCCGTTGCCTGGGTTCTTTCGCACGGGCATCGGCGTGGCCGCGCCTGTACGGAGCGAAAATCACCAACCATTTCAATACTTTTCGAGCTTGCAACGGAAAAGTAACCCCTATTTTTTCTGCGTGGCGGCAAGTATCGGCTGGAGAAACTGCCCGGTGAAGCTCAGCGGGTTTTTCGCCACCGTTTCCGGCGTTCCCGTGGCGATGATTTCGCCCCCTCCCGAACCGCCTTCCGGGCCGAGATCGATCAACCAGTCCGCCGTCTTGATCACATCGAGATTGTGCTCGATCACCACCACGGTGTTTCCTCTGTCGCGCAGACGATGGAGAACGCTAAGCAACTGCTCGACGTCATGGAAATGCAGTCCGGTGGTCGGTTCGTCGAGCACGTACAGGGTCTTTCCGGTATCGCGCTTGGCAAGCTCGCGCGCAAGCTTCACGCGCTGCGCTTCGCCGCCGGAAAGGGTCACCGCGTTCTGCCCGAGGCACAGGTACGAAAGCCCCACGTCGCAAAGGGTTTGCAATTTGCGCGCAAGCGCCGGAATATTGGCGAAAAACGCCTGCGCCTCTTCCACACTCATCGCCAGCACCTCATCAATGTTTTTCCCTTTATAGGCGATTTCCAGGGTCTCGAGGTTGTAGCGTTTGCCCTTGCAGACATCACAGGCGACAAATACGTCCGGCAGAAAATGCATTTCCACCTTGATCACGCCATCTCCCTTACAGGCCTCGCATCTACCACCCTTGACGTTGAAGGAAAACCGCCCCGGTCGATAGCCGCGCGTCCGCGCTTCTTTGGTGGCGGCGAACAACTCGCGGATGGCGGTAAAAATGCCAGTGTAGGTGGCCGGGTTGGAACGCGGCGTACGCCCGATCGGGCTTTGATCGATGTTGACGACCTTGTCGAACTGCGCCAAACCGTTGACCGCGGTGAATGGTTGCGGATCTTCGCTCGCGCGGTGAAGTTGCCTGGCCACTGCCTTGTAGAAGGTATCATTGATCAGGGTGGATTTACCGGAGCCGGAAACGCCTGTCACACAGGTGAAAAGTCCGACCGGCAGTGTCATATCGACTTTCTTGAGATTGTGTCCGCAGGCGCCTTCAAGACGCACGACACGTTCTCGATCAAACGGTACACGTCGCCCGGGAAAGGTGATTCGCGCGCGTCCGGAAAGGTAGTCTCCGGTCAGTGAGTCGCGGCAGGCGGCGATCTCGAGCGGCGTTCCCTTGGCGATTACCTGTCCGCCGTGGACGCCAGCGCCCGGCCCGATATCGACGACGAAATCCGCCGCGCGGATCGCCTCCTCGTCGTGCTCGACGACGATGATGGTATTGCCGCGCTCGCGTAGCGCAAGCAGAGAATCAAGCAAGCGGCCATTGTCGCGTTGATGCAGGCCGATCGATGGCTCGTCGAGCACATACATAACGCCGACCAGTCCGGCGCCGATCTGCGAGGCGAGACGGATGCGTTGCGCCTCGCCCCCGGAAAGCGTCTCGGCACTGCGCGCGAGGGTGAGATAATTGAGCCCGACATCGACGAGAAAGCCAAGCCGGTCGCGAATTTCCTTGAGAATTTTCGCGGCGATTTCCCCGCGCGCGCCCGAAAGTGTCAACTCCTTGGCCCAGGTTTCCGCTTCCGCGATGGAAAGACGATTCACCTGCGGGAGACTCATCCCATTGATCAAGACATGACACGACGCGCGATTCAAGCGTCCGCCTTTGCAGGCCGGGCATACGCGGTTGTTCAGATAGCGGCTGATTTCCTCGCGTACACTCGCGCGCTCGGTTTCGTGATAGCGGCGGTTCATCGCGGTGATCACGCCTTCCCAGACCGTTTCACGCCAACGCTTCTTGCCGTGACGTCCGATCGACGGCATCTTTATCCGCGTCTGTCCCGAACCGTAGAGAACCACCTCCTGAATCTTTTTCGGTAACGCGGCGAAGGCGGTATCCTTGAGATCGAAATCATAGTGTGCGGCGAGCGCCTCCATCTGCGGATAGAAATACGGTGTGCGCCGATCCCAGCCGCGTACCGCCCCGGCGGCGATGGAAAGATCCGGATGGGCGATCACTTTTTGCGGATCGATGAACACCTCCACCCCGAGGCCGTCGCATTGAGGACAAGCGCCATGCGGACTGTTGAAGGAAAACATCCGAGGTTCGAGTTCCTCAAGCGACCAGCCGCACACCGGACAGGCGTATTGCGCGGAAAATGTCTGTGGTGACACGCTGCCGTCCAGAGAAACCAATTGCGCCAAACCGTCGCCAAGCCCCAGGGTGGTTTCGAGCGACTCGGCGAGTCTTTGCGCGTTTTCCCCGCGGATCGCGAAGCGGTCGACGACGACGCCGATGTCGTGCTTACGTTTGACGTCGATCTGCGGCAGGGTGTCGAGCTCGTGGATTTCACCATCGATACGCACCCGCACGAAACCCTGGCGGCGCAGATCCGCGAACAACTCCAGATGCTCGCCCTTGCGCCCCTGCACCAGCGGCGCGATCAGCATCACCCGGCTTCCCTGCGGCAAGGCGAGAATCTGATCGACCATCTGCGAAACCGTCTGGGCATCGAGGGCGATATGGTGATCCGGACAGTGCGGCACCCCAACCCGGGCGAACAGAAGACGCAAATAATCGTGGATTTCGGTGATCGTGCCGACCGTCGAGCGCGGATTGTGGGAGGTCGATTTCTGCTCGATGGAAATTGCCGGAGACAGTCCCTCGATATGATCGACATCGGGCTTGTCCATCATCGCCAGGAACTGCCGCGCATAGGCGGACAGGGACTCGACATAGCGCCGCTGCCCCTCCGCGTAGATCGTATCGAAGGCGAGCGATGATTTGCCGGAGCCGGAAAGTCCGGTGATCACGATCATTTTGTCACGCGGCAGATCAAGATCGATATTTTTCAGA
Organism: Cardiobacteriaceae bacterium; assembly: GCA_965277745.1. Lineage (GTDB taxonomy): Bacteria > Pseudomonadota > Gammaproteobacteria > Cardiobacteriales > Cardiobacteriaceae. Next base: position 411,016 of record OZ255837.1, read on the forward strand.
TTGTGGGTGCGCGCCCCACGAATGGCGATCGTCTCCATGGCAACCCGGCAGCAAAACAAACCGGTCATTGTAGCAAAGTCCCTGCCGAGACCTGATCACGCCGACGCGCAAGCGATTGCAATTTTACCGTTTTGTCCTAGACTGAACGCATCTCATCAGCCACAAAAAAACGACCATGCCCATAGACAAAGACCTGCACGACTGGCGGATCGGCGAACAGACGCCGCTGCTCAGCCCGAAAGCACTCGGCGACGCCCATCCCGTCACCGCAAAAGCGAAAAGAACGGTTCTCCAAGGCCGCACGGCGGTGTGCGATATTCTCGACCGAAAGGACACACGGAAAATCCTCATCGTCGGTCCCTGTTCGATCCACGATCCCGAAGCGGCGATGCGATACGCGGAAAAACTCAACACCCTCGCCGCCGCGGTCGCCGACACCTTTTTGATCATCATGCGCGTATACTTTGAAAAGCCGCGCACCACGACCGGCTGGAAAGGCCTGATCAACGACCCCTGTCTGAACGACACCTTCGATATCGAAAAAGGGCTGCATATCGCCCGCCAACTGCTGATCGACATCAATGAACTGGGCCTTCCGGCGGGCACTGAAGCACTCGATCCGATCACCCCGCAATACATCGGCGACCTGATCAGCTGGACAGCGATCGGCGCGCGCACCGCCGAATCGCAGAAACACCGCGAAATGTCTTCCGGGCTTTCCACCCCGGTCGGCTTCAAAAACGGTACCGACGGCTCCCTGGCGATCGCGCTCAACGCGATCGAATCCGCCTCTCGTCCACACTGTTTTCTCGGTATCGATGCCAACGGGGTGACAGCGGTCACACGCAGTCGCGGCAATCCTTATGGCCATGTCGTTTTGCGCGGCGGCAACGGCGGCCCGAACTACGATTCGGTAAACGTCACCCTGTGCGAGGAAGCATTGCGCAAAAAAAGGCTCGTCGCCAATCTGATCATCGACTGCTCGCACGCCAATTCCAACAAGGATCCACAGCGCCAAACGCTGGTAATGAAAGATGTCATCAACCAGATCGCCGACGGCAATCGATCGATCGTCGGCCTGATGCTGGAAAGCAACATCAACGCCGGCAAGCAGACACTGGGCGCCGATCCGAAAAGCCTCGCCTACGGCGTTTCGATCACCGACGCGTGCATCGACTGGGTAACCACCGAAGCGGCCATTCGTCACGCCGACGCACAGCTGAAGCGGCAATGAACCGTCCGCGCGAAGTTCGTCATCACCTCCGAATCATCGCCGGGCGTCATCGCGGGCGCAAACTGGCGGTACTCGATCAGCCAACATTGCGTCCGAGTCCGAATCGGGTACGCGAAACCGTGGGCAACTGGTTACAGTTCGAATTGCCGGGAGCGCATCTTTTCGACGCCTTCGCCGGTAGCGGCGCGATGGGCCTGGAAGCGCTGTCGAGGGGGGCGGCAAGCGTCCTGTTCAGCGAAACCAGCGCCAAAGCCGCGAAGCAAATTCGTGATACCCTTGCCTCTTGGAAAGAAGCCCACGGGCGGGTGCTGACTCGCGATGCGATGCGCCTTCCGCCGCCTGCGGCCCGCTACGATATCATCTTTCTCGATCCGCCCTTCCCCCTGTTTCTGCATCAGGCCGCGGTGGACAAATTCGCTTGCGACAAATGGCTCGAGGCAAACGGAAAACTCTATCTGGAAATGCCGTTTCCCGCGAGTGAACTGGTTCTTCCGCCTGGCTGGCAGTGGCTGAAATCCGCGCGGGCGGGGCAAGTGTGTTTCGGCCTCGTCGCCAGGAAAAACCGATGACACAACCACGCTGTGCCCTCTATCCCGGTACCTTCGACCCGATCACCGTCGGACATCAGGACATCATCGAACGCAGCAGCAAACTGTGTGACGAACTCTACGTCTGTGTGGCGATCGGGCACCACAAATCCACCTTGTTCACCCTGCAAGAGCGCACCGCGATGGTCGAGGAAATTCTTCCGGATCTCGAGTTACGTTGCCGGGTACGCATCATCCCCTATGAAGGACTGTTGATCGATCTGTGCCATACACTCGGCGCGACGCAGATCCTGCGCGGTCTGCGCGCGGTGTCCGATCTCGAATACGAATTGCAGCTTGCCGCGATGAACCGTCAACTCGACCCAGAAATCGAAACCGTCTTTCTCACTCCATCGGAGAACTTGTCATTCATCTCTTCGACAATGGTGCGCGAAGTGGCAAAACTCGGAGGCGATGTCGGCCACCTGGTGCACGATAAAGTTAAGAAAAATTTATCTTTGAAGGTTTGTTCCTGACTCTCTCTTGTGTATAGTAATCTATGTCATTTTTGACCTTAATTAACTAAGGAATCGTAACTAAGGAGATTTTCTTATGAAAACTGCCCCGAAATTTACCGCGCTGCTCGCGACCACCGTTCTTTTCGCCGGTTGTGCCAGCACCTCTTCCGAAGGCGACCTGGCCGCGATGAAAGCTTCTATCGACGAAGCGCGCGCCGCCGCCGTCCAGGCCAATCAGTATTCTCAGCAAGCATTGCAACTGGCGCAGCAAAACGCCGCCAAGATCGATCGCGTTTTCCGTAAATCGCAGATGAAGTGATGTCTGCTGCGCAAAAAAGAAAACGGACGCCCGCGCGTCCGTTTTTATCACCCGTCCTCTCGCTGTATAATACAACTCTGTTTTTTCACCAGCTCGCTAAGGAAGCAGCATGTTAGCTATCCGACTCTCCCGTGGCGGCGCCAAAAAGCGTCCTTTTTATCACGTCGTTGCAACGGACAGCCGAAACGCGCGTGACGGTGGTTTTATTGAACGTCTCGGTTTTTTCAACCCAATCGCCCGCGGCCGGGAAGAAGCCCTGCGCCTCGATATCGAACGCATCGAATATTGGCAATCCCAAGGCGGTCAGTTGAGTGACCGTGTCAAAAGCCTGATCAAAAAATACAAAGTATCCGCAAAAAGCGAATAAGCGGTGAGCGAACGGCGCAAACGCATCGCGCTGGGTCGCATCATCGGCATCCACGGACTGCGCGGCTGGGTGAAGATTCATTCCGACTGCCGCCCCCGTGAAGCGATTTTCACCTACCATGAATTTACCGCCGAACGCGCTGAACAATTCTCCCAAGGCGTGTCTTTATCGCTACGCGAAGGCCGTCTTCATAGCAAAGGACTGATCGCGCATTTCGACGGCATCGACGAGCGCAATCAGGCGATCCCATTGCTCGGCTCGACCCTGAGCGTCACCCGTAGCGCCCTTGCGGAACCGGAAAACGGCGAGTACTATTGGGTCGATCTGATTGGCTTGCAAGTCGTCAATCGCGAAGGCGAGACACTCGGCGAGGTTCGCGAACTATTCGAAACCGGCGCCAACGACGTCTTGGTCGTGGCCGGAAAAACCGGGGAACTGTTGATTCCCTTTCTCACCGGCACCTACATCGACACGGTGGATTTTCCTACCCGCCGCCTGCATGTCGATTGGTATCGCGAGTGGTCCACGCGCGGGGCAAAAGAGCACTCCGATCACGATGCGCATTGATTTCGTCAGTATTTTCCCCGATTCGATAGCCAACTGGTTCAACCAAGGCGTGATCGCGCGCGCCGTGAAAAAAAAAGTGCTCTTATTTAACTATCTTGATCTGCGCCGATTCAGCGACGATCGCAACGGACGCATCGACAACCGACCTTTCGGCGGCGGCCCCGGCATGGTCATACGCTACGAACCTCTCGCCCGCGCCGCGCGCGCCCTCGCAAACGAAACGGAGACAACACCGTTTCAAATCTATCTCGGTCCTCAGGGAGAGCGCTTCGATCACACACTTGCCGAAGCACTCGCCGACAAAGCGCATCTCGTTCTTTGGTGCGGACGCTATGAAGGGCTGGACCAGCGCTTCATCGAGCAAACCATCGACGCGGAGATCTCCGTTGGCGATTTCGTCCTGTCCGGGGGAGAAATGGCCGCGGCGATCGTCGCCGACGCCGTTTGCCGCCTGATTCCAGGCGTATTGGGAGACCCGGCTTCCGCCCGCGAAGATTCGTTTCACGATAAAATACTCGACCATCCGCACTACACACGCCCGGAAAATACTGGTAAAATGAGCGTCCCTGAGATTTTGCTCAGTGGAGACCATGCCCGTATCGCCCGTTGGCGATTGAAACAAGCCTTGGGCAAAACATTCGTGCAACGTCCCGACCTTTTCGTTCAGTTGCAACTGAACGACGAGCACAAGACGCTGTTGAATGAATTTTTAGCTGAATATACCATTTCCGGAGAGCCGTCATGAGCAACATCATCGACACCTTGGAGCGGGAACAGTTCAAAACCGATCTGCCTGCATTCAACCCCGGCGACACACTGGTCGTCCAAGTCAAGGTTCGCGAGGGAAACCGCGAACGCCTGCAAGCTTTCGAAGGGGTCTGCATCGCCAAGAAAAACCGCGGTATCGGCTCTTCGTTCACCGTGCGCAAAATCTCCCATGGAGAAGGGGTGGAACGCGTTTTTCAAGCCCATAGCCCATTGCTCGATTCCGTCGTGATCAAGCGCCGTGGCGATGTGCGCCGCGCGAAACTCTACTACTTGCGCGGTCGCGAAGGCAAGGCCGCGCGGATCAAAGAAAAGCTCAACAGCAAAAAGGCGCAAAAAAACTGATCCCGGCAATGCAATCTCGTGTTTTCGAGGATTGCATTCGCGAAATCGCCGCTCTGTGTACCCTTACCAGTGCGGCGATTTTGCCCTATTACGGCGATCGTAGCCGCCTAGTCATTCGCGAAAAATCCAATCACACCCCACTGACCGAAGCGGATCTCGCCGCCCATCGCCTCCTTGTCGCGGGACTGCCGGCGATCATTTCCCTGCCGGTGATCAGTGAAGAATCACAGGCGGAGACGCAGTATCGCCCACTCCTCGACTACTGGCTGATCGACCCGATCGACGGTACTCGCGAATTCATCGCCGGCCGCGAAGAATTTTGCATTTCCATCGCCCGCATCCGCGATCATCGCCCGGTAATCGGCTTTATCTATTCTCCGACTAGCAAACGTTACTGGTATGCGATAAAAGGTCACGGCGCTTATTTCGCCGCGCCCGGAGAATCGACTCGCCGCCTTTACTGCCGTCCGTATCACGAAGATCGTCTCACCCTGATCACCGCACACATGAAAATGAGTCGACGCATGAACACCTATCTTGCCACCGCTTTCGGTAAGTTCGCGCACGTAACAAGCGGTAGCGCATTGAAATTCTGCGCGATCGCCGAAGGTAAAGCGGACATCTATCCGAAAATTTCCGCCACTACCAGCGAATGGGACACCGCGGCAGGTGACATTCTTCTAAGCGAAGCGGGTGGTGGCCTGAGATACTTCGGCAACACCCGCCGTCGATACGGTCTGGATGAGACAACCCTGAACCCGCCGTTCATCGCCTATGGTGCCGGCCACACAGCGCGAGCGCGTCAACGTTGGTTCGACCTGATGGCCGCACAATTCGCCGCGGAACATCGGCAGCCGCTCGATCCCTGATGTCCAAAGCGCGCATCACCGGTTTCGCGCCGCTTGGCGGCGCCACAGCGCATACGCTGATTCTCGGCAGCATCCCCGGCGTCGCTTCCCTGCAGAGACGACGATATTACGCCCATCCACGCAACGCTTTCTGGCCGATTCTCTGCGCGTTTCTCGCCATCGCCGGTGATTCGTCCTACGCGAAAAAAACCACCGCGCTCACGGACGCCGGCTTCGCTTTGTGGGACGTGCTCGGCGCCTGTTCGCGCGCAGGCAGCCTCGACAGCGCCATCCTCTGCGCGAGTGAAACCGTCAATCCACTTGCCGACTTTCTGAACACACATCCGGACATCGAGAAAGTCATGTTCAACGGCGCGAAAGCGGCACAATGTTTTTACCGTAAGGTAGCACCCACCCTTTCCGACAATAAACGGGAATATATCCGCCTCCCATCGACGAGTCCCGCAAACGCGGTGATGAGCTTCGAGGAAAAGCGCGCGATCTGGCACGCCGCGCTTCGCCGCTATCGGATCCACGGCGAAACGGAGGTATGCTATAATAAGCCGCGATTTTTTCCAGGAAACCGCGATGAGCATGCAAAGTGATATTATCGTCGCAGGCGCCGGACCGGCGGGTCTTAGCCTGTGCCGCTCACTGGCCGACAGCCGTTTGACGATCACCGTGATCACCCCCCACAGCGCCGAGGAACTCGAAAATCCCCCTTTCGATGGCCGCGAAATCGCCCTCACCCACCCTTCTCGAAACATTCTCGCGACACTCGGCATTTGGCAGCGTTTCCCGGAAGAGGAAATCCACCACCTGCGCGAAGCCAAAGTGATAAACGGAACTTCCGAGCACGAATTACATTTCCCGTTGCCGCAAACGAACGGTGCCCGTCAGGCGATCGACACCCTCGGTTATCTTGTCTCCAACCACACCATCCGGCGCGCGGCCTACACCTGCGTGCGCGAGCGCGATGACATCGAATGGCGCCTCGCGCGCAAGGTCGTACGCGCCGAAAGCAACGCGCGCGAGGCCACCGTCGAGCTTGACGACGGCGAAGTTTTGCGCGCGCCGCTCCTGATCGCCGCCGACAGTCGTTTCTCCACCGTTCGCCGGCAAATGGGCATTCCCACGAAGATGCACGACTACGGACGTACTGTCTTTGTCTTCCGCCTCGAACATGAACTCGGTAACGACCATACCGCTTGCGAATGCTTCTTCTATGGCAACACTTTGGCGCTGCTGCCGCTTACCGATCGTCTGAGCAATTGCGTGATGACCATCGACACCCGCAAACGTGCTCTTTTCGATAACATGGACGAGGCGGCGCTTGCCGAACACGTCAGCTGCCAACTCGGCCATCGCTTCGGAAAAATGCGCATGGCGAGCACGATCCATGATTATCCACTGGTGGGGGTGCACGCGAAACGATTTTACGCCGAACGCTGCGCCCTCATCGGCGACGCCGCCTGCGGCACCCATCCGGTTACCGCGCACGGTTTCAATCTCGGCCTGAAAAGTCAGGCGATCTTGAGTCATCTCCTCCTGCGTCAATCGGGACAGGGTAAGGATATCGGCGAGACCAGCGTCCTTGAAGCGTACAATCGTCGCCATCGGAAAAACACCCTGCCGCTGTATTACGGCACTAATTTGATCGTCGCCTTGTTCACTCGCGAAACGGCGCCCGCGCGCTGGCTGCGCGACGCCGTTGTCCATCTTGGCAACAACCTGCCGCCCCTGAAAAAGCTGATCACGCGGCAGTTGACCGGCTGAAATAACATCGCCCCACGCACCCGATTCGCCCTTGCGAATCGGCCGGGCAATCGACCGTGGTGTTTCCGTTGCCGTGACGACCACGATCAAAACGAGGGAACGGGAATGCCGTCGTGCTTTCCGTTTTATCTTTCTCCCCTTCGACAAGCGATCCCTCTTTCTCACATCAAACCAAGAAAGGGATCTTTTCATCGCCGTGGCGGGGAAAAGCGGGTGTTTTTTATGGCCGATATTTCCGCCCTCGCATCATTCCTTTCGTATGCTTTCGCTTTTATTGCACCGTAAAAGCAATATTTATCGAAAAACCAGGCGCCGTGAGAATTAAGAAGTGAAAATTTTCTCCAACGCGTTTGTCTTTCTCCCTTTTCCGATTCGTACGAGTCCTCTTCGCGCTTGTCTTTTCCTTACCGGCCGAGCGGTAAAAAAGGGAGGCATGCTCTCTACCACACCGATAATTTTCCTGTATAATTTTTCCGACCAAGAATGATCGGTCTTTAAAAGCGGCAAAAGCGAATAAAAAACGATCGCATACTGGCCGCCGTATCACGGATTCAGTCAACAATTTTGGAGAACATATGAAAAGCAAAATATTCATCCTCGCGGCCCTTGCCGCTACCAGCGCCACGGGCGTGGCGAAAATCAGCGACGGCAAGTCCTACGGGGCCTGGAAAGGCGCCTGCGACAAGAATGAATGCGCTGTGCTTCAGATCGTTTACAACAAGGAAAAAACCCCAGTTGGCCTAGTAATCTTGCGAAAATTGGCGGAAGAGAAAAATACGTTCGCGATGATCATTACCGTACCGCTTGGCGTCAATCTCCATGCCGGCCTCGGCCTCGCGATCGACGGTGAGGAAATCAGCCGCAACGGATTTGACTTGTGCAACCCGGGCGGCTGCAACGTCGCGCTGCCAGTCAAAGACGACCTTCTGCAGAAAATAAAGAAAGGTAAAGCGTTGCAAGTGGCCGCCTTCATCGACGATAAACAGCAAACCCTCTCGTTTTCCCTGTCCGGCGCGACCAAGGCGATCGAAGCGCTATAAGCGGCATTGCCGGGAAAAAAACCACCGTTTTTCACCCAGCTCTTGCCAAGCCAAACCATGACCATTCTGCCCCACCCCGATGGGGTAATTTTCGACTGCGATTCTACCCTTTCGAGCGTTGAAGGTATCGACGAACTCGCCGCGATCAAGCACTGCGGCGGAGAGACCGCCGCGCTGACAAATCAGGCGATGAATGGCGAAGTACCCCTCGAGGCAGTCTACCGCAGACGTCTCGACCTCATCCGTCCCACGCGCCGCGACCTCGAAAAGATCGCCGAACGCTATCTCGCAACACCCACCCCGGGGGGCGCGGAAACAATCGCCAGACTGAAAACGGCCGCTATCCCCGTCGCGATCGTGAGCGGTGGCCTGCGCGAAGCCATTTTGCCGCTCGCCCGCATGCTCGATGTCGCAGAGAACGATGTCTTCGCCGTAGCGCTCGATTTCGACGCCGAAGACCGCTACCGCGGGATACGCCCCACGCCACTGACCACAGCCATCGGCAAACGTCGCGTCGTCGCCGACTGGAAGTTAGACAAAGGCCTAGGACGCGTCTATCTGATCGGCGATGGCATGAGTGACGTTGCCGCCCGGGGCGCGGATGGCGCCGATATCGTGATCGGCTACGGTGGAGTCGTTCGCCGCGAAACGGTAGAAAAGGCGGCCGATTTCTTTTACTCGGATCACGACCTGCGCGGAATTCTCGCCTTCTGGGGGATGACGGCGTGACCGAGATCGTGGAGAACATCGGGCAATTCTATCTTGGCAGCGAAACCTATCCGCAAAAAGACATGCCGCTACTTTACGACACCGCCGATCTCACCACCCATGCCTTGATCATCGGCATGACCGGATCGGGCAAGACCGGTCTCGGTATTTGTTTGCTGGAAGAAGCCGCGCTCGATCATATCCCGATCATCGCGATCGATCCAAAAGGTGATCTCGGCAATCTCGCTCTCAATTTCCCGCAGTTGCGCGAGGAGGACTTTCTCCCTTGGGCGGATTGTGACTCCCGCCGCCAAGACGGTGAAAACACTCGGCAATGGGCGGAAAAAATCGCCACTCTGTGGCGAGACGGTCTTGCCAAAAGCGGGCAATCTTCGGCGCGCATGAAGCGCCTTAAGGACGCCAATCCGGTACGCCTTTACACCCCGGGGAGCACTGCCGGTATTCCCTTTTCCCTGCTCGCCAACCTGGCACCGCCCGAGGCGTCCATCCGCGCCGACGGGGAAAGCTACGGAAACTATTTGGACAGCACCGCCGGCGGCTTGCTTGCGTTATTCGGGCAGACAGCGGACACCCTTGATCCGCAACAGGTATTTCTCACCCACGTGCTGAAATCGAGCTGGGATGACGGCAAAACCCTTTCCCTCGCTGAACTTGTCGGAAAGATCCAAAATCCGCCGTTTACAAAAATCGGGGTGCTGCCGGTCAGCCAGGTCTTCCCGGCGCGCGCGCGGCAGGGACTGGCGATGTCATTCAACAATCTCCTCGCCTCGCCTTCTTTTGCGGCCTGGCGCAGCGGGCAGCCACTTGACTGTGAAAGCCTGTTCTACGACAGAGAAAAAAAAAGCGCAAACCAGTGTCGTCAACATTGCCCACCTCGGCGATGGCGAACGGATGTTCTTTCTTACCCTGCTGCTCAACCATCTCATCCACTGGATGCGCCGCCAGCAGGGCACCAGTGCGCTGCGGGCGATTCTCTATATGGACGAAGTCGCCGGCTATCTGCCGCCGAACGGGAATCCGCCGAGTAAAGCGCTGTTTCTGACCCTGCTCAAGCAAGCGCGTGCTTTCGGGCTGGGGCTCGTTCTTTCCACCCAGAATCCCGTGGATCTCGATTACAAAGCCTTGGCCAACGCCGGCACCTGGTGCATCGGTAAACTCCAGACAGCACAAGATCGCGCCAGAGTCAGCGAAGGCTTGCTCTCGGCCGGCAAACAGGGTCTGCGCAAGAAAGAACTCGACGCCTGGTTCGACCGCCTCGGCAAACGACAATTCCTCCTCCACAACATCCATGAAGACAGCCCGTGCATTTTCGAGACCCGCTGGGCGATGAGCTATCTCGCGGGACCGCTTGATAGCCGCCAGATCGCGACGCTCGCCGGCCCCGACAGAGAAGACCCACCCGCCGCCGCGGCAACGGCAAACAGCGCCACCTCGCCCGCAGTTCTGCCCACCGGGATTTCCTGTTATTACTTGCCGACGAACGCCGCCGACGCAGAGACGCCGCACTACTCTCCGAGCGTGCTCGGCAGTGCCCGGTTGTTTTTCAACGACCGCAAATCGGGCATTCGCCACGAACGAAAGCTCCTTCTCGACTGTCCCTTCAGCGACGAGACGCTCGACTGGCAAAAGGCCCAACCTGCCGGATTTGCCATGGAACAACTGCAAAACGCGGCGCAAACGCCGGCGTTTTATCATCCGATTCCCGCTTCCGCGCAAAATATCGCCAATTGGCGCGACTGGGAAAAACAATTCAAAAACTTCCTCCGTCAACAGCAAAGCGTCGAAGTGCTGTATTGCGAGGCGCTCGAACTGTACAGCGATCCGGGCGAAAGTGAAACGGCTTTTCGTCACCGCATCGCCACCGATTTACGCGCCAAACGCGACAGCGAAATGATCACCCTGCGGCAGAAATACGCGGGCAAACAGATGAGCCTGAGGCGGCAGTTACTCAGCGCGCAAAACGTCCTCGAGCGCGAACACGCGCAGTCCTCGCAACGCCTGATCAGCGCCGGACTTTCCATAGGCGGCGCGCTGCTTTGCGCCTTTACCGGACGCAAGGTACTCTCGCGAAGCAACATCCGCCGCGCGAGCAGCGCGTTTCAAAAAGCTACGCAGATCGGCAAGGAACGTCAGGATATCGATGCCGCGCAAGAGAAACAGCAACTCTTGGAGGAACGAATGCGATCGGTCGAGACAGCGCTGAAAGGCGAACTGGACGCTTTGCGAAAGCGCCATGACCCGCAAGCTGTCGCCTTGAACAAAACGCGAATCAAGGTGAAAAGCGCTGACATCGAAATCCGCTTTGTCGCCCTCGGTTACCGCGCCCGGCGCGCGTAAAAGACGCTATTTCCCCAAGAAACGCCGCTTCCTTCTTCTTGCCGCCGCGGTAAGGGAAAACGACATCGTTGTCGCGGTCGCGAAGGCGCCAAAGCGGCGCTTGTCCGCGTAACCGGAGAATAAACTCCGTTCTCGCCCACGAGGGTGCTATCGCGGGCAGCCCGTATCTGCGCCGAAACGAGATTCCGTACTCGAACGACAGGAGGATAGCATCCCCCGCTCGCGCGCCGGGCGCGCGATACAGCGTAGATTCACGAGCCGCTTCCGGCGTTCGCGCGCCGTTCACGAATGACGCCGGCGACCGGCAGATGTCTGCCATGACAGGCGAGCGGATGGGGATTGTAGTTGAACCAGAAGCGTTCGCAAGCGGTGTCGCGGATCCGCACACCGTCGGGTAGATCGAGGGTTGCCACCCCTTTTTCCCGACACAAACGGCGAAACAAGGCAACAAGACCTTCCTGATCCAGCCAGCCGCCGATATAGATCCTCTCCCCGTCGCGCACCGCAAGGGGCGCATCGCTCTCGCGATGGAGGAGGACATCACAGGCGCGCGACGCCAGTTCTTCGAGGTATCCGGTGACGTGCCCGCCTTCACGGACCGCGATCGGCATGTCGGGACGGAGACTTTCCACCCGGGAAACCGTGACGTCGAGACCGGGCATGGCGGGCGGTAGCGGTAGCGGAATCGCCATATGCGCATCCCGCGCCGCGCTGCGCGGGCCGAGAACAACCATTCCCCGGCACGCGAACAAGGCCTGTTTCAGATCCGCGGGCATGTGGATCATCCCGGGGGCGAAAACAAGGCGATATCCCTTGAAGCTTCGCTCTGTCGGGGCAACGATATCGATCGACAAGCCCAACTTGCGCAGGGCGCGATAGTAATCGAAGAGCAATTGAAAATACGATAGCCCCTGCCCGTGCGGCTGCACCCTCCAGGCCGCATCGGCGTCATAGTCGAAAATCAGGGCGATTTCGGCTTGCGCCGCTGAAACCGCCGATGCCTCGGCCAATTCGGCAAATACCTCGCGCACTTCGGCCATGGCGGGCGTTTCGACGCTATCGCTGCGCAGCAATCCGGCGTGCATCTGCTCCTGGGCAAACGGCGATTGGCGCCAGCGGAAATAGCAGACGGTCTCGGCGCCATGGGCGAATGCTTCCCAGGTCCACAGACGGACGATGCCGGGCAGGGGAGAAGGATTGTACGACGCCCAGTTTACCGCCCCCGGCTGCTGTTCCATCACCCACCAGCGCCCCCTGCCGACCCCGCGGTACAAGTCATGATGAAAAGCCTGGAAATCCGGCTCCCCCTGGCGGGCATAGCGGCGGCGCTCTGCATCGTCCGTTGCGATTCGGTCTTCAAGAAAACCGAGTGGATAGCTGTCCCAGCTGGCGATATCGAGGTCTTCGCCCAGCCTGAAATGATCGAAATCGCTGCTGCGTCCCATATAATTGTGGGTGATCGGCGCCGCACTGTAGCGACGGATGATTTCCACCTGGGCGCGATTGAATTTCACCACTTGCCCGCAACTGAAGCGGCGGAAGGCGAGACAATGCGCGGGATTGGCCTCTGTCACCGTCAGATTGGGCAAATCGATCGCCTCGAAATCTTCGTAATTCATCGACCAGAAGACATTGCCCCAGGCCCGGTTCAAGGCGGCGATATCCCCGCCATCGCCGGTTGCGGCGGGAAATTGTTCGCGCAGCCACTGACAAAAAGCGCGGCGCGCCGCCGCGGAATAGGAAAGTGTGGTGTCATGACAGCCATATTCATTGTCTGTCTGCCAAGCGTGGACATAGGGGTTTGCGCCATACCTTTCCGCCATCGCGGTGACAATCCGTCGGCACTCCGCCAGATAACCGGGATGACTGAAGCAATAGTGACGGCGGGAGCCGAATTTACGCGGACGTCCCGCCGCATCGACGGCCAACATATCGGGGTGTTTGGCGATCAGCCAATGGGGCGGGGCGGCGGTCGGAGTGCCCAAAATCACCTGAAGACCCGTCTGACCGACAATTTCGATCGCCTCGTCGAGCCACGCCCAGTGTGCTTTCCCTGGCCGCGGCTCGATCAGCGACCAGGAAAATTCCCCCATTCGTACCCAAGTCAACCCCGCATCCGCCATGCGGCAGGCGTCTTCACGCCAGCGCGAAGCGGGCCACTGTTCGGGATAATAGCAGATCCCCAATTTCCGTTTCACGTTTTCCCCGTATGACGTACGCCTTGCGATTTCCATCGCTTTTGCCAGTATGGCATGAACTCTGTCGGCGGCGGCGATCGAGGTCGTTGTTGCCTTGCTGTCGCCCGACGCTTGCAATATCGCGATAGGTCCGCGCAAACCTTGTTCGCCGCGTTTATCCCCCCCTCGCCGCTTCGCGGCGCGCCTCTTCTTCGGCGACGAGACGGTCGCGCCTCTTACGAATCCAGCTTTCCACTTGCCCGTTGATTTCCTTGACGGATTTGCCTGCGGCAAGAATCGGCTCACCGATACAAACTTGCACTTCTCCCGCGCACATAGGCCCTTTTCGCGGCCAGAACTGGCCGGCATTGTGTGCCACCGGGAGCATCGGCACGCCAAGGGCGATGGCAAGGCGCGCCGCGCCGTGTTTGAATTTGAGCGGCGCGTGCGGCAAAAAGCGGTGTCCTTCCGGGAACATCACCACGGAAAACCCGCGCGCGACGCACGCGCTGCCCTGTTCGATCACTTGTTCGATCGATTGCCTGCGTTTGCCACGGTCGATGGCGATCGCGCCGAGCAAGCGCATCGTCCAGCCAAAAAACGGAATCCGCAGCAACTCTTTTTTCAGCACCCAGACCTGGGTACGCAGCACCAAAGGCATGAACACCGTCTCCCAGGGAGACTGGTGATTCGTCACCAGAATGACCGGACGATCCGGCACGTTTTCCCGCCCGTGGATTTTCCATTTTACGCCGCAAACCCAGCGCAGCAACCACACTGTCGTATCGCCCCAGCCGGTGGCCAGGCGGTGGCGCCAGCGAAACGGCAACACGATCATCGCCATGATCAATATACCCCAGACGAACGTCGCAAGCGCCCACAGGAGATAAAACGCATAGGTTCGTATGGTCCTCACTTCAGCCAATCCTTCACCGCTTCTTCCAGATTCGCATAGCGTAACACGCCTGCGAGCGTGTTTTTGTGCCGGGTGGCCATCTTGCCCCCTTTTCCGGTTTTCACCAAAACCGGCTCGGCACCGGCCGCGCGGGCGGCTTCCACGTCGACGATATTGTCGCCGACAAACGGCACGCCGCCAAGTTCGGTTTTGAAATAGGCCGCCTGATCGAGGAGCATGCCCGGATTGGGCTTGCGCCAGGGATGGCTGTCGCGGTAGCTTGGGCAATAGACGATACGCTCGATGCGGGCGCCGGCAAAGCGTGCCTGATCGAGCAATTTTCGATGGATCCGCACGAGGGTGGCCGCGTCGTAGCGGCCGCGCTCGATGCCGCCCTGATTGGTGCAAATCCCGATGCGGATGCCGGCGGCGGTGAGCGCGGCCATGCCGCGCAGAGCGCTGCCAAAAATGATCAGTTCCGCCGGCGTCGTAACGTAATCGTCACGATCTTCGTTGAGTACCCCATCACGGTCGAGCAACACCAGTTTTTTGCAAAGATCAATCATCGCGCATCCGCCAAAAAGGTCATGATAAAAGATCAGCGTCGCGCGTGTACGATCATTTTCATAACCTGCTTGTCGGCGATGATATTCTCGTTACACGAGCGAGGGGGACGCGAAGGCGCGTCGTTTCGGGGCGGCTATGGCCGGCGGTGCCGCGCCTGTCGCACGCCGTCTCAGCCCTTGCTGATTTAGGCGTCTCTGTCGATCGGGAAAAAGGCCGGCGCGCCGGTCGATACCGTCCTCCTCAATCGAGCGTCGGCATCGCGAAGGCACTGTCATGATGCTGCAAACGGACGCCGGCCGGCCATCTACTGGTCACCGTTTTCATCCGCGTGTAGAAACGAACGCCATCGCTACCGTGCATACCCAGCGGCCCGAAAATGGAGCGCTTCCAGCCGCCGAAACTATGAAAAGCCATCGGTACCGGAATCGGAATATTGATTCCGACCATCCCCGCCTGAACAGTCTCGGCGAACTGGCGGGCGGTTTCTCCGTCGCGGGTGAAAATCGCCGTGCCGTTGCCGAAGGGGTGTTTGTCGATCAGTTCCAGGGCGGCGGCGTAGTCACCGACACGGACAATCGACAGAACCGGGCCGAAGATTTCGTCGCGATAAATCGTCATTTCCGCAGAAACATGGTCGAACAACGTCGGTCCGACAAAAAAGCCCGCCTCATGACCAGGCACGACCAATTGGCGGCCATCGACGAGCAATGTCGCCCCCTGAGTGACGCCGGAGTGAATATATTCTTCGATTTTGCGTTTGTGCGCCGCGGAAATGACCGGCCCCATATCATTGCCATCGTTCGCGCTTCCCCCCGGTCCGATCTCGATGGCATCGATGTGCCGCCGCAGGCGCTCGATCAAGTCCTCGGCGAGCGCATCGCCGACCGCCACCACCACCGACAAGGCCATACAGCGTTCCCCCGCGGCGCCGTACGCGGCACCGATAATGGCTTTGGCCGTCATATCCCGGTCCGCGTCCGGCATGACGATACAATGATTCTTCGCACCGCCCAGCGCTTGACAGCGTTTGCCGTGGGCCGAAGCCGTGGCGTAGATGTACTCGGCAACCGGCGTCGATCCGACGAAGCTGACCGCTTGTACACGAGGATCGGTGAGGAGCACATCCACCGCGACTTTATCGCCGTTGACGACGTTGAACACGCCTTTGGGCAAACCCGCTTCGGTGAGCAGTTCGGCCAGTTCCAGCGCCAGGGAAGGATCTTTTTCGGAAGGCTTCAAGACAAAGGTATTTCCGCTTGCGATCGCAATCGGGAACATCCACATCGGCACCATCGCCGGAAAGTTGAACGGGGTGATCCCCGCGCATACGCCGAGCGGTTGCATCAGCGAATGGGCATCGACGCCGCTACCGACATTGGCGGAATGTTCGCCTTTTTGTAAGTGCGCGATACCGCAGGCGAACTCGACCACTTCCAGCCCACGCGTCAGTTCGCCAAGGGCGTCTTGATAAGTTTTCCCTTGCTCTTCGCAAATCCGTTCGGCAAGACGCGCGCGATGCTCTTCGAGAAGAGATTTGAACCTGAACAGGACGCGCGCCCGCTTGAGCGGGGACAATCGTGACCAGGCGGCGAATGCCGTTTGCGCCGCGGTGATCGCTTTCCCGGTATCGGCGGCGTCGCTCAAGGCCACCTGACGAATTTGCGTACCGCTTGCCGGATTGTAAACAGGGGCGAATCTTGTGCTCGAAGATGCAATCGACGAACCATCGATATAGTTGGGTAGCGTTTCCATGTCGTGTCTCCTCTTGACGGATGGGGATTCTGGCGGAAAGCGCCGCGGATTTCACGGCCAGAATCGAAATGACGGGTAACCAAGTCGGCGACGACCACTATATGAAATAAATATTTCGTTTTCAACAGTAAAAAAATATAACTTTCATCATCACGGCGAAAAGGGAAGGAAGCCGTCACGACAATAAAAAGAGTGTTATTCTGTAATTTTTCTCCGCTCAAGATCGAAAAGTTTCTATATTTCTTTTTTTATCAAAAGGATATAAAAATCACCCGATCAGGGCAAACGCCGCGGTGCGGAGAGAAAGGAAACAGCGGGAAAGCGGCAACGTCGCCGTTGTCTTTTTCGCTTTGCTTTTTTGCCGTCACTTTTGAACCGCGATGAATAAGGAAAAATAAGGAATAAGTTTTTGATTTTAATTTGAAAAATTTTCAGTCAAGAAAAGAAAAGTGTCGCGCCGCACTGGTTTTTTCCTCTCTTGACGATATAAATTTTTCATTGAATGCCACGTTTGAAATATTTTTATTGCCAATACGCCAGCGAATACGCTATCGTTTCGTGAGAACAGAGAAATTTTCGTGCGCCCGCAACGCACAAACCCGAACCATGGAGCGTGTTGATGTTTAACGAAGAACGTAGATTGCAACGACCGATACGTTGGGGCATGGTCGGGGGAGGACGCGGCAGTCAGATCGGCTATTCCCATCGCGACGCGGCGGTGCGTGACGGCTTGTTCCGCTTCCTCGCCGGCGCCTTTTACGACGGCGATCGCGATCGCTGCCGTGAATTCGGGCGTAACATCGGCTTGGATGGCGAACGCTGCTACGGCGATTATCGCGCGCTATTCGCCGGCGAGGCCGCGCGGCGCGATGGCATAGAGGCGGTCTCTATCGCGACGCCAAATGCCACCCATCACGAAATCTGCAAAGCGGCGTTGCAAGCCGGTTTGCATGTGATCTGTGAAAAACCCGTCACTTTCACCACGGCTCAGGCGGAAGAACTCAAAGCACTGGCCGAAGAGGTCAACCGGGTGATCGCCGTCATGTATGGCTATTCCGGTTATCCCATGGTGCATCAGGCGCGGGAGATGGTGGCAAGAGGCGATCTGGGCACGATCCGCGTGGTCAACATGCAGTTCGCGCACGGCTTTCACAGCGAGGAACGGGAACGCCATGACCCGGGACTGAAATGGCGGGTCGATCCGCAAGTCTCCGGGCCGACGTATGTGATCGGTGACCTCGGCACGCATCCCTTCCATCTCTGCGCGATGATGACCGGACTTGGCGTCAAGCGTCTCGCCTGTATCCGTCAAAGTTTTATCGCCTCGCGCGCGCCGCTCGAAGACAACGCCCACATCATGATGGAATTCGCCGGCGGCGCGGTGGGCACGCTGTGGGTTTCGGCGATCAATGCCGGGGCGCTGCACGAGCAGAAAATCCGCATTGTCGGCGAGAAGGCATCGCTGCAATGGTGGGATGAACGGCCAAACCAGTTGCGCTATGAAGTTCAGGGAAAACCGCTGCAAATACTGGAGCGCGACATGGACTATCTGTACAAAGCAGTCGACGGCGTCGCCGCGAGTCACATCCCGGGCGGTCATCCCGAAGGATACTTCGAATCCTGGGCGAACCTGTACCATCGTTTCGCCTTGGTGTTCGACGCCGTGAACCGTGGGGACAAGGAAAGCGCCGCTGGGATCTGGTATCCCGACATCGACGCGGGCATCGCGGGAGTGCGCTTGTGTGAGAAATGCGTGGAATCGGCCGACAATCACGGCGCCTGGGTGGACTTTCATTGACTGCCCTTGCGCTTTTTTGTTTGCCGATCAATCTCTGATGGCGCCTTTCGCCATTGGCGCGACGTTTTCTGTGGCAAAACAGCTGAGAAGACGTGATCTTAAGACGCGGCGAGGCCAGTCGATCAGCGCGTCACTTGGCCTTGTCCGCACGGAAGGCGAGGGAAACGGCCAGGGTTTGCACGAGACACAAAGAGGCGGTTTGAGAACGAAAGGCATCCACTTTCGCCTCTTTCACGACAAAACAAATATCACTGAACGAAGCGAGCGGACTGATTTGACTGTCGGTGACAACGACGCGCTTCGCCCCCGATTCGCTCAACGAGTCATTGATGACCATGGTGTCTTTCGCGTAGGGAAAGAAGCTGATCACCACCAAGACATCCACGTTTTCGATAGGCAGGAGTTGTTCTTTGAACATCCCGCCCAGACCATCGATCAAGAAGACCCGTTTATGCAAATGACGCAGCGCGTAGGCCAGGTAAGAAGAGACGCTGAACGAACGTCCAAGCCCGAGCACGTAAATATTTTTCGCGGCGGCGAGCATTTCCACCGCCGCGTCGAGTTTGTCGACGGGCGTCTGCATCGCCAGCTGATGCAGGGCATTGCCGTTCACGCGGGCAAATTCCCGCAAGATGTCGACCGGTCGCTCAAGGGGCACGTTATCCCCGTCGAGTTCCTTGAGCAGGCGAATGCGATCCGTATAGCTGTAGGTCTCTTCCAAGAGATTGTTGCGAAACAATCGCTTCATCGCGTTGAAGCCGTTAAACCCGAAGGCGTCGGCAAAGCGAATCAGCGTCGAAGGCGGCACCCCGGCACGCTCGGCAATCACCGAAACGGTTTCGAAAGCGACGCTGTGTTTGTTCTCGAGAAGATAGGCGGCGACCTGCCGCAATCTTTTGCTCAGGCGGTCATACCGGGTTCTGATCTGATCTTCGAGTTCCGTTAACCGGGTCACTGTTGACGCGCGCTTGCCCATGCCGCTATTTTTCCTCGTCGATTGAAAATAAACTAAGCGACACGCGCTCTCGCAAATCGCATCGAACCGGGCGATACCTCGCTTGCCGTCATATTATACGCGCGTCGCCCCCTGCCAGAGCAATTGGCCGCCCGACAGCAACAAACTGGCATAACAGACCCGATAAACCGACACTTGATCGATCCTGCGCAACAACAAGACGCCGAACCACACGCCTACCGGCACCAAAGGCATCAAAAGCAGCGACGTGACGAGATTGACGCGCGTGAATTCACCGACCAAAAGAAACGGGATCAGTTTGATCACGTTAACGGAGGCAAAAAAGACGGCCATGGTCGCCACCAAAGTGACTTTATCGAGCTCGAGCGGCAATAGATAAATACTGGCGGGCCCGCCGCCGGCATGAATGGTCGTACTGGAAAAGCCGCTCAGTGTGCTCCAGAAGCAGGCGTTCAACGAACTTTTCGCGCCCTTTGCAGCAGCAGAGCGCGCGAAGCCCAGATAGTAGTGCAGCCCGAACAAGACGCACAACACACCGACGATCGCGCTGAACACCCCCTGCGGCACATAGGCCATGGAAAAACCGGCGATCGCCACACCCGCGACCGCCCCGGGCAACATGCGCCGCAGCAAGGCGTAGTCCGCGCGGCGCCAGTATTGTCGCACCGCGAAGGCGTCCATTACGAGCAATATCGGTAACAAAACGGCCGCGGCCTGCTTCGGGGATGTCGTCAGCGCCATCAACGGCACTGCGATCACCCCGAGCGCGCCACCCAGACCGCCTTTGCCGATGCCGTAGAGGAGGACAGCGGGAATCGCGGTGAGATAAAACCATGGTTCTTTTATGAACATAGCGACGACATCACGCGCGTTTTTTACCGCGTTGAGGATCGCAGAAGCCCGGCGTCGCGCGCCAGCCGATGGAGATTGCGATATCCCATTCGGGCATAGGTCGACGGATGGGCAACAGCGGGATCCTGCTCCGCTTCGACGACCAGCCAGCCGTCGTAGTCATGCGCCTCGAGTACGGCAAAGAGCGCCGGATAATCGACACCGCCATCTCCGGGAACGGTATACACCCCATCGAGAACCGCATCCAAAAAGCTCAGTTTGCGATTTTTGACCTCCGCGAGGACATCGCCACGGACGTCCTTGCAATGAACGTGATTTATGCGACCGGCCCAGCGCCTGGCCACCGCCACGGGGTCGGCGCCGGCGAATGTCAGGTGCCCGCTGTCGAGCAGCAGCCCCACTTCCGGGCCGGTGTGTTCCATCAGTTTGTCGATATCCTCTGCCGTCTCGATCACCGTGCCCATGTGGTGGTGGTAAGCGATGCGAACGCCTATACTCCGGGTATATTCGGCAAATTCGGTCAATTTTTCCCCATACTCCCGCCAACGCCCGGCCGGAAATCGCGGCCGCAGGTACAGCGGTGTTTCCCGCGCCCCGTGAATGCAATCGCTCACTTCACAGCTGACCATGACGCTTGCCCCCAATTCGCGAAGCAGCGTCAGATGAGCTTCGACCGCGGCAATTTCTTCTTCGACACTGCGCGTTAGCAATCGCATCGAATACCAGCCCGATACCAGTTCGAGTCGATGGCGCGCGAGAATCGGCGCGAGGACAGCGGCCTCGCGCGGGAACTTGTTCCCCAGCTCGAATCCGGCGAAACCGGCTTCCCGGCCCTCGCGCAGACAAGTTTCCAATGGCGTTTCCGCCCCCAGGGAGGGCAGATCGTCATTGCTCCAGGTCAGGGGATTGATCCCCAGTTTTACGGTCATCTTTGTCTCTCCTGTGATACCCCGCGTTCCCCGCGCCGACGCCACAGGGTGATGAGACGATGGTAGTTGGACTTGATGTCTTCGATCAGGGCGGCATCGTCGATTTGCCGCGCGAGCCATAAACGCGCCGGTTCGGCAAAGAGGGTGCGGCCGACGGCGAAGCCTTTGACCTTGTCGCACCTGCTTGCCGCGGCGAAACCGCGCGCCAGTTCTTGCCAGGTGGCGTCCAGGCCGAGGATCAACACCCCACAGCAGTACGGATCACGCGCCTCGATCAATGCGGAAACCGCCTGCCAGGAACGCTCCGCCAGTGGCGGCAATTTCCACCAGTCCGGCCGTATGCGCAAATTATAGAAACGCTCGATGGCTCGCAGATACAAGGTGTCGTCTTTTTCGACCGCTGGCGGTAAAACCACTTCCAAAAGCAACTGATGCCCGGACTGACAACAGGCGCGATACACCTCGTCAATCAGGTGTTCCTGGCGCAAACGCAGGCGATGCTCGTCTCGCGGATCGAAAAACACCAGGCACTTCACGACCTGCTTGAGCGGCCAGTCCCGCAATTGCGATCCGATGTTGCCGTGCTCGAGCACCAGGGGACGAGAACCCGGCAGCTCGATCGGACGCCCGATCCACCATCCCTCGCCGGTGATTTCATCAAGCACCTCCTGACCGAAGGTGCTGTCACACAGCAGCCCGGCCTTGCCGTTCAAGTCGGCTTCCTGTGCGGCCTGACGGGCGGCTTGCAAAATCCGTTTTTTCAGTGTCTCGATGCGGGCGATATCGCTGTCGGCGGCAAGGGCCATTTCGACAAACTGACTGCGGTGATCGAAGGCCATCACGCACAGTTCCTGCCAATGCCGCCCGCGGGTGGTCACGCGATGCAGATGTTCAAGGCGTTCATCGAGATCGGGGCGCGCGAGCGTACGGGCGCGCGTCAGATAGTCATCGAGTTCGACTCTGCTCGGCATCGCCGGCGCGCAGCCATGCCGCGACACCACCAGCGCGCCACAGGCGTTGGCGTAGGTACAAGCGCGTTCCCATCCTTCATCCTCGAGATAGCCGCGCAACAAACCGGACATAAAGGCGTCGCCGGCACCGAGGACGTTGAGCACCTCGACACGGACGCCGGTCACGGTAAGGCCGTCATCGAGGGTATCCGGGATTTCCCCTGTGTAGACCGCCGCGCCGAAGGTGCCACGCTTCAAGACGAAATCGGCGGCGGCGACCCGGCGCAGCGTCCGCAAGGCCTCGATGGTGTCGGTCGATCCGGCGGCGATATGAAATTCTTCCTCTGTGCCGACAACGAGATCGAACAAAGGGAGCACTTCTTGTAACTTATGGGTGACCGCGTCCGAGGCGATGTAGCGCGTTTCCCCGTCGCCAAGGGAAGTGAGCCCCCACAAAACCGGGCGATAATCGATATCGAGGACGGTTTTCACCGCATTGCGACGCGCGTACTCGAGCGCTTTCAGCACCGCTTCGCAGGTTTGCGGATGAGACAGATGGGTTCCGGTGATCGCAAGGCAACGCGCGGAAGCGATATAGCTTTCGCTGAAATCGTCCTTGGCGATCGCCATATCCGCGCAGTTCTCACGGTAGAAAATCAGGGGGAAGGTGTGCCGATCCTTGATCCCCAGAATAGCCAGGGCGGTCAGGCGCTCCTTGTCCGTGACAAGATGGCTGGTATCACAACCGACCCGTTGCAGCTGTTCGCGCAAAAAACGCCCCATATGTTCATCGCCGACGCGGGCGAGCATCGACGATCGCATTCCCTGAACAGCGCAGCCATACGCCACGTTGCCGGAGGACCCTCCCAGATATTTGGCGAACGATCCCATGTCTTCGAGACGGGAACCGATTTGCTGGCCGTAAAGATCGACGGCGATTCGCCCCATACAGATGACATCGAATTTCTTTTTCTCTTTCAAATTGTCGCTCCTAAAGCTAACCGACCGATTGCTATCCTGCGCTCGTCACGGCAAGGAAGAATCCTTGCCCTTGCCGTCAACGGCTGCGCTCGACGATACCAGCCAGACGAAATATTTATTTTATTTTCAATTGATCTGACTTTTTTATTCTATCACGCCCTCGATCGCCGCTCGTCGCGTCCGTGAAATCGCCGTTCAGGCAAGGAGAACGACAGGCGCAAAGACGGCCCCCATCGCGGCACAGTGAACGTCAATCAGTAACGGCGAACCTGGTTTTCAACGCGATCGCGAATTTCTCGTGCCGCCGCGACAATCGCCGACTTGCGCGCGACTTGAGCGGTGCCGACCCGCCACCAGGCTTCATAACCGTGGGTCATCGTTTTCGGCAGCACCTTGACATCGATCAGCGTCGGCCGTGTCTGCCGCTTGGCATCGGCAATCGCTGCGATCAGTTGCCGTTCGTTTCTCACCCGATAGGCTTTGCAACCGTAACTTTCCGCGTTCTTGGCAAAATCGATCGTCAGCAACGGGCCGCTCAGCGTCCCCGTTTTCGCGTCACGAAGGCGGTTTTCCGTGCCCAGACTGCCCATTCCCTGACTCATCTGCAAATTGTTGATGCAGGCGAATCCGGCGTTATCGAAGACAATCAGAGTGACCTTTATCCCCTCTTGCACCGCGGTCTGTATCTCGCCGTGCAGCATCAGGTAGGAACCATCGCCGAGCAAGGCGTAAACCGGCTGATCCGGGCACGCGATCTTCGCGCCGATCGAGGCCGCCACTTCATATCCCATACAGGAATAGCCGTATTCCATATGATAGGTATCGACCACTTTGGGACGCCAAAGCCGTTGCAAATCACCGGGCAGCGAGCCCGCCGCGCCGACGACGATGGCGTCAGGCTCCAGGTGCTGGTCGAGCAAGCCGAGCACCCGGGTTTGCGCCAGTTCCGTGGCGAGAAAGTCGCGGTACTCCCGCAAGTCATCCGGGAAGTCTCCGTCGATTTCCGGCACGAACGCCTCATCGAAACGAATCGCGAACAAACGCTCGCGTTCCGCCCGCCACGCCTCTTTCACGGTCTCGATTTCCTCTCGATAAGCGGCGCGATAGCCTGTGGCTCGCAGTGCCTCGGTGAGCGTCACGAGGGCTTCACGGGCATCGCCGACGACGCGGGTGGCGTCCATTTTACAGGCGTCGAATTCGGCGACATTGATGGTCAGAAAATCGACCGCTTCGTTCTGGAACAAAGATTTCGACGCCGTCGTGAAATCGCTCAACCTGGTGCCGACGCCAATCACCAGATCGGCGTCGCGCGCGATCCGGTTCGCGGCGAGGCATCCGGTCGTCCCGATCCCGCCCAAATTGAGCGCATGTTCAGCTACCACCGCGCTTTTGCCCGCCTGCGTTTCCCCGAAAGGAATGGCAAAGCTTTCGGCAAAAGTGCGAAACGCCTGATGCGCCTCGGCGTAACGCACCCCACCGCCGCAAATCAACATCGGTTTTTTCTTTTTTTCGATCAGCGCGACGGCCTCTGCGATCATCGCCGGCGTCGGCGGACGACGCTCGAGGCGATGCACCCGTCTGGCAAAGAAATAACTCGGAAAATCATAGGCTTCCCCCTGTACGTCCTGAGGCAGGCAAATGGTCACTGCGCCGCTGTCCGCCGGATCCGTCAGCACCCGCATTGCCTGAATCATCGCGCTCATCAGCTGTTCGGGACGATTGACGCGATCCCAGTAACGCGACACCGGTTTGAAGCAGTCATTGGTGCTGACAGAACCGTCATGAGCGCACTCGATCTGTTGTAACACCGGATCGGGCTGGCGGCTGGCGAAGACGTCACCAGGAAGGAACAAAACCGGAATCCGGTTGGCCGTCGCGGTCGCCGCCGCGGTCACCATATTCGCCGCGCCAGGCCCGACCGACGAAGTGACTGCATAGATTTTTTTCCGCTTGCACTGTTTGGCAAATCCTATCGCGATATGCGCCATCCCTTGCTCGTTGCATCCCTGATGGACGAGCAGATGGCCGGCGTCCTCTTCGAGCGCCTGCCCCAGACCAAGGACATTGCCATGACCGAAAATGGTGAAAATCCCATGAACGAAAGGCCACTCCACCCCATCGACTTCGACATACTGCCGGTTCAAAAAGCGAACCAGCGCCTGAGCCGTCGTCATTTTCCCCGTCTTCATCATCGTGTCATTCCCTCATCGATTCCGGGAGGGCGAAAGCGCGTTTCTCCGACCGTTTTATAATGTGATAGTGTCACCGCATAAAATATAAATTTCATTTCAATTACTTGAAAAAATAGAATGTATGTTTCATGCTACCATAGAAACGACACAGGCTTAGCGTCGATTACAACCGTTTCATAGAACATACGAGGGTACGATGTCTGGATTACTGTCAAAACACCATGCGCCGGACGCACAGGGAAGAACGCAACATATCACACCGCAATCGGCGGGTTGGCAATATGTCGGCTTCGCCGCTTATGAGCTCGCGCCGGGGCAAAAACTGTGTATGCCCGCGAGCGATCGCGAGACTTGTCTCGTCCTCGTCGCCGGAAAAGCGACCGTCGTCACTTCGGGATACGTCTTCACCGCGATCGGTGAGCGCATGAACCCGTTCGAGCGCAAAAAGCCGTACGCGCTCTACATCGCCAATGGACAACCTTACCAAGTGGAAGCGCTGACGCCGCTCGAGCTCGCCGTGTGCACAGCGCCGGGGCACGGCAACTCGGCGACGCGCCTCATCGAACCGGCGGACATCGACGCCGAAGCGCGGGGAAAAGGGCGCAATCGGCGCTATGTCCACAATATATTGCCGGATTACGCAGCGGCGGACAGCCTGTTGGTCGTCGAGGTATACACGGATGAGGGCTGTACCAGTTCGTTCCCAAGTCATAAGCACGACCAGGCCAACGAGCCGCACGAAACCTATTTGGAAGAAACCTATTACCACCGCCTCGATCCTGCGCAAGGCTTTTGCCTGCAACGGGTGTACAGCGACGACCGCGAACTCGATGAAGCGATGGCGGTCTACGACAAAGACGTGGTGATGGTGCCCAAAGGCTATCATCCGGTCGCGACGATCGCCGGCTACGACAATTACTATCTCAACGTCATGGCCGGCCCGTCGCGCAAGTGGCTGTTCACCTGGGAGAAGGATCATCGATGGATAAACGGGGCGGCATACGGCGAAGAAAAACAGGGATGAGCATCCCTCGCGCTCAAGCCGCTTCGCGGCGGCGCGAAAAAAGTCGCTACGGAGAGCGTCGCGGTTCCCCCTCTCGACGTGGCTGAATGAATCTACGGTGTCGCAGCGGCGGCGATTCTTTCGCGTATCGTCTCGTATTGCCAATTTCCGCCACTCCCCGCTATCCTCATCACCTTGTTCGCCCGCTCGACCGGCCCGTGCCAAAACCCCCGCCCACCCAATCTCGGTAGCCCAGCAGCACCCTTGTTTCCAGCATGGGACAAAGGACTTACCTGAACAATTCGTTATGTTACCATGCGCTTTTACGCCCGCGCGGAGAACGACGCATGCTCGATGATCTTTTTCAGTTGAAATCCCACCAGACAACCGTTACAACCGAGATTCTCGCCGGCCTGACGACATTCCTCACGATGGCCTATATCATTTTCGTCAACCCCCAGATTCTCGGCAGAACCGGCATGGATCCGAACGCTGTCTTCGTGGCGACCTGCCTTGCCGCCGCTGTCGGCTGTCTGATTATGGGCTTGTACGCCAACCTGCCGGTTTCGCTCGCCCCGGGCATGGGGCTTAATGCATTTTTCACCTTCACCGTCGTCCTCGGCATGCATCAAACCTGGCAAGTCGCGCTGGGGTGCGTGTTCATTTCCGGGGTATTGTTTGTCCTTGTCAGCCTGTTGCGTCTGCGCGAATGGCTGATCAACGCCATTCCCGCCACCCTGAAAAAATCAATCGCCGCCGGCATCGGCGGCTTTTTGGCGATCATCGCGATGCAGGAAGCCGGCATCGTGATGGACAATCCCGCCACCCTGATCGCTCTCGGCGATCTCACCGGCTACATTCCGGCGATGAGCTTGTTCTGCTTTTTCCTGATCCTCACTTTACAACACCTGAAAATACCGGGAGGCGTCCTGATCGCCATGCTGATCGTCTCCGGAATCGCTGTTGCAAGCGGCCACACCCACTATTACGGGTTGCTGTCAACGCCACCTTCCATCGCGCCGACTTTCTTGCAGATGGATATCATCGGCGCGCTTTCCCTCGGTATGGTCAGTGTCATTTTCGCCTTCTTTTTCGTCGATCTGTTCGACACCGCCGGCACGCTTATCGGGGTGACCGGACGCGCGCGATTGAGCGACAAGGACGGCAGAGTGCCCAATCTGAAAAAAGCGCTTCTCGCCGACAGCGGCGCGACCGTCATCGGCGCCGCCCTGGGCACGTCGAACACCACGTGTTACATCGAAAGCGCCGCCGGTGTTTCTGTCGGCGGCCGCACGGGGCTTACCAACGTGGTGGTCGCCTTCCTGTTCCTTTGCGCGCTGTTCTTCTCGCCCCTTGCCGCCATGGTGCCGATCGAAGCGACGAGCGGGGCGATTCTCTATGTCGCCGTGCTGATGATGTACGCTCTTGGCGATATCGACTGGAACGACGTCAGCGAAGCGGCGCCGGCGGCGATGACCGTCTTCGGCATGCCGTTTTTCTACTCGATCGCCGACGGTATTACCCTGGGATTTATCACCTACACCGTGATCAAGCTGCTCACCGGCAAAGCGCGGTCGCTTAACATCAGCGTGTGGCTTGTCACCCTGATTTTGCTCGGCCGTTTATTCATGATGGCGACGAACTTCACGCACGGCGGGTAAGCGACCATCGTTTTCGGCCTCATTGCCGAAACACCCCTCTCAAAGCGCCGATTATCGACTTTCCAGCTTGGGGACGACGGAATTTTTTTCCGTGGCGATCACCCCGGCCTCGGCGTAACGCGAAAGTTGCGCATGGGTATCGCCGATATCGAGGGTGCGCATCGTCAACTGGCCGATGCGGTCAGCCGGCGTAAAAGGCGCGTCGGCGACTTTTTCCATACTGAGGCGCTGCGGCGCATAGCTGAGATTCGCCGACGCGGTCTCGAGAATCGAATAATCGTTGCCGCGGCGTAATTCCAGCGTCACTTCGCCGCTGATCACCCTGGCCACCCACTTTTGGGCGCTCTTGCGCAGCATCAGCGCCTGAGGATCGAACCAGCGCCCCTGATAGAGCAAGCGCCCGAGGCGAATGCCATCGATGCGGTACTGTTCTATGGTGTCCTCATTGTGAATCCCGGTCAGAAGACGTTCATAGGCGATGTGTAAAAGCGCCATGCCCGGCGCTTCATAGATGCCGCGCGATTTGGCTTCGATAATGCGATTTTCGATCTGATCGCTCATTCCAAGCCCGTGGCGGCCGCCAATGCGGTTGGCCTCCTCAATCAACGCGACGGCGTCGGGGAACGTCCGCCCGTTGATCGCGACCGGCATCCCTTCCTCGAAACGAACGGTGACTTCTTCGCGACGGATTTCCACCTCCTCACGCCAAAACGGCACCCCCATGATCGGGGTGACGATCCCGATGCCGCGGTCGAGAAATTCGAGATCTTTCGCCTCGTGCGTCGCGCCGAGCAGGTTGGAATCGGTGGAGTACGCTTTTTCCTTGCCCATCTTGTAGGCAAAGCCATTGTCGATCAGAAACTGCGACATCTCCGCACGACCGCCGAGTTCGTCGATGAAGTGTTGGTCAAGCCACGGCTTGTAAATTTTCAGCTTCGGATTGGTGAGCAGTCCGTAGCGATAAAAACGTTCGATATCGTTGCCTTTGTAGGTGCTGCCGTCGCCCCAGATATGAACATCGTCTTCCGCCATTGCCGCGACCAGCATCGTACCGGTCACCGCGCGCCCGAGCGGCGTCGTGTTGTAATAGGTCACGCCAGCAGTGCTGACGTGGAAAGCGTTGCACTGCAGCGCCGCAATCCCTTCATGAACCAGTTGCGCGCGACAATCGACGAGACGCGCACAAACGGCGCCATAGGCTTTCGCTTTGCGCGCAATCGCCGCATAATCTTCTTCGTCGGGTTGGGCGAGGTTCGCCGTATAGGCGTATGGTTGCGCGCCCTTTTGTTGCATCCACAGAAGCGCCGCCGAGGTATCGAGACCGCCGGAAAAGGCGATCGCGACTTTTTCGCCGAGCGGCAAAGACTGTAAAATCCTGACATTGGAAGACATGACTGCTTAGCTCACCTTGAACCGGGTAGAAATGCGATTCTATCATGGACAAAAAAGAGAACCGAAACCCTCGTCCTCCGCTTACCCCATTCATGAGCAAGGAGAACGGCGCGAACAAGAACGCCGGCGCCAATCGCGAACTTCGCCATCGACGTGAGCGTCAACACGCGGAGAACCGTTGCCGCCGTTATCCGTGTTCGGGTGGCGATGTGCCCGGGCATGCCGACGGCGCTTTCCCGTTCGCAGAGGCGCGCCTCCGGCTGAAGTGGATAGCCGCAAGCCTCTTTCCGTGACGGCGGAAAAAGGCGGCCCGGATCGGCTCGCGCAATGACGAGGAAGCCAAGCTCGATCGGTCAAGGGCAACGATCTCGTGTTATGGTATTCCGTCGATACCGGCAATCCTGCGCTTGCCGCGCCCGCAAGCGCATACTCTCAAGGAGAAACGCGCAATGAAACTATATATCTACGATCACTGCCCATTTTGCGTCAAGGCAAGAATGATTTTCGGGTTACGGGAAATCACGGTGCAAGCGATCGTCTTGGCAAATGACGACGAAAAAACACCGATCGATCTGGTGGGGAAAAAAATGCTCCCGATTTTGATCAAAGCCGACGGCAGCGCGATGGCGGAAAGCCTCGACATTGTCCGCTATATCGACGAATACGCCGGCGGCGACGGAATCGCCCGGGAAATACGGCCATCGATCGCTGACTGGCTGTCACGCGTCGCCCCACAGGTCAATCCGCTCGTCATGCCGCGCTGCACCAAGATCGGCCTGGAAGAATTCGCCACCGCGAGCGCCGTCGCCTACTTCACCGGCAAGAAAACCGAGTTCATCGGCGATTTCGCGGAAAACCTGCGTAACAGCGCGGCGCCTATCGCCGCAGTCAACGCCATGCTGCCCGATCTTGCCGCCTTGCTGCGCACCTCGGCAAGCCTCGATACCCGCCCGGGCATGGAGGACATCGAAGTGTTCCCGGTGTTACGCAATCTGAGCATGGTAAACGGCATCGAGTGGCCGAAACCGCTACGCGCCTATCTGGAGAAGATGAGCGAAAAAAGCGGCGTACCGCTGTTTTTCTCGCGCGCCATCTGAACCGTCCGCCTGCGCGTCGCCCTGGCAAGGAAGCTGCCGCGAGAACGCGCTGTGCGTAATCGCGCCCCCGCCCTCACGCGGCAAAGCGGCGAATCGCCGCGGCTCCGCCTGATGGCAAAGCGGCAATGCAACGGGCAAGCGCCATTCGACTGTATTTGCCGCGGACAAGGCCTTGCCGCCTCGGCAAGTCGGCGTCATCCACGGAGATGCTTCGTCGGAGAGGCACAGGTTTTTTCTGTCGTCGTCATGGCGCTTTGCCTGAAGCGGCGACAGGAATTACCGAACAGACATAATAATATAAATTTCATTTTTTACGCGCTTCTTTGCGGCTGGCTTTCCTCGAGGAAAAAGAGAAAATCGCTTTTTTCTCAATCGCTTACGAAAAAATTGCCGCGCTTTTGTTGCGGGAAAACAACAAAATGGCGTTTGTTGGCTTCTTGCAACAAAAGTGTTGCGTCGGTGCAAAAACCTGCTATGATGGCTTCGAGATTATAAATATATAATCTGATGAGTATTTATTTATCAATCATTTAGGATAATGAAATGAAAAAAACATCGATCGCCCTCAGCGTCGCCGCCGCTCTCGCCGGCATCGCCCAGGCCGCCGAGAACAGCACGACCCTGTACGGCTCGCTCGGTTATGAAACGCAGTTCGCAAAAAACGCTTTTGATACGAATATTCCCGTCAAAGATTTAAAAAATCAAGATTATGATCTTCGTAATGATCATATCTGGGATCTGAACAAAGCAACCGCCAAACTCGGCGTCAAGGGCACGGAAGCGCTGAACAACGGCCTGGAGGCTTTTTACAAATTCGAATACGGCTTCGACACTACGGGTAAAGGCCTTAACGACACCCGATACGCTTACATCGGTGTCAAAGGCGGCTTCGGTACCCTGACCCTCGGGAAACAGGATTCCCTCTACAAAACCGTCACCAATTACAACGACATTTATCAGGACAACTGGTTCAACGATTTGAACCACTACGGTTCAATCACCGGTGGTGATCGTATTGCCAAGACGATCAGCTATACGACGCCGGACTTCTCCGGTTTCCAGGCGGGCGTTGCCGCCGTCCTCGACGGCTCTCACGAGGTTATCGAAAACGGCGATAAAGACAGCTTCAACGCCGCTCAGGCCGGGCTGTGGTACGACCAAAACGGTTTCTACGCCGGCCTCGCCTATTCCTGGACAAGTCAGGACCTCTACACATCTTTCAAGTTTACCGATAAATACGGCGTAAGTGAAACAGATCATGGCCCCGGCTCCAATGAAGTATGGGGCGCCGCATTCGGTTATGGCAACGACCAGTTCCAGGTCGGCCTCGCCGCCGAACACGCCGCTTCCCTGGGGGAAAAATACAACCTCGCCGGGCAGTATTTCCAGGGCGCGAACACCTTCCGTGCTTCCGTCGGTTTAGCCAACTCCGATGACATTGACGACGATAAAAGTATCTACACCTACGGTCTCGGCTATCAGTACAACTTCAGCAAACGCACCTACACCTGGGTGGAAGGGCAATACACCGACTGGAATTACGACGATGACAACGGCTACGTCGTACGCGTCGGTCTGCGTCACGATTTCTGATCCGCGGGAATTTTCTCACGAAATCGGAAAATCCCTCACCGGGGACAAAAAGCGAGCCTTGCGGCTCGCTTTTTTTTGCCTGTTCCATTCGCCAGCGGGCCCCGTGATTCCTTGCGCCACGCATCCGTTGCGCAGCGGATACTTTTCATCACGGCTCCGAAGAGGAAAACGCCCCGGCCGGTGATCGCGACAATTCATCGTGAAAAAAAGTGACAGAATATAGTTTTCTCTATTAAACAACATTTATTGTTATCCGCTGCACAAACGGCTCTTGCAAACTGGACAGAACCATTGTCGTGTCTTGGATACAAGCCGTCGTCAGAGCGTGCTACCCAGCGCAAGCGATCATTACATAAACGCCATTGCAAGGGCGTTCGCCGCTCCGTCCACACGCGCCTAAAACGCGAAATAATGATTTCTTTTCAGATCCTTACAAAAAAACAGAGGGGAAACCCGGTGCGGAAAAACGCCTGAGCGTCGTTTGTTGTTTTTTCGCAACAAACAGTTGCGTCGCCGCGAAAGAAGCAATATCGTGAGTTGCGGATGCGGATCAGGCAATCCGCGAAATTGAAGTATATCGCTAGGAGACTGAAATGAAGAAAACATTGATCGCCCTCGGCGTCACCGCCGCTCTCGCCGGCATCGCCCAAGCCGCCGAAAACAGCACGACCCTGTACGGCTCGCTCGGTTATGAAACGCAGTTAAAACAAAAAAATCATGATAATGATAATGATAAGACATGGGATCTGGAGACCGCCACCGCCAAACTCGGCGTCAAGGGCACGGAAGTGCTGAATAACGGCCTGGAGGCTTTTTACAAATTCGAATTCGGCTTCGACACCACCGGGAAGAAGAGTGAGGGGCTCAACAAAACCAAAAAAGCCTATATCGGCGTCAAGGGCGGCTTCGGTACCCTGACCTTAGGAAACCAGAGTTCACTGTACGGAGACGTCACCGAATACAACGACATCTACAACGCTAAAGACAACTGGTTCAAAGATCTCAACCACTACGACAGTGGTCTTAAAAAAGCCATCAAGTATGAATCCCCGAACTTCTCCGGCTTCCAGGCGGGCGTCGCCGGCGTCCTCGATGGCTCGCATGAGGTTATTAAAGATGGCGATGAAGACAGCTTCAACGCCGTCCATGCCGGGTTGAGGTACGACCAAAACGGTTTCTACACTGGCCTCGCCTATGCCTGGACAGATGAGGACAAAGGTACCTATGAGTTATGGGGCGCCGCGCTCGGCTACAGCAATGACCAGTTCCAGGTCGGCCTCGGCGCCGAACACGCCGCTTCCCTGGGGGAAAAATACAACCTCGCCGGGCAGTATTTCCAAGGCGCGAATACTTTCCGTGCTTCCGTCGGTATGGCCGACTCCGATGACATTGACTCAAAGGAAAATATCTACACTTACGGTCTCGGCTATCAGTACAACTTCAGCAAACGGACCTACAGCTGGGTGGAAGGGCAATACATCGACGGGTATGACGACGACGATAAAAACGGCTACAAAAACGGCTACATTGTAAGCGTCGGTCTGCGACACGATTTCTGATCCACGGAAACGTTTTTCTCACGAAATCGAAAAATCCCTCACCGGGGAGAAAGAGCGAGCCTTGCGGCTCGCTTTTTTGGGGGTATCTATCGCCGCGAATCAAGCCTCTTTCCTTCGCAACGAAGGCGCATCGAGGTGCGGTTTTTGGCGGCGGCGATACACCGCCTCCCCCTCTGCCGCCACGTTCGAGAAAAGCAAACGGGGACCCTTTTCGCCTGTGGCGCGCGATGCCCTTTGTACGCTCCCAAGTCGCGTTCGGCGATTGTCGTTTCGGCTGACCCGCACCTTTCTCTCCACCTGCCAAGGAAAACCTTTCACAGCGCCGCTGACTGTGACAAGCGGCGGCCTTACCGGGTAAGGCAGATTCCAGCGTCTCACGCTGAAACGGCTTGTCTTTCCTCGAAAAATACTTCTTCCCCTGTTGCGGAAACCGATAGGTTTCTGTACCGAAAGCATCGCGATACGTCGGCGAGTCAGGGAAAAACCCGGTTTTCCTGAATGTAGCTTAAAGAGGCCACGCGCGCAAACGCTCACCTCGTACGCGGATGATTGCCGATGCCCAGGAAATTTTCCTTGCCGCTGCGGAGAAAACGCGCCAAACGAAAGCGAGTTCAAGACGCGCTTTTTTGCCGAACATTTTTTCGTTTAAAATCAATAACTTCAGAATGAAAAGCACTGCCGATTTTTCCGACGCGCGCCTTTCAAGGCAAAGGCAGCAGGCTGCGGAAACGATAGCGGGTTTGGTGATGATACGTGCTCCCGGGCCGCAAGCGCACCAGGCCGTAGCGCCGGTTCGGACTGTCCGGCGGCGCCTGGGTTTCGAGGGCGATGCCGGCATGGTTCCCGTAGCACCCGCCGCGGCGATCCGGGGTGCCGCGGAGAAATTGCCCGCTGTACAGATGCAAGGCGCGCTGGGTGGTGTGAATCGTCATCGCCAGATCACCGGAGGCGGAAGTGAGTCTCGCCTGCGGCTTGCCGTCGCGACTTTTTTCGAGAAGGAAACTATGGTCGTAGCCGGAAACGATTCTCTGCTGCTCGTCGCCCAGAAAATCCGCCGCGAGCGCTTTGCCGGCGCGGAAATCCATGCCGCCCGCGACGACTTGCGAAGGCGCAAGCGGAATTCCGGCGCGATCGACCGGCACGAAGCGCTCGGCGTCGATGCGCAGTCGCTGAGCGAGGGCATCGCCACGGTCGTCGGCAGAATCACCGTCGAGATTGAAATAAGCGTGATTGGTGAGGTTGATGACCGTTTCCCTGTCGCTTTGCGCGGTCCAGTCGAGAACGACGGTATTGTCTCCATCGAGAAAATAACCGGCTCTCGCGGTGACATTGCCGGGAAAGCCCTCTTCGCCGTCTTGGGAAAACAGTTCGAAAACCACCCTGTCCGCGCCCTGCTCGACGACTTTCCAGCGTTTGCGGGCGAAGTTTTCCCTGCCGCCATGCAGGCAGTTCGCCCCTTCGTTGGCCGTCAGCCGGTACACACTTCCCCGATTTTCATATCTGCCGGCGGCGATGCGCCCGGCATAGCGCCCGATCGTGGCGCCGAGATAGGCGCCGCCGCGCAGGCCGTCGAGCGGATCGGCGCCTCCGAGGATCACTTCGCGCCGTTTCCCGGCGACCATTACCTGGCACGACAGCCAGGCGGCACCGAAATCGCTGACGACGAGTTGCGTGCCGGCGCCGTTCTCAAGCATGATCCGGCACGGAGAAAAGTGATTTGTTGTCATCATCCGAATCCCCAAGCTATTTTATAAAGCACAGCGCGGAAAATAACACGCTGGAGCGGAAAAACCGCCATCACCGCGCAATAAACGCCGCGAATGGACGTCGCAGACCGCCCTCCTCAGCGCGGATCGATACGGCGCACGCCCTGGCGCGCCGTGCAGACGAACACATCGGGGGTCAATCCGGTGCGCGCCGGATACTCACGAAGCACGACTTCACGCACCACATCGACCCGCGCTTTGGCGAGCAACGCGACCACACAGCCGCCAAAGCCGCCGCCGGTCATGCGCACGCCGCCTCCCTCGCCAAGCACCTCGGCGATGAGGGCAACGAGGGTATCCACATGCGGATGGGTGATCGCGAAATCCTCGCGCATCGAGCGGTGACTTGCGGCCATCATGCGATGGATCGCCGCCATGTCGCCGCCCGTGAGCGCCGCCGCCATCTCCACCGCGCGGCGACTGTCGCCGATAACATGGCGCGCGCGGCGGTAAATCACTTCATCCACTCTGTCTCTGGCGGCCTTGAGCTGTTCTTCCGTGGCATCGCGCAGAGAGTTGACGCCAAGAATCGCCGCCGCCTGTTCACACTGCTGGCGCCGTTCGTTGTATTTGCTGTCGACAAGTCCGCGTTTGACCTTGGAATCGACGATCACGATCGCCCAATCGGGCGGCATCGGCGCGACTTTCGTCGCCAGCGACCGGCAATCGATCAGCAAGGCGGCATTCGCTTCGCCGACAGCGCAAATAAGCTGATCCATGATGCCGCATTTGCAGCCGACAAACTCGTTCTCCGCCCGCTGCGCCAGCAAGGCGATCTCCTGTTCGTCAAGGGGCAGAGCGAACCCTTCGACGAGCGCCTTGGCCACCGCCACTTCATAAGAGGCCGAAGAACTCAGCCCCGCCCCTTGCGGCACGTTGCCGCTGACGACGAGATCGAAACCGCTCGCCAAGGGCTTTGTATGCCGCTGCACCACGTCGATCACCCCGCGGGCATAGTTCGCCCAGGCGTAGCTCGGATGCACGTCGAGCGATTCCGTCAGGTCGAAGGTGTCGATTTTTCCGTCGTAATCGGCGGCGAGAACGCGCACCGTCTTTTCCCGCCGCCGGCAAAACGCCACTTCGGTGAAAAAATCTATCGCGCAGGGCAGCACGAAACCGCCGTTGTAATCGGTATGTTCACCGATCAAGTTGACCCGACCGGGCGCGCGGATCAAGAAATCCGCATCGACTCCGAACGCCTCGCGCATCGATCGCGCCGTATCGGCTGGCATACTCATCCCGTTTGCTCCTTCGTTTCGTTGTAGTGGATATCGGATACCGCCCGCAACCGTTCGGCGGCCTGTTCGGCGCTCAGGTCGCGCTGCACTTCGGCGAGCATTTCATAGCCGACCATGAATTTTTTCACCTCGGCCGAACGTAGCAACGGCGGATAAAAATGCGCGTGCAACTGCCAGTGTTCGTCCGCCTCTTCATCGAACGGGGCGCCATGAAAGCCCATCGAATACGGAAATGTGCAATGAAAGAGATTATCATAGCGGCTGGTCAATTTTTTCAATGCCCGCGCCAGATCTTCCGCCTGCGCCGGTGATAATTCCGTCATCCGCTTGACCGGCGCTTTCGGCAGCAACAAGGTCTCGAACGGCCACACCGCCCAATAAGGCACCACTGCGAGCCAGTGCTTCGTCTCGAGAACCGTACGCCGCCCATCGCGCTGTTCGCGCCGCAAATAATCGCAGAGCAGCGGACGACCGTGACGCGCGAAATAAGCCTCTTGGGTGCGCGCCTCGGTGACGATTTCATTGGGTAGAAAGTCGCCCGCCCAGATCTGCCCGTGGGGATGAGGATTGGAACAACCCATCGCCTTGCCCTTGTTCTCGAAAATCTGCACCCAGCGGTATTTGCCGCCGAGTTCGCGATACTGCGCCTGCCAGGCGGAAATAACCTTCTCGATTTCCACACACGACAATTGCGGCAGCGTCTTGCTGTGATCAGGAGAAAAGCAAATCACCCGGCATTCACCACGCACCGCTTCCAGTCGCAATAATTCGTCCGCTTCTCGATAGGGCGCCGTATCCGGCAGCAAGGCCATGAAATCGTTGGCAAAGACATAAGGCCCGGCGTAATCGGGATTCTTCCGTCCGTTAACACGGATGTTCCCTGGACACAGATAACAGTCGCGATCATAAGCGGGAACCGTTTTCTCTCCCGGCGCCTCCCGCGCGCCCTGCCAGGGGCGCTTGCCGCGCTGCGGCGAAACCAGTACCCAGGAATCCATCAATGGATTGTAACGGCGGTGGGGGTGATCGGCGGCGGAGAACATATTCTTTTCCTCATCGGCTGTCCAAGCAATAAAAGAGACAAGGAGGCAGCGCGCAAAGTGGTTTGCTTTTATTGCTTACGTAATTTAATATGAATTTCATCCTATGTAAGGATAATTGTACAACAGTTTATCGATAAGGAGAGGATAATGAATTGCCTACGCAAATCCCTGCTCGCGATCGTCGTGACCGCCATGCTCGCGGGTGTGGCGCAAGGCGCCGACCGCATCGGGGTGACGATTTACAAATACGACGACAACTTCATGGCCCTGCTACGCAAGAATTTGCTGGGCTATGCCAAAGACAACAAAGACATCACCCTGCTGATGAACGATTCGCAGAACAACCAGTCGACCCAAAACGATCAGGTCGACGTGATGCTCGCCAAGGGGGTCAAGGTGCTCGCGATCAATCTGGTCGATCCGGCGGCCGGTCCGACAGTCATCGCCAAGGCGAAAGCCGCCGGTCTGCCGATCGTTTTCTTCAACAAGGATCCCGGGGGAAAAGCGATTGCCTCCTACGACAAAGCCTTT
This sequence comes from Cardiobacteriaceae bacterium, assembly GCA_965277745.1. GTDB lineage: Bacteria > Pseudomonadota > Gammaproteobacteria > Cardiobacteriales > Cardiobacteriaceae. The sequence continues at coordinate 449,340 of OZ255837.1, forward strand.
TATGTCGGCACCGATCCGAAACAATCCGGCCTGATTCAAGGACAACTGATCGCCAAGGCCTGGAAAGCCCATCCGCAATGGGACAAAAACAAAGATGGAAAAATCCAGTTCGTCCTGCTCAAAGGCGAACCCGGTCATCCCGACGCGGAAGCCCGTACCAAATGGGTCGTCAAGACGCTGAACGAAAAGGAAAACCTGCAAACCGATCGCCTCTTCCTCGATTCCGCGATGTGGGACACCGCCAAAGCCAAAGACATCGCCCAGGCATGGCTTTCCGGCCCGAAAGCCGAGGCCATCGAAGTGATCATCGCCAATAACGACGCGATGGCGATGGGGGCTTATCAGGCAACCAAGGCGGCCGGCAAGCAACTGCCGATCTTCGGTGTCGACGCCCTCCCCGAAGCCCTGCAAATGGTGAAAAACGGTGAACTCGCCGGGACCGTCCTGAACGACGCCAAAGGCCAGGCGGAAGGGGTTTACATCCTGATCAGCAATCTTGCCGCCGGCAAGGCGCCGATGGCCGGTAGCACCTACACACTGAAAAATCGCTACTTACAGGTGCCTTACGTCGGAATCGATGCCAGCAATTTGGATCACTATCTGGACTGATTCCAATCGGAAGGGATATCCTTGTCGCTTATCGCGTCGCGGATATCCCGTTGATGAGCGCCGCACCGAACCGTCGCTTTCCGCCTTCCCGTTTGTCCGCCTTGCCGGCGACAGGGAAGCGCAAGCGACAAGAGAATTGTCAACCTTCGTAAAGCAGGAACAGAAAATGTCCCTTTCGGCGCCGCTCGCACACTTGCGGCGGTCACGACCGATCGATCCTCTTCCCTTAATGGACAACATCATGCCAGAAACGCGATCACGACGACAACACTCGACACCCGCCGGTGGCAAAGAAACGGCGGCAGAAGAAGCGCCTTATCTTCTCGAAATGGTCGACATACACAAAACCTTCCCCGGCGTGAAAGCACTGGACGGCGCCACTTTGAAGGTGCGCCCGCATTCGGTACACGCGCTCATGGGAGAGAACGGTGCCGGTAAGTCCACCTTGCTCAAATGTCTGTTCGGTATCTATCACGAAGACGAAGGCGAAATTTTCTTTCAAGGGGAGAAAGTCTCTTTCAAAACCTCCAAGGAAGCGCTGGAACACGGCATTTCGATGGTCCATCAGGAACTCAATCTGGTAGAGCAGACGACGGTGATGGACAACCTCTATCTTGGACGTTACCCGTTGCTGAGACACGGGCTGCTCGATTACGCCAAAATGTATCGCGACACCAAGGCGATTTTCGACGAACTCGACATCTACATCGACCCGCGCGCGAAAGTCGCGAAACTCGGCATCTCACAAATGCAGATGATCGAAATCGCCAAGGCCTTTTCCTATGACGCGAAAATCGTGATCATGGACGAACCAACTTCCTCGCTGTCGGAGAAGGAAGTCAATCATCTTTTCGAAATCATCAAAAAACTTCAGGCACGCGGCTGCGGCATCATCTATATTTCTCACAAAATGGACGAAATTTTCCGTATCTGCGATGAAGTGACCGTGATGCGCGACGGGCAGTGGATCGACACGACGAAAGTAAGCGAAACGACGATCGATGCTCTCATCGCGAAAATGGTCGGCCGTGAACTGGGCGAACGCTTTCCACCGAAAATCAACACCCCGGGGGAAACCGTTCTCACCGTCAAGGGACTTTCCGCGAAAAATCAGCCGTCGATCCAAAATGTCTCCTTCGATCTGCGCAAAGGGGAAATCCTCGGCATCGCCGGTCTCGTTGGCGCAAGGCGCACCGATATTCTCGAAATCCTCTTTGGACTGCGCGAAAGCTGCGCCGGCGAAGTGACCCTGAACGGGGAAAAAATCGACAACAAAAACAGCGTGACGGCGATCAAAAACGGTTTCGCCCTGGTCACGGAAGAACGCCGCGCCACCGGAATTTTCGCCGGACTCGGGGTGAACTTCAATGTGCTGATCGCCAATATGCATCGCTACCAAAAAAAACTCGGCCTGCTCAATGGCAGACAGATGAAAAAAGACACCGACTGGGTGATCGAGACGATGAAGGTAAAAACCCCGACGCACAAGACCTTCATCGATTTGCTCTCCGGCGGCAATCAGCAAAAGGTCATTCTCGGACGCTGGCTGCTCACCCAGGCGAACATTCTGATGCTCGACGAACCGACCCGCGGCATCGACGTGGGCGCCAAATACGAAATCTATCAGCTCATTTCGGAACTCGCCAAACGCGGCAAAAGCATCATCATGGTTTCTTCGGAAATGCCGGAGTTGCTCGGGGTGACCGATCGCGTTCTCGTCATGAGCAATGGCCAGGTCGCCGGTATTGTCGAAAGCGGCGAAACCGATCAGGAAAAAATCATGCAACTGGCAAGCAAATATCTGTAAAAACAGGAAGGAAGATCAATGAACAAAGACATAAAACTGGCGGACTTTTTCAAGAACAACGCCCTGTATTTCGTGCTTCTCGTCCTGCTTGTCGTGATCATTTCCCAGGACGTCAGCTTCGTCTGGCCGCTCGATCAATTGCTGCGCAACTTCTCCAACATTCTCTCGCAATCCTCGGTACGCTTGATCATCGCCCTCGGTGCCGCCGGAATCATCGTCACCCGCGGCACCGACTTGTCCGCCGGGCGCATGGTCGGGCTGACCGGCGTCGTCGCCGCCACCATGCTACAGGCGGGTGACGCGGCGAACAAAGTCTTCACCGGCTTCGGGCCGCTGCCGATTGTCGCCGCGGTACTGCTTGTCATGTTCATCGGGCTCGCGATCGGCCTCGTCAACGGCTTGATCGTCGCTTATCTGAACGTCACCCCGTTCATCGCCACCCTCGGGATGATGCTGATCGTCTACGGGATCAACTCCCTGTATTTCGACTACTCCGGTTCGGCGCCGGTTTCGAGCTTTTCCGAGGCCTATTCGAATTTCGCCACCGGCGCGATCGTACTCGGTTCGTTCCGCCTTTCTTATATCACCATTTACGCTGCCATTACCGCCCTGCTCGTTTGGATCATATGGAACAAAACCCGTTTCGGCAAAAACCTTTACGCCATCGGCGGTAACGCCGAAGCGGCGCGCGTTTCCGGGGTGAATGTCGCGCGTAATTTGATCATGATCTACATGCTCGGCGGCGCCCTTTATGGTCTAGGGGGCATCCTGGAAGCCGGCCGGGTGGGCTCGGCGACGAACAATCTCGGCTTCATGTACGAACTCGACGCGATCGCCGCCTGCGTGATCGGCGGGGTTTCCTTCTCCGGCGGAGTCGGCACCGTCGGCGGCGTCGTCATGGGGGTGATCATTTTCCAGTTGATCAACTACGGGCTTTCCTATATTGGCATCAACCCGAACTGGCAGTATGTGATCAAGGGTTCGATCATCGTCATCGCGGTTGCCATTGATTCGTTGAAATACGCCAAGAAAAAATAAGCCAGGGGAGAAATTCCCCGTCCGTTGATTTCTCGCTTCTCTTTATCGCATCGCCGCTCGCGTCCTTGAAGGGGCATCGCGGCATTTTTCTTCACGCCGTTACGCTTCGCAAGACGCTTCGTCACGCGCCAGAAACGCTCGGTCGCGGCGAGATGCCCCGCTTTGCGAAAGGCTTTTCGACGCGTGCACCCGCAAGTACTTGTCGTACCCGACAGCGACCAAGCCATGACAGGGCCGCCATCGGGCGTTTTGGGGCACTGCGTCAAGTACGACTTTACGCGAGTCACCTTTGCAAGGTCTTCTCGCACACGCGCTTTGTGCACACCTCGAACAGAGCGAAAGCAGGCGCCTTGCCGGCACCACGTCCTCTTTTACGCTGTGTGTCGTGACCGTGCATCCGCACTCGGCAAAAAGATCGCCCCCGAAACGTGACTCGCGGACCTATCTTGCCACGGAGGAAAAAGGCCACCGGCGGCTGCGCACGGAGAGAATCATTGCCTCGGCGCCCGTTTCGCTTCTCCCTTCAACCAGAGGGAGAAAACACGCCGGGGCAGGCGGTGAACGCTCAGCAGCCGCTTGACGAGGAAAAAACGCGCGCCGCGGCGGATCGCGGGACGGAAAATCAGCCGAGCAAACCTTTTATCGCCTCTCTTTCCTCGCGCAGTTCCCGTGCCGTGGCGTCCATCTTCTCGCGACTGAAGGGGCTGATCTCAAGGCCCGGTACAATTTGGTATTGGCCGTCTTTGCAGGTCACCGGGTAGGAGTAGACGATGCCGGGTTCAATGCCGTAAGCGCCATCGGCGGCAATGCCCATACTGACCCAGTCGCCTTCGGTGGTTCCTTGTGTCCAGGTGCGCATGTGATCGATCGCGGCCGAGGCGGCCGAGGCGGCGGAAGAGGCGCCACGCGCCTTGATGATCGCGGCCCCGCGCTGCTGAATTTGGGGAATGAAGGTTTCTTTGTACCAAGCGGCTTCGACCAGATCCTCGGCGCGTCTGCCCTGTACCGTGGCATGGCTGATATCGGGATATTGCGTCGAAGAGTGGTTACCCCAGACGATCATTTTCTTCACCTCGGTGCTGTGAGTGGCGGTTTTTTCCGCCAGTCGGCTGATCGCGCGGTTATGGTCGAGGCGCATCATCGAAGTGAATTGTCGCGGATCGAGATCGGGGGCGACGCTGCGGGCGATCAAACAGTTGGTGTTCGCCGGGTTGCCGACGACCAGTACCTTGACATCGCGCGCGGCATGGTCGTTCAGCGCTTTCCCCAACGGCGCGAAGATGGCGCCGTTGGCGGAGAGAAGATCCTTGCGCTCCATTCCCGCGCCACGCGGACGGGCGCCGACCAGAAGGGCGTAGTCCGCGTCTTTGCAAGCGACATGGGGATCATCGGTTGCAACAATACGACGCAGCAGTGGGAACGCACAGTCATCGAGTTCCATCACCACGCCTTGCAAGGCGTCCATCGCCGCAGGAATTTCCAGCAACTGCAAAAGGACAGGTTGATCGCAGCCGAGCATGTCACCAGCGGCGATGCGGAAAGCCATGGCATAACCGATATTACCAGCGGCGCCGGTAATGGTCACACGAACTGGATTTTTCATTCGATTACCCCTACTTTGTTTTCAACGAGTTTTCATTCTGCCCGCCAGAGTATATCATAGTCTGGATGCGCGAAAGAGCGAGTAAGGTCGGTCGACGTATTTACCTTGTACGGGACAGAATATTCAGGATAAGGAATCAAGACGATGAAAAATGTATTTTTGTCACTATTTCTCCTGGTCGGCATTGCCGTTATGCCGGTCAAGGCACAGCAAGGCCGACAGTCATCGTTGGATGAGCAGTTTATCATCTACAAGTGGCGTAAAAACGGGATCCCGCACTACGCCAAAAACCTGCCGCGCGGCGTCGAAAAATATATCATGCTCAACCAATACGGTATGGAAGTGACCAAGAAACGCCCGCGAATACAGAAAAAAAAGACCAAGTCGATTCGCCCGACTCGTCCGCCACAGGCAAAGAAGCCAGAGGCAAAAAAAGTAGACAAGAAAGCAACGGAAAACACCGCGAAAGAGACGACGAAACAAGGGATGATCACCCGTAAACAGCGCTGTGAAAAAGCTCAGAAAAACATTGCGCTGCTGAACAGTCAGAAAACCATTTACGAGGAAGACGCCGGCGAAAACCTGGTGCCGCTTGATAAAGCGACGGTGAGCAAAAGACTGAAACAGGCCCAAAAAGCGGCGAGCAAGTTCTGTCGCGAAAAGAGCCCGCGATAAATAAGAGACAAACGCGCCGCTAAAATGCGGCGAGCGACCCGCCGCCCACGACGGGAAGACATTTCCCGATGACGACAAACACGATGCGATTTTCTCAATTCTGGTTACCCACCCAAAAAGAAATTCCGGCGGAGGCCGAAACCGTCAGTCATCGCCTGATGCTGCGGGCGGGAATGATTCGCCAGACCGCGCAAGGCATCTATTCCTGGATGCCGCTTGGGCTGAGGGTGCTGAACAAGGTCGGGGCGATCGTGCGCGAGGAAATGAATCGCGCCGGCGCGCTCGAGGTGCTGATGCCATCCGTGCAGCCAGGCGAACTGTGGCGGGAATCCGGACGCTGGGAAGATTACGGCCCGGAATTGTTGCGTTTTCGCGACCGCCATGACCGCGATTACTGTCTGGGACCGACGCATGAGGAAGTGATCACCGATCTGATGCGGAAAGAGATCAGCAGTTACAAACAGATGCCGCTTACCGTATATCAGATTCAAACAAAGTTCCGCGACGAGATTCGTCCGCGTTTCGGGGTGATGCGGGGGCGTGAATTCCTCATGAAAGACGCCTATTCTTTCGATCGCGACGCGGCGGGCATGGAAGCATCATACGCCAGGATGCACGCCGCCTATTGCCGGATTTTCGACCGCCTCGGACTCGACTATCGTGCCGTGATGGCGGACAACGGCGCGATCGGCGGCACGGGTTCGCATGAATTCCATGTCCTTGCCGCAACCGGCGAGGACGCTATCGTTTTTTCCCTGGACGGCGATTACGCGGCGAACCGGGAAAAAGCCGAGGCGGTGTGCCTGGGCGGCCTACGGCCCGCGCCGTCGGCGACAATGGAAAAACGCGCCACGCCAGGTTGCAAGACGATCGCCGCACTGGTCGAAACTTTCGCCTTGCCTGTCGAACGCACCTTGAAAACGCTGATTGTCGCAGGCAGCGATGGCGGTTTGGTTGCGCTGATCCTGCGCGGAGATCACGAACTGAACGCGATCAAGGCGGGACAATTGGCGGAAGTGGCGGCGCCGCTCGTCATGGCCAGCGAGGCCAGGGTGCGCGAGGTTGTCGGCGCCGGTTTCGGTTCGCTGGGGCCGGTCGGACTCGAGATTCCACTGATCGTCGATCGCAGCGCCGCCAACGTCGCCGATTTCACCGTCGGCGCCAATGAAGACGGTTGGCATTTTTTCAACGTCAACTGGGATCGCGATGTGACGATCGCCAAAGTGGCCGATATCCGCAATGTCATCGAAGGCGATCCCTCGCCCGACGGCAAAGGCACCCTGCACATCCGCCGCGGGATCGAAGTCGGCCACATCTTCCAGCTCGGCGACAAATATTCGCGGTCGATGCGCTTTTCCGTGCCGCTTGAAGACGGCTCGCCGTGCGTTCCGATGATGGGTAGCTACGGTATCGGATTGACGCGCTTGGTAGCGTCTTTCATCGAACAAAACCATGACGCGCACGGGGTGATCTGGTCGGACGCGCTTGCGCCTTTCCAGGTCGCCCTCTTACCGCTTAACGCACATCGATCCGAACGTGTGCGAAAAGCGGCCGAGTCGCTTTACCGGCGGTTGCTTGCGCACGGCATCGACGTCCTCTTCGATGATCGCGGCAAACGTCCCGGGGTGATGTTCGCCGACGCAGACCTGATCGGCATCCCGTCGCGAATCGTGATTTCCGAAAAAACCCTGGCTGCGGCGGAAGTGGAATACAAGGCCCGCGAAGAGGAACAATCACGACGCATGGCGCTTGCCGAGGTCGTGACATTTCTGTGCGCATGATGGATAAGCGGATAACGCCCGCGACAAGGGAGCGCCGGCGATGATCGCTTCCCCTGCGATGCACCATCGTTCAAAGTTGCCGCCAAAACAAAGATAAGGTCGAATGCGTATCACGCCTAAAAATACCCCGCCGACAACATTGCGAAGACACTTTTCCGGTGCCGGCAGAAAGCGCATGGCGGCAATGCTTTACCCGGTATTGGAGAAAACGCAGGGCGGCCTTACGAAGGCAACCCGCGAGCGTTCAGACAACCATGCGGGTCTTTGCCGCTTACCCCCGCAGCGGCGACAAAAACGGCTTCGCGAATGCCCATCCGCCCGCTCTTCTTACCAGCGGCTTCACGCCGTTTCACGGCAAGCGATGCAAGCGTCCGCAATGGTCCAAGGCGAGTGGCGGATAAAACGACACGGTCGGGTAAGTCATTTCGGGCACTGGTGGCTCTTGGCATCGTGACCCGTTCCCCGATTCGCCAGCATTTTCACGAACCCGCGGTACTTGGTGCCACGCCGATGGGGGGATTGATCGCCGCGCTGTTCGCCAATACCGGCCAACGCGTCAAACTCTACGATCGCCCGTCCCCTGGTAACAATGGCGAAAAACAGATCGCTCAGGTAATCGACGGTTTATCGCAGCGGATGCCGTCGCCTTTTTCCGGTGCCGAGGCCGCCTCGCTGATCGTGCCACGCAATTATCGTGATCACTTAAAGGAACTCGGTGAACACGACCTGGTGATCGAATGCCACGGCGATACGTCGAGAGAAAAGCAGGGCTGGTTCTCCCGTCTCGCGCCGGGGATTGCCAAAGACGCGGTGATCTTGTCCTTGTCGCATGGCGATTCGGTCGCCGACGTCGCCAGCGCCCTCCCCGCCGGCATGCGTCCCCATTTCCTCGGCGCGCATTTCTTTTCTCCGCCGCGCCTTAACCGATTGGTCGAGCTGATTCCGACCGACCGTACCGAACGACGTGTGCTCGAGGTCGTTGCCGATTCGCTGTACAACGTACTCGGCGCCTTCACGGTGATCGTCGCCGATACGCCGAATTTCGTCGCCAATCGCCTGCTCGCTTTCGCCGTCGCCAGCGCGTTCACGCACGCACGCGCCAACGAGGTATCGCTCGGCTCTCTGGAAACCCTGACGGCACGACTGATGGGACGCAAGTACGTTGGACTGTGTTTTCTCCTCGACCAAGTGGGGCTCGACTATTATCGGGCGCTCAGCAAGCGGGTGCCGGATACCGAGCGAAAGCGTTACGGTGCGCTGCTGACGCCGCCGCAAATGATCAACAACCTCCTCCTGCTTGCCCATAGCGGACGCGAGACGGGCAAGGGATTTTACGATTATCGCGAAGAACCCGCCTTTTGCAGCCCCCTTGTCGAGCCGCCGCAGAAATTGATCTCCCTGCTCGAAACGGCGGATTGGAAAGGCCTTCGCAAACAACCGGGCAAAGAAGCGGCTTTTGTCCGCGATTACCTGCGCGATCTGTGGCAATACATGATGCGTGTCGCCGAAGAAAGTGGTTTTTCGGGAAAACAACTCGACCACATTCTCTTACACGCCTTTTCCTGGAACAGCGGGCCTTACGCCTTGTTGCAGCGTTTTTCACCGGCCACTGTCCATACCACGACGCGACGCGACGAAAGCGCCACAAAACTTAGGTATCCGGTCTCAGCCCTGTGGTCGCGGCGTTGCCGCTGCGACGGTAAAAAACCGCTCGCAATCGATCCATTTACCGAAAAGTGCCGCCTGCTCAATGCGTCGGCGATCAGTAGGGTATTGTCCTATCGCGACCAAATGCTCCTCTGGCAGCCCGTCGAGGTGGCATTCGGTTTTTTCGAGCCGATGCTGCGTGAATTGTCCGAGGCCATCGCGCTGGCGCGGAAAAAACAATGCGCGCTGATGATCTATCATCATGGGCGTCGTTTTGGCGGCGCGAGACAGTGGCGTCGGCAAGCGGCGGATCTCTCGGACTATGCCCGCGAGCATCGCCTGTTAAGCGAGGTTATCATTGGTTTGCGCATGTTACCGTATCCGGTCATGTTGTCGGTGACCGGCACGATCCTCGATTACGGCTTCGCGATCATGATGCAGGCGGATTGCCTGATTTGCGATGTCGATGTCTTCTGGCAACTGCGCGCGACCGAACACGGCCTACCGCCGATCGGCGGAATATGGTTTGAATGGTTGCGTCGCCTGCCGCATATTTCTCCCGAACTGACGCGCTTGCAGATCCACGCCGTCCTCACCCGACTGCTCGGCAGCGGCGGCATCGAAAATCTGCACGCGGCGCGTGAACTGGGTGTTGTGCGCGGTCACGACCGCTTTGCGATGAATATCGCGCAGATGCCTGAAATCAGCCAGTCGCTCGCCGACGCCTGGCTTGACATCCACCAGCCGCGGCCGCCGCGTTACCCGCTACGCAAACTCGGTCAAGCGGACACCGCCTATCTCGTCGCGCGCAGCGAGGAAACGGCACTACCGGCTCTGTATCGTGATTGCGTGGCCTTGCTCGCCGCCAAGGAGCAGAAAACGATTCTCTCCCTACGTCGCCTGTTGCAAGCGGAAGTGGCGTTGTTCGCGCACCGTTACGCGGCGATGAAGAAAAAAGAGACCTAATATCGACGCACATGCCACAGCGCCCGTTTCCCCTTGTCGGACGGCAAGATCGTCATGGCACAAGAACAGGCAGGCCGGGCGGCGAGTGGCGCGGGAAGAATGAATGAAATAAATCTTTCGATATTTGTTCGGCACGAGCGGATTGAACGTGCCCGCGCCTAGGTGTTAGGTCCCATATTATGATGGAAGGAATTGGTTTTGAATCTTTGTGGTTGAACGAGGGTTCTTGGGCCCCATAGGGGCATCTTCAACGCTCTGACGCTTGTTCCATTTGCAAACGGTCTTTGGATCGATGCCGTAACGCTTGCTTAACGCCGCGATCGAAGCTTGCGATCGCTGTATTTCCGCTCTGACTGCGTGCGTGGTCTTGGCGCCTGGGTGTAAAACTTGTCCCATAGGTTCCTCCGTGCTGAGGGATCCGTATAAATCATTCCATTATATGATGGGATCAAACAGTTAGGCCATCTCCGAAAAGAGCTGAAATATCGCGGCAGGCACGCCATCCTTCTTTGCTCGCCTTGGGGTGCGAGAGGTTTTTTGACAGGTCACGCCAGGACGGCGCAGCGCTTGGCCGATGCTGCGCTGCGAAACGCCAAAGCGGGCGATGCGTCCTGTTGAAAGGCATCGGGGGGCGCACATCGCGGGCGAGAGCTGCCCTATCGATTCCGGTGGCTTTCTTGTTGCCCGTGGCCTTGGTGACGGACGATTCGAGGCAGCCGACAAGCGAGGTAACACCGACGTCAAAGCGCGCTGCAACCTAGGCGGATCGTCCGCCTTTCGCGCTCACGTATCTCCAGAACCTTCTGACGGAATTTCAATAGGTAATTCATACGATAAGTATAATCTATTTATAATGCTTCCGCTATACATATCGCCGCTCCGCGTTCCGCCGCAAGAAGTGCCGCCCTGTATTGACAAGCCGAAACCGCGGCGCATCTTGTGATGAGAACGTCAAGCCGATGAGGCTCTTCCCAACATTTAATAGGCCTCTGAATCGAACAGCGGAAGAGTTTTTTTATTGCAATCAGTACATTTTTATACCATGTCGTTGACAAAGGACGCATCCTTATATTAATTTGGATATATATTCAAATAAAAATATTAATTCAAACCACGCGGGTGACGACACCCTCGCTCAAATACGGATATGGACACACAACAGCACATGCACAAAACCACTAGTAGGATCACAAAAATATCAATTTATCTTCGAGAAGGCGCCATCGGTCCTTTCATCGGACTGCTGCTGCTCTGCCTATTTTTTTCTTCTCGATCCCCGTACTTTCTCACTCTCGGCAACGCCCTGAATATACTTGATCAGGTAACCGTGCTCGGCATCGTGGCGATCGGAATGACGATGGTTATCATCGTCGGCGGGATCGATCTATCCGTCGGTTCGGTACTTGCGTTGTCGATGATGACGATGGGCACCCTCGAGCAATATTGGCAATTGCCGCTCGCCGTTTGCGCAAGTTTTGCCATTCTCTCCGGTGCCTTGTGCGGAGGGATTTCCGGCTTGCTGATCGTTGCGGCGAAATTGCCGCCTTTTATCGCGACGCTTGCGATGATGTCGATTGCCCGCGGCATGGCGCAGGTGCTCACCGATGGACGTCAGATTGTCGGTTATCCAGACTGGTTCACGAATCTGTCGACGGTCAGGATATTCGGTGTTTTCTCGGTGACCATGCTGATTTTTCTGTTTTTGGCCCTGATGTGTTGGGCTTTTCTGAAATATCGCGCTGCCGGGCGGAATCTCTATGCCATCGGGGGAAGCGCTGAAGTCGCCCGGCTTTCCGGAATCAATGTAGCGCGTAAGACCCTAAGCGTCTATTTGATTGCCGGAATCTTGTCGGCGATCGCTGGTTTGACGCTTGCGGCGCGTCTCGATTCCTCCCAGCCCAACGCGGGCGTTGGACTGGAACTCGACGCGATCGCCGCGGTCGTGATCGGAGGGGCGAGCCTAAGCGGCGGCATCGGTGGTATTGGGGGCACGATAGTCGGTGTGTCGATCATCGGCGTGTTACACAATGGACTCAATTTATTGGGGATTTCCCCCTTTATTCAATCGATCATCATTGGACTTACCATCGCGATCGCGGTGGCGTTCGATACCTTAGGGCGGAAAAACCGCCATTGCAATGTGTGATTGAAATCACCCGTACGTTAAGTAAAACCAAGGAGAAAACATGATATTCAAGCAGATGAAACCGTTATTGACCGCTTCTCTTCTCGCCCTGAGCGTTTACGCCCACGCCACAACCAGACCGTATAAGGTCGGTCTTGCCGTGGCCAATTTACAGGCCGATTTTTTCAATCAGATCAAACAGTCGGTCATCGATGAGGGCAAGCGCAGCGGCGTCGATGTGATCACCGTCGACGCCCATGGCGACCCTTCCGCTCAGGTGAGTCAGATTCAGGATCTCATTACCCGGCATGTGGATGCCATTATCTATATTCCGGCCGGCGCGAGCGCAGCCGCGGTTCCCGTCAAGGCGGCGAAACGCGCCGCGATTCCGGTCGTGACCGTCGATCGTAATCCCGCCGGCGCGCCCGGCGACACGTTCATTGCCACCGATTCTATCGCCGCCGCCCGGGCGCTCGGCGAACACGTCGCCAAAATCACCCACGGCAAAGGCAATGTCGCGATGATTTTGGGGCAGATCGGCACCACCCCGCAAATCGAACGCTCCAAAGGGTTCACCGAAGCCCTGGCGAAATACCCGAACCTCAATATCGTCGAGGAACAGGCGAGCAAGATGTGGGCCCAGGATGAGGGTTTTTCGATCACGCAGGATATTTTACAAAGAAACCCGAACGTCGACGTCATTTTCGCTCAGGCCGACGGTCTGGCGTTAGGCGCCGCTCAGGCGGCGAAAGTCGCCGGGAAAAAAGTGATTGTCGTCGGCTTCGATGGTGACGCGGCGGCGCTCTCCGCGCTGAAAGCCGGTAAATTCGATGCCACCATGACCCAGCAAACGCAATATATGGGGCGTCTCGCCCTGCGTTCGGCCATTGATCTCGTCAACGGTCTGTTCGTGCCGGCGAAGCAGCTGATGAACGCAACCTTGACCACCAGGGAAAACGTGGATCGCTTCATCGATGTGCATCCATAAGAAAAGGGGTTGGCGATTGGAAGCGCTCGACAAGGGGGACTCGTCAAGATGAGCGGCCTTCCACACAACGGCCTGATCGTTACCGGCGTCACCAAAGTCTATGGTAAGACCCGGGTGCTCGACGCTGTTTCCTTCGATGTTCGACCTGGCGAGGTACTTGCGCTCTTGGGGGAAAACGGGGCGGGGAAATCGACGATCTCCAATATCATTGCCGGGGGAATCGCGGCAACATCAGGCCGCATGGAATTTAACGGCAAACTCTATGCGCCCACCCATCCCAAAGAGGCCATCGCTTCAGGGATCCGCCTGATTCACCAGGAAATCCGTCTCCTGCCGGAGCTGTCGATCGCGGAAAATATTTTCGTCGGTTTCCATTTGAAGAAGAAAAGCGGGCGCGTCGATATGCGGGAAATGGAACGGGTAACGGCCATTCAACTGCAACGACTGGGCCTTGACATTTCCCCGAAGACCAAAGTGAAAACCCTCTCCGTTGCCGCCCAGCAACAAGTGGAAATCGCCAAGTCCCTGACTTTGAACGCCCGCCTGCTGATTCTCGACGAACCGACCGCGGCGCTCGGTGGCAAGGAAGTCGAACATTTATTCGCCCGGATCCGCGCCTTGAAAGGCGAAGGCACTTCCTTTCTCTATATCAGCCACCGTTTACAGGAGATCGCCCGTATCGCCGACCGTGTCGTCCTCTTGCGAGACGGTTCTCTGATCAATGTCCATGAAAGCGCGCAAATACCCATTGAAAAGATTGTCACGGAAATGGTCGGTCGCAGCGTCGACAAATTGTTTCCGGATATTGCCGAGCCCTCCAAGACATCGATGCTGGAGGTGAAAAATCTCTCGTGCGCTTTCGGGGCATTCGACGATATCAGCTTTTCCGTACGCGCCGGAGAAGTACTTGGGATCGCCGGGATTGTCGGCGCGGGACGCAGCGAACTGGTTCTGAGCCTCTTCGGTGCCCGACCCCGTGCATCTGGAGAAGTGACCCTGGAAGGCCGCTCAGTCACGATCCGATCTCCGCGCGATGCGATTGCCGCCGGTATCGTTCTGGTCCCTGAGGACAGAAAACAACAGGCTCTGATCATCGATCAGGTGATTGGCGATAATGTCGCCTGCGGCAATTTCGACAAGATTGCCCGTTATGGCTTTGCCCTGCCTGCAAAGGTCGACCGGTTTTGCCAAGCCGCCATTTCGGCGGTAGGTGTCAAGGGATCGATTCATTCGAAAGTCGGCAGCCTGTCCGGGGGCAATCAACAGAAAGTGGTGATCGCAAAATGGATCGCCAGAAATCCCAAAGTCCTCATCCTGGACGAACCAACCCGTGGCATCGACGTAGGAGCGCGAGCGGCCATCTACGAGATGATCGCGCGGTTGGCACGCAAAGGAATGGCGGTTGTCGTCGTCAGTTCGGACTTGGAGGAAGTGCTGGGGCTGTCCAATCGCGTGATGGTTTTGGCCAATGGCCGTTCGCAAGGCGTTTACCCCGTCGATCGAGCAAATAAAATCCGTGTGATGGAGTTGATGACACGATGAAAAACATACCCTATTTATTTACTTTGAACGGAAAAACCGCTTTTGTCAGCGGTGCCGCGAGCGGCATCGGTCAAGCAATCGCGATAGCGCTTGCCCAGGCAGGCGCGAATGTCGCCTGCTTCGACCGCGATGCGCAAGGAATGCTCGCAACCCTTGAGGAAATCGCTTCCCTTGAGCGCAAAGGACTTAAGATCGTCGGCGATGTCGTCGATCGTCCCTGTCTCGTCGAGGCGGTGACGGAAACCGAACGGACGCTCGGCCCACTGAAAATCGCGATAAATGCCGCCGGAATCGCCAACGCGAACCCGGCGGAAGAAATGTCGCGCAAGCAGTGGCAGGAGATGATCGACATCAACCTGAGCGGTGTGTTCAACAGTTGCCAGGCACAAGCCAAGGCGATGATCGCGAACGGCGGCGGTTCGATCGTCAATATCGCCTCGATGTCGGCCATGATTGTCAATCGCGGCCTCGAGCAGGCGCATTACAACGCAGCGAAAGCGGCGGTGATTCAGCTGTCGAAGAGCCTGGCGATGGAATGGGTGGACAAAGCAATCAGAGTCAATGCCTTGAGCCCCGGCTATGTGGCGACACCGATGAACACACGGCCGGAAATGCGTCATCAGACCAAGGCGTTCGAGGATCAGACGCCGATGCGACGCATGGCGATTGCCGAAGAGATCGCCGCGCCGGCTCTGTTCCTCTCCAGTGAAGCATCGTCATTTTGCACCGGCATCAATCTGGTTGTCGATGGCGGCTTCGTTTGCTGGTAATTCATTGAAACAATGATCGAATATGTGGGTCAGCGTCTTTTTTAGCGTTTACATAAATATCTTTTTCGCATATAAATTAAATCGAGGTGCTCATGAATCCCTACCGATTCTCCATTGCCGACCTGGAAAGAACCGCCCGCGCGATTCGCCGCAAGATTGTCGTGATGAATGCCGACTCTCCCGCCGGCGGCCATACGGGGGCGGATCTCTCCCAAGTCGAGGTGCTCACCGCCCTGTATTTCAGGGTGCTCGATTGCGCGCCCGAGCGGATCGACGATCCCGAAAGGGATATCTACATCCAGTCCAAGGGACATGGCGCGGGCGGATATTATTGCTGTCTGTCCGAGGCGGGCTATTTCCCGGATGCGTGGCTCGCCTCCTACCAACACCCCCATTCGCGGCTGCCGGGCCATCCGGTAAGGCAAAAGACGCCCGGAGTGGAAATCAATACGGGCGCCCTCGGTCACGGCTTGCCGGTCGCGGTTGGCCTGGCGCTTGCCGCGCAAAAATCGGCAAGCAGGAAAAAAGTCTATGTCCTGACAGGAGATGGCGAACTGAGCGAAGGAAGTAACTGGGAAGCGGCTTTGGCCGCCGCCCACTATCGGCTCGACAATCTGATCCTGATCAATGACAGAAACAAACTGCAACTCGCGGGCCCGACGCGGGAAATTATGTGCACCGATCCCCTCGATGCGAAGTGGCGCGCGTTCGGCTGGCATGTGATCGCCTGCGACGGCAACGATATGGCGGCCGTCGTCGCGGCGCTCGAAACGGAAAAACCCGCCGCAAAACCGACCGTGATCATCGCCGAAACGGAAAAAGGCGCGGGGGTTTCCTTCATCCGGGGACGGGTCGAATGGCATCATCGCGTCCCCAAGGGGGAAGAGATCGACCGTGCCCTCGAGGAGTTGGCCGATGAATCGTGAACATTTGACCAACGTCATGGTACAGTGCTTCATCGAGGCCGTCGCCGCCGGAATCGATCTCGTTCCCGTGGTCGCCGATTCGACATCGACGGCAAAAATCAAGCCGTTCATGGCGCGTTATCCGGGACGCCTCGTCAATGTCGGGATCGCCGAACAGTCGATGGTCGGCACCGCCGCCGGCCTCGCCCTGGGGGGAAAAGTCGCCGCCACCTGCAACGCGGCGCCGTTTCTCGTCTCCCGCGCGAACGAACAGGTCAAGGTGGATGTCTGTTACAGCCGCAGCAACGTGAAAATGTTCGGTCTGAATGCCGGGGCGAGTTACGGGCCTTTAGCGAGCAGCCATCATGCGATCGACGATATTTCGGTGATGCGCGGATTCGGCCATGTCGAAATCTACGCGCCGTCCGATCCATCGGAAGCGAAGCAGATCATCGACTACGCGCTCAGGATGGAAGGGCCGGTCTACATCCGCCTCGACGGCAAACCACTGCCCGAATTGCACGACGGCAACCCTCGCTTTTCCCCCGGTCGGGTGGATCTGCTGCGTGACGGCGACGATCTGGCGATTGTCGCTTTGGGCAGTGTTGTCCATGAAGCCGTCGAAGCGGCCGAATATCTGAAAAAAAATGGGATTGCGACAAAGGTGATCAATCTGTCGTCGATCCGGCCGCTGCGCAGCGAAGAACTGCTCTCCCATCTCGACGGATTGCAGCGGGTGATCACGGTCGAAGAACACAATATCAATGGCGGGGCCGGTTCGATCGTCGCCGAAACCCTGCTCGAAAACGGTTGTGCCGGAAAACTGACCCGCCTCGGAATCGGTGATGCTCAATATGCCCTTGCCGGCGACCGGCCGGCGCTGCGCAGATATCACCGCATAGACGCCGAAGGCATCGTGAAAACGGCAATGCGATAGCCAATTACTCGAAGGAAAAGAACATGGCCATTCCCGTCATCCTGGCCCTCGATGCAGGAACGACGAACGCGAAAGCGGTCACCGTCGATCGAAGCGGCATCATACGCAGTAAAGGAATTCACGCTCTTACTTTGGCGCATCCACGCCCCGGTTGGGCGGAGCAGGATGGCGAATCCATTTACCAGGGCGTTTTGAACGCGATTTCGCAAGCGCTCGACCCTCGCGAGATTCGCCTGCAAGTCAAAGCCATCGCGATCGCCAATCAAAGAGAATCGATACTTATCTGGGATCGTAAGACGGGGCAAGCCCTGACTCCGGTGGTCAACTGGCAGTGCCGCCGCGCCATCGATGTCTACGAAAAGATCGGGGAAATGACTTGTAAACAGGACATCGTCGAGAGAACCGGCCTGCCGCTCGATCCCCTGTTTCCGGCCGCGAAAGCGAGCAAACTGCTGGCGGAAATGCCAGATGGCATCACCAAAGCGGAAAAAGGAGAACTGTGCGCGGGAACAGTGGACAGCTGGCTCTTGTATAAACTCACGCGAGGCAAAGTATTTGCCACCGATGTCTCGAACGCGAGCCGCACCCTGCTGTTCAACCTCCACACCCGCGATTGGGATGACTCTCTTCTCGCCCTGTTTCAAGTGCCCCGTCCCTGCCTGGCGACGATACTGCCGTCATCGGCGCCGCGCGGAGAAACGCTCGCCGTTGCCGGCATCGCCGACGGCACCCCGATTTTGGCGCAAATCGGCGATTCTCATGCCGCGCTCTATGGGCATGGCGGATTCACCCCCGGAGCCATCAAAGCCACCTACGGCACCGGCAGTTCCTTGATGACACCGATCCCTCAGGCCAAAATCAACGACAAAGGCATCGTCAACACCGTGGCATGGGAAGACGGTCGATACGATTTGGCGCTCGAAGGCAACATCACTCATGCCGGCGCCGCCTTCGACTTTATCGTCAACATGCTGTGCATTGCCGACTCCAAGCGCTTGAGCGAGAGCGCCGTTTCCTTGCCTTCAAATCAGGGCGTCTATTTCGTTCCAGCGCTGGCCGGGCTTGGCGCGCCTTACTGGGATCCGCGCGCGCGGGGGGTGATCTCGGGACTCTCTTCCGCATGTGAAGCACCGACCCTCGCGCGCGCCGCCCTGGAAGCGATTGCCTATCAGGTCGCCGATGTTTTTCAGGTGATGGAAGAACTCTGCGGCGGTACCCTGAATCCGCTTTATGTCGATGGCGCCGCGACGAAAAACCGCTGGCTGATGCAATTTCAGGCGGACTTGCTGCAACGGGAACTGGTATGCCATTGCCATGAAGAAGTCTCCGCCATCGGCACGGCCTATCTCGCCGGAAAATGTGCGGGCTGGTGGAAAACGAGACAGGAGATCGAGCGCCTCTTACCCAAGGCGGAATCCATCATCCCCAAAAAAACAGGCGCTTTCATGCAAGAGAATTATGACGGTTGGAAAAACGCGGTGAAAAAAGCCTTGTCCCCTTCCTGAAAGCGTGCCGACGCATACGCTTTGCGGCAGGATCAGCGATTCGCCGCTGCTTTTTTCTTCGCATGAGGCGCGCTGCCACTTTGTTTCAATAGCGCTTTCGCGGTCAGTTTGTCGATAAACAAAACGTCGACAAATCCGCTTTTCAACGCCCCGGTAATCGCCGCGACTTTATCCAAGCCACCGGCTATCGCGATCACATTGGGGCAGTCTTTCAATTGAGAAAGCTGCATGCCCAACGCGGGATCGTCCTTTTCATCCAAGACGGCATGGCCGTTTTTATCGTAGTAATGCAGGCAACACTCCCCCACCGCATGGAGCGTTCTCATTCGCCGAAGCTCTTCCCGGGGATAGGAATTGCCGGAAAGTTTGAGCATATCGGAAGGTTCCAGCGCACCGATACCGACAATCGCGATATCGACCTCGGGGAACCTATCCAACACCGTGCGCACATCTTGCGATTGAATCTGAACATGATAGCTGTGCAGGGATTGTCCGATCGATTGCGCCGGCAGAAGAAACGCCGGACAATGCAGCATATTGGCCAACCGCTGGGCAATGATAGTCGCCTGAACATTGCCGTTCTGCCCGATGCCTCCGAGGATCTGGATTACCCCTTTCGCCTTGGTGTTTACCGGATGCAATTGATCGACCATCGCTTTGATCGTCGTGCTCCAGGAAGAAATGCCGACCAACTGGCCGCTTTTCAGCGCCACTTCCAGATAATGAGCGCTTGCCGAACCGATGGCCAAGTTGATTTGCTCCTTGGAGGCGTCGTCCTGAACATCGACGACAACGACATGGCGCAAACCGAAATGATGCTGGATCCGCATTTCCAGATTGGTGTAAATATTGGCCGGAGGGATCACGCTGATTTTGACGATGCCTTCCTTGATGCAGCGGCGCAACGCCCGCGACACCTGTGATTGCGAGAGGGACAGCAGCGCCGAAATCTCCTGCTGTTTCATATTCTGTTGATAATAGAGATGGGCGATTTTCGTCAACAGCCGTTTTTCATCGATCGCGGGCATAGCGAACTTTCATGGAAATATCCCGATATTTTACTCGATCCAGGTGAAAACAAGAGGATTTGCCGCCGTTTCTTGGCATGGCGCGCGTTTTTTGTCGTATGCCTCGACGCATCCGGCCGTCTTTTGAACCGGTTCCGGCAATGGCGTTATGGGGCTGTCCCAGATAATGCTGATGGGTGTTATAAATGGGTATGGGGAAGAGCCGATGAAGTAAGTGTAAGCAAGAGAAGCTGGTAGAGCATTTTGTGGCTGGGACGACGGCTCGTGTTGCTGGCGCATTGGCGGGTGTAAATCGGAAGACAGCAGCCTACTATTATCACCGTCTGCGCGAGGTGATTACATATGAGCTTGCCAGCAAAGAGGAGGAAGTGTTGGGTGGTGAGATAGAAGTCGACGAGAGCTATTTTGGCGGGCGGCGCAAAGGTAAACGAGGCCGTGGTGCGGCAGGCAAGGTGCCCGTATTTGGCCTGCTAAAGCGCGGCGGACAGGCCTATACAAAGATTATTCCTGATGCTTCATCAGACACGTTACCGCCTCTTATTGTACGTAAAGTTGTGCCTGATAGTATCGTCTATTGCGACTGCTGGCGTGGCTATAATGTGCTGGATGTTTCAGGCTTTAAACACTACCGCATCAACCATTCCCAGCTGTTTGCTGACAGGCATAATCATATCAACGGTATTGAGAACTTCTGGAACCAAGCCAAGCGGCACATGCGTAAATTTAACGATGTCCCACGGCAGCATTTTGGGCTATTTTTGAAAGAGTGCGAGTGGCGTTTTAACAACCCTGACCCACTAACACAATGACAGCAACTAAAACCATGGATTGCCAAATATCTTAACTAATTAACTGGGATAGCCCGGCGTTATTATTTTTCACGAAAACAATAAAATCCTATTACGCGATTTATTTTTTAAAATTACAAACAACGCTTTTTATCACCTGACAACGAGAAAAAATCCGGCGATACGAGCCCCACCACTGGACGAAACCATCACCGCGTCACAGAAAAACGATACCGCCTGTTACGAAAAACCCTGTCATTGCCGTGCAACAAAGAAGCGGGGCGCGATCCCACTCCGATCAGCGAAAAATCCAATGAGAAAAACCGCCCGGACCCTTGCGGCAGGACGCCATCCGGCAAGGCACGGTAACAGTGCCTCTCGATCAGCATTCCTTGCCGTTCTTTTTCATGTACGCCCGCGCGCGCTTCCGCCTGTTTACGTTGTGAGGGTGTTATGATTTCCGCAAGCTCGTCTCTCATTTTTCCCGCCCCTTCCGCGCCATTTGCCGCAGCGATAATGAACCACATATGCACCGACACCAAGTCTTGGGGAACGTTCGTGCCCTCAAGATAGATCGAACTCAGCTTAACCTGTGCCAGCGCAAGCCCCTCTGCCGCCGCCTCGCGGTAGCCGCTTCGCGATACCAGCGCGCCGCTTCTTTGTCATCGCGGGCAACACCTCTGCCATTGGCGTACATCCAGCCCAGATTGTACTGCGCCACTGCATACCCCTGATCCGCGGCCTTGCGGAACCAGCGTGCCGCTTCTTTGTCGTCGCGGGCAACGCCCTTGCCCTGGCGGTACATCAGGCCCAGATTGACCTGCGCCTTTACATGCCCTTGCACCGCGGCCTCGCGGTACCAGCGCAGCGCTTCTTTGTCATCGCGGGCAACACCTCTGCCATTGGCGTACATCCAGCCCAGGTTGACCTGCGCCTTCGCATTCCCCTGTTCCGCGGCTTTGCGATACCAGCGCAGCGCTTCTTTGTCATCGCGGGCAACGCCCTTGCCCTGGCGGTACATCAGGCCCAGATTGACCTGCGCATAGGCATTCCCCTGCACCGCGGCCTCGCGGTACCAGCGCGCCGCTTCTTTGTCGTCCTCGGTAACACCTTTGCCCAGAGCGTACATCCCGCCCAGATGAGCTTGCGCATAGGCATTCCCCCTGTCCGCGGCCTTGCGATACCAGCGCAGCGCCTCTTTGTCGTCCTCGGCAACGCCTTTACCCTGTTCGTACATCACCCCCAGATTGACCTGCGCATTCGCATGCCCCTGCACCGCGGCCTCGCGGTACCAGCGCACCGCTTCTTTGTCGTCGCGGGCAACACCTCTGCCATTGGCGTACATCCAGCCCAGGTTGGCCTGCGCATTTGCATTCCCCTGTTCCGCCGCCTTGCGATACCAGCGCGCCGCTTCTTTCTCGTCGCGGGCAACACCTCTGCCATTGGCGTACATCCAGCCCAGGTTGACCTGCGCATCCGCATTCCCCTGTTCCGCGGCCTTGCGGAACCAATGCAGCGCTTCTTTCTCGTCCTGGACAACTCCTTTACCTTGGTCGTACATCGCCCCCAGATTATTCTGCGCCTGCGCATGCCCCTGCTCTGCGGCTTCGCGGTACCAGCGCGCCGCTTCTTTGTCGTCCTCGGTAACACCTTTGCCCAGAGCGTACATCCCGCCCAGATGAGCTTGCGCATAGGCATTCCCCCTGTCCGCGGCCTTGCGATACCAGCGCAGCGCCTCTTTGTCGTCCTCGGCAACGCCTTTACCCTGTTCGTACATCACCCCCAGATTGACCTGCGCATTCGCATGCCCCTGCACCGCGGCCTCGCGGTACCAGCGCACCGCTTCTTTGTCGTCGCGGGCAACGCCCTTGCCTTGATCGTACATCGCGCCCATATGGAACTGCGCCTGCACATGCCCCTGCACCGCCGCCTTGCGGAACCAGCGCAGCGCCTCTTTGTCGTCCTCGGCAACGCCTTTACCCTGTTCGTACATCACCCCCAGATTGACCTGCGCATTCGCATGCCCCTGCACCGCGGCCTCGCGGTACCAGCGCACCGCTTCTTTGTCGTCGCGGGCAACGCCCTTGCCTTGATCGTACATCGCGCCCATATGGAACTGCGCCTGCACATGCCCCTGCACCGCCGCCTTGCGGAACCAGCGCAGCGCCTCTTTGTCGTCCTCGGCAACGCCTTTACCCTGTTCGTACATCACCCCCAGATTGACCTGCGCATTCGCATGCCCCTGCACCGCGGCCTCGCGGTACCAGCGCACCGCTTCTTTGTCGTCGCGGGCAACGCCCTTGCCTTGATCGTACATCGCGCCCATATGGAACTGCGCCTGCACATGCCCCTGCACCGCCGCCTTGCGGAACCAGCGCAGCGCCTCTTTGTCGTCCTCGGCAACGCCTTTACCCTGTTCGTACATCACCCCCAGATTGACCTGCGCATTCGCATGCCCCTGTGCCGCCGCCTCGTGGTACCAGTGTGCCGATTCTTCTTCGTCTCGGGCAACGCCCTCGCCCTGTCCGTACATCATGCCCAAATGGAACTGCGCCTGCGCATGCCCCTGTGCCGCCGCCTCGTGGTACCAGTGTGCCGATTCTTCTTCGTCTCGGGCAACGCCCTCACCCTGTCCGTACATCATGCCCAGATGGAACTGCGCTGTTGAGTGCCCTTGTGCTGCCGCCTTGCGGTACCAAAATACCGATTCTTTGTCGTCGCGGGCAACGCCCTTGTCCTTTTTGTAGATCAGGCCCAGATTGAATTTTTCGTCCGCATGCTCCTGTGCTAGCGCCTCGCGGAGCCAGAGCAGCGCTTCTTTGTCATCCCGGGCAACGCCTCTTCCTTCCAGGTATATCAGGCCCAGATTGACCTGCGCCTTTACATGCCCCTGCGCCGCCGCCTCGCGAAACCAGCACGCCGCTTCTTTGTGGTCCCGGGCGACCCCCTTACCCTGGTCGTACCTCACACCCATATAGTACTGAGCCTCTGCATTCCCATGCACCGCGGCTTTGCGTAACCAGCGCGCCGCTTCTTTGTCGTCCCGGGCAACACCATTGCCCTGTTCGTAACTCACGCCCATATTGTACTGAGCCTCTGCGTGCCCCTGCACCGCGGCTTTGCGGTACCAGCGCGCCGCTTCTTCATCATCCCGGGCAACGCCTCTGCCCTTGGTATAAAGAACGCCCAGCAAAAACTGCGCCTGCGCGTGCCACTGCGCCGCCGCCTCGCGGTACCAGCGTGCCGCTTCTTCATTATCCTGATCAACACCCATACCTTTGGCGTACATCAAGCCTAAATTGACCTGCGCTTTCACATGCCCTTGCTTCGCCGCAGCGAAGTACCAGCGTGCCGCCTCTTTGTGGTTTTTGGCAACTCCAATACCCTGCTCGTACCTCAAGCCCATCTTGTACTGCGCATCTGCGTCCCCCTGCGCGGCGCTTTCGATCTCAATGGTTATGGTTGCGTCAGCCATATCGCCTCCCGGATTGATCGTTCGCGTCTTTCCGATTATACTGCTTCTCACGGTGTCCCGACCGGGTTTCCTACTGGAAAGGTTAAGTCCGCTGCTTGCAAGTCTTATGATCCTGTTCGAATCAGGCGATGGCGGGACACTTACTTTCTCCGCTAGATCGGTCGATAGGCCGTCAACGACTTCGATCGATCCGCATCCACGACCGTTCCGCGATTGGCCATACTCATACTCACCCGCAGCGTCTGTACGGGTTTACCGCGCGGATTGTGTCGCCCGGAATTGTCAACGACACTATCCCGCACGACGGGAATGCGGTACTGTAGGGTTTTGGGAGACATTCATGGTCAAAACAGACGATTTACGAATCAAAAAAATCCGCCAGTTATTGCCGCCGATCGCCCTGATCGAGAAATATCCGCTCGCCGGGCAGGCCGCGCGAATCACCTATGACGCCCGTCAGGCGATCCACCGCATGTTGCACGGCGACGACAAGCGCCTCCTGGTGGTGATCGGGCCTTGTTCGATTCATGACACGAAAGCGGCAATGGAATATGCGTCAAGACTCCTGCCGCTGCGCGAGAAATACCGCCAGACGCTCGAAATCGTGATGCGGGTATATTTCGAAAAACCGCGCACTCAGGTCGGCTGGAAGGGGTTTATCAACGACCCTTATCTCGACGACAGCTTTCATATCAACGACGGCTTGCGCATGGCGCGCAAGCTATTGCTGGAGATCAATACTCTGGGCATGCCGGTCTCCGTCGAATATCTCGACATGATCACCCCGCAGTATATCGCCGACATGGTCTCCTGGGGCGCGATCGGGGCGCGGACAACCGAAAGTCAGGTGCATCGCCAGCTCGCTTCCGGTCTTTCCTGCCCGGTAGGGTTCAAAAACGGCACCAACGGTAATGTCCAGATTGCCGTGGACGCCATCGGTTCGGCGCAGGCAGGCCATTCCTTTTTGTCGGTGACCAAGTTCGGCCACTCGGCGATCGTCGAGACGAGCGGCAACGAAGACACCCACTTGATTCTGCGCGGCGGACGCGAACCAAATTACGCGGCAAAAAATGTCGCCGCCGTGGAAACGTTGCTGGAAAAAGCCGGACTGGCGAAAAAAATCATGATCGATTGCAGCCACGCCAACGCCGAAAAACGCCATGAGCGGCAAGCGATCGTCGCCGATGATGTCTGCCGTCAACTCGACAACGGCAACACCTCGATCTTCGGTTTGATGGTGGAAAGCCATCTCGTCGCCGGCAAGCAAACGCTCGTGAACGGTAAAGCCGAAGTCTATGGGCAAAGCATTACCGACGCCTGTATCGGCTGGGAGGAAACGGAAATTCTCCTCGCGAAACTCGCGCGAACAGGCGAAAAAAGGGGCGTGGACACGATCGCCGAGCGCCCGCCCGTTCCCGGCGCGCATCGTGCGTTGGATCGAAAGCGGTGAAAATTTGCCTCGAAGCACGCGAATTTCCGCGCCGGCGCTCTGCTCCTTGACCCGTTGCGCGAAACACGCGCCAGCAGTTCCCCTCGAGCCACCGCGCCGACGCAGGCCATCGGTGGTAAAAAATAGCGACCGGTTTCCGCGTCATGGCATTTGTCTTCAAAACGCTTTTTTTCGTGTCATAGGTGTTAGGTGTCGTGCCCCGCGTAAATATATTCCAACTAGAACCTTCAGACTGATACAGTGTAGGGCCCTGCTTCTTGATGTAGTCAAAGCGAAGCGTCTGTCACCGGAGACCAGGAGTTGGCAAATGAATATTCGGCTACACAGAAATGCCAGAACTACGCCAGCGATTCGCATGGAAATACAACGGGCTCCAAGCTCGATCAGTGACCGATCTCTGGCCAGAAAGTACAACTTGCAGCGTGCGACCATGGGTCAATGGCGCAAGCGCAACACGGTGGAAGACGGTTCACACCGTCCTCACAAGCTGCATACACAGCTCAGTCCCGCTGAAGAATGACTGGTGGTTGAGATTCGCAAATTGTTCTTTCTTTCGTTAGATGACTTATTGGTGGTGGTCCATGAGTTCATCAATCAAAGGTATCGCGCTCGGGCCTGGACCGTTGCTTACGCCGCCACGGCGTCTCGAATCTCAAAGTACTGATACACGCTCAGCAAGCTGATGAGCCAAAAGCGAAACCCGAGAAGAAAACATTCAAAGAGTACCAGCCGGGCTTTGTTCACATTGATGGGAAGTACCTACCCAAAATGGCTGACGAACCCAAGCGGCGTGACCTATTTGCCGCGATTGATCGAGCCACACGCTGGGTGTACGTGGAGTTACTCGACGACAAAAGCGCCGTCAGTGCCAAAGGGTACCTTGAACGGTTAATCGAACAGGCGCCCATGAAGATTCAGAAGGTTTTAACAGACAATGGCAAGGAGTTCACAGATCGATTTGTCGCCACTGGGGAGTGCAAGGCTACCGGTAACCATATATTTGATCAAGTATGCAGTATCAATGGCATTGAGCACCGTCTGATCAGGCCTTGACACCCGCAAACGAACGGCATGATCGAACGATTCAATGGCCGAATCGGTGACATACTCAATACCACACGCTTTGACAGTTCGCAGGAACTGGAACAAACGCTGATCGACTATGCCAAGCGATATAATCACTTCATGCCACAGAAGGCACTGAACCGGAGCCCGTCTGTAGATGCTTTGAAAAAATGGCAAAAGACTCATCCAGAGTTATTTCGAAAGCATGTTTATAAACTCACGGGACTTGACAACTGCGCAGTTGCTGGTGATTATCATCGTGATAGCGCTTGACCGTCGCTTCCTTGATCGTGCGCTTCATCCGTTCGACCTGGCCGTTCGTCCAGGGATGATTCGCCTTGGTCAGACGATGTTCAATGTCATTCGCCGCACAGATCAGATCGAAACCTATCTTGCGGCGCGTGATGCGATTGCGCGGCGGTTCGGCAAACTCGATCCCGTGATCGGTCAGAATCGTGTGAATCTTGTAGGGCACCACTTCGAGTAGGTGTTCAAGGAATTCCTGAGCCGTCTTGCGATTGGCTTGCTCGACCAGCTTTGTCACCACGAATTGACTGGTTCGATCAATGGCCACAAAAAGATAGAGTTTGCCTTCTTGTGTTCTGAGGTGTGCACTGTCGATGTGGAAGTATCCAATCGGGTATTGCTTGAACTTCTCTCGCTTGGGCTTATCGCCATCCATGTCAGGTAGCCGGGAGATGCCATGGCGTTGAAAGCAGCGATGTAACGAAGAACGTCTCAGATGCGGGATCGACGGTTGCAAGGCGTAAAGACAATCATCCAAAGGCAATAGCGTGTGCTTTCGAAAGGCAACGCATGCGGCTTCTTCTTCGAGACTGAGCACCGTTGAACGGGGGTTCTTGGGCCCCATAGGGGAGGGGCATCTTCAACGCTCTGACGCTTCTTCCATTTGCAAACGGTCTTTGGATCGATGCCGTAACGCTTGCTTAACGCCGCGATCGAAGCTTGCGATCGCTGTATTTCCGCTCTGACTGCGTGCGTGGTCTTGGCGCCTGGGTGTAAAACTTGTCCCATAGGTTCCTCCGTGCTGAGGGATCCGTATAAATCATTCCATTACATGATGGGATCAAACAACTAGGAAATAGCAAAAACGGAGGAAAAGGATTCGATCCATCGATCCACGCGTCCGGGGGAAACTCTCTGCCGATAGCGGCCATGGGCGCGAAAAGGGATGATTCATCGAGCTTGCCTGTCCGAGAGTGTTTCACCTTTGTTCGACGAAAGGCAATCTCGTATACTCGCCCACTCGCGCGCCATTTTCGCCTGTGGCTTTGCAAACACCGATCAGAATCACAAGGACCGAAGCACAAAAAGCGAATCCATTGTTTGGCGCAAAGCGAACAAAACGCCTTGGCCTGAGCTTGCAACGCGCCAGTTTCTCGTCGCCAGTCACTGCCTGAAGCAGGCTATGTAAAGCGCGGAAAATCGGTCGCTGTTTACGCGGTCGGTACGGGCGCTTATTTCGGAGACACCATTTCCGCGGGTTTGACATATCTCGCAAACTCTTCCGCTGAAAGGAGGCCAAGTTCAACCGCTGTTTCTTTCAGCGATTTGTTGTTTTTATACGCCGTTTTGGCGATTTTCGCCGCGTTTTCATAGCCAACATAGCGATTCAACGCAGTTACCAGCATCAACGAATGGTGCAGATGCGCGTCGATTTTTTCACGATCCGCTTCGATGCCGACGGCGCAGTGATCGTTGAAACTGTTACAGGCGTCGCCAAGAAGACGAATCGAACCGAGCAGGTTAGTCGCAATCAGCGGCATGTAGACGTTCAATTCGAAATTTCCGGAAGCACCAGCCATCGTGATCGTCGTATCGTTGCCGATCACTTGGCAGCAAACCATTGTCATCGCCTCGCATTGCGTCGGGTTGACTTTACCCGGCATGATCGAAGAACCGGGCTCGTTTTCCGGAATTTTAATTTCCCCGAGGCCGCAGCGCGGGCCACTGGCTAGCCAGCGCACATCGTTGGCGATTTTGTTGAGGCTGACGGCAAGCGTTTTCAGCGCGCCGGAGGCGAAAACACAGGCATCGCGTCCGCCGAGCGCCTCGAATTTGTTCGCCGCGGTCACAAACGGCAGGCCGGTCAGGTGTTGCAACTGTTCGGCTGCCTTGACGGCGTAATCTGGATGACTGTTGAGACCGGTGCCGACCGCCGTGCCGCCAAGCGGCAGTTCATAAAGATAGTTAAGCGCGTCCTGCAAACGCGAGAGGCCGTGATCGAGCTGGCTGACATAACCGGAGAACTCTTGTCCAAGGGTCAGGGGCGTGGCGTCTTGCAAATGCGTGCGCCCGATTTTGACGATATCTTCGAACGCATCGGATTTTTCGGCGAGGGTGTCACGCAGTTTGCGCAGCGCCGGAAACAGATGGTTGTTGATTTCCTGCGCGCAAGCGACATGGATCGCGCTTGGAAAGGAATCGTTGGTCGATTGCGCGTGGTTGACATGGTCGTTCGGATGTACCGGTTTGTAGCTGCCACGCGCCTTGCCGATGATTTCATTGGCGCGGTTGGCGAGCACTTCGTTCATGTTCATATTGGACTGCGTGCCGGAACCGGTCTGATACGGCACCAGTGGAAATTGGTCGTCGAGTTTGCCGTTTAGCAACTCGTCGCTCGCCTGCACGATCAACTCTTTGTGCTCCGCTTCAATGCGTCCCAACGAAGCGTTGGTAATGGCGGCGGCTTTCTTGACCAGCGCCATGGCGTAAATCAGCGGCTTGGGTAATTGTTGTCCGCCGATTTTGAAGTTTTGATAGCTGCGCTGTGTCTGCGCGCCCCAGTAAACTTCGTTGGGAACCTGAATTTTCCCCATGGTATCGTGTTCGCTACGCATGTCCATTTTTTTTCTCCTGTTTGAAAACGATGGCACAAATACCCTAGCACTCAGGCGCTCAGCCGGTGTTACTCTCCGGTAATCTCCAGGCTCCTGTGCGATGCCTTGCTTTACGTCACCGAAAAAGGTTCACAGGCTTTTCGCTGTTCAGCCAAACAAAATACCCGCTTTGTCTGTTCATCAACGCTTGAGCCTTGCGGAGGCCATTATGTAGATCTAGTCGTAATGTATTATGCGCCTGTATTTGCTTGTTATCGACATTTACCGGTTGCGAAGCAAGAACTTTTGGAATCAGGCAAAGCGCCACATGCGTAAATTCAACGGCGTTCCAAAGGAGCATTTTGAACTATATTTGAAGGCGTGTGAGTGGCTTTTTAACAACACTACTTGATCTTTTCACAAGGCAGTTAAAACAGTTGGTTAAGGGTAAATTGAATTGATTTTCTGGTACAGCTCCTTTTCCTAAAATATGTTCATGATCAAGTGATTTTTTGAAGCAGTTGAATGCGTATTTTACCTCCGCATCGACCAGCAAAGCAGGCGATGGCGGGACACTTACTTTCTCCGCTAGATCGGTCGATAGGCCGTCAACGACTTCGATCGATCCGCATCCACGACCGTTCCGCGATTGGCCATACTCATACTCACCCGCAGCGTCTGTACGGGTTTACCGCGCGGATTGTGTCGCCCGGAATTGTCAACGACACTATCCCGCACGACGGGAATGCGGTACTGTAGGGTTTTGGGAGACATTCATGGTCAAAACAGACGATTTACGAATCAAAAAAATCCGCCAGTTATTGCCGCCGATCGCCCTGATCGAGAAATATCCGCTCGCCGGGCAGGCCGCGCGAATCACCTATGACGCCCGTCAGGCGATCCACCGCATGTTGCACGGCGACGACAAGCGCCTCCTGGTGGTGATCGGGCCTTGTTCGATTCATGACACGAAAGCGGCAATGGAATATGCGTCAAGACTCCTGCCGCTGCGCGAGAAATACCGCCAGACGCTCGAAATCGTGATGCGGGTATATTTCGAAAAACCGCGCACTCAGGTCGGCTGGAAGGGGTTTATCAACGACCCTTATCTCGACGACAGCTTTCATATCAACGACGGCTTGCGCATGGCGCGCAAGCTATTGCTGGAGATCAATACTCTGGGCATGCCGGTCTCCGTCGAATATCTCGACATGATCACCCCGCAGTATATCGCCGACATGGTCTCCTGGGGCGCGATCGGGGCGCGGACAACCGAAAGTCAGGTGCATCGCCAGCTCGCTTCCGGTCTTTCCTGCCCGGTAGGGTTCAAAAACGGCACCAACGGTAATGTCCAGATTGCCGTGGACGCCATCGGTTCGGCGCAGGCAGGCCATTCCTTTTTGTCGGTGACCAAGTTCGGCCACTCGGCGATCGTCGAGACGAGCGGCAACGAAGACACCCACTTGATTCTGCGCGGCGGACGCGAACCAAATTACGCGGCAAAAAATGTCGCCGCCGTGGAAACGTTGCTGGAAAAAGCCGGACTGGCAGTGAAAAGCGGCATCGAGGCACGTGAATTTCCGCGCCGCACATCTCCATCCTGAACCGCCGCGCAAAACACGCGCCGGTAATTTTCCTTGAGCCGATGCAAGTCATCGGCGATAAAAAAGAGCGGCCGGCTTCCGCTTCATAGCATTTGTCTTCAAAGCGATTTTCTTCGTGTCATAGGGTTCAGAAATATTTCATGAAAATACAGTCACGATGACGTCAGCCCTGTTCCTGGACAGGGTGTTGAGCGGTTTTTTCATTAAAATAAATCAATCTTTCTTGAAAAGCCGGAGGCCATCCACATATACGATTACGATTTTTAGGTTCACCGGGCAACCGGTGTATTC
Source organism: Cardiobacteriaceae bacterium (assembly GCA_965277745.1). Classification (GTDB taxonomy): domain Bacteria; phylum Pseudomonadota; class Gammaproteobacteria; order Cardiobacteriales; family Cardiobacteriaceae. Next base: position 480,779 of record OZ255837.1, read on the forward strand.
GTTAATCCGTATCTATTCAAGGAGATCCTCATGAATCTACGTCCTTTACACGATCGTGTCATCGTCAAGCGCCAGGAAGAAGAAAAAACATCCGCAGGCGGTATCATGCTGCCGGACAGCGCCGCTGAAAAACCCTCTCGCGGGGAAGTGATCGCCGTCGGCACCGGCAAGGTAATCGACAACGGTCAAAAACAGCCTATGTCGGTCAAAGCCGGGGACAAAATCCTGTTCGGCAAGTTCTCCGGCAGCGAAGTCAAAGTGGACGGCGAAGACTATATCATCATGCGTGAAGACGAAATTTTCGCGGTTATCGAGTAATTTTTTTCAATACAGTTTGGAGTAATTAATATGTCAGCTAAAGAAGTTCGTTTTGGGGAAAGCGCCCGCAAGGAAATGCTCAAAGGCGTGAATATTCTGGCCGATGCCGTAAAGGTCACTCTTGGTCCCAAAGGCCGTCATGTGGTGGTCGAAAAATCTTTCGGCGCCCCGACCGTCACCAAAGACGGCGTCTCGGTAGCCAAGGAAATGGAACTTGAGGATAAATTCCAAAACATGGGCGCGCAACTGGTCAAGGAAGTCGCTTCCCAGACCAACGACGCCGCCGGAGACGGCACGACCACCGCAACCGTTCTCGCCCAGGCGATGGTCGCCGAAGGGCTGAAATCCGTTGCCGCCGGAATGAATCCGATGGATCTCAAACGTGGAATCGACAAAGCCGTCATCGAAACGGTCAAGAGCTTGCACGATCTGTCCAAACCCTGTGAAGATCACAAGTCCATCGCCCAGGTCGGCACCATCTCCGCGAACGCCGACAGCACGGTTGGCAACAAGATCGCCGAAGCGATGGAAAAAGTTGGCAAGGAAGGCGTGATCACCGTCGAAGAAGGTCAGGGGCTCGAAGACCAGCTCGAAGTCGTCGAAGGTATGCAGTTCGATCGTGGCTATCTCTCTCCCTATTTCATCAACAATCAGAAAAGTCAGCAGGTCGAACTGGAAGATCCCTACATTCTGTTGCATGACAAGAAAGTCTCCAATATCCGCGATCTTCTACCGACGCTTGAAGCGGTTGCCAAATCAGGTAAACCACTGATGATCATCGCCGAAGACGTGGAAGGCGAAGCGCTCGCCACTCTGGTCATCAACAGCATGCGTGGCATCGTCAAAGTCGCCGCCGTCAAAGCACCTGGCTTCGGTGACCGCCGCAAGGCCATGCTCGAAGACATCGCTATCTTGACCGGCGGACAAGTCGTCTCCGAAGAAGTCGGGATGAAACTTGAAGGCACCAAGCTCGATCAGCTCGGCACGGCGAAACGTCTCGTTATCGGCAAGGAAAACACCACGATCATCGGCGGCAACGGTGAAAAATCCGCTATCGATGGACGGGTGACAACGATTCGTACCCAAATCGAAGAATCGACTTCAGACTACGACAAGGAAAAACTTCAGGAACGCGTGGCCAAACTGGCCGGTGGCGTCGCGGTAATCAAGGTCGGCGCGGCCACGGAAGTGGAAATGAAAGAGAAAAAAGATCTCGTCGAAGATGCCTTGCACGCGACCCGCGCGGCGGTCGAAGAAGGAATCGTCCCCGGTGGCGGCGTTGCCCTGATCCGCGCAATCAACGCGACCGCGAACCTCAAAGGGGATAACGACGACCAGCAAGTCGGTATCGACATCGCTCGCCGAGCAATCGAATATCCGATGCGCGCAATCGTCAGCAACGCTGGTGCCGAAGCGGCCGTCGTCGTCGACAAGGTAAAAGCCGCTTCCGGCAACTACGGCTATGACGCCGCAACCGGCGAGTACGTCGACATGGTGGAAGCAGGCATCATCGATCCGACCAAGGTCGCGCGTTCGGCGTTGCAAAACGCGGCATCTGTCGCCGGTCTCATGATCACCACCGAAGCGATGATCGCCGAGGTGCCGAAAGAAGAAGCGGCTCCCGCCGCACCTGACATGGGCGGTATGGGCGGTATGGGCGGTATGATGTAATTACCGGCCGACCTGCTGCGACGTCAGTCGCATCCCTGAAGGGAAGAAGCCCCGCATTGTCGCGGGGCTTTTTTATTGACAGAAAACAGCGGCGGAAATTTCCCGGATTATATAGCGGGCGCATTATCATTCGTCATAATTCATGTGTCTTGAAAAATGATGAAGCGCCTTTGACGCTTTAGTGAAAAAACAGATCAGGGAGTTCCAGCCAGGTGGCGAACCACGCTCCGAAGCTTCCGATACTCAAGGCGATAATGCTCCAAAGCAATTGGCCGTGAACGATTTTACTCGTCATCGAAGCCGGACATGGTGCGTGGTTTGGATCGGGCGAAAAAGAACGGTACCACAACGATCACCACCGCCAGAATATAAAGGATGATACTGCTGTGACTTTCAACCAGAATCCCCCAGTTTCCACCGGAAATGGACAGGGCGCGCCGTAAATTATCCTCGAACAAATGGCCTAGGACGAACCCCAGAATAATCGGCGCCAAGGAAAAATGGAGTTTGCGCAATAACCAGCCGAAAAAGCCAAAGGCGATGATCATGTACAAATCGAAGGGATTGCCAACGACTGAATACACCCCGATAAACGCAAGGACCGCGATCATCGGGATAAGATAGTATTGCGGAATTGTCAAAAGTCGTGCAAAAAGTCCGACCAACGGCAAATTGATAATCAAAAGCGCAATATTACCGATATACATCGAGGCAATCAGACCCCAGGCAATTTCCGGTCTTTGCTCAAACATCAAGGGCCCCGGTTGGACATTGAACAATAAAAGCGCCCCTAACAAGATTGCCGTTGTTCCCGAGCCCGGAATACCAAGAGTCAGCATGGGCACCATTGCCCCTCCAGCTGCGGCATTATTTGCGGCTTCCGGTGCCGCCAGTCCGCGTGGGTCGCCCGTACCAAATGTTTTTTGTCCGTCTCTACCGGCGATACGCTTCTCCGTGCCATAGGCAACAGCAGAACCTACAGACGCACCGGTCCCCGGCAGTACGCCGACAAAAAAACCAATCAGGGCGCTTCGCACCACGGTCCACTTCACCAGAGCTAGGTCCTTCATAGAGACAAAACTTTTGCCGATTGGCAAGACCTTGAGCGCTCCACTGACCTGCTGTTCAACCAGAGCGATCAGTTCAGCCATGCCAAAGAAACCGATGACAACAACCAGAAAATCAATCCCGGCGAGGATATCGGGAATACCGAATGTGTAGCGGGCAACCCCGGTATTGGCATCGATACCGATTGTCGCAAGCATCAATCCGAGCAGCGCGCCAATAAGCGTCTTGACTGGATTTTTTCCCACCAGAGAAGCCAAACTGGCAAAAGCAAACACCATCAATGCGACATAGTCACTCGGCGTAAAGTTCACGGCAAACCTGGCAAGAACCGGCCCAAACAACGTCATCAGAATGACCGCCAGAGTCCCCCCGAAGAACGAGGCAATGGCAGACAGCGAGAGCGCGCGACCCGCTTCCCCTTTTTTCGCCATCGGATTGCCGTCAAGCGTACTCATAACGGCGCCGGCATCCCCGGGCACATTCAGCAAAATGGAGGAAATGCGTCCACCATATTCCGCACCATAATAAATTCCGGCCAGCAAAATAAGTGCGGACTCAGGCGGTAATCCCAGACCGTAGGCAATGGGAAGCAATATCGCCACGCCATTGATCGGTCCAATCCCGGGCAAAGCGCCAATCAATGTTCCCGAGAAACATCCCAACAAAACAAGGAGTAAATTTAACGGCGTCAGGACAACAGCAAAACCATGTGACAAACCAGCAAAAACATCCGCCATTGTTCAAAGACCTGTTAAAAAATTGTCAATACGCCAAGCGGTAGATTGAGCTCCAGCAGTCGGACACAGACCACATAGCCAACCACGCCGGAGAACACGCCGAACACAAGAGCTTGCCATATGTAAGCCCCCAGCAAAACAGCCATCAGATAACAAAATAACGCCGTCGCAACAATGAATCCAAGTGACTGATAAGTCACCGCATAGGCAGACAACAGGACAATAACAAGCGCGACCCGAGACCAGGTTCTTGCGGAAATTTCAAGTTCAAAGCTATCCGGTTTTGCCAGCAACACAGCAAAACTCAGCGCGGCAGCAACGGAGAGAATTCGCGGCCAGCTTTCCGGGCCAAGCGGATCATACTGAAAGGGTGCCTCGATAAGGGTAAACGCGATCACCCCATACCCAATCACAACAAGCAACGCCAACGCGCTGAACAAACGATCGATCATAAGTGTTTCCTGATTGCGAAAGGCTTCACCGCAGGCAAGCGGTAAGGCGAAACATTCAATAAAGCGTTATTTGTAGAAATCAAAACTTAATCTGACAGACATTATCAAACAACAACTGTCCGTTGAGTGTTATTGTCAGATAATTCGACACTAGGAATTTGTTTTTCTAGCGCCAAATGCTTTGCCTCACGAAATGTCTGCATCGGTGTTTTACCATAACAGTGCTTACCACTATGTGGACGCTGTTCATTATATTTACTGATCCAGTGATCAACGTCAACTTGCAGTTCATCTAGCGAACGATAAATCTTCTTACGAAAGACTATATCATAAAACTCATTTTTCATGGTTCTATGAAAACGCTCACATATACCGTTCGTTTGAGGACTATTGGCCTTGGTCTTTGAGTGATCAACGTTCTCAGTAGCCAAATAAAGCTCATAGGCATGACTCTCAACTTTACCACAATACTCAGTGCCCCGGTCGGTAAGAATACGACACAAGGGGAGTTCGCATTCATCAAAAAATGGGATGACCCGGTCATTAAGCATATCAGCTGCTGTGATCGCTGATTTCTCTATATAGAGCTTTGCGAGAGCCGCTTTGCTATAGGTATCAATAAAAGTCTGCTGATAAATACGCCCAACACCTTTCATGGTACCGACAAAATACGTATCCTGTGCCCCAAGGTATCCAGGGTGGTGCGTTTGAATTTCTCCATGGGCTTCGCGTTGCGATTTGGCTTTCTCAAGCGCTGCAAGCTGTTCCTCGGTCAGTAAAATACCTTCTTGAGCCGAACGAGACTCCAACGCTTTCAGGCGCTTTTTCATGGTCTCAAGGTCATGGCGTAACCAGATCGATCGAACACCACCAGATGACACCACAATGCCTCGTTTTAACAACTCTTGTGAGGCACGTAATTGTCCTAGCGCAGGATTGTCTATCGCTATATCAATTACTGCACGTTCTACATGCTCAGGAACACGATTCTTCACCACCGGTTTCTTACGGCTGATTTCTCGCAGCGCGTCTTCACCACCATTTTCGTATAAACGTTTAAAACGATAAAAACTATCTCGGCTGTAGCCCATCGTTTTGCATGCTTGTGACACACTACCCAATTGTTTTGCCAACTCCAAAAGGCCAACTTTGGGCTTGATTATCTTCATTTCAATATTCGTCATAATCTGACTCCTTTTGACTCGATTTTATCAAAAATGTCAGATTAAGTCTCATTCTTTACACGTTATTTGATCAAGCCCGCATCGCTGGCGATCTGTCGCAAGTTTGCAATCCGTTTTTTCACCCTGTCATCCAGTGCCTGCCCGGCGATATTCATCGGCATCAACCCTTTATCTTTCTGGATTTTTTTGAATTCGGGCGTTTTGTAGGCTCTCTGGAAAGCTTCAACCCAGGCATTGTAGGCTGAGTCGGAGACGTTTTTGCCCATATAGTAGCCACGCATAATTGTCCATTGTGCGTCATACCCGAGTTCTTTTGCCGTTGGGTAGATATCAAACGGCTTACCGAGGCGTTGCGAAGATAAAACCGCAAGGATCCTCATCGAACCGTCTGCAAGGTGCGGTGCCATCTCCCCGACATCCCCGAGGTAAACCTGAATCGCCCCGCCCAATAGCCCGGCGATGGCATCGCCACCACCGTCATAGGCAACATAGCGCATTTTTTTCGGGTCTTTGCCAATAGATTTCAGCAGCAGTGCCGCCTTCATCCAGTCCTGAGAACCCACAGAACCGCCTGCGCCAACGACGACCGTGTTCTCCCCTTTCTTGAATTGCGCCATCAAATTATCCAAGGTTTTGAACTTGCTGTCTTTCCTCACAACAACAGCGCCGAAATCCGCTCCGGCTGTTGCGAGAAAACGCACATCGTTCTCGGTCCATTTGCCGAACTTTCCCTCGGCAATATTAAGCAGGGACCCGGAAGAAAAAGCCACAATGGCATTTGCATCATCCGTGCGTGTCGTATTGAACAAATTGATTGCAACCGCACCGATACCGCCCGGCATAAAAGTTACCTTGACTGGTTTGCGCAACTGATTTTTCAAGCCGGCTTGCGCAATCCGGCATGTCAAATCAAAACCACCTCCAGGCTTTGCTGGAGCGACACATTCCGGCTTTTCAATTTCCGCAGCGATCGCGGAACTTGTCATTGCGGCCAAAATCAAACCTGCTACAAGACAAGCCATCGTCGGTTTCATCAATTCCCCCCCTGTAAGATTAAGGTTTTATTGGTATCATCCGGGAAAGACAGTGCCCTTATCAAGATATGATCAGGCCGGCACCTTCATCTTTATAATCAAAAACGATATTATATTTCCCTTTCAATTACAATATAATTCATAATAATTTTTGGGGATGTACCAGATAACACATAAAAGGTGTTATCATGAGCAGCATGAGGAAGAGTCGTTTAAGTAAGGACAAACAAGATCGCTTGTTGGAACATTTCGTGGCTGGAACGACGGCCAGATGTGCGGCCTCACTTATCGGCGTGAATTTCAAAACCAGTGCCTACTATTTTCACCGGCTTCGCAAGCTGATTGCCAGCCATCTCGAGCAAGAAAGTGATACGGTTTTCAGTGGTGAAATTGAAGTGGATGAAAGTTACTTTAGTGGTAATCGCAAGGGGAAGCGCGGTCGTGGGGTGGCAGGAAAAGTTCCGGTATTTGGCCTTCTCAAGCGTGGCGGGAAGGTCTACACGAAGGTTATCCCTGATACTTCTTCGGCGACATTATACCCGATCATCGTGCGCAAAGTTGTCCCTGACAGTATTGTCTATACTGACTGTTGGCGAGGCGATAACAGGCTGGATATTTGCGATTTCAAGCACTTGCGTATCAATCATGCCAGGTTGTTTGCAGACAAGGCAAATCATATCGACGGGATCGAGAACTTTTGGAACCAGGCAAAGCGCCACATGGGTAAATTCAACGGTGTTCCAAAGGAACATTTTGGACTATTTTTAAAGGAATGTGAGTGGCGTTTTAATGGCACCACTCCATCTTCTCAATTAATTCATTTAAAACAGTTGATTAAGGATAAATTGAATTGATTATCTGGTACATCCCCTAATTTTTTTCAAGAAACTCTCCTGAAAGACCAAGGTAAGCGTTCAAAGTTTGCAGAGGAAAAGCAGTATCCATGCCCAATAAAAACGAAGCGCTTGCAGATTGTTCAGAGCAAGGCCATGCGAGCGTCTGCCCTGGCAGCAACCGGATGGATATTCTTTAAATACACTGTCCTGATTCGAGACGTCCCTTCAGGAACGCTTGATCGACATCTTCAGGCGCAAATAGGTAAGATAACTGGTCAACGCCTTTATCCATTTGCCCGTGCGGAAATAATAGCGGGCCGCATATTTGAAATAGTAATAGTTGCGCGGCTTGCGCGACGGCAGTTCCCTGTCCTGTAACGGCCATTGCGAGCGGGCGGCATATTTTCGCCAAAGGGCAACTTGTGGCGTAACATCGAGCGCCAATTTCCACGGTTTGATGCGTCCCAGAAATGAATGATCACGCTTTCTTCGCCAGCGTTCCAAAGATGGCCACCAAAGTCGTTGAATTTTGCCGGAAGCAGGGCGATATCGCCGTCGGCGGTCAGATTGACGATATCCTGATCGTGCCCGAGGAACTGTTTCGCCGATCTGCCGCGATAGGAAAACGCTTTTTCCGTATAGCCCTTCTCCACCCACCGCGCCGCATTGATGAGCATTATGCCGGCGTTGATGAAGCGTCCGTGGGCGATGCCGAGAAATGCGCAGGCTTTGCGATTATAGTCTTCGCCATGAATCACGCCCGCGACGGTTTTTCCCTGCAAATCGAAATCGACCATCTCCCGCAACGAGCCGTCGACGATGATATCGGCATCGAGATAGAGATAGCGCGGCGCATAATCGAGCATCACCTCGGGCATGCAAAGCCGGGCGAAGGCGACGCGATTGTAATGGTGGTGTTGGATATGGAAGTCCCGCAATGGCGCCATTTCGATAAAACGCACTGAAATATTTGCGTGATAACGCCGTGCGGTGTCCGAGAGATGGCCGAGATCCTTCTCGGAGGCCGCATCCGTGAAAATATGGACGCCAAGACGCAAATCGCGGTTGTTCTCACAAAGAGAAGTGATCGCCACCCCGGCCGGAGCATAGAAATGCGCATCGAAATTCATCGCGATGTGACAGTCGGGATCACCCTGCGCGTAGAGAAAATCATGGGTTCGCTGGATCCAATCGGCGGAAAAAGACATCGTGACAATTCATCCCAATCATTACGAGAGTATAAGCGGCTATTATAGGAAAAATCCGCGGCGCTGTCATAAATGCCGCCGCCCGAGTCCGGTACCACGAACGGAAAATCGCAGGCTACGCACCTTCCCGTAGGAAACAGGAAATTACAGGCGAAAATTCGCTTTGCCCGGACAGGAAAAAATAGCATCACCCGATGATTTCTCCTGCCGTGACATACCATATGGAACGATCGCTGTAAGGATTCTCTGTCATCGGCCAAGCTTTTACCATTGCTGGGAAAAAAGAACATCATGCCGATTCGAAAAACCTATAGCATTGTCTTTTTGCAAGGGGAAACTTATGCTACTCTAAAAGCACCCCAACCATCAAAGAGAAAAGACATGTTGAAAAAACTCCTTGGCGGCGTACTCATCGCCGTCGCTTTGGCGACCAATCCCGCTGCTCTGGGGCAAGACCGCCAGTACATTCTCGCCACCGCCTCGACCGGGGGGACTTTCTATCCGGTTGGCGTCGCGCTTGCCACACTGGTCAAAACCAAGCTGCAAACGAGTAACGGCATCGCGCTTTCCGCGATCAGTTCCGCCGGCTCCAACGAAAATATCCGTCTGCTGGCAAAAAACGAAGCACAATTGGCCATCCTACAAGGTCTTTACGGTTATTATGCGGCAACCGGCAGCGGGCCGATGCAAAAGGCGGGAAAACAAACCAACCTGCGCTCAATCTCCACGCTGTGGCAGAATGTCGAACATTTCCTGATCGACAGCAGATATGCGAAGACCGGCACCGTCGAAGACTTACGCGACGTAAAAGGCAAACGCATGGCGATGGGCAAACGCAATTCCGGCACGATCGGCTCTAACGAAGCCCTCTTGCAAGGACTCGGCATCGACATCAAAAAGGACTACCGCCTGATGTACGGCGGCTATGAACCGAGTGCCGACGCGCTGCAAAATGCGCAGGTTGCCGGCGCTTCCATTGCCGCCGGCGTACCTGTCGGCGCTGTAAGTAAACTGTTCGCGACGGTCGGTGACAAAGTGACGCTACTCGATGTCAGCGACGCGCAGCTCGAGAAAATGGATGCCGGACGTAATCTGTGGACGCGCTTCATCATCCCGGCGGGAACGTATATTTCCGTCGACCGCAAAGTCCACACCATCGCGCAGCCGAATTTTCTCGCGGTTTTGGCGGACATGCCGGAAAATGATGTCTACCAATTGACTAAATCCATATATGAAAACCTGCCGTTTCTTCGCAACATCCACCCGGCGACCAAGGCGATGACGCTCAAAAAAGCGATAACCGGCCTGCCGCTGCCGCTCCATCCGGGGGCGGTGAAATACTATCGTGAACAAGGCATCGACATTCCCGAACACCTGATCGCCGAACACGCCCGCGAGTGATGCGCCCCGGCACAGCCGCCCCTCTCGTCACCTGGAAAGCCGCAATGCGAGACATCTTCACCCGGCGTGATCAGCGCATCATCCATTTCCATCCGGCCCTTGCCTGCCTGTTCAACCTCGTAGCGATCCTTGTGGCCGGCTTCCATATCGTAAACGCCCTGGCCCCGCTCGTCTCGGAAAGCGAGCGCAATATGATTCATTTTGCCGGTTTCGCCTTCCTCGCGTTTCTCTACTACCCACTTTTGCCGCGCAACAAAGCCCGCAGCCTGCCGCTCGATCTCGCATTCGCCCTTATTCTCCTCGCGACTGTCCTTTACTTTTATCTGGGCGAAGACGCCATCTACCGACGTCAAAGCGATGAACAACCACTGTTCACCCCAATCGGCTGGCTCGCTGGCGCCCTTTTGATCATCCTCGCCATCGAGGGGACGCGGCGCACGACCGGCCGCGTGATCCCGGTTTTGATCGTCATCGCGCTTTCTTACGTCAGTTGGCTTGGCCCGAGCCTGCCCGGCGTGTTCAGATTCGGCGGACTCTCCGGAGAAACCGTGTTGTTTCGCTCCATCTACGGCGATGACGCCCTGTTCGGCAAGATCGCTTCGATCTCGAGCACCTACGTTTTCCTGTTCATTCTCTTCGGCGCCTTCTTGAAACGCGCCGGCGCCGGGACGTTCGTTATCGACCTCGCCCGCGGTGTCGCGCGCCGTTTTGTCGGTGGGCCGGGCTTCGTCGCGGTGATCGCCTCTGCGCTGACCGGCACGATTTCCGGTTCCGCCGTCGCCAACACCGCCTCCACCGGCGTGATCACCATCCCGCTGATGAAACGTACCGGTTTTCCCGCGATCTTCGCCGCCGCCGTCGAAACAGCCGCTTCCACCGGCGGACAAATCATGCCGCCGATCATGGGCGCCGGCGCCTTCGTCATGTCAAGCTACACCCTGATTCCTTATGAGCATATCGTCACCGTCGCTTTTCTTCCGGCAATCCTCTATTTTCTTTCCGTGGCGATGTTCGTGCGTATCGAAGCGAAAAAACAGGGCGCTTCTCGCAGCGACGACAAATCGCCGAAACCATTTCTCGTCTCGCTCAAAGAAGAAGGCGCGAGTTTCCTCATTCCGATCACCGTAGTGATCACCCTTCTCGTCAAAGGCTATACACCGACCTACGCAGCTATGATCGGAATTGGCGCGATCATCGTGTCGAGTTGGCTGACTAAACATAAAATGGGGCCGAAAACGATCATCCTGGCACTCATCGACGGGACAAAAAGCATGATCATGATCGCCGTGTTACTCTCGGCCATCGGGCTCTTGATCAACGTGATTTCGACCACCGGCGCAGGCACCGCCTTTTCCCTGATGATCGACCACTGGGCCGGCGGCAACCTCCTTGCGGCGCTGTTTCTCGTCGCGCTCGCCTCGCTGATTCTCGGCATGGGACTACCGGTCACCGCCGCCTACATCGTGCTCGCGACCCTCTCTGCACCGGCGCTTACCGCGATGATGCTCGACGAGCAACTGATCCACCTGATCGCGAACCACCCCCTGCCGGAAAGCGTGAAGCCGCTCCTCGCCCTAGCAGACCCGGCGTTGCCTGCCAAGCTGCAAAACCCGCTCTCCGTCGCCCAAGCCCAAGCACTCCTCCAGCAACTACCGCAACAACTGCTCACCCTCCTGCGCGAGCAACTCATCGATCCGGCGATTACCGAGCGCGCCGTGCTTTCCGCGCATATGATCGTCTTTTATCTGGCACAAGTCTCCAACGTCACCCCGCCGGTTTGTCTGGCCGCCTTCACCGCCGCGACCATCGCGAAAACACCACCGATGGCCACCGGTTTTCAAAGCTGGAAATTGGCGAAAGGAATCTATATTGCACCGCTGCTATTCGCCTACACACCGTTTCTGTCCGGCAATTTAGGAGAAGCGCTTGTTATCTTCTTCTTCGCCACCTTCGCCACCTACGCGCTGGCGGCCGCCTTCCAAGGCGCCATGGAAAGGCCGATCAAAGCTCGCTATCGCCTGCTCATCGCCGCCACCGGCATCGCGCTTCTGTGGCCCCGCTTCGATGTCCGCGTCATCGCCCTCCTCGTCTTTATCGTGCTCTTCCTGCTACAATACAAATACTTTCCGCCGCCATCGATAACTGCGGGGACACGGCACGACATCCCCTCGCCGCCCGGAAACGCTTAGATGTTAAGCCCCGGGAATTGATGATTTGGATCGATAGTCAATCTTTCAGGTTCGTTTGTCCCTGTTTGCAGACGAATTCGTAAGCGGTCAGGCCTCGCAATGTCTTCAGTCTGCATGCGAAGTTGTAGGCGTTTATAAAATCATCGAGATGGGTGATGCGTTGTCGATGGTTATCATCATAATAGCGCTTGACGGTCGCCTCCTCGAAGGTCCTGTTCATCCTCTCCACCTGGCCGTTGGTCCATGGATGATTCACTTTGGTGAGGCGATGGTCGATACCATTGTCTTCGCAAATCCGATCGAAGATATCGGGGAAGGCATAGCGATCTGACTTGCGGTTAGTCAATTGGATGCCATTGTCGGTCAGCACCGTGTGGATTTTGTAGGGCAGCGCCTCGATCAGATCGCGAAGGAGCCGGGCGGCTTCCATCTTGCCTGCTTTCTCGCTCGATCTTACGAAGGCAAACTTGGACGTTCTGTCAATGGCCACAAACAGGCGCAGCTTTCCTTGTGTGCTGCTCGCCTCGGCAATGTCGAGGTGGAAATAGCCGATCGGGTAGGACTTGAAGATTTTCTTTGCCGGTTTGTCTCCATTCTGAATGCGGCAATCTTGAGATGGCGCGGCGCTGCAAACAGCGATGCAGCGAGGCGCGTGTCAGGAGAGGGCGGGTTGCTTGCAGCGCGTCAAGGCAATCATTCAATGGCAACAGCGTGTGCTTTCGAAAGGCGACTTCCTCGGAGAACGGAACCGTCGAATGCGGCTGCCTGGGGCCTGTTGGCAGATCGGCAACCGAGTTTCGCCTCTTCCGTTCGGCAACGATTTTGGGGTTGATTGCGTAACGCTTGGCAAGCACTCTCAGGCTCTCTTGACTCTATCGCTCAATGCACTGCCTCTGTCGTTTTGGCGCTGCCGTGTAAAATCTGTCCCATAATGCTTTCTTCCATTCAATCGAAAATATTGTGCCATTAAAATATGGGATCAAACATCTCTAACATTTCACCGTTACAGTTGGTTGAATGAATGTCATCCGTTTCTTCCATTTTATTTGCCCTGTCAATCGAACGACGCTATGATAGATGCAAACTAAAGTTGTTTATATAAACAAATGTTTTAACAAGGCGCCTGGATGACAAAACGCGAACTCGAAATACTGTCTCTCATTAAGGCCGACCCATTGATCGCTCAACAAAAGATTGCCGATAAACTGGGAATTAGCCGTTCCGCCGTTGCTGGTCATATCATGCATCTGACCCACAAAGGAGTTATCCGCGGCAAAGGCTATATTCTGGCGGGAAGCCCCTACGTTGTCGTGTTAGGCGGCGCCAACATGGATATTCTGGGTCGGCCGGCAGCGCATTTGCGGATCAGGGACTCCAACCCCGGCAGTGTCAGTTGTTCCCCTGGTGGTGTCGCTCGCAATATTGCCGAAAACCTGGCCCGTCTGGGCTCGAACACTCGCCTGGTGACCGCCGTCGGCAACGATGCCTACGGAGAGATGATCATTGCCCAGTGCCTTAAGGCCGGAGTAGATATGGACAACAGCCTTCAGGTTGACGACGCCATGACTTCCAACTATCTGTCCGTACTTGACGAGAAAGCGGATATGCATGTGGCCATCAACGATATGGCTATTATGGATCGGCTGCGACCCGAGGTGCTCAAGAAACTCGAGGAAACGCTGCGTAGGGCCGAACTGATGGTACTGGACACCAATCTTTCCGAGTCTGCTCTGGCATTTTTGTTGCGCAACTTCTCCGAGCTACCCATCTTTGTCGATACTGTATCCTGCGCCAAGGCCATGAAGATCAAGCCTTATCTAAGTGCCATTCACACTATAAAACCCAATCTTCAGGAAGCACAGCAACTCTCAGGGATCGAAATACACTCTTTGCAGGAACTACCGGTAATCGCCGATTGGTTCCATACAAAGGGAGTCAGGCGGATATTTCTCAGTTTAGGAGCCCAGGGAGTCTTTATCAGTGACGGCGAGATGCGGCGATTGCTGCCAATCAAACAGGTGACAATAGCCAATGTCAACGGCGCCGGTGACGCCTTTCTGGCAGGTATTGTCCACGGCTGGCTCAAACAGTGGTCAACTAGGCACGCTACGGAATTCGCCATGGCGGCGGCGCGACTGACACTGTCCGATATCGCAACGATCAATCCCAATATGTCCGAACGCTCTGTCAACCGTATGATCAAGGAGTCTTTATAATGAAGCACTATCTGAATATTCATCCCGAAGTTCGAACAGCACTGGAGCAAGGCAAGCCTGTGATAGCGCTGGAATCGACCATAATTTCTCATGGTATGCCCTATCCACAAAACGTCGAAACAGCGATCGAAGTGGAGCAGATTATCCGTGATAACAACGCCGTTCCTGCTACTATTGCCGTCCTCAATGGACGTCTGACAGTGGGCATGAGCCATGAAGAAATCGATTATCTGGGCAAAGCTGGTCAGGCAGTGATCAAGACTAGCCGCCGTGACATCCCCTTTATCGTCTCCAAACAGGCCGATGGGGCCACTACGGTGGCTTCGACGATGATTATCGCAGCCATGGCCGGGATCAAAGTTTTTGCTACCGGTGGTATTGGTGGTGTCCACCGTGGTGCCACACAAACCTTCGATATCTCTGCCGATCTGCAAGAACTGGCCAACACGAATGTGGCAGTGGTTTGTTCTGGTGCCAAATCGATTCTCGATCTAGGCCTGACTCTGGAATATCTAGAGACCCGGGGCGTACCTGTAATAGGTTTTCGCACCGATAAGCTGCCCGCCTTTTACGCCAGTGAAAGCAGCTTCGGCGTAGATTATCGTTTGGAAAAAGCTGTAGAAGTGGCATATGCCATGAAAGTCAAGTGGGATATGGGACTCAAGGGCGGAATAGTTGTCGCCAACCCTATTCCGGCAGAGCACGCCCTGAAGAAATCTCTGATCGACAACGCTATAGCACGCGCCGTGGCTGAAATGGAAGAGAAGGGAATTGGAGGTAAGGCATCGACGCCTTTTTTGCTGGCCAAAGTGGCCGAAATCACTGAAGGCAAAAGCCTTGAGGCCAACATTGAATTGTTGTTCAGCAATGCAAAGCTTGCGGCGGAAATTGCCAAGGAATATGTCACTTTCTGAGCTACCGTTTGTTTAACGAAAGCGCCAATTGTCGCCTTTTCTTTGCCCGCTCCCTTTATAGCCCCATCGCGGTGTCTTCGACTGTGTCGTGCTTACGCTACTTGGCAACCGTTTTGACGTTACTTTCAAGCCTCCGAATGGACGCTGCTAATCAAGTGTTTTACCGCCCAAGGGCCGCGGGTTATGTGCAGGTTCAGATAGCCGTGAAACTATTTTGAACTGAAAAATCGGCTAGCCTGGGATGACTTAAAAAACACAGGAGCTACCCGATGCAGATCAAAAGCCTGCGACTGAAATCATCCAACAGCTGGCCTCTTCCGATACCGCAAGCGAACAAGCCAGTGCCGCCTGAAAAAAATTGAACTGTTCGATCGACTGAAAGCACAGGGCTGCTCTGTCACCCTGTCCTTGCAAGCGATTGCCTGGTCGAAAGCCACCTACTATCGTTGGTTGAAACGGTATTGCCAACAAGGCGCGGCCTGGAAGCGCGCAGTTGTCGCCCGCAAAAGCTTCGTCAGCGGCGGTGGAGCAGGCAACAACGCCAAGCCGTCCTTCACCTACGCAAGCGCTATCCACTCTGGAGCAAACGCAAGATATGGGAAGCGTTGTGTGACGACCATGATTTTGCCTAGAGCATCACGACGGTTGGTCGCATCCTCAAACACCTCGTCACCTCAGGTCGTGTGCCGCCGGTTGCCTTTTACTACGGCCGGGTCAAGCCCAAGCGTCGGCGCCAGTTCAAACACCATGCCAAGCGCTCTTGCTATGGCATGAAGACCCAAAAACTAGGCGAGTTGATCCAGATCGACCCTATGAGCGTCAACTTCAGTGAGGGCTTTAGCCTTAAAGAGTTCAAGGCAAGCTGCCCGGTCACCGGCACCACGATCATGCGCGCCTACCGTCGCGCGAGTAGGTGCAATGCACGGCACTTTCTTAAGCACCTGATCACAAGCTACCATACCAAGTGGGCTCGATTCAGGTCGATGGCGGCAGCGAGTTTAGAGACGAGTTTGAACAGATTGGTCAGGCGCTTGAAATTCCTCTTTTCGTGTTACCGCCGAAAAAACCTCAATATAACGGCTGCGTAGAGCGCGCTAATGGCACAACCCGTTACGAGTTCTACCCTTTCTACGAAGGGTCCTTAACCCTGTCGGCAATCAACCGGGAACTGGATCAATACCAGCACTACTATAACCACTATCGCCCTCATGACGGGGTAGGACTCAAAACCCCAATGAGTTATTATCAGCAACTCGTTCAGGCTGCCTGAGTTTTCCCATATGTATTGAGTCAGCACAATCCCTCACAACAAGATATAATTTAGGGTATTAACCCGGCGGCAATTTATATGGGTTATGTAGCATAGGCGATTGACTCTGCATCAAAGTATTTTTTAACCCGTTCAGGACGACGCTGAAGCTTCAACATGCAGGATCATGTACGCTTCTTTAGGTCGCTAACCGAACGTGCCGCTGCGCCACTATGTACCATGCCTTTCAGGTCACAGTGTAGATATTCATCCGGATTTAACTCTGGGGAGTAAGCTGGCAGAAAGAAGACTTCCAGATATCGCTTAACAGTCTTTCGCTCCAACCAGCGCTTAACGACCTTTGCGTGCTGTACTCGCAAGTGATCCAGAATCAGAAATACCTGACCAGGCGTTGATTCGATCAGCGCGCGTAAGAATTTCTTCAGAACCTTGGCTGTCATGGTCGATTCGTACAACATGAATCGCACAGTGCCCTGATTGGTGATTGCCGAAATCATGTTGAGTGATACTCGCTTCGCTGGCAAAGGCTGCACCGGTGTTTGCCCTTTTGGCGCGTAGCACCGACCCTGTTGGGTGTGATTCTTCATTCCCGTTTCGTCACCCCAGAAAATCTGGGCATTCTCTGCCTTTGCGCGAGCTTTGATCTGCGGATACTCCTCCTTCAGCCAAGCATCAACGCGAGATGGGTTTTGCTCCCAAGCTTTCTTCAAAGGCTTTTGAGGCGTAAAACCCCAGCGCTTAAGGTAATCGCCCATCGTACGAACTGGGATATCGATACCCCAGAATTGTTTAATCAATTGAGCAATTGCACGCCGTGTCCAAAGCGCAAAGTCGAGCTTATGCTGGTCAGGCATCTGATCACGGATTGCTTTAATGACAAGCTGTTCTTGCTGTTCAGTCAGTCGCCTTGGCTTATTTTTAGGGCCTCGCTTTTGAACGGCGATAGCCTCGGCACCACCGACTTCATAGCGCTGATACCAGCGTCCAACTGTGTCGGGGTGAACGTCAAGAAGTTGACCAATCTGGCGAAAAGTTTTGCCTTTCTCGCGTAATCGTATCGCCTTCTGTCTCAGGAGTTCCTGTTGCTCTGGGCTGAGCTTGCGTGCATCTGTATTCATGCGCGCATGATATCAGATGTAAATTGACACCGGATTAATATAATTATATGGCGTAAAAAGCGGGTCAGGGGAAAATTATGATTCTCATCATACAAAACACGCCGATTTGGGTCTGGGTGTTACTGGTAATCCTCAGCGGCAGAGGTTTACAAGCACTCCATAAACGACAAGTGTCTTACCGGCGTATCCTTATATTACCCATGATATTTTCCATCTGGTCGCTCTCGTCGATCATAACGCAGCTAAATGAGCTCTCTTTTGCTTTTGGTGGATTTTCGATGGGTGTCGCCGCCGGTTTTGTTTTTGCTTATGGACTCTATCTGGCCATCGCTTATCGGACCACCTACGATGCGACGACCGGTCTGCTCGAGTGTCCGGGCTCAACGGTGCCGTTGATCATGATTTTGACCGCGTTTCTCCTCAAATACAGTCTTTCGGTCTATCTGGCGCTTAATCGGGAATCTGCCTATAGCAGAGAATTTTGTGCGTTCTATGGTGCGATTAGCGGCTTTGTGTCAGGGATGTTCTGGGGGCGCGCCTTTTATATGCTTTGGCCTTTTCGTCGTGAATTTACGAATGGCTAAAAAAACGCAATTAAATCGATGTCCTATGTGTCACATCCCGTGAGGTAGTGTGGCTGTTTCTTGAACAACTCTGGCTTGAGTTTATGCCAGTCCTTCATCGCTTGCAATGGCGTTCTGCTGCCCAAAGCTGATTGCGGAAGCTTTTGGTTATAGAACCATACGTAGCGGTGCAGCGTGGTGTAGCGTGGCGGCAGTTTTGTCCGAGAATTGCACACCTGATGTCATCGCCCGCGGCGGCTAAAACGTGAAGAAGATTTGCGGAATATTTGTCAATTTAGCCGTTCAGTAGTCGGTCAACGATCAAAACCGGTAGATGATGTTATCTTCGTATTGCGCCGCATAACTGACCACCTGCCGGACGAGTATAACCACGTTGTCGCGAACGCTAGCCAAACAGTTTTCTTTTTATAAGCCACGTCAGATGACGAGAACGGTTGCGCAGGGTGTTTTTTTCCGGTTGATCGTCTTTCCATGGCGTTTCCGCCAGATACTCGAAATATTTTTCACAGTAGGGCATTCCGCAGGCCGCGTGCCATGGCTTGGGGCTTCCGGTATAGTGGATGATACCGGGAGCGTGTATGGCCTCGGCGACTGCCGGGGCGAAATACCGTACGGCACGCCGCGCGCCGGGGCGATAATACTGTCGGAAGAGGCTGCGTACCATATTCCATTTTTCCGGCAACGGCTTCCATTTTTTACGCAGGATATGATTCATGGCGTCTTGATCAATAAAAGAAAGCTGAGAACCATGGGTTTTCAAATATTCTATGAGAACATTACCTAAATCCTGTGCTCTCCATTTTTGCGCATCGATCAGTAATATACCACTATTGAAATATTTATCGTTTTCTTGCAATCCCAGCGATTTTCGCAAGGTTTTTTTCTTAGTCGTATTATTGGCATAATCCGTCACCGCGCCAATTACGAAATCGTCGAGATCTGTCCGCCAAAGTTCCCCGATATCGGAAACGACCAGGGTATCCGCGTCGAGATAGAGAATTTTCTCCGGTAGCGCCGGAAACAATTCCGGTACTTTCAAGCGGTAGAGAACCTGTTTCGGCCATGAAAAAGAAAAACGATCGATCCCGAAGTCTTCATTTTGCACATTGACAAAGGAAATTTTACAAGGGTGGATCGAAAACGTTTGCAGAATATTTTTCTGCGTTGCTTCGGTGAAATCCTCATGAAATATTGCAAAAACAATCCGCTCTGGAGAACTTGTATTCTTGATCACCGACAGCATCGTGACAGTACAATGACGCGCATATTTGTCATCGCAGCACAGGGCGATATGGATGGGGGAGTGCTCTGACATGGATAAGAACCCTTTCACATATGATTGAAGATGAATTGTATCGTTTTAGATAGTGTAGTCACGAGATTTCAGCCCACAGTGCAATGCAACGTATTTGTACGGCGGCCAGGAACGATGCCGTATTTTTTGCATAGCGCGTCACTATCCTCGCCAACGTTTCAAGGTGTAGAAATCAAAACTTAATCTGAAAGACATTGTCAAACAACAACTGTCCGTTGAGTGTTATTGTCAGATAATTCGACACCAGGAATTTGTTTTCCTAGCGCCAAATGCTTTGCCTCACGAAATGTCTGCATCGGTGTTTTACCATAACAGTGCCTACCACTATGTGGACGCTGTTCATTATATTTACTGATCCAGTGATCAACGTCAACTTGCCGTTCATCTAGCGAACGATAAATCTTCTTACGAAAGACTATATCATAAAACTCATTTTTCATGGTTCTATGAAAACGCTCACATATACCGTTCGTTTGAGGACTATTGGCCTTGCTCTTTGAGTGATCAACGTTCTCAGTAGCCAAATAAAGCTCATAGGCATGACTCTCAACTTTACCACAATACTCAGTGCCCCGGTCGGTAAGCATACGACACAAGCGGAGTTCCCATTCATCAAAAAATGGGATGACCCGGTCATTAAGCATATCAGCTGCTGTGATCGCTGATTTCTCTCTATAGAGCTTTGCGAGAGCCGCTTTGCTATAGGTATCAATAAAAGTCTGCTGATAAATACGCCCAACACCTTTCATGGTACCGACAAAAGACGTATCCTGTGCCCCAAGGTATCCAGGGTGGTGCGTTTGAATTTCTCCATGGGCTTCGCGTTGCGATTTGCTTTCTCAAGCGCTGCAAGCTGTTCCTCGGTCAGTAAAATACCTCCTTGAGCCGAACGAGACTCCAACGCTTTCAGGCGCTTTTTCATGGTCTCAAGGTCATGGCGTAACCAGATCGATCGAACACCACCAGATGACACCACAATGCTCGTTTTAACAACTCTTGTGAGGCACGTGATTGTCCTAGCGCAGGATTGTCTATCGCTATATCAATTACCGCACGTTCTACATGCTCAGGAACACGATTCTTCACCACCGGTTTCTTACGGCTGATTTCTCGCAGCGCGTCTTCACTACCATTTTCGTATAAACGTTATAAAACGATAAAAACTATCTCGGCTGTCGCCCATCGTTTTGCATGCTTGTGACACACTACCCAATTGTTTTGCCAACTCCAAAAGGCCAACTTTGGGCTTGATTATCTTCATTTCAATATTCGTCATGATCTGACGCCTTTTGACTCGATCTTATCAAAAATGTCAGATTAAGTCTCATTCTTTACATCGAATTTTTTTCCGACCAGGGTCTATGCAATCTGATCACGCCGGAAAACGAGGATCCTCTGTCCGCTATTGAGACCTATCTCGATGAAATGGACGAGTCTCTACATCGCGCCGACATCAGTAAATACCGCCGCGCTTTCCGGCGCTTTATCACGGAACTTAGCTGTTTCAAGCTACGCATTATTTCAAGACAGCGAAAACAGCACATCTAGAATCCACTTGACGAAACCTTCGGAGATTTTGCCGCCAGAACGCCGGCATTGGAATATTATTATGCAGACACTGCACACCCACCAGTAGAGATGATTGCCCAGTGGCTAGATCAATAATGCTGCGCAAGCTGAGAAGTCTCCTGCAACACGACAGCAAGACACCCCTACCATTAGATTATTGCAATTTACCTGTGCTCGATGCCGCCAATCTACTGTTGCGTTTATCCTTACACACGCGGATTCGCGCTATCCGTCGCAAAGTCGGAATCGATCCACAGCGTTTCGATGCCATGTATATCCTCCCGATCCAGCGATTTTGCGAGCTTGTGCAATTAATACCAGCCAGCCAAGCATATCACCACGCTTTCCCAGGGGGGGCTGATTGTGCACACATTAACAGTCGCTGAATACGCAATCCAAGAACGGTATAAACACGTTTTACCACTTGCCTCCGAGCCGGAGATTATTGAAGCGCAAAAAAAACTTGTGGACATTCGCTGTCTTCGTTGCCGCCCTTTTGCACGACATCGGCAAGGCCGTGACGATGGTCAATTATCTCAACCTAAAAGACTGGCGCACCTTGTCTCCGCTTGCCGGCACATTACAAAATCAGGGCGTGAACAATTACACCATTACATTCAAACCCACTCGTTATTACAGCCTACATGAACGGTTGGGTATCGCGTTTCTACATCATGTTTTTGATTCTCTGTGTCTCGATTTTCTGACTCAGAATCTTGATGTCTTCGCGGAAGTATTGGGTTACCCTCATTGGCATTCTCATCACCGCGCTCAAACTGTACTGAGCGACACTCAGCGCGCATTATACCCGCAGAGCTTTGCTCTGTGGGTAACCTAAGTCCCCTTTTTTCCTTTTCCTTCCCTTTCCGATACGCCTTGATCCCAGATAGTCCCTGTATATTGCTGATAATTAACGTCACTTGCCTATCGGAAGATATACTATCAAGATGCTTGTTAAACCAATATTGAAGACGGTCGCATCAAAGAGGTGCTGCAAAGCCATCACTTCCGATCCGGGGAAGAACTGCAAGCTACGCTGCACTGCTACGTATGGCTCTATAACCAAAAGCTTCCGCAATCAGCCTTGGGCAGCAGAACGCCATTGCAAGCGATGAAGGACTGGCATAAACTCAAGCCAGAGTTGTAGCCACACTACCTCACGGGATGTGACACCCACCCCTCAGCACCAGATAATACTGCACTGGTGGATAAGAGTAATATATCCATCAGGTCATAACGTTTGCATCGTTCTATTTTAGGTCCATTAACGTTTTCAAAGTGTTGAAGAAATGAATCGGACATTATTTAAAGATATCTCAGGCAGTTGAACCTGCTTGCTATGATCCGCGAACTGGCTAAAAGTTCAAATTAAAACGATCTTGCCTTATCCTAGGTAGTGGAAAAGACCGTTAGAGATGGAATTTAATAGAGTGATAAGTCAATATTTGCCACATATCAATTACAATTCTCCTACAACCTCGATCATAATCACTATCTTGCAATGCAATCTGATGAATATTAATAACATTGAAATACAAATATGATACATTCCCCTCCGATGGTTAACTCATATCAAAAGGTGGAAATTATGGAAGAAATTCAAGATATCAGTATTTTAAATGAAATGGTGTTCAGCGCATCAAAGGAAATTGAATTAAAGGAACGGTTTAAAGATATTTACAACAGAATTAATGATGAGCATGAATATAATGGCTCTGGAGAGATATCATTTCTGCCTCTCTCAAGACTCAACTCGCGTCAAGAACGGCAGGAGTGCAGGGACATCATTTCAGATGTTATTGAAAGCGGACTTTTTACCAGCGGGCCTTATATAGGGAAAATAGAAGAATCGTTAAGAAGCTTTTATTGTGCGCATACTTGTATTGCCACTAGTAGCGGTACTGATGCCTTAAAAATCGCACTTAAATCTGTTGGCGTTGGTCCTAGCGATGAGGTAATTGTCCCTCTGAACTCTTTTGCTGCTACTGAAAATGCGGTTATGGCTGTCGGGGCGGTACCGGTTTTTGCAAATATCGATTCGTCTTTCAATATGCTTCCGGAGGAAGTGGTACGACTTAAAACATCAAAAACTAAAGCCGTATTACCGGTGTGTCTCTATGGATCGTGCCGTTATATTGACGTCATTCACCGTATAGCACGTGAAGCGGACATCTCTATTATTGTAGATGCGGCACAGTGCTTCGGAATTCGGTCACTCATTGATTGTTGCGACCTACTGATTCTAAGCTTTAACCCATTCAAGAATATTGGTTCCTTCGGTAAGTCCGGTGCGATGCTTACTCAATCTCCCGAGCTTGCGCTTATAGCGAGACAATATTCCTACCATGGATTTGCTGAAGGTAAAAAGAATATAAAAGCCCAGGATTGGGGGTTCAACAGCCGGATGGATAACATGCAGGCTGCCACGCTCAGTGTCAAACTCAAACACTTTGAAAATAACACAAAGAAACGCTGTCTGCTGGCCGCCCGCTACCATCTTCTGCTCGCAGATCTGTCGAATAAAATAATGCTTCCGCCTGAGAAGAATCAGAATACATGGCATCTATTCCCTATAGTGATCCGTCAAGGGGAGCGTGATTCTTTGTTTTCCTTTGCGCGTGAAAGAGGGATTGAGTTAGATATTTACTACCCAGTCCTTTCTCATCGCGGGCAACACCCACTGGCAAAACATTGTCCCACTCCTGAACAGTTCAGCTCATCTGAAATTATTCATTCTGCATTATTTCATCTTCCGCTGCATAACCACATGTCGCTCCAAGAACAGAACAGAGTTATCGAGGTATTATATGACTATTTTAAATGAAAAATGGCCCACTGAATTTCCTTTCCCAAAGGTGATTCGTACTGTTGTGTGCTGCGATCTTGATGAAACATATATTCCCTCGGCCAGTGATAGAAAAGATCTGGGAGGAGTTGACCTGCTGGAGTCTTATATTGAATCCAGTGCTGTTGAAAAAGGTATTCTCGCAGGTTGGATTACGGGAACTAATCTGGATTCCGCCTGGCGAAAGTCAAAAGGCTATATTTCACGGAGTCCGCATTTTATTTGTTGTAGCCTTGGAACTGAATTCTATTGGGTAAAAAATGGCATACTTTTCCCATCGGAAGCCTGGTCTGAACGAATACGTAATTCAGGTTATAGCCGTGAAAATGTTGACGGCTTAGTCGGCATACTAATGGAAAAAGGGATGATACTGCGGAAACAACCCGACGATTATCAGGGGCCCTATAAAGTCAGTTATTACTATCCTGAAAGTCCGACAATGGACCGTGATTTTGACTTCATAAAAGCACTCGCTGATCAACAACGTGTTCGTGTCGTTTTTACTCGCTGTAATCCAGCTGCCGGTGATCCACCGGATTGTTATGACGTTGAGTTTATTCCCCTTGGTTGTGGCAAGGATCAGGCAGTATCGTTTCTCATGGAAGAAACCACTCTTCCAAAAGAAGCTATTATCGCATTTGGTGACAGCACTAATGATTTCGCCATGTTTGAGCAGGCTGGGAAAGGTTATCTGGTGGGTAATGCCGACCCTTTCGCGATTAAGCAGTATGGCAGCAGTCTGGAGCATGCTTATTGTCATGGGATACTGAGTGTACTTAAGCAGATGAAGATATGATTATTGGTATTGTAGGTTGTGGCAGTATTGCCCGCGCCCATGTATACGCGCTTTCCCTCAATAAGCTGGTCACAGGACTTGCCCTGTATGATGTCAGTGAAGATAAAATTCGAGAACTCAGCGAGATCAGCACCTTGCCGGTAACCTGTTGTAAACACCTCAAGCAGTTGGCTGAGATGAGTCAGGGTTTCGTCATCTGTACACCAAATCATCTCCACATCAGTGTAGCCGAAGAGGTTCTTCGCTATAAACGGATCCCGTTTTTATGCGAAAAAACCGCTCTCAACGGAGCTAAGCTCAGCACGTTATTAACCCGGCGGCAATTTATATAGGTTATGTAGCATAGGCGATTGACTCTGCATCAAAGTATTTTTTAACCCGTTCAGGACGACGCTGAAGCTTCAACATGCAGGATCGTGTACGTTACTTTAGGTCGCTAACCGAACGTGCCGCTGCGCCACTATGTACCATGCCTTTCAGGTCACAGTGTAGATATTCATCCGGATTTAACTCTGGGGAGTAAGCTGGCAGAAAGAAGACTTCCAAATATCGCTTAACAGTCTTTCGCTCCAACCAGCGCTTAACGACCTTTGCGTGGTGTACTCGCAAGTGATCCAGAATCAGAAATACCTGACCAGGCGTTGATTCGATCAGCGCGCGTAAGAATTTCTTCAGAACCTTGGCTGTCATGGTCGATTCGTACAACATGAATCGCACAGTGCCCTGATTGGTGATTGCCGAAATCATGTTGAGTGATACTCGCTTCGCTGGCAAAGGCTGCACCGGTGTTTGCCCTTTTGGCGCGTAGCACCGACCCTGTTGGGTGTGATTCTTCATTCCCGTTTCGTCACCCCAGAAAATCTGGGCATTCTCTGCCTTTGCGCGAGCTTTGATCTGCGGATACTCCTCCTTCAGCCAAGCATCAACGCGAGATGGGTTTTGCTCCCAAGCTTTCTTCAAAGGCTTTTGAGGCGTAAAACCCCAGCGCTTAAGGTAATCGCCCATCGTACGAACTGGGATATCGATACCCCAGAATTGTTTAATCAATTGAGCAATTGCACGCCGTGTCCAAAGCGCAAAGTCGAGCTTATGCTGGTCAGGCATCTGATCACGGATTGCTTTAATGACAAGCTGTTCTTGCTGTTCAGTCAGTCGCCTTGGCTTATTTTTAGGGCCTCGCTTTTGAACGGCGATAGCCTCGGCACCACCGACTTCATAGCGCTGATACCAGCGTCCAACTGTGTCGGGGTGAACGTCAAGAAGTTGACCAATCTGGCGAAAAGTTTTGCCTTTCTCGCGTAATCGTATCGCCTTCTGTCTCAGGAGTTCCTGTTGCTCTGGGCTGAGCTTGCGTGCATCTGTATTCATGCGCGCATGATATCAGATGTAAATTGACACCGGATTAATAAGCGCTGGTTAGAGCGAAAGACTGTTAAGCGATATCTGGAAGTCTTCTTTCTGCCAGCTTACTCCCCAGAGTTAAATCCGGATGAATATCTACACTGTGACCTGAAAGGCATGGTACATAGTGGCGCAGCGGCACGTTCGGTTAGTAACGTACACGATCCTGCATGTTGAAGCTTCAGCGTCGTCCTGAACGGGTTAAAAAATACTTTGATGCAGAGTCAATCGCCTATGCTACATAACCTATATAAATTGCCGCCGGGTTAATAAGCTGGATGCGAAGGGGGAGGTGGCGTTTCCTGTTTTTTCACCTTGTTTGAAGTAGAATTATGAGAAACGGTTACAGGAACAGCTTATGAATTTCGGAGAGGCAATAGCGACATGCATGGGCAAATATTTTACATTTTCGGGTCGTGCCAAAAGGAGTGAGTATTGGTGGTTCTACCTGTTCACTGTTTTGATGAATTGGGGAGCCAACATGGTAGACGGCATTGCCTATACCGGCGGAATTTCCAGTCTCCTCGTGTCATCGGCATTTCTGATACCTTCATTGGCGGTCGGTTCACGCCGGTTGCATGATATCGGCAAAAGCGGATGGTGGCAGCTGTTGATTTTAACGATTTTGGGAGTGATCCTTTTAATTGTATGGTGGGCCACGGATACCAAATCCGAAGGCGACAAATACGGCGAAACCCTCTCTACCGATCACAAATACTTTTAGAGTTATGTTGACAGCGCAAGAAACAGGCAGACGTATGTAAAGTTGCAGTCCGGCACTTTACAAATCAGGGCTTGGATAGCTACAATGTATCTGTTTTGAATGTACAGTGAAGGTGATTCATGAACGCCGATTCTCTTGTCCGCGCGCGTATCGACAAACAGACAAAAATGAGCCACACTCGCCCTGGAAGCCATGGGTCTGTCCGTCTCCGATGCCATCCGCTTGCTGATGGTGCGCATCGCCAATGAAAAGCGTCTACCCTTCGATGTCAAGGTACCTAACACTATTACACGCGAGGCCGTCGCCGAATTGGAAGCGGGCAAAGGAGAAAAATTCGCCGGCGTGGATGACTTGATGGCGGACCTGCATGCGGATGATCGAGAGATCTTCCGCGTTCAAGCGTGATTACAAGCGCAAGTCCAGGGGACGGCACGGCGCCGCGCTCGACAAAGCGCTCGAATCGGCACTTGTCGCCCTGACAATCGACCGGCCTCTCGAGAAAAGATACTGCGATCACATCTTTCCGGCGATTAGGCGGGCTATCGTGAGTGCCACTTCAAGCCCGATTTGCTGCTGATTTATCGCCAATCCGATGACACGCTGCGTCTGGCACGGCTCGGTTCGCACAGCGAATTGTTCAGTTGACGTTCTTCCCGGTTTTTCTTTCTTCACCGCCGGCGGTTTTTCGCGCGAAAACCGTCGCGGCCGCTTATCAAGAACGGTTAGCTCAATGTCTTCTTCCGGGGCTGTTCCGAGAGACGCCATAAACGAAGATAACGAAGAGACGGCCACGCTTTTCACCCGTGATCTCGCGGAATGTCGCGAGTTTTGTCGAGTGTCGCGCCGATCGGGCGAGTATCGGGGCCGCGACACCCAAAGCAGGCCGATGAGCGGTTCATCGTTCGAGTCCGCCTGTTGCGGTTAAGCTGGATGCGAAGGGGGAGGTGGCGTTTCCTGTTTTTTCACCTTGTTTGAAGTAGAATTATGAGAAACGGCTACAGGAACAGCTTATGAATTTCGGAGAGGCAATAGCGACATGCATGGGCAAATATTTTACATTTTTAGGTCGTGCCAAAAGGAGTGAGTATTGGTGGTTCTACCTGTTCACTGTTTTGTAGCGCTGCAAAAGCAGTCGTCGCCATTGCAAGATGACCTGCATACTGCGGAGTATCTGAGAAAGCATCAATCCCAGCCCACGCTGCACACACCGTCATAGGAATGCCGAGCAGGTAATGAACAGTCGACCAGAGGGAACTGGCATTGAAGTGGCTTTTGCCAGAATGCACCGCATCTTCTTCAATGCATTCGGCCTCGTTTATGATTTCTCTTATTAGTGTTTCAGCCATCTGCATCCTCCAGAATATTATCTGCTACGGTTCGGGCAATGTTATCGAGGTCAGGGAACAGGACGCTCCGGTCGATTCCAAGAGATGCCAATTTTTCTCGAAGAGCAGGCTTTGTTTTTTTGCTAATAATAAGCTTTTCTTTTAGAAATAACGAAGCGATAATATCTTCTTCAATCGCTCACCTTGATATAAGGAATCGGACCACTTTCAGTTAATGCGAAGCTAGAGGGGCTATACCCACTTTGTATTCGAACAACCTTACCAAGTTTTATGGTGTTATTTTTCATCATCACCTCTCGAGCTAATCTGCTTCTTGTGTTTCTTCTCAAGGGCTGTGACCTGCCTGTCGAAATCCGATTGATAAAGTCGATCCTGCACAATGCGGTATTTCTCGAATTCACTTTCAGCATGAGCACTGGCGATTTCGGCGCTGACTTTGCCCGCGTCTTGCAAA
The DNA here is from genome assembly GCA_965277745.1 of Cardiobacteriaceae bacterium. GTDB lineage: Bacteria > Pseudomonadota > Gammaproteobacteria > Cardiobacteriales > Cardiobacteriaceae. The sequence continues at coordinate 509,429 of OZ255837.1, forward strand.
ATCTCGCGATCTGTTGCAGCAATAAAGCGATTTAGACGCTCCTCCCAGTCAGCCATGGTCATCGGAATTTGTCTGAGCGCCATATCTTCGGCTACATCCAGATAGGCATTCACCAGCCTTTGCAATTGTGCAATTTCATCGTGGGTCAAATAATTTTTGGCAATGACGACATCGAACTTTTGAATTTTGCCTTCCGGAGCATCCTTCCATGTCGTCAAGCCCATATTGGTTTTTTCGGCATCGGCGCGGGTATAAACCACTTCGGCGGCAGTTTGCCCGTGAATGGCCCAGTGTAATTTGTTTTGCACCGTGGCAAAAAAACGCTTTGAGAAGTGGCCCCCATTTGTTGGAGAGGATTGCGGCTTAGTTAAGGTGGAACCTTTGTTGCAGTTATGCCGCAGTTCTCATCTCAGGGTCATGACCCTGAGATGAGAAGTAAATCCGTTCTGGCGGTAGCCCGTCAAGGCTGGAATGGGGGCGTCTCCAGTTGTAGTGATCCAACCATTTTCCGATCTTTGCCTTGGCATCCTTCCCGCCGTCAAATGCGTGCAAATAGACACATTCATACTTCAGGCTGCGCCACAGACGCTCAATGAAGACGTTATCTGTCCAACAGCCTTTGCCATCCATGGAGATTGCAATGCCCGCATCCTTCAGCCTTCTGATCCATTCAAAGCTGGTGAATTGACTGCCCTGATCCGTGTTAAAGGTGTCAGGTTTGCCGTAAAGCATTGACGCCTCCTCAAGCGCTTCGACGCAAAAAGCAGTATCCATACTGTTGCTGAGCCGCCAACTGAGAACAAAGCCACGATGCCAATCCATAATCGCAATCAGATACAAAAATCCACGCCCCATCGGAATATAGGTTATGTCGGCGCACCAGAACTGATTGGGACGATCTATCGTCTTGTCTCTGAGCAAATAGGGATAAATCTTGTGCTCTGGATGACGTACCGTGGTTTTTGGCTTCTGATAAATTGCCGGCAAACCCATGAGACCCATAAGGCGACGCACGCGCTTGCGGCTGACACAATAGCCCTGAAGACGTAAATGCCGCGCCATTTGACGACTGCCATAACTCGGCGTTTCCAAAAACTGTTCGTCAATCAGACGCATGAGCTTCAGGTTCAGCGGGCTTTCGCCTTTGGTGTCGTCATACCAGCTTGAGGGGCTGATGCTGAACAATTCGCCTTGACGGGTAATGCTCAGAGGTCCACTTGGGCTGATCATTTCCTTCCGCCGCGCCCGAGAGAGTGGCTGAAGGCTCGTGACAAAAAATCGTTCTCCATGGTCCACTGACCGACCTTGGCGTGAAGGTCGCGGATTTCCGCTGACTGATCCGATTTTTCTTTCTTCTTTTTGCCAGAGAAAATCTCAACCATGTTTTCTTTGGCTTGACGTTTCCACTGGCTGATCTGGTTCGGGTGGATGGTATATTTGCTGGCAAGCTCTGAAAGTGTCAGCTCTTCACTGAGCGCCTCCATAGCGACTTTTGCTTTAAATTCGGCTGAAAAGTTTCGACGTTTTGACATGTAAAATCCGTTCAAAATCATAACAGCTCCACCTTAAAACCCTGTCCTAATTTTGGGGACCAGCTCTTTCCTATCCCGGCACCTATGCCTGCAAGGAAATTGTTGTCGCTTATGGTGCCTGGATAAATCCCAAGATTCATCTGGCCGTTATCCGCGCGTTTCTCGACCGAAAAGAGGAACCTCGACAGCCCAAACCAGCCCCACCTCAGACCCTGACACCGGCGCAGCAGCGCCACGTGCAGGAGCGAGCGGCGGCGATCGTTAATTCGGACGACGGTTTCACCACCTATCGATCGCTGTACTCGAAGATCAAAACCCGGTTCCAGGTCGGTACCTACAAGGACATCCCAAGGAGCCGCTACCCCGAATTGTGCCGCTTCCTGCACTGCCTGCCGCGGGGCGAGATTCCAAAATCGTCGAATGGGGTCTCCACAATTTTTTAAAGAAAAAATACAGAATATTCTTTATTTTCATATAAATATAATTAAAAAAATCACTCTTTTTTTCAACTGCCCCACAAAAATCCCCACAATAAAAATTACCGAGAAATGGATGAGACCTCCATAAAAAGAGGGCAATATGACGACGACTCGTCACTTTTCTCGAACAGACATTCAAAGACTTCAAACGTATTTCCCATCACCGATCCGCGCTGTTCATGGCGAGGTCGATTGCGAGGTCGATTGCGAGGTCGATTGCGAGGTCGATTGCGAGGTCGATTGCGAGGTCGATTGCGAGGTCGATTGCGAGGTCGATTGCGAGGTCGATTGCGAGGTCGATTGCGAGGTCGATTGCGAGGTCGATTGCGAGGTCGATTGCGAGGAGAATCGGCAAGGAGAACGCATGATTCGCCTGAATCGCGGCACGAGCTTCGCTGTCGCCGCGCGACGGTGATCCCGGACGCGCGGACTGTCTCCATCACATCCGTTTCTGAAGGTTGGCGACGCCAAGGCCGAGCAAAACGCAGCAGGTCATCATCACCAGTGGGATCACCAGCGGATCGAGGGCGACGGGCAGGAAAAAAACGACGAACAACCCGAACGTCAGACACGCGACGCCAAGCAAGCTGTAGCGATGCAACACCGGACTCGCGTAGTCGAAATTCGTTCGCTTGATGCGGCGCGTCATCGAGCCGTCATGGATCGCGGGCACGAGCAGGATGGGCATGTAAGGCGCCCAGACCAGGAACAGCGCGAGACGGCGGTAAAACTGGTAGAGCGTCTTCAGCGTCGCCGTGATCCTGCCCTCGACCCAGGTGAACCAAGGTCGACCCAGATCCTCCATCCCTCTGGATCCGCGGCGCTCTTCCGGCGACGGCACGAGGAGCCGGTACGCCCCCTCGCGCACCCCGGAAGCGACGACGCTGGCGCGGAACCAGGCGGAGGCCTTCGCGTCGATCCACGCCCGCGTTTGAACGCCGAGGCTTTTCTCCACCAGCGCCCTTTCGCGCGCGATCACCTCTTCCGTCCAGTTCGCCGGAATCAGCATGAAGACCGCCAGCAGATCGACGAGCAACAGCCAAAAGAGGAGCGACAGCGCTTTTTTCATCGAAGCTTTCCGACGAGAGGATATTCCTCCGCCAAACGCCGGGGCGACGGCGCGAGGCGCGCGACAGCGGTTTTCCCGCCGCTTTTCGAGGCGGCGCCGCGATAGCCGTCACTCATGACGTTCGCGCAGGATGGGCAGGCGCCCCTTGACGATTCTGCCACCGGAGATCTTGGCGATGTATTCCAGATTCGGCAGCATCCCGAGCAGCCCGGCCGGAAACAAATCCGCCTCTTTTTCTTCCAGGCGTTCCCCCTGGCTGCCGCCGTGCATCAGCGGCGCTTTGGCGGTGGCGCTCCCCTGGCTGCGCACGACATGGCGCAGGCGCGTCTTCGGCAGGTTCTCGGCGATGTATTGCTGGGTCTGGCCGTCGAGCACGCGCAGGGCGAAGATGTTGTTGACGTTACCGAGCACCCGCATCGCCTTGTTTCTGTCGCCGAGACGGGCGGCGAAATCGGCGATGGTCTGGGTCGCCACGAACAGTCTCAGTTTCGCGCCGCGGCCCTTGTTGAGGAGCTGGAGGAACGGTTCGTTGACGACCTCGGCCGCCTCGTCGACAAAAATGTTGACCGGGCGGTTGTCGAGGCCGTGATTGTAGCGATCGCCGGCGACCGCCGCGAGATCGGAGAGGAACAGCGATCCCAGCGCCGCGGCGCCCATCGCGTCGGTCAGCGCGTCGAGACCGAGATAGGCCACCTGGGCCTTGTCGATGATCCGTTTCGCGTCGGTGACCGGTCGCGGGTCGTCGAGATCGTCGACCCGCGGCGAGAGAAGCGGACCGAGTTCGCCGGAAGTAAGCATGTTCATCACCGGCAAAAGGCTCGCCACCATCTTCGTGAAGTGGGTCTGATCGTGACGGAACATGCTGAGCAGACCCTCGAGATCCGGGTTCGGATGTTCGGGGGCGATCACTTCGTGGTACAGGCGGGCGAACACGAGCGCCTGTTTCTCGCGCGAAAGCGTCTTCGCCTTCTCCAGGTGCCTTGCCGCCGCGCGTTCCCAGTCCGGCATCACCCGCGTCGCCCAGGCGCGGACGGCTTTGACGACGAGCTGTGCCGATCCGCCTTCGAGAAAGCGCCGCAGCTTGATCAGGTTGGGGCGCTCGTGGGTGATCACGAGCGCCTGGGCGATGTTGTTGAGCGCCTGCCAGCTGAACGACTTGAAGGGATCGGCGCCGCTCTCGGACGGGATCAACGCGGCGAGACGACTGGCGATTTCGGTGACCCGGGTGAAATTACGCAGGGGATCGATGCGCGCCGATTCCTCCGGAAAAACCGGATGGAAGAAGACGAAGCGCTGCGGGCACCCCATCGCCAAACAGGCGCGTCTCGCGTTGTCGCGCATCCCGTGGTCGCCCTTCGGATCGATGATGATCACCGCCTCCCCCCTGAAAACGGCCTGGGCGATCAGAATGTCGAACATGCGCGTCTTGCCGGCGCCGGTGGCGCCGACGATCAGGGTATGGCCCTCGGCGTGGGCGAGCGGCTGGCGCAGGGGTTTTTCCCGTGTTTCGACGCCGTGAATCCAGGACTGCCCCATCGCTTCGGCCTCGCCGCCGCCAAACGACTTCCAGTCCCGTTTCAGCAGTTCAGCCACCCGCTGGGCGTGACGGGTTTCCCAGTCGAAGCCGCGGCCCAACCACATCTCCCGCGGAAAATCGCGGACCTGTCGGCGCAGGGCGGCGAGCGAGGTGGACAGACGGCGGCGGCCGCGCAAACGCCGGTGGCGCAAAAACAATCCGAGCGCGGCGGGGAGGCGGATGACGATCATCAGCGCGCAGAGCGCGGCCATCCAGTAAAACGGGGCGGCGGGCATCGCGCCGATCCACGCCCCCGCGAGCGCGGCGGCGGCGGCGAAAAGCCATCCACAAACCGCGCGCATCTCATAATTCGGACGCCACGGCATTTCGTAGGCAAGCGGGTCGTAAGCCATGTTCAGTCGCTCTCCTTCTTCAGATACAGTTTTCCGTCGCGCAGGCGCAACGCGGGGCTGTGCTGGGCGCCATGCGACAGTCCCCTGAGAAGATGCCTGCCGATCCCCGGGTGCTCGTCGGCGATGCGGTCGAAGGCGCGGGCGTCGGTGACCAGGTCGCCGTTTTCCTCCACCACCGGCGTCACCAGCCAGCGCCCCTCTCCCCTACGGATCATCTCCTTGAGGGTCGCGAACGCCAATGGCGGCGTCATCGCCGCGGAGGCGTCCTCTTGCAGATCGGGGGGGTGTGCTGGCCGATCCGCGTCAGGAGACGCCGTCTCCTCACCTTCCCCGGCGGCGGTTTCGGCCATCGCCGACCGCGGCTTCCGTGCTCCTCGGGCGCCGTTTTCGTCTCCGTCGGCGAGCGCCGCGACGACCGCGCGCGACAAGGCCTCGACAAGGACGATGACTTTGTCTCCGCCGACCTCGCGCACTTTGCGCCCGGGGAGCACGGGGTCCGCCACCAGGGCCTCCGCCCGCGCCAGACAGGACAACACCTTCGGCGCCGCGCCGAGCATGCGGGCGCCTTCGGGATACGGGATCAGGGCGCGCCCGTCCACCACGCGCAGCGGCGTCTCCCGCGTTCGCCCTTCGAGCAGCGGGAAAACGGCGCGTTGCAACAGTGGAGCGGCTTCGCCGAAAGCGGCGAAAGTTCGCGAAAGTTCCGCGGCGATCCTCTCACGGTTTCCCGAGCGCGCGGGTGGCGCTTGTCCGTGTCGCGGCGTCGCCGGCGGGTCACACCCGTTGCGGCGGCGGGTTTCCGCGGCGTGCTTGTCCGGGGGCGATTTTTCCTTCCCGGCACGGCACGGCGCCCCTTCCCTCGCGGAAACGTCCGTTTCCCCGGCGGCGTCGCCTTCCCCGGCGCGCCCGCGGTCGGTCTCGCGGCGGCCACCGTCGGACGTCGCGATTCCGCCCGTGATCTCCGCGGCCACGGGCGGCGGCGGCTCGTCCGGAAAGAGCAGATCGACACGGCTCAGGCGCAGCATCGTGAGTCTCGTCGTCGCACTCGCGGCAAGGATGCGCGGGGCAACCGTCCAATAGCGCCCCGCGGGTCCCGGGACGGCGAGTCCACGCGCGATGAGGAAATCGGCGAGGCGGTCCGCATCCCTGGGCACGCCGGGGATCCCATCGCGCTCGATCAGCGCGTGGAGCGCGCCGAGGCGCCGCCACGCGAGAAACACCCCGCAATCGAGACGCCAGACTTCGGCGCCGCGAGTGTTGACCGTCCACGTCCCCGTCGCCACCAGGCGGCGTGCGGCGTCGAAAACACCATCCTCGACCGGCGCCACGGCCTGACATTCGTCCACCGTCCGCCCGCGCCGCAGGAGATCACGCGACACGCTCTCGCGATCGGCGCGCAGGGTCAGCACGCTCATCGGCCGGTTCACCGCCACGCCGGCAATCGCCTCGAGCATCGCTTCGAGAACGGCCGGCCCGCGCTCGCCGAGAAAGGCGCGGGTCGCGGAGGGAAGAACGGCGTCCACCGCGAGCAGGGAGAAACGCTCGTGCCGCTTGTGGCGGTCGTCCCGCCAACGCAGGAAATAACGCTCGACGCGATGGCGCGCGGCCCATTCGTGGAGGGCCTCGGCATACGGATTCCAGGTGAGCGATCCTGCCGCGTCGCTCACCACCACGTCCGACAGCGGCTTGCCGGCATCATGGAGGAGCCCGCAAAGACAGCAGCCGAGGCGCCAGCGCGGTTCCTCGTCGCGCCGCTCACGCGGAGTTCCGGTGTTGGAAAAAATCACCGCCGCCGACGCCCGAGCGGTCGCGAAGGCGACCTCGAGACCATGACGGAACAAACCGCCGCCGCCCTGGTGATGATGGCCGCGCGAGGCGGGCAGCAGATGAACGAAGGCGGCGTAACGCCGGATCGGCGGTAAAACCAGACGTCGACACGCTTCTTCGCTGAAGCCGAGGGCGTCGTCGATGCGGGCGATCAATTCCGTCTGGGAGGCGAGAATCTTTTCCGGCGCGATCGCCGGCAAACCGGCGGCGAAGGGCGGATAGCGGGGAATTTCCGCGTCCCGCGGCGATCGTCGCGCCGTCGTCACGGCGCCGAAGCAACCGCGCGCGAGTCTGGCCATCCCTTTTCCGGTGAGCTTTTTCATCGTCTCATCCTCGCAGACGACGCGGGAAGAAAAAAGCCGTCGAATCGCCCAAAATGGGCGATCCGAGGACTTTTCTTCTCGCCGGCCCCGCTTACAATGGAGGCGTGACCCGGCTTCCCCGGAAGGAGAGACGCGATGAAAAAACTGGCGACGTTCGCCGCGACCGCGATCCTCGCGGCCTGCGCGCACAACGTTCCGCGCAGGGCGGCGATCGCAAGGCCCGCCCCCCTGGAACACCCGCCTCCCCAAGTGAACGAGGGGGGAGAACACGGCGCAACGCGGGCGGATCCACCCTCCGCGACCCCGCCACAGGATCCGGAAAGGCGACACGCGCGCGCCGCCGGTCGCCTGTCGCTCGCCTGGGGCAACCGCGGTCGTGGCGGCGCGGCGCGGCGCCTGCCCGGCTACATCCACGTCTTCGTTCCCTGTCGGGGCGATCCGTGCGGCGACAGCGAAAGGATCGATCTTTCTCCCGCGGCGCGGGAAAAGGGGAAAAAAGCGATGGCCGCGGGCGGAAACGCCATCGTCAAAGCGCGGGAGGCGCTCGCGGCGGCGCAAGGCGCCTGCCCGCCGGCGCGAACGCGGTGAGGAAAGGCTTCGCCGCGAGGCGCCTGGTGAAGAAGACGAGCTGGAGAAGTTTCGCCTGGAAAGCGGCGCTGCTGACCCTCGCGTTTTGGGCGCTTGGCGCCGCCTTCGCCGCCCGCTACCGCGTCGGCGTCGATCCGCAGCGGGAGAGCTGCCTGCCGGGGCACACCGTCTTTCTGATCGACCTGCGCGACCGCGCTTTGCGAAAAGGGGCGATGTACGCCTTTCGCGCGAAGAACGCGCGGCCATTCTACGCGGACGGCACCGCAATGATCAAAATACTCGCCGCGGTCCCCGGCGACCGGGTGGCGATCGATGCCCGCGGGACGATTTTCGTCAACGGCGACAAGGTCGGCGAGGGACTGCCGCTCGCTGGCGCGCGCGCGGATCACTTCCGCGGGCGGACGACGCTCGCGGCGGGGCGTTACTGGTTCATGGGCACGGATGCGGCGAGCTTCGACTCGCGCTACTGGGGAACGGTGGGGGATGAACAAATCATCGGCCGCGCCTGGCCGCTTTTCTAAAGTCGCCGCCGCCCTTCTGGCACTCGCCGGCGGATCCTCGGCGCAAGAGGCGGCGCTGTCGGCGGCGGACGAAGCCCTCGTCGAACGCGGAAAACGGATCGTGGAGAACGCGCCGACAATGGCGCCGCCGGCGACATGGGACAAAGCGCGGGCGGAAGCCGGCACGCTCCTCGAGCGACTGCGCGGCGACGATCCGACCCTGCGCGCGGCGCGCCGCCGACAAGTGGAAAAGGCGCGCCATGGCGGGCGCGGCATTCTCGTCTTCGTCTCCTTTTCCCTGGGGGAACAAGGCCTCGACGACGCCCTCTCCGCGGTTTCCGGACGCGCCGAGGCGACGGCGGTGTTTCGCGGCGTCCCCGACGGGATGAGCCTGGTACAGGGCATCGCGGCGATTCGCCGCCTCGCGGCCGGGAAAGATCCACCGCCGGCGATCGTCATCGATCCCACCCTGTTCCGGGCCTACGACATCGGCGCGGTGCCGAGCGTCGTCATCGTCGCGGCGCAAGCGGGGTCGGAGGAAAAACCGCGCCCCGTCGCCCGCGTCGCCGGTCTCGCCGATCCGCGCTGGCTCCTTCGTGCGGTCGAAGGCGGAGAGACGGGAGACCTGGGCATTCGCGGGCCGCTCGCGGCGATCGCGGAAGCGGATCCGATCACCGTCGCCGGGCGGCGTCTCGCCGCCATCGACTGGGAAGAGAAGAAACGCGGCGCGATCGCGCGTTTCTGGGCGGGACAGCGCTTCAACGAGTTGCCGCCAGCAAAGAAAGCGCGGACCCGCGAGATCGATCCCAGCGTCACGATCACCCGGGATATCGTCACCACCGATGGCGCGGTGCTCGCCCACGCCGGCGAGGTGGTCGATCCCTTGTGCACCGGCAAAGAAAAATGCGCGCCGGGCAGACGGCGATTCACCGAGGCGGTGGTCGTGTTCGACCCGCTCGACGCGCGCCAGGTGAAAACGCTTTCGCGGGCGCTGCCGGCGATCCGCCGCGAGCCCGGGGTGCGGCGGGTGACTTGGATCGCCACCCGCCTCGACCGCGAAAAAGGCTGGGACGGCTACCGGGAGGTCACCGCGCAGGTCGACGCCCCGGTCTACCTGCTGACCGCGGAGATCGTCTCTCGCTTCGCCCTGGAGCACACCCCGAGCGTGATTACCGCGCGCGGTGGAAAATTTCTGATTCGCGAACTGGCGGCGGAGGAACAATGAAAGAAACGCGTGACCTCGAACGACGCGCCGGTGGCAAAATCTTCGCCGCCACCCGCCGCGTTCTCCGCGCGCTCGGAATCGGCCTGTGTTTGTGCGCCGCCTTCGCCGCCGCGCCCTCGCGGGGTGACGGCGATCCGGGGTGCCACGACGCCGGGGTGATCGGGGCGAAACTGATCAGCGACATCTGCTGGCGTTGTCTGTTTCCGATCCGCGTCGCGGGCGCGGCGATGGACGGTGTCGGTGGCTCCGTTCCGAGCGGCGCGGTCGACGATCCCCTGTGCGCCTGCCGCGACAACCAGGGCGTCTGGATTCCGGGAGTCACCACCGCCATGTGGGAACCGGCGCGCCTGCTCGAGTTCCAGCGCGTGCCGGGCTGTTCCTCGGTGCTCGGCGGGATACGCTTCCCGTTCGCGCGCACCGACCAGGGGCATCACGGCGGTGACGGCGGCGATGGCGGCGACGGTTCCTTCATGCACTACCATTACTACGCTTTTCCCTTGCTGATCATGCTCGACCTGTTCGTCAAGCCTTCCTGTCACGCCGACGGTTACGTCGATCTGGACCTGATGTATCTTTCGGAACTGGATCCGACCTGGAACGACGACGAACTCGCTTTTTTCACCAATCCGGAAGCCGCCGCGGTCGCCAACCCGGTCGCGGCGGCGGCCTGCACCGCGGACGCGGTCGCGGCGACGGCGGGCAGGCCGAGCGAACGCCTTTTTTGGTGTGCCGGCTCCTGGGGCACACTGTATCCCCTGAGCGGACGCCAGAACGGCGGCAAGGGGGTGATCCGCGACAGCGCCCTGCTCGGCGCGCGGGTTCTCGCCGCGCTGCACCGCCGCGGTCTGGCGTGGAAAACCATGGGCCAGGAGGCGATGTGCCGCGCGGTGATTTACCCTACCCTGCCGAAAACGCAGTACAAATTCACCCTGCTCTATCCAGTGCCCGAAACGCGCTCCGCTCATGTGATCGGCGAATCGGCGCTGACCTGGGGAATCGCCCGGACGATTCCGGCGATCGGACAGGATCCGGTGTACACCATCTGGCGCTGGCATGACTGCTGCAATCACTGAGCACGAGGCGAAAGGCGGGAAAACGACGCCTCGAAACCATTTCCGCAACGGACTCGCCTGGCTCCTGATCGCGGCGTTGTCGCTGCCGCCGGCGCGCGCCGGAGAGGAACATACGGATCCCGCGGTGACGGGCAGACAGGCGCAGGCTTTCGGGCAGGAACTCTCCGCTTCGTTCGCCGCCGAGGCGGGGACGGTGCAGGACGGGGTGATCACCGTCCCTACCCTGAAAGACGGCGCCTTTCGCGACGACGGCGGCGCCCGCGTCGAGGTGCGCGAGTTGTTTCCGGGCACGAGCGCCGCCGCCAAGCGTCCGCCGCGCTACTATTTCCCCGACGCGCGCGAACCGGACGTGACGACCCTGCAAGGCCTCCACGCCTCGGGTGACGCGATGGACAAGACGGGCGCGACGGCGAAGCGATCGTTGTGGGACGACGCCCACAGCGCCAAACCCTCTGTTTCAGGGGCGGCCTACAAAGTCCTGCTCGACGCCGCCGACCGCTCACGGCCCGATTTCAGCGCCGATCCGTTGCTCGAAAGCGCGAAAAAGACCTACGCGGCGATCGATCCGATCGCCGCGGGCTTCGGCGATTGCGCCGAGGAAACGGCCTTTCGGCGAGGGAAAACGACGGCGCACTTGCCCGACTACCGCCACTGTGAACGGGTGCGCGACGAGAGCGCGGCCTGCGAAGTCCTCCACGACTACCGCGCCTCGGTGATCCGTCATCACGACGGCCCGTACAACCTGCGCCCCTGTGGCGACGGCTGCGTGGAACTGTGGATCGGCAAAGTCGGAGACAATTACTGGAAGGGCTGGTGCGCGATCCACGAAGTGTCGACCCAAGTGCGGGTCGACAATCCGCGGGCGATCGTCTCGGCGCGGCTCGAATACGTCAAGTGGGACGATTACATGCAGATCCGCGTCGGCGATCCGGGCCGGGAAACGACCGTCTGGAGCGGCCCCTACGGCGCTCGTTTCCCGCCCGAGACCGAGGGTCGCTGCGAACTCTCGACCAGCTGGGAGCGCAATCCCGGCGTCGACGTGACCCGCTACTTCAGAGATGTCGCGCCGGGCGCGGTGGTCTCCTTCAAGATCCGGGTGTCCGTCTCCGGAGCCGGCGAGGGCTACGGGCGGATAAGAATCCGCTACGACGCGGAAAAATCCGTCAGCGGCGATCGCTGGTCTCCACAGCGCTGTGTCGACGCGGCGCGGGCGGCCGCGGACAGCGGCTTCGCCGGCAGCGAAATCACCTGTGTCGAGGCCCCCGAAGACAGCGCCGGCTGCGTCGTCGTCGACGGCGCGAAGATCTGCGCGTCGTGGCTCGAGCCGTCCCCCCTGCCCGGCGTGCCGAGACTGTGCCGCAAGGCGCGGGTGAAGACCGACTACAGCTTCTACAAGGGACGGATGGACTGCTTTCGCGATCCCGCCGGGGAAAGGCATTGCCCGTACAATCCGGGCGGGCGCCTCGACAGTTGCACGACCTTCGAAAAAGACCCCCGCTGCGGCTTCATCGCCTCCACCTGTGTCGAGGGCGCCCGCGACAAGGACGGAAGCTGCTACGTGCAGGAAGACACTTACGACTGCGGCGACGATGTCGCGATAGCGACCTTGAAGAAAGAGAGCCGCTACCGCTGCGCCGGCCCGATCCGCTGCATGGGCGACGACTGTATCGATCCGCGGACCTCGCAAAGCACGGACTTCGCGCGCGCGGCGGCGCTGCTTCACGCCGCGGAATTCGCGACCCGGGACATGGCGTGCAGCGGTCGTCACGGCACCGCGAAACCGAGCGGGGACGAGGACGTCGTCTGCGCCGCGTTCGCGGGAGAGGCCGGAGAATGCAAGATCGCCGTCGGCGGCGTCCAGGATTGCTGCGAGAAGCCGGCCGGGGTTTCGCTGACCGATTACCTGGAAATGATCATGCTCACCCCGAAGCTCGACGCGGCGGTCATGGCCCTCGAAAAAGGTACCGCGGTACGGAGCGCCTACCAGTTGCTGCGCGACCCGCTGCTCGAAGGCTGGACGAAACTGACGCGGCCGTTCACCGCCTACATCGAGAACATCTCCGGCGCCGTGGACACCCTTCCGTCGGTGAGCAAGCTTGGCGCGGGTCTCGTCGACACGCTGAAAGCCAAGGCCAAAGACCTTTTGGTCGATATCATGAGTTCCAGCGGCGGCGGTATGACCGAAGCGGCGGCGGAAGCGACGGCCTCGCAAATGGTCGAAGGCGCAGCGACCGCGCTCGGCGCCGCGATGACGGCCTACGCCGCCTATCAGGTGGCCACCGTGATGGTGAAAATGGCGTGGAAATGTGAAAAAAAAGAATTCGAGATCAACGCCAAGCGCGCCCTCAAGAGTTGCAGCCACGTCGGCTCTTATTGCCGCAGCCGCGCACTCGGCGCCTGCGTGGAAAAAAGGGAAGTTTACTGCTGCTTCAATTCTCCGTTGTCGCGTATCGTCCAGGAGCAGGTCCGGTCGCAACTGGGGATGGATTTCGGCGACGCGAAACACCCGCACTGCGAAGGGATTCCCTTCACGGAACTGAAGAAGGTCGACTGGAACGCGGTCGATCTCGACGAGTGGCTGGGCATCTTGCAAAGCGGCGGACGACTGCCGGATCCAGGCGCGATCGACATGGAATCGCTGACCGGCTCGGGCAGCGTCTTCGACACCGATGGCACACGCGGCAACGCGCGGGAAAGGACTGTACAGCGTCTGCGGGGCATCGACGTCGACGCCAGGCGCCGCGAGGCGGCGGGCGGGATCGCCTTGCGCCCGCGGGGAAGCGATGTGCAAGCGGTGGAACATCTCGAGAAGAAACAGCGGCGGCAGTCGGGGGAGTTGGACAAAACGAGGCGGGAACTCACGGAAAAACGCCGGGAAAGCGGGAAAATCGAGGGAGAGATAAGCGTCCTGGAGAAGAAAAAGTCCGCCGAGGAAAAAGCCGTCGCGCAAGAAAAAGAAAGGCAAAAGAAAATGGAAGCACACTATGAACAGGTTTATCGGCAGGTGGTGGAAGGCGAAGGCGATTGCGCGCCGCCGGACTTCCCGCGCTTTTCGTTGTTTCCTGGAGACGAAATCCCCTGCGGGCAGGACTTTATGATTTTTGACGTCGAAACATGGACCACAATTATCGAAGTCGAAAGCGGAACATGGAAACCCATTGACAAACCGGGAACTCAACCGCGAGACCGTGAGTGGATCCCCTTCGCGGAATGGAAACACCGATTTGACGGCGCCCGCGGGCGGGAACGGCAAAAGGCGGCGGGACGCTTGTCCGCGCTGTCGAGCGAGTTGGACAAAACGACGCGGGCGCTGACGGAAAAACGCCGGGAAAGCGCAAAAATCCACGGAGAGATAAGCGCCCTCGAGGCGAAAGAACGGCGGCAGTCGGGCGAGTTGGGCAAAACGAGGCGGGAACTCACGGAAAAACGCCGAGAAAGCGCAAAAATCCACGGAGAGATAAGCCCTTGAGGCGAAAGAACGGCGGCAGTCGACCGATCTCGATCAAACCGGGCGTGACCTGAGGCGCGAACGCGGAGAAAAAGATCCGCCGGATCGAGCTTTCCCCCTGAAAGAAGGGATTCCCGTCGCTCACCCGAAGCGGTTGCCGTTTCCTCGAGAAGCGCCGACCATATGTTCAAAGAATTCCCTTCGTCGGCCGATACTGAAGACAACTCGCTTTGAGATCGTGCGATCGATCCGTGTACAAAAACGTTCGATAAATTTTATTCTTGTCATCTTTACGCAATGTGATTATTCTAACGTCGTCTTGCCCCTATGCGGATAGATTGCACTTGCTACCGTTTTCCCGTTCTGCGCTTCTTCTTTTCTGCGCCAGCGCGTTTTTTTCACCTGCCTGCCTTGCCGCGCCAGACGCCGATCATTGGCGGAACCTGATCGCGCAACAGCAACAACGCGAGCAGGCGCGTCAGGAATCGCTGCGTAAAGAGCAACACCTTCTTCTTGAAAGTCCCCCTCTCGCCTCGTCCCCGATGGCGCAAGTGCCCGACCCGGGGCGCTGTTTCCCGATTCGCCGCATCGTCTTGCGCGGCGAACAGGCGCAGCGTTTTCGCTTTGCCTTGCGGGCGGCGCGGCGAGAGATGTCTTTTCAAGCAGGGGAATGCCTCGATGCCAAGCGCATCGACAAATTGCTCACAAGCACGCAAAACGCGCTGATCGCGAAGGGCTATACCACCACCCGAATCCTCATCGCGCCGCAGAATCTGCACAGCGGAGAACTGCTCTTGACGGTCCTTCCGGGCACCCTCCATGCGCTGCGCTTTACCCAGGAAAAACAGGATCGCTGGCATGTGCACGGCACGCCGTCCTCGTTCAATACCTTTCCCACGAAGGCGGGAGACGTCCTCGATCTGCGCGATCTGGAACAAGGACTGGAAAACCTGCGTCGGGTGCCGACGGTCGCGGCCAGGATTCGCATGGTACCGGCGGCAGCGGCGAACGAAAGCGACGTATTGATCGCCTGGTCACAACGGGTGCCGCCGTATCGGGTGTCGTTTCATTTCGATGATTCCGGCAGCGAAGCGACCGGGAAATACCTCGCCGGAATCACCCTCTCGGCGGACAATCCCCTGGGGCTTAGCGACCTGTTCTCTCTTTCTCTACAGCGTGATGTCGGGGGCAAGAAAAGCAAACTGCGCGAGGCTTCGGGCGCACGCCAGGAAAGCAACACACGAAGCCACGGCATTCATTACAGCGTACCGTGGGGCAACTGGTTGTTCAGCGTCGATCTGAACCGCTATCGCTACCACCAGGCCGTTGCCGGATACAGCCAAAATTACGATTATCACGGCAGGAACACGACACGAAAGATTACCCTGCAGCGGCTGTTATATCGCGACGCTCATCGCAAAACCTATCTGCGCGGTGGGTTTTGGACACGCAGCTCGAGGCGCTACATCGATGATACCGAACTCGACGTGCAGAAAAGCCGCACCGCCGGCTGGGTGCTGGGCTTGCATCACAAAGAATACCTTGCCGCGAGCACATGGGATTTTCGTTTCACCTACAAACGCGGGACAGGCATGCTGGGCAGTCTGCCGGCGCCGGGTGAAGCCTTTGGAGAAGCCAGCGGTCGAATGCGCGTCCTGACCGCCGATCTTGGTGTCTACCTTCCTTTTTCCATTGCCGGACAATCTTTCAACTATGACGGCACTCTCCATATGCAATGGCATGGAACCCCCCTGATGAGCCAGGATCAACTGGCGATCGGCGGACGCTACAGTGTCCGCGGATTCGATGGCGAGCGCAGTTTGATCGCCGAGAAAGGCTGGTACCTTCGTAACACTCTGGGGTGGGAATACCGTCACGGACAGCAACTCTACCTTGGGGTGGATGTCGGGCGCGTTTCCGGCCCATCGAGCGCATACCTGCTCGGCAAACGCCTGGCAGGCGGCGTGTTGGGAATCAAAGGACAGATAAAAGCGGGCGGCACTTTCTCTTATGATCTCTTCGCCGGCAAGGCGCTTGCCAAACCGGACGGCTTTACGAGCGACGAGCCGACCCTCGGTTTCAAGTTCGATTACAGCTTTTGAACAAGGCGATGGAAAGCGACATTTCCTGTCGTCCGAGAGACTTGCCGCCTTTAGAGGTGTCGCGGGGCCACGCCAGGGGGTTGCAGCGGTACCGGGGCTCTGGCGGGTCTGTTTTTTATGTCTTTAACATGACCATTTATATATCTATACTGGACGTTTATTCGCGTGCCCCCCGCCGGCTTCGCGGTTGTTCAAGGAGGACAAGAAGATGAGAGGAGCGGCAAAGACAAGCGTCATCTCTTGCGCGGCTGACGGAACGAAGCCATCGCCCGATGGACGGGGACGGAAAGGCGCGGCGTTGCCGCGTGTGCGCAAAACACCACTTTGCAACTATGCTGTCCTTCTCCCAAGGAGGGGAAAGACGACGGTCTCGGACAGCGCAGTTGGCGCTCGCCGCACTTTTGCCCCGGCGCGGCGATTGTCGCGTTGCCGCTGTGTCTGTCACGGCGTTCTTGGGGCAGAGGAAGGCGTTCCCTCGTCCTTGCCCACTTTCTCGTCCTTACGTGCTGTCGCCCTTGGCGTTTTTCTCCTCTCCTCGTGTTTGTTTCCGATGCTGTCCTGGGGCAGCGACATCCGTGCCGATCCGCAGGCGCCGGGGCAAGAGCAGGCGACGATTCTCGCTGCTGCCAACGGCGTGCCGCAGGTCGACATCCAGCGTCCGAGCGCGGCGGGGGTCTCACGCAATCGCTACGAACGTTTCGACGTCAGCGCCAAGGGGGCGATTCTCAACAACAGTCATCGTCAGGTGAAGACCCGTCTGGGCGGCTGGATCAACGGCAATCCGCATCTTGCGGCGGCGGAGGCGCGGGTTATCGTCAACGAAGTCGACAGTCGCGCCCCGAGCCGTTTGCGTGGTTATACCGAGATTGCCGGTCGCCGTGCCGAGCTGGTGATCGCCAACCCGGCGGGGATCGAAGTCGACGGGGCGGGGTTCATCAACAGTGCCGGAACGACGCTGAGCGCCGGTCGGGCGCGCATCGAGGGTGGGGTACTGAAGGGCTTCGCGGTCCGCGAGGGAAAGCTGACGATCGCCGGCGGCGGTCTCGATGACCGTGACAGCGATTACACGCGCCTGCTCGCGCGGGCGTTCACCCTCGACGCCGGGATTTGGGCGCAGGATCTGCATTTGACGGCGGGAGTGAACGACGTCGCGGCGACGGGGACAATAACGCCGCGTGCAGTGAACGGTGCTTCGAGGCCGGCCTTGGCGATCGACAGCGGCCGCCTTGGCGGCATGTACGCCGGGGCGATCGAATTGATCGCCACCGAGCGCGGGGTTGGGGTCAACCACGGCGGCGAAGCGGTGGCCGGTGCCGGGGGCCTGCGGATCGAAGTCGACGGCACCCTGACGAACCGCGGGCGGCTGCTGTCGACGGACGCGGCGGGGACGATGACGATCCGTGCCGATTCGCTGGTCAACGACGGTAAAACGCGCCCCGCGGCGGCGAACAAAGCGGAGCAAGGGACGGCGGGCGGCGCGGGGGTTGCCGCGCACCTGTGGAGGCCGCGTGACGCGGCGGCGATGGCGGGCTTGGCCGCGCAGGCGCCACCGCGCCGATCCGCGGACGGTGAAACAGGGGTGATCGCGGCGACGGGGGCACTGCGTCTTGCCACTGCCGGGGCGGTGGAGAACCACGGGACGATAGAGGGCGCGCGCCTCGATCTCGAGGCGAAAACGCTCGAGAACCGCGGTGTGCTGAGCCAGCGCGGCGGCCAGGGGCTTGCCATCGCCAGTCAGGCTCTCGACAACCGCGGCGGGCGTATCGGTCTCGTCGCCGCGCCTGCCGTCACCGCGGGGGCCGTTTCCGCCGCCCCTGGGGTGACTGCCGCGTCTTCCGCCGCCCCCGCGGCGCCGCGGATCAATCCTTCCGCCGCCGCTGCCGCGTCTTCCACCGGCGCCGCGGCGAAACGCGCCTTTGCCGCCCTGGCGGCTGGCCGCCTCGCGGTGACCGAGACCGTGGATAACCGCGGCGGCACGATCGCGAACGGCGGCGCCCTCACCTTGCGCCTGGCGGGGAAACTGGACAACCGCGGCGGCCGCATCCGCGGTGAAAAAACCCTGCGCGCTGAAATCACCGAAACCCTCGACAACCGTGACGGCGACCTTGCCGCCACCGACCTGACCCTGCGCGCGGCGGCGCTCGACAACCGCGACGGCCGCATCCGCGGTGAAAAAACCCTGCGCGCCGAAATCACCGAAACCCTCGACAACCGTGACGGCGACCTTGCCGCCACCGACCTGACCCTGCGCGCGGCGGCGCTCGACAACCGCGACGGCCGCATCCGCGGTGAAAAAACCCTGCGCGCCGAAATCACCGAAACCCTCGACAACCGCGACGGCGACCTCCACAGCGCCGGATCGGCGACCCTGGCGGCGCGCCGCTTTGACGATGACGGCGGGCGCCTGAGCACCGGCGAAGACCTCACCCTGACCCTTGGCGGCGACTTCACGAGCGGCGCCGACATCGCTGCCGGCGGCGTCTTCCATCTAACGAGCGCCGGGGCGGTGGAAAACCGCCATCGCCTGCGCGGCGGAAAAGCACTCCTTATCGAAGCGCGGCGTCTCGACAACCGCGCCGCGGGAGACATCGAAGGCGGACAAGCGACGCGTATCGCCGTCGATGAAACCCTCGACAACCGCGGTCTCGTCAACAGCAACGGCGAGACCCGTCTCACGGCGGGAGAAAAACTCACCAACCTTGGCAGCGGACGGATCTACGGCGACCGCGTGCGCCTGGGCGCGGCGCGTCTCGAGAACCGTGAAGAAACGGTTGCGGGGCAAACCACGGCGGCGGTGATCGCCGCTCGTGAACGCCTCGACCTCGGCGCGCGCGAAGTGGAAAACCAGGGCGGCGGCGCCCTGCGCGTGGTTGCCGGAAAAAAGACCGCCGCGCGTGCGGCGACATTGCTCAGCCTCGGGGAGATGAGAATCGGCGCGGCGCTCGACGGTGCCGACGGGGTGATCGGGCGGGCGCGACGGATCGACAATCGCGGTGGGCGCATCGAAGCGGGCGGCGACCTCCACCTTGGCGCGACGGAAATCGCCAACTTGAACCGCCGCTTCGAAGTGGCCGAACACGTCCTGAGCGGCGAGAAAAAAGTCGCGCGCTACTCGCCGGACAAAGACGCCAACTGGTATATCGCCGGGGCGGACGGAGACGGCTATTGGACCTCTCCACACGCGGTTGGAAAATTCGTCTTTTACGACGGACGCGAAGCAATCAAAAATAACAAGTGGTCGGAAGAATACTACACCACCTCCTACTACGCCGATCGATTGGGTCATTCCGAAGCCGGGCAAATTCTCGTCGGCGGCGATCTCCACGTCGACGCCGCGCGTCTCGAGAACGAGAACAGCCAAATCCTCGTCGGCGGCGCCCTGCGCCAGACGCAAAAAGGATTGCAATTTACCAACGCGGAAACACTGGGCAAAACCTACGCCCACGATCGCGGTCACGGGAAACATAGCGAACGCAGGCGGAGATGGACCGGCTCTCACCATCGCGAGGCAACGAACAGATGGCCCATCGACCGCGAACGAATCACCGGGGAAAGCCGCTTCACCGACGGCCTCGTCCCCTACATCGAACACAAAGGTGCCCTTCGCGCCGCCACGCCGCCGCGACTGCCGGCGGTGTCCGCGGCCTTCCCTTCCGCCGCGCCGTCCATAGCCCCGCCACCGCTGGCCGCGTTACCCGCCGCGGCGTTGCTGAGCGACAGCGCCCTGTTCCACTACAACCACGCGACGCCGGGGGCGCCGCTGATCGAAACCGATCCGGCCTTTGCCAATCGCCGCCGTTGGCTGTCGAGCGCCCACCAGCTCGAGGCGCTCGGCGTCGAACGGATGATGAAACGCCTTGGCGACGGCTACTATGAACAACGCCTGGTCAACGAACAAATCGCCCGCCTGACCGGCTACCGCCGTCTGGACGGCTACGCGGACGACGAACGCCAATACCGCGCCCTGCTCGACAATGGCGTGAGCGCGGCGCGGGAACTCGAGCTGGTGCCGGGCGTAGCGCTCAGCGCTTCGCAAGTGGCGCGCCTGCAACACGACATCGTCTGGCTCGTCGCCGAAAGCGTCACCCTGCCCGACGGCAGTAAAGAAACCGTCCTCGTCCCGCGCGTCACCCTCCGCGGTGAACCGACCGCCGCCGGCGGTTCCCTGATCAGCGCGACGCGGATCGACATAGAAAACGCGACGACACTCGACAACCAGGGAGAACTGCGGGCACGCGACACCCTGAACCTCGGTGGTGAACACCTCGCCAACCGCGGCACCATTCGCGGCGCCCGCGTGCGCCTTGCCGGCGAAGACGAAATCACCTTCACAGGCGGCGCGGCGCTGGCGCGCGAGAGCCTGCGCCTGATCGCCAAGCGCGTCGCCCTGAAAGCGACCACCCTGCGCTCCGGTGATGCGAAAAACGGCCAGACCATCCTTGGGCGGCGGGCGCGACTCACCGTTGACGGCGCCCGCCCGGGCCTGCTGCAAATCGCAGCGGAGCAAGACATCACCCTCGCCGCGGCGGCGCTTGAAAACCGCAGCGCCGGTGGCGCCACGAAAGTACACGCGGGCGAAGGCGACCTCGAACTCGGCGGCGTCGAGACCGCCTTCCACGAAAAAGTCGCCGCCCTGAGCGACAAAAACCATCGCCACCACAGCGTCACCGCGGAAATCGGCAGCCGCGTCACGAGCCGCGGGACAATCGAACTCGGCGCCGGGAAAAACGTCACCATCCGCCAGGGGCAAATACAAAGTCGCGACGCCGGCCTGTCGATCGCCGCCGGGGAAAAAGTAAGAATCGAAGCGGGACGGCGCGGGGAAGACTACGACCTGTCCTCCTACGGCACGGAACACGGCCTGTTCTCGAAAACCAGCCGACTCGCTCACTACCGCCATCACGACGACCTTGCCGTTGGCAGCGAGCTGAGCGCGGCGCGAATCGCCGTCAGCAGCGGCAAAACCCTCGAAGTGCTCGGCAGCACCCTCGTCGGTGACGAAACCCTGCGCCTGCGGGCGGGAACAACCCTGAGCCTCGGCGGCGCTGGCGAACACCGCGTCCGCGGGGAAACCCGGCGGACGAAAAAAAGCGGCCTCCTTAACCTCAGCCCCAGTTCCTTCACCGTCGGCAACCGCGACGCGCGCCTCGAACAAACAGAAACCATCGACAGCGAACGCGGCAGCGTCATCGGCAGCCTCCACGGCGACATCAGCCTACAAGCGGGCGAACACTACCGCCAGCGCGGTGGCACCGTCAGCGCGGCAGAAGGCGACCTCGCGATCGCCGCGCAAAGCGTCACCATCGAAGCCGGCGAAGAACAGCGTCACAGCGAAGGCCAATACAACTACCGCCAAAGCGGGGTGACCGTTGCCGTACAAGCGCCGTTCGCCGACACCCTCGACCCGATGGCGCGCCTGATCGAATCGCCGCTTGGAGAAAGCGAAGACAAACGCATCCAGGCGCTGACGCTGGCCAACAACAGCTTCGACCTCTACCGCAAAGGACAGGCGGCGGCTGCGGCGGCGCAAGGGAAAAACGCCAGCGTGCGCATCGCCATCACCTACGGCGAACAGAAAAAACACCAAGATTGGCAAAGCGACGACGAGCGTGCCATCGCGGCGCGCCTGCACGCCGGGAAAAACCTTGCCATCAGCGCCGCCGGCGCCGGAGAAAAAAGCACCCTGGGCGTCATCGGCAGCGACCTCGCGGGAGAAGAAAAAACCCGCCTTGCCGCGGAAGGGGCGCTGAACCTCCTTGGCGGCGAAGAAGCGCACAGCGAACGCCACCGCAGCCGCTCGAGCGGCTGGAACGCCGGCCTTGCCATCGACATCGGAGGGAACGGCTACAGCCTCGGGGCGACCGCCGGCGGCAACCTCGGCAAAGGACATGGCGACGGGCACGGCGTCAGCTGGCGCAACAGCCATATCGGCGGTGAAAACACGGAGACCATCCTTGAAAGCGGGGGAACAACCACCCTCGGCGGCGCCCAAGTACTCGGCAAACAAGTGACGCTCGCGAGCGGCGGCGACCTTGCGATCATCAGCCGCCAGGACGAAGCGACCTACCACGCGCGTTCACGCAACGTGAGCGCCCAAGTAACCGTTGGCTACGGGGTTTCGGCGAGCGGCAGCTACGAACAGACAAAAATAGACTCCGACTACCGCAGCGTCGGCGAACAAAGCGCCATCCTCGCCGGTGACGGCGGCTACCACCTCGACATCGGCGGCAAAACCGAACTCACAGGGGCGGCGATCCTCTCCAGCGGCGAAGCGCGGGAAAAAGGGAAAAACCGCCTGCGCACCACCGCCATACACACACGCGACCTTGAAAACCACGCCACCACTCGCGGCGACAGCCTCGCTGCAGGCGGCGGCATCAGTGTCAGCGGCGGCGCCCTGGGACAACAACAAAACGGTCATTTGAGCGACCAGGGAGCAAGCGGCGTCCACGGCGACGGCCTCGGCTACGGACACGACAGCGACCGGCAACACAGCATCACCCGCAGCCTCCTCGACCCTGCCGCCCTCATCCTCGCCGGCGGGGACAAAACCCCGAAGACATCCCCCCTTGGCGGCCTCATCCCCCTCGATGAAAACATCGCCAGCGCCACCCTGAGGGCGCACAGCGGTGCGCTTAAAAACCGCTTCGACCGCGGGCGGATGGAAAAAGAACTGGGCGCGCAAACCCAGGCACGCCGTGACTTCGGGCGTAACGCCCCGCAAGCGGTGGCCGACCTCGCCGACCATCTCGGTCATCGTCGCGCCTACGAAAACGCCGCGGGCATCGCCGAAGTGGCGCAACAAACCCTCGACAATAGGCGACTGAACGCGAACGAACGCCAATACTGGCAGGGGCGTCTTACACGGGCACGGGCGCAAATGACAGAACACGGCGCCGCCTACCGCCGCTGGGGCGAAGGCGGCACAGGCCGCGCCCTTCTGCAAGCGGGGGTGGGTGGCCTGCTCGGCGGCACAGCGGGGAGCGCCGTGGCGGCGGGAGCGACATCGCTGGCGGCACCGGCGCTGAACCGCGCGGGGAACGCCCTTGGCGGCGTCGGCAAAGGACTCCTCGACCTCGGGGCTGGCGCGGCCATCGGGGCGGTGAGCGGCGGCCTGCCGGGCGCGGCGGCGGGGGCGAACATCGACTGGCACAACCGTCAGTTACATCCAAAAGAACAGCAATGGATAGACCGCGGCGCCGAAACATTCGCGGCGGCCAACGGCATCAGCGTCGAAGAAGCACACACGCGCCTGACCGTAGCGGCGGCGAAAACCGTCGACGCCCTGTGGGCGCTGCAACTCGACGACGGCGAAGACACCGCGGCGGCGGCCTACCTGACAAGCGCCACCGAAGGCGAACAAACAACATCTACTTTCCTCGACCAGGACGGAAAAAACCACCCCCTGTTCCGCGTCGAAGACGACGACTATTGGCGCCCCGATCGCTACGCGCGGGAGGCGCTCGCCTACAGCGAAAGCCATGACGACCTTCTCGGGCGCACCCTGCGTGAGAAAACCACCAGAAGCGTCTGGCAGGGGGTAAGAGACAAAACCAGCGAGACCGGCCGGGCGCTTGGCGAACAAATCATCAGCGATCCGTGGGGCACGGTGAAGGCGGTTGGCGGGGCAATCAAGGACGACACCTGGGAAATGGTGAGACACCCGATCCGCACCGCGGAGAACATCGGTGAAGGCGTGTGGAACATCGGCGAAGGGGTGTGGACGCTGGGGAAAGACGCGGCGTACAACCTGGGCAACAGCGCGAAAAGCACCTGGGCGGGCAGTTTCGGCACAGAAAACGTGCTGAACACCTTGTACGGGCAGAACATGGGGGCGCCCTTGCTGGGGATGAGCGCAATACAGGCGACGCTGACGGCGGCGCAAGTGGTACCGGCGGCGAAAGGCGCGCAGGCGCTTGGCAAGGGTGTGCAGGCGCTCGGTAAAGGCGCGCTGCGGGCGGGGAAGACGGTTGGCGAGAAGGGACTCTTCCAGCTTGGGCGTGGGGAAAGAATAAAAGGAGTTGAGAAGGTAGCGGGGAGAGCAAAGGGAGTAGAAAAAAAAGTTGATGATTCTATCCATGTAACCAAGGAAGGCGTAGCATTACCTTCAGGTGTAAAGCATGAAATTCCTGAAAACTATGTTCACAATCCCCATCGACTTGGAAGCTATGGTGAAATAGTAAACGGAAAATTTAAAGAGCGCTTACGTATTGATCCTCCAACAGCACCTGGAAAGAAAGGTCCAAATTATTCTCACTACCATAAAAATGGAAAAGGAACTCACTATAGTCCTCGTTTGGGTGATGAAGATCCAGGATTTAATTATGATTAATCAATTTAATTCCTTACCGTGGCATGATGCAAAGCTATTAGAGATTAATATTAATCGTTCTAATCCTGGAAGAAAAGATATAGTCACTATGGAAATAAAATGGCCTAACAGCATTAAAAATAAAATTATTTTTAATGATTGTTATTTTTTTAATGCACAAATGAATTTTGGTGTAATATCTGAAGAAAATATTCTATCTGCTGAATGCTTTGAAGAAAATGAAGTGCTTTCTAAATTGAAAGTGAAATGGCGATCTTTAGGTGTAGATTTAAATAGAATAATCTGCTTCCAAGTTATTACTAATTCTACTAATAGTAAGATAGATATATATGCTTTATCTTTCATTTTGTTATAATGTAAATTATAGATTTTAATTATATTTATTACTTTCAGTAATTTATGATCTATGTATGGCTATGCGTTTACTTAAACATTCACTACGCCAGGCACTGTTACTGATCTTCGTCTTGTTCGGACTCATCTTGCAGTCGGCCTTTGGTGCTGAACAAACGCGCACGCGCCTGACTGTAGCGGCGGCGAGCCAGCTGGCGGAGAACGCCGTCGCTCATAACTACCTGTCACACGAAGAATGGCAAGAATGGCAGCGCCTCGGCAAAGCCCGTGCCGCATGCGCCGCCGGAGAAGATTGCCAAAACCTGCAAGAGAAAATCAGCACCCTTTACCGCCTCGATCTCGATCGTGACAAGACCCTGGCGACTTGCCAAGACTCGGGCTCACCGGCCTGTCTGAGAGAAGTGGCGAAAGTCTATGACGCCTTCCAGTCCTACGGGAAAAAACCGCAACTCAGTTCGGCCTATGTGAAAGTGGCCACTCAATATGGGGAAACGAAACAGCGCTACATGGGAGACATCGGCAAAGAAGCGCTGATCGACATCGTCAAAGACAGCCTGGAAAGTCCGGTGGCTATCGCCGACCTCGCCTACCACGCCTATAAAGGAGACGAAGCCGCGCAGAGCCGCTTGCACGCGATGGGGGAAGAAATCGCGGCGTTTACACGCTCGCCGGTGAACCATGTTTCCGAGTCGATGCGAGAACGTCTTGCGTTGGCGGACAAGCTGGACTCGCAGGGCCGCACTCGTGATGCGGATCTGGTGAGGACGGAATTATATCTGTCGAGCGGGCTGACGGCGATTGGCGGGGTTACGGGCGTTGCGAAGCTGCCGGTGGCGCTTGGGAAAGGTGCGCTGCGGGCGGGTAAGAAGGTTGGCCCAGAGGGTATTCCTCCTAAGTTTTCAGGTTTCGACAAAGATAACCTTTCTTTCGATACGATTAATAAACAAATTGATAACCTCGATATTTCCGTAGGTAAAGATCAAGCAGTATTTTATTCTGGACGGGGGGCTAGAGAAGCAGCAGAAAATTTTGCAAATAAAAATAACCTAACAACTTTAGAACAGACTTCAGGCGGTAAAGCTCTTGATAATTTAAAGTTGTTTGATGGGATTGTTGCCGATATTAATTTCGACAAAGCCAGTGGTTTATGGGGAAATATTTCTTCCAACTTTGCCAATCAGGCGAAAGGTAAAGTTACTGCAATAGTTAATGATCCTCACCCAGCTAGTATTTTTATTAAAAAAGAGTTGCCCGCATTATTGAAAAATTCGGATGTAACAGAAGTCGTTGTTCGTTCTACGTCAGGCAAAAGTGTTTCTATTCCAAAAGGCACACCGATTAATGATGCGCTTGAAATGATAAAAGGTTTTTAATATGTCTTATGAAATATCAATGCCTAGCAGACACACTGTTATTTATGAAGATTGTGGATCTAAAATAGAGTTTGAAGTTGAATTAAATACGAGGGGGATCGTTTTATATGCAAATTCACCAAAAATTTTAGGTGATGTTGAAGTTGACTTACCCCTAGTGATAATAAAAGTTAAATCTTGGTTAGAGAATGGTTTTGCTGAGGTTATTTTAGACGATACACCACCACCCGTTTTTAACCTATAAAAAATATAGTAATTCTCTCGGTCCTTCTATTGAACAACTTAGAGCAGCTGGCAAGTCGTGGAATGATATTATAGATTCAGCTACACGTCCTGGTGGAGCAGATCTTGGCTTTTAGCTATGAAAATTGATGCATTAAATCTTTCTAAAATGCAATCTGGAAATTTATCTCTTGAGTTATCTGAGAAAATAGATTGGGATATATTCCCCGCTTATATTTATGAAATTTTAAATTATACAAGCGGAAAGATTACAAATAAAAATGATCTTCATGACATGAGGATGTGGAATATTGAAATTGACGGACTGGAAGTTCGAGTCGTTTATGAAGATTTTCCTCAAATGGCCTCAGTTGAATCAGATAGCCTAAGTGCTAATGAATTTCTTGAGAAATTATTTGAACAATTTAAAAATGAATAAGATTTCTAATTTATGTTAAAAATCGTAAATAATAAGCAATGCAAGAATTGTTCTATTCATCGAAAAAATAGCTTTGATATTATACTTATTACTAATGCTGAATTCTACCTGTTCAAACCAAAAATCCCACAGATTATAAAGGGAAAATTTCGGTTATCTCTGGACTCGGGATTTTTTTAGGATAGACAGCTAATTTAGAAAACATAATTTATTATCATATATATTTAGAATAATATTACGGGAAAGTTCAAGAAGATTTTCAGGCAATATAATTTTTATATTGATTGAAAATATATATACTTCAGCATTTCAGATAAAACTTGATTCCCATGCACTTACTCAAACATCCACTGCGTCAGGCACTGTTACTGGCTTCCGTCTTGTCCGGACTCGCCCTGCAGTCGGCCTTTGGTGTCGAACAAACGCACACGCGCCTGACCGTAGCGGCGGCGAAAAGCGTCGACGCCCTGTGGGCGCTGCAACTCGACGACGGCGAAGACACCGCGGTGGCGGCCTACCTGACAAGCGCCGCCGAAGGCGAACAAACAACATCTACCTTCCTCGATCAGGACGGACAAAACCACCCCCTGTTCCGCGCCGAAGACGACGACACTTGGCGTCCCGATCGCTACGCGCGGGAGGCGCTCGCCTACAGCGAAAGCCATGACGACCTTCTCGGGCGCACCCTGCGCGAGAAAACCACCAGAAGCGTCTGGCAGGGGGTAAGAGACAAAACCAGCGAGACCGGCGGGGCGCTTGGCGAACAAATCATCAGCGCCCCGTGGGGCACGGTGAAGGCGGTTGGCGGGGCAATCAAGAACGACACCTGGGAAATGGTGAGACACCCGATCCGCACCGCGGGGAACATCGGCAAAGGCGTGTGGACGCTGGGGAAAGACGCGGCGTACAACCTCGGCAACAGCGCGAAAAGCACCTGGGCGGGCAGTTTCGGCACAGAAAACGCGCTGAACACCTTGTACGGGCGGAACATGGGGGCGCCCTTGCTGGGGATGAGCGCAATACAGGCGACGCTGACGGCGGCGCAAGTGGTACCTGTGGCGAAAGGCGCGCAGGCGCTTGGTAAGGGTGCTCTGCGGGCGGGGAAGACGATTGGCGAGAAGGGGCTCTTCCAGCTTGGGCGTGGGGAGGGAGTTGCAAGCGCAGGAGTATCTGGTAAGGTTGCTGATGACGTTGTAGGTGAGAAGGTTGTAAACACTACAGTTCAAGCGAATAAAGCTGCTGGTGATGCTTTTGAAGCACAAATCAAGGATAAACTACAAAGGACTTATACCGATGTTGTTCAGCAAGTCACTATAAAAACGCAAAGTGGTGTTCGTACTCGTGTAGATTTTCTTAGTAGGGATTCTTCTGGTATTATTAAATGCACCGAGTGTAAAGCTTCTGCTACTGCCCCCCTAACAAAAAACCAAAGACTAGGTTTTCCAGAAATCCAGCAATCTGGAGGCGTAGTTGTGGGTAAAGGAAAACCAGGGTTTCCTGGAGGCACCCAAATTTTACCAACCAAAATTGATATCGTGAGGCCACAGAACAGGTAAAGTTTTATGTCAATTGAACAGACAGATGTTGTTGATTTTATAAATTTTAATGAAGCTGAAAACGAAGTAGTACTTACTATTTCAGATCATTTGGAATGGGGAAATAATGTTAATGAGCATTTATTTTTATTACAGGAAAAAATAAATTCTTATTTACGCTTTATTGAAAGCGGAGAATTGTTGGAATCATATCCTAATGCTAATGGTCGAAGTTCGGTGATTAACATCGTTGGCAAATATCCTCTAAACGAAAAAGCGAAAGCGTTTGTTGACCAGATTAAATCGATTTTGAGTGATGTAGGGATGGCACTGCGATTCGAGCAATTGAAGAGAACTTAAATATCAAGCCCCCCAACGCGAAACCACATTCTTCCGAAAAATTGGATGTATTGCTCTCGTCAAAGGGCTCGTGGCCTCTTTATCCGGCATCTTCCGATCCCTCCCTGTCCGCCGCCCGACCGACGGACGGGATTGTACTACCTACCACCTGACGGTCGAAGTCCGCGAAGAGAAGATCGCTCTGTCTTCTTCCATGCGTTTTCTCGACGTTTTTCGAGGAGACAGCAACCGCTTCGGGTGAGCGACGAGACCCCCTCTTTCAGGGGAAGAAGGTCAATCCGGTGGGTTTTCTCGTCCGACCGCCGCGTTTCGATACGGCACGAACGCCGCCTCTTCGCCGAGGGCGCGCGGATCAATCTTCCCCGCTGTCGGATTCGTCCTGGGGCGCGTCCGATGAGCGGTATTGCTTCTTGCGGGTGTTGTCGACGAGCTCGTCGTAATGCCCGATCAGTTCCGCCAGGGTGCCGTAGCGCGAGGAAAGAACGGCGTGTTCGCCGCGCACCTGGCGCCGTGAACGCTCGAACCCTTGCAGCGCTTCTTTCTTGTAGGGCGAGTCGCTGTTGACGAGCGCGCTTTCGGCGGCGCGGAACAGTTCCTCGATGAAGTCGTGGGTCATCGCGAGGGCGATCGCGCCGGAGGATTGCAAGACGAACAGGCTCGCGCTGTCGCGCGAGAGCAGCGACAGGTTACGCACGATGGCGCCGACGCCGTCCGGCAGAGCGGAGACGAACGCCCTTTCGCGATCGTTCAGGGCGCCGCTGTTGCTCGCGTATTTTTCGACGATCCCCGGCGTGGCGGCGTCGCCGAGGAGCATGGCGTCGATCCGTTCACGGATACCGGTGACGCTGACCGTTTTCCTCTCGTTTCCGGCGTTCAGGCAGTTCTCACGGTCGCCGGCGCAGGAATAGAGTTTCACTTCTCCCCCGGCGATCAGATCGGAAAGACCGATCTGGTTACCCGGCAGAATCGTCAGCAGGTTGGTTTTGGCGCCGGAACCGGGCGCGTTCGGGTCGTCGACGAGGTCGCCGATGATCACCGTGCCGGTCAGCGACAGGATCGCCTCGAGGAGGGTGTCGTCGCCGTGACCGAACCACGCGCCGACGCGGTTGCGCTTCAGTTGTTTCCAGACGATGTTGCCGACCATCTTGTTGTATTCGTCGGGTTTGCCGCTTTTCAGTTTTTCCATCGGGCTTTCGCCTTCGCTCTCCTCGCGGGCGGAGAAAATGTCTTCGTACAAGCCGGTGAAGGTGGCCTTGAGCGAGGCGTCCGTTTTGTGCTTGAGGTCGAAGCCGCTCGCGAGATCGTTGACCACCCCCTGCGCCAGCTGGCAGGAGTTGCCGAGGTACTGGTTGAGTTGCTGGATTTTCTTCTGGAAGTTTTCGATCCACTTGGCGCCGTCCGGGAAGACGTTGTCGAGGGCGAGCTGAAACGCGTAACCCGCCGAGTTGGCCGCCACCGAACGCAGCAGCTGGACGATCTGATCGGAGTTGACGAAGGAAAGCGATCCGGCGAACAGATCGACGCCGCCGCAACCGGCTTTCCACGACGGCGGGGCGACGGCGATCAGGTTGGCGTCGAAGACGCGACTTTTGGCGACGGCGTGTCCGCCACTCAGCACCCCGCGGCGCTGACTCTCGTAGACCCCCGGCGCGGCGGTGGCGATCATCCCGTCGAACAGGCTTTCCATCTCCGCCTGGAGGTCGGCGCGGGCCAGGATGCACGGGAAAAAGAGGGCCGCGCCCAAAAACAGGGCGGACAGCCGTTTTCCCCTCGTTTCAGCGGCGATCATCGCGATTCTCCCCCCGCGCGTCCGTCGCCAGGGTCGAACGGAGGTAACGGATCAGTCGTCGCGGCGCCACGAAGCCGTCCGCGCCGCCGTCCGTCTTCACGCCGGCACCGGAAGCGGCGCCGAGATGTTCGCCGAGGTTGACGGCGCCATCGAGCAGGGGTCTCGCGGCGGCGAAACGCGCCGCGGAAAGCCAGTTCTCGCGCCTCGCCGCGACGAGAATCCGGTTTTTCAGTTGCGGCAGCGACATCACTCCCTGTCCGACGGCGCTGAAGCGGCCATCGCGGGAAGCGAGGAAAACCGCCGGCAAGGTCGTGACCCCGAGACGCCGCGCCTGACCGCGGTCGCTTTTGAAGGCGGGAAAATGTCCGTCCGCGAGCGCTTTTCCGTCCACCGACACCGCCACCACGGCAAACCCTTCCTCGCGCCCGAGAAGCTCGATCAGGGGCGCCTCGAGGGCGCTGTAACGGTCGTCGGAACGGAAGAAGAAAAAGAGCCCGACGCGCCGCGCGAGGTCTTCTAGGAGGCGCTCGCGGGCGGCGCCGGCGTCACGGTCGACTTGCCAGGAAGCGAAGCTGGCGGTGGGCCGGCGGCTGATCTCGTCGAGCAAAGGGTCGCCGATGACCGCCCGTCGCGCGGCGCCGGAAAATTGTTCGGCGCGGTCGATCGCGAAGCGTTGCAGATACAGGAAGGCCCTCAAGTTTTCCACGCTCGGCTCGTTCCAGGCGAGATCGAGGTATTTCGGCAGATTCACCCGCAGCCAGGCGGCCGAAAACGGCGCCGATGGCGTTTGCGTCGCCGCGGGGGGAATGGCGGGTCTTTCTTCTTCTTCGGGCGCCGATTCTTCCGCCTCGACGGCGTACCAGAACCACCCTTCGGCCTTGCGCTCGTAGAACCCGGGCGTTTTGTCCTCCGCCCGCGCCGGATCGAGAACGCCGCGCGCGAAGACAAAAAGAAAAACGATCGCGACCGCTTTCATCCGCTTCCCCACCCCGTCACCGCCCGTCCTCCGTCCGGCTGTCACGCCCGCGGGCGTCGAGCACCGCCGCGATCGCCTCGGAAACGCCCATCCCCCGGCGCACGAAACGGTCGATGGCGCGGGTGTCGCGCGGATCGCTCGAATACAACAGTTTCTGGAAGTCGCTGACGATCAGACGACCGACCCCCATACCGGCGTTCGACTTGACGAAGATTTCACTGTAGGCGTCCTGAACCGTGTGCACGCCGGCAAGGACGCGGAAGGCGTTCTCGGACAGGGCGAGTCGGCCGCCGCGTCTGGCCGACTCGACGCTTTCCGCGGTCTGTCCGAGGAGGTACATATTCGCCGAGTTCTCGACGATCGCCCGACCGACGGCGTTTTCGTAGAGGTCGTTGACCGACTGGGTGGCGATCACCACGCTGCCGCCGTATTTGCGGAAGCGGCGGTAGGCGTATTCCATGAACAGCGACACTTCCCCTCCCTTGAGCAGATCCCAGGCCTCGTCGACGATGACGAGTTTCTTGCGGTCGCGCGTCCCGAGGAGGATTTCCTGCTGAATCCGGTAAATGAGCTGGAGAAGCACCACCTGGCGCAGATGTTTGCGGCCCTGCAGTTCGTCGAGCTCGAGCACGGTGAAGCGCTTGCGGAAGCCGACGTTGTTACCGCCGGAGAAGTATTTGCCGTAACCGCCCCGCGAACTGAAGGCGTGGAGTTGCTCACCGATGTCGGCGAGGCGGCGGTCGTCGCCGTCGCGGCAACGCGCGACGATGTCGTCGATCGTCGTCCCGCGGCCTTTCTCTTCCCAAAGCCGGGAGAGAATCCGTTTCAGGCCGGAAATCTGAAACTCGTCGAGCAGGCCTTTTCCCGAGGCCATCGTGCACACCAGGTTGACGATGGCGTCTTCCTCCTCCTCGTAGTCCTCGATCCGTTCGAACGGGTCGAGACGGATATCGGCGCGGCGCGCGAAGCAAACGAAATCCCCGCCGAGGGTTTCGGCGAGCTTCTGGTAGGACTTGCCGGCGTCGATCACCCAGACCTGCGCCCCTTCCGAGAGGTAGGAGAAGATCAGTTCGTTGATCAAAAACGATTTTCCCGAACCGGATTCCGCGGCGATCACCGCGTTGCGGTTGGTCTCGCTGTCATGCAGGGACAGACTCATCAACTGCCCGTTACGCGAGATCAGCTGGGTGTGGAAGGTGCCGCTGCCTTTCCACTCGCCGAAAACCGGCGACAGCACCGCCGCCTGTTCGACGGTCATCGTCTTGTAGCGGAAAAGCGGTTCGACGGCGCGGCGGTCGGCACACAACGGCAGGCAGTTGAGGAACATCGGCAAGGCGATGAAACGGTCTTCCATGAGATCGAAGCCGAGGCCGCGCCAGATGTTGCGCGCGGCGCTCGCGGCGGCGGCGACACGTCCTGCGTCCGCCGCGAAAAGCACCAGGGAATAACTGATCCTGACCGGCCTCGCGCCGTCTTTCATCGCTTCGTAGAGGATGTCGAGGCCTGCTTTCTTGTCGGCGAGCACCGGGACGAATTTGAGCATCGGGCCGTAGGCCTGGTTGACCGTGAACTGACGTTTGCGTTCCAGGGCGTTCCTCGTCTTTTCCGCTTCGGGGAAGTAGACGTTGCTGACGACCATGTAATTCTCTTTGACGCTGTAACCGCCGCCAGCTTCCCCGGCGTAGTCGAGGGCGTCGCCGAAGTGCAGGGAGCGCGGCAGACGCTTCGCCGAGAGGACGCGGATATGGCGCTTCCCGAGGCGGAGGCCGTCGCGGCTCACCTCGAGGTCGTTGTCGTAATCGAACAGCTGTTCGCAGATCGGTTTGTCCCGCTCCCAGCGCGGCGTCCCGCGCCACGAGGCGCGCGGCCCCCAGTTGAGCATGGTGCCGAGGACGCGGATGTACTCCAAAGCCGTCATCGCGACAGGACAAAGCCCCACCGCGCGCAGAGAGGATTCGAGCCTGGCGGCAAGATCGACGCCGCGACGGCTTTCGTGATCACTCGGCCGGTTGGCCGCGATCGGCACTTTGCAGGTCACGAACAGCTTGAGATCCTGAATCAGACCGCTGTCGTGGACGCCCCTGCGGGTCCGCGCCTCGATCCGTTCCATCGTGTGGCGGCGGAGAAACTCGGCGCGCTCGCGAACGGCGGCGGCGAGCAAGGGATCCTTCTCGTCGTCGCGCAACGCGATCATCCGCGTGATGTCGTCCTCGATGTCGGGAGAGCGGAAGAGGATGAATTGGACGATCGTCCCGCCGGGGTAGTCCTGGTCGAGCAGACCGCTCATCCGTTCGCGGACTTTTTCGTCGCCGCCGCAAAGCGGCCGGCACAGAAAGCCGCAGCCGAGGCTGTGATCGTCGAGGAGGAAAAGGCGCTCGTCCTCGCAGTAAGCGAGCACCGGAACGAGGGCGGCGGCGCGCAGGTGTTGGGGAACCGCCGCCGCAGCCATTTTTTTCCTCACGGTGACGATCATCGCGTCCCCGCCAGCCAGGATCGCAGCTGTCGCGGCCGCCCCTTGGCGACGCGGCCGTCCGGCGCCACCAGGAACGGTACGCCGTCGACACCGAGTAGATGGGCGAGGAGCAGGGTGCGCTCGTAGCCGCCGCTCTCGCAATCGGCGCGCGGCGCGAGGGAATCCGAAACACCGTCGCGCAGGGCCTCGAGGACCGCGGATCTGTCGCGCGCGCAATACAGCGTCCGCGCGAGCCGGTTCGACTCGGCGCCGAGCGCCGCGATCACCACGAAACGGAAGGTGTATTCGTCGCCGAGCGCCGCCGCGTCTTCGATCAGGCGGTGACAGACGGCGCAGCGAGGATCGACGAAAACGACGACTTCTTCTCGACCGTCGCCGAGGGTGACGCTGTTCAGCGTTTTCACGTCCACGCCCATCTCTTCGAAGTGGACGCGTTCGGCGGCGTCGCGCAGCGCCGACAGGGTGTCGAGGGTCTTGCCGCGCCACAGGTCGCGAACGGCTCCGGAAAAGGAGAAGCGCCCGTTGGCGGAGAGAAGGAAAATTCGTCCGTCACGGCGGATCGCGAGCACCTCCGCGACCGGCAGGCGGACGATGTCCGCGGACGCCCGCGGCGGCGCAAGCGCCGCTTCTCCGGTTTCCCCGTTCGCAGGAGGCGCCTGCGCCGAAGCCCCGCCCGCCGCCGCGAAGGCCGCGACAATCATCACGATCCGTTTTCCCCGCGCGGCGACACGACGCCGCCGGACAGGCGTCCCATCCACCGCGTCGCGAGGATCATCGCCCATCGCCGTCCCCGGCGGTCTCCGTCAGTGGGCGAGTCGCGACCGGCGGCGGCGAAAGGGACGATGGCGGCGCACCGAGGCCGTTGTCGAGGGTGACGACGCGCGCGGCGCTGCCCGCCGTCTCCTCGAGGGTCGCGGACATCACCGTCTCGACCACGAGCGGCGCGTTGTAAAGACCCATGCCGCCGCCGATACCGAGGGCGAAGGCCATCAGGCTCTGACGGGCGATGCCGCCGATGACGCCGACCAAGATCATCGACGCGGCGACGATCCGCCCCAGGGTGCCCTGAATCCAGTCCTTGAGGGTGTGCCACACGTCGTTGAAGGCGGATCCGCCTTTACCCGCCCAGGCCTGATCCGGCAGCAGCAGCAACGCCACCGCGAGCGCCGCGATGAAGAAAAACACGCGGTTTTTCTCCAGCGCGCACGACAGGCGATTCGTGTTCATGGCGATTTTCATGGCGATTTTCATAAAGGCTTCTCCTGTCCGCTCGTCGCGGCGTTCGTTTCGGGTTTTTCCGTTCGCAGCGGGTGCGGCGACGGTTCGTCTTCGTCCTGCGGCGGGCCGTTACCGAGCAGCCACCGCCGCGATTCGATCTCGGTGTAAAGATAGCCGCTCAGCACGAGATCGCCGTCGCGGTCCTGCCACGGCGCTATCCAGATGCGCATCACCCGCGCCGGGGTGCGCAGCGGCATCGGGCGATCGTCGAGGCGCGCCGCGAAAAGCGCTGCCGGAAACAGGCCGGCGTCGGGCGGCGGCGACGCCCCGGCCCGCGTTTCCGCCGGTGCCTCCCGCGCTTTTTTCTCCGCCGCGGTTCGCGGCAGCGCGCCGTTATCGGTCGCGGCGTAGATCTCCCGCGCCGGCAGGCAGCGGACACCGTCCGGCATCCCCGGACAGGCGTATTCGCTTCCGCCGATGCTGAAACCGGCGCAGCCGGACAAGGCCGCGAGGCTCATGCCCGCCGCCGCGAGGAGCGGCGATCGCGACGGCGATTTCCGTGTCCGCCGGCGGCGATCCCCGCCGGCGAAGAAAACACGCGAATGGTTCATTTTTCAGCCCTCCCGGTGGAACGCAGCTGTAACGACGCCCCCTTGGTGACGATGATGTCCACGCGGCGGCCGGCGTCGATCTCGACGACCGGAAACATCTCCTCGGCCATGTCGATGTAAAACTGCGCGATACGATCGAGCGCCTTGCTCATCCCTTTCGCCGCCGAACCCTTGAGCATCTGCTTGGAGAACAGCGACTGGTAGAGGGCGTCGGCGCCCGGCGCCGTGGCGAGCACCGGCACCGGATTGGCGTCGAAGGCCTTGGAGACACCCCCCAGGAAACCGGCCGCCAGACTTTTGGCGATCACCTGTCCCTGTTTGGAGACCACGCGGCCGCGAACCCCGGTCTTGCCGTCTTCCCCGACGACGTAGGAATCGAGACGCGCTTCCATCACCCCGCCGTCGGCGCGGACGCAGGAAAGGGTCTCGCCGCGCAGGTAGGCGCGTTCGGCGCTGAGGCTGCCGTATCCGGAGACGATCAGAAAACATTCGCGCACGTCGGCGGAAAACAGGTTGGGAAGAATCGCCTCGCGCTGAACGCGGAGGACGGCCGGGAACGGATCGCGCCGCGCCCCCTGCGCGGTCGGCGCGTCCATGCCGTTGATCAGCACCGCGGTCAGGATCGATCCCGGTGGCAGATAGAGGGCGTCGTCGCCGTCGTTCTTCGCGGTCGTATCCCGCGCGGCGTCGGCGTTCGAGCGCACCACGATGCGGATGCCCACAGCCGCGGCGCCGTGATCGTCAGCGGCGGCCTGCGGCGGCTCGCGGAAAAGGGCGTCGGCGTCCTCCGCGACCCACCCCGGGCCGGCGTCCCCGGCGGACCCATCGGTGGCGGCAGTATCCGCGACGACGGCAGAAGCGCCCGGGGCGGGCGCCACGGTGTCGCCCTTCTTCAAAGCGTCGAGATCACGGCGCAGGCGCGCCAGTTCATCGTCGAGGCCGGCCGTCTTCGCGTCGGAGGGCTGTCGCCGCCGTTGCAATTCCCGCTCGACACGCGCCATCGTCTTTTTCAGGTCGGCGCTGTCGCGCGCGAGCATTTTTATCTCCGCGGACAGGGCGTCGATACCGATCTCGCGGGTGTCGCGGTCGGTGATCACGTGACGGATCGTTTCTCCGCTCGCGCGCGGCACTTCTTGCTCCGCTTTCCCCGAAAACAGGGTGACCACCGCGACGAGCGCGGCAACGGCGGCGGCGATCACGAGAACCCGTTTTTTCCTCGGGTCGAGCACCGCCCAACGACCAGCGATCATCGTCCCCCCTCGAGCAATGAAGGCCGCGCGCGGGGCGGTGCGGGGCGGCGCGCGGCTTTTTTCGCGACGAAAATTTCCGTCTCCCGCCGCGGCGCCAGCATGGCCGACGGCCACGCGGCGACGGCGACGACGTCATCCCCGGCGCAAAACGTTTCCTCGATCTCCACGGGGCGGGACGACAGGTTGCGCGCCAGACCGACGAACACCTTCAGGTGGTGGCCGCTCAGAGACTGGCCCGCGGAAAAGTCGACCGCGACACCCGCTTGCGTGCAAACGGGCAAGGCGCCGCCGGCAACGCGGTCGATGGCGTATCCGCGCGGGATTTCGCCAAGCGCCAGAGCACGGAACAGGGCACGGATGGTCGCGGTGTAAGGGCGGCTTTCCTCCCAGGCCTTCGCCGCAGGGTTGGCGCCGCCGCGATTCCCCGCGCCGGCGGCGAAGGCGAGGAAGATTTCCCGCGGCGGAATGCGCCGTGGAATCAGGGTCAGGGAAAGCGCCCGCGCCTGCGAACCCTTTTCGGTGATGAACAGGGTCACCGGGCGGGTTTTGTCGGTGGCGACATAGACCACGTTCTCGCGGATGCACAGTTCGCCGCATCGGCCATCGTCGTCCGCGCCGGTCAGCGTGGTGGAAACCACCTCGGGAGCGGCGAACGGCGTCACCAAACGGTTGGGGTGGGCGATGGCGATGGGAATGATCTGGTTGACCCCGGGGGTCACGGTGAGCACTCCGGCGCCATTTTCCCGCGGCGTTTCGCCGGCGCCCTCGAGCACCGCCGCCGGAACGGCCGGTATGACGTCCTTGGCGGCGGCCGGCGCGGCGGCGAAGAATGGCGAAAGCGCGGCGAGCGCCAGCGCCACAAGGCGGCGTTCAGTGTGCGGTTTCATTGTCTCTCCGCTTTTCTTCCCCGCGCCCGAGGCGTTCCAGCACCTTCGCGGTACGCGGTTCCCCGGTGTAGGTGTCGATATCTTCCAGCACCGGCGCGTAGCGGGAAATGGCGATGACGAATTCGTAGCAACGCTTTTCCCGGCGCGCCGCGGACGACGTCCCCCTGACGTAGGAGTGGCCACAGACGAACACTTTGCCGGCGTCGGACTCGTACTCGACGAAACGCGGCTCGAAGCGCAGGGAAACGCGGTCGTTCTTGATTTGGCGGGCCTGGATTTCGATGCTGTCGATCACCTCCTGGTAAATCTCCGGAGAGAGCAGCGGCGCGAGACGCTCCTCGACGAAGGTCACCGTCGCCGGGGTGACGTTGCCGAGCAACTCGGCGAAAGCGAGTCCCCAGGCCTCCTTGTACGAACGCGAGGCGTCGCTTTTCATCACCCGCGCCTCTTCGCTCAGGGTGAAGGGGGCGAGGACGACGACGCTGTCTTCGGTGAACAACAGCACAGCCTGGACAATGACGACGACGATCAGCAGCGCCTGCAATAGCCGCCCCCATTTGTTCTCTCGCTGGGTGCCTTCCCAGGTGGCGAGGTAGGTCTTCAGGTTCACGGCAAATAGCGCCGCGCGAACGGGTTGCGGAAGGTCCTCGCCCGGGTCGCGGACAGGCCGCGCCAATAGATCATGTGGAACAGATAGCCGTCCGGACGGCT
Organism: Cardiobacteriaceae bacterium; assembly: GCA_965277745.1. Lineage (GTDB taxonomy): Bacteria > Pseudomonadota > Gammaproteobacteria > Cardiobacteriales > Cardiobacteriaceae. Next base: position 548,054 of record OZ255837.1, read on the forward strand.
TTCCCGAAAGCGGCGGTAGACGCCGCTGATCAGCAGCCCCGCGAGAAAACAGATCAGCGCCTTGCCGATAACGACCCCGATCGTGATCCCGAGAATCATCGGGGCGAGCTCGTCGGCGCTCCACAAAAGCAGATGCGGCGGCTCGTCGACGCGGCGCGGTATCTCGATGGCTTTCATCGCAATCCTCTTCGTTTTCCGATGACCTCCATTGTCCACCGCCGACGGGAGATCGTCATGCGCTGCGCCCGCCCTTTTCGGGCCATCGCGGCGCACGAATCGCGACAATGCGGTTACAATTCGGTTATATCGAGGCGGTCAAAGAACGACCCGCGAACCGCTTCGCCGAGAAAAGCGCAAGACGGGCGCGGTCCGCGCCGCCCGTGCCTCCACTTCCGAGTTGTGCGTCCATCCTTGACAGGGAGCGCAAGGGTCATACATTGCATATGACATGAACCTATACAGGAGGAGCCATGCGTACCGTCTCTATTTTCAAAAACGGCACGAACCAGGCGGTGAGATTGCCGAAGGATATGGAGTTTCAGGGGGTCACCTGTCTCGAAATCGACAAGGATGGCGATACCATCACCCTCCGCCCGGCACGCCCGGGCTGGTTGTCTCTGGCGGATCACGAAAGAGCGCCGGCAGATTTTCTCGAACAACGCCCCGCCGTGATCGGCGATGAAGGCAGGCTCGCGCGGTGAAAAGGTACATGCTCGATACCTGTATTTGCGCCTTTGTCATGCGCGAAATGCCATTGTCCGTGCTCGAAAGACTGACGCGGGAGGTGGCCGCGAACAACCGTATCGTGATCTCGGCCATCACCTACGCCGAGATGCGTTATGACCAGATCGGCAGAAAGGCGCCCGCGAAGTTGGCAAGCGCCATCGACGCCTTCGTTCGCCGTTTGCATGGGGTGTTGCCGTGAGACCGCGCCGCCGTCGATATGACCCTTGTCGTTCGTCAGCGCCTGGCGGCGATGGGAACGCCGATAGGGGATAACGATGCCGCCATAGCCGCACACGCGCTGACCACGGGTTGTGTGTCGGTAAGCGACAACGTCCGTGAATTCGCCCGAGTGGCGGAATCGATCCACGAAGACTGGACCCTGTGAATGGCGCACTCGCGGCGAACGCCGAGAGCCGGTGAAACGCCGAGGCGACAAGACCTCGACCTTCTTCCCCCTCGAGGAAGAAAATGCGACAACGTTCGCCCCCCCGGCGGGAACGCCAAGCAAGCGCGGCTATACCCTCGAACTCGAGGAAATCGTCGCGCGCGGCAAGAACGGGCGGCGCTTCACTTGTCGGACGGGGAAAGAAATTCCCGGAATGGCGGCCACAAGTCGACCCCTCGTGGAACGATCCGCCGTTTCTCGCCGGAGAGCAGCCATTCCCGGAGAAATTCCGCGACCGCGTCGGGATCGCTTCCTTGGCCTTTCAGCGAACATTGCCAAACCACCGCAACCCGCCAGCCCGCATGCCGGAGAATGGCGATGTCACGGCGATCCCTGGCGACGTTCGCGTCGAACTTCTCGCGCCAGAAAGCCACGTTGGTCGCGGGCGTCGTGGTCGCCTTGCAGCCGTGTCGATGCCAGAAACAGCCATGGACGAACACGACCGCCTCGAATCGGGGAAAGACGATATCCGGAGAACCCGCCAATCTCTTGTCGTGAAGGCGATAGCGCAGTCCGATTTTATGCAGTGACCTTCGCAGCTCCATCTCCGGAGCGGTGTCTTTTCGACCGACACTGGACATGATTCTCGAACGGGTCTTTTTGTCCACGCTGTCCATTGCCGCTCATCCTCGGTGACCGCCGTTCATATCCGGTCGACGATTTCCTCCAGCTTGTCGAGTTCTTTATTCTTTTCCAGGAAATCGCCATACGCTTTTTGTGCCCCCTCGATGAGAGCGTCGTAATGGACGATTCGGCTGCCCGGCGAAATTGCCGCCATGGATGATTTCAGTCGCTCCGGCTTGTTTCCTTCCTCTTCGATGGGCTTGCCGAGAACGAAAATCACCTCGATGTTCGGCTCCCCCTTCTCGCCCTTGGTGCGCAGGATTTTTTCCAGCTTGTCCACGTAGGACTGCCCTTGCTTCTGCAGGTCGAGGAGCTTCATCTTCCGTTCGACCCGCTTCAACTCGACGATGATGTGCTTTCCGGCCATCGTCCGATAAGCGATATCGACACGCCCGAGTTTTTCCTTTTCGGTCATGTCCTGCGTGAGCACGCCTTCGGTGGCGAGTCTCGTCTCCCTCAACTTACTTCCGGTCGCTCTTTCCCATGCCGGGTCGAGCAGCCACAAATGATCGAACAGATATTCTTGCAGAACACGCTCCTTGGCGTTGTCGTCGACGATTTCCCGAAAACGCTCGATGACATCGAGGCGGGACTTGACGATATCCCGGTAAAGGGACGCTTCAAGGGAGTCGCTGCCCGCGAGTATTTTCAGAAGTTTTTCCGGGTCGTGGACATTCTCGGCCAACTCCTTGTCCGACCCGCGCAGTTTCATGCGTTCGAAAGCCAGAATGCCGTGTCGATACAAAAGCTTACGGTCCTTTTCCTGATCGAACGGCAACGCGGCGAGTTTCGCGATCAGGGTTTCCGCGCTATTGCGGAATCCTTCCGGCAGACGATCCAGCCATTCGACCAAGGCCGGTGACGTCTCCTTGGCCTTTTCCACTTCGTGGCGTCGCCGCCATTCCGTCCAGCGCTTCTCGACTTGTGTGAGCCGCTCTTTGAGGAAACCGATCAATTCAACATAGCGTGGATCGTCTTCCTGAACGCGCTGCCTGTCGCTCGTGGCGATATCCGGCTCATGGTCGATGTCGAGGAAATCGGCCTCGATTTGCCCGGTGAGGTATTTCGTGTAAAGGCGGCCGTCGTTCAATTTGTCGAGGACATTCTCGTGAAAGAGTCGTCCTCTCGCGAAAACGACGATGCCGTTCAGATTGCCCGCCTCTTCGCTGTCGAGATCTTTCGGCTTACGAGTGGTACCGATCCATCCGCTGACCGACCACTTCTCATCCCATGCGTCGAGGCGATCCGCCAGGGCCTCTTTTTCCTGCAATCGACGCGCGAACGAAAGATCCGGTTCTTCGTCTCCGAAATACCAAAGGAACTGGACCATGGGCAAGTCGCCCCGATCCGCCGTGCCAATCTTCCGCCCATCGATCAGTACTTCGAAGCCGTGCATTTGGCCGATGACGGAAAAACGGCGCGCGAGGCGTTTTCTCAAGGCCGTGATTCCGCGCCCGAGTCGCTGGCGCCTGATGTCCTTCAGTACAATCACGGTTCCTTTCGTGGCTTTCACTTCCCCCGGAAGGAGCGGTTGCGGATGATAAGAAGGCCGCTTGTTCTCGACCGATTCACGAATTGCGGCGACCGTCATCCTCAGGCCGTGCGCCTTGTCGTTCTTGATGGAATGCACTTCGATCGTCTCGGCGATGGAAAACAAAGACAGCTTGCCGAGGCCTTTCCTGCCCATGATGGGGCGCCCCTTGGCCGATGTCGCGGTACCGTCGATTTTACGATCCTCGTCGCGGCGACGGTAGCCGACCCGGAGATATTTGGCGTTCATGTCCTCGATGGACATTCCGATACCGTCGTCGCGGATTTCGATGGACTCATGGTCCGCAGCGACATCGATCTCGACCTTCCCGGCGTCGGCGTCCCAGGCGTTCGCGACCGCTTCGGTCAACACCGCGGCAATGTTGCTGTAAAGATCGATGCCGAGATGATCGAGGACATTCAGGTCCACCGTCATCTCATACGTGGTATTCTCCTCCATACCGTCCCTCCGATTCGCTCGTTCATCGTTCCCTATCCTCGCCCGTCTTGCGCCTGCGAAACATGCGCCAGCAAACTGGCTCCGATGACCTCTCCGAGGATGACGGGAACGGCATTGCCGATCAGTCTGCCGATGGATTTCTTGCGGATGCTCTCTCCCGGCCGGCTGAAACGGTAGTCCACCGGGAAACTCTGGAGAATCGCCCCTTCCCTCAGCGAAATCGCCCGGTCCTGTGCCGGATGCCCGAAACGTCCGTTCCCGAATCCATAGAACTGGGTGGTCACCGTGGGGGCGGGGGCGTCCCAGGTCATGCGACCGTAAACACCGGGATAGGTTTTTCCGGAGGTTTTTCTATGGCAGTCGGCGATCAATGCGCCCGGCCAGTCACGCCAGGTTCCTCCGGGTCGGGAAGCGCGCATGCGACGCATGTTGAGTTCGGAAAGAGCCGAGCACCGATGCAAAGGGTCTTGCGGATGGCCGCTTCCCGCCTCGATGGTCGGCAGATCGCCGATGGCCTCCCTGACGGTTTTTCGCTTCTTGCCGAATCGTTGCGGCGTCAGAAGTGAGACCGGACCGAACTTCGACGCCAGCAACACCAGACGCCTGCGTTGTTGGGGAATGCCGTATTCGGCGCAATCGACCGTTCGGTAGGCGACCGAGTAGCCATTCTTTTCGAGGTCGGAGACGAATTCACCGAAAACGTCGTGTTCGACGAGTTGCGGGACGTTTTCCATGGTCACCAGATGTGGCGACAGTTCTTCCCCGAGTCTCGAAAATTGGCGAAGAAGCCACCAACGCCCGTCGCGTTCCGTGGCCTTGCGATTGTAGGTGGAAAAAGTCTGGCAAGGCGCGCAACCGGCCAGAAGCCTGATCCCGTCTTTTCCGTAGTGACGCGCCAATTCACCGGCTTCGAGCGATTCGACCGATCGTCGCAAAAATCCGGCACCGTTGTTGGCGATATAGGGATATTCACAAGCCGGATCGAGATCCACACCCAAGCGAACATCGACGCCGGCCCGCAGAAGGCCACATGTCAGTCCACCCGCCCCGCAGAACAAGTCGACGGCATGGATCGCCCGTTTCGATTTCGCGGCACTGTCATTGTTCACCCGGGTAACGGTTGGCATTTTTTCGAGTTTCCGTCCATTCACCGGACGACGTCGCCGACCGATGCTCATGCATCGAATATATTGCAGCGGGTCGGGATTGTCAAAGGCTTTGCCGCTCCGCGAAGCATCGTCGTCATGCCGCGCTCGGATCGAGCCACACGGCCAACGGCCAGGAAAAGATTCGACCACCAGGAAAGAAGGGACGGCGAACCAGGTGTCCCCTTTCAACCACCCCAAAGCGCTATAAGCCTCAGAAAGGCCGTGAAAATACCAGGTAATGGGTAGCTATACCCCCACTCCTCGAAACGTCTGAAAACGCCTTACAGGAGCGTACAAGGCCATTCAAGCCGTTCTTCGTTGCAGTTATCTCGGCGTACGCCTGAATGTTCGAACCGGGTCCGCGCGAGCTGAAGTCCCCTTTCTCCTTTATTCGCCGGCGTTGCGGCCGGTCTTTTTCCCCGGGGAAACCACCGCGGTTCCTGTCGGCGATTTTCCGGAGGGGGTTTTCTCCGCTTCCGCCATCATCGCGCGAATGTTCCCGACAATCTCCTGCGCCGATCGCCACCCGCCGAGGAGGCGCCGCCCGCCGCTTCGGTGGTCGACGATCAGCGTCGCCGGTGTTCCCGTTATCCCAAGCGCCGTGGCTTCCTCGCGGTCACGGCGCAATTTCTCTTCGTGGCGTCCCGACACCAGGCAGGCACGGAAAGCGTCACGCTCGGCGCCCACGCCCACCGCGAGAGAATCAAGGTCGGCGACGCCGCCGCCACCGCCACGGGTGGCGCGAAACAGCTCGTCGAGAAAAACCCAGAAGGTGCGGTTGCCCTTCCGCACGGCGATGCATTCCGCGGCCAGCGCTTCCCGGCGCGCCGCCGGATCGTGAAAAGCGAGCGGCAGATGTTTCCACCGCCAGTTCACCCGCCCCGCGGCGGCGTCGATGATCTCCCTTACCGTGTCGTGGAAGCGCCGGCAATAGGGGCATTCCACATCGCCGAACTCGAGGAGGGTAAAACGCGCCGCCGGATCGCCGTAGAGGTGTTCTCCCCCTTCCACGCGCGACGGCGCGGCGGCGCGGCGGCGAATCGGGCGAAGCGGCGTTCGATTTCCGCCCGCCGCCTCCGGGCGATGAAGCGCTCGACACTCTCCGCGACGGCCGCCTCGAACTCGGCGCGGTCGGCGAAGGTGAGGCCTTGGCGCTCGCGAAGCGCGGCGACCGCCGCTTTCAGGGCGGCGACTTCCCGCTTCGAGTCGGTCGTCTTCCGGATCCCCAGAGCGACGCCCAGCGTCGCCGCCGCGAGGCTCGTGACCAGCAGCGCGAGGATCGCCCGGCCACGGGGACCGGTGACCGCTGCGGTGGCCGCGGTGGATTTCATGTTTCGTTCCGTCATCGTCTGTTCCCTCTCTTTTCTTTTCTCCGGATAGCGGATGACCGCCACCGCCCGCCAGCACCGTCGCGGGCAGGAACGACACCCAACCGTTTTCTCCGCGATCCCGCCGTGGCCGAACGTCCCGCAAGGGTTTGTCTCCGCGCCACGATACCCTGCCGTCAGCCGTCGTCCCCGGATTCGGGCGCGTCGCCGCCTTCCGGGCGATAACTTTCCCCGAGAAGACGTTCGTATTCGCCGAGCGCCCTGCGGATTTTCGCGAGCACGCCGGCGCGGCGCCGTAACATCGCGTAACGCCCTTCCACCACTTCGATCACTTCCCTCTCCCAGCGCGGAAGACGCCCGAAAGAAGCCAGATCGTAGGCGCTGGCGCGCCCTTTTCTGATGTAGGTCGACAGCACCCTGGCCGATCCGCCGCCACGATCGAAAAAGCGGTTGCGATACCATTCCGCGACCAGCGTCGATCCGACGATACGCACCCTGGTGCCCATGCGTCCCTGTTCCTCCTCCGCGTCCTCCCGCGCCGAGGCGTTGGCCGCCCAATACATGTCCGCCTGTTGCTGGGCTTCGACCGCAAGCACCACGAGTTCCCGGTCGAGGCGTTCGCCGAGCGCCGCGACAAACGCGCGGCCCTCGCTTTCGAATCGCTCCAGCGAAATTTCCGCGCGTGCGTCTTCACACTTCGCCTCGAGCCGTTCGAGCCATTGTTCCTTCGATAAATCCATCGAAAACACCTCCCGTGTTTTTTCCACATATCTATCTATCTGGAAATTCGCCGTGCCGTTTCCATAGGGAAAAACGGCCTCTCTTTTCCACTGTGGAAAAAACGGGGTCGATTTCCTATCTATCTGGAAAAATGGCCTCCCATTTCCATTGTGGAAAAAAACCGCCTCTTTTCCATACGGATTTTTTCCCGCCATGGAAAAACGGCCTCCGATTTCCACTGTGGAAAAAACGATGCCGATTTCCTATCTATCTGGAAAAACGCCTTTCCATTTCCATTGTGGAAAAACACGCCTTCTTTTCCACACGGCTTCGACACGTCTCTCTGTCCGCCGCCGCGGCCGATGAACAGGACCACGCGGACACGGTTTTTCCGCCCGTTTTCCCGCACTCGCGATCGAAACGCTCGAAACCCGATCGAAATCCCATCCAGACTCCACCGAAAGATCATTTCGAGTCCGGCAACTCGCCCCGGTTTCCGAAAACGAATCGAAACCCGATCGAAATCCCATCCAAACTCCACCGAAAGATCATTTCGAGCCCGGCGTTACTATATTCTCCCGAGAAAACCACCGCAAAGCCCTCGAAACGCCCGTTTTGGGCGATTCCACGGTCTGTCGTCCGCTGTCGTCGGCGCTATCCTGTCGCGAGACGATCGCGAAATAACTTTGGAAGGATGACATGAAACCGTTTGTACTCGGCCTGGATATCGGCTATTCGAACCTGAAATTGACCATGGGCTTCAAGGACGCGCCCCCCGCGACGAGGGTCTTTCCCGCGGGCGCCGCCCCGTGCGAACTGTTGCCGCGGCAACTGAGCGGCGACGCCGGCGACGGCACGCGGGTCGTGATCGACGGCGAACATTGGGTCGCCGCCGTGGCGCCGGCGCGTTTGCAGGGATGGGAGCGCGAACTGCACGACGATTACCCGGCGACGAACGCCTACAAGGCTTTGTTCCACGCCGCCCTGCTGATGGCCGGGCAAAAGGAGATCGACGTCCTCGTCACCGGACTGCCGGTCGCTCGCTACCTCGAAACCCAACACCGCGACTCGTTGCGCCGCCGTCTCGGCGGGGAACACCGGATCACGCCGCGACGAAGCGTGACGGTCAAGTCGGTGATGGTGGTGCCGCAGCCGGCGGGCGCTTATCTCGACGCCGTGGCGTCGATCAGCGACGAAGGCTTGCTGGAACGCTTCCGCCACGGCAAAACCGTCGTCATCGATCCCGGCTTTTTCTCCGTCGACTGGGTCGCCCTGGAAGAAGGGGAAATCCGCTACCGTGCCTCGGGAACGAGTCTCAAGGCGATGTCGGTGCTGCTGCGCGAGACGGCGCGTCTGATCCGCGAAGACCACGGCGCCGCCCCCGCGGTCGAAAAGCTCGAGAAGGCGCTGCACGGGGGAGAAAAAGAGATTTTTCTTTACGGGGAAAAGATCGCCGTCGCCGGGTATTGCGAGCGCGCGGCCGAAAAGGTGACGCACAACGCCCTTGTGGCGATGCGCAAATCGATGCGCGAAGACGGTATGGACGCCGACGTGGTGCTGCTCGCCGGCGGTGGCGCCACCGCCTACCGCGAAGCGGTGAGAGCGCTTTTCCCGAAAAGCGCGATGCTGGTCCGCGACGACCCCGTGGCGGCCAACGCCCGGGGGTTCTGGCAGTGCGGCTGACGGCGGGGAAGCGCGTGGCCGACGGCGGCGAATGGAACGGAAAAATCACCAACCTGAACATCTCGGCGGAAGCTTTCCCGGAACTTTATCGCGAACTGTCGCCGCTGCGCCGCAAAGCCCGCGGCGACCGCCTGCGCGCCTTGGCGCTCCTCGGCTTGTACACGCTTCGCTCGTCCGCCGGACAAGCGGGAGCGGACGCACCGCTTCCCGCGTCCGCGCCATGCGCCGGGAAAGGCGAGGAGGGACAAACGAAGGCGAGGAAAAACGTGCTCAGGGAAAAACTGCTCGACACCCTGTGAACCGGTCCCGCGGTCAGGGAACGGGGAGGGATTGCCGCCGCTCATCGCCCGAGGTCCGGGAAACAAAACGCCCCCCATCGGCGCGGTCGAAAACGAGACGAAAGCGGCGACGAAACCGGCCAGGCGCCCGGCTTCCTTTCGTGGTCGCCGCGCAGGGCGCTCTTGAGGCGTTGTCCGTCACGACGGGAAAAACAAACGCATCGGGGGCGTTGTTGTCGGTCTCGGCAGTAGGTAAAATGCCTCCTAAGAAAAAAGCTTCGCCACAGCCTCGCGGGCGTTTTTCCTTTTCCCTCGGAACACGACGGCCGCCCGATCCACCCTCTCCTGAAGCACGATGAAAAAGAACCACGCCCCGACCCCTCATGACGCGGTCTTCAAACAGTTTCTCGCCCACCCCGACACGGCACGCGAGTTCATGCAACTGCATCTACCTCCGGCGCTGCTCGACCTCTGCCGGCTCGACACCCTGAAACTGGCTTCGGGCAGCTTCCTCGAGGACGACCTGCGCCCGTACTACAGCGATGTCCTCTACCACCTCGAAACCACGAGCGGCGACGGCTATATCCACGTCCTGATAGAACATCAGAGCACAGCCGACAAACACATGGCTTTCCGCCTGATGCGCTACGCGATCGCCGCGATGCAACGCCATCTCGAAGCCGGTCACGACACCCTGCCGCTGGTGATCCCGATGTTGTTTTACGCCGGCCGTCGAAGTCCCTATCCCCACTCGACCGACTGGCTGGAGGAATTCACCGATCCGCAGGTGGCGCGGAAGCTGTACGGAAATCCCTTTCCGCTGGTCGACGTCACCGTCATCCCCGACGAAGACATCATGCACCATCGCAGCCTGGCGGCGTTGACCCTGCTGCAAAAACACATTCGCCAGCGCGACCTCGCCGATCTGCTGGACCGTCTGGTCATACTGTTGCAAGCCGGGTACAACAGCGGACAACAACGGATATCCCTGCTACACTATCTGTTGCAGGCGGGAGAGAGCCGCCGCTACGGGGAAGCGTTCATCGACGAATTGGCGAAGCGTTTGCCGCAATATGAGGAAGAACTGATGACGATCGCACAGAGACTGGAACAAAAAGGGCTGGAAAAAGGCCGTTTCGAGGGACTGGAAAAAGGCCGCGTCGAGGGACTGGAAAAAGGCCGCGTCGAGGGACTGGAAAAAGGCCGCTTCGAAGGACTGGAAAAAGGCCGCGTCGAGGGACTGGAAAAAGGCCGCTTCGAAGGAACGGTCAAAATCGCCCGGGCGATGCTGCGAAAAGGCATGGATCGAGCCACGATCATGGAAGTAACCGGTCTGACCGAGGACGAGTTACGGCGGATTTGTCCGTGACCGTAGATCGGCAACGTTTCGCCGCTTCAAGGCAGGCAAGGAGAGCGCAGACGGTGCCCCCATGTCGGTTTGCTGTCCGCTGCCGCTCGATGCATTGCATGACTGTTTCGTCGGCGTGGTAATCGGATATTGGAGGAGAAGAACAATCATCGAGGGCGCAAGGATGAACACTCGATGTTCGCGCGATCGGTCGAGCGGACCAAGGACAACCGGGCTTCGATCCGCACAACGCTCCCATCGGCGCGGTCGAAAACGAGACGAAAGCGGCGGCGAAACCGGCCAGGCGCCCGGCTTCCTTTCGTGTCGCCGCGCAGGGCGCTCGAGGCGTTGTCCGTCAAGACGACCGCCCTATTCAACCACGCTCGAAACGCGATGAAAAAGAACAACGCCCCGACCCCTCACGACGCGGTCTTCAAACAGTTTCTCGCCCACCCCGACACGGCGCGCGAGTTCATGCAACTGCATCTGCCTCCGGCGCTGCTCGACCTCTGCCGGCTCGACACCCTGAAACTGGCTTCGGGCAGCTTCCTCGAGGACGACCTGCGCCCGTACTACAGCGATGTCCTCTACCACCTCGAAACCACGAGCGGCGACGGCTATATCCACGTCCTGATAGAACATCAGAGCACAGCCGACAAACACATGGCTTTCCGCCTGATGCGCTACGCGATCGCCGCGATGCAACGCCATCTCGAAGCCGGTCACGACACCCTGCCGCTGGTGATCCCGATGTTGTTTTACGCCGGTCGTCGAAGTCCCTATCCCCACTCGACCGACTGGCTGGAGGAATTCGCCGATCCGCAGGTGGCGCGGAAGCTGTACGGAAATCCCTTTCCGCTGGTCGACGTCACCGTCATTCCCGACGAGGAAATCATGCATCATCGCAGCCTGGCGGCGTTGACCCTGCTGCAAAAACACATTCGCCAGCGCGATCTCGCCGATCTGCTGGACCGTCTGGTCATACTGCTGCAAGCCGGGTACAACAGCGGACAACAACGGATATCCCTGCTACACTATCTGTTGCAGGCGGGAGAGAGCCGCCGCTACGGGGAAGCGTTCATCGACGAATTGGCGAAGCGTTTGCCGCAACACGAGGAAGAACTGATGACGATCGCACAGAGACTGGAACAAAAGGGACTGGAGAAAGGCCGCGTCGAGGGACTGGAGAAAGGCCGTGTCGAGGGACTGGAAAAAGGCCGCGTCGAAGGAACGGCCAAAATCGCCCGGGCGATGCTGCGAAAAGGCCTGGATCAAGGCACGATCATGGAAGTAACCGGTCTGACCGAGGACGAGTTACGGCGGATTTGTCCGTGAGACCGTAGATCGGCAACGTTTCGCCGCTTCAAAGCGGGCAAGGAGAGCGCGGACGGGGCCGCCATGCCGGTCCGCTGCCGCTTGATGCATTGCATGACTGTTTCGTCGGCGTGGTAACCGTATATTTGGAGGAGAAGAACAATCATCGAGGGCGCAAGGATGAACACTCGATGTTCGCGTGATCGGTCGAATGGACCAAGGACAACCGGGCTTCGATCCGCACCATGAATACTGTCCTGCGGTGTTCAATCCAGTATTCGGTGTTTTTGGATCGCGTTCCAAACCGATCCGAAGCGTCACATACAGCGCTTGTGGTTTCAAAGTAAGGTGAGTGAGCGGCGGACGGCCACCTTCATTCTCGCGGAATGTTCACAAAACCACGTGACGTTACAAGCGTTTTTCGGCGATGTTCATCCCATCGGCAGGCCATACCAAGTGGATCGGCCTCCACCATGTTTGACAAGCATTCCTTTCTCGACAAGTGATCGGAATGTCGCCTTCAGGGTGTTGGGGCTTGCGCCGTGTTCTCTGACCATATCGCGGTTGGTGACGCGGCCATGCTGGCGGGCATAGTCCAGGACGATGACGGCCAACTCCGGCAATTCGGTCAGGGCGCGTTCTTCCCGCTCGACCTTTATGGCCAAGCGGCGTTTTTGTTGCTGCAAGGCGCGCATGAAGAAGATCAGCCAAGGCTGCCAATCGGGTTCCTCACTGCGGATTGTGCTTTGTGTCTGACGCAAGGCCAGATAATAGCCTTCCTTACTGTTCTCGATCACGCTCTCGAGCGATGAATAAGGGATATAGGCATAGCCCGCCTGCAACAACAGCAGCGTTGTCAGAATGCGGCTCAAGCGGCCATTCCCATCCTGAAACGGGTGGATTTCCAAAAAAACCACGGTGAAAACGGCCACGATCAAGAGCGGATGAATGCGCTTCAATTCGCGGGCGTCATTCAGCCACTGGACCAGCTCGGCCATGCGGTGCGGGGTATCGAACGGACTGGCTGTCTCGAAGACAACGCCAAGCATTTTTCCGCGCGCGTCAAAGGCTGCCACATCATTGGGAACAGTCTTGTATTCGCCCCTGTGACGTTCGTCTTTACCGCTATGGCGCAGCAAATCACGGTGAAGTTGCTTGATATGGTTTTCGCTGATGGGGATGTCTTCCCAGACCCGAAAAACCGTCTCCATGACCTCCGCATAGCCTGCCACTTCCTGTTCGTCGCAGCTGTCGAATCTCTTGATTTCCAGCGTGTTCAAAAGCCGCTCGACCTCGCGGTCGGTCAGCTTGCCGCCCTCGATGCGGGTCGATGAGCCGATGCTCTCGATGGTCGCCACACGCCGCAGGGCTTGCAAACGCTCGGGAGCCAGCGTTCCCAAAGCTCGCCACACGCCTTTGAACTCGTCGATCTCGGAAAGAAGGGCGAGTAATTCGGGGGTTATCCGAATGGTTTCGGTATCGAGCATGCCCATATACACTTGATTGGAGCGGAATTGCCAACCAGAATAAATGCCCGATTATACCCGATTATGTCAATCTGTAATCCATTTCCATGCTCACTCCCAGTCTGTGGTATTTTGAATCGCGTTCAAAACCGATCCGAACTGCCACATAAAGGGATTGAACACCCAGTTCACAACTCGCCTCGAAGCCCGCGCCACAGATGAGGTTCGCGTAATCTGCGATTTACGAGATCGGCCATTGTGGCCCACAATAAAATCCGCAGGGGAAAAGTACCCATGAAGGCGAATTCAGCCCGCGAGGCGAAGCACAACTTCGGCCGCATGATCGACACCGCGCGATGAGCCCTTGGTCGTGGAAAAACACGGACGCCCGTTTGCCGTGGTTTTGTTGAAGGCACTGGATCTTACTTTGCATCAGGTGAAGTCATTTCAGATATCCTCGCGCCGCGATCATCGTTCCACCGCCGTGGGCAGGTCTTCGAGGGCGATGCCCATGGTTTCCTCGTCGGCCTCGCCGAAGCACGCCCGCATCTGGCTCGTCAAGATGCGGCAGTTGCGGCGCAAGGTGTGGACGTGTTTGGCGTCGACGAGGTTTTTCCCGGTGGCGTCCTCGATCGCCGTCTTGCCGTCACGTACGAGGAGCAGATAGCGCCCGTCGCGCAGGCCGTGGAACATTTGCTCGGGTGAAGGTTCAGGACTCTTCGACGATTTTGGAAGTTCGCCCCGCGGCAGGCAGTGGAGGAAGCGGCACAATTCGGGGTAGCGGCTCCTTGGGATGTCCTTGTAGGTACCGACCTGGAACCGGGTTTTGATCTTCGAGTACAGCGATCGATAGGTGGTGAAGCCGTCGTCCGAATTGACGATCACCGCCGCCCGCTCCTGCACGTGGCGCTGCTGCGCCGGTGTCAGGGTCTGAGGTGGGGCTGGTTTGGGCTGTCGAGGTTCCTCTTGTCGGTCGAGAAACGCGTTTATGACAGCCAGGTATAACTCTGAACTGATCCACATGCCGTAGGCGAGAATAATTTGCTTACAGGCATAAGTGCCTGGATTTCCACCACCTTTAAGGACTTTTAGAGCTAAGCCCATATTTGGGCTTAGGTCAATTTTGGCGATTAATCCTTTCGTTTGTTCTGTTCTGACAAATTTGCTTGGCCGATGTTTTTGCTCTCCACCACCCGCTTTGTGAAGATCGTTCAAGCAATAAAAATCATCGATTTGACGGATTTCTCGATTGGAAATAATCAGATTAGACATGGTATGAGCCCTCGTAGTAATCAGAGAACCACCACCATCAATGCCAATTAAGAAGGTGGCGGATGCCACAGGATTGGCATTACGGCCTACGAGAAACCGTGCGCTCGAAAGCGCTCCCATGACACCCGCCATAACACAGGTGCAAAAAAAGCGCTGTTCGATGAGCGCTTGTGCGCTCGTAGATTTCAGGATGCCAATCCCGGCGACCGATTGTGCGGCAGCGAATCCACCGTACGCCATCGGGCGATCGCCTGTCAAATTTTTGCCGGTTTTTTCCCTAACGTTCCAGGCGGTGGCCCTTTTGCTTTCACAGGCCGATCTCCCGCCACAAACAGTTCGGCAAAGTCATCGCCCATTTGTGGAGAACGACAGCTAGCGAGTCGATCCCGTCATTTCTCTTCAAGTACCTGTTGAGTACCTTAACGGCACGACACCGCCCTTGTGCCGCTTCTTTCCATATGATAGGATTTCCTTCAAGCTCTCGTTCTGGTTGAGGAGGGGTTATGGACATTTTATTCTTATTATTCTTACGTATTTGGGGCTTAGTATTTGTAATTTGTTTTATATCGGGTATATTTGTGACGTTTCATAGATATAAATTTTTCAAGGCCAATCAGCCCGAAGGACTGGACGGTTTTGGGACGTGGCTCTGGATGCCCGAGGACGTCAAAAAAGCTGTGTATCATGGTTATCGTCACGGCGCTTATTACGACCCTCGTAGCGGAAAGATCGTGCGCCGCAAAAACGGGAATCGTTCGATCAAGGATCCCGACATAACGGCGCGGCGGCAGTCCAAGTTTAAGAAAATCACCAGCGACGAAGATAAAGGCGCCATCCGTCTGCGACGACAAGATCATTCCGCCCGTCTCTAGCGGCCCAGAGGAGCCAATCGCTAGGATGGGTGGCTTCTCTTTCTAGGCAGCCTTATCGCTCGCTTTCCGAGGGAAACGATGCGAACGGATTCCCCGTTTTCAGGCGGTTGTATTCGAGAATCCGGCTCATCTGTAGCCCCTTCGCGTCGTCGGCGGTTTTCAGGGTGTTTATCATCGCCTCCGCCAGTTTCGGGTCGTCGGGGAGTTCAGTCCTCAAGTTATCTTCGCATTCCTTCATTTTCGCGGCGTCGGGATAGAAGGCTTCGCTGTAAACGCCTGCCTGCGCCTTTGTGAGACCGAGGTCCCGTGCTTGTGTATATCGGTTTTCCTTTACCTGACCAAGCTCCTCATTCCATTTATTAAGCATTCTTTCATATGTTTTTTGACTATGCCACCCTTTCGTTGGCGGCGGCGGAATCTTTTTTTCTCTAACCAAGTCATCGATAGCTTTCACGCCACTGGCGATACTGGACGGTCCGGGCACGCCATCGATGATCCGCTGCCGCGCCCGCGCCAATCCGCCCTTCCATTTTTCCGCCCCGTCCCGCTGTATCGCTTCGCTTGCGGCCGCTTGGTGACCCCGCACCCGATCCAGCGATGGAGGAGTGCTTCCATCGACCGCTTCCTCGACCGCGCCGCGGCCGGTCACGAGATCGCGATCCCCCGTGGCGCTCTCCACCGTCGGGCGCACATTGGCGTTCACGGCGCCCAGGTCGCTGTTGCGGTAGGGGTCGCCGACATCACCGGTGCCGAACCCTGGTAAAGCCATGGCGATGATTTTCGACGCCTCGCGGTATCCCTCGGTCTTTTTCCCCGACGGATAGTTCCTTTCTCCGGTCATCGCCCTCAGCCGCGAGGCCGCCCGCGCCACTTCGGGATTCATACCATATCTCTGGTACCTGTTGTACACATCGATGGCTTCGTCGCGGACCTCCCGCGGCGCGAAGCGCCAATATTCGTCGAGATAGCGTGTCGCCTCCGGCGATTTGGCGACCGCGGCGCCGAGGGTTTTCAAGTCGGTGGTGTTCGTCGCCGCCAGCCGCTTGTTCACCGCGCTCATCTCGTTGAAGGATTCCGAGGACGACAGCGCTTCGGCGGACGTTTTCGTCAGGTTTTCCGCGTCCTTCTCCCCCCAGGTCCGCTTGTAAGCGTCGCCGCGCGCGTCACGGAAACTCATTTCCACGCTGTCGCCGATCGCCGCGCTCTGCTTCTCGCTCCAACCGAGCTCTTTCACGTAGTTGTCGATATCTCCGAAACGCCATTGCGCGCTGTCCAGTTCCGATCCTTCCGCGCTGCCACTGCCGGATGCATTCGCACTAAAGGACAAACCAGAGATCAGCGGCAACCCTAGCTTAAAATCCAGCCCCAACCCGGCTTTTGCGGCGATGGTGCCCTTGATTTCCTCGGCGTGGGACTTGTCGATGCCGTGTTTTTCCATGAAATTGCTGGCCGCCTTGTCGATCATCTCGCTCGTCCGGGTGTGCTGCGATGACACCCGGCGGCCGAGATCGGCGAGCCGCGACCGGCTTTCCTCCCAGTTCCCGCCGGCGGAAAGACCGTGCCCGAGCGCGTGCTGGAAGGCTTCGCTTTTCTGCTTCATCAGGGTGCGCGCCGAACTGACCCCGGATTCGAGCGTCGAACCGAAGGAAATATTACCGAGCGTGCTTTCCGCGCCGCTCATCAGTGCGCCGCTGAATTGGCTGTGTTCGTAGGCCGGACGGCTATCCATCAGTGGCGCCCGCCGGGTGATATCCGGGGACTGGATTTTCTCGTCGATGTGGTCGGCGCCGCCGATGCGCGTCACCAGACTGGTGAAAGCGTAGGTGCTGCCGGTGACGATGAACAGCGAAATCATCGGCGTCGCCGCCGCCAGCATGCCGCCGGTGGAAATCCAGTTCTGCAAGATGTGCCCGGCGCGGTCGAGCCCGTATATCGAGTCCAGAGGCCCCCTGAGACTGGCGATCCGCCCGGAAGCCGCGTTGCAGATGAACAGGTTGACGATCGACAGCACCGGCATCCACAACTGGATCCAGAGAATCGCCTGGACATATCTGCCCGCCAGCGAGATGCCGAATCCCCCCATGACGATCATGAACGCCATCAGCGGCGTGATCGCGTAGATGAAGCCCTCGAAAAAGGTCAGCATCGGCCGCACGACACTCGTGAACATGCTGTGCTCGGCCGCCCATTGGGTGTTTCTCTGCAAGATGGCCTGATTGAGCATTATCGCCGAGCTGAAATCGTGAAAATCCTGATAGCGTCCGACCGCGGCTTCGTCGTAAAGGGGTTGGAGCACCGCCGCTTTCAAATAATCGATGGCCGTGACGTTGGTCTCGCCGAGGGCGTCGAGGGCATTGCCGATTCTCTCGCGGGCGCTGACGCTTCCCTGGGGGATGCCGAGCAGGGCGTTCAGTTCGGCGCTCACGAGGGGGTCGTCGAGCCGAGTGACGTCTTCGAGCGCCGTCCAGGCTTCGGTACAGTCGTAATCGTCGCCGCGGCGGCGGTTCGGGGAAAGGTACAGGTGGGTGCCGTAGAGTTCGGACTTGAAAAACAGCGTCTGTTCGATGGGGCTGTTCATCATCTCGTCGAGGGTGGCGAGGTTGAGGTCTATCTTGTTCAGGGTGCATTCGCGGATGTAGTTGGTCCACGATTCGCGCGTGTTGACGTAGCCGCCGCCGGCCGCCTTGTCGAGGGCGCTGAACACCCGGGTGCTGTACGCCCTCCTGCGCGTGTCGTTGAGCAGTTTCAGGGTCTCGGCGAAGGGTTGCTCGGTCACCCCCGGAGTGATGACGCCGTATCCGGTCTCGAAAAGATGGGTGATCGTGTAGCCGATGTTGGAGATGACGCCGTCGCCAAAAGTCGCGTCTTCGACGCCAACCTGATCGCCGTCGCCCCGCCGTCGTGGAAAGCCGGTTGCGGCGGCGTCGATCTGTTCGCCGGATCGCTTTCCTTCGTCAACTCCGATCAGATCGTCCAGCTGCTGCGTTCGGTGGCGGCCAACTCGGCGGGTTACGCGTTTCAGCTCACCCTCGACAACGTCTTCCCGGACGGCGCCAAGTGGATCGAAAACTTCCAGAAGAAAATCCAGCAACTCAACCAGTACCTCGGCAACTCCTGTCAGCTGGCGCAGGGGGTGGTCAACGATCTCGCGAGCGGCTTCGACCTCAAGCACAAAACGGACGCCTCGCTCAAGGCCACCTTCACCGGCTTGTACGAAGACATTTTCTCCGCCCGCGAGGAGAGCGAAGGCGAAAGCCCGATGGAAAAACTGAAAAGCGGCAAACCCGACGAATACAACAAGATGGTCGGCAACATCGTCTGGAAACAACTGAAGCGCAACCGCGTCGGCGCGTGGTTCGGTCACGGCGACGACACCCTCCTCGAGGCGATCCTGTCGCTGACCGGCACGGTGATCATCGGCGACCTCGTCGACGACCCGAACGCGCCCGGTTCCGGCGCCAAAACCAACCTGCTGACGATTCTGCCGGGTAACCAGATCGGTCTTTCCGATCTGATCGCCGGGGGAGAAGTGAAACTCTATTCCTGCGCCGGCGACCGTGAGAACTGCCTGAACGCCGGAAACGAGAGGAAAACGGTCAGCGTCACCGGTATCCGTGAACGGATCGACGCCATGCTCCTCGGCGACGCCGCCACGCCGGGGATCGTCGAAAAATACGCGAGCAACAGCGGCGCCCTGAACGATCGCGAAAGGGCGTTCGTCTCCGCTCTGCCGGACGGCGTCGGCGCCATCGTGCGTAACCTGTCGCTGCTCTCGCGCGACAGCGCGAGCCTGTTCGTCTTGCAATCCTCCGGCGCGATCGCCCTCGCGATGACCCACGACTTCATCGAGGAACTGTTCCGCGCCGCCGAAAGCGCGCTCGTCAACAGCGACTCGCCCTACAAGAAAGAAGCGCTGCAAGGGTTCGAGCGTTCACGGCGCCAGGTGCGCGGCGAACACGCCGTTCTTTCCTCGCGCTACGGCACCCTGGCGGAACTGATCGGGCATTACGACGAGCTCGTCGACAACACCCGCAAGAAGCAATACCGCTCATCGGACGCGCCCCAGGACGAATCCGACAGCGGGGAAGAGTGATCCGCGCGCCCTCGGCGAAGAGGCGGCGTTCGTGCCGTATCGAAACGCGGCGGTCGGACGAGAAAACCCACCGGATTGACCTTCTTCCCCTGAAAGAGGGGGTCTCGTCGCTCACCCGAAGCGGTCACCGTTTCCTCGAAAAACGTCGAGAAAACGCATGGAAGAAGACAGAGCGATCTTCTCTTCGCGGACTTCGACCGTCAGGTGGTAGGTAGTACAATCCCGTCCGTCGACCGGGCGGCGGACAGGGTGGGATCGGAAGATGCCGGGGATTGACTTGCGCAGCTTTTGGTTTGAACAGGTCAAGTCCAATGTCGGCAACCGGTAAACCATCGAAGTTTATGACGGGAAGTTGGTTTTTATCTATTCAGAATCAGGTTAACCAAAGATCATACAACACTTTAGATTTACTTCCGAGCTTATGTATTAGTTCGGGGTATTTCTCAAAATGAATGTTTTCCAATATCTCAGTCACAACCAGGTTTTCTACATCACACTAATCTAAAGAGCTTAACAGAACTTTACATAATATAGTCGTTATTTCTCCTTGTAAAATTGGATTCGCCAAACAATTAATAACATTCTCGATTGCTTCATAATGAATTTTTTCAAATTCTAAGTCTTCACGAAACTCGATTAAATTTGCCCAGCTTTCGAGTTCTTTAGCTGTAAATTCTCCAGCAATAAAGCGCTTCAATACATCTTGGATTTGTGAGGCTCTAACGATCATTGGTTCGCCTTCATAATCCCAATCGAAATTTGACAAGTTATCCAAAATAGCATTAATTGGTCTTCTAAAAGCAACCAGGTCACTTAACACTGCAAAACGATTCATACTACGGCCACTTATGGATATGTTCCACCGTTAATTTTTTCTTTAACGTGAATAATGTTCCCTTTCGGGTCATATGTTGTTTTAGTAGCTTGGATCGTTTTTCCGTTTACATCAATCTGCTTTTCATAGACTGATTTTGAACCTGGGACTTTACCATGCGATTGGC
The DNA here is from genome assembly GCA_965277745.1 of Cardiobacteriaceae bacterium. Lineage (GTDB taxonomy): Bacteria > Pseudomonadota > Gammaproteobacteria > Cardiobacteriales > Cardiobacteriaceae. The sequence continues at coordinate 568,362 of OZ255837.1, forward strand.
TTAAACAAGCTAGATTTGATATCAATACACCCGTCAAAGTCAGAGTCATGGATGGCTGTTTGGTGCTAACGACTGAGTAAAACAAGAAGCCCCGCATTCGTGGGGCTTCTTTCATGCGGGCTTATAATCTTCAAACTCCCAATAGCCAATTCTACCTAGTTTATTGGCTAGCTCTTGCCAATTTTCACCTGAGCAGCTAGCACAATATTTTGATATTTTTTGTTTAATTCTTTCTAAATCATACTCAAATACAATCAGTATATGACGACCAAAAATAGCTTCGTTTTCAGCATATTTAGATTCAAACCATTTAGGCGTACAAACTTCAATATCAAAAGATTCTTCCCAATCCTCGTCCTTAGGACCAATCATCACCTGTAACAAAAAAGCAAAGCAGTCGGGTTCATCAGGATAATAGCTTGAAAGATCATCTATATCTGGGCTGTGGATTCGTTTTATTTCCGCCTGCATCGCTTTAATCCGTAATATCCAAATGGCCGTTGGATTGCCATCTTTTAGTTGTTTGACCTGGAAACTTACGTTCAAAATTCGCTTGAGTTTTATCAAGCTTACTTTTGTAACTGGGAGGCCGGTATTGCCTTAATCCATCCTTGCTTACCAATGTCTTGTCATCGCTAGCAACCTTAGCTCCATCACCAACCCAAGCTTTGCCAAGCTTGTCAGCTTCAGCCCTTGTACCAGAACCTAACCCAAAATTTCCCTTACCTTTTGCAGCATCACGGAGAATGCCTATTTCTTTCCCTGCGCCCTTCGCAACATTCCCACCTACAACGCCATCAGCAACCTTACCAGATACTCCTGCGTTTGCAATCCCCTCCCCACGCCCAAGCTGGAAGAGCCCCTTCTCGCCAACCGTCTTCCCCGCCCGCAGCGCGCCTTTACCGAGCGCCTGCGCGCCCTTGCCAAGCGCCTGCGCGCCTTTCGCCGCCGGTACCACTTGCGCCGCCGTCAGCGACGCCTGTATTGCGCTCATCCCCAGCAAGGGCGCCCCCATGTTCCGCCCGTACAAGGTGTTCAGCGCGTTTTCTGTGCCGAAACTGCCCGCCCAGGTGCTTTTCGCGCTGTTGCCGAGGTTGTACGCCGCGTCTTTCCCCAGCGTCCACACGCCTTTGCCGAAGTTCTCCGCGGTGCGGATCGGGTGTCTCGCCATTTCCCAGGTGTCGTCCTTGATTGTCCCGCCAACCGCCTTGATTGCCCCGCCAACCGCCTTCACCGTGCCCCACGGATCGCTGATGATTTGTTCGCCAAGCGCCCGGCCGGTCTCGCTGGTTTTGTCTCTTACCCCCTGCCAGACGCTTCTGGTGGTTTTCTCGCGCAGGGTGCGCCCGAGAAGGTCGTCATGGCTTTCGCTGTAGGCGAGCGCCTCCCGCGCGTAGCGATCGGGGCGCCAATAGTCGTCGTCTTCGGCGCGGAACAGGGGGTGGTTTTTTTCGTCCTGGTCGAGGAAGGTAGATGTTGTTTGTTCGCCTTCGGCGGCGCTTGTCAGGTAGGCCGCCGCCGCGGTGTCTTCGCCGTCGTCGAGTTGCAGCGCCCACAGGGCGTCGACGTTCGCCGGCTGCCATTGTTCCGATAAGGGAAAGGCAGCAGTTGTCCCAAATACTTTAAACAGCAAAAAGATAAAAATTTGCATCAGAAAGTAGATTGGGTTCATAGTTTATCGATTTAATAATTTTTATAGGATTGATATAATTATATTCCAAGGATTCAATTTCACTTGTCTATATAAGAAATTCGGACAGTGTTTCAGCTACTGCCCGATCTTAAATTTCTACCGATATTTGTTCAAATTAGATAAAATATTAATTATAAATAATATATTATAGTCTCTAAATCATTTATGAAACATTAAAAATTTTACAAATCCTGTTTTAATATCAACTAGATATGAATTACCGCTGTAAGAATTCAATATCCAATTCCCTCCACTATTTCCAATACCAACAAACATATCACAATCTTTATCCCAATATGGACAATATTGCATACCATTAACTGTCCAAATCTTTCTTCCATTTTCATCGAAGAATTCAACATTTTCCCAATCTTTTGGAGAACTAGTTTCAGATAACTTTCCCCACTTATATAGAACTAGTGTGCAATTTCCTATTTCTAAATGATCTAGAGTATTGACTGGAAGCTTCATTGAAGAGCTCTTGGATTTGTAAATGCATCATCTGGAATTTTGCTTTTCAATTGGAATTGTTTGCCTCCACCAGCTCCACCAAAATTCCCAGGATTAACGCTACCAGTTCTAATTTTTGTACCTCTAGGAGGTTTGATATCAGTTATATGAGTGGGTAATTCTGGAAGATCAAACTTATCTTTAATCTGTTGAGGTGAGAGATCTCGAATATCATCGGCCTTCATCATCCATTGTCCACCTTGGCTACTGTTCGGACCCGTATTGTACACCCTAACATATTGAGTACTACCATCCGCTTTGAAATCCATAATAGGTTTACTTGGATCATATGGAGGCTTACTAAAACCTAAATTTGCATCAATTGCACTTACCTTGCTAAGTTTCTTACCTTCAAATATAATATTTGATGTATCTATTGCCTTTGGTAATTTCTGTGCAATTTTGAGTTTCTCCCCCGCTTTGAGCACGCCCTTACCAAGCGCCACCGGCAGCTTCGCAAGCCCGTTAACCCCGCCAATCGCCGTCAGTCCGCTCGACAGATATAATTCCGTCCTCACCAGATCCGCATCACGAGTGCGGCCCTGCGAGTCCAGCTTGTCCGCCAACGCAAGACGTTCTCGCATCGACTCGGAAACATGGTTCACCGGCGAGCGCGCAAACGCCACGATTTCTTCCCCCATCGCGTGCAAGCGGCTCTGCGCGGCTTCGTCTCCTTTATAGGCGCGGTAGGCGAGGTCGGCGATAGCCACCGGACTTTCCAGGCTGTCTTTGACGATGTCGATCAGCGCTTCTTTACCGATGTCTCCCATGTAGCGCTGTTTCGCTTCCCCATATTGGGTGGCCACTTTCACATAGGCCGAACTGAGTTGCGGTTTTTTCCCGTAGGACTGGAAGGCGTCATAGACTTTCGCCACTTCCCTCAAACAGGCCGGTGAGCCCGAGTCTTGGCAAGTCGCCAGGGTCTTGTCACGATCGCGATCGAGGCGGTAAAGGGCGCTGATTTTCTCTTGCAGGGGCTGACAGTCTTGTCCGTCGGCGACGCATGCGGCACGGGCTTTGCCGAGGCGCTGCCATGCTTGCCATTCTTCGTGTGACAGGTAGTTATGAGCGACGGCGTTCTCCGCCAGCTGGCTCGCCGCCGCGGTGTTCGCGCTTTCTCCGCCGCTCGCCCCGAGCGCCGCGCCGCCAAGGGCGGCGAGGGTTTTCAGGGTGGTTTTTTCCGTCTTCGTCAGGGTGGCCGGGTCGTCTTTGCTGTAGAGCCACTGGCTCAGCAGCGGCGCGCTCGCTTCCGCCCCCGCCGCGGCAAGGCCAGCACTGAAGGCGTCGTTGCCGCCCGCCGCCGCGACGCCGGCGGCGAGGAGGCCATGGGCAAGCGCCTGCGCTCCGCGCTCGCCTTTTCCGAGTTGGCCGTCAGGATGCGAAGCGGCACGCGCTTTGAAGGCGGCGCCGATTTTCTCCGCCGCCAGCGGACTCGCCGCCGCCGCGAGGATGCCGCCAGCACTGCTGCTCGGGGCGCCAAGGCCGGCACCGACGCTGGCGCCGATCCCGCGCAGGGTGTGCCATTGTCGGCGCTGTCTTTCGTAGTCCTGGGCGCTCAGGGTGCCTTGTTCGTATTGGTTTTGCAGGGTGTCGAGTTTGGCGGCGATTGTTTCGTCGATGCCGTGCAGGGTGCGCCCGAAGTCACGGCGCGCCTGGGTTTGCGCGCCCAGTTCTTTTTCCATCCGCCCGCGGTCGAAGCGGTTCTCGAGCGCACCGCTGTGCGCCCTCAGGGTGGCGCTGGCGATGTTTTTATCGAGGGGGATGAGGCCGCCAAGGGGGGAGGTCTTCGGGGGGTTGTCCCCGCCGCTAAGGACGAGGGCGGCAGGGTCGAGGAGGCTGCGGGTGACGCTGTGTTGCCGGTCGCTGTCGTGTCCGTAGCCGAGGCCGTCGCCGTGGACGCCGCTCGCTCCCTGGTCGCTCAAATGACCGTTTTGTTGTTGTCCCAGGGCGCCGCCGCTGACAGCGAAGCCGCCGCCTGCAGCGAGGCTGTCGCCGCGATAAGTGGCGTGGTTTTCAAGGTCGCGTGTGTGTATGGCGGTGGTGCGCAGGCGGTTTTTCCCTTTTTCCCGCGCTTCGCCGCTGGAGAGGATCGCCGCCCCTGTGAGTTCGGTTTTGCCGCCGATGTCGAGGTGGTAGCCGCCGTCACCGGCGAGGATGGCGCTTTGTTCGCCGACGCTGCGGTAGTCGGAGTCTATTTTTGTCTGTTCGTAGCTGCCGCTCGCCGAGACCCCGTAGCCGACGGTTACTTGGGCGCTCACGTTGCGTGAACGCGCGTGGTAGGTCGCTTCGTCCTGGCGGCTGATGATCGCAAGGTCGCCGCCGCTCACGAGCGTCACTTGTTTGCCGAGTACTTGGGCGCCGCCGAGGGTGGTTGTTCCCCCGCTTTCAAGGATGGTCTCCGCGTTTTCGCCGCCGATATGGCTGTTGCGCCAGCTGACGCCGTGCCCGTCGCCATGTCCTTTGCCGAGGTTGCCGCCGGCGGTCGCCCCGAGGCTGTAGCCGTTCCCTCCAATGTCGATGGCAAGGCCGGCGTTCCAGCCGCTCGAGCGGCTGCGGTGGCGTTCGCTGTGCGCTTCTTCGCCGCCAAGGAGGTTCAGCGCCCCTTCCGCCACGAGGCGGGTTTTCTCTTCTCCAGCGAGGTCGCTGCCGATGACGCCCAGGGTGCTCTTTTCTCCGGCGCCGGCAGCGGTGATGGCAAGGCTTTTCCCGGCGTGCAACTGCGCCGCGATGGCGCGCTCGTCGTCGCTTTGCCAGTCTTGGTGTTTTTTCTGTTCGCCGTAGGTGATGGCGATGCGCACGCTGGCGTTTTTCCCTTGCGCCGCCGCAGCCGCCGCTTGTCCTTTGCGGTAGAGGTCGAAGCTGTTGTTAGCGAGTGTCAGCGCCTGGATGCGTTTGTCTTCGCTTTCTCCGAGCGGCGATTCGATCAGGCGCGCCATCGGGTCGAGGATGTCGGCAAACGGCGCTTGTACGGCAACGGTCACCCCGCTTTGGCGGTAGTTGTATTGGCCTTCGCTGTGACGCTGTTCTTCGCCGGCTTCGATGGTGACGCTTTGCGCGGCGATCGTGAGGTCGCCTTCTGCCGCGCTGACGGTGCCACCGCGCTGGCGGTAGTGTTCGCCCGCTTGTAGGCTGACGTCGCCGTGGAGGCTGCCGATGACGCTGCCGCGTTCGCTGTCGATGGTTTCTGTTTGTTCGAGGCGCGTGTCGCGGTTGCCGACGGTGAAGGAACTGGGGCTGAGGTCAAGGAGGCCGCTTTTTTTCGTCCGCCGGGTTTCCCCGCGGACGCGGTGTTCGCCAGCGCCGCCGAGGCTCAGGGTTTTTCCCGCCCGCAGGCGCAGGGTTTCGTCACCGACGAGGGTGCTGCCGAGCACTTCGAGGGTTTTGCCGCTCCTCACCGCGAGCCGCGCCGCGCTCAGTTCGCTGCCAACGGCAAGGTCGTCGTGATGGCGGTAGTGAGCGAGTCGGCTGGTTTTCGAGAACAGGCCGTGTTCCGTGCCGTAGGAGGACAGGTCGTAGTCTTCCCCGCGCCGTCCCGCTTCGATTCTTACTTTTTCCCCGGCGGCGATCGACAGGCCGGCGTCGCGACTTTGTATTTGCCCCTGGCGGATGGTGACGTTTTTCCCGGCGCCGAGTTCGATTGTCCCGCGGCTCGTGACGCGGCTGCCGATTTCCGCGGTGACGCTGTGGTGGCGATGGTTTTTGTCGCTCAGGGCGGCGACTTTTTCGTGGAAGGCGGTCTCGACGCCGCCGAGTTCGAGGTCGCCTTCGCCCGCGTGTACTTTCGTGGCGCCACCGGCGCTGCGGTTTTCAAGCGCCGCCGCGGCGAGGGTGATGTCTTGCTCCGCTGCGATTTGCAGCAGGCCCGGGCGGGCGCCGTCAACGGTGAGTCGCGCCCGCCGCCCAAGAATGGTCTGGCCGTTTTTCGCATCACCGGAGCGCAGGGTGGTCGCTTTCAGGGCGACGCGCTTGGCGATCAGGCGCAGGCTCTCGCGCGCCAGCGCCGCGCCGCCTGTGAAGGTGATTTCGTCTTCGCCGGCAAGGCGCACGCGGGCGCCGCGAATGGTGCCGCGGTTGGCGAGGTGTTCACCACCGAGGTTCAGGGTGTCGCGTGCCCGCAGTTCTCCCTGGTTGTCGAGTGTCGTCGCGTTTTCTATGTCGATCCGCGTCGCGCTGATCAGGGAACCGCCGGCGGCGGTCGGTTCACCGCGGAGGGTGACGCGCGGGACGAGGACGGTTTCTTCGTGCCCATCGGGCAGGGTGACGCTTTCGGCGACGAGCCAGACGATGTCGTGTTGCAGGCGCGCCACTTGCGAAGCGCTGAGCGCTACGCCCGGCACCAGCTCGAGTTCCCGCGCCGCGCTCACGCCATTGTCGAGCAGGGCGCGGTATTGGCGTTCGTCGTCCGCGTAGCCGTCCAGACGGCGGTAGCCGGTCAGGCGGGCGATTTGTTCGTTGACCAGGCGTTGTTCATAGTAGCCGTCGCCAAGGCGTTTCATCATCCGTTCGACGCCGAGCGCCTCGAGCTGGTGGGCGCTCGACAGCCAACGGCGGCGATTGGCAAAGGCCGGATCGGTTTCGATCAGCGGCGCCCCCGGCGTCGCGTGGTTGTAGTGGAACAGGGCGCTGTCGCTCAGCAACGCCGCGGCGGGTAACGCGGCCAGCGGTGGCGGGGCTATGGACGGCGCGGCGGAAGGGAAGGCCGCGGACACCGCCGGCAGTCGCGGCGGCGTGGCGGCGCGAAGGGCACCTTTGTGTTCGATGTAGGGGACGAGGCCGTCGGTGAAGCGGCTTTCCCCGGTGATTCGTTCGCGGTCGATGGGCCATCTGTTCGTTGCCTCGCGATGGTGAGAGCCGGTCCATCTCCGCCTGCGTTCGCTATGTTTCCCGTGACCGCGATCGTGGGCGTAGGTTTTGCCCAGTGTTTCCGCGTTGGTAAATTGCAATCCTTTTTGCGTCTGGCGCAGGGCGCCGCCGACGAGGATTTGGCTGTTCTCGTTCTCGAGACGCGCGGCGTCGACGTGGAGATCGCCGCCGACGAGAATTTGCCCGGCTTCGGAATGACCCAATCGATCGGCGTAGTAGGAGGTGGTGTAGTATTCTTCCGACCACTTGTTATTTTTGATTGCTTCGCGTCCGTCGTAAAAGACGAATTTTCCAACCGCGTGTGGAGAGGTCCAATAGCCGTCTCCGTCCGCCCCGGCGATATACCAGTTGGCGTCTTTGTCCGGCGAGTAGCGCGCGACTTTTTTCTCGCCGCTCAGGACGTGTTCGGCCACTTCGAAGCGGCGGTTCAAGTTGGCGATTTCCGTCGCGCCAAGGTGGAGGTCGCCGCCCGCTTCGATGCGCCCACCGCGATTGTCGATCCGTCGCGCCCGCCCGATCACCCCGTCGGCACCGTCGAGCGCCGCGCCGATTCTCATCTCCCCGAGGCTGAGCAATGTCGCCGCACGCGCGGCGGTCTTTTTTCCGGCAACCACGCGCAGGGCGCCGCCACCTTGGTTTTCCACTTCGCGCGCGCCGAGGTCGAGGCGTTCACGAGCGGCGATCACCGCCGCCGTGGTTTGCCCCGCAACCGTTTCTTCACGGTTCTCGAGACGCGCCGCGCCCAGGCGCACGCGGTCGCCGTAGATCCGTCCGGTGCCGAGGTTGGTGAGTTTTTCTCCCGCTGTGAGGCGGGTCTCGCCGTTGCTGTTGACGAGACCGCGGTTGTCGAGGGTTTCATCGACGGCGATACGCGTCGCTTGTCCGCCTTCGATGTCTCCCGCGGCGCGGTTGTCGAGACGCCGCGCTTCGATAAGGAGTGCTTTTCCGCCGTGCAGGCGATGGCGGTTTTCCACCGCCCCGGCGCTCGTCAGATGGAAGACGCCGCCGGCGGTGATGTCGGCGCCGCTCGTGAAGTCGCTGCCGAGGGTCAGGGTGAGGTCTTCGCCGGTGCTCAGGCGCCCGCCGTCATCGTCAAAGCGGCGCGCCGCCAGGGTCGCCGATCCGGCGCTGTGGAGGTCGCCGTCACGGTTGTCGAGGGTTTCGGTGATTTCAGCGCGCAGGGTTTTTTCACCGCGGATGCGGCCGCCGCGGTTGTCCAGTTTCCCCGCCAGGCGCAAGGTGAGGGCGCCGCCGCTCGCGATCGTGCCGCCGCGGTTATCCACGGTCTCGGTCACCGCGAGGCGGCCGGCCGCCAGGGCGGCAAAGGCGCGTTTCGCCGCGGCGCCGGTGGAAGCCGCGGCAGCGGCGGCGGAAGACGCGGAAGGATTGATCCGCGGCGCCGCGGGGGCAGCGGAAGCGTTCGCCTGCGATACCGCGGGGGAAGAAGATGCGCCAGCAGTGGCAGAGTTCACCCCCGGTGCTGCAGGGGAAGCAGTGGAGGCAGCAGCGGCAGAAGACCCTGCCGCCGGCGGCGCGGCGACGAGACCGATACGCCCGCCGCGGTTGTCGAGAGCCTGACTGGCGATGGCAAGCCCCTGGCCGCCGCGCTGGCTCAGCACACCGCGGTTGTCGAGCGTTTTCGCCTCGAGATCGAGGCGCGCGCCCTCTATCGTCCCGTGGTTCTCCACCGCCCCGGCAGTGGCAAGACGCAGTGCCCCCGTCGCCGCGATCACCCCTGTTTCACCGTCCGCGGATCGGCGCGGTGGCGCCTGCGCGGCCAAGCCCGCCATCGCCGCCGCGTCACGCGGCCTCCACAGGTGCGCGGCAACCCCCGCGCCGCCCGCCGTCCCTTGCTCCGCTTCGTTCGCCGCCGCCTTGCGCCCTTTGGCGCCGTTGACCAGCGAATCGGCGCGGATCGTCATCGTTCCCGCCGCGTCCGTCGACAGCAGCCGCCCGCGGTTCGTCAGGGTGCCGTCGGCTTCGATCCGCAGCCCTCCGGCACCGGCCACCGCTTCGCCGCCGTGGTTGACCCCAACCCCGCGCTCGGTGGCGATCAATTCGATCGCCCCGGCGTACATGCCGCCAAGGCGGCCGCTGTCGATCGCCAAGGCCGGCCTCGAAGCACCGTGCGCTGCACGCGGCGTCACCGCCCCCGTCGCCGCGACGTCGTTCACTCCCGCCGTCAGATGCAGATCCTGCGCCCAAATCCCGGCGTCGAGGGTGAACGCTCGCGCGAGCAGGCGCGTGTAATCGCTGTCACGGTCATCGAGACCGCCGCCGGCGATCGTCAGCTTTCCCTCGCGGACCGCGAAGCCCTTCAGTACCCCACCCTCGATGCGCGCCCGGCCGGTGCTCAGCGTCGTCCCGGCACTGTTGATGAACCCCGCCCCGTCGACTTCGATCCCCGCCGGGTTGGCGATCACCAGCTCGGCACGGCGGCCGGCGATCTCGGTATAACCACGCAAACGGCTCGGGGCGCGACTGTCGACTTCGTTGACGATAACCCGCGCCTCCGCCGCCGCAAGATGCGGATTGCCGTTGATCCAGCCGCCCAGACGGGTCTTCACCTGACGATGACTGTTGTTGAGAATCGCCCCCTTGGCGCTGACGTCGAAACGTTCGTAGCGATTGCGTGAGACCCCCGCCGCGCTCGGACGCTGGATGTCGACCTGCGGCACGCCGTTGGCGGCGGCGAGAATCGTCGCCTGCTCTTGCCCCGGCGCCTGCGGATCGGCACGGATGTCGCTGCCCCAGGACAGCATCGGAAACAAGCACGAGGAGAGGAGAAAAACGCCAAGGGCGACAGCACGTAAGGACGAGAAAGTGGGCAAGGACGAGGGAACGCCTTCCTCTGCCCCAAGAACGCCGTGACAGACACAGCGGCAACGCGACAATCGCCGCGCCGGGGCAAAAGTGCGGCGAGCGCCAACTGCGCTGTCCGAGACCGTCGTCTTTCCCCTCCTTGGGAGAAGGACAGCATAGTTGCAAAGTGGTGTTTTGCGCACACGCGGCAACGCCGCGCCTTTCCGTCCCCGTCCATCGGGCGATGGCTTCGTTCCGTCAGCCGCGCAAGAGATGACGCTTGTCTTTGCCGCTCCTCTCATCTTCTTGTCCTCCTTGAACAACCGCGAAGCCGGCGGGGGGCACGCGAATAAACGTCCAGTATAGATATATAAATGGTCATGTTAAAGACATAAAAAACAGACCCGCCAGAGCCCCGGTACCGCTGCAACCCCCTGGCGTGGCCCCGCGACACCTCTAAAGGCGGCAAGTAAAGGCGGCAAGTCTCTCGGACGACAGGAAATGTCGCTTTCCATCGCCTTGTTCAAAAGCTGTAATCGAACTTGAAACCGAGGGTCGGCTCGTCGCTCGCAAAACCATCCGGTTTGGAAAACGCCTTGCCGGCGAAGAGATCGTAAGAGAAAGTGCCGCCCGCTTTTATCTGTCCTTTGATTCCCAATACCCCGCCTGCCAGGCGTTTGCCGAGCAGGTATGCGCTCGATGGGCCGGAAACGCGCCCGACATCCACCCCAAGGTAGAGTTGCTGTCCGTGACGGTATTCCCACCCCAGAGTGTTACGAAGGTACCAGCCTTTCTCGGCGATCAAACTGCGCTCGCCATCGAATCCGCGGACACTGTAGCGTCCGCCGATCGCCAGTTGATCCTGGCTCATCAGGGGGGTTCCATGCCATTGCATATGGAGAGTGCCGTCATGGTTGAAAGATTGTCCGGCAATGGAAAAAGGAAGGTAGACACCAAGATCGGCCGTCAGGACGCGCATTCGACCGCTGGCTTCTCCAAAGGCTTCACCCGGCGCCGGCAGACTGCCCAGCATGCCTGTCCCGCGTTTGTAGGTGAAACGAAAATCCCATGTGCTCGCGGCAAGGTATTCTTTGTGATGCAAGCCCAGCACCCAGCCGGCGGTGCGGCTTTTCTGCACGTCGAGTTCGGTATCATCGATGTAGCGCCTCGAGCTGCGTGTCCAAAACCCACCGCGCAGATAGGTTTTGCGATGAGCGTCGCGATATAACAGCCGCTGCAGGGTAATCTTTCGTGTCGTGTTCCTGCCGTGATAATCGTAATTTTGGCTGTATCCGGCAACGGCCTGGTGGTAGCGATAGCGGTTCAGATCGACGCTGAACAACCAGTTGCCCCACGGTACGCTGTAATGAATGCCGTGGCTTCGTGTGTTGCTTTCCTGGCGTGCGCCCGAAGCCTCGCGCAGTTTGCTTTTCTTGCCCCCGACATCACGCTGTAGAGAAAGAGAGAACAGGTCGCTAAGCCCCAGGGGATTGTCCGCCGAGAGGGTGATTCCGGCGAGGTATTTCCCGGTCGCTTCGCTGCCGGAATCATCGAAATGAAACGACACCCGATACGGCGGCACCCGTTGTGACCAGGCGATCAATACGTCGCTTTCGTTCGCCGCTGCCGCCGGTACCATGCGAATCCTGGCCGCGACCGTCGGCACCCGACGCAGGTTTTCCAGTCCTTGTTCCAGATCGCGCAGATCGAGGACGTCTCCCGCCTTCGTGGGAAAGGTATTGAACGAGGACGGCGTGCCGTGCACATGCCAGCGATCCTGTTTTTCCTGGGTAAAGCGCAGCGCATGGAGGGTGCCCGGAAGGACCGTCAAGAGCAGTTCTCCGCTGTGCAGATTCTGCGGCGCGATGAGGATTCGGGTGGTGGTATAGCCCTTCGCGATCAGCGCGTTTTGCGTGCTTGTGAGCAATTTGTCGATGCGCTTGGCATCGAGGCATTCCCCTGCTTGAAAAGACATCTCTCGCCGCGCCGCCCGCAAGGCAAAGCGAAAACGCTGCGCCTGTTCGCCGCGCAAGACGATGCGGCGAATCGGGAAACAGCGCCCCGGGTCGGGCACTTGCGCCATCGGGGACGAGGCGAGAGGGGGACTTTCAAGAAGAAGGTGTTGCTCTTTACGCAGCGATTCCTGACGCGCCTGCTCGCGTTGTTGCTGTTGCGCGATCAGGTTCCGCCAATGATCGGCGTCTGGCGCGGCAAGGCAGGCAGGTGAAAAAAACGCGCTGGCGCAGAAAAGAAGAAGCGCAGAACGGGAAAACGGTAGCAAGTGCAATCTATCCGCATAGGGGCAAGACGACGTTAGAATAATCACATTGCGTAAAGATGACAAGAATAAAATTTATCGAACGTTTTTGTACACGGATCGATCGCACGATCTCAAAGCGAGTTGTCTTCAGTATCGGCCGACGAAGGGAATTCTTTGAACATATGGTCGGCGCTTCTCGAGGAAACGGCAACCGCTTCGGGTGAGCGACGGGAATCCCTTCTTTCAGGGGGAAAGCTCGATCCGGCGGATCTTTTTCTCCGCGTTCGCGCCTCAGGTCACGCCCGGTTTGATCGAGATCGGTCGACTGCCGCCGTTCTTTCGCCTCAAGGGCTTATCTCTCCGTGGATTTTTGCGCTTTCTCGGCGTTTTTCCGTGAGTTCCCGCCTCGTTTTGCCCAACTCGCCCGACTGCCGCCGTTCTTTCGCCTCGAGGGCGCTTATCTCTCCGTGGATTTTTGCGCTTTCCCGGCGTTTTTCCGTCAGCGCCCGCGTCGTTTTGTCCAACTCGCTCGACAGCGCGGACAAGCGTCCCGCCGCCTTTTGCCGTTCCCGCCCGCGGGCGCCGTCAAATCGGTGTTTCCATTCCGCGAAGGGGATCCACTCACGGTCTCGCGGTTGAGTTCCCGGTTTGTCAATGGGTTTCCATGTTCCGCTTTCGACTTCGATAATTGTGGTCCATGTTTCGACGTCAAAAATCATAAAGTCCTGCCCGCAGGGGATTTCGTCTCCAGGAAACAACGAAAAGCGCGGGAAGTCCGGCGGCGCGCAATCGCCTTCGCCTTCCACCACCTGCCGATAAACCTGTTCATAGTGTGCTTCCACTTTCTTTTGCCTTTCTTGTTCTTGCGCGACGGCTTTTTCCTCGGCGGCCGTGTGCAGCCCAAATGGGACACGATGCCCCGTTTGTCGAAGGCACTGGACCTTACGTTGTCCATCACGGGGTGAGGTCATTTCAGATATCCTCGCGCCGCGATCATCGTTCCACCGCCGTGGGCAGATCTTCGAGGGCGATGCCCATGGTTTCCTCGCCGGCCTCGCCGAAGCACGCCCACATCTGGCTCGTCAAGATGCGGCAGTTGCGGCGCAGGGTATGGACGTGTTTGGCGTCGACGAGGTTTTTCCCGGTGGCGTCCTCGATCGTCCTCTTGCCGTCACGTACGAGGAGCAGATAGCGCCCATCGCGCAGATCGTGGAACATTTGCTCGGGTGAAGGTTCAGGACTCTTCGACGATTTTGGAAGCTCGCCCCGCGGCAGGCAGTGCAGGAAGCGGCACAATTCGGGGTAGCGGCTCCTTGGGATGTCCTTGTAGGTACCGACCTGGAACCGGGTTTTGATCTTCGAGTACAGCGATCGATAGGTGGTGAAGCCGTCGTCCGAATTGACGATCGCCGCCGCCCGCTCCTGCACGTGGCGCTGCTGCGCCGGTGTCAGGGTCGGGACGGGCGGAGGCACTTCATATTTCCTGGTTTTGCGGATGGAGGGAAGAACTTCGTTAGTCACCCATTTACGAAAGGTTTTCGCTTCCGCTTTGCGGCTTTTGAAAATGAGCGTGTAAAGACCCGATTCGTTGATGATGTTAGCGCTGCCCTGACGACCTAACTTAAAGTTAGCCCGTTCATCTTCATCCAAGGTTGCAATAGCTTTCGTTGCATTTGTAAGCTTCAAAGCATTGCAAACATCGACAGCGACAAACCAGGGTTGGTTCTTGAGTAAAACGGCACGAACGTCCCCAGTTGAAAAACCGAAGGTTTGTAAGGATAAATTAGGCATGGTATGAGTCCTCTTTGGAATTTAGAGAACTGCCACCTATGCTGCTAAACATCAGGGTGGCAGACTGTACGGGATTAGCAGTACCGTTCCAAAGAGAAGACGGCGCGCCGGAGCGCTCCCGCACAGCCCACCATAAAACATGGGCATGAAAAAAGCGCTTCGAGCGAGCGCCTGTGCGCTCTTTGGAATTCAGGCTGCTAAACCCGGCCACCGATTGTGCGGCAGCGAATCCACCGTACGCCATCGCGTGATCGCTTGTCAAGTTCTTGCCGGGTTTCTTCATTTTTCACAAGATTGTCGCGTGACGGGGTCATATCTGCCTCTAGAGGCCGCCGTATTTGTCAAACCTCATGTCGACCTACAAGGCGCAGGAATTCTATGCTTTGACAAGTCCACGCCTTTACGCTGATAGGTGTGTAGATGTTCTCTGGTCATCGCGTCACCGAAGTTGATATTTAACGAAGCGCGTTATACCATGGCTGCCATGATCAAGACGTTCGCTTGTAAAGACACGCAGGCACTGTTCAGCGGAAAATCGCCAAAACGTTTTCGCGCTTTCCAACAGACGGCGGAACGCAAGCTGCAATTGCTCGACAGCGCCGCCAGTCTGGACTTTTTGCGCACTCCTCCGGGCAATCGCCTGAAGGCCTTGAGCGGCACCCGCAAAGGGCAATACAGCATCCGTATCAATGACCAATGGCGGATAGGCTTTGAGTGGCGGTCGGACAATGCCTATGACGTCGAGATTGTCGATTATCATTAGGAGATAACTATGGTGACCAATGAAATGCGCCCCATTCATCCCGGTGAGATATTGCGCGAAGAGTATCTGAAACCATTGCACATGAGCGCCAACGCCCTGGCCGTTGCCCTGCGGGTTTCCGCCCCGCGGATCAACGATCTGGCGCGCGAAAAACGCGGCGTTAGCCCGGATACCGCATTGCGTCTTGCCCGTTTTTTCGGCGGGGAGGCCCAAAGTTGGTTGAATCTGCAAAGCGCCTACGACCTCAAAATCGAAAAACAGCGCCTGCGGGACGAACTGGCACGGATCGGCAGTTATCGATAATTTCATGCTTTCCCCTCCGATTGCGCGAAAAGCCGCTTACCGGTTTCGATGCTGTCGATGACATGGATGCTGAACCCTTCTTCTTTCAATTTCCGATGCACGTTGGCTTTGCCGGCAAGGGCTGACGCCTTTATTTCACGACCACGGGGAAAACGGGGATTTTCCTGCTGCTCGGTGGAAACAAGGTAAGCCAGAAAAAAGACATCGAGATTGCCAAAAAAATGAGCCAGGAGGTATGACCCATGAAAACTTACCCTTTCAATCCGCTTGCCTATCTGCACAACGAGGAAGAAATCGCCGCCTATTTGACCACGGCGCACCAGGATGAAGACCCCAATGTCTTTGTCGTGGCCCTCGGGCATGTGATCAAACAAAAAGGGGGCGCGACGATTGCCGATCGTGCTGGCCTCGGCAGGGAAAGTCTGTACAAAACCATCGGCGGCCGTGTGCAGCCAAATGGGACATGATGCCCCGTTTGTCGAAGGCACTGGACCTTACGTTGTCCATCACGGGGTGAGGTCATTTCAGATATCCTCGCGCTGCGCTCATCGTTCCACCGCCGTGGGCAGATCTTCGAGGGCGATGCCCATGGTTTCCTCGCCGGCCTCGCCGAAGCACGCCCGCATCTGGCTCGTCAAGATGCGGCAGTTGCGGCGCAGGGTGTGGACGTGTTTGGCGTCGACGAGGTTTTTCCCGGTGGCGTCCTCGATCGTCGTCTTGCCGTTACTTACGAGGAGAAGATAGCGCCCGTCGCGCAGATCGTGGAACATTTGTTCGGGTGAAGGTTCAGGACTCTTCGACGGTTTTGGAAGTTCGCCCCGCGGCAGGCAGTGGAGGAAGCGGCACAATTCGGGGTAGCGGCTCCTTGGGATGTCCTTGTAGGTACCGACCTGGAACCGGGTTTTGATCTTCGAGTACAGCGATCGATAGGTGGTGAAGCCGTCGTCCGAATTGACGATCGCCGCCGCCCGCTCCTGCACGTGGCGCTGCTGCGCCGGTGTCAGGGTCGGGACGAGCGGAGGCACTTCATATTTCCTGGTTTTGCGGATGGAGGGAAGAACTTCCTTGAATACCCAGTCC
This sequence comes from Cardiobacteriaceae bacterium, assembly GCA_965277745.1. Classification (GTDB taxonomy): domain Bacteria; phylum Pseudomonadota; class Gammaproteobacteria; order Cardiobacteriales; family Cardiobacteriaceae. The sequence goes on from OZ255837.1 coordinate 584,427, forward strand.
TGGAAACGTTGTGCTGATTCGAGTCTGGAACCGAAAATCAGTCGATACACATCCGGCTCATAAATGACCCTGATTCGCTGAACACCGCCTTCTGTTTGAAGGGGGTGGTGATTCACGACCCCCTTGCAATGTTGTTTGATGGCGTTGACGGTATCTCTGTAACCCAATGCTTTTGCAACATCCTTTGCAACAAACCATGGGGTCAGTGGATCGTCTGAAAGAATACGAACTTCGTTTGAATCGAAGTTGAAAACGGATAAATTAGACATGGTATGAGCCCTCGGAAAAAGTGCGAGAACTGCCACCGTCGAGGCTAATCAAGCGGGTGGCAGACTGTACGGGATTAGCCTTACCGTATTCCGAGAAACGGCGCGCCGGAGCGCTCCCGCACAGCCCACCATAAAACATGGGTATGAAAAAAATCGCTTCAGGCGAGCGCCTGTGCGTTCGGAATATTCAGGAGGCTAATCCCGACTGCCGATTGTGCGGCAGCGAATCCACCGTACGCCATCGGGTGATCGCCTGTCAAATTTTTGCCGGTTTTTCCCTAACGTTCCGAGCGGTGGCCCTTTTGCTTTCACAGGCCGATCTCCCGCCACAACCAGTTCGGCAACGTCATCGCCCATTTGTGGAGAACGACAGCCAGCGAGTCGATCCCGTCATTTCTCTTCAAGTGCCTGTTGAGTACCTTAACGGCACGACACCGCCCTTGTGCCGCTTCTTTCCATATGATAGGATTTCCTTTGTGCGTGAATCGCGCTCGTGGCGATGTGTGAAGCGCGACGAACTCCAGGGAGGCACTATCATGGGCTCTACTTTTGATGAGGATGGCACTATCAACCGCTTTACGTCTGATGATGGCTTCTCTATGTCTGACGATGATGAGCCATTTGGCGATTGGCTCGATGAACTCACTGAAAACGATTGGCTCGATGAAATCACTGAAAATAAAAAGAGGTATCGCGATATACCTATTTCACCCGAAGGTTTTGTTATCGTTTCACTCTCGATTGTTTTCTTCATTTTACTCAGTAGAATTCTTTTTCATTGACGCGAACGGGTTTTCATTTTTCAGGCGGTTGTATTCGAGAATCGAGGCGGTATATGCGCCATTTACATCGTCGGCGGTTTTCAAGGTGTTTATCATCGCCTCCGCCAGTTTCGGGTCGTCGGGGAGTTCATGCCTCAGGTTGTCTTCGTATTCCTTCATTTTCGCGGCATTGGGGTGTGGTGCCTCGCTGTAAATTCCCGCCTGCGCCTTTGTGAGACCTAGGTCCCGTGCTTGTGTATATCGGTTTTCCTTTACCTGACCAAGCTCCTCATTCCATTTCTCAAGCTTTCTTTCATACGTTTTTCGACTCTCTCCCCCTCTCGCTGACGTATAATACCGCCCTCCTTCCACTGGCGGCGATGGAATCCTCTTTTCTTTCCCTAAGTCATCCGCGATACTTTTCACGCCACTGACGATACTGGACGGTCCGGGCACGCCATCGATGATCCGCTGCCGCGCCCGCGCCAATCCGCCCTTCCATTTTTCCGCCCCGTCCCGCTGTATCGCTTCGCTTGCGGCCGCTTGGTGACCCCGCACCCGATCCAGCGACGGAGGAGCGCCTCCATCGACCGCTTCCTCGACCGTGCCGCGGCCGGTCACGAGATCGCGATCCCCCGTGGCGCTCTCCACCGTCGGGCGCACATTGGCGTTCACGGCGCCCAGGTCGCTGTTGCGGTAGGGGTCGCCGACATCACCGGTGCCGAACCCTGGTAAAGCCATGGCGATGATTTTCGACGCCTCGCGGTATCCCTCGTTCTTTTTCCCCGACGGATAGTTCCTTTCTCCGGTCATCGCCCTCAGCCGCGAGGCCGCCCGCGCCACTTCGGGATTCATACCATATCTCTGGTACCTGTTGTACACATCGATGGCTTCGTCGCGGACCTCCCGCGGCGCGAAGCGCCAATATTCGTCGAGATAGCGTGTCGCCTCCGGCGATTTGGCGACCGCGGCGCCGAGGGTTTTCAAGTCGGTGGTGTTCGTCGCCGCCAGCCGCTTGTTCACCGCGCTCATCTCGTTGAAGGATTCCGAGGACGACAGCGCTTCGGCGGACGTCTTCGTCAGGTTTTCCGCGTCCTTCTCCCCCCAGGTCCGCTTGTAGGCGTCGCCGCGCGCGTCGCGGAAACTCATTTCCACGCTGTCGCCGATCGCCGCGCTCTGCTTCTCGCTCCAGCCGATCTCTTTCACGTATTTGCCGATGTCTTCGAAACGCCATTTCGTGCTGTCCTTGTCCGATTTTCCCCCGCTGCCATTGACACCGGCGGAGAAATTCAACCCGGGGAGGAGCGGAACACCCGCCCCCAAACCGGCGTGCGCGGCGAAGGCGCCCGTGATTTCCTCGGCGTGGGACTTGTCGATGCCGTGTGTTTCCATGAAATCGCTGGCCGCCTTGTCGATCATCTCGCTCGTCCGGGTGTGCTGCGATGACACCCGGCGGCCGAGATCGGCGAGCCGCGACCGGCTTTCCTCCCAGTTCCCGCCGGCGGAAAGACCGTGCCCGAGCGCGTGCTGGAAGGCTTCGCTTTTCTGCTTCATCAGGGTGCGCGCCGAACTGACCCCGGATTCGAGCGTCGAACCGAAGGAAATATTACCGAGCGTGCTTTCCGCGCCGCTCATCAGTGCGCCGCTGAATTGGCTGTGTTCGTAGGCCGGACGGCTATCCATCAGTGGCGCCCGCCGGGTGATATCCGGGGACTGGATTTTCTCGTCGATGTGGTCGGCGCCGCCGATGCGCGTCACCAGACTGGTGAAAGCGTAGGTGCTGCCGGTGACGATGAACAGCGAAATCATCGGCGTCGCCGCCGCCAGCATGCCGCCGGTGGAAATCCAGTTCTGCAAGATGTGCCCGGCGCGGTCGAGCCCGTATATCGAGTCCAGAGGCCCCCTGAGACTGGCGATCCGCCCGGAAGCCGCGTTGCAGATGAACAGGTTGACGATCGACAGCACCGGCATCCACAACTGGATCCAGAGAATCGCCTGGACATATCTGCCCGCCAGCGAGATGCCGAATCCCCCCATGACGATCATGAACGCCATCAGCGGCGTGATCGCGTAGATGAAGCCCTCGAAAAAGGTCAGCATCGGCCGCACGACACTCGTGAACATGCTGTGCTCGGCCGCCCATTGGGTGTTTCTCTGCAAGATGGCCTGATTGAGCATTATCGCCGAGCTGAAATCGTGAAAATCCTGATAGCGTCCGACCGCGGCTTCGTCGTAAAGGGGTTGGAGCACCGCCGCTTTCAAATAATCGATGGCCGTGACGTTGGTCTCGCCGAGGGCGTCGAGGGCATTGCCGATTCTCTCGCGGGCGCTGACGCTTCCCTGGGGGATGCCGAGCAGGGCGTTCAGTTCGGCGCTCACGAGGGGGTCGTCGAGCCGAGTGACGTCTTCGAGCGCCGTCCAGGCTTCGGTACAGTCGTAATCGTCGCCGCGGCGGCGGTTCGGGGAAAGGTACAGGTGGGTGCCGTAGAGTTCGGACTTGAAAAACAGCGTCTGTTCGATGGGGCTGTTCATCATCTCGTCGAGGGTGGCGAGGTTGAGGTCTATCTTGTTCAGGGTGCATTCGCGGATGTAGTTGGTCCACGATTCGCGCGTGTTGACGTAGCCGCCGCCGGCCGCCTTGTCGAGGGCGCTGAACACCCGGGTGCTGTACGCCCTCCTGCGCGTGTCGTTGAGCAGTTTCAGGGTCTCGGCGAAGGGTTGCTCGGTCACCCCCGGAGTGATGACGCCGTATCCGGTCTCGAAAAGATGGGTGATCGTGTAGCCGATGTTGGAGATGACGCCGCCGGCAAAGCCGATCCCGATCGGTACTTTTCGCACCACGCGCACGTCGCCGGTGTAGGCGTCCTCGATGGTGACGGTGGTCGTCGGAATGAAGAAACAGGCGTAGAGAATCCAGCCGACGAGAATCTGCTGGAAATCGATCCGTTTCCCGCCCTGGAAGAGCGCCTGTACGCAGATCATGAAAATCCCGAGCAGGAGCCCGACGGAGACCATCCTCTCGAAGTCTCCGGTACCGACGATCATCGACACTGCGGTGAGGATCTGTTCGAGGAACGCCGAATCGCCGATGGAATGAATGGTGAAAACGCTCATGACAATCTCCTGGTTTCGCTGTCACACCTATTTTCCACCGCCGATACGGTTTTTGCATGCCCTCGGATCGCCCATTTTGGGCGATTCCAGGGATTTTTTCCTTCGTGAGCGAAAAATTTCTCCCGCCGCCGGCAATTTTTCGCGCGAAAACCGTCGCGGCCGCTTATCGAAGGATCGGCTCGATGCCTTCTTCCGGGGCTGTTCCGAGAGACGCCATAAACGAAGATAATGAAGAGACGGCCACGCTTTTCACCCGTGATCTCGCGGAATGTCGCCAGTTTTGTCGACTATCGCGCCGATCGGGCGAGTGTCGGGGCCGAAAGGCCGCCGATTCCGGGTACGCTGGATAGCGGGGGGTGAGGGGATAAACACTCCACATAAAGAAAGGATTTGCTGTTATCCTTTCTTTATGTGGATGACAAAAAAAGGATACTTTACTTAGCCATGATCCCCCAAAAAGAGAACTCGCGCCTTGGGCGAATGGTCGTTGTCTCAACGGTAGGAGAGAAGGCCAAAGCATTCGTTCCACCACCTTTACCTCCGACCCCTCCCGTTGAAATATCAGGTATCTACAAGCAACTTGATGGCGCAAACCATGCGCTGGGGCAACTCGATGGGGTCACTTCAATATTGCCCGATACCAAACTGTTTCTCTACATGTACGTGCGCAAAGAAGCGCTGCTTTCCTCGCAGATTGAAGGCACTCAGTCATCGCTGTCCGATCTCTTGCTCTTCGAGAATAGAGAAACGCCCGGCGTGCCATTGGATGATGTGCAAGAAGTTTCGAATTACGTCGCTGCGATGTAACACGGTCTTTCAAGAATTAGGGAGGGTTTTCAGAAGAAGGGAGAACCTTTTTACGCCCCCTCAATCCCACTTATCCGCCAATCCTTGAAGAATTTAAAATCCTGGCGGTCTTCCAGCACGCCATTCTCTTGTGACCGCCTTTTCCGGGTAAGCTGAATGCGGCGGGCGTAGGCGTAAGTCGGCGTTTCATGTTTTTTCCGCCTCTTTTGAGGTAGAATTGTAGGTAACGCAGTTAGAGAAACCCTTTAGGGGAAGTGCCTGATGAGCGACAAGATTAGTTACAGCTTCAAAATTGAAGGTATGACGCCGGTAAGCATGTCTTTCCGCCGGCTGATAAGCTACTACGAAGAAATAAGGAAGATGCTCGACATTGAAGATAGCATCCATTTGATCGGTATTTGCGAGGGTAGTCATGAAAGCAAGTTCGCTGTTGATCCAGGCATTAACGGTAAGCTTACCAAACGGATTATGGATATCAACAACGGATGCGCACCCCGACAAGCGATCAAGGCGTGGGATACTATCAACAAGATGCTGCGAGAAGATGGTACCAGCGGGGCCTTTTCTGACATCAAAGGTAAAAATGTTATTACATTCCCTGGGGAGAGTGCCGCACGCGACACAGTTCTAGTCAGGGATGCGGCATCCTTTGTTGGTGAGCTTTATCACATTGCCAGAATAAAAAACGACATAAAAATAAGAGTTAATGCAGACACTTATGGTGTTGTGCTTGGTACGACTACGCGTGAGATCGGTAAAGCTTTGAGAGGGTTTCTGTTTGAAAACATCAAAGTAATCGGTAAAGGGATCTGGGTACGAGGAGAAGATGGCGATTGGAGTATCGATGATTTTATCGTTACTGAATTCGTCCCCATTTCTTACGGAAACCTTCGGGAAACGATAAACGAGCTTAGGAAAATAGAAGTTAGCTGGCCTGATGATCCGATCGGCCTGCTGGAGGAAATTGAAGAAAATGGGAAGCAGCTACATTGATTGCGGCACTTGACAATACATTTCTCTCGCTATTTTTGAACCCCAATGCAAAACCGAAACCAGATCCAAACACGGGACAACCGGTTCCTCACTGTAAAGAGCGAGTGGAAGATTTAATTGACAAGTATGCAGGTGCGCAAGATGTCATTATAATTCCCACTCCTTGTTTAGCAGAGCTTTTGACAGCTGTGCCGGATATATCGAAATCTCTGGAGATTATAGAACAATCATCGTCGATGCAGATCGCTTCGTTTGATGCACGGTGTGCGACCGAACTTGCGATTGAAACCAGGAAGGCGATTGATAGCGGCGATAAACGCAGCGGCGTTTCGGCAGATTGGCAAAAAGTCAAATTTGACCGTCAGATAGCAATAATTGCAAAAGTTAAGCGTGCCGAAGTATTCTACACTGACGACAACACGCAAGCGGAGTTCGCCAGGCAGCTAGGAATTGAAGTCCAGCACACTTGGGATTTGAGCTGTAGAAATCAAAACTTAATCTGACAGACATTATCAAACAACAACTGTCCGTTGAGTGTTATTGTCAGATAATTCGACACTAGGAATTTGTTTTTCTAGCGCCAAATGCTTTGCCTCACGAAATGTCTGCATCGGTGTTTTACCATAACAGTGCTTACCACTATGTGGACGCTGTTCATTATATTTACTGATCCAGTGATCAACGTCAACTTGCAGTTCATCTAGCGAACGATAAATCTTCTTACGAAAGACTATATCATAAAACTCATTTTTCATGGTTCTATGAAAACGCTCACATATACCGTTCGTTTGAGGACTATTGGCCTTGGTCTTTGAGTGATCAACGTTCTCAGTAGCCAAATAAAGCTCATAGGCATGACTCTCAACTTTACCACAATACTCAGTGCCCCGGTCGGTAAGAATACGACACAAGGGGAGTTCGCATTCATCAAAAAATGGGATGACCCGGTCATTAAGCATATCAGCTGCTGTGATCGCTGATTTCTCTATATAGAGCTTTGCGAGAGCCGCTTTGCTATAGGTATCAATAAAAGTCTGCTGATAAATACGCCCAACACCTTTCATGGTACCGACAAAATACGTATCCTGTGCCCCAAGGTATCCAGGGTGGTGCGTTTGAATTTCTCCATGGGCTTCGCGTTGCGATTTGGCTTTCTCAAGCGCTGCAAGCTGTTCCTCGGTCAGTAAAATACCTTCTTGAGCCGAACGAGACTCCAACGCTTTCAGGCGCTTTTTCATGGTCTCAAGGTCATGGCGTAACCAGATCGATCGAACACCACCAGATGACACCACAATGCCTCGTTTTAACAACTCTTGTGAGGCACGTAATTGTCCTAGCGCAGGATTGTCTATCGCTATATCAATTACTGCACGTTCTACATGCTCAGGAACACGATTCTTCACCACCGGTTTCTTACGGCTGATTTCTCGCAGCGCGTCTTCACCACCATTTTCGTATAAACGTTTAAAACGATAAAAACTATCTCGGCTGTAGCCCATCGTTTTGCATGCTTGTGACACACTACCCAATTGTTTTGCCAACTCCAAAAGGCCAACTTTGGGCTTGATTATCTTCATTTCAATATTCGTCATAATCTGACTCCTTTTGACTCGATTTTATCAAAAATGTCAGATTAAGTCTCATTCTTTACATTTGAGCCTTTCCAATAAACGTGCTCAAAGGGACTTTCTACACTAAAAGACTCCATTTTTCGTTCTCCCACCATCGCCCGCCGGCGGTTTTTCGCGTGAAAAGCATCGCGGCCGCTTATCGAAGGATCGGCTCGATGCCTTCTTCCGGGGCTGTCCCGAGAGACGCCATAAACGAAGATAATGAAGAGACGGCCACGCTTTTCACCCGTGATCTCGCGGAATGTCGCCAGTTTTGTCGACTGTCGCGCCGATCGGGCGAGAGCTGGAGCCGAGACGCCCAAGGCAGGCCAATGAGCGGTTCATCGTTCGAGGCCGCCTGTTGCGGTTAAGCTGGATGCGAAGGGGGAGGTGGCGTTTCCTGTTTTTTCACCTTGTTTGAAGTAGAATTATGAGAAACGGTTACAGGAACAGCTTATGAATTTCGGAGAGGCAATAGCGACATGCATGGGCAAATATTTTACATTTTCGGGTCGTGCCAAAAGGAGTGAGTATTGGTGGTTCTACCTGTTCACTGTTTTGATGAATTGGGGAGCCAACATGGTAGACGGCATTGCCTATACCGGCGGAATTTCCAGTCTCCTCGTGTCATCGGCATTTCTGATACCTTCATTGGCGGTCGGTTCACGCCGGTTGCATGATATCGGCAAAAGCGGATGGTGGCAGCTGTTGATTTTAACGATTTTGGGAGTGATCCTTTTAATTGTATGGTGGGCCACGGATACCAAATCCGAAGGCGACAAATACGGCGAAACCCTCTCTACCGATCACAAATACTTTTAGAGTTATGTTGACAGCGCAAGAAACAGGCAGACGTATGTAAAGTTGCAGTCCGGCACTTTACAAACCAGGGCTTGGATAGCTACAATGTAGCTGCTTTGAATGTACAGTGAAGGTGATTCATGAACGCCGATTCTCTTGTCCGCGCGCGTATCGACAAACAGACAAAAGAATGAGCCACACTCGCCCTTGAAGCCATGGGTCTGTCCGTCTCCGATGTCATCCGCTTGCTGATGGTGCGCATCGCCAATGAAAAGCGTCTACCCTTCGATGTCAAGGTACCTAACACTATTACACGCGAGGCCGTCGCCGAATTGGAAGCGGGCAAAGGAGAAAAATTCGCCGGCGTGGATGACTTGATGGCGGACCTGCATGCGGATGATCGAGAGATCTTCCGCGTTCAAGCGTGATTACAAGCGCGAGTCCAGGGGACGGCATGGCGCCGCGCTCGACAAAGCGCTCGAATCGGCACTTATCTCCCTGACAATCGACCGGCCTCTCGAGAAAAGATACCGCGATCACGATCTTTCCGGCGATTGGGCGGGCTATCGTGAGTGCCACTTCGAGCCCGATTTGCTGCTGATTTATCGCCAGTCCGATGACACGCTGCGTCTGGCGAGGCGCCATAAACGAAGAGACGGCGGTACTCCACATAAAGAAAGGATTTGCTGTTATCCTTTCTTTATCTGGATGACAAAAAAAGGATACTTTACTTAGCCATGATCCCCAAAAAAGAGAACTCGCGCCTTGGGCGAATGGTCGTTGTCTCAACGGTAGGAGAGAAGGCGAAAGCATTCGTTCCGCCACTGACGTACTCCCGTTAAATGCGACAATCCGCTTCTGTTGGCGAAAGCTGTGAACGCGAAGCGCGGATGCCGCCAGGGGGAAGGAGCGGTTCCTGCGGCTGGGCTGGGATGGATGGTGTGAGTTGAAGGGCTATCCGTAGCAGGGAGAAAAGCCGCCATGTCAATATAGTGACTTTGTCACTCTCCACTGGAAACAATACAATCAGGCGTTGGTTAATCGCGGCTCGGTGACGTTTTGAATTGACGATAATACAATCAAAAATACAATCAAATCTTGGCACTGCAAAGAGAGCACCATGGTCACCGTGGAAGAGGGTTCCAATATTCGCTGTAACAACGCCCAGAGCCCTTGATCAGTTTATATCAATATTTCCAGTTTTCGTAAGCTAGGGGAGAGCGGTTCAGATCATCTTTAAAAGTTCGCCATTGCGGCATGATACGCTCCATATGAGATACAAAGTTATCATTGTGAGTCCGTTCGAGAAAATGAACGATTTCGTGGACAACGATATACTGTAGAAATCAAAACTTAATCTGACAGACATTATCAAACAACAACTGTCCGTTGAGTGTTATTGTCAGATAATTCGACACTAGGAATTTGTTTTTCTAGCGCCAAATGCTTTGCCTCACGAAATGTCTGCATCGGTGTTTTACCATAACAGTGCTTACCACTATGTGGACGCTGTTCATTATATTTACTGATCCAGTGATCAACGTCAACTTGCAGTTCATCTAGCGAACGATAAATCTTCTTACGAAAGACTATATCATAAAACTCATTTTTCATGGTTCTATGAAAACGCTCACATATACCGTTCGTTTGAGGACTATTGGCCTTGGTCTTTGAGTGATCAACGTTCTCAGTAGCCAAATAAAGCTCATAGGCATGACTCTCAACTTTACCACAATACTCAGTGCCCCGGTCGGTAAGAATACGACACAAGGGGAGTTCGCATTCATCAAAAAATGGGATGACCCGGTCATTAAGCATATCAGCTGCTGTGATCGCTGATTTCTCTATATAGAGCTTTGCGAGAGCCGCTTTGCTATAGGTATCAATAAAAGTCTGCTGATAAATACGCCCAACACCTTTCATGGTACCGACAAAATACGTATCCTGTGCCCCAAGGTATCCAGGGTGGTGCGTTTGAATTTCTCCATGGGCTTCGCGTTGCGATTTGGCTTTCTCAAGCGCTGCAAGCTGTTCCTCGGTCAGTAAAATACCTTCTTGAGCCGAACGAGACTCCAACGCTTTCAGGCGCTTTTTCATGGTCTCAAGGTCATGGCGTAACCAGATCGATCGAACACCACCAGATGACACCACAATGCCTCGTTTTAACAACTCTTGTGAGGCACGTAATTGTCCTAGCGCAGGATTGTCTATCGCTATATCAATTACTGCACGTTCTACATGCTCAGGAACACGATTCTTCACCACCGGTTTCTTACGGCTGATTTCTCGCAGCGCGTCTTCACCACCATTTTCGTATAAACGTTTAAAACGATAAAAACTATCTCGGCTGTAGCCCATCGTTTTGCATGCTTGTGACACACTACCCAATTGTTTTGCCAACTCCAAAAGGCCAACTTTGGGCTTGATTATCTTCATTTCAATATTCGTCATAATCTGACTCCTTTTGACTCGATTTTATCAAAAATGTCAGATTAAGTCTCATTCTTTACAGATATACTCAAGGCAGTTAATTGGCTTTTTAATAAGTTCCAAGTTAATCCATATTCTCTTATGAGCGGGGTTGCAGCTTCCCCATTTTGTTTTCATCCTTTTAATTCCGAAGGATCCCACCTGCAAGCCAGACTTGATTTCCCACTTTCTAACAATGCCAGGGAGTATTCTTTTCATTTCCTTACGATACCAATCCGTAAGTAGTTTTTCGCGCTCCTCTAGTCCGGCATCCTTATTGATATTCAACACTAGCATCTTTTTATTCCGCACCTCAATGAAAGGGCGTTTTTCAGTGTGAGCAATGTCTAATAAATATCTGCGGCCAAGGTAATAATGACTTTCCCCGGTGATTAGCTCTCTTGCGCTTTGCCGAGGTTGATCTGCAAAAGATTTTATTTGGCGTTTGATCCAGCCGAGCTTTGATATGACAGCTAACCTTACAGCTTCATCGTCGATAATTTCTGGAACAGCAATCCTGACCCATCCATTGGGTGGGTATACAGCCAAGTGAAGGTTTTTTATTTTCTTTCGGATAACCTTCACAGGCAGTTCATTGACAGTAATTGTGCTCTCATTAGTATTCACTTTGATTTTTCACCAGTTCAAGTATTCGTTTTGTGTCGTAGTCAGTTCCACTCAGAACCGACCGAATAGCCAGTTCTATTTCGCGTTCTTTGAACCTATTTCCACGAAATCCGTCTTTCTTGGTGGCTCTAACAGTTTTGTCCACTTTAAGAGCAAGATTTTCATCCTTTCCTAGGTTATCATAAAGCGCTCTTTTCGCTGCGGAATTTAAAGATTTAGGATAGGAAATATTCGTTTCTGGTCGCGAAATCTTACCTGATAAATCAATGATCTTTTTCAGATAATCCTTATACTTAAGCGCCTGATCTTTACGTTCTTGAATCAGCGCATCAAGCAGTTCGGACATTTTCTCATAGTATTTTGGGTTAACTGGTTGCTCATCAATAATGACTTTTCGAATGTTGTTTTCGATGGTTTCTGCAACCACTTCCTGGTTATTACGAATGCCTTCAGGCAGCTCTTTGATTGCATCTTCTCCGCGCGCAACAATCAGCTGGATAAGGCTCAAATCATCGAAGGCTGATATTTTTTGGCTTTCTTCTGCTCGGATATATGAATCGATCAAATGGCGCATGGAAGGCTCGTAGACCTTCATGTCGATATAATCACCACTCGCCATTTTAACTTCGGTTCGCACAGATTCATAATATTGCACTTCCGCCTTAATCGCTGCAATTTCTTCCGGTGAATATCCAGCTTCGGTCATTTCATTAGCCAGAGCGGCATATGCTCGAATGAACGAACCGCTTTCCTTGTACAAAGCAAGCCTGCGCGGCTCGTTGTCTTTCAGCGCGTTTTTATCAGAGGTATCTTCTGCACAGAAATATTGAATGTATGCGGCGGTGTCTTTTGGTGAAGCGACATTTTCACAAAGCGCTTTTACGGTTTCGCGTGCCTCATCCAAGCGTTCTCGGGCCTTGGTCAGGCGATTTTCAAGCAACCCGGCAACATCTTCTTTGTCGTATTTATCGAATGCACCGCAGGTATAATCTTTAATTGAGCTTTCCAGGCTGTTGAACAAGTCCTTGTAGTCAATGATATATCCGTATTCCTTATCCTCACCATCCAAGCGGTTTACGCGACAAATAGCTTGGAAAAGGCCATGGTCTTGCATCTTCTTGTCGATGTAGAGATAGGTGGCCGATGGCGCGTCAAAACCTGTCAGCAATTTATCAACCACGATTAAGAGCCGCATCTGGCCGGGCTCGTCGACAAACTTCTCTTTCACTTTCTTTTCAAATTCTTCTGCACGATTGACAGCCTGATCCGCTGGCTCATCAAAAAAGTTAGCCAGCATTTTTCGGTAGATATCGTACTGGTTAAGTTTCTCCGTATAACCTTCACCGCTTTCCTCATCTTTGATACCTTGTGGAGATGGCTTATAGGAGGTGACGATAGCGCATTTCCCGGAAAGCTCCGTCCTGTCAAAGAGTTCGTAAAATTTACATGCTTGGTAAATACTACCGGAAACCAGAAGGGCATTTCCGCGCCCATCAGCAAGTCGATCCCGTGTCTGCATATCAAGCAGGATATCGCTGACGATTTTTTCCAGCCGTGATTGAGAGCTGAGAACCTTTTGCAGGGTTCCCCATTTCTTTTTCAATTGCGCCCGGGCAAAATCATTGAGGCCTTTTGTTTTCGCCTCAAACCACAGATCGATCTTGTCCTGAGAGGTAATATTCTGGTCAATGTCACGCGCTTCATAGCGCAAGTCGAGCACAACGCTGTCTTTAACCGCTTCATCAAATTTGTATGTATGAATGTAAGGTCCGAAGACCTCAAGGCTGGTTTGCTTATTATCCTTGAGCAACGGTGTCCCTGTAAAACCGATGAACAAGGCATTCGGCAGAACCTTCTTCATGGCATTATGTAGTTTGTTCGATTGCGTGCGGTGGCACTCATCCACGAACACATAAATGTCGCCCTTGGCCTTAAAGTTGGACATCATATTCTTCTGAATATCCGCCAGAAATTTATCGACATCCTCATCGGATAATTCATCATTATCCAAGCCGCCAAATTTATGGACAAGCGAGCACATCAGCCACTGGTCGGTGCGATTAAGCGTATGCACAAGGTCAGCACCGCTGGTGGTGCGGTAAATATCCTCATCGACGCCGCGATAGACTTTTTCTATTTGCTCATCCAGTTCGGTACGGTCGGTGATGATAAGCACGCGAGAATCTTTTACGTTCTCACGTATCCATTTAGTCAGCCACACCATGGTCAGACTTTTGCCGGAGCCTTGCGTATGCCAAATGATCCCGCCCTGACGGCGACGGATATAATCCTGCGCTTCTCTGATCCCAAAATATTGGTTTTGACGGCATATCTTTTTTACGCCTGCATCAAAGACGATGAAATCGTGGATCAACTCAAGCAGACGATTTTTTTCACACATGAGGGATAAATGCCGATCCAGCTTATAATCACCAAATCCCCCATCTTCTTTCCATTCAAGGTAATACTTTTCACTGGTTTCAATCGTGCCGTAGCGCAAACCTTGCGTATCATTTCCGGCCATCACCAGCTGTATGGTGGTAAAAAACGGGCGGATAAAGTCTTTACGCTGATTAAGCAAATTCTGGCGAATGCCCTCGGTCAGGCCAATGATGGAGCGTTTTAGCTCAATCACGCCGATGGCTATACCGTTGAGATAAAGCACCAGATCCGGACGTTTGGTGTTGTTTCCTGTGACCGTGACTTCCTCAGCCATCGCAAAGTCATTCTTTTCTGGCTCAGCCCAGTTGATCAGCCAAACGGTCTGGGTTTGCTCGCCAGCACCTTCCTTGACCTTGATGCCGTAGCGCAGCAGACGATAAACGTCCTTATTGGCATCATAAAGGCTACGCCCATCAGCTAACGCAGCCGCTTGATCCAATACACGCAAAGCGCGTTCAATCAGTTTATCGCTGAAGCCTTGCCTTTGCAGAAACGGCTTTAACAGGCTTGGCTCAATATTTTTGTTTTCGCGGTTTTGCCCATCACATAGATAGTCGTATCCAAGCTGGTCTTTGAACAGCTTGACGATGCGGTTTTGGGTCACCCGCTCTATGGCTCCAACTTTACTCATCATTACTGTCCAAACTATCTGTTGATTTAAGTGCTTTTTTCTCCTGCGATGCAATTCGTCGCTCAAGCTTCTTGATATCTTCCGCAGGCAGCAAAGATTCTGGGCGGATACCTCGCTCAATCAAAGTGTTGCGAACCGCCTGATTGTTGGTGACATGTTCACGTGATATCTGCCCCTCAGTGCTCATATTATTTTCTCGAGTATTATGTATTGTAATTTCCGTGGCAAAGTCTTTCGCCTTGAGAATAATGGTTGGCGAAAAATCAGCCAGCGGACGAGTATCGGGGACTTTCCACTGCGCTTTCATCTGCCGCGTGCTTTTGCCAAAGAGCGCTTGGTCTCCCTTGCTACGAATGATAGCGAAGTTGCGATCTTGGCCCGTTTGTTCGTATATGACCTCGGAGAGCTCTTTTTCTGTCTGTGTCAGCTTTTTGCGCGCAGAGAGGCGCTCCTGCTCCAATATGCGTTGCTCGATCAGCTCAGCCCGGCGGGTTTGCATCGCAAAGTAGGTCTGGGCAAAGGCGATCTGCTCTTTTCGTGGATCGCCATTCTGGGCAATCAGGTAGCAGGCATAACGGGTCAGCATGACATCGTCGATTTCCCGCGCGCTCCCGGAGCCTAATTTGACCATTTTCCTGACGTCGGGAAAATGGTCAGAGACCTCATGGCCACTGACCTCACAAGCAATTTTTGCTTTTGAAATGACTTTCGAGAAGTTCTCCCATTTATCATAACCCAGAAGGTACTGCAGATCACGGGCAAGCCAGTATTCAATCCCGCTTTCGGTTTGTTGGGCATGCAGCTCAAAGTTGTCTGTTAATGTGGTGATGCGCTCTTTTTTCATACGGTCTCCTGCTTTTTATCGGTTGTGATTAATCGTGTTCTGCCGGTCAAAAGCGCCTGCATCATACCGGTTTTAAGGCTACGGGCTTTTTCGAGGCGTTGCTCAAGGGCGTCGATTTCGCTATCCATGTCGGAGAGAACGGTTGCGATGGCTGTTTGTTCTTTTTTCTTAGGGAACCCATATCTTAATTCACCAATATCTTTTGATGAAAGTGAAGGAAGTGCCGTGGCACTAACTAATTTACCAAATTCCGTATTCAAAAATAGATATCGAAAATATTCAATATTACCAATCTCTTTATTGATTAAAAATGCCATCATATTATTATCGATACATGAACAGAAAACTGTAAGCTTTTTTCTTTCTAGAAAAATTGCGGCTCCAATCTTTGCAAATACTATGCTTTTCTCAGGGACTATATTGAGCTTAAGCTTCTTAGAAACCTCATCAGACACATAGTTATTGGCATTCTTCATATAGGTTGCGTTTCCAACATTATTCATATCAGAAACCTTAAAAAATGGCAGATCTCCATTTTTATGGCCTTGGTAAGATAGAGGAAACCCATTTCCGCTTTTAAAACTTCCAAAATCAAAAACAGACATAACATCCCAATCCTCTGGAATCACCCCAATATTTGTTTGTCTATATCCTTTTGAGGAATCAAAACCCGGGAGGCGTTTTTTACCGGTAAGGAGCTGCTGTATGGCGGCGGTTTTCATATCGCACTTTTTGGCGATCAGTTGTTCAAGGCTTTCAATCAGCCCATCAACATCCGACAGCGCCCCGGCAATTGCTTTCTGCTCTTCGGGTTTTGGAACAGGGATTTGAACATTCTTGAGAGTATTTTTTGAAACACCAAATACTTTAAGCCCGGTAGCAATTTTTTGTATTTGCTGTCGTACTAAAGGCATTTCATGGATGTAGCCGCGAATACCATCTGCGAAGACTGCATTCCGGTCACGCATCAAAAACGTATGAAGACCTGAGAAAACCTTTTTTTCACCAATGTTTTTCACTTCGACAGTTTTGGCGATGCCTTCGTAATCTTCTGATGCATCTGCCATCACAAGATCACCATTTCTTAAGGAGGCAGGAAGTTTCTTAATTTTATCCCTACGAATCTCTGGCAGCTCATCCTTTGATAAGTCGAGGGTATTTGCCCAGCGGGTATGAATATCTCCATAATGGATGTACCCAAAATCACCTTTAAAGCAGAGATCAGCTCTTGAATTGGATATGGTGCTTAAAAATTCAAAAGCTTCACCATAGCTCTTAATATCCCAATCCTCTGGAATCACCCCGATATCTGTTTGTTTATATCCTGCCTTTATCTCGGCCATCACCAGCTTAGCCCCATCTTTTGCAAATGCGCTTCCACACGGCCAGAATACTCTGCAACCTGTTTGCTCAGGTCCGGCATCGGGTGGGCATAGCGCTCCTCCAGCTCTTTGACGCGATTGGCTAAGACCTGCGTGACGCGCTCAACCTCAGCCGCCATATCAGCGCTCAGGCGGGCAAACCATTTATCGGTGACGACCAGTTCCTTGATTGCATCAACATCCAGCTTGGCATAGTGCGATACGGTTTTTTTATCGAGTTCAAGCTGTTGCGCCTTGATTTTAGAGACCAGCGCACTTTCTTGATCGAGCAGTTTTTGCGCTTGTTTGAGGATGACCATTTCATCCTCAAGGTCTTCATCGCCTTTGATTTCCTTGATGCGACCCTTGAGGCTGGTTTTGGTGAGTTTGCCCTTGTCATTTTTTGCCTCTTCCAGCAGACCTGCTTCGCCGCTATGCTCTTCGATGAGTTCTTCCATTTCCCCTGCAACGGTCTCGCGCTGCGCTTCTTGTCTCTCAATGGTTTGCTTTTCCTCCGCGAAATAGCGCTGTACGATCAACGCAGGCGGGATCAGTTCAGCCTTGAATTTTTGCGCCTTTTTGCCCGAGCCGATGACGATGTCCGGCGTCTCTTTGACTTTCTTGTCCTGGTCTTTTTCATCGATGAGCAAACGGATTTGTGCGGCGTCTTTCCAGCCTTCACCGGAGATTTGATAAACATCATCCTGCATGATCTCAGACCAGTAATGCATCAAGTGCTGGTACACGTCGTATTTATCGATCAGAGGCATGTTTGAGAAGGTAGACAGCAAGTCCTCTGAAATTTCCCAGATCACATCCTTGGGCTTGCAGCCTTGCTCGAGTGATTTCAGATACGGCTCGTACTTATCTTGCCAGCCTGCCAGCGTTGCTTCTGCCTTTTTGGCGTATGCCTGATATTCGGCTGAATCCAGTATGGTGGTTTTCACCTGAGCGCTGGGCACGCGGGCGCTCAGATAATCGGGGCGGCCATTTTGTGTGAAAAGCGCTTCCCGCGTAGCCGTAAAAACATTCCAGTAACGCTCAAGTTCCTCGACATCGCGCTTTGGAATCCCGCCTTTTAAGTGTGCGCTCAGATCGTGAATATCGGCTTTGTCACCGCTATCGATGTAGCGCGGCAGATTAAGGTTATAGTCATTTTTCGGATCGGATATTTCGGAAACTGGCACCAAGCGGGAGAAGCCTTCAATTTCCAGCCCTTTATTGAAAACATCGACAATTTTGTGAATGTCTTGGGAGCGGAGGCGGTTCTTGTTGCCGTCTTTGATAAAGCCTTTGCTGGCATCAATCATAAAGATGCCCCCATGATCAGACAGTTGGGATGCGGCATGCTCCTTATCCAGCACAATAATGCAGGCCGGGATGCCAGTGCCGTAAAACAAGTTGGCAGGCAGGCCAATGACGCCCTTGATATAACCGCGCTTGACCACTTCCTTGCGGATCGTGGCTTCCGCATTGCCACGGAATAGCACGCCATGCGGTAGAATAACTGCGCCTTTGCCTGTGCTTTTGAGCGAACGGATAATGTGAAGTAAAAAGGCATAATCCCCGTTCTTAGGGGGTGGCACACCATAATCAAAACGACGATACAAATCGGTAATGGTCTTTTTCTTCTCATCCTTGGCAAAGCCATTTTGCCATGACTTGGTTGAGAACGGAGGATTGGCGACCACAAAATCAAATGTTTTAAGCTCAGATGCAGATGGCGCAAATGCCGGGGCGGAGAGCGTGCTGCTACCACCCGCTGCTATTTCAGCGGTCGGGTTGTCGTGCAGGATCATATTCATTTTTGCCAAGGCGGTGGTCGCCACATCTTTTTCTTGCCCGTAAATGGACATACCGCTTGGTGCTTCATCTGCGGCCTTCAATAGCAAAGAGCCAGAGCCACATGTGGGGTCATATACAGTCTGATCTTGGAGCGTCTCTTTGCCGATACCGATGACCTTGGCTATGATCCGGGAGACCTCGGCGGGGGTATAAAACTGTCCCTTGCTCTTGCCGCTTTCTGTGGCGAAGTGGCGCATCAAGTATTCATAAGCATCGCCGAGGAGGTCGTCGTCTTGTGTGCGATTGCTGCGAAAATCCAAGTCATTGAAAATCGATACCAGCTTCGACAGCCGGTCTTGCATTTCCTTGCCGTTGAAAGCACATCACTCCAGCGGCAACCTTTTGGAATTTGAATGCGGTGCTGTTCAGCAGCGTTGGCAAGCTCTTCGTCGCCATAAAGTTCCATCGCTGTTTCGAACTCTTCGTTGTAGACATCATTGATCCGCTTGAAAAAAAGGATCGGAAAAATGTAGGTCTTGTCATCAGACGCATCGATGGGGCCGGTAATAATATGCACGGCCATCCAAAGCTGGTGTTCTAACTCTTTTAATGTCAGCTTGTTACTCAATATGTTTGCCCTATCTAAACGTGCGATAAAATCCACTTGACCTTGCAGCACGATTTTATAACTTCGTCACGAATGCACTGTAGCGGTTCTGTAAAATATTGCTTGCCAATGATGAAAGCACCATTTTAATGCGTTTATCATCCATCACACAGGGCTTCAATGGCCTGTTCGTTTTCAATTTTAAAGCCTACGGCAATAATGGCTTGCAGGTTGTAATGCTTGGTATTGTAGTTTTTTCCATCGCCGGCAGTTATTAAGTAACGCTTAATAACTGAATTTTCCTTCAACTCATCGTCTGAAAAATATGCGCTTTAAGGACACCGGGGTGACGCGGATTTCCTGATCGAATGCGATACGCCGTCCGGCTTGGGGGATTTCAGCGATGAGGTGCTGGATACCAAACTGGCGCGAACAGCCGAGCCCAAACACATCAATTGTGTGTCCTCCGAGCTACTGACCGATCTGCAAGGGTTGCGCCCGGCGAAGACGCCTCCGTTTCTGGGCGACGATGAGAAGCACTGCTTCCGGGTGACCGGCTTTTTCCGTTACTCCCCCCGCGCCAAAGGCGGTTTCGAAAGCCCTCTGTCAAGCCTGTCAGCCGATTCTTGTTCCGAACCCTGCGGTCATTGTAATTTCCATCGGTGACGAGAAGGCTGTAAAGTACGGGGTAGAAACAATATCGAGAGACTGTCATTGCCAAGTGAAGACGATGCCCCATGAAAAAGAAATGGATGATAACCGCCGCGATCATTGCAATAGTGCTCATCGGCGCAATTGCTGCGGGACCGATTATGAGTGATGTGGAAACACCCGACTATGAGGTGATCGACTCTCGAGGCAACATCGAGATCAGGCGATATGAGCCGATGATCATCGCGGAAGTGCGGATGGATGGTGAACGGAAAGACGCCATCGGAGACGGGTTTCGTCTGCTGGCTGACTACATCTTCGGCAATAACACGGTGAAGCGGGACATCGCCATGACCGCGCCGGTCGAGCAACAAGAAAGCACCAAGATCGCGATGACCGCTCCGGTCCAGCAACAAACTGCGGGTGATTCTTCATGGCGGGTAAGTTTTGTGATGCCTTCGCAATACAGTATGAAGACGCTTCCCGAACCCAATAACGATCGCGTCACCCTCAAAGAGATTCCTTGCAAACGGTTCGTCGTCATCACATTTTCCGGCGCCAATTCCAACGAGAATGTGAAAGCGCAGGAAAAGAAGCTGATGGCGTATATCGTAGCCAACAATATAACGGTTACCGGCTCTCCCAAATACGCCTTTTACAATCCCCCCTGGACGCTGCCTTCCATGCGGCGAAACGAGGTCATGATGGAGATTCGACAGTAACGAAACCCCTGTCTCTTACCCCCAAATCCCCGCTAAAAACCGAGGGTTTTCCCTTTCCCCAATCGCGGCGATTCGATCGCGAAATGACGGTTCAGGCGCGTTTCATCTTTTCGACCGATACCACGGCAGGGCCACGGAGAACTTGCCGACACACCACGTCCGGGAAGACGAACGCAACGACTCGTACAGCCGACCGGCCAAGCGGCCGGCAAGACAGAACGATCCATCGTCTATCCCCGCGCTGTACGGGAGCAAGACCCAACCCGCAATAACGAGGCTTTGGATTGCCGGGTATATGCGCGCGCCGCCGGCATTTATGGCCTGGATCGCTTTTCCGGGCGCCACTGGCCACAAGTTGGAATAAGTCGACAGCGCGGCCTGCAACCCGAACAACGGAAACAAAGGAAGCGAGCGCCCGGAGCGACCGCCTGAAACAGCGGCCCGCTCAGATGGCCGATGATTCGCTATAGCTGCAAAACCATCAAAAATAACTTGATAGTTCGCCACGCTTTCACCCATTACCGCGTTTTCAAGGGCTTTCTGAGGCCCGTTGAGACGGGCCATTCAAAGAGACAAAAAAAACAAAAAAGCCCCGACATGCGGGGCTTTGGTGGGCGCAAATTTTTTTGAAAAAATTTCAGGGTGTTCGGTGAAATTTCACCGAGACACTAAAATTGACTTGAAAACCGTCACGTTATGGTTTATGGTTTTCTGTATGAAACTTGATAAACTGACCGACAAAAAAAAGCGCCTAGACGGCTTTCGCCCGTTGCCGGATACGCTTGTCCGTAATCTGGATGATTGGTTCCGGGTAGAGCTTACCTACACCAGTAATGCAATTGAGGGAAATACGCTCACGCGCAGAGAAACAGCCTTAGTCGTTGAAAAAGGTCTCACCGTTGGCGGTAAATCCCTGACCGAACATCTGGAAGCAACAAACCACGCACATGCACTGGATTGGGTGAAAGAACAGGTAAAGCGTAAGTCCACAAGCCTGACAGAAAAAGACATCTTGCATATCCATGATGTGATCTTGAAAGGCATCGATGACGCTAATGCAGGACATTACCGTTCTGTTTCCGTTAGAATTTCTGGCTCGGCTGTCGTTTCGCCAAACCCACGTAAGGTACCTGATTCAATGCAGGATCTTGCGGAGTGGCTCTCACGTGATCAGGGTCTCCATCCCGTTGAGTTGGCAACGGAGGCGCATTATCGCCTTGTCACTATTCACCCCTTTGTCGATGGCAATGGTCGCAGCGCACGTTTGTTAATGAACATGATTTTGCTAATGAGCGGATATCCTGCTGCCATAATCAGAAAGCGTGATCGCTTGGCCTATATTGGCTCACTAGAAAAAGCGCAGCTGGGTGGCCCTAAAGACGATTATTTCAAAATTATCGCCAAGGCAGTAGACAGGTCTCTGGATATTTATTTGAAGGCCGCAGCTGGCGAAGATGCTGAGCCCGTCGATAGTGACCAGTTGCTTAAAATCGGTGAACTTGCCAAGCAAGTTGGCGAGAGCAACTCCACCATCCGGCACTGGACCAAGAAAGGCTTGCTTCAAGTGGCTGAGGTGACTGAAGCGGGGTATCAGCTTTACGCGCCAGAGATGATTGAGCGCATCGAGCAAATCCATTCGCTCAAAGAACAACGCCTCACATTACAAGAAATCAAAGAAAAGCTCTCTTAATCAACAAATCCAAAATACCCTAGATAGTGTAGTCACGAGATGCTAGCCCACAGTGCAATACACCGTATTTGTACGGCGGCCAGGAATGATGCCGTATTCTTGGCATAGCGGGTCGCTATACCTCGCCAACGTTTCAGGTGCAAAAAAGCATTCTCGACGAGGTGACGCAATCGATACAGGTCTTTGTCATACTCGCGTTTCGCTATACGGTTTTTCCTCGCCGGAATCACAGGCTCCATGCCCTATGCCAGCGCTTGCTCGATGATCTCGTTGCTATCGTAACCTTTATCAGCCAACAAATACTCCGCCGTCAATCCCTCTATCAAGAGGCTGGCTTGAGTGCAATCTGCTGTTGTCCCTTCTGTAACAACAACCCTGACCGGCAGACCATGCGCATCCACGGCCAGATGCAATTTTGTGTCGAGCCCTCCAAGCCCCTGAACGACCAGGCAAATGCGCTTCCAATAGCGCCCAAACCCTATCTGAAATATCATGCCGGCGATGTGCTGCCATTGGCTTTGCTCCTATAACTGAGAAAGGCCATTTTACATTATAATATCTCGTGACTACACTATCTAGTTAGGATGGCTAATAATTGAATGGCTAATTTAGATCGGGCTTTCAATTCGTGGCCAGGTTGCATACAATGGGCCAAGTTAGATTGTAAATATTTTGTCCATCCCAGTCATCTGGCATGGTTGAACCAAGTCGATTTTTTCTTAACAAAGCATCTTCGTTTTTTGAGACCAAACATACACGAAAATATTTGCGGAGGATTTGCTCTATACGTTGATTTGTTAAAGAGTCCAAATCCATTATTAAACCGGCGGCAATTTATATAGGTTATGTAGCATAGGCGATTGACTCTGCATCAAAGTATTTTTTAATCCGTTCAGGACGACGCTGAAGCTTCATGTTGCTCTGGGCTGAGCTTGCGTGCATCTGTATTCATGCGCGCATTATATCAGATGTAAATTGACACCGGATTAATAGCATATTGACAATGACCATTTGAGGCACCACATGCTCAACAACGCATTCACTCAAAGGCAATGTAGAAGCCTCCCTTGAACGTGGGATATTCTTTTTTTGAGATTGGCCATGCAAGCCTATGGTTTTGTTTTGCCAATATTGATGTAGCGCTGTTTTGAGATTTCGGCAGCACTCATTCCGGGTAAAGCCAAATTTTTCTGCCTTTTTGGCTTGCTGAATTGCAAAAATTATAAAATCAATATTTTTACTCATGACGTAGATTTATAAAGATTTTTTGAGGTCGCGATAAAAATTTTCATGCGTACCCAACGCCAAAAGCGTCAATGTAATGGTTTGATCATGGTAGGTGTAGGCCAGCAAGGTTAGCTGTTTGACCATTTTGAACTTATAGACAAGGACACTCGACAGGTCTCCCGTCTTGGGTTGTCCAGTTTCTGGGTCTTTCATGATAACTTTGACCGCCTTGTCCAAGTCGCTCTTTTGGTTTGAGTGGAGTTTTTTGACTTCCTTCTTGAAATGGTTTGTTTGAACGACCTTCATCTTCATGAGCCAAATTCATATGGCGTGACTTGGCCGCTAGCCGCTTCTTGCTGAGCAAGAAGAATATCTTTGATAAAGCTGTAGGGAAGATCTGGGTTTTCCTCCGAGATTTTGCCAATGCGCGACCAATATTCGATCTGTTTAGGAATCGAGCGGTGATACACGTCGCCATATTGGCGCGCTTGGTTGACCAGCTCGTCAGAGAGCTTTACGGACATAGGCATTTTGGTTACCTCGGAGAAATTAAACTTGGTATTAAAATACGCCAAAAGGACGCATAATGCAACCTAAAACGACTCCTTTGCCAGAATACAGCACATCGTGCAGCATCCCTGTCTGCCAGAGAGCTGGCATCATCGCTGCCGCCTGCCGGATCTGCTGATATAGCGTACCCAATTAATGGTGAACCGAATTCAGAAGGAGTGACCTGGCCATCGGCGCCTTCCTGCCGAGCCAGAAGAATATCTTTGATAAAGCTGTAGGGAAGATCGGGGTTTTCCTCGGCGATTTTGCCGATCGTTGACCAATATTCAATCTGTTTCGGGATGGAACGATGGTAGACATCGCCATATCGACGCGCCTGGCTGAAGAGTTTGTCGGAAAGTTTTACAGACGTTGGTTTTGATCTCCTATTGCAACGTTACAGCTTTACTATGCGTCAAAAGGAGGCGAAATGCAGCTTAAAACGACACCCGGAAATGAGACAGCACGTCGGGCGGATCGACCGCCTTAGTGTGAAGGCGTCGCCGCGTAGGACCGGGGCGGCGTCCCTTCCCCCGGTCCAAGGCGGGAAGAGACGCGCCGGGTCGTTTCCACGGCTCCTGGCGGCGTCGATGCCGTCAGGGAGCCGCGCTTTTTACCGCGACGTCATGGCGCAGAGGGTCGACATCCGGGAAAGCGGCACTTCCCCGCGCGACCAGAACGTCGTTCCAGTCGATTCCTTTCGCTCCGGGCGCGATGGGCGCTTCGGGCAGGAGAATGACGACCTTGACGCCGCCCTTCTCCAACCGGGTTTTCAGGGCGTTCGCCGCCTTCTGCCCGGTCAGGGACCTGTCCTTGTCGGCCCAGACGAGAACCGTGTGGACACCCGCCGGAATCTCGACGCGTCGCATCAACATCGCGTTGACCGTCGACCAGACCGGAACGCGGCTGACCCGGTACGCCGACAGGGCCGTTTCCAGCCCTTCCGCAACGCCCAGGACGCCTCGCGTCGGTTTCCCCAGCCTGACCGCCGCGCCTCCGAGGTTCAGACCCGTCGGCACCGGCATCATCTTTCTCGGACTGCCGACCGCGGCTTTCTCCCCGTTCATTGCCAGGTAGGTGCGCGTCAGCGTCACCAGCCCCCCCGCGGGATCGCGGACGGCGCAAACGATGGCGGGAAACTTCCCCGTTTCCCGGCCGTCTCCGTCATAGTAGGGCATCGCCGCAGCGAAGCGCAGGTTGTCCGCGCGTATGAGCGACGGCAGCCGTCGTTTCCCGAAGTACAGGCGCATCGGCTCCGCCGCGGCATCGGAAAACGGCACGCAGGCGTTCCACAGCTTTGCGATTCTCCCGCGAAGACGCGCCCGGTAGGCGCGTTCACGCGCCGCCTTCCTCTCCATTTCCGCCGCGACGCCGCGCAACCACGGCGGCGGGGTGTATGGACGTCTCGGCGCCGGCTTTTCCTGTCGATACCCGGGCTCTTCCTTCGCGACCCCGAGGTAGTCGCCGACCGCGTTCAGGCATTGCCCGAAATCCCAGCCGTTGAGCCACATCAGCAACGCGAAGCCGTCGTGACGCGCGCCGCAGGTATTGCATATACCGCCGCCGGTACGGGAGACGTCCCGGAACAGGCGGAAGCCGTCCTTGCCGCCGTGAACGGGGCAGGAGACGTGGTGTCCCGGCCGGCGCAGCGCCGCTTCGAGAGCGGGCGCAAGCGCGGCCAGGATGGACAACCATCTTCCTTCCGCGGCCTTACGGACCGTGTCGATCTTATACCAGGACATGAAATCGCTCCTTCATGGTCGGTGACCATGTCGTCGAATTGAACGGTGTACGGCGCGGAAAAGCGCCATCGGCAACCGGCGTGAAAAGGTCGGTGCTTCCGGCACGAGCGGCGACGGTCGTCGTCTCCGCACCCTCCGGAAAGGCGAAGCTTTCGTTTACGGAAAGTTCGGGATATAAAGACATGGTGTTCTCCTTTATCGCAAGAAAAAAGGGGAACACCGCCCCGGGGGACAATGTTCCCCCGAGGGAAAGAATGCGCGTCGAGACTAGATCAGTCGCAACGCGGTGACGAGGGCGCCGAGAAAAGCGAAGCCGACGCCGACAAACCACTTGAAATCGCCCAGGCGGCTTTCAAGCGTGTCGAACTTGCTGTCGAGCGCGTCGAACTTGGCGTCGACCGCCTCGAACTTGGCGTCGAATTTGGATTCGAGCGTGTCGAACTTGGCGTCGAATTTGGATTCGAGCGCGTCGAACTTGGATGCGAACGCGTCGAATTTGGCGTCGAATTTGGATTCGATGGTGTCCAGTTTCCCGAGCACCTTGTCTCTGTCCTCGTCCGTTTTGAGATCGATCAACCCGGCAATCGCCAGGCGATCTTTTTCCTCGAGTCGGGAAGCGAGCGCTTCCACTTTCGATAGTTCCGTCATAACGTTCTCCTTACAAATGAAAAAAGGGGAACATCGCCCCGGGGGGATGTTCCCCCACGGGGTGGAAGGACGCCGCGAGGCGGCGCTCAAAAGCTGTTTGTTTTCGGCGACCAGCTATCGCGCGGATGATCGCGTCGCGATCCAGAATCGCCATCATACACGATCTCACGACGCCGAAAAACCCGCGAATCGCCCAAAACGGGCGATCCGAGGGAAAGGGTTGCCGCCGATCGGGGGCGGGCTCTTTTCACCGGCGCGCGTTTCACGCTCGCAGCGGTGGACGCTCCGAGGGCGCGAGGCCCTCGTCGGCGACGTCGCGCGCTTTGATCGTCACCCGGCAGCGAGCGGAAGCCTTTTCCCGGTAGCGGTCGATGTCCTCGGGGGACATCTCCGGAAGTTTCTCGGAAAGCAGCTTCTTGTAGTTCACCCGGCCGGCGGCCTGATATTTGGTCACCGCCACACCATGACAATCGGCGTGGCAGTATTCCGCCATCAGAGACTTCATCGTCTCGAGACACGCTTGCCGCTTCTCCTCGATCTCGCTCAGGCGCCGTTTCAACTCCGCGATCCCTTCCTCGTGGAGGCGGTATCGCTCGGTTGCGTCGATCCAGCGCGCGGCTTCCTCGCCTCGCGGGACATACAGGTCCCTGAGCGGATCTTTTTCGGGCGCTTTCTTGCGGGTCACCCGTTGCCAGAAGGATTCCGCCTCGCCGAGGATCTCTTCGATCATCGCCTCGTCGCGGGAAATCGGGAATTCCAGCGTTCTTCCTTCGAAGTAGTAGACCAGCCAGCCTCGCTCCGCTTCCGTCACCAGCAATTGATGCTGCAACTGCGGGTAATGAAGCCGGTAGGCCGCGCTGTTTTCCTTTCCGGCGCGAAGCCCTTCCCAGACGGACGCCCCCGGGCATTTCAGCTCGACGGGGGCGCCGTCTTCTCCAAGACCGTCCAGGGACGCTCTCATGAGCGGATGCCGGCGCGATTCGACACACACCGGCAGCAGCATGTCGCCATGCTTTTCCTCGAAGGCGCGTCTTGCCTTGTCCTCGTTCTCGATCCCCCGGCGAACCAGGGGATTCTTGCCGAAATCGGCTTCACGCGCGTATCCGGTCTTCTCGGCCCACAGTCTCCAGCGGGTCTTGTACGGAGAACGATCCAGCAGGACGGCGGCGTCGCTCGCGGTAATCCCCTCGCGGCGCCACGCGCGCCATTCGTCACAGCGCTGCGGCAGATTGACGATTTTCATCGTTTTCCTCCTCGTTCGCGTTTCGCGCGGCGTTTCCGCTTGCCGGATCGCCGGCGGCGCATCGCGGCGCTTCGATGTGCGCCATTTCCTTCTCGCGGAGGAATCGGAGCGCGTATTCGCGCGCCGCGCCCGCGTACCGTCCCTTCACGTACTCATGCGCCGCGGACCAGACGTTTTCGGCGACGGCGCGACCCGTGAGTTTGTTCAGGATCGGATCGAGCTCGCGGCGTTCGACGGCCGTGAGTTCGGCGCCGTCGTCTCGCGCCGTTGCTTCGACGCCCATCTGCGCGGCGAAGAATCCGTGCCCCGTTTCGCGCATCCGTTCGGCTTCGTCCTGGTCGTACAGACCCGAGAAACCGAAGGCGACACGGGAACACTGGATCAACGCCTTGTGGCGCAGTTGACGCTTGGTGTGCGTCTGCCAGGGACCGTGGACGCGGTAAGTGCCGTCACGGCCCTTTCCCTGGAAAGCTTCCCGGTAGACCTCGTCGAGGAATTCCTTGACGCGCACCGGGTGTGATCTGTCCTTACGGTAAATCACACACTCTATCCATTCCGGGCAGTCCACCCTGGCCTCGGGCATCCGCAGCGTCTTCTCCGCGTAAACGAATTCGACGCCATCGCAGTGCGGGTGCTCGTTGATGATACGGCACCAGCCGTTCACCCCGACCACCGGCACGATTCCGTTTCTTTTGTCGGGAAACGCGTACAGTTCGCCGGTGAAAGGATTCAGTTTGTACTGGTCGGCGACGATCAACAGAGTCATCATCTGCTCGTTGCTCGGGGCGCCGCCGTCTTGCTGCCTGAAAGCGGTGGCCTTCAGGGTTTCGTAGAACTTGCCGCCGTCGACGCCGAAACGGGCGGCGATACGGGTGACAAGCGATTTGCTGTCGGACATGGTGTTTCTCCTGTGTTGAGAGTAACCCCTCCGGAGACAGCGAGGCCCTCGCGGGGCACAGGCGTCCCCGCAGGGTTTTTCGATCGCGCCCGGCGTTTTACGCGCCGGACGACGGGATCGAACGATCAGCCGATGAAACGGAACAACCGCAAGGCTTTTCCGGTTTCCCGCATAGATCGCTCGATGTCTTTTATATTCGAAAAGGCGGACGAGCCGTCCTCATCGAGGCCAGCCTCGTATTCGCCGAGACGTTCGCGTTCTCGAAACAGTTCCTTTTCAAGAACGCTCAGGCGTTCCCGTAAAGAATTTTCGATCGTCGCAAAAACGGTAAACATGGTGTTCTCCTTTATCGCAAGAAAAAAGGGGAACACCGCCCCGGGGGACAATGTTCCCCCGAGGGAAAGAATGCGCGTCGAGACTAGATCAGTCGCAACGCGGTGACGAGGGCGCCGAGAAAAGCGAAGCCGACGCCGACAAACCACTTGAAATCGCCCAGGCGGCTTTCAAGCGTGTCGAACTTGCTGTCGAGCGCGTCGAACTTGGCGTCGACCGCCTCGAACTTGGCGTCGACCGCCTCGAACTTGGCGTCGACCGCCTCGAACTTGGCGTCGAATTTGGATTCGAACGCGTCGAATTTGGCGTCGAACTTGGATTCGAACGTGTCGAACTTGGCGTCGAATTTGGATTCGAGCGCGTCGAATTTGGCGTCGAATTTGGATTCGATGGTGTCCAGTTTCCCGAGCACCTTGTCTCTGTCCTCGTCCGTTTTGAGATCGATCAACCCGGCAATCGCCAGGCGATCTTTTTCCTCGAGTCGGGAAGCGAGCGCTTCCACTTTCGATAGTTCCGTCATAACGTTCTCCTTAAACAAATGAAAAAAGGGGAACATCGCCCCGGGAGGACAATGTTCCCCCACGGGGTGGAAGGACGCCGCGAGGCGGCGCTCAAAAGCTGTTTGTTTTCGGCGACCAGCTATCGCGCGGATGATCGCGTCGCGATCCAGAATCGCCATCATACACGATCTCACGACGCCGAAAAACCCGCGAATCGCCCAAAACGGGCGATCCGCGGGCTCGGCGTGACGGGCGGCGACCGATATCCTGTATCGAAAGCGCAAAACGGAGTGGCGACAATGAACGAACAAGGCACGCGCGCACCGCGTGGTGGTCGCGACAACCCTTACTCGCGCCCCGTGTTCAGGCAGGTCTTGAAAGTGAACAGTCTTCAGGGGCAGCACGTCATGGCGCGCAGTTTCGAGCGGGTCTCGAACGCGCTGTTCTCGATCGGGGTCGTCCTGCGCGTGCTCTGCGCGCCGGAGGAAATCGACCGGGTGGAAAGCGTTGTCATGGAGGATTTTTCCAAAACCTCCACGGACCTGGACAGAGCCATCGCCCAGTTCACGAAGCTGATGGAAGACAACGGCGTCGACGCGATGCCGGAGTACACCCATCCGAACGAATACGCCATCGAAATCAAGTCCCCGCAAGCTGCGCGTTTCGCCGCGCTGATCCGCAAGCTCGACGAACTGATGGCGCTTGTCGACACCCTTTGGCTCAACGCTGTGCTGAACGACAAACAAAGAAGCGATATCGGCTACCAGTGGCGGCAGCGCCTGGTCAGGCTCGGTGGGCGCATCGTCGCCATCGAAAGGCGCGCCCACGCGGCCGCCCGCGCCCGGGGAAAAGACGGCGAAGCGGCGGGCGAATCGCGGGAAGAGGGTCGGGAGAAGGAAGAAGAAAAGGACCTCGGTGAGGAAGAAAAAGACCCCGGGGCGGAAAGCGCGTCGTGACCATGGCCCGCGATTCCCTTCGCGCCGGCGAACGGAAGCGCCGCCACTTTCCACGAGCCGGCGCGGAGTCAATCACAAAACGGGCAACCGAGAATGATTTTCTGGTTGATCGAGGTGAAGCACGTGCAACCGCAGGTGGCGCACGTCTCGAACATCGCCTTGGTGGCGGCGAGTTCCGCCGCGAGACACCAGGCGTCGCTGATGTCGAAAGATTTCCATTTTGCCATCTCCGCCACCTCCGCGCGCATGGCGCGATACAGACGGTACGCCTTTTCGAGCGCCGCGATGTCGACCGAATCCAACACTCCCGCCCCGCCGATGTCGCGGTACAAGGCCATCAGCAGCGACGCCTGAATCTTGGCGCCACGGCTGCGAATCAGCGTGGCGCCGCCGCGGAAAACGCCGTATCCGCGCGGCGGCGCGTTTCCTTCACGCGCGAGGTCGCGGAATATACGGCGCACCTGCTTTTGGCTCAGTCCCGTCTCGCTCACGATGATCCCGCTGATGTACCCGGACAGGACCATGTGCCGCGCCTGTATCCAGCGACCAAGAGTCGCGGTGTCCATTTTCATTTTCGCCTCCTCGCAGCGATTGCTGCAGTTTCTTCAGGACCGGGCAAACCACTTTGCGCCGCGGCCCGTCGAGAATTTCCGCGACGATATCGGGGGCGCAACGCAGCGCGAAACGCGGCGCCGTGGTGGCCGCGAGGTGACGGAGTCGATTGTCCGTCGCCGCGGCGACCCGTTCCGCGACACGGCGCGACACGGCGAACACCACCGCGGCGGTCGGCGCGTCCCGCGCCGCGAGACGGTTCAACAGCAGCCAGTATGCGGCGAATCCGTCCACCATCCGGTCGATGGCCATCCCCGGGTCGTGGTATCCGGCGAGACGGCAGAAGATGGCCTGCTCGGGGATCGCCGGACGAAAGGAGAGGAGCACGCCGGAAGCCAGGCGCGACAAGCGCTCCGGCGTCGCGTCGGCGAATTTGGCGACGATATTCGCGGTGAGGGAAAATCTCTCGGCCGCGCGCGCGGGAGTTTCCCTGGCCAGGGCGGCGAGCAGCCGCCACAGCCCCAGATCGAGCTCGTAGACGTTTCTGTCGGCCTTTTCCGCGTTCAAGGCGATGGCGTCGCAATCCCATGCCGCGACAAGGCCGGACGCCGACACGGTGCTTCCCATCACAGATGCCGAAGCCTGCGGTAAATCGTCAGGACACGGCGGCCGTAGCGACGCGCCCGGCCTTCGTCGCGCCAGGTGTGATACCTGCCGACACCGAGCTCGAAATCCTCCGGCGCCGAAGCGATGGCCCGCGAGAGTATCCGGGCGCCGACCATGAGATTGGTGCGCGGATCCAGCAAGTCGGCCGGTGAGGCCAACCCGCGGCCATGCCAGCGAAGGTTCACCTGCATCAGGCCGACGTCGATCGCGCGACCATGGCGCCGTGAGAACACGGCGAGTTTCGCCCCGGCCTCCTCCTTCGTCGCCGCGCGGAAAGGCCGCCCGGGCGCCCTCAGGGTCCACGGGTACGGGGCGACACGGCCGCCGCCGCGATTGGCCCCCGACTCGACCAACGCCACCGCGTAAATCAGCAGCGAGTCCAGTCCGTATGCCCGCGCGGCCTCGTCGAACAGGGTTCCGCCGAGATCGAGGGCACGGACGGAAGACGGGAAACAGACGGCGAGAAGCGCGCCGAGCATCGCGGATTTCCAGCCTTTCGGCCACCAGACGCCACCGTTCGCGGTGGCGATGACCGAACGGTCGTCGCCGTCGATCACGCCCGCCCCCCGTCTGCTGTTCCCATCATCTCGCGTAGCCGCCGCCACTGCTCGTCACGGGACAGTTCGCCCAGTTCGGCGAGTCGTCGCCGGTCATGCGCGGGATTGATGATTTTCCGTTCGAGCGCGGTTGCGGGCGGCGTGACATCCGGCAAGGCGCCGCCGTCGCGCACATGCTCGATCAGCAGGCCGTACATCCGCCACGCCGCGATTTTCCCGCGATTGTCGTCAAGTATCATGCGATCCCAGATCACGCCGTGATCGGCCGCGTTACGCATCATCCAAATCGATTCCGGCGGCGAACGCCGGGAACCGTGGAATTGCACCCCCGCCCAAGCGGTCTCGAAATCGATCAGGCCGAGGAGTGCGCTTTCCGTCGGGCACAGACGAACGAAACCGTCGACGGAGAGATCGTAGTAATCCCCCTGCTTCGGCATACCCGACTCGCGTAACCTGATGAAGCCGGCACGCACCCCGGCGAGCGGCATTGCCCCGAGCACGCGCACCCAGGTTTTCGCGTGCCGCCAGTCCGCCGCATAGCGCGACAGGAACAACTGCCCGTAACGGTCGCTC
This sequence comes from Cardiobacteriaceae bacterium, assembly GCA_965277745.1. GTDB lineage: Bacteria > Pseudomonadota > Gammaproteobacteria > Cardiobacteriales > Cardiobacteriaceae. The sequence continues at coordinate 617,055 of OZ255837.1, forward strand.
AATTCTTCCCAGATCGCGCTCATCGCTTGCTCGAGTTCAGCGCCATCAGCCGATCGTGCCATCGATCGTGCGGTTTGCGGCGGCTTTTTCCCGTTCTCGCCGCACATTTGCCGCTCTGACCCGCTCGACGGGCGTAGGGTTGCGGCGATATCCTCGATTGCCTGCATTTCGGCCTCCCGATTTCTCGTTTTCCCTGCGCATCCAAATCCGCCAGCTCGCGTCCCAGTCGATTTTCTTCGTCCGGCGATCCCGCCAGTAATCGCAAAACGCCTCGGTGTGGTAGGCGAGATCGAGCGCGAGTTGCTTTTCCCGCGCCCAATCCACCAGCTGTGGTGACGGCAGCCAGTCGCGCGGCAAAGGATGGGCGCCTTTCGGTTGCGGCGCCGCTCTCGGATGGATCGCGCTCGAATGGGGTTTTTCCCCTCGCGTCGATTTCGCGTCGTTTCCCCCTTGGGGGGTAAGGGGGGTAGCTTCCTTGACTGGTTCAGAAGAGTGACTGGTTCTATGGGGTGCAGGAGATTCACTAGGGGGTGGTGCAGGAGATGCACCCCCCGGTGCAGGAGATTCACCGGCCAGTGCAGGAGATGCACCCCCCGGTGCAGTAGATGCACCCCCTAGTTCGAGTAGATACAGATTCGCCACATCACCGCACTTTCCCGATCGGCTCGTTTTCTGTAAAAATCCCGCTTTTACAAGCGCGTCGATATGGTTGATCACCGATCGCCGTGATATTTCGCACTGATCGGCGATATGACGGTAACTCGGCCAGCATTCCCCATGGTCGTTCGCGTTGTCCGCCAGCTTGATCAGCACCAGTTTACGCAGCGGATTGCCAACTTTCGCATGCATCGCGTGCACCATCAGTTGCATGCTCATGACAACCCCCTCCCGCCACTCGCGGTCGCTATCCGTTCGTTTGATTCCCCGTCACGCGCTACGGACCTGTAACGATATAAAAAACTGGTGTTTTCGTTCGCTTTCATGGTATTCTCCTTCTGTGTGATGGGTTCTCTTCTCGGGGACCGATATGCCGCCGATCGGATTCCTCTCCTTCGGCGGCTTTTTCATTGCCCGACAATTCCGGAAAGCATCGTTCCAGTTCCCCGAGCACGGCCGTTCCCGTCGCGATCGCTTCCGACACCTCGCGATGGGCGGTTTTAGCCGCGCTAGCTTCGGGGCGAATCCCCAACTCGATGACGGATACCTGGGCTTCCATTTGCTCCTTGGTGAGATTTGCCGCCATGCGCGTGGCGTCGATGCGTCGACCACCGCGTTGCCGGGCGCAGACAAACACGTCGATCCCCCCGTACACCTCATCGAGGTAAGCGAGTCTCAAGCGCTCGGGCATCGCCCCCAGGATCGCCGCTTCCATGTGCCACAAGCACTGCGGAGACGGGCGCACCCCTTCGTATCGCCCCAGCCAGCGGAACAGTTTTTGCGCGTTGACGCGCATGTCGTTGTAGAGGTCATCGCTGCGATTGAAGGTGATTCCTTCGTTCGCCAACTGTTCCGTCAATCCGCGCGCTTCCACCGAGCGGAGGATTTCGGCGGTGATCTTCGAGCGGCTCGCCTTGGGCTGTTCCAGCCAGCGATCGACGGCGGTCACAAGCAGTTCCAGGCGTGAGCGTTGTTTCATGCGTCGATCATCCCGCGCGGTTAAGCTGCTTCGCGTACAAAACAGAGTTGTATTCGAGGGCTCCATCGGTCAGCCGTTCCAGCTTCAGGGCTTGTTTTTCGGGGATGACATCTCCCCATTGGGAGATCGAGGGAGAAGTGATGCCAAGGATTTTGGCGAGCGTCGCGATGTTGCCGAAATGGGCGATGACAGTGGATTTGTACATGGGGATTTCCTGCACGTTGAAGCGGATGAACTACAGTAGGAAAATTTACTCGTATTGTCAATAAAAACGACAAATTTTTTTGATAAGATTACTTAACATATGAATACGAACAAACGCATCCGTCAAAGACGGAAGCAGATGAAAATGACCCAGGAAGAACTGGCCGGAAAAGTAGGCGTCAGCAGGGTTTCCGTATCCCAATGGGAATCGGGTTATACCGCGCCGAAGGGCAAAAATCTCTACCTCCTCTGCCAGGTGCTCAAATGCCAGCCGGACTGGCTCTTGTTCGACAAGGACGACACGGCCCCCGAGGCGAACGCGCGGCGGATCGGCGAAGTCGCCCCCTGGGACATCGAAACACTGCTGGCCGATGACGAAGTGGAACTGCCTTTCTTCGCGGAAGTCGAACTGTCCGCTGGCGGCGGATCGTACGCGGTACAGGAAGATCACGGCCCCAAGCTCCGTTTCGCCCGAGCGATGCTGAAAAAAGCGGGCGTCACGCCCACCAATGCGGCTTGCACCAGAATCAGTGGAAACAGTATGGAACCGCTGTTGCCGGATGGCGCCACCATCGGTGTCGACACCGCCTGCACAAGTGTCAAGGACGGCGAGATATACGCCATCGAGCACGATGGGATGTTACGAGTGAAACTGGTCTATCGCAGGCCCGGGGGCGGATTGCGTTTACGCAGCTTCAACAAGGAGGAGTACCCGGATGAAGTGTACGACAGCGCAGGCGCCAAAGGCATTCGTCTTATCGGTCGCGTTTTCTGGTATTCGGTTTTGCGGTGATCGCCGAGGAAGGAAAAATTCGATTCGAAAGCACGGAGCGATACCTGGAATATAGAACAACGATATAGAAAACTATCTTTTTGCAACGGAATCTTGTCCGCTTCGACGCGGGCTTTTCCGCACCCGGAGAAACTTAAGTTAACAAAAAACGAAATGATAATGACAAAATCAAAATAAATTGTGTCGTTTTTCGTATCCCATTGACGTAAGAAGACTTTTACGTAAATTGACAAAGTAGAATAAGCTACAAATAGAGTTGCCTTTTATAGTAATTCATCTTACGATACGCCTGTGTTCAGCCAATCATGAGGACAGGAGATGACCATTTCCCGATCCCTTTCTACCCGACAACGCCGGCGCTCGTGCCATCCGTCTTATCGCCATGTTTCGACCGAGGCCGAACGCCGCGCGGCACAATCACGCGCGAACGCCCGCCGTCTCGCCCGCTACCGCACGCGGAAAACACTGCACGTGCTTGCCGGCGACAGGACCCATATCTCCCTGGAACTGGACTGAGCCATGGCCATCATCACCAATATCCATGGCGACAAACCGAATCAGGCAAGCGACACAACACTGATCACCGAAGCTCGGCAAAGCGACGACGCGCTCTGCCGCGAACTCGCTCGCCGTCTTGAACGCGAGATCCTCGAACGCGCCAATATCTGTATCCGGCTGTCGGAAGTCCTCGCGGACCTCACGGACAGGGGGAAATCTTTTATCGAAAAGGAAATCGAGCGCTTTGAAATCCGTATGAAAGGGAAACGAAAACCGTGAACAGCAAACAACCATGTCGAAAAGCAGCAAAGACTTGACAAGCGATCATGCGATGGCGTACGGTGGATTCGCCGCCGCACAATCGGTGGTCGGGTTTGACGACTCGAATCAGTCAACGGCGTGACCGCGCCCACGCTTTCCAGCAGGCGCTTTTTTCGTCTCTGGGGAGCGTGGCAACTCTTTCGTTATGGCGGTGCGTGTGGGGAGACCTTCGGGTCTGCCGGATTCCGTTGGCTCCGGTTCGTCAACCCTGCGCGCATCGCCGCCCGATTTTGACGAGTCTTGTGGCGATATATTTCCAGCATTGCCAATGGAGACTTATCATGTTTAATCATACCAGAGTTGCATCTGCAACAATCTCAATTCTCAACACACACATTCACGTCATTGATGGGTTATATTCACTTAACGACTTGCATAAAGCGGCAGGATTTAAGGAAAAGGATAAGCCCGTTCTTTTCTTACGCAACAAGCAAACCCAAGCGCTAATCTCAGAGATTACGTCAAAAAAAATTAATGAAATCAATCAAAGTACAGATATGTACTTTGAAAAAGCAGTGATAAGCAACCGCGGTGGTTCCTATCCCGGCACCTATGCCTGCAAGGAAATTGTTGTCGCTTATGGTGCCTGGATAAATCCCAAGATTCATCTGGCCGTTATCCGCGCGTTTCTCGACCGACAAGAGGAACCTCGACAGCCCAAACCAGCCCCACCTCAGACCCTGACACCGGCGCAGCAGCGCCACGTGCAGGAGCGGGCGGCGGCGATCGTCAATTCGGACCACGGCTTCACCACCTATCGATCGCTGTACTCGAAGATCAAAACCCGGTTCCAGGTCGGCACCTACAAGGACATCCCAAGGAGCCGCTACCCCGAATTGTGCCGCTTCCTCCACTGCCTGCCGCGTGGCGAGCTTCCAAAATCGTCGAAGAGTCCTGAACCTTCACCCGAGCAAATGTTCCACGATCTGCGCGACGGGCGCTATCTTCTCCTCGTACGTGACGGCAAGACGACGATCGAGGACGCCACCGGGAAAAACCTCGTCGACGCCAAACACGTCCACACCCTGCGCCGCAACTGCCGCATCTTGACGAGCCAGATGCGGGCGTGCTTCGGCGAGGCCGGCGAGGAAACCATGGGCATCGCCCTCGAAGATCTGCCCACGGCGGTGGAAAGATGATCGCGGCGCGAGGATATCTGAAATGACCTCACCTGGCGATATGCAAAGTAAGATTCAGTGCCTTCAACAAACGGTGCATCGCGCCCCATTTGGGCTGCACGCGGCCGCCGATGGTTTCGTATCGTCGCGCCCCCTTGACGCGCGTCCGCAGCGACAATGACAGGACAAAACTGTCTTCGCCCATCGGCTTTTTAAGGTTAGAAAGGTTGAAAAAAGATATTGTAAGGAGAATGACATGAAAATGTTGAAAGCCAAGCAGGTGGCCGAAAGAATCGGGTTTTCGACTTCCGAACTCTATCGCAAAATCGCCGCCGGCGCCTTTCCGAAAGGCAAGAAAATGTGTGGTTCCACTCGCTGGGCGGACTATATAGTAGACGCCTGGAACATCCTTTTCTGGGGATTGAACGAACCGCTCCCGAACATGGCGGAAGAAACCCTGCGGGAAGTAGAGGGCTGCATCGCGACAGCGAGGAGAGAATTGTCAGCGTGAAGGTGAGAAAGACGCCTTGCAGCCATCCAGAAAGTCCGACCACGCCTGCATCATCCCGCGTCTTGTGTCCAGGTATTCGGCGTGGTTGTAAATCATCGCGACCGTGTTGCCGCCGGCGTGCGCCAATTGCTTTTCGATATGGGCATGATCGAAACCCAGTTCGTGGAGCAGCGTCGAGGCCGTGTGACGAAAACCATGCGGCACGATCACATCGGAGCCGATGCCGACCGCCTTCAGGGACAGATTCAAGAGGCTTTCCGAATGCGGACGTCCATAGCGCGCGCCTTTGAACAGATAGCCATCGCGACCGGCAACGGTTCGCAATTCATCCAGCATATCGAGCACTTGACGGGACAGGGGCACCCAATGCACCCGCCCCATTTTCATGCGCTCGGCGGGAATTTTCCAGAGCGCCTCGTCGAGGTCGATTTCATCCCAGGTCGCGAAGCGTAACTCCGCCGGACGAAGGAAAACATGCGGCAGCATGCGCAGTTCGATCGCGACGGGGATCGCGGCGGTGCTTCGATCGATCGACCACAGCACCTCGCCGAGGCGGGTGTGGTCGGTGACATACGGGAAATGCTTTTTCTCGCCGCTCTTCAGCAACCCCTTGAGCGCCTGGGTCGGGTCATACGCGACGTAACCGCGCAGCGCCGCGAAGCGATACAGTTCGGATAGCAGGCCATGGAGTTTGCGCGCGGTCTCGTTGCGGGTCTCGGCGACAAACAGCAACAGTTCGCGGATATCGCCAACCTCGATGTCGCTTATCTTGCGCCTGCCCAGACTCGGATACAGATACTTGTTGAAACGCAGTTCGATTGTGCGATAGTAACTGTGCTCGATACGAGGCTTTTTCTCCTTCAGGAACGCTTGTCCGACGAGGCGAAATGAAATCGGCGATGCGGGTGCGGAGAACGGCGTCTCGCCGCGTTCCATACGTGTCGCGGCTTGCGCCGCCGCCTGGCGTGCTTCTTGCAGCGACATGGCGGGATAGACGCCAAGTGTTTTATCCTTGCGCCTGCCGCCATGCGTGTAGCGCAACACCCACGCTTTGGATCCGCTTGGGCGTACTTCGAGCATCAGTCCGTTCGCGTCGGTCAAGCGATATCTCTTCTCTTGCGCCTTGGCCGCGCGTACTCTGGTTGCGGAAAGCATTGTGGGGCAATCTCCCGTTTCATCACCTTGCCCAACATTATGCCCCACAATTCATGCGGGATACAACGGTATTCGATGGCAGCTCATGAGACATTAACAGAAGAAAATATATTGAAAAAACAGGGGATTCGAGAGGACAAGACAGAACATGAAAAAGAGGGATGGAGGCTGGGGTCGGAATCGAACCGGCGTCCGCGGATTTGCAATCCGCTGCATAACCACTTTGCTACCCAGCCCGCATGAGAACGTAAGAAAAAAGCCGCGAGGAAGCGGCATTTTACTAAGTTGGAGCGGGAAACGAGATTCGAACTCGCGACCCCAACCTTGGCAAGGTTGTGCTCTACCACTGAGCTATTCCCGCTTGGTGAAGAGGGATTATAGCGTTTTCACGATGAATTGCAACTTTTTTTCCTATATTCTATCTTTTTGAAAAAAATGAAATTTTTCGCATCTCCAAGGTGGGGAAATGACACCGCCTCGGCATTTCGTATTTCGATCCTTTTGAAGGGAGAAGGGGTATTTTCCACTCAAGAAAGATTAGTTTTTTATTAGAAAATAGTTAATTAAAACATATTATTATAAAAAATATTCTTTGATTGTATTGACGTACAAACAGAATATGTCATAAAAAGGTCGAAAAGATGAAATGGCCGCGAGCGGCCCAAGCCGATGAATAAGACGTTTCAAGGCCTTTTGCGAGAACTTTTTCAGCACCTGCTGAACATGTTGTTGCCAATACGTTTCTGGATTGGCGATGTCAGTGTAAAAAATCTGCAATACGATTTCTGGGCAGGACTGACCGGCGCCGTGATGGTATTACCACAGGCGATCGCTTTTTCCTTGATCGCCGGACTGCCGCCGGAGTTCGGTCTGTACAGCGCTATCGTCGTACAATTGATCGCCGGCTTTTTCGGCTCTTCATGGCATATGGTGACCGGGCCGACCGTCGCCTTGTCAATCGTCATTCCCGGCATCGTCTTACACTACGCGCCGATCGGCAGTCCAGAGTATATTGGATTTTCGCTTACGCTTATGCTCATCGTCGGGGGAATTCAGCTCGCCTTCGGCCTTTTCCGTCTCGGCAGCCTCGTCAACTTCATCTCGCATACCGTCATCATCGGCTTTACCGCCGGCGCCGGCTTTTTGATCATGTCAAGCTTGCTACCAAGCTATCTCGGCATCGAAATTCCGCGTGGTTTGCACTTTATCGACAAGTGCTTGGCCATCTACGCGCATCTTGACGAAGTGCAGTGGAAAAGCGTCGTCATCGCTACCGTCACTCTGACAGTCGCGCTGATCATACGGCGCATCGAGCGACGACTGCCTTATATGCTGATCGGTATGCTCGCCGGTACTTTCATGGCCTTTATTCTTGGCCGTTACGCTTCCGATATCGCCATGCTCGGTGAACTGCCAACGAAGTTCCCCAAGATAACCATTCCGGCGCTTGACTTCAAAACGATCTTGGCGATGCTTCCGTCCGCGCTGGCACTCGCACTTCTCGGCCTGATCGAGGCGGTATCCATCTCGCGCTCGATCGCGATCCGCTCGCATCAACGCATCGATGGCAATCAGGAATTTGTCGGCCAGGGACTTGCCAACATCGTCGGTAGCTGTGCTTCCTGCTATATCGGCTCCGGTTCTTTCAATCGCAGCGCAGTGAATTACGACAGCGGCGCAAAAACACCGATCGCGCTGCTTTTCACCTCCTTGATCGTCGTCGCTGTGCTGCTTTTTTCCCCATGGATCACTCGTTATCTGCCGGTTCCGGCAATGAGCGGCACGATCATGCTCGCAGGCTACAATCTCTTCGATTTCCAACACATCAAAATCATCGCGCGCACCAGTCGCAGTGAACTTACGATCATTCTCGTCACCTTTTTCTCCACCTTGTTCCTCAATCTGGCGTTCGCGATCTACGTGGGGGTCATTCTCTCGCTGATTCTTTATTTACAGAAAACCTCGCACCCGATCTTGACACCGGTGGATTTCTCAAGCGTCAAACCGATCAGCGCGAGCGACGGAAAAATCGCCAATCTCACTGTCTTGCGCCTCGATGGTTCGCTGTTCTTCGGGGCGGTCAACCACGTGCAAAGCTGTTTGGCTCTGTTCGATGGGAGCAAAGATTGGCAATACGTGGTGATCCTTGCCGAAGGGGTTAACATCATAGACATCGCCGGCGTGGAAATGCTTCTCGCTGAAAGACACAAACTGCAAAAGCGCGGCGGTGATCTATTCATCATCGGCATGAAACCGCACGTGCGGCGCAAATTACGCCGCAGTCCTTATTGGCGCCAGTTGGGCGGACAATACAATATGTTCGAAAGTACCTACATCGCCTTCCGCACGATCTGCAAATCGCTCGACATCAGCAATTACCGCCAGTTCATGAAGCACCTTTTTCGCGATTACAACAAATTGGCCAGTCTCCCCACTTGAAAGACGTACGGCATGTACCTATTATTGCCTTTTATCTACTTTTTCTCCGGAGTAATGAAATGCCCGCGCGCACGATCGTTCTTTCTTTTTGTTTTACTGCCGTCTTTGGACTTGGTGGCTGTCTTATAACCGACGAATTATTGAACAAAGACAGGGACTCTCCCATAGTAAATGCAAAGGAAGAAATTCCCTGGGCAGGCACCTATCAGGGCATTTTTCCCTGTGCCGATTGCGAAGGCGTTGCCACCATGCTCATGCTCAATCCAGACATGACGTACGCGCTGCGCACACGGATGCTGGGGAAAGAGAATATCGACAAAAAGAGAAACGGCACCTTCATCTGGCTGCCCGACAACAAACACATTCGCTTGCTCGGTAAAGGCCAGAAACAGGTATTCCATGTCGGCAAGGGATTTCTTGAACTCACCCAGCCGGACGGTCGCGCGATCGAGACGGATAAGAAAGAGAATTTCTATCTCGAAAAGAGCAACTGACGGCATCCCGCAAAAAAAAAAAAACGCTCTCATCCGATCCGCGCCTATCGCCCCGTCATCCTTGAAGCTAACGCGCGTCGTCACCACATTCGCTGCCCGCTTGATCCGGCAACCAAGAAACGATGGCCCTTGTTCTCTATGCCAAAACGGGACAAGGCCAAGCGCGCCTGCCGCCGCTCTCACGTCGAAATAAGCGGCGTGTCCACTGTCGTGCCAAGGGAAGTGGATGGATAAAAGCGTGCTTTCGATGGTATGCGCCTGCCCTCTCACTGCGCTCCTTCCCCAGGAAACGATGGCTTGATCTACGCGCCCCGTCTCCGACCGCAAAAGACGGGCAAAAGGTTTCCACTCGGCTATAGACGGACCTCCTCTCGCCGCGCGCGAAACCTCCACACGTCACTCTTACCCGTCGTTACCGCGCGTTTTGGCGGAAACCGTCAAACCGCTGATCAACCATGTCTGAAACAGCGAGTAAGATATCGCCGCGATATTGTGGCCAAGAAATGCGTCTGTCAGGGAAGCGACCATGAAACAGAGTGTTATCGCGATGCCGGAGTAAGCGAACATGCACTGTTCGGGTGTCGCTCCTGTTCTTTGCAAACGCCCCAGGTAAAACCACAACGGCGCGAAGTACAGCAGCAACAAAGCGGCCAGGCCGATCAGACCATAGCGAGCGGCGGTATCAAGGTAGTCGTTATGCAAATGCGCGAACACGGCGATCGATTTGTCGCAGCTTCCGGTCTCCGTCAGGCGTTTCTTCTCGTTGGACAGACCGGGATCTCCCCAACCCGCGAATGGCCTTTCTCCGATCAGGTACAAGCTACACTGCCACATCTCCAGGCGCATTCCCTGAGAAGTCGCGATCCGTCCTTCCTTGTAGGCCTGTATATCGGTGATCACGGCTTGCACACGTTCGCCAACGCCTGTTGCAGGAATCGCGTACAAGGTGGCGAGAAACGCCGTCAATCCCGCCGTACCGGCGAGAAGATTTTTTTTGCCAAGACGCTTGCGCGCGGCAAACAAAAAAAGCAACAGCACCGGCGGTAACATGATCCAGCTTCCCCGCCCGCCTCCAAGCGCCGCGCTGACGATGCCGAAACACAAGGCGAGCAAGGCCAGAAACCAGCAAAGGCCGAAGCGGCGAACGCCGAGAAGAAGAAACCCAGCGGCAACCGCCATCACCATCGACAGACCGGAAAAAAGGATATGATGCTGATGGCCAAAATCTCCGATCACCCCCGGCGCCTCAATACGGGACTTGGCGACGACAAGCAACGCCGCCACGGTCCCCGCGAACAGGCCGGCCACGTAACTCTCGAGTGGCGGGCGGTAACGGGTGAAGCCGAACAAGAACAGCAAAGACAGGGGATAGCGGCTCAATTCATCGTATTCTTTGACGGGGGAACCGAGAAAGACACGCAAAGCGACCATGACCACGCTAAAGCACGCGACAACGCCGATCCAGCGGCGCGAAGCAACGGACAACTTCTCCCGATTCGGCAGAAAAAGCGCCACGATGCCACAGAGCAGGAGAAGCGCCGCGCCATAGCTGTAGCCGCTTGGAACCACGAACATCAAGGCGAAAAACAGCAACAATGCGACGCCCTGAACGGTACAAAGCGACGCCCGTGTATGCTCCCAAAACCAGTTCATTGGCGTTTCTCCAGCAAAGCGATCAGATCGCCATACCCCTGTGCCCGCATCTCGGCATGCGGCACAAAACGTAGACTGACGCCGTTGATGCAATAACGCCGCCCGCCGCTTTCCCGCGGCCCGTCGTCAAAGACATGGCCGAGATGGGAATCGGCGATGCGACTGCGCACTTCGATACGCCGCATGCCGTGTCTGTCGTCGTCACATTCGCGCACCGCCTTCTCTTGCAGCGGACGGCTGAAACTCGGCCAGCCACAGTCGCAAGAAAATTTATCCGCAGACAGAAAAAGCGGTTCGCCGCTTACGACATCCACATAAATACCTGTCTCGAAAAGGCTATTATAGGGATGGGAAAACGGCGCTTCGGTCGCGTTTTTCCGGGTCACCTCATAGGCAAGGGGCGACAGACGATCCCGCAGTGTCGGATCGTCCGCTTTACGATAGCAGTTTCCTTGACCGCTTCGCGCCTTGACAGAGACGGGGGCGCGAGCACTTTCTCGCGCCCGCCGGCGCTCGTTATCATCAAGTGGCGCATGCGCCGCGGCAAGCGCGATATGACAATAGCCCCGCGGATTTTTTTCAAGATAATCCTGATGCTCTTCCTCCGCCGCAGTGAAATTCACAAGGGGGGCGACTTCCACCGCGATAGGCCTGTCATAGGATGCTTGTAATCCCTTCAGCGCGCGTTTTACCAAGGCAAGTGGCCACGTCCGCCGCGCGTAGATACCGCTGCGATACTGCATGCCACAATCATTTCCCTGGCGGTTGACGCTGGTCGGATCGATCACGCGGAAAAAATATTGCAGCAATTCGGCAAGGGAGATGGTATCGGCGGCGTAGGTGACGGCAACTGTCTCGGCGGCCCCGCTCGCACCACTGCAAACCGTCTCGTAATCCGGCGCGTCCACCGTGCTGTTGGCGTAACCGCAAATCGCCGCGACAACCCCGTCGATTCGTTTGCAGTATGCCTGCAAACCCCAGAAACAGCCGCCGGCGAGATAGATTGTCTGTTTTTCCATTGTCTTATCCCGTCGAAAAAATTCGCTGTCTCAGTATAATAAGGTAACGTTGTTTTCGCCAAAGGTTTCATGGATCCGCTCAAGCGCCTCACGATCGAGGCGATAGCGTCCGTCTAGGCGCAACCGGCCAGCGGCTGCCGCCGAAGGCGAAGAAAGCGACAGATGGATAACCATCCCCGATGTCGCGTCGTTTTCCGGGACGCGTATTCTCTGGAAACGTGCGAACGTGCGTACATCGAGCGTGTCCATCGTGGTTTCGATTTGCACCGCCTTGGCAAGGACGTAGCACGCTTCATCGAAAGCGAACACCTGTTCTGCGGTCAAACGCCAATTCTGCTGGTAAAACGCGTATTCCGCTTTCGCCTGCACAACCATCAGTTGATCGATAACAAGCAGCTCTCGATAACGTTCGAGTTGTTCGCCGAACAGCGTCACTTCGAGTTTGCCAAGACGGTCATCGAGGGTGACGAAAGCCATCGGTTGACCTTTTTTGGTAACAATCCGACGCACATCGACGATCATTCCGCCAAGTTTGACGAATCGCGCTTCCCCGCGCCGTTTCGGCTGCGTCCAGGCGGCGATCGTTTCCTCAAGTTCGGCGAGAGAGGCGCCACAGATCGCGCGCAGTTTCCGGGCCACGGCGTTAACCGGATGACCGCTCAAAAACAAACCGATGGTTTGTTTTTCGTAAGCCAGTTGGGTGCCGATTTCCCAAGCCTTATGGGCGTCGACCTGCAACGTCTGACCGTTATCGCCTTCATCGAACAAGCCGAACATATCCTCTTGGCGGTTTTTCTCGTTTTCATGATATTGTTCGGCAAGCTTAAGCGCCTGCGGCAAGACATGGAACAGGCCGCCACGATTCGCCTCGATATCGTCGAACGCGCCGGCGCAAATCAACGTTTCCAGGGTGTTGCGCTTGAGCGTTTTCAGATCCATTCGCCGGCATAAATCGAGAAGACAGACAAACGCTCCGTTGGCGTCACGTTCGCCGATGATGAGATCAATGGCCGCCTGACCCACCCCCTTGACCGCACCGAGTCCGAATATCACGCGACCGGATTCGTCGACGCCGAAGGCGTAGCTGGAATGATTGAGCGACGGCGGATGAACGGTCACGCCGATTTCCCGACATTCCTCGATGTGTTGAACGACTTTGTCGCTTCTGTCCATGTCGGAGGTGAGCACGGCGGCCATGAATTCAGCCGGATAATGCGTTTTCAACCACGCGGTCTGATAGGACAGCAAGGCATAGGCGGCAGAATGCGATTTGTTGAAGCCATATTCAGCAAATTTCGCTATCAGATCGAAGATATCGGTCGCCACTTTTTCGCCGACACCGCCTGTAACCGCACGCTCTACGAAAACCGCTTTCTGCTCGTCCATGACCTCGGTTTTTTTCTTCCCCATCGCGCGGCGCAATAAATCGGCCTCGCCGAGACTGTAGTTGGCGAGCACCTGCGCGACTTGCATGACCTGTTCCTGATAGACCATGACGCCGTAAGTCGTCTTGAGAATGGATTCAAGCGCCGGATGGGGATATTGTACCGCGGCAAAGCCGTGTTTGCGGTTGATGAAGTCGTCGACCATGCCCGATTGCAGGGGACCCGGACGAAACAGGGCGACGAGGGCGATGATATCTTCGAAACTGTCCGGCTGTAACTTTTTGATCAGATTTCTCATGCCGGGGGATTCGAGCTGAAAAACGGCCGTCGTGCGGCAGGATTTAAGAAGATCGAAAGTATCGGAATCATTGAGGGCAATCTCGGTGATACGGAAATCACCCGCCTTGCCTTCGCGCTTGCGGCGCAGATTGATATTGGCGACCGCCCAATCGATGACCGTCAGGGTACGTAACCCGAGAAAATCGAATTTGACGAGCCCCGCCACTTCGATATCGTCCTTGTCGAACTGGGTGACCAACGCGCCGCCCGCCTGTTCACAATAAAGCGCGGAAAAATCGGTCAGCCGGGTCGGTGCGATCACCACCCCGCCGGCGTGTTTGCCGACATTTCGCGCAAGCCCTTCGAGTTGCATGGCAATGTCGAGAAGATAGCGGGTTTCCTCGTCATTTTCATACTGCTCGAGCAGATCGGCGGAAAAAAATTCCGCCTTTTCCTTCGCTTTTTCGCTACGCCCCAAAGCGTCCGGCAAAGTAACACCAAGCGCCGTGGGGACCATTTTGGAAATTCGGTCGACCACCGTGTATGGCATGCCCAGCACGCGCCCGACATCACGGACCACCGCCTTTGCCGCCATCGTGCCATGGGTCGCGATCTGCGCGACTCTGTCATTACCGTACTTTTCGGCGACATAATGAATCACCCGATCCCGTTTTTCCATACAAAAATCGATATCGAAATCCGGCATGGAAACCCGTTCGGGGTTGAGAAAGCGTTCAAAGAGCAGATCGTAGGCAAGCGGATCAAGATCGGTGATTTGCAGCGCGAAGGCGACGAGTGAACCTGCACCGGAGCCGCGCCCCGGCCCGACCGGAACGTCGTTATCCTTGGCCCAGCGGATGAAGTCGGCGACAATCAGGAAGTAGCCCGGAAAATCCATCTGATTGATCACCGCGAGCTCGTCTTGCAAACGGGCGCGGTAAAGTGGCGTCTTCTCCGCCCGCAACGCGGGATCCGGGTAGAGCGCCTGCATACGCCTCTCAAGGCCCTCACCCGCCTGTTCGATCAGATACTTCTTGATGTCGACGCCTTGTGCAAGCGGGAAATCCGGCAGATGATAATGATCGAGATCAAGGACGACATTGCATCTTTGCGCCACCGCTGCCGTATTCTCCACCAGAATTGCGGCGTCGGAGAACGCCGCCTGCATGTCCGCCACGCTACGCAGATGCTGCTTTTCCGTGTAATGGCGCGGCCGCTTCGGATCGTCCATCACGTGCCCATTTGAAATACACACCCGCGCCTCGTGTACCTGATAATCGTCCGCGCCCGGAAAACAGGCGAGATTGGTCGCCACCGCCGGCAAATGCAAGCGTTCGGCGATCCTCGCAGATGCTGCCATCAAGGCCTCTTCACCCGCCTGGCCGCATCTTGACACCTGCAAATAAAAACGTCCGGGGAAAATTTTCCGCCAATATTCGGCCCGCGCCTCGGCCAGGGTAAAATCGCCGTTGCCGAGCGCCCTGCCGATATCGCCCTCAAGGCCGCCGGAAAGGGCGAGGATGCCGCCGCACTGCGCGACGGTGAAACGTTCCATGTTGGTGGCGATCTCCCCGTGATGCTGGTCGCTGACATAAGCGAAGCTGAGTAATTCACAGAGATGCTTGAACCCCTCCGCGTTCTGGATAAGCAGAATCAACTGAGCGATTCTCCCCTCCCCGTCACGCACGGAAAGATCGCAGCCGAGTACCGGCTTGACCCCCAAGGCACGCATTTTCTTGTAGAACTTCACCGCACCATAGAGTGTGTTGCGATCGCAGAGCGCCATCGCTTCGAGCCCCTGTTGCGCGGCGAAATTTCCCAGGTCCTCGATGCGCAGGATACTGTCGCTCAGGGAATATTCGCTGTGCACATGCAAGGGAACGTAGGCGGCCATCTCTACCCGCCTCCGCTCAACAAGGCGGCGATCGGCGCATAACTGCGGCGGTGGCAGGCGAGCACGCCGAAACGCCGCAAGGCGTCCACATGGCGTTTCGTGCCATAGCCTTTATGGGCGGAAAAACCATACTCCGGGTGACATAGATCAAGGGTGGCCATCTGTCTGTCACGCGACACTTTGGCGACGATCGAAGCGGCGGCGATCGCCGCCTCGCGAGCGTCTCCGCCAACCAGTGCCGTAGCAGGAAAAGGTAACTCGGGAAGAAATTTACCATCGACCAATACCCGCGCCGGGGTAACGGCAAGCCCGAGCACCGCGGCGCGCATCGCCTCCAAGGTCGCGCGATGAATGTCGAGGCGATCTATTTGCGCCGCCGCTACCTGCGCGTAACAGACAGCGAGCGCTTGGGTCATGATCCCTTCGAAGAACCGGTCGCGCCGCTTGGGAGAAAGCTTTTTGCTCTCTTGCAACCCCGCCAGATCATATCGTGGCGGCAAAATCACCGCGGCGGCAACTATATTGCCCGCCCACGCCCCTCTGCCGGCTTCATCGACGCCGGCGACCGGCAGATCGCTCATGACTTTTCCCCGCGGAGCGAATCGGCAATCGCCTGCGCAGCGCGCCGGGAGACGTTTTTCGGCAAGACTCTCGTGATCTCGCGCAACGCGATGAGCTGCCGCTCGCGCGCGGCGCTGTCCGCAAGCAGTTTCGTGGCGTCTTCGGCAAGATTTTCCGCCGTGCAGTCATCCTGAATCCATTCGTGCACCACTTCTCTGCCGGCGAGTAGATTCGGCAGGCTGAAGCGCTCGATCTTCAACAAACGCCGCGCAATCATCGCGGTAAGCGGGTGAACGCGATAAGCGACCAGCATCGGGCGTTGGAGCAAGGCGGCTTCGAGGGTAATCGTGCCGCTGGCAAGGATCACGGCATCCGCGGCGGAAAGGGACAAGGCGCTGTCACGGTCGCAAAGGATCACCGCCTCGGGTGACGGCAAGGAATGGCGAAGGATATCGCCGATCAACGCCTTATGATCGGTGTTGGCGATCGAAATCAGCGCGCCGAGATCGCTGCGGCACGCTTTCATCCGGGCGAACGCGCGCAGAAACAGCGGCAGCAACCGTTCGATCTCGCTTTTGCGCGAGCCGGGAAAAATCCCGATCAAGGGACGCTCTGGAAAAGCGAGCGAAAGCGCTTGCCGCGCTTCCTGTTTGCTGACCGGATGGAGACGATCGGCCATCGGATGCCCGACAAAAACGGCGGCCACCTGATGCCTGTCATAAATCGAAGTTTCGAAAGGGAACAGGCAAAGAACCAGATCGACCGAGCGTTTGATTTTCTCGACGCGCTTTTCCTTCCAGGCCCAAAGCGAGGGGCTGACATACTGCACCGTGTGAACCCCGCGTCCGTGTAAAACCTTGGCAAGACGCAGATTGAAATCCGGCGCGTCAATGCCGATGAACAGATCCGGCGGATGCGCCGCCCAGAACGCCAAAAGCGATCGCTTGATCACGATGATCGCGCGCAAATGAAGGAGAACCTCGACGAGGCCCATTACCGAAAGAGCGGCCATGTCCGCGAGCGATTCCAGTCCAGCGCTTCGCATCCACTCGCCGCCGATACCGGTAAATCGCGCGCCGGGATAACGTGCGCGCAACGCCGCGATCAACGGAGCGCCGAGCCTGTCGCCCGAGGGTTCAGCGGCGACGATGGCGATATGAAGGCCCGCCATTTCAGCGTATCAGCCCGCGTTTACCGGTCTCCCCCAGAAACGCGGCAATCGTTGCCACCGCCGCGGAATTTTCCGCCATGGCATCGATTTTCCCGCGCGCTTCGGCAAGCAACAAATTTTCCTGGTAGAGATGATGAAAAGCCGTTTTGATCGCAGCCACTTCTTCCGTGGCGAAGGCGTTACGGCGCAACCCTTCAATGTTGATACCGGCCGCTTTCGCCGGCATGCCGGCGACCATCGAGTACGGAGGCACGTTGTGTTTCACCCCGCTCGAAAAGGCGACAATGCTGTAAACGCCGATTCGCACGAACTGATAGACGAGCGCATAGCCGCCGAGAATCACGTGGTCATCAATTCGGACATGCCCGGCGAGCGCGGCATTGTTGGCGAAAACCGTATGATTGCCGACCACGCAGTCATGGGCGATATGAACATAGGCCATGATCCAGTTGTCATCGCCGATTCTGGTGGCGCCACTGTCCTGAACCGTGCCGCGATTGAAGGTGACGAATTCACGAATGGTGTTGTCATCCCCGATCGTCAACCATGTTTGTTCACCGTTGTATTTCTTGTCCTGCGGCATCGTGCCGAGCGAGGCGAACTGGAAAATGCGGTTGTTTCTGCCGATTTTCGTCGGCCCCTCGATCACCACGTGAGGGCCAATCTCCGTGCCACTGCCGATTGCCACTTTCGCCCCGATGACACTGTAGGCGCCAATCGCCACCCCCGAAGCGATTTCCGCGGAAGGGTCGACCACAGCGCTCGGATGGATCATCAAGCATTTCCCTTGGCGGCGGAAGTACACATGATCTGCGCGGTACACACCAGTTGTTCCTCGACCGTCGCCTTGGCGTTGAACGACCAGATACCGCGCCGCGAATGAATCAGCCGGACATCGAGAAGCAGCTGGTCACCGGGAACCACGGTCTTGCGAAAACGCGCCTTGTCGATGCCGACGAAAAAATAGATGCCGTCTTCTTCCGGTTCATCCGGCAATCCAAGTACCCGCTTTCCGTTTTTCACCCCGAGAATACCCGCTGATTGCGCCATCGCCTCAATCACGAGGACACCGGGCATGACCGCTTTGCCGGGGAAATGGCCCTGGAAGAATGGTTCGTTGACACTTACATTCTTGATCGCGAGGATATGACTGAGCGGGTCGACCTCGACAATACGGTCGATCAGTAAAAAAGGGTGGCGATGCGGCAGGTAACGGCGAATTTCTTCGATATCCATCGCGGTAGTGACAGTCATTTTTCTCTTCCCCAAGTTCTCAGTTTGGCCACCAAACGCTGCCATTGTTTTGTCGGCATCACCGGTATACCCGAAGAATAAAGACCAGGTTTGGTAATCGATTTGCTGATCGAAGAATGACCGGTGAACTGAGCGCCATCACAAATGTCGATGTGCCCGTTGAACACACAGGCCCCACCGACCAGGCAGTATTTGCCGAAAGTCACCGATCCGGCGATGACACAACAGCCGGCAATCGCTGTATGATCGCCAATCACGACATTGTGCGCGATCTGGATCAAGTTGTCGAGCTTGACCCCGTTACCGATCACGGTATCGTCGATTGTGCCGCGGTCGACCATGGTCCCGGCACCGATTTCCACATCGTCTCCGATACGCACGCCACCGAACTGAGGCAGCGCCTTCCACCGCCCCTCCTCGAAAACATTGCCAAATCCGCGCTCGCCGATCACCGCGTTGCCAAGAATATTGCAACGCGCACCGACCTGGGTCCCGGCGAGCAAGCGCACGCCGGGACCGATACGCGTGTGCGCACCGATACGCACTTTCTCGCCGACCATCGCCTGCGCCTCGATGTGCACGCCATCGCCGATTGTCGCACCGTCACAGACCACGGCACCCGCGGCGATACGCACTTCTTCGCCGATCACCGCGTCACAAGCGACACTGGCCTCGTGATGAACGCCGCTCGCGACCATTTTTCTTTGCTCGGCGGTGATCCGTTCGCTGACCACGCGCCAGGCATGGCGCACATCGGCAACAACAATCTGGGTGGCGCCACTCTCGACAATGGCTTTCTCGACCAGTAAAAGGGAAAGCTTGCTTTGCAGCACCTGATGATGATACTTGTGATCGGCGAGAAAGCCGATCTCGCCTTCTCCGCCATGGGTCAACGAGCCCACGCCATAGATTTCCACACCGGGACCGAGATGTTCTCCGCCGATCTCTCGAGCGAGTTCAAGCGAGGATAAAGGATCAGCGAGGAGATTCATGATCGCTTTCTCCACCTTGATCCCGGTCTTCTTCCGCGGCCATTTCGTGTAGCTGTTCGATCACCAACGCGGTTAAATCCGCCCTCGGACTGACATAGATCACGCCGGTATCGTTCAAGATCACATCGTATTCGTTGGCCTTGGCGATAGAGAGGATACGATCAAGCACCTTGCGCTGTAGTTTGGACAACTCTTCGTTGCGCCGAACGCTGTAATTGTCACGCAAGGCGGCATCGCGACGCGCAACATCGCGACGTTTGGCGATCAATTTTTTCTCGATGCTCGCGTAATCCTGTTCGCCGGAAAGCCTCTCCGCTTGCCGTTCCATCGTCTTGAGGGTGCGCTGCGCTTCGAGAAGTGCTTCCTTCTGCTGCTTGAACTCACGATCGAGGTCGTCGCGGATCGTTGCAAGCTGTGGAATGGAACGCATAATGCGGCGAAAATTGACGAAACCGAGGCGTAAGTTCGTCACTTGACGATCGAAAGCCTTGCCTTCACCCTTTGCAAGGGCAGGGTCGGAAACCGCCGAATCGGAAACACCGTCATCGTCGGCGAGACCGCTTTCGTCACCGGGCAGCGGCGATGGCGCCGAAGGTTTCACCTGCGTGCCTTGCGCCGTCTGCCCCCATAGCCACGGCGCAAGGAGGAAAAAGACCGGCAAAGTAAGCCTTTTCATTAAAATCCCGCACCGATACTGAACTGGAAGTTCTCCTCCTCGTCGCCCTCTTTTTTGTTAAGCGGCACGCCATAGCTCAAATTGAGCAGCCCGAGCGGCGAATACCATTGCAAAAAAACTCCGGCCGAATAGCGCAAATCGGAAGTGTAGAACTCGTCCGTGTCCTTCCACACCGATCCCGCATCGAGAAAAGTTCCAACACGCAGCCTGTGGCTACGTTTATTGAAAGAGATCGGCAGCATCAGCGCCATCCCGCCGCTGACGAGAAAATCTCCGCCCGCTCTGTCTCCGTTACTGTATTCCGGACCGATCGAACCGTAACTGTAGCCGCGCACTGTAGACAAGCCACCGGCATAATAACGACGATAAAACGGCAAGTGGGAATCATCGTCACTGTAGCTGCCACCATAGCTGATTTTGCCGTGCAAATTGAAAACCAGGGAGTTGTTGTTTTCACCGGAGAAATAGGTCTTGTTGGCGTAATCAATGCGATAATAGGTGGCGTCCGAACCCGGTGTCGTCATTTCCACATCGACACTGTTTCTCGCCCCTTTCCGCGGCATATAAGCGCTATTGGTGGTATCTCTCTGCCAGGCCGTGTTCAGCACGTATTCATTGAAAATACGGCCTTTGCGATCAAGATAGCCCGGCTTTTCACACCCAAGCTTGGAATTATTGATTTTTTTAATTTCGCAGGCAACATCGTTACCGGCATGAATGCTTACGCGGCGATAGCCACCCCCGGCGTAAATTTTCTGGTATTCGTTAAGCGGGTAACCGAAAGTCACCATCCCGCTCAGGTTGTCCGCCGTCCAGTCCGAGAGTTTTTCTTCTTTGTAATCATACTTGCTGTATCGGAAATTGTAGGCGATACTGATGCCGCTTTGGGTGAAATACGGATCGACGTAGGAAATGCCGTAGGACTGATAAAGCTGGCTTCTCGCGAAATTCAGGTGGATGCGGTCGCCGCTGCCGAGAAAATTGTCATCACTGTACCCCAACGAAAACAAGGCGCCGCTCTTTTGCCCGTAGCCTACTCCACCCTGAATATTTCTGGTGTGGCGTTCCTTGATTGTGTAAAGGATATCGAGTTGATCGGGAAATTCGGACAAGGGCACGAGGGTTTTGTCGAGTGCTTCGACCTGCGGCAAGCGCAACAACCGCTCTTCCGAACGCTGCAAATTGGAAGCGGAGTACGGCGCCATTTCCTGCTGGCGCATCTCGCGACGTAAAACCGAGTCATAGGATTTGGCATTGCCGGTAAAGCTGATATGACGCACGGTATAACGTGTATTCGGTGTGACGACCAAGGTGAGTTGCACGCGATGGGTGAGCGGTTCGGCATGCGGTACGACAGTGACATCGGCTTTGGCATAACCTTCATCGGCGAGGCGCAGCTTCACCGCATCCACCGTTTTTTTCACTTCCCCGCGGTTGTAGAGCACGTCTTTGCGAAAAGTCACCAGATTGTCGAGCTCCTCGCGGGGAATGATCAAGGAACCGCTGAAATCATATTCTGTCAGGACATAGGGCTCGCCTTCATGGAAGTTGATGGTCAGATAGAGTTTGGTCTTGTCATCGGAAAGCGCGCTCTGGGTGGAAGTGATTTTGAAATCCATGAAGCCACGGTCGAAATAGAAATCCTGTAAGCGCTGTAAGTCGGCATTGAACTTTTCCGCGTTCAACTGATCGTTCTTGCTGAGAAACGAAAGCCAGTTCGTCGTCCCTGTGTCGAACAATTTCCCCAGTTGCCTGTCGCTGTAGATTTTGTTCCCGATAAACTGAATTTTCGCGATCTGCGCGGTACGGCCTTCGGAAATATCAAAAAGGATCGCGACACGTCCACGTGGCAGGAGCGTCACCGTTGGGATGATTTGCACCTGAAACTGGTTTTGTGCCTGATACTGCTTGTACAGCGCGTTGCTCATATCCTGCAAAATCGCCGGATCATAGGCTTTTCCTTCGGCGAAACCCGCCTTAGCGAAGGCCTTTTTGACCATCGTCGCGTCGATACTGTTATTGCCTTGCAAGGTGATGGAAGAAATGACCGGAAATTCCTTCACCCGCACGACGAGTGTCGTGCCGTCCTGAACGAGGCCGACATCGGAAAACAGATGGGAGGCATACAGATCGCTGACGGCCTTGGCGGCATTGTCCGGATCTATCGTTTGCCCCGGTTTGACCGGCAGATAGGAAAACACGGTCCCGGCCGAAACCCTTTGCAGACCCTCGACGCGAATATCCCTGACGACGAACGGCCGAGCTAAGATGGCGCCGCTCAAGGCGATGGTGAGGACAAAGACGAGCGCCTGGCGATACGACAAGAAAAATGGCATGACGGATTCCAACGGTGAAGCGAATGTGGCATGATACCAAAGCGGTTTTCGCTCTGGCAAACGATATGCGTCATCATCTTCGCAACCGCCGAACATAGCGAGACCGCCTATTTCCACAAACCTCGTCGCCATGATAGATTCCACCGCTTTTTTCCCCGCGGTCAAAACAGCCGATCACAGCGGATTGCTCGCCATCAGTTCCTCGCTTGACGCGGAACAGACGTTCACCGCCCATTGCCGGGGCATTTTTCCATGGCCTGACAGCGAGGAAACAATACTATGGTGGGCCCCCGATCCACGGGCGCTCATCCGCACCGAGCGGATCCATGTCAGCCGTTCCCTGCGCCGCCAGATGCGCAAGGGAAACTATACCCTGCGCTATGACCACGCCTTCGACGCGGTGATCGAGTTGTGCGCGAGACGGCACGGTCGCAGCTGGATTACACCGTCCCTGATCCGCACCTATCGCGAACTCTTTGCCGAGGGCCGCGCCCACAGCTGTGAATTCTGGCAAGCGGGGATTCTGCGCGGCGGGCTTTACGGCGTCTGTCTTGACCGCGTCTTCTGCGGCGAATCGATGTTCGGTCTCGTCGACGGCGCATCGAAGATCGTTCTCGTCGCGCTCAGCCTCGCTCTCGCCGCGCACGGTGTCGAGGTGCTCGACATCCAATTTCTAAGTCCCCATCTTCGTTCCATGGGCGGCGAGGAAATCCCGCGGGCGCATTATCAACGCCTGCTCGGCGGCACTCCCGATCGCCTGCGCGGCAGATGGCGGGAAAGCGCGGAGGGATTTGCCATCGATTCCGTTTCCCGACCTTGAAAGCGGCGACGGCATTTTTCTGTGCATCCTCTTTGCCGCGAAGAAAGCGCGCGCGCGTGCCTTGTCCCGGAATCGAGAGCTGCGACCCGTCTCTTGTCGTTACCATCGCCGCCGCCTCTCCGGCAGGCGCCATCGCTCGCCCGGTTTTCCAATGGCGCGTCATTTACGGCGGCGAGCGCCAATCCTTCTCCCCCGGCAAACCGGAAGTGAATCCCTGGCGCGCCGGGCGCGCTTGGAAACGGCAACGGTTGAATTACTCATCTGGCGATTTTTCCATTACTTCCACCCGATCGACCTTGCGGTATCCTTTGGGCAGCCAGTATCCTTTAAAACCGCGCTCACCGAGGTAGGCCTCCTGTTCGCGGGCGGAAATGCGCATATACTGGCGCCCACAGGTAAGACGAAGATCGGCCTGTGGCGAAACGACGCGCAGTTGAACAAGACGAACACCCTCGGTGAAGGCTTTTTTCGCGATCGCGATGATCCGCCCCCCCTTACCCTTGCTCATCAGCGGCAGGGACGATGCGGCGACGAGCACCGCGCGTCCTTCACTGCTGACGGCAAGCAAGCGCTCCCTTCCCCCTGCCGCGAGCGGCAGGAGAAAGCGCGCCTGCGCCTCCTTGCCGGGATGGAACAGCGTCTTGCCGGTTTTGGTTTTGGCGAGCAAGTCGCTGCCTTTGACCACAAAACCGTAACCGTTATCGCCGGCCACCACATAGGAACGCGTTTCCTCAATGACCGCGGTGGCGATGATATCGCTGCCGGCGGCAAGGGCGAGCGAACTGGACAGCGGTTCGCCATAACCGCGCGCCGACGGCAATCCATGCAAGGCCAAGGTATAACAACGTCCACTGTCGGCGAGCAGGCAAACGGACTGGTTGCTTTTCGCCGCGAGTTGCAGCAGGAAAGCGTCTCCGCTCTTGTAGTTGAGGGTGGCGCCATCGACCTGATGACCTTTCGCGCCGCGTACCCAGCCCATTTTCGAAAGCACCAGCGTCACCGCCTCGCTCGGCAGAAGTTCGCTTTCCTCGAGCGCCTGCGCCGCATCGCGTTCCACCAATACGGTACGGCGCCGGTCGCCGTATGCCTCGATATCTTCGCCAAGTTCTTGGGAAACCTGCGTGATCAGCGCCGCACGGTCGGCGAGGAGATGCTGCAACGCGGTTTTTTCGCACGACAACGCGATCTGTTCGTCGCGGATTTTCCTTTCTTCGAGTTTGGCCAAATGACGCAGGCGCGTGTTGAGTATCGCTTCCGCCTGGTCATCGCTGAGGGAAAAATAGGCTGTCAGCGCGGCTTTCGGTTCGTCCGCTTCACGGAGAATACGGATCACGGCATCAAGATCAAGATAAATGGCGAGCAACGCTTCGAGAATATGCAATCGCGCCCGTACGGCCTCGAGACGATGGCGGAGACGTTTGACGAGCGTTTCTTCGCGAAATTGCAACCATTCGCCGAGCATTTCGCGCAGCCCTTTCACCCGCGGGCGGCCGTCGAGCCCAATCATGTTACAGTGCACGCGCACCGTTTTTTCGAGTTCGGTGGTCGCGAACAGATGGCGCATCAAACGCGCGCCGTCCACGCGCCGGGAACGCGGCACCAGCACCAGGCGGATCGCCTGCTCATGATCGGATTCATCGCGCAGATCCTCAAGCCAAGGCAACTTTTTCTCTTGCATCTGCTTGGCGATCTGCTCTTGCACGCGCGCGCCGGAAACCTGATACGGCAGTTGTTCGATGACGATATCGCCGTTTTCCTCGCGGGAAAATTTCGCACGTAGCCGCAGCGTGCCGCTGCCTGTCTCATAGAGCTTTTCCAGTTCGTCACGCGGCGTGATCAGTTCACCGCCGCCTGGAAAATCCGGTCCCTGAATGTATTGCATCAAGGCGGCGCTGTCGAGGGAAGGATCGGCAAGCAGGGCGCGGCAGGCGGCGACCACTTCGCGCAAATTGTGCGGCGGAATGTCGGTGCTCATGCCGACCGCGATGCCGCTGCCGCCATTGAGCAAAATATTAGGCAGACGCGCTGGCAGTTGCTGTGGTTCTTTCAGGGTGCCGTCGAAATTCGCCACCCACGCCACCGTGCCCTGATCAAGCTCTTGCAACAGCGCCTTCGCGTACGCGGTAAGACGCGATTCGGTATAGCGCATCGCCGCGAAGGATTTCGGATCGTCCGGGCTCCCCCAGTTGCCCTGACCGTCGACGAGGGGATAGCGATAGGAAAATGGCTGCGCCATCAGCACCATTGCCTCGTAGCAGGCGGAATCGCCATGCGGATGGTATTTACCGAGCACATCGCCGACCGTGCGCGCCGATTTCTTGTGCTTGGCCGAGGCGGAAAGCCCCAATTCGCTCATCGCGTAGACGAGCCGGCGCTGCACCGGTTTGAGCCCGTCGGCGATATGCGGCAGAGCGCGATCAAGAATGACATACATCGCATAATCGAGATAGGCTTTTTCGGTAAAACCTTCGAGTGGCCGACGTTCGTCAACAAGCATTAGCGTTCTCCCAACGGTTCACTCTCAAGAGCATCGAGATTCTCCGCGATATCCCCTTTTTCCTCCAACCAGGCGCGCCGGTCGCCGCTACGCTTTTTCGCAAGCAGCATGTCCATGACCAATTCCGCCGCATGAACATCAAGGGCCAACTGGACCAGACGGCGAGTAGTCGGATCCATGGTAGTCTCACGCAACTGCGGTGGATTCATTTCCCCAAGCCCTTTGAAACGGGTGACCTGGATTTTTCCATTGAAACCGTCGTCGTGAATTTTGTCGATCAGACGATCGCGCTCGTCGTTATCGAGTGCGTACTCGACGCGCTTGCCAGCGTCTATACGGTAAAGCGGCGGCATCGCGACGTACAGATGGCCCGCTTCAACCAGCGCCGGGAAATGACGCACCATCAACGCGCAAATCAAGGTGGCGATATGCAAGCCATCGGAATCGGCATCGGCGAGGATACAGATTTTTCCGTAACGCAGCGCGGACAGATCACGGCTGCCCGGATCGACGCCGATCGCCACCGCGATATCATGCACCTCTTGGCTGGCCATCACCTCGTCGGAGGTAACTTCCCAAGTGTTCAGTATTTTCCCACGCAACGGCATGATCGCCTGTGTCTGCCGGTCGCGTGCCTGTTTCGCTGAACCGCCAGCGGAATCGCCTTCCACGAGAAACAATTCCGTCTCTTCCAGATCCTGACGCACGCAATCGGCGAGCTTGCCTGGTAACGCCGGCCCCTGACTGATTTTCTTGCGCGCCACTTTTTTCGTCTCGCGCAGACGCTTGTGGGCACGATCGATCGCGCGCTCGGCGAGCGCCTCGCCAAAGGCACCATGCTGATTGAGGTAAAGCCCGAACAGATCGGTGACCACCGCGCTCACCCAGGCGGCACAATGTCGTGAACTGAGCCGTTCCTTGGTTTGGCTTGCGAACTGCGGATCGGGAATTTTCACCGACAGCACATACTGACAGCCTTCCCACACATCTTCCGGCGCCAATTTGACGCCGCGCGGCAACAGTTGGCGGAATTCGCAGAATTCGCGCAAGGCATCGACCAAGCCGCTGCGCAGCCCGTTGACATGGGTGCCACCACCGCTTGTCGGAATCAGATTCGCGTAACTTTCGTAGACACCGGCGCCACCCGCCGCCTCCGACCAGGCGAGCGCCAGATCGATTCGCCCCTGTTCATCCTCGTGAGAAAGGGTGAACGGCTCTTGCGGCAGACACTCCCGTTCTTGCAGCGCCTCGCGAAGATAAGCGAAAAGCCCGTCCTGAAAGCACCAAGTTTCGCTCGTCGCACTGTTTTCGTCGTGGAATTCAATGGTAAGTCCCGCACACAGCACCGCCTTGGCTTTCAGGACATGGGTCAGACGATTGACGGAAAACGCCGCGCTGTCGAAATACTTTTTCTCCGGCCAGAAACGCAGAAAAGTGCCGTGACGCCTTTTGCCGATCGCTTCGACCACCCTGAGCGGCGTGACCACCCAACCCTGTTCACAAGCGATGCGGTAGCGCCCACCGTCACGCTCAATGCTGACTTCGAGTCGTCGCGACAGGGCGTTGACCACCGACACGCCGACGCCGTGCAGGCCACCGGAGAAAGCGTAGTTTTTATGAGAAAACTTACCACCGGCATGGAGGCGGGTAAGGATCAGTTCCACGCCGGAGACTTTCTCTTGCGGATGCTCGTCGACCGGCATCCCGCGTCCATCGTCGCCAACACCGAGAGAGCCGTCGCGATAAAGGGTTACGACAATCCGTCCGGCGTGTCCGGCAAGCGCCTCGTCGACGCTGTTGTCGATGACTTCCTGGGCAAGATGGTTCGGCCGGGTGGTATCGGTATACATGCCGGGACGTCTTTTCACCGGATCGAGCCCCTTCAGCAACTCCAGATCCGCAGCGCGATATTGACTCATCCGAAATCAAGAACGTGACAAACGACGTTCCTCTCGCGCTTTTTTCAGCAGTTCGTGTTCGAGGCTGTCTTCGGACTGCACCTCGTAGGATTCTCCGGCGCCCATGAGGCCCTCCGGTAGCGGCCGTTGCGAATGGTTGCGCAGGCGTATTCGGAAATCGTTCGGTGAACGCACAAAACGCATCGCATTTTCGTAATTGATCACTTCGCGTTCATAAAGATCGAAAATACAACGATCGAAACTGAACACGCCCTTCTCCGCATCGCCGCGTTCGAGCGCTTCATGGATTTTGTCGGTCTGCCCTTCCAGGATCAATTCCTGAATATACGGTGTTTTCATCATCATTTCCATCGCCATCACGCGCCCGCCGCCGACGCGCGGTAGAAGACGCTGGACGATGAGGCAACGCAGACTTTCGGCCAGATCCATTTGCAGTTTTTCGCGGTGATCGAGAGAGAAAAAATTATAGACACGTTCAATCGCCTGCACCGAGTTCGTCGCGTGCAACGTGGCAAGACACAGATGACCGGTTTCGGCGAAATGCATCGCGTATCGCATCGTTTCTTCATCGCGGATTTCCCCGATCAGGATGACATCCGGTGCCTCGCGCAGAGAATTTCTCAGCGCTGTGGCGTAGTCCTTGGTGTCCACGCCAACCTCGCGCTGGATCACCAGGCTGCTTCGGCAAAGATGCATGAATTCTATCGGATCTTCGACGGTGATAATGTGATTGTGTGAATTTTGGTTGCGATGTCTGATCATCGCAGCGAGCGTGGTCGATTTCCCGTGGCCGGTCGCCCCGATCACGATCACCAGCCCGCGGCGCAGCATCGCCAATTTTTCGAGCAACTGCGGCTGCGGCAGATCGAGTTCCGCGATTTGCGGAACGCTCGTGGGAATCAAACGCAGCACCAGCCCCGGCATGCTTTTCTGCATGTAGACATTGACGCGAAGATAGGTCACCCCGGGCACTTCGACCATCATGTTGAGCTCGTTCGTGTCGATGAACTCGCGATAGGAATTCGCATGCGCGATCTCTTTGATCACATGGAAGACATCTGCTTTGTCGAGAAACATCTTTTTCAGATAATGCAGTTGCCCGTCGGTTTTCACCGCCACGTAACTTTGCGAATTGATAAAAATATCCGACGCTTTTTTCTCGGCGGCGAACGCTACCAGTTTGTCGAACCATTCGCGGACGCGTTCCTTGTCGATCTGCATACCTCCTCCTTACACGAAGTTTTGCTTGTCGTGCGCCCTGGAAAGCGCTTCCATACGCTCTACCTGTCCGTGACGCACCAGATTGCCGAGCGCCTGATCGAGCGTTTGCATCCCGTGTTGCGCGCCGGTCTGGATCATCGAGTAGATCTGCGCAACCTTGTCTTCGCGAATCAGGTTTTTCACCGCCGACGTGCCGACCAACACTTCGTGCGCGGCAACCCGTCCGCCGCCGATCTTCTTGAGCAGGGTCTGAGCGATAACCGCGCGCAGGGATTCCGAGAGCATCGAACGCACCAGTGATTTTTCATCACCAGGGAAAACGTCGATGATACGGTCGATTGTTTTCGCCGCCGAGCTGGTATGCAAGGTGCCGAAGACCAGATGTCCGGTCTCCGCGGCGGTCAGCGCGAGGCGAATCGTCTCGAGATCACGCAATTCTCCGACGAGGATGATATCCGGGTCTTCACGCAGCGCCGCCCGCAGCGCGTTGTTGAAGTTTTGCGTGTCGCGATGTACTTCGCGCTGGTTGACCAGGCATTTTTTCGACTGATGGACGAATTCGATCGGATCTTCCACCGTGAGAATATGTTCGTGACGGTTGTCGTTGATCTGATCAAGCATCGCGGCAAGCGTTGTCGACTTACCCGAACCGGTCGGCCCGGTCACGAGCACCAAGCCGCGCCGCACATCGATGATATCGACGAATTTCTCCGGTGCCTCGAGTTCGGCAAGGGAGAGCACCTTGTTCGGAATCGTACGAAACACCACGGCAATGCCGCGGTTTTGATTGAAGACGTTGACACGAAACCGCGAAATGTCGCGGATTTCCATCGAAAAGTCGGCTTCCCAGGTCGACTCGAAATTCTTCATCTGCGCATCGGTCATGATGTCGAAAATCATGTCGCGCAACTGCTGACCTTCAAGCGGCGACATCTTCAGGCGACGGATATCCCCGTCGACGCGGATCATCGGCGGCAATCCGCTGCTCAGATGCAAATCGGAAGCGCCCTGTTGATGCGAAAAACTCAGCAGGTCATCCAGTTTTAATTCAGCCATAGTCCCTTCCTTGAAAAAACGCGCCAATCGCCGCAAAGGGCCGATTGTCGTATACGGTATGAATACATGATACCATCGGTCACAGCATTCACCTATCGCGGAGAGCAAACGATATGCCATCCTGCCGAATCGGCTTCATCGGCGCGGGACACATGAATCAGGCCATTGTCGCCGGTCTGTCAAGAAGCGAAAGCGCGATCGAGAAATCACAGCTGATGATCTCCGCGCGCAGCGAGAAAAGCACCGCCCAGACCGCCCAAAAATTCGCCGTCTTCGCCACCACCGACAACGGCCAACTGATTACGTCGGCGAAATATCTCGTCCTTGGCGTACGACCACAGCAGATGCACGACCTCCTTCTGCAACTGCGCGAATACGATCTCTCAAGCACCGTCCTTATCACCCTTGCCGCCGGGATTCGTATCGCCGATTATCGCAAAGTGCTCGGCGAGCGCACAACCATCGTGCGCGCGATGCCGAACATCGCCGCCGCGCGGCAGGCGGCGCTGACCGGTATCTACTGCGACCGTGAACTCGACGAGGAAACGGAAAACGTCATCGAAAACATTTTCCGTGCGATCGGCTCGACCGCCTGGCTGGATGACGAAATCCAGATCGATGGCATCACCGCCCTGTCGGGCAGCGGAATCGCCTATTTCTTCCGCTTCATGGAGGCAATGGAGAAAGGGGGTGAACGCTACGGCTTCACTCCCGACGAGTGTCACGACATCATTACCCTGACCGCCCTCGGCGCCGCGACGATTGCCCTGGAAAACGAAGAAACGCCGCCGTCTTTTTCGCGCTTCGTCGAAAAAATCGCCGTCGCGGGCGGCACCACCGCGGAAGCGATCACCATATTCGATGACCACAATCTCGACAAAACCGTCGCCACGGCGATGCAGGCGGTGATCGAGCGCGGTAAGCATCTTGGCGACACGCTGACAAAGGACTGGTGACGATGAATATGCCGATGCTTATCGCCAAACTGATCATCGCCGTTTTCTTGATCCGTTTTCACGTCAACCTCTATCGTCTCGGCGCCAATCCGATCGTGGACAGACTCAACCAGTTGACCGACCCACTGCTGCTGCCATTTCGTAATCTTCTGCCGCGCGGCCGTTATGACAGTGCAAGCGTTCTGGTCGCCTGGATCATCGCGATTCTCGCCGCGTTTTTGCTCACCAGGACACCGGGAGTCGCGCTGATTTTCGGCACCCTGATTTTGTTCTTCGTTACCTGGCTCAACCTCGTGATGTACGCACTGTTTCTCGTCATCATCGCCTCCTGGTTGCAAACCGACCCGCGCCAGCCGCTCTTGCAGATCGGTCTGTGTTGCAGCGAATGGATCATGGCACCCCTGCGCCGCGTCATTCCACCGCTCGGTGGCCTCGATTTCAGCCCGATCGTCGTACTTCTTACGATCAGTTTCGCCAAACAGGGGCTGTTCCTCGTTTTGCACAAGACGCTGAGCCAATAAGGCACTTAAGCGCATGGGTAAAATCCGTTAGAATAAAGGTCCATTTCATCGCTGCCCCCGTCAATGCGCTATCCCACCATTTATGATGTTATCGTCGTCGGCGGCGGCCACGCCGGCGTGGAAGCGGCTTGTGCCGCCGCGCGCATGTCCTGCAAAACGCTTCTGCTCACCCACAACCTCGAAACCATCGGTCAGATGAGTTGCAATCCCGCCATCGGCGGTATCGGCAAAGGCCATCTGGTCAAGGAAATCGACGCGCTTGACGGGGTGATGGGACAGGCGGCCGATCGCTCGGGCATTCAATGGCGTACCCTGAACCGGCGAAAAGGCCCCGCCGTGCGCGCGACCCGTGCCCAGATCGACCGTATGCTCTACAAAGCCGCGATTCGCGCGGCGGTCGAAAGCGAGGAAAATCTCGATACCCTACAAAGTCCGGTGACCGGCCTGTTAATCGAAGGCGAGCGCATCACCGGGGTGAAAACCCGGCACCGCATCGACGTGCGCGCGCGCGTCGTCGTCGTCACCGCCGGCACCTTCCTCGGCGGCAAGATTCACGTCGGCCTTGAGCATTTCGCCGGCGGCCGCGCCGGCGATCCGCCATCTGTCGCACTCGCCGAACACCTGCGCGATCTGCCCTTCGACACCGGTCGCATGAAAACCGGCACGCCGCCGCGCGTCGATCGCCGCACAGTGGATTTCTCGAAAATGACTACGCAGCCGGGCGACGATCCGATACCGTCGTTTTCGTTTCTCGGAATACGCGAAAAACGTCCGCGCCAGGTGGTTTGCCATATCACCCGCACCAATGAAAAAACCCACGCCGTCATCCATCGCTACCTCGATCAGGCACCGATGTATGCCGGAGTGATTACGGAAGCTTTCGGGCCGCGCTATTGCCCGTCGATCGAAGACAAAGTCACCCGCTTTGCCGACAAGCCCAGTCATCAGGTCTTTCTCGAACCGGAAAGTCTCGCCAGCGGCGAACTCTATCCCAACGGGGTGTCCACCAGCCTGCCATTTGAAGCACAGCTGCAATATATTCGCACGATTGCCGGTATGGAAGCGGCGCTGATCACCCGTCCCGGTTACGCCATCGAATACGATTTCTTCAACCCGCAAGGCCTTTTCCATACCCTCGAAACCAAGGCCATCGCCAACCTTTTCTTCGCCGGGCAAATCAACGGCACCACCGGCTATGAGGAAGCCGCCGCGCAAGGTCTTCTCGCCGGCATCAACGCCGCCCTGCGCGTCAAAGACAAAGACGCCTGGTACCCGCGACGGGATCAGGGCTACCTTGGGGTACTGGTCGACGATCTCGTCACCCAGGGCGCCCAGGAACCCTACCGCATGTTCACCAGCCGTGCCGAACACCGCTTGCTTTTGCGTGAGGACAACGCCGATCAGCGCCTAAGCGAAATCGGCTATCGCCTCGGCGTCGTCGCCGAAGAGCGCATGCGCCTTCTCGGCGGAAAAATGCGCGCCCTCGAGGCTGAACAACACCGCCTGAACACCCTTCTCGTCCGCCCCGAACAATACCCGCAACTTTCGCGTCCGCTGTCCGCCGCCGAACTGCTCAAACGCCCGGAAATGAATTACCGCAAACTTATGGCGCTGCCCGGTATGGCAGCGGACGATCCGGGCGCAACTGTCACCGAACAAATCGACATCGACGCCAAATACGCCGGCTACATCGACCGTCAGTACAACGAAGTCGCGCGTCTTGAAAAGCAGCGCCAGCAAGCGCTGCCAACGCCGTTCGATTACCGCCAGGTACGCGGACTTTCCGCAGAAGTGGCGGAGAAGCTGCAAAAAGTCCAGCCGGTCGATTTCGCGCAGGCGGCGAGAATCGCCGGCGTCACGCCGGCGGCGCTTTCGCTGTTGTTGATTTATCTCAAAAAAAATCCCGAGGCCCTACGCGCATAAGGAACATCATGAACCTCAACCCGTTCACAAAAAATCGCCCGAAACTCATCTGGCAAAAACTGAAAAGCAAAGAGAGAAACGTCCCCGATCTTTATCGCAGCGCGGTTGCCGGTGGCTGGCTAATCAGCAGCGGGATCGACGGCGGACTGGTCTTTCTGCCCGACGCCGAACACAGCTGGAACGGCAGTTCCCTGACGCTTGCAAAAACGGGGCGGCCCCATGATGACGAGCGCGACACCCCCAGACGGTACGATAGATGACACATCGCGTTCACAATTTCACCGCGGGTCCGTGCACCCTTCCGCTCGCTGTCCTCGGACAAGCGCAGCGAGAATTGCTCGACTATCGAGGTAGCGGCATGTCAGTCATGGAAATCTCCCATCGCGGCGAACTCTTCCAGCCGCTGCACGAGGAAACGATCGTCCTCGCACAGGAAATTATCGGCGCACCGCCGGCGTTCCAGTGTCTTCTCCTTCAGGGCGGCGGTCACGGTCAATTCGCGATGTCGGCGATGAACCTGATGGCCAATGGTGAGAAAAGCGCGATCATCAACAGTGGACATTGGGCGAGCCGCGCGATGAGCGAGGCGAGACGTGTCGGGGTGATGCACGAAGCGTGGTCGGGAGAAAGCAGCGGATTCACCACCTTGCCAAGCGAGGAAGAAATCGACCTGCCCGCCAAAGTCCGTTATCTCCATGTCACCAGCAACGAAACCATCGGCGGAATCCAGTTTCGCGAACTACCCGATGTCGGCGTGCCGCTCGTCGTCGACGCTTCCTCCGATTATTACACACGCGCCATCCCGTGGACGCGCTGCGACATCGTCTACGGCGGCGCGCAGAAAAATCTCGCCGCGGCCGGCCTGACCGTCGTTTTCGTCCGCAAGTCGCTCCTTGAAGACCATCCGCACTTGCCGAAAATACTCAACTACAAAACCCATGCCGATACGAACTCGCTGTACAACACCCCGCCCGCCTTCCAGATCTACCTGTTCAATCTGGTGCTGAAGTGGATTCTTAAGACGGGCGGATTGTCGCACTGCGCCGCCGAGGCAAAAGAGAAATCCGACAGACTTTACGCAGCGATCGACAAGAGTTCGTTTTATCGCAATACGATCGACCCCGCGTTCCGTTCACGCAGCAACATTGTCTTTCGAACCCCGTCTTCGGAACTCGACAGGCGCTTCTGGCGGGAAGCCGAAAAACGCGGCCTCCACGGTCTCAAGGGCCACCGCGCCGTCGGTGGGCTGCGCGCCAGCCTTTATTTGGCGCTCGACAGGCAAAGCGTCAGCGCCCTTATCGAGTACCTCGGCGCGTTCGAGAAGGCGAACACATGAACCCTTACTCCTGTCTGCGTTCCCTCCTGTTCCGGTTCGATCCCGAGACGGCGCACGAATGGACGCTGAAAGCGTTCGCCGCCTGTCCCTCGCTGGCGCCGCAGATAACGGGCGGAACGCCGGTCGAAGTGATGGGGCTTACCTTTCGCAACCGCCTTGGCCTGGCCGCCGGGATGGACAAAAACGCGGTGGCGATTCCCGCCTTCGCGCGGATGGGTTTCGGCGGCATAGAAGTCGGCACGGTGACGGCAAAAGCGCAGCCCGGCAATCCGAAACCGCGACTGTTTCGTCTGCCGCAAGCCGATGCCATCATCAACCGCATGGGCTTCAACAACGATGGCGCCGCCGCTGTCTGCGCGCGGGTGGCGAAAGTGAAGGAAACACTCGACGCGGTCATCGGCGTCAATCTCGGCAGGAACAAAACCACCGCCAACGACCACGCGCTCGACGACTACCTTCTCGGCATGGAAAGCGCCTACCCATGCGCCGACTATCTCACGATCAACATTTCCTCGCCGAATACCGAGGGACTGCGCGCCCTGGCGCATGGCAAGGCGCTGCAACAGCTGCTCACCGGGCTGAAGCGCAAACAAAACCGTTTATTCCTCGAACACGGCCGTTACCTGCCGCTGGTGGTGAAAATCGCCCCCGACCACACGAACGACGAACTCGAGGCGATGCTTGCGATCATCGACGCCGCCGGTATCGATGGTCTTATCGCCACCAACACCACGGTCGATAAAAGCGCCGTGACGCGGTATCCGAACGGTACCCAAGAGGGAGGCCTTTCCGGCGCGCCGCTGATGGAAGAAAGCACGCGAATACTGCGCCACGTTCGCAAGACACTGCCAGATATCGCCCTGATCGCCTCGGGCGGGGTGATGAGTGCCCGCGATTATCAAGCCAAACTGGCCGCCGGCGCCGATCTCGTGCAGCTATACAGCGGACTGATTTACCACGGTCCCGCCCTGTTGCGCGACTGCCTCGCGGCGTCCGCCGAATGAGGCGGCAAGCAACCCGCATCACCCGATTCGCGGCAGGCAAAACGCCGCGACGCTTGCGTTGACCACGAGCCGCAGAGATGGCAAAAACCGCCCCCAGCCTGCTCGACCTCGTTCGTCACCCGATCCATCTGCTCGCCTTCGGTTGCGGCAGCGGCTTGCTGCGACCGGGACCGGGTACCTGGGGTTCCCTGTTCGCCACCGTCCTCGTCATCCCGCTGCTGCCGTGGCTGCAGCACACGATCGCCGGCGACCTTTTTCTCCTCCTGACCTTTCTCCTCGGCATCCCGTTGTGCGCCAAGACTTCCGGCGATCTCGGCGTCCCCGATCACAGCGGCATTGTCTGGGACGAATTCGTCGGTATCTGGTTCATCCTGATCACCTTTCCCGGCAAACTGATGACCGCATGGGGCATGGGGACTTCCTGCCTCGTCGCCTTCCTCCTTTTCCGCCTGTTCGACATCGCCAAACCCTTTCCGATCCGTCAGGTCGAGCGCAAAACGCCGGGCGGTTTCGGTATCATGATCGACGATGTCCTTGCCGCCTGTTATGTCGCCCTGATCCTGCGAGGCTTCGCTTTTGTTTTGTAACGCCGGACGAGGGCCGCGCCGCCTTTTGTCGTTCTTTCTCCTTCTCTGCCTCGCCTTTGCTGCGCTTTATGCCGCCGTATGGCGCGCCGCCGCACGTAACCAGCGTATTCGCATGCAAGATCTCCAAGCGGCCGACGCCGCCGTCGTCCTCGGCATGTGGTATTACCGCCCCTCTGGAGAAATCAACCGCTGCACGGCGGGGCGGGTGGCGGCCGGCGTTGCCCTCTACCGGGCGGGCAAAGTCGGAAAATTGATCATGACCGGCAGGGCGCAAGCGGCGGACATGGCCCGACACGCCCAAGCCCTTGGGGTGCCGGCAGAGGACATCCTCACGGAAAACGCCTCGACCGACACCGACGAAAACCTCCACCACGCCGCGCGGATCGCGGAAAAAGAAAATATTCGCTCGCTTGTCGTTGTCAGTGAAGCGTATCATCTCCTACGCGCCGCCTGGCTCGCGAGTACACGCTTTGGCGAGTCGACGATCCAAGTCTACGCCTCGACGCCCCATTGCAACGACAAACGCTACCAATGGCACACGCTTCGCGAGAGCGCAGCGATAATCAAAAACGGCTTGTCAGGCCGCTATTTTCCGAGGATATCCCGATGACCCATTCCCTCACCGCCCTCTCGCCGCTCGACGGACGCTACCTTGAAAAAACCGCGGAACTGGCCGAGCATTTCAGCGAATACGCGCTGATCCGTTATCGCTACCGGGTGGAACTCGCCTGGTTCGAGATGCTGTCCAACCATCCGCAGATCGGGGAACTTTCTCCGCTTAGCGCAAAAGCGGCGCGTTTTATCACCGTACTCTCGGCGCATTTCGACGAGGAAAAAGCGATGCGCGTAAAAAACCGCGAAAAAACGACCAATCACGACGTCAAGGCGGTCGAATATCAGCTCAAGGAAGACTTCTCCGCCTTGCCGGAACTCGCCGCGAAAAGCGAATTCATCCATTTCGCCTGTACATCGGAGGACATCAACAACCTTTCCTACGCGTTGATCCTCAAGGACGGGCGCGATCTCCTCGTCAGGCATTACGAGAAAATTTACGCCACACTGAAAGCACTTGCCAGCGCTGAAAGCGCGACCGCGATGCTCGCGCGCACCCACGGACAACCGGCCTCTCCGACGACGCTCGGCAAGGAATTCGCCACCGTCGCCTGGCGTCTCAAACGCCAACTCCAACAGCTCTCCGCCCAGGAAATGCTTGGCAAAATCAATGGTGCCGTCGGCAATTTCAACGCCCATGTGATCGCTTATCCGGAAATCGACTGGCCACGGACGGCGCGGCAATTCGTCATCTCCCTCGGGCTTGAATACAATCCGTTGACCACGCAGATCGAAGCCCACGACTACATCGCCGAACTGATGCACACAATCGGCCGCGCGAATCTCGTCCTCCTCGACCTGTGTCGCGATATCTGGAGCTACATCAGCCGAAACTACTTCAAACAAAAAACGATCACCGGAGAAGTCGGCTCCTCGACGATGCCGCACAAGGTCAATCCGATCGATTTCGAAAACGCGGAAGGTAATTTCGGTCTCGCCAACGCGCTCGCCGAACACCTCGCCCATAAACTGCCTGTCTCCAGAATGCAGCGTGACTTAAGCGATTCCACCGTGCTGCGCAATCTCGGCACCGTGTTCGCCTATACGCAAATCGCGCTCGCCTCACTCGCCAAGGGACTCGACAAACTGGAAGTCAACCACGCCGTCATCGCCGCCGATCTGGCCGAGAACCCGGAAGTCCTCGGCGAAGCCATCCAGACCGTCATGCGCCGCTATGGAATCGAAAAGCCCTATGAAAAACTCAAGGCGCTGACCCGCGGACAAGGGATCACCACAGAAGCGCTCACCGCCTTCATCGCCACCCTGGACGTGCCGCAAGAGGCCAAAGAACGCTTGCTTACCCTAACGCCGGCGCGCTATATTGGCCTTGCGGAAAAACTCTCGTCTCTCGACTGACAAAACCTCAATGAAAACACTCGACGAAAAAATCGGCGTCAGCGCCCAGCTTTATCCGAACACGTTGACGGACTTGCAAGCGGTCGGCTTCACACAGATCATCTGCAATCGCCCGGACAACGAAACACCGCAGCAGCCGCGTTTCGCCGCAATCCGTGAAGCCGCCATCGCACTCGGTATTACCACCATTTACGCGCCAGTCGCCAAAGGCACGCTCGACGAAACGGCGATCGACGCCACGCGGACAGCGC
Organism: Cardiobacteriaceae bacterium; assembly: GCA_965277745.1. Classification (GTDB taxonomy): domain Bacteria; phylum Pseudomonadota; class Gammaproteobacteria; order Cardiobacteriales; family Cardiobacteriaceae. The sequence continues at coordinate 655,503 of OZ255837.1, forward strand.
TCGCAAGCGGCAGGAAAACCATCATGTACTGCGCCTCAGGCGGCCGTTCGACGATCGTTTGGGCGATCATCGCAGCGGACAGCGGCCGCGACATAGAGGAAATTCTCAAGCGCGTGGCAAACGCCGGCTATGACCCTGGCAAAGTGCGTGATATTCTCCTGCAACGCGCCAGAGACGGCGCATAATTGCGAATAAAGGAAGAAACGATGCCCAAACCACCGATCCGCAACGTGATCTTCGATATCGGCAACGTGCTGGTACGCTGGGCACCGCTCGAAATCATCCGTCTCACCTTCGGTGAAACCGAAGCAGCAGCGCTCGCCGAACGCCTGTTCGGCGGCCCCCTGTGGGCCGCGGTCAATCGGGGGGAACTCGACGAAGACGAGACAAAAGCGAAAATAATCACCGAGTTCAGCCTCTCGCCGCAACACGTGGAAGCCCTGTTTTATTACGTCAAACGCACGCAGATCCCCCTCTACGGCAGTACGAATTTACTCAAGCGAATCAAAAACGCCGGTTATCGTCCTTACGCCCTGACCGACAACACCGCCGAAATCGTCGCCTACCTCAAACAACGCTATGATTTCTGGCCGCTTTTCGCGGGTGCGGTCGTCTCCGCCGAGGTCGGGTGCAAGAAACCCGACGCGGAAATTTTCGCCTGTTTGCTCGACACCTATCGTCTGCAAGCGCAGGCATCCGTATTCATCGACGATATGGCGGAAAACGTGGCAAGCGCCGCGCGACTCGGTTTCCAAACCATACGCTTCAGCACCGCTGCAGAATGTGAAAAACAACTGAAGGCATTGCGCTTGACCTTCTGATTGCAATGAGCGACGGTCAAGAAATTTTCTCCAGTTTGGCATAGGCGAGCACCAGCCATTTTTCCCCTGCCTCGGCGAAATTCACCAGCGCCCGCCGATGCGCATCGCTCCCTTCAAGCGAGACGATGCAGCCCTCGCCGAATTTCCAATGCCGCACCATTTCGCCTGTCCACCAAAGTTCCTGCGCCGAACCGGGCTGTGTCGGCGCTGTTTCCCCTCGCACCGCCGTTGCCTCGGTGAAAAGCAGTGGGCGAACCGCCTTGATCAGTTCCCGAGGGACTTCGCGCACGAAACGCGATGGCTGCGGATAAGTGTCGCGCCCCTGAAAGCGGCGGCGCTCGGCAAAAGACAGGGTAAGACGCTTTTCGGCGCGGGTCATGCCCACATAGGCGAGGCGTCTTTCCTCCTCCAGGCGGGCCGGATCTTCAAGGGAACGCTGGCTCGGAAAAATATCCTCTTCCATCGCGACGATGAACACGTTGGCAAATTCCAGCCCCTTGGCGCTGTGCAAGGTCATCAGTTGAACGCTGCTCTCCCCCTCCTGTGCCTGTCCATCACCGGCGTCGAGGGCGGCATCGGCGAGAAAATCGATCACCTTGTCACTTTGCGGATCAGCGACCATATCCACATAGCTGCCGGCATTGATCAGTTCATCGAGATTTTCGCGGCGCGTTTCCGCTTCTTCTTTGGCTTGTCCCTCGAGATGAGCATAAAGGCCACTCCGGTAAACGACGATCTCAAGCGCTTTTTTCAGGGAATTCGTTTCACCGATTTCCCCGTGCAACCTGTCGAGCAGGGCGGCAAACGCCGACAGGGCGTTGCCAGCGCGCGCGTTGAAATGCGCCTTGACCAGGGGCGGATCGGCGATGATTTGCCATAAGGACACGCCCTCTCGCCGCGCCAGTTCACGCAGATTCGTCTGTGTCCTCGCGCCGATACCGCGTGGCGGCTGATTGAGCACCCGTTCCAACGCCCCGTCATCGTCGCGCTGTCGCGTCAAACGCAAATAGGCGAGCACGTCCTTGACTTCGGCGCGCTCGAAAAAACGCAATCCGCCGTAAACGCGATACGGAATCCGCTTTTGCCGCAACCCTTCCTCGAAGACGCGGCTTTGCGCGTTGGAACGATAGAGAATGGCGCATTCGTCATAGCCGCCGCCCGTCTCCACCCATTGCGCGATGGTCTCGATAACATAACGCATTTCATCGTATTCGTTGAGCGCCGCATAGACACGCACGGCTTCACCGCGCGCTCCCGCGCTCCATAAACGCTTACCGAGACGGTGTTGGTTTTTCGCGATCACCGCGTTGGCGGCGTGGAGAATGGTTTGAGTGGAACGGTAGTTCTGTTCGAGTCGGATGGTTTGCAGTTCGGGGTAGGCGCGCTCCAGTTCGAGAATATTCTCCACCTTGGCGCCACGCCAGCCATAAATGGACTGGTCATCGTCGCCGACCACGAACAGTTTCGCTTTCTCACCAAGCAATTCGCGTACGAGGGTGAATTGCAGGGTGTTGGTATCCTGAAACTCATCGACCAGAATCGACTGAAAGCGCTGGTGAAAATGGGCTTTCACCTGCGCATGCTGCGCCAGCAACTCCACGGTCAGTAAAAGCAACTCGGCAAAATCCATCGCGCCCTGTCGGCGGCAAGCGATTTCATAATCGCGATAAAGCTCGCGAACAGCGGCATCGACAGGATACGCGGTGACCGGCACATCCACCGCCCTGAGCCCTTCCTGCTTGTAAGCGTCGATCTGTGCCTGTATTTGCCGCGGCGAGATCAACTCCTCGTCCCAGTTGCGCTCGCGCAGCATCCGCTTGATCATACGCAACTGATCTTCGCGGTCTATGATCACGAACCCCTGCGGCCAGTCCATGCGCTCGGCAAAACGGCGCAAAATGCGATGACAGATGCCGTGAAACGTCCCCATCGACAGGGGCGTCATCGCCTGTCCCGTGGCGTTTTCCAGACGCTGCCGCATCTCGCGCGCGGCTTTGTTGGTAAAGGTCAGCGCAAGCAGCCCGTGGGGAGAGATGCCCTCCACCGCCATCAGCCATTGCATCCGCTGCACGAGAACGCGCGTCTTGCCGCTGCCGGCGCCGGCAATCACGCGTATCGCATCGGCTGGCAAAGTAACGGCTTTGCGCTGCGCGTCGTTCAGGCCATCGAGAATTGCGCTTACATCCACATCGGCATCCGCAAAACCACCCATTGTAGCGGGCATCGGCCAAGAACAAAACCACGCTTCTTGACAGGTGAATGGCGATCGAAGATAATTGCCCGCCTTTCCTGGCTACGTAGCTCAGTTGGTCAGAGCACATCACTCATAATGATGGGGTCCCCTGTTCGAGTCAGGGCGTAGCCACCAAGGCTATTTGCATCGTATCACCAAAGACCGTGATTCATTTTCTCTCGCACGGCAATTGATACGAATTGTATTGGTGGAAGTAATGCGTGATTACCTCTTCACAATCCACTTGTCAAAACAAAAAGCCTTCTATATAGTTAGGCTAAAAATAGTAGCGGCGCTAAGATGAGCTTCAACAAAGAAAAAGCACTCGATCATGCGGTGACGATCGAAGAGTTTGCCCATGGAGAGGAGTGCCCATGCTGCCGGCGCAGTCATCGACGAATTTTTTTGAAAACCGCGGCGATCGCCACCGCTGGTGTCATGCTTCCGCGCGAATGGGCGAACGCCGCCTCGCGCCGCGAACGAATGCTGAAAATGCACAACCCGCATACCGGTGAAAACCTGCGCAGCGTATACTGGACGTCGGATTACGGCTATATCCAGCCATCAATTGACGAAATCAGCAAATTTTTCCGCGATTTCCGCCAACACACGATCAAACCGGTCGATATTGATCTGCTCAATATTCTGCACTACATACAGCTTAACGTCGGCATGAACCGCACCATTGAACTGAACAGCGGCTACCGATCCCCAGCCACCAACCAGATGCTCTCGCGACATTCAAAAAATGTCGGGAAAAACAGCTACCACATGAAAGCGATGGCCGCCGATATTGCGATCAAAGGCTATAATTCCCGCCAATTGCGCAACATCGCCACGCGTCTCAATGGCGGTGGCGTTGGTGTTTATCGCGGCGCCAACTTCATTCACGTGGATTCAGGACCGGTTCGTCACTGGCATTACTGACAACGCCCCGACGATCATCCTCTTTTCGAAACGTTTTGCCGAGAAGGCTCAATAGTTAATGAACGGGGGTTGCCGATACAGATATCGCCCGCGCCTTTTACTCTTTTCATCGTACTTCCTCCCCCTGACTGGAAAAGCTTCCTCTTGATGGCAAAGAAACTTGGATGCATGGCAAGCGAAGTTTCGCGCAGGAGTTTCATCAATCGTCTAGAAAGGATTCGCTTCATCGAAAAACGTGGTCTCGATAGCGAATTCGCCGCTTAAATACTGGCCAAGCGCCCGTACGCCAAAGGTCTCGGTCGTATGGTGGCCGCAGGCGAGAAACAGCATCCCCAGTTCATTGGCTTCGTGATAGCTGCGCTCGGCGTATTCCCCGGTCAAAAACACCTGCGCGCCGACTGTTGCCGCGAGCGCGAGATAATCCTGCGCCGCGCCGGTACACCAAGCGACTCGTCGCAGCGGTTGCCGCGAACCGCCGGCACTGGTAATCGAGCGCCCGAGCCGTCTTTCCACTTCATCAATAAAATCTCGCGCCACCCGCGGTTTCTCGAGTTCGCCAAGCCACAGCATCTCCTCGGCGGCGGACTGGCGGATATTCTGCCATTTCAATTTCTTGCCGAACAAGACATTATTGCCCACGACAGGATGCTGATCGAGCGGCAGATGATAGGCGATCAGATTGATATCGGCCTGTAACAGGCGTTTGAGACGCGCGCGCTTGACGCCGATCACCTGCGGCGCTTCCCCCTTCCAGAAATAGCCGTGGTGTACCAAAAGCGCGTCGGCCGCTTGCGCGGTCGCATGATCAATCGCCGCCTGCGAGGCGCTCACCGCAGTCACGAGTCTCGCGATTTCCCGGCGCCCGCTCACATGAAGACCGTTCGGCGCGTAATCGTGGAACCGTTTCACGGCGAGAAACGTGTCGAGATGTGCGATCAGCGCGTCGCGTTGGATCACCGGCATTTCTCCAGCGCGCCCAAGAGACAGCGGTTTTCTTTTTCGTTGCTGACGGTAAGGCGCAGACAGTTATCAAGCAGCGGATGCACACCATGCATATTCTTGACCAGTACGCCTTGTGCTTTCAGTCGCTCGAACCATACGTCCGCATCCGGCACTTTCAAGAGAAGAAAATTCGCCTGCGACGGCCTGACGCGGCATTCCTCCCAACGGGACAGAATCGTGTAGAGTCGCTCGCGCTCGGTAACGATTTCCCTGCACTGCGTGGTGATCGCCGGGAAATGGCGCATCGCGTAGGCAATCGAGGCCTGCGTCAGCACATTGACGTTATACGGCAAACGCACTTTGTTGAATGCTTCGATCCACGGACGCGCGCCGAAAAGATAGCCGAAGCGCGCCCCGGCAAGGCAGGTCTTCGAAAGCGTACGCATGATGAGGACATTTTCGTTGCTTTCGCAGAGCGCTTTCGCCGAATGATCACCGTAGGGCAGATACGCTTCATCGATGACCACAAGTCCCGGCGCCACATCGACGATCCGTTGCAACTCGGCGTTTTCATAGGCCGTACCGGTCGGATTGTTCGGGGTGGCGAGATAAATTACCACCGGTCGATGGGTCGCGATCGCCGCGAGCAGGGCGGGCATGTCGAGGGAAAAATCCGCCCGCACGTCCACCGCGACATAGTCAAGCCCCAGTATCGTCGCGCAAAGACAATACATCACAAAAGTCGGCGCCGGCGAAAGAATCACCGCGCCGGGTTTCGCGCAGGCAATCGTAATCATCTGGATGAGTTCGTCGGAACCGTTGCCGAACAGCATCCCGTGCGCGTCGGAAATCGCGAAGCGTTCACGTATCACCCCTTCGAGGGCTTCATTACGCGCTGGTGGATAACGGTTCAACGCGACTTCGGCAAGCGCCTTATGCCAGCCGGCGCGCAACGCCGGTGGAAAATCCGTCGGACATTCCATCGCGTCCAATTTCAGCAGATCGGGCGCGCTTGGGGCAACAGCATAAGCGGTGATTTTCCGCACCTGCGCCGTGATCACCCGATCGATCTTACCCATGATCGCCTCTTAGCCGCGCCGACAAAGCATGTGCATGCAGACCTTCCGCGTCGGCGAGAAGCGCCGCCAGCGGCGACAGCGCCTTTGCGCCTGTCGGTGAAAGGCGCAAAACGCTGGTGCGCTTTTGGAAATCATAAACGCCGAGCGGAGAAGCGAAGCGCGCCGTCCGCGAGGTCGGCAAAACATGGTTCGGCCCGGCGCAATAATCGCCGAACACCTCGTTCGAATGGGCGGCAACGAATACCGCGCCGGCATGGCGCACCTTTTCGAGCAGCGCCTCGGGATGTTCGACCATCAACTCGATATGTTCCGGTGCGATTCGGTTCGCCACCCGCAGGCAATCGTCGAGATCGGCACACAGGATCACCGCGCCGCGATTACGCAGGGAAGCGGCGATCACCGCGCGGCGCGGCTGCGCGGGCAGCATTTCTTCCACCGCCACCAGTACGGCATCGGCCTGCGCGGTAGAATCGGTGAGGAGAATCGATTGCGCCATTTCATCGTGTTCGGCCTGCGCGAAGAGGTCGGTGGCGATCCATCGCGGATCGGCTTTGCAATCGGCGATCACCACCACTTCCGAAGGGCCGGCGATCATATCGATGCCAACCTGCCCGAAGACGCTGCGTTTCGCTTCCGCCACATAGCGGTTACCGGGACCGGTGATTTTGTCCACCGCCGCGATTGTCGGCGTTCCGTAGGCGAGCGCGGCGACCGCGTGCGCGCCGCCGATCCGCCACACTTCATCGACCGCGCACAGATGCGCCGCAGCCAGCACCAGCGGATTCGCGGTCCCGCCGGGAGTCGGCACCACCATGACGATCCGTTCGACGCCCGCGACCTTGGCGGGAATCGCATTCATCATCACCGAGGAGGGATAAGCCGCTTTCCCTCCCGGCACATAGATACCGACGCTGTCCAAAGGGGTAACGCGCTGGCCAAGCAGGCTGCCGTCCGCTTCGCGAAATGACCAGGACGCGAGTTTTTGATGTTCGGCGTAGGCGGTAATCCGCTTGTGTGCGCTTTGCAAGGCAAAACGCATTTTCGCCTCCAGTCCATCCCAGGCGGCCTGCAACGTTTTTCGCGGCACTTCGAGAGCGGCGACGGCATCGACCTCGGTACGATCCAGCGTACGCGCATAATGCAACACGGCCGCATCGCCCTCGCTGCGCACGCGCGCAATGATCTCGTCCACTGTCTTGCGTACCGCCTCACGGTTTTCTTCGCCCGAGGCAAGCAGCGCGTCCAGTTGCGCGGAAAATCGCCGATCCTTACTGTGTAAACGCTCAATCATCGCTTTTTTTGGCTGCGTGTTCAATCGCCCTGATCAGCGGCGTCAGACGTTCGCGTTTGAGCTTGAACGCGGCTTTGTTGACCACGAGACGAGAACTGATTTCTCGTACTTGCTCGATCGCCACCAGACCGTTGGCTTTCAGGGTGTCGCCCGTATCGACCAGATCGACGATACAATCGGCAAGCCCGACGAGGGGGGCGAGTTCCATCGAGCCGTAGAGTTTGATAACGCTGACCTGCTTTCCCTTGCGGGCAAAATGGCGGCGCGCGGAACGGACGTATTTGCTCGCCACGCGGATATGGCGATCCGGCAACTCGCTCCGCTCGGCTTGGGCCGCGACCATCAACCGACAACGGGCGATATCGAGATCGACCATCTCATAGAGATTTTTCGCGTTCATCTCGAGCAATATGTCCTTGCCGGCGATACCGAAATCCGCCGCACCGTATTCCATATAAGTCGGCGCGTCCGAAGCGCGCACCACGAGCAGGGCCACCCCGGGCCGGTTGGTGGCAAAAATCAGCTTGCGGCTCGCAACGATATCTTCCGACGGTTCAATGCCTGCCGCCGCGAGAAGCGGCAGCGCCTGCTTGAGTATACGCCCTTTCGACAGAGCGATGACGATATCCTCCTCCCTGACCCTTGCACCGCGCAGGAACGATTCAGGCGGCGGATTGAATACGTTCAATGTCGGCTCCTAATGCAGCCAGCTTATTTTCCATCTTCTCATAACCGCGATCCAAGTGATAGACCCGGTCGATAATACTCACCCCTTCGGCGGCGAGCGCGGCAATCACCAGCCCGGCGGAGGCCCGCAAATCAGTCGCCATCACCTGCGCGCCGTTCAAATGGGCAACCCCACGGGTGGTCGCGGTGTGCCCGTCGATACAGATATCGGCGCCCATGCGCAAAAGTTCCGGCACATGAAGGAAGCGGTTTTCGAAAACCGTCTCAATGATGTTCGCGTTGCCTTTTGCAAGACAATTGAGCGCCATGAACTGCGCCTGCATATCGGTCGGAAAGGCGGGGAAAGGCGCGGTGCGCGCGCTGACCGCGCGCAATGGGCGACCGGTCTGATCAAGCGCGATAAAATCTTTGCCACAGCGAATCTCGCTGCCGGCGGCCTCGAGTTTTTCCAGAACCGCTTCGAGAAGCCACGGAGAAGTATTACGCGCAACCACCTCTCCACCCGTAACTGCCACAGCGATGAGATACGTCGCGGTTTCAAGGCGATCGGGCAAGGTCGCGTAGCGCGTCGGTTTCAGTTCGCGTACCCCTTCGATGGTCAGGGTCGCCGTACCAATACCGCTTATATTGGCCCCCATCGCATTCAGACAACGGGCAAGATCGCCGACTTCCGGCTCTTTCGCGGCATTGTGCAAGACCGTCGTCCCTTCGGCCAGTACCGCGGCCATCAGGAGGTTTTCCGTTCCGGTCACAGTAACCATGTCCATAAAAAATGGCTGACCACGCAGTCTGCTCGCTTCGGCGACGATATAACCTTCCTCGATTTTCACTTCCGCGCCGAGCGCCCGCATGCCTTTCAAGTGCTGATCGACCGGGCGCGCGCCAATCGCGCAACCGCCCGGTAAAGAAACACGCGCCTCCCCGAAACGCGCGAGCAGCGGTCCAAGCACCAAAACACTTGCGCGCATGGTGCGCACCAGTTCATATGGCGCGAGAGGATTGCTCAGTTCGCTGGCATCGACCGTCACCTGGTGATCAGCGCTGAACGCCGCTTTCGCGCCCATCGCATCGAGGACGTCAAGGAAAGTGAAGACGTCACGCAAGCGCGGTACGTTGTCGATCACCGTGACACCCGGTACCAGCAAAGTGGCGGCGAGAATCGGCAATACCGCGTTCTTGGCGCCGCTAATCGCCACTTCCCCCTGAAGACGCTTGCCACCGCGAACGCGCAACTGCTCCATCAGTCGCGCGCCACGGTTTTCAACTGCAATGCGTGTAACTCGTTGCTGCTGATCACCTCCTCGAGCGCTTTCAGCACCATGCGGTGCTGTTCGAGGCGGGAATGACCGGCAAACTCCTTGGCGGTCACCACGGCTGAAAAATGCACCCCGTCGGCGGAGTATATTTCGATTTCCGCATCGCCGAGCGCGGCGCGGATTCTATCTTTAATGAGGGTTTCCTGCATCGACAATCAATTCCTTGGTATCGAGTTGATAAAGCGTCAGCAATCGCCGTAAAGAATCGTCGATATACCGCCAACGGACGCGGCAGTCCTGCGCGACGGCCTGACGTAACAGCCAGACAAGCGCGGCGATGCCGGTACTGTCACAACGCTCAAGAAAAGTGCAATCCACCTGTAGGGTTTTCGGGAGTTCAGGCAGGGTTTCGTAACTTGAATCACGCAGCACCTTTGCGGTCAATACCGCCGGCAAGACGATTTTGCCATTTTCTATGCGGCCAATCGGGGTATCGAGCATCAATTCATCGCGCGTATTTTGGCAATCAGCGCGTCCACGTCGCCCTTTTGCAATTCGGTATCGAAGGTATTGCGATAACTGGTCATCAGAGATACGTTTTCAAAAGTGGCGTCGTAGAGCTTCCATTGTCCGTCATTATAGTACAAGGAAAAGCGCATATCCGAGCGTTTACCGCTATTGCTGGTGACTTGTACGCGCACTGTCGCGCGGTTGTAGCGATCGACAGTCGGGGTTCCGAGCACGCGCACTTCGGCGTCAGTATAGCTCTGCCACCCCTTGGAATACACGCGGATCAGCAGGGTACGAAAGACGCAGGTGAATTCGTCGAGTTTGCCCGCCTGCTCCACCTCGCGCAGATGCCTTCCGAGAGCGATTTGCGCCATTTTCCGAAAATCGAGCTTGGGCGCGATCGCGCGCGCGATGAATTGCTGGAAGGCCTGCGGATCGGAGGCGTATCGCGCCTGATTTTTCGCCAGATCGACAAGAATCTGTTCCGCTTGCTCTGTAATCATCGCTTTGGCCGCCGCGCCGGTACTGGGTTGCCCCGCAAACGTCAGCAAAGAACAGGAGGATAGGGTTAGAAAGGATATCCATTTTTTCATTGTTCGTGCTCCATAGAAATTATTCTCTGTTGCCCATGTTGGTAACGAATTGTGAGATCAGTTTCTCCAGAACGATCGAAGAGTTGGTGTACTGGAATCGATCACCGTCTTCAAGCATCGCGGTCTCGCCACCCGGGCTGATACCGATGTATTTGCCACCCAAGAGACTGGAACTCAAAATATCCGCGCCGCTGTCACGCGGTAATTTATTGTATTGCTTGGCGATTTCAAGCACCACTAGCGCTTGGTAGGCTTCCTGGTCCAGGGCGATCGATTTGACCCTTCCGATCTGCACCCCGGCAAGCATCACCGGTGCATTGGGCGACAGTCCGCTGACGTTGTCGAAGCGGGCGGTAAGATCATATGCGGCATTCGGATAATAGCCGCCCTTGCCGCCGCTGAATTGCTGGAGAATTTTCTCGAGCACCATGGCGTCGCCAGTGCGCGTCATGGTGTCTCCTTCCTGTAAAGCGGATTTTTTCACCCCACGAACGATTCCAATGTATTTTTTACCGAGCAAGCCGGCGGTAAAAATTTGTGCCGTGCTATCGGCAGGCAAAAAGACCTGCTTGTCGATTTCCATCTCGACCACCGCTTCGGCGCTTTTCGGCTCGAGAAAGACCGCCACTACCCGACCGATCTGCACCCCGGAGAGAGAGACTGCCGCCTGTTTGTCGAGTCCGCTGACATCGCCGAACCTGGCCTTTAGACGATAGACCTCGCCGGGAGTAAATCCACCGAGCCGGCTTGCCTTGAAGCCGAGAAAAAACAACCCGACAATGGCAAACACCACGAACAGGCCGACAGTTGTACTGATCCAACGATTGTTTTGCATATCACATCCCAAACATGACCGAAGTCAGAAGAAAATCCGCGCCGAGCACCGCCAACGAAGAAAGAACCACGGTACGGGTGGTCGCCCGCGCGATCCCCTGTGCAGTCGGCGCACAGACAAAACCCTGGAAAACGCTGATTGCCGCGCACAGGTAACCGAAAACAAAACTCTTGACGAGAATCCCGAGGAAGATATTTTCATAAAATCCGATGTCACTTTGCAACTGCGACCAGAAGCCGCCCTCGTCGAGACCAAGATACGCCACGCCGACAAAATACGCCCCGAACATCGCCACGGCGACGAATACCATGGACAGTAACGGCAACGCCAGCAAGGCGCCGAAAAAGCGCGGCACGCCGATTTGCGCGATCGGTTCGATGCCCATCATTTCCATGGCCGAAAGCTGTTCTGTCGCGTTCATCAGACCAATTTCCGCAGTAATCGCCGAACCGGCGCGACCGGCGAAGAGCAAAGCCGTGACCACCGAGCCCAACTCACGCATCAGGGCAAGCGCAACGAGCATCGAGGTGGACTGTTCGGCGCCGAACCGAGACATGTTCACGAACGCCTGCAAGGCGAGCACCATGCCGATAAATACCGCCGAGACGACAATGATCGGCAGCGACAGCACGCCGGCCTGGTAAAGGGCGCGAATCCACAGTATCGGGCGACGTCCGAGGATGGCGGTAAAGCGCAACAGTTGGCCGGTGAACAGCACGAAAGCGGCGAGATCGCCGAGACGGCGGATTTGCCGCTCACCGAGGCAGCTTAAAGAATCAAGCAATGCTATGCCCCTTTCTTGAGCGCTTCGGCATAGGCGCTTGTAAGCGGATAATGAAACGGCACCGGGCCATCCGGCTTGCCGTGCATGAACTGGGCGATCAGCGGATCGGCTCTTCGCATCAAGGCCTTGGGGCTATCGTGGGCGACCACTTTACCGCCGGAGAGGAGCAAGATGCTGTCAGCGATTTGACTGGCTTCGACGATATCGTGACTGACGACGAGGCTCGTCATCTTCAGTCCGGCGTTAAGATCTTTCACCAGACGGGTGAGAACACCCAAAGTGATCGGATCCTGCCCGGTGAACGGTTCGTCGTAAATCATCAATTCGGGATCCATCGCGATCGCCCGCGCCAACGCGGCACGGCGCGCCATTCCCCCGGAAAGCGCCGCCGGCATCAGGTCGGCCGCGCCACGCAGACCGACGGCCTGAAGTTTCATCGCCACCAGGATGTCGATCAACGCCGGATCAAGACGGGCGACCTCATGGAGTGGAAACGCCACATTCTCCGCGACGGTCATGTCGGTGAACAGCGCATTGCCCTGAAAGAGCATGCTTATCCGGCGACGCAAGCGCATCAACTCGTTGCGCGACAATGTGTGGAGCTCTTTGCCAAGCACCGTGATGGTGCCGCAATCCGGGCGGATTTGTCCGGTGATCAGACGCATCAGCGTCGTCTTCCCCGTCCCGCTCGGCCCCATCACCGCGGTAATCTCACCGCCGCGAATATCGAGGTCGATCGCCTCGAAAATCCGGCGCTGACCGCGGGAAAAACTCATCCCGCGAATACTTACCACCGCCTCAGTCATGGCAAAGACGCGCCATAATGCGCTCCCAATGCGGTTTTTCCACCGGCATAACCGACAGACGGTTGCCTTTGCGAAGCAGGTGGAAGCCGTCGAGTTCCGGCATGCTCTTGAGTGTTTGCAAGGAAACCGGCTTCGTAAACGCTGTCACGAATTTGACGTCGACCAAGTCCCAGCGCGGATTGTCCGGCGAAGCGCTGGGATCGTAGTGTTCATTGTCCGGCTCGAATTGGGTCGGATCGGGATACGCCGTTTTCACCACCTCGGCCACCCCGACGATAGCCGGAGAGCGGCAGTTACTGTGATAAAAGAAGATGTTGTCACCGAGGCGCATCTCGCGCATGAAATTACGCGCCTGATAATTGCGCACGCCGTCCCATGGTTCCGTCTGCTGCGGGCGCGATTGCAGATCCTGCAAGGAAAAGCAGCCCGGTTCGGACTTCATCAACCAATATCGCATCGTTGGATTTCTGTATGACAAAGGGTTTATTTTATCACTTTCCCGGCTCGTCAATCGGTTTCGAATTCATAGAGAAAATCGACTACGTTTTCGAGTGCTTGCGCACTCGCTTCGACACTCAGACGCTTGGTCAAACGATAGCGGGTGAGGACTTTGGTAATCCCGCTGAAAAAATCCGCTTTCATCCCGACATACAAATCGCGAAATAGATACTTTCCGGCTTTCAGTCCCCCGATACCGATATCGAACACATCCAAACCCGTTTTCTCCTCGAGATCATCCGGGAAAAATCCTTTCGTGCCAATCGCGGCGGCGCTCTGCAACAGCACAGCGCTATCGGTCGCCGCATCGGGGGGGCGACCGAAGAGCAGATAAGAGAGGATGGCGGAATCCGGCAGGGCCGGTCTAGAGGTCAATTCTAGGTGCAAGTTCTGCGGTGTTCCGCTAACCCGCGCCCCAGCCTTGACGTTTTCCACTTCACGCAGAGCGAGAACGTCGATCACGGGACGCGTGATCGCGCCGGAAAAAGTCGCCCAGCCGCGCTCGATGTCGAGATCCTGACCGTACAGTTCGTAAACCCCGCTTGCGACTTCAATCCGCCCTCTGCCGCTGATCGCCTCCCCCGGGCGCATCGCCAGGGCGATTCCGCCGATCAGACGAATAGAAATATCCTCGTTGTGGAAAAACACCTTCTCCCCGAGCTTCACCGCAATATCCGCTCGTAGCGGCATGCGCGAATCGGCGGCGGTTCGCGGCGGTTTTTCTTCTTTGTCGTCAACGATGATGACATCCTCGGAAAGATTGTACGCGAATTTTCTGTCGGGAATATCAATCTTCGCTTCCGAGATGAGTACCTCTCCCTTGACCACGATACCGCTTTTCGAATCGATGCGGATGTCGAAATCCGGGGTCGCGAGTACCCGGGCTTTTTTGGCGTTCGCGAGCAGCATATCCTTGCCGCTTAGCGTAAGGTATAACGTCGGCGGTTGCAAGCGCAATGTGCCCTTGGCGATCATATCGCCCTTCGCCGTGCCGATTTTTCCATCGATGGCGATGGCCCCGGCATCCTCGGCCGAAAGACGCAGGTGGATATTTTTCAGTTCACTCGCATATTCCGGAATCACCACTTTGCCGTTATCGAGAGTGAGATGTCCGCTGACCTGCGGATTTCCGATCGCCCCTGCAAAAGCCAACTTGCCGTCAATCCGTCCTTGCAATTCGGAAACCCGAGGAATGAAATACTTGAATTTCGCGATATCCGGCATATGAATATCCAGTACGCCGCGTACATTCGGCCGCCGTAAATCGCTGACCAGCACCCGCGCCGCCAGCCTGCTGGCATCGGCGAAACGAATATTGAGATCGCTCTTTCCCTGTTCCCCGGTAAAACGGCCTTGCCATGACGCGGAAGTAATCGCCAGGGTTATCGGCGGCTGGTTTAACGAGGCGATGGTGACCTTACCCGGCGTCAAGAAGAGATCCGCTTTTCCTTCGATAGCGCCGCTCCCGCCGAAAATCAGCTTGCCGTCGCCCTTGAGCTGAGTAGCGAGTTGCAAAGTGGCGGGCATGAAGGGGGCGAAACTGCGCGGGTCGATCGCCTTGATCCGGTAGGAAAGCGATGTCTGCCGCCGCTTTTTCAGGGTCAGGCAAAATGCCGAATAACGATCGGCGAGACAAAGGTCGTCGAAAAACAGCGTCTCCGGCGAGACAAGCACCGCCACCGGCTTGCTAAGCGACCAGTCGAAACCCGGGCCAAACGCTTTCAGGGTATTGACTTTTCCCTGCCAATGGCGCAAATCTCGCCCGCCGCCTTGGGCGGAAAAAATTAGATTGTACGCGCCGCCCGCGGTTTTTATCGTGAGCGTATGCGCGTCGAATCTTCCCGCACTGTCGAGAGCGATCGCCGACCAATGTCGACCGAGCGCGGAAACGCCGCTTGCGGCGAGTTCGTTGACGAACACGCCGCCTTTTTTCAGTTCAGTGTCGAGGGTTATCCTCAGCCGTTCAATCTTGTTCTCGGCAAAGGCCAGATCAAGGCCTTCCAGGGTGGCGCGAATTTCCGGCGCCGCGGGCGTCCCCGTTATCCTGCCTTCGCCTTGCAAGGCACCGCGCAAGGCGGGATGAAAAACGGCAAGCCGCGGCGCATCGAGCGCAAAATCGAGCGCGAACTCGTCCTCGCCGAGTTCGCCTTCGGCCTCGACTGTGTTTTGACCGACCGCGAGCTCCAGTGTTTGCAACGACAAGGTGGCGCCATCTATCCATGCGTTCACGTTACCGCTTAACGGCTGTCCCAACCAGCTTCCCGACAGGGCCGGAATCTCGACGCGCGCATGCAGAGTACCGTCCGCCTCGATCGCGCCGCTGCTACTTACTTGCGCATCGACCTTACCCTTTAGTTGCGACAACCATTCCTGCGGGTCGATTCCCCGTAGTTGGCCGTTTATCTGCCATTGCAACTGGTTGTCATAGCGCACGTCGCCACGCACTCGAACAAGACCATCGAGCGTTTTCAAGCTCAGATCGATCGCCCGGGCGGCCGTTCGCGAGACAATGGTGCTGCCGGAGAGTTCGCTCTCCGGCAGCACCTTGCCCGCTGCCTGGGCGTTGATTTCAACCTGCAAGGCATGTAGATCGCCGCGCGCTGTCAGGGTTCCGTTTCGAGAAGCGAAAAGCGGCGTCTTCTCCCCGTTCCGCAGCAAACGCAGTTCCTTCCAGTCGAAAGCGGCATCAAGCACTGGATCAGAAAACGTGCCGCTTAGATGCACGTTTGCGTTTGCCGCCCCCGAAAGTCCGGGGACAAGATGCTGCAAAGCCAGCACTGTGAGGACGACTTCGAGATCGCCACGCTGCGCAAGGCTGCCATTGGCGGTAAGGGTGTTGCCAGCGACATCGAGACGCAACCGCTCGAAGCGCAACTGTTCGCCGCGATACGTCGCGGCACCGCCGCCCGTGATCGGGCGGCCGTTCCATTGACCGGTCAACGAACGGATCGCCGCGCGGACAAATGGCGTGCCGTTTCGATTTCCGCCGCTGGCGACAAATTCGCCGTTCAGTTGCGCATCGAGCGCGGTGTCGTATTGGCCAATATCGATATCACGCATCACCAATTCGCCTTGCCAGCCTGGTTTTTCGCCAAAGTCCGCGTTTCCGTGCAAGGCGATTTCGCCGCCAAGCGTCTGCATCGTCAGCTCCGCCGTCTCGAGTGTATGGGGGCCGAATTGCCCTTTACCAGCGATCCGCACGGCGGGCAAGCGGGTTCCGGAAACCGCCGTGCGCAAGCTGACAAGGAGATCGTCGAACCCGCCGTTCAGTCGTACCCTGCCTTCGGGACTTCGCAACCGCTCGCCGTCAAGCGCCACTTCACGCCAGAGAAGCACCGCATCGACCGTGCGTTCGCCAAGCGATACCCGCCCCTCCAAGGACAGATCGGCCTGTAGCCAGCCATCGGCGCACAACGTCGCCCGCGGCGCAAGAAGCGAGCCGTCTATGTGCAAAGTGGCTGTCTGCGCTACCTTCTCCGGCACACGAATCTCACTTCGCATCTTGAGGCTGAGCGGATAATCCCCGCTTAGGGTGAGACGTCCATCAAGTGTCGTAAGGTATTGATTTTCCTTTTTTCGCCCATTCGCCTGGCGAAACGCGACTTCTGCGGAAAGCTGTAACTCATTGCTGTCAAGATGGGTCGAGACGACACTTTTTGCGATCGTCGCCAGCCGTTTTTCCTGTCGATAAATGGTAAACCCGGCGACCGAGAAGCGTTCGATATCAAGCCGAAACGGCAAACGCACCTGCGGTAGCGCCTCGGGCAGTCCGCCCGACGCCGTTTTCTCTTCGCCGCTCGCGGCAGGAAGACGCAACTCGCCTTGTTCCACGGACAGGGTTCTGCAATGGACGCGGCGTTTCAAAAGTGCCGTGCCGACGCAGTTCGTTTCCACCCGTTCCGCCCGAAAACGTATCCCCGGCCCCTCGATCAAGAGGTTATCCCAGCGTTGGCGGTGAAACAGATTGCCTTCGAGTTCGGTGTAGTGTATCCGATAAGGCGTCAGGTGATTGACGAGCACGGGAATTTGCCGATAGCCGCTGTCGGTGGCGAGCAGATACAATCCCGCGACGAAGACCATCACGAGCAGAAGGAGGACGAACAGCAGCAGCCATCTGCCCGTTTTCCAGCTGAAGCGAAAAAAAGCACGCAACATCAAAGATCCAATTCGGCGCCGATGGTCAGATGCACACGCAGCGGATCACCGTATTTTTTGTCGAAACCGTGCCCGAAATCAATGCGGATCGGCCCAACCGGCGAATGCCAGTGAAGCCCGATGCCAGCACCGTATTTCGGGGTGAAAGTATCGCTTAGGGCATCTCCGCCATCGACGAAGGCGGCAAGCGCCAATGAGGAAGTCAGGGAATATTCATATTCCAGTCCACCGACCGCGAGATATTTGCCGCCGATGTTTTGCCCACTGCCGTCACGCGGCCCGATACTTTCATAAGCATAGCCGCGAATACTGCTGTCTCCGCCGGTGAAATAACGCAGCCCCGGCGGCAAGCGATGGAAATTGTCCGTCCAGTTGGCGCCGCCGTCAAAGCGCGCGATGATGCGGTTTTTGTCATTGAAGGAGTGGATATAACGCAGATTGATATTGCTCTGTACGAAATTGATTTCCGAGAAGACGTGTTCAGCAGCGGCAAGTACATTGGCACGCATCTGCAAGCCGTTTTCCGGATTCAGCCGATTCTTGGTCGAGGTGTAGGTGGCCTGTAGGGTGGGATAAGTCAAGTAAAGTTCGTCTTTGTCGTTACCGATCGAAAATTTTTCATAGGCCGTCGTTGCCGAAAGACGGTATTGCCAGCGTTTCCGGCGCCAATCGTAGCCGCCTTCGAGGAAGGCGCGATGGCTTGTATACCTGTCTTCGCGGATCCAGCCGCCGAAACGCAGGTAATAATAGTCGCTGCTCGGATTTTTTCCCGGAATCCGGTAGATGTTTTCTAAGTCACTGTTTTTTCTCGATATATAGAGATTGCTGGAAAACGTGTGTCCGCGACGATTGACCCAGCGGCGGTCGAAAGTGAATTTTCCATGAACACCGGAATCGGTGGAATAGCCGACACCGACCGCATAGTGCTTGTTGCGATTCATCGTCAGTTGCGCATCCACCGGCACCGTCTTCGACGATTTGTCAGGCTTGTCCCCCACCAGTGCCTGACGAAAATACCCACTGCCCTGTAACTCCTGTTGTAGTGCGGTCACTTCTTCCAAACGGTAGGGGGAACAGGGAGAGAAATGTACAAAGCGATGCAAAAAATCATCGTCGAGCGGCAAATCGTCGCTTTGCCGCGCATGAGGGTCGGAGGCATTTACGGCGCCACCGTTGACGAAGCGCACCCGGTCAAAAGCGTAACGCTGGCCACTGTCATACGAGAGAGTGACCTCCGCGCGCCGCCGCTTGGGATCGACCGCCACCCTGTTGGCGACGAAACGACCATCGAAATAACCCTTGCGGCTCGCCAGAACGGCGAATTTCGCCTTGTAGTCCTCATAGACTCGATGGTTGAGTACGGCGTGCTTCGCAAACGGTTGCTCAGCGAGCAGTTTCTCGAATGCCGGGTCGGATTTCCCGGCCCCTGAGAGGGCAAGCGATGTCTCGCCGATGATGACCGCCTCACCGAGCTTGACGCGATAGACGATTTTCAACTCATTGCCGCCTAGCGGTACACGTTGACTTTCCACCACGACGCCATAATAGCCAAATGGCTGCTGGGAACGGCGAATTTCCTCTTCCCCGTTACGAATCAGATAGTCGATGTAGCTCGGCTGGGTGATTTTTTCGCCCTTGACTTGTGCGAGGGTGAGGAAGGTGCTCGCGTTTTTCTCCTGCTTGGCGTCTTTTATGCCCTTGATGACAATGGTTTTGACGATTTTTCCGGCAAGAGAGTGGACAACGGAACCGCCGCTTAGCGGATCGATTTCGTAATGGTCGAACAGTGATTTCGCCTGCGCCCCGGCGATCAATACCGCGATCACGATCCCCCCGAAAAAACGCCGCATTTTCATCTATTGACGCGCCTTTGCCAAACATTCCCAGCGCACGCCCAAAGCGAACAGCACCGCCGCGTAAACAAGCATCGCAACGACGATGATTCCGCACAGATGCCAGGCACGCTCCCAGCGGTTCCAGATAAGCCAGCGCCCGATATCGCCGGAGAAGTGAACAAGGAATGCCGCCATCAGCATGTTGGCAAGAAGGATTTTGCCAAGAAACACGGGCGCGAGCGCCTTGACCGGAATTCCCGCGCGAAAGAGAAAAAACAGCAGCAGCACGACATTCACGCCCGCTGCCACGCTGCTCGCCGCCGCCAGTCCGACATGGCCGAAAAAACGGCTGAGCGTGATGGCAAACACTATATTCGCGGTCATCGAAAGCACACCGGCAAAGACCGGTGTGCGCGTGTCATGGCGGGCATAGAATGCCGACACCAGCACTTTGACCATGATCAAAAACACCGCCGCCACTGCGTAGGCACGTAGACTGTATGTCGTCATCATCACATCGTGGGCATCGAAATGTCCGCCGTGAAAAAGGGTCGCCAGGATCGGCGCGGCAAGAATCACCAGCCCGGTCGAGGCGGCGGAGCCGACGACGAGCGCCCAGTCAAGCGCCCAGTCAAGCGTGTGCCGGAAGCGGTGCTTGTCATCGTCTGCTTTCAGGGCGCTCAGCCGCGGCAAAATGACCGTGCCGAGCGCCACACCGACCAGCGCGATCGGCAATTCGACCATGCGATCGGCGTAATACAGCCAAGAAATACTCCCGGTTGTCAGGGTGGAGGCGAGAAACGTGTTGACCAGGATCGATAGTTGACCGATCGAGGAACCGAACAACGTCGGCACCATCAGGGCGAGAATCCTGCGGACACCGGGATGGCGAAAACCCCACTTAGGTTTGACCAGCATGCCCAACCGGTAAAGGAAAGGCAACTGAATTGCGAGTTGCACGATCCCGCCGATCAAAACCGCCCAGGCGAGCCCCATCTCCCCGACCGGGCGGCCGGGAAACGAATGCAGCAGACACGCGACGATCAGCGCCAGGTTCAAAAAAACCGGCGTCAGCGCGGGAAGCGCAAAGCGCCCGTGGGCGTTCAACACCCCACCTGCCAGCGCGGTGAGTGAAATCAGCGGCAGATAAGGGAACATGATGCGCAACATGTGCTCGGCAAGAAACAATTGTCCGGGCTTGTCCACGAGTCCCCGCGCCACGGCATAGATAATCCAGGAAGAACCGAGGACACCGCAAAGGGTGACGACGAGAAGAATGACGAGCAGTGTCCCGCTCACATGACGCAACAGATCCCGCAATTTTTCCGGTTGTTCGGCGCGCGTCGCCGCGAACACCGGCACGAAAGCATTGGCGAAACTGCCCTCGGCGAAAAAGCGACGCAGGGTGTTGGGAATACGCAGGGCGGCGAAAAAAGGATCGCTGACGCCCGCCGCGAAATACCGCGCGATCAAGACATCGCGCAACAAGCCCAAAACCCGGCTCAGCAGGGTCGCCGCCGCGAAGGCGAGGGAGGATTTACCTAGGGAAGCCATGAGGGGAAACCGCCGAGCCTTTGACGCGCATCAACATTGCCAGCCGAGACGGCGGGTAACGGCAAGAATCGCTTCACAACGATTCATGGTGTAAAAATGCAACGCCGGCGCCCCCGCTGTGACAAGACGCTCGCAAATTGAGGCGACGACATCGGCGCCAAAATCCTCCAACGCTTGCAGATCTTCCTGATAAGCTTCGAGGCGTTTACGGATCCAGCGCGGAATTTCAGCGCCGCAGGTATCGGAAAAACGCGCCAAGCGGATGTAATTGGTGATCGGCATGATCCCCGGCACGATCGGTATCGTAACCCCCAGCGACCGTGCTTCCTCACGAAAACGCAGATAGGCGTCCGGATTGAAGAAATATTGCGTCACCGCTTCGTTGGCGCCGGCGGCGCATTTCTCGGCGAAATGACGCAGATCGCTTGCCGGGCTGCGCGCGCGCGGATGCGTTTCCGGGTAAGCCGCGACGACGATATGCGCTTCGCCGCCCCATTTTTCGCGGGTGAGCTTGACCAGATCCAGGGCGCCGCGCAGATCGCCGGCTTGATAGAGTCCGGAAGGCATGTCACCGCGCAACGCCATCAGATGACGAATACCAAGCGCATGATAGGCATCAAGAAGTTCTTCGATCTGCGCTTTCTCCGACGCCACGCACGTCAAGTGCGGCATCACCGAGCGCCTGCCTTCGTCGCATATTTCCCGTACGAGCGCCATCGTCCGTTCGCGAGTGGAACCGCCAGCACCATAGGTCACGGAATAATATTCGCAATCCAAGGGTTCGAGTTCCCGTCTGACGCTTGCTAGTTTACTGCCTCCAGCCGCGGTGGCGACGGGAAAAAATTCGCAACTGAGTCTGACTGGCGGTGTCGCGTCATGCATACCGGTAAAATACCTTCCTTGAGGACAATCTAGCGTTTGAACCGAGCCGGCTCGATGAACAAGACGAGATTCTTGTTGAGGATATAGCGCTGATCGTTGACATCGTCGAAACGGTAATAGCCGTCTTCATTCAACACGGGAGGGGATTTCGCATACAACGTATCCCCGCTCATCATTCTGATTTCATACAGTGCATGGGTTGCGGGAAACATGGCGCATCCGCCCAACAGGCAAAACATCGACGCGGCGGCAAGAAATTTGACCATCTTTTGAGAACCGATTTCCGTTCAAAGCACGAAGTATAAGCATTTGTCCGCTGCGATGGAAGAGCATACATGGTACAATTATTGATCTGGCCCATTTCCCATGGTCGATTTCTTTTTTGCCTTTACAATATGCCCAACACCGAATCCGTTAGCCATACGCCACGCTTTTCCGCCTTCCCGATCCATGACGCCATTCTCGAAGCGCTGGAGGACGCGAAATTTGCCCGTTCGACGCCGATTCAGGCGAATACCCTCCCCCTGACACTGGCCGGACACGACGTGATGGGCATCGCCCAGACGGGCACCGGCAAAACCGCCGCTTTTCTGATTTCCCTGATTCAGTACTTGATGGTCAACCCGGTGCACCCGAAAGCGAAAGGACCATGGGCGATCGTCCTCGCGCCGACCCGGGAATTGGCGATCCAGATCAAACGCGACATGAATCAACTGGGCGCCTATACCGGGCTGAGCAGTTTGGCGATCTACGGTGGAGTTTCCATCGAACACCAGAAAACCCTGCTCGAGGCGGCCAATATTGACGTCATTATCGGCACGCCGGGGCGCGTCATCGACCTGTTCAAGCAAAAAAATCTCCGCCTGAAGAATATCGAAGTCTGCGTGCTCGACGAAGCCGACCGCATGTTCGACCTCGGCTTCATCGACGATGTTCGCTATTTGTTGCGTCAGATGCCGCCGGCCGAGGAAAGGCTCAATCTGCTGTTCAGCGCGACCATGCCGCAGAAAGTCCAGGAACTCGCCTACGAACATTTCAACGCGCCGCAAACCGTCTCCGTGGAAAGCGCGCAGCCGACCGCGGACAATATCCGGCAAATTCTCTATCACACTGCCAAACATGAAAAGACGCCCCTGCTCCTCGGCCTGTTCGAAAAAGAAAACCCAGCGCGCAGCATGATCTTTCTCAATACCAAAAAAGATCTTGATCGCCTGAGTCTTCTCCTTAAAACCAACGGCTATGCGAATGGCGTCCTCTCCGGGGACATCGTGCAGAAAAAGCGCGAAAAAGTGATCCGTGATTTCCAGGAAGGCAAAGTCAACATTCTCGTTGCCACCGATGTCGCCGCCCGCGGCATTCATGTGGACGGCGTCACCCATGTCTTCAACTACGACTTGCCACAAGTCGCCGCGGACTACGTTCACCGCATTGGACGCACGGCACGCGCCGGCGCCTATGGAACGGCGATCAGTTTCGCCTGCGAGGAATACGTCTATTCCCTGCCGGAAATCGAGCATTACATCGGTGAGAAAATTCCCGTTGCCGCGGTCGAGGAATCCCTGCTTACCGATATCGTTCCGCTTAGCGAGGAAGACCTTCAGGCGCTGCGCGAGCAGTCCAGAGAACGGCATGGCCCGCGCGGTCAAACCGGTGCCCGGCGCCCGCGCAATCGCCGCGGCAACGGGAATTTGCGTGGTAAAAACAGCGCCGCCGCGAAAAAAACGGACTGAATATTTACGCTGACGAGCATGGTTTACTCCCTTTTGCCAAATTCGACAACGCGCGTCGCGGGAAAATCCGGCACCCATCTTGCCCAAAGCAGAAGAATCCTCGCAAGAAACGCGGCACTTACAGCACCCCTTACGTCCACGAATACAAGACAAGCACGCACGGGTACATCCAGCAATCACTGGCGCCGCACCGGTAAATGGATCGCCCTTCCTGCCCGTCAGCAATGGCGGTGACAACTTGCCGAAGCGACCACCTCGCCCTTCTAGCTCGGGGAAAAAGACAAGACAGATGCCATCCCCTTGCCGTCGCCGTTATCATAATCCTTTTTCACCCGCGAAACCGCCATGACCCATCCCGTGTACGCCCTTCTCGACAGGCTGCTCCGCCGCCCCTCGATCACCCCCGACGATTGCGGCTGTATGGAAATCATCACCGCCTTTCTTGGCGAGACCCACGCCATCTGCCGCCGCATGGACATCGGCGACACCGCCAATCTGTGGGTGACTCATGGCGACGAAAAACCGCTTATCTGTTTTGCCGGCCATACCGATGTCGTTCCGCCCGGCGAACCGAACGACTGGAAATTCGACCCCTTTAGGCCGACGCGGCACAACGGCAAGCTCTACGCGCGCGGCGCGGCGGACATGAAATCGGGGGTCGCCGCGATGAGTTGCGCGCTGCGCGAATTGATCGCTGAAACACCGGATCATCCAGGCACCTTGGCGATGCTGCTTACCAGTGACGAAGAAGGCACCGCGGTGAATGGCATTCAGGCCGTACTGCCGCGTTTGCGCAAAGAAGGCATAACCCCGGATTTCGCTATCGTCGGCGAACCCACCGCGCATACCGTGCTCGGTGATACGGCGCGCAACGGGCGCCGTGGTTCTCTTAACCTGACGCTCACCATTCACGGCAAGCAGGGGCACCTAGCTTATCCGCAACAGATCAAGAACCCGATCCATGGGCTGGGTCGGATCATCGCCGCGATCAAGGCGATCGAATGGGACCAGGGCGACCGCAATTTCGCGGCAACCACTTGCCAGTTCAGCAATTTGCGAAGCGGTACGGGCGCCGAAAACGTCGCCCCCGCCTCGGCCACCGCAATGCTCAACTGGCGCTTCAACACGCAGCATACGGAAAAAAGTATCCGCGAGCGCAGCGAACGGCTGATCGCGAGCATCGTCGCCGGGCTGGGGCTTGACGCCGAATACGACTGGCGACTCTCCGGAGAACCTTTTCTGAGCGAGAACAGGCAACTGATGCGCGCGCTGGCCGACGCGATCGAACATCACTGCGCGCGAAAAGTGGTGTTCAATACCGCGGGCGGCACTTCAGACGCGCGTTTTCTCGCCCAGTACGGCGCCGAAAGTATTGAATTCGGCCCCTGTAACGCCACCATCCATCAAATCGACGAACATGTCGCAATAAACGATCTGGAGCCAATGGCGAACATTTATCGCGACACGGTGGCCAACCTGTGGCAGGTCGTGCGTCAGGAATAACGTTCGGGCGTTGCCGCGGCGCTTGCGAGAACGAGTCGCTTGACGCCGTTCGTAGCTTATGGCGGACGTAGCGATTGCCACAGATCATACCGTCTGCCCAATCTGTGGCGGCAGCGGTTAAAACGCACAAACCATGGCGGGCCGGAAAAGAATGAGATAAAATTCAATTAAAAAGAGTCCAAAATGTTTCTTTGGAACGCCGTTGAATTTACGCATGTCGCGCTTTTCCCGATTGCAAAAGTTCTTGATCCCGTTGATATAATTTGCCTTGTCTGCAAACACCCTGGCGTGATCGATACGGCAAGTGCTTGAAATCGCAAATATCCAGCCTGTTATCGCCTCGCCAACAGTCAGTATAGACAAATACTGTCAGGGAAAACTCTCCGCTCGATGATCGGGCATAATGTCACCGAACAAGCATCGCGGATAACCTTCGTGTAGACCTTCCCACCACGCTTGAAAAGTCCAAATACCGGGACTTTTCCTGCCGCACCACGACCGCGTTTCCCCTTGCGGTTTCCGTCAAAGTCGCTTTCATCCACTTCAATTTCGCCACTGAAAACCGCATCGCTTTCTTGCTCTAGATGGCGGGCAATCAGCTCGCGAAGTCGATGAAAATAGTAGGCACGGGTTTTGAGGTTCACGCCAACAAGTGAGGCCACACATCTGGCCGTCGTTCCAGCCACAAAATGTTCCAACAGCCGATCTTGTTGTGTTTACTCAAACGACTCTTCCTCATGCTGCTCATTATAACACCCTTGATGTGTTATCTGGTACATCCCCTAATCGATTTATAGTGTTTTAGCTATAAAAAGGCATTTTCTTATCTATGCCCAGTCCAAAGTAGAAAATAAATAATGATGGGTTTTTTGTACCTAACAGCGCGGCACAACAGCGTCAATCATGAAGACAGTCCGAACCGCGATATTGCCCCCTGACGAGCTTTTTCGGTAAGATAAGCGCAAGATATTTCGTTCACTTTTTCAAGATACGTTCTTACCCTTCAGGGGAATCACGCCAGCAGCTTGCTGTCAACTGTTTTCCCGCTGTCATGGGGAAAATCGTGACATTTGATTATATGAAAAACAATCGATGAAAATAGACCGGAACTATCTTCCTGAAAAGAAATGAATCCGGAGATGAAATAATTAAACAGGAAACGGAACGCTTTATTTCTATCGATAAAAATTTAGATAGTGTATTCACGAGATATCTTCATGTAAAATGGCCTTTTCTCGGTTATAGCAGCAAAGTCAATGGCAGCACATCGCCGGCATAATATTTCAGATAGGGTTTGGGCGCTATTGGAACCCCATTTGCCCGGTCGTTCAGGGGCTTGGGGGTGTGGCACGAGACAATTGCCTGTTTATCGATGCCGTTTTCTGGATCATGCGTACGGGTGCGCCGTGGCGAGATTTACCCCCTGACTATGGCCCCTGGAGTAACGTCCATCGTCGTTTTATTCGATGGCGTGACAAAGGGGTATGGGAAAGATCGATGGAGATATCGATCGATGAGCCGGATGACGAATGGCCGATGATCGACGCCAGTCATTGCAAGGTACATCCTCATGCGGCGGGTGCGGTAGGGGGCAATCAAGACATGAGTCGTACAAAAGGGGCCTCGACACAAAATTGCATCTGGCCATGGGTGCGCATGGTCTGCCGGTCAGGGTTGTTGTTACAGAAGGGACAACGGCAGATTGCACTCAAGCCAGCCTCTTGATAGAGGGATTGACGGCGGAGTATTTGTTGGCTGATAAAGGTTACGATAGCAACGAGCTCATCGAGCAAGCGCTTTCACAGGGCATGGAGCCTATGATTCCGGCGAAGAGAAACCGTATCGCGAAACGCGAGGATGATAAAGACTTGTATCGATGACGTCACTTGGTCGAGAATGCTTTTTTGCACCTGAAACGTTGGCGAGGTATAGCGACGCGCTATGCCAAAAATACGGCATCGTTCCTGGCTGCCGTACAAATACGGTGTATTGCACTGTGGGCTAGTATCTCGTGACTACACTATCTAATCAATTTCATTTCTTTTCATGAATATTTGGAAAAAAGTCAGATAAAAAATCCTCATATCCAACCATAAGGACCAATTTTCTACGTACCACAGGTCGAATTCTATCCGTTTTCTTAAATTTGTATCCCCACGTAATCCGTGGACTTGTGCCCAGCCTGTCATTCCGGCTTTCATCATATGCTTTTGCATATATCCGGGAATCTTGTGTTTGAATTGCGCGACAAAACACGTCTGCTCCGGTCTCGGCCCGACCAAAGACATCTCGCCTTTGAGAACGTTCCAAAGCTGCGGCAACTCATCGAGATTGGTTCTTCTGAGAAATTTTCCTAACCGGGTTTTTTCTTTTTTTTCCGCATTTCCCCATACTGTGTTGTTTTCATGGTTGATCCGCATGCTACGAAATTTCAGCATTTCAAAAGGTCGACCATTCCAGCTAATCCGTTCCTGGCGAAACAGAACGGGGCTTCCAGAAGTCACCAAGATGGCGAGAGCAAGCAAAATCATAACCGGTGAAAGCACCAAGAACGCGATAAGCGCGAGGCATTTGTCTTCGATCGATTTTATCCACACCTGCCTTCCCTGCATTGGCGAAATATTGAGGTCAAGCGCATAATGATCGGCCACATGAGATACTTTATAATTGATCAGGCGAAAGTCTTTCATATCTGGTAAATAGCGAACATTGACGGTCATAAGAGAAAGCAAATCCATCATTTCGCCGAGGCGGTCGCTTTCTTTCAAGGGCAAACAAATCCAGACTTCATTGACGGAGAAATTCATGCATGCCGACGTAATCGGCGCAATATCGGCATTTTGAAAGGAATCGGGGATCATGTTTCGATCCTCGTCAACGCGCAGCACACTGACGATATAACCGGAACTTGGATCGCTGCGCAAGGCATGCCAGACATCCAAACAGGAGGACAAGTTTCCGACGAGGGCAATGGTTTTGCCATTAAGTCCCTTGTTGCGTAAATGCCGCAGGAGGTTGTACGCCAACACTCGGCAAACAATCGTCAGCAAAAAACTGGAACACAACCACATGACGATCCAAAGTCGCGAATATCGCGCACCTTGTTTAAACAAAAAGAGATATGCGAAAATAAGAAAGACCAACCAGACATACCCTCTGGTCAATCTGACCATCAAACCAATACGGACCGCACCACGCCACGATCGATAAACACCGGTCTCGCCAAAGAGAAAAATGATCGATGCCGCTGCGGCAGCTATGAGCCATTGATACCGTTGCACCTGAAAGATGGATTCCTGGAAATACAACCAAAAGCAGAGTATTCCCATCACCACCAAAATCAAACTATCGGCAATTTTAGCAAATATATGAGAATACATGGCATAACCGGATGTTTTGGGCAATCTCTGTGTCATTATTTATTGAACAGACAATATGATCAGGCAATTATAACCATTCAAGACATTATTTTCTATAGGTTTTTCTTCATTCAACAGAGGGGTTGGGCAGAATCACTTCCGGTTCCCCCGCACATGATCCAGCGATCGCCTAGGCCAGACGCCGATTTTATGATCTACCCGACCTTGCCCTGTCCAAATACAATCATAAAGCACCCATTCACGGCGCTGAAACCGTAGAAGCAGGCTTTTCGATGAACATCCGCCTGAAACAGGCGCGTAGCGATCAGGGGAAGTAACGGGGAAACGATCGCTACCGAGTGCCGCAAAGTGGCAAGCACAGTCGCCTTCTGTGGTCGATTGAAGATCGGGCGCCGTTGTTTCCCAAGAACCTTCTCAAGAAGTCGAGCCAAGCCTTTCCGGCACTATCCGCTTTCAAAGTCCGAGGGAGAAAATGTTAAAATACCCTTGATCGATCATCGAGGCAAGCGGAAGCTGTGCACCCCTGCGGGCGATGATGATACAAAACCGTACTATTGCTCTGCTAAGCTAACGTAACTGTTCGAGGACAACAAGCATGGCATACCCTACCAGACGCTACCGCACCATTTGGATATCCGACCTCCATCTTGGCAGCAAAGGGGCTCAGACCGCACACCTGCTCGAATTTCTCAAATGCCACGAAAGCGATACGCTCTATCTCGTCGGGGATATCGTCGACGGCTGGCAACTACGCAAACACGGGTATTGGAAGCGGCAAAACAACGATATTATCCAGAAACTGTTACGCAAAGCACAGAAGGGCACCGACGTCGTCTACATTCCCGGCAATCACGACGAAGCCGCGCGCGAATATGTCGGGCTCGATTTCGGTGGTATCCGGCTGCGCCGTGAATGCGAACATCGTACCGCCGACGGTCGGCGTCTATGGATCCTTCATGGCGACGAATACGACGGCGTCATGCAGCACGCCAAATGGCTCGCTCATCTGGGCGACACACTCTACCAACTCGCCATCGTACTCAACACCCAATTGAACAAAATCCGTGCCAAGTTCGGCAAGCCTTACTGGTCCCTTTCGCAATATCTGAAATACAAAGTGAAAAATGCGGTCAGTTTCATCACGGAATTCGAAACCCTGCTTGCCGACGAAGCGAAAAAACGCGGCTACGACGGTGTCGTCTGCGGTCATATCCATCACGCCGAAATCAAGCACTACGATGGCATCGACTATTATAACTGCGGCGACTGGGTGGAAAGCCTGACCGCGCTTGTCGAACAGGAAGACGGGCGTATCGAGCTGATCGACTGGTCGAAAATCATCCAGCAGACGGCCGCTTGTCAAGAAAACGACGACATGAAACAGGCCGTCTGAACCGTGCATATCCTCCTGATCACCGACGCCTGGGAGCCGCAGATCAACGGCGTCGTACGCACCTTGCACCAAACCATTGACTGTCTGCGCGGTTTTGGCCATACCGTCAAGGTAATCTCTCCTCGACGCTTCAGGAATTTTCCCTGCCTGACCTACCCGGAAATCCGCCTCGCCTGGCGTCCGGCGCGCAAACTGCGCAAACTGATTGGGCAATTTCATCCCGAAGCCATCCATATCGCCACCGAAGGGCCTATCGGCCTCGCCGCGCGCCATTTTTGCGTGGCAAACGAGATTCCCTTCACCAGTGCCTACCACACCCGTTTCCCCGAATACATCCGCGCACGCTGCAAAATTCCGCTGTCTTGGTCTTACCGCTATCTGCGCTGGTTTCATCGACCGAGTCAACAAGTCATGGTGCCGACCCCTACGGTTCGCGACGTGCTGATCGAAAAAGGATTTTCCCATACCGCGCTATGGCGGCGCGGCGTCGACCATTCGCTTTTCCATCCCGCGCCACGAAACGGGCTCGACGCTTTCTGTCGCAGCGACAAGGAGCGCAGAGAAGCCAAATTCGTCTCTATCGGCCGAGTTGCGGTAGAGAAAAATCTCGCCGCTTTTCTTGAACTCGACCTGCCCGGTTCGAAATGGGTGATCGGCGACGGCCCGGCAAAGACACAGATGGAAAAACGCTATCCAGACGTCCACTTTCTCGGCGCCTACCCGCAAACGCAACTCCCCGCTTTTTACAACGCAGCGGACGTGTTTGTCTTTCCCAGTCTAACCGACACCTTCGGACTGGTACTGCTTGAGGCGATGGCTTGCGGTACACCGGTCGCCGCCTTTCCCGTCGCCGGCCCGAAAGACGTGGTCACCGATCCCGCGGCAGGCTGCCTGGATACGAATCTGAAACACGCCTGCCTCAGGGCGCTCGAACTTCGCCGGGAAGACGCCGCCGCCTTCGGCGCACGGCACAGCTGGGAAAACGCGAGCCGCCAGTTCGAGTCCCTGCTTCATCCCTTCGCGCCGACGAGATTGCCGCCCTGATGACGCTGCCTGCGCAGCGCGCCGATTTCGGAAAGGAGGATACCGATGATGACACAACACAAGGCCACCGCCTGCACCGAACCGAAACTCGCGCGTTCGTCACCGAATACGAGGAGCGCCATCAGGGCGTTGAACAACGGCAACAGATTCATCGCCAGGGAAGAACGATTGCCGCCCAGGGCGATCTTCCCTTCCATATAAAACATCTTCGACAAGATCGCCACGAAAATCGCGACATACAAAACGATAACGAATGCTTTCAATCCCTCTTCCGTGTTGGGATACGCCGCTTGCAGCCAGTGCCACTGGCCGCCGCTTGCCGATTCATAGAACCAGAACGGCGTTGCGACAATAAGCGCGCCGACGCACATCGCCACATCAAACTCGCCCAATGCACGGACGGTGCCCGTCTAAGAGCAAGCGAATAGGTCGCATAGATGACGGCCGTCAGCAAAGTCAGGGGATCGGCTGCCAATCCAACAATTGCAGCGGCTGCCAGCCACTTAGCAACCAAAGCACTCCGAACAACGAGGACAAAATCCCGATCCATTGCAGAACATGCGTCCTCTCGCGGCACCAAAACACGCTCAGGATAATCACCATGATCGGAATCAAGGCATGAATGATCCCCACATTGACGGCCTTGGCGCCCGCCTGAAAGGCGCTGTAAAGGAGAATATTGAACAGACAAAACGCGCTGCCTCCCCAGAAAAGCAGCCACCACTTCCGGGCGAGCAGTGTTGCCCGATCGCGGCGGATCCGGCGCGAAAAACACACAGTCAAGATCAGCGTGGCCAGCAGCCAACGGTAAAAAGTGAACTGATAAGGCGTCAACAATCCAATGGCCAACTTTGCGGTGACATTGCTCGTCGACCAGATGAGCGGCGCGAGAAAAAGCATCACATAAGGATGGAGAAAATAGGAAAAGTACCGCTTATCGCGATGCATATCGCCTCCTATAGTATTGCGCTATTGCCGCAGGCAAAACGGAAAGCGCCGACAAGAGAATTTCGAGCGCTACCATACCCGGTCATCATCACCGAATAAAGTGGAGACGTTCCCGTTTCTCGTACGCCAGCGCATGCCAAAAAAGGATTCACGAAGGCCGCTTCAGACGCAACAAAAATGCTTCTAGATCATCGCGGCAGCGGCGATGCTTAAGACGCGAAGCGGCGATCACCGCTTGGAGATCAGCGGCCGCACGGTTGAATACATCGTTGACGATAACATAGTCGAAATCGCGATAATGGCTGATTTGTTCCTCGGCCTCGGCCATGCGTTCTTCGACCACGTTGTGATTATCCTGCCCACGACGTTCGAGGCGCTCGCGCAACGCGGTGAGGGAAGGCGGCAAGAGAAACACGCTTTTCACGTCCGAACGCTTGGCGCGCACCTGCCGTGCGCCCTGCCAATCAATGCTGAGGATCACGTCATTGCCCGCTGCGAGTAAGGCATCGACCTGTTGGGCAGAAGTGGCGTAAGCATGATGAAAGACCTCGGCGGATTCGAGAAAATCGCCCGCAGCACGCATAGTGGCGAAAGTTTCTTCATCGACGAAGTGATAATGGACGCCATCGATTTCACCACTGCGGCGTTTCCGGGTCGTATGGGAAACCGATTCAACGACATTGGGCAAGACGTTTTTGATATAAGCGATCAGAGACGTTTTACCTCCGCCGGAAGGGGCGGCAACAATCCATAGTTGGCCTTTCATTGATTATTCTCGGTGCGCTTTTTATTACTTTAGCGAATTTCCGCTCTTTTGCACACCCCAACAGACCTTCGGGCATCCCCTCACTGCGCGCAAATCGAAGAAAACGCCTTTCTTTTTTCCCTTTCTTTGCGGGGAAATCGCAAAAGCGCGTCGCAGCCTGTTTCGCTCACAGCGGAAAAACACCATCCACCCGTCAAGCGATCAAAAACCGATAAACCTGTTTTTTCTTCGCGCCGCTATATTTTGCGACCAGCGCGGCAGTATCCCTGTGCGAAACACCGGCCGCCGTCAACTCACGCGCCATCTCCCGCCAATCTTCCACTACGTTCGATTCGGGTTCCCCTTCGAGAAGGAGGACAAACTCGCCCTTGCCGTGATGGGCATCGGCCGCCAGCCAACGCGGCGCTTCGCCAATCGGCAAACGGACAATCTGCTCGAATGTTTTGCTCAATTCACGAGCGATTACCAGGACGCGATCTTTATCGTACAACGCCGCCATCGCGGCGAGCGTTTCGCCGATGCGATGCGGCGCCTCGTAAAAAATCGTCACGCAGTCCCGCTTGCCGGCAGCGGATAAAAATGCCCGCTGAGCGACGATTTTAGGCGGGATGAAACCGGCGAAATAAAATCGGGCGCCCGAAAATCCACTGGCCGACAGTGCCGTAATCGCGGCGCAGGGGCCTGGAATCGGAACGACACGAATGTCATTTGCGAGCGCAAGCTTGACGAGCAGGGCGCCGGGATCGGAGACCCCCGGCGTACCGGCATCACAGATCACCGCGACATTTTCGCCGCCAAGCAGACGATCGAGGAGACGGTGGGCACTGCCGCGTTCATTGTGCCGATGCAAGGCGAAAAGCGGTTTGTCCACCCCGATCGCGTCGAGCAGATGACGACTGTGGCGGGTATCCTCACAGGCAATCACATCCGCCTGTTGTAAACTGTCCTTGCCGCGCCTTGACATGTCGGCAAGATTGCCGATCGGCGTGGCAACAATATAAAGTATTCCTGGCATGGGTTTTTCATCATGTTCAAAAAACTGGCTCCCCATCTGCGCCGCGAACGACAGGGCGAAAAGCAGGCCGAACGCCATCTGCGCGCGCAGGGCCTGACCATTGTAGAGAAGAACATACGCACACGTCACGGCGAAATCGATATGATCATGCGAGAGGGCAAGACACTGGTGTTTGTCGAAGTCCGCTTGCGCCAACAAAAAGCGCTGGTCTCCGCCGCCGAATCGCTCGGTCCGGCGAAGCGGAAAAAATGGAAAATCGCCGCCCAGGAATATTTACAGGCAAACTATGCGCAGCCGCCGGATTGTCGCTTCGACGCCGTACTGATCACCCAACAGGAAAAGCAAGATCATATCGAATGGATCAAAGGACTATTCTTGTAATTTTTCGTACTGTTCCGTTGATGCCGGGATGCCTGCTTACCGATAAAAATTAAGTTAGATTCATGATTGAAAGTGGCGCCTTTTGCTATGATTCATTTATAGGAATAACTATTTCCCAGGAAAAGGAATATAACAACTATGCAAAAAAAAATGAAGCGGTAATATATACTTGATAGAAGTTTGCGAGAGCGCTTTATAAAGATCTAAAAATGAGATCGTAATAGCGAGAATCATTGATGAAGTTGACAGCCTAGTCACCTGAATCTAAAGTTCGCCGCATAATGTTTGATCAGCACGTTGGCAAAAGCGCCTGACGGAGGCCAGGATTTCATCAGCAGATTTCGTCCATTTGAAAGGCTTTGGGTTCTCGTTGTGGCACTGAATGAATTTGGTGATATCGGCTTCCAGGGATTTGACAGAGGTATGCGCTCCCCGCTGTACCTGTTTGCGGGTGAGTTCGGCAAACCAACGCTCGACCTGATTGATCCATGATGCCGATGTGGGGGTGAAGTGGAGGTGGTAGCGCGGTCGGCGGGCGAGCCACGCTTTGACCTCCTTGGTTTTGTGGGTGGCGTAATTGTCCATGATGATATGGATATCCAGATCATCGGGCATATTGGCGTCGATTTCCTTCAGAAAGGACAGAAACTCTTTGGCCCTGTGGCGCTTGTAGCATTTCCCGATCACAAAGCCGCTGGCCACGTCGAGAGCCGCGAACAGCGATGTCGTGCCATGACGCACATAATCGTGAGTCTGCCGTTCGGGGATGCCGGGGGCCATTGGCAGAATGGGTTGGGAGCGGTCCAATGCCTGGATCTGGCTCTTCTCGTCAACGGACAACACCAAGGCCCGGTTGGGCGGCGAGAAATAGAGGCCGACGATATCGCGAACCTTCTCGACGAACAAAGGGTCACTGGACAGTTTGAAGGTATCGCTGCGATGGGGTTGGAGGCCAAAGGCATTCCAAATGCGGCGGATCGTCGTGTGTGACAGGCCTGTTTCCTTCGCCATCGAACGGATGGACCAATGGGTGGCGTCACGGGGCTTGCTGTGCAATGTCCGTTCAATGACCGCCGCGACCTGATCGTCTTCAACTGTGCGCGGGCGGCCGGGGCGTGCCTCATCGAGAAGGCCGTCCACACGATCCTTGACGAACCGCCGCCGCCACTTGCCCACCGTGTGCTCGTGAAATCCGAGCTCGGCTCCAACCTCCTTGCTCGAAAGCCCGTCGGCGCAACGCAGGACCATCCGGTATCGATCGGAAAAAGAACGGGGAGCCCGGTGTCGCCGAACCTGACGCTCAAGGTAGTCACGCTCCTCAGAACTCAAAACCAATGGCGGTGATGGCCGCCCCTTTCTGCCTGGCATAAAACACCCTCCGGGATAGTCAAACGTCCCAGAGTCTATGTCTCCTCAATCAATTTATGAAGCGATTTTCAGTTCCATATGACTAGCTGTTTGATCCCATCATATAATGGAATGATTTATACGGATCCCTCAGCACGGAGGAACCTATGGGACAAGTTTTACACCCAGGCGCCAAGACCACGCACGCAGTCAGAGCGGAAATACAGCGATCGCAAGCTTCGATCGCGGCGTTAAGCAAGCGTTACGGCATCGATCCAAAGACCGTTTGCAAATGGAACAAGCGTCAGAGCGTTGAAGATGCCCCCATGGGGCCCAAGAACCCTCGTTCAACGGTTTCCCTCTCGAAGAAGAAGCCGCATGCGTTGCCTTTCGAAAGCACACGCTATTGCCTTTGGATGATTGTCTTTACGCCTTGCAACCGTCGATCCCGCATCTCAGGCGCTCTTCGTTGATCGCAGCCGAGAGCGCCATGGCATCTCTCGGCTGCCTGACATGGATAGCGACAAGCTCAAGCGAGAGAAGTTCAAACAATACCCGATTGGATACTTCCACATCGACAGTGCACACCTCAGAACACAAGAAGGCAAACTCTATCTTTTTGTGGCCATTGATCGAACCAGTCAATTCGCGGTGACAAAGCTAGTGGAGCAAGCCAATCGCAAGACGGCTCAGGAATTCCTTGAACACCTACTCGAAGTGGTGCCCTACAAGATTCACACGATTCTGACCGATAACGGGATCGAGTTTGCCGAACCGCCGCGCAATCGCATCACGCGCCGCAAGATAGGTTTCGATCTGATCTGTGCGGCGAATGACATTGAACATCGCCTGACCAAGCCGAATCATCCCTGGACGAACGGCCAGGTCGAACGGATGAACCGCACGATCAAGGAAGCGACGGTCAAGCGCTATCACGATGATAATCACCAGCAACTGCGCAGTCACCTGCAGGCATTTGTCAGGGCGTACAATTTTGCAAAACGGTTAAAAACATTGCGCGGTTTGACCCCATACGAATACGTTTGTAAGATCTGGACAAAAGAACCGCAAAGATTCAAAACCAATTCCTTCCATCATAATATGGGACCTAACACCTAGCCATCGGCGCCTTCCTGCCGAGCCAGAAGAATATCTTTGATAAAGCTGTAGGGAAGATCGGGGTTTTCCTCGGCGATTTTGCCGATCGTTGACCAATATTCAATCTGTTTCGGGATGGAACGATGGTAGACATCGCCATATCGACGCGCCTGGCTGAAGAGTTTGTCGGAAAATTTTACAGACGTTGGTTTTGATCTCCTATTGCAACGTTACAGCTTTACTATGCGTCAAAAGGAGGCGAAATGCAGCTTAAAACGACACCCGGAAATGAGACAGCACATCGTTCCAGTCGATTCCTTTCGCTCCGGGCGCGATGGGCGCTTCGGGCAGGAGAATGACGACCTTGACGCCGCCCTTCTCCAACCGGGTTTTCAGGGCGTTCGCCGCCTTCTGCCCGGTCAGGGACCTGTACTTGTCGGCCCAGACGAGAACCGTGTGGACACCCGCCGGAATCTCGACGCGTCGCATCAACATCGCGTTGACCGTCGACCAGACCGGAACGCGGCTGACCCGGTACGCCGACAGGGCCGTTTCCAGCCCTTCCGCAACGCCCAGGACGCCTCGCGTCGGTTTACCCAGCCTGACCGCCGCGCCTCCGAGGTTCAGACCCGTCGGCACCGGCATCATCTTTCTCGGACTGCCGACCGCGGCTTTCTCCCCGTTCATTGCCAGGTAGGTGCGCGTCAGCGTCACCAGGGCCCCCGCGGGATCGCGGACGGCGCAAACGATGGCGGGAAACTTCCCCGTTTCCCGGCCGTCTCCGTCATAGTAGGGCATCGCCGCAGCGAAGCGCAGGTTGTCCGCGCGTATGAGCGACGGCAGCCGCCGTTTCCCGAAGTACAGGCGAATCGGCTCCGCCGCAGCGTCGGAAAACGGCACGCAGGCGTTCCACAGCTTTGCGATTCTCCCGCGAAGATGCGCCCGGTAGGCGTGTTCACGCGCCGCCTTCCTCTCCATTTCCGCCGCGCCGCCGCGCAACCACGGCGGCGGGGTGTATGGACGTCTCGGCGCCGGCTTTTCCTGTCGATACCCGGGCTCTTCCTTCGCGACCCCGAGGTAGTCGCCGACCGCGTTCAGGCATTGCCCGAAATCCCAGCCGTTGAGCCACATCAGCAACGCAAAGCCGTCCTTGCCGCCGTGAACGGGGCAGGAGACGTGGTGTCCGGGCCGGCGCAGCGCCGCTTCGAGAGCGGGCGCAAGCGCGGCCAGAATGGACAACCATCTTCCTTCCGCGGCCTTACGGACCGTGTCGATCTTATACCAGGACATGAAATCGCTCCTTCATGGTCGGCGACCATGTCGTCGAATTGAACGGTGTACGGCGCGGAAAAGCGCCATCGGCAACCGGCGTGAAAAGGTCGGTGCTTCCGGCACGAGCGGCGACGGTCGTCGTCTCCGCACCCTCCGGAAAGGCGAAGCTTTCGTTTACGGAAAGTTCGGGATATAAAGACATGGTGTTCTCCTTTATCGCAAGAAAAAAGGGGAACACCGCCCCGGGGGACAATGTTCCCCCGAGGGAAAGAATGCGCGTCGAGACTAGATCAGTCGCAACGCGGTGACGAGGGCGCCGAGAAAAGCGAAGCCGACGCCGACAAACCACTTGAAATCGCCCAGGCGGCTTTCAAGCGTGTCGAACTTGCTGTCGAGCGCGTCGAATTTGGCGTCGAATTTGGATTCGATGGTGTCCAGTTTCCCGAGCACCTTGTCTCTGTCCTCGTCCGTTTTGAGATCGATCAACCCGGCAATCGCCAGGCGATCTTTACGTTCTCCTTACAAATGAAAAAAGGGGAACATCGCCCCGGGAGGACAATGTTCCCCCAAGGGGTGGAAGGACGCCGCGAGGCGTCGCTCAAAAGCTGTTTGTTTTCGGCGACCAGCTATCGCGCGGATGATCGCGTCGCGATCCAGAATCGCCATCATACACGATCTCACGACGCCGAAAAACCCGCGAATCGCCCAAAACGGGCGATCCGCGGGCTCGGCGTGACGGGCGGCGACCGATATCCTGTATCGAAAGCGCAAAACGGAGTGGCGACAATGAACGAACAAGGCACGCGCGCACCGCGTGGTGGTCGCGACAACCCTTACTCGCGCCCCGTGTTCAGGCAGGTCTTGAAAGTGAACAGTCTTCAGGGGCAGCACGTCATGGCGCGCAGTTTCGAGCGGGTCTCGAACGCGCTGTTCTCGATCGGGGTCGTCCTGCGCGTGCTCTGCGCGCC
The DNA here is from genome assembly GCA_965277745.1 of Cardiobacteriaceae bacterium. Lineage (GTDB taxonomy): Bacteria > Pseudomonadota > Gammaproteobacteria > Cardiobacteriales > Cardiobacteriaceae. The sequence continues at coordinate 694,036 of OZ255837.1, forward strand.
GGAGGAAATCGACCGGGTGGAAAGCGTTGTCATGGAGGATTTTTCCAAAACCTCCACGGACCTGGACAGAGCCATCGCCCAGTTCACGAAGCTGATGGAAGACAACGGCGTCGACGCGATGCCGGAGTACACCCATCCGAACGAATACGCCATCGAAATCAAGTCCCCGCAAGCCGCGCGTTTCGCCGCGCTGATCCGCAAGCTCGACGAATTGATGGCGTTTGTCGACACCCTTTGGCTCAACGCTGTGCTGAACGACAAACAAAGAAGCGATATCGGCTATCAGTGGCGGCAGCGCCTGGTCAGGCTCGGCGGGCGCATCGTCGCCATCGAAAGGCGCGCCCGCGCGGCCACCCGCGCCCGGGGAAAAGACGGCGAAGCGGCGGGCGAATCGCGAGAAGAGAGTCGGGAAAGGGTGGAAGAAAGGACCACGACCAAGCCCCACGCCCCGGCGGTGGTTACTGTTCTATCCGGGTGCCTCGCGTACCGCCGACGATTTCGACAGCGTCCTCAAGCTTGCCGATAGCCGCGGGTTTCCTGGTGGCGTTCACAAACTCCACCGCAGCCTCTATCTTAGGGCGCATGGAGCCGGCGGCAAATTCCGCCCCACACAGCTCGGAGGGCCGAACCCGGTGCAGCGCACGGGCGCTCGGCTTTTGCCAATCCAGATAAACCGCATCCACGTCAGTCAGCATAAGCAGTAGATCGGCGTCCACCTGCCGGGCGAGCAAGGCACTGGTCAGATCTTTATCAACAACAGCCTCGACCCCCGTCATCCTGCCGTCCGCCATATGAACCACCGGAATGCCGCCACCGCCAGCGCAGACGATGGTGATCGCATGCCTAATGAGGAGAGAAAAAACCTTTACCTCCAGTACCGCCAGCGGCTTGGGCGAGGGGACCAGGCGCCTCCATTTGTCGTTACAGGGCGCGATCACCCACCCTCTTTCATCTGCAAGACGGCGCGCGACGGTTTCGTCATAAAAAGGCCCCACCGGCTTGGTTGGTGACGCGAAGGCGGGATCCCTAGCATCAACGAGAACTTGTGTTAACAGCGTCGCAAAATCGCGGCCGCTCATCGCATTACCGAGCTCTTGTTCAAGAACGTAGCCAATCATGCCCTCGCTTTCAGCGTCGAGCACGTCGAGCGGAAAGGGCGATAATGAAGGTACGGCGGCCGCCTGCAAAGCAAGCAGCCCAACCTGGGGACCGTTGCCATGGGTGATAACCAAAGAATGGCCGCCTTCAACCAGGCCGGCCAACGCCGTTACCGCCCGCTTTATATTGGCGCGCTGATTGCGCGCGGTCATCGGCTCTCCCGCTTTCAGCAAAGCATTGCCGCCCAGAGCTACAACTACACGCATTCTGGCTTATCCTTCCATGGTGGCAACAAGGATAGCCTTGATGGTATGCATTCTATTTTCGGCCTGATCAAAGACGACGGAAGCCTCGGACTCAAAGACCTCATCCTCGACCTCCATGCACTTGATGCCGTATTCCTTAGCGATTTCCGCACCAATCTCGGTTTCCGTGTTGTGAAAGGCGGGCAGGCAGTGCATAAATTTAGTGTGGGGATTGCTGGTCGCTGCCATCAGTTTCCGCGTCACGCGGTAGGGCAAAAGCAGACCAACGCGCTCATCCCAGAGGGCTTTATCCTCTCCCATCGAAAACCAGACATCCGTGTAAATAAAGTCGGCTCCCGCAACGCACGCCTCCGCACCCTCGTCCAGTCGGAGGCGCCCACCGCTGCGTTCATTAAGCTTGTCGATGCGCGCACGAAACGCCTCATCGGGCCATAGCTGGCGCGGAGAGGCGATGCGCATATCCATGCCCACCTTGGCGGCACCAACGGCCAGCGATCGAGCGACATTGTCCCTGCCCTCGCCGACGAATGCGACGATCATATCGGAAAGGTGCTTGTGTGTAAACTCGCGCATCGTCATGAGGTCGGCAAACACCTGCGTCGGGTGCGAAATATCGGTCAGACCGTTATAGACAGGCACGCCAGCATGAGCGGCCAGCACCTCCAGCTGTTTTTGGCTAAAGCCCCTGTATTCGATCGCGTCATACAGGCGACCAAGAACGCGTGCCGTGTCTTTCATCGACTCCTTGTGGCCGATGTGGCTGTCCACGGGGGTGATACAGGTTACGCTTGCCCCCTGGTCATAGGCGGCAACCTCGAAACCCGAGCGGGTGCGGGTTGAGGCCTTTTCGAAAATCAACGCAATATTTTTCTGACTTAGGCGCGCAACCTCAGTTCCCGAACGCTTTGCTGCCTTCAGATCCGCCGCCAGCACCAGCAGAAAACGGATCTCTGCTCCGGAAAAATCGTCCAGCGTCACCACGCTCCGGCCATGCAGATTGATAGGCATGTCATGCCTCCTTTGTGGGATATGGGTCGCGTGCGATTGGGCAGGTCATACAATGGCCGCCGCCTCGTCCACGGCTGAGTTCCGCACTCTCGACGGTGATGACTTCGATACCGGCGCGCCGCAGCTGGGTGTTGGTATAAACATTACGGTCATAGCCAACGACAACACCGGGCTCGACGGCGATAACATTGGCACCATCGTCCCACTGCTCGCGCTCGGCCTCATAGGCATCTCCACCCGTTGCCACGATGCGCAGAGATTTAAGGCTAAGCGCCTCCTTCACGACATCAACAAACGGCTGTGTTTCCTCTGTCACATCGATTTTTGTCTCTTTGTCCCCCGGCCTTAGGGAAAAAGTGCGCACCTTATCGACGACGGGGGGATACATCGTTGCCAGATCCCGGTCACAGAAGGTGAAAACCGTGTCGAGATGCATGAACGACCGGTCACGCGGCATCAGAGCGGCAATAACGCGCGTGGCCTCGTCGGCTGCGAACAGGCTGCGGGCAAGTCCGCTGACAGCCTGCGGTGTGGTGCGCTCTCCCATGCCGACCAGCACGATGCCGCCGCCCACCGGCATGACGTCGCCCCCTTCCAGACTGACTCCTGGGCCTGGCTCCTCCGGGGACACGAACGGCATGCCACCATCGCGAAAACGTTCATGAAAACGGTAGATCGCTTCCACATTCGCGGCTTCGGGCCTGCGGGCCGCCCAGTACATGGCACCGACTGCAACCGCACCATAGATCCAGCAGGAACTGTCGCGGGTAAAAAGCTGATTGGGCAAGGGTGGCAGCACGAAATCTTCGGGCAACATCGTTCTGCTGGCGAGATCGCCCGACGAGAAAGGAAGTTCGGCGCGGGCTATGCCGCCGATCAGAAACGAAGACAGCTGGTCAGACGGCAGCTCATTCAGCCATCCGCGAAGCTCGGTAACAAGGCCGAGATCAACCACCGAGAGAGCGATTCTGCGATCCAGCAGCCACTCGCGTGCTTGCGGCAGAGCCATGGTTTGGGCCAGCAAGTCGCAGAACAGGTGAACAGTCACACCACGCTCGCGCAGTGTGTCAACCAAGACATCGTGCTCCTGCCGTGCACGTTTTACCCACAGCACATCATCAAAAAGCAGATCGCGGCAATTGCCAGGCGTCAGCCTGCGTAGAGCAAGATCAGGCCTGTGCACGATGACCTCGCGCAGGCGGCCAACCTCAGAGTGAACGCCAAGAGTAGTCTTCATAAAAACCTCCTTCACTGCAAGGACCGCACGGCGGGCCAGATCCCTAGAGTCAGGCATCTAAAGCGGGCTGATCGCGCCAGTCCAGATTTCGTAGATCGCGCACAGGCCGATGATGACCAGGGCACCAGCGACAACCGCCTCCGCGTAATGGGGAAAAATGCGCAGCTTGTGCTCGCGACGGGAGTACACATAAAGAATGACCCCTGGTGCGTAGAGAATGGCGCACATGAAGAGATACGAGAGACCCGCCGCATAAACCAGCCACAGACCGTAAACCATCGCGACCACCCCAATAAACAACGCCCTACCACGACGCTCGCCCTCACGATAGCCTTCACCAGTGATGGCAAGCTTGATAGCATAGGCTGCAGAAAAGACGTATGGCACAAGAATGGCCACCGCGGCTATGGAGAAAAGCGCCACATAGGTGCTCTGGGCGAAGAGCGTGATCACCAGGAAAATTTGTACAAGCACGTTGGTAATCGTCAGCGCCGTTACCGGTACTCCTCTGCCACTTTCCCGGCCAAAAAATACCGGCATCGTGCCATCCTTGCCGGCGATATGTGGAATCTCGGCAGCAAACAATGTCCAGGCGATGAAGGCACCAAAAACGGAAAACACCACTGCCAGATTAATGAAAACCGCGCCCCAGTGCCCTACTACTGCTTCTAGAACCCCGGCCATGGACGGGTTTCTCAGGGTGGCAAGTTCCGGCTGCGCCAAAATGCCCAGCGAAAGCAGAGACGTAAGAGCATAGAGCGCCAAGCACGTGAGCAGGCCAAGAACGGTAGCGGTGGCGATATCCTTGCGCCGCTTGGCGCGGGCCGAGAGGACACTGGCCCCCTCAATGCCGATAAACGCCCACAAGGTCACCAGCATGCCACCTTTGGCCTGCGTCAGGATAGAGCCCAGGCTAGCATGCCCAGTGAAGTCCAGGGTGAAGACGTCCAACTTGAAGGACAGCACCCCTATACAGATGAATAGTACGATCGAAACTATCTTGACGACGGTCAGCAGCGAGTTGATGGCCGCAGCCTGCTGGACACCCCTTAGGGCTAGGAAGTGGACTACCCACAGCAGAATAGAGGCACCGACGATGGCCTGCCAGGTATTGCCATCGCCGAGGGCTGGGAAGAACTGCGACAGGGCGCTGAAAACAACCACCGCGTACGAGACATTGCCCACCCAGGCACTGATCCAGTACCCCCAGGCGCTGGTGAAGCCAATGAACGGACCGAAACCGGCCTTAGCATACGCATAGGGGCCGCCGTCTAGCTCGGCTTTACGGAGGGCAAGCGACTGGTAAACAAGGGCGAGCGCAAGCATCCCTGCGCCAGTTATAGCCCACGCGATGATGACACCAAGAGGCCCGGCCTGCGCAGCCATGTTCTGGGGGAGACTGAAGACCCCCCCCCCACCATCGACCCCACCACAAGCGCCATCAGCGCGCCAACACCGAGTTTCCCCTGGCGAGGAAAAATTGCAGCAGAGCCTTCATCCACCATCTAAGTTCCCCATCAATTTAAAGAGCTAACAGAGCTTCACCTGTTGCAAGCGAACCAATATAAAATCCCCCACGATCCAAGGGACCGGAAAGCGCCCACCTACTGTGTATAACACCTCGGTGAGAACTACGCAAGTTACATTAAAATTAAATGACAGACATCCCGAAGTATGAAACCCTCTCCGGGGACTGTGCCAGCTGTGCGTGCATAATAGTCAACCACTCTTGTAAACACGCTTATCTCTCAGTCCCGTGACGTAAAGAAAGGGTGGTATGGCTGTTTCACATAATCCCCCGCACGTAGAGGGCGATAGTCTTTCTACCTTGTGCCTTGTCAGCTGATGCTTTAGGTAGTTCGATATCGCAATCATGCCCTGTGCCAAGTGTGGTTTGAGCGCAGACAAAGGCCTCAGCCAGACCGATGTGCCATTCCCACGCACCAAGCCGCAGCACATGCCATGGCGATGGCCCAGCCATAAAAAAGAGGGCCGCCAAGCGGCCCCCCATTCCTCAGGCCCACGCATGCAGACGCTATTAGAAGCTTTCAGACCAAGAAAATCCCAGTCATCATGTTAGCAGCGTATAGGGAGGTAGCAAAGCCACCTCCGGCCAATTGCACTTCCACTACGATATCGTTATTGCTAGTCATATGGAACTGAAAATCGCTTCATAAATTGATTGAGGAGACATAGACTCTGGGACGTTTGACTATCCCGGAGGGTGTTTTATGCCAGGCAGAAAGGGGCGGCCATCACCGCCATTGGTTTTGAGTTCTGAGGAGCGTGACTACCTTGAGCGTCAGGTTCGGCGACACCGGGCTCCCCGTTCTTTTTCCGATCGATACCGGATGGTCCTGCGTTGCGCCGACGGGCTTTCGAGCAAGGAGGTTGGAGCCGAGCTCGGATTTCACGAGCACACGGTGGGCAAGTGGCGGCGGCGGTTCGTCAAGGATCGTGTGGACGGCCTTCTCGATGAGGCACGCCCCGGCCGCCCGCGCACAGTTGAAGACGATCAGGTCGCGGCGGTCATTGAACGGACATTGCACAGCAAGCCCCGTGACGCCACCCATTGGTCCATCCGTTCGATGGCGAAGGAAACAGGCCTGTCACACACGACGATCCGCCGCATTTGGAATGCCTTTGGCCTCCAACCCCATCGCAGCGATACCTTCAAACTGTCCAGTGACCCTTTGTTCGTCGAGAAGGTTCGCGATATCGTCGGCCTCTATCTCTCGCCGCCCAACCGGGCCTTGGTGTTGTCCGTTGACGAGAAGAGCCAGATCCAGGCATTGGACCGCTCCCAACCCATTCTGCCAATGGCCCCCGGCATCCCCGAACGGCAGACCCACGATTATGTGCGTCATGGCACGACATCGCTGTTCGCGGCTCTCGACGTGGCCAGCGGCTTTATGATCGGGAAATGCTACAAGCGCCACAGGGCCAAAGAGTTTCTGTCCTTTCTGAAGGAAATCGACGCCAATATGCCCGATGATCTGGATATCCATATCATCATGGACAATTACGCCACCCACAAAACCAAGGAGGTCAAAGCGTGGCTCGCCCGCCGACCGCGCTACCACGTCCACTTCACCCCCACATCGGCATCATCGATCAATCAGGTCGAGCGTTGGTTTGCCGAACTCACCCGCAAACAGGTACAGCGGGGAGCGCATACCTCTGTCAAATCCCTGGAAGCCGATATCACCAAATTCATTCAGTGCCACAACGAGAACCCAAAGCCTTTCAAATGGACGAAATCTGCTGATGAAATCCTGGCCTCCGTCAGGCGCTTTTGCCAACGTGCTGATCAAACATTATGCGGCGAACTTTAGATTCAGGTGACTAGTTTTTTGTTTTTATATGGTCTTCTGGTTATATTTCTTCGTCTATTGGCCTATTGTACAAAAATCCGTTGACATTTATAACATTACGTGTTGCTGTCGCCTGCTTTATTTTCTTACTGTTCAATTTAGCCTTACCCCAAAAAACCACTGCCGCGAGCGATAAAGAAATATACTATGCCATGCTTGTCGGATTTTTTATTAAATTTTTATATCCGGTTTTCTTCTCATATTCTTTGTTCGCAGGAATCAGTCCGACAATGTTGACGGTGATTTTGGGATTACAGCCGGCCTTGACATTGTCGATATGTAGAGACATACGGTCAAAAATACAAGTTTACGGGATCATTGGCTGCCTCATTGGAACGGCAGTGTTTTCAGCGGAAAATTTCACCATGGGAAATACCGATATAGTCAATATATCGTATGCGATAATTTCTCTAGCAGGCATCACGTTCGGCACAATTGTTCAGAAAAAGAAGTGCTTCAGAATGGATATTCATAAAAATATTTTTGTACAATGTTTCTGGGCGTTATCAATCCTTTTACCGACTACGGCGATTATCGGTCACTTTCAGGCGAAATTCACTTTCGAATTTATCTCCTCTCTATTATGACAATCCATATTGGTTTCCTCTCTTTCATCAATATTGCTGATAAGGGCTTTGAAATGCGGTGCTGTCACCAATGTATCGACATATTTTTCTTGTATTCCTGCGGCAACTGCCTTAATGGCTTATTTTATTTTGGATTCCGCGATAAATACAAGCATGATTATCGGGATAATCTTTATTTTTATCTGTACTTCAATCGTACAAAAACCAGAATTATTTTCAACTATTTTCAATAAAAAGAGAAAAAGTCTATAGATCTTTTCAGTTTTCGAAAACGATCTATTTACAACCTCTTACCCTCGTATTTTTTCCTGCGCGTATTCGCGATGATTTTATCAATTTGGGGCTATCCCAGTTAATTAGTTAAGATATTTGGCAATCCATGGTTTTAGTTGCTGTCATTGTGTTAGTGGGTCCGGGTTGTTAAAACGCCACTCGCACTCTTTCAAAAATAGCCCAAAATGCTGCCGTGGGACACCGTTAAATTTACGCATGTGCCGCTTGGCTTGGTTCCAGAAGTTCTCAATACCGTTGATATGATTATGCCTGTCAGCAAACAGCTGGGAATGGTTGATGCGGTAGTGTTTAAAGCCTGAAACATCCAGCACATTATAGCCACGCCAGCAGTCGCAATAGACGATACTATCAGGCACAACTTTACGTACAATAAGAGGCGGTAACGTGTCTGATGAAGCATCAGGAATAATCTTTGTATAGGCCTGTCCGCCGCGCTTTAGCAGGCCAAATACGGGTACCTTGCCTGCCGCACCACGGCCTCGTTTACCTTTGCGCCGCCCGCCAAAATAGCTCTCGTCGACTTCTATCTCACCACCCAACACTTCGTCCTCTTTGCTGGCAAGCTCATATGTAATCACCTCGCGCAGACGGTGATAATAGTAGGCTGATGTCTTCCGATTTACACCCGCCAATGCGCCAGCAACACGAGCCGTCGTCCCAGCCACAAAATGCTCTACCAGCTTCTCTTGCTTACACTTACTTCATCGGCTCTTCCCCATACCCATTTATAACACCCATCAGCATTATCTGGGACAGCCCCATCAATTTATAGGTAAACCTTCATTCGGGGCGTATGGAAGAACGATTGCGGTGAGAACCCTCAAATAGAGAAAAAATTTCACTCCTCGTGCACCGCGATGATTTCGAGCGGGCGGGCGCTCAGGTACCCCCAAATCGCCTGAGTATGCGCCTCGTGCCCTTTACCTTGCACGCAAACCAGAGTAGCGGGGGCGATATCGGCGAGCGTTTTCCCGGCCAGATGCAGTTCGTTGATCGCCATCTGTAATGGCGGCAGCGAAGGATTGAAAGCGGCGTTTTCGAGATAGGCGCCCGTGTAACACCTGTCCTGCCGGTCGCGCAGACAAACGCCTGCGTAGGCGCCGCTGTATGGCGCGTAACTGCGCGTCGCCATCCGAAACGCCGCGCGTGCCGCCGGGTCGTTGTCTTTACCTATTCCTGTCAGGGAATGACTTCAATCGGCGAAAATGCGCGCGTCTATCCCGAGATCGGCGGGACCGAAACGCTGCGGTAGCAAATCGACGAGTGGATTACCGCGGCTGTGGGGAAGATGGACCTGTAACCGATCCGCGTCTTTCAATTCGTTCATAAATTGCCGGCAGTGCCCGCAAGGGGGGGTGGTTGACGACGATATGCGCCACTTTTCGTGCCCCGCGGCGCCAGGCGTTGACAATCGCGCTCTGTTCGGCATGAATCGTCTGCGCCATCGCCACCCCGGCAAATTCCTGATTGGCGCCGAAATAAAAATTGCCGCTGTCGTCGATCGCCACCGCGCCCACATGAAACCGCGAGACCGGCACGACAGCGAATGTCGCCGCCGCCTCGAGCAGCGACAAGGCGAAAGTGACAAGCGCCGCTTCGCTTTCCCGCGCGCGACTTGGCTGTTCTTGCACCGATAGAGTCGATTGCATATGCTTCGGATTCTATATATATTATTAATCCGGTGTCAATTTACATCTGATATCATGCGCGCATGAATACAGATGCACGCAAGCTCAGCCCAGAGCAACAGGAACTCCTGAGACAGAAGGCGATACGATTACGCGAGAAAGGCAAAACTTTTCGCCAGATTGGTCAACTTCTTGACGTTCACCCCGACACAGTTGGACGCTGGTATCAGCGCTATGAAGTCGGTGGTGCCGAGGCTATCGCCGTTCAAAAGCGAGGCCCTGAAAATAAGCCAAGGCGACTGACTGAACAGCAAGAACAGCTTGTCATTAAAGCAATCCGTGATCAGATGCCTGACCAGCATAAGCTCGACTTTGCGCTTTGGACACGGCGTGCAATTGCTCAATTGATTAAACAATTCTGGGGTATCGATATCCCAGTTCGTCCGATGGGCGATTACCTTAAGCGCTGGGGTTTTACGCCTCAAAAGCCTTTGAAGAAGGCTTGGGAGCAAAACCCATCTCGCGTTGATGCTTGGCTGAAGGAGGAGTATCCGCAGATCAAAGCTCGCGCAAAGGCAGAGAATGCTCAGATTTTCTAGGGTGACGAAACGGGAATGAAGAATCACACCCAACAGGGTCGGTGCTACGCGCCAAAAGGGCAAACACCGGTGCAGCCTTTGCCAGCGAAGCGAGTATCACTCAACATGATTTCGGCAATCACCAATCAGGGCACTGTGCGATTCATGTTGTACGAATCGACCATGACAGCCAAGGTTCTGAAGAAATTCTTACGCGCGCTGATCGAATCAACGCCTGGTCAGGTATTTCTGATTCTGGATCACTTGCGAGTACACCACGCAAAGGTCGTTAAGCGCTGGTTGGAGCGAAAGACTGTTAAGCGATATTTGGAAGTCTTCTTTCTGCCAGCTTACTCCCCAGAGTTAAATCCGGATGAATATCTACACTGTGACCTGAAAGGCATGGTACATAGTGGCGCAGCGGCACGTTCGGTTAGCGACCTAAAGAAGCGTACACGATCCTGCATGTTGAAGCTTCAGCGTCGTCCTGAACGGGTTAAAAAATACTTTGATGCAGAGTCAATCGCCTATGCTATATAGCCTATATAAATTGCCGCTGGGTTGATAGTATATTATTGCATAGATACCTAAGCCAACCATCTGTTAAGGAGTTACCAGAATGAATAATCTCATGAGTTTCGTCGGTATGTTCGCGCTGATCGCCATCGCCGTTGTTTTTTCCACCCATCGTCGAGCGATCGATCCACGCACCGTCATCGGCGCGTTCGCCCTCCAATTCAGTATCGGCGCGTTGATCCTTTTCGTTCCCCAGGGACAGCAAGTCCTTAAAAGCGCATCGCAGGCGGTGAACCACGTCATTGAATACGGCAACAGAGGGGTTGAATTTCTGTTCGGCGGCCTGGTTTCGGACAAGATGTTCGACGTCTTCGGCGGTGGCGGTTTCGTCTTCGCGCTGCGCGCCCTGCCGATGATCATTTTCTTTTGTTCCTTGGTCTCCGTCCTTTATCACCTGCGGATCATGCAGTTTTTCATCCGTATTTTCGGCGGTCTGCTGCATAAAATGCTCGGTACTTCGCGGGCGGAATCGATGTCCGCCGCGGCCAATATTTTCGTCGGTCAGACCGAGGCGCCGCTCGTCGTCAAACCGTTCGTCAAGAACATGACCGAATCGGAACTGTTCGCGGTCATGTGCGGCGGACTCGCCTCGGTCGCCGGATCGATCCTCGCCGGCTATGCGGCGATGGGGGTTCCCCTGCCGTATCTGATCGCCGCCTCGTTCATGGCGGCACCGGGGGGACTGTTGTTCGCCAAACTGATCATTCCGGAAACCGGGAAGCCGGATTCGAACCAACACATGGCCGAACACTTCACCGACGAGAAAGAAGGCATGCCGACCAACGTCATCGACGCCGCCGCGATCGGCGCCAGCACCGGCATGCGTATGGCCGTGAACATCGGCGCCATGCTGCTCGCTTTCATCGCTTTCATCGCCTTGATCGATGGTATCATCGGCGGTATCGGCGGCACCTTCGGCCACGCCGATCTCTCCCTCGACAAACTCTTCGCCATCCTCTTCTCGCCGATCGCCTACCTGATCGGCGCGACCGGGGAAGACGTCCGAACCGCCGCGCAATTTATCGGACAGAAGCTCGCGATCAACGAATTCTACGCCTACGCACAATACGCCGAGTACCTCAAGGACGCGGCGAACCCAGCACTCAGCGCGAAAACCCAGGCGATTATCGCCTTCGCCCTATGCGGATTCGCCAATTTCGGTTCGATCGGCATTCTCGTCGGCGGCCTGTCGATCATGGTCCCAAACCGGAGAGGCGACGTCGCCCGCCTCGGTCTGCGCGCGCTCCTTGCCGGCACCCTGTCGAACCTGATGAGCGCGACGATCGCCGGCTTGTTCATCGGCCTTGGCGGCGCCGCGGCACTCGGTATCGGCACGTAACGCCAATGACAACCTGAACCCGGATGTTCCATGCACACGGTAGCCAAGCAACTGATTCCCCTGATCGACCTGACCCGTCTCGAGGCCGATGACACGACAGAGAAAATCACCGCCTTATGCCGCGATGCCGTGACCGCCTTCGGTCGGGTCGCCGCCGTCTGCCTTTATCCCCGTTTCGTCGCTTGCGCCAGAGCGGCGCTCGACCGCGACGGCGGGAAAGCGATCGCGATCGCGACCGTGGTCAACTTTCCGCGGGGAGAGGACATGCTTTCAGACATCGCCGCCGCAACCCGTCAGGCGCTCACGGACGGCGCCCGGGAAATCGATCTGGTGCTGCCCTACCGGGCATTGCTTGGCGGCGACGAAGCACTGCCGCTCGAGACGGTGCGGGCGATCGCCTCCCTCACCCACGCGGCAGACGGCAAGCTGAAAGTGATCATCGAAAGCGGCGCGCTGCGAACGCAAGAGAACATTCACCACGCCACCCGCATCGCGATCGCAGGCGGCGCCGATTTCATCAAAACCTCGACCGGCAAAATCGCCGCCGGGGCGACGCCGCAAGCCGTCGAAACGATCTGCGGCGCGATCGCCGGGGAAAACGGCCACCCCCAGGCGGGCATCAAGATTTCCGGCGGCGTGCGTACATTCGGCGAGGCACAGCGCTACCTCGAAATCGTCCGCGCACACTTCGGCGCCCCATGGATCACCCCGGAACACTTTCGTTTCGGCGCTTCTTCCCTACTTCAAGACCTCACCAAACAACTCTCAAACAAATATTGAACGAGAACCTCATGACAGCAGCATATTTGCCCCAGGAAATCATCCGCAAAAAACGCGACAAGCACGTCTTGTTCGACGAGGAAATCCGGTTTTTCGTCGCCGGTGTCACCGACGGCAGCATCGGCGAAAGTCAGATCGCCGCCTTGTGTATGGCGATTTTTTTCAACGATATGACCCTTGGCGAACGCACCGCTCTGATGCTAGCCATGCGTGATTCCGGCACCTGTCTCAACTGGCGACGAGCCGATCTCGACGGCCCGCTGCTCGACAAGCATTCTACCGGCGGTGTCGGCGACCTCGTCTCCCTGATACTTGCGCCGATGCTTTCCGCCTGCGGCGGTTATGTCCCGATGATTTCCGGACGCGGACTCGGACACACCGGCGGCACCCTCGACAAACTGGAGTCGATTCCCGGCTTTGCCACGCAGCCAAGCGCGGAAAAGTTCGCTACGATCGTGCGCGAAGTCGGCTGCGCGATCATCGGACAAACCGACGTGCTGGCGCCCGCCGACCGCCGCCTATACGCAATCCGCGACATCACCGCCACCGTCGAGTCGATCGCCCTGATCACCGCCTCGATTCTCGCGAAAAAACTCGCCGAAGGGCTCGACTGCCTGGTGATGGACGTCAAAGTCGGCAACGGCGCGTTCATGCCGACTTATCGGGCGTCACAGGCGCTGGCCGAATCCATCGCCAACGTCGCCACAGCAGCCGGTTGTCGAACCAGTGCCCTGCTGACAGACATGAACCAGGTGTTGGCGGGAAGTGCCGGAAACGCCGTGGAGGTTTCCGAGGCGATCGAATTTCTGCGCGGAGACACGCGCAATCCACGCCTTTATGAAGTCACCATGGCGCTCGGCACCGAAGCGCTTTTGAACGGCAAACTGGCCGACTCGCGCCAAAGAGCACGCGAACAATTAAAGGCCGTGCTCGATAACGGCAAGGCCGCCGAACGTTTCGAGCAGATGGTTCACCGCCAGGGCGGGCCAGCGGATTTCTGCACACGCCACGCGAATCATCTGCCGCAGGCGAAAATCATCAAGCCGCTTTTGGCGCCGCGATCCGGGTTTATCCGCGCGATGGACACCCGCGCGATCGGTATTGCCGTCATCCAATTGGGCGGCGGCCGCCGCCTTGCCACGGACGCCATCGATCACGCGGTCGGATTCGATCGGATCCTGCCGCTTAGCAGCCGGGTGGACGAACACACACCGCTCGTGACCATCCACGCGCAGGATGAAGACAGCTGGCAACAGGCGGCGAAAAACTACATAGCCGCCCTCAAGATCGGGGAAAACGCCGCATCGCCGACGCCGGAAATCTATGCCACCATCGAAGCGGCGGCCTGATAAGAAAACGCCTCAAAAGACAACGAGATGAGCGCGACACTGGAAAACGCCAAACGCTGGTTGGCCCAGGATCCCGATCCTGAAACCCGCCGCGAACTGCACCGCCTGATTCAGGGCGCGCAAGCCAAAGAAAACGACGCCATCGTCGAACTGCAAAAACGCTTCGCCACCCGCCTGCAATTCGGCACCGCCGGCCTGCGCGGCCCACTGCAAGCCGGGCCGAACGGGATGAACCGCGTGCTGGTCGCCCAGACCGCCGCCGCCATCGCCCGTTATCTCCGCCAAACCCAAGACAGCGCCAGTGTCGTCATCGGCTACGACGGGCGCAAAAACTCGCGCCGTTTCGCCGAAGACAGCGCGGAAATCCTCCAAGGCGCGGGAATCCGCGCCCTTTTGATGCCGGAAATGCTGCCCACGCCGGTACTCGCTTTCGCCGTTCGCGCCCTGCGAAGCGCCGCCGGCATCATGGTCACAGCAAGCCACAACCCACCGCGGGACAATGGCTACAAAGTCTATCTTGGCGGCGGCGACGGCGGCACACAGATTATCCCGCCGACGGACGGCGAAATCGCCGCGCACATCGACTCGATCGCCGCGCGCAGCGACATCCGCGACCTGCCGCGCAGCAAGCACTACCGCCTCCTTGATCAGGCGATCGTCTCACGCTACATCGGCGCAACCGCGGCGATACGCAGCGCCCCTGTCGCACCGTTGAATTACGTCTACACCGCAATGCACGGCGTCGGCACGAAAACCCTGCTCGCCACCCTGGAAGCGGCCGGTTTACCCAAACCGCGTCTGGTCGCGGCGCAATGCACCCCCGACGGACGTTTCCCCACCGTCGCCTTTCCCAATCCGGAAGAACCCGGCGCCCTCGATCTCGCCATCGCCGAGGCGCGCAACGCCGAAGCGACGTTCATTCTCGCCAACGACCCGGACGCCGACCGCCTCGCCGTCGCGATGCCCGATCATAACGGCAAATGGCGAGCGCTGCATGGCAACACCGTCGGCCTGATTCTGGCCTGGTATCTCGCGGAAAAAGCCCGCGCCGCCGGCAAGACTGGCTCCCTTGCCTGCTCGCTCGTCTCCAGCCCGGCGTTAAAGCGTGTTGCCCGGCATTGCGGCATGACCTACGCCGAAACCCTGACCGGCTTCAAATGGATCGGTCGCGTTTCCAATCTCCTCTTCGGCTACGAAGAAGCGCTTGGCTACCTCGTCGATCCGGACAAAGTGCACGACAAAGACGGTATTTCCGCCGCCGTCTTGTTCCTCGACCTGATCCTGGACCGGCAAGCCCAAGGCGAAACCTTCGCCGATTATACGGCGCGTTTCGAAGGAATTTTCGGCGTCTGGCGCAGTGACCAGATCGCCATCCGCGTCAGCGAACGCGGCGGCATCGAGAAAATTCTCGACAGCCTGCGCCAGCGCCCGTTTCGGGAAATCGGCGGGTTTTCCGTCAGCAAATACAGCGACCACCTGCAAAGCAAAAAAGCGAGCAACATGCTGGTTTTTTCGCTCGCCGGCGAACATCGCGTGATCTTTCGCCCGTCCGGCACCGAACCCAAGCTGAAAATCTATATTGACTGCAGCGCTTGCGAGCGGGAAACGGCCGAAGGCATCCTGGAAAAAATAAAAAACGCGCTCGAGGAACTGATCGAGACACTTCTTCACCGTTAGCGCGAAAAGTCCTGGCGCGGGTCATCTCTCATCAAGAAAAAATAGAGAACGGTTGCGATCATAAATGCAGAGAACGGAAAACGCGCTTTCTCCATCAAACGGTCCCGCCGCTTTTTTCTGTCTTCGCTTTCTCTTTGATTCGATGCCCTGCGGCGCAGGCTCGGGATTCTCCATCCGTCTTGTTTTGTCTCTTGTACTCCTGATAATTCTTGTGAACATGCGGTTTTCCAGCTTTCCCCATTTGTCTGTCACTTCCCGAAGTCTCGCACCGGCAGGATCGGAAAAATCATTGATGAAATGATCGAATCGGGTCGAAGGAATACTTGATCCCCCCTTTGCCGCTCATCGAGTCGTCACGCCGACCGAGCGCTGTCAGAGTTCGTTCATTGTGCTGCAAGTGGATTTGTCCTTCCACTCCTTGAAAATTTTCTCCTTTTTTAATTGATTATGCGCAAACACGATCATGCCGATAAGCGTTACAATGCCCGAGAACCGGATCGACCAAGGCTGACTATGACAACCTACTACTGCGGCGCGCGTATTTTCAACGACGGCAATTTGCTGGAAGATTTCGCTTTGGCGGTCAAAAACGGTAAAACGACCCATATTTTGCCGCAAAAAGAGATTCCCGAACAAAGCGCCTGCAAAACTCTGTCGGGCGGCATTTTGACCCCGGGCTTCGTTGAAACCCAGGCCAACGGCGGGGGCGGCGTGTTGATCAACGAGGGATACGCCGCCGCCGGATTGAAAACCGTCCTCGCCGCCCATCGCCGCTTCGGCACGGTCGCCATGCTGCCGACCTTCATCACCGACAGCAAGGAAAAATACCACGCGGCCATCGACAGCATCGCCCAAGGCGTTCGCGACGGGATCGCCGGTCTGATCGGCGGACATTTCGAAGGCCCCTTCCTGAACGCTGAAAAGAAAGGCACGCATAACCCGCAATACCTGCGCCAACCCGACGAAGAAGATTTCGCCTGCTACGAGCGCAACGCCGAATATCTTCGACACAGTATCCTTTCCCTCGCCCCGGAATGCGTTCCCGCCGGCACGATCGCGAGAATCAAGGCGACCTTTCCATGCATTCAAATGGCGCACAGCATGGCGACTCACGAGGACTTGCAGCGCGCCTATGGCGAGGGGCTTACCGGTGTTACCCATCTTTACAACGCCATGCGCCCGATGCAGGGGCGTGATCCCGGCCCGATCGGCAGCGCCGCCGAGCTGGGCCTTGCCTGCGGGATCATCGCCGACGGCATCCACAGCCATCCTTTCGCCCTGGCAAACGCCTACCGCAGTATCGGCGCGGATCGACTGATACTGGTCACCGATTCAATGCACACCATCGGCGCGCCGGAGATTGACGAATTCATGCTGATGGGGGTGAAAGTCTTCGTCGAATCCGATCGTCTGGTCAACGAGTTCGGCTCGCTTGCCGGCGCGCATATCACCCAACTGCAATGTGTAAAAAATGCCGTGCGTTTCATGCACGCCGATATCCGCAGCGCACTGAAAATGGCGGTTTCCACGCCGGCGCGCTACGTCAGACGCGCTGATTTGGCGCAAATCGTGGCGCGCGAGGCAAAAGACATTCTGTGGCTGGACGACGCCCTGAATCTTGCCCCCTGGCGCTGAATATCGTATGCGCCGCTTGCGCTGTCGGCGCGCTTTCGATTGCGGGCGCGAAAATATGCATCTGAAAAAAGGCCGCGAAGACCCATACCTGAAAGCGCGTTATGACCTTCCCCGTCGGATTCCGCTTGCACCAAGATAAGCGTTGCGATCCCTGTCCGTTTTTCGCGATGACAGCGGAGCGATCGACCCAAAACGCTGATGCACGTATCGAAGAAGCGTGTGCGACGTTAGCCGCCGCGACGGACTTCGGTTAACCAACCATAGGGATCGGGGCTTCTGCCATACTGAATATCGGTCATTGATGTGCGCAGTTCGAGTCCCTTCAATTGTCGGGTAAGCGCTATTTTCTCTCCGTCGATTATCAAGGCGGTCACCGGAGACAAGACAGCGGCCGTACCGGTCAGAACCGCTTCAGCACCGTTTTTGATTTTCTCGCGCAGTTCCTCTACGGTGAAATCACGTTCTTCCACGTTATAGCCGTTGTCTCTTGCAAGCCGCAGCAGACTGTCACGGGTCACCCCATGAAGAAATTCACGACTCAAGCCTTTGGTGAGAAGGGTGTTGCCGTCTATCAGGACGAAGTTGGCGGCACCGGTTTCCTGGACATCGCCGTGCGGGCAGAAAAGCACCTGATCGGCGCCGTATGTTTTTTTGGCCTGCATCGTCCAGTGCAGCGCGCAGGCATAGTTGCCGCCGCTTTTGACGCTGCCCATGTGCGGCGCGCAGCGTTGATTTTCCGTTTCGACGAGGAGGGTCAACGGCGAACCCTGTCTGAAATAATCGCCACTCGGAGAAGCCAATACCAAGAGCACGGCGTCCCGCGCGGGACAGGCGGCATTGCCGATCAGCGGATCGCTGCCAAGGAGCAGGGGGCGAATGTAGAGACTTCCGCGTTCATCCGGCACCTCGGCGCGGGCACGACGCACCAGTTCGACAATCATCGTTTGCAACTGCTCCTTGTCCGGCGGCACGAGATAAAGCGCTTCCGCGCTCTTGCGCATTCTCTCGACATGCGCCTCGAGGCGGAAAATGTGAACGCTGTCATCGCCGTGGCGGAAAGCCTTCATTCCTTCGAACACCGCGCTGCCGTAATGCAGAGCATGAGCCGCCGGATGTAGGGTGAGTCTGTCGCTCGCCTGCCAGCGGGTGGGAGACCAACAGTCATTGGTGAAAAAAGCGATCGGCATTTGGTGATGGAAAACGCTTCCGAAAACTTCGGGAATCGGCTTACTCATGGGAACTCTCTTTTTCATGACCCGGACGCCGCGCGATCCGTATCAAAAAACGACCGCCGCCACAACAGCACAGACGGTCATCGCAAACAGAATCCAGCG
Source organism: Cardiobacteriaceae bacterium (assembly GCA_965277745.1). Lineage (GTDB taxonomy): Bacteria > Pseudomonadota > Gammaproteobacteria > Cardiobacteriales > Cardiobacteriaceae. The sequence continues at coordinate 712,796 of OZ255837.1, forward strand.
CAGCGCGTTTTTCTTAATGGCCAACGCACATTTCACGCCGATCGCGGCACCAATGGCATTACCAATGCCTAATATTATACCCACCCGCCACAAAACTTGCTCTCGGAGGAGAAAAACAAGCAGGGCGAAACTGGTAAAGGCCAGTGTACAAACCAGTTTGAGCGCATTGGAACGAATCAGATCATAACGCAAACTGCCGGCAAGCACTGTAATCAGGACAAAACCGACACCCGCTTGCACAAAGCCCCCATACAGACCGCCAAGGTACAGCCAGAAAAACGCGCCGCGCGTTTGCGCCACAGATCGGGCTTCCCCCGCGCCCGGCAAAATGGTTTGCGGGCGAAACAGCGTCAAGACCGCGACGGCGAGCATCGTGCCGAGTAAGACGATTTTCACCAGACGGGCTTCGTCGATCCCGCCGAGCCACGGTATTAGGCGGATAAGCACATCGAGTTCGGCGGCGAGTAACGCCCCGCAGACACCACCGGCAACAGTTGGCAAAAGGATCATCGCCAGATCGGCGGTCGGCAGATAGCCGGATCGGTGAAATCCGCGGATACCGACCACGGCCTGCATCCAGATACCGACGCGATTGGTCGCGTTGGCAACTTGAGGATCGAGGCCGAGCACCATCAAAAGCGGTAGAATCAGATTGGAACCGCCGCCAGCAAGGACGTTGACGATACCCGCGAAAATGCCGAGGATAATAAGGAGCACGGCATCGAAAAAATCGCCCACCATCTTAATTGACGTAAACCTTGAAAACGGTTTCCGCTCCTTCCCGTGTCAACTTTTTCTGGATGTCCAATGCCTGATCACGATCTGCATAAGGACCGATCTGCACGAGATGTATCTCGCCATTTCGGACGATTCGCACGGGATAATCACGCAGGATCATCCGCGCCCGGATATTCTCGGCAGCATGGCGCTCGCGGAAGGCGCCGATCTGAATGCAATAATTCCGTCCCTCGATTCGAGGTTTTTTTTCCGCATTCGCCTTCGCCTCGACTTCACCTTTTATTTCCTCATGCCGTTTTTTCAGTTCGTCGTAGAAACTGTATTTCGCTTTTTCCTCTCGTCGTTGCGTGCTTCGCGGAGCAGCCTGCACACCATTTACCGACAGCAGGGAAGGAGAAGTGGACGGAAAAAACAAATGATAGACAATGAAAAACAAAATCAAGGCAATCAGGATCAACAGGAAGGTGCCGAGAAGACGCTGCTTCTGGCGATGTCGATCATTTCTCGGTGCTTTCCGGCGCGACTTGCGCCGGGTTGTTTTGTTACTCACATCTTTGCCCTCGCGGTTACGCCGACGATGCGCAGGCCGTTGCGCAACACCTGCCCGACACACCAGGTAAGGAGCAGACGCGCCTCGCGTAATTCCTTGTCTTCGTGGAGTACTTTGTATCCGGCGTCGTAGAATTGATGCCAGGTGGTAGCGAGATCGCGCAGATAATGGATCACCTGATGCGGAGCAAACCCGCGGGCGGCACAAACAATGACCTCCGGATAACGGCGCATCGCGTTGATCAACATGGTCTCTTCGGCTTCATGAAGGGTGTTACGGTATGAAAGCGCCGCCTTCGGCACGAAGGAATGGCCGTTTTCAGCAGCTTTTTCGAGGATGCGGCAAGTACGGGCATGTGCGTATTGCACATAATAAAAAGGATTCTCTTTGCTGTTCGAGACCGCGAGATCAAGATCGAAATCGAGATGTTGTTCGGGTTTACGCATCACATAGAAAAAACGGGCCGCGTCGCTGCCGACCTGTTTCACCAACGCGCTTAAGGGAACAAATTCCCCGGAACGGGTACTCATCTGCATTTTTTCACCATTGCGGTAAAGCACGGCGAACTGCACCAGGGCGACGATCAACTTGGACGGATCGAGGTTCAAAGCGGCAAGCGAGGCCTTCACCCGCGCCAGATATCCGTGGTGATCGGCACCGAATATGTCGATCATATGATCGTAGCCGCGTTCGTACTTGTCGAGATGATAGGCGATATCGGAGGCGAAGTACGTCGTCACGCCATTTTTACGGCGCACTACGCGATCTTTTTCGTCCCCGAAGCGTTTTGCCTCGAACCAGGTCGCCCCGTCCTTTTCGTAGAGATAGCCGCCAGCGGCCAACTTTTCCAGGGTTTTGTCGACTTTGCCACTGGCGAACAGTTCCCGTTCGCCGTACCAACGGTCGAAGTGCACCCCGAATGCGGTCAAATCATAACGGATACTGGTGACTCCGCTTGTCAGCGCGCGGGAAAACACTTTGTCATAGTCTTCTTTCCCAAGGACCGAGCGCATCGCGGCGATCGCCGCATCGATCCAGCGGTCGCGGGCGCCGTCATCGGTTTCCGCCTCTGACCACGCCCCCCCCCCTTGCGGCAGCCATTCCTCCAACGCGCGCGCCAGAGAAGCGCCCTCTTCGTGGCGCAAAGACTCCGCGATGGCGATCACATAGTCCCCGCGGTAAAGCCCTTGCGGCAACCGACGAGCGACATCGCATAGCTGCAGATAACGCCAGTAGACCGACAAGGCGAGAATGTCCATCTGCCGACCGGCATCGTTTACATAATATTCTTTTTCAACGAGATTGCCGTTCGCCTTGAGGAGATTGGCCAGTGAATCGCCGTAGGCGGCGCCGCGGCCATGACCGACATGCAACGGACCGGTCGGATTGGCGGAGACGAATTCAATCAGTACCCGGGCGGGCTTTTTCTGGCGGCGACGGCCAAAGGCGGCACCGCGCTCGACGACCGCGCAAAGCACGCCGGTGATGCTGTCACGGGACAAACGCACATTGATGAAACCGGGGCCGGCCACTTCCATTCCCGCCACGCTCGCCATCAACGGCACGCACACCACCAGCTCATCGGCCAACTGGCGGGGGTTCATGTTGAAGATTTTCGCGTATTTCAACGCGATATTGCTGGCGTAATCTCCGTGCGCCGGATCTTTGCAACGTTCGATATCAATGGAGCGATCGAGTGACTGTACGCTTACTCCATGGGCGTTGGCGACGAGAATCAGTGCCGAACTCAGCCCGTCTTGAATTTCCGATTTCAACAAGTCTCTCTTTATCGTTACGGTAATTTGGATTATTTTACCGTGAACCCCGTGAAAACGAAATCCTATCAATCGGCGGCGGTGCTGGCGCGCCTTATTCCATCCACTGCGGATCGACATCAATTCCGACGCGCACGCCAAACGCTTTCCCCTGGGCGATCAGCCATCGGTTGAGCTCCGGCAATTCGCGCTGTAGCACGGCGCGGCGCGGCGCCTGCACGATCAGCTGAGCACGTTGCTCGCCGTCTTTTCTCGCGATCAACGCCGGTGCCGGGCCGAGCCAGCGCCAGTCGCCGCCGATCCCCGCCAAGTGCGCTCCATCACGAGTCATGCAAAGTGCCTGCATGGCGCGTTTTTCCTCGCGATGACGGGCATAGAGCAATGCCTGCGCCGAATAAGGGGGCAGATCGCCCTGCGCGCGCAGTTGCATAAGCCGTTTCGCCGTTTCTTCATACGGCGCGCGCAATGCTTGAAATACCGGATGACCGGGCTGGCTCGTCTGAATCCAGATATGCCCCGAACTTTCTCGTCCGGCTCTGCCGCCGACCTGCACCAATAGCTGGGCGAGCCGTTCCTCGGCGCGAAAATCAGTACTGTAGAAAGCCTGATCGGCGTCGATCACGGCAACCAGTTGCAGCGCCGGGAAATGGTGTCCTTTGGAAAGCCATTGTGTACCGAGAATGATATCGACCTCGTGTTTTGCGACTTGCGCGAGCGCCGCGTTGAATTGTCTCGCCGTGGTAAAGACGTCGCTATCGACACGCAACACCCGCGCTTCGGGAAACTGGAATTTCACCGTCTGCTCAAGGCGTTGCGTGCCCATGCCGACCATCTGTAGATCGCGCTTGCCGCACGCCGGACAATTGACGGGCAAAGGCCGATCACGCCCGCAATGGTGACAGATTAAACGGCGGCTCTGGGTATGTGCCGTCATGTGCGTGTCGCAGGCATCGCAGCAGCTTTTCCAACCGCAGTTGCCGCAGCGCAGCACCGGTGCATAACCGCGGTGATTGAGAAAGAGCATGACCTGATGATTTTGCCGCAATTGCCGCCGCATTTCCTTGATCAAGCGCATGGAAAGCCCGCCGATGCGATGATCGTTGGTGATAGCGTCCAAGGTGATCCGCGGCGGCGCCGCCGCGATCACCCGTTCGCCGATCACGAGACGGCGCCAGCGGCCTTTGGCAATCTGCGCATAGCTTTCCAAAGAAGGGGTCGCCGATCCAAGCAGCACCGGTACCCCATGCATCCGCGCACGTACCACGGCCATGTCGCGGGCCTGATAGCGCAGGCCGTCCTGTTGTTTGTAGCCGCGATCATGGGCTTCATCGACAATAATTCCGGCAAGATCGACAAAAGAAGTGAACAAAGCAGAACGGGTCCCGATCATGACCCGAGCGTCACCCGCACGAATCGCTTGCCAAGCGCGCAGTTTGGCGGCCTCGCTCATTCCCGAATGCTGGATGACGCAAAGCCCCGGCAAGCGCGCTTGCAAACGTCGGTAGAGCGTCTCGGCCAGGCCGATTTCCGGGGCCAGAAGCAGCGCCTGACGGTTCCGACGGATGAGTTGTTCCAAAAAGCGAACATAGATTTCCGTTTTCCCCGAGCCGGTGACGGCATCAAGGACATCCACGGAAAAGCCACGACGCTTTCGCAATTCGCTCAAAACCGACGCCTGGGCAGCGCTTGGCGTAAACGCCGGCGTCACAAAAGGCGGATACGCCGGCAAAAACGCCTCGCGAACCGCTACCCAGCCACGTGCGACCAGTCCGGCCATCCAGGCGGGAGAAACCCCGAATCTGGCACGGAGAATATCGAGTGAGGTTTCCCCATGAGCAAGACACGCGAGGACTTTGCGCTGTTTACTGCCCGGTTTTCCTGCAAGCCGCTCGCGCCCTGCGTGACAAAGCGTGTAAAATGGAGTCAGTGTCCGCGTATTGCTGATTCCGCGCGTAAGGGCATTGGGCAATGCCGCCTGGACAACTTCACCGAAAGGGTGCTGATAGTAACGGCCAACATAGCGCAGAAACCCCATCAGTTTTGCATCGATGACCGGTGTCTCGTCGAGCACCTCGATAACCGCTTTGACCTCTCTATCCGGCTCCGACCGTGCCTCAGCGCAGACCACGCCAACCAGAGAGAGCGTGCCGAAAGGCACGCGCACGCGCACGCCCGGCACAAGCGAAGTGACGTGGCGATAGGTGAATTCAACGAACAACGGCCGCGGCAAAGCGACCGCGACAAAAGCGCTCATTCTGTTATGCTACTCCTAAAGACAGTCATCTTGTTATACTATTACACTTTTTCTTCGAAGAGACACGCTGCGACCCCATGCCCGAGGCTTTCCTGATCAACGCCGACCGTCTTGCTTACCAACGTGGCAAGCACACCATTTTACATGACATAAGTTTCACCCTGAGCGAACGCGAATTACTCACCATCGTCGGCCCGAACGGTGCGGGCAAAAGCACCTTGCTCAAATTGCTCCTTGGCCATCTTGCCCCGAGCGAGGGTCGCATCCGGCGCAAAAGAGGGCTGGCGATGGCCTATGTACCGCAGCAGTTTCAAGTGCCGCCCGATCTCCCGATCACCATGCGCCGCTTTCTGCGCGATATCGCGGGTGCGGCACAAGCACCGATTCTCGCCACATTGGGAATCGCGGGATTGCTCGATTGCCCCCTGCAAACGCTCTCCGGCGGGGAAACCCAACGCCTCCTGCTCGCCCGTGCCATGCTCCTTGACCGCGATCTGATCGTGCTCGACGAACCGGCCGCCGGCATCGACCCCGCCTCGCTCGGCAGCTATTACCAAACGATTCGCGACTACCAGCTACAACGAGGCTGTGCGATTGTCCTCGTCTCCCATGACTTGCATCTGGTGATGGCGGCGAGCGATCGTGTGCTTTGCATCAACGGCCACATCTGCTGTTCCGGCGTGCCGCAGGATGTCATGGCCGACCCCATATTTGCAAATCTTACCGGTAACTACCGTGAAACCATCGGTTTTTACAATCACCATCACCGACACACTCACCGATGAGCCTATTCTACAACTTCGTTATCATTCCCTGGCTGTGCGCCTTGCTTACCGCCACCAGCGCCGCGCCACTCGGCAGCCTGATCAGCTGGCGGCGGCTGATCTTTTTCGGTGAAGCACTGGCGCATGCTTCCCTGCTAGGCATCGCCCTGTCCCTTTATTGTGGCTGGCCACTGTATCTCGGCATTTGGCTTGTCATTTTTTTGATCGTGATCCTGCTCTATCTGATCAAGCGTCACAGCAAAACCGATCCCAACAATATCCTCGGCAGTCTCGCCCACCTGATGCTCGCGCTTGGCTTGATCGCCATCGCCAAAATGGAGAATATTCGCACCGACCTGATGGGCTATCTGTTCGGTGACATTTTATCGACGAGGCAATCCGATTTGCTGATCATCACCTCGGTAAGCGTAATCACGCTGCTGCTCATACGGCGCCTTTGGCAGCCACTCATTTTACAAACGCTCAACAGCGATATCGCGAAAACGGAAGATCCGAAGAAGGCGCGAAATCACGAACTACTCTTTCTTCTCATTGTCGGCATTTTTGTCGGAATCATGGTGCAGTTTCTCGGAATGATGCTCGTCATGGCTTTTCTGATTCTGCCAGTGCAGACAGCCAATCCGCTCGCCAAAACGCCGGAACAGTGTGTCCTGCTCGCCTGTCTTTTCTCCGGGTTCAGCACCACTGTGGGCGTATGGTCGGCCTATCGCTGGGACCTACCACTATCGCCCGCGATCGTCGCTTTTCTGGGAGGGAATTATCTGCTTGTTCATCTCCTGTGCTTCCTCTCTCAGCGACGCAAAACTCTTTGACTTGTGCACAAGGTTCGGCTAAAATTTCGCGATTTTCAATCGATCGAACGGAGTATGTCATGGCCACCGCTATTGCATCAGCGGAAAAATACACTCCCGCCAAGAACGAAGCGTATATGAGTGCGAAACAACTCGTGTATTTCACCCGTATGCTAGAGAATTGGAAAGCCTCCATTCTCGCCGAAAGCGAAAAAACCCGTAAACACCTTCAAGACGAACGGGCACAGACCGCCGACCTCAATGACCGTGCCTCGCAGGAAGAAGAATTTTCCCTGGCACTGCGCACTCGTGATCGCGAACGCAAACTCTTGCGCAAGATTGACAAAGCGCTCGAACGCATCAAACAAGAGACATTCGGCTACTGCGAACAATGTGGTGAAGAAATTGGATTACAGCGCTTGGAAGCACGCCCGACCGCCGAATTATGCATCGACTGCAAGCATCTTGCCGAACGCAAGGAAAAAGGCTTTTACGACGCGCGTTAGGCGAAGCTTTTTATAGGAAGAAATGCGCGCCGCGACTGCTTCCAAACGATGAAGGACTGGCATAAACTCAAGCCTGAGTTGTTCAAGAAACAGCCAGACTACCTCACGGGATGTGACAGTTAGGGTGTTCTCCAACTGAGGGGACAGACGATGAAGAGAATTCGTTTCAGCGAAGAACAGATCATTGGGATTCTGAAGGAGCACCAAGCTGGTGCTTGGCGCCAAGGAGCTGTGGCGCAAGCACGGGATCAGCGATGCGACGTTCTATAAATGGCGACCGAAATATGGCGGCATGGAGGTTTCTGACGCGCGGCGTATGGCTGCGATCGGCCAGGCTATCGCGCTGACGCCATTTGTAAACGTTTGTTCCGTGGTCCCGTAACGCTCGGCAAGAACCCGGGCCGGTTCATCACTGACCTGTATCGCCGCCCTGATCTTCGGTGTCGTCGTCGTTTGGCTGTGAAGCTCGATCAGCATGTCGCTCTCCCTTTTCGCATCTCGGTCAAAATACAGCGCGCCATAAAAAGTGCTGATCGACTAGGGGATATGTAATCATCCGGGATGGAACACCTAATCTCAGCCAGCCATTTTTCCCCGCGCTTGCGAATCGACGCCATCTTTTTGCCGTAGATTTGTCGTAAAATTGTCGTATATTTTAAGGGAACGGCAATAAATGGCAATATAAGTGAAAAATGGTACCCCAAAATATGGGATTAATACGTTGAAATATAATATATTAAGGGGCTATCCCAGTTAATTAGTTAAGATATTTGGCAATCCATGGTTTTAGTTGCTGTCATTGTGTTAGTGGGTCAGGGTTGTTAAAACGCCACTCGCACTCTTTCAAAAATAGCCCAAAATGCTGCCATGGGACACCGTTAAATTTACGCATGTGCCGCTTGGCTTGGTTCCAGAAGTTCTCAATACCGTTGATATGATTATGCCTGTCAGCAAACAGCTGGGAATGGTTGATGCGGTAGTGTTTAAAGCCTGAAACATCCAGCACATTATAGCCACGCCAGCAGTCGCAATAGACGATACTATCAGGCACAACTTTACGTACAATAAGAGGCGGTAACGTGTCTGATGAAGCATCAGGAATAATCTTTGTATAGGCCTGTCCGCCGCGCTTTAGCAGGCCAAATACGGGTACCTTGCCTGCCGCACCACGGCCTCGTTTACCTTTGCGCCGCCCGCCAAAATAGCTCTCGTCGACTTCTATCTCACCACCAAACACTTCCCCCTCTTTGCTGGCAAGCTCATATGTAATCACCTCGCGCAGACGGTGATAATAGTAGGCTGCTGTCTTCCGATTTACACCCGCCAATGCGCCAGCAACACGAGCCGTCGTCCCAGCCACAAAATGTGGGGAGGTGACTTATTTGTCCAAGTCGGAACGGCGAAAATCTTGGCGTAATGCGCTAAAAATAAAAGAAAAAGAAGAAAACACGGCGCAAACGGAAAATTGCAAAAAATAGTCGAAAAACGGTTATTTTTGTGCGATTTTTGTCATCATTCCGGTGGGAAATGGGCATTTTGCAGCTTATTTGTCGCTAGTTGCGGAAAATCCCTTTAATCCGCGGTTATCGCGTGAGTTGGACGATACGGTTGAAAAAGGGTCTATCAATCAGGTAAGTCATAACTGGCGTGGATTACCTGACCGCAGACCTCTACATTGCTCGCCGCAAAGTCCTCCGGGGAAATGTCCGTTGGCTGGTAGACCTCTTTGTTATCGGAGATCAAACGCAGACCACCAGACGGCAGCCACTGCGTGCGCTTAACAAAAAGACGATCATCGATGCGGATAACATAAACCTTGCCATCCAGAGCGGTATTGCGTGCCCTATCAATCACGACAGCCGCGCTTTCCGGGATAGTAGGCACCATTGAATCTCCTTTAGTCAGCAATACCGCCAGATTTTCGATGTGCAGGCCACGCATACGCATCCAGCGTTTACGGAACGCCAGGTACCTGCTGGATCCTGTAACGCCTTGTGTAAAAAGTCCAGGGCCAGCACTTACCTCTATGTCATAGGTGGGGATTAAAACGTATTCGGCGCCGCTGTCCCTGTCGTTGCTGTCGATGTTATAGACACTAGAAGGGTCACGGTGTCCACGTGATGAAGTATCCGAGGTGACAACGTATTCGACGTCGTTATCCGTGTCGGTGCTGTCGATGTTATAGACACCCGATGACTCCCGTAAAACCGTATTTGTATTGGTTTCTCCTTGTAGGTTTTCAGGATGTATAGACTCTTGATAAATTCTTGATAAACCAAGTAAATCATTCAAATTTACCTGATAAATGTTAGCTAAGTCAAAGAGAACTTCTAAATTTGGCTCTCTATCACCGTTTTCCCATGCTTGCAGCGAGCTTTTTGAAAAACCAGTTTCTGACTTTTGCAGCACCATATCACGCGTATAGTGCTGATGTTGACGTGCCGATAATAGCCTTTCCCCAAGTTTTTTTCTGCCTTGGTAAACATAAAAAGGATCAGTTTCAGGTTTTGAAGAAGTAACATGAAACTTTTTTTTCTGGGATAGATGTGATTTCATATACGTATAACCATTTGAAATGGAAATAGAAAAATAAGCACCAAAGGAGAAAATTAATAAAATTTAACTAGAAAATACCCGGCTTCTACTTCTTTTTAGTTTGGTTTCAGGTATTATGTGATCGTTATCTAAATCAGAAGAGTTAGAAAATGAACACATTTCATAACCAAAAAAAGATGCCTAGTGACTGGCATCGTGCCGATATTATTGCGGCGTTAAAAAAGCGTGGGACAAGTTTAGCAGCTATATCAAGGGAATGTGGGGAGGTGACTTATTTGTCCAAGGCGGAACGGCGAAAATCTTGGCGTAATGCGCTAAAAATAAAAGAAAAAGAAGAAAACACGACGCAAATGGAAAATTGCAAAAAATAGTCGAAAAACGGTTATTTTTGTGCGATTTTTGTCATCATTCCGGCGGGAAATGGGCATTTTGCAGCTTATTTGTCGCTACTTGCGGAAAATCCCTTACAATTGGTTATCACTATATGCAGCGGCTCATCCATACCACGCGACCAATGATGGTAAAGTCTTCGTTTTGGACGTCCAAAGAAAGTGAAAAAGAACCGTAAGCAGGGTTATCACTGGTTGCATTTACCTTATGATCAGGGAGACGCTGAAGGCGCTTTACCAGAAGGCTTTCTTCCATGCGCAACACATAAATACCGTCCCGCGGCACCACCTGTGCTTGCCGGCGATCCAGCAGGATCATGTCACCGTGTTGCAACGTGGGAACCATGGACTCACCATCAACATGGATTAAACATAAATCCGATGGATTCGCGCGCAATTCCTGGCGTATCCACTGACGCTTGAACGTCACTGTCCCTGTTAATTCTTCCCGTTCGACTATGGTTCCGTGTCCGGCAGCGGCGCGCACGTCATAAAGGGGCACCATAGCATATTCCTTATCCGTCTCACGTGCCACCAATTGGCCACGTGATGCAGTATCCGTTGTAACGTCATAGTTCCCCGTAGGTTCTTGCAAAATCATACTGCCACTGTCTTGCTCTTCTTTATTTTCATCGTCTTTGCCAAAGATGATTTCCCTAGCGTTTGCTTTATATATAGCTGCCAGTCGAGATATTGCTTCCATTGAGGGCTCTGTAACTCCAGTTTCCCATTGCTGCAGCGTGGTTCTTGAAACACCTGCTTCCCGTTTAGCAACCACCTGATCTCTGGATAAATGAGAGTTTTCTCTAGCGGATCTCAACCGTGCGCCAACAGATTTTCTGTTTATTGCATCATTAAACGGTATTTTTTCTGGTTCTGTAAAGTTTTCCATAAAGTTTTCCGTTTCTAATCAAACATAGAAATATTATAAATATCAACTAAATAACCGTTTTACGAACTATTTGTGAAAATATTTACTGTAAAGCACGTTTTTACGGTTGACATAAACCTTTTTTCCGGTTATCCTGTATTTACGGTTAATTTAACAGGTGATCAAATGCACACGAAAGCAAAGCCAAAAAAAGTGCCAGTAGACTGGCACCCCGCCGACATCGGCGCCGCTCTGAAAAAAGCGGGCACCAATATGTCCGCATTATCCCGCAATCACGGCTACAGCAACAACAACTTACGTAACGCGCTGTATCGTCATTACCCCAAGGCAGAGCGCATTATCGCCCAGGCCATTGGGGTGGAGCCAGCTGTCATCTGGCCCAGCCGTTACAGATCCATATAAACCGGAAACAGATTATGGAACTCAAAGAATGGCTGAGCGCACAAGAAATAGCTGACTTTAAGTTGTCAAGTCTGCCACAAAGCAAGCCCGGTGTCATTATCCGCGCTAAACGGGAGGCCTGGCAAAACAGAAAACGGGTAGGCAAAGGCGGCGGCTATGAATACGCCTTTGCCTCCCTGCCCGCCGATGTCCAGGAACAAATCCGTGAGCGCTGCATGCAGGCGCTCCTTGCCGATGCGGCGCCGCGATCCCTGCCGGCCGTCGCCACCGCGCAAACGCCGCGCCGATCGCTGACCAAAGCGCAGCTCGATTGCGAGTCGGCACGCCTGGGCGTGCTGCTCGAGATCGACCGCCTGATCGCCGAGACCGGCTGCACCCAGCATGCCGCCATGCAGGCCGTACGCCTCAACGCGATGACCCGCAACCCCGCCCATGACGGCCTGCGCCGTCTGATGACGCTCGCCACCGACAACCGGGGCGGCAAGGATCGCGTCCCCGCCGCGCGGACAATCGCCCGCTGGATGGCGCGGCGAGAAAGCCAAACGCTGGCGCCGATGATCCGCGAACCGGACATGTCCGTCCCCGAGTGGGGGGGCGGCCTATCTCGCCCATTATCAGTTGCCCTCAAAACCCAGCGTCCGCGCTGCCTACGAGCAGTTTATCGCGCATTGGGATGGCGACGAGCTGCCGAGCATCCACGCGGTGCGGCGGTTTTTGGCCAAGATCGGGGCGGTCAGTCTGCAACGCGGCCGTCTCGGTAAAAAGGAATTGGCGGCGATCCAGCCGTTTATCCGCCGCGGCTTTGCCGAGCTGATGCCTTGCGATGTCTACTCCGCCGACGGGCACACGCTGGACGCCGAAGTCCTGCACCCGGCGCACGGGCGTCCCTTTAGGCCCGAGGTCACCTCGGTTATCGATATCGCTACCCGCAAACTTGTCGGCTGGTCGGCAAGCCTCGCCGAATCGTCGCTTGCGGTGCTCGAGGCGCTCACCAACGCGGTGCAGACCAACGGCATCCCCAACATCTTGTATGTCGACAACGGCGCCGGCTACAAAAACGCGATGATGCGCGACGAGGCGAGCGGCCTGATGGGCCGCCTCGGCACCCAGATGATCCACTCCCTGCCGTACAACTCGCAGGCGCGCGGCGTTATCGAACGGCTGCAAAGGACGGTCTGGGTGCGCGGCGCCAAAACCCTGCCGACCTATATCGGCGCCGACATGGATCGCGAGGCGAGCCATCATGTCCACAAGATCACCCGTCAGGCGGTGCGCCGCGGCAAGGCTGTGCCGCTGATGATGTCCTGGCCGGACTTTGTCGCCTGGTGTCAGGCTCAAGTGGACGCCTACAACGACCGCCCGCACCGCTCGTTACCAAAAATAACCGGCGACGACGGCGCGCCGCGCCATATGACCCCGAATGAAGCCTGGGCGCGCAAGGTCGCCGAGGGCGCCGTCATCCATACCACCCGAACCGAGGATGAACACTGGCTGTTCCGGCCGCAGGAATTCCGCGTCGTGCGCCGCGCCGAGATCCAGTTACTGAACAATATCTACTTCGCTCGCGCCCTCGAAGAATGGCACGGCCAGACGGTGCGCGTCGCCTATGACATCCACGACGGCGAGCGCGTCTGGATCTACGACGACGCCGGACGCTATATCTGTACCGCCGAGGCCAACGCCAACCGCCGTGCCTATCTGCCGCAATCGCTGATCGAGCGCCAAGCGGACAAACGCGCCGCCGGACGCTATATCTGTACCGCCGAGGCCAACGCCAACCGCCGCGCCTATCTGCCGCAATCGCTGATCGAGCGCCAGGCGGACAAACGCGCCGCCGGGCGCGAACGGCGCCTGCGCGACCGCCTCGACGAGGTGCGCGCGGAAAGGGACGGCCAGAGGGTTATCGAGGTGGACACCACCATCGATCTCGGCGCGCTCAAAATCGACGCCGCCGAGCTTGCCGCCCGCGGAGCAGCTGCGATGGCGCGTCTTAGCGCGGACGCCGAAGCAGCCGAGACCGCCGCTCCCGCGGCGACGGCCGCGCCGGCGGAAGGCAGCGCCTGGCAGGTGCCGCCCGACCCGCAAGATCGTTACGCCCTCTACCTGCGCCTGTCCGCCCGCGACGATCCGCCCGCCGAAGCCGCGCGCTGGCTGCAAACTTATCCCACATCTAACGAGTATCGCGCGCTTCGTCGCGCCAATACCACAAACAGGAGCACATTATGAAAATAGCACCGATCCAGAATCTCTCAATTGTCGCGATCGCGATGGAAAAGCTCACCCGCCGCCATCCGCCGCGCCTTCCGCGGCAAAGTCGCGCGGGTCGATTCCGCGCGGCCGGTGCAGCGCATCCAGATCGCGGGCCTTGCCGGCGAGACGGTGCAATCGCTCGAGCACGGCGAGCCGTTCGGCTTGACCGCCAATCCGCCCGCGGGCAGCGACTGCGTTGTGGTGCCGCTCGGCGGACGGACAAGCCACGGCATCATCGTCAGTACCGGCAACGGCGCCTACCGCGTCCAGGGACTCGCCCCCGGCGAGACCGCCGTCTACAACGCCTCCGGCGCCAAAATCGTCCTCAAAGCCGGGCAGGTAATCGAGATCGACTGCGCGACGCTTAAAATCACCGCCGGACGCATGGAGGTGACGGCCGACGCCGCTTTCAGCGGCGCGTTGACCAGCAACGGCAAAAACATCTCCTCGAGCCATACCCACGGCGGGGTCAAGGCCGGCGGCGATACCACCGGCGCGGTCAGCTGACAGCTGTCCACTGCTTATAAGCCCACGCGCGCGCGATACTGATTCCATGGACGCCAAACTCGACCCCGCAAGCGGCACTTACGTGCCCAATGAGTCCGCCGAAAGCTGCGCAAACGAGCTCTATATCCGCCTCGTCACCCCGCTCGGCAGCTGGTGGGCCGATCCCGCGCTCGGCAGCCGTCTCCATGAGCTGCAACGCGCCAAGGATCTCGCGCGGGTACGCAAGCTCGCGGTGCAATACGCCGAGCAGGCGTTGCAGCCGATCATCGACGGCGGCCGCGCGCAAAGCATCGCCGTCTCCGCCGGCCATCCGCGCCGCGGCTGGATGCGACTCGAGATCGAGGCGACCGATCGCGGCGGCGGCAGCATCAGCCTCGATCACCAGGTAGCTGTGTTATGAGATATCCCGCGCTCGGCGAGATCCGTGCCGATTACCTGCGCGACCTCCGCAACCTCGACGCGGCGGCCGACATCGATGCCGGATCGGACAACTACACCCGCGCCTCGGCGCTCGCCGCCCTCGCCGAGGGACAGTATCAGCATCAGGCGTGGATCCTGCGCCAGGTATTCGCGGACACGGCGGACAGCCGCTATCTCGAGCGCCATTGCGTCAACTACGGCCTCTACCGCAAGCAAGCGACCGCCGCCGACGGCATGGCAACTGTCCATGGGGCCGCCGGCACGGTATTCGTGGCGGGCACGGTGCTGACCGTCGGCGATCATGTCTACCGCACCGCTGCCGATGTCACCTTGACCGGTACCGGTGCCGCGGTGGCGGTGACCGCCGCCGCGACCGGCAGCGCCTACAATCTCGCCAAGGCGACCGCGGCAACCGTCGCCGCCCCGCCGCAGGGCGGCGCGGCCGAGGCGACAATCGACAAAATGACCGGCGGCAGCGACGCCGAGGACGATCCAGCCTTGCTCGCGCGCTATCTCGACCGCTTGCGGCACCCGCCCGCGGGCGGGTGCCGCTATGACTATTACCGCTGGTGCATGAGCGTCGACGGCGTCGCCGGCGCAATCATCTACCCGCTGCGGAGGGGCAACGGCTTTGTCGATGCGGTGATCCTCGGCGCGGACGGCCTGCCGAGTGCGCAAACGCTCGCTGCCGTGCAGGACTACGTCGACCGCCGCCGCCCGGTGACGCGCACGCACGGGTTTTTGGCGATCGCGCCGGACGTGATCGAGAGCGCCGTCACGGTACAGATCGGCTATGACAACATAGCCGCAAAAACCGACATCGATGCCGCCGCGCGGCAGGCGATCACAGCATTTTATTCCGCCCTGCGCCCGGCCGATACGCTCTACAAATCACAGCTCGAGGCGGCGGTCAGCGATGTGCCCGGGGTGCGCGACCGCCGCGTCATCGCGCCGGCGGACAATATCGCGGCGGCCGTCAGCGATATTGCAGTGCCGTGGATCCGGCTTGCCGGCGTTACTCTCGAGGCGCTGCCATGAGCCGCTATGCCGATCTGATCGCCGCTCTCGATCCGCCGGTCAGCTACCGGGTCGGCGGCGGCGACGCCTGGCCTTCGGCGGCCGGCGGAGTGCTGACACAGATAGACCGCCGTGCCGTCGCCTTGCTTGGCGCGCCGTTTGCGGATTCGGCCAATGATTATCTCGCCCGTTGGGAGCGCCTCCTCGCGATCGCTGCGGCGGCGGACGTGTCGATGGCCCGGCGCGCGGAGACCGTGCGGGCGCGTCTTGTCGCGCTCGGCGGACTGAGCAAGGTTTATTTTATCGATCTCGCGGCGTCTTTGGGCTACACGATCACGATCGACGAGCTCGAGCCGTTCTGCGCCGGGCGCAATCGCGCCGGCGATCCGCTGGCGAGTCCGGATATCGTCTGGACGTGGCGCGTCAACGTGCAGGACAAACGTCCGGTCGTGTACCGCTTTCGCGCGGGCGCGGCGAGGAGCGGCGACAAACTCTCCAGTTACGGCATTGCGGCGATCGAGGAGATGTTCCTGCGCCTCAAACCGGCGCACACGACCTGCGTTTTCAGTTATCAGGAGTAATAAGTAATGCAAAAGATACAGACAAAAGACGAGCAATTCCATGACGGTGACGGACGAACCGAAATGGGCACCGTCGTTACCGCTAAATTTCTCAATGACGTCCAGAACGAGCTCTGCCATGTCATCGAGAGCGCCGGCATCGATCTCGATGCGACCGACAACACGCAGTTACTGCAAGCCTTTCTGGCGGTGCTGCGCAAGACCCTGTCGGCGGGCGATTACGCGAGTAAATCGGAGGTGCGAAAAAAACTTGACAAAACCGCCAAAGCGGCAGACGCCGACAAGCTCGATGGACATGACGCGGGGTATTTCGCGACATCGGACGCCGTGGAAGGCAAAGTAAGCAAAACCGGCGATAGAATGACGGGGCATTTGACGTTTGACAACATAAATAATCCAACGTTTGATGAGATAGATACTCCTCTGTCGGTAATAGACGATATAAAAATCCTGTCTAGAGATAAAAATGTAAATATTGGTCTTATCTACGGTCGGATGAAAGAAATAGAAAATCTGGAAACCAATATCTACCTCGAACAAAGAAAAGAAGGAGAAAGCGATTATAGATTTTATATTAGATTGGCGAAATCCGGGTCTAGTCAATTTTGGTCATTCCGCAGCGACGGCCATCTCTACGGGCCGCATGGCAAAATCGTCAACGCAAAAGACGAGTCGTTCAGTATCGGAAGTTATACGATAGCTATCGTGCGCAGTCATAAATCTCTTCCGCGTAATAATCTAGTATCCGGTGCGGAATTTTTCGATAGCGACATCGGCGGCGATTTGGGCAATGATTTTTCCGCGGAAAGATGGTGGTTGGGTAATAGAAATGTTGGCGGCTTGCCGGGCACATGGCGCGTGATGAATCCCGTAAACGCTTACGGGGATTACAGAAGTAACAACTCGTGGTGCACAATTAATTTAATCAAGAGGGTAGCGTAATGAGTTACGGAATAAAAAACTGCATCTGGAACGACGCCGAGCACACGAGCTTTGACTGTGTCTGGACACATCCCGAGCTTGGGGACATCCCGTTTACGGCGTCGCCTGATGATCCCGATGCAACCGGAAAAGCACTGTTCGCCTGGGCACGCGAACACGCCGAAATCGCCGAACCCAATCCCGCAAAACTGTTCGCCGAAGCGAAAACGGCGGCAATCGCCAACGTAAGCGCCGCAGCCGCCGAGGCGAAAAGCGCGGACATCGACTATCAAGGCGTATCTTATCAAGCCGACGCGCGCGCCGAGAAGGCGCTCAGCGACCGCATCGCGATACTCCAGGCGTCCGGCAACACCAAGGCGATGACCACCTGGATCGCCGCCGACAATAGCCAGCACGACCTGAGCTTTGCCGACCTTGCCGCTCTCGCCTACGCGATCGCCGAGCGCAAGCAACGGATCGTCCTGCGCGCACGGGAAAAAAAGGACGCGATCGCAAAAGCGAAGACGGTTAAAGCGGTCGAGAAAATCAACCTTGCGCTATAGTATTTGATACCCCCTGCCGGTTTCGTCCGCAGGCCGCGAGGCTCCGCAAGGAGCCTCTGCTTTTCCCCGGCAAGTCAATCCAGCAACTTCACCAGATGATCGTCATCTGGATTGTAATAGGTGTTGAGCAATATCTTCAAATCCTTGTGTCCGCTGATCTTGGCCAAGTCCATCGGATTGGCGATTTTCTTCGCCAGCCGCGTCAAAGCGGTGTGGCGCGTGTCGTGGAAATGGATATGCGCAAGCGCCGCCGGACGGTATCTGCGGAACAGCGCATCAAGTGATTGCGAAGTGATGGGCACCGGCAGACCGTCCGGCAGCAAAGACAACAGATCGAGCGCGGCAGAGGACAACGGCACCCGCCTGTCCTCGCCGTTTTTCGTGTCGCGCAGCAGCGCGATGCGTCCGGTGATGTCCTCTGGTTGCAGTTTGAGTATCTCGCCGGCGCGCATCGCTGTTTCCAAGGCGAACAGGAAACACCAGGCGGTCATCTGTCTGGGTGTCTCCGGCCTTTCCCCTCTGACGTAGGCCAATGCATCGATAATTGCGCCTTGCTGGCAGGACGTAATGATGTTATCCCTTGCCTTCCCTTTTTCCGGTCGTTGGACAAGCCTAAACGGGTTTTCCGGCAGAGTAATACCCCATCCTCTGATTGCGTGATTGTACGCGGCGCTGAGTGTGTTCCATTCTCGATTTACCGAGGCACCGGACACGCTCTTCAAACGCTGATTACGCCAGCGGGCAATATCGTGCGGCGTAATACCGGTTATCGATTGATTGCGCAGATTGGGAAAATCACGCAAAAAACGGTTGATTCGGATCGTTTCCGTTCGCGATGATTTTTTGGACGGTGTCACTTCATCCCGATAACGGGACAAAATCATCCCCAAGGTCAAGCGGGATAAAGCCGATTCGGTGTATGACGACGCGAAATTTTCTTCAAACTTCGCCGCCCACGCGAGCGCTTCGCGCTTGGTATCGAAAGTCTTGGTTTTCTTCGGGTAGCCCTTTCTCCGAATGACAGCTTTCCAGCGCTTTCCGACTCTTTCAAGCGAAGCCATGAGGGACACTCCAAGGGACACTTCATATCCAATGGTATCATTTCTCGGCGCATGACGTCCCCTAGGGGACAGTTATAAGCTGGAATCACTGATAAATAAAGGGTTTCTTGGTGCCCAGAAGAGGACTCGAACCTCCATGACCTTGCGGTCACTAGCACCTGAAGCTAGCGCGTCTACCAATTCCGCCATCTGGGCATATTGTGGAGCCGGAGACAGGAGTCGAACCCGCGACATCCTCATTACAAGTGAGGCGCTCTACCAACTGAGCTACTCCGGCTTGTGTTATCCTCCGCCATTGCGCGGCTTATTCTAGCGACTTTTCGTAAAGAGTCAAGCAGAGACAGGACTTTCGCGCGATACAAGAAAGCGGGGGCTTGCGTGCGCAACGCATCCCCGGCGACGGTGTTCTCGCCCGAGACGAAAGAAGCGCCTTACGGAAGTGGATTGACTCCGGTGCGGCTTTCGGCAAGACCACTTCCTTTATTTCTGCAGTATAACCCGCAAAAACGGGCATCCGTTATCGACCGCCCGTCTTCCACCATTAGGCCGCATATTCGGCATATATGGTGTCATGAAAGTTTATTTTTTCAATTCCTTATCTGTTCTTATAAGCCTTTTGTCATTATGATTCTAATTTGGATATTATCCCAAGCCATGGGAGGATGAACCGTTCCGACCTCTTATAGCTTATCCAAATAACAATCATTCAATTTGAAAGAGCTGGTCTATATCGCAGTTGATTTTTCTTCTTGAAGCTTTAACCTGCGCCCATTTATTCTCTATGGGGATTAAGTGTCACATCCCGTGAGGTAGTCTGGCTGTTTCTTGAACAACTCAGGCTTGAGTTTATGCCAGTCCTTCATCGTTTGCCATGGCGTCCTGCCGGCCCAAAGCTGATTGGGGAAGCTGCTCGTTGTAGAGCCACACGTAGCGGTGCAGCGTGGCTTGCAGCTCCTCTCCAGATCACAAGTGATGGCTTTGCAGCACCTCTTCGATGCGACCGTTGAACCGTTCGACCATGCCGTTTGTCTGCGGCGACTTTGTCGGGGTGAGGCGGTACGCGATATCAAGGGCGGCACAGAGCCTGTCAAATTCATGCTCGCCTGTCGCGGCGCGTTTGCGCACCCCAAAGAGCCGATCGCTGAACGCTTTTCCGTTATCCGTTAGCACCGTGCGGATCCACATCGGGCAGGCGCGCTCCAGGTCGCGCAGGAAACGCCGGGCGTTGGTGGCCGTCTTGCTGTCGGAGATCCTGATAAAGACCCAATGGCTTGCCCTGTCGATCGCAACGAACAGGTAACGGCGACGGCTCTCATCGGCCATTTGTGGCAGGTATTAATCCGGTGTCAATTTACATCTGATATCATGCGCGCATGAATACAGATGCACGCAAGCTCAGCCCAGAGCAACAGGAACTCCTGAGACAGAAGGCGATACGATTACGCGAGAAAGGCAAAACTTTTCGCCAGATTGGTCAACTTCTTGACGTTCACCCCGACACAGTTGGACGCTGGTATCAGTGCTATGAAGTCGGTGGTGCCGAGGCTATCGCCGTTCAAAAGCGCGGCCCTGAAAATAAGCCAAGGCGACTGACTGAACAGCAAGAACAGCTTGTCATTAAAGCAATCCGTGATCAGATGCCTGACCAGCATAAGCTCGACTTTGCGCTTTGGACACGGCGTGCAATTGCTCAATTGATTAAACAATTCTGGGGTATCGATATCCCAGTTCGTCCGATGGGCGATTACCTTAAGCGCTGGGGTTTTACGCCTCAAAAGCCTTTGAAGAAGGCTTGGGAGCAAAACCCATCTCGCGTTGATGCTTGGCTGAAGGAGGAGTATCCGCAGATCAAAGCTCGCGCAAAGGCAGAGAATGCCCAGATTTTCTGGGGTGACGAAACGGGAATGAAGAATCACACCCAACAGGGTCGGTGCTACGCGCCAAAAGGGCAAACACCGGTGCAGCCTTTGCCAGCGAAGCGAGTATCACTCAACATGATTTCGGCAATCACCAATCAGGGCACTGTGCGATTCATGTTGTACGAATCGACCATGACAGCCAAGGTTCTGAAGAAATTCTTACGCGCGCTGATCGAATCAACGCCTGGTCAGGTATTTCTGATTCTGGATCACTTGCGAGTACACCACGCAAAGGTCGTTAAGCGCTGGTTGGAGCGAAAGACTGTTAAGCGATATTTGGAAGTCTTCTTTCTGCCAGCTTACTCCCCAGAGTTAAATCCGGATGAATATCTACACTGTGACCTGAAAGGCATGGTACATAGTGGCGCAGTGGCACGTTCGGTTAGCGACCTAAAGAAGCGTACACGATCCTGCATGTTGAAGCTTCAGCGTCGTCCTGAACGGGTTAAAAAATACTTTGATGCAGAGTCAATCGCCTATGCTACATAACCTATATAAATTGCCGCCAGGTTAATATTACACGTCGATGTGGATGTAAGCCGGGCTCATCGGCCTTGAAGGCGCTGTGTTTGGGCCGGGCGCCACTGCTTTGAGGTCACCGAGGTTCCCCACGCCATGACGACGCAGGCAACGATCCAGACCAGAGCGTGAGGCATTCGGGTTCAGGAACTCACGCACCACCGCCAGCAGGTCATCGAGCGAGATCAAGAGCATCTTGGGTAAGGCCAATTCGATGGCCTCTTGGGCAGGTGTCAGGGTGGTTTGCAGACGATGCGGCGTATGGTTACGATCGGCCACGCTATCGCGCTTGCGCCATTTGCAAACGGTTTGTTCCCTGGTCCCATAACGCTCGGCAAGAACCCGGGCCGGTTCATCACGGGCCTGTATTGCCGCCCTGATCTTCGGTGCCGTCGTCGCTTGGCTGTGAAGCTCGATCAGCATGACGCTCTCCCGTTGCCCATCTCGGTCAAAATACAGCGTGCCATGAAAAGCCCTGATCGACTAGGGTCAGGACCCATTGATTTCCAAGGTCTGGCGTGATTCAGCGTTCAGAAAAACGAGCGGTGACATGTCTGATCTCTTCTGGTTGAGCGACGCACAGATGGCGCGCTTGCAACCCTAATTTCCGAAGTCCCACGGCAAGCCACGCGTCGATGATCGGCGTGTGTTGAGCGGCATTATCTTCATCAATCGTAATCGCTTGCGGTGGAGCGATGCGCCCACTGCCTATGGGCCACACAAGACGCTCTACAACCGATGGAAGCGGTGGAGCGACAAGGGTATCTTTGCCCGGATGATGGTCGGTCTGGCCACCAAGCACGGCGAAGAGAAGATGATTATGATCCACGCGACCTACCTGAAGGCACATCACACAGCGACCAGTTTGAGCGTCAAAAAAAGGGGGGCGTGGACGCCTGATTGGCCGCACCAAGGGCGGCATGAACACCAAGCTGCACGCCATCTGCGACAGCCAGGGACGCCCGCTGAAACTGTTTGTCACCGCGGGACAGGTCAGCGACTACATCGGGGCGCGGGCATTGTTGAGTAGCCTGCCGGACGTCGATTGGCTGCTCGGGGATCGCGGCTACGACGCCGATTGGTTCCGAGAAACGTTGCAAGACAAAGGGATACGCGCCTACATCCCCGGTCGGAAACAACGCAAGACGCCAGTCAAATACGACAAGCGACGATACAAACGCCGAAACCACATCGAGATCATGTTCGGCCGGCTCAAAGACTGGCGACGCGTAGCGACCCGATACGACAGGTGCCCGAAGGTCTTCCTGTCAGCCATCGCCCTCGCCGCACTCGTCATTTTCTGGTTATGAGTGCTGACCCTAGTCACCTGAATCTAAAGTTCGCCGCATAATGTTTGATCAGCACGTTGGCAAAAGCGCCTGACGGAGGCCAGGATTTCATCAGCAGATTTCGTCCATTTGAAAGGCTTTGGGTTCTCGTTGTGGCACTGAATGAATTTGGTGATATCGGCTTCCAGGGATTTGACAGAGGTATGCGCTCCCCGCTGTAACTGTTTGCGGGTGAGTTCGGCAAACCAACGCTCGACCTGATTGATCGATGATGCCGATGTGGGGGTGAAGTGGAGGTGGTAGCGCGGTCGGCGGGCGAGCCACGCTTTGACCTCCTTGGTTTTGTGGGTGGCGTAATTGTCCATGATGATATGGATATCCAGATCATCGGGCATATTGGCGTCGATTTCCTTCAGAAAGGACAGAAACTCTTTGGCCCTGTGGCGCTTGTAGCATTTCCCGATCACAAAGCCGCTGGCCACGTCGAGAGCCGCGAACAGCGATGTCGTGCCATGACGCACATAATCGTGGGTCTGCCGTTCGGGGATGCCGGGGGCCATTGGCAGAATGGGTTGGGAGCGGTCCAATGCCTGGATCTGGCTCTTCTCGTCAACGGACAACACCAAGGCCCGGTTGGGCGGCGAGAAATAGAGGCCGACGATATCGCGAACCTTCTCGACGAACAAAGGGTCACTGGACAGTTTGAAGGTATCGCTGCGATGGGGTTGGAGGCCAAAGGCATTCCAAATGCGGCGGATCGTCGTGTGTGACAGGCCTGTTTCCTTCGCCATCGAACGGATGGACCAATGGGTGGCGTCACGGGGCTTGCTGTGCAATGTCCGTTCAATGACCGCCGCGACCTGATCGTCTTCAACTGTGCGCGGGCGGCCGGGGCGTGCCTCATCGAGAAGGCCGTCCACACGATCCTTGACGAACCGCCGCCGCCACTTGCCCACCGTGTGCTCGTGAAATCCGAGCTCGGCTCCAACCTCCTTGCTCGAAAGCCCGTCGGCGCAACGCAGGACCATCCGGTATCGATCGGAAAAAGAACGGGGAGCCCGGTGTCGCCGAACCTGACGCTCAAGGTAGTCACGCTCCTCAGAACTCAAAACCAATGGCGGTGATGGCCGCCCCTTTCTGCCTGGCATAAAACACCCTCCGGGATAGTCAAACGTCCCAGAGTCTATGTCTCCTCAATCAATTTATGAAGCGATTTTCAGTTCCATATGACTAGCTCTTTTGCGCTGTAATACTTTTTAATTGTATTCATGCATGCTCCCGTTTAATATTCCGTATAGTCGGAATAAAATTACGTGCGGCGAAGCGTTCAGGCCAGATGGTTTCAGGTGCGATACCAATAGCTTGAGCAATCAGTCGTTCAGATTTGGGATAAGACTTATCTAGAGCAGACCGCAAGGTGCTGGGACTGATACCATGGGCTTTGGCTAGACTGTTAATAGACCATCCGCATTTGTGCAACGCAGCAACAACATCCGCACGATGCCAGTCGAGCGATTTTTTTTGTGGTTTTGGTACGTTCTTCATCGGTGTTTCCTGACTGTGTGGGAAAGGGTATTTAAACATGCACGTATAAATAAGTCAACATGAATATAGAATATTCATGTTAAAAATCATCAATTTTTAAATAAATTTGTTGATTTTACAGATTTTTTAACATTTTTGAAAAATTTAACGTGCAAGTTAAATGTGCAAGTTGGATGGAGTTAAACATGAACGAAGAAACGTTCGCAGACAGGATAGATGGAGCAATCAAAAGAATTGGCGGTGTAGGAAAGGCTTGTTCTGCTGCCAGTATCACTTATCCTACTATTGCAAGGTGGAAGGATGGATCATCTGATCCAAAGCTAAGCAATCTAAAAGCACTAGCAAATGCCGCAAAGGTAAACTTGGAGTGGCTTGCGACAGGTCAAGGCCCCATGACTAAACAAGTGCAAGACGGTGAAAGTTCAGTTTTACACGAACCTGCTGGTATCTATAACGTCACCACGGATACTGCATCAAGTGGCCAATTGGTGGCACGTGAGACGGATAAGGAATATGCTATGGTGCCCCTTTATGGCGTGCGCGCCGCTGCCGGACACGGAACCATAGTCGAACGGGAAGAATTAACAGGGACAGTGACGTTCAAGCGTCAGTGGATACGCCAGGAATTGCGCGCGAATCCATCGGATTTATGTTTAATCCATGTTGATGGTGAGTCCATGGTTCCCACGTTGCAACACGGTGACGTGATCCTGCTGGATCGCCGGCAAGCACAGGTGGTGCCGCGGGACGGTATTTATGTGTTGCGCATGGAAGAAAGCCTTCTGGTAAAGCGCCTTCAGCGTCTCCCTGATCATAAGGTAAATGCAACCAGCGATAACCCTGCCTACGGTTCTTTTTCACTTTCTTTGGACGTCCAAAACGAAGACTTTACCATCATTGGTCGCGTGGTATGGATGAGCCGCTGCATATAGTGATAACCAATTGTAAGGGATTTTCCGCAAGTAGCGACAAATAAGCTGCAAAATGCCCATTTCCCGCCGGAATGATGACAAAAATCGCACAAAAATAACCGTTTTTCGACTATTTTTTGCAATTTTCCATTTGCGTCGTGTTTTCTTCTTTTTCTTTTATTTTTAGCGCATTACACCAAAATTTTCGCCGTTCCGCCTTGGACAAATAAGGCACCTCCCCACACGATCGCGTTCGTACGCCCCCTGGCATGCCGGTCTTGTGTGCCGTGGCCTCTTTCGCCAACAGGCGCATAGCCATGCGTACGCGGCATGTCATGGGCAAAGCCGCTTTCATCGATAGACACCATTGGGCGGCCTTCAAGCTTATGATGTCCAATAATTGTCTGGAAGATACGCCGTGCGACGGCGCACGTCTTGGGATGGCACAGGCTTTTTAAAGCATGGCAGATTGCATTTTGATGAACTCCGAAACGTGCAGCGCGCCCTGATTGAAAGGCATCCCTATCGATCTTGCGGCGGCGAAAACCGTGAACCTTCGGCTCAAGCTGCTTTAGCCAACGCACCACACTTGCAACACCGATATTGAAACGCGCCGCTACCTGGGCGATTGTAAGGCCTTCCTTCTCACGGACAGATAAGACTTTACGGCGGAAATCAACTGAATACCTCATCCAGAAAGTATAATCAAAATTAATTGGGTACGCTATAGCGCCGATCAACGCCGGTAATTGTTTCGGCGCGAGCGCCCGCATGGGGCGGCTGCTGTGCTTGCGGAACACTTGCACCGTAACCGCCGCAGCGGGGTTGAAATCGATCAGGCCACGGCTCACCGCAAAATCCAGCGCGAGCCTGACGCCGCTTTTCGTGCGCTTGAGATATTCCAGTAAGCCGCATGATTCCATGGACTTCAAGGACTCGACAATATCGACGGGGTGCAATTGCGCGACCGGAATATGCCCGATTACTGTGACGTGTAATTCCCAGGTCTTCTTTCCCGAAGGCAGCACGCGCAGATACAATCCGCCGCCGTCGGCGCGTTTATAAACCTTGTTTGCCGATCTGGCGTTTTTCACCTGGGTAGCGGTAAGCGGGATGACGGTTTTGGGCATTTATGTGGTACGCAGTGACTTTTTGTGGTATGGAAGAAACCATACCACATAAGATACCACAAAAAAATCTGGTTGCCGCTGTTTTCTTCTGCTCCGGCCTGTATGTCAATATACCCGAAAAGCCCTTCAATCCGGCGGTTTTTCCGTATTCAGGCGTAAAAAACGCATCGCGGCGGATGCGTTCGTTTCGGGTGTTGGCGGAGAGGAAGAGATTCGAACTCTCGATAGGGCGACAAACCCTATACTCCCTTAGCAGGGGAGCGCCTTCAGCCACTCGGCCACCTCTCCGCAAAAGTGGGTTATGATAGCGAAAAAAGAAATCTTCGTAAAGAAAGGAGGTTTTCTTTATTTTTATCGCATCGATTGAGCGGTATTCCCCTTATCCACTACGCTTGTTATGAAGCAGGCGTTCATAGATTTCTTCACGGTGGACGGCAACATCCTCCGGAGCCTGAATTCCCAAACGAACCTGATTGCCTTTGACCGCCAAAACCGTCACTTGGACATTGTCATCAATAACAATGGTCTCACCGATGCGTCTCGTTAGTATCAACATATCGTCTCCTGCCGGCTTTCAATCATCCTCAACAGTTTGCCCGATTGTAACTGTTTCCCTATCATTTTATCTTATGGCCTGGTTCGGCAAACGGCAACCTTCTGTCTCGTAAATTTTCTTAACGGAAAATACGCGAGAGAAGTGTTATGAGACAAAACAATCTTCAATCAGGTAAAGGGTTTCGGTGCAATAGCGCGCAATTCTTCACTGGCTTGTTGGGCATAGTGTTTGTCGAAGTTTTCACAAAAACGTTTTGCCAGATGATTCGCTTCCTTGACAAATGCCGCCTTGTCGCGCCATGTCTGTTCGGGGTCGAGGATCTCATCGGGTACGCCCGGACAATTCATGATCACCGCGAATCCAAAACGCGGGTCGATCTTGCTCGGTGCGTTTGCCAGTTCGCCGTTGTTGATTGCTTCGACAATGGCTCGTGAATACTCGAGTTCGATGCGCTTTCCTTGACCATAGCCGCCGCCCGACCAACCGGTATTGACGAGCCAGACATCGACATTGTTCTCACGAATCTTATCGGCCAACAAGTCCGCATATTTGGTAGGGTGCCAGACCATGAATGGCGCGCCGAAGCAGGCGGAGAAGGTGGCTTCGGGTTCGGTGACGCCGACTTCCGTACCGGCGATTTTCGCCGTATAACCGGAGATGAAATGATACATCGCCTGCACTGGTGTCAATTTCGCGACCGGAGGGAAGACGCCGAAGGCGTCGCAGGTCAGGAAAATCACGTTCTTCGGTTGTCCGGCGACACAGGGAACCCTAGCGTTTTCAATGAATTCTATGGGATAACTGGCACGGGTGTTTTGGGTGATTTTCGTGTTGCTGAAATCGACCACATGACGTTCATCAAGGACGACATTTTCGAGTACACTACCGAAGGTGATCGCACCGAAAATATCCGGTTCTTTTTCCGCGGACAGATTGATCGCCTTGGCATAACAGCCGCCTTCGATGTTGAACAGACCCTGCTTGGTCCATACATGTTCGTCGTCTCCGACCAGATCGCGGTGCGGATCGGCGGACAAGGTGGTTTTGCCGGTGCCGGAGAGTCCGAAAAGGACAGTCGAGGTTTCGCCGCCTGTTTCCACGGTGACCGAGCAATGCATCGGCAGTTGTCCTTCCAGTGGCATTAGGTAGTTCATGATCGTGAATACACCTTTTTTCATTTCACCGGCGTATTCCGTGCCGAGGATCACCATTTCGCGACGTTCGAAGGACAGATTGACGCTCGTCGTTCCCGCGACCCCTTCCACGGAAAGATCGGCGTTATGGGCGCCGGCGTTGAAAATCACGTAATCCGGCTCGCCGAAATCCGCCAGTTCCTCAGAGGTTGCACGGATCAGCATGTTGTGCATGAAAAGCGCGTGATACGGGCTTTCACAAATCACCCGAATCTTTTTGCGATAGCGTTTGTCCCAGCCGGCGAAGCCATCCAGGACATAGATATTTTGCGCGGTGTCGAGGAATTTGATCGCATGCGAGCGGTTTTTCAAGAAGGACGCCTCCGGCAGGGCGATATTGATCTCGCCCCAGGCGATATTGTCCTTGGAATCGACATGTTCGACGATCCGTTTATCTTTCGGCGAGCGTCCGGTCTTTTCCCCGGAATACGCGACTAGTGCGCCGGAGGAAGCGAGCGATGCCTTTTTGTCGGTGGCGAGAGCCAACTGATAAAGCGCGGCGGGAGCGATATTGTGATAGGCGACAGCGTGAATCCCGTAACGGGAAAGGTGCAGTGTCTTTTTTGCATGAATCGTCATGGCAATGCCTTTTGGGTTGAATAAAATTATGAGCGAATCTTATCAGTTTCCCTATCTATAAGAAAGGACTAATCGATAAGAAAGGACTAATCGATAAGAAAGGACTAATCGATTCAGGAATACTGTCTGTTTAAAAATCCGAACGTTCGAACGGCGCCTTGTCCAACTCGAACCCTTCGTGCAAGGCGCGCACGGCGAGTTCCAGATATTTTTCATCGATGCCGACCGATACCTTGATCTCACTCGTGGTGATGATGCGAATATTGACCGCTTCTTTGGCCAATATCCGAAACATTTTGCTCGCCACCGCGGTGTGCGAGCGCATACCGACGCCGACCAGCGACACTTTGGCGATCGCCGATCCTTCGATCGCCACCCCCTGCATCCCGCCGAGATTGTTCCTGAGAATTTCGACCGCCTGATCGTAATCCGCGCGCGGCACGGTGAAGGTGAAGTCCGTCCTGTTTTCGGCGCTGATATTTTGCACGATCATGTCCACATTGATATTGGCCTCGCCGATCGGGCCGAGAATCCGGTAAGCGATGCCCGGTTCGTCCGGCACATCGATCACATTGATTTGCGCTTCGTCACGGGAAAACGCGATCCCGGTAATTACAGCCGCTTCCATAGCGTCCTCCTCCAGACTGATCAAGGTTCCTTCGCCGCCCTGCGTAAATGAAGACAACACCCGCAACGGCACTTTGTATTTACCGGCGAACTCGACCGAACGAATTTGCAATACCTTCGAACCCTGACTGGCCATTTCGAGCATTTCGTCGAAGGTGATCCGATCGAGCTTGCGCGCGTTCGCTTCGATCCGCGGGTCGGTGCTGTAGACGCCATCGACGTCGGTATAAATCTGGCACTCGTCCGCTTGCAGCGCGGCGGCGAGCGCCACCGCCGTGGTGTCCGAGCCGCCGCGGCCGAGAGTGGTGAGATCGCCTTCCCGGTTGACCCCCTGAAAACCAGCCACCACGATGATTTTGCCGAGCGTCAGGGCATCGCGGATGCGCTCGTCGTCGATGGCGGTGATCCTCGCCTTCATATGCGTGTGATCCGTGTTGACCGCGACCTGCCAGCCGGTGAGCGATAGTGCCGGATAGCCGCGTTTGTTGAGCGCGATAGCGAGCAGGGCGATCGACACCTGTTCACCGGTGCTCATCAGGACATCCATCTCCCGCGGCGTCGGACGTTTGCCGATTTCTTGCGCCAGCGCGATCAGACGATTGGTTTCCCCGCTCATCGCGGACACCGCGACCACCACGTCATGACCGGCTTTGCGCGCCTTGATCACGCGTTCGGCGACCTGTTCGATCCGTGTCGTCGAACCCATCGAAGTCCCGCCGTATTTCTGTACGATCAACGCCATCGTTTATCCTTTCTTTTGCGGCAGCACTTCTTTCAGGGCGCCGAGCGCCCGCGAAAGCCCGGCAGGATTTTTCCCGCCGGCCTGGGCAAAATCGGCGCGACCGCCGCCCTTGCCGTCGATATGGCTTGCCAGCGCGCGGACGATAGCGCCGGCCTCAAGTCCGGCCGTGCTTTTCGACACGCTGACCACGAGACGCGCGGTATCGCCGTCGGCACTGCCGATCACGACCACGTCGAGGCGGTGTTTGTCGCGCAGTCGATCGGCGCTGTCGCGCAATGTCGCGTTGTCTAGTCCGTCGCGGCGCACGGAAAGCGTTTTCCAGCCATTGATCGTTTCTTGTGCCTGTTCGGCGTTGCCGCCGGTGGCCAATTCACGCTGCAAGCGGGCGATGTTTTTCTCCGCCGTTTTCAATTGCCGCTGTAACTGCAACAGGCGTTCGCCGAGTTGCGCCGGTTCGCTGTTCAACTGCGCGGCGGCGGCACGCAATCGAGTTTCCTGGCGCTGGACGAAACGCAGCGCGTCAAGGCCCGTCACCCCTTCGACACGGCGCACTCCGGCGGCGACCGCACTTTCGCCGATCAGTTTGAACAGGCCGATATCGCCGCTGCGCGCGACATGGGTGCCGCCGCACAGTTCCACCGAAGAAGCGATATCGACCACACGCACTTCTGTGCCGTATTTCTCGCCGAAAAGC
The DNA here is from genome assembly GCA_965277745.1 of Cardiobacteriaceae bacterium. Classification (GTDB taxonomy): domain Bacteria; phylum Pseudomonadota; class Gammaproteobacteria; order Cardiobacteriales; family Cardiobacteriaceae. Next base: position 743,458 of record OZ255837.1, read on the forward strand.
ATCATCGCTCCGGCGGCACGCGCGGATTCCAAATCCATTTGACGCAACCGGGTCGCTTGATTGGCCAAAATTTCACGGGCGACGATTTCCTCGATCTCAGCTATTTGCCGCGCATCGAGCGGGGCGTTATGGGCAAAATCGAAACGGGTGCGTTCAGCGTTGACCAAACTGCCTTTCTGTTCCACATGATCGCCGAGCACTTCGCGCAAGGCCTTGTGCAAAAGATGGGTGACGCTGTGGTTGCGCATGATCGCGCGGCGTCTCTCGTCGTCGACTTGCGCGCGCAGGGTCTCGCCGCGCGCCAGTTCGCCGCTTTGCAACGTCCCGTAATGGCCGAAAACGCCGTGCTTGATTTCCTGCGTATCTTTGACGGAGAAAACCGCGCCGTCAGCCGTCAACGTGCCACTGTCGCCGACCTGCCCGCCGCTTTCGGCATAAAACGGCGTGCGGTCGAGAACGACGATTCCTTGCTGTCCGGCGCTCAGGCGATCGACCGCTTGGCCGCCGGCAAACAAGGCCAGTACCGTCGCCGTCTCGTCGCGTTTTCCGTAACCCACGAAACACGTCTTTACCGCATCGGACAGAGAAATGTTATCGTCCAAAGTGCGGTGAAAGTGCTCTCCGCCCGCCGCGCGCGCGCGATCTTTCTGCTTTTCCATCGCCGCGTCGAAAGTGGCGACGTCCACGCAGACACCGTGCTCGCGGGCGATGTCCTCGGTAAGATCAAGGGGAAAGCCGTAGGTGTCGTGCAGCTTGAAGGCGAGTGCTCCGCTCAGTGCTTGCGTACCGCGGGCGAACGCCTCATCGAGCATCCGCATACCGTGTTCGAGGGTTTCGTAAAAGCGCGTTTCCTCGCTATGCAACGCCGCCATGATCTGCGCTTGCCGAGCGGCTAGTGTGGGATAGGCCTCGCCCATCGAGGTCACCAGATCCGGCACGACGCGCGAGAAAAACGGCTGTTTTTGCCCGAGTTTGTAGCCGTGGCGGACGGCGCGACGGATGATCCGGCGCAGCACGTAACCCCGTCCTTCATTGCCAGGGATTACCCCGTCGGCGAGGAGAAAAGCGGCCGCGCGGCTATGGTCGGCGATCACTTTCAGCGAGGGGTTTTCCAGATCCGTGCAACCGGTTTCGCGAGCCGCGGCGGCGATCAGGACGACAAACAGATCGATCGCGTAGTTGCTGTGCACCCCTTGCAGGATCGCCGCCATCCTTTCGAGCCCCATGCCGGTATCGACACAGGGATGCGGGAGCCGCGCGAGTGTGCCGTCTTCGCGCTTGTCGAACTGCATGAAAACGTGATTCCAGATTTCTATGAAGCGCTCGCCATCGGCCGCCGCGCTGCCTGGTGGGCCGCCGGCAAAGGACTCGCCATGATCGTAGAAAATTTCCGAACACGGCCCGCACGGCCCGATATCGGCCATCATCCAGAAATTGTCGCTGGCGTGTTTTTTCCCCTTGTTGTCGCCGATACGAATCACCCGCTCGGGCGGCAGTCCAATCGTTCGAGTCCAGATGTCATAGGCTTCGTCGTCCTCTTCGTAGACCGTCGCGAGCAGTCTTTCCGGTGCCAGAGCGAAGCCTTCGGTGAGCAACTCCCACCCCCAAACGAGGCTTTCGCGCTTGAAATATTCACCGAAGCTCCAGTTGCCGAGCATTTCGAAAAAGGTGTGATGGCGTGCGGTGTAGCCGACGTTTTCGAGATCGTTGTGCTTGCCGCCCGCGCGCAGACAGGCCTGCACCGAAGTCGCGCGGCGGTAGGGGCGTTCATCGCGGCCGAGAAACACGTCCTTGAACTGCACCATGCCCGAATTGGTGAAAAGAAGGCTGGGGTCATTTTTCGGCACCAGCGGCGAAGAAGGGACAACGTGATGCCCGCGGGCAGCGAAGAAATCGACGAAAGCGCGGCGAATTTCCGCTGTGGTGAAGGGCTTATTCTCGGATTTTGTCATCGCGCATCGCCGTCTCGATCTGGGCGAAAGTAAATCCGCGCTGCGCCATGAAGCGTTGCCGTCTCGCGCGTTCGGCAAGGGAATCCACCTGCCCGGGGTATTTTTTGGCGTACACCGTTTTCGCGGTGTCGAACCAGTCGATCGCGCCGAGGGCAGCGCCGATCAGTTCGTCATCAAGGCCATGCGCGCGCATCGCCTGGCGCACTTTCAACGGGCCGTCGCCACGTCTTGCCTTACTGCTTACGAAGTGTTCGCCAAAGCGCGGATCACTCTGCCAGCCTTTCTCCTCGAGAAAGGCGAGTACCGCCTGTGTGGTTTCATCGTCGATACCGGTCGCTTTCGCGGCAAGTTCAGCGCGGGAATATTCGCGTTTTGCCAAGGCCTTGAGGCACCTTGCGGAAAAGGCGCGGAAGGCGTTCTCATTGATCATCGAGCGATCCTTCCGGCACCGGCAGATCGCCCTTGCCATCATGGGCGTCGCCGATATATTTCGCCCGTAGCTGCGCCTCGATTTCCCGCGCGATTTGCGGGTTTTCAAGAAGATAGAGGCGCACTTTTTCCTTGCCTTGACCGATTTTCTCGTCACGGTAGCTATACCAGGCGCCGGATTTTTGCAGGATTCCGGCGTCCACCCCTAGGGTGATGACCTCGCCCGCACGGGAAATCCCCTCGCCGTAGAGGATCTCGAATTCGGCCTGCTTGAACGGCGGCGAAACCTTGTTTTTGACGACTTTCACGCGCGTCTGGTTACCCAGCACTTCATCCCCTTCTTTGACCGTTCCGGTGCGGCGGATATCCAGACGCACCGTGGCGTAGAATTTCAGCGCGTTGCCGCCGGTGGTGGTTTCCGGATTGCCGAACAGCACCCCGATTTTCATGCGGATCTGGTTGATGAAAATCACCAGCGTATTGGCCTTTTTGATGTTCGCGGTGAGCTTGCGCAGCGCCTGGCTCATCAGGCGCGCCTGCAAGCCCATGTGCGAATCGCCCATTTCCCCTTCGATTTCCGCTTTCGGCGTCAGCGCCGCGACGGAATCGACGACGATCACCGAAAACGCCCCCGAACGGACGAGCGCGTCACAAATCTCAAGCGCCTGTTCACCGGTATCCGGCTGCGTGACATAGAGATTTTCGGTGTCCACGCCGAGCTTTTTCGCGTAAATCGGATCGAGCGCATGCTCGGCATCGATGAATGCCGCCGTCCCCCCTTGTTTCTGCGCTTCGGCGATCACCTGCAAGGTAAGGGTCGTTTTTCCGGAAGATTCGGGGCCGTAGATTTCGACGATACGTCCGAGCGGCAACCCGCCGATACCAAGCGCGATATCGAGTCCCAGAGAACCGGTCGAAATCGCCGGTATGTTGGTGAGCGCCGGCTGATCGCCAAGGCGCATGACGGTGCCCTTACCGAATTGTTTGTCGAGTTGCGAGAGCACTGCGCCGAGTGCTTTTTTCTGATCGTCGTTCATGGTGTTCCCGAATTGTCGTGAATCGCATCCAGTGCGTGAATGATTGCGCTGATTTTAGCATCCTTGGGATTGGCTTCCAGTATCTTTTCATAGCTTTGGCGCGCCAGTTGCAAGTAAACATCGGCGAGATTGCGCTGCGCGATGCTCTGATTCGGATGCTCTGCGAGCAAAGCTTGTAATACGTTTTGCGCCGAAAGCAGATCCCCGCGCCCGAAATAGATCACCGCCAGGGCGTTATAGGGCTGCGCGAGATCGGGAAAAACGCTTTGCATCATTTTGAACCAGCGTTCGGCCTCTTGAACGCGCCCGATTTGCATCAGCACCAGCCCTTTCATATACGCCGCGCGGGCGTCTTCCGGTTTATGAACAAGGCGCGCGTCCAGTTGCCGCAGGGCCTCTTGCGTTCGTCCCGAAGTCGCCAGCGATTCGACCGCGCGATACCCTTGCCACTGCATCTTTTGCGTGTTCGGCGGCGGCGAGGGCGGCATTATTTCACTGCGGGCGCCGTGCGCGAGGTTAACCGCCAACGCAGTCAGCGCAGCGAAGCGCACGACCGCCGGTAATCGGACGGCCGCCTTTTTCTTTCCATCCGACGACACTTGAGCCACCTCCTGTCTGCATATCTTATCCGCCCACGGCGAACGGCTCAAGCGTAACCATTGTGAGTACGCCATCGTATCCCCCTCCTTCCGCACCACGGGGCGGTGTTCGATTCGACGCTCATGCAGCGCTCTTACGATCGCGAGAGACGCTCTCCTTGCCCGCAGGTAGAGGATAACTGACGGTTGTGGTGGCCAACCCCAAGCTGCTGGAGATGCTATGCGGAAACGGCGAGCGGATGAGAACGGTCAACACATTTCCTAGCCGGACGAGTATGTTGACTATTTATTACGGCGAGATCAATTGCTTATTCTCATCCGCCAGTCCCACAAGCAGATGTTCGCCTGAGTCATCGAATTTAAACACGCCATATTTGGCGTCCTCATAATACCCGGCGTGACCTTCCTGAAAGAAGAAGGAATCGGGGACAATAAGCACTCCGTTATATCTTTTGTGAAAGTGGAGTAATTTCTCACCTGCGGCTAAATCCTCCTCTCTTTGGAAGCGGACAAACTGTGCCACGTTGTCCCCATCTACCTGGATCACCATATATCCACGCTTCTTGTGAGGAGTCAATTCTTTCGCAGGAGCATTACGCGCTATGGCATAACGCAGACGCATATAGTCTCCTTGCATCAGTGAACGGGGGTCGACCGGAGCCAGTTCGAGTAAGAGCATTTCACCCTGCGCTTTGATCTGCTCTTTCTCGTAAATACCATAATTCAGGGCGGCGAGAACAAGCACTGACAATACAATCATTATTTTTGTCCGCATGATCCACCTCCCGCGTCCCAACCTTTATGTTTGAGGTAAAGTCTTGCCGCCAGCAACACTATGCCGCTTGCGATAAGAACGCCTGATTTCTCCAGTAAAGAGATGTCGAGATTATAGTATTAACCCGGCGGCAATTTATATAGGTTATCCCGAACGAAGGGGATCGGACGGGCAAAGCATCATGAGAAAGCGGAGACAACGCGGCCTTTCTCTGGCCTCCCTGTGCGATAAGTCACGCGACGGGTTCGAAACGCGTGACTTTAATCTGCGTCAGACTTTCCGCTTGTTATTTCAATAGACATCTCAGTCGAATCGGGATCCGAAATTTTGAGCGCCACTTCTTTTTACGCGCCGGCCTGAGCGCGTTTCCGTGAGGCTTTGACGATATTGGTGATTTGAACGACGACGACAATCAGGAAGCAGACCGCCAACCCCGCGGAGACGGGACGTTCAACGAACGCCGACAACTCGCCGTTTGATTTTATCAGAGAAGAGAGCAGGTTTTTTTCCAGCATCGGCCCGAGAATCATCCCCAGAATAATCGGTGAAACCGGATATTGACCGCGTCGCAAAAGGTATCCCAGAACGCCCATTACCAACATGACAATAATCGACGACAAAGCGTTATTGATTGCAAAAGAGCCGACCATACTGAACAGGACAATCACCGGATACAGTCGATTCTTGTCGACGTAAATCACCCGTTTAATCAGGTTGACGACCAATGTTGCAACGAGGAGCAACATGAGATTGGCGATAAAAAAGAGAATGAACACCGCGTACAATTTATCCGGATGAAACAAGAATAACGTCGGGCCGGGATTCATCCCTTTCATATAGAGCACGCCGATAATGATCGCCGCCGCCGAGTCACCGGGAATACCGAATACCAACGATGGAATCCAACTACCGGCCAGAGCGGCGTTGTTACTGGTCGAGGCGTCGATAATCGCTTCTTCCGAGCCTTTGCCGTAGAGTTCGGGCTGTCGCGAAAACTTCCGAGACAAGGCGTAAGATATCCACGCGGCCATATCCGCCCCGGCGCCGGGTAGAGCACCGATCGTTGTCCCCAAAAGACTACTGCGGACAATATTGATTTTTTTGTGCCACAGTGTCCCCGGAACGCCCTTGAACAGATTCACCCCGGATTCGGCTTGCGGCCTCCGATAGCTTTGGGTATCGTCTTCGATTTTTCCGGCATAACATTCAATCGCGCCGGAGATGGCAAATAATCCAATCATCGCGGGAATAAAACTGATCCCTTGCAACAACCAGACTTTACCGAAAGTAAAGCGCGGGACACCGTTGATCTGGTCATAGCCGACACAGGCAAAGAGTAGCCCCAGGCACAAAGTAACCAGCCCTTTGAGGGGGCGGTTGACGACAACCAGGGTGGCACAGGTCAGCACCAGCAGTGAAAGCCAGGTGTATTCATAAGAACTGAATTTCAATGCGCACTTGGCCAAAAGCGGCGCGGCGAGCATCAAGATCAGGGCGCCGATCAAACCGCCGATCACCGAGCTTACCAAACCAATGCCTAACACCCGATTGAGTTTTCCCTGTTTCACCAGTTCATTGGAATCCGCGACATACGCTGCCGATGCCGGTGTGCCGGGAATACCGAGCAATGCGCCGGGAATATCGCCGGCATAGATGGAGGACGCGCCGATCGAAATCATCAGCGCGAGTGCCGGAATCGGATCCATGAACAAGGTGAACGGAACCATCAGGGCAACGGCCATCGTTGCCGTAAGACCGGGGATCGATCCGAAGAACAGGCCGGCGAGGCCGGCGCCGATAATGGCGAGGATCGCATTGATATCGATATAATGTAGCGCCGCGAGGAAAATGGTCATTTTGATCTCCTATCCCCATATTCCTTGGGGCAAGGCGACCATCAGCAGGTCTGCGAAAAGATAATCGATCGAGAGGGCGGCGATGATCGCGAAAATCAACGAGGAAAGCAATTTCCTTGGGCGCCGCAACCCCGTCAAGGCAAAAACCAAACAGGTGGCACAGACGATAAAACCGAGCGTATCGACAAATAGAGTGAACAGCGTGACCGATACGATTATCGTGAAGATGGCGCGCATTTCTCCTGCGCCAAGGTGACATCGATGTTTGGTGGAATGCCGGTAAGCAATCGCGGCGTCGATCAGGGTGAAAACAAAGAGAAGGGCACCGAGTACGGTGGGCATAAATCCGGCGCCATAACGACCGACCCCGCCATGAGCATGAAGACTGCCGATAAAAACGGCCAATGCGAATAGTGCGATCGAACATTGTGCAATAGGAAAAGAACGCATAAAAACACCCGCTTGAAAGAGTGGCGGAGAAAAGCAGACGAAGTTCCGGGGGACTCCGCCCAGCGATTCCACTTACTTTTTCAGTTTACCGATCAATCTGCCGTACTTTTCATCTTCCGAGCGCATGAATTTATCCATGGCATCACCATACAGCGGATACACTTCAAAACCTTGTCTGTGGGCATATTTCTGTAGATCTCCTTGCGCGAAGACTTGTTTCATCGCGTCGATCAACGTGTTCTCGATATCCTTTGCAAGCGCGGCGGGCGCCACTAGAGCGTTCCAAGTCGAAAAGCGGTATTTATAAGGCGTCGCTTCGCTAAATACCGGGACCTCTTTATAAAGACCCTGCCCTTTTCCCGCCATGGTTGCTAGATTGCGCACTAACCCGGCTTCAACCATCCCTTTAGCCTCCCCCGGAGAAGACGTCGTAAAGTCGATGCCGCCGGAGACCAGCCCCATCAACGCGGAACTTGATCCTTGTGACGGAACGAATGTGACGGCATTTGCCGGTAATCCCATGCTGTCGAGCATTCCGACAAGATTCAAATGCCAGCCGGAGTTGAGTCCACTGCCCGAGGCTTTGAGTTTGCCCGGATGCGCCTTGATGTAATCAATCAGTTCAAGGATATTTTCGAAGCGAGAATCTTTGGCCACCTGGATACCACCAGGATTGACCGCCAATCGGGTTATCGCGGTGTAGTGCGTGTGATCGAGTTTCGTCATGCCCTGATGGTGCATCATCGCGATTTCAACGCTTGCGACCCCCAAAGTATAGCCGTCGGGTTTTGCTTTCGCGATCGCATCATGACCCACCACACCGGCACCGCCTGTCCGATTGACGACATTGACGTTCACCCCCAGTTCGGCCTGCAATCCTTGGGCGACCAGACGGGCAACCGTATCCGTATTACCGCCGGCGCCCCAGGGGACGATAATCGAGATCGGTTTTTCGGGCCATGCCGCCATCGTGGCAGCCGATCCCATGACAAAAGTCGCGAAAATACCGAAAATGAGCGCGAGTTTCATAGCCAAGTTCCTTATCTTCGTTGAAATGTTTACCGGCCCAATCCGGCAATATGCTTGCGATGCCAGGCGCCGAAAGCGGAAATCTGACTCAGGAGGACATCGAGTCCCCAATATTTTTCCATGACATCGTCACTCACTGCCCGACTGTGTGTACTGTCAAATGTTCCCAAGCGTTGATGAAACACCTTGGCATTTTTCGGATAGCCCAAAGTTTCCGTTACGGCGGCGAGTGACAGAAACCAAGACAATTGTCGCGCATAATCGCGATCCCGTGCGCCATGGTGATACAGCCAATGATACAAATCCGGGTGAAAATTGGTGAATACACCGGCAAATCCTTTGCAACCGGCGCACATGGCCTCATAAGCGATGGCGGCATTGGCATTGATGATGGCAAGGGGCGTGTTTTTTACCCGTTGCACACGTCCGGTAACCGTTGCCAGATCACAACTGACGTCTTTCAAAAACAAAAAACGCCCGGTCTCGGCACAAAAACCGAGTTCCTCATCCGACAACAGACGACGGTACGGTGCCGGACATTCATAAAGTCCCAAAGGCAAATCTTCCGGCAGGGCGTTCAGCAACCGTTCGAGATTGCGAAAAAACGTTTCGCTCCCTTCATGGTTCGGGTCAATCCGGTTTGTCACCAGGCACAGCGCATCGATCCCTGTTGCGGCGATGGCGCCAAGTTCCGCAATCTGATCGGCCCTGTCGTTGGAAACATGGCCGGAGGAAATCACCGGTACACGTCTGGCCGTATAATCGACGACCCGTCGAGAAAGCGCGATGCGTTCCTGTAAAGACAAGAAATGCATTTCGCTTGACTGACATACGGCAAACAGCGCATCGGCACCGTGCTCGACATACCAGTCGATAAGACGCTCCAGTCCGGCATAATCAATTCGATTGTCTTCCGTGAACGGTGTCAGCATCACAGGGACGATACCGTCGATTCCTTTCATAAGGATATCCGATTCATATCGGGTATTGTCCACTTTTCGATGATGCGTTCAAAGACAAATACATTAGGGGCTATCCCAGTTAATTAGTTAAGATATTTGGCAATCCATGGTTTTAGTTGCTGTCATTGTGTTAGTGGGTCAGGGTTGTTAAAACGCCACTCGCACTCTTTCAAAAATAGCCCAAAATGCTGCCGTGGGACACCGTTAAATTTACGCATGTGCCGCTTGGCTTGGTTCCAGAAGTTCTCAATACCGTTGATATGATTATGCCTGTCAGCAAACAGCTGGGAATGGTTGATGCGGTAGTGTTTAAAGCCTGAAACATCCAGCACATTATAGCCACGCCAGCAGTCGCAATAGACGATACTAGTCATATGGAACTGAAAATCGCTTCATAAATTGATTGAGGAGACATAGACTCTGGGACGTTTGACTATCCCGGAGGGTGTTTTATGCCAGGCAGAAAGGGGCGGCCATCACCGCCATTGGTTTTGAGTTCTGAGGAGCGTGACTACCTTGAGCGTCAGGTTCGGCGACACCGGGCTCCCCGTTCTTTTTCCGATCGATGCCGGATGGTCCTGCGTTGCGCCGACGGGCTTTCGAGCAAGGAGGTTGGAGCCGAGCTCGGATTTCACGAGCACACGGTGGGCAAGTGGCGGCGGCGGTTCGTCAAGGATCGTGTGGACGGCCTTCTCGATGAGGCACGCCCCGGCCGCCCGCGCACAGTTGAAGACGATCAGGTCGCGGCGGTCATTGAACGGACATTGCACAGCAAGCCCCGTGACGCCACCCATTGGTCCATCCGTTCGATGGCGAAGGAAACAGGCCTGTCACACACGACGATCCGCCGCATTTGGAATGCCTTTGGCCTCCAACCCCATCGCAGCGATACCTTCAAACTGTCCAGTGACCCTTTGTTCGTCGAGAAGGTTCGCGATATCGTCGGCCTCTATCTCTCGCCGCCCAACCGGGCCTTGGTGTTGTCCGTTGACGAGAAGAGCCAGATCCAGGCATTGGACCGCTCCCAACCCATTCTGCCAATGGCCCCCGGCATCCCCGAACGGCAGACTCACGATTATGTGCGTCATGGCACGACATCGCTGTTCGCGGCTCTCGACGTGGCCAGCGGCTTTGTGATCGGGAAATGCTACAAGCGCCACAGGGCCAAAGAGTTTCTGTCCTTTCTGAAGGAAATCGACGCCAATATGCCCGATGATCTGGATATCCATATCATCATGGACAATTACGCCACCCACAAAACCAAGGAGGTCAAAGCGTGGCTCGCCCGCCGACCGCGCTACCACCTCCACTTCACCCCCACATCGGCATCATCGATCAATCAGGTCGAGCGTTGGTTTGCCGAACTCACCCGCAAACAGGTACAGCGGGGAGCGCATACCTCTGTCAAATCCCTGGAAGCCGATATCACCAAATTCATTCAGTGCCACAACGAGAACCCAAAGCCTTTCAAATGGACGAAATCTGCTGATGAAATCCTGGCCTCCGTCAGGCGCTTTTGCCAACGTGCTGATCAAACATTATGCGGCGAACTTTAGATTCAGGTGACTAGCGTCATCCGCGACCACATACTATGCCTTATCTCGTGGAAATCGTGGCAGAGGTGAAAGCGCTCGGCCTGGAAACCTGCATGACCCTCGGCATGCTGGTGACGCTCGCGAACCTGAAAAAACCGCCGGAAAGTGTGCCGATCAATCAGTTGGTACGGGTACGCGGCACGCCACTCGAACATGGCGATGATCTCGATCTTTTCGCTTTTATCCGGATGATTGCGACGACACGAATCATGATGCCGAAGAGCGTAGTGCGCATCGCCGCCGGACGTGAATTCATGACTGAACAGACGCAGGCCCTGTGTTTCATGGCCGGTGCCAATTCCGTGTTCTATGGTCGCAAGTTGCTGACCGCGAAAAATGTCGATGCGCAAAGCGATATGGCGTTGTTCACCAAACTTGTCCTGAACCCGCAATAGGAGAAAGCGCCGGCTCGCGCGCGCGAGTCATGCGCTCACTAAAACGTTCTCGGCCGCCAGGAAATGGGTTCTTCGCTCGAAGCGGCCCGCGCGATAGCGACCACTCGAACGCCAACGCCAGGCACAAGCGATTTTCCTTTCGTTGACGAGGCGCGATAAATGGTGACAAAAAATCCCCGGTAAAAATCGTTCCGATTGGGACGTTTTCTGTGTTATCCTTGTGAAAATCCGGCGAAGCCGGCAAAAATTGCTGCTCGAATTCGACACTTTCCCTTGATCGGCGCGGCAAAGGTTTGAACGCAACGAAGAGAAAAACAAGCCTTCATCGAGAAACGGGCGTGATGAAGTCAGGCAACGCCAGGTCGTTATGATCGATGCATCGCGAGAACGACAGGAAACGCATTTTTTCGGGAAAGCCATATGCATACCTTATTTGTAAAGAATGAGACTTAATCTGACATTTTTGATAAAATCGAGTCAAAAGGAGTCAGATTATGACGAATATTGAAATGAAGATAATCAAGCCCAAAGTTGGCCTTTTGGAGTTGGCAAAACAATTGGGTAGTGTGTCACAAGCATGCAAAACGATGGGCTACAGCCGAGATAGTTTTTATCGTTTTAAACGTTTATACGAAAATGGTGGTGAAGACGCGCTGCGAGAAATCAGCCGTAAGAAACCGGTGGTGAAGAATCGTGTTCCTGAGCATGTAGAACGTGCAGTAATTGATATAGCGATAGACAATCCTGCGCTAGGACAATTACGTGCCTCACAAGAGTTGTTAAAACGAGGCATTGTGGTGTCATCTGGTGGTGTTCGATCGATCTGGTTACGCCATGACCTTGAGACCATGAAAAAGCGCCTGAAAGCGTTGGAGTCTCGTTCGGCTCAAGAAGGTATTTTACTGACCGAGGAACAGCTTGCAGCGCTTGAGAAAGCCAAATCGCAACGCGAAGCCCATGGAGAAATTCAAACGCACCACCCTGGATACCTTGGGGCACAGGATACGTATTTTGTCGGTACCATGAAAGGTGTTGGGCGTATTTATCAGCAGACTTTTATTGATACCTATAGCAAAGCGGCTCTCGCAAAGCTCTATATAGAGAAATCAGCGATCACAGCAGCTGATATGCTTAATGACCGGGTCATCCCATTTTTTGATGAATGCGAACTCCCCTTGTGTCGTATTCTTACCGACCGGGGCACTGAGTATTGTGGTAAAGTTGAGAGTCATGCCTATGAGCTTTATTTGGCTACTGAGAACGTTGATCACTCAAAGAGCAAGGCCAATAGCCCTCAAACGAACGGTATATGTGAGCGTTTTCATAGAACCATGAAAAATGAGTTTTATGATATAGCCTTTCGTAAGAAGATTTATCGTTCGCTAGATGAACTGCAAGTTGACGTTGATCACTGGATCAGTAAATATAATGAACAGCGTCCACATAGTGGTAAGCACTGTTATGGTAAAACACCGATGCAGACATTTCGTGAGGCAAAGCATTTGGCGCTAGAAAAACAAATTCCTAGTGTCGAATTATCTGACAATAACACTCAACGGACAGTTGTTGTTTGATAATGTCTGTCAGATTAAGTTTTGATTTCTACACCTTATTCACCCCGCTTGACTGGACGGTATTTTCCTTATATTTCGCTGTCATCGTCTATGTCGGCTACTATTTCAGCCGCGCGAAAATCACTACGACGAAGGACTATTTTCTCGGCGGAAAAACGATGCCGATGTGGGTGGTCGCGGTATCGGTGCTTGCAACTTCGCAGTCCGCGGCCACGTTTCTCGGCGCCCCGGAATCGAGCTATCGCGGCAATCTGACCTATCTGGCCACCAATATCGGCGGCCTTCTCGGCGCATTGTTCGTCGCCTCGCTCCTGATTCCGCGTTTCTACCGCCACAACGTGGCGACCGTTTACGAGCTTCTCCAGGTGCGTTTCGGCGATAAAAGCAAACGCCGCGCGGGCCTCATGTACCTCGTCGGCCGGGTATTCTCCTCGGGATCGCGCCTTTACATGGCCGCTATCGCGGTGGCGATGATTTTGTTCACCAACATCGAGCCGCAAAGCGTCGTCGCCTCGGTCGTCATCCTTGTGATCGTCGCGCTGGCCTATACCACCATGGGCGGCATTCGCTCGGTAATCTGGACGGATCTGATCCAGCTCATCGTCTATGTCGGCGCCGCGATCGCCGTCATTGTCTATCTGTTCGGACAGATCCCGGCGGATATAGGAGAGATGATCCACGCGCTGCGCCATGCGGGGGGCGATACCTTGTCCAAACTGACCCTGCTCGATTTCCGTCTCGACTTCGGCCCGGGAGGCACCTTCAGTTTCTGGGCCTGTCTTACCGGTTTCGTCTTGCTCAATGTTGCCGCCTTCGGTCTCGATCAGGACATGACCCAGCGCGTTCTTACCTGTAAAAACGCCAGACAGGGCGCCAAAGCGATGATTCATTCGATTCTTTACTCGATTCCCGTGGTGCTCGTTTTCATGACGATCGGCCTCTTGCTCTACCTTTTCTACCAGTCCCCGCAGTTGATGGGAGAAGGAGACAAAGAGGTGATACAACGCTTCGACGGGGAAAATATCACCATCTTCATGTACTACGTGTTACACGAAATGCCGGCGGGATTACGCGGTCTTGTCACGGTTGGCGTCGTGGCCGCCGCCTTGTCGACACTGAACAGCGGATTGAACGCCATGTCTTCCGTGATGATTTACGATATCTACCGTCCATGGAAAGAAGCGAAACATGGCCGGCAGACAGACAGGCACTACGTGAAAGCGGGTCGTCTCGGCATGGTCGCGGCGGCTTTGGCGCTCGGCGGCATGGGGATCTTGTGTTACTACTGGCAGCGCTACAGCGACATGCCTTTGCTCTCCTTCGCCTTGAGTGTCATGGTATTTGCCTATACGGGACTGCTCGGCGTGTATTTCACCGCCATCTTCACCGATCGCGGCAGCGAAACCTCGGTAGCAGCGGCTTTGACGACGGGTTTCCTGACCACCCTGTTTCTGCAAGCCTATGTATGGGACAGCGTGATGGGCGTGATCAATCGGGACTGGGTCGGTCTGCACCTCGCTTTTCCCTATCAGCTCTGCATCGGAACGATACTCTCCACGCTCGTCTGTATGAGTGCTCGCGCGCGGCCACGAGAACGGGATCGCTCGCGGACACTCGCGAGATGACACCCGGTGATCAGCCACTATCTCGCCGTTGACGGCGGCGCGAGCAAAACCGCCCTTCGCCTGACGCCGGTGCAATTCCCGGACGCATCGGCTGCAACGGTAACGACAGGGCCGTCCTCTCTTACCCTGCCGGGGCAAGGCGGTATCGCGACTCTGGTCGAGGCGATCACAGCGCTGCTGAGGCGACATCGACTCTCCCCTGCCGAGGTCATGCTGGTCGCGGGCGTCGCAGGCGCGGGCAATCCGGCGCGCAAAGCGGCGCTCGAAAAAGCGCTCGCCACGTTTGCGCACAAGGCGATCACGACGGACGCGCACATTGCATGCCTCGGCGCGGGCGGCGGCAAAGCGGTCAACTGTATTGCCGTCGGTAGCGGTGCGGTCGCCGCCCGTCTCGATCAAGACGGCAATGTCGCGCTTTGCGGCGGTTGGGGCTTTCCGATCGCTGATCGCGGCGGCGGCGCCTGGCTTGGTTTTATGGCGGTCAGGGCGTTGATCGCCGCGATCGAATCCGGCGCGTTCCCGCCGCTTGGCGAAACCCTCGGCACCGTTATCGGCCGGCAACGCCCGGCGCTCATCGCCTGGCTCGCAACCGCCGACGCCAGTGAATACGCGCGCCTCGCCCCCATCGTGTTACAGTGCGCCGCCACCCACTGCCCCGCGGCGCGGCGGATCGTGCGCAAGGGCGTCGTCCACATCGAGCGGCTGGTAAAAAACTGCTGTGAAGGCAATGATTTGCCTATCGTTTTCCGCGGCGGCCTGGGACAATACTATCAAACCCGACTGAAGCGGAAATGGCGGAACCGCTGTATCGCGGCGCAAGGAGACGCGCTCGATGGCGCGCGAGAACTGGCACGACAATTGGCAGGAGAGCACACATGACGCGAGAACTCTACATCGGCGTAATGTCCGGCACCAGCATCGATAGCGTGGATACGGCACTACTCGCCATCGCCGGCGATCATATCGAATTGCTGGCTTATCGCGAGCATCACATGCCGGAGAATCTGCAACAGCGTCTGCTCGACCTGTGCAGCATGGAAAAGACCAATCTCATCGAAGTCGGGGCGCTCGACCATTTGCTCGGGCATCTGTTCGCCGACGCGGTGCAGGCCTTGCTCATGCATTCCGGGTACCGCGCGCAACACATCCGCGCGATCGGCAACCATGGTCAGACCGTGTACCACCATCCGCGCGGGAATCCCCCGTTTACCATGCAAATCGGTGACGCCAACCTCATCGCGACAAAAACCGCGATCGATACCGTCGCCGATTTCAGACGCAAGGACATGGCGCTCGGCGGTCAGGGCGCGCCGCTCGCCCCGGCCTTTCATCAAACAATTTTTCAGGCGCGCGATTCCACTGTCGTGGTGCTGAACATCGGCGGTATCGCCAATTGCTCGGTGATCCAGCGTGGAAAACCGCTACTGGGTTACGATACCGGGCCGGGCAACAGCCTGATGGACGCCTGGTGCCGCCGCCAAACGGGGGAGAACTACGATAAAAACGCCGCCTTCGCCGCTAGGGGCAAGGTCGCGCGGCCGCTCCTGAACGCACTGATGCGGGAACCCTATC
This sequence comes from Cardiobacteriaceae bacterium, assembly GCA_965277745.1. Classification (GTDB taxonomy): domain Bacteria; phylum Pseudomonadota; class Gammaproteobacteria; order Cardiobacteriales; family Cardiobacteriaceae. The sequence continues at coordinate 759,308 of OZ255837.1, forward strand.
TCGCCCGCGCCGCGCCGAAGAGTACGGGAAGGGAGTTGTTCAACCTGCCCTGGCTCGAAAAACACTTGACCGCTTTCGCCGTCAACGCACAAGACGTGCAACGCACCCTGCTTGAATACACGGCGTTGACCATCGCCAACGAAGTCCGACGCTATCGTCGCGGTTCGGCCCCCTCTCTGCACGTATGCGGGGGCGGCGCGAAAAACCCGCTTTTGATGGACAGGCTCGATGCTTCGCTGCCCGATTGGACGGTCGCCGCAACCGACGCAGCAGGCTTTCCGAGCGAGGCCATGGAAGCGATGGCCTTCGCCTGGCTGGCCCAGCGCCGCATCCACAATCTGCCGAATAATTTGCCCGCGGTCACCGGCGCCCACCAGCCCGCTTCATTGGGCGTTCTCTATTTTGCCTGAAAAAGGATGACGGCCATGACCGACGACGCACACATCACCGCGCTCTCCCATCTGGTCTCGGAAGAACGTAATCCGCAAACCATGGATATCGACCTGCTCTCTTCTCTGGAAATCGTCAAACGCCTCAATCAGGAGGACAAACGCGTTCCGTCCGCGGTCGAAAAAGTATTGCCCGAAATCGCTCTCGCCGTCGATCGGATTACCGCGGCGTTCGAACAGGGGGGCAGACTCGTTTATATCGGCGCCGGCAGCAGCGGACGCCTCGGCATCCTCGACGCGTCGGAGTGTCCGCCGACCTTCGGCGTCGATGATCGCATGGTCATCGCATTGATTGCCGGTGGCCCTGAAGCCATGCTGAGCGCCAAGGAAGGCGCGGAAGACGCCCGCGAGTCCGCGGCGGCGGATCTGAAACAGATCGGCTTGAACGACAAAGACGTACTCGTCGGCATCGCCGCGAGCGGACGAACGCCTTACGTGATTGGCGCCCTCACCTACGCGGCGAGTCTCGGAGCGACGACCGTCGCGCTGTCCTGCAACCCCGACGCGGACATCGCGGCTGCCGCGCAGATCGCCATCAGCCCGATCGTCGGCGCGGAAGCGTTGACCGGTTCCACGCGGCTGAAATCGGGCAGCGCGCAGAAGCTGGTCCTTAACATGCTGAGCACCGCTGCGATGATTCGCCTGGGGAAGTGCTATCAGAATCTGATGGTGGACGTCAAAGCGACCAACGAGAAACTGAAAGCCCGCGCCGCGCGCATCGTCATCGAGGCGACGGACTGCGATCAGGTCCGGGCCGTCGCGGCGCTCGAAGAAACAGGGTACGAGGTCAAAGCGGCGATTTTGATGCTGCTGACCGGATGGGGCCGCGAGCGTGCCCGGGCAGCCTTGGACAAACACGGCGGGTTCCTGCGAAAAGCGCTGGAAACGCTAAAAACAGCGAGGGGAAAGCACAAAACGCAATGACCAGACGAGCACCTCGCGCCTTCGCTTGCCTGTGGAATGATCTTTCTTCTTGTTCAATTCTGCCATGCGCCTAACGCCGCCGGATTTTTTGTATGCGAATATTTGTGACGATGGTTTCCTTATATCGCCTGTCCTGTGCGACGAAACTCTTCTTTAAGCAAGAGATAGAGTCGCTTGAACTGCTCCATCCGCGGCGCATAAGCCTCGACGAGTTCAGGATCGGGCTGAAGGGTGTCCATCGGTTCCGGACGGATGCAGACGGTTTCCGGCGATTCACCGGTAACCGCCAAGCGCGCCAGGCGCGCAGCACCGAAGGCCGGGCCGGAATCGGTGTCTTTGCAGCGGTTGATAGGGACATTCAGCACCGAGGAGATGATCTGCGTCCAGACGCGACTCTTGGCACCGCCACCGAGCATGTATACGCTGTCTATGGTGGTACCGGTTCGCGTCATGCTGTCTTTGGCATCGGTAAAGGAAAAGGCCACGCCTTCCATGACCGCCTGAGCCAGAGATCCCTTGTCAGAAATCGGGTTCATGCCGAAAAAGACGCCCTTGGCATAGGGATCGTTATGTGGCGACCGTTCCCCTGTCAGATAGGGCAGGAACAATGTTTCAGACGGGCCGTTGAAGCGCTTTTCCACCAATTGCGCCAGTCCGCCCGGTGTCTCGCCCAGCAGTTGGGCGGCCCAGAGCAGCGCACTCCCCCCGTTTAACATGACGGCCATTTGGAACCAGCGCTCTGGAAGCGCGTGGCAGAAGGCATGAACCATGGAAGGAGGCGATGGCCGAAAGGCGGGGGTGGGCGTGAAAAGTACCGCGCTGGTGCCGATGGAAAGCAGGGTGTCTCCCTCGTTGATGATGCCCGCGCCCACGGCCGCAGCTGCGCAGTCCCCGGCGCCACCGACCACCATCACATTGCCGTTGAAGCCCCAGTGGCGTCGCAACTCAGGCAGAATCTCGCCGGTTATCTGATTGCCTTCCACCAGTTCCGGTAGTTGATCCTCTCGGATACCGACGACTCGCAAGATGTCTCCAGACCAGCAACGATGTACCTCATCGAGTAACCAAGACCCGGCAGCGTCGGACATATCCGAATAATAACCGCCGGTAAGTTTGAAACGGATATAGTCCTTGGGCAGAAGGAAGCGGCTGGTGCGTTCGAAAATTTCCGGCTCGTTGTTTCTAAGCCAAGCGATCTTAGGCGCCAGAAATCCTACCATGGGCATGACACCCGCAATATCGGCAAGCTTGGCCGAGGACGCGTACAAGGCGTCGGCTTCCTTGTGGGAACGCCCATCGTTCCAGAGAATAGCTGGCCGCAGAGGTTGATTTTCTTCATCGATGAATACAGCGCCGTGCATCTGCCCGGACAGACCGATGGCCTGCGTGGCGGCAAAAGATGCGGGCACTTCGCTTTTAATCCGGTCGATGGTCTCACACACAGCCTTCCACCAGCGTTCCGGGGGCTGTTCAGCCCACAAGGCTCGAGGGTAGGAAACGTCGTATCCGGAAGTGGCTTCGCAGATAATCCTCTGATCCTCGTCGACCAAAACGGTTTTGACCGCAGAGGTGCCTATGTCGATTCCAAGATAATAAGTCATCATGAACTCCATACTGAATATCAAAAGGATTGTTCTTCTTTTCATTGTCGCTGCGGCGAGAAGTGAGTGGATGATGCATGACAGCGCCGTTCGCTCGATCCAAATTCCTTCAGGAGCTTTACAGCCTTGCGCTTGTCTTCAGGGCTCAGATTTTTTTAGCACGTCCTCCAGAGCCATCTTGTCCAACAAAAGCTCCGCGACCCGCTTTTTGAGACGACGGTTTTCATCTTCAAGATCACGAAGTCGACGCGCCTCGTTGACCTCCAAACCTGCTTATTTGGCTTTCCACTTGTAATACGTTGCATCGGACATGCCATGTTTGCGACAAAGATCCTTGACTGGAACTCCAACTCCAGCCTCGTTCTCCTTTAAAATCCCGATAATTTGTTCATCACTAAACCTGCTGCGCTTCATAAGTGCCTCCCTAAATTGAGCAGAAACACTAACGCCAAAATGGAACAAGATTCAGTGAGAACAGTATTTTGGGCATCGACATGCCCGCCAGCCCAAACTCCGCCTTGGACGCGCAATTCTGGGCGGTCATTGCTTGGAAGCATCATCTTCCGGTTTGGGTTTATCAAACAAAGGACCAATGTCTTCAACCACTGCATCCTAGATCGCTTCACCAACCCGCTTTGCAGCCACGGACGACACCCAGCCTTCAGCAACGCTGGACCTATTAGTTCCGGAGAAATCGAGCAAAACCCCGAGAAATGACTTTTCTTCGAAAGGGAGGTCGTCGAACCCCAAAAGGTCTTTACTGAAGGCGCGCAATTCCAGCGAACAAGCAAGCCGAAACAATCCATCTAATTTCAGGTTCTTCGAAATGTGGTCTGCAATAATTTCCGCTGGGATTTTTGAGAAATTCGATTTTATCGCCCGCTTCACAGATTGGGCGACCGCGCTGCCATTTGCCGCATAACGTTCGATAAGGGCAGTCGCAATCCTGACTTTCTCTAGACCTCGTTTCTCGTCTTCTTCCCCATACCGAATGACATTGAGTATCGTCTTCCTGCGTTCATCGGCAGATTTAAAAGATACTTTGGCAAAGGAGAAATCGAGCGCAATGGCGGAAATTGAGGCGGCAACATAAAGCAGCCGCAGATTTACCTCAGCGCCATTTGACTTGGGATGACACGATACAAGACCATCTGAGAACCCTGCAACATGTTCTAGTGCCCTATTCACTGTGCCGCCGCCGAAGCCGTCAATGAGGGCAGCCTTTAGATCGCGATAAGCATCCTTAGTGTCCTTGGCGCGCCTGGAATTGTCGAAGTCCCTAATTTTGATCAGAATCTCCTCTTCGGAGATTCTGTTGGGGAATAAGACTTTGTTGCTATCAGCCATTTTTTTGATGTCCGCACCATCTAAGACCGAAAGACCCAGTCGTCGGGACATTTCATTTAGCAAAGGCCGAGTGTCCGTTGTTGCAATGTAGGCACCATCGACTTCCAGCAACTCATAGAGCCCCTTCGTCCAGAAAAGGCGTTCAACGGCTTTGGGCTTTGTTTTTGATTTGGCGTCTACGATCTGCCGTCTCCGGGATGAACCGGTCGGTCGTTCGTAAAGCCAGATGTCAACATCTGTCAGATCATCGCCATCAAGACGTAGAGGCACGCCACGCACCGCATAGATACCTGCACGGATGAAATATGCCCGGAGCAGTTCCTCCAGCTCATGGCCCTTTTGACCGTTCTTTGCATTCATCACAGTCCCCTTCTGCCGCGAAGGGCGCTAAGGATGTCATGCGTTTGCCTCTTGCTGGGTTTGGACTGACGCTTGCGCAAGGACGCCCGTGCCTTCTCCGGCGCAAGGTATCCCGACATTGGTGCACTCGATAGACCCTTTATTGTCTCTGCGTTGGCATCACCGCATCGCAACACTTCGAGCGCCAGTTGGCCAATTTCGATCTTTAGCAACTTCATGCGGTGCATTCCGCTGTGTGCCGGGATCAATTTGACCACGCGGTTTTGCTCAAGCACTCGGTAATCAGCGCCAATCGCAGTTGCCGGACCAATGCTTATCCCTCCGATAAGAGCACCCAAGATCCGGTCGAAACTTTGGATCCGTCCTTGCGAAGACGGACGAAGGTTCATGCCATATGCGAGCGCCGAGACGAGAGCCTTCGCCATGTCAAAACTGTCGTCGACGAGTGGGTTCACAAATTTGTGGAACGCGCCGGGTAAGGTGACAAAGCCATGTTCGCCTTTTTCGTTCGAGACCGTATTCACTTCCAATACGCCAGCCGCTTTCAGTTTTTCAAATAGGGATGCTCCCAGACGTGTTTCAATCGTTGTGGCCGGCAGGCATCCGGACTTGTTGAGCATCTCGGTGACTTCGGTCAATTTCGTTTGCTCGGCGCTGTTCAGCGAACTGAGCACGGTTTTCGACTTAACCACGCTGTCGCGCTTGAAGAGATTGCCGTTGAAAAGCAGCTTATTTGAAGGGGCGTCGCCCTCAGCGTCAACAAAACCAATTTCGCTGGCACGGTTCAAAAAATCGCCAGCATCGGCAGTTTTCATCTTATAAGTGTCGCCAACGTATTCTTGAACTTCGGAGAATAAGACGGGTGATTTGGAAACCAGTTCACCAATTTCAACTGCGGCAACTTCTCTGGGCTTCGGGGATGCATCGTCAAAAATGTCCGAAGCGTGACCCAAAACGCCTCGGGTATTGATACCCAATATTTGCACTTCATCTGATGACGTGTCGATCAGCCTTCGACCTTGCAGCAACTGAAGGTAGTGGGGCAATTCGGCTCTTACGTTCAAATGCGCCGATCTCGCGATTGCCTCAACTTCTGCCTTGGTCAAATTGTCTTCATCGTCTGCGCCCAGACGCATCAGCAATTCGGCGGCCTTGCCGGATTCGTCGAGGGCATCATATTCAGCAGGCGCTGCCGCATCCATAGCAATTTTTCTTGCATGATGAACAATCCATGCGCCTTTAGTTTCTTTATCCATATCATTAATCCTCAATTTGGGGGAGAACAGCAACATTTATAAGCACAGTGGCCTTGCTTTCTTAATCTCATAACGAAGATACTGGACGCACTTCATCTACGTGGCAAGCCCCGTGATTTTTTTATGTCTATAAATAGTATCCAAACGCCCTAAAACTTACTTGTACAGGAAGCTTGTTACGATATTTTCCAGACGCTCTTGCTGGCCAGATAATGGTTTAGGCTGGATGTCGTTAGTCAACGCGTAGTCTGCTAGTGAAGCCAGTGAGAAGCCACCTTTGATGATTTTCTTGCCCAAATCTGTGTTCCAACCAGCATAGCGTTTAGCAATATACCGACCAAGTACATCGTTTTCGATCATCTCGGCTGCACGCTCTAGTGATAGAGCCATGATATCCATACCGCCAATGTGGCCGTGGAAGAAGTCTTCCAAGTCAGTAGACGGGCGACGAACACGCGCGTCGAAGTTGAAACCACCTGTTGTGAAACCACCAACTTTTAGAATTTCGTACATGATCAGGGTGTTTTCTTCAACGCTGTTGGGGAACTGATCTGTGTCCCAGCCCAGTTGTGCATCACCACGGTTGGCGTCTATTGAACCGAATAGATCCAAAGATATCGCTGTTGCTACTTCATGATGGAAACTATGACAAGCTAATGTAGCGTGGTTAGCTTCAATATTGACTTTGATTTCTTTTTCAAGGCCAAACTGCTTAAGGAAGCCGTAAACAGTAGCTGTATCGTAGTCGTACTGGTGCTTGGTAGGCTCTTGAGGTTTAGGCTCGACAAGGATAGTGCCTTTGAAGCCAATCTTATGCTTGTGCTCAACAACCATCTGCATGAAGCGACCTAGTTGCTCGCGCTCTTGGCGTAGATCTGTATTCAGTAGTGTTTCGTAACCTTCACGGCCACCCCATAGTACGTAGTTTTTACCGCCAAGACGATGAGTGGCGTTCATCACATTGAAAATTTGTGCCGCTGCATAAGCAAATATTTCAGGGTTAGGATTCGTCGCTGCACCGTTCATGTATCGTGCATTTGAGAACACGTTAGCTGTACCCCAAAGTAGTTTCAGGCCTGTCTCATCTTGTTTGCGCTCAAGAACATCAACCATTTGAGCGAAATTGTTAACGTATTCTTTTAAGTTACGACCTTCTGGCGCAACATCGGTGTCATGGAAACAATAAAAAGGCACGTTTAGCTTGCTGAAAAATTCAAATGCGGCATCGGCTTTAACTGTAGCCATTTCCATTTCATCGCCCGCTTTCAGCCAAGCGTGGTCGAATGTGCCTTCACCAAATACGTCAGAACCAAAATAGCGGAAGTTGTGCCAGTAGCAGGCTGAAAAACACAAGTGATCTTTCATTGTCTTACCCAAAATAACTCGCTCTGGGTTATAATGGCGAAATGCTAGAGGGTTGGTCGATTCTGAGCCTTCGAATTCAACCTTATTGACATTTTTAAAAAATTCAGTCATAGCTGTTATCTTCCTTCAAGTTAGTATAGGACGTTCACGTCGACAATTTAGGCCGCTCATCTGGCCGTTGTTCCAGCCATAAAATGTTCCAACAACCGATCTTGTTTGTGCTTACTTAAACGGTTCTTCCTCATACTGGTCATGATAACACCCTTTATGTGTTATCCGGCACATCCCCTTTCTTTTTTATGTCAAATACTTTTTGCCCGAATTTAAGAGGATATGTCATGGCCTATATAGTATTACAAAAGATGTTACTTTAACTATACAGAGAATTATCCCGGGCAAGGCAGACACCAACACCATCATCAACTCCAATGGCTGGCGCGGCTATAATGGTTTGGTCGATCTCGGCTACGGCCATTTCCGTGTCGACCATTACAGCAATGAATTCGCCCATGGACCTGTCCATATCAACGGTATAAAAAGCTTCTGGGGCATTGCAAAAGCCCGTCTCGCCAGTTCAAGGGCCTGCCCCAAAAGATCTTTCATTTGCACCTCAAAGAAATCGAATGGAGGATAGATTAAACAAAAAAAAATTAAAATAGTCGAAGTCTTGTTATAATTCTACGTAAAAACCTAATCTGCCAGATATGACTCTTTGCGTAAATTAAATATTCTATACTTAAGTTTAATAATGAAAGCAAGCACAAAAATAAACTTTATCTCGGAGAATTATGATGAATATAAATAAATTATCTGTTAAAGAGAAAATTGCGTATGGATTAGGCGATACCGGTTGTAATTTTGTATGGCAGACAGTAATGCTGTTCCTCGCTTACTTTTACACCGATATCTATGGACTGTCACCTGCACACATGGGAACCATGTTTCTAATGTGTCGAATCATTGATGCCGTGACAGACCCACTTATGGGCTCGATTGTTGACCGAACTAAGTCAAAGTATGGCCGCTACCGCCCTTACCTACTATGGATGGCTATCCCATTTGGTATTGCGTGTATGTTAACTTTCTTCACGCCAGATTTTGGGGAGATAGGCAAGATTGTTTACGCTTACGTGTCTTACATTTTTTTAATCCTTATGTACACGGCGATCAACGTACCTTACTGTGCAATGGCAAACACTTTAACTAATGACTCTACCGAGCGTACTTCTCTACAATCTTACCGTTTCGCATTGAGCACTGCTGGTGGCCTTGTCGTGGCTATGGTTGCACTCCCTCTGGTCGATGTTATTGGCCAAGGTGATGTACAAAAAGGTTACCTAGGCGCAATGGCAGTTATGGGGCTTTTTGCAATTGCCTGTTTCTTCTACAGCTTTGCAAATACCAAAGAGCACTTTATTCCTGAGCAGGAGCCTAAGCAGTCAATGCTAACCGATTTGAAATTATTGATTAAAAATAACCAATGGCGTGTGCTATTCACAGTAAATGTAGTACTACTGACAGGCGTGGTATTAAAAGGGGCATTGAGCATGTACTACGTAAACACTGTGATGAGTCGTTCTGACCTTGCAAAAGCTTTTATGACGGTAAGCATGTTAGCGAATATAGTAGGTGCGATTGGTTCTGCTCCAATTCTTGGCAATTACGATAAGCCCAAGGTTTACAAAGTACTGATTTTTGTTTCTGGTATTCTTTCGGTACTGCTATACTTCGTTGATCCATCTAACATCTTCATGGTATTCGCTCTAGTGATACTTCTGGGTGTGGTGCAAATGAGTACAACACCTATTCTGTGGAGCATGATGTCTGACGTCGTTGATTACGAGAAGACTCGCAGCAATCGCTCACTAAGCGGCATGATATTCTCAACTAACTTATTCGCCATTAAACTTGGTATCGCAGTTGGTGGTGCAGTTGTTGGTTGGATCTTGGCTGGCGCAGGCTATGAGGGTGGCACTGAGATACAAACGGCAACCGCAATCAATGCGATTAATTTATTGTTCACAGTAATCCCAGGCATCATCTTTATCTCTCTGGCTGTGCTTATGATGTTCTATAAATTAGACAACGCAAAGTTAGAGCGAATAAAGGCAATGCTGACGCTTGACGCTAAACAAAAAGAAGAGATGAAGCCTGTCGCGCACAACGCAGAACTTACCTAATCAAGAATTGCCTAAAAAGCCATGTCGCTTTGGGATTTTTCTTTCGTATATGACCAGTGGAGTTACTATGTCACATATAATAAAAAATCCTATTCTTAAAGGCTTTAATCCAGATCCATCTATCGTACGCGTTGGCGATGACTACTACATAGCAACATCGACCTTTGAATGGTTTCCGGGGGTACAAATTCACCACTCAAAAGACTTGGCCAACTGGCGTTTGGTTAGCCACGTGCTAACCCGTACATCTCAACTCGATATGAAGGGCATGGATAATTCGGAAGGCGTTTATGCTCCAGCCCTGACCTATTCTGATGGTAAGTTCTGGCTCTGTTTTTCTAACGTTCATTCGTGTGGTGGTAGCAACTGGATGGCGACACCAAGCTTTGTGGTTACCACTGAAAATATCGAAGGCCCCTGGAGTGAACCGACTCCTATAGGTAACTACGGATTTGATCCATCACTGTTTCATGACGATGATGGCAAGAAATACATGCTGAATATGATCTGGGATGGGCGCAAGAAAACCAACTTCTTTGGCGGCATCATATTGCAAGAATTCGACCCAAAGCAAGGCAAACTGATTGGCAAGTTAACCAAGATCTTTAAGGGAACACATTTGGGCTACACCGAAGGGCCGCAGATGTTGAAAAAAGATAGTTACTATTATCTGATCACCGCTGAGGGTGGTACTGAGCGTAATCATGCGGTAACGGTTTGTCGCTCAAAAAATATCACTGGTCCTTATGAGGTGCATCCACAAAACCCTATTTTAACGAGTCGTTTTAAAGAAGATGCGCTATTGACTCGTGCCGGCCATGGCTTCCTGGTTGAAACGCAAAATGGAGAGTGGTACCTAAGCCATTTGTGTGCTCGCCCAATCGGTAATCCTGAGGGCTATCAATTCATCCCCAAATATGATAATGCCTACTCAATCCTTGGGCGTGAAAGTGCCCTACAACAAGTACATTGGCAAGATGGCTGGCCTTTTGTCACCACTGGCACCACACCAGTTGTTGACGTTAAAGCTCCGGAACTAGAGCCACGCCCTTGGCCAAGCAACCCAAGTCGTGATGAATTTGATTCAGCGCAGTTATCAGTAGAATATCAAACCCTTAGAGAACCAATCTGTGACAGTTGGGGTTCGTTATCTGAACGCCCAGGCTATCTGCGCTTAAAGGGTCGCCAATATCTTTATTCTCGCTATGAGCAAAGTATGGTAGCACGCCGATTCCAGTCTCACTATGCAACAGTTGAGACTCTTCTTGAGTTCACACCTGAGACTCCATTCGAGATGGCAGGTCTATGTGCTTACTATGCTAGAAACAGTCACTACTTCTTGAAAATGACCGCCAATGACGAGGGTCAGCGCCTGCTACAAGTGGTTGGCGTCATTAATGATGTGTATGGCGAATACAGTGATGAGGTGATGACTGGTGATACCGATAAGGCCTATCTAAAACTGGATCTTGATTGCCAATGGTATCGCTTCGGCTACTCCCTAGATGGTAAAAACTGGAAACAGATCGGTCCCGATCTCAACAGCACGCCACTGTCTGATGAGGGTGGTCCAGAGGTTGGTTCAGACATCTTACGTTTTACGGGTAGCTTTGCTGCGTTGTTTGCTGCTGATATTTCAGGGCAAAAAAAACACGCCGACTTCGCTTACTTTGACTACCAAGAACATGATTAGTTTTGGGGCTGTCCCAGATAATGCTGATGGGTGTTATAAATGGGTATGCGGAAGAGCCGATGAAGTAAGTGTAAGCAAGAGAAGCTGGTAGAGCATTTTGTGGCTGGGACGACGGCTCGTGTTGCTGGCGCATTGGCGGGTGTAAATCGGAAGACAGCAGCCTACTATTATCACCGTCTGCGCGAGGTGATTACATATGAGCTTGCCAGCAAAGAGGACGAAGTGTTTGGTGGTGAGATAGAAGTCGACGAGAGCTATTTTGGCGGGCGGCGCAAAGGTAAACGAGGCCGTGGTGCGGCAGGCAAGGTACCCGTATTTGGCCTGCTAAAGCGCGGCGGACAGGTCTATACAAAGATTATTCCTGATGCTTGATCAGACACGTTACTGCCTCTTATTGTACGTAAAGTTGTGCCTGATAGTATCGTCTATTGCGACTGCTGGCGTGGCTATAATGTGCTCGATGTTTCAGGCTTTAAACACTACCGCATCAACCATTCCCAGCTGTTTGCTGACAGGCATAATCATATCAACGGTATTGAGAACTTCTGGAACCAAGCCAAGCGGCACATGCGTAAATTTAACGGTGTCCCACGGCAGCATTTTGGGCTATTTTTGAAAGAGTGCGAGTGGCGTTTTAACAACCCGGACCCACTAACAAAATTACAGAAACTAAAACAATGGGTTGCCAAATATCTTAACTAATTAACTGGGATAGCCCCTTAGTTTTTACTCAACTTCCCCTAGATGTTAGCTCCCATATTGTGATGGAAGTAGCCGATGAGTTATTCTTGACCTTTCCCGATACAACGCTTACCTCACAACATGGGAACGATCACCTGGATATTCGCGGTTTTCCCTTTTATCGCCCGCGCCACCCTACCCCGTCACAGCACCATTTTTTTACCGCAAAAGGCCGTGTTGCGTGACATCAATCTCCGGGCAACGCGGCGTTACATTGACCGTACGCGGGAACTCTCCTACACTGGACGGCGGATGTCACTCGCTTTGGAGGAACCATGAAACGAGATCCCTTCGCTTTTGTGTTCGATCGCTTGGAAACCCATTTGCCGGATCCAATGAAGTCTTTTCATAACCAAGTGAAAACATTTTCGCAAAAACGAATGCAGGAAAAACTTGCCGAGCTCGATCTCGTCCCGCGTAGCGAGTTTGAACAGCAAGAAATTCTGTTGCAGAAAGCGCAACAGCGGGTGGCGGAACTCGAAGCCCGTATCGCGGCGCTGGAGAAGGGCGCCGCCTGATTCGAGCCTTGGCGGAAAAGTGGACAAAACGCGGACGACACAGCCTGTCAATCGCGGGTGAGAAAAAACAGCGGCGGCAAGGCGAAAAGCACGATGGGGGTCAGGGCGCCGATGATCGGCAGCCAGTGAAACAAAAGACATAATCTGGAAATGATGTCTTGTGCCATATAATAGCCAACGCCGAGGAGAATACCGATCACCAGACGGCTGCCGCGCTCGCCGCTGCGTTTGACATTGAAGGCGAAGGGTAAGGCGAGCAACAGCATGGTGGCGGTGGTCAACGGTAACAACAGACGCTGCCACAGACGCAGAGAAGCGCCGCTGTGATCGAGATCGTTGGCGGTCAAAAAATGGTTCAGGTTGAGTAGTTCGCCGATCGTGCTCGCCGATTCGGTGTTGGCCATACGCAACAGCATTTTCGGGGTGAAATTTTTCTTCCATAACGCGTGGCTCTCGGCTGGCGCTACGCGTTCGGGGGTCAGGGAAAAGGCGCGATTGCCGCGCAATAGCCAGTGATTTTCCCGATAAACGGCGCTTACCGTGTGTTGAATAGTCACCTTGCCATTTTCCTCGACGCGATAAAAGCGTAAATCGCCGAGACTGCCGTCCGGGTTCAAGGCACCGATATGCACCGCTCCTTGCCCATCGTTGACCCAAACACCTTCAGCATAAAGGGGTTGTGTCGTCCGTCCGAGCGCCTGATTGCGAATCGACTCGCTCCTTGCGCTGGCATACGGGGCGAGGGATTCCCCGATCACCACCAGCAAAACGCCGAGAAGCAAGGCGAGAAAGAGGCCCGGACGGGATATCTTGAGCCGTGAAACGCCGCTGCTGCGCACGATGGTCAATTCGTTCTGGGCGCCGAGCTGCCCAAGGCCCATAAGGGTGCCGACGAGCACCGCGGCCGGCATGAATTCGATGCTCCGTTGCGGTATCTCGAGAAACTGCGTGTAGACCATCATCGCGAACGTATACTTTCCGATGCCGAGATCATCGCCGCGCTCGGTGCTTTGCACCAGAAAATCAACGCCAAGCAGAAAAAACAAAGTCGCCATAATGGCGATAAACATGACACGAAGTAGATAACGGTCGAAAGTCGCGATCATGCCCGCCACCTGGCAATCAGCCACCACACGCCGATGAGCGTCGCAATCAGCGCATGCACGCTCAAACTACCCGGCCAGACGGCCAGTTTGCCCTTGGCGATAGCCTTGACGACGCCGTCCAAGAGATTGATATAGACCGCGAAGGCGATAAAAGCGGGCAAAAGTCTCTGCAATCGCCCCTGGCGCGGGGCGGAATGGGCGAAAAGGGGCACGCACAAGGTAAAGACCAACAGCGCCAGCGCCGGATTGAAACGTTTTTGCAATTCCCCCTGATCACGCGCATTTTTACCAAGCGCAAGTGTCGGAATACTGGCCAGTTTGATTCGATTTTTGCCGCTCTCGTTTGGCAGGTGCAAGCTGGCATGCTCGAAAGTGGTATAAGAAGCGTTTTCGGGATCTGCGTCGTCCGTCCAGGTCAGACGGATGCCCTTGTCGAGTTTCAGGAAGCGCCGCCCGCCGCTGGCGCTCGTAAAATAGCCGCTGTCGGCAAGAATCATACTCCGACTTGCTGGATGCTGTGTTTCCTCCTCCTGGAAGATCATGAATCGGCCGAACTTTTTGCCTTTTTCCTCACCGCTATGGATAACCGTATCATTATCGATGCGGCGGAAGCTGTTGGGGGCGAGCAGGGCGTAGCTTGCCTCCTGTCGGGCAAGTTGGAGCACGTCCTGGCGGCTTTCGGCGATCTGCGGTGAAACGCACAGGGAAACGACGAGTACGATAGCGGCAAGAGGCACGGTGAGCAGAAACAGAGCGCGGGTCAGATGGCTTCTGCCGATACCGCCGGAATAAAGTGCGTTGATTTCATGATCACGATACAGGCGTGAAAGGGTCATCACGCCGGCAAGAATACAAGCGAGCGGTGCGAGAATCATCACGATGTCGACCGCTTGAAAGCCCAACAACTGCCACACCGCGCCGAGACCGATATTGCCGCGTATCGCTCTACCGAGGAGGCTGGACAGGCGAAAACCGAGAATGATCGCCATCAAAATCAGGAGGATCGCGAAAAACAAACTCGCCGTCTCGCGGATCAGATAGCGGTAGAGAATAGGAAATCGCACGGTATGGCTGTCCATTTGGAAAGGGGAATATGATATGCTAAACCGTCTGGTGATGGCAGTGGCCAACGTGTATAGGGGTGACAAACGCGCGGCCCAAGGGAGAAAAACATGACATTTTCAATTGCCCATACGACGCTACAAAAAGGAAGCGGGGATGCGATTGCGCTCTACATGACCGCTCTCGACGAATTTGACGAAACACTACGGACATTGGACAACATAAGCGAGGGATTGTTCACCCATCTGGGCGCAAGCGGTGATTTGCCCGGCGAGGGACAATTGGCGGTTTTTCCCCGTGTTCCCGGCGTGCCATTCCGTCATGTGGTGCTCTGCCACGCAAAGCCCTCGCGCAAGGCGCTGAAAAAAATGGCCTCCAAACTGGCGGCGCTGGTCGCCGAGAAAGAATGGACAAAAATCGCCCTCGCCTTTTCCGCTGTAGCAAAAGAAGAAACCGCTGCCTGCCGCATCTTCTTAAGCGCGCTGGGCGCCGCCGCGTATCGCTTCGACGCCTTCAAACGCGCGGACGAGGCGCTGAAAAAGGCGCGCAGACAAGCGAAAAAACGGCATTGGATATGGCTGACGGACAAGGACGATAAACAAACTGCCGAAGAAGCGCTCGGCTGGGCGCAAGCGGAAATCGCGGGCACCTCTCTTTGCCGTGATCTCGGCAACACGCCGGCAAATATCTGCACCCCGGCTTATCTCGGCGCACAGGCGCAAAAACTGGCGAAAAACCACGCCGCGCTGCACGTTACCGTGCTCAAGAAAAAAGCCATCCAGGAACACAAAATGGGCGCCCTGCTGGCGGTGGCGCGGGGATCGGCGCGGCAGCCACGTTTCATTATTCTTGACTACGCGCCGAAAAATGCGGTGAACCCCCATCCAGTCGTACTCGTCGGCAAAGGGGTGACTTTCGACGCCGGCGGCATTTCTCTGAAACCAGCGGCGGCGATGGATCTGATGAAATACGACATGGGCGGTGCCGCCGCAGTGTTCGGCGCGATCCACGCGATTGCCACGGCGGAACTCGACGTGCGTGTCGTCGCGTTGGTGCCGGCGGTGGAGAACCTGCCCGACGGCAACGCGACCAAGCCGGGAGACATCGTCACCAGCATGTCCGGCACGACGATCGAGGTACTCAATACCGATGCCGAAGGACGCCTGATCCTGTGTGACGCGCTGACCTACGCCGAACGTTACAAACCCCAGGCGGTGATCGACGTCGCGACCTTGACCGGTGCTTGCGTCATTGCCCTCGGCTCGCCGCGCTCCGCCTTGCTCGGCAACGACGAGACGCTGAAAGCGTCGCTGTTCGCCGCCGGTGAAGCGGCGGACGATCGCGTCTGGACATTGCCGCTTGATGAGGAATACGGAGAAATGATGAAAAGCCCGTTCGCCGATCTCGCCAATATCTCCGCCACACGTGAGGCGGGCACCATTACCGCGGCAGCCTTTTTGAGCCGGTTTACGGAAAATTATCCTTGGGCGCATCTCGACATCGCCTCGGTGGCCTGGCACAGCAATGGGGAGAATAAGGGGAGCAGCGGGCGTCCGGTTGGCCTGCTCCTCGAATATTTGCGGCGCCTGGCGGAGACCTGATGGCAGAAGCGTTGCGTGAAGCCGACCCTGTCGCCTTGCTGCGCGAGGGGTTGTCGGCTTTGCCGTTTGCCGTAAACGCAAAAACGCTGGATCGGCTCACCGTTTATTTGCGCCTGCTTGGCCAGTGGAACCGCGTGCACAACTTGACCGCGGTGCGCTTGGCCAGAGAGCAGGTGCTTGTCCATGTCCTCGATTGTCTCGCGGTGCATCAGCACCTTGATGCCCGGGCCAATTACATCGCCGACATCGGCAGCGGGGCGGGTCTGCCGGGCATCATGCTGGCCCTGTGCCGCCCGGAGACGACGGTATTCCTCGTCGAAGCAAAGAAGAAAAAATGTGCCTTTCTTCGTGAAGCACTGCGCCGCTTGGCGCTTGCCAATGCGCGACTCGTCGTCGCCAGGGCGGAAAAATGGCGCCCCGCGGTGAAAATGGATATCCTCATCGCCCGGGCGATCGGCGCGATCGATCCGTTTCTTGCGCTGACCGCCCATCTGGGCGGCACCGATACCCTATGGACGCTGATGAAAGCCCATGACCAAGAACCCTGCACGACACCGGGGTTTGCCATTTCCGCGGTGGAAAAAGTGAACGTGCCGTTGCTCAAGGCGCCGAGACGGCTGATCAAGATCAAGCGTTCAAGTGGCCGATCATGAAAACGAAGATACTCGCCGTCACCAATCAGAAAGGCGGCGTGGGGAAAACCACCACCGCCGTCAGCATCGCTTCCGCCTTGGCGGAGGGGGGACGGGAAGTACTGCTCATCGATATGGATCCGCAGTCGAACGCGACGGTGGCCTGCGGACTCGACAAACGACAAGTGCAGCACAGCGTGATGGATGTCATGCTTGGAACGGCTGCGCCGGAAGACGTGTGCGCGTACTGCGAGGGTTCGCAAATGTCGCTCTTGCCCGCCAATGACGATCTCACCGGCAGCGATGGCGAACTGGCGCGCGACCACAACCGCCATGCCCTGCTGAAAACCCATTGCGCGGGCTGGATCGAGCGCTTCGAGTGGGTATTTATCGATTGCCCGCCGACGCTCAACCTGTTGACGATCAACGCGATGGTGGCGGCGGATTATGTGCTGGTGCCGATTCAGTGCGAATATTTCGCCCTGGAGGGGGTCAGCGCCTTGCTCGATACCATCGGACAGGTGCGCAAGACAGTCAATCCGGCGTTGCGCGTGGCCGGCTTCGTCCGTACGATGTTCGACCAGCGCTCGCGGCTAACGCATGAAGTCTCGGATAACCTTATTACCCATCTCAAAGGACTCGTTTTCGAGGCAATGGTGCCGCGCAACGTGCGACTTGCCGAGGCACCGAGTTACGGGATGCCGATCATCCAGTACGACGGTCACTCCAAAGGGGCGAAAGCGTATCGGCAAATTGCCAGGGAATTGGTTCAACGGCTTGCACAGTAGGGAGGAAAGATGGCCAATCGAAAAAACCGGGGCTTGAATCGCGGACTCGAGCACTTGCTCGGTGACTTCGGCCAGGATGTGCTGGAACAAGCGGAACCGGAGACCCTGCGTCAGATTGAAGTCGCACACATCCAACCTGGACACTACCAACCGCGTAAATCCTTCGACGAAGGGGCACTAAGGGAACTGGCGCGCTCGATCGCCGAACATGGTATTCTCCAACCACTCGTCGTCCGCCCGATCGCGACGGATCGCTACGAAATCATCGCCGGGGAACGGCGTTTCCGCGCCGGACAGAAAGCCGGTCTGAAACAAGTGCCGTGCGTCGTCAAGAAATACAGCGACAAACAGGCACTCGCGGTCGCCTTGATCGAAAACCTGCAACGCAGCGATCTCAACGCACTGGAAGTGGCCCATGGTTTACAGCAACTCGTAGAAGATTTTACCCTGACCCATGAACGGGTGGCGCAGCTCGTCGGACGTTCTCGTTCGTCGGTAAGCAACACCCTGCGTCTCCTCGAATTGAGCGATCCGGTAAAAAAAGCGCTCGCCGCCGGCACAATCGAAATGGGACATGCAAGAGCGCTCTTGTCGTTGCCTGTGTTGCAGCAGCAGGCGTTGCTTGAGGAAATAACAGGCACTGGCCTGACCGTGCGCCAAACGGAAATGAAAGTGCGCGGCCTGCACCGGCAAGAACGGCCTCCCTCCGTCAACACAATGAAAAATGGCGAAATCAGCGCGCTCGAAGACAAACTCAGCACTTTTATGGGGCACCGCATCGCCATCAGCCACAAGAAAAAAGGTAGCGGCAAACTGGTGTTGAAATACCGGAATTTGCAGGAATTGGATGCCATTCTCGAAAAATGGGGCTATAAAATTCTCTGAAATGGAGAACTTTTTATTGACCCTGATAACACGAGCTTCTATAATTCTTGGAAAGACAAAGACGATGTTGTGAAGAAAGTCTTACGTAAGATACAATTTCTACAATGCTTTCTCACCCTTTTTATCAGCGTTTTTGTTATACTGTCGCCTTTTCGCGACAGTTGGCAGAGTGTCACAGCGGGCGCGACCGTCGCGCTTGCCTCGACCTTGGCGGCGGGATTTGTCATTCGCGGAATGCCTGCAGTGATAAAAAACAAAGACTTTTTGCGACTCGTGATCATTTTAGAAGGCGTGAAATGGCTGATGACCACTGTCACAACAGCGTGGTTTTTACAATATTTTTCTGCGCTCGGTTTGGTGGCAGGGTTCGCTGTTACCTATATCGGCTCGTATGCAGGATGTTTTTTGATCAAGTGAGGCAAAATGGCTGGAGCGGAACACGGTAGCGAACTGACCAGTGCAGCGTTTATCGAACATCACATGACCAATCTCACCATCGGCAAGGGATTCTGGGCGCTGCATCTCGATACCCTGTTTTTTTCCATTCTTCTGGGGACACTTTTCTGTGCTTTCCTTTATGCAATGGCCAAGCGTGCTCACACAGGCGTGCCGGGCTTCTGGATGAATATCGCCGAGATGCTCCATGAATTTGTCGATACCACGGTACGCGATTTCTTTGCTACGTCACGCCGCGATATCGGCTCACTGGCGCTGACGATCTTTTGCTGGGTGCTCCTGTGGAATGTCATGGACTTGATTCCGGTTGACTTGCTGCCGAGTGCGGCGAGCTTGATCGGAATCCCTTATCTCAAGGTGGTGCCGTCAACCGATGCGAATGCCACATTCGCCCTGTCGATCACCGTCGTCACTTTGATGTATGTCTATGCCGTGCGCAGCAATCACGGAATCTTCGCCATGCTGAAATCAATGGGAGGTCATCCCTTTGCAGCGAGTGCTCCCGCGCTCAAGATCGTCCTTTTTCCGATCAATTTCATCTTGCGAATAATTGAAGACTTCGCAAAAATCATCTCTCTTTCCCTGCGTCTTTTCGGCAACCTGTTCGCCGGTGAGCTGGTGTTCGTTCTGATCGCGCTCCTGCCATTTTTCCTCCAGTTCATTCCCGGGGGGATATGGGCAATTTTCCATATTTTGATTGTCACCTTGCAGGCATACATCTTCATGATTCTCGCCATCGTCTATTTGTCAATGGCCGAATCGCACTGAGTATTTTTCATCGTTGTAGATAAACGTTAGGAGGAAAACTATGGAAAATTTGATGGTAATCGCTGGCATTCAGGGCTATACCGCAATCGCGGTGGGCATCATCCTCGGTCTCGCCGCGGTGGGCACTGGCATTGGTTTCGGTGTACTCGGAAGCAAATTCCTGGAAAGCAGTGCGCGGCAGCCGGAAATGATGAACCAGTTGCAAGGCAAGTTCTTCATCATCGCCGGTCTGCTCGACGCCGTCGCCATGATCGGTGTGGTCATCGCATTGATTATGGTCTTTGCCAACCCATTACTGGAAGCCATCGTTTGATTTTCCCCAGATCGTCATTGCCTGGAGGTACGCGATATGAACATCAATCTGACCCTGATCGGCCAGGTTGGCACCTTTCTGGTCTTTTGGTGGTTTGTCAATAAATACATCTGGCCGGTATTCGCCAAGGTCGCCGCAGAACGTCAGCGTAAGATCGCGAACGAACTGACGATGGCCGATAATGCCCGACATTCCGTTGCCGCCGCCGAAATACAATGCCAAGAAATGCTTGACGAGGCGAAAACGCAGGCAAATACTATCGTCACCCAAGCCGACAAACGGGCCAAACAGATGATTGAGCGCGCCCGCGGGGAAGCGCAAGAAACTGGGGCTCGGGAACTGAGCCATGCGCGAGAACTGATTGCACGGGAAGAACGCGCCGCACGGTCGCGACTACGCAGTCAGTTGTCCGCTCTGGTGGTCGAGGGAACCGAAAAGGTTCTTGCCCGCGAAATCGACGCCAAGGATCACGATCGCCTTTTGCGGGAACTGACCGAGAAGTTCTGAGTATGTCCCACGCGCGAACGATTGCCAGACCTTATGCTAAGGCCGCTTACCGCTACGCCGTCGACAAGAGAAGCGGAGAAGTGGAGAAATGGGGTTTTTTTCTTGATACCGCGGCGCGAATCTGTGCGGACGAGGCGGTACGGTGCCACCTGAGCGAACGCGGCTTTTTCGGGCAACTGGAAAACTGGATCGATCGATATCTCCTGACCGCGCGTAAAAGTGGACTTACCCGACAAGAGAAAAATTTCCTGACCCTGCTCAGGGCGCATGATCGGATGGCTGTATTGGGTGAAATCGCCCGCGAATTTCATCACTTGCGACACGCATCCGAAGGGATTTGCGAAGCGCTCGTCCATACGGCGAAACCGCTCGACAACGAACAGATAGAGAATATCCGCGCCTTTCTGGCGCGAAAAACCGGCAAGAAAGTTGCTATCGAGACCCGCGAAGCATCACACCTCCTGGCCGGAATTCGCGTTGAATACGATGGCCTGGTGATCGACCAGTCGGCGAAGGGAAGGATCGCGGCATTTGCCCGCAAATTCGAAGATTCGAGGAAGTAATATGCAATTGAACGCAACAGAGATCAGCGGTTTTATCAAGGATAAAATAGCAGATTACGAAAATATGGTTGAAAGCAAGGCCGAAGGCTCGATCATCAGTGTATCGGATGGGATCGTCCGCATCCAGGGGCTTACTCAGGCGATGCTCGGCGAAATGATCGAATTGCCGAATGGTGAATTCGCGCTGGCGTTAAATCTCGAACGCGACAGCGTCGGCGCTGTGGTTCTCGGTGAATACGCTTCTCTACGGGAAGGGGACAAGGTTCGCTGCACGGGTAAAATTCTCGAAATCCCCGTGGGTCATGAACTGCTCGGACGCGTCGTCAACGCCCTCGGTGAACCGATCGACGGCAAAGGCGAGATTGCCTGCAAGCAAACCTCCGCGATCGAAAAGATCGCGCCGGGGGTTATCGAACGTCAGTCGGTCGACGAGCCCCTGCAAACCGGTTTGAAGGCCATCGACGCGATGGTGCCGATCGGACGTGGTCAGCGTGAACTTATCATCGGTGATCGTCAGACCGGTAAAACCGCGCTTGCCGTCGATACGATCATCAACCAGAAAGAAACCGGGGTGAAATGCCTGTACGTGGCGATCGGACAGAAGGCTTCGTCGATTGCCGCGGTCGTACGCAAACTCGAAGAACACGATGCCCTGAAACATACGATCATCGTCGCGGCCTCCGCTTCCGAATCCGCCGCGATGCAATATATTTCAGCCTATTCCGGGTGCGCCATGGGGGAATTTTTCCGCGATCGCGGTGAAGATGCCCTGATCATCTATGACGATCTGACCAAGCAGGCCTGGGCCTATCGTCAGGTCTCTCTTTTGCTGCGTCGGCCACCGGGGCGTGAAGCCTATCCGGGTGATGTTTTCTATTTGCACTCCCGCCTTCTTGAGCGGGCTTCGCGCATCAATGCGCAAGAAGTGCAGCGCTTGACCAAGGGGAAAGTCAAGGGGAAAAGCGGTTCCCTGACGGCGCTGCCGATCATCGAGACCCAGGCAGGGGATGTCTCCGCGTTCGTGCCGACCAACGTCATTTCCATTACCGATGGCCAGATTTTTCTCGAAAGCGACTTGTTCAACGCCGGTATTCGCCCGGCGATCAATGCCGGGCTTTCCGTCTCGCGTGTCGGTGGCGCCGCGCAGACCCCGATTATCAAGAAACTCGGTGGCGGGATTCGCCTCGCCCTCGCGCAATACCGCGAACTTGCGGCCTTCTCGCAGTTCGCCTCCGATCTTGATGCCACGACGCGCAAACAACTCGAACACGGCCAACGCGTTACCGAACTGATGAAACAAAAGCAATATGAGCCGCTCACGCTTTCGGAAATGGCGGTTTCCCTATTCGCGGTGGCGAAAGGCTATATTGACGGCGTCGCGGTGGAAAAAGTCGGCCCGTTCGAAAGCGCGCTCCTCGATTTCATGCACCGCGGACACGGGAAACTGATGGAGAAAATCGCCACGAGCGGTGAGTATGATGACGAAATCGATCAAGCGCTCGTTTCCGCACTCGATGCCTTCAAAGAAAACAGCGCCTGGTAGGAAAAAAGATGGCAAACGCGAAAGAAATCCGCAGCCAAATCAAAAGCGTGAAAAACACCCAGAAGATCACCAAAGCGATGGAGATGGTCGCGGCATCGAAGGTGCGCCGGGTTCAGGAACACATGCGTGCCGGACGTCCTTACGCCGAACACATTCTGCGGGTAATCGCGCATCTGGCCAAAGCGACCTCCCATCGCCGACATCGCTTTCTGACCCAGGCGGAAACCATCGAAAAAGTTGGCTATATTGTCATTACCACCGACAGAGGGCTTTGCGGTGGCCTCAATGTCAACTTGTTCAAGACCCTGATGGAAAGTGTCGCCAAGGAACGCGCCGCTGGACGTGAAGTGGTCGCGAGCGTTTTCGGCGGCAAGGGAGTGAACTTCTTGAGTCGGGCGAAAATAACGATATTCTCCGCCGTCGAGGACTATCCCGAACAACCGCAAACGCATCAACTGATCGGCGGAACGCACCCGTTGATCGATGCCTACAGCAAAGGGGAAATCCAGAAAATTTATCTGGTCGGCAATCTTTTCGTCAACGCGATGGCCCAACGTCCATACATCGAGCAACTACTCCCGGCAAGCATCGCCCATGCGGACAACATGACCGCGAACCACGCCTGGGATTACCTCTACGATCCGTCTGCCGGCGCGATTCTCGAGAATCTGCTGAGACGCTATATCGAAAGCATCATCAGACAGGCGGTTTCCGAAAATGTCGCCTGCGAGATGTCGGCGCGAATGGTGGCGATGAAAAGCGCTTCCGACAACGCTGGTTCTCTGATCAACGAATTACAGTTGCAATACAACAAAGCACGACAAGCCGCGATCACGCAGGAACTGAGCGAAATCGTCGCCGGCGCTGACGCCGTTTAAAAAAGGAATGAGGTTTATTTATGAGCACTGGAAAAATCGTCCAAATCATCGGCGCGGTTGTCGACATCGAGTTTTCGCAGACAGAAATACCGAAAATCAACGACGCCCTGATCTGCACAGCCGCCGCCATCACCTTCGAAGTGCAACAGGAACTTGGTGACGGTGTCGTGCGCACCATTGCCATGGGGCCTTCCGATGGTCTTGTCCGTGGCATGACGGTGGAAAACACCGGAGAGGCGATCAAAGTACCGGTTGGCGAGAAAACCCTGGGCCGCATCATGAACGTTCTCGGAGAACCCGTCGATCACAAGGCGCCCGTCGAAAGTGAGGAAAAATGGCCGATCCACCGCACGGCCCCTGCCTACGATGAATTGTCCGACTCAACGGAACTGCTGGAAACCGGGATCAAGGTGATCGACCTGCTCTGCCCATTCGCCAAAGGGGGCAAGGTCGGCCTGTTCGGAGGCGCCGGCGTGGGCAAGACGGTGAACATGATGGAACTGATCCGCAATATTGCCATCGAGCACAGCGGCTACTCGGTTTTTGCCGGGGTCGGAGAACGGACCCGGGAAGGGAACGACTTCTACCATGAAATGCAAGAATCCAAAGTCCTCGACAAAGTCGCCCTCGTTTACGGACAGATGAACGAACCGCCCGGCAACCGTTTTCGCGTCGCCCTGACGGGGCTGACGATGGCGGAATATTTCCGTGACGAGGGGCGTGACGTGTTGATGTTCATCGATAATATCTACCGCTACACCCTGGCCGGTACCGAAGTCTCCGCACTGCTCGGGCGAATGCCGTCGGCTGTCGGCTATCAGCCGACGCTGGCCGAGGAAATGGGCAAACTACAGGAGCGCATCGCGTCGACGAAAAAAGGCTCGATCACCTCGATTCAAGCGGTTTACGTGCCGGCCGACGACTTGACCGACCCCTCTCCGGCGACGACCTTCGCTCATCTCGACTCGACCATCGTCTTGTCGCGCCAGATCGCCGAACTCGGAATCTACCCCGCCGTCGACCCGCTCGATTCCACTTCGCGCCAGCTTGATCCGTTGATCGTGGGCGAGGAGCACTATAACACGGCACGCCGCGTGCAAAGTGTGTTGCAGCGCTACAAAGAACTGCGCGACATCATCGCGATTCTCGGCATGGACGAACTTTCCGAACAAGATAAACAGATCGTCACCCGCGCGCGCAAAATCCAGCGTTTCCTCTCACAACCGTTTTTCGTCGCCGAAGTGTTTACCGGTTCGCCGGGCAAATACGTGCCGCTTAAAGAGACCATTCGCGATTTCCAGGCGATCGTCGATGGAAAATACGACCATCTACCGGAACAGACGTTCTACATGATCGGCTCGATGGAAGAAGCGCTCGCCAAGGCGGAAGAAATGCAAACCCAGACATAAGTGCGGAGTCGCCTATGGCCAAACCTTTTCATGTCAGTGTCGTCAGCGCCGATCAGTCGCTTTATGTCGGCGACGTGGTACAGATCGTCGCGACCGCCGAAACCGGAGAACTCGGTATCCTCGCCAATCACACGCCGTTGATGGCCTCGCTGAAACCGGGACAGTTACGCCTGACGATGGAAAACGGCGAAGAAGAAGTGATCTACGTTTCCGGCGGCTTTATCGAAGTGCAACCGCGACAGACGATCATCCTTGCCGATTCGGCCGAACGCGCGGAAAACCTCGACGAAGAAACCGTAAAACGCGCCAAAGCGCGTGCGGAACAGTGGATGCACGGCGACGGTAAAAATCTCGACCACGCCCAGATCCAGATGGAACTCGCGCAATTGACCGCACAGCTCGCCGCTATCCGCCGCAAGCGGAAATAACGTGCTTCAAGATCGTGTCGATGGCGGCATTCATCCGTCGCCATTTTTGCAAGCAGGAGTAAGCGATGCGTCAGAATTCTCCCGTGATCCTCGCCGTGGTTCTTGCGGCCGGGCAAGGCAAGCGTATGGGTTCGCGGCAACCGAAGGGGCTCCAGCCGATCGGCGGCAAGGCGATGATTTTTCACCTCCTCGAGACGTTGAACGCGCTGGCGCCCGACCGTCAGGCCATCATCTACGGTCATCGCGGCGAAATACTGCGCGAGAGAGTAAAAGCGCGTTATCCGTCCGCCGAATGGGTGCTACAAAAAGAACAACTCGGCACCGGCCACGCCGTGCTTCAGGCCATGGCGATGATTCGCACGGCAGATCTCACCTTGATCCTGTCCGCTGACACTCCGCTCGTTGAACAGGACACCCTGCGAGAACTGATCGCCGCCGCCTCGCGAAGTGGCTTTGCCTTACTCACGGCGGAACTTGACGACCCCCGCGGCTACGGCAGAATTCTCCGCGACGGAGAGGGAAACGTGCGCGCCATCGTCGAAGAAAAAGACGCGACCATGCAGCAGCGCGCGATTTGCGAAATCAACAGCGGGATGATGGCCGTGCGCAGCGACTGGCTCAGCCGCTACCTGCCGTTGCTTGGCAATGACAACGCGCAACAGGAATACTATCTCACCGATCTGGTCGCCCTTGTCGGCGGCGATGGACACAAAGTCACCGCGGTTACGGCCACAAACGCAGGCGAAACGACAGGAATCAACGACCGCATCCAACTGGCGCAAGCGGAAACCTTCTACCGCGCCAAACAGGCACAACGACTGATGCAAGCCGGAGCGACCTTGATCGATCCGGCGCGGATCGACATCCATGGGGAAGTGCAAATCGGCCGGGACGTCCACATCGAGCCGAACGTGTTTTTCAAAGGCAAGGTTCGCCTAGGAGATGACGTGAAAATTGAAAGTGGTTGCGTGCTGTGCGACTCCACCGTCGGCAACGGCACCGTAATACGCGCCAACAGCGTGATCGAAGCCGCCGAAATCGGAGAACGGGCGATCATCGGCCCATTCGCCCGCATCCGCCCGAAAACGCGCCTTCTCGACCATTGCCGGATCGGCAATTTCGTCGAAATCAAGGCCGCGACAATCGGCAGTGGTTCGAAAATCAACCATCTCAGCTATATCGGCGACGCGCAAATCGGGGCGAACGTCAACGTCGGCGCGGGCACGATCACCTGCAACTACGACGGGGCGAATAAATTCAAGACCGTTCTGGCCGATGAAGTCTTTATCGGCTCGAATACCGCGCTGGTGGCACCACTCAGTATCGGATATGGAGCGACGATCGGTGCGGGCTCGGTGATCACTCGGGACGTACCCAAACAAGCGCTGGCGTTTACCCGGGCTGCATTGAAAACCAAAGCCGACTGGCCACGCCCGAAAAAAGAGAAATGACGGCGCGCGATCGCCGAGCGTATTTTACAACGCCCGCAAACATTATCGCCGCGCAAAATCGCTGAACAACCACCCCGCCGCTATGCGGCACCCCTGAACAGGAGGGGAATGACCGTTGCATCGAGTTGTGCGCTTATCGCTCGCCACGCTTTTGCCCTGGCGCGACAATTGTGAGGTTTCCACCACATATGTTACGGTTATAGCCTGGGCATTATTTTTTGAGGGCTATCCCAGTTAATTAGTTAAGATATTTGGCAATCCATTGTTTTAGTTTCTGTAATTTTGTTAGTGGGTCCGGGTTGTTAAAACGCCACTCGCACTCTTTCAAAAATAGCCCAAAATGCTGCCGTGGGACACCGTTAAATTTACGCATGTGCCGCTTGGCTTGGTTCCAGAAGTTCTCAATACCGTTGATATGATTATGCCTGTCAGCAAACAGCTGGGAATGGTTGATGCGGTAGTGTTTAAAGCCTGAAACATCCAGCACATTATAGCCACGCCAGCAGTCGCAATAGACGATACTATCAGGCACAACTTTACGTACAATAAGAGACAGTAACGTGTCTGATGAAGCATCAGGAATAATCTTTGTATAGACCTGTCCGCCGCGCTTTAGCAGGCCAAATACGGGTACCTTGCCTGCCGCACCACGGCCTCGTTTACCTTTGCGCCGCCCGCCAAAATAGCTCTCGTCGACTTCTATCTCACCACCAAACACTTCCTCCTCTTTGCTGGCAAGCTCATATGTAATCACCTCGCGCAGACGGTGATAATAGTAGGCTGCTGTCTTCCGATTTACACCCGCCAATGCGCCAGCAACACGAGCCGTCGTCCCAGCCACAAAATGCTCTACCAGCTTCTCTTGCTTACACTTACTTCATCGGCTCTTCCCCATACCCATTTATAACACCCATCAGCATTATCTGGGACAGCCCCATACTTTAGATATACAAGCGACACTGACGGCGGCGCAAGGGGCGCAGGCGCTCGGTAAAAGCGCCCCGCGGGCGGAGAAGACGGTTGGCGAGGAGAGGCTGTGGAGGTTTGAGGATAGGGAGGGGATTGCAAACACAGGGGCATCTGGCAAGTGCTGCTGATCGTGGGGGGAAAGAATGTTGCGAAGAGGAATCAGAAGTTACTTTGATCCGCAGCAGTAAATACGCCAGCACTGAACAGCGAGCGCCTGTTTTTCTCTATTCTTCGCTTTCCAACGCCCGTTTCTTTGGCGCTCTCGTCCGCGTGCCTACCGCTTTTCCTGTCTCTGCCGTTTTGCCACGGCGTTTGCCCTTGCGTTCTTTGGCCTTTTCGAGCAATTCAAAGGCCGTTTCCAAGGTCAACGTCTGCGGATCAATCTTTTTGGGTATCGACGCGTTAATCCTTCCATTCGTTACATAGGGGCCAAAGCGGCCATTGAGTACCTGCAAGATTTCTTCTCCGTTCGCGATCTCTTTGATATGTTTTTGCCGCTCCTCTGCTTTTTTCTCGGCAATCAACGCCAACGCGCGCTCGCGACTGATGGTCAGCGGATCTTCTTCTTTCGGCAAGGAGACGAACTTGCGCCCGAAACGGATGTACGGCCCATAGCGCCCGATATTCGTGACAATTTCTTCGTCTTCTTCCGTTTTCCCCAAACTACGCGGCAATTTGAACAGTTCCAGAGCTTCATCTAAAGTAATTTTTTGGTAATCTCGACCGTTTGGAATACTGGCAAAGCGCGGTTTTTCCTCGTCGCTCCTACTACCGATTTGAACAAACGGCCCGTAGCGACCGAAACGCACACTCACCGTTTTGCCGCTTTTTTCCTCGATGCCAAGCGCTCTCACCTGCATCACTTCTTCGCGTGAAATGTCTTTTTTCTCTTCCAGTCTGCCATGGAATTCGTGCCAAAAAGTACCAAGCAGGGGTTTCCAGGCCTGTTCGCCACGCGATATGGCGTCGAGATCATCTTCTAGGCGGGCGGTGAAATCGTAATCCACGTAGCGTTCGAAGTGTTTGGTCAAAAAATCATTGACGACCTTACCGATCGTCGTGGCAATGAAGCGGCGATTGTCCAGTTCCACATACTCGCGGTTAAGTAAAGTGGAGACGATGCTCGCGTAGGTGGATGGGCGTCCGATGCCGTATTCTTCCAATGTCTTGATCAGACTCGCTTCTGAATAACGTGGGGGCGGCATGGTGAAATGCTGGCCGCCGACGATATCCTCAAGGGGAATTTCCTCGCCCTCCTTCATTTTCGGCAACTGACCGTTTTCTTCTTCCTCCGGCTCGTCGCGATCTTCGCGATACAAACACATAAAACCGGGAAATTTGATTACCGATCCGCTCGCCCGGAAGGCATAATCGGAAGTGCCTGCAAAGAGATCGACAGAGACCTGCTCCAGCACCGCAGAAGCCATCTGCGAAGCGAGAAGACGCTTGCGGATCAGATCGTAGAGACGGCGTTCGTCCGCGCCCATTTCTGCGGAAAGCGCGGCAGTCTCCAACGCCACGTTCGTCGGGCGAATCGCTTCATGGGCTTCCTGGGCGTTTTTCGATTTGGTCTTGTAGCGTCGTCGCGATTTCGGCAGATAGTCACTGCCGTATTGCGCCTTGATGAGCGCACAGGCCGCCTCTACGGCCTCTTGCGCCAGATGCACCGAATCGGTGCGCATGTAGGTAATAAAACCGCCTTCATACAACCTTTGCGCACTGCGCATCGTGCGCTGCGCGGTAAAACGCAGTTTGCGCGCCGCTTCCTGTTGCATCGTCGAAGTGGTAAACGGCGCGGATGGATTGCGTTTGCGATCCTTGGAGCTTACCGTATCGACGAGCAGTTTGCCGTTAGCCTTGTTTTTCAGCGTCGTGATCGCCGCGTGCGCCGAAGCTTCATCGGTAAAGCTAAACTGCGCCACCTTTTCGCCGCTAAACCGCGTCAGGGCCGCCTGAAACGCCTGTTCATGCTGAGTTGCCCGCGCGAAAATCCGCCAATATTCCTCTTTCTTGAAAGCCTCGATTTCGCGTTCGCGCTCGACGATCATCCGCAGTGCCGGAGATTGCACGCGCCCGGCGGAAAGTCCCGGCTGTATTTTGCGCCACAAGAGCGGTGAGAGATGAAAGCCGACCAGATAATCGAGCGCACGGCGCGCTTGCTGTGCATTGACGAGATCCATGGCGATATCCCGCGGTTTTTGCACAGCTTGTTGGATCGCGCCTTTGGTGATCTCGTAGAACACGACCCGGCGCACCGCTTTACCTTTCAGGACACCCTTTTTCTTGAGCAATTCGTAAAGATGCCAGGAAATCGCCTCGCCTTCGCGATCGGGGTCGGTCGCAAGCAACAAATCCTCCGCCGTGCGCAGGGCTTTTACGATCATGGCGACATGCTTGATATTGCGCTCGATCACTTCGTAGTTCATCGAGAAATCGTTGTCGGGATCGACCGCGCCATTTTTCGGCACCAGATCACGAACATGACCATAGGAAGCGAGGACTTCATATTCCCTGCCGAGATATTTGTGCAAAGTTCTCGCCTTCGCGGGCGATTCGACGATCAGTAAATGTTTACTCATGTCTTCTCATTCAACTTTGGCTCATTGCATCACACTTGTCTCATCGAAAAGCATCCACGGCGGTTGATCCCCTGAAAATTCGGCGGTCGCATTCATCAAGACCATCGAGGTTACCCAGTGCAAGATTTCGAGCGATAAGGGTTCTTCGAGAGCAATCGCGCGTTCTATGACTTTCTCTTGCAGCGTGACATCCAAAACGCCCGCGCGGCGAAGGCCGTGTAAAAAATTCTGCCCTTGGTGATCGATGAAATAGCGTTCCCGCGGAGAAAAAAGGCGAATCGGGCCGTCGCTTTCCGGTTTTGGCCGATGTTCGCCGATCTGGCTCAACTCGTAAAACCAATCCATCGCTCGCCCAACATCCTCATGGGCGAACCCGGCTTCGCTGAGCCAGTAAGCCATTTGATCCAAATCCGTTTCATCCGCGTCCCGTTGCGGAAGAATGTCGTCGAACAGATAACACAAGACATCCATCACCGATTCACACATCTCGCCCCCTCATCTCTGACCGACCGTTCGCTGAAAAAAGCCGCCCGGCAGGCGTGCCACCCGACCATCAAGTTCAAACAATAACAGCATGGCTGAAATTTGTTCACTCGTCAATTCCGTGCGCTCGACCAGATCGTCCACTCGGCAAGGGTCATAGCCCATCGCCGCCAAAAGCCCCGACTCCTGCCGCGTCTCGCCCTGCGCTTTGCGTGGTGTTTTCATTCTGTTCACCTGCGGCGTCGAAGCGCGCAGATCGAGACTCGCCTGCGCCAGCGGCAGTAATTCCTCGAGAATATCCTCGCCTCTTTCGACCAACTTCGCGCCTTGGCGAATCAACGCGTGACAACCTTTCGTCAACGGGTTTTTCACCAACCCCGGCATGGCAAAGACCTCCCGGCCCTGTTCGACGGCATGTCGCGCCGTAATCAGCGAACCGCTTTCTCGGGAAGCTTCCACCACGAACACCCCGAGAGACAACCCGCTGATGATGCGATTGCGGCGGGGAAAATACTGCTGGCGCACCCCGGTTGCAATCGGAAACTCGGAGACAATAGCGCCATTCGCGGCGATCCGGTGCGCCAGGTCGCGATGGCGCGCCGGATAGACCCTGTCAAGCCCGGTGGCCACGACAGCAACCGTACGCCCGCCGCCTTGCAGCGCGCTTTCATGCGCCACGCCATCCGCGCCCAGGGCGAGACCACTGGTAATTACCAAACCCTTTGCCACAAGCGTGTCCACGATCTGTGCCGTGCACTCACGGGCGCCCGTCGTGATCTGGCGGCTACCGACCACCGCCAACTGCCCGGCCAGCAGAGTGGCGCAGTCTCCCTGCACGAACAACAGCGGCGGTGGATCGGAAATTTCTTTGAGCAGCGGCGGATAGGCCGGATCCGCCAAGGTGAGAATATGGCGATTTTCATCCCCTGCCAACCAGGTGATATCTGCGGCATGCCCGTGTTCGCGATAAGCTGCCCGCCAGGCGCGCCATTTTTCCATCGCGATGTCGGCGAGTTTCGCGCGGACATCGGCCTCGCTCGTTTCGAAAAACGCCGCCGGTGACCCGAACGCCGCAAGCAGTCTGGCAAAAGTTCGCGCTCCCACCCCTGGTGCGCGCCACAACGCGCACCAGGCGGCGAGAGCCTCTTCACTCAAGGGCGCACGAGCCAGTCGTTGACGTCGATATTCTGGCTGGAATCAAGGACGAAGCCCAGGCTGTAATGGTCATATACGCGGATGATCATCAAATAGCCCAACTCTTTGGGCGGCAACTGGACGGACTCGCCATCGATATTGCGCACCGCGCCGGGACGTACGATTTTCCAGACATCACCGACCTGCGCGCCGTTATCCTGACCGAAGCTCGTGACCACCGTATCGAACTCTTTGATCGACAGCGTGCGATGACTGGTGTTGCCGAGCATATAGCCGCGCTGGCACTGCGACCCCGGCAGGCGCGGGAAATAGTCCGCCCGATCGGCAACAGCGCTTGCCCGCACAAGTACGTCACGTTCTTGCATCGGCTGCACGACTTCGACCGGGTGCAACTCGGTCAAGCCGGATTTATCCTCCCTGTCGATGACCTTCACCTTGGCGATATAGCGCATTTCATAGCCGGCGATGGTTTTCTTTTCGCGTCGATTGCGAGCGCCCTTCTCGCGCACATTCGGATCGTCGAACGCCTCGCCGACGCGGTAGACATCGAATGCCTCGACACCGGCCGGCAGGTTTTTCGCATAGACGACCTCCTGGTTGGTCAGGGTCAGATAATCACCGGCGTCACCGAAAATGAAGGGCAGCGCCGCGATCTGCTCGGGTTTGAAAATCCTCGTTTTCAACAGGAACGGCGCGACCGACTTGGTAACGATTGAGATCGGCCCTGCTTGTAACGAGTATTGGCTGACATGCGGACGGTATTTGTAAATCTTACGCCCGTCGGCGGTGCGCCGACCGGTATCGTTGCCGTGGTGGTGCGGATTGGCGTCGGTGATTGTGATACGCTTTTGCCCGTTCACGGTCACCACGCTCAGCACATCGCCAGGATAGATGAAGTGGGGATTGCGAATCTGCGGATTGTCATACCAGAGTTGTTTCCAGTACCACGGCTCGGCGAGAAAATGCCTGGCGATACTCCACAGGGTATCGCCCTTTTGGACGACATGGCGCAGCACCCGGCGATCGCCAAACGCCCGCTTGGCCGCGGGTACGGTGTGACGCTCAACTTTGCGCGTGCCAGGGTTCGCATCGGGAACGCCGGACAAACACTGCTCGGTCGGTCGTTCCAGACGATTGCGAAAAGGTTCCTTGGGCGAGCTGCACCCAGCCAGCAAGGCGACAAAAGACGCCCCTGCCAATACTTCATTCATCCGCCTTTTCAACACCTTTCACTCCTTCGTAATGCTGTTCATTTCGGTTAACCAAAGACCGACTATCGCGTATAATAACGAGATTGGACGCTTTTTCATACTGTTTATTTATGCAAATGCGCACGCCATTTATTTTCGAGCCGAGAATTCAATGTCCACGCATCCCATTCTAATCCATCCCGACAAGCGTCTAAGACGCACCGCCGAACCAGTAACCGACTTCGATGAGGAACTTGCCGACATCACCGCCGCCATGTTCGCCACCATGTACAACGCCTTGGGTATAGGCCTTGCCGCCACCCAAGTCAACCTCCAGCGGCGCATCGTCGTGATCGATCTTACGAAGAAAAAAAACGGAGAAAACGAGGGCACGGATACACCTGAGCGCGACAAACACATCCTAATCAATCCTGAAGTGCTTACCCACAGCGAGGAAACCGTGGAATACGAAGAAGGCTGCCTGTCGTTGCCGGGACAATACGCGAACGTCAGCCGTCCGGCACAGATTCACTTCACCTGGCAGGATCTTCACGGCGAGCGTCACGAAGCCGAAGCGGACGGCCTTCTCGCCGCCTGTGTCCAACATGAAATCGACCACCTCGACGGCGTCCTGTTCATTGACCATCTTTCACGGCTGAAACGCGAACGAATCGAGAAAAAACTGGCCAAATCGCGGCAACGCGCATGAGCCGTCCACACCTCTGGTTCGCCGGCACCCCACCATTTGCCGCCCATAGTCTCGCGCTTCTGCTTGACCACGACGACTACTGGATCGACGCCGTATTGACCCGCCCGGACCGCTCCGCCGGCCGTGGCCGTAAACAGAAAGACAGCGCGGTCAAAAAAATCGCCCTTGACGCCGGCCTTTCCCTCGATCAACCCGAAAAACTGCGGGAAAACGCCGCACCGTTCGCCGACTTGCCGCGACCGGCGCTGTGCATCGTCGCGGCATACGGTCTTCTCCTGCCCGGCTGGTTCCTCGCCTACCCCCGGTTCGGTTGTATCAACATCCACGCTTCCTTGCTCCCGCGCTGGCGTGGCGCGGCGCCGATCCAGTGGGCGATCGCGGCCGGCGACAGAGAAACCGGGATCAGCATCATTCAAATGGACGAAGGACTCGACACGGGGCCGATCTGGCTCGAAAAACGCCTGACCATCACGGCGGAAGACGACGCCGCGACACTGACGGAAAAACTCACCGTCCTCGGCGGCGAAGCGCTGCTCGAAGCGCTGCCGCGGATTCTTCGCGGCGAGGGCAAAGCGACCCCGCAAGCGGAAAACGGCGCCGTCTACGCCCCAAAACTCGGCAAAGCGGAAGCGCGGATCGACTGGTCGCGAGCGGCGGAGGAAATCGCGCGCAAAGTCCGCGCCTACCATCCGAAGCCGGTCGCATACAGCGCGCTCGAAGGAGAAACCATCCGCATCCATAGCGCCCATGCCTGCCTGCCAAAGGCAACGGCCATGCCAGGGGAGATCATCCGCCACGACCGATCCGGCCTGCTCGTCGGCGCCGGCCAGGGCGCCGTGATGATCACCCGTCTGCAACTGTCCGGCAAAAAGGCGATAACCGCCGCCTCACTGGCGAACAGTCGTAACCTGCAAGGAAAACGCTTCTCATGATGAACGCCCGCGAAGCCGCGGCCCGCAGCGTAGCGAAGGTGATCGTGAAAAAACAGTCGCTCGATCGCCTCGTGCCGGCGACCAGGGAACAGACCCGGGCGGCCGACCGCGCCCTGTATCAAACGTTGACCTATGGCACCCTGCGCGAATACGGCGCCCTGCGCGCGATCCGCGACAGCCTGCTTGACAAACCCCTACAGGCGGACGCCGTCATGGCGGGGATCATTTTGAACCTGGGCATTTACCAACTCCTACGCCTCTCGCTCGGCGACCATGGGGTGATCGATGAAACCGTCGAACTGAGCGCTGTCTTCAATTGTCCGTCGCTGCGCGGACTGATCAACGCCATCTTGCGACGCGTGCAGCGTTCGCGTCCAAGCCTGCTCGCGCAACTTAACCGCGAGAGACGCCTGAACCTGCCGCCCTGGCTGCTCGCGGTACACCGGGAGCGCGCTGAAGCGCTCGCCCATACTTTTTCCGCAGCGCCGCCGATGACGCTGCGCGTGCGCGCACCGCACCCTCTCGGCGAATGGATGGCAGGCTTTAGCGGAACCGCCCGTGCCAACCCGCTGCACCCGCAGGCCGTCACCGTGACACCCGCTTGTTCGGTGGAACATCTTCCCGGCTTTGCCGAAGGCCTGGTGTCGGTACAGGACGCCGCCGCGCAATGGGCCGCCACCCTCCTCGCTCCCGAAAATGGCGAACGTATTCTCGACGCCTGCGCCGCTCCCGGCGGCAAAACCAGCCATCTGCTCGAACTCGCTCCCGAAGCGAAGTTGCTCGCCCTTGATCATCGCGCCGAACGACTGGAAAAAGTGACCGCGAACCTGAAGCGCCTCCATCTCGAAGCGAACTGCCTCGTCGCCGACGCCAGCCAGACCAATACCTGGTGGGATGGACAGCCATTCGACGCCATCCTACTGGATCTGCCCTGCTCGGGCAGCGGCATCCTGCGCCGTCACCCGGACATCGCCTGGCTGCGTACGCCGGCCGATCTTCGCCAACTGCCGAAAACCCAGTTCCGCCTGCTTACGAAACTGTGGCCGACACTCGCCCCGGGCGGCCGTCTCCTCTATGCCACCTGCTCGATTCTTCCGCGCGAAAATCAGCAACTGATCGAACAGTTTCTGATTGCGCAGCGCGACGCGCGCTTGCTGCCGATCACCACCGCCTTCGGCGAAGACAGCGGCCACGGAACAATCCACTATCCAGATGCCCATGGCGATGGCTTCTTTTACGCCCTGATCGGGAAAACAGCGCCATGAAAAAAGCCGTTTCCCTCGTCATGCTGTTTTTCTGCCTCTTCGCGCGCGGAGAAAGCGTCATTCGCGAAGGCGGTTGCCGACTGCAAAACGACATCTGGACCCTCGATCTCGACGCGCAAGTCGTCCTCGCGAGCGGTCCCGTGCGCGCGCTGCGAAGCGGTATTGTCCTTAATTTCGATTATCTTGTGCGGCTACGTGCCGCGGGCG
Source organism: Cardiobacteriaceae bacterium (assembly GCA_965277745.1). Classification (GTDB taxonomy): domain Bacteria; phylum Pseudomonadota; class Gammaproteobacteria; order Cardiobacteriales; family Cardiobacteriaceae. The sequence continues at coordinate 795,621 of OZ255837.1, forward strand.
GCTGGTTCGCCGACAAAAAAACCATGCATCACCGTCTGCAACTGCGCTACAACCACATCACCCAGCGCTATCTCCTCAAAGACCCGGTGACCCTTCACGAGCGAAACTACGCCACCCTCGCCACCGCGCTCGCTGCACTCGGTACCCTGAGAAGCCTGCCGCTGATCAGCACCGGCCTGCTCGATCCGGACAAAGACTACCGCATCGAAGCACGCCTGAGGCTGGAAGCGAACAAACTGCCGGTTTCCCTGCGTCTTGCCACCCTGTTTTCGTCCGACTGGAAAATCGACAGCTCTTGGTGGCGCTGCCCGGAAACGCCATGAGAACGAGCTTCAAGCGGATGCTCGGTTCCGTGACCCTGGGGTCGCTCGGCATCGCCGCCACGCTGTTTTCCATTTATCGCCTCAGCCAGTCCGCCACCCTTCCGGAAACAGCCGATCCACACTACGTCAAGATGCTCAGCCTGACGCTGATCGGACTGACTGTCCTGTTGTTTGTCACCCTCTGGCAGATCGCCACTCTCGTTCACCATCTACGCAAGCATCATGTCGGTGCTCGCCTCTCCCTTTCCTTCGCCCTACGCATGCTGCTTGCCGCCTTGGTGCCGATTGGCATCATCGGTGTCTTCTCTTGGTCGTTTCTTTCCTACGATCTCGGCAAAACCTTCAACAGCCGCGTCGCGATCACCCTGCAAGACGCCCTGCAACTGACCCGCACTTCGATCACCTTGCGTGCCAATCAGGCACTCGAGCAAACCCGCACGCTGGCCAATTTGATGGTGCAGATGAAATACACCGACGTCGTCAGCACGATCGAACCGCTACGCCAGCAAGGTGATCTCATCGAACTGGCCGAATTCGATCACCAGGGCAACCTGGTCGCCTTCGCCCATCGCAATCCGGCGGTGATGACAGTCGCTCCCCCCACGAGCGCCGCACTCATCGGCGTCAACGAAGGTGGGGAATACTTCGAGTTCACCAGCGACGAAGAAAACGACTACACCATCAAAGTGCTCGCGAAAATCGACAAACCGGGTCTGAGCACCTACTACCTGCAAGCGATATACGCGATGCCGCCGCGCTTTAACACGCTCGCTGACTCGGTGCGCGAAAACTATCGCCAATACCAGTCATACAACTACCTGCAACCCCACATCACCACCAGTTTGCTGCTCGTGCTCGGATTGATTCTCGCCCTCACCATCCTCACCGCGCTGTGGATCAGCACGATTTTCGGCGAATCGATGACCCGCCCCTTGAGAGAATTGATCCAAGCCACGCAGAAAGTCACGAGCGGCGACTTTCGCACCGCGGTCACCGTCATGCCGAACAACGACCTCGGCGCCCTCGGCAACAACTTCAACATCATGCTGACGACCTTACGCGAGGCCGAAGAAATGAATAAGCGGATTCAGGCGCAATTGACCGAGAAGAACACCTTCCTCGACAGCATTCTCGACAACATCACCGCCGGCGTCGTGACCTTCGACTGGCGGGGACGCCTGCAAACCGTCAACCAGGCGGCAGCGGCGATTTTGGACAGCGACATGACAGGGCATTTCGGGCGTCGTCCGCTCGTTGCGGGGCAGACGCCGGAGGACACCTACGATGAAATGATGCTCGGCCTTGGCGAACACCTGGGGGAAAGTATCTGGCACCACGAACTCATCCTGTCACGCTTTTCCGAACGGCGCATTGTCATCTGCCGCGGCAGCCGACTGCCGGGGCAGAACAGCAAAAACCGCGGCGGCCAGGTGATCGTGTTCGAGGATGTCACCGAATTTCAGCAAAATCAACGCAACGCGGCCTGGGAAGAAGTCGCAAGACGCCTCGCTCACGAAATCAAGAATCCGTTGACCCCGATCCGCCTGCAAAGCGAACGCTTGCAGCGCAAACTCGGCGACAAACTGGAAACGGCGCACGACCGTCATCTCCTCGAACGCGCCACCCAAACCATCATCGGCCAGGTGGAGGCGATGCAGCAACTGGTCCAGGACTTCGGCCAGTTCGCCAAGCCGCTGGAAATACGCCGCCAGGCGATCGACCCCGGAGCGCTGCTCGGCGAAATCGCCGAACTGTATCGGGAAAGCCCGTTGACCCTGGATATCCAGGAAGCGCTGCCCCCTGTGGCGGTCGATCCGGGACAGCTGCGTCAAGTCATGCTCAACCTGACCAAGAACGCGCTCGAGGCCTGCGCGGAAAACACCCATCCGCAAATTCTCTGGCGCGCCTGGCGCGACGATCGCCACCTGATCGTCAGCGTCGAAGACAACGGTCCTGGTTTTCGAGATCTCAGCAAAGACCCGTTCGAACCCTACGTGACCGACAAAAGCAGAGGCAGCGGATTGGGGCTTGCGATCGTCAAAAAAATCATCTCCGAACACCAGGGCATCATCAAAGCCGGACACGGGAAACGATTGAACGGTGCTAAAATCACTTTCACCCTTCCGATAGAAGAAACGCATGAGTAAACAAGCTGCCGCCACCATCCTCGTCGTCGATGACGAGGAAATGATCCGAGCGAGCCTGATCGACATTCTCGAAGACGAAGGATACCGGGTAGTCGGGGCGGAAAATGCCGATGCCGCGCGCACGGAATACCAAAAGCAACAGCCGGAACTCGTTCTTCTCGACATCTGGATGCCCGACAGTGACGGGATTTCCCTTTTGCGCGAGTGGCAGGGGCAAAAACAATTGCGCGGTGCGGTGATCATGATGAGTGGCCACGGCACCATCGAGACCGCGGTCGAGGCGACCAAACTCGGTGCCTACGATTTCCTCGAAAAGCCGCTTTCCACCGCGAAATTGCTGCTGACCGTCGAACGAGCCCTGCAAACCCAGAAACTGATCGCGCAAAACGCCGAACTCAAGGCGCGCATCGACCCGCCGGTGGAAATCATCGGGCACAGCGCGGAAATGACGGCGGTGCGCGAACAGGCGTCGGTACTCGCCGCGCAGCAGATGCCGGTACTTCTCACCGGCGCCGCCGGCAGCGGCAAACAGCATCTCGCCAATTTCATTCATCAACACAGCGGACAACGCAACGCGAGCTTCATCAGGGCCAACCTCGCGGCGATGGAAAGTGGCGAAATCATGACGGCGCTGATCGGCAACAGACGGCGCCCGGGGCTGATCGCGCAGGCGGAAAACGGCACCCTGTTCATCGATGAAATCATCGCCTTGCCGGCGGATTGCGAGCGCTTGCTCATCGGTCTGATCGAAAACCACCGCTATCTCCCCGGCAACGACAGCGCCCAACGAACGATCGAAGTACGCCTGCTCCTCGCCTCGAGACTCCCGCCGGCGCTGCTCGAAGAACGGCTCGATCCGGCCCTGTTCGACCAGATCACCGTCGCCACCCTGGCGCTGCCACCGCTCGAAGCGCACAGCGCCGACGTACCGGAATTGCTCGAATATTTCAGTAAATACTTCGCCGACTGCGAACAGATGACCTACCGCCATTTCACCCTCGCCGCGCAGAACGCGCTGCGTCAGCACAGCTGGCCCGGCAACATCCGCGAAGTACGCAATCTCGTGCAGCGACTCCTGCTTCAAAGCGACGCCGCCGAAATCAGCGCCGAAGAAGCGGAAAAAGCGCTTACCCCGAACACACGCAAAATGCAAGACGGCCTGTGGTCGCAGATCATCCCGAAAGACCTCAGCCTGCGCGAGGCGCGTGATCTTTTCGAGTACCAATATCTACTCGAACAATTCCGCCATTGCAACGGCAATATCGCCCGACTCGCCGGGCGCGTCGGCATGGACAGAACCAACCTGTACCGCAAACTGCGCAGCCTCGGCATCGACCCGACAGAAAAACCGCAATAAAATGGCAAGAACCGCTCTATCGCCACAACTAACCCTGGCGGGCGCTGCACCCAGTGGTACGGTTATGCCGGGGATCGTCACCTACTGGAACGATAAACGTGGCTACGGCTTTATCGATGTCGGACAAGGCCGGGGCAACGTTTTCTTCCATATTTCCGCTTTCGCTTACCGCTATCGACGCCCGCGCAAAGGCGAGGCGGTGACCTGCCTGCTCCAAGCCGCCGCATCGCCTTCACGGCCCGCCGCCGCACGGGTGGTGCGACAAGGAGATGAAAAAGCGCTGTTCCGCGACCACCCGAACAACCTGCGACAGGAAAAACTGTTTTTCTTCGAAGGCAACCTATATGTCCTTTTCGACATCCTTTTTTTCGCGGTGCTTACCTGGCTATCCGCGCCGATCGCTCTCGCCTACGCCGTCATCAGCGTCCTCAGTGTCGCCCTTTACAGCTACGACAAATACGCCGCCATCGCCGGCAAGCAGCGGGTGCCGGAAGCGAGCTTCTATCTTTCTTCGCTCTTGGGTGGCTGGCCCGGCGCGCTGATTGCCCGCCCGTTCCTGCGTCATAAAGTCAGCAAAAATCGTTTCATCCTTTTCTTCTGGATGACGATCGTGGTCAATCTCTTTTGCCTGCAACTACTGATCTGGTACATTTACAACGGCACTTGAGCGACACTTGTCAAGCACGGCGAACCTTTCTATAGTTCGACCATTGTTTATGACAAAACCGGGAAAATTCATGGACAGCGAGACGATTTTCTTCACCCCCTTCGACGACCAGCGTCCGGGCACATCCGGTCTGCGCAAGCCGATTTCGCGCTTCACCGAGACGCACTACACAGAAAGCTTCTTCCAGGCGATATTGAACACCCTCGGCGCCAGCGGGAAAAGCCTCGTCGTCGGCGGGGACGGTCGCTACCACAACGACATCGCGATCGACACCCTGATCCGCATGACCGCCGCCCAGGGCGTCGAACGGCTGATCGTCGGAGAAAACGGCCTGCTTTCGACACCCGCCGCCTCGCACCTTATCCGCCATTATCACGCCGACTACGGAATCATCCTTTCGGCGAGCCACAATCCCGGCGGCGCGCACGGGGATTTCGGAATCAAATGCAACCTTGACGCCGGCCAACCGGCCCCGGAAAGCGTGACCGAAGCCCTCTTCGCGGCCAGTAAAACGCTGCGCGAATACCGCATCGCCGACTGCGAAGTGCCGCCGCTCGTCAAGGGCAGCTACCGTATCGGCGCGATGACGATGGACGTGATCGACAGTACCGCGGCGTATGCCGAATTGATGGAAAGCCTGTTCGATTTCGCGGCGATCCGCCTCTGGCTTGGCAAGCATCCCATCTTCTTCGACGCCATGCACGCTGTGACCGGCCCCTACGCCAAGGCGATTTTCCACGAGCGCCTCGGTTTGCCCGAAAACTACCTCCTTGGGGCGTCGCCGCGCCCGGATTTTGGCGGCGGCCATCCCGATCCGCAACCCGCGCACGTACGAACCCTGACAGAGGCGATGAAGGCACACCCGGAAGTCGTCATGGGCTGCGCCAGCGACGGCGACGGCGATCGCAACCTCATCATCGGGCGCACAGGCTTCGTCAACCCCTGCGACAGCCTCGCGATCATCGCCGACCGCCACGCGAGCATCCCCTGCCTGCAATCGCTGCGTGGCGTCGGCCGCTCGATGCCGAGCAGCCGCGCGGTCGATGTGGTCGCCGCCGCGAAAGGGCTGATCTGCTACGAGACCCCGACCGGCTGGAAATTTTTCGCCAATCTCCTCGAAGCGGACAACATTCAACTGTGCGGCGAAGAAAGCTTCGGCACCGGCGGCAATCACGTCCGTGAGAAAGACGGCCTCTGGGCGATTCTCTGCTGGCTCAATCTCCTCGCCGCAAGCGGTAAAACCCCGGACGAGATCCGCAAAGACCACTGGAAAACCTACGGGCGCCACCATTTCAATCGCTTCGACTTCTCCGGGCTTGAAAAAAGCGCCGCGGAAAAGATGCTGAACGCCTTCGAGGCGGCACTCGACAAACAAATCGGCCAAAGTATCGGGGGGCTCACCATCACCACCGCCGGACAATTTCATTACAGCGACCCGACAAGCGGCGAAAAAAGTCCGGGGCAGGGCCTACAGATCCGCTTCGGGCGGCAGGCGCGGATTATCTGCCGTCTCTCCGGTACCGACGCCCACGGAACCACGCTGCGCCTGTACTGCGAATACTGGCAGCAACCGGACACCGCGGCACCGGCGCTCGCCGGCACCACCTACACCCTGGCCAACCTCGCCCAGGGGATGATGGATTTGCAAGGCGCCTGCAACCGAAGCCAACCCGATACCATCGTCTGATCGCGAACAATGGAGAACCTCATGAGCACTATCGACGAAAAATTACGTGAACATGCCGTGCGTATGCAGCGAACGTCACTCACCGCGCTGTTCGAAGAAGAACCGCAACGCGTTGCGCAATGGACCTGGCAGCATGCCGGCATTTACGCCGATCTGTCGAAAAACCACATTGACCGGCGGACGAAAACACTGTGGCGCGAATGGCTGCAAGTTAACGACGTGCGCGCGGGGATCGAGGCGATCATCCGCGGCGATAACGTCAACGCAAGCGAACGACGGCCCGCCCTGCATCACGCCCTGCGCGGCCCAGCAGCAAAAGCATTCGTCGTCAACGGCGTCGACGTCAACGCGGAAATCCGTGCCACGCGCCAGCGCATGCGAACCCTCGCCGAGGCCATCCGCAAAGGCCAGTGGAAAGGCTACAGCGGCAAAGCCATCAGCGATGTCGTCCACCTCGGCATCGGCGGTTCCGAACTCGGGCCGCGGTTGCTCTGCGAAGCTTTCAAACACCTCGCCGACGGCCCGAAAATCCACTTTCTCACCACCACCGATCCCCTCCAGATCGCCGCAATCAAGCGCTCGCTCGATCCGCAAACCACCTTGCTGATCGTCGCCTCGAAAAGCTTCACCACCGAAGAAACGCTCGCCAACGCCGGCTTTCTGCGCGACTGGCTGCGCGCGGGCGGCGGCAAGGCCGCGGATCGACAGATGATCGCCCTGTCGGCGAACCGCGACAAAGCGGCTGCCTTCGGAATCGACAAAGAGCGCGTGCTCCCCTTCTGGGACTGGGTCGGCGGTCGCTTCTCGCTGTGGTCGGCGATTTCCCTTCCGTTCATCCTGCAAAACGGCTACGACAGCTACGCCGCCTTGCTTGCGGGCGCGCACGCGATGGACGATCACTTTCAGGGAACAGAGTTGATGGACAATCTGCCGGTGCAACTCGCCCTCCTCGATTGCTGGTACAACCATTACTTTGCGATCAACAACCGCGCGGTGATCCTGTACGCGCACAGCCTCGCCGCCTTCCCGCAGTACCTTCAGCAGCTCGACATGGAAAGCCTCGGCAAACGCGCCGACCGAAACGGCAAAGCGCTCGAAAAACCGAGCGGCCTGATTATCTGGGGCGGAACCGGCAGCGAATCCCAGCACGCCTTCTTCCAGCTCCTGCACCAGGGACAGCGGCGTGTTCCACTTGATTTCATCGCCGTGAAAACGCCGCCGCGAGGCGAAGAAGCCGCGGCGCGTATCCTCAACGGCCACTGCCTCGCCCAGGCCGAAGCCCTGATGCGCGGGCGCGACGAAAGCGACCTGCAAACCCTTCCCGCCGCCGAACGCTACGCGCGCACCTGCCCCGGCAACCGCCCGAGCACCACCTTGATTCTCGACGCGTTGACCCCGCAATGCCTCGGCGCGTTGATCGCGCTTTATGAACACAAGACCAGCGTGCTCGCCATGCTCTATCACGTCAACGCCTACGACCAATGGGGGGTGGAGCTCGGTAAGACACTCGCGAAAGGCACCGAAGCCAGTCTGCGCGGCGAAAACGTCGCCCATGACGCCTCCACCGCCGCTCTCCTCGAACACCTCATGTCCTGAACGGCACAAGCACGAAATTGGCGAAAATCTTTCGGTGTGCCTCGGCTAACGGAGATGAAAACGGTCGATATGGCGGTCGAACGCCACCCAGAATTGCCTCCGGAAACAATCCCGTTCCTGAAGGAGTTCATGTCGGGCCGCGGGAATCGCGGTAATCGTCACCCTCGGATTGGCGCTGAACATCGCCTCGGTCTTACGGTTGTCGACGATCCGCTCCTCACCTGCGAGCACCATGGTGATCGGCGGCAGAAGCGCATCGACGGCAAGTGTTTCGGCTTCCGCGGCGAGCGCTGTCTGGGCACGAAAGCAGGCGTCCAGCCATCCGAGCGAAATCCCGCGGATGTTCAGTCGAGGGTTACGAACAAGATAATCGATATTGCGCGTGTAGCGTCTGTCATCCGATGTCCAGGGATTGTTCGGGTGAAACGACGGTCGCAAGGAACACGCAGGCGCTCGTCCTTGCCGATCTCTCGCAACGAAACGGGGTAGGGGTAAAGCGGAGAAATTCCCCGGTCTCGGCAGATGGCAGCGGGCAAAACCCAGTCGACCCAATCCACGCGCGAGGAAGCGCGCCGTAAACGCCAGCCAGTCCGGTCCGCCGAGGCCGAAAAACGGCGCGATCATCACCGCGCTCCGCCAGGTACCGGGATCGGCGACCAGCATCTTCATGCCGACCAGTCCCCCGGTGGAATGAGTGAGCAACAGATCAGTTTCGATCCCCAGGCGCTGTCTGAGATGTTCCATGACCTCCCGGGTGTCGACGCAATATTCGTCAAGATCGCCGATATGACAAATATTGCGGCGCGCCATCACGCGCCCGGAACCACCCTGTCCGCGAAAATCGAATGCCACGCAGCCGAGATCGCGGGTCGCGAGTTCGCGGGCGGTCTCCTCATAGCATTCGATAAATTCGCCGAGCCCCTGAAGAATCAGAACATAGGCACGAACCTGCGCGGGCCGGGTGAAGCCGTAGCGCAGACGGATGCCGTTCGCGGCGGTGAAGCGCTCAATGGAAAAAATCATCTCTTCTCCTGTTGCGATAACTTCGACATGGCAAGGGGTTACAGACAACTCTTTTTCAGGTGAGATTTTCACCGCACGCAAGGGGCGCGCTCATGATAACTTTCGCCTGAACTTTCATCAAGCCGTATTGGCGCGGTACATTGGGCAACAAGCGTGCCAAAACGATCGTCGCTAATTATCGTCGCTAATTACGGAACTCGCTTTTCCGGTGATAGTCGGCGGCGGGATTTCCGTGCCGCCGACTACCATTTTTTTCTCCTTCGTTTTTCGATCTCCTCCATCGCGAAGAGTTTGTACCGTTGGCGCCGTGGAGATAGGAGGCGCCTGTCGCTTCATGTATTGCGCAACGGATTCGGCCGCTTCGCCATAAGTCGATGATCTCCAAAAATATTTCTGAAACATGATACTTCCTTTAGCGACATATTTCGGAAACAGAGAACCTATATTTTCGAGAAGTATCGAAAACCCCTTTCTCCGCAGCAATTCGAGGTGAATATCATGACCGACAACCGACTTGGCAATTATTCCGCCACATCCCAAACAGGCAACGGCAATCCAAGTGCCGGGCGCATCGGATCGACGCTCAAAGGCACATGCCTGGTTTTATCCCTGATCAACGCGGGCTTGGCTGTCGCCGGCGGCATGGAACGTGGGGGATACAACATCGATCGGCTGTTCGATCCGGCGAAATTTTCTTTCTATTCCTCGGCTTCCGCTGTCAACCCCAGGCGAAAACTCGATCATGTCAAAGACACCTATCCCAAAAATGGAACGTTTGACAGATCAAAAGGCTTTTCCGAGAACGGCGTTTCCGAAACGGAAAGCTATGTCACCCCGTATGCGGGTATCAAAATCGCCTTTGGCGACCATGTCGATTGTCTCCTTGACTATTCCCAACCGTGGGGAGCACACACCCATCCGGGAACGCAGTGGGCAGGGGTCAATTCCAATATCGAAATCAAAATCGACAGCGACAATTACGGGGCGACCTGTTCTTATAAATTTCCGATTGGCAATAATGCCAACATCCGTCTGATCGGGGGCGGTTTTCATCAGAAAATCGATGGCTTCAAAATAAAACAGGTTAGGCCGCAAGAATACTCCAAAGGGAACGGTCAGGGCAGAACCAGCTTGAAAAGTAGTGGCAATGGATATCGTATCGGTATCGCCTATGAAATTCCAGAGATCGCGATGCGCACAAGTCTCCTCTATAACTCATCGGTTTCTCATGATCTTTCCGGGATAACCGACCTTTCACAATTAGACGACAAGATAATTCCCATTTTCGGCGAGACCAAAGCCCCGCAGACTTTGGAATTCAAAATGCAATCGGGAATCGCCCCTGGCTGGCTCGCCTTCGGATCGATCAAGTGGGTGGACTGGAGCGTTGTCCAATCCATCCCTTTGTGCCCTAAAGAAAATGGCGGAATATGCACGACGAAGATGAAGTATCCCGAAAAAACAACTTCTCTCGACATGCTTTTCCGTGACGGGTACACCTTAGCCGGCGGAATCGGCCACCAAATAAACGACAAATGGAATGTCGGCGCCTCCTTGAGCTATGACAGAGGAACACAAAAAGGTTTTGGCGACCAAACCGATACCTACAGTCTCGGCGCGTTGGTTCAGTATAAGCCGATGAAACATTGCACCCTTTCTCTTGGGGGGAGTTTCGGTGTCCTGACCTCCGGTCATTCCGGGAAAAAAATCGGCAAGGACGGCGAAACTTATGGGGAAAACGCATCCTACGATTTCGGTAACGACATATTCACGGCCCTTTACGCATCACTGAAAGTGGATTTCTAAACGATGAATACGGAAACTCACGACTGCAAAGCGCTGATACCAAAGCGTGCGATTATCTCGTGGCTTCTCTACGACGCGGCGAACTCGGTTTATCCCACCCTCGTGACAACGTTTTTGTTCGCGCCGTATTTCGTCAAAGCCGTCGCCACCGACACGACGACGGGAACCGCCCAATGGGGGTTGGCGATGAGTATCGCGGCGATCATCGCCGCGATCGCCGCACCGGTCATGGGGGCAATCGCCGATAGCGCCGGTGGACGGCGCAAGCCCTCTCTGCTCTTTTTCACCTTGGTTTGCGCCGCTGCCACCTCAGGGCTTTGGTTCGTCGCTCCCGATCCGTCTTTCGTCGCCCTCGCGCTTTCTCTGGTGGTCACCTCGCAGGTGGCGTTCGAACTCGCGAACGCGTTTTACAACAGCATGCTGGTCGACATCGCGCCGCGCGGATTTATTGGCCGGATTTCCGGTTGGGGATGGGCAATGGGATACTTGGGAGGCCTCGCGGCACTGGTCGTCGCCCTCGTCGTCTTCATCCAGGCGAAACCGCCGCCTTTCGGCATCGATCCGGCACACGGCGAACACGTGCGCGCGAGCATGCTCTTCGCGGGCGCCTGGTTCGCCGCGTTCGCCATGCCGCTTTTTCTGTGCAAGCGCGAGAACCGTTCGCGGCTTTCCATCGCGGCCGCGATCCGCCGCGGGACAATGGATCTCGCGAAAGGGTTTTCCGTCCTCAGAAAGCATCCCCGCATCGCCCCGTTCCTGATCGCCCGCATGGTCTACAACGATGGCATCATCGCCCTGTTCGCTTTTTCGGGCATCTATGCCGCGGGCACTTTCGCGATGACCCTGCGTGAAATTCTCCTCCTGGGAATCGCCACGAATGTCACGGCGGCGACCGGTTCGTTCGCCTTCGCGTGGATGGATGACAAGGCCGGTTCCCGCGCGACCATTTCCTTGTCTCTTCTCGCCTTGATTCTTTGCGGCGCCGGCGCGCTTCTCACCCGCGACAAAACGATCTTCTCGATTCTCGCCCTGGGGATCGGTTTCTTCGTCGGCCCGGCGCAATCGGCAAGCCGATCGTACATGCTGCGGATAGCGCCCTGGCAATTGCGCACGCAAATGCTCGGCCTGTACGCGCTTTCGGGCAAGGCCACAGTGTTTATCGCGCCGGCGGCGCTCGCCTGGGTGACAGCAGCGTTTCACAGCCAACGGGCGGGGATGAGCGTTATTTTGGCGATACTCGTAACCGGTTTGTACTTACTGAGACGCCTCGATTCGGGCGACAGGGAAGGCGCGGATATCGCAACGGTCACGGAAAAACCATGACCTCCCTGAACATCGACGCGTGAAAAAGCGCCAAAAAGCTGAAAAAAAAAGGGGTTCCATGGGTCGATTGACGAAATTTCACCGCCTCTTTTACCCGGATGAAAATCGCCCCGACCCCTCGCTCATACGCGGGCATTGAGGGAAACGGCCTGGCTCGAGGCGGGCCGTTTTTCACGCCAACGCGATCATTCCCATTCGATGGTCGCTGGCGGTTTTCCGGAAATATCGTATACCACGCGAGAAATGCCCTCGATTTCATTGATAATCTTTCGCGAAACCGCGTCGAGAAAATCGGCCGGCAGACGCGCCCAGCGCGCAGTCATGAAATCGACCGTCTCCACCGCGCGCAGCGCCACCACGTAATCATAACGGCGACCGTCCCCCATCACCCCGACCGAGCGCAGCGGCAAAAAAACCGCGAACGCCTGACTGACGCTTTCATAAAGACCGTTTTCACGCAAGGCCGCGATAAAAATATGATCGGCACGTTGCAAAAGCGCGACATATTCGGCCTTCACTTCGCCGAGAATCCTCACCCCAAGCCCCGGCCCCGGAAACGGATGACGATACAGCATTTGCGGCGGCAGACCGAGGGCGACGCCGAGTTCGCGGACTTCGTCCTTGAACAGTTCGCGCAGCGGTTCAAGCAATCGCAGGGTCATCTTCTCCGGGAGACCGCCGACATTGTGATGCGATTTGATCACTTGCGCCTTGCCGGTCTCGCTGCCGGCGGATTCAATCACATCGGGATAAATCGTGCCTTGGGCGAGCCACTTGACACCCTCGATCCGTGCCGCTTCTTCATTGAATATTTCCACGAACAGGTGCCCGATGATCTTACGCTTGCGCTCGGGATCGACGACGCCCGCGAGCGCCTGCAAATAACGCTCGACGGCATCGACACGAATCACCTCGACGCCCAGGTTGGCGGCGAAAACGGCCATGACTTCGTCGCCTTCTGCCAGGCGCAGGAGGCCGGTATCGACAAATATGCAGGTCAGCCGTTCGCCGATCGCGCGCTGCAAAAGCGCGGCGACCACGGAAGAATCGACGCCGCCGGAAAGGCCGAGAACGACCCGCTCTTTCCCCACCGCGGCGCGAATCTCCGCGGTTTTTTCGGCGAGGAAATTGCCGGTCGTCCATTTCCCGTGGCAGGCGCAGAGATCGCGGACAAAGCGCGAGAGGATCGCCTTTCCTTTCGCCGTGTGGGTTACTTCCGGATGGAACTGCAAGGCATAGATCGCGCGCGCTTCATCGGCCATCGCCGCGATCGGCGCATTGGCGGAGGCGGCGACCACGGAAAAGCCCTGCGGCACTGCCGTCACATGATCGCCGTGACTCATCCACACCGCCATTTCGCCATGGTCGAACAAGCCGTCGAGAAGGCGGCAAGCGCCTGTCGCCACCACTTCCGCATGGCCGAATTCCTGCCGCTCGCAAGGCTCCACGGTACCACCCAAGCGCACGGCGAGCGCCTGCATGCCGTAACAAACGCCAAGCAGCGGCACACCCAGTTCGAAGAGCACATCGGGTATCCGCGGTCCGTTGGCAACGGTCACGCTGGCGGGGCCGCCGGAAAGAATGATCCCCTGCGGGCGGAAGGCGCGGATCGCCTCGGGATCGGCGTCCCAGGCGTAGATCTCGCTGTAGACATCGAGTTCGCGCACACGGCGGGCGATCAATTGGGTGTACTGCGATCCGAAATCGACAATCAGGATTTTTTCCCCTTGCAGATTCCACGACTGGCTCATCGACGCTTTCCTTTCAAAAGAGCCCCCTGTACACAGGGGGTCTGGCAAATTAACGGCGGTAATTCGGCGGCTCTTTGGTAATCGTCACATCATGGACATGAGATTCTTGCACACCGGCGCTGGTGATTCGCACGAAGGCCGGTTTACTTCGCATTTCCGCGAGATCGTGACAGCCGGTATAGCCCATCGCCGAACGCAGACCGCCCATCAACTGTTCGACGACGCCGCTCAGCGGACCTTTGTACGGCACCCGCCCTTCGATTCCTTCCGGCACCAGTTTTTCCGCGGCCTTTCCTTCCTGAAAATAGCGATCGCAGGAACCGGCGCTCATCGCGCCGAGCGAACCCATGCCGCGGTAGGTCTTGTAAGAGCGTCCCTCGTACAGTTCGACTTCTCCCGGAGATTCTTCCGTGCCGGCGAGAAGACCGCCGACCATGACCGCGTGCGCGCCGGCGGCGACCGCTTTCGCCAGATCGCCGGAATAACGGATGCCACCGTCGGCGATCAGCGAAACTCCGCGAGCGCTCATCGCCCTTGCCACCTGCTGAATCGCGCCGATTTGCGGGACGCCGACGCCGGCAACGATGCGCGTCGTGCAGATCGAGCCCGGCCCGATACCGACTTTGACGACATCGGCACCCGCGTCGGAAAGGGCAAGGGCGGCATCGACGGTGGCGATATTGCCGGCGACGATCACCAACTCCGGCCGCGCGCGGCGCAGGGCGCGCACTTTCTCGATCACGCCTTTGGAATGCCCGTGCGCGGTATCGATCACGAGCAGATCGACGCCGGCATCGAGGAGAAGTTCGCCGCGTTCTTCGCTGCCTTCGCCCGGTCCGATCGCCGCGCCGACGCGCAGGCTTTCGTTGCCGTCCTTGCAGGCGTTCGGATAATCGCGCGCGCTGCGCAGGTCTTTCACGGTAACGAGCCCTTTGAGGCCGAAATTTTCATCCACCAGCAGCACTTTCTCGATGCGATGTTCGTGCAACAGCGCCTTGATTTCGCGCAGACCGGCGTTTTCCCCAGCGGTCACCAGTTTTTCCCGCGTGGTCATCACCTCGCGGACTGCCTGCGCCTCTTCAGCATAGCGGATATCACGGCGAGTGACGATGCCGACAAGTCTACCGTTTTCCAGCACCGGCAGTCCGGAGATATGGTGTTCGCGGGTAATCCGGCGCACTTCGCTGACGGTGGTCGCCGGTGTCGTCGTCAGCGGGTCGCGGACGACGCCGGATTCGAAACGCTTGACCTTGCGTACTTCGGCCGCCTGAGATTCGGGCGTCATATTCTTGTGAATGACCGCCATACCGCCCAGCTGGGCGAGAGCGATGGCCAGGCGCGCTTCGCTGACCGTATCCATAGCGGCCGCGAAAAGAGGAATTTTCAGGGTGATGCCGCGGGCAAGAGGAACCGAAAGATCGACATCGCGTGGCAGAACATCGGAATAATCCGGGATCAGCAAGACGTCATCGAAGGTAAGCGCTTCTTCGACAGGATTCATACGGCCTCCGAAAATGACGAGGCAGCGTATTGTAGCGCACTCTCGGCGACAAAGAAATCGCCGGAAGCGCCCGATATTCGAGACCGCCCGCGCCGCCTTCGCCGCGCCGCGGTGTCAAGCCCGGTAAAAACGGGGCGCGATAAAGGGCACTTTCGTCATCGCCTCCGACCGCGGGAAAAGCGCCTCGCCGCTCACCATGACCGGTCTGCGGCAAACGCGGGAAACCTCAGCTTTGCCAGGGATATCAACCTTCTGAGAAGGGGATGTTCTCCGCCCAGAGATTGACGATGCGACAAAAAATCGTCGCCGTCAGTTCCGTGTCGTATCTGGCGCTATGCGCCTTTTCGCTGTCGTAGTCGAGACCGGCCATCCGGGCGATCCGCGCCAGTACCGTCTGCCCGTAGGCAAGCGCGCCCAGTGACACCGTGTCGAGGGTGGAAAAGGGATGGAAAGGATTACGCGCGTAGCGGGTTCGTTCGGCGAGCGCGTGAATGAAGCCGAGATCGAACGGCGCGTTATGCCCGACGAGAATGCTGCGCGCGCATTCCTGCTCTTTCTGATAGGCGCGGATCGCGCCGAACAGTTTGTCGGCCACTTTTCCTTCTTCGAGCGCCGGGCGCAGGGGATGAAACGGATCGATGCCGGTGATTTTCAACGAGTCGAGATCGATATTCGATCCGGGAAATGGTTTGACGTGATAATGCAGGGTCTCGACCGGCGCCAATTGGGCGTTCTCATCGAAATTGAGCAATACCGCCGCCACTTCGAGGAGGGCGTCCCTGTCTTTGTCGAAGCCGCCCGTCTCGACATCGACGACCACCGGCAAAAATCCGCGAAAGCGCTTGGCGATCAATACATCACTCATCGAAAAATCCCCGGCTTTGCGCACCATCATTCCCGCCTTTGCCGTGATCGTCCCGCGCGAGGAGAAGCCACGCCGCCCGATTGTACACGGTCATCGAATAAAGACTCAGCAGCGCGGCAATGAGCAAAAGCGTCTGACCCATCCGCCACAGTGGCAACCCTAAAATCGGCGCGCGAAAAATTAGGAAACCGAGCGCGATCATCTGCGCCGCCGTTTTCCATTTCCCCGCCCTGGAAACCGCCACCGCCTCACGCATGCCCATCGAAGCCATCCATTCGCGCAGCGCCGAAATCCAGATTTCGCGCCCGATGAGAATCATCGCGACAAGGACAAGCCAGATATCGGGATGAGACTGCAAGAGCACGAGCAGTACCGCGCAGACCATCAGTTTATCCGCCACGGGATCAAGAAAGGCGCCGAAGGCGCTCGTTTCTCCCGACTTGCGCGCGCAGTAGCCGTCGAGATAATCCGTCAGGCAGGCGAGCGTGTAGACGGAAAGCGCCCCCCACTGTCCCCAAGCGACGGGATGCCAGTAATAGAAGAGGACGAACAGCGGAATGAAAAATATCCGCGCGAATGTGAGCTTCATTGCCAATCCCGCCATGACTCATCCTTTTTCGTGCAGGGTCGCGTAAATCTGTTCGGCCAGTTTAACACTAATCCCGGGGACGCGTGCGATGTCTGCGATCGCCGCCTGCTCGATCATCGCCAGTCCACCGAAATGGCGGAGCAATGCCTGACGCCTTTTGCCGCCGATACCCGGAATCTCCTCTAGCCGTGACCGTCTCGTTTTTTTGTCGCGCCCGGCACGATGACCGGCAATCGCGAAGCGATGGGCTTCGTCGCGAATCTGCACAATCAATTGCAGCGCCGGACTTTCCGCCGGCAGGGAATGCGCGACGGACTCGTCGGGCAACCAGAAGCGCTCCAGTCCCGTCTTGCGCCCATGGCCCTTCGCCACGGCGATCAAGTGCATCTCGTGAATGTCGAATTCCGCGCACACTTCTCTTACCTGCCTGAGTTGGCCGCGGCCGCCGTCGACAAAAAACACATCCGGCATCACCCCCTCGCCGCGGCGCAGCCGCGCGAAGCGACGGACAAGCATCTGGCGCAGCGCAGCGTAATCGTCGCCCGGCGCGACCCCGCCGACGCGATAGCGGCGATAATCGGATTTCACCGCCCCACGGCGGTCGAACACCACGCAGGAGGCGACCGTAT
The DNA here is from genome assembly GCA_965277745.1 of Cardiobacteriaceae bacterium. GTDB lineage: Bacteria > Pseudomonadota > Gammaproteobacteria > Cardiobacteriales > Cardiobacteriaceae. The sequence continues at coordinate 812,885 of OZ255837.1, forward strand.
ACTCGCCCTGCGTGTGGCTGACATCGACGCATTCGAGGCGCCGCGGCACGCGCTCCCAGGCGAATGCCGCCGCAAGAGCGCGAAAGCGTTTTTCCATCGACAGTTTCCCGGAAAGACGCATCCCGAGACCGAGTCGCGCGTTCTCCTCGGCCATTTCCAGCCATTTACGGCGTACCTCGCGGGGACACGTGGTCAGCTTCACCCGCCGTTTGGCGCGTGCGGTGAGCAAGCCGGCAACCGCTTCCCTGTCGGGCAGGCGATGGCTTAGCAGGAGTTGTCGCGGCGCTTGGTGATCGAGATAGAATTGGCCGATAAAGGCTTGGAGAATATCGCCTTTCGCCGGCATTTCCGGCAATTGCGGATAGTACGACTGCGAGGTCACGTTGTGTCCGTTGCGATAGAACATCACATGCACGCAAGCTTCTCCATAACCGCTCGCCACCGCGAGGACATCGCAATCCGCCGCGCCGGCGATGATGTTTTGCTTTTCCGTCACCTTCCTGAGGCGCATCAGTTGATCGCGCAGGGTCGCCGCTTGTTCGTAGGCGCGGCGTTCACTCGCCGCCTGCATCTTGGCGGCGAGCTCGGCAAGCAGGGTTTCACTGTGTCCCTGCAAGAACGCGCGGGTATTCTCCACCGTCTGTGCGTATTCTTCCTTGGCGATGTAACCGACGCAGGGCGCGTAGCAACGCCCGATCTGATACTGCAGGCAGGGCCGGCTGCGGTTGGCGAAGTAGCTGTCCTCGCACTGACGCACGCGAAACACTTTTTGCAGCAGATCGAGCGAATGACGCACCGCATGAACGTTCGGATATGGGCCGAAATACTGCCCCCCCCTACGCGCGCCACGATGCAGGCAAAGACGGGGAAATGGGTGATCGGACAAACGGATATAAGGATAGGATTTGTCGTCTCTAAGGAGAATATTGAATTTCGGATGATGGCGTTTGATCAGGTTGTTCTCGAGAATCAGCGCTTCGATTTCGGTTTGTGTGGCCGTCGTCTCGATATCCACGACCTCCGCCATCAGGGCACGGGTTTTCGCCGACAGCCCGGTCTTGCGGAAATAACTGCCCAGACGTTTGCGCAGGTTCTTCGCCTTGCCGACATAGACCACTTTGCCGTCGCCGTCGCGCATCTGGTAGATGCCGGGCAGGGTCGTCACATGACTTAAAAAAACGCCGGGATCGAAACGCCGGCGGCTATCGCTCATGTCCCGAACGCAGAATCGCCGTGATCCGTTGCAGATCCGCGTGACTGTCCACGCCCGCCGGCGGCGCTTCGGCGACGGTCGCCACGGCGATTCGCCGTCCGTGCTCGAGGAACCGCAGTTGTTCGAGTTTTTCTGCCTGTTCGAGGGGCGACGGCGCGAGCTGCGGATAATCGAGCAGGGCACGAACGCGATAGGCGTAAATGCCGATATGACGCAAGTACGGAAACGCCTTTTTCGTTTCTTTTTTCTCGGCCACCCAAGGCAGGAGACCACGCGAGAAATACAGAGCGTAACCGGCAAGATCGCACGTCACTTTGACCATGTCCGGCGAGCGGGGATCGTTCTCGGCAAAAGACGTGGCCAAAGTGGCGACCTCGGCTTGCGAGTGGCGGATAAGCGTCGTCGCCACTTGTTCGATCAACGCCGGCGGCAGGAGCGGTTCGTCGCCCTGTACGTTGACGACGAGCGTCTCTTCCGTCCAGCGGCAAGATTGCGCGACTTCGCTCAGGCGATGGGTGCCATTGTCGTGATCCTCGCGGGTTTTCAGCGCGGGAATGGCAAAATCGGCGAGTACCGCGCCGATGCGCGGATCGTCATAGGCGACTAGTACCGGGAAACCGGCTTTTTCCGCCTGTCTTGCGGTGCGCACCAGCATCGGCAGTCCATTGAGCGGCGCCAACGGCTTGCCCGGCAGACGGGTCGAGGCGTAGCGGGCGGGAATCACCACGCGGACATCGTTCTCGGTGTTCATTTTTTCCGGTCACTCGCGCATTCTTCGGGTAAAGCTTCGCCATTTTCGCCAAGCAGCATCGCGATGCCATCCCGAATCGGATAGCGTCGCCCGCCCGTCTGGTTGATCAGGTAACGACCGTCCGCGCTGAGCGTCAACGCCTGCCCGTCGATCGGGCAACGCAGCCGTTTGACGAATTCTTCACGCACCACTGTCCACCTTGAGCGGATTGCGGGTGTTTTCCAGTCGTTCGATCTGTGCGGCGAGTTTTTCAAGCAGTTGTCGAAACGCCTCCCGGGTACGGGCAACGCCGTCTTTTTGCAGTTGCTCGCCAAGCGCGTCGAGATCAATTCCCGCCTGCCTGAGACGATCGAGCAAGCGCGTCGCCCGATCGATGTCGCGCATCAGGGTCGGCTTGGCGATGCCGTGTTCCTTGAAGGCGGTATAGGTATGCGCCGACAATGTGTTGACCGTATCAGCGCCGATCAACATATCGACGTAGCGGGTATCGTTGTAGCGCGGATCTCCGGTGGTGGTAGAGGTCCACGCAAGACGCTGCACCGCGGCACCTTTGCGCTGTAAGGCGATCCAGTCGTCGTGACTGATTCTCTCGAGAAAGTAAGCATAAGCAAGCCGGGCGTTGGCGATCGCCGCTAACCCGTAAAGATCGGCATGCGCCGCGCCGAGCGTTTCATCGACCGCACGGTCCACGGAAGCGACGGAAAAGCTCGCCACCGAACGCAGCAGATCAATCGATTTTCCCGCCTCGACACGTACTTCCAGGCCGGCGATATACGCTTCGAATACCCGCCGATACTGGGCGACGGAAAACAGCAGCGTCGCGTTCACGTTCACGCCCTCTACCGTCAGGGCACGGAGCGCGGCGCAGCCGGCGGCGGTCGCCGGCACCTCGATCATCAGATTGTCGCGCGCCACCCTTTCCTGTAGCGCTTGCGCTTCTGCGATCATCGCTTCGGCATCGTCTCCCGCATCCGCGGCGACTCGTAAGGAAACCATACCGTCCGTGCCGTTGGTTTTCTCATAGACCGCGAGCATCTGATCACAAGCCCGGCGAACGTCCGCCACCGCCAGCGTGTAAAACGCGTCACGCACGTCGCCGTCACCCTCCTCACGCCAGGCGCTCAGGGCGTCATCGTAGGCATCGCCTTCGAACGCGCTGTGCAAGGCGGCCAGGTCGCAACGCCCCCCGCGCAGGTCGTCTTCCTCAATCAGACGGAGCAAGGTGGCGTTGTCGAGCATGGCGCGATCAATGTTTTCATACCACAAGCTCTGTCCCAACAGCGGCAGACGACGGATCGGCGGCAAGGCGTCGAGCGTCTTGTCGTCGAGCATTTGTGCCGCATCTCGCCCCTGTCCGTCGTTTTTCGGCGCCGCGGCGGATTTGTATGTATCGCCTTGTCCGACGCGTTCGCCGCCGCTATCACTGCGCGCTACCGTCTCATGCGCGACCACGACGGCGGCGTTTACGGCGGTTTTTCCCCCTTGCCCGGTCTTCTCTTCCAGCAGGGAGACAAGGCCGGGCGCCTGTCCGTCGCGCGGCGGTGCCACCGCTTTGTTCGGTGCTTTCGCCGTCTTGGAAGGCGCGGTGGTTTTCGTAGCGACACGCCGTTGCGTTGTCGGCTGTTCTTCGGCGTGGCGAGGCAAACGTGTTTCCGCCGCCTTGCCTTGACCACGCACGGCATGGACATCGCGGGGACGTCCTTTGCGCACCTCGCGCCCGTTCAGGGTTTTCGGCGGATGGCGCAACGCTTCGACGCTGGGATTGACGTCGTCTACAACGGCCGGGGTGGTGCGTTTCGCCGCCCCGGGACGATCCGCTTCCTGTTTGCGCGATGGCGCCTGACGCAAATCGGAAGGTTGCGCGGTTTTGCGCGGATTGCGCCGGGCATTACGGCGGCGATTGCCGCCTCTGGCGTTCTCGCTACGGACCGGCTCTTTCTCCGTTTGCGGCGCGGCACGTTTCTCCTGCCCGGTGTTTTCTCGTGACGGACGCCGCCGCAGCGCCGGACGTCGCGTGTTTTTCGCTGTGTCTTCCGCCTCGATTCGCGCTTTTTCCTCTCCGTTGGCGGCGTCTTTCGTCTGCGTGCCCTGGGTAAAGAACGCCGCGACTTTCGTAAAAACCGCAGACAAGCCACTTCTCTCCCGCGTGACTTCCTCTTGCCCGGTTTCTTTTTCTTGCGGAATCGGTTTTTGCGGGACGATATCGGAGACGAGCGGTTTTTCCGCCACCGTCACCACTTTGCACGAAATGTCGTTTTCCTTTTCGCTTTCCTGGCGCATCGGCAGACGGTAGCTCGGCGTTTTCGCGATGGCGTCGCCTACCTCGTCGTCACGCAGGCGTTCGATGTGGTAGTCGGGGGTGTGCAGATGCGGATTGGCCACGAGAACAATCTCCACTTCGTTGCGCTGCTCGATCGCACGGATCGCCGCACGCTTTTCATTGAGCAGGAAAGTCGCAAGCGAAACCGGCAGTTCTCCGGTAATACGTTTGCTCTTTTCTTTCATCGCTTCTTCTTCGATCAGGCGCAACAAGGAGAGCGCCAGCGATTGAACGCCCCGAATGCTGCCCTGACCCTTGCAGCGCGGGCACACTCGATGACTGGCTTCGTCGATCGAAGGACGCAGGCGCTGGCGCGAGATTTCCATCAGGCCGAAATGGGAAATCCTCGCGCTTTGAATGCGCGCGCGGTCGATTTTCGTCGCTTCGGCAAAACGCTGCTCCACTTCCTTGCGGTGGCGCAAGACAGTCATGTCGATGAAGTCGATGACGATCAAACCACCGATATCTCGCAGACGCAACTGGCGCGCGATTTCATCCGCTGCTTCCAAGTTGGTCTGATAGGCGGTCTCTTCGATATCCCCGCCTTTGGTCGCTTTCGAGGAGTTGATATCAATGGAAACCAGCGCTTCGGTGTAATCGATGACCAGTTCCCCACCCGACGGCAACTGCACGTTACGTTGATAGGCGGTCTCTATCTGCCCCTCGATCTGGTAACGGGTAAACAAAGGGATCGTGTCCCGATAGAGCTTCAGTTTGTTCGCATTCGCCGGCATGACAAGCTTCATGAACTCCATCGCCTGGCGAAAGACGTGTTCATCGTCGATCAGGATCTGGGCGATATCCGGGCGCAGGTAATCGCGCAAGGCGCGCACGATGATGTTGCTTTCCTGATAGATCAGCCGACGTGCTTCGCCGCGCTGGTACGCTTCGCCAATCGCCTCCCAGACCTGAAGGAGGAAATCCAGATCCCACTGGAGTTCTTCCTGATTACGCCCGACGCCCGCGGTACGAACGATGACACCCATCTCCGCCGGTATCTGTAGGGCATCGAGGGTGTCGCGCAGTTCCTTGCGCTCATCCCCCTGAATCCTGCGCGACACACCCCCCGCTCGCGGATTGTTCGGCATCAAAACGAGAAAACGCCCGGCAAGGCTGATGTAGGTGGTTAGTGCCGCCCCTTTGTTGCCGCGTTCTTCCTTCTCGATCTGGACGAGCATTTCCTGGCCGACACTAAGCATGTCTTTCAAAGTCGGTTTTTCTTTGTGCGTCGAGGTCGATCCGGTCAAATATTGCTTGGCAATTTCCTTGAACGGCAGAAAGCCATGGCGCTGCGCACCGTAATCGATAAAAACCGCTTCAAGAGAAGGTTCGATTCGGGTGATTTTTCCCTTGTAGATATTGGCCTTTTTTTGTCTTGTATGCAACGTTTCGATATCGAGATCGTAAAGTTGCTGGCCCTCGACCAGGGCGACACGCAGTTCTTCCTGCTGTGTCGCATTGATTAACATTTTTTTCATTATGTGTTTGTCTCCACAGACCCGCCTTGCCCGGCAAGAAAAAAAGCATCCGGGCAGGCATTCGTTTTTCAAGGTCAAAAAACAACGCGCCGACTCTGTCAATCAATCGAATCGCGGTCGGCACGAAATAATTCAATGAGATAACAGCGCTCATGCAGTAAAGCATTTGCTTTTTCCTGTTACATTTCTAAAACCGAAGCATAGCAATTTCTGCACTTTGGCGCAATCTTCGCCTGGAGAACTTGCTCCACGGCGAAGGCTATGACAGGATACAAAAATTAGACTAAACAAAGCCGCCATGATCGACCCACTCACTTATCCTTCGCAACAAGCGCCGTATTGCACGTACGAACAGCCGCTTTGCGAGCGCATGCGCCTGTTCATGCGCCTGGAATCGATGTTCGCGCAGATGCGCGATTTCCATCTCGCCGATGAATATTACACAATCAAGCTTTTTCTCGACGCGCTTTTCGACGTGCTCGATTTTTTGCACCGCTATGAAATTCGCGCCGAAATTCTCAATGAACTGCAACGCCTGCAAAGCGCGATCACCCGCGATCGATTGCATACCGAGATGATCGCGATGACGCAACCGAAACTGGAAGAAGCGATTCATCTCTCCCTGCAAACCATTTATGATGTCAACCTCAACCTGATCAGCAACCTACGCGAGAACGAACTGTTCAACAGCCTGCGCCAGCGTAATTTCAACCAAAGCGGCAACTGTCTGTTCGAAGTGCCTGCCTACCAGTTTTGGCTGGCGAAAAACGGCGGCGAAAGCAATCCTTTTCTGATTCATTGTCATCGTCTGTTCGCCTCGATTTCCGAGGCGATCGCGCTGGTGCTGAGAATCATCCGCGCCAGTGCCGTTCCAACGCGGGAATACAGTGATGACGGTATGTTTTTGCGCACCCTGAACAGGGATCGTCGCAATCAGATGCTGCGCGTTCACCTCACTGCCGAGGACAAAGTATTTCCACGCATCAGCGGCAACAATCATCGTCTTGCGATCCGCTTCATGGAACAGGAAAACCCGCAAATGCGTTCCACCCAAACAGAGAAACCCCTCGCGTTTTCCTTGCAAATTTGCTCCCTGTAAGGCGCTCCTTCGCGAGGAGGAAACGATCGCCCGTTTCGCGATTTTCATCAAAATTAACTTCACCGTTTGCCGGAAAAAAAGAAAGCGCGGGAATTCACTCCCTAGTTTTTACCGTAACAGTGACTACCCGCTTGTCCGCCTGGCTCGCGATGCGGTGACAAAAGCGTCGACGCCGCTGCTTCGACGGTCACAGCTTTATCGCCCTTTCTTTTCGCATCGACGCTTACTGTCTCTCACCTGTGCGGGTAACGCTGGTGAAAGTGGCATCTCCCCGCTCAGCGCTTCCAACACGCTTGGGCGCCTGTTACGATAGCGCCGTGACAAACCGTTTCGCCAAGTCAAGCCCCATAAAAAATTAAATCTTGAAGATGACGATAAAAGAAAAACGCAAGAGAAGTGCTTGCAAAAATCTTATGCAAAGCCCTTTCGCGTGCAATCGATAACCCGGCATGCAAAATAACCAGGTGAAAAAACCCGATACCATTTTTCCCGTCCACTGGTCGAATACTTATGGATAGCACGGCTATTTCCGCTCACACGCCGATGATGCAGCAGTATCTTCGCATCAAAAAAGATTTTCCCGACACCTTGCTGCTCTACCGCATGGGTGATTTCTACGAAATGTTTTACGAAGACGCCAAGCGCGGCGGCGAATTGCTCGGCATTTCCGTGACCACGCGCGGGAAATCCGCCGGTGAACCGATTGCGATGGCCGGCGTGCCGGTACACGCACTGGAAACCTATCTTGCAAAACTGGTCAAACAGGGGGTCCGCGCGGTGATCTGTGAGCAGATCGGTGATCCCAAGAAAAGCAAGGGACCGGTCAAGCGTGCGGTGACCCGGGTAATCACGCCGGGCACCCTGACCGACGACGCCTTGCTCGACGAATCACGCGACAATTTCCTTCTCACCCTGTTTCCGTATAATGGGCGGTATTACCTCGCCTACACCGACATCACCCGAGGCAGCTTGCAACTGAGCGGCGCCCTTGGCGAGGAACAATTGGGCGCGGAAATCGAGCGCCTGCGCCCGGCGGAAATACTCATACCGGAATCCTGCCGTTTGCCGATGACCTTCGACCGCAAACGCCCGCGCCGCCAGCCGGACTGGTATTTCGATCGCGATTCCGCCCTTGATCTAATCAAAACCCACTATAAAGTGACAACCCTGGACGGCTTCGGTATCGACGCAAGCGAACCCGCCCTGTGCGCGGTCGGTTGCCTGTTGCAATACTTGCATGATACCCACAAACGGCAAGTGCCGCCGCTTGAGGCACCGCGTCTCGAGGCGAAAAGTGAATATCTGCTCCTCGATGCCGTCACCCGGCGCAATCTAGAAATCGAATACACCCTCGCGGGCGATCCGAAACACAGCCTGATCGGCACCATTGATCGCTGCCAAAGCGCCGCCGGAAGGCGTACCTTGAAACGCTGGATCAACCAGCCGCTTCGCGCGCGCAACCGCATCCGGGCGCGCCATGACGGTGTCGAAGCGATGCTGAACAACACCGATCTCGATGTCCTGCGCACACGGCTCGGGGAAACGGCGGACGTGGAGCGCATCACCACGCGCATCACCCTTGCGAGCGCGCGCCCACGCGAACTCGCGCAATTGCGCGATACCCTGACCCTCGCGCCGGAAATCGCCGCGACACTCACGGCGGCGGCGAAAAACAGCCCCCTGCTCGCCGCCCATCTTCCCGTCCTGGAAGATGGGCGGACAATCGCCGCACAACTCATGGCCGCGCTCGTCGAGGCACCGCCGCTCACCCTGAAAGACGGCGGTATTTTCGCCCCCGGCCACCTGCCGGAATTGGACGAACTTCGCCAACTTGCCGAACACAGCGAGACCGTACTCGCTGAACTGGCGGAAAAAGAAAAACGCGCCAGTGGCATCACCAATCTGAAAATCGGCTACAACCACGTGCACGGCTATTACATCGACATCCCGCGCAGTCAGTCCGACACCGCGCCCGAGCGCTGGAGCCGCCGGCAGACACTGAAAAACAGTGAACGCTACATCACCACCGAACTCAAAGACTTGGAAGAACGCGTCCTCACGGCGCGGGAAAAAGCGCTGACGCTCGAAAAACAGGCATACGAACACTTGCTCGGTGAACTGAGCGAACAGCGTGAAACACTGTTCGCCCTCGCCCGCGCGATCGCCGAAAGCGACGTCCTAGCAAACTTCGCCTGCCTTGCCAGAGAAGACGACTACCGGCGCCCGGAATTTACCGATTCGCCTTGCTTGCATGTTGCCGCCGGGCGCCACCCGGTGGTCGAGCACAGCAACGAAGCGCCTTTCATCGGCAACGATCTCACCCTCGACAAGCGCCGCCAACTACTAATCCTGACGGGCCCGAACATGGGTGGCAAATCTACCTTCATGCGCCAGAACGCCTTGCTCGTGATTCTCGCCCACGCCGGTAGTTTCATCCCGGCGAAAGCGGCGAAAATCGGTACGATCGGCCGCATTTTCACCCGTATCGGCGCGAGCGACGACCTCGCCGGCGGACGTTCCACCTTCCTGGTCGAAATGAACGAAACCGCCAACATCCTGAACAACGCCGATACGGAAAGCCTCGTCATCATGGATGAAATCGGCCGCGGTACCGGCACCTTCGACGGACTCTCCCTGGCCTGGGCGAGCGCGGTACAACTCGCCACCCACAACCACGCGCTCACCTTGTTCGCCACCCATTATTTCGAACTGACCGCCCTCGCCGAACGCCATAAAAACGTCGCCAACATCCATCTTTCCGCGATCGAAGAAAAAGACGACATCGTCTTTTTGCATCACGTGGAAGAAGGGGCGGCAAACAAGAGCTATGGCCTGCAAGTCGCGAAACTAGCCGGCGTACCAAAAGCGGTGATCCATCAGGCGACCCTCAAGCTGCGCCGACTCGAAAACGAACGGGAAATCGCCAATCAGCGCATGCAACAGGAAGAACTGCTTCCGCGCGTCGAGGCGGGCGCGCAGGAGCCGCTGCAAGGGTGCGACGATCTCCTTGAGATCGCCGCGGCCCTGCGCGCGGCCGAACCCGACAACATGACACCGAAAGCCACCCAAGAACTGCTCTATACCCTCAAGCAAACCCTGCAAAAGGAGTGATTACCTGTCGGGGATTTTTCCCTTGAATCGCTGGTAGACGGAGGAAACATCTGCTTTAAACAACCGGCATCAAGCGGGGAAATGGCCATATTTATCGCAAAAACCCTTAAAGAAACTGGCGATGGCGATGAAAAGTTTTTCATGATATAACTAGTCATATGGAACTGAAAATCGCTTCATAAATTGATTGAGGAGACATAGACTCTGGGACGTTTGACTATCCCGGAGGGTGTTTTATGCCAGGCAGAAAGGGGCGGCCATCACCGCCATTGGTTTTGAGTTCTGAGGAGCGTGACTACCTTGAGCGTCAGGTTCGGCGACACCGGGCTCCCCGTTCTTTTTCCGATCGATGCCGGATGGTCCTGCGTTGCGCCGACGGGCTTTCGAGCAAGGAGGTTGGAGCCGAGCTCGGATTTCACGAGCACACGGTGGGCAAGTGGCGGCGGTGGTTCGTCAAGGATCGTGTGGACGGCCTTCTCGATGAGGCACGCCCCGGCCGCCCGCGCACAGTTGAAGACGATCAGGTCGCGGCGGTCATTGAACGGACATTGCACAGCAAGCCCCGTGACGCCAACCATTGGTCCATCCGTTCGATGGCGAAGGAAACAGGCCTGTCACACACGACGATCCGCCGCATTTGGAATGCCTTTGGCCTCCAACCCCATCGCAGCGATACCTTCAAACTGTCCAGTGACCCTTTGTTCGTCGAGAAGGTTCGCGATATCGTCGGCCTCTATCTCTCGCCGCCCAACCGGGCCTTGGTGTTGTCCGTTGACGAGAAGAGCCAGATCCAGGCATTGGACCGCTCCCAACCCATTCTGCCAATGGCCCCCGGCATCCCCGAACGGCAGACCCACGATTATGTGCGTCATGGCACGACATCGCTGTTCGCGGCTCTCGACGTGGCCAGCGGCTTTGTGATCGGGAAATGCTACAAGCGCCACAGGGCCAAAGAGTTTCTGTCCTTTCTGAAGGAAATCGACGCCAATATGCCCGATGATCTGGATATCCATATCATCATGGACAATTACGCCACCCACAAAACCAAGGAGGTCAAAGCGTGGCTCGCCCGCCGACCGCGCTACCACGTCCACTTCACCCCCACATCGGCATCATGGATCAATCAGGTCGAGCGTTGGTTTGCCGAACTCACCCGCAAACAGGTACAGCGGGGAGCGCATACCTCTGTCAAATCCCTGGAAGCCGATATCACCAAATTCATTCAGTGCCACAACGAGAACCCAAAGCCTTTCAAATGGACGAAATCTGCTGATGAAATCCTGGCCTCCGTCAGGCGCTTTTGCCAACGTGCTGATCAAACATTATGCGGCGAACTTTAGATTCAGGTGACTAGGACCTTTCGATGTAGAAATCGCCAAAAACGTACCGATCCGGGCGGGAAAGTACGAAATAGTCCTTTTTTCACATGGCAATGGTGGGTCCTATCGCAATCACCATCTGACAACTCAAACTCTTGCCGATGCAGGTTTCATCGTCGTCGCACCGCAGCATGAAGCGGACTATTTGGTCGGAGGAAAAAAACAGCCGCAGCGTTGGATCACAGATATCTCGAACTATCTAAAGCGCTAGATACCGTTCTTGGATCGCCAGAGTTCCGTGAACATGCCGATCGAAAAAATGTCCACGGTCTGGGCTATTCTCTAGGAGGCGCGACCATCCTGCTGGCTTCGGGTGCGGGATTTTCCTCGCAACTTTCTGAAGCGCATTGTCGCCAAAATCGGCTATCAGACGCCATCTTTTGCGACGACCCTGGGTGGTTTTTCCGTCTGCTCCAATCCTTCCGTCACGACGTCAATCTGCGCCCTACGCTTGACCCATTCTGCAATCCGCCACTGATAACTGCTAAGGTCGTATTGGTGGCACCCGTATTTCAGGGTATCGATCCCACCCCGCCGCTTTCGATGCGGAGCTTGACCGTATTCGCGTTGGATGGCGATACGATAGCGATTCCGAAATTTCATGCCCGTCCGCTGTTCGAGGCAATATCACCTCATAAACCCAGCGACTATCAGACCATCCAGGGACACCATTATTCATCGCGCCTTTCCCGAAACGGCTGACAGAAAAGGAAGACATTCCTGTTGCGAAAGACCCTGAAGGCTTCGATTGTTCAGCATTCTTGAGGGCATTGAACAAGAAAATCGTTGCCGCTTTCGAGAGTGAATAGGCAAAAATGCTTGGGCAAATAGCCGACGGTTGTTCTTACATCTGAACCACTAACATTTAGTGCGGCATGGCTAGGGAACCTGCGAATAAGTCTCGTCTTCTAACTCATTCCGACGATCAAGCTGCATTTACGGCTTAGCCGCGCGATTATTGGTCGTTTCTTACCGCCTGTATGCCGATTCATCAGCATACAGACGGACTTGTACTACGCTCGCAGCATCTGATCCACGCGCACGACATTCGCTAACGCGAACAGCATGGCCAGCTTGCTGTCGTTCTTCATCAATCCGCGATAACGAGCCTTGGTAAAGCCAAACTGGCATTTGATAATCCGGAACGGATGCTCAACCTTGGCGCGGATACTGGCTTTCAGGTACTCGGTCTTCAATTGGACCTTATTGATTCGTGGATGTTTTTCAGCTCTTTGACCTTGCTAGGGATTTCAGCAATGTGCCAGTCGGCCTCCACTTCTTCGAGCTCTTCACGATTATCTGCGCCACGATAACCACTATCAGCGAAGATAAAGCCTTCTTCGCCGTGAAGAAGGTGTTCAGCTTGGTTGAGATCATGCTCATTAGCAGCGGTAGTGGTGAAGCTGTGCGTCAACCCTGTTCTGGCATCAACACCGATATGGGCTTTCATACCGAAGTGCCATTGATTACCCTTCTTGGTCTGGTGCATCTCAGGATCACGCTCACCAGCTTTATTCTTGGTGGAACTGGGGGCTTCGATAATAGTCGCATCCAGCAGTGTTCCTTCTTTTATCAGCACGCCAGCTTCGCTCAGCCAGGTGCTGACCTCGTTGAATATTTGGCGAGCTAAGCCATGCCGTTCCAGTAGATGGCGGAAGTTCATGATGGTGGTGTGATCGGGTATCGCGCCATCCAGGGAGAGGCCTGCAAACAAGCGCATAGAGGCGATTTCATAGAGCGCATCCTCCATGGCTGGATCGCTCATGCTATACCACTGCTGCATGCAGTGGATGCGCAGCATGGTTGGTAATGGATAAGGCTTGCGACCCTTACCGGCCTTTGGATAGTGAGGATCAATCACTGACTCAAGTCGCTGCCAGGGAATCAGTTTTTCCATGCGACCGAGAAACTTCTCTTTGCGGGTTTGGCGACGCTTGTTGTTGAACTCGCTGTCAGCGAAGGAGAGTTGGTGATCCATGGATAGTCCTCAGCACATCAGAGTATTGATTGTCTCATGCTGCGGACTTATTCGCAGGTTCCCTAGATATACAATGGCACGCCCTTCTGATTCAGAAGACGCCGTTGCGACATGTTCTCCTCTTGCACGACGATCCTGTTAAAATGAAGGCCTTTATCCAACGAAAGAAGGCGAATGGCGCCAATCGTCATCATCGCGGCCATGGCGCAGGAACTTGCCATCCTCCGCGAAACCTTGGAAGACGCCGATGAAGAACGCCTTTTCGGCAAACCGTTCTACCGCGGTCGTCTCGACAAAACGGAAGTTGTCTTGGTCCTTTCCGGGATCGGCAAGGTCAACGCGGCATTCGCCACGACCCTGGCGATCGACCGTTTTTCGCCGCGCGCGCTGATCAATACCGGCAGCGCCGGCGGACTGGGCGCGGGAATCGCCCTGGGCGACGTGGTGGTCGGCAGTTCGGTCGCTCATCACGATGTCGATTTGCGCGCTTTCGACTACGCGATGGGAGAATTGCCGCAGTTGCCAGCCGCGTATCCGGCAGACGCGACACTGACCGCGAAGGCGGCGCTCGCCGCGCGCGGGTTCGACGGCGCGACGGTACATGAAGGCCTGATTGTCTCGGGCGATCGCTTCACCCATGGAGACGTAGACAGGGCGCGTATCCGCGAGGCGTTTCCGATGGCGCTCGCTTGCGAGATGGAAGCGGCGGCGATCGCCCAGGTGAGTCATCTTTGCGCCGTGCCGTTTGTGGCGATTCGCGCGATTTCCGACCATGGCGATGAGCAAGCGCAAATCAACTTCGATAAATTTATCGACCACGCCGGCAAGCAATCGGCGAAGATGTTGCACCGGCTGCTCGATGCGCTCGATCCCTGATCAGTCGTCTGGATACTTGGCGATAAACTCCATCACTTTGGCGACCATGTTTTTCGAGCCGACCAGAAACGGGGTTCGCTGGTGAAGCGTTTCCGGTTCGATCGCGAGAATCCGTCTCTTGCCGTCGCTGGCGCGCCCGCCGGCCTGTTCGGCGAGAAACGCCATCGGGTTGCACTCGTAGAGCAGACGCAGTTTGCCGTTCGGATAATTGCTGCCCTGCGGATACAAATACACTCCCCCCTTGAGCATATTGCGGTGAAAATCGGCGACCAGGGAGCCGATATAGCGCGATTTATAAGGTCGATTGCTCGCCGGATCGGTCTCCTGACAGTATTTGATGTATTTTTTGACCCCTTGGGGAAACTTCACATAGCCGCCTTCATTGACAGAATAAATCGCGCCGTTTTCGGGAATCGCGAGATTCTCGTGGGAAAGCAAAAACATGCCAAGCGAGGGATCATACGTAAAACCGTTGACGCCATTGCCGGTGGTGTAAACCATCATCGTGGAAGAACCATACACCACGTACCCCGCGGCGATCTGCTTGTCGCCCGGCTGGAGAAAATCTTCCCGCGTGACCGGGGTGCCGATCGGCGTGAGGCGGCGATAAATCGAAAAAATCGTGCCGACCGCAACGTTGACATCGACATTCGACGAGCCATCGAGCGGATCGGTGAGAATGAGGTATTTCGCGTTGCGTCCGCCTTCGGTATCGAAGGCGATGAAGTGATCTTCTTCCTCGGAAGCGAAGCCAGCGATATCGTCGCGCGAAAAAAGCGCCGATTCGATGGTTGCGTGGGCGAACACATCGAGTTTCATCTGCTGTTCGCCCTGTACATTTTCCGTTCCGGCGTCACCCAAGATGTTGCTCACCAGTCCGGCTTTGTTGATATCTCTATGCAGCACCTTCGCGGCAAGACGAATCGCGGAGAGAATACTGGAAAGGGAGCCCTTGGCTTGCGGATATTCCGACTGTTTCTCAATGATGAATTCACCGAGACTTTTCATCGCATCTCCTCGGAATTTTCCTCTATATTGCGTCCATTTTACCGCACTCGAATGCCCGCGAGCACGGCGTTGCATTAAGATGACGTTAAAAAACTGCCGCGGTCGCCAGAATCGCCGATAGCGGAAAACTTGCCGACAAGCACCCGATCACAGGCAAAATCGCCGGCGCACCGTCATGCAACGACGGTGACCGCTAAGTGAAAGGGAGGCGCCCATGCTGTACAAAGCGAGCCGCAATGAAAACGATCCGGACAATTTTTTCTCCCCGCCGCCCAAGCTTGAAGGTTTCCCTTGCGCATACCCGGCGCGATGTTGTGCTTGTCATCGTCTCTCCCTTGCCGGCCACTCACAGGGCAGCGCGCCGAAAACGCGGAACACAACGGAGATTTTGCCCTTTTTCATTGATCGCGACAAATCACCGGATAACGCCAGACGCAACCGCCAGGAAAAGTGGTGGGTCCTGAGAGACTCGAACTCTCGACCGATTGATTAAGAGTCAACTGCTCTACCAACTGAGCTAAGGACCCACATCTTCAACGCAAAGATTATATCTCTTTTTCCATGGCGGTAAAGGGCTTTTCCACCCCCGACACTGACCGGGGAGCAAGCGCTGCGAGCGTGTCGGCACAACGACCGGAGATCTTATTTGAACGGCAGGTTTCCCATAGCCGAGCGCCCGCCTCTACTTAGCATCCCCGCCATTTTACCGCCTTTGACTTTTTTCATCTGTTTTTGCATCTCGCGGAATTGCTTGAGGAGACGGTTGACCTCCGCTATTTCCAAGCCGCAGCCGGCGGCGATGCGGCGTTTGCGCGAGCCTTTGATGAGTTCCGGACGACGGCGTTCGGCGCGCGTCATGGAGAGAATAATTGCCTCCTGCCGTTTGATTTTTTGCGGCGAGAGGTGGGTGTTTTTGACCGCAGTGGGAATTTTGTCCATCCCCGGGAGTTTCTCGAGCATCTTATCGAGGTCAATGTTGCGCATCTGCGCGAGTTGTTCGCGAAAGTCCTCAAGGTCGAACGCTTTACCCTTGACTATTTTTCTCGCCAATTTACGCGCTTTTTTCTCGTCGACCTGCTGTTCCAGATCTTCGATCATCCCCAATACGTCGCCCATCCCGAGGATCCGCGAGGCAAGACGATCCGGGTGAAAAGCTTCCAGCGCATCGGTCTTTTCGCCGATCCCGAGGAATTTTATCGGCTTGCCGGTGACGGCGCGGATGGACAGCGCGGCACCGCCACGGGCGTCGCCGTCCGCTTTCGCGAGGACAACCCCGGTCAGGGGGAGGGCGTCATGAAAAGTTTTGGCTGTGTTGGCCGCGTCCTGACCGGTCATCGCGTCAACCACGAACAGAGTCTCTATCGGACGTAACACGGCGTGCAGGCGTTGGAGTTCTTCCATCAGCTCGCCGTCGATATGCAAACGCCCGGCGGTATCGACGATCAGGACGTCATAGAATTGTTTTTTGGCGCAGTCGAGGGCGCGTTCGGCGATGACTCGCGGGTTTTCCCGTTCATTCGACGGGAAAAAGGTGGCGCCTGTCTGCTTGGCGAGCGCTTCGAGTTGCTCAATCGCCGCCGGACGGCGGACGTCAGTGGAGACGACGGCGACTGTCTTTTTCTCCTGGATCAGTCTTTTTGCCAGTTTGGCGGTGGAGGTGGTTTTTCCGGCGCCCTGGAGACCGGCCATGAGAATCACTGCGGGCGCCTGAGTGGCGAGGGCGAGGGCGCTGTTTTCCGCCCCCATGATGCGGGTCAGTTCGGACTGCACGATTTTCAAAAACGCCTGGTCCGGCGAAAGCTTCCGCCCGACTTCCTGCCCGATCGCCGCTTCCTTGATCGCCGTGGTGACGCTTTTCACCACCGGCAGGGCGACATCGGCCTCGATAAGCGCCACACGGACTTCGCGCAGGGCCGTTTGAATATTCTCTTCGCTGATGCGGCTCTGGCCGCACAGTTTTTTGATGGTGCCTTGGAGGCGCTCGCTGAGATGTTCGAACATAAGAGGGAATCCTCGTAAACGATGGCTCATGTAATGGCTGGGGGCTTCGTGTATTATAGCGTTTTGTTCACCAGTTATCAGGAAATGCTATGCGGCTTTGGCTGCTCGCCGCGATCACATGTCTTTACCTCCTTTCCGGCACGGCATTCTGGCACGCTAGTAGACAGGCGTCTTCTTCTCTTTTCCGAGCCCTTGCGACGCTGATCATCGCCTGCCTGGTACACGCGATTTTGTTGATCGATATGATCGACACGATTAGTGAAGGCAATGAGCCGTCTTTCAATCTGTCGATTTGCAACGTGATTTCCCTGTTTGCCTGGGCGGTGGCATGCGTGTCTCTGATTTGGCTGTGGAAGCGGCAGATGGCGCTCGGCGGCGCGTTGATCAGCGTGATCAACGCGCTTCTGGTGCCGATCGCGGCGCTGTTTATAGGAAACAAACCGTTTATCGAGACCATGACAGGGGGAATGATTTGGCATATTCTCCTGTCGATCGCCGCCTGGACGGTGTTGACCATCGCCTTGATTCACGAAGCGCTTTACAGTTATCTCTTCCAGCGTCTTAAACGCAAGCGGCTGAAAAACACCAATCTGGCCTCACTCGTGAGCCTTGAGCGGATCATGATGGTTTATACCGTGATCGGCTGGGTGCTGCTTCTCGCTTCGCTTTTCTCCGGATGGTTTTTCGTCGAGGATTTGTTCGCCCAGCATCTCTGGCACAAGACGGTGCTCACGATGCTCTCCGGCGTGGCCTACGGTTGGCTGGTGTGGCTGGGGGGCGTTCGCCGTCGACACGGGATGGTGCTGGTGTACTGGTCACTGCTCGGTTACGCGCTGCTCGTTACCGGTTACGTGGTGAGCAATATGATCGTTCAATTTGTCATGCACTGAAGCAGCGGGACTTATCGTGGAACATATCCCCATCTGGGTATTGCTCGTGATACTGGCGGCCTGTCTTGCCTGTTCGGCCTTTTTCTCCGCCTCCGAAACGGCGATGATGTCGCTCAATCGCTATAAACTCAAACATATTGCCGACGAGGGCAAACCAGCGGCCAAGCAGGCTGAGCGACTGCTCGGAAAAACCGAACGCCTGCTGGGAACCATTCTTCTCGGCAACAATTTTATCAATATTCTCGCCACTTCGACCGGCACGATCATCGGCCTACGCCTCTATGGGGACTACGGGGTACTGCTCGCGACAGTGGTGCTTACGGTACTCGTGCTCCTGTTCTCGGAAGTCGCGCCGAAAACCCTTGCCGCGCTGTATCCAGAGAAAGTCGCCCTGCCGGCGACACGTGTTCTTCACCTATTGGTGATGATTTTGTCGCCGTTGGTGTGGCTGCTAAACGGATTGGTCGCGGTGATTTTGCAGCCTTTCGGAGTTTCTCGGGACAAAGGCAAAGACGACACCCTGACCAACGAAGAACTGAAAACGGTCGTGCTCAGTTCGTCACCGCAATCGCGCCCGCGTGAGCATCAGGACATGTTGCTCGGGGTACTGGAACTTGAGGATGTTTCCGTAGACGAGGTGATGGTGCCGCGTAATGAACTGGAAGGGGTGAATCTCAACGATCCGTGGAACGAGACCGTCGAACGGATCACCGCTTCCCGTCACGGACGCCTTTTGGCCTACCGTGACAACATCGACCAAGTGCAAGGGATGCTCCATTTGCGTGACGTGATCGGTTTGTATTGCGAGGATCGCCTGAACATCGACGCGCTGATGACGATCCTGCGTCCTTGCGTCTTCGTACCGGAAAGCACGCCGCTGCGTACCCAACTACGCAATTTCCAGAAACAAAAAGTGCGTAGTGGACTCGTCGTGGATGAATACGGAGATATTCAGGGGCTGATCACGATGGAAGATATTTTGATCCATATCGTCGGCGATATCGTCTCCGATGACGGCACGGAGGAAGAACCGGAAATCGTGCAGCGACAGGCGCGGGTTTTCGACGTCGACGGCGGTGTCGGTCTGCGTACGCTAAACCGCGAACTCGGCTTGCAATTACCTTTGCAAGGGCCGAATACCCTCTCCGGCCTGATCGTGGAGCACCTAGGCAGTTTTCCGGAAGCAGGCACGGCGGTGGATTTCAAGGATTGTATCGTCCGGGTGAAGTCTTTTTCGCACGGCGTGGTCGGTGCCGCGGAAGTCACCGTGCGGCGTGAAGATGAGGCGAGTGAATAGTCGCCGACGCTCGTCTTCCGTACCCCTTGATGGTTTGTTTCCGAGCGCGGCGTTCGCCATAGCTTGGGGCATCTCGAAGACCATACGATATTGCCGAGACGGCGGGAAAAGCGCGGGGACTCGACAATAACCGCCGTCATGGAAAAAAGCGCGCGGCGGCGGAAGAATTGCTCAGCCGAGGGAGTAAATCAAGCAAGGTAGGCAACCTTCCCTCTCGACCAGAGCACTTTGCGCCTGCCATCGCGGTTTTTGTTCCCGCCCGGAGGCTCGCGCTCTGAGCGGACCGGTCTTTCGCGGGCAAGGACAACGTTTCTCACCGCAAAGCCCTTCAGAGGTTGTCGAAAAACTCCTTGACGCTGTCGAGGAAGCCTTTTTCCTTTGGTGCGTGGCGCTGTCCGCCGTCGTTAACCGTCCTATCGAATTGCAGCAACAATTCTTTCTGCTCTTTGGAAAGTTTGACCGGCGTTTCGATGTTGATCGTGCAATACAGATCACCGGCGACGTTGCTACGCACCGATTTGACCCCTTTGCCGCGCAGGCGGAAGGCTTTTCCTGTCTGCGTTTCCGCCGGGATCATCAGTTTCACTCGCCCGCCAAGAGTCGGCACTTCGATTTCCCCGCCAAGACAGGCGGTGACGAACGCGATCGGCATGTTGCAATGTAAGTTGTCGCCTTCGCGGGTAAAAATCGGATGTTTGCGCACCCGAACTTCCACGTACAGATCGCCGGCCGGCGCGCCCCGCTCACCGGCCTCGCCTTCTCCGGAAAGACGGATGCGATCGCCGCTGTCGACACCGGCGGGAATATTAACGCTCAGGGTGTGAAGGTCTTTTACGCGACCCGTACCTTGACATTTTTCACAAGGATTTTCAATGACATACCCCTTTCCGTGGCAGGTCGGGCAAGTCTGGGCAATCGAGAAAAAGCCCTGCTGTATACGGACTTGACCGTTACCATGACAGGTTGGGCAGGTCTTCTTCGTGGACTTTTTCGTCATTCCGCTGCCGTGACAGTTGTTACAGGTCACCTGCGTCGGAATACGAATCTTTTTCTCCGTTCCTTGCACCGCCTCTTCCAGGGAGAGATCAAGTTCATAGGCAAGATCCCTGCCGCGGTTTTGCCGCTGGCCGCTGCTTTGACGTCCGGCGCCGAAAATATCGCCGAAAACATCGCCGAATATATCGGAAAAGCCGCCGCCCGCATTGAACCCGCCGCCAAAGCCGTTACCGCCCTGACCGTTTGCGGCATCGAAGCCGAAACGGTCGTAGGTGGCTTTTTTCTGTTCATCGCAAAGAATTTCGTAAGCCTTACTGATTTCCTTGAATTTTATTTCCGCTTCCGCTTTGTTATCGGGGTTACGGTCGGGATGCCATTTCATCGAAAGCTTGCGATACCCTTTTTTGATTTCCGCTTGGCTAGCCGAGCGCGGCACGCCGAGAATCGCGTATAAGTCTTTATCTGCCATCGTCTATTCGAGGGAGGCTTGACCGCGTTCCCCACTTTCTCCTTTGCGGTATCAATCTTTACTTTTGTCGTCTTTGACTTCTTCGAAGTCGGCGTCTACCACGTCATCCGGCGTCGCGCTTTCGCTCTGCGTCTCCGCGCTGCCTTCGCCGGCGTCGCCTTTGGCGCTTTCGGCCATCTTCGCGTAGGATTTCTGCATGACCGGGCCGCTGGCTTCCATCAGCGCGGTGGTTTTTTCTTTGATGACATCGACGTCGTCACCGTCCATGACTTCACGTAACGCCTTGATCGCCTCTTCGGCTTTGCTTTTTTCCTCTTCTGTCACTTCATCGCCGAGTTCGGCGAACGCTTTTTCCACGCCGTTGATCATCGATTCAGCGCCGTTTTTCGCTTCCACCTTGGCCTGGAATTTCTTGTCTTCCTCGGCGTGGGCCTCGGCGTCTTTGACCATCTGTTCGACTTCTTCCTCGGACAGCCCCGAACTAGCCTTGATCACAATGGATTGTTCCGTGCCGGTTTCCTTGTCTTTCGCGGAAACGTTGAGAATGCCGTTGGCGTCGATATCGAAGGTGACCTCGATCTGCGGCATGCCGCGCGGCGCCGCTTTGATATCGGTCAAATCGAAACGCCCCAGGGATTTGTTGGCGCTCGCCTGCTGACGCTCCCCTTGCAAGACGTGGATGGTCACCGCCGACTGATTGTCTTCTGCCGTCGAGAACACTTGCGAGGCGTTCGTCGGGATCGTCGTGTTCTTTTCGATCAACTTGGTCATCACCCCGCCCATCGTTTCAATGCCGAGGGAAAGCGGGGTGACGTCGAGCAGCAGCACGTCCTTGACATTGCCGCCGAGTACGCCGCCCTGGATGGCCGCACCCACGGCGACGGCTTCATCGGGGTTCACGTCTTTGCGCGGTTCCTTCCCGAAGAGATTTTTCACCGCTTCCTGTACTTTCGGCATCCGCGTCTGGCCGCCGACAAGGATGACTTCGTTGACGTCACTCGCCGCGAGTCCCGCGTCTTTCAGGGCGATGCGGCAGGGCTCCAAGGAGCGTTCGATGAGATCGCCGACGAGCGATTCCAGTTTCGCGCGCGTCAACTTGAGATTCAGGTGCTTCGGGCCGGAAGCGTCGGCGGTGATATAGGGCAGGTTGATATCGGTTTGCTGGCTGGAAGACAGTTCGATTTTGGCTTTTTCCGCCGCCTCTTTCAGGCGCTGCAAGGCGAGGGAATCATTGGTCAAATCAATGCCGCTGTCTTTCTTGAATTCGCTGACCAGATAATCAATGATTCGCGCGTCGAAATCCTCGCCGCCGAGGAAAGTGTCCCCGTTGGTCGAGAGCACTTCGAACTGCTGGCCTTCTTCTTCCAAATTGACGGTTTCGATAATGGAAATATCGAAGGTGCCACCGCCGAGATCGTAAACGGCGATCTTGGCGTCTTTCGCGCCGTGGTCGATTCCGTAGGCGAGCGCCGCGGCGGTCGGTTCGTTGATGATACGTTTGACGTCGAGTCCGGCGATTTTACCGGCGTCCTTCGTCGCCTGCCGCTGCGAATCGTTGAAGTAAGCCGGCACGGTGATGACCGCTTCACCGACTTTTTCACCGAGATAATCTTCGGCGGTTTTCTTCATTTTCTGCAGGACGCGCGCGGAAATTTCCGGTGGCGCCATCTTTTTACCGTTAGCTTCCACCCAAGCATCACCGTTATCGGCCTCAATGATCTTATAAGGCACGAGATCAATGTCTTTTTGCACCTCCTTTTCTCCGAAACGACGTCCGATGAGACGCTTGATTGCATAGAGGGTGTTTTTCGGATTGGTGACCGCCTGGCGTTTCGCCGGCTGACCGACCAACACTTCGCTGTCGTCGGCAAAAGCGACGATGGACGGTGTCGTGCGCGCCCCCTCGGCGTTTTCGATCACCTTCGCTTTGTCGCCATCCATGACGGCAACGCAGGAATTGGTCGTGCCGAGATCAATGCCAATAATTTTTCCCATGATACTTCCTTAAAACGAGTGAGCTTTTCTTGTCAGCGTTAATGGGCGCGGCGAGGGAAAATTCAAGTCTCGCGCACGAAAATTCATTATTCCCCTTTTGAAACAATCACTTGTGCTGCGCGAATCGTGCGCCCATTGAGCAAGTAGCCTTTCTGCGCGACCTGTATCACCGTGTTCGGTTGATGATCGGCGCTTGCCATCATCGTCACCGCCTCGTGCACTTGTGGATTGAATTTTTCACCGACAGGGTCGATTTCTTCCACCCCGTGCTTGGCAAGGATGTCACGAAACATATTATGCGTCATTTCGAGGCCTTCGATGAACTGCGCGAGCGCCTCGCTGCCGCTTGTCTCTTGTTCCGCGCTGTCCTTGGCCGCCTGCAAACCGAGGGTCAAAGAGTCGATGACCGGCAGCAAATCGCGGTGCAATTTTTCCGTCGCGTATTTATACGCGTTGGAAAGTTCGCGCGCCTGGCGTTTGCGCAAATTGTCATTCTCCGCGCGGGCGCGGGCAAACTGGTCGGTAAGGGCCGCTACCTGCTCGGCAAGGGCGGTGTTTTCCTCGTCGCGCGGATTTTCCAGTGCTTCCGTTTGGGGATTCGCCTCTTCTTCTCCCGCAGTATCGGCTTCGTTTATCGCAAACGGGGCGTTCTCGCCCGGCGCATCTTTTTCGTGTGGCATGGCGTTCCTTGATACATAAAAACCTGCTGCCGCGATGGGGACAAGAGCGATTTTTTTCAAGCCATGGCGGCAAGAAACGAGACTTTTCCCTGCGTTTTCCGCCGTTTTTTCCTCTGTCTTTTCATCGAGACCACGCTTTGGACAACGAAAACCAGTACGGATTGGCGCCATGCACAGCGTGTCTGCGGTGATTTTCACGAACGCGTTCAGCGGATGCTATTCTCTGCCCCCCGATCTTTTCCGCCGGCAAAGGCGGCGGCGGGGAAAAGGAATGCGGAAAATGGCCGAAATCGCGGACGAACGCGAGGTAACACGGTGAAAATTGCTCTCCCAAAAGGCCGCTTGCCCGTTTACAGCGCCCTGTATCGGCAGCCTGTGGAAAGGAGGGAAGGCGCGTGTCTCTTCCCAGGCGCGACCTGGCAAGGTAAATACCTCGCAAGCCGCCGCGCCACGTTACCGGCTCGCGGTTTTATCCCCATAGGTTTAAATAAACCCTTTTTATTTCATATAGATAATTATTTTTCCAGCAATTCCAGACGATTATGATATCGCAATTGCAAAGCCCACGAACGGCGTTATCATAAGTCAGGTTTCATGGTTGAAACCCTTTACCTATGTGGAGAGAGAAGCAGGATGAACGGTGCGGAAAATATGCAGGTTACCAAGCGCAACGGGCGCAAGGAAAAAATCGATCTCGAGAAAATCCATCGGGTCGTCACTTGGGCCGCGCAAGATCTGAATAAAGTTTCCGTCTCGCAGGTGGAGTTGCGCTCACACATCCAGTTCTATGACGGCATCACCACGAAAGACATTCACGAAACCCTGATCAAGTCCGCCGCCGATTTGATCTCGGAAGATTCTCCCGACTACCAGTATCTCGCCGCGCGTCTGGCGATTTTTCATCTGCGCAAGATCGCTTTCGGGCAATACGCGCCGCCGCCTCTTTACACGCACCTGAAAAAACTCGTCGCGGCCGGTAAATACGACGCCGGGTTGCTTGAAGCGTATGACGAGGACGATTGCAACACCTTGAATGCCACCCTCGATCACGACCGCGATCTCAAGTTCGCCTATGCCGCCGTGAAGCAGATGGAAGGTAAGTATCTGGTGCAAGACCGGGTAACCAGACAGGTGTATGAAAGCCCGCAGTTTCTCTACCTTTTGGTCGGGATGTGTCTGTTCTCCGACTATCCGAAAGACACGCGCCTCGATTACGTGCGCCGTTTCTACGATGCCGCTTCCACCGGCAAACTGTCCCTGCCGACCCCGATCATGTCCGGCGTGCGCACGCCGTCGCGCCAGTTCAGTTCCTGCGTGCTGATCGAATGCGGCGACAGTCTCGATTCGATCAACGCGACGACCAGCGCGATCGTGCGCTATGTCTCGCAGCGCGCCGGAATCGGGATCAATGGCGGGCGGATTCGTGCGGAAGGCTCGACCATCCGCGGGGGAGAGGCGCGCCACACCGGCTGCATTCCGTTTTACAAACTGTTCCAGACGGCGGTGAAATGCTGCTCCCAGGGCGGGGTGCGCGGCGGCGCCGCGACCCTGTTCTATCCGATCTGGCATCTTGAGGTCGAATCGCTTTTGGTGCTCAAGAACAACCGCGGCGTGGAGGAAAACCGCGTGCGCCATATGGACTACGGCGTGCAGATCAACCGCCTGATGTACAACCGACTGATTCAGGGCGGCGAGATCACTTTGTTCTCTCCATCCGACGTCCCAGGGCTTTACGACGCCTTCTTCAGCGATCAGGCGGAATTCGAGCGCCTGTACGTGCGCTATGAAAACGACGCGACAATCCGCAAACGCGCGATCGCCGCCGCCGATCTCTTCTCCCTGATGTTGCAAGAACGCGCCGGCACCGGACGTATCTATATTCAGAACGTCGATCACTGCAACACCCACAGCCCGTTCAACGCGCAAAAGGCGCCGATCCGGCAGTCAAACCTGTGCATGGAAATCCTCCTGCCGACCCGGCCGCTCGCCGACCTCAACGATCCGAACGGCGAAATTGCCCTGTGTACCCTGTCGGCGATCAACCTCGGCGCCTTTGACGATTTGAGTGAAATCGAAGCGGTCGCCGAACTGATCGTGCGCGCCCTCGACGCTTTGCTCGATTATCAGGATTATCCGGTGCTCGCGGCGAAAAACGCCACCATGGCACGGCGTACGCTCGGTGTCGGGGTGATCAATTTCGCCTATTTCCTCGCCAAAAACGGGGTGAAATATTCCGACGGCAGCGCCATCGGACTCACCCACCGCGCGTTCGAAGCGATACAGTATTATCTGCTCAAAGCGTCGAACCAGCTGGCCAAGGAACGGGGCGCCTGTCCGGCCTTCGCCGAGACGGCCTACAGCGAAGGGAAATTGCCGATCGACACCTACCGCAAAGAACTCGACAAAATCTGCGCCGAACCGCTGCGTCTCGACTGGGAAGGATTGCGCGCGGAAATCAAGGCCCACGGACTGCGTAATTCCACCCTGACGGCGCTGATGCCGTCGGAAACTTCGAGCCAGATAGCCAACGCCACCAACGGCATCGAACCGCCGCGCGGCTATGTTTCCGTCAAGGCCTCGAAAGACGGCATCCTCAAGCAGGTGGTGCCGGAATTCGAACGCCTCAAAGACAAATACGAATTGCTCTGGCAGATGGACGGCAACAAAGGCTACCTGCAACTCGTCGGGATCATGCAGAAATTCGTCGATCAGTCCATCTCCGCGAACACCAGTTACGATCCGGCGCGTTTTGCCGGCGGCAAAGTGCCGATGAACCGCTTGCTCAAGGATCTTCTGCTTGCCTACAAGCTCGGGGTGAAGACCTTGTATTATCACAACACGCGCGACGGCGCCTCCGATCGCCAGGCGGACTTGGCCGATGACTGCGGCGACGGCGCTTGTAAAATCTAAAGAGGGTGCTATCAAATGGTGATGAAAAATTATTCCACCTTCGTGCAGAAGAAAAACGACGCGCTCAAAGAACCGATGTTTCTCGGACAGCCGGTCAACGTCGCGCGCTACGACCAGCAGAAATTCGAAGTATTCGAAAAACTGATCGAAAAACAGTTGTCCTTTTTCTGGCGTCCGGAAGAAGTGGATGTCTCACAGGACAGAATCGACTACCAGAATCTGCCGCCGCACGAACAGCATATCTTCATCAGCAACCTGAAATACCAGACCCTGCTCGACTCCATCCAGGGACGCAGCCCGAACGTGGCGCTCCTGCCGCTCGTCTCCCTGCCGGAATTGGAAACCTGGATCGAGACTTGGGCGTTCTCGGAGACCATCCATTCCCGTTCCTACACCCACATCATCCGCAATATCGTCAACGATCCGGGCATCGTCTTCGACGACATCGTCGACAATGAATACATTTGCAAACGGGCGGAGGACATCGCCGTCTACTATGACGAAGTGATCGAATATTCACAGCATTATCTTCTCTACGGTGAAGGGGATTATCTCTGCAATGGGCGTCAATTGCATATCAGCAAGCACGAACTGAAAAAGAAACTCTATCTTTGCCTGATGTGCGTCAACGTCCTCGAAGCGATCCGTTTTTACGTCTCGTTCGCCTGCTCGTTCGCCTTCGCCGAACGGGAACTGATGGAAGGCAACGCGAAAATCATCAAACTGATCGCCCGCGACGAAGCGCTGCATCTGACCAGCACCCAGCACATGATCAATCTGATGCGCACCGGAAAGGACGACCCGGAAATGGTCGCGGTCGCCGAGGAATGCGAAGAACAGGCGCATCGTATCTTCACCCTCGCCGCGGCGCAGGAAAAAGAATGGGCGGGCTATCTTTTCCGCGACGGCTCGATGATCGGACTTAACAAGGACATTCTCTGCCAGTACGTGGAGTACATCAGCAATCTGCGCATGCAGGCCGTCGGCCTGACCCCGGCCTTTCCGGAGAGCACCCACAACCCGATCCCGTGGATCAACGCCTGGCTGTCCTCCGACAACGTGCAGGTCGCGCCGCAGGAAGTGGAAATCAGTTCCTACTTGATCGGGCAGATCGACAGCGAAATCGATCTCGAAGACCTGGGCGACATCGAGCTATAGGCAACCGCGCCCTGAACGCATCATCGACCCTGTTGCGCGTCACGGAAATCACCGCGATTTCCTCTTTGTTTCGAGCCTGAGTTTCCATGGCGATTATCAAAACCGCCGTCAAGACCATCTACCCGCAACAGGGCGAGACCATTCTCGAGGCGCTCGAACGCAGCGGATGCGCGGTGGAGTTCCAGTGCCGCCAGGGATACTGCGGACATTGCCGCCTGCAACTGCGCCAGGGAGAAGTCAGCTACGCGCAGTTTCCACTCGCCTATATCCGCCCGGGGGAAATTCTCAGCTGTTGCAGCGTCGCCAAAACCGATATCGAGCTGGAAGGGGTGGAACTGAAAAAGGGGCTATCCCAGTTAATTAGTTAAGATATTTGGCAATCCATGGTTTTAGTTGCTGTAATTGTGTTAGTGGGTCAGGGTTGTTAAAACGCCACTCGCACTCTTTCAAAAATAGCCCAAAATGCTGCCGTGGGACACCGTTAAATTTACGCATGTGCCGCTTGGCTTGGTTCCAGAAGTTCTCAATACCGTTGATATGATTATGCCTGTCAGCAAACAGCTGGGAATGGTTGATGCGGTAGTGTTTAAAGCCTGAAACATCGAGCACATTATAGCCACGCCAGCAGTCGCAATAGACGATACTATCAGGCACAACTTTACGTACAATAAGAGGCAGTAACGTGTCTGATGAAGCATCAGGAATAATCTTTGTATAGACCTGTCCGCCGCGCTTTAGCAGGCCAAATACGGGTACCTTGCCTGCCGCACCACGGCCTCGTTTACCTTTGCGCCGCCCGCCAAAATAGCTCTCGTCGACTTCTATCTCACCACCCAACACTTCGTCCTCTTTGCTGGCAAGCTCATATGTAATCACCTCGCGCAGACGGTGATAATAGTAGGCTGCTGTCTTCCGATTTACACCCGCCAATGCGCCAGCAACACGAGCCGTCGTCCCAGCCACAAAATGCTCTACCAGCTTCTCTTGCTTACACTTACTTCATCGGCTCTTCCCCATACCCATTTATAACACCCATCAGCATTATCTGGGACAGCCCCCTGAAAAAAACTACCTGATTTTATATTTCGGAATAGTTATCTTCTCGTGCATTGTAAGCGGAACCTAAAGATGATATTTTAGCTATAATAGCTTTCTTGAATCAATAATTACCTGTATGACCATGCGAAATATCTTATGTTCAAGGTCTGGCGGTATAGAATCAACACCACAAATTGATCAGGAGGAATAATATAGCAATGACAAAATACCCGATTCAAATGGAAATTTCCGGAGATTTCGCCATGTGGGCAAGGCCGGACACTGGCTCCGCTCCATCGAGTTATCCGATGCCGACATGGTCGGCTGCGCGGGGGATATTGCAATCAATCGCTTTTTTAAGCGACGGTCGTGCCTGGATTAATCCTGAAAAAGTTGAGATTTGCCGGCGTAAAGGCAGTCATGGCGGGCTGGTGAATTATCAAAGATACACGAATAATTATCGTGGCCCATTGTATAAGCGCTCATCAGGCGCCTATCAGTTTTCTAGTATTATTGTAACCGATGTCTGTTATCGACTCTATGCAACAATTGAGAACGGGAGTGGAGGTCCATTGGCGTATGGGAAGAATCCCTGTCACCATCTCCAGGCCATGTTCAACAGGCGTTTGCAAAAAGGGCAATGCCATAAGACTCCTTGTCTGGGCTGGAATGAATTTGTCGCCAGTTATTGGGGCGAATTTCGTGAAGATAAATTTGAAAAAGATAACCAATTGACGGTGAATTTGGTCTCTGTATTGCGCCAAGTCTTTGATTCCCCTATCTCTGGTCGATATGCACCAACATTCCAGCGTGGCAACTATGCTTGGATTCGTCAAGGAGAATTGATCTATGCTCAATGAATTGAAATTGATGATGGATGGCCTGAAGGCGGCAAACATCCCTCTTGAATCGATGCATGAAGACTTACACCAAGCTGGAGGGAAAGAGGCTGTTAGAGTGATCCTGGAAAGGACATTAAAGAATCAGGTACATATTAAAAAGGTAGAGTATATTAGCAAAGAAGATCTTGACAATATCTGGGTTATAGGAAGTAATAATCAAGATCGCTTCCCTATTTTTAAACTAACCGTCCCTTTGCGGTCAGAAGGTAACCGATTAGCTTCATCGATTTACACATTCTATAAATCTAATAAAAGTAATCGGGAAAACGTACAATCATTATGTCATGAATATGATATTGATTCTTCTCTAATCGAAAAAGATTTTTCCTTGAAATTTTTGAAAAAATTACTTTCGATATTCCCTACTCAAGATCCAGGGAGTGAGAAATGGCCAAAAAGTCGAAATAAACAGATAGAGCGATTCGAAACCTTGAAGAAAGGAAAGACGAAAAATGAAAAGGCTTTACAAGTTATTGAGCTATATCGCCGTTATAGTATGTTCGGTAACAACGGTATTGATTTTTTGGTAGAACTGGACAAAGCACTTAGTCATAGATTACAACAAGGCGTTGCGAAAGAATTCAGAAATTTGATGATGAATTGTTTATTTGGCCTTACGCGATGTAATGGAAAGGGAGAGCTTCCGGGAGATAGAAGACCCGCTTTGGTATTGGACTATTTTCCCAGTGAAGAACACGATATTTCTGTTACCTCCTCAGAAGCTTATAAAAAAGTCCTTAGTGATTATTTGATTTCTCTTGATGAATTATCTGACAGAAAGAAGTCTGCAGGTCCAATCAAGGTCTGTCCAATCACCGGTCAAAGTCAGGCGTTGCTTCATGACAAGTTTCCTGATATCAATTTGGGCAAAAAATTGCCCGTTAGTCTAATCAAACCATTCAGTCGCTATGAGGGAAATTTAGGTGAAACAGTGCGGCGTTACGGCAAGGTGGGGATAGCCTCCTTTACAATAGATCGTGACTTTTCCCGAAAAATTGATCCGCTATTACGTTTTTTGACGAAGCCGAAACTGAGAAATGAGAACGCAACTTGGCATAGATTACCCTCAGATAAAAAAAAGAAAAACGACCTTCTGATCGCTTACTGTCATGATGGAATCAATATTCCAGTAAGCAAATATTATGCATCAGAAATTGATGGAAAAGAGGAGTATGAAGATAATGTACAAGAGCTTGCAATTTTGATAAAGGGAGAGTCTATCGATCTCAACGGATTGGTTGATATGGCAGTTTTTCGAAAGCTCGATGAAGCTAATCAGCGTATTGTTTATACTGCAAGGCGTAAATTAAAGGATTTGAAATCTGCTGCTGAAATTTGGGTAAAGGCCAGTAAAAATGGCCCGAATATTGGGAAGAGAAAGAAGATTTGTATTCCTCCAAATGGAATAGTTTCTCTCTCTAGAGGATACAGTGACATGGTATTAAGTTATGCCCAGGTTATGCGATTGTTTTTTGAAGAAGGAAATGACTATTCCAATCTTTCGTTAAGATCCCTGAGAGCATTCTTTCGAAAAACATCGCCTCTATTCAAAAAATCATCAGAAAAATCAGGAGGAAATTGCGATATACGGAGACTGGTTTCGGTTTTTTCGATCTTATTGTACAAATATGGTAGATTCTGGGAGGATTATATGACAGATTTTTCCTATCAACTTGGGCAATTATGCTCGGCGATGGATGATTTACATTTGGGCTACTGCAAAGAAGTGAGACAAGAATCCAAGGAACCTAATAAATTGCTTGGGAGCGCTGCGTATGCCATAGCGCTTCAAAGTCCAACCCGTGCCTTGGATTATTTGGCAAATCGCCTGGCGCCTTATGAAAGATGGGTGAAAAATAAATATCCCGGGAAGAGTAGTGATGAGTGGAATGCAGTAGATAATGCAATTTTTGCATATAAATGGATTCGACGCCATTCTCCAAAAATCTATCAAGCCCTCCAAAACTTCCATAGCACTCAATCTAAAAACCTATCCCAAACACATGGTCCCGAATTGATGTTAGGCTATCTGGCAGGGCGTGATATTTTCAAAAAGACAGTTGATGAAAAGGAGTATGAAAATGAGTGATCCATTTAACCGACATGTTGGTATGATTGTGTTGGAGGTTGTAATGTCCAATCCCAATGGTGATCCGGATATGGAGTCTGAACCGAGGGTGCGTGAACAAGATGGGCGAGGTATGATCTCCCCCCCGTCGGTTAAACGCAAATATCGTGATCTTGTGGATAATTCCGATCTCATGGAGGAAGCGAGGAAAGCTTTAGCGTTAAGTGGCCAATATGACTATCAAATTCTGGAAAAGCGTGGTCGAGATCGCAACGAGATTAAAAAAATGAAACGCGATGCTTTTATAAAACACTATTGGGACGCGCGACTTTTCGGGAATACCTTTTTGGAAGTAATTGAAGATAAAAAGAAAAAAGATGATTTGGGTCACTTCATCAATACGGGAGTCTTGCAGATAGGCGTAGGACTGTCTGTCGCACCTATCCGGATTGAACGTATGACATTTACCAATAAATCCGGTGTTCAAGAAGGCAAATCCCGTGGCATGGCACCACTGGCCTTTAAAGTTGTCGTGCATGGTATATATTGTATTCCATTCTTCGTGAATCCCTCAGTGGCGAAAAAAACCGGCGCAACTCAAAAGGACTTGGAATTATTCAAGTTTCTTACTCCTCACATCTACACAAACACAGCATCAACCATCCGTCCTCAAGTGTCTATTTTGCATGCTTGGTGTGCAGAGCATAATAACGCACTGGGATCGTGCCCGGATTATCGTTTGTTAGATGCACTAAAACCGAAAGTTAGAGGGAATGTTGATGAGCCATTTTCTTTACAGGATTATGAAATTCCATCATTAAAGACAGATGAGGTGGAAAAAATAAGAGATAAATTTAAAGAGATCGTTGACCTAAATTTTCAGTAATGAAATTAATCGCCCATACTTCGCCAGATGGGCAATCCAATAGGAGGCCGCATGCTTACGCTGCACATGTCCAAGAAATGCTTGATTACGGCATGCGGCTCTTTGAATATGTAATTACTTTCCATACTGGAACAGAAAAACAGAAACAAAATCTTAAAGATACATTCAGAGCAGCTCTGATGCTGCATGATTTAGGTAAACTCGATAATAACAACCAGGAGATACTTCAGCATAACAAAAGAAAGTCTCTACCGATCGATCACATTGACGCAGGAGTAGCAGTCGCTAATGCGATGGGCAATAGATTGTTGGCATTATTGATTCGTGGCCATCATGCACCGGGGTTGGCGAATATTCCATACGAGAAAGACTTTCTTTGTAAAAAAATGCGGCGGGGTATTCAGATAGATGATGTTGACTTTTGCTTGCGGGGTATTCGCAGGGGCCGTGAGGAGATGACCAAATCGCGTATGAAAGAGGCTGAAAAGATTATCCGACGCACACAATCTTGTTTGAGCGATTATATTTCTAGGCAGAGAAAGGAGTGTGGAGATTATCCACAGCTGAGCATGGATTTTCCTGAAACAGCACTGCTGGCAAGAATAATGTTGTCTTGCCTAGTAGAAGCGGATCATCTTAGCGCGGCATGTTACACACAGCAACACCCGATGCCGAAATTTAAGCAGGCAGATACGCGCTGGCAGGAACGTCTGGCTGCTTTGGATCAATATGTTCAACAGTTGATCAATACACCCTATGAGAAAAGGAGTCTGCGTGATCAGTTACGCTCTGATCTATATCATGAATGCCGCCATGGTGATTTGGAAGATGAATCTATTGTC
Organism: Cardiobacteriaceae bacterium; assembly: GCA_965277745.1. GTDB lineage: Bacteria > Pseudomonadota > Gammaproteobacteria > Cardiobacteriales > Cardiobacteriaceae. Next base: position 846,230 of record OZ255837.1, read on the forward strand.
ATGTGTTCTGCCGCGGTTGGGTTGGGTAAGACAACTGCGGTTATGGCATATTCACTGAGAAAAGCGATTGCAGTAAAAGCCAGTCATTTGTTTGTTATTGCACCTTTTACCAATATCCTGACCCAGACGGTCAGAACGTTAAGAAAGGCCGTTGCTTTGCCGGAAGAAGATCCATATGAGGTGATCATTGAGCATCATCATCGGGTACAGTTCAGTGAAAAATCCATGCGCCAATATACTGCATCCTGGGCTGCACCGATTGTTGTGACAACAGCAGTTCAGTTTTTTGAAACATTGGCCAGCGCAAATCCGACCAGTTTGAAAAAATTACATCAAGTTGCTGGATCAGTTATTTTCATCGATGAATCGCATGCCTGTTTACCACCGGAATTGCTACGTCTTTCTTGGCACTGGCTTAAACATCTCGGTGAATTCTGGGGTTGCCATATCATTTTTTCTTCAGGGAGCATGGTTGAATTCTGGACAAATGAACATTTGGTCGCAAAAGAAGATATCCAGTCAATTCCAGATATTGTTTCTCTCCAATTGAAAGAAAAAATTTCGTCAGCAGAGGGAAAGCGTGTCGAGTATCAGAAAATAAATAAACCTTTGACAAAAGAAGGATTTCTTTCTCTGGTAAGATCTCAACTGAAAAAAGCAAAATGCAATAAACCCTGTGCGTTGATTATTTTGAACACCATCCAGTCCTGTGCTTATATCGCCAATGAACTGGCCCAGTTATTAGAGCAATCGGAAAATTGCTTGTTAGAACGAAGACAGGTGTTGCAACTGTCAACGAGCCTGACTCCTCTGGATCGTGAGCGAATCGTTACAGAAATTCAAAGAAGACAAAAAGACTCGCAATGGAACCAGAAACCATGGTATCTAATAGCCACCAGTTGTGTGGAAGCTGGAGTCGATCTGGATTTTCAGCTTGCTTATCGTGAGTGCTGTTCGATTGCCAGCTTTCTTCAGGTATCGGGTCGAGTAAATCGCCACGGTAAGCGTAAAAATGCGATTTTATTTGATTTTCAGCTGGAAACAGATGATGAAATCATTGCCCATCCTGGATTTGAAAAAAGTCGCGAAGTTTTTGATGATTTATGGAATCTATTAAAAGACGAAAATTGCGATACTAATATGTTGGTAACTAAATCTTTAGTTAAACTGTTTACACGATATCCTGAAAAGATAAAGGAAGCAAGTTGTCTTTTAGATCAAGAAATAAAATGTAGTTTTCAAAAAATCTATAATAACTACCATCTGATTTCCGGTGAGACTTTTACTGTTATAACAGATGAAAAAATTGTGGATGCTCTAAATATTGGTATAAAAATCAGCTGGAAGGAAATACAGAATCATTCAGTACAATTATGGATAAATAAAGTTCGTAAACTTAATTTAAAACCTATTCGGAATACCAAGTCAGATCAAATTTATTCATGGATAGATACCTATGCCTATAATGATTTTCTAGGGGTGTACGCAGGTTTGATTAGTACGAACAACTTTATTCAGAATGGAGGGAGTATCATATAATGATACGAACTATCCCGCTTTCCGCCCTCCAGCATTATGCTTTTTGCCCGCGTCAGTGCGCGCTGATCCATAACGAACAGATATGGGCGGAAAATGTTCTCACCGCCCGCGGCCGGGCGCTGCATGAAAGGGTGGACAGCGGCGAAGCGGAAACCCGCAAGGGGATTCGTTACGCCCGCGCGGTGCACGTCGCTTCGGAGAAATTGGGACTTTCCGGCATCGTCGATCTCCTTGAAGTACATGGAAAAAGCGGGCAAATGAAACCGGTCGAATATAAAAACGGACGCAGCAAAGCAACGAATGTCGATCGGATTCAACTCTGCGCGCAGGCCTTGTGTCTCGAAGAAATGCACGGCGAACCGGTGGCGGAAGGCGCTTTGTGGTATGGACGCACGCGCCGCCGCGAGGCTGTTATTCTGGATGAGCCTTTGCGCGCAGAGACTCTGAAAGTGATCGAGCGGACGCGCGCCTTGCTCACAAGCGGGAAAACGCCGCCGCCGATACTCGCCAAGCACTGCAAATCGTGCTCTTTGGTCGATAACTGTCAGCCGGCGCTTTTTGCGAAAGACCACTCCCCCACCTACGTGCAAGCCCTGTTCGCCGACACAGTCGCTGAAAGGAACTGACACTTGCCGCGATCACGTTACGTTGGAAAAATACATTTCCCGAAAACGGCCGCTTCTCGCAAGTGCATGGAAAAAAATGCGTAAACTGCAAAATACCTTGTTCATCACCCGCCAAGGCGCCTATCTGCACAAGGCCCGTGAAACGCTGGTGATCGACTGCGCCGGCGAAAAGCTGATGCAATTGCCGGTGCACGCGATCGCCCATATTTTCTGTTTCGGCAATGTGCTGGTTTCGCCGTTTTTACTCGGCTTTTGCGGCGAGAATCGGGTATCGCTGGCGTTTTTCAGCGAATACGGCAAATATCTCGGCCGCCTGCAAGGGCGCAAGAGCGGTAACGTGCTGCTGAGAAGAGCGCAATATCGTCTTTCTCAGGAAGCGCCGCTGCCGATCGCGCGCAATCTCATCGCCGCGAAAATCCAGGCGTGCAAACGGGTTTTACAAAGACGCCTGCGCCACTATGGTGAACAAACCGAAGTGCGGCAGGCGGTGATCGCGTTGAACAGCAGCCTGCAACGACTCGGAAAAGCGTCGAGCGTGGATTCCGTTCGTGGTATCGAAGGCGATGCCGCCGCCATCTACTTCGGGGTGTTCGCCCATTTGATCCGTCCCCCTAATCGACTCGCGTTCGACGGTCGCAATCGTCGCCCGCCGCGTGATCCGATCAATGCCGCGCTGTCGTTTTTCTACAGCGTCTTGGGGCATGAAATCGGCGGCGCACTGGAAAGTGTGGGGCTCGATCCGCAGGTCGGCTTTCTCCATGCCGATCGTCCGGGACGCGACAGTCTCGCCCAGGATCTGCTGGAAGAATTCCGTGCCTGGTGGGTCGATCGGCTGGTGCTGAGACTGATCAATCGCGGGCAGATAAAAGAAAACGATTTTTTGGTTGAAGCAAGCGGCGCGGTTACAATGAAAGAGGAAACGAGAAAAACCTTGTTGGCCGCCTATCAGATGCGCAAACAGGAAAAGATTCGTCATCCCTATCTCGGCGAAGAAGTGGAAGTCGGTCTTATCCCGATCGTTCAGGCGATGTTACTCGCCCGCCATTTGCGCGGCGATTTGGCTGAATATCCTCCGTTTCTGATGAGATAAGCCATGATGGTGTTGATCGCTTATGATGTTTCTTTCGAGGATCCGCAGGGAGCAAAACGCTTGCGCCGTATCGCCAAACACTGCCAAGATTACGGACAGCGCGTGCAATACTCGCTTTTTGAATGTGAAATCTCGCCCGCCCAGTGGACAAAGTTGAAAAATAAATTACTGAGAGAATACCGACCGGAAATCGACAGTCTGCGTTTTTACCTGTTGGGAAAAAACTGGCAAAGAAAAATCGAGCATTGGGGCGCCAAACCTTCTTTCGACCTGTTTCGCGATCCGCTCGTTCTATAATGCGCCAACCGCTGGTTCTCATAAAAATTCCGGTCGATTGGCGAAGAGAATTTATCCCGTAAAAACAAAAGCATTCGTATGATCTTTAACAATTGGGTATACTAAAGAACGTTCATCGGGCGAGAGTGGCGAAAATGCCGTGCGATCACCCGTGAACAAGCGCTGAAATCATTCAGCTGTCGCGCCCATCACGGGCGCGTGAATTGAAACTTTGGAGTATTGTTGTGAAAAATGGATTGTATGGTCGCGCCCATCACGGGCGCGTGAATTGAAACTTGTTGCGGTCTGCTGGGTTAGAGATCGTTACCCGGTCGCGCCCATCACGGGCGCGTGAATTGAAACATGAGTCAAAAAATAACTATGACAATAAAAATCAGTCGCGCCCATCACGGGCGCGTGAATTGAAACCCGCTATGATGACCGGATGTCATGCTATGAACCCGTCGCGCCCATCACGGGCGCGTGAATTGAAACCGCATGTACATGCGCCCAGGCGAACAAATCTCTTGTCGCGCCCATCACGGGCGCGTGAATTGAAACGCGCGCCTTGTCAAACAGGATGGGTTGCATGATCGTCGCGCCCATCACGGGCGCGTGAATTGAAACTGGCAAGTGATGACCGCCTCGCTCGATCTGTGGGGTCGCGCCCATCACGGGCGCGTGAATTGAAACGTGAGTGATGCCGTCGCCAAAATCCGTCCCATGCAGTCGCGCCCATCACGGGCGCGTGAATTGAAACTCAGGCAGACAGTACACGATCTATCCTGTCGAGAGTCGCGCCCATCACGGGCGCGTGAATTGAAACTGCGTGCTCTTCGGGCGTCATGGGAAGATCAGGTTGTCGCGCCCATCACGGGCGCGTGAATTGAAACAACGCGCGGGCGCAGGCGCGCGAGAGGCTCTGAGTCGCGCCCATCACGGGCGCGTGAATTGAAACCGTTTTGTTGTCTGTTCCATGTTTGTTCTCCTGGGTGTCGCGCCCATCACGGGCGCGTGAATTGAAACCTGCTCACGACGATCGTTAGGAGCATCACATACGTCGCGCCCATCACGGGCGCGTGAATTGAAACTACCCGTTCATTGTGCTCCCGGAGGAGGACCTGAGTCGCGCCCATCACGGGCGCGTGAATTGAAACGAGATCGCCGTGTAAGACGAGGGTTGCCATAGGGGTCGCGCCCATCACGGGCGCGTGAATTGAAACCCTGAACGGCGCGCTTTACCGCCCGGATTGCCCAGTCGCGCCCATCACGGGCGCGTGAATTGAAACATAATTTGCTTCGCGCGAAAAAGGTTGCAAAAACTGTCGCGCCCATCACGGGCGCGTGAATTGAAACGATGATCAGCCCGCAGGATTCGCGCGGGTATTCCGGTCGCGCCCATCACGGGCGCGTGAATTGAAACCCCGCAATGTCCCCCAAGCGATTCGCTGGTACCGGTCGCGCCCATCACGGGCGCGTGAATTGAAACGACAATATATCCGTCCCGTCCCCAAGGCCCAATTGTCGCGCCCATCACGGGCGCGTGAATTGAAACGGCGTGATCGACAACTGGGGCGACCGCATCCTGCGTCGCGCCCATCACGGGCGCGTGAATTGAAACATCCCTTTTGGGATGGGAATGGGCGAACCGGGCGGTCGCGCCCATCACGGGCGCGTGAATTGAAACCAAAATCCCCCCGACGCCTCTTCCCCCTGCCCCTTGTCGCGCCCATCACGGGCGCGTGAATTGAAACCTTGCAGAATATCCGATCGTTTCCCGATGAAGCGAGTCGCGCCCATCACGGGCGCGTGAATTGAAACCACCGTCGCCGCGCGGTTCCAGAATCCGCTTTCGTCGCGCCCATCACGGGCGCGTGAATTGAAACATAGAATTGCTGTATATCGTTTAGTCGGGGATACAGTCGCGCCCATCACGGGCGCGTGAATTGAAACGCGAGCTGGCAATGATAGAAGAAACGCTGACCGCGTCGCGCCCATCACGGGCGCGTGAATTGAAACAGACGGGGCGCGGCTTCCGAAGCGAAATAACAGCAGTCGCGCCCATCACGGGCGCGTGAATTGAAACCAGCTTGTAATAGGCGCTGCCCTTGTAGTATTTCGTCGCGCCCATCACGGGCGCGTGAATTGAAACATCGACGCGCTGACGACGGCGCAGGGGGCGCACGGTCGCGCCCATCACGGGCGCGTGAATTGAAACTCCTATAAATAAAAAAATCAAACAGACTCAAAAGGTCGCGCCCATCACGGGCGCGTGAATTGAAACACACCATCTCCTGGCTGACCAGTCCGGCTTTGGACGTCGCGCCCATCACGGGCGCGTGAATTGAAACACACCATCTCCTGGCTGACCAGTCCGGCTTTGGACGTCGCGCCCATCACGGGCGCGTGAATTGAAACAGCTCCGCTTTTACTTGGTTCGGGGAACGGTTTGCGTCGCGCCCATCACGGGCGCGTGAATTGAAACTCACCGGGAATGACACACTTTTATTTTTTGCTGAGTCGCGCCCATCACGGGCGCGTGAATTGAAACGTCACCGTTTCCGAGACGGCTTCGCGATGCGCGTAGTCGCGCCCATCACGGGCGCGTGAATTGAAACCACGACAGCGTCACCGAGTGCTGCCGCATTCCCCGTCGCGCCCATCACGGGCGCGTGAATTGAAACTCGGCACTAATAAGTTTTATGGTATGCCTCGGGCGTCGCGCCCATCACGGGCGCGTGAATTGAAACGCTGGGCCTCTTGTTGGCCAGTTGGTGCTTGTACGTCGCGCCCATCACGGGCGCGTGAATTGAAACTTCACAAACTCACAACGATCACCACGACTGGATACGTCGCGCCCATCACGGGCGCGTGAATTGAAACGATTGATACTGCTAGGATTGCTGATGCTGCGGTGGTCGCGCCCATCACGGGCGCGTGAATTGAAACCAAACAACACTATCAGCACGTTTCTGTTCACGCCGTCGCGCCCATCACGGGCGCGTGAATTGAAACCCTACGCTACGCTACGGGCCGAGCTCTATCGCTAGTCGCGCCCATCACGGGCGCGTGAATTGAAACCAAACAACACTATCAGCACGTTTCTGCTCACGGCGGTCGCGCCCATCACGGGCGCGTGAATTGAAACCAACATAACAATCCAAAAATAAGGGCGGGAGACGTCGCGCCCATCACGGGCGCGTGAATTGAAACAACGTCAAGACCAGCAGAAATAGCATCACGACTAGTCGCGCCCATCACGGGCGCGTGAATTGAAACCAACATAACAATCCAAAAATAAGGGCGGGAGACTGTCGCGCCCATCACGGGCGCGTGAATTGAAACGCTATAAGCTCTTCGCCATCATAGCCTGCCAAAGTCGCGCCCATCACGGGCGCGTGAATTGAAACAGATCGGCATCGTACGGCTGAATTTCGATAATGAGTCGCGCCCATCACGGGCGCGTGAATTGAAACTGAACCAGTCAATTAACCAGTCAAGGAAACAATAGTCGCGCCCATCACGGGCGCGTGAATTGAAACTCAACACCCGGCTGCGCCACGGAATGCATCCGGTGTCGCGCCCATCACGGGCGCGTGAATTGAAACGTCGCGCGTGGATGCAATCGAGCAGAAGCAAGCGGTCGCGCCCATCACGGGCGCGTGAATTGAAACATACGATGATTATAATGTGGCCGGGGACTTGGACGGTCGCGCCCATCACGGGCGCGTGAATTGAAACCGCCATCTTTGCTTTGTTATCTTGCTCCAAGAGGTCGCGCCCATCACGGGCGCGTGAATTGAAACTAAAAGCGTGGGAAGATAAGGTACTGGAGGGTAAGTCGCGCCCATCACGGGCGCGTGAATTGAAACATGTTCTGGGTTTATTGGTGATTGGGAAAAAGAGGTCGCGCCCATCACGGGCGCGTGAATTGAAACCGCTCGTTTGGGTTGGACTGCTCGTAGTGTTGTCGTCGCGCCCATCACGGGCGCGTGAATTGAAACGTATCCCCGACTAAACGATATACAGCAATTCTATGTCGCGCCCATCACGGGCGCGTGAATTGAAACGGGATTACCGTTCTGGCGAACTGGACAAAGAACAGTCGCGCCCATCACGGGCGCGTGAATTGAAACACAACAATACTCCAAAAAACAACGAAGAAAAATAGTCGCGCCCATCACGGGCGCGTGAATTGAAACTTTGGTTGCTGTTGCTCTTGATCGTATTGAGCCTGTCGCGCCCATCACGGGCGCGTGAATTGAAACTTCCGTCGTTGTTGCAGTCTGCTGGGTAAGGGAGTCGCGCCCATCACGGGCGCGTGAATTGAAACAAGCGGCGAGATTTTTCTCTACCGCAACTCGGCCGTCGCGCCCATCACGGGCGCGTGAATTGAAACTAGTTCATAGACTCGTGGCGTTTGCGTTTTGCGGGTCGCGCCCATCACGGGCGCGTGAATTGAAACACGGTAAGCGATCAAGATGCGCGCCAGCGCGCGGGTCGCGCCCATCACGGGCGCGTGAATTGAAACAATCAGGACGCGGCTCTTGGAGCAAGATAACAACGTCGCGCCCATCACGGGCGCGTGAATTGAAACCAACATAACAATCCAAAAATAAGGGCGGGAGACTGTCGCGCCCATCACGGGCGCGTGAATTGAAACATCACCGGTACATTGAACGGCAAAACCGGCAAATGTCGCGCCCATCACGGGCGCGTGAATTGAAACGTATGGATTACCGTCGAAATAAAATAGGGAAAGGTCGCGCCCATCACGGGCGCGTGAATTGAAACTCCTTTATAATTTAAAAACACCTTTTCACCTCCAGTCGCGCCCATCACGGGCGCGTGAATTGAAACGTTCTTTTGAGACGGAGGATCATCTTAATTTTGAGTCGCGCCCATCACGGGCGCGTGAATTGAAACTTAATAAACTCACAACGATCACCACGACTGGATAGTCGCGCCCATCACGGGCGCGTGAATTGAAACATTGCAAAAGAGATTATAGATAGTGATGGAGAAAGTCGCGCCCATCACGGGCGCGTGAATTGAAACGCTACGCGCGCCAAGCGCGCTAACGTGCAGGCTAGTCGCGCCCATCACGGGCGCGTGAATTGAAACTCTGCTCGGACGATAGCCCGATGCCGGCGCATCTGTCGCGCCCATCACGGGCGCGTGAATTGAAACGCTTCGGGTCGGGCTCTATCGCTACGCGACCAAGGTCGCGCCCATCACGGGCGCGTGAATTGAAACGACGGATTGCCAGATATCAGCAGACCAGATACAGTCGCGCCCATCACGGGCGCGTGAATTGAAACACTGTGAAGGCAGGAGAATATTTTACGATGACGAAGTCGCGCCCATCACGGGCGCGTGAATTGAAACAGGAATGAGCTGGTAAAAGCGCTGAATGTAAGAAGTCGCGCCCATCACGGGCGCGTGAATTGAAACACCATACCCAAGAAACTTTAAATTAAGCGACTTGGTCGCGCCCATCACGGGCGCGTGAATTGAAACTTACGCAACACTAACTCAACCCGCAACTGACCTTGTCGCGCCCATCACGGGCGCGTGAATTGAAACGTCTATCATTTGTAAAGAATGAGACTTAATCTGACATTTTTGATAAAATCGAGTCAAAAGGAGTCAGATTATGACGAATATTGAAATGAAGATAATCAAGCCCAAAGTTGGCCTTTTGGAGTTGGCAAAACAATTGGGTAGTGTGTCACAAGCATGCAAAACGATGGGCTACAGCCGAGATAGTTTTTATCGTTTTAAACGTTTATACGAAAATGGTGGTGAAGACGCGCTGCGAGAAATCAGCCGTAAGAAACCGGTGGTGAAGAATCGTGTTCCTGAGCATGTAGAACGTGCAGTAATTGATATAGCGATAGACAATCCTGCGCTAGGACAATTACGTGCCTCACAAGAGTTGTTAAAACGAGGCATTGTGGTGTCATCTGGTGGTGTTCGATCGATCTGGTTACGCCATGACCTTGAGACCATGAAAAAGCGCCTGAAAGCGTTGGAGTCTCGTTCGGCTCAAGAAGGTATTTTACTGACCGAGGAACAGCTTGCAGCGCTTGAGAAAGCCAAATCGCAACGCGAAGCCCATGGAGAAATTCAAACGCACCACCCTGGATACCTTGGGGCACAGGATACGTATTTTGTCGGTACCATGAAAGGTGTTGGGCGTATTTATCAGCAGACTTTTATTGATACCTATAGCAAAGCGGCTCTCGCAAAGCTCTATATAGAGAAATCAGCGATCACAGCAGCTGATATGCTTAATGACCGGGTCATCCCATTTTTTGATGAATGCGAACTCCCCTTGTGTCGTATTCTTACCGACCGGGGCACTGAGTATTGTGGTAAAGTTGAGAGTCATGCCTATGAGCTTTATTTGGCTACTGAGAACGTTGATCACTCAAAGACCAAGGCCAATAGTCCTCAAACGAACGGTATATGTGAGCGTTTTCATAGAACCATGAAAAATGAGTTTTATGATATAGTCTTTCGTAAGAAGATTTATCGTTCGCTAGATGAACTGCAAGTTGACGTTGATCACTGGATCAGTAAATATAATGAACAGCGTCCACATAGTGGTAAGCACTGTTATGGTAAAACACCGATGCAGACATTTCGTGAGGCAAAGCATTTGGCGCTAGAAAAACAAATTCCTAGTGTCGAATTATCTGACAATAACACTCAACGGACAGTTGTTGTTTGATAATGTCTGTCAGATTAAGTTTTGATTTCTACACATAAAAAACATCACTGTTCACCCTGCCCACAAAAAGACCCACCGTTAAAAAGTCAACCCAACGATTGCCCCAATCACATCGATATGTCCATGGCACGCCCTTGCGATCGATAGGCACTTATCTTTTTTCGAAGGCGACATGCGCCTTTTTATTCGCTTTGGGGCGTTCGAGCGTTTTTTATAGGTCATGCCTAACCTTTTCAGGCCATAGCCAATGGTTCTTTGGGAGACGTTCAGTCGTTTAGCTCTTTCCCATTGATAATCATCAGGCGCCCGCTGGACATCTTTGGCCAATCTATCCATATCAAGCTTGGTCGCAGGTTTGTTGCGTCTCAGACAGGGTTGTATTTTTTTCTGCCATCGAAACAAGGTTCTTATGGGGATATCGAAGCGCTCGCTGGTTTGTTCAAATGTAAGCTTGAATTTCTTTTTTGTGGCAAAGACTTTTTGCCGGAATTTAAGAGGATATGTCATGACCTGTATTATGACACAACATGTTGCTTTAGCTATATCATCATGATAGCGCTTGACGGTCGCCTCCTCGAGGGTCCTGTTCATCCTCTCCACCTGGTCGTTGCTCCATGGATGATTCACTTTGCTAAGGCGATGTTCAATATCATTGTCTTCACAAACCCGATCGAAGATATGGGGGAAGGTACAGCGATCTGACTTGTGGTTGGTAAATTGGATGCCATTGTCGGTTAGCACCGTGTGGATTTTGTAGGGCAGCGCCTCGATCAGATCGCGCAGGAACCGGGCGGCTTCCATCTTGCCGGCTTTCTCGCTCGATCTTACGAAGGCGAATTTGGAGGTCCTGTCAATGGCCACAAAAAGGCGCAGCTTTCCTTGTGCGCTGCTCGCCTCGGCAATGTCGAGGTGGAAATAGCCGATCGGGTAGGACTTGAAGGTTTTCTTTGCGGGTTTGTCTCCTTCTGAATTTGGCAACCTTGAGATGGCGTGGCGCCGCAAACAGCGATGCAGCGATGCAGCGATGCAGCGAGGAGCGTGTCAGGTGAGGGAGGATTGCTTGCAGCACGTAAAGGCAATCATCCAAAGGCAACAGCGTGTGCTTTCGAAAGGCGATGATGATCGCTTCTTCCTCGGAGGACAGGACCGTCGAATGCGGCTGCCTGGGGGGTTTTGGCAGATCCGCGACCGAGTTTCGTTTCTTCCATTTGGCAACGGTCTTGGGGTTGATTGCGTAACGCCTGGCAAGCACTCTCAAGCTCTCTTGACTCTGTTGTATCGCTCGACGCACTGTCTCTGTCGTTTGGGCGCTGTCGTGTAAAATCTCTCCCATAGTGCTTCCTTCCATTCAATGGAAAATATTGTGCCATTAAAACTTGGGATCAAAAATCTAGTCACCTGAATCTAAAGTTCGCCGCATAATGTTTGATCAGCACGTTGGCAAAAGCGCCTGACGGAGGCCAGGATTTCATCAGCAGATTTCGTCCATTTGAAAGGCTTTGGGTTCTCGTTGTGGCACTGAATGAATTTGGTGATATCGGCTTCCAGGGATTTGACAGAGGTATGCGCTCCCCGCTGTACCTGTTTGCGGGTGAGTTCGGCAAACCAACGCTCGACCTGATTGATCCATGATGCCGATGTGGGGGTGAAGTGGACGTGGTAGCGCGGTCGGCGGGCGAGCCACGCTTTGACCTCCTTGGTTTTGTGGGTGGCGTAATTGTCCATGATGATATGGATATCCAGATCATCGGGCATATTGGCGTCGATTTCCTTCAGAAAGGACAGAAACTCTTTGGCCCTGTGGCGCTTGTAGCATTTCCCGATCACAAAGCCGCTGGCCACGTCGAGAGCCGCGAACAGCGATGTCGTGCCATGACGCACATAATCGTGGGTCTGCCGTTCGGGGATGCCGGGGGCCATTGGCAGAATGGGTTGGGAGCGGTCCAATGCCTGGATCTGGCTCTTCTCGTCAACGGACAACACCAAGGCCCGGTTGGGCGGCGAGAGATAGAGGCCGACGATATCGCGAACCTTCTCGACGAACAAAGGGTCACTGGACAGTTTGAAGGTATCGCTGCGATGGGGTTGGAGGCCAAAGGCATTCCAAATGCGGCGGATCGTCGTGTGTGACAGGCCTGTTTCCTTCGCCATCGAACGGATGGACCAATGGTTGGCGTCACGGGGCTTGCTGTGCAATGTCCGTTCAATGACCGCCGCGACCTGATCGTCTTCAACTGTGCGCGGGCGGCCGGGGCGTGCCTCATCGAGAAGGCCGTCCACACGATCCTTGACGAACCGCCGCCGCCACTTGCCCACCGTGTGCTCGTGAAATCCGAGCTCGGCTCCAACCTCCTTGCTCGAAAGCCCGTCGGCGCAACGCAGGACCATCCGGCATCGATCGGAAAAAGAACGGGGAGCCCGGTGTCGCCGAACCTGACGCTCAAGGTAGTCACGCTCCTCAGAACTCAAAACCAATGGCGGTGATGGCCGCCCCTTTCTGCCTGGCATAAAACACCCTCCGGGATAGTCAAACGTCCCAGAGTCTATGTCTCCTCAATCAATTTATGAAGCGATTTTCAGTTCCATATGACTAGATGTTAGGTCCCATATTGTGATGGAAGGAATTGGTTTTGAATCTTTGCGGTTCTTTTGTCCAGATCTTACAAACGTATTCGTATGGGGTCAGACCGCGCAATGTTTTTAACCGTTTTGCAAAATTGTACGCCCTGACAAATGCCTGCAGGTGACTGCGCAGTTGCTGGTGATTATCATCGTGATAGCGCTTGACCGTCGCTTCCTTGATCGTGCGGTTCATCCGTTCGACCTGGCCGTTCGTCCAGGGATGATTCGCCTTGGTCAGGCGATGTTCAATGTCATTCGCCGCACAGATCAGATCGAAACCTATCTTGCGGCGCGTGATGCGATTGCGCGGCGGTTCGGCAAACTCGATCCCGTGATCGGTCAGAATTGTGTGAATCTTGTAGGGCACCACTTCGAGTAGGTGTTCAAGGAATTCCTGAGCCGTCTTGCGATTGGCTTGCTCGACCAGCTTTGTCACCGCGAATTGACTGGTTCGATCAATGGCCACAAAAAGATAGAGTTTGCCTTCTTGTGTTCTGAGGTGTGCACTGTCGATGTGAAAGTATCCAATCGGGTATTGCTTGAACTTCTCTCGCTTGGGCTTATCGCCATCCATGTCAGGCAACCGTGAGATGCCATGGCGCTGAAAGCAGCGATGTAACGAAGAACGTCTCAGATGCGGGATTGACGGTTGCAAGGCGTAAAGACAATCATCCAAAGGCAATAGCGTGTGCTTTCGAAAGGCAACGCATGCGGCTTCTTCTTCGAGACTGAGCACCGTTGAACGGGGGTTCTTGGGCCCCATAGGGGAGGGGCATCTTCAACGCTCTGACGCTTCTTCCATTTGCAAACGGTCTTTGGATTGATGCCGTAACGCTTGCTTAACGCCGCGATCGAAGCTTGCGATCGCTGTATTTCCGCTCTGACTGCGTGCGTGGTCTTGGCGCCTGGGTGTAAAACTTGTCCCATAGGTTCCTCCGTGCTGAGGGATCCGTATAAATCATTCCATTATATGATGGGATCAAACAACTAGGCGCTGGCGAGAGGGTGATGTGTCGCTTGGATACCAAACACCGAGGTTCAAGTCGTCAACCGACATCTCACGAAATCCAGCAGCTTCTGCAGCGACCACAAACGTGTGCAGCAGGATACAGGTGGAAAAGGCTAAAATCTTGGTTGAAAATAGATCAGTAATCGAACACATTTTTTAATTTTTCTTTGCAAATCACGCCGTGGCGACAATCGCGGTCAATTCTCGCCGTCGCTTCCATAGTATTTCACCCCGATCTTGATTCGCTCGCGTCCCCTTTCGATGCGATGGGCGTTGCTGTCACGCAGGGAATAGACACAGCCACAGTATTCCTGCATGTAAAAGCGTTCCCGTTTGCTGATTTCGATCATGCGCTGGGAGCCGCCACCTTTACGCCAGTTGAACGTCCAATACCGCATATCGGGATACTTCGCCGCGGCCCGTTCGCCGCAGGCATTGATCTGGGCCAGGTTTTTCCAGCGCGAAATGCCGAGCGAGCTGGTGATGACCGCGAATCCGTGTTCATGTGCATAGTGCGCGGTACGCTCGAAGCGTATGTCGAAACACATGGTACAGCGCGCGCCGCGCTCCGGTTCCCATTCCAGTCCTTTGGCGCGGGCGAACCAGTTCTCGGTATCGTAATCGCCATCGACGAAGGGGATATGGCATTTTTCGGCGAAAGCGATGTTTTCTTCTTTACGCAGGAGATATTCCTTGCGCGGATGAATATTCGGATTGTAGAAAAAGAGGGTGTAATCAATGCCGGAGGCGCGCATCGCCTCCATGATCTCTCCCGAACAAGGGGCGCAACACGAGTGGAGGAGAACTTTTTTGTCTCCGCCCGGTGGGGTAAGTGTCGCGGATTTACGCGCTTGCATGAGGGGTATCCGTCAAATGGAAAAAGATACGCGCGATTTTGCCGGCCGTCAAACTCATTGTGTATAGTAGCTCGGCTCGGCCTCGATCGGCCTGCGCGCGCGGAAGACGGCTTGCGGAATCGGACACGGCTCGCTGTCGTTGAAGATGTAAGTGCTGCCTTGGTAGAGAATCGCGCCGCTGCAACTGGGGGGTTCCCCCTCCAATCGGGCGCGCTTTTGCAAAGTGCCCGGGGCGTCCTCCGGCAATTGCTCCACCTCGCTTTTCGCCGGTTTTGCCGCGCTCTTGGTAGGACTCGCACGGCGAATCAGGCGGCAGTCGCGGAACTTATAACGGTTTTTATCGTCGGCGTAGATTTCGGAATTCCCCTGCTTGCAGCGGTAAATGTTGCTCGTAGAGAGCACGGTGTTCGCTGGGGGAATGTCGATCTCGTTCTGTGGCCGGAGATGCTGCAATTGTTCGGCGAGCGCCTTTTTATCGAGCGCTTTTTCCCGTGCCTGCGGATCGTAGTTTCCGTGGTGTAAGATGATGTATTCACGGTTCTTTTTGTCGATTTTCGGTTCGACAGGGAGATCCTTGTCGTCGGAGACGGACAAAAGAAGGGGGGCTTCTTGGGTCACGCCGGGAAGATCCAATCCGAGAACGAGTAGCGCCCAGAAAAGGAGATATCGGCCTTTAGACACGGCTTAGAATGAGCGAGGCGTTGGTGCCGCCGAATCCGAAACTGTTGCTCATGATCGAATGGAGGCGTTTATCGAGATTTTCGCGCACGATGGGGAGGGCGCTGGCGGCCGGGTCGAGGGTGAAGATGTTTGCCGAGGCGGCGACGAAATCATGGAGGAGCATCAAAAGCGAGTAGATCAGTTCGTTGCTTCCGGCGGCGCCCAACGCATGCCCGGACAGGGATTTCGTCGAACTGACCAAGGGGATGTCGCGGTCTTTGAACGTTTTACGGATGGCTTCCAGTTCCTTGATGTCTCCGGCGACCGTCGAGGTGCCGTGGGCGTTGATGTAGTCGACCCCGCCGTGATGGGTGGCAAGCGCCATCTGCATGCAGCGTACGGCACCTTCGCCGGAAGGTGATACCATGTCGTAGCCGTCCGATGTGGCGCCGTAGCCGGTCACTTCGGCGAGCATTTCGGCGCCGCGGGCCCTGGCGTGCTCGTATTCTTCGAGAACGACGACACCGCCACCGCCGGAGATCACAAAGCCGTCACGGTTTGTGTCGTAGGGACGCGAGGCGTGTTCGGGATCGTCGTTGTAGGCGGTGGACAGCGCGCCCATTGCGTCGAACAGCGAGGACATCGACCAGTGTTCTTCTTCGCCGCCGCCGGCGAAAACAATATCTTGCTTGCCCGTTTGAATCAGTTGAGTGGCATGGCCGATACAATGGGCACTGGTCGAACAAGCCGAACTCATCGAATAATTGACCCCTTTGATCTCGAATGGCGTCGCCAGACAGGCGGAGGTGGTCGAGGACATTGCTTTGGTGACGGCATACGGCCCGATACGGCGCACGCCTTTGCTGCGCAGAAGATCGGCGGCTTCCACCTGTACGGAAGAAGCCGCGCCACCACTGCCGAGAACAAGCCCGGTGCGTGGATGGGAGACTTGTTTGCGGCCGAGTTCGGCCTGTTCAATGGCCTGCTCCATGGCGATATAGCAGTAGGCGGCGGCATCGCCCATAAAGCGCAGGGTTTTACGTTCGATCAGCGCTTTCAGATCAAGATTGCGGATGTTGCCGTAGACCTGCGAGCGCAGGCCCATGTCTTTGTATATCTGTGAAAAACGAATACCGGATTTGCGCTGAAGCAGGGCGTCCAGCACTTCCCGGACATTATTGCCCAAACTCGATACGATGCCCATTCCGGTGATAACGACGCGCTTCATGATTCGTTCTCCTCGGTTACTCGCGACAATCTGTCTTCCTCTTCTTGCCCTCGATGCTCGGGGGCGTGTTCGCCGACGAACAACCCGACACGAACCCCCTTCCCTTCGTAGATTTTTTCGCCGTCGACAGACAGCGTAGCATCGGCGATGCCGAGGGTCAATTTGCGCATGATGATGCGGTGCATATGGATATGGTAGGTGATTTTCTCGTGCCTTGGCAGTACCTGACCGGCAAATTTGACGCCGGCGCAGCCGAGCGCCCGCCCCCGCCCCTTGCCGCCGGACCAGCCGAGAAAGAAGCCGACCAATTGCCACATGGCGTCCAGGCCGAGGCAGCCGGGCATGACCGGATCGCCGGCGAAATGACATTGGAAAAACCACAGATCCTGGCGGATGTCCATTTCGGCGATGACTTCCCCTTTGCCGTATTTTCCGCCGTCCTGGCCGATGTGCACGATACGGTCGATCATCAGCATCCCCGGCAGGGGAAGCTGCGCGTTGCCAGCGCCGAACAGATTGCCTTCGGCGCATTCGATGAGTTCTTCGTAGGAGTAACTGTGTTTGTTCATATATGTTGTCATAAGTGTTTCTTATCTTGTCAGCGCTTTTTTATAAGCATCGATGAGCTTGCCGTCAAGCCCGTATACATCGGAAGCGTAGTGAACCTCGCCGCCGAAATCGGCCCAGGCGGTCCAATACACCAGATAAATCGGGGTTTCGCGCGCCAGTTTCACCCATTTTGAAGTGGGTTTGCGCGTGGCCGCGCGAATTTTCTCCGGCGTCCATTCGCTGTCGGCAAGGAGGATATCGGCCAATTGCAGCGGCTTTTGCAGGCGGATGCAACCGGAGCTTTTGGCGCGGTATGCACGCTTGAACAAGCTGCGGTTCGGCGTATCGTGGAGATAAATGGCGTATGGGTTAGGAAAGAGGAATTTCACCCGGCCAAGCTCGTTGCGCGGACCCGGTTTACGCCGCAGGGTGTAATGGACAATGGCGTTTCCGTGCCAGTCCACGGCGCTCGGCGGCACAACCCGACCATCCGGCAAAAGGACTTCGAAACTGTCGTCGTAAATCGTGGGATCACGACGCAGGCGCGGTAACTTGTCTTTTTTCATGATCATCGGTGGCACCGTCCAGGTCGGACTCATGACGATGTAACGCAGACGATCGGTGAAACGAGGGGTCTTGCGATCACGACGGCCAACAATCGCGCGGCTTGTATAGATTATCTTGTCGTTGCGGATCATACTGACCCGGTAGGCCGGGATGTTGGCGATGATGTGTGTCTCTCCCCGCTCCTGCGGCATCCAGCGCAGGCGTTCCATATTGATGATCAGATCGTCGCTGTTGACCGCGGCTTGCGAATTCACGTCACTTCGCAAGAGAACATAGAGGTTTTTCAGGCTCTGATAACGGGAGTCGTTCGCGTTCAGTCGCCTGAGCGGAGTGATAATATCACCGCGCATCACCCCTTCCGCGAGGAGATCGCCGAGGATATCGTCGCCGACCTTCTCCGCATTCCAGGTCGGGTTTATCAAACGCGGATCGACCAGGCCGTTGGCGAGATCACCGGCGAGTGACAGATAGGCATCGCTCATCAGGATTTCCAGCGCGGCGATGTCTCGATACTCGCTGCCCTGCCTGAGGGCAGCGATGATGCGTTGATGATAGGAGGCTGGATTGAGCGCGTCATCGACGCTTGCGGCGATCGCCCGCTGTAATTGCACGACCAACGGCGTCACCGCGTCTTCCTGTGTCCACAGTGTCGGGTAATGTTCGTTTTCGTAGAAAGCGGCAACGCGCGCCGGATGCTTGAGCGGCACGGCGTGTCCGTTGATCGTCACCGCATGAGGGAGGGAGCGCATCGTTTCGATCAGCTCGATGTGTTTGCTGTTAAACGGCAGCATCGCGAGATCAATGATCGGTCGCGCCGCCGGGTTGGGCAAAAACGGTCGATCCTCGCGCCGTTCTTCGTCGATGGTGCCCGCAAACGTCTCGTTCGGAGGCAGATTGTCTTCCAAAACAGGGGGCATGTCGTCGAAAGAGGGTTCCCGCGCGTCGTCTTGTTGCGCCTGCGCGACGAGTGAAGCGAACAGCAGGAAAACAGCTGTTCTCGCCACACAGCGATGGAAGAAAAAAATCATGCCGAACATACGAAAAATTCGTGAATATTTTTCAATCTTACTAGGGCCTGGGTAAATTTGATGAATGCTTTGAACATGATATCAAGTTTCTCAAAGCGAGAAAATATCCGTCTAAAGCCTTCAATCCGCGAAAAAGACGCTCGATTTCATTACGTCGTTTGTAAATCTCTTTGTCATACTGCCAAGACTTCACGCGATTTGATTTGGGAGGAACGACAGGCTTAAAACCAAAGTCAAGCGCAAGTCGGCGCGTCTCGTCTCCCTCATAAGCACAAGCCATCACCAAGGGCAGGTTTTGTGGCCAATCGACCCAATCAGACAATAACTTTCGTCCTTCAACACCATCATGCGCATTGCCTGGGGAAAAGCTCAATCTCAGAGCGCATCTGTCATTGGCGGATAGCAGATGAATTTTTGTGGTTAAGCCACCTCTTGACTTGCCAATCGACTGTGGGCCGTTTTTTTTAATGCCCCCATGGCATCGGGGTGCACTTTGATCGATGTGCTATCCAAACCAAGACAATCGATGCGGATACGGATGATGTGATGTCTCTGAAGGGCTTCGAACAGACGGTCTAAAACACCGTTTTCCGCCCAACGGCGAATACACACGTAAATCGTGTTCCAATTGCCGAATTCTCTGGGTAAAGCCCGCCATTTACAGCCATTCTCAGCGACATACAAAACGGCGTTGATCAGGGTCGGATTCGCTATCGATACCTTACCGCGCTGAACGGGAAGGTAAGGATGGAGTCATTGATATTGTTCTTGTGTAATGCTTTTCATCTAAAGAGAATAACATCATTTGATTAAAAGAAATAATGTCAACACGCCCTAGCTACCTGAATCTAAAGTTCGCCGCATAATGTTTGATCAGCACGTTGGCAAAAGCGCCTGACGGAGGCCAGGATTTCATCAGCAGATTTCGTCCATTTGAAAGGCTTTGGGTTCTCGTTGTGGCACTGAATGAATTTGGTGATATCGGCTTCCAGGGATTTGACAGAGGTATGCGCTCCCCGCTGTACCTGTTTGCGGGTGAGTTCGGCAAACCAACGCTCGACCTGATTGATCCATGATGCCGATGTGGGGGTGAAGTGGACGTGGTAGCGCGGTCGGCGGGCGAGCCACGCTTTGACCTCCTTGGTTTTGTGGGTGGCGTAATTGTCCATGATGATATGGATATCCAGATCATCGGGCATATTGGCGTCGATTTCCTTCAGAAAGGACAGAAACTCTTTGGCCCTGTGGCGCTTGTAGCATTTCCCGATCACAAAGCCGCTGGCCACGTCGAGAGCCGCGAACAGCGATGTCGTGCCATGACGCACATAATCGTGGGTCTGCCGTTCGGGGATGCCGGGGGCCATTGGCAGAATGGGTTGGGAGCGGTCCAATGCCTGGATCTGGCTCTTCTCGTCAACGGACAACACCAAGGCCCGGTTGGGCGGCGAGAGATAGAGGCCGACGATATCGCGAACCTTCTCGACGAACAAAGGGTCACTGGACAGTTTGAAGGTATCGCTGCGATGGGGTTGGAGGCCAAAGGCATTCCAAATGCGGCGGATCGTCGTGTGTGACAGGCCTGTTTCCTTCGCCATCGAACGGATGGACCAATGGGTGGCGTCACGGGGCTTGCTGTGCAATGTCCGTTCAATGACCGCCGCGACCTGATCGTCTTCAACTGTGCGCGGGCGGCCGGGGCGTGCCTCATCGAGAAGGCCGTCCACACGATCCTTGACGAACCGCCGCCGCCACTTGCCCACCGTGTGCTCGTGAAATCCGAGCTCGGCTCCAACCTCCTTGCTCGAAAGCCCGTCGGCGCAACGCAGGACCATCCGGCATCGATCGGAAAAAGAACGGGGAGCCCGGTGTCGCCGAACCTGACGCTCAAGGTAGTCACGCTCCTCAGAACTCAAAACCAATGGCGGTGATGGCCGCCCCTTTCTGCCTGGCATAAAACACCCTCCGGGATAGTCAAACGTCCCAGAGTCTATGTCTCCTCAATCAATTTATGAAGCGATTTTCAGTTCCATATGACTAGGAAACACAAAGCGGCGCCAGCGAAAATGTTTGTCGTATCGATGTCACAAATTCGCGTCTCGCAAGAAAATTATTGTGTATGATAAGAGACGACGCCTGACGATTCGCGTGCGCTACGCGCGCGGTAACGCGAATCGTTTTTCGCGATCCCTTCGCGGGTCGGCGAGAGCAAGCGGGGAACGGACAAATGTCATAGGGAGCGAACCATGTTCAATACCATTGAAGCACTGCCGGATGATCCCATCCTGCGCCTTTCCCAACTGTGCCGCGAAGATCGGCGGGCGCGGAAAATCGACGTCGGCGTCGGCATTTTTCAAGATGCCTCCGGTAACACGCCGGTCATGCGTGCGGTCAAAGCGGCAGAAAAAACGCTTTGGGAACAACAGACGACGAAAAAATATCAGCCGCTTTCCGGCAACCCCGAATTCAACGAAGCGATCGCCAAACTCGTGCTGGCCGATGCCTGGGATCGCGAACGAATACGGGTCAATCAATCCACCGGCGGTACAGGCGCGTTGCGGGTGATCGGCGAGGTCATCGAAGCGTTGCGCCCGGACGGCACGTTGTGGATTCCCGATCCGACCTGGGGCAACCATCTGCCCGTTTTCGGCGCCGCGGTGCGCCATATCGAACGCTACGATTATCTCGATGCGGCGACTTGCGAGGTGGCGCGCGAGAAAGTGTTCGCCTGTCTCGAACGGCTCGGCGAGAAAGACAGCGTGCTTTTGCACGGCTGCTGCCACAACCCGAGCGGCGCGGATTTCACCCGCAAAGACTGGCGGCACATCGCCGAGCTTGCCAACGCCAGAGGATTCACGCCGATCATCGATTTCGCTTATCTCGGCCTTGGCGAAGGGATCGACGAAGACGCTTATGGCGTCCGCCTGATCGTTTCTCAAGTGGCGCAAGCGCTGATCGCTGTCTCCTGCTCGAAAAACTTCGGCCTGTATCGTGATCGCGCCGGCGCGGTGATCGCTCTCGGACGCGATGGCGCCGAGGCGAAAGCGCTGCAAAGTCACCTGAGCGCAGCGACACGCAAGCTGATTTCCATGTCGCCCGATCATCCGACCGCGGTCGTCGCGCTGATTCTCGAAGACGCCGCGCGTAAAGCGCAGTGGCAAAGCGAACTCAATGAAATGGCAACATTTATCCGCTCACGGCGGCGCAAACTGCAAGACGCTTTGGCCGACGATAGCAGCCGCGACTGGTCGTTTGTCACCCGTCATCACGGGATGTTCACCTTGCTGCCGCTCGGCAGGGAACGGGTGGAGCGTTTGCGTGAGACGTACGCGATCTATATCGTCGGTAGCGGCCGGATCAACCTGGCCGGCCTGCGTGACGACGAGATGATCGCCTACTTCGCGGATTCAGTGAAAAAAGTGTTCGACGACTGATCGTTCGCGCCGCGTTTCGGCGGTCAGGGAAATGAGAAAGTCTTTTGCCTTGGTACGCCGCAGCCTTGCCGATCTTGCCAAAGGAAGAGCGGAAAACGCGTCGTCCTTGGAGAAAGGGCATCATCGACACCCCTCATCGGCGCAGGCAGCCGCTCTCCGCGCTTGATGCAGCCGTGAGCGGCGAGCGCATGTCAGGCGGCATGTCTTCGCCATTCTATCGAGGGCCACAATCGATGCGATGACCGCCCTTTCACGCCGGAAAAAGGGAAAAATACCCGACGGTGAGGGGAACTTCTCCTCGACCCGTTCTTGCCGCTATTGCTAAACTGAAGCTTTGTTCGCCCTGGAACCCGATATGCCCGCCAGAATCGCCTTCGCGCAGTATCAATCGATTCGCCGCCGTCTGCCGCGAGGAACGGTTGCCGCACGGAAAGCGCGGGAGATCGATTGCCTGCTCGCCATCGCCGATGAATTCGACATCTTTTTCTTCGACGCCTTCGGCGTGCTCAACGTCGGCCAGGCGGCCGTTCCCGGCGCGCCCAAAGTGGTGGCCGAGCTGCAACGACGCGGCAAGCGGTGTGTTATCGTCTCCAATGCGGCGAGTTTCTGCAAATCCTTCCAGAGCGCCAAATTCGCCCGCTTCGGCTACCATTTCGCCGCGCGAGACATCGTTACCAGCCGCGACGCGGTACTGGAGGGGGTGCAAAATTATCCACGGGAAATGCGCTGGGGCGTGATCGGGGCGCAACAATATCAGGAAGATCTCGTGGCACACGGCGTCAATTGGGTGGATCAGGACGCGCCAGCCTTTGCCGATGCCGACGGCTTTCTCTTTTTATCTCCGCTGCGCTGGAACGAAGCACGGCAATACGCCTTGACCGAAGGACTGGGTGCCAAGCCGCGACCGTTGCTCCTCGGCAACCCCGATTTGATCGCGCCGATGGGTGATCATACCTCGGTCGAGGCTGGCAGCTACGTGCTGCTGCTCGAAGAAGCACTGTTCGCGCACGTGGTCGTTTTCGGCAAGCCGTTCCCGTCGATTTTCACCATCGCCGCCCGTCGCCTCGCCGCCGACGGGGTGCCGATCGTCCGGTCGCGCATCCTGATGCTCGGCGATACCCTGCACACCGACATTCTCGGCGGCAACACGTTCGGCATCGAGACGGCGCTCGTCACCGGCCACGGCTTTTTCAAAGGTCTCGATTACCGCGCGGCCATCGCGGAAAGTGGGATCACCCCGGATTATCTGCTGCCCGCGCTCTGAGCGCTCAGTCGCGGTGATAAGCCGGACTCAATTCATGCACGGCATCAATCATCGCGCGCGCGTGTTCAGGCGGCACGTCCGGGGTGATTCCATGGCCCAGATTGAAAATGTGGCGGTGACCTTTGCCGTAATCGCCGAGTACCCGCCGCACCGCAGCGTGAATTTGTCGCGGTTCGCCGAAAAGCATCGCCGGATCAAGATTGCCCTGGAGGGTGACTCCTTCCCCAACCGTCCGGCGCGCGACGGCGAGGGACGTCGTCCAATCGAGACCCAGCGCGTCTGCCCCGCAGTCCTTCATCGCGGTAAGCCACTGCCCCCCGCCCTTGGTGAAAACGATCGTCGGCACGCGATTGCCTGCGGCGTCGCATTCGAGTCCGGCGAGCAGTTTCCTCATGTAGTCCAGTGAAAACGGCGCATACGCCCAGTGTGGCAACACGCCGCCCCAACTGTCGAAAATCATCACCGCCTGAGCGCCGGCGGCAATCTGCGCGTTCAGGTAATCGGTCAGCGCCGCGGTCAGTTTGTCAAGCAATAGATGCATGGTCTGCGCCTCGCGATAGGTCAGCGCCCTGACCCGCGCCTGATCGCGACTGCTCTTTCCCTCGACCACGTAGGTCGCGATCGTCCACGGGCTGCCGCAAAAGCCGATCAACGGCACTTTTCCATTCAGTTCGCGACGGATCATCCGCAGGGCGGCGCTCACATAGTCGAGCGACCCAGCAGGCGGCGGTGCGAGCGCCTCGGCCTCCGCCCGGCTGCGCACGGTTTTCGCGAACCGCGGCCCCTCGCCCGCCACGAAGGACAAGCCCAAACCCATCGCCTCGGGAACGGTTAAAATATCGGAGAACAGGATCGCCGCATCAAGCGCGAACCGGCGTAGCGGTTGCAAAGTGACTTCGCAAGCCAGTTCCGGCGTGCGACAGAGATCGAGAAAACCGCCAGCGCGGGCGCGCGTTTGCCGATATTCCGGCAAATAACGCCCCGCCTGGCGCATGATCCAGACAGGCGTCCGCGCCACTGGTTCACCGCGCAAAACGCGTAAAAACAGATCGTTTGACATCGTGCATTATCCAGGTTGCCGCTTGGTGGACAAGCGAAATCGCGCTCAAGAAAAACAGCGCGATAACGCCATTGTCCGCGTCATCGCAATCATAACAATTTCCGCCGGCTCTGTATGCCTTTGCAAACGGACAGGTGGATCGCGCCTGATGTTTCTCCGCCTCGCGCGCTTCGCACAGCGCGGCTCCGTTTCGGCGATCGGCTCCTCGAGACGCGCCTCGGCGCCCGTTTTCCCGTCGATTCCTCTTTCGTACCGTCGCGTTGGTGTGGGTGCTTATCCACGGTAAGCGGCACGATTCCGCCTGTTCACGTCCCTTGAAGCCTCGCGCAGGACAAATATCCAAGGGAATCGGGTTCGACATGACCGTCGACGCAATAGACATCGCGCAAGAGGGCATCGTCGATCACCTGCGAACACATGCCGAATTTCACTAAGAATGATGGAGCAAGGAATTAGGGCGTGTTGACATTATTTCTTTTAATCAAATGATGTTATTCTCTTTAGATGAAAAGCATTACACAAGAACAATATCAATGACTCCATCCTTACCTTCCCGTTCAGCGCGGTAAGGTATCGATAGCGAATCCGACCCTGATCAACGCCGTTTTGTATGTCGCTGAGAATGGCTGTAAATGGCGGGCTTTACCCAGAGAATTCGGCAATTGGAACACGATTTACGTGCGTATTCGCCGTTGGGCGGAAAACGGTGTTTTAGATCGTCTGTTCGAAGCCCTTCAGAGACATCACATCATCCGTATCCGCATCGATTGTCTTGGTTTGGATAGCACATCGATCAAAGTGCACCCCGATGCCATGGGGGCATTAAAAAAAACGGCCCACAGTCGATTGGCAAGTCAAGAGGTGGCTTAACCACAAAAATTCATCTGCTATCCGCCAATGACAGATGCGCTCTGAGATTGAGCTTTTCCCCAGGCAATGCGCATGATGGTGTTGAAGGACGAAAGTTATTGTCTGATTGGGTCGATTGGCCACAAAACCTGCCCTTGGTGATGGCTTGTGCTTATGAGGGAGACGAGACGCGCCGACTTGCGCTTGACTTTGGTTTTAAGCCTGTCGTTCCTCCCAAATCAAATCGCGTGAAGTCTTGGCAGTATGACAAAGAGATTTACAAACGACGTAATGAAATCGAGCGTCTTTTTCGCGTATTGAAGGCTTTAGACGGATATTTTCTCGCTTTGAGAAACTTGATATCATGTTCAAAGCATTCATCAAATTTACCCTTATCATCGATATGATCAGTGTCAACAGGCCCTAATATATAAATAGATTTTTATGTAAACTTTTAATTGACGGGTAATTGATGGGGCACGGATCAAAACACCCGCGCCTTCGTTTTCTCCGTTTCGATTACCTTCGCCTAATAGGCGAGGATTTCCCGTCTCTCTTCGAGATAATCATAACGGTTGTAGGCACGCTCCACCCGGCTGCCCACGGCGTGCGCCAGACAGCTTTCCAGCGCCTCGCGACAGAATTTCCCCGACTGCGAGAGAGACGTGCGCGCCAGGCTGCGCAGCCCATGGGCAGTGCTGTCAATGTCCATGCGCTTCAACGCCATCCGCACCGTTTCCCTGCCGAGAGGCCCCTTAACGCCTTCAAATAG
This sequence comes from Cardiobacteriaceae bacterium, assembly GCA_965277745.1. Classification (GTDB taxonomy): domain Bacteria; phylum Pseudomonadota; class Gammaproteobacteria; order Cardiobacteriales; family Cardiobacteriaceae. The sequence goes on from OZ255837.1 coordinate 872,393, forward strand.
ATAGATGCCATGCCGGTTGATACTGCGCAGGAAATCCAGCATATCCATCAAAGGCGGCGGCAGAGGCACCGCATGCGGGCGTCCCGCCTTTCATTCTCGACGCCGGTATCGTCCACAAATCCTTTTCGATCTCCACCCATTCGGCAGCCGCCGCTTCCCCGGGGCGGCACATGGTGATCAGCTGCCAGTAAAGCACGCAGTACGTCGCCACCGTGATCCTGCCGGCGACCTTGGCGCGCTCGATAGCGCCGATCAGCACCGGTAATTGTTCCGGCGCGAGCGCCCGCATGGGGCGGCCGCTGTGCTTGCGGAACGCTTGCGCCGTAACCGCCGCAGCGGGGTTGAAGTCGATCAGGCCACGGCTCATCGCAAAATCCAGCGCGAGCTTGACGCCGCTTTTCGTGCGCTTGAGATATTCGAGCACACCGCGCGATTCCATGGACTTCAACGACTCGACAATATCGACAGGACGTAATTGCGCGACCGGAATATGCCCGATCACCGGCAAAACGTTCTTCTCGACCGCCGCTTGTACCTGTTTGGCGTATTTCCCGGAGACTTCCTCGCGCCAGCGCTCGTGCCACGCGGCAAACACCCGGGCGAAGGCGCTCTCGGGCGAGCGTCATCCCTCGACGTCGCGGTACAGTGTCTTACGCACGCCGTTTAGCGTGGCGCGCAATTCCCAGGTCTTCTTTCCCGAAGGCAGCACGCGCAGATACAATCCGCCGCCGTCGGCGCGTTTATAGACCTTGTTTGCCGGTCTGGCGTTTTTCACCTGGGTGGCGGTAAGCGGGATGACGGTTTTGGGCATTTATGTGGTACGCAGTGACTTTTTTGTGGTATGGAAGAAACCATACCACATAAGATACCACAAAAAATCTGGTTGCCGCTGTTTTCTTCTGCTCCGTCCTGTATGTCAATATACCCGAAAAGCCCTTCAATCAGGCGGTTTTTCCGTATTCAGGCGTAAAAAAACGCATCGTGGCGGATGCGTTCGTTTCGGGTGTTGGCGGAGGGACAGGGATTCGAACCCTGGATGGGTTATAAACCCATGCCGGTTTTCAAGACCGGTGCATTCAACCGCTCTGCCATCCCTCCGTCGCAAGAGCAGATCATACTTGGGGAGTGATTTTTTGTCCAGTTGTGCGACGGTGAACTTCGTCCATGACGTAATAATATTACCCATCGAGTTCAAAAAGAACTCTTGTACCTGCGGTTGCACTGTTTCCAATTGGCTCAGCGAAAATTCACATGACCAGCACAGCCTTTTTGGGCATTTTGGGGATCAACTCTTGCGTTAGCCATGCTGTAAAAATATCGTCATTCACATTTGTATTGAACAATCCAACCGTAAGCAGGGCTTTGCCGATCAATGCGCCGATCGCGTTCGTACGCCCCCTGGCATGCCAGTCTTGTGTGCCGTGGCCTCTTTTGCCAACAGGCGCGATGAACCAAAAGCGCGATTCTTTTTTCAAGGTATGCGGGGTGGGTACTACAATCTTGCCGCTATCCATTACGACTGTGTATGTATAACGATTGAATCAAGTGCTGTTATTTGTTTTTTCGACCATTATTTACTCCTGTGTTCTTCCCAATATCTGTTACTTTCATAATTTCACAACGAAAATACCGCCGGAATACGTCGATCACGTAAGCCCATACAAGATGTCCCGCAACTTCCGCGACGGTCTCCGACAAAGGACATTCCCATATAGCAGGCGACCAGCCAAAAAAGGGTAAAACGATAACGTGGAAAATGACGGTTATTACAAGCCCATAGGCCATGCCTCGCCACAGCATAATCCTAGGATAATATTCGGCAAGAGCGCAATATAGAAGGGCAAAGAAAACGGAAAACAAGTAATGCACACCGCTACCCGCAAAATTTATTGTGTGCCCTGAATAGTGATATACCCAGGACTGCGCGTGAATACCTATATCGTTAAGTATTTGAATTGGCGGTGCGATCCTCCCAGGAATCCTTGGCGGTAGCAGCCTAGCCACGCCTGTTTTAACAAAACCAGACACGATACCACCCAAGATGCCTGCGTAAATAGTAGACTTAAGTGCTAGACATTTTTCTTTATTCATAATATTTTCTCCTGTTTTCTTCCCAATACCTGTTACCATCATAAGTTCTCCAAGAATCAAAAAACAATGTATCCCCCATATCGTCCCTGTGGTATTGCCCAAGTTTTTTATGGTACTTATTGAAGTATTGTGTCCAAAGCGTCCTCTAACTCCCCCATCATTTCTCCGTTGTCCTACAACAAGTCGGAGTCACTGTATTTACTACAAAACGGGGAAATTCACACGCAACCGGTCATCTCCATAATGCTTGCCCAACTGCTTGTTCGCTTCCGTTCTCCATTTATACCCGGCACACTTCAGTTCCTTGCTACAACAACGGGGGCATGCATCGGAACGATGTGTTCATAATCGTCCACAAGCTCCAAGGCCTCTGATTCCGTATGCTTAAACTCGACAACCATGGTAAAAACAGGGCGATCAAGCCTTTCTAAGCCGCCTGTGCGGCGGTGAACGCCGACCGGCAAGCAGTAATCGTATCACAATGTTTCTAAGCCGCCTGTGCCGAGTCGCTGCCGCAGATCTGCGCCGCTTCGGCGTCACCGCTTCGCCGTGAAGCCGCGGCTGTTTCCGTCGTCCTGGCATCGAAGAGATCGGCAATCGCCTAGCTGCCAATCAGGGTGACGAGATCGTCTGCTTGCAGGCCCAGCTTGTCACGCAGCGCGGCGCCGGTTTACAGGGTCAGGGTACGCAGGCCGAGGACGATGGTAAAGCGCGCGCCGCGTTCGGGATCGGCGAGCGCGTAGAGAATTTTCGCGTTGCCCAGGGTTTTGCCGGTGCCGGTGCTCGCGAGCGTGACGCCGAAAAACCCCTGTTTTTCCGTTTGTTCGCGGATCCCCGCGGCAAGATCATAGGCGCGGTTCTGCCACTGGAAACACGGATCCGGGGTGCGGGCGCGGAATTTGCGGTGCCGCCCCAGGCCGGGCAGTTCCGTCGGTAGTGTGAACAATATCCGGGCAAAACACGCGCTTGTCCGCGCCACCCCGCAGAGATGTTCCTTGAGAGTCTGGTTATAGACGCCATTGGCCAGGGTGTTCGCGACCAGACCTTCGGGCCAGGGGTCGCTTTCCGTAGCGGCAGCGCGACGTCGCGCGGAATAATTGTGATCGCCGCTCATCAGGCACAGACGCGAGAGATGGAGAAGCAGAGGATCGGTAATCGTTTTCTCCTGTGCCGCGAGCGCCATCAGGGGCGGATGATGGCACGCCTTGTGCGCCCAGCGCGCGAGCATTTTCCGCCACCGCGGGGCGGCGGTGGGATCTGCCGGGTCCAGCGCGCGTTCGGGGTTCTCGCGTAACGCGCGGCGCTCGCGGCAAGCGTTGTAGTCGATGCCCTTAAGCAAGGGCAGGCGGTGATGGCTGACGATCAGCCAGGCGACCCAGCGCGCGAGCGGCGGCAGCGCCGAGAAATCGCACGTCCCGCCGTCCGCTTGTTTCGTATCGACGACGATTTCCGTATGCCACCTGAGATGCGCGGCGCGATAGCTCTCCCATTCGCCGAGGCGCGCGAGCCAAGCTTCGTCAGTTTCGCAGCCCGCGACCATGCGCTGGAACAGGCGCAGGGAAAGCCACTCGTGGCGGTAGGGATCGCCGCTTTGCCGCCCGTTGCGCAGTTTGTCCTGAAAACCGCGCGTCGCCTTGCCGAGGTCGTGGAGCAGCGCGGCGAAGGTGGCGACGATCTGGATACTGTGGCCGTGGCGCCAGGGGTTCTCATCGCCTGCGCGCAAAATATCGCGCCGGGTGTGCTTGGTCGGCACCCGCCCGTCGCGATTGAATAGCCGGCGATCGCCGACGATCCACAACAGTTCGCTGTGGTTTCTGCCGCGTGTCCAATGGCAGGCAACGGCGGTGTTTTTGCGCGCGCGCGGAGCAGGCGGTAGAACGTCTCGAGCCCCGCCGCGGTGATCGGGGTTTGCCAGGTGCGTTCGCCACAGCGTTCGGCGAACTGATCGGGAATGCGCCGGGTAGCGCCGAGCGCTTTTTTGCGGCACTGGCTGATAAGCAGAATATTCATGGCGCGGCGGTTTCCCGCGCGATCGTCTGCAAGGTGGCGATGATTCGATTGAGCGCGGCACAGTGGGTCAGCCGCTCCATGCAGTGTCTGCGGAAATCGCGCTCGCTGTCGCCGTTCCGGGTGCTGATAAAGGCCTGCGGCAGAATCATCGCGTCTTTGATCAGGTCGGCAAGTTTGTCCTCGTCGACCTGCCAGTCGTGCTGCGGCCACAGGGCGGCGAGGGTGTCCAGGCGCTGCTGTTGCAGCCGTTTCGCCGCCTCCAATCTTTTACCGTCATCGAACCAGAAGGCGCACCATTGCTGGAGGTACTTCGTGGGCCAGTATTCGCTCTGGGCGCTTAACCATTCGATTTCGGTGGCGGCGAACAGGGGGCTGCCGCTCCCGCCGCAGAAGCCGATCATCACCCCGGCCTTTGCCAGTTCACGCACCGCCGCCTGGGTGACGGATGTGCCGCTGCCGAGGAGCAGGCAGGTGGTATTGGCGATCGGGATGTTCCAGTAAAGGGAATCCTTGCCCTGGTCGGTGACTTATTCCACCCGCCCGCCGCTGACCAGTACGCGGCAATGTTCGAGATAGTAGAGGTTGGCTCGCTTGGAATGAAGGATGGTTTTCAGATCGGCCACGGCGATGTAACGGTTCGCTTTCGCCATGACGCTATCTTCTTCCCCGGACGGCTGCGTTCTTTCTTTTTACACGCGGTCACCGCGCCCGCGGTGATCCGCGCCGTGGTCGATTCTTTCCCATTGCGGCAGCGGCGCATCGCTTCGCCTGGTTTCTTCCGCCGCCTCGCGGTTGTAATGGCGCAGCGCTGCTTCCTTGCGCCGCCCGCTGCTGAAGTTCGAGATGCGTTTGAGATAACCGATCACCCGGGTGCCATAGTCGATGTCGCGTGAATGACAGACCGGACAGGCGCCAAGGGTGCGCTTGTCGATGTGGCCGCAGACGTTGCAGAGGGTGATGCGCACGTTGACGCAGAAATAGTTGCAGCCGGTCTTCGCCGAGACATCGAGCAATTTGCGGTATTGCACCTTGTCGAGCGCTTCTTCGAGGTTGAGATGCAGGGCGGAGCCGCCGTCGAGATAGCGCGTCAGTTCGCGGCCATGGAGAATGAATTTGTCGAGCGCGGTGGTTTTGGTGTCTTCCACGAGATAGAGGTAGGAGTTGTAGCAGTCGCGTTCGACGTGATAGCCGGTGCGCCTGTCCCAGCGCGCGTTTTTCACCCCGAGGTTTTCCGCCGGCACGAATTCGGTGTTGAATTTCACGCCGTGGTGCCGGTTCGCGGCCTGGTTTTCCTCGTAGATCGTTTGCAGGATGTGATTGACGAAGGCTTTGTAGGCCGGATTGTTGTCGACGCGAATACCCTGGCTTTCCGCCGCCTCGGCCATGCCGTTGATGCCGAGGGTGAGAAATTGTTTGTCGAGGGTGATGAATCCGGCGTCGTAGACCGGCAGCATGCCGGCGGCGAGATATTCTTCCATCAGTTTGCGGTGGGAGAGCTGATAGCGGTGAATCTTGCGTACTTCGGTGGCGAGATCGCGCCCGTCCTGAACCAGCCGATTGAGGTTCAGAGTGATCACGTTGATCGATCCGGTGGCGACACCGCCGGCGCCGAGCGTATAGGAAAAGGTGTGCTCGCCGATGGCGTTGCGCAGGCGGCAGCAGGAAGAAAGCGAATCGGGGTTGTCGCTCTGGTAAATGAAAAAGCTGTTGTCCGCCGCCAATTCTTCGGCGAGGAGATCGGCGAAAGGATGATCCTTGCATCTGCCATTTTCGGTGAGCATCGCACAGGTGACGACCGGAAAAGTGAGCAGGGCGCGGCTGCGTTCGCGATTCAGCCAGTGGAGAAAATGGCGTTGCAGTTTGTCGAGCGACGGCCAGTCCGGGCGCTTGCCGTCGGGAAAGACGAAATGCTCGAAAATCGCCCGGAAATAGGGTTCGTCGAACAGCGAGAGGTTCCAGAACACGCTCTGGTAGCCGCGCGCGGCGGCCGGCTGGTTGAGCGAATAGATCACCTGCTGGAAACAGTCTTCGACAAAATGGCGGTGTCCCGGATCGCCAAGATAGCCGGCGCCGAAATCACGACGGGCGAAATAGTCGAAATAGGTCAGAAATTCCACGGTGGCGACCGCGCCGGCGAACTGCGAAGCGATCGCGAACACCAAATTGACGAACGAGCCGCAAAAAGACGCCAGGTGCTTAGGCGCGACGCCTTCGCCGCCGAGTTTGGTCATCCCGTCGAGGAGGAACGGGTAAAGGGTGACGGAAACACAATATGGCTTCAAACTGGTTTCGTCGTGCACATAGATCTCATGGGCCTTGATCTGGCGCACATACTCGCGCGCCGTCGCCTCGTCATAACACGCCGCGATTTTGCGCCTGACCAGGGCGCGATTGGTCTGGATGACGAGATCCTTCATCAATTCGGCTTCCAGGGTGGCGATGTTCTTCTGCGTCACGTTGGCGTTGGCGTCCACTTTCGAGCCGTCGGCGGCGTTTTTCGCCATCGCGTAAGTGTCGATGAAGTCAATTTTCCGTTGAATTTGTTCGGTGCTCAGGGTAAGCATGTTTTCTCCAAAAACGAGGATTGAGACAGCGACCATCGCGGCAGTCGATGAAACGTTGATTGGTCGCGGGATTGTCCAGGCCGCCGCGGGCGGCGATCCAGGGGCCCGTTTTAAGATAGGTCAGGTGCCGGGAAATCGCGCAAGGAACGCTGTCATAACCGCTGTACAGGCAGGTGTTCAAGCCTGCCGCGCGCACCTGTCGCACCGCCTTCTCAAGCGCCGAAGGCTGCCAGTCGCCGCCGAGAAAGAGCACGCAACTGATCAGTTCGGCGTAACGCGAAAGTAGTTCGTCGAGAAACGCCTGGGTAAGCGCTTCTCCGCGTTCCGGATTCCAGGTCTCGGCGCTGTGACAGCCCGGACAACGCAACGGACAACCGGAGAACATCAATGCCAGGCTGATTTCGTCCGGAACTTCCTGAAAAACAACGTCATGACGCCAGACACGCAGCACGTTTCGACCTTCCTTCCCATCGGAGGAGAAATTATAGCGCCCATAGCGGGGCGGCGCGACGCCATGTCCGGCGTGTCTCGCTGGGTTCACCCGGAAAGGCAAAAAAATTATGCGTTTAGCGGCGCATTACCGAAAAATAAGCGGCGCGATCGCGACAATCTGTCATGAGGAGCGACGAAACGCGGAAACGGCGCCGTATCGAAAACCAAAGGAGGCAGGAAGAGAGAAAAAAGGAGCACAACCGCGTGAGCCGTTATCCTTATGCCCTTGAACCGATCGGTTCAAGTGGGGGTCTCCGCCAGCCTTCGGGCTTCTTGCTGCGAGGCAAGCTTGCACGCCCGGCTGACTCCGACTCCCTGGCGAGATGCATTAGGGTCAAGGGGTCTCTAGGAAACACGCGCCCAGCAGTTGTGCCTTGAACCTACTATAACGCCAAAACGCTCTTCTGTCAAAGTGATGTCCGGGTTCAATACTTGTGAGACAAATCAGGCGGCCTGAACGAACTGTTGATGAATGCATTGATGTTTCCCCTTCTTCTTCGTCATTCAAGCAATGGAGACCAAGAGCGGCAAAAAAGGGCGGCGATAAAGCGCCCAAGCAGGGGCTTCGGCGCAGGGAACACCTGTCGCGTGACGGCCATTTCCCGCTTTGGGCGCTACTCATCGGCGCCGCTCGCCCCCGCGTTGTCGGACGGGTTCTTCCGCTCGTCTTCTTTGCCGCCGGTTTCGTTCTCCGCTTCATTACCGCCCTTTGCGACGGCTTTTTCGCTTGCCTCATCGGTCTTTTCCGCCGCTTCGACCTTTTGCAAGTCGACTTCGAAAATCAACGTCGAATTCGCCGGAATGGCCGGGCCCGCGCCACGCACGCCGTAAGCGAGATCCGCGGGAACATAGAAGGTGTACTTGCTGCCTTCGTTCATCAATTGCAGCCCTTCCACCCAACCGGGGATGACATCCTGCACGTTGAAGGTCACCGGCTTGTCGCCATGTTTTTCCGAGCTGTCGAACACGGTACCGTCGATCAGCTTGCCAACGTACTCGACCGTGACCGTATCCTGCGCCCCGGGTTTCGCCCCTTTGCCGCTTCTCTGTACTTTGTACTGCAAGCCGGACGGGGTGGTTTTCACCTCTTTCGATTTGGCGTTTTTTTCCAGAAACGCCTTTCCGGCAGTTGCGTTTTTCTCGGCTTCCTCGCGGATCTGTCGTTGCATTTGTTCCATGCGTTTTTTGGCGAAATCCTGCATGGTTTGAGTCATTTCGTCCTGACTCATCGCCATGTCGCGCTGCTCGTAGGCATCGCGCAGGCCGATGATCAACGCGTTGAAGTCAAGGGCTTGTCGATTCTTTCCGCCCAATTGCGCGAGTGAATTGCCCATGTCGGCACCGATCGCGTAGCCGGCTTTGCGCGCCTCGTTGTCAAGTTTTACGGCGGCTTCAACCTGCGCGACGGCACAGACGATTACGCCAAGCAAGGCGAGATGAGTGCGTTTCATACGTTCTCCTGAAAAAGTAGTCAAAAAATCCGTTCAAGTATGCCATAACTCTGTGGCGCCTGCGTATACTCTTGTTTCCTTGTCCGCGCCGCGACCGCCTTAATCCGACGAAAGTTCGTGGATCGGGGCATGACTTGGGTTACCCTGTCGTCATCTATATGGTTTCCGCGGTCACCGACACGTTCGCCTGGCGCGATCCGATTCCACTGTCACCGCGGCGTAATGCGGCGATGTTTTTTCTTGCCTTAAGCGCTTTTTGCAAAACGCGCAGAGCGAACGACCCCGCGCGTCGATGGCACAGGTGCCGCGGGCGAACGCTTAAACGGGATCGCCGAGGCGGACCACCAGGACATCGCAGGCCACACTAGGAAGAATGTCGTCGGCGGTGGAGCCGAACAGAGAAGAAAGACCGTGGCGTTTATGGCGACCGATCACGATCAAATCCGGCTTGGTGTGTTCCGCGTAGTCGAGAATGCCGCGATGGGTGGAAAGCGCGGTATCGACGCTGATCTGTGCTTGCAGATGATGTTTTTCAAGTAATTCGTGAATTCGTTCCTGGGCGTTGGCGGTCAGTTCGCTTTCATCGCCGACGGGTATGATCGGAATCACTTCATATCCCGCCGTGAGTACCGTGTCTTCGACGATATGCAAGACGCTCAGGTGACTGCCACGGGAAATGTCGATGAGATATTTGGCGCGCTCAAACACCGCGTCGCAGTCTTCCAACAAATCGGTAACCAAGAGTATATGTTCGTAACCGGTCATGGTATTCTTCCCCTATACTGCATTCCGTCCATTCTAACATAATCCCCGCGCTGCTTATCGGGAGCAAGAGGAAACGAGGCACACCATGCGATCGTTGTGGAAGTCGCTCGGCAAGGGGCGAGAAAATCGTTTTTGGCCACCGCTTAGAGGCCGTGCGTTCGCTTTGCTGCGCGCCTGTTTTCGAGAACGCCTACAGGAAGAGGCGCAATCGCTTGTCTATGTCACCCTGTTGACGTTGGTGCCGCTTCTCGCCGTCGCCTTCGCCCTGCTGCGCGGCTTCGGTGTCGAGGGAATTATCGAACCCTGGCTGCGCAATCTGTTCACCCCTATGGGAGCGTCGGGAGAGCAGGTTGTCGAGCATCTGCTCGATTTCGTCAACCAAACCAAAGCGGGCAGCCTCGGCATTATCGGGGTGATTTTCTTGTTTGTCTCGGTGATGAATCTGGCGCAGAAACTGGAACTCGCCCTGAACCGTATCTGGCGGGTACGGACGAAGCGCGCGTTGCGCGCGCGCTTAAGTGGCTATATCAGCGCCGTACTTCTCGCCCCGCTTCTGATCGGCGCCATTATGTCGAGCGTGCTGGGGATGAAAAATGCCCCCTGGTTACAGCCTTATCTGCAATATCAGAGCGTTCGCGTGCTTTTTCATTTGATTACTGGCATGGTGCCGGCGGTCATGATGTTTCTCGTCCTCTCGGCCGTCTACGCTTGGACGCCCAATCGCCGGGTGAAATGGTGGGCGGCCTTTGTCGGTGCCGGTTTTTTTCTCGTTCTGTGGTATCCGATCTCCCGCCTGTTCGCGATATTCATTGCCGGCAGTCAGCAGTATTCCGTGATCTACTCCAGTTTTGCGAGCGTCATCCTTTTGCTTTTTTGGCTATATTTCCTGTGGCTCAGTTTCTTGCTCGGGGCGAAAGTGGCTAGTCTTGTGCAACTGCCTTCCCTGCTTGCCCCGGATGACGGGGAAAACTGGTCTGCCGGTGAACAGTTGCAGCTTGCCGCCGCCATGATGACGCTCATCATCGAACGCTTCACCGGCGCGCAAGCGGCGGCGGATTGCGACACGTTCGACGACATCCTGCCCTCTTCCCCCGAAAAAATTCGCTTCATTCTCGTCAAGCTACGTAAGGCAAATCTGATCGCCGAAAGCGCGGACGAACGCCCATGCTTTCTGCCGACCAAGGCCGTATCGCGCTATACTTTTGCCGACCTCTATCGAGCGCTCGCCCTGCCGCATACGCGCTACGCCCGCATTACCACGGAACTGCGCGCGATCGACGCCGCCTTCGTCCAGCTCCTTGACAGAAGCCTTTGCGCGCAACAGGGCGTTCAGGAAAAGGCACTGACGGATAAAGAGGTGAGCGACCGCGATAAGAACAGCAGTCCATAGCCACCTTGCCAACGGATTTGCGCGCGCGGCGCGACAAGTTCGTTACGTGCGGCCAAGGCGAGATACGGGGCGAGATTCGCCTCGTCAAGCGGAAAACGCAGCCCGTGGTAGGTGACCCGCGACAAGTTCCGTAGCGCGAAAAGACTGACTTTGTCCCCCGGCGCGCCTTCTACGCGCACGCTGAGCGACCGTCCGCCAACCACCACCGCGTGGCGTAACCAGAGCACGACCGGCGCCGGATAGCACGGCAGCACCCAGAGATTGGCGAAGGCGTGATCGCTTTCCTTTCCGTCCGCCCCGATTACGCTGAGCAGCGCCCGTGGATAGTGCGACTGCACGTGCGCGAGCGCCAGTTCGAAATCCGTTGCGGCCTTCTCGACGGGGAAGGTTTTCCGCGTCACGTGACGATAGCGCGCGAGCAACGCGGGATCGCTGCTGTCGAAATCGCCGATCCACAACGCTGGAGAAGCCCGCAAGCGATCGCTATGGCGCATGCCGCCATCGACCGCGATGACGATATCCTCTGTCGCGATCGTCCACGACGGGACGGCGAATTCGCCGGCGAGCAGCAACCAGACCCGTTTCATCGGCCTCCCCGCATAGAACAATCGCCGCACGGGCGCACTTTGACACGTCGCGCGAACGGTGCCCGGCGTACATCGCAGATGGCCGCTTCTTTCCCCGGCGTTTTCCGCTTATGCATTTGTTTTTCCTTGTTCCGGCAGATACATGTCAACGCGCATACGTGGCGCTTCCACGCGGTAATGGGGTTTACGCTCGCCGAGGGAAGGCGCCCCTCGCGGACGTTTCACCGCCACCCGCTTGCGCGCGTGCAGCAAGGCCCGCTCAAGGAGTGCGGCGCCGTCAGAGGTCTCTTCGCCGAGCAACAGATGCAGTATCTGCATGGGTTTCTTGACTTGCGCGCGTTTTTGCCGCGCGGGGAACATCGGGTCAAGGTAAATCCCGTCGAACAGGCCGTCAAGTTTCTCGAGCGCATCGCCATGGCACAGGGTCAGGCGCTCGGCAATGATGGCCAGCCGCGGATTGTGTCGCGCGTTTCGCAGGGCGTCCTCGAGGAGAAAGGCAAGATACGGATCGCGTTCGTAAAGGGTCACCGAAAATCCACGGTAGGCGAGCAACCAGGCGTCGCGCCCCCATCCGGCGGTGAGATCGGCAAGTTGCGCGCCGCGCATGCCCTTGAAGGCTTTTGGCAGGTATTCCGTCCCGCCGCGGCAACGGTAATAAGGCGCGCCAAAATCGACCGCGAACTGGGTAAAGCGTGCCTGTTTGTCGCACAGATGCCAACGTCCGGCAAGACGCATCAGATAAAAATCATCGGCAACATCGGCAACCGACGCCACCACCCGCAGAGACGCCGTACAAAGCCGTGGTGATGGTTCGCCGACTAGCCATGCCGTCATCAGTCGCCGGTATTGTCCATATCGCGCTTTTTCGGCCCTATCGGGACTTCGCCCGCGATCGCTTCGTCGCCGCGTTCGCGCACCGCTTCGGCGAGAAAGGGCGCGTCGATGTCTCCGGTGACGTATTTTCCGTCGAAAACCGAGCAATCGAAGGCTTGCGGCAGGCAGTGTCTCGTTTCCTTCACGGCGGCGATCAGGTTGGGCAGGGTCTGGTAGATGACTTTGTCCGCCCCGATCCGCCTGGCAACTTCTTCATCACTCCTGTGATAGGCGATCAGTTCCTCATGGGTCGGCATGTCGATGCCGTAGACGTTCGGATAGCGTACCGGCGGCGCGGCGCTCGCGAAATAGACTTTTTTCGCCCCGGCCTCGCGCGCCATCTGGATGATTTGTTCACTGGTCGTGCCGCGAACGATGGAATCATCGACAAGGAGGACGTTTTTGTGGCGAAACTCAAGCGGCAGCGGATTGAGTTTCTGGCGCACCGATTTCTTGCGCCGCGCTTGCCCGGGCATGATGAAGGTACGCCCGATGTAACGGTTTTTCATGAATCCTTCGCGGAATTTCACGCCCAGACGGTTGGCCAGTTCGATCGCCGAAGAACGGCTGGTATCCGGGATCGGGATCACGACATCGATGTCGTGCTGCGGCCAGTCACGCAGAATGCTCTCGGCCAATTTCTCGCCCATGCGCAGCCGCGCTTTGTACACGTTGATTCCGTCGAGAGTGGAATCAGGGCGGGCGAAATACACATATTCGAAAACGCACGGTGTTCGCCGTGGCTGTTCCGCGCACTGCCAGGTATGACATTCACCGCTTGCGGTGACGATAATCGCCTCGCCGGGGGCGACATCACGGATCACGTCGAATCCTTGACTTGCGAGCGCCACGCTTTCCGAGGCGACCATGTATTCTTTTTCCGCGCCGGCGCTTTTCCGCACCCCGAAGATCAACGGACGAATGGCACAGGGATCGCGAAAAGCGACTAGTCCGTAGCCACTGATCATCGCCACCGCCGCATAGGCGCCGCGCACCCGTCGGTGGGTCCGCCCCACCGCCGCGAAAATCTGTTCGGGGGTTGGACGAATGCGCCGCTCCTGCGCCAGTTCATGGGCAAAGACATTGAGCAGAGCTTCGGAGTCGGAACGTGTGTTGATGTGGCGGCGATCGCTTTCGTAGATTTGCCGGATCAGTTCATCGGTATTGGTCAGATTGCCGTTATGCGCCATCACGATGCCATAAGGGGAGTTGACATAAAGCGGCTGCGCCTCCGCCGAACTCGAGGTGCCCGCCGTCGGATAGCGTACATGGGCGATGCCCATGTTGCCGAGCAGGCGGCGCATATGTTTGCCGCGAAAAACATCGGCCACCAGTCCGTTCGACTTGTGAAGAAAAAAACGCCCGTCGCGACAAGTGGCGATTCCGGCCGCATTCTGTCCGCGATGCTGGAGAACAATCAAGGCGTCGTAAAGCGCCTGAAAGACGCGCTCTTTGGATACAATGGCAACAATGCCGCACATAAAAATCCCCGCCAACCCAACCCAAAGGCCAATTATAGCAAGGCGCGGCGCTCGCGGATATCCGTGCCGTCTTCGCACGGCGCGTCATTTCCCTCCCACAGTCGCGGAAAAAACCAAGAAATTCGCGATTTGCCCGATACCGGTAAGCGCACTATGATGGGCTTTTTCACAAGTCAACCGCCATGCTGGAACGTCATCATCTTGCCATTGTCCGCGCGGTTGTCAGGGAAGGTACCCTGACCCGTGCCGCCGATTCTCTCTTTCTCACCCAATCGGCGCTCAGCCATACGATAAAAAAACTCGAACGCGCCCTCGGCACCCGTATCTGGGAAAAGCAGGGCAGACGCATTCGCCTGACCCGCGCCGGACAATACTTGAATCAACTCGCCGAAACCATGTTGACGCAGTTCGAGCGCGGCGAGGAACAACTGGCCAATTTCGCTCGCGGCCTGCGCGGCAGTCTGCGAATCGGTATGGAGTGCCATCCCTGCTACCAGTGGTTGCTGCGGGCCGTACGGCCTTATCTGAGGACCTGGCCCGACGTCGACGTGGACGTGCGCCAGCAGTTTCAGTTCAACGGCATCGCCGCGCTCCACGCCTACGAGATCGATATTCTCATCACCCCGGATCCCGTTTTGTCGCAGGGCTTGTCCTTCGTAGCCGTTTTTCCGTATGAACAAATGCTTGTCGTACACGAAAAGCATCCACTGGCGAAGGCGAAACGCATCATGCCGCAAGCGCTTGCCGATGAAACATTGATCACCTATCCCGTGCCCCCGGAAAGGCTGGATATTTTCCAGCTGTTTCTAAAGCCCGCCAAACGCGGCGTCGCCTACCACAAAACAATTGAAACGACAGAGATCCTATTGGAAATGATCACCGCCAATCGTGGGGTTACCGCCTTGCCGGGCTGGCTGGTTCGAGAACGCGCCGCTCACCTGCCGCTCGTTTGCCGTCCATTCGGCAGGCACGGCATTCATAAACATATCCATCTCGGTGTTCGCGAAAAAGACAGGGATATCGACTACATCCGCGGCTTTGTGGAACAGGCGCTCGGCGGTGATTCCTCCGCGCGGGTCGAAGCCGACAGGGCGTGAGATAAAAGGCGATTGTACCCGGATGCATGGCTCACGTTTTGGGGAATAAGGCGGACAGGCCTCGATGACGGCGCGCTTGCCTTCACGGCCGCGGCAAGTCGGGAACTTGACACGCTAAGCGTACCTTTTTCAGCCGCTTCCGCGCTGGAAAGAAGCGCGTTGCATCAAGCCTTGGGCGAAACCGCCGCCATTGCCGGTTTTGTGGCGATCGCAAAGTCCCATCGACAGGGGGAACATTGCTTTGATCAAGATAAAATGCGGCGATCTCCCCGCTTTTTCCCTGTGTCAGGGCGGCGACCGCTTGCGCGGGCGGTTACCGCCGTTCGTACAAGCGGCCAGAGGCGATAAGGATGCCTTGTCCAGGCCCGCTTCACCCTCTGTGGCGACCGTCCAACATCGTGTCAAAGAGCGCGTAGGCGAAGCCGATCGCCAATCCGGCAAGATGCGCGGCATTGGCGACCGCACCGAAAAGACCGCTGTAGCAGAGCAGCAACCAGGCGATGAACGTATAAGTCATTTGCGGGGTCAGCACCGGCCGGTAAGCGGCTTTGTGTCGCCGACGCAGAGAAAGGTAGCCGATCAGTGCGTAAACGACGCCGGAAAGGCCGCCGAACTTTGGCCCATAAGCGATATAAGCGGCAAAATCGCTGCCAATGGCCGCGAGGAGAAAGAGGCCGAGCAGGCGTGGGCGTCCACCGATGGATTCGATCGCGCTGGCGAAAACCAGCCACAGCAAGCCGTTGAAGAGGAGGTGAACAAGCGGTGATCCGAGCACAGAAAAATGGATAAACACCGGGGTGACGATCCGCCAGAACTCGCCTTGAACGATTTGTTCCGGTACGAAGAGAAACCATTGCGTACGCCAGGACGTGCCCACTTGGGTAAACAGCGTCACGCCGATGGAGGCGGCAAGAACGATCCAGGTAAGCCAACCTGCTCGATCGATGACCGGACTGGACATCACTTCTCCTTACTGTTGGCGGCAAAAACCCGCCGGATATGACGCGTTTCGCGAGAGGGCGCCCTTTCTCCGCCAATAAAAAGCAGGGACTTCCATGGAACGCCGGGAAAACGCATGTTTGGGAACGTTTCAGGCAAAGGGCGGCGCAGACGCCCGAAAAATATTCGAATCGGATTTTTTCGTTCTTTACATGCCGGGACGACAGCGCGTTCCACCTGCGATATCGACCCAAGGTAGCGCAGCGCGCCACCCGGTCTACCCACGCCATTGCGTGGGTGATCTTCAAAGATACAGCGCAGCGGCATAACTTCTACGTTCAGCGCCTGAAGCGAGGGAACGGCGCAAATCGCGTTCCTCTATCCCGTTCGGATAAGTTCTTTGCCATCATCGCGATAAGATAAGGGCCGATTCCCTCTCTTGTCGCGACAGTTTCTCCGCCCGTATGACTTTTTCCTCGCCTATCTTGGCGCCGCGTCACGTCCATATCGATCATTCGCGACGCGCGATCGACGACAATGCCATCAACAGGGGCGAGAAATTCCACCATCGGGCGAAACGCCATCCGCCACAGTTACCGAGGGCATCCTCGTCAAACGGCCACTTGTTTATCAAGGCGCACGGATGAGGATTCATTGCCGCTTGGTCATCAATCCCGGCCAGGACTCGAAAAAGGTGGGTTCAAGTAATCGTCCGCCTTGTTGCCCTGTCCGCCGTGAAGATTATTCCTGTATCGCTTCTTCCGCCTGTTCGATCAGTTCTTCAGCTTGCGTTTTCAGGCTTTGCGCCTCGGCCGCATGCGCGGAAACATTGGCGATGTCAGCAGCGGCTTCGCCGCTATCGCTGTCGGATGCCGAGAAGGTTTCTTTGACTTTGTCCACGGCGTTTTCGCTTACTTGCGAGACTTTGTCTGCCGTGCGCTTTGCCGCATCTTTGACTCCGGCAATGGCGGAAGCGGCCGTTTCCTTGCTTCCGGTCATCACATCATGGGTTGCTTCTTTTACATCCGTGGCCACCTCGAGGACTTTTTCCTTCGCCCCTGTCGCCACGTCCTGCGCCGTGTCCTTGACCGCTGTCGCCACGTCCTGCGCCGTGTCCTTGACCGCTGTCGCCACGTCCTGCGCCGTGTCCTTGACCGCTGTCGCCACGTCATTTCCCATGGCTTTCACTTCGTCCACTACGGAATCGCTTGCCGAACGTGTTTGCTCGGCGGCATTCTCCGTTTCTTCCTTGGTTTTGTCCGAACAAGCGCCAAGCAAACCGGCAGCCAAGAGCGCGGCGAGTAGCAGGTTGTTTCGTTTCATTCTTGTCTCCTGTTGTTTCTTTGCTGTGCGCTATGATTGCCCAGCGCCGGCAAGAAGTCAACACGGCCCGTTTTATGAATATTTTTTCATTTTTCGATTGGAAATCTGCGAACTTTCCCCCCGCCATCGCAATCTTGCATCCGGCTTTGCCCTGCTTTGCTTACTTGATCGATGCGCACGATTTGATGGTAAGGAATAAAGGCCGTCTCGACGGCGGCGAATTCACTGGCCAGGCTTTCATTACGCGGATTGATGATGACAGCGTTTTCTTCCTGAAAAAGAAAATTCTCAAGACAGATAAAGCCCGCCATATCGGCCGGATAGACATGTTTAACGTAAAGGTCGTAGTATTGTTCGTCGGTCTTGAACTGTACGCGGTAGATGACCGCGGATTTATCGTTTTCCTGTCCCATAAGATTCGACTGTAATTACCACTTTGCCATCCACGCGTCGAAAAACGCTTTGAGATGCGCCGTTTCCTGTTCGCCTACGAATGCCCGCAAGGCTTCTGTTTTCCCTTCATATTCCACCGGAGTGAGCCGTGCGCGCAGCAACTCGAAACGCAAATACACGCCATAGGTGTTGAGCACGTCGGTTTCGCAGTAATCGCAGATGGCTTCTTTCTCGTCAGCGAACCATTTCTCCTGCACCGCGGCACCTTCGAACGATAGTTTACCCGGCATGCCACACAGTTTGGCAATCTCGTCGAGCGGCGCGGTTGCGCGCATCTGGTAAGCGGCAAGCACATCCATCATGTCGATATGGCGCCAGTGAAAACGGCCCAGATAATTATTGTAGCGAAATTGACGGTCTTCGTCGCCAATCTCGAAATAGCGCGCGGCGCTGACCCCGTGGAAAAGCGCGCGATAATGGAGAACCGGCAGATCGAAGCCGCTGCCGTTCCAGCTTACCAGGGTTGGTTGCAATTTGTCCACACCCTGGAAAAAACGCGTGATAATTTCCCGTTCGTCTGTTTCTCCGCGTCCGAGCGTCCATAGCTTGAGTCCACCGGGACCATCCAGAAAAAGACTGAGCGCGACGATGCGCTGCAGATGATGGCGCAGGAATGTCGTTCCGCTATCGGCGAGACGTTCCTGACACATCAGGGCATACACTTCTTCCTCGCCGAGCGCGGGATCAAGGTTCTGTAATGTACGGTAGCTTTCGGTATCGGCGACGCTTTCGATATCGAAAACCAGGGTATGACGATCTAGCATCGTAATGCGCGCTGTTTGCCCACGACATGTCTTCCCCGATAGCGTTTTCCCGCGTAGCGCCGTCGCTCCCGGCGTTTCTCATGGAACGGATCGCCGGTTTTTTCCGCCGTGATCGTCGAAAAAAAGCCGGAGATCATCGCCGCGGCAATCCTCGTCAGGCGGGTTTTCTCTTTTTCTATCGACCGCATGTTTCTTTCCCCTTCAGTCTTTTGCGCGTCCCAGATAGGTTGCACTGCGCGTATCGACTTTGATCACATCGCCGATGTTCAGAAACAGCGGCACACGCACCACGGCACCGGTTTCCAGGATGGCGGGCTTGCTGCCTCCACCGGAGGTGTCACCGCGCAGGCCGGGATCAGTTTCGGTAATGGCCCGTTCGACGAAATTCGGTGCCGTCACACTGATGATCGTGCCGTTCCATAAAACAACGGTACACATATCTTGTTCACGGATCCATTGTCGCGCATCGGTGAGCGCGCTCTGCTCGGCCGGCAACTGCTCGAAACTTTCCGGATTCATAAAATACCAGCTTTCCCCATCTTTGTAGAGATATTGCATGGTGGTTTCATGAACATCCGCCGCTTCCACGCTTTCCCCGGATTTGAAGGTTCTTTCGATCATCCGTCCGGTTTTCAGATTGCGTATTTTGGTGCGGTTGAATGCCTGTCCCTTGCCCGGTTTGACGAATTCGTTTTCGACGATCACATAGGGGTCGCCATCAAGCATGATTTTCAATCCGCCGCGAAATTCACTGGTAGAAAAACTGACCATCGCTCCTCGTCATTGACGCATTTATCGACAGGCCCGGCCTGTCATACGTTGAAACGGAAATGTATCACATCTCCTTCCTCGACGTGATAGTCTTTGCCTTCGAGGCGCCATTTACCGGCCTCCTTCGCCCCCTGTCCGCCGCCACAGTCGATGAAATCCGCGTAAGAGACAACTTCGGCGCGAATGAATCCGCGCTCGAAATCGCTGTGGATCACGCCTGCGGCCTGTGGCGCGGTGGCGTTTTTCGGCATCGTCCAGGCACGCACCTCTTCTTCGCCGGCGGTAAAATAGGTGCCAAGATCAAGCAGTTCATAAGCGGCGCGAATCACCCGATCTAGCCCGGGTGCCTCAAGCACGTATTCGTCGAGCAGCTCTTTTTGTTCTTCGACCTCGAGCTCAGCGAGTTCCGCTTCGATCGCCGCGCAAACGGGGACGATCGCCGCATCGCTCGCCGCCGCTTTTTCGCGCGCCGCGTGAAAGTGAGGATTATCCACGGTGTTTTCCTCGTCGACATTGGCTACATACAGCATCGGTTTCATCGTCAGCAGGAAGCATTCGTCGATCGCGCGGCGTTCCTCCTTTGCCATGCGCATTGTCCGCGCCAGATTTCCATCTTCGAGATGGCGAAGCAGACGGGAGATGAGATCGAGCTTGAAAAGAGCGTCTTTGGTGCCGCTTTTGCCAAGGCGGGTCAAGCGTTGCTGCACCTTCTCCAAGGTCGCGAGATCGGCGAGAATCAACTCGGATTCAATCACCTGAATGTCGCAAAACGGGTCCACCTTGCCGCCGACGTGGACAACGTCGGCATGCTCGAAACAGCGTACCACCTGCAAAATCGCGTCGGTTTCGCGAATATTGGCGAGAAAACGATTGCCCAGCCCTTCACCTTGGGAGGCACCGGCGACGAGACCGGCGATATCGACGAATTCCATCGTCGCCGCCACTACCCGTTGCGGGGTGACGATGTCCGCGAGCGCGGTAAGACGCGGATCGGGAACCGGGACGATACCGATATTCGGATCGATCGTGCAAAAAGGATAGTTTTGCGCGGCGATTCCGGCGCGGGTAAGAGCATTGAACAAGGTCGATTTACCGACATTCGGCAAGCCGACGATGCCGCAATTAACACCCATTTTGCTCTCCCATGCGATCCGCACCGCCATGCAGCCAGTGCATCGCTTTTTCGGCGCCTTCGCCACACATGATTTCGATCGCGCGCCCGCCGCGCGTGATCGCCGCCTCCAGTTGGGCGCGTCCTTCCCTGCCCGGCGCGTCGAGAACATATTCCAGCACGTCACGCCGCTCACCTGGATGGTCGATGCCGAGGCGAAGACGGTAAAAATCGCGGCTGCCCAGGGCGGAAATGATGTCACGCAGGCCGTTGTGGCCCCCGTGACCGCCGTCTTTTTTCAATTTGACCACGCCTTCGCGAAAATCTATGTCGTCATGGGCGACCAGTAAGGCTTCCGGGGCGATATCATAAAAGCGGCAGAACGCCGCTACCGAACGGCCGCTCGCGTTCATGAAGGTCTGCGGCTTGCACAGATGCAGTTTGTGCGCGCCAAGAAAAATGGTACAACACTCGGCAAAAAATTCCTTTTCTCGACGCCAATCGGCCCGCGCGCGCGCGGCAAGCGCATCCAATAACCAAAAACCCGCGTTGTGGCGGGTTTTCCGATAGCGCGCGCCGGGATTGCCGAGGCCGACAAGCAGCGAAAGCATGCTTATTCTTCCGCTTGTCTGCTTGTATCGGCATCGGCGGACGTATCGGGGCTCACTTCCGTTTCTTCGTTTTCGGAGGATTGACGCTGCGGGTGGATGACCTGGGCAATCGCAGTCTCCGCCAGTTCTTCCGCTGTCCACTCGCCGGAGAAACGAACACCTTCGGGCAACACGATGTTGCCCATATGAACGACCGTGCCCATTTCGGCCGCTCCCATGTCGACGGCGATATATTCCGGCAATTTGCTCGGACGACAGATGATTTCCACACTGGTGCGGTAATGGGAGATGATACCGCCGTCGTTTTTCACCCCAGGGCAACTTTCTTCATCGAAGAAGTGCAACGAGACGGTGGCGGAAATTTCCTGACCGCGAACGATACGCTGAAAATCGAAATGCTGGAAGAGCGGTTTGTAAAGATGATGCTGCACGTCGCGCACCAGTACTTCGCTTGCTTCTTGTCCGTCGAGTTTCAGGTTGATAATCTGCGAAAAGAAACTTTCGTTTTTCGCGTTTTTGATCACTTCGTCCTGTTTGACGGCGATACTTTGCGGTTCGCCGTCCCCTCCGTAGACGATTGCCGGCACCCAGCCTTGACGACGCAGGCGGCGGCTCGCACCTTTCCCATGCGTATTACGCGGGACGGCATTCAATGTGTATCGATATTTTTGCTCATCCATTGTGATGCTCTCCAGTATGAGATGAAAGGCACTTACGACCGGTGCCCGTGAATTCACCGCTTATCGGTCAATCGATAAACAGTGAGGAAATCGATTCTTCGACGTGGATCCGGCGGATGCTTTCCGCAACCAGACCGGCGATCGAGACAACGCGGATCTTCGCGCAGGCTTTGGCTTTCTCCCGTAGCGGGATCGAGTCGGCGACGACCAATTCATCCATTCCCGAGGCGGCGATATTTTCCACCGCATTTCCCGAGAGCACCGCGTGTGTGCAATAGGCAACCACGCTGCGTGCGCCACGTGTCTTCAAAGCACTCGCGGCGTTGGAAAGGGTTCCCGCGGTATCGACGATGTCATCGACCAGAATGCAGTCGCAGCCGGTGATGTCGTCGCCGATCACATTCATGATTTCCGATTCGTTCGGACGTGGACGACGCTTGTCGATGATGGCGAGTTTCGCGCCGAAACGTTTGGCGGTGGCGCGCGCGCGCACAACCCCGCCGATATCTGGCGAGATCACCACCGGACGCTCGATCGCGCGGGCAAGAATGTCGTTCAGCACGATGGGCGTGGCGTAGATATTGTCCACCGGAAAATCGAAAAATCCTTGAATCTGGTCGGCATGCAGGTCGAGCGTCATCATCCGGTCGATCCCGACGCTTGCGATCATGTCGGCGATCACTTTCGCCGAGATCGGCACACGCGCCGAGCGCGGACGGCGATCCTGGCGGGAATAGCCGTAATACGGCATCACCGCGGTGATCCTATTGGCCGAGGAGCGGCGCAGCGCATCGCTTAAAATAAGAAGTTCCATGATGCTGTCATTGGTTGGATGACAGGTCGGCTGAATGATAAAGACGTCTTTACCGCGAACGTTTTCACGAACTTCCACCTCAACTTCTCCATCGGAGAAGCGGCTCACGGTCGCATTGCCGAGCGGCAAACCGAGATGCTGGACAATCTGGCGGGCGAGCTGCGGATTGGCATTGCCCGTAAAGACGGTCATACTGCCTCTGGACACGTAATTCACCTGTTATGTTGCTGTTGTATTTGCACAATGACCTGGCTGGGGTGGCAGGATTCGAACCTGCGCGTGCCGGGATCAAAACCCGGTGCCTTAACCACTTGGCTACACCCCAGTAACGCGCGTTGGCAAGGCCCGAAATATCGGGTGGGCGTATTATACGCCGTCTCGCTTTGGGTGCAAGCGGGGATCCGGCGGGTACGTCACTTTTTGGATATCTGTAATCAGGAGGCGCAGATAGTGGTCTTTTCGGGTCAAGGTCAGTTTGCGGTAATATCCCTGCGCCTGCCAATCGGAGAGGCGTACCCGCCAGTCGATATGGGAAAAATCCCTTGTTTCCCGTGGAACGAACGTCCATCTGCGAATCTCCTCGATCGGCACGGTAAAGCCGAGGCACTCTTCGATTTCCCGCCGGTTGAGCGTTTGCGTGCCGTCGCGGTCGGTAAGCGAGACCGTTGCGCCACGATAGAGCAGGGTAACGATCGCTTGTCCGAAGGGATCGTAAAACACCACTCGATCGAGATGCCGGCGATGCGTCCAGGACAGTTTCGCGCTCACCGCTTCCTCGCGACAGGAACGGTATTTTGAGCATTTGGGATATCGCAGGGCGATTTTTCCGCGCGCCGAAAACGCGCGACCCAGCCACGGACTTTGCGTCGGGGCAAGCGCTTGTCGCGTCTGTCCCGCACAAGCGACCAAGAGAAAAACGCCGACGAACGAAACCAGCCAACGCCGTTTACGGTTTCGTATCGAAGCCAAGGTGGCGTCCCGTGTTTTGCAAATGGATATTCTCCGGCTGTCCGCGGCGCTCGTAATCGTACACCTTCTGCGCCAATTCCTTTTTGCCGTTGGCGTATAGCACTTCCACGTAGTGCGCGGCAATTTCGCCTTTGCGATACGCCGAATACGCGCGCTGCAACCAGATAAGCGCTTCCCGCGGCTGATGACCGAGATAGAGCATCCAGGCGTAGCTATCCTGCATGGCCGGGGAATCGGGATAGCGCGCGACCGCCGAACGGATCATTTTCTCCGCTTCCTGTTTGCGCTCGGTACGGGTCAGAAGCAGATAACCATAGGCGTTTAGCGCATCGATATTGTCGGGATCAAGGGTGAGGATTTTGCGATAGGTCTTTTCCGCCTCGGCGATCTTTCCGGTATCGGCCTGATGTTCGGCCAAGGCATAGAGAATATCCACCTGATTCGGATACTGCGCGAGCGCCTCCTCCAGTCTGTCGCCGGCGGCCTTGTGCGCACCGATTCGATCCAGATGGGAAATTTCGACCAGATACATTTCCAGCGCGTATTCGGGAAATTGTTCACGCAGCGCGGCAAACGCGCGCAGCGCCTTGGGCACGTCCGATTGGAGAACAGCCATCAGCGCAATCTGCTGACGCGCGAGCATGTACAGGGTTGAATCTTTACCGATCTTGACAAGCAGCGCCGTCGCTTCTTGATACTTGCCCAGCGATACCGCCGCCCGCGCCATCTGAAAGTGGTATTGGTCCTCATCGATATTGCCGTGATCGAGCAATGCGCGATACGCTTGCGCGGCCGCTTCGTACGCGCCGCTGCTGGCATAAAGCCAGGCGAGCAATTGACCGATTCGGTCATCCTGTGGATCGAGCACGACCCATTGTTCGGCAAGCGACAAGGCCGCTTGCCATTGGTAGTGATCCACCAGCATGTCGATTTCCGCGGCAAGTAGTTCGACGTCGTCCGGGTCGCGGCGGCGCAGGGTGTCGATGATTTCTCTGGCTTCGTCGAGACGGCCGACGGCCGAGAGTGTCTCCGCCTGGATCATTTGCAACTGTCGCCAGCTTCCATCGAGTTCGAGGGCATGATCGAAAGCGTCGATCGCTTCTGTCACCTCGCCCTGTTCCTTGGCCAGCAAGCCGAGGTAATAATACAAATATGGATTTTTCGGGAATTCTCCGGCGAGTCTTTTCAACATCGCAAGGCGCTGTTCGCTATCGTCGAGATAAGTGAGCAGGCGGGCCAGTTGGGCGATTTTCCGTGGCGTGGCGTCCTTGCCGAGCATCGCTTCCATCTGCTCGTAAGCCAGCGCTTGGCGATTTTCCATCAAATACACGCGGATCAGGGCGAGTTGCGCCTGATCGTCGCGCGGAAAGCGCCGCAGCCAATCACGCGCGATTTTTTCCGCGCCTGTCAACTCCAGCGCGTCGATCGCCAGGACAAAGCCATGGCGATAAGCGTCATACTGTTGGCTTTGCCTGGCAACGTTGAACATCTTCTCCATTGCCGTACGATACTCTCCGGCGCGATCGGCGAAACGCGACGTCAGCGCGTCGTAAAGCCACTGCGAAGACGCCTCCCAGTGTCCCTTTTCCACCTCGGCCACTTCGTTTTTGGCCTCGCGCGCCTTGATAAGGGCGCTTGGCAGGTAAGATAGCGCGGCGAATAAGAAAAGTGTCGCGGCAACGCGCAGGGAAGCGAACAAAATGACTCCAGAACTGAAAAAAACAGACAAATAGCGTAGAATATCTCTTTCCCATGAGTAATGCTGCATTCTTATCCTCTTTTAACGAACCCAGCGGCGAACTCCACGCACTGGGTATTCGTCACCACAACGCCCCGGTGGCAATTCGCGAAAAACTTACTTTCTCGCCAGAGGCCATACCCGGAGCGCTCCTCAGTCTGCGTGAATTTTCCGCTGTCGACGAAGCTGTTCTCCTTTCCACCTGCAACCGCACCGAATGGTATCTTTACAGCGAACAAACACCGGCACTGGATGATTGGCTGATTGATTATACCAACCTCGGGTGTGAAGAACTGCGCCGTCATTTTTTCGTCTTTCGTGGGCGCGATGCGGTGCGTCATCTTTATCGTGTCGCCTGTGGCCTCGACTCTCTCATTCTCGGGGAAACGCAGATTCTCGGTCAACTGAAAGCCGCCTATCGTATCGGCAAGTCCTGCCGGAGCACCGGTACCGTTCTCGAACGTCTTTTGCAGCAGAGTTTTTCCGTAGCCAAGCAGATTCGCCACACAACCGGAATCGGTGCCAACCCGATTTCTGTGGCCCATGCCGGCGTTCGTCTGACCGATCAGTTCTTCGACGATTACCACAAACGCACCGCCATCGTGATAGGCGCCGGAGAAACCGGGCAACTGGTCTCGCGCTATCTCAGGGAGGTCGACATCTGTCGCCTGATCATCGCCAACCGGACCCTTGCCAACGCGCAGAGGATCGCCGAACAGACAGGCGGGTACGCCATTTGCCTCGGTCAACTGCAAGAACATCTGCACGAGGCCGATATCATTATCGGCACGGCACGCGCCGATGCCTGGCTCATCTCTAGGGGCGAAGCGGCCGCGGCGCTCGCAAAACGCCATCATGCTTTTCAGGTCTATATCGACCTCGCCCTCCCGCGCGACTTCGATCCGGAGATTGACGGACTTGGCAACGCTTTCCTGTTCGGGATCGATGATCTCAAGCAGATCGTCGCGCACAATCGCAAAACACGCAAGAATGCCGCCGAAAAAGCGGAAGTGATGATCGACCTTTACAGCGATGAATTCCTCGATTGGTTGCATTCCAGGCCGCAGCAGCAATTGATCGGCGATATGTACAAACGCGCCGGGAAGTTACGCCAGGCATTGCTGCAAGAGGCCTACCGCAAACTCGCCCACGGGGAAGATCCGGTAAAAATCATGGAAGAATTCAGCTACAAGCTGACCAACAAGCTGTTGCATCATCCCAGCACGATGATCCACGCCATCCCGCCGGATCACAAAGACTGGCTGGCCATCATCGCCGACACTTTCGAAACCACGCGCGGACAGTAAGTCTTCATTGTCGAGGAACCATCATGCATCCTGTCATTCGCGAAAAACTCTCCAGCCTCTGCGAGCGTTATGAAGAACTGAACGCTTTACTCGCGGACCCGAGAATCACCGGCAACCCCGAACATCTCAAACGTTACGCACAGGAACACGCGCAGTTAAGCGAAATCGTGACGAGCTTTTGCGAACTCAAGCACCTGGCAAAGGAAAAGTCCGATCTCGAGGAACTCGCCTGCGACGCGGAGATGGCGCGGTGGGTTGTACAAGAATTGCCGCGCAACGCGCAGGCGATCGCGCAATGTGAAAAGCGCCTTTTGTGCTTGATGCTGCCACGGGACGCGCTTGACGACGCGGATTGCTTTCTTGAAATTCGCGCCGGCAGCGGTGGCGACGAAGCCGCGCTGTTCGCCGGCGATCTGTTGCGCATGTACGGCAAATACGCGCAAGGGAAAGGCTGGGCGTTCACCGTTCTTTCGGAGCATAGCGGGGAGTACGGCGGATACAAAGAAATCATCTGCCGCGTCCGCGGCGAACAGGTCTATTCGACGTTAAAATTCGAATCCGGCACGCACCGCGTGCAACGTATTCCCGAAACCGAGTCCGGCGGACGCATTCATACCTCGGCGGCGACTGTCGCCGTGCTCCCGGAAGCCGCGGAAATCAACGGCATCGCGATCGCCCCGGGCGATCTGCGTATCGACACTTTCCGGGCTAGCGGAGCGGGCGGCCAGCACATCAACAAAACCGATTCAGCCATCCGTATCACCCATCTGCCGAGCGCAACCGTCGTCGAATGTCAGGAGGAACGATCGCAGCATAAAAACCGCGCCAAGGCCATGCGTTTGCTGCAAGCGCGATTGCTCGACAGGGAACGTCAGGCCAAGGAAAAAGAAATGGCCGCCGAACGTAAATCCCTGGTCGGCAGCGGCGATCGCGCCGAACGCATCCGCACCTACAACTTTCCACAAAGCCGTGTCACCGATCATCGCATCGACCTCACCCTTTACGGTTTGCCGGAGATTCTTGCAGGACAACTAGATCGTATCATTGTCCCCCTGCAACAGGCGCAGGAAGCCAAGGCCCTGATCGTTCTCGCGCAGGAGGGATAATGCGGCTGCAAGCGTGGTTGCGCGCTGCGGCCAGGCAACTGTCGACGAGCGAAACCTCCTACCACGACGCGCGCCTGATCGCCGAGAGCGTGACCGGATGCGACCCTGCCCGGCTCCACTGGCTCGACATGGTGCTCGAAGAGGCGACCCTAAAACGCTTGAACTCGCTTCTTGCCCGTTACCGCGCGGGCGAGCCGATGGCCTATTTGATCGGCAATCAGCCATTTTACGGCCTGACATTGACCGTCACCCGCGCAACCCTGATCCCGCGACCGGAGACCGAACAGCTGGTCGACGCCGCGCTTGCCCGTTTACCCGCTTCTCCCGCGATCATCGCCGACCTTGGCACTGGCAGCGGCGCGATCGCCCTGGCCATCGCCTCCCGTCGCCGCGACTGTCTGGTCATCGCCAGTGACAAAAGTCTGCCCGCCTTGCGGGTCGCCCGCGAAAACGCCGTTCGATTGCGCCTGGAAAACGTTTGTTTTATCCAGGGAAATTGGCTCGACGCCTTCGCCCGTCACCAGTTCGACATGATCGTCAGCAACCCCCCTTACATCGCTCCCGGAGACGCAAATCTTTCCCGACTCGACCATGAGCCGCAACAGGCTCTGATCAGCGCCGATCAAGGTTATCACGACCTCGAACACTTAAGCGGCGAAGCCTTTTTCCACCTCAAACGTGGCGGATGGCTTCTCGTGGAGCATGGCTACGAACAGGGCGCGCGGCTGAGAAAGCACGCCAAGAAACAAGGGTGTTGGGATCATATCGCCACTCGGCGCGATTATGGCGGCAAAGATCGCATCACTTCGATGCGATCGCCGGCGAAATTGCGGTGACACGGGAACGATTTTCCCGTGCCGAGAAGGTACTCATGGACGATGGAAAGGATGCGCGAGGGATAAACAGGAGGAATGAAGAAGAGATCGCATCACATGCGAGAGGCGTTTCTTTGCGCCGCCTCTATCGCAACGCAAAGATGTGTTGCCCCGGCATTTCCAAGCGACATCTCGATCGCCGATCCTGCAAAAAGACAGAGCCGTTCATCGCCACGGCGATGCGCGCACCTCGTTCGGATCATAAAAAGACGGCGGGTTTCGATCGCGTGCAATTGCGCCGGTCAACGTTGGCTCGCAGCGATCGTCCGCAAGGATCGTGAAAAGAGCGATTGTTCTCATGCGTCGCGTCGTTACGACGCTTTCGTCCTCTTCCAACGGGCAAACGACAAGCGGCACCCGCAGCAACCGATTGCCACAGGAAAAGGGCGCCGAAATCTCAGTCGTCTTTTTCGTCGCCGTCCACTTTTACAAGCGTGCGCGTCGGGAATGGAATGTCGATGCCGGCCTCATCGAGCGCCAATTTGATGCGTTCGGTGAGTTCGCATTGCGTGACCCACCAGTCTGGCGTTTCGACCCAGACCCGGAAGCAGAAGTCGATCGAACTGTCGCCGAGATTCTTCACCTTGATGAACGGCGCCGGATCTTCGAGGATACGCTTGTCGCTTTGTGCGAGGGTATTCAGCACAGCCGATGTGCGCTTCAAGTCGCTGGTGTAGGAGACGCCGACGGTGATGTCGATCATCCGTATCGGGTTGGCGGAGTAGTTTTTGATCGCCGAGGACCACAACTCGCTGTTGGAGACGATCACTTTGATGCCGTCGTAGGTTTTCAGTTCGGTAACGAACAGGGAGATTCCCTGCACCACGCCGAACTGGCTCGCGCCTTCGATCAAGTCACCGATACGAAACGGACGAAAGGCGAGCAGCATGACCCCGGAGGCGAGGTTCGACAAAGTGCCCTGGAGAGCAAGACCGACAGCGAGACCGGCGGCGCCGAGCATGGCGACGAGGGACGTGGTCTGGATGCCGAAGCGTCCGAGCAAGAAAATGATCGCGATCGCGAGGATGAGGTATCTGGCCAAATTGGCCAGAAAATGGAACAAGGTGGCGTCGAGGCGCTGATACTTGGTGGAAAGGGCGAAAATTCTCCGGCGTATCCAGGCGGCGAAGATCATCGCCACCAACAGGATGACAATCGCGTAGAAAAGATTCAGCACAAAAGGCAGCACATTGCTTATGGTATTAAGTGTGAACCATGTCTTGACGGAATTGGAAGTGAAGTTTTCCATGCGTTAAATCCTTGTATGATCGCTAACTATAGGTGTCGACTCGATGCAGCCCGTCCCTCCGTGGATAGATAGGCTGACGATGCCATTATTTTAGATAATGGAAAGGAAAACGACAAATTTTTTCTCCTCCTTTGACCCTTTCTCCCCTCGAAAGGAGCGGGGATATCGGCTGATCATCGCCGCAACGCGGAAAAGACGAGACGCTTTGAGGGCTTGTTTGCCCAGGAAAAAACACTCGCGAACTTATCACGGCGGCGGCTTGAGAGTAGGAGGCGCTGATTTGTCTTCAGCGACGGGCGGTCGGAAACGGAAAACCCGAATGGGGAAAGCTGAATAATTGTGTTTTTCCGTGCTTTCACTGCAGTAATGATCGATTTTTTATTCTATCGACGTTGCGTGGTCGTGACGGAAAACGAACGGGTTTCGCGGTGTTCCATTCTGTCCCGCGCGGTGAGTGACGCCCGCGATGTCCGCAGGCGTGTTTTGCCATGATGCTCGTCAGTGTTCCTTGTTTTTGCCACCGATACCGGTCATCGCCCGCAAATATTGCGCTTCGAAGGCGTCGCGATCAAGGGCGCCACGCTTGGAGTTGTCCGTCTTGGACGCTATGTAGGCGATGAGAAACGCCAGGGGAACCGAGAAGATCGCCGGATTTTTGTACGGGAAAACAGCGCTGTCATGATGAAGCACGGCGACCCAGACCGTTGGCCCGAGCAGGATCAAAATGGCCGCGCAGAGCAAGCCGGCCCAGCCGCCGGCCACCGCGCCGCGGGTGGTCAGTCCTTGCCAGTACATGGCGAGCAAAAGGATCGGAAAATTCGCCGATGCGGCGACTGCGAAGGCCAGCCCAACCATGAAGGCGACATTCTGGTGTTCAAAAAGAATACCGAGAATGATCGCGAGTAAACCAAGGATCAGCACGGTAACCCGTGAGACGCGTAATTCTTCTTTTTGCGTTGCCTGTCCGTGTTTCAAGACCGAGGCGTAGATATCGTGTGAGACGGCGGAGGCGCCGGAGAGTGTCAGTCCCGCGACCACCGCGAGAATCGTCGCGAAGGCGACCGCGGAGATGAAGCCGAGAAAGACCGATCCGCCGACCGCCTCGGAAAGATGGATGGCCGCCATGTTCGAGCCGCCGATCAGTTCCATCACGCTTTTGCCGTCGTGAACGACCTGGTGGAAAAAGTGCGCGTTGTCCTTGGTGACGAGCATGATCGCGCCGAAGCCGATGACGAAGGTGAGAATGTAGAAATAGCCGATGAGACCGGTTGCCACGAACACCGACTTACGCGCCTGCCGGGCGTCGGGCACGGTGAAAAAACGCATCAGGATATGAGGCAGACCGGCGGTGCCGAGCATTAGCGCGAGCCCCAGCGAGATCGCGTCCACCGGATTGGAAACGAGTCCGCCGGGCGCCATGATTTTGCCCCCGACGTCATGCACCGCGGCTGCGCGCCTGAACAGTTCTTCCGGCGAGAAGCCAACGCTTTTCAGCACCATGATCGCCATGAAAGTCGAACCGGACAGGAGCAGAACCGCCTTGATGATCTGTACCCAGGTTGTCGCGAGCATGCCGCCGAACAGGACGTAGAGCACCATCAAAGTGCCGACCAAAATTACCGCGAAGTGATAGTTCAGACCGAACAGCAACTGGATCAATTTACCGGCGCCGACGATCTGCGCGATCAAATAGAGCAAAACGACGATCAATGTGCTCGTCGCGGCGAAGCTGCGCACAGGCGCCTGAGCGAAGCGGTAGGAGGTTACTTCCGCGAAGGTGAACTGGCCGAGATTGCGCAGCCGTTCGGCGATCAGAAACAGCACGATCGGCCAGCCGACGAGAAAGCCGATGGAATAGATCAGACCATCGTAGCCGCTGGTGAACACCATCGCGGAAATGCCGAGGAAAGAGGCGGCGGACATAAAATCTCCGGCGATCGCGAGACCGTTCTGGAAGCCGGTGATGCCACTGCCGGCGGTATAGAAGTCATGGGTCGTGCGGCTACGCTTTGACGCCCAGTAGGTGATGATGAGCGTTGCCGCGACGAACAGGAAAAACATCACAATCGCCGCCACGTTGATCACCTGTTTCTCGTCGGATACGGCATCGGCGGCGAATATCGGAGCGCCAAGGAGTGCCGTCAGGATAGCGAGAGAGGTTTTCATGAGACATCCCCCTTGATTTCGGCGATTGCCGCCTGGGTCAGGCGATCGAATTCACCATTGGCTTTGTGTACGTACACGCCGGTGATGGCGATCGAGAAAATAATCACGAACAGGCCGGTGTAGATACCTAAAGTCGTCGTCATCCCCGGTGAGACAGGGGTGGAGAAAAGACGCGGCGCCCAGGCGATGATACCGATATAACCGAAATAAACGATCAGCATAAGCAAGGTGCAAAACAAGCTCAGCCGCCATTTTTTACCCGCCATGCGCTGGAAGGTGGTGTTTTGCAATAAATGATGAATATCGATGGTGGACATGGTATCTCCTCTTATTGGTATGGAATGATCTGGCTGCCACGACCAGATGAATCGCATCTTATCATCAAAGATTACGGTTGGACGATAAAAATCAGTAATATACTTTCCCTATATCTTCGATCGGGTTTGTGAAGACAATGATATTGAACATCGCCTCAGCAAAGTGAATCATCCATGGAGCAACGACCAGGTGGAGAGGATGAACAGAACCCTCGAGGAGGCGACCGTCAAGCGCTATCATGATGATAACCATCGACAACTCATCACTGATCTGAATGATTTTATAGACGCCTACAACTTCGCAGGCAGACTGAAGACATTGCGAGGCCTGAGCCCTTACGAATTCGTCTGTAAACAGTGGACAAACGAGCCTGAAAGATTCACTATCAATCCAAGCTATCAATTCCCGGGACCAAACAGAATGACGACCTTGACGCCGCCCTTCTCCAACCGGGTTTTCAGGGCTTTCGCCGCCTTCTGCCCGGTCAGGGACCTGTACTTGTCGGCCCAGACGAGAACCGTGTGGACACCCGCCGGAATCTCGACGCGTCGCATCAACATCGCGTTGACCGTCGACCAGACCGGAACGCGGCTGACCCGGTACGCCGACAGGGCCGTTTCCAGCCCTTCCGCAACGCCCAGGACGCCTCGCGTCGGTTCCCCCAGCCTGACCGCCGCGCCTCCGAGGTTCAGACCCGTCGGCACCGGCATCATCTTTCTCGGACTGCCGACCGCGGCTTTCTCCCCGTTCATTGCCAGGTAGGTGCGCGTCAGCGTCACCAGGGCCCCCGCGGGATCGCGGACGGCGCAAACGATGGCGGGAAACTTCCCCGTTTCCCGGCCGTCTCCGTCATAGTAGGGCATCGCCGCAGCGAAGCGCAGGTTGTCCGCGCGTATGAGCGACGGCAGCCGCCGTTTCCCGAAGTACAGGCGAATCGGCTCCGCCGCAGCGTCGGAAAACGGCACGCAGGCGTTCCACAGCTTTGCGATTCTCCCGCGAAGATGCGCCCGGTAGGCGTGTTCACGCGCCGCCTTCCTCTCCATTTCCGCCGCGCCGCCGCGCAACCACGGCGGCGGGGTGTATGGACGTCTCGGCGCCGGCTTTTCCTGTCGATACCCGGGCTCTTCCTTCGCGACCCCGAGGTAGTCGCCGACCGCGTTCAGGCATTGCCCGAAATCCCAGCCGTTGAGCCACATCAGCAACGCAAAGCCGTCCTTGCCGCCGTGAACGGGGCAGGAGACGTGGTGTCCGGGCCGGCGCAGCGCCGCTTCGAGAGCGGGCGCAAGCGCGGCCAGAATGGACAACCATCTTCCTTCCGCGGCCTTACGGACCGTGTCGATCTTATGGAAGAAACTTGGCCAGCGTCCTAGTGGTCGAGAAGCCTTCGACATACGACAACGCACGGACTTCGCCGCCGTGAGCGAGGACCCAATGCGCCCCCGCGATCTCTTCCACCCGGTTGTCACCCCCCTTGACCAGAACATCGGGGGAAATTTCCTCGATAAGCGTTTCCGGTGTATCGTCATCGAAAGCGATGACCCAATCCACGCTTTGTAGCGCGGCAAGCACGCGCACCCTGCTCGCCAGCGTGTTGGCCGGCCTGTTCGGCCCCTTCAAACGACGCAGCGAGACGTCGCTGTTCACCGCCACGATCAAGCGGTCCCCCAGGTTTTTTGCTTCCTCGAGATAGGTCACATGGCCGGAATGGAGAATATCGAAACAGCCGTTGGTCATGACAAGGGTTTGGCCGCGTTCGCGCACCCGGCGCACATGCTCGAGCAACGCTTCGCGATCGACCACGCCATGGGTGCTTGCCCGATGCGGCTCCAGCGCTTTGCGCAACTCGCGCGGATCGACCACCGCGGTGCCCAGCTTGGCGACCGAAACGGAAGCGGCGGCGTTGGCCAGCTCGATCGCCCGATCGCGCGGATAGCCTGCGGACAATCCCGCCGCGAGTGTCGCGATGACCGTATCCCCGGCGCCGGTGACGTCGAACACTTCCCGCGCCCGCGCGACAAAATAGTGATCTCTCCGCGCATCGACATAGGTCATCCCTTTCTCCCCCTGGGTGACGAGAAAGGCGGAAATGCCACTCACGCAAAGTTCTTCCCTGGCCTTCTTGAGCAAGGTTGTTTCGTCGAAATGGCCGGCCACGGCGCTGAGCTCCGAGACGTTCGGGGTGACGATATCGGCGCCGCGGTAACGAGAAAAATCCCGCCCTTTCGGGTCGACGAGCACCGTTTTTCCGCGTTTTTTGGCGAGCGCGATCATCTCGGCGATACCAGAGAGCGCGCCTTTACCGTAATCGGAAAACACCACCACATCATGCTCGTCGAGAATCGCAGCGAAAGCCGCCGTGAGCGCCGCTGACGCCGGCGAATAATCGCGGCTTTCGAAATCCAGGCGGATCAACTGCTGATGACAAGAAAGCACTCGCAGTTTGGTGATCGTCGGCAAGGCGCAAGTTTGCAGGTGATCGCCAATGCCGTTTTTCGCGAGAAAACCACGCAGGGCTTCTCCGGCCTCGTCTTCCCCAATGAGACCGGACAAGGTCGCCCGCCCGCCAAGGGCGGTGATATTCATCGCCACATTCGCCGCGCCGCCGGGAGTTTCCCGCTGTTCACCGATAGTGACCACCGGTACCGGCGCTTCCGGGGAAATACGATCGGCCTCGCCGATCCAGTTGCGATCGAGCATGACATCACCGACCACCAGCACGCGCGCGGCGGCGAAATTCGGGGGTTTTCCTGCTTCTGGCATGTTTACGTTAAAATGTGGACATTCCAATCAGTGTAACAAAGCCGATCTTTTCATGTTCAACAAAACGGACCGCGCCCGTTATCTACGCCTTTTGCAATTCGTTCGCCCGCAATGGCGGATCGCTCTCCTGGCCGCTTGCGCAACGCTCGTCTACGGGCTTACCGAACCGCTCGTGCCGTACGTCATGCAACCGCTGATCGACGGCGGCTTCGCCAAACGCGACATGGAGACCGTGCACACGATGGTGATCGTTCTGGTGATCGGCTTCGTCATCCGCGGCGCGGCCAATTTCCTCTCCACGTACACGACGACGCAGATCGCCCAGCACGTGGTCTATCGCCTGCGCGAACGCATGTTCGGGCAATTGCTCGACCTGCCGATGGCCTATTTCGACGGCCACAGCCACGGCGGCATCCTGTCGCGTTTTTCCTATGACGTCGTGCAGCTGATGTCGGCGACCACCGACGCGCTGATTCGCCTGCTGCGCGAGAGCATCACCATTTTCGCCCTGCTCGTCTACCTGTTCTATCTGGACTGGCGGATGTCGTTGATCCTGATGATCGCGGCGCCGTTTCTCAGCTATATCATCGTTTTTATCTCGCGCCGCCTGCGCACACTGGCGCACGCGCTACAGGCGGACATGAGCGGGATGAACCACGTGATCGACGAAGCCCTGCGCGGACGCGAGATCATCCGCATCTACGGCGGCAAAGACCATGAATACGAGCGCTTCGACCGCGAGGCCGACGCCGTGCAACGGCACGCTCTGCAAGCCAAAAAGATTTCGGCGCTGGCCTCGCCGTTGCTGGAAGTCATAATCATCACCGCGCTTGCCGCAGTCATCGTCATCGCCGCCAACAAGGCGCAGGTTTCGCCGCAACAGATGACCGCCGGCAAATTCGTCGCCTTTCTCGGCACCATGGCGCTCCTGTTTCCACCGATCAAGCGCTTGGGCCAGGTCAACGAACCGATCCAGCGCGGTCTCGCCGCCGCGCAGAGCGTCTTCGAATTTCTCGACGAAGCGCCGGAAGAGGAACAAAAGCCTTCTTCCGTTTCCTTTCGCGATGGCGCTGTTCGTTTCGATCAGGTTTCCTTCCGCTATGGAAAACAGGCGGTGCTGGAAAATTTCACCCTGGAAATCCGCGCCGGTGAAACCGTCGCCCTGGTCGGAGAATCCGGCAGCGGCAAATCCACCGTCGTCGCGCTGCTCGCCGGTTTCTATCGTCCGGATGCGGGCGAGATCAGCATCGACGGCTGCAACCTCGCCGATATTTCCCTTTGCGAACGGCGTCACGCGATGGCCTATGTTTCGCAAGAGACCGTGCTCTTCGTCGCCAGCGTGGCGGCGAACATCGCCTACGCCGACCCGCGGCCGGATCGCCAACGCATCATCGCCGCCGCCGCCTCCGCCAACGCCGACGGCTTTATCGGCGAACTCCCCGAAGGCTACGACAGCGACATCGGGCAGCAGGGCGGACGTCTTTCCGGCGGCCAGAAACAGCGCATCGCGATCGCCCGCGCCTTGTACAAAAACGCGCCGATCCTGATCCTCGACGAGGCGACTTCCGCGCTCGACAATCGCAGTGAACAGAAAGTCCAGGACGCGATCGACACCCTGCGCAAAAACCGCACCGCGATCATCATCGCCCATCGCCTGAGCACCATCCGTAACGCCGACCGCATCGTCGTGCTCGATCACGGCAACATCGCCGAATCCGGCAGCCATGATCAACTGATCGCAAAAAACGGCTTTTATGCTACACTGCTCGACCGCCTTTCCTCCTGATATCACCGCGAAAACGCCATGACGCTCGACGATCTCGGCCTGATCATCTCCGCGCTAATCGCACTTGGAATCGCCGCCCAATGGCTCGGCTGGTTTCTGAAAAAGCCGGCGATCATCTTCCTCCTCGGCATCGGTATCCTCCTCGGCCCGATCTTACACCTGTTCGACCCCGACGCCCTGCTCGGCGATCTGCTCTTCCCCTTCATCTCGCTCGGGGTGGCGATCATCCTCTTCGAGGGGGCATTGACCCTGGATGTTCAGGAAATCAAGAATCACGGCCGCATCGTCACCAATCTGGTCAGTTTCGGCGTCCTGATCACCATCACTGTCACCGCGCTCTCGGCGCACTGGATCATGGGCATGGATTATCAGATCGCCCTCTTGTTCGGCGCCCTGGTCTGCGTTACCGGCCCGACGGTCATCGTGCCGCTGTTGCGCAGCGTACGCCCCAACCGCACGATCAGCAATGTGCTGCGCTGGGAAGGCGTCCTTATCGACCCGATCGGCGCCTTGCTCGTCGTCCTCGTCTACGAATTCATCATTGCCGGGCACTCGCCGCTCGTCTTCGCCTCCGTGGTAGCGATCGGCCTCGTTATCGGCGCCGTTTCGGCGCTGACGCTCGCCGTGCTGTTCAAGCACCACTGGGTACCCGAATACCTGCACAACGTCTTCACCCTGGCGATGGTTCTCCTCATATACAGCGTGTCCAACGCGATCGAGGAAGAGTCGGGACTGCTCACCGTCACCGTGATGGGCATGGTGCTCGCCAATCTCAAGAACCTGCGTACCGACGATATCCTCGATTTCAAGGAAAGTCTGTCGTTGATCATCATCTCCATGCTGTTCATTGTCCTGTCGGCAAAACTCGATTTTGCCGGCTTCGCGGAAATGGGCTACCGCGGCCTCCTCGTTCTGGCCGTGATTATGTTCATCGCCCGTCCCCTGTCAGTATGGGTTTCGGCGCTCGGTTCCAGTCTCGCCAACAACGAAAAACTACTGATCAGCTGGATCGCGCCACGCGGCATCGTCGCCGCAGCGGTCTCTTCCTTGTTCGTGCTCAAGCTGGCCCCGGAAAACGGTGCCGGCGTGGAGATTCTCGTTCCCCTGGTCTTCACCATCATCATCGGCACCGTGGTCGTTCAGAGTTTGACCGCCAAGGTCCTGGCCTCATGGCTCGGTGTCGCCGACCCGAACCCGAACGGGGTGCTGATCGCCGCCTATGGAACCTTCGCCATCCTGCTCGGCAAGGCAATCAAGGAAAATGGCTTCGACGTGATCTTCGCGAGCACCAGCTACGATCAGACACGCAAGGCGCGCATGGAGGGGATAAATACCTACTACGGCAACGTCGTCTCCGAACACGCCGATCGCCACTTGAGCCTTGTCGGCATCGGCCATCTTCTTGCCATGGGAAGACGTAACGAGGAAAATATGCTCGCCACTCTGCGCTATCGCACCGAATTCGGCAATCATCGTGTCTACCGCCTCAAAGTCGACGAATCGAACGGTGAAACGGAGCGCGGACGCATCCATTCGCAGTGGCAGACCGCGTGGCTGTTCAACGATGACTTGAGCTATCACCAAATCCTCGACCTCACCAATCAGGGGGCGACGATCAAGACCACCACCATCAGCGAAAACTACCCCTACGCCCAATATCTCGACGAAAACCCGGAGAACATTCCGCTTTTTGCCATCACCCCGCAACAAAAACTACTGTTTTTCTCCACCCGTCGTAAAATCGACGTCGCGCGCAACTGGAAAATCGTCGCGCTGGTGCCATTTTGCCAAACGAAAGCGACGCGACGGCTTGAAGAGAAACGCCCTAAAAATGAACGCAAGGAAGGCGTCCAAAGTATATGAACGTTCTGATGGTTTGCAGCGGGAATATTTGCCGCTCGCCAATGGCCGAAGGCATCCTGCGCCAGTTGCTCAATATCCGCGGTATAAAAGACTGGCAGGTGGATTCGGCGGGAACATGCGATTATCATAAGGGAGAGGCGCCGGATGGGCGCGCCGTTCGTGTCATGCGCGCTCGGGAAATCGATATTTCCGCGCTGCGCGCGCGGCAGATCGGGAATGAGGATTTTACCGCCTTCGATCTGATCCTGGTTGCCACTAACGCGCATTTGCGCAGCGTCGAAGCGCTGCGGCGAAAATGTCACGGCCGCGCCAGGGTGGAGAAGATGCTCGCAACCCATCCATTGCGTACGCAGGAAGATCTGGACGATCCATATTACGGAGGAGAAAACGACTTTGTCACGACCTATGAAGCACTTTACACGGCATTGTCCGCCCGTCTGGAACGGCGATGAGTGATTCCGCGCGCGAGAAATGGCACCAGGTAATCGACTCCCTGACGGCGATCATGGACAACGACGCGATTACCCTTTTGCGCTCCTGCGTCCTCAAACACAAAGATGTCAACTGGGTGCTTTACGCGCCGAACAAGTTCGCCCTCGAGAAACTGGAGAACAAATATCTCGGTTTCGTACGTCTCGCCCTCGAAAAGCAAGGGGTGCGCAGCCTCAAGACAAAGATGGGCGACGCCCAGGATGATCTTTTCATACACGGAAAACAAGGGGGCACCGGGCAACAAAAACCCTTCGCAAGCCATCTCAACAGTGATTACCAATTCGACACCTTTGTCGTCGGAAAATCCAACGACAACGCCTTCGCCGCCGCTCACCGCGTAAGCGAAGGCCTGCTCAGCGACGAATTCAATCCGCTTCTCATCTATGGCGGCACGGGGCTTGGTAAATCACATCTTATGCACGCGGCAGGCAACGCTCTACGCGCCCGTGGCAAAGCCCGTATCATGTATCTGACCGCCGAAGAATTCACCAACGATTTCACCAACACAATCAAGGA
This sequence comes from Cardiobacteriaceae bacterium, assembly GCA_965277745.1. Taxonomy (GTDB): domain Bacteria; phylum Pseudomonadota; class Gammaproteobacteria; order Cardiobacteriales; family Cardiobacteriaceae. Next base: position 911,805 of record OZ255837.1, read on the forward strand.
TCCGAAACGCTCGATGCGCGAGTTTACCGAATATTACCGCAATGTCGACGCGCTTTTGATCGATGACGTGCAATTCCTTGCCGGCAAGAACAGTTCCCAAGCGGAATTCTTTCACACCTTCAACAGCCTGTTCGACAAAAAACGACAGATTATCCTCACCTGCGACCGCTATCCCAAGGAAATCGACGGCCTCGAAGAACGGCTGAAATCACGGTTCGGCTCCGGTCTGACCGTCTCAATCGAAGCACCGGATTATGAAACCCGCGTCGCGATCCTGCAAAGTAAAGCGGAGAAACTCGACTTCGATCTACCGTCCGAAGTCGGGCAATTCATCGCTTCCCACGTCATTTCCAACGTCCGCGAACTCGAGGGCGCGCTACGCAAGGTCTACGCCTATTGCGAATTCAAAAACGTCGCCGCACAGATCGACATCGCCAAAGCCGCACTCAACGACCTGATTATCGCGCAGAACAAGCAAATCACCCTGAGCAATATCCGCAACGTCGTGGCGCGCTACTATAACATCGACGTCGCCGACCTTGATTCGAAAAGTCGTAAAGCCTCGATCACCCTGCCACGACAAATCGCCATGCACCTGGCCAAGTCACTGACCCGACATTCCTACCCGGAAATCGGCAACGCTTTCGGCGGACGCGATCACTCCACGGTGATACACGCTTGTGAAAAAGTTTCCCGTCTTTGCGATGAAAACGTCGATTTTCGAGAAGAATACAAAGGCTTACGCATGACGATCACCGGCTAGAAGGAGAAAATCGACAAAAGCGGATAAAAATGGTGGATATCTTGCCGATAAGGTGGGGAGATAAAAAGCGGCGGAGATATCCCCCGCCAATTCACCATTTTTCCTTGTGTCTTTACCCATATGGAAAAGTCAATTATGCTTACAAATAAATTCCTTAGCCGATTTATCCACTTTTACACAAGGCCTACGACGACGTTGTAAAAAAGAAAGAGGATCTCTATGAAATTCGAGCTTGTGAAAGAATCGCTGTTCAAACGGCTTAGTGACGGAAACAGCATCATCAAACGGAAAACAACCCAGCCTATTCTTGGCCACATATACGTGAAAGCGTATAATAACCGCTTAACGTTGATCAGCACGGACACCGAAGTCACTCTACAAAGCAGCGTGACGGCAAAAATCGCGAAAGAAGGCGAGACAACGGTTCCTTGCGACAAATTCTACCAAATCATACAAAGACTGCCGGAAGAAGCGAAAGTCACCTGTGAGTCGATCGAAGAACAATTCCACATCCATGCCGCAGGCAGTCATTTCAAACTTATTACCCTGCCTGGCGAAGACTTCCCGGTAGCGCAAAACGTCGAGCATCGAAGCAGCTTGTCGTTGGACGGAGCGATCCTATACAACATACTCGACAAAGTGCGTTTTGCCATCGCCAACCAGGACGTCCGCCAATATCTGAACGGGCTATTTCTCAATGTCGTCGAAGAAGGAAAAGTCCTACATGCGGTGGCGACCGACGGCCACCGTTTATCCTGCGCTGCGACGAAACTTGATCAACCTGTCGCACCGGACACTCATTTCATCGTCCCGGAAAAAGCGGTGAACGAATTGGTCAAACACCTAAGCCTCGACACCTTCATGGCGGAACGTCAACTGGACAAGCGACTCAGCGATGACGTCGAGGAAATAAACGAGATCAACGACGAACTGGAACGACTCAAAGAACTGCGTAAATGCCCTGTGCGAGAGCAGGCGAAAAGCCTGCCGCGGCCGATAACCCTACATATCGGCGAGCGTGAATTGAGCCTACAGATGGAAAACGGTCACCTGATCAGCCGCCTGATCGACGGACAATATCCGGCTTATGATAGAGTCATTCCGCAAATGCAGGAAATGCCGATGCTCGTTGACCGCCAATGTCTGCTCTCGGCGCTGCGGCGCGCGAAAGTACTGCTTAGCGATCGCCATGACGGCATTCGTTTGCGTTTTGAAGGCCATACCCTTTTCCTTTCCGCACGGAACATGGAAAACGAAACCGCCGAGGAGACCCTTGATATCGTCAACGCCTCCAATCTCCTTATCGATACCGGCCTTAACATCAATTATTTGATCGACGCCGTTTCCAACATCGACGGTGAAAACTTGCAAATCCATTTCGAAGACGCGGAAAGCCCGTGTCTTATCACCAGCATCGACGATCCCGACGTGCGTTATGTCATCATGCCGATGCGTTTGTAAATGGATTGCTTCACACAGACGAAAACACCGCCGAGGTCTTGACCAGTTCCTGTTTTTGTATTCGCCGCACTTTGCTGAAAAGAGAAAAGCCGCTTGCGCGGTTAGAAAAGCGGCGACGCTCGTGTGGATTGGACGGGAAAAAAGTGTCTTCTTTTCCATTATTGCGTCGAAGGCGATCACCGAACGCTCACAGGGGAGGCTGAAAATGGGAAAAGCGCTTACGAACGAGGAGCGAACTCGCGTTTGCTCATTGTAAGCAAGTGAACAATGAAAAAATTTGATGTTATTATGCATTTTTACCATTATTTTTCATAATACCCTTTGTTTATGATAGCCAGCTTGAGAGCGTTTACTCGGAGAAATCATGACCCAAATACATACTCTTGGCTTCCCGCGAATCGGCGCTAAGCGCGAATTGAAATTCGCCTTGGAAGCCTATTGGAGAGGCGAGACGTCGGCCGCAGAATTGGCGGCGCTCGCCAAAGCGTTGCGTCTGCGCCACTGGGAGAATCAACGTGTTTTGGATCTCGTGCCAGTCGGTGATTTCTCACTTTACGATCAGGTTCTCGACATGAGCCAAACGCTCGGCAATCTGCCGTCTCGTGTCTATGCGCGGCAAGGCGACGCTCTCGACACTTTTTTCCGTGCCGCTCGCGGCCGTTGCCCACAAGACAGCGCCAAAGGCGGCGTCGCCGCTTCGGAAATGGTCAAGTGGTTCAACTCCAACTATCACTACATGGTTCCGGAATTCACCCGGGAGACGAGTTTCTCTTTGTGCAGTGAACGCCTGCTCGGCCAACTCGCCGAGGCGAAAGTGGCCGGGGTACCCTTCAAGCCGGTGATTATCGGTCCGGTGACCTATCTATGGCTGGGAAAGGAAAAAGATGCGAGCGACCGGCTGGATCTGCTCGACAAGCTGCTGCCGGTCTATGAAGCGCTGCTCGCGAATCTGGCCGCCGCCGGTGCCGAGTGGGTGCAGATCGACGAACCCGCGCTCGTGATCACGCTTGAGGACAAGTGGCGCGAGGCGTTCAAACGTGCTTATCGGGCGTTGTCGCGTGCCAAGCCGAAAAGCCTGCTCGCCACCTATTTCGGCGACCTCGCCGAGAACTTCGAACTCGTGAGCGAACTTGCGGTGGATGGCGTGCATCTCGATGCCGTCAACGCGAGGCATGAAGTCGCTCGATTCGTCGATAAGGTGGGGCAAAGCAAAGTGATTTCTCTCGGCGTGATCGACGCCCGTAACATTTGGAAAAACAATCTCGACAAGACGCTTGATCTGCTCGAACCGATCGCCGAGCGTCTCGGCGATCGTCTATGGCTTTCCGCTTCTTCCTCGCTGTTGCATGTGCCGGTGGATCTGGCGCAGGAAAACGAACTGGATCCGGAAATCAAATCCTGGTTGGCTTTCGCCGTGCAGAAACTCGAAGAGTTGCGCGTCCTCAAGGTCGCGCTTGAACAAGGTCGGCATGCGGTCGCGGCGGAACTCGCGGAAAACGCGCAAGCACTGCACAGCAGGCGTCATTCCGTGCGCGTAAACGATCCGCAAGTGCGCTCGCGCGTCAAGGCGATTACCCCGGAAATGGCCGATCGCGCCGCACCCTATGAAGCACGCGCCAAGGCACAGAAAGCCCATCTCAATTTACCGTTACTGCCAACCACGACAATCGGCTCGTTCCCGCAGACGAAAGAGATTCGCACCCGGCGCAGCGACTTCCGCAAGGGAGTGATCGCCGAGGCGGATTATGAAAAAGCGATTGAGGCGGATATTCGCGATTGTGTAGATACGCAAAAACAACTAGGCCTAGATGTATTGGTCCATGGTGAAGCTGAACGCAACGATATGGTCGAGTACTTCGGTGAACAACTTTGCGGCTGTGTGTTCACCCGTTTCGCCTGGGTGCAGTCCTACGGATCACGCTGTGTCAAACCACCGATCATCTATGGCGATATCTCACGCCCGGCGCCAATGACGGTGAAATGGTCGACCTATGCGCAGACGCAAACCGATCGTCCGATGAAAGCGATGCTTACCGGCCCGGTAACCATTCTCAATTGGTCTTTCGTCCGTGACGATCAGCCGAGAGCCGAAACCTGCCTGCAAATCGCCCTCGCCATCCGTGACGAAGTGCTGGATCTGGAAAAAGCCGGTTTGAATATCATTCAGATCGACGAACCGGCGATCCGTGAAGGCTTGCCACTCAAGCGCGAAGAATGGCGAGATTACCTCGACTGGGCGGTGCGGGCTTTCCGTATTTCCGCGGCTGGTGTGCGTAATGAAACGCAGATTCACACCCATATGTGCTACTCGGAATTCAACGACATAATCACTTCGATCGCCGCCATGGACGCCGATGTGATCACGATCGAAACCTCGCGCTCGGCGATGAAACTCCTTGAAGTGTTCGAAACCTTCAACTATCCGAACGAGATTGGCCCCGGCGTATACGACATTCACTCGCCGAACGTGCCGAGTGTCACGCACATGGTCGATCTGATGGAGAAAGCCGCCGAACGCATTCCCGTCGAACGCTTGTGGATCAATCCCGATTGTGGTCTGAAAACCCGTCAATGGGAAGAAACCCGGCGTTCGCTCGCCAATATGGTGGAAGCGGCGAAGACGCTGCGTGAGAAGTACGCCGCATAATCCTGTGCTGACGTCGCCTCAAGTGGCGGTTTCTCTTTGCTTTTCCGCCTCTCGCGCGATTTAAGACAAAGGCGGCGTGCTCCGCCTTGGCGTGGGTGGATCCGAGCTTCGCTGTCTTTTTTCGCATGTCCTGTTACGTAGGAGCAAAGTCAATGGCAGCACATCGCCGGCATGATATTTCAGATAGGGTTTGGGTGCTATTGGAACCTCATTTGCCCGCTCGTTCAGAGGCTTAGGGGTGTGGCACGAGACAATCGCCTGTTTATCGATGCCGTTTTCTGGATCATGCGTACGGGCACACCGTGGCGAGATTTACCTCCTGACTATGGCCCCTGGAGTAACGTCCATCGTCGTTTTATTCGATGGCGTGACAAAGGGGTATGGGAAAGATCGATGGAGATATCGATCGATGAGCCGGATGACGAATGGCCGATGATCGACGCCAGTCATGCAAGGTGCATCCTCATAACGACGCGCTATGCCAAAAATACGGCATCGTTCCTGGCCGCCGTACAAATACGGTGTATTGCACTGTGGGCTAAAATCTCGTGACTACAATGTCTAAGAAAATGGTCGGGGTGACAGGATTCGAACCTGCGACCTCTTCGTCCCGAACGAAGCGCGCTACCAGGCTGCGCCACACCCCGAATGGTGGTGATCACCAAGGCGCGCATCTTAGCATTTTCATCCTTGCGACATCAATTTTGTGCAGCGGAAATATTGCCGACATATTGGCTCGTTACACTGACGCGCAGATTCTCGCTGTATCCATTGCTTTCTTGGGAGACGATCATGAAACATGCTTTCATCGCTGCGGCAACGAGTGCCGTGAGCGTCTTGACTTTCGCCGGCTTCGATCGGGTGACCGCCGCGGGCGCTCCGCTGCCCTATACAACGCTGGCGACAATCGATGACGTGGTGATCAATCACGGCGGCTATGGTTCCTCGGCGTATCGCGATCCCTCCGATCCAAACCGTTTTTACACGCTGACCGACCGTGGCCCGAATATAAAAAGTCGCACCAAGGGCGAGAAAGTTTTTCTTCTTCCCGAGTATCGACCGGCGATTGGACAGTTCGCGGTAAGCGGGGACGGGAGGATAAAATTGCTTAGGGAGATCTCCCTTCTCACCGCACAGGGCACCCCAATCACCGGTCTGCCCAACCCCGAAGGCTATGGCGCGACCGGCGAAACGGCGGTCGATCGTAACGGGGGCGAACTCGGCAGCGACATCAACGGCCTTGATGGCGAAGGGCTTGTGGTAATGCCCGACGGCAGTTTTTGGGTGGCGGATGAGTATGGCCCGCACATCGTCCATTTCACCGAGGACGGCAGGCAACTGGAGCGTATTTCTCCTTGGGGGCTTGAATCGAACAGCGGGCGGTTGACGTTGCCGGCGGTTTTGGCCACTCGTCGTCCGAACCGGGGTATGGAAGGCTTGGCCTTGACGCCGGACGGCAAGACACTCGTCGGTATCATCCAGTCGACGCTGTACAATCCTTCGAAGAGCGCGGTCGGCAACAAAACCCTGACGCGTATCGTCACCCTTGATCTCTCAAGCGGGGAAAGCCATCAGTACCTCTATCGGCAGGACAAAGCCAATCATTCCAACTCGGAAATTCGCGCCCTGGACGCTAACCGTTTCCTGGTCGCCGAACGCGACGGGAAGATGCTCGATGCTGACCGCCAGGCGGAGAAGAAAATCTATCTGATCGATCTTTCCGGTGCGAGCGATGTAAACGGCAATCCGCGCGCGAAAAACGGGAGGTTGATCAACGGTAAAACCCTTGAACAGTCAGATTGGGCGGCGCTTGAGAAAGCCGGTATCGAAGCGGTTACGAAAACCTTGATCGTGGATCTGACGAAAACCTATCACTATCCGCATGACAAATTTGAAGGCATGTTTTTCGTCGGGAAGGATCACAGGAGGTTGGCGATTCTGAACGACGACGATTTCGCGGTTGATTCGGGCAAAGATGGCGCGATCCGGGAAAAACGTCTTGCCGGCACAGGCAAGCGCGATGCCGCCACCCTGTATGTGATTCCCATCGCTCTCGATGGCATGAAACAATAAGGGCCGCTGTAAGCGGCGGTGTGCCCATTTTGACGCGTCGAGGGCCGTTTCCTTGCCGCTTTGGCGACACACGAGGTGAGACGACAAGCGTTGTCACCTCCGATGCGATGTTCGAAGCCTTACTCGAACAGACGAGGGGTACGCTAACCTGCGCCCACTGCCGTTTCTCCGGTATTGAGGCGCGTGAACAAGCAGGGCGGCGCCCTTTCTGCAATCGCCTTTATCGCCGCGAAGCGCTGGCTTTTACCAGATATCTTTCGTGACTTTGGGGCGCAGTCGCGGGTAGTCGGCGAGACGGAACACCGGTTCGCGGCTGCCGCTTTTGAGTTGACGCTTGTAATCGCCGAGCAGGAGCCAGACATATGGCGAAAGAAGGAGGATAGCGACGAGGTTGATCGTTGTCATAATTCCCATCACCAGATCGGCGGAGTTCCACACGAATGTCATTTTGGTTTCCGCGCCGAAATAGACCATGGCGATGACCAAAAGGCGGAAAACGGTCATCGTGGTTTTGCTGCTATTGAGGAAGTGAACATTTGCTTCCGCATAGGCGTAGTTGCCGAGAATCGAAGAATAGCAAAACAAAAACACGCAAATGGTGAGGAAGGATAAACTCCAGTGACCGACATGGTGAACAAGCGCCGCCTGAGTGAGTTGAATACCTTCCTGGCCACCGTCTAGCGGCGCTATCAGAATGATAAACGCCGTACAGGAACAAACGATGAACGTATCGACGAATACACCGAACATCTGGATCAGCCCCTGACTGACCGGGTGGTAGACATCGGCGGCAGCGGCCGCGTTTGGTGCCGAACCCATTCCCGCCTCGTTGGAGTGCAAGCCGCGCTTGATGCCGTTCATCATCGCGATTGAGATCAGCCCCCCGAAAATACCACCGGTGGCGGATTTCGCCGTGAAGGCGTCATCGATGATCATGGTGAACATACCCGGTACCTCGGCGAGGTTCGAGAGCACGATATAAAATGCCAGCAAGAGATACAAGAAAGCCATCAGCGGCACAAGGGCTTCGGCGACTTTCGCGATCCGCCGGATGCCGCCGAAAATGACCGCCATGGTCAGTAGAGCCAGGGCGACGGCGACAATCTGTTTATTCCACTGCCAGGCGACGATGGACTCGGCAATCGTGTTCGCCTGCACGGAATTGAAAACGAAGCCGTAACATAGAATCAGGGCGAGAGCGAACAGCACGGCCATCCAGCGCCAGCGTTGACCAAGACCGCGAGTGATGTAGTAAGCGGGACCGCCGTAGAAGAGATTGTTTTCACGATCACGGACTTTGAATAACTGCGCCAGTGAGGATTCGGCGAATGCGCAACTCATCCCGATCAAGGCGGTCAACCACATCCATAAAACCGCGCCTGGACCGCCGCTCGAAATGGCGATTGCAACCCCTGCGATATTGCCGGTGCCCACACGAGCGGCGAGACCGGTGACAAAGGCCTGGAAAGGGGTGATTCCGTATCCGCCATTTTTGCGGCTGTAAAACATTTCCTTCACGCCGCGTCCGAAGAGGCGGAATTGCACGAAGGAAGTGGTCAGGGTGAAAAACAGACCGCTGCCGAGAAGCAGTATGATCAACAAATCGTTCCATAAATGACCACTCGCCCAATTGATATAGCCATCGAGGCGGTCGAGAAAAGAAACGGGGTGCATAACGTTCTCCTAGTGGAAGGATGGATTCATCGGTCGGCATCGGGAAGCTTGCGTGCTTGTAAGGCGCCGTCGGCGAAAAAGCGCGCAAGCGTTGCCCGATTGGACAATATTATTCATTTTAGTTTACTCTATTTTCAGCGCGGAAAGTAAATTTAAGAAATACCGAAGTGTTTGTCAGGTGCGGCGGAGGGGGTATGCGTTATCAGGTGATTTTTTCCGATATGGACGGCACCTTGCTCAACAGTCGTAAGCGGATTTCTCCACGCACCCTGGCCGCCATCGCCGCCTATGCGGCGGCGGGCGGACACTTCGTGTTAGTTTCCGCGCGCCCGCCGCAAGCCATGCTTCCCTACCGGGCGCAGTTGCCGGCCGCCGATATGGTCAGCTTGAACGGCGCGATCATTTACAACGCGCGCGCCGAGATCGTCCATAGTGTGGCGATCGCCAAGGTGGATTTGCGGCGGCTGCGTGAAGACCTGAGCGGTTTGGCCGATGTGGTGGTCAATTATTATCCAGGCTTTGAATGGTATAGCGAGCAGCCGGAGCATCCTTATACGCGACAGGAGTGCCTGATTACCGGGATGCGGGTATGCCCCGTGCCGCCGGATCTGGGGGAGGTGCACAAAATAATGTTGCGCGGCACGCCGGCGAATTGTCTCGCCTGGGAGGAGAGATTGCGCCGCGAGTATCGCGATCTTTCCGTTTATACCTCCCAGCCCGGTTTTTTGGAAATCCTCTGCAAAGACGCGGGCAAGGGAAAGGCAGCGGCGTTTCTTGGCGAACGCTACGCTCTTCCCCGCGAGGCGATGCTCGCCTTTGGCGACAATTACAATGATCTTTCCATGCTCGAATACGCAGGCCTCGGGGTAGCGATGGACAATGCGCCGGATGCGGTCAAGGCGGCCGCCGCGCGTCTGACCCTCGACAACGACAACGACGGGGTGGCGCTTGTCGTCGAAGAACTGCTGGCGTCATGATGCCCCGCTACGGCGGGCTTCGCTGCTCTCTTGCGCGGCGAAGCCGCTGCCCACAGGCGGTTTGGAGCTGTGTTTTTCCATCCTTTATCTCATAAGCGCTACACGTTGCCGTCAGACGACGAGCATGATATCCACCCGTTTCGCTGCCTGCGTCGGCACCTGCCGGTTCTATCGCCGCGAGAGGCGCTGATCGCTTCGTGAAACGGACGGTGTGGCTTATTTATTGACGGTCGCGCTGTTTTTGAGTTCGTCGGTGGTCTCCAGATAGATGTCCGCGTAGTACTGCCATGATGCCATTTCTTGCCGCGGTAACGGCGGGTACGATGGCAGGGTGACAGTGATCGGATCACGCGGCATGCCCTTCACCCGCACTTCGAAATGCAAGTGGTGGCCTGTGGAGGCGCCGCTGTTGCCGAGTCTACCGATGGTTTGGCCGCGTTCAACGCGTGCGCCGGGATGCGTCGAGATCGCGGACAGATGGGCGTAGCGGGTTTGGTAGCCGTTGTTGTGGTCGATGATCACGATGCGACCGTAGCCTTGTTGCCAGCCGGCGTAGGTGACGATGCCCTCTCCGGTGGCGTGGATCGCGGTGCCGTAGCGGCCTTTGAGGTCGACGCCTTCATGTGCCTGGACGCGTCTGGTGATCGGGTGGCGGCGGTGCGGGCTGAACGGCGAGGAGATGCGCGTATAGGAAAAAGGGGCGCGATCCATGGTAAGTCCCGGCGCCTTGCCATCGCGATCGTAGAAATAGGTGCCTTGCTGGGTTTCTCTGGCGAAGTAATCAAGGGCCTTCTCACCCTGTTGAATGTGCACGGCGAGAATTTTGCTGTTCTCCGCACGGCTCTCGCCGTCTTTCATATAGTCGCTGTAGAGAATATCGACACCGCGGGTTGCGCAGCTTACGAGCTTTTCCCGTAGCGGCGCAAGTTTCGTGAGTAGCCGCGGGTTGAAGTCGGATCGCGTGAGACGTTGCCAGATATTTCCCTTTCCCGTTAGATGGAACAGACGTTTGACGAAGACACCGCTGCGGTTGATCGATAGGGTTTCGTCTTTTACCTCGGGGAGGGTAGCGGGCGCGGTTGCCGCTCGTTCGCTTTGTGTCGGTGAGCGTTTCTCTCCGGCCTCTTGCAACGGCGGAGGCGCCGCTGTTTTCCGCTGTGCCGGCGTTGTCTTTTCATTTGTTCCGTCCCGCTTGCCCGTCTTTTTATCGGGAAAAGGAATTGGGCTTGACTGCTCACTTGGGCTATCATGGTGAAACCGTTGTGTATGCAACGGGTAAAGGTAGTAACCGAGAACGCTTAGTCCGAGTAGAATCACCCAAGGCAAAAAGCGCTTTATCACATGGTCTTTGTTGCTATCGACGCGCATATGGGAGGGTAAATTGCGAAAATCTCGCGATTCTATCGGATTTCATCGAGAAGGTACATGAACAAGCAGTTGGATGAACAATTGACGACGATCCGTCGCGGTGCCGAAGAACTGATCGGCGAAGCCCCTTTACTGGAAAAGCTCGCATCGGGGAGGCCCCTGCGCGTCAAGCTCGGGATGGATCCAACCGCATCGGATCTGCATTTCGGGCACACGGTGGTCCTTAATAAACTGCGACAGTTTCAGGAACTCGGTCATCACGTGGTGTTCGTCGTTGGCGACTTTACCGCAAGCATCGGCGATCCTTCCGGGCGAAACGCCACACGCCCGGCATTGTCGGTCGATGAGATTGGCGAAAACGCGAAAACCTACGAAGCGCAAGTGTTCAAGATTCTTGATCCGGGAAAAACCGAAATCCGTTACAATTCCGAATGGATGGGCAAATTGACGGCGGCCGACATGGTGCGCCTGGCGGGGAAATACACGGTGGCGAGAATGCTTGAGCGCGAGGATTTTCACCAACGTTACACCCAAGGCCGCGCGATCGCCGTGCATGAATTTCTCTATCCGCTGACCCAGGCCTATGATTCGGTCGCCTTGCGTGCCGATATTGAAATAGGCGGTACGGATCAGAAATTCAATCTTCTCGTGGGACGCGATATCCAGCGCGAGTACGGACAGGAGCCACAGACAGTGCTTACCATGCCGATCCTCGAAGGCTTGGACGGGGTGAAGAAGATGAGTAAGTCTTTCGCCAACCACATCGCGATTTTTGCCACGCCGACAGAAATGTTCGGTAAAATCATGTCCCTTTCCGACGAATTGATGTGGCGTTATTTCGCGTTGCTTTCCCTGCGTTCGGGCGCGGAAATCACCGCCTTGCAAGAGACGATTGTCGCCGGGCGCAATCCGCGCGACGTGAAATTTGAATTGGCGCATGAATTGGTCGCTCGTTTTCATGATCAAGCAGCCGCGCGGAAAGCGCGCGAAGCATTCATCGACCGTTTTGCGAAAAACAAAATACCGGAGGATCTGCAAGAAATGGAAGTAAGCGTTGATGAAGGGTTGCCGATTGGCACAGTGCTCAAACAGACGGGGCTCGTCAAAAGCGCCTCGGAAGGGATGCGTATGGTCGAACAGGGCGCGGTGAAAATCGACGGAAAGAGAATCGAGGACCGCAATTTTCGACTCGACGCTGGATTTAACGGGGTTCTCGCCGTCGGCAAGCGGCGTATCGCCAAAGTGAGGTTGAAATGAACGCTCGACGTCCTGCGTCGGCCTTGCTCGCCGTCGCTCTGCTCTGTATTTTCTCTGCGGCCAAGACACTTACGCAGTCGGCGGTGCCTCCTTCTTTAAGCGCCAGCGCGTTGTTTTCGAAGTATAAATCGAGTGTCTATCAAATCCGCGTGATCAATGACGCAACGGGACAGAAAACGACGATTGGCTCCGGTTTTGTCGTTGGCGACGAGACACTGCTTGCAACCAATTATCATGTGGTAAGCGACGCGATCCAGAAGGACAATCATCATATCGAATATGTCGACAGTTATGATCACAAAGGCGTGCTATCACTCGTCGATGTCGATGTGATCAACGATCTCGCCCTGCTGCGCGCGCGAAAGTCGCTTGGCCAGGCGATGACCTTCGGCGAGATTCCCGATCAGGGGGCACCGCTTTACTCGCTGGGCAACCCGCACGATCTCGGTTTCATTATCATCGACGGGATCAACAACGGTCTGGTGAAAAAATTCGCGCGGGAGAAAATCTTCTTTTCGGGATCGTTGAACGGCGGGATGAGCGGCGGACCGACACTTGATCACAACGGCGAAGTGATCGGTATCAACGTGTCGCATTTGACCAATGGTGGCGACATCAGTTTCGTGATCCCGGCCAAATATCTGACGAAGCTGTTGCAAAAATCCGCGAGCGGCGCGGCAAATATCGACGCCTCGATCACCGCGCAACTGTTTGCCGACAATCGCCTGTATTTCCAAGAAGGCCTGAAAAATCGCTGGCCGACGACGACCATCGGGCATTTCACCGTACCCCTCGAGATGGGCAGCGATGTGCGTTGCTGGGATAGCTCGATGATTGTCGATGAAGATGATTTGCTCGCCGCCGAGTCGGTCAGTTGCATTAACGACCGTGTTACCTTCATCAATAACGATGTCAACATCGGTTATTTCGGCTACAGCTTTACCCATTATCATGCGCGCGAAAAGATTCTTTCCGCGCGTTTCTACCGCCTCTACAGTCAGACATATCACTTCTCTTTCGATTCGCGACCGCTGCGTGATTACGGCGATTTCGCTTGCCGGGCGGATTTTGTGGCGATCTCCGGCAAGCCGTTCAAACTGACCCTGTGCAGGCAGCCGAGCAAACACTTCCATCGCGACGGCGAGGCGATCGAGGATATCCGCGCCACAGCGGCCTGGATCGGCGCCGCTCGCGAGGGATTCAGAATCAAGATTGCACTGAACGGCGTGCAGCGTTCGCTCGGTGAGCGGGTGATCATGCATTTACTGGAGCAGGTTTCGTGGGAAAAATAAGAATTGCATACGACGGGCGGTTATACACGCCGACGGCCTTTCCGCTGCGTATTGGCCGTGCGCCCGATAACGATATCGTCGTTTGTGCGCCGGGCGTTGGCGAGTATCATGCGTTCATCGAAGAAATCGGCGAAGGGTTGCAGGTGCGCGCTGCCGAGGAATCTCACCTCGATGGCGGCAAGATCGACGGTAGCGCCCTGTTGTCGAAAAACAGCGTGCTGACTCTTGGCGCGGCCACGCTACATTTCTGTGGAGACGCGAAACAGGCGATACTAAAGCCGCATCGCTCCCCTGGATGGCGGCTTGTCACCCATCCCTTGGCGACGTTGTTCTGGGTGTCGCTGGCCCTGTTCATTCCGTTGTGGCAGGATTATCTGAATACCGAGAAGTACTATATTTTCAACTGGCGCTTACTTTTTACGGTAGGGGTGATTCTACTGGCGCTGGCTTGGCTGCTTGACGGCATTGTCCTGCCGATCGCCAGGCGCCATCTCTTGTTGCCCCTGCTCGGCATCGTGGCGTTGCTGTTTATTGTCAGTGAACTGTGCAATCAGGCAGGCTATTGGTGTGCTTTTCAGTTCGGCGACGGTCATTTCGATTGGCTGATCTTATTTGCCAGCGTAGCGATTTGTCTTTATGTATTGCGTTTTTTTCTCCGCGATTTCGTGCTCCTTTACGGAAAAACGCGCAATCGCTATACCCTGTTGCTCGCCTTGCCAGTGCTCCTTTTGCTGTTTTATCATTTCTTTCAGACACGTGATTTCTTCGCTCATCGCGCGGGGAGTTATCCTCGGTATTTTCAGGGACTTTTACGCGATGTGGTCCCATGGCGGAAACCCGTGCCACTAGCGTCGTTTCTTGATTTAAAAAATAAATCATAAAAAAATAATCAATATTATTAATAAATAAAAATTCATCGTTCTTCGGGAAATTGTTATGCTGATAGACAGAAATTTTCACTGATGACAAGGAGACTGCGATGAATATCGATATCGGGATAAGCGACACACAGCGAAAAACCATTGCCGACGGCCTTTCCAAGGTGCTCGCCGACAGTTATAGCTTGTATATCAAAACACATAATTATCACTGGAACGTCACCGGCCCGCAGTTCAACGCCCTGCATACGATGTTCGAAGAACAATATACCGAACTTGCGCAAGCGATCGACGAGATCGCCGAGCGCATCCGTGCGCTTGGTCACCTGGCACCGGGCTCTTACGGTGAGTTCGCCAAACTGACCAGTATCCAAGATGGCGACAGCAGCCACGATGCCGACACGATGGTCAGGGATTTGGTCGAAGACCAGGAAACCGTTGTCCGCATCTGCCGCGAAGTTTTCCCCGTCGTCGAGGCCGCCGAGGATCAGCCGAGCGCCGATCTGCTCACCATCCGCATGCAGGTGCATGAAAAGACGGCCTGGATGCTGCGCGCTATGTTGGCGAACTAATTTTTCGGAGGCTTCGGGAAGAAGTGCCGAAACCCTTTGCCGGGTAGCAAGGGGTTTTTTTCACTTGAACAGGAAGTATGATGCGACGTTTTCTCTTTCTTGCGTTCCTCCTCGGAATGACCGCTACAGCACGAGGCGACGATGCCCAAATCAAAAAACAGTTGTCGCCGTTCGGCGTCACCCATATGGAAATTTCCGCCTCCCCGATCGCGGGACTGCGTACCGTGCTCAGTGATCAGGGCGTTTTTTACGCCAGCGCGGATGGCAAATATTTTTTGCGGGGCGCGCTGATAGAAATCACCCCTGAAGGATCGAAAGATCTCACCAATCTGCCGTTGATGGGCAGGCTGGAGGCGATGTCCGATCAGATGATCGTGTTTGCAGCGAGAAACGAGAAATACGTTGTCAATGTCTTCACCGATACTACCTGTCCGTATTGTCTGATGCTGCACAAGGCGCTGCCGGAATACAATGATCTCGGCATCACCGTGCGTTATCTCGCCTTTCCCCGTAACGGCTTGGACTCCGAAGCCGCGCGGGAGATGGAAAGCGTCTGGACATCCGCCAATCCGAAAAGCACTTTCGAGGCGGCGCAAAAAGGTGATTTTCCGTTAGGCAAAGCGGTCGATCTGGTTGGTAAACAGTATGCCCTTGGTGTTCAATTTGGCGTTCGCGGCACGCCGGCGATCGTCCTTGAAAACGGACAAATGGTGTCGGGCTTCATCAAACCAGCCGAACTGCTGCAACTGCTGAGTACACGATTGAGTGCACGATAATTTTCCCGAAATGGGACAGTGTATCGTTCTACCTTGCGCCAAAGGCGTCGAGCAGGTACTCGAAGTCGAAGCCCGAAAATTGGGGCTGGAAAACGCGCACATCAGGCCTGCCGCAGTTTCCGGGGAAGGTGACCTCGAGACGTTATACCGCCTGTGTCTGTGGTCACGGGTGGCGAGCCGCATCCTGCTGGTGCTGGAAGTCGGGGAGATCGACGATCCGCAAACGCTCTACGATCTCGCTTATAGTGTTGCCTGGGATGAACATATCAATCCCGATGGAACCTTCGCCGTGCGTTTTCACGGCAGCGGGCAAGGCATTCGCAACAGTCAGTTCGGGGCGTTGAAAGTCAAGGATGCCATTGTCGATCGTTTGCGTGAGAAGTACAAACGGCGTCCGTCCGTGGACACGAAAGCACCGGATGTGTCCGTCGATGTCCATCTGCATCGGGGACGGATCACCTTGTCGCTTGATCTTTCTGGCGGCGCCCTCCATGAACGCGGCTATCGTCACGCACAGGGCGCCGCCGCGATCAAGGAAACGCTCGCCGCCACCTTGCTCTATCGTTGTGGATGGCCGGCGATGGCAGCTGATTGTTCGAGCCTCATCGATCCAATGTGCGGTTCTGCCACCCTTTTACTGGAAGCGTTGTTGATCGCGGCCGACATCGCCCCAGGGCTCTTACGCGAGCACTGGGGTTTTCTTGCCTGGCAACGCCATGTGCCGGCGCTGTGGCGCGAGTTGTGCGGCGAAGCGCAGGAACGTAAAGCGTCCGGCCTTGGCCATCTCCATCTCACTGCCTACGGCTACGACGCTGACCGTAAAATCCTCTGCGCCGCCGAGGAGAACGCACGTCGTCTTGGTTTGCGCCAAGCGCTGCACCTTGAAACGCGGCCACTCGGAGATTTCCGTCATCGTTCGATTTACGGTCGCAACGGATGGATTTTCTGTAATCCGCCTTACGGGAAACGTTTGAGTTCCTTTTCCGAATTGCTACCCCTTTATGCGCACCTTGGCGAATCGTTCAAAACCTTTCCGCGACAGTGGCGGATGGGGGTCATCGCCGCCGATCCAGCTTTGATCGAGCATCTTGATCTGCGTTATTCACGCCGCTATAAAGCGTTTAACGGACCGCTCGAAGTGCAGATCATCCACTACGCGCGCTCGCAGCAGCAGGAATCCGAAAGGGAAGTCGTACACGAGCCGAAGGTCGCGCTCGACGCGCAGGCACAGATGTTCGCCAACCGCCTGGAAAAAAACGTCGAAAAATTGCGGCCTTGGGCGGAAGAAGTGGCGACCGATGCCTACCGTGTCTATGATCGTGATATGCCCGAGTATGCCGTCGCTCTGGATCTCTATGGCGATCATGCCGTGGTGCAGGAATATGCGCCGCCAGCGACTGTGGATGAGAAGAAAGCGCGGCGGCGATTTCATGACGTTGTTCAGGCGGTGCCTGAAGTACTCGGTATCACGCCCGAAAAAATGCTTTCAAAAAGACGTGCCCGCCAATCGGGGAAAAAACAATATGGCGTGTTTGCCGACAAGGAAGAATTTCTGATCGTCCACGAGGGGACGGCGCGGTTTCTCGTCAATCTGAACAATTATCTCGATACCGGGCTTTTTCTCGATCATCGTCCGATGCGCAGGCGCATCGCCATGGAAGCCGCCGACAAGCGTGTGCTGAACCTTTTCTCCTATACCGGAACGGCTTCCGTACAAGCGGCCCTTGGCGGCGCTTCCTTTACCACCAGTGTTGATCTTTCCAAAACGTATCTCGATTGGGCGCAGCGGAATTTCGATTTGAACGGTCTTTCCAAGCGGCACCGCTTGCAGCACGCGGACGTGATGGCGTGGCTGTGCGCCGGAGAAAGCCAGTTCGACCTGATTTTCTGTGATCCGCCGACTTTTTCCAACACCAAGAAAAAACATCGTGTGTTCGAGCTTCAGCGTGATCAGGAAGCGTTGATTGACAACGCCATGAAACGCCTGGTTTCACGTGGAACCTTGTATTTCTCCAATAATTATCGTCGTTTTACCCTTGATGCGGCGCTCACCCGGAAATACCAGGTGGAAGAAATCAGCGCCCAGACACTGGATCCGGATTTTGCCCGGCGGCCACGCGTTCATCGGGTATGGCGGATACGCCATTATGGGTAGTAAGCGCATGGTTCCCATGGGCGAAGGGAGCGAATGGAAGCGGTATCGGCCGTCAATGTGGCCATGGTGAACGTGGATACCGCCCAGAAAAGAGAAACACAGGGCGTCTTATCGCGCGCCTATGAAGCTGGCGTATTTGTGACGGGCGCGCTTGCTGTCTATTGTCTTCTCCGCCGCGATTGTGCGGGAACCCCGTATGACAAAAAGGAGAGGTTTTCCTGTTTTGCTCGGTGTAGACCCCGCCCGCTTCGATGGTGGCGCGGCGTCTGCCACGGTTATCAGGGGGAGAAATGAAAGATTCCTTCGTCTATGTGCTGACCCTGTCTTGTCCAGATCGTCCGGGTATCGTCCATGCGGTATCGGGGTTTCTCTTTGAACGTGACATCAACATCCTGACTTCCGCACAGTTTTTCGATCGCGAAAGTGGAAGGTTTTTCATGCGTGTGGAAGTCGATGCCGGCGCACGGCGATTGCCGCTCGAAAAGGTCCGGGAGGCATGGAAAGACGTCGCCGGCCAGTGGACGATGAAATCCGCCTGGTTCGACGCGCATCGCAAAACGCGGGTGCTAGTACTGGTCTCGAAAGCGGGGCATTGTCTGAACGAGCTTCTTTTTCAGGCAAGTATCGGACGCTTGCCGATCGAGATCGTTGCGGTAGGCAGCAATCATGAGACATTGCGTAAGATGAGCGAAAGCCATGAACGACCTTTTTATCATTGGCCGCTACAGGGGATGCGCGATGTCGGCAAGGCCGCGCAAGAGGCGAATCTCAAACGGCTGGTGGAAGAACGTGAAGTCGATGTGGTCGTGCTCGCGCGTTATATGCAGATTCTCTCACAAGCGCTTTGCCGCTTTCTGGAAGGGCGCGCGATCAATATCCATCATTCTTTCCTGCCCAGCTTCAAAGGCGCGCGCCCTTACCATCAGGCGCATGCGCGCGGCGTCAAACTGATCGGGGCGACCGCACATTACGTGACAACCGACCTCGATGAAGGGCCGATCATCGAGCAGGATGTCGTGCGCGTGGATCATGGCATGGATGTACCGACGATGACGGCCATCGGCAACGAGATTGAACAACGTGTCCTTGCCCGCGCACTGCGTTATCACGCCGAACACCGGGTGATCCGAAACGAAGAGAAAACCGTCGTTTTCATTTGATAGAGCGGGTATTTTATGATCTCGGCAAGAGGCGCATTCAGGTAATGCCCGGGCGGGGATCAGTGAACTGCTCCCGGTTCTTTCCCCCTCGCATTCGTTATATGGCTGACTTGCCCTGTGGGCGTGCCTCCGCGCTCGCATAAAAGCCCATGAGGCGGCAGGTCTACCCATCGTCTCTATCAGGGAAAGCGATCAGGAGAAAAACCGGAAAAGCAACACACGAAATCTTCAAAAGGTCATTTTGAATCAAAAAATAATGCTCAGGATATATGACTGGTTTTGATCATCGATCCGTCGCGAAACGGCCCGTTTCCCGCAGTTTATGCCGTTTGCATTTTGGCGACGGGGCACGCTTGTTCATTTCGTGGACGATGTTTGGCCATGGTGATCTCGCTTCTTGCCCACGCCATGGCGATCGGCTGCGCGGACATGCCCGTGACCGCTTGCGATAAGCGCGGCATGGATCTGGCGCGTTCACCTGCCCGAAAGCTTTTCCCTATCCCGCTCATTGCCCCTCACTCGAAGGTCCGCGCTTCACCGTCCGCTTCCTTTTCCCCCAAGGGAAGCAGCGACAGCGAGAAGCGGTAACGAAAGGAGAAGCAAGCTTCACGCCCAATTTTCGAGATATTTTTTCCACGGAGCCGATGTCGCGGCGAACAACCAGGCCAAGCCCGCAAGTGTTACGGCGACTTCCAGACCGTATCGCGCTGAAATCATGCCCCATAGGGAACTGCCGACAGCGATCCCTGAATACATGGCCATCAAGTTCATCGAAATGGCGCGGGCCCTCTTATCACTTTGCAAGGCGACTTGCGCGCGTGCGTTCAACACGGCGACCTGACCGCCCCAAGCGAAACCGACGAGAAAGGAACTTACCATGAACAAGGCGCCAAGATCGACGGTTGCCAATCCGACGAGACCAAGGGCGCCGCAAACGGCATAGGCGGACAAGGTGGCGCTCACGCTCACTTTTCGCCTGATTGTCGGCAACAGCGAGGTCGCGGCGATAGCGCCGATTCCGGCAATCCCCATGGAGACCCCCAAAGTGGCGGCACCGGATTGTTTTTCCGCTTGAAGGACAATGGACGGCAACAGCGCCCAGAATACGCTTGCCGTCAAGAAGACGAAAAAAGTGTGTGTGATCAAGGCGCGGAAGGCGGTGTTGGCGAGAATCTCGCGATAGGCGCGGGAAATCGTTTGCGTTCGTCTTTTGTTTGCCGAGGAACGTCCTCTTGTCGAGAAGGCCCATGAGGCGTAAACAAAAATGAGACTCGAAAATGACGCACAGTTGACCGCGAAAACCGATGCCGCTCCCCATGTCTTGTAAATAATGGCGCCGGCGACGGGCGCGAATGTCCTCGCGAAATTGAAACTCATACCATTTAACGCCGCCGCCGCCGGCACCTGTTGTCTTGAAACCAAATCGGCGGAAACCGCCTGCCATGCCGGCATCGTCAAGCCATATCCCAGGGCCAGCGCGGCGCTGAGCAACAGCAGTAGTTCCGCTTGCATCGCGCCACAACTTTGTACGACAGCGATCGTCAAGGCTATGGCGCACATCCAGCTATGGGTGAGGGTGAGATAAAGCGGACGCGGCACGAGGTCGGCGAGCAAGCCGGCCGGCAAAACGATTAAAGCCACCGGCAGCGCGGAAGCCGTTTGAACCGCGGCGATCAAAAACGGAGAGTCGGTCAGTGTGGCCATAAGCCAGGCGGCGGCGAGAGAATGCATCCAGGTCCCAAAATGGGAAAACCCGTTGGCAAGCCACAGATTGAGATAGCGCCTTTGCGCCAACGGGGCGAAGAGCTTGTGATTTGCCTCCCTCTCCATTTCAGCCGTTCGACCAGATGATTTCATGATCGATCCATCTCACTATTTTCTTGGCGGTACGATGTAATCTATCGTAGCCCTTCGTGACAAAGACCACGCTCATGACTTCCGCGTTGGTCATTGCCGAAGCGGAAAATAATTGTCCACGCTTTCCATAGGTGCGCAGTGTGGTCACGCCTTCGAACGGGCAGGCCGAAGGAATGTGCTTGAGCCTTGCCGGTTGCGCGGGTACGATAATCCGCCCCGAAAGGATTGGTAAGGTTCGATGTCAACCGGCGCGCCGCTTTCTCTTTCCAGGAACAAGGCCAGAATATCCACACCCGAGGACGTGGCAATTTCGTCATTGATGGCGCCACCGCCGAGGCGCAGGCCGATTTCGCATAAGACGATTTCCCCTGTTGGGCGTTCGAAAACTTGAAGGTGGAATAGCGCGTTTTTCGGAACCGGAAAGATCGTTTCCATCAACCGTTCGGTGAAGGTCAAAATCGCTTTGCGCGCGCTGTCCGTAGCGGCTATTTCCAACGTCGCTATTGGTTTTCCGGCGATAAATTGCAGACAATCACGCAAATAACGGCCAATATGACAAACCGATAGCTTGTGATCGATGACAAGACCGTCGATACGATACATACTTCCCTCGATGAAGGTTTCGACCGACAGGCGAGCATCCGGCGTGCCGATCGTCTCACGGAAGGTGCCGATATAGGAGCGCACATCGCGATTCCGCCGTAACACGCGAACCCCTGCGCAACCGCGCCCGTCGATCGGCTTGACGAAGACCGGAAGCCCGTGCAGCGTTATGAACGCTTGCAGATCTTGCGCAGTATGGAGCGCGCTGTCATGGGGTGTCGGCAAGCCGCCTGCGCGAGCGGTCGCTTTCATCAGTCGCTTGTCCCTAAAGAGCTTCGCCGCATGTGGCTTCAAGCCTTCGATCGCCAAACGGTCACGAATTTTGGCCGCCCTCTCGACATTGATCTCGGAGAACGAGACCACGGCCGTAAATTTTTCTTCGTGGTGCAAGATTTCGACGATTTCATATAATTGCTCGTTCGTGTCGTAATTTTCCAAGTGGACGATTTTATCGAGATAAGGTGATGCGAGGCCTTTTGTATCGGCGGAAGAGCCGGTGATCAATACGCATCGAAAGCGCAGTCGTTTCTGCCAATATTCGGTGGAATAGAGGTTGAAAACCTTCGCTGTTATCAACAAAAGCATTCTCTTCATTGCCGTTTCTCTGTAAATTTTTCGTAGCTGACGGTATTCGATATTGGTCTGTCATCGGTGAACAGTTTCTTCGCAATGCGCCAGGAAACACCCTCTATGTGGGCCAAGTTTTGCTCAAGAGAACTCGTCAAAAGATGTACCCCCACGGTGAGGTTGCCGATCGCGTACATATTTTCATGCAAGCGACCGTCTGCGCGTTTTACCTGGTGGGTGTGAAAATCCACATCCAAGCCACCGAATCTGTGCCGGCGGATCGTCTTCGTGCGTGCATTCGAGCGAAGAGCGTGTCTGTCTTGTCCGAGAGATCGCGCCATGGCCCTGTGGCGTCGATGATGACATCGAAGTTCAGGGTGCGATCCTTCACCAAAATCGAAGCACCGGTTTCGTTCATCTCGATTCGACGCATTCCGCCGACAACCTGTAGTCTTTTTTCTTCAATCAACTTGAGGAGTATGCGTGCATTACCGGGGGGAATGCCAATCCGATGCGTCAAAAACCGTGAGTAGTGATTTTTGTGAAAAAAGATTCGCTCTTTGTCGGAAAGCGCGTTCCAGAAGATGGGAATGATCGGATTCAACGCGACCAAAACCGCTTGCCATGGGTGCATGCCTTCGAGTGAACGATAGTAATCCTGACGGAAACGTTGCAGGGCGTCCAAATCAGGTCGCGTAATGTTTTCGATCGACAAGGGCCTGCGCTCCGCTATCGCGATTTCCGCTAGAATTTGTTTCACAATTGTCGAGAGCGGTATGTGTGATTCGCCAAGCGAACAGTGGTGGGCGAAAGCCCGAATCTGCGGACTGGCTTGGTGGAAAACCTGCGGCGCGCGAACAGAGGGTAATGCGCCCGAACGGGAGATCATTGTCAGCGGAGTTTTTAACCCTGAATGGGCAAGCGCGATCACAGCATCGATCGCGCTCAATCTCGTCCCGATGATGCCGACGCGGGCGTTGCCAGGGATGCGATTGACCAGTGCTGTTGTCGGATAAGGGCTTTCGATGAACCCGGCGTTGCGTCCGCTTAGGTGGGAAAACTTTCCACTTTGTTGATTCCCGGTCGCGAGAATAACCACATTGACGGTTGAGGCTGTGCCGTCAGCGCATTGCAACCGGTAGCTCGTCTCGTTGTCACACGCAATGATATCGGTGACTTTTGCATGGACACAGCCAATATCGAGACCGAGCGCTTTTCCTTTCTGTCGCGCCTTGTCCCACCGGTCTTCCAGATATCGGCAAAAGAAGGAGCGCGGCAGGAATTCTTCACTCGACGGAAAGTCGCGACCGAAACGATGGAAGCGAGTCCAGTGATTGCGAATCCACTGATAGAATTCCGCCGGGTTTTCTTTGCTCAGTGAAATGCCCGCTGCCGGCCGGTTAAGCAAATTCGTCACCATATCTTCGCCATATGGCAGGTCGGGATCGATATGCGGGCGCGCGTCGAAGAGGGTGATTTGGCCGCAGACGGGCCTTTGCGCGATCGCGATATGATCGACGATAGTTCTCACCACGCCCGTTCCAACGGCGCCGCCGCCGATAATGGCAATTTTCGGTATATTCATCTCTCCCCTTGGCTTGTCGCCGAACCGAAAATCAAGTGATCGATCCAATTGATTCAGGATTTTTAGGAAGAATAGAAAATCATCGAAAATCAAAAGGATCTACATGAAAATGGCAGTAGAATAATCAAATACCCTATGCGTCATGTCAAGTGACGGTTCGGATAATGGCGGTGATGCTTTCGTTACCCGATATCCAATGTGAGCAAGTAAGAAAATGCCGGGAAATTCGCAACAGTGCTTGGATGGAAGAGATTTGCACGCCGCCAAAGCATTTCGCGGTTGGTTTATTTTTCCGATGGGTATTGAGCGAACTCTCCTACCTGTCAAGCTCGTCTGGAATATAGGAAGCCCGATCGTTCATCAATGCTGTGCCGCCAAAGGAACGCTTCCGCCCAAGGGGCACGGAGAGCTAAAGCTCCGACCCACGCTCGGAGATAAAAGCGCACCCTGTTTTTTCTCATTTCCCGGTTTCCGACCCCAAAGGAGGAAAATTTCGGGCAATTATCGTCGCTTTGCTTTTCGATTTACGTACCTCCGATGTAGAAGATCGGATCGATCTTCCGCTGCGTTCGTGCGCCCTCTTACTGGCGCAACCGCGTGTTTTTACGATCCGCTTCGCCTTTAGTAACAATTCTCCGGGCGATAACGTTCCGGAAATCCAGATAGTACGTCGCATCGCCATATCAGGCCCAAATGCAGCTGATCCATTTGGGTCAGGACAATCTGCCGATTCTGTAGCGCCGCCGTGGCGTTTTGATTGAAGGTGGCGAGAATTTGTTTGTCTTGTAAATGAAGCGTGTAAGGCGCTGTATCTGCAACCTGGAAAGAGAAGGTCGTCGGAAAGGTCTTGTGTACTCGGATAAACGCTTCTATTTGCTCTTTCGCGGCAAACAAGGCGGCAGAAGCTTGCTTGGCTTGCGCTTTACTTTTTATATTCTGATAGATGCGTTTGGAGGCGATAATGGCGGTCGCCCCGACGATCAGCAAAAGCGCGGCAAGGAGGATTTTCCTTTTTTTACCTGTATCGTCATCATATGAGTAAAATTGCGAGGGTTCGTGTGGGAGGTAATCGGGAGAGGAATTTGCTTGCGCCGAGTCCCGTGGGTCATCCTTTTCCGTTTTATCGTCGGAGGGAGCCTCTTTGACGGGGGGTGGGGAGATGTCTTTGTCACGTCTGCCTTGTCCGGGCGTCGCGGACTCTTCCTGTGACAGGGCGCCCTTCTGCGGCAACAGGCTCTTCTCGATCAATTTCAATGTGGCGTCATAGTGACCTTCGTGATCTTTCTCGCGAAGTCGCGCGATTGCAGCCGCGATTTCCTTTCGGCTAGCAAAGGGAGAAAGACCAAGGATTTCGTAATATTTTCGTGTCTTGGACATACCGTTTTACCGTCTATTTGCATGTTATTTTATCCTGTTTCCGCCCGATTGGCGGCGACATTGTTGCTCCTTAATCCTTGTCGATGATGGAGGCGAGGTTGCACGCGCCACAAAAAATGAGATTGAAACGCTAAAACTCGAAGCAAAGCGCAGGCGGGCTTTTTCCTTCGACCGCCGCGCCCGCGATTTTTTTATCCGGCGTTTATCCTGTCTTCACTCATGTTGAAGAACAGGGAGCGCTTTTCTCGTAACGTTCATCTGTAAGTTCTTTGTGTATCAGGCAGCTTTAATCCTCAAGCGTGCTATGGTAAACCACAATCTGCGCCAGTGGGATGGATCGCCAAACGGTCAGCCGCGGTATCGCGGAGGGAACGAAAAAGAAGAGGCAAGGCCCGCTGTCTCCATTGGAAGAGGCCCCCGACTTTGAAGGAATGAAGAATAAAAAACCGTGCCGGAGTGAACAAAAATCTTGCTTCTTGGAGATGTCCAACCGATCGTGAAAGGCAGAGCGATCGAGCTTTGCAGCAGCGGCGAAAAGAAACCCGGAGGGGAAATAGGAACGGATCGTCCATGCTACCGGAAAGCGTGTCGAACACAGACTATCCCGGCGACAAGATTGGCGAAAAAGACACGCCCGCTATGAGTATAATCTGTCTCCTTTTCCGTCCACCATATGGACGGCGATATCGTGATTTGCCGCTTATCGGTAAAGGGCTGGCCAGGATTTCTCATGTTTCGACGCGCCGTGACCTTGCCTGGAAAGCGCTTATGGTAAAGTAAACGATAAACTGGCATTATGAGCGGGCAGGACCTGCCCGCTCATAAAAAGAACGTTGAGGTGATTTTGACCACTCCAAATATATTATGAACGCCAATTATTTCTACTTCAGTATTGTTGTCATCACATTAAACGAGTCCCACAATATTTCTCGCCTTCTCGACTGTCTTTGCAAACAGAGCTATAAAGCTTTCGAAGTCATCGTGGTGGACAGCAACAGTGACGACGATACCGTCGCCATTGCCGAATGTTATCGCCATCGTTTGTCGCTGCGAACCGTCGTCATGCAAACACGGGGCACGAGTCTGGGGCGCAATACGGGGGCGGAGTATGCCCGTCATGAGCGGCTACTCTTCCTTGATGCAGACGTATGTATCAAGCCGGATTTCCTTGAAAAATCCGTCCACGCCCTGCGTCGGCGTAAACTACTGGTCGGCGCTGGACGCATTCGCTCCACGCAAGCGGGATGGCGCTATCGTTTCGGCGTCCGTCTTTTCGACTACGGCATGTTGCTGACGCAATATCATTTTCCGACCTGTACCGGCGCATGCATTTTTTCCAGTAAAACGGTACACGAATTCATCGGTGGATTCGATACCCGGATTTCTCTGTGCGAGGACTGCGATTACGTCAAACGGGCGGCGAGGACGTTCAAATTCCGCATGCTGCCGGTCTTTTTTGAATTCGACATTCGGCGACTGAAAAAAGACGGCATTGGCAAACTCGGATGGACCTACCTCAAAGCGAATACTTTGCGCTTGTTCTGTGGGGAGTTGCGCAACAATGAAATCGACTACCCTTTCGATCACTATGATCCTCCCTCGACAACGGCCTCGCAATCCATCACGGAAACAGGAGAAGCCGATTCATTTTCTTCCGGCCGTTGACCTTAATGGCCCTGCCCGACTGGTCGCGCCTGCTCCTGCACTCTCATTGGCTGCCGTTGATTCTGTTTGCCGGCGCTTTCGCGGATGCCTTCATCGCCAGCAGTCTGCTGATTCTTGGCGAGGTATTTTTTATCGCGGCAGGCTATGCGATCGCCGCTTTGCGGGAATGGTGGTTTTTATCGGTGATCTGGTTCGGCGCATTCTGTGGAGACACGACCAGCTATCTGATTGGAAGGTGTTACGGTTCGGATCTCGCTTACCAATTCACCCGCCGTCGGCCCAAATGGCGCTTGAATTACATGCGCGCGCAACGTCTGCTGAAAGCGAGAGGCGTCATAACCGTCTTCAGCGCCCGCTTGGCTGGGCCGATATCGAAATTCATGCCGTTCATCGCGGGCACGCTGCGCATGCCGGTATTTGCCTTTCTGTCCGCAAGCACGGCCGGTATCATCGTCGGAAGCGCACAATTTATTCTCGTCGGTTGGCTGCTTGAAAAGGGCGTCAAGAGCCGCTATTTTTTTAATGATCTTTTTTTCGCGCACCCTATCTTGATGGGCGGTTTTCTTCTGAGTGTCGCCGCGATGGTGATCTGGATCGTTATCCGTTGGCACAGAAGACGTTCCACGTGAAACGAGGGAGAAACGTCACCAAACCTGTCTGATCAGTCGCAGAATATTCTCTTTCATGATCGCGTCGATCGCGTCCTCGCGATAATTCTTCCGTGCCAGCGTCTCGGCGATTTCCGCAAGACCCGCAGGACTGACATAGCCTCCACTCAATCCTTTTCCTGGAACATAACCCGCGCTCACCGGCCACCAATAGTTCCTGTCAACCGTCTCCGGAATATCGGTTCGCCCGTCATCGTAAACATAATCCAGCCCGATCGCCGTGTGTTCGATGCCCGCCACCTCCGTTACATGCTCGATCAAAGGCACCAGCGAAACGGGCTTTAGCGCCGCATCGCCGATAAAACTTCCCACACCGTTGACCGCGATCACCCCGCCGGTTTTTGCGACCCGGCGGATCATCTCATCACTGATATTACGTGGATGATCGACCCGCGCGCGCGGGTTGGCATGGCTGTAAAGAACCGGATGATCGCCGCTGATCGCGCAGATATCGCGCGCCGTCGCTTCGGAATTGTGCGACAAGTCCATCAGAAGGCCTTGCCGGTGAATTTCATCCACCAGTACCTCACCTTCTGCCGTCAACCCCTGCATGACATCATGGGCACCGCCCGCCCAGCGATTGTTGCGGTTATACGCGAGATGAATTTGCCTCACCCCCAGGCGACGATAAAGCACGACCATGTTCGGCTCACCGAGTAAGGGCAGGGCACCCTCGAGATCAAAAGACACCGCGAGCTTATCGCCTGCAAAAGCGTTCTCGATATCTGCGTAACGTTCGGCTTGCAATAGCCAGGGCGTTGCCGCGATCTGCGCGCGGAAACTGGCGATGGTTCGCATCACCTGTTCCAGCGGATTCATATCCATCCCGACATTGATCGAGACGTAACGCACGCCAGCATCGTAGTGTAGGCGTAACTGTCCGATATCCGTGTCACCATGCAACGGAAGACAGCTGTGACAATCGGCGAAATATCGCATCAAGTCTGCTCACTGTAAAAACGAAATGGTAGCATACGCGGCGGGAAGTAAAGGCAAAACCACAACAGAAAAAGCGCTTGTGCGGGACAAGCGATCGAGATCGGTGTAAACTTGATCCCCTCTTCATCCTGGAAGTACACATAAGCGTGCTGCGTCAAGCGATATCATCTTCCTTGCCGAGCCTATAGAGTCTCGCCGCGAATAACGAGGTTTTTGGCGTGTCCCGCCCATGTCTTATCAAAGATATAACTAATGAACATATTTGCTAAACTTTTTGCCGATGCCCTGACCAAGCCGAAACGACAAAACTCGCCGGTGTTGAAAACGCCGACCAAGTTTGGCTTGGACTATGGAAGATGTCGTCTTCAAGGTTAATGATAGCGTGACGCTTTCCGGTTGGCTGGTCAAGGGCGGTACGGAGAAAGTGGTCGTATTTTCCCGTTTTGGCACGATGTCGAGCCGTAGTGGCTATAAGCCAAAAAGTCACGGGCTGATCACGCGATACAAAAAGGAGATCGAATATCTACAGATGGCAAAGCATCTGGTCAATACCGGTTCAGGAATCACGGGAAAAGCGAGAAAGGTACATGCCCATGGATTACCGGTGTTGTCGAGGAATATAAGGATGTCATTGCCGCGGTGGCGTTCTTGAGTACGCATGAAAAGTACAAAGAGGCTCATATTGGACTGATGAGTTATCGCATGGGCTGTAACGCGACGATCTATGCCTATGGCCATGAGGATGGGTTACAGAATTATCCGAATATCAAGGCGTTTATCGCGGTATAGCCGCTCGCCAATATGGATTTCCTGAAAGCGTATGGCTTACCGGGTTTTTTGGTACGCAAGGCCAATCGGGGGAACCTGGAACGCGGAGGCAAGGATCTCACGTCAAGCTGCGTGCCCGATGCGGTGAAAATCACCGTGCCGACATTACTGGTGCAGGCAAAGCATGATCCATGGACAAATATGGATTCGGTCAAGGCGTACTACGATCCCCTTCAGGTGGTAAAAGATGTGTTCTGGATCAAGGGCATAAAAGAACATCTCGCCACTTATGACTATTTCAATCACGCTCCGGAAAAGATGTTGGCGTTTTTCGGTAACTACTTATAAATAAAAATAAAAGGATGAATATCCTATTATCAGAAATGGTTTCTGATCCCAGCCTCGATGGTGGCGATCATCGCGGTTTTAGCCGTCTGGGGGCACAAGAATTTCTATACCGTGTTGCCGATAAAGACCCCGTCGAAAACGATATGGAAGGCGCTGATGGACACTGCATTATATTCACGTTGGAATCACTTTATTCCCAAGGTCGAAGGCAACTACGCGCAGGGTGAGTCCATCACCAATCACACCATGATGCCGAGTCACGCCAAAGCCGCGGTGATGAAGACGCGCGTCGCCGCTTTCGAAGCGGAACGTCTGCTCCACCAGCATGGCGCTGTTCCGTTTTTCATTACCTTCGACCATCATGATCGGCTGAAGCCGCAGAAGGACGGCGCTACTCTGCTGATTCAGGAAGAGAGGTGGCGCCGGTCTATCGCGAAGTGAAGCGATCACTGGTAGTATATTTGTAAAATAAAATAGGAGTATCTATGAGCGACACTGAACGACAAGTTGCCCTTGTCACCGGGGCATCCTCCGGTATGGGCAAAGATTTTGTCAAAGTCTTGCTGCAAGAAGGCAGTATCGTCTACGCCGCTTCCCGCAGGGTGGAGAAAATGAATGATCTAAAAGCGCTTGGCGCGATGCCATTGGCGATGGATATCACCCAAGAGAAGGACATTCAAAAGGTGGTGGATACAATTGCCAAGGAACAGGGTGGCGTCGATATCCTGATCAATAATGCTGGGTTCGGTCTTTATGGCTCGGTCGAAGAAACGGCCATCGATGACGCGCGTTACCAGTTCGAGGTAAATCTTTTCGGGCTGGCACGGCTGACCCAATTGGTGATCCCCTATATGCGTCAACACAAGACGGGAAAGATCATCAATATCTCTTCGGTTGCCGGGAAGATTTATACGCCGCTGGGCGCTTGGTATCATGCGACGAAACACGCGCTCGAGGGATGGTCCGACTGTCTGCGTTTCGAATTGAAGTCGTTTGGCATCGATGTTGTAGTTATTGAGCCGGGGGCTATAGAAACGGCGTTTGCCGATGCTATGATCGGTCCGATGCTCGAGCGCTCCGGCAGGGGGCCGTATGCGGATATCGCCAATAAGATGGCAAAGATAAGCGAACGCCAAGAAGGCGGCGACGCTTCGCCAACAAGCGTGATTACCGATCTGGTGATGAAATCCATTCGCGCCGACAAGCCGAAGAAGCGTTATGTCGGGGGCAAATACGCCTTTCTATTATTGTTCACTCGCAAATGGTTGGGCGATCGCGTTTACGACAAGATGATTCGACGGATGTTGCGATAATCACCAAAAGGGAGGCCGCGAGGAAAACACGTATATTATCCTGTCCTGTATTTTCTCTATCTTGCTATTTTAGAAAAGAAGAACGGAACCATATGGATTTACTGCGCCGGTTTGTGGATTTGCGCGTGAAAACCTTGGGGAAAAATTATCGAAAAACAGGTCGATACACGCTATTTTTCCGTGCTTTTATTTCCTGTTCAGGATAAGATAATGCGCCGCATCCAACGCGCATTGCGCTGTTCTTTTCGAACGCCTGTCGATATATGCTTCACAAGACCGTATTTTTATCAGGAATTGGGGAATAAATTGCATTCTTTATCTAACAAATTTGTTTTGGTTGGGCTTTTCTTTTTCCTTTACGCCTGCGCGAGAAGTCCGCATCAACTGTATTGGAAAGCCGGTGAAACGTACAGCCAAACCCAATTCGATGTGACAAACTGCGAGGTTGAAGCGCTGCAAGCCGTTCCCCGGGTGATGGCGATCAAGGTGATTCCGGCTTACACAACGCCGGTCTATTCGACACCGTTTAAAACGAAGTGTCATCCCCAGGGCATGGACACTACCTGCACGACAACGGGAGGACAGGTCTATGGGGGCGATACCTATGGCGGAAGAAGCTATTCTTATGACGCCAACGAACCGTTGCGCGAGCGCGTCGTCATGCAATGTCTTTCCCGGCGTGGTTATCGGCGCGTCACCCTGCCGGTTTGTTCGAAAGAAGAAGCGAAAGGCACCATTCCCCTAAGTGGGGCGAGATTGCCCTTTATCGGCAATGTGCTGTGCGTGACGGAGGATCGATCACGCTATGTCGCGAAATAGGAACGAGGACAATCTCGGGCAATACCCGAACGCCATTTTTTCGACGATCCCCGCCTGATCGGGATTCGCCTGATCGGGATTCGTCCGCCGCCTGGCGTTTTCGCCGCCAAAAAACCGCCGTTCGTTACGCTTGGTGATTTTGACGCGAGGGCAAGGTCACTGCGCTTGCCAGCGTTTTCGCGCAAGCGCGATCAGTTCTTTGGCGCGGGGGATGTCTCCCCAGCTTTTCACCCGGGTGCTCCCCGGTTTTTGCAACGCCTTGTAGTGGTTGAAATGAAATTCGATCTGTTCGATCAATCGCGTGGGCAGATCTTCCAGTGACTTGATCGCATCGCCGTTGTTGCGATCATCGGCGGGAACGACGACCACCTTGTCGTCCACTTCGCCGTCATCGACGAATTCCATCACCCCGATCACCCGTGCTTGCAGGAAAATGCCGCTCGGCAGCGGGTCGTCCGTTACGATCAGCGCGTCGAGTTCGTCCCCGTCTTCGTCGAGTGTCTGCGGGATGAAGCCGTAGTTGGTCGGTTTGGTAAAAAGACGCGCTTCCACGCGATCCAGTTTCAACGCGCCGACATGGCGGTCCCATTCAATCTTGTTGTGGGAGCCGGCGGGAATTTCGACCACGACGTTGACCACACCGGCATCGATGTCTCCGGCATCGAGAATTTTGTTGAAATCAGCCATTGCTTTTTTGCTCGTTCATGTCAGTCGCAATTATAGCGCATTCCGCGCTGTGCTAACGGGCAAGAATGCGATTCAGCCATTTTGCGCGCGCAGCAACAGGTATTGGCGCAGGGTCAGCCAGGGATCGCCGGGTTCGGCGCCTTTGCGGGTTCGGTCGAGTTTACCGGCCAGTTTGAGCAGCTTGATCAGGGTGCCCGGAGTGAAATGGGGCAACGCTTTTTCATAATCCCGCTGTGCCCGGGAATAAACGCGGTAGTCGCTGAACAGCGCGTTCCATCGCCCAGGCGCGGTAGTTTTAAGTTGCAAAAGCAGGGAAATGTCGCGATCGAGTTGCCAGACGATGAGAGAGATTTGCGCGGCATTCTCGGCGGCGATTTTCCCTGCCATCCGGTAGGCGTCGAGCCAACGCGCCTGAAGCAAGGCCTGACGAAAATCGGCGTTGCCGAAGCGCGACAGATCGCTCAGGGTTTCGCGCAACTCGGTGGCGGAGAGAATGTTTTCGTGATCCGGTCGTTGTGAAAGACGTTCAATCGCCTGCACGGCGGCAAGGAGATTGCCTTCGACATAGGCGATCAACTGTTCGCGGGCGGGGTTGTCAAGGCGCAGTCCGGCTTTGCCGAGACGGCGCTCGATTTGTCGTTCGAAATCCCGTTGTTCGAGCGGATAGCTGCGGATTTCCAGGCATTTGGCGCGCAGCAGCGCCTTGAACCATACAGCGCTCTGCGGGCGTTGCAGATTCGGCGCGTGAAGGAGCAGGCGAATCCCGCTCATCGCCTTGTTCGGCGCGGCGATTTTTTGCAAAACATCCGAGGCGGTCTTGCGCAGTTTCGCGTCCTCGAAGTGCAGTTCAACAAGGCGTTTCGGCGCGAACAGGGAAGGCGTGTGGATTTCGTTGATCAGCGTTTTCCAGATCGCGTCACGATCGAGGTCGATCCGCTGACGTTCGCTGAATCCGTCTTCCTTGGCGCGCCGCCGCGCAGCGTCGAGTGCTTCTTGAACGAGAAGGGGTTCCTCACCGTGGATCAGGGTGATCGCGGGCAGGGGATTTTTCGCGAAATACCCCGCGGCCTTGGCAACTGCCAGAGCCATCTTCAAGCCTCAGGGCGTTTGAACGGCGAGAGAATCGAGATAGTGCAAAGCGGCATGGGCGTTTTCCTCGGCCAGTTGACGGTGGGCGTTTTCTTCTTCTTCGGCGCTGCCGATATATTGTCCGCTACTGTATTCCACGTTGGTTCGGCTGCTGATTGGCAAGGAGCCGAGGGGGTTATCGTTTTTGAAGACGGTCACGCGGTAGCCATCGGTCAACTGTATTTCACGGGTGCTGAACGCCTTACCGCCGATCGCCGTCTGATTACGTTTACGGATGAAAGTGTCGAGAACGACTTTCCACGGCGTCCGCGGATCGCGCGTCAGGGCGATACCGTTGTTTTGCAGCGCCTCTTCGAACGTCGAGACCGCCTGTTCGCCCGAATCGTTCGCGGCGACGACGAACACGGCGGCGACATGGCTTTTCCGCCCGTCAAGCCCACGCAGATGAAATCCGCAGCCACTCACGAGAAGGGCGGCGAAAAGAAAAAGGTGGCGACGGAGTGAAATGACCATCAGCCGATGACCAGGTTGACGAGTTTTTTCGGCACCACGATGGCCTTGCGCAAGGGTTTCCCCGCCATGTGGCGACGGATGCTTTCTTCCCCGGTCGCGACGGCGATGATCTTCTCCCGATCGGCGTCGGTGGCGACACGGATTGCCCCGCGCCGTTTGCCGTTGACCTGGACGACGAGGGTAAACTCGTCCTGGCGCAGTGCCTCGGGGTCCGCTTCGGGGAGGAGCTGATTGTCGATGGTGCCTGCAAAGGCAAGGATTTCCCAGAGCTTTTCGGTGATATGCGGTGTTACCGGCGCAAGCAGAAGCAGGAGAATCTTCACCCCTTCGCGGCGCAGCGCCTCATAGCCCGGGGCGATATCGCACAGGGCGTTGAACAGTTTCATCGCCGCGGAGACGACGGTGTTGAACTGTTTGCGTTCATAATCGAAACGCGCCGAACGCAGTTGTTCGTGGATAGTACGGTGAATCTCGCGGTGTTTTTTGTCGAGCGGTTTGCGCGTTGCCGCGTGCTTGAGTTCGTCACCAAACGTATGGCAATAGTTCCACAGGCGGCGCAGGAAGCGATGCGCGCCCTCGACGCCACTGTCCGACCATTCAAGCGAGGCTTGCGGCGGCGCGGTGAAGATGGTGTAAAGACGCACGGTGTCGGCACCGTAGGTTTTCATCAGCGTTTCGGGATCGACGCCGTTGTTTTTCGATTTCGACATTTTCTCCATCCCGCCATAGAGGACGGGCTTGCCGTCGGCAAGCAGGGTACCGCCGACGATTCGTCCCCTGTCGTCTTTTCGTTCCTCGACATCGGCAGGGTTGAACCATTTCCGGTGACCGTTGTCCGTTTCTCGGTACCAGGTGTCGGCAAGCACCATGCCCTGGGTCAAGAGCCGCTCGAAAGGTTCCCGAGTGACGACCAGCCCCTCATCGCGCAGCAATTTGGTGAAAAAGCGCGCGTAAAGCAGATGGAGGATGGCATGTTCGATACCGCCGACATATTGGTCGACGTTCCGCCAATAGGCGACTTCTTCGCCGTTTATCATTTCCTGATTGTCGTTCGGCGAGAGATAACGGAACTGATACCAGCTGGATTCGACGAAAGTGTCCATGGTGTCGGTTTCGCGTCTCGCCGGCTTGCCGCAACGCGGGCAAACGGTCTCGTAGAAAGACGGCAGGTTTCTCAAGGCGGAAGCGCCACTATCGGGCACGACGTCTTCCGGCAGGCGTACCGGCAGTTGCTCGTCCGGCACTGGTACTGCGCCACAATCGTCACAATGGACGATCGGAATCGGGCAGCCCCAATAACGCTGGCGGGAAATCCCCCAGTCACGCAGGCGATATTGGGTCTTCGCTGTGCCGCTGCCGCGTTCGCCAAGTATTTCCTCGACGCGGGCAAAAGCGTCGGCGAACGGCAGACCGTCGAGTGCGCCGCTGTTGACACACACGCCGTTTTCCTTGTCGGCGTACCACTCTTGCCAGCGCGAGGGATCAAAAGGCGCGGCGTCTTTGACAGCGATCACCTGACAGATCGGCAGATCGTACCGCTTGGCGAAGGAAAAATCGCGTTCGTCGTGTGCCGGTACCGCCATGACCGCGCCATCGCCGTAACCCCAGAGCACATAGTTGGCCACCCATACGGGCAATTTTTCGCCGCTTAACGGGTTGATCGCGTAGCGTCCGGTGGCCATGCCTTTCTTCTCCATGGTGGCGAGATCGGCTTCGGCGATCAAGGTGGATCGGCATGTGGCGAGAAAAGCAGCGAGTTCGGGGTTGTCCCTGGCGGCGGCGACGGCGAGCGGATGCTCGGCGGCAACCGCGAGATAAGTGGCACCCATCAGGGTGTCCGGACGCGTGGTGTAGACCTGGATGCGCGGATCGTCGAGCGCCTTGCGGCTGTCTTCGGCGAGCGGGAAGCAAAGCCGCATGCCGCGCGATTTGCCGATCCAGTTGCGCTGCATGGTTTTCACCCGTTGCGGCCAATGATCGAGGGCGTCGAGATCCTCAAGGAGAGCGTCGGCGTAGGCTGTGATGCGCAAGTAGTACATCGGAATTTGGCGTTTCTCTACCCGCGCGCCGGATCGCCAGCCGCGCCCTTCGATGACCTGTTCGTTGGCGAGCACCGTCCGATCGACCGGATCCCAGTTGACCGTGCCCAGTTTGCGATAAATGAGCCCTTTCGCGAATAGGCGGGTGAACAGCCATTGTTCCCAGCGGTAGTATTCTGGATCGCAAGTGGCGAGTTCGCGGTCCCAGTCGATCGCCAGGCCGAGGCGCTGTAACTGCCGTTTCATATAGGCGATATTGTCGTAAGTCCATCGCGACGGGGCGATCTTGTGCTCGATCGCGGCGTTTTCCGCCGGCATGCCGAAGGCGTCCCAGCCCATGGGTTGGAGAACGTTTTTACCGAGCATGCGCTGATAACGGGAAATGACATCGCCGATAGTGTAGTTGCGCACATGTCCCATGTGCGCCTTACCGGAAGGATAGGGAAACATCGACAGGCAGTAGAATTTTTCCTTGTTCGGCTCGACGACAGCTTTGAAACGTCGATCTTGGAGCCATTTTTTCTGCATGTCAGCTTCGATCGAATGGGCTTGATAGGGCTCTTGCATGATGATTGCGCAGCGGATAGACCAAAGCCATGATGATAGCATACAGGAGCAGGACACAGCCGAAGAGTGCGTTGCCGTAGCGCGCGTACGGGGTAATCCCGATGCGCGGCTGGATCCATCCCGAAAGGACGGCGTTGCGGAAACGAGGCAGTTTGGCGATGATGTCTCCCTGACTGTCGATGAGCGCGGTATAACCGTCGTTGGTGGCGCGCGCTATTTCGCGGCCGAGTTCGAGGGCGCGCATCTGATCCATCTGAAGATGCTGGTCGCCGGCGAGCGAATCGCCGAACCAGGCGTCGTTGGAGACATTGATCAGATATTGGGCGTGCGGCATCGCATGGCGCACCACACGCCCGAACGCGCCTTCGAAACAAATCGAGACGCCGACCGGCACGCCGTTGGTAAGAATCGGCGCCTGATCGCTGTCGCCGCGCGAGAAATCGTTCATCGGAAGATCGACGAAATCATCGAAAAAGCCAAACAGGGCGTGCAAGGGGATGAATTCGCCGAACGGTAGCAAATGCTCCTTGGAATAGCGTCCGCTGCCACGGCCAAGGGTGATTACCGAGTTGTAATAACTTCTCTGGGCACGACTGCCGGTGGGAATGCCGAGCACAATTGTCTGGCCTTTTTTGTAATAGAGACTGTCAAGGGGATCAAGCACCGCTTCTCTGACCACTTCCTCGAGAAACGCCACGGCTGTCTCCGGCCAGATGATCACTGTTTCCTCGCGGCGACTCGTCGTTAGAATATACTGTTCCATGTCCTGCTTCATCCGTTCGCGATCGAACTTCTCGAGCGGCGTCGTGTTTCCCTGCACCAGGGCGACGGAAAATGGATTGCCGATCGCGGAAGTGAACTGTAAAGACTGGGTGGTGATACTGACGGCGATCAGAAAGCCGACCACGATCACCGGCCAAAGCAACAGCTTTATGATGGCGTAGGCAAGCAAAGTCGAGACCAGCATCAGGATGAGACCGACGCCGAACTGTCCGGCAATCGGGACGATACCGGAGAAGATACCGTAAAGTTGGGTATAGCCGATGCTGAGCCAGGGAAAGCCGGTCAGCATATAGGAACGCAGCCATTCGCCGGCCATCCACAAAAGCGGAATCAGCAAGGCGCGGTACAAAGACGCCGGGCGGCTGCGCAGGAAATGCAGCCCGGCACCGACGGCGAGCGGATAAAGCGCCAGATAAAAGACCAAGACCACATTGGCGAGAATGGCGAAAAACCAGGAAGCGCCGCCATAGGAATGGAGACTGATATGCACCCAGTACACACCGGAGGCGAAATTACCCAGCCCGAAGAGAAAGCCGTAACGCATCGGATGATTGCTGTTCGGCTGCAGCCACAGTAAAGAGAGACCGGCAAGCGCGATCACCCCGAGGCACCAGTAATGAAAAGGGGCGAAGGCGAACGTCAGCAAGACGCCGCAGATCGAAGCGAGCAGTGCGTACATGGCCTTTTCAGTACAAGGAAAAAAAGCAACAGTAACCTATTTTTCATCACCTCGAGCTTACCGCTTGGACATCGAAAACCGGACGAAGCGTCTCCGCCGCGGTTTATCGAGGAAACGCCCTATCACCCCCGGGCGTGCTATCCTGACGAACGATGAGAAGGAAAGAAAATGGCGAAAACAAACGGCGGAGGCCGAACGATGGCGCGACTTCGGCGAAGAGGGCGAGCCCATTTCGCCGAACGAGGTGGGACGGCGAATTGGCAAAACCGCCGCGCGGTAAAGACAAGGCCATCCGTTTGAGCGCGAGACGATCGGCCTGGCGGCAAAGCTGGTCGGGAAAGGCGCCCGCATGGGCGGATCGCGCGGACATTTTGCAGCTGATCGAAGCGAGCCGCTATGGCGCGCGCCAGTTGCGCCGTCATCCCGAAATATTCGCGCTGTTGGAAGAAAATCCCGATTGGGCGACCCATGATTTCGCTGCCCGCCTCGCCGCCTTGCGGAAAGCGGAGAGTGAGGAAGCACTGATGCGCGGGTTGCGCATCGCCAAACACCGTTATCAGACAGCGCTGATTCACGCTGTCCTTTGCCATCGCCTGAGTCAGACGGATTTTCTCGCCGCCCTGTCGCATCTTGCCGCGGCGCTCGTCGATATCGCCCTTCACTGGCAATACCGGCGCCTCGTCGCGCGCTGTGGGCAGCCGCTCGACACGCGGGGCGAGGCACTGCGAATGGTGGTCTTCGCGATGGGGAAATTCGGCGGCGAAGAACTGAATTTCTCCTCGGATATCGACCTGATCTTCGCCTATCGCAGCGGCGGCGAAACCGTTTCTGCCGCCAGCGGCAAAACCCTTGATCATGAAGTCTTTTTCCGTAAACTCGCGCAGAAATTGATCGCTACCCTGGACACGCGCACCGAAGAAGGATTCGTCTATCGCGTCGATATGCGTCTTCGCCCTTTCGGGCAGAGCGGCCCGCTGGCGCTCACATTCGACGCGCTCGAAACCTATTACCAGTTGCACGGACGCGACTGGGAGCGCTACGCGATGATGAAAGCGCGGCCGGTTGCCGGAGACATCGCGGGCGGACAGGCGTTGCTCGAGGAACTCAAGCCGTTCATCTACCGTCGCTATCTCGATTATTCCGCCCTCGCCGCGATTGCCACGATGAAACGCGACATCGACCGGCAAATTCGCGAGGCCGGCATGGAAAATCACCTCAAACTGGGATGCGGCGGCATCCGCGAAGCGGAATTTTCCGTGCAGGCCATGCAACTGGTTTACGGCGGGCAATATCCGCGTTTGCAAACACCGCGTTTTCTCGACGCACTCGCGCGTCTTGCCCGCTTGCGCTTGTGGGACGCCGCCGAGGCGGCGGCGCTTGGCGAGGCCTATTTGCGCTTGCGCAGCGTCGAGAACGCGCTGCAATTCGATGAGGAACGACAAACCCACCGGCTGCCGGAGAAAAGCGAAGATTGGCGGCGCTTGGCGCTCGCGAGCGGGTTTGCTTCGACAGAAGCGCTCGGCGCGGCATTGACGGCGGCGCGGGCGACGATCGAGGGCAAATTCGGCGAGATTTTCAGCAACGAAAACGCCGCCGCGACGGAACGGGAAAACGCCTTTGCCGAGCTTGACTGGCAGCGACCGGAGAAGCGCCACATCCGCTCGGCCTGTCTTCAGGAAGGGATGAAGGAAACCACGGCGAACGAACTGAGTGAACAGGCGGTCGCGTTCGCGGACGCTTTGCCGTGGCAGCGTTTAGCGGCGAAAACGCGCGCACGCCTCGAAACCCTGCTGCCGACGCTCTTTGCCATCGCGAGCCGGGAACAGGCACCGGCGCGGGCGGTTGCGGGCGTGCTCAAGTTGATCCGCGAGGTCAGCGGGCGCAGCGTGTATATCGGCATGCTCGACGAACAGCCGCGGCTGCTCGCCCACCTGCTTTCCATCGCCCGCGATTCCGGGTGGCTGATGCAGTTCATCTGC
Organism: Cardiobacteriaceae bacterium; assembly: GCA_965277745.1. Taxonomy (GTDB): domain Bacteria; phylum Pseudomonadota; class Gammaproteobacteria; order Cardiobacteriales; family Cardiobacteriaceae. The sequence continues at coordinate 951,703 of OZ255837.1, forward strand.
CAACATCCACTGGTACTCGACGACGTCCTGAGCGAACGCGAAAATGTCGGGGAACACGAGCGCCTGGCGGCCGATCTCCGCGCCCGTCTGCAAGGACTCGACGAGGAAGCGTGGCTGCACGCGCTGCGCGATTTCAAACACGTTCAGCTGTTCAAGGTCGCCTGGGCGGACATCCATGGCAAGCTGTCCCTGATGCAGGTGAGCGACAATCTCAGCCTGATCGCCGAACTCGTCCTGCGTCACGCCTACCGTAAAGCCTACGAAACCTTGTCTTCCCGCCACGGAAAACCGCGTGCCGACGATGGCAGCGAGGCGACTTTCGCGATCATCGGCTACGGTAAACTGGGTGGATTCGAGCTTGGCTACGGTTCGGATCTCGACCTGGTTTTCCTCTATGACGACCGCCGCGCCCAGGGAATGAGCGACGGGGAACGGTCGATTCCCAACCAGCTGTTTTTCACCCGTCTCGCGCAGCGGATAAGCAATTATCTTGCCGCGCCGTCGATGAGCGGCGTGCTCTACGCGATCGATACGCGCCTGCGCCCCGGCGGGAAATCCGGTATGCCCGTCGCCTCGCTGGAGGCGTTTCGCGAATACCAGCGCAATCACGCCTGGGTATGGGAGCATCAGGCCTTGACCCGCGCCCGCCCTGTTCTCGGTGATTCCGCCTTGTGCGCGGCGTTCGCGGCGATCCGCCGTGAAGTGCTGACGCGCCGGCCGGCGGCCGATTTGCGCGAACAGGTGCTCGCGATGCGAAAGAAAATGCGCGAAAACTCGGCACGGCCCGATGCGACCCGGTTTCATCTCAAACAGTCCGAAGGCGGGCTGATCGATATCGAATTCATCGTCCAATATCTGCTTCTCGCACACGCGAGCGAAGAACCGATGCTCGTGCGCATGAGCGACAACATCCGTCAGCTCGCGGCGCTGGAGGCGAGCGGAATCCTCCCGTCGCGCGACGCGATGACCCTGCGAGACGCCTATCGTCGCCTGCGCGGCGCGGCCCACCGCACCTTTCTCGACCAGCGTGGCGCGATGGTGGCGGCGGCGCCCTGGGAGGAACTGCGCGGAGAAATCCGCCGCGTCTGGCGGCAAGTTTTCGGACACGCCGATTGATCGAGTGGCAGGGTTTAGCCGTGTGTTTATGTGAACACCCGGTGAGACCACTGTCTTGCGCGCGCCGCCGGGAAAGGGCGTTGGGAAGACGAAAAGACGGGTAATCGCCTTCGGGCGGGATCGACGTGCCCTTCGGTATCACGGCGCGCGCATATTGTCGCCGTGGCGGCTGCGGCGGCCAATGACATAGGCGCCATCGCCTCATCAAAGCAAATATCCTCTTCGTTTTCACCACGGACGTCATCGTCAACGATAGAAATGGCGCAAGAACTGCCGCGAAAGCGAGGAGCAGTTTCCTCGCGCCCTGCAAAAAATTACCGTAATATTGACAAAAAAAGGCGATATTATGATATAAAGAAAATCTATCCTAACCGACACAGCAGCGATGATTGATCCATCTTCCATAACCGCGCGCCTTGAGGCGCAAGAAGGAGCGGTCGAATCCTTGCCCGTAGCGGGCCGCGAAGCCAGGAAGCGCGAAGCGGAGGAGCGCGCGTCGTGATTTCCCCCCCCCGTCGCGTCGCTGTTTTCGTTTCGCGAACGCGGGCATTGTTTTCGCGGCAAGTGTGTTTTTGGCGCTTCTGCCCGCGCAAGCCCGCGCGCAAACCACCACCGATGAAGCGGCAATACAGGCGCGACAAATCACGCGCGACCGCGCGGCGGAAGAACGTCAACGAAAACGGCAGCGGAATCGGCGCGACCATCGCCCGCCGAGCGGGGCAAGCGCCGCGCCGCCTCCCAAGGCGATGGCGAAAACGGACGCCGCCTGCCTGACGATCGAGACGATCGCCGTACGCGGCGTCGAACGATTGCCGCAACAGGCAATACGGGCGCTGACAAGCTCTTACGAGGGAAAATGCCTCGGCCTTTCCGAACTCAACACCCTGCTCGAGCAGCTGACGTTTTTATACGTTGACAAAGGCTATATCGCCTCGCGCGCGTTTCTGCCGGAACAAGACCTCTCCGATGGCGCGCTCGAAATCATCGTCGTCGAAGGCCGCCTCAAGGGCATCGTCCTCGATGGCGAGGCGGGCAGCGACAAAAGCGAGATCCGCATGGCCTTTCCGGCGATGATCGGCGAGCCGGTCAATCTGCGTGATATCGAGCAGGGGCTCGATCAACTCAATCGTTTGCGCGTCAACAACGCCACGGTCGCCCTCGACGCCGGCAAAGCCCCCGGCGATTCGATTCTGTCCGTTACCAGGAACCAGGGCAAACACTACGATGGAAGTGTTGGTTTCGACAATATCGGGGCGTCGGCGACGGGCGAGTATCAATCGCGAATCGATTTCGCCGTCGAAGACGTCTTCCACTTGAACGAGCGGTGGCGCTTCAGCTATCAGCGTTCCATGGCGCGCAATCCCTGGTCTTTTTCCCATGCGCCGGGCGGGGACACCTACACGGGCGCCTTTTCCCTGCCGTACGGCTATTGGACCTTCACCCTGGACGGCTTGTCGAGCACATACGATTCACGGATCGACGGCGCCCTCTCCGCCATCGACACTTCAGGGCGCTCACGCGCTGTCAGGGCGAGCCTGTCGCGGGTTGTGCACCGTGACCGCCGCTCGATCACTTCCCTTAGCGGCACTCTCGCATGGAAACGGACGGAGAATTTCATTTTGGGCAGCCGCCTCAAGGTTTCCAGCCGTGATCTGTCCATAGGCAGTCTCGAACTGCTTCATTCACGAAGACTATGGAACGGTCAACTGCTGGCGTCGGCGAGTTATCACCGCGGACTGGGTCTGTTTGGATCCTTCGATGACAAAACCGCCCCCGCCGGTTCGCCGAAAGGGCGGTTTCGGCGCGTCAATGTCGGCCTCGACTATTTTCGCCCCCTGCGCTTCGGACACTTTGACGCGACCTACAGCGGGCAGCTTTCCGGCCAATACAGCCCGGATCGTCTCTTCGCCTCGGAACAGCTCGCCTACGGCGGCTATGGCACCGTGCGCGGCCTGCGCGAATCGGCGCTGTTCGGCAATCGCGGCGTGATGACGCGCCATGAATTCGCCCTCTAGCTGCCGCGCGCGGGCAGCCTGACGAAGGCCTTCGGGCAGATCGAGGCTTACGCCGCGCTCGATTTTGCCCGTGTGTTTCCGCAACGGGCGGCGGCGATCGAGGGCGGAAATCTCGCCGGCGCGACCATCGGTCTGCGCGGCCGCGGCGGCAGGGTCGGCTTCGATCTTTCGTGGTCGGACATCTTCGCCGCTTCCAGGCATTTGGCGGTCGCCGATGCGGGGCTTCTGTACGCGAGAATCAGTCTTTCCTTTTAATGGAAATAGTTTATAAATAGACAACGCTGGGGACAGGATAAAAACGGGAGTAGTACCTTATGGCTTCATACGCGAAAAGAAGAAAGAGACGATACAGCACCAGAGCGGCCCCGCTGGGGCAACGGCTTGTCGCCTATGGCCTGTGTTTTCTCGTCGCCTTCCAGGCGCCGCTGCTTCAGGCGGCGGCGAATCGTCCGGCGCTGAGCCACGCGGCCAACGGCGTGCCTGTGGTCAATATCGTCGCCCCCAACGCCGCGGGCCTTTCCCATAATCGATACGAGCGCTTCGATGTCGCCCGGCCAGGCGCGATCCTGAACAATTCGAGAGAAAATCTCCAGCGCTCGCAACTCGGCGGATTGCTCCAAGGCAATCCCAATCTCCGCGATAGCGCCGCGGCGCGGGTCATTGTCAATGAAGTGACCGCCGCCAACCGTTCCCTTCTCGCAGGGCCGCTCGAAGTGCATGGCGCCGGCGCCGAGGTCGTCATCGCCAACCCGAACGGCATCACCTGTAACGGCTGCGGTTTTATCAACACGCCGCGGGTCACCCTGTCGAGCGGTCGTCCCGAGTTCGATGACAAAGGGGCTTTGCAGCGCCTCGTCGTCGAGGGCGGCACGATCGATATCGGTTCGAAAGGCGCCAACTTCACGAGCGCCGACACCTTTGCCCTGGTGTCGCGCAAGATCCACATCGGCGGTCCGGTCACCGGGCGCGGCGGTATCGACGTGCTCGCCGGACACAACCGCTACGCCTACCGCTCGCGATCGCTCACGCCGCTTGCGCCCGATGGCGAGCCCCCGCGGTGGCGATCGATTCGTCGCTTTTAGGCGGCATGTATGGCGGGCGCATCGCGATCATCGCGACCGACAAAGGCGCTGGCGTGCATATGTCGGGCCAGATGGCGGCGAACGCCGACGCGATGACGATACGCGGCGACGGCAAACTGGTGCTCGGCGAAGTTCGCGCGAAAAAGGCGCTCACCGCGAATTCGCGAAGCGACGCGGTGCAGGTCAAAGGGGCCTTGTTTTCCGATCACGCCGTCGCGCTTGGCGGCAAACGCGGGGTCGCGCTCGATGACGGAGCGCGGGTCGCCGCCGCGGGGGCGGTTTCGCTGGCCGGAAAAACGGTTTCGCTGGGCAAGGCGGCGCTTGTCGCCTCGGGCGTGGACGAGGACGGTCACCAGGCGGCGCGCGGCGCCTTGACCGTCACCGCCGAGCGCCTTGTCGCCGGCGCCGGGCAACTGGCGGCGGGTGAGGCATTGACGGTGAACGCCGCCGTCATCGATCTCGATCGTGCCGTCGATGACGGCGGCGATGCGCTGCGTTCCCTGGGGAAAATCACCCTGAACACGGAGCGCGTATCCGCGCGCAACGCGCGGGTGACGGCGCTGGGGACGATGCGGCTGAACGGGAAATCGTCTCTTGCCCTCGACGGGGGACGCTACGCGAGCGCCGCTGGGGTCCTCGTCGACGCGGGCGACCTCGAAACGAGCGCGACCCTGCGCAGTGAAAACACGGTCACCTTGCGCGCGCGCAGCGGCGGCATCGTCAATCGTGGCCGGATCGCCGGCGACAAGGGCGCGATCCTGCGCGCGGCGAAAAACGTTCGCAATCACGGCGAGGTGTCCTCCGCAACGTCAATCGCCCTCGACAGCGCGGGCGGCGCGTCGCGCTATCGCCTCGACGGCAAGCTGCGCAACCGCAACGGCGACCTTCTCGCCGAACGCGACCTGAGCATCGTCGGGCTCGGTTCCGCGCGGGCGGGCGCGATCGAGAACATATCCGGCGTCATCGAGGCGGTGGGCGGCGATCTGAGCCTGGCGGCGCAGACGATCACCAACGCGAGAGACAAGCTCGTCGTCGGCAACACGTCGACCACCCGGGTAACACAGGCCGGCAATACCACGACCACGACCGTGACCACCCGCGAAACGATCGAGGACAGTTCGGCGGCGGCGAAGCTGCTCGCCGGCGGCGCCCTCACCGTCGACGCCGCGATGCTCACCAACAGCTACAGCGAGATCGCCGCCAACGGCGACATCCGTCTGCGCGCCGACCAAGTGGACAACCGCGGCCGCGATCTCATCGAAACGGTGGAAAAAACCCATGTGACCAAACGCCGCGTGCGCTATTGCAAACACCGCATCTTGGGTGGATGCGTCGACCACGGCCATCGAACCGTGACCACACGCCGTTTCGACAGCGCCTCTTCGACCTACGCGGCGGCGTTCGCCACCATTGCCGCCGGCGGCACCCTCGACGCCCAGGTCAGCGGCTATCTGAACAACGAGGCGGTGCGTGAAGGGGCGGCGCAGATCGGCCTGGCCTCCGGCAGCCGCGCCCTCGCCGCGGCCACGGTGAACGGTGCCGCGGCGCCAGCGCGTGTCAATCTGGAGCCGCTGGCGCTCGCCCGCGACGCCCTCTTCGATCGCGGCGCCCTATTCCGGCTGAGCGCCGCAGCGAACGCGCCGTTTTTGCTCGAAACCCGTCCGCAATTCATCGATCCGGGCAAATTTCTCGGCTCGGATTTCTTTCTCGAGCGGGTCGGCGGCTACCATCCCGAGCACACCCTGCGCCGTTTCGGCGACGCCTACGTCGAAACGCGCCTGGTGCGCGACCAGCTCTTCGCCCTCGGCGATCACCGCACCCTCGGCGAGGCGAGCGACGTCCGCGCCCGGATGCGCGCCCTGTATGAAAACGCCATCGACGCGCGCAAAGAACTCGCGCTCACCATCGGCCTCGCCCTGACCCCGGCGCAAATAGCGAGACTGGGCAAGGACATCGTCTGGCTCGAAAAACAGCGCGTGCGCGGTGAAGAAGTGCTCGTCCCGCGTGTCTATCTCGCCGCGGCCAGAGCGCCCCATCTCGATGCGGCAAGCGCGCGAATCCACGCCACCCGGGCCGACGTGCACGCCGCCCTCTTGCGCAACTCCGGCACCCTCGCCACCCGCGACGGGCTGACGATCACCGCCGAAAAAGCCGTCCTCAACCGCGGTGGCGGACTGTTCGCGGGCAGCGATCTCGTCGTCGCCGGCGGGGCCTTGTTCGCCGACACCTCGGGCACCGTTTCGGCGCAGGAAGTGCGCATCCGCGCGCAGGATATTCTCAACGACAGCGCCAAAATCCGCGATCGCCACGACAACGGCTTCAGCGACCGCGAGCAGCAAAGGGCGCGTATCGAAGCCGGCGGCGATTTGCGCGTAGAAGCCGACGCCACCCTCGCCGCCGCCGGCGGACGCTTTGTCTCCGGTGGCGACATGCGCCTTTCCGGCGGCAAAACCGTGGAACTTGGCGCCCTTGCCCTCGAACGTCTCGCCGAAGACACCTTAAGCGGCGGCTACAACCGCGACAGCGCCCTCACCCACCGCCTGACCACCGTGGACGCGGGCGGGCGGCTCAATATCCATTCCGGGGGAGATCTCACGCTGCGCGGCGTCACCACCGCCTCGGGCGGAGACAGCGCCCTCGGCGGCGAAGGCGCGGTGACGATCGCCTCGGTTCAGGACCGCGAGCGCAAAGACTTCAAGCTCGACATCGAAACGGGCGGCATGTTCGGCGTCGAAACCAACATCCGCGAACAATCGGCGCTACTCGAAACCCAGGCGACGCGCCTGACCTCCGGCGGCAAGCTGACGATCACCGCCGGGAAAAAAGACCTCACCCTCACCGCCGCCAAACTGCACAGCGAAGACCAAACCACCCTCGCTGCCGCGCAAGGCACAGTCGCGCTGTTGAGCGATAGCGACATCGACTACGAACAGAAAAAACGCCGCGAAGAAGACGCCCTGTGGTGGAACGACAGCGACAAGGACCATGTCCACGAGACCATCGAACACGTCGAAATCACCGCGGGCGGCGGCCTTGCCATCGACGCCGGCGAAGGCATCGTCATCGAATACCACAAAACCGGCGACCTTCAGGCTTCAATCGACCAACTGTCCGCCTCCCCGGGCCTCGAATGGCTCGGCACGCTGAAAAACGATCCGCGGGTCGACTGGACGGGAGTCGAAGCCCAGTTCGAGGAATGGAATTACCACCATCAGGGGCTGACCGAAGCCGGCGCCGTCCTCGTCTCGATCGTGGTCGGCGTGGTCAGCGGCGGCGCCCTGTCCGGTCTGTCCGCGGCACTCGCGCAGGGGATGGGGATGGCGGCGAACGGCATGGCCCAGGCCGCCTTGCAGGCCGGGCTCAACGCCCTGGCGAGTCAGGCGAGCGTCGCCCTGATCAACAACAAGGGAAACGTCGGCGCGGCACTGAAAAGCCTCGGTTCCTCCGCTTCCCTGCGTTCGCTGGCGACAGCGATGGTCGCGGCGGGGCTGACCACCCAGCTCGGCGCCACGGCGGGCGACCTGCCGAAGACCGCGCCGCTCACCGCGCGGGTAAGCCAAGACATCCAGCGCGGCCTGATGCGGGCGACGGTACGCGCTGGCGTCTCGACGGCGATCCAGCGCGGCGCCCTCGATGACAACCTCGTTCTCGCCCTGCGCCAGGAAGCGGCGGCCGTCATCGGCGAAAACGCGGCGCAGGAAATCGGCGCGGCCTACCACGGCGGTAAACTGAACAAAGTCGCCCAACTGGCCGCCCACGCGGCGGTCGGCTGCGCGTCCGGGGCGTTCGGCGGGGTCGCGGGAGAAGTCACCGGTGAAATTCTCGAACGGCGGATACGAGCGCGGCTCGATCGTGAACTGGACGACGGCGAAATCACCCGCGAAGAAGCGGAGGCGCTCGCCGAAGACCTGCGCGAAGAAGGGGTCGATATCGCGAGACTCGCGGCCGGCCTCGGCGCGGCGCTTGGCGGCGGCGAAGTCACCACGGCGGCTGACGCCGGAGAGACGGCGGCAAAAGAGAACGCCTTCTGGGTGCCGCTCATTATGCTTGCCGGGGCGCTTTGGACGGCGTACGATGTCGCGACCACCTATCGCGAGGAAGGCGGCGAAGGGGTACTGAAACAGCTTGCGCTCGACGGGGCGATCACCGTCGCCACGGGCGGGGCCGGCAAGATCGTCTACAAGGTCGGCGGCAAGGTGTTCAAATCGGCGCCGAAAGCCTTTCAGGCGGTTAAGAAAGCGGGGTTGTGGAGGAAGGGGGCAAAGAGGGGACTGAAACCGAAGCCTGGTTCGGTAGGTGGTGACGGAGCGAAAAAACCTTTTTCAACTAAGGTCAAAGATCAAGCAAGAGCAGAAAGCAAGGTCAAAGATCAAGCAAGAGCAGAAAGCAATGACACTTGCGTATTTTGTGGCACCAAAACTACTAGGCAACCTGGGCCAACTCGTTCTGAGATAGATCATTCTATTCCAAAATCCAGAGGTGGAAATAACAATTTAGAAAACGCACAAAACACATGTAGGACTTGCAATAGGAAAAAAGGTGCTAAAACCACAGAAGAGTTTTTAGACCTATGATTAAGTACGATATTGAAGTTGGTGAAAATAAAAATGCTTCTACATGCCATTGTTGCGGTAAAAAGTCGTGTGTTGGCCACGGATTTGTTTACAAAGATGATGACGCTCATGCGGTGTATTATGCTAGTTGGTCTGATGCTCACCCTGATAAAAAGGTGAGTATCGCACTTGCTATTGGCGAATGGGATGATGACTCAACAACAGATGATCGCATTTGTTTTGGTGTTGAAGCCTCTGAGGATAAAGATGAAATTTTGTTTCGAGTTATAGAGCCTAGTGAATCTCCTTGGCCGAATACGGATTTGTTAGGCCAAATGCTAACTAGGGATGAAGGCTTATCTCACCCATTGCTAAAAGAGGTTTTTGAGATTGCTGAGAGTATATTGCGTGACCACATAGCATTGCGTGAATATCTTGCAATACCCGAAGAGCCGAAAGCTTTTGTGAAACATTAATTATTGTCTATAGTCAGTACCAAGCCCCTTTATGAACCTGATTTTGACAGGCGTATCGATCTAAAATCCTGCTTGCCGTAGCCAATCACTTTTCATCTGATTGCCCAATCGGCGAAAGCGTCGGCCTGGTGCGGGCGACGGTACGCGCCGGCGTCTCGACGGCGATCCAGCGCGACGCCCTCGATGAAAACCTCGTTCTCGCCCTCCGCCAGGAAGCGGCAACCGTCATCGGCGAAAACGCGGCGCAGGAAATCGGCGCGGCCTACCACGGCGGTAAACTGAACAAAGTCGCCCAACTGGCCGCCCACGCGGCGGTCGGCTGCGCGAGGGGCGCGGTCGCCTCGGGCGAATGCGCGTCCGGGGCGTTTGGCGGGGTTGCGGGAGAAGTCACCGGTGAAATTCTCGAACGGCGGATACGAGCGCGGCTCGATCGTGAACTGAATGACGGCGAAATCACCCGCGAAGAAAAGGCTCATTTAAACGATTCCAAGTTTCGATCAGGGTATCGCGCATCAAGGCCGGTACCGTTTTACGCCGCCCTTGTTTACAATAGAGCGCCATTGTCTTGAAGGACACGACAGCAAAGGATTTCCTATGGAAAACTGGTACCAGCAACATTTTCTGTGCATCGAGAATCATTCCCGCGCTAGTATACAAGCGTTGCTCGCCCTTGCCGCGCGTCTGAAAAAGGCGAAAAAAGCCGGCCTCGAGATCCGCCGTCTTGCCGGCAAAAATATCGTTCTTCTCTTCGCTAAAACCTCGACTCGCACCCGTTGCGCGTTTGCGGTCGCCGCCGCTGATCAGGGCGCCTCGAGCACGTATCTCGACGCCGGCTCTTCACAACTCGGCGAGAAAGAAAGCATTGCCGATACCGCGCGCGTACTCGGAAGATATTATGATGCGATCGAATACCGTGGTTTCGATCAGAAAACCGTGGAAACGCTGGCCAGATATGCCGGTGTTCCGGTTTATAACGGTCTTAGCAACGAATTCCACCCGACGCAGATGCTCGCCGATCTCCTCACCATGACGGAACACAGCGACAAGCCGCTAACCGATATCCGAATCGCCTATCTTGGCGACGCCCGTTTCAATATCGGCAATTCCCTGCTTCTTAGCGGCGCACTGATGGGCATGGATGTGCGTATCGCGGCGCCGCGCGCCTTGATGCCGGCGGCGCGGGTGATCGATCGGGCCTATGAACTCGCGGGAGAAAGTGGTGCGCGCATCCACATCGGCGAAGACCCGCGGGAGGCCGTACGCGAATGTGATTTCATCTACACCGACATCTGGCTTTCCATGGGTGAGGATCCCGGTGTCTGGGAAACTCGCGTGCCGCTTCTCCTGCCTTATCGTGTCGACGCCAAGATGCTCGCGGCAAGCGGTAATCCGGCGGTGAAATTCATGCACTGCCTGCCGGCTTTTCACGATCGCAGCACCGCGACCGGCGATCGTTTTTTCAGGGAACACAAAATGGCCGGTATCGAAGTCTCCCACAATGTTTTTGAAAGTTCGGCCTCGATCGTCTTCGATCAGGCGGAAAACCGTATGCACACGATCAAGGCATTGCTGGTCGCCACGTTGAGCGACGAAGAGTAGCACGCCGTGGGCGCGGCGCGAGGCATCTCGCCGACGTCGGCAAGCACCTGCTGTTGCCCTGCTTCGCGGAGAAAACACGGATGAGTGATAACGCCGCGATCGGCGTTCGCGGCGGTGATGGCAGGTCGATCCACGGTTGCGCGGCGTGATGGAAATCGTGCCGAGGCGGAAAGACAAGCGCGTCGATCGTTTGGCGCAGCGGCGGGTGTTCCGATTGATTGCGGTTGGGGGGGGAAGCGGATGACGCGGATCGTCACGGTGACACGATCCAAGAGCGCGGCGGATCCGCTTTCAGCGCAGACGATCGAGCGGATCGAAATAGTGCGCGAGGAAAGTGGCGAAATCCTCTTGTGGCGTGTTTTCAATGCGCGAGAATTCGGCCAGTGAGCGATCACGCAGGGCATTGAGATGGCAGCGTGTGGCTTCTTCGAGCGGTTTGTGTAATGCTTGCATGTTGCGTGTTTGCAGGGCGAGCGCCCAGTCGATGAAGGCGACCTCTCGCAATTCTTCGTATACGCGCTGTGGCAATCTTGGCGTCGCGCCGCGATTGCCGTCGCGTAATTCGTGGATGATCCGCTGGTAGTCTCCGTGATTGTCGTCGCCATCGAGCCTTGCGGCAATCGCCAGCAATTGCTCGAGGAGGGCGTCCGCCCATTGCCCCGTCTGGCGTGTGCGGCCGCGCTCGGCGAGCGGAAAATGGCGATCACGGCCGCAGCAGGCGATGCCGAGCAGGTTGTGGTCGATTTCATGGTAATCGCTTTGGCGGAACGATGGGGCCGGGGTGAGAAGCGCCCAAAGCATGAAGGTCTCAAGGAAGCGGATTTGCTCAAGCGATATACCACAGGGATCGTAGGGATTACAGTCGAGAGTGCGCAGTTCGACATAGGCGATACCGCGCGCATGAAGCGCGTTGGCCGGTCGTTCGCCTGGATACAGGAGTTGTTTCGGCCGGGCGGCGGTGTAGTATTCGTTGGCGATTTGTAAGATATTGGCGCTGATTTGGCGATAGTTGCCCGCGGCGTCTTTCAATCCGAGGGATGCGAAAGCCGGTGCCGGGGTTCTTACCGCGTCGATTAGGTCGTTCACGTATTCATCGAGCGCGTTGAAACGGATCTTGAAGGACATTTTGTTGCGATAACCGAGTCGGCTCATGCGCAGGCTGGTGGCCTGCGCCCAGCCGAGGGTGCGCGGGGAAAAATCGTCGAGTACCCCGTGCGCCGGGGCAAAGCTTGCATCGACGGCAGGCGACGCGCCAAACAGATAAGAGATCAGCCAGGCGTGGCGTTGCAGATTGCGGATCATACCCATGTAGCGAGCGTCGATGTAGGCGCGATCGAGGCGTTTGCCTTCCTGTTCGGCGAGCGCCTGCCATAACTCGGCTTTGGGCGAATAGTTGAAATGCACCCCGGCCATCATCTGCATCGGGCTGCCGTAACGATGCGCGAGGCCGATGCGGTAAAGGCGCTTGATCCGTGCGGCGTTGCTGCTACCATAATGGCCAATCTCGATCTTCTCTGGATCGGCGGGCAGAAGGCAGGGCATGCTCGCCGGCCACAGGCGTTCGTTACCGATATTTTGCGCCGAGTAGCGGTGCAACGCGCAAAGCTGGGCGTAAACCGCTTCCGGGCTTTCCTGCGCGTCGGTAACGATTTCCATCAGCGCCTCCCCATAATCGGTAGTGATGTTGGGATGGGTGAAGGCGTTACCGAGCGTCCGTGGATGAGGCGTCTGCGCCAGGGTGGCGTCGCGATTGCAGCGCAGCATTTCCCGTTCGATCCCGATTTTTCCGCCCTTGAGCGGCAACTGTGCAACGTTCATGGGCTTGTTCTTTTTATCATCCGCGCATAATACCCGATTCTTGGGTATGATGAACGTTTGTTATCGGGAGTCCGATATGGACAATGTCGCCGTTTTGATGGATGACATCGATCACATCCGCACGTACAAGGACACGACGTTCGCCTTGATGCTCGCGGCGCAGAAGCGCGGCATGCAAGTGATGATTTTCACTCAGCGTGACTGGCAGGTGCGCGATGGTTCGGTGCTGTCCTATGTACGCACGGTCGAGTTGATCGACCGCGAAGAAGACTACTATCGGGTGACCAACGAGGAAGTGTTGGATTTGGCGAATGTCGATGTGGTGCTTATGCGCAAGGATCCCCCCTTCGACATGCGCTACATTTACGATACCTATATGCTCGATCTTCTCTCCGCGCAGGGCGTGAGGGTGATCAACCCGCCGGCGGCGCTGCGCACGGTCAATGAAAAGTTCGTGATCGCCCGGTTTCCGCAATGCGCGCCGCCGACATTGATCGGCAAATCGCGTCGGGAAATCCGCGCCTTTTTGCGTGAACACAAGGAAGCGGTGCTCAAGCCCCTCGATGGCATGGGGGGACAGGGCGTGTTCAAGCTGAGCGAAAACGACAAAAACACCAGCGCGATTCTCGACGCGATGAATCCCGACGGGCTGGAGACGTTGATGGTGCAGGCCTATCTGCCGCAAATCGAGGAGGGGGACAAGCGGATTCTCCTGATCAACGGCGACGTGGTCGACCATGGGCTCGTGCGTCTGCCGAAAGCGGGCGAGTTCCGTGCCAACCTTGCCGCCGGCGGTCGTGGCGTGGTGCGTGTGCTCAGTGAACGGGAATACTGGCTGGTCGAGCAGGTCAAGCCGCTGCTCGTCGAACAGGGGCTTTCACTTGTCGGGCTGGATGTGATCGGCGGTTATCTCACCGAACTCAATGTGACGAGCCCAACCTGTCTGCGCGAAATCGAAAATGGCACCGGACAGGACATTGCCGGGCGTTTTTGGGATACACTGTCCGCGCAAACTTGAATATCGAGTACAACAGGATTGACACAGGAGACAAGAATGTCCTTTTTCGACAGCGATACGAAAATCACCGTATCTCTCGCCCTCTTGTTCGCCGCCCTTTCCGGCTGCCAGAGCACGCAACCGCACGGAGCGAACAAATTGACTTCCACCGCGCTCGCCGGTTTCTGGCAGTGCAAAACGACGCATCCGGCCGGTCAAACCACCGAACACTACGTCTACCTGCCGCAAAGCGGGGAATATCAATCAGTCGGTCGCGTCGCGTTTCAGGTCGCCCCCGACAAATACCTGATCTATGCGCGCGCTTCCGCGGGCACCTGGAAACTCGCCGGACGCCGCCTCATCCAGCGCGCCTACGGTTCACGGGGGAATCCTGAAAATGCCGATCTGCGCACGAAGTTGAAAAATGACGCACAAGTGGCCAAAGCGCTGGCCGCATACCAACAAACGCTCAATTACGGCGCCGATGGCGAAGACACGATCTATGAGATAGACAAACTGACGGCGACGAATCTGGCGATACACACGCAGTTGGGGACACAGCGCATTGCGCGCGATTGTGTGAAATCATCCGGCAACAGTGTTCCCGCCATCTTGCGTGAGAAACCGGGAAAAATTCTCGCACTTTTCAAGCACTGAGGCGCGAATGACCGCGATTATCGCGTAGTGTCGCTTTTTTTCGCCCGCGGATGCGCCTGGTCATAGACTTTCGCCAGTTGCTGGAAATCGAGATGGGTGTAGCGCTGGGTGGTGGAAAGATTGCGGTGACCGAGCAGTTCCTGGACCGCGCGGATATCGCCGCAAGACTGCAAGACATGGCTCGCGAAGCTGTGACGCAGCATGTGTGGGCTGATCGCGCGGCCGGGGAGGTGTTCACGGGCGTGGCGCGCGAGCGCCAGTTCGACGCCGCGCGCGCCGAGGCGACGGCCGAATCGGGAGAGGAAAAGCGCGTTTTCGCCCCCTTTTTGCAGGCGCGCGCGTACGCCGAGCCAGCGTGATAAGGCCGTCTTCGCCTTGGCGCCGATAAATAGCCGCCGCTGATGACCGCCCTTGCCGGTGATCACGAGATCATCCGGCAGACGCGCGAGATCGCGCTCATCGAGCGCGACCAATTCGGCAAGACGCAGACCGCTAGAGTAGAGGAGTTCCAGCATCGCGTGATTGCGCAACGCGAGGGGATCCGCGCTTTGTGGCGGGCGGAGAAGGGCGCTGATTTCATCCGGGGTCAGTGCCTTCGGCAGGGTTTTGTTACGTATTTTCGCTATTTTCAGCGCGGCGGCCGGATCGTCTTCGCGTAGATGGTGGTGTCGCAGCCAGCGAAAGAAAGTGTTGAGCGCCGCGCGGTGGCGGCTCAGCGTGGTTGCGGCAAGCCCCTTGCGACGCAGACCGTTCAAGTATTCCTGGAGGGCGGCGCTCGATTGAGCGGCAAGCGCAGCGGAGAAAGCGCGATCGGCCTGCTCGAGCGAACGCCGGTAGGTCGCGCAAGTTGATTCCATGAAGCCCCGTTCATAGCGCAAAAAATCGATGAAACGGGAAAGAAGCGCCGCCATCACAGGGTGCCACGGAAAATCGTTTGCGCCGCACCGGTCATGAACAGCGCCCGCCCGCTCCCCTGCCAGGCGATCTGTAATTCACCGCCGGGCAGAGTCACCCCGACCTCGCTATCGAGGAGACCGCAGGCAATACCCACCGCCGCCGCCGCGCAGGCGCCGCTGCCGCAGGCGCGCGTTTCCCCGACGCCGCGTTCGAAAACGCGCAGGCGGATATGGCCGCGATCGAGAATTTCCATAAACCCGACGTTTACCTGTTCGGGAAACAGGGGATGTGTCTGTAAAAACGCGCCGAGTTCCGACACCGGCGCCGCCGCGGTGTCGCAGACGACGGTCACGGCGTGGGGATTGCCAAGGGAGACGGTCGCGAAGGAAAACACGTCGCCACGAAAGGAAATCGCTTGCGTGAGGATGCTTTCCTGAGCGGCGGTGAAGGCGGTGAACACCGGTTCGCCCATCTCCACCTGGAAATGATCGACGCAGCCGTGCTCACCGCAATAAGCGATCGCGATTTGTCCGCGTTTGATCGCGAGCCTCGCCGGACGGGAAAAATCGAACAAGCCGTGATCGCGCAGATATTTGCCGCAGCAGCGAGCGCCGTTGCCGCAATGTTCAACTTCGCTGCCGTCGCCATTGAAGATGCGATAGGAAAAATCCGTCTCCGCCGTGGTCGCCGCTTCGATGAGCAACAGTTGATCAAAGCCGATGCCGGTATGGCGCTCGGCGAGAGAGACGATTTCCCGTTTCGTCCAGGAAAAGGCGTGATCAAGACAGTCGAGAACGATAAAATCGTTGCCGAGGCCGTGCATTTTGGTGAAAGAATCGGGAATCATCAGGGGGCGGTATTTGTCTTGTAAAGGGGCAGTATAAATACTGTCGCTACGGTCGGCAAACCATATCTTTTTACATAAATTTGTTTTGATTGATTTTTATATAAAACGAGGGCGCGTTGCGGTCGGCGCATCCCCCTGAGCCGACAGGGGTGCCCGACACAGACAGGGCGGATCTGTACAAAGCTGTCGCGCGATACAACGGTGTCATTTAAAAATAAATGGAAACCGCGTCGGCAAAGGAAAATTGTAAAAGCGATACTTGGCCATTCACCGCCAGCGAATGGCGCCACCCGCGGAACGAATAGCGGGCGAAGAAATAGCGACAGCAATGGCGTGCCTTCCGGCTCAAGTATACATTCGCCTCTCGCGGACTTTTTGAACGGCGCGGATGCGTAGATGCGCACTTAACGGGTCTTCGCCGCCCGCCGATAGGCCAGACAGGGGAGCAAGGCAAGCAGCGCGGCCGCGTCGAACATCACTGCCGAGCCGTAAATATCGCCAATTATACCGGCTATGCTTGGCCCGGCGGCAGCGCCCAATGTGAAAAGGAAAAACGTCAGTCCAAATCCCGCGGACGGACGGCGCTTGAAGATCGTCATGCTCCAAAGACCGAGCAGCCCCGTGATGAAAATGAAAGCGGCGCCGAAAACAATAGCGGAGACCATCACAAGTAAAAAAACATCAGGATACCGGCCCAGGATACCGGCCCAGGATAGCGAGCGCCGCCGCGATGGCGGACATCGTGAGCAACAAGACCTTACCCAGACCGCGTGCATTCACTGCGTCCCCGCTCAAAGCCCCCAGGAAACCGGCGGCTCCAGTCAGCATCCACAGAAGAAAAGGACGGGTTTTTCCAGCCCCCAGGCCTCTGGCAGTGAACAAGTGACGGTCGCGACCGAAAAAGTCCAGTAAATTGCCTGCGTGCCTCGCGCCGCGGTATCGTCAAGAAGACGGCACCATGGCGAGAACAGGCGCTCTGGCCATGGCATCCTCGATTAAGGCATCGCGGTGATCGCGGACCGGGGCGGGCCTGTCGATCCTGGTGGCTTTCTTGTTGCGGGCGGCCTTGGAGACGGGCGATTCGAGGCAGCGGACAAGCGAGGCAACGCCGGCGTCGAAGCGCGCCGCAACCTGGGCGATTGTCAGCGCTTGGCGCTCACGTACCTGCAGAACCTTTTGACGGAATTTCAATGGCTAAGTCATCATTCCCTATTTTACGTCACTCGATCGCTGTTGCTGAAAAGGCCCGCATAGAACAGTTGCATCGTTCCTCCATAGATCGAGGTAGGCAACATATTCGCCTCGAACTGGTTGAAATCTTTGTTGCCGAGGTCAAGAACAGGGCTATGACGCTTATTGGTGAGAACAAGAACCGAGGAGTTGTGTTCAAAATCGATGAGAAAACATTTCCCCGTCCAGCCCTTATGACCATAAGCTTTCCCTGCCTCGGGCAATAACATGCCATAGATCAGGGAAGTATCCGAATTGGGAATTTGAAAACCGAGTCCGTAGCTTGCATCGATGTTTTTTGTATCGAGGAATAAATCCACCGTTTTTTCGGAACATAGTCTGAAGCTTCCGTAGCTTCCCTTTGCAAGCAGCAACTGGCATAATATCTCAAGATCGGATGCCGTCGAAAACAACCCCGCGTTTGCGGAAATCTGTTCCATGGCGTAATAAGCCATTTCATCCTGCACCTCGCCCTGGAGGGTTCGGGTCCGTATATTGGGAAATTTCACATGGCCATCACGAGTGTTTCCGCAGCGCTCGGAAGCTTCGAATCGATCCGCTTTGAAGCCTTTCTGTAAAAGAGCGTAGCCGGTGTTTCTCAAACCGGCCGGGGTGTAGATATGCTCTTCAACGAACTTATCCTGACGAACGCCGGTGACCTTCTCCAGGATGATCCCAAGCATGATAAAGCCAATGTCGCTATAGACCGTCCTGCTTCCGGGCGGATAGGCCAGCGGCACTTTGGGCATAAGGGTAATTGTGCGCTTTCTCGATTGCGAGTAAAACTCCGCGGGCACCGATGCCGGGTCGAAGACATTGAAATCTGCCGGAAGTCCGGAGTTATGACCGAGAAGATGTTTTATCGTAACCGTGTCGTTGCCGAAATCCTTCAGATAGTGTTTAACTTTATCATCGATCGATACCTCCTTGCGATCGACCAGAATCATAAAAGCCAGAGTTGTGGAGAATATTTTCGTCAAAGAGGCCAGATCGAATATTGTATCGATTCTCATTGGCTCGAACTTGGGCATCAGATCGTATTCATTGTATTTTCTTTGATAGCCATATTTTTTTCGCAAGATATTCCGCCCGTCGAGCGAAATGGAAATCACCGCGCCGGAGAGACCATTGTCAGTTGAAAATACCGCTTCCCGGTCGATTCTTGTAAGCCATTTTTCAGGATATGCAATGCTTTTTTTCATCGTAAATGATCCATTTTCAAAAAATTGCGGGCTTTGACTGCCAAGGCGAACGTTGACAGTGGAAGTACAGGTCGCTGTCGGTACCGCATTCTCCCCCAAAATGCCATCGGAAACCGACAAGCCGATGTGCGGCGATGTTCGCGGGCGACAACGGCGCGCAACGGCTTCGTCCGCTGCCGCAGCGCCCTGTTTTCAGATCGCGGGTCCTGCGGTGGCGCCTGTCCGCGAAGAAGACGACCCGAGCGGAAGACAGGAGGACGGCCCGCCACCTGCCACCGGTTGCCTTTGTTCGCTCATCAATCGACGCCGAAGATATCGCGCGTATAGACTTTTTCCATGACATCGTTGAGATCCTCGTGCATACGGTTACAGATTATCACGTCACAGATCGCTTTGAAGGCATCGAGATCATTTTCCACTGCGAACCCTTCGAATGTGGCGATCGCCAGAGTCGGTTCGTAGATCACGAGGTCGATGCCTTGTAGGCGCAGGCGCGTCATCACTCCGCGAATCGCGGAGGCGCGGAAATTATCCGAACCGGCTTTCATCACCAGGCGGTAAACGCCGACCACTTTCGGGTTGTGCCGGGCGATGCTGTTGGCGATCACCGTCTTGCGGGTGTCGTTGGATTGGACGATGGCCTTGATCAGGTTGTTGGGCACGTTGTCGAAATTGGCCAGCAGTTGTTTGGCGTCCTTGGGCAGACAATAGCCGCCGTAGCCGAAAGACGGGTTGTTGTAGTGTTTGCCGATCCGCGGATCGAGACCCACGCCCTCGATGATCTGGCGGCTGTTCAATCCGTGCGCTTCCGCGTAGCTATCGAGTTCGTTGAAATAGCTGACGCGCATCGCCAGATAGGTGTTGGCGAACAGCTTGATCGCCTCCGCTTCCGTCGGGCTGGTGAGAAGAACCGGAACGTTTTTCTCTTCGGCGCCCGCTTCGAGCAAGGCGGCGAATGTTCTGCCCTGTGGACTGTCGTCACCGACGATGATGCGCGCCGGATGGAGGTTGTCGTAAAGCGCCCGGCCTTCGCGGAGGAACTCCGGAGAAAAGAGGATTTTCCCGGTGCGATGCTGTTTGCGCATGCGCCGGGTAAAACCGACAGGGATCGTCGATTTGATGACGATCGTCGCCTCGGGGCGGTGTCGTCGTGCCTGATCGATCACCGCTTCCACCGAACGAGTGTCGAAAAAACCGGTTTCCACGTCATAGTCCGTCGGCGTCGCGATGACCACGAAATCGGCGTCTTGATAGGCAGTTTTGGCGTCCGTGGTGGGGAACAAGTCAAGGGATTTGCGCGCGAGAAACGCTTCGATTTCCGGGTCCGCGATCGGCGATTTACGCTGCTCGAGCAGGGCGATTTTTTTCGCGTCGATATCGAGCGCGTAAACCGTGTGATCGCGCGCCAGAAGAATTGCGTTGGAAAGCCCGACATAACCGGTGCCGACCACTGTAATTTTCATGTTTATTCTCCGTAATAGGATCGATACCAGTCGATGAAACGCGCGACGCCTTCTTCGAGCCCCACCTTGGGACGATAGCCGGTCGCCTCGAACAGGTCTTCAGTGTCCGCCCAGGTATGCTGCACGTCTCCCGGCTGCATGTCCATGAAGCGTTTCGCGGCGACCCTGCCGAGGCGCTTTTCCAGCGCGGCGATGAAATCGAGCAAGGCGACGGGGCTGCCGTTGCCGATATTGTAAATTCGATACGGCGCCGAACTTCGCGAAACGCCGCCGCTTTCGACCGTCCACCGCGGATCGGGGCGGGGAATGTTCTGCTGGGCGAGAAAGACGCCTTCGACGATGTCGTCTATATAAGTGAAATCGCGGCTCATTTCGCCATGGTTGTAGACGTCGATCGCCTCGCCCGCGACGATGCGCCGGGTGAACTTGATCGGCGCCATGTCCGGCCGTCCCCAGGGACCGTAGACGGTGAAAAACCGCAGGCCGGTCGTCGGCAGATGGTAGAGATGGGCATAGGCGTGGCTCATCAATTCGTCCGCCTTTTTCGTCGCCGCGTACAGGCTTATCGGATGATCGACCGTATCGCTTGTCTGTAACGGCATTTTCCGGTTCAGGCCGTAGACCGAGCTCGACGAGGCGTACACCAGATGCTCGACGCCATGGTGACGGCAGCCTTCGAGAATATTGGCCTGTCCGAGGAGATTGCTGTCGATATAGGCCAGGGGATTTTCCAGAGAATGGCGGACGCCGGCCTGCGCGCCGAGGTGAATCACCCGGCGGAAATTTTCCCGCGCGAACAGATCCGCGACCCCCTTACGGTCGGAAAAGTCCAGGCGGATAAAACGAAACGCCGGATCGGCGATTGCTTCGAGGCGATCCTTTTTCAGGCTGACCGCGTAGTAGTCATTGAGATTGTCGATGCCGACCACTTCGTGCCCTTCACCGCACAGGCGTTTGACCATGGCGGCCCCGATGAAACCAGCCGCCCCCGTAACGAGAAATTTCATACACAGTCCTTTGTTCTTGGTGTGATCGATGCGATAGACATATAGTACGCCAATTGCGCTTGTTGGACGGCTTTGTGTTTCGTTTTCGCCGTGCTTGTTGTCGTTCGACAAGCTGCCGTGCCGGGCAGTCGGGGGCACCATGCGTTCTGTTGACAGCGTAGTGTTCATGAATCTGCTCGAACGGTCCCTTGCGCCAGAATTCCCGTAGGCTTCTCAAGGGCGTCGATAAAGCGCCATGCCCGCGAAAAAGAGGCCGAATAATTTCGCTGTCAAGCCAGGCGTTCATCATAAAACCGTGTTTCCCTTGTAATATTCCCATTACCATTGTAGGATTTATAATGGGTTCCGCAATCTTGAAACAGGGTGTTTTCATGAGCAGTGATGAAACAATCGCGGGAAACGGCGCCGACATTGCCTGCGCTCCCGCCGCACGCGAATTGGGGATCGCCCTCGTGCCGCCAAGCAGGCAAACCAAGCGACCGCGGGAACTGTTTTTTATCTGGTGCGCCGCCAATATCGGTATTCTTGGCGTTGTCTACGGGGCGATTATCGTCTCGTTCGGTCTGTCTTTTTTACAGTCGCTCCTTGCCGCAGTCTTAGGCAGTGCGTCCTTTGCACTGGTGGGCATGACAAGTCACGCCGGTATCATCGGTCGTACCACGACGTTAACCCTGTCCCGCGCGAGTTTCGGCAGGAAAGGCAATATCGCGCCAACAGCTTTTGTCTGGATCTACCAGATGGGTTGGGAAGTGGTCGAGATCGTCACCGGAACCCTAACCCTCGCCGCATTTTTCGACGCCCTGGGCTTTCAGGAAACGTTTTTGACAACCGCGATTTCCCTGCTGCTTTTCGGCGGATTGACGGTAATCGTCAGTGTATTGGGCCAGGACATCGTCGTCGCGATGCAAAAAATCATCACCTGGATTTTTGGTGCAATGACCCTGTTCGTTCTCTGCTATCTCCTGAGCAACGCCGACTGGATCACTATACTGTCCTTACCGCATGGAAATTGGATCAGTGGTTTTCTCCCCGCGGTTTCCGTCATTACCGCCGGTACCGGTATCGGCTGGGTGTACTCAGGGGCGGACTACAGTCGTGACCAAAGTCCGTCTTCGCCGTCAGGGTGTATTTTTGCCTCGGTGGTCGGCGGCGCGATGCTGCCGCTCGTTCTCGTGATGCTCACCGGTATTTTATTGACCGCGCAAATTCCGAATCTGGCTTCTCACGAAAACCCTATTTCCGCGATCGGTTTATTGCTTCCTGCCTGGATGGCGCTTCCCTACTTGGCCACGGCGGTAGCGGGCATTGTGAGCATCACAGTGCTTGATCTTTACTCCGCCAGTCTCAATCTGCTCGCACTCGGGATCAGACTGAAGCAACACACGGCCGTGTCGTTGAACGCCGTTATTTTCCTTATGTTGTCTGCTTATGTTCTTTTCGTCTTTTCCGACTTTCTGCAACCGTTCATCGCGTTTCTTGTCTTGTGTGGCGTCTGCCTGTCTGCCTGGGCGGCTGTTTTCCTTACGGATTTTTTCACAAAGCACCGATATACGGGCTATAGCCAACTCGAACTGTTCGGAAAAACGGGGATTCGTACGCAGGCGCTTGCGTGTTGGATTGTCGGTTCTCTGTCCGGCCTGATAGTGACCGACTCGGGCTTTATCCATGGTCCTCTCGCGGTGGGTGTCTTCGCCGATTCCAGCCTAGGTGTGTTCGTTTCTTTTCTCGTCGCTCTGGGAAGCTATCTGATGCTATCGCGAAAAAACAGACGACGCGGCAAGTAATTCATGATACCGTTACAAACGTTTTCAGCGCGGTTTCCGGTGATCGTGATCGGTGCCGCCATCGGTGATGTTATCCTGGGTCTTGACCGACTGCCATCAAGTGGTGGCGAAGTCAGCGCCAGGGAATTGGATCGCCAAATCGGCGGCTGCGCATTCAATGTCGCCCGCGCCCTGAACCGACTGGGGATCTCGCCGATCAACGCCATCCCTGTCGGTAACGGTAACTGGGGAGAAGCCGTTGCCGCTGCGATGGCGCTTGAAGGGCTCCCCGTCACCCTGCGCCATCCCGAACGCGACAATGGCTGGTGCCTGGCGATCGTCGAACAAAACAAAACACATACCTTCATCACGATCGACGGCTGTGAACAGGACTTGAACGATGCGTTGTTGGCCCGAATAGCGACGCCTGACCATGCGATCGTCTACGTTTCAGGGTACGAACTGTCCGGTGATCGATCTGCGTCACTCGCCCGGTGGCTCCTGAAGTTGGGCGCCGACAAGCGCCTGTTCGTCGATTTTGGTCCGCGTATCGGCGAGATAGACTCTGAATTGATGAAAAAGCTGTTGATGAAAAAACCGATTTTGAGCGTCAATCGCGACGAACTGAGGGTTCTGACGCAATCGGTCGGTACTGCGAAAGATCAGCGCGAACAGGCGCAAGCCTTTGCCAGTGCCCATCGAACGGAACTGATTTGTAGATTCGGCAACGACGGCGCCACGCTTTACCGGGCGGATCACCCGCCGATTAGCGAGCCGGTTTTCAAGGTCGAAGTCGCCGATACCATCGCCGCCGGCGACAGTCACTGTGCCGGTGTCATCGCCGCTCTGGCCGCCGGCTTTGCCCTCGACCGGGCGATGGCGTTCGCGAATATGGTCGCCGCCATCGTTGTCAGCCGCGCGGGTTCGAACGGCGCCCCCACCCTTGAAGAATGCCGCGCCTTTTGCGCGGCGCGAAAAAACGACCGCCGTTGCACGGCATGGATCGCGTCATGAAGACAGGGCAAACGCGATTCTCGTCGATCATGAATATTTTCCCGTTTTTCCCGACCGGAGGACGTCATAGCCGCCCCTGCGATCATGAGCTGCGCATCCCCGTGGAGATTCTCGCGAGAGATGAACAGGCCGCGCTAGTGCGACCGGCCTGGCGCGCGCAAGAAAGCTGCTTGCGTTGCTCCGGGGGAAACGGCTGTGGCGCACATCTTTGGTTTCGCGGGATCCGCCGCGACAAGCCCTTGCGCGTTCCTGTATCGATTTGCCCGCCGAACGCGGTCTCCGCGGAGTTGACACTGCCGGTTACAACGCTGAACGCGCTTTGCCTACTTGTTTACGCTCTGCCGCTGACGGCGTTTTTTCTCACCCTGATCGTGACGGCGCCTCTCGCCGAGTGGCGACAATTCGTACTCGCCCTGCTCGCGACGGGAGCGACATTCGCCCTGAGTGAACGGCTTGCCGGCAGGGCGCTCGGCAGACAGTTACGACTCGTTTCGTGCCCCGTCCGCGATCGGGAAAAAGCGCCGGGCGCCCCATAGCGCCGCGGCAACTGTGCTAGAATCCGCGCTTTATCCCGTCATTGTCCGCCATGTTCACCCGCCTGCTGATCCGTAAACGCCGCGCGTTCCGCCATTCGCCGGTCGCCGTTGCCACGCTTCGCGCGCAGCTTGCGCTGCCGGGTCTTGGCGAGATTGAAACCGTTGCCGTCTACGATCTGTTCGACTGCCCCGAGAAAAGCCTAGAGACGGCTATTCCACGAGTGTTCGCCGATCCGGTCAGCGACAGGGTGATCGAAACCTTGCCGGAGGCGGGAAGACAGCTCGTTATCGAACCACTGCCGGGACAATTCGACCAGCGCGCGGATTCCGCCGAGCAGTGTCTGCGTCTTATCGATCCGGCCTTCGCGCGCACCACGGTACGCACCGCCGTCGCCTGGCTGATTCACGGCGAACTGGACGCCGCCGAATACGCGCGTCTCAAAACCTTTCTGATCAACCCGATCGAAACGCGCGAAAAAGATCTCTCCGTCAAGACCCTGCCGCCGCCCGTCCTCCCGGAAGACGTCCCGCGTTATCGCCAATTCCTCGCCTTCGACGCGCAGGCGCTTGCCAAGTGGCACGAAAAAGAGAAGCTCGCGATGCGTCTTGCCGACCTGCGACTTGTCCAGAAGCATTTCCAGGCGCTCGATCGCGCGCCGAGCGAAACCGAAATCCGCGTCCTCGACACCTACTGGTCCGACCACTGCCGCCACACGACCTTTTCCACCCCTCTCGACGGGCTGCGCTTCCCCGACTCTCCGCTGGGGGAAGCGATCGCGGCGGATTACCGCGATTTTCTCGGCAAACGCCGCAGGGTATACGGCGCCGCCGCCGATGCCCGTCCGCTCACCCTGATGGAACTCGCCACCATCGACGCCAAATACCTGCGCAAAACCGGCAAGCTGGAAGACGTGGAATTCTCCGCCGAAGTCAACGCCTGCTCGGTATTCGTCACGGTCACGGAGAATCAGGAAAAGCGCGAATGGCTCTTGCAGTTCAAGAACGAAACCCATAACCACCCGACGGAAATCGAACCGTTCGGCGGTGCCGCGACCTGCATTGGCGGGGCGATCCGTGATCCGCTTTCCGGGCGCGCCTATGTCTATCAGGCGCTGCGTCTTTCCGGCAGCGCCGACCCGCGCGAAGCGATTGCCGCGACTCTGCCCGGCAAACTGCCGCAGCGGGTGATCGCCGAACGCGCCGCCGCCGGTGCTTCCGCCTACGGCAACCAGATCGGACTCGCCACCGGACAGGTCGTCGAACTCTATCATCGCGGCTACAAGGCCAAGCATCTGGAAGTCGGCGCTGTGCTCGCCGCGACGCCCGCCGATCATCTGCGCCGCGCACAACCGCAACCCGGCGATATCGTCCTGCTCCTTGGCGGCGCCACCGGTCGCGACGGCTGCGGCGGCGCCACCGGATCGTCACGCGCGCACGACGATCGTTCACTGGGCACAAGCGCGGCGGAGGTGCAGAAAGGCAACCCGCCGGAAGAACGCAAACTTCAGCGCCTGTTCCGTCAAAAAGCCTTTGCCCGTATGATCAAGCGCTGCAACGATTGCGGCGCCGGCGGCATTTCCGTTGCCATCGGTGAACTGGCCGACGGCATCGCCATTGACCTTGATGCCGTGCCGGTGAAATACCAGGGACTAAACGGGACCGAACTGGCGATCAGCGAATCCCAGGAGCGCATGGCGATCGTCGTCGACGCGGCGGACGAAGGTGAAGCACAGCTTCTTGCCGGCGCGGAAAATCTGACCGCCACCCGGGTCGGTGTCATCAGCGACGATGCCACCTTGACCATGCGTTGGCGCGGCGAAGTCATCGTCTCGCTCGAACGCGCCCTGCTCGACAGTGACGGGGCGGCCCGGCGCCAGGAAGAAGTGCGCGTTCCTGCCGCGCCGCTCGCGCCGTCCCCGCACGCCCGCGAAGATTGGAAAAGCGCGCTCAAAGCACAATTGCAAACGCTGGCGATGGCCGATCGGCATGGCCTCGGTGATCGTTTCGATTTCAGCGTTGGCGCCGGCTGTGTCCTGCTGCCATACGGAGGGCGTTACCATGAAACAGCCGCGGAAGGCTGTGTCTGTTTGCTGCCGACCGAGACGGCGAGCGAGACCGCCTCCGTTTTGACCTACGGATTCAATCCCGATTTATCCGCGCAAAGCCCGTACCACGGCGGGATGCTCGCGGTCGCCGAAGCTTCGGCGCGCCTGATCGCCTGCGGTGGCGACCTGCGCCGCGCCCATTTCTCCCTCCAGGAATATTTCCCCTCCCCCGGGGGCGACGCCGAACGCTGGGGGCTGCCGGTCGCCGCCCTGCTCGGCGCTCATCACGCCCTATCCGCCATCGGACGCGCGGCAATCGGCGGCAAGGATTCGATGAGCGGTTCCTTCAAGGATCTCGACGTACCGCCAACGCTGATCGCCTTCGCCGTCACCACCGTGGAAAAAACGCAGGCGCTCAGCCCGGAGTTCAAAAGCGGCGGTGAACATCTGTACTGGCTGCGCTGCCCGCAGGACACGCTCGGCCGTCCCGATTTCGCGGCCCTGCTCGCCAATAACGACGCGATTGTCCGCTGGAACCGTGACGGGCTTCTGTGTTCGGCACGCGGCGTTCGTCATGGCGGCGTTCTCCAGGCCATTTACGAAGCCGCGCGCGGCAACTGCGTCGGTGTCCGCATCGCGCGCCTTGCCGACGCCTTCAGCGCCGAGTACGGGGGCTTCCTGCTTTCCAGCCGCCAAACCCTGCCGCCAAACGCAAGACTTGTCGAGCTGGGGACGACGATTGCCGATCCCGTCCTCGACATCGCCGCGGAATCGGTCCCGCTCGCCGAACTCCTGCCGTTGTCCGCTTCCCTCGAGGAAATCTATCCACGCGACGGCCCCTCTTCCGCGACGACGCGGCGAATTGCGCCTAGCGATGCGGCGCCTGTTGCGCGGCGGGCGACGGGGTTTGGCAAACCGCGGGTGTGTCTTCCCGTCTTTCCCGGCAGCAATAGCGAACTCGATACCGGCCGCGCGTTCATCCGCGCCGGCGGCAGCGTTCGCGAATGCCTGATCCGCAATCGCGGTCAGGAAGATATCCGCCAAAGTCTGGATGCCCTGAGCAAGACCCTCGACGAAAGCCAGATTTTCGTTCTTTGCGGCGGCTTCAGCGGCGGTGACGAGCCGGACGGCGCTGGCAAGTTCATCGCCAATATACTGGCAAGCCCCGCGCTTGCCGAAGCGATCGCGCGCTTGCTCGCCAGGGACGGCTTGATTCTCGGTATCTGCAACGGCTTTCAGGCGCTGCTTAAGTCCGGCTTGCTGCCGCGCGGAAAGAGACGTCTCCCGCAGGCCGGCGACGCAACGCTCACGCAGAACGCGATCCGCCGCCACATCGCGCGGATCGTGACAACCACCATCGTCAACAACCGCAGCCCGTGGTTCAGCGATTTCGCGGTCGGCGAGTGCCACGATCTCGCCGTTTCTCACGGCGAAGGTCGTTTCTACGCCGATGAGCGCATGCTTGCAACACTCATCGCCAATGGACAGATCGCCGCGCAATACGCCGATCCCGAAAGTGGTACGCCGTCGATGAAGGCTGCGCACAATCCCAACGGATCGGTCTGCGCCATCGAAGCGATCAGCAGCCCCTGCGGCAGGATTCTCGGTAAAATGGGCCACAGCGAACGTTACCAGAGCGGTATTTATCGCAATCATCCGAACTTCCGCGCCCAGGATATTTTCCGCGCTGGCGTCCGCGCTTTTAAATAAGGAAAAAATGAACATGAAATGGCGCGATTTCCCCGACAACGAACCTCCCCCGCAGGCGCACGGGCGGTCGCGATGATCTGGCAAATCCTCGCCGTCGTTTTCGGTCTCGGTCTTCTCGTCTTGAGCGCCGATTGTTTCGTCGATGGCGCGGCGGCGCTCGCCCGTATCGCCGGCATGTCGCCCCTGTTGATCGGTATGCTGGTCATCGCCTTCGGGACGTCCGCCCCCGAATTGATGGTCTCGGCCACTTCTGCCATGCAGGGCAACGGCGGTATCGCACTCGGCAACGCCTACGGCTCCAATATCGCCAATATCGGCTTGATTCTCGGCGTCAGCGCCCTGTTGCGCCCGCTGCCGATGCAAAGACGGCTGGTTTTCGGTGAACTCAGTGTTTTGGTGGTCGTCACCCTGTGTTGCTTTTTCTGGCTGCACGACGCGGTTTTAAGCCGTGGCGATGGCATCGCCATGCTTGTGCTTTTCACCTGTCTTATCGCCCTCGCGCTTTTTTTCTCGCGACGCGACAAACGCCGGGGCAATCCCGAAGCAAGCGCGAATCTCCCTCGGGAAAGCTTGTCCAAAGCGGGAGGCCTGACGCTTCTCGGACTGATCTTCCTGATCGTTTCCGCCAACGGGATTGTCTGGGGGGCGGTCGGCATCGCCAGGGGATTCGGCGTCAGCGATCTGGTGGTCGGGCTTACCGTTATCGCGATCGGCACGTCCCTGCCGGAACTCGCCTCCACCCTCTCCGCGGTGCGTAAAAACCGCACCGACATGGCCTTTGGCAACGCCATCGGCTCGAATCTGTTCAACACCCTTCCGGTCGTGGGTATATCCGCCGTGATCGAGCCGTTTCAAGTCGATCGCATCGTCCTCGAACGCGATTTACCTGTGATGACGGCATTTACCGTTTTCCTTTTTCTCCTCGGCCTGCGCAGACTCGGCAGGAGTACGGAGCTCGGCCCGTTGCAGGGATTGATCTTGAGCGGCGGTTTTTTCGCTTATACCGCTTACCTGATTATCACCCGCTTTTAGGAGCCCCATGGAAAAGAAAGCACTGCTCTACCGCGGCAAGGCCAAAGCCGTCTACGCCACGGACAAACGCGAAGAAGTGATTATCCATTACGGCGACGAGGCCACCGCCGGCAACGGCGCCAAGCACGACGTCATCGCCGGCAAAGGAGTACTGAACAACAAAATCGCGACGATTATTTTCACTGCGCTGAAAAAAGCCGGGATCGCGACACACCACCTCGAAACCCTCGATGACCGCACCCAGCGCTGCCGCAAAGTCCGCATCATCCCGCTCGAAATCATCGTTCGCAACCTTGTCGCCGGCTCGATGGCCAAGCGCCTGGGAATCGCCGAAGGCAGCGTGCCGGGAAAGGTGATCCATGAACTGTGTTACAAAAAAGACGAACTCGGCGATCCCCTGATCAACGACGACCACGCCGTCGCGCTGAAAGCCGCGAGTGACAAGGATCTGAAGACGATTTACCAACTCGCTGACAAGATCAACGAAGTTCTCGTCCCCTTGTTCGCCTCGGTCGGCATCCGCCTGGTGGACTTCAAGATCGAATTCGGCAAAACCGCCGACGGGGAAATCATCCTCGCCGACGAAATCAGCCCGGACACTTGTCGGCTGTGGGCGGTCGAAAGCGGCGAAAAGCTCGACAAGGATCGTTTCCGCGAGGATCTCGGCGGGCTGATCGCCGCCTACGCGGAAGTCCTCGCGCGTCTCGAAAGCGGAGCGCAGGCGCGATGACTCTCGACTACAAATCCGCCGGTGTCGACAAGGAAGCGGGCTACCTTACCGTCCGCCGCATCAGGGAATACGCCGCGGCCACCCACAATCCGCGTGTGCTTGGCGGGATCGGCGCCTTCGGCGCCTGCTACGACCTCTCCGGCTACCGCGAACCGGTGCTCGTCTCCGGCGCGGACGGCGTCGGCACCAAGCTCAAGATCGCCTTCGCGCTCGAGCGATACGACACGATCGGCGTCGACGCGGTGGCGATGTGCGTGAACGATATTCTCTGCCATGGCGCGAAGCCGCAGTTTTTTCTCGACTACCTCGCCTGCGGCGAACTCGCGCCGCAGGTGGCCGCTGAAATCGTCAAAGGAATCGCCGCGGGCTGC
Source organism: Cardiobacteriaceae bacterium (assembly GCA_965277745.1). GTDB lineage: Bacteria > Pseudomonadota > Gammaproteobacteria > Cardiobacteriales > Cardiobacteriaceae. The sequence goes on from OZ255837.1 coordinate 981,863, forward strand.
CGCCAATCGGGCGCCGCGCTGATCGGCGGCGAGACCGCGGAAATGCCCGGCTTCTACGCCCCGGGAGAATACGATATCGCCGGATTCGCCGTCGGCGTGGTGGAAAAATCCCGCCTCGTCGACGGCGGTGAAGTACGCGCGGGGGATGTGCTGATCGGTCTGCCGTCGAGCGGCTTTCACAGTAACGGCTATTCCCTACTGCGCAAGGCACTGCCCGATTTTTCGCGCCTTTATCGGGGCAGGACGATCGGTCAGTGGTTGCTTACCCCGACGAAAATTTATGTCGCGCCGGTGCTTGCCGTACTCGAACGCTATCCGGTGCACGGCATGGCGCACATCACCGGCGGCGGACTGCCGGAGAATCTGCCCCGTGCTTTCGGCGCCGGACTTGCCGCCGTGGTGGAAACCGGCGCGTTGCCCGCGCTGCCCTTGCTCGAATTGCTTGCCGGGCGGATCGAGGAAGATGAATGCTTCGCCACCTTCAATATGGGCGTCGGTTTTGTCTTGATCGTGCCGCCGCAAGCCGCGCAAGGGGTGATGGAAACGCTACACGCACAGGGAGAAGCGGCTTTTGTCATGGGGCGGATGGAAACCGGCGAAGCGCCGCTGCGCCTCGAATAAGCTCGCGCCGCCTTGCACAGCGAAACACGCAAATGACGAAACACCTCACGATATGTATTTCCGCTTCCGGCAGCAATTGCCGCGCGGTGATCGACGCGGTCGCGCAGGGCCGGATCGCCGCACGGATCGATCGCGTTATCGCCGACCGCGATTGCGGCGGCAAAACGCACGCTTTTGCCGCCGGTATTCCCTTTACCATGATCGATCGCAAGCTGGCGAAGGCCGAATTCGCGCGTGAACTCCTAGCCAGCGTCCCCCGGGAAACCGACTTGATCGTTCTCGCCGGCTTTTTGAGCATCGTTCCCGCCGCGCTCCTTGACGCCTTTCCCGGCAGAATCATCAATATTCATCCGTCTTTGCTGCCAAAATTCGGCGGCGCAGGCATGTATGGCAGGCATGTGCATCGCGCGGTGCTCGCCGCCGGGGAAAAAGAAAGCGGTTGTACAGTGCACTATGTCACCGAAGTCATCGACGGCGGCACCATTATCGCCCGGCGCAAAGTGCCCGTGTTCCCCGAAGATACGGCGGAAACCCTGCAAAAACGCGTCCTCGCGGAAGAACACGAACTGCTCGTGGAAAGCATCGTCGCGTTGCTCTCCTGAAGCCGGCCATTCCCCAAAACGATGAAACGACAGCGGGGAAGGCGCCCGGTCTCCGGCGTATCGGGTGACAGGACCGCGCCAACCGTCGGCGGGAAGGTGTTTTCGAGCGGATGGCGTCGTGTTGTCATAATTTTCATTGCAAGTCGCGCATGTCCGATCGGGACTTTTCAGGTATCGTAACCCGGCGAAGACAAAATGATTTCCCGCTCTCTGGAAGCTTTGGAAAGTGCATGGAATGAGGCGCATTCCCCATCGCTTCTTCTTGACGAGATCATTGATCGCGACTGACCGTGTTTTTCAACTGACTTGCAAAGAACGCCATCGAATTTTCGAACGTTTTTTTAAGAAACGTGACAGGGACGCGAATTCAATTTCCGGATAATGTATCGGGAATGAAAATAATGTATGGGGCTGTCCCAGATAATGCTGATGGGTGTTATAAATGGGTATGGGGAAGAGCCGATGAAGTAAGTGTAAGCAAGAGAAGCTGGTAGAGCATTTTGTGGCTGGGACGACGGCTCGTGTTGCTGGCGCATTGGCGGGTGTAAATCGGAAGACAGCAGCCTACTATTATCACCGTCTGCGCGAGGTGATTACATATGAGCTTGCCAGCAAAGAGGAGGAAGTGTTTGGTGGTGAGATAGAAGTCGACGAGAGCTATTTTGGCGGGCGGCGCAAAGGTAAACGAGGCCGTGGTGCGGCAGGCAAGGTACCCGTATTTGGCCTGCTAAAGCGCGGCGGACAGGTCTATACAAAGATTATTCCTGATGCTTCATCAGACACGTTACCGCCTCTTATTGTACGTAAAGTTGTGCCTGATAGTATTGTCAGAGCTGGTCCCCAAAATTAGGACAGGGTTTTAAGGTGGAGCCGTTATGATTTTGAACGGATTTTACATGTCAAAACGTCGAAACTTTTCAACCGAATTTAAAGCAAAAGTCGCTATGGAGGCGCTCAGTGAAGAGCTGACACTTTCAGAGCTTGCCAGCAAATATACCATCCACCCGAACCAGATCAGCCAGTGGAAACGTCAAGCCAAAGAAAACATGGTTGAGATTTTCTCTGGCAAAAAGAAGAAAGAAAAATCGGATCAGTCAGCGGAAATCCGCGACCTTCACGCCAAGGTCGGTCAGTGGACCATGGAGAACGATTTTTTGTCACGAGCCTTCAGCCACTCTCTCGGGCGCGGCGGAAGGAAATGATCAGCCCAAGTGGACCTCTGAGCATTACCCGTCAAGGCGAATTGTTCAGCATCAGCCCCTCAAGCTGGTATGACGACACCAAAGGCGAAAGCCCGCTGAACCTGAAGCTCATGCGTCTGATTGACGAACAGTTTTTGGAAACGCCGAGTTATGGCAGTCGTCAAATGGCGCGGCATTTACGTCTTCAGGGCTATTGTGTCAGCCGCAAGCGCGTGCGTCGCCTTATGGGTCTCATGGGTTTGCCGGCAATTTATCAGAAGCCAAAAACCACGGTACGTCATCCAGAGCACAAGATTTATCCCTATTTGCTCAGAGACAAGACGATAGATCGTCCCAATAACGCAAAGATCGGAAAATGGTTGGATCACTACAACTGGAGACGCCCACATTCCAGCCTTGACGGGCTACCGCCAGAACGGATTTACTTCTCATCTCAGGGTCATGACCCTGAGATGAGAACTGCGGCATAACTGCAACAAAGGTTCCACCTTAACTAAGCCGCAATCCTCTCCAACAAATGGGGTCCACTTCTAACTGCCGATGCTGGCGATTTTTTGAACCGTGCCAGCGAAATTGGTTTTGTTGACGCTGAGGGCGACGCCCCTTCAAATAAGCTGCTTTTCAACGGCAATCTCTTCAAGCGCGACAGCGTGGTTAAGTCGAAAACCGTGCTCAGTTCGCTGAACAGCGCCGAGCAAACGAAATTGACCGAAGTCACCGAGATGCTCAACAAGTCCGGATGCCTGCCGGCCACAACGATTGAAACACGTCTGGGAGCATCCCTATTTGAAAAACTGAAAGCGGCTGGCGTATTGGAAGTGAATACGGTCTCGAACGAAAAAGGCGAACATGGCTTTGTCACCTTACCCGGCGCGTTCCACAAATTTGTGAACCCACTCGTCGACGACAGTTTTGACATGGCGAAGGCTCTCGTCTCGGCGCTCGCATATGGCATGAACCTTCGTCCGTCTTCGCAAGGACGGATCCAAAGTTTCGACCGGATCTTGGGTGCTCTTATCGGAGGGATAAGCATTGGTCCGGCAACTGCGATTGGCGCTGATTACCGAGTGCTTGAGCAAAACCGCGTGGTCAAATTGATCCCGGCACACAGCGGAATGCACCGCATGAAGTTGCTAAAGATCGAAATTGGCCAACTGGCGCTCGAAGTGTTGCGATGCGGTGATGCCAACGCAGAGACAATAAAGGGTCTATCGAGTGCACCAATGTCGGGATACCTTGCGCCGGAGAAGGCACGGGCGTCCTTGCGCAAGCGTCAGTCCAAACCCAGCAAGAGGCAAACGCATGACATCCTTAGCGCCCTTCGCGGCAGAAGGGGACTGTGATGAATGCAAAGAACGGTCAAAAGGGCCATGAGCTGGAGGAACTGCTCCGGGCATATTTCATCCGTGCAGGTATCTATGCGGTGCGTGGCGTGCCTCTACGTCTTGATGGCGATGATCTGACAGATGTTGACATCTGGCTTTACGAACGACCGACCGGTTCATCCCGGAGACGGCAGATCGTAGACGCCAAATCAAAAACAAAGCCCAAAGCCGTTGAACGCCTTTTCTGGACGAAGGGGCTCTATGAGTTGCTGGAAGTCGATGGTGCCTACATTGCAACAACGGACACTCGGCCTTTGCTAAATGAAATGTCCCGACGACTGGGTCTTTCGGTCTTAGATGGTGCGGACATCAAAAAAATGGCTGATAGCAACAAAGTCTTATTCCCCAACAGAATCTCCGAAGAGGAGATTCTGATCAAAATTAGGGACTTCGACAATTCCAGGCGCGCCAAGGACACTAAGGATGCTTATCGCGATCTAAAGGCTGCCCTCATTGACGGCTTCGGCGGCGGCACAGTGAATAGGGCACTAGAACATGTTGCAGAGTTCTCAGATGTTCTTGTATCGTGTCATCCCAAGTCAAATGGCGCTGAGGTAAATCTGCGGCTGCTTTATGTTGCCGCCTCAATTTCCGCCATTGCGCTCGATTTCTCCTTTGCCAAAGTATCTTTTAAATCTGCCGATGAACGCAGGAAGACGATACTCAATGTCATTCGGTATGGGGAAGAAGACGAGAAACGAGGTCTAGAGAAAGTCAGGATTGCGACTGCCCTTATCGAACGTTATGCGGCAAATGGCAGCGCGGTCGCCCAATCTGTGAAGCGGGCGATAAAATCGAATTTCTCAAAAATCCCAGCGGAAATTATTGCAGACCACATTTCGAAGAACCTGAAATTAGATGGATTGTTTCGGCTTGCTTGTTCGCTGGAATTGCGCGCCTTCAGTAAAGACCTTTTGGGGTTCGACGACCTCCCTTTCGAAGAAAAGTCATTTCTCGGGGTTTTGCTCGATTTCTCCGGAACTAATAGGTCCAGCGTTGCTGAAGGCTGGGTGTCGTCCGTGGCTGCAAAACGGGTTGGTGAAGCGATCTAGGATGCAGTGGTTGAAGACATTGGTCCTTTGTTTGATAAACCCAAACCGGAGGACGATGCTTCCAAGCAATGACCGCCCAGAATTGCGCGTCCAAGGCGGAGTTTGGGCTGGCGGGCATGTCGATGCCCAAAATACTGTTCTCACTGAATCTTGTTCCATTTTGGCGTTAGTGTTTCTGCTCAATTTAGGGAAGCACTTATGAAGCGCAGCAGATTTAGTGATGAACAAATTATCGGGATTTTAAAGGAGAACGAGGCTGGAGTTGGAGTTCCAGTCAAGGATCTTTGTCGTAAACATGGCATGTCCGATGCGACGTATTTGGAGGTCAACGAGGCGCGTCGACTTCGTGATCTTGAAGATGAAAACCGTCGTCTCAAAAAGCGGGTCGCGGAGCTTTTGTTGGACAAGATGGCTCTGGAGGACGTGCTAAAAAATCTGAGCCCTGAAGACAAGCGCAAGGCTGTAAAGCTCCTGAAGGAATTTGGATCGAGCGAACGGCGCTGTCATGCATCATCCACTCACTTCTCGCCGCAGCGACAATGAAAAGAGGAACAATCCTTTTGATATTCAGTATGGAGTTCATGATGACTTATTATCTTGGAATCGACATAGGCACCTCTGCGGTCAAAACCGTTTTGGTCGACGAGGATCAGAGGATTATCTGCGAAGCCACTTCCGGATACGACGTTTCCTACCCTCAAGCCTTGTGGGCTGAACAGCCCCCGGAACGCTGGTGGAAGGCTGTGTGTGAGACCATCGACCGGATTAAAAGCGAAGTGCCCGCATCTTTTGCCGCCACACAGGCCATCGGTCTGTCCGGGCAGATGCACGGCGCTGTATTCATCGATGAAGAAAATCAACCTCTGCGGCCAGCTATTCTCTGGAACGATGGGCGTTCCCACAAGGAAGCCGACGCCTTGTACGCGTCCTCGGCCAAGCTTGCCGATATTGCGGGTGTCATGCCCATGGTAGGATTTCTGGCGCCTAAGATCGCTTGGCTTAGAAACAACGAGCCGGAAATTTTCGAACGCACCAGCCGCTTCCTTCTGCCCAAGGACTATATCCGTTTCAAACTTACCGGCGGTTATTATTCGGATATGTCCGACGCTGCCGGGTCTTGGTTACTCGATGAGGTACATCGTTGCTGGTCTGGAGACATCTTGCGAGTCGTCGGTATCCGAGAGGATCAACTACCGGAACTGGTGGAAGGCAATCAGATAACCGGCGAGATTCTGCCTGAGTTGCGACGCCACTGGGGCTTCAACGGCAATGTGATGGTGGTCGGTGGCGCCGGGGACTGCGCAGCTGCGGCCGTGGGCGCGGGCATCATCAACGAGGGAGACACCCTGCTTTCCATCGGCACCAGCGCGGTACTTTTCACGCCCACCCCCGCCTTTCGGCCATCGCCTCCTTCCATGGTTCATGCCTTCTGCCACGCGCTTCCAGAGCGCTGGTTCCAAATGGCCGTCATGTTAAACGGGGGGAGTGCGCTGCTCTGGGCCGCCCAACTGCTGGGCGAGACACCGGGCGGACTGGCGCAATTGGTGGAAAAGCGCTTCAACGGCCCGTCTGAAACATTGTTCCTGCCCTATCTGACAGGGGAACGGTCGCCACATAACGATCCCTATGCCAAGGGCGTCTTTTTCGGCATGAACCCGATTTCTGACAAGGGATCTCTGGCTCAGGCGGTCATGGAAGGCGTGGCCTTTTCCTTTACCGATGCCAAAGACAGCATGACGCGAACCGGTACCACCATAGACAGCGTATACATGCTCGGTGGCGGTGCCAAGAGTCGCGTCTGGACGCAGATCATCTCCTCGGTGCTGAATGTCCCTATCAACCGCTGCAAAGACACCGATTCCGGCCCGGCCTTCGGTGCTGCGCGCCTGGCGCGCTTGGCGGTTACCGGTGAATCGCCGGAAACCGTCTGCATCCGTCCGGAACCGATGGACACCCTTCAGCCCGATCCTGAACTCGTCGAGGCTTATGCGCCGCGGATGGAGCAGTTCAAGCGACTCTATCTCTTGCTTAAAGAAGAGTTTCGTCGCACAGGACAGGCGATATAAGGAAACCATCGTCACAAATATTCGCATACAAAAAATCCGGCGGCGTTAGGCGCATGGCAGAATTGAACAAGAAGAAAGATCATTCCACAGGCAAGCGAAGGCGCGAGGTGCTCGTCTGGTCATTGCGTTTTGTGCTTTCCCCTCGCTGTTTTTAGCGTTTCCAGCGCTTTTCGCAGGAACCCGCCGTGTTTGTCCAAGGCTGCCCGGGCACGCTCGCGGCCCCATCCGGTCAGCAGCATCAAAATCGCCGCTTTGACCTCGTACCCTGTTTCTTCGAGCGCCGCGACGGCCCGGACCTGATCGCAGTCCGTCGCCTCGATGACGATGCGCGCGGCGCGGGCTTTCAGTTTCTCGTTGGTCGCTTTGACGTCCACCATCAGATTCTGATAGCACTTCCCCAGGCGAATCATCGCAGCGGTGCTCAGCATGTTAAGGACCAGCTTCTGCGCGCTGCCCGATTTCAGCCGCGTGGAACCGGTCAACGCTTCCGCGCCGACGATCGGGCTGATGGCGATCTGCGCGGCAGCCGCGATGTCCGCGTCGGGGTTGCAGGACAGCGCGACGGTCGTCGCTCCGAGACTCGCCGCGTAGGTGAGGGCGCCAATCACGTAAGGCGTTCGTCCGCTCGCGGCGATGCCGACGAGTACGTCTTTGTCGTTCAAGCCGATCTGTTTCAGATCCGCCGCCGCGGACTCGCGGGCGTCTTCCGCGCCTTCCTTGGCGCTCAGCATGGCTTCAGGGCCACCGGCAATCAATGCGATGACCATGCGATCATCGACGCCGAAGGTCGGCGGACACTCCGACGCGTCGAGGATGCCGAGGCGTCCGCTGCTGCCGGCGCCGATATAAACGAGTCTGCCCCCCTGTTCGAACGCCGCGGTAATCCGATCGACGGCGAGAGCGATTTCGGGCAATACTTTTTCGACCGCGGACGGAACGCGTTTGTCCTCCTGATTGAGGCGTTTGACGATTTCCAGAGAAGAGAGCAGGTCGATATCCATGGTTTGCGGATTACGTTCTTCCGAGACCAGATGGGAGAGCGCGGTGATGTGTGCGTCGTCGGTCATGGCCGTCATCCTTTTTCAGGCAAAATAGAGAACGCCCAATGAAGCGGGCTGGTGGGCGCCGGTGACCGCGGGCAAATTATTCGGCAGATTGTGGATGCGGCGCTGGGCCAGCCAGGCGAAGGCCATCGCTTCCATGGCCTCGCTCGGAAAGCCTGCTGCGTCGGTTGCGGCGACCGTCCAATCGGGCAGCGAAGCATCGAGCCTGTCCATCAAAAGCGGGTTTTTCGCGCCGCCTCCGCATACGTGCAGAGAGGGGGCCGAACCGCGACGATAGCGTCGGACTTCGTTGGCGATGGTCAACGCCGTGTATTCAAGCAGGGTGCGTTGCACGTCTTGTGCGTTGACGGCGAAAGCGGTCAAGTGTTTTTCGAGCCAGGGCAGGTTGAACAACTCCCTTCCCGTACTCTTCGGCGCGGCGCGGGCGAGATAGGGTTCCCGCATCAGTGCGTTCAGGAGCGGCCGCGCGACCTTGCCCCTAGCGGCGAAGGCGGCGTTTTTATCGTAGTTCTCCCCCGTTTGGCGGCGGCACCAGGCGTCCATCAGGCTGTTGCCCGGCCCGGTATCGTAACCCAGTAGCGGTTTTCCACGCTGGATCACCGAGCAATTGGCGATACCGCCGATGTTCAGCACCACGACAGTGGAATCGCGCGCCTGAAAAATTGTTTGATGAAAGGCCGGGGCGAGCGGCGCGCCCTGACCGCCGAGCGCCATGTCCTTGCGTCTGAAATCGGCGACGGTATCGATCGCGGTTTTTGTCGCGATGAGGTTGGCGTCACCGATTTGCATGGTAAACGGGGGATTCCCGCGCGGATGGTGGTACACGGTCTGACCATGGTTGCCGATCGCGCGGATGTGTTGCGCGCGGTACCCGGAATGCATGAGCAAGGCCTGCACCGCGTCGGCGAACAGATGCCCGAGCAAATGGTCGAGCGCCCCGACTTCGATGAGATTGGTCTTTTCCATGCTGCACAGGTCGAGCAGACGCTGTTGCAGATTCTCCGGCATGTGATGCTCGCGATAAGCCAGCAATTCGATATGATCGCCGGCGATGGCGAGTAGTGCCGTATCCACGCTATCGATGCTGGTGCCGGACATTACGCCGATGTAGAGTTCTCGCGTCATGTGTGCTCTCCTGCCAATTGTCGTGCCAGTTCTCGCGCGCCATCGAGCGCGTCTCCTTGCGCCGCGATACAGCGGTTCCGCCATTTCCGCTTCAGTCGGGTTTGATAGTATTGTCCCAGGCCGCCGCGGAAAACGATAGGCAAATCATTGCCTTCACAGCAGTTTTTTACCAGCCGCTCGATGTGGACGACGCCCTTGCGCACGATCCGCCGCGCCGCGGGGCAGTGGGTGGCGGCGCACTGTAACACGATGGGGGCGAGGCGCGCGTATTCACTGGCGTCGGCGGTTGCGAGCCAGGCGATGAGCGCCGGGCGTTGCCGGCCGATAACGGTGCCGAGGGTTTCGCCAAGCGGCGGGAACGCGCCGGATTCGATCGCGGCGATCAACGCCCTGACCGCCATAAAACCAAGCCAGGCGCCGCCGCCGCGATCAGCGATCGGAAAGCCCCAACCGCCGCAAAGCGCGACATTGCCGTCTTGATCGAGACGGGCGGCGACCGCACCGCTACCGACGGCAATACAGTTGACCGCTTTGCCGCCGCCCGCGCCGAGGCATGCAATGTGCGCGTCCGTCGTGATCGCCTTGTGCGCAAACGTGGCGAGCGCTTTTTCGAGCGCCGCTTTGCGCGCCGGATTGCCCGCGCCTGCGACGCCCGCGACCAGCATGACCTCGGCAGGGGAGAGTCGATGTCGCCTCAGCAGCGCTGTGATCGCCTCGACCAGAGTCGCGATACCGCCTTGCCCCGGCAGGGTAAGAGAGGACGGCCCTGTCGTTACCGTTGCAGCCGATGCGTCCGGGAATTGCACCGGCGTCAGGCGAAGGGCGGTTTTGCTCGCGCCGCCGTCAACGGCGAGATAGTGGCTGATCACCGGGTGTCATCTCGCGAGTGTCCGCGAGCGATCCCGTTCTCGTGGCCGCGCGCGAGCACTCATACAGACGAGCGTGGAGAGTATCGTTCCGATGCAGAGCTGATAGGGAAAAGCGAGGTGCAGACCGACCCAGTCCCGATTGATCACGCCCATCACGCTGTCCCATACATAGGCTTGCAGAAACAGGGTGGTCAGGAAACCCGTCGTCAAAGCCGCTGCTACCGAGGTTTCGCTGCCGCGATCGGTGAAGATGGCGGTGAAATACACGCCGAGCAGTCCCGTATAGGCAAATACCATGACACTCAAGGCGAAGGAGAGCAAAGGCATGTCGCTGTAGCGCTGCCAGTAGTAACACAAGATCCCCATGCCGCCGAGCGCCAAAGCCGCCGCGACCATGCCGAGACGACCCGCTTTCACGTAGTGCCTGTCTGTCTGCCGGCCATGTTTCGCTTCTTTCCATGGACGGTAGATATCGTAAATCATCACGGAAGACATGGCGTTCAATCCGCTGTTCAGTGTCGACAAGGCGGCGGCCACGACGCCAACCGTGACAAGACCGCGTAATCCCGCCGGCATTTCGTGTAACACGTAGTACATGAAGATGGTGATATTTTCCCCGTCGAAGCGTTGTATCACCTCTTTGTCTCCTTCTCCCATCAACTGCGGGGACTGGTAGAAAAGGTAGAGCAAGAGGCCGATCGTCATGAAAACGAGCACCACGGGAATCGAGTAAAGAATCGAATGAATCATCGCTTTGGCGCCCTGTCTGGCGTTTTTACAGGTAAGAACGCGCTGGGTCATGTCCTGATCGAGACCGAAGGCGGCAACATTGAGCAAGACGAAACCGGTAAGACAGGCCCAGAAACTGAAGGTGCCTCCCGGGCCGAAGTCGAGACGGAAATCGAGCAGGGTCAGTTTGGACAAGGTATCGCCCCCCGCATGGCGCAGCGCGTGGATCATCTCTCCTATATCCGCCGGGATCTGTCCGAACAGATAGACAATGACGGCGATCGCGGCGCCGACGTAGACGATGAGCTGGATCAGATCCGTCCAGATTACCGAGCGAATGCCGCCCATGGTGGTATAGGCCAGCGCGACGATCACAAGGATGACGACCGAGGCGACGACGCTTTGTGGCTCGATGTTGGTGAACAAAATCATCGCTACCGCGATAGCGGCCATGTAAAGACGCGATCCCGAGGAGAATATCCGGCCGACGAGGTACATGAGGCCCGCGCGGCGTTTGCTTTTATCGCCGAAACGCACCTGGAGAAGCTCGTAAACGGTCGCCACGTTGTGGCGGTAGAAACGCGGAATCAGGAGCGAGGCGACGAACAATGCGCCGAGAAGGCCGCCGATATTGGTGGCCAGATAGGTCAGATTGCCACGATAGCTCGATTCCGGGGCGCCGAGAAACGTGGCCGCGGACTGCGAAGTTGCAAGCACCGATACCGCGACCACCCACATCGGCATCGTTTTTCCGCCGAGAAAATAGTCCTTCGTGGTGGTGATTTTCGCGCGGCTGAAATAGTAGCCGGCATAGACGATGACAGCGAAATAAAGGGCGAACACCATCCAGTCGAGCGGGTGAAACAAGGTATGTGTAAAGAATGAGACTTAATCTGACATTTTTGATAAAATCGAGTCAAAAGGAGTCAGATTATGACGAATATTGAAATGAAGATAATCAAGCCCAAAGTTGGCCTTTTGGAGTTGGCAAAACAATTGGGTAGTGTGTCACAAGCATGCAAAACGATGGGCTACAGCCGAGATAGTTTTTATCGTTTTAAACGTTTATACGAAAATGGTGGTGAAGACGCGCTGCGAGAAATCAGCCGTAAGAAACCGGTGGTGAAGAATCGTGTTCCTGAGCATGTAGAACGTGCAGTAATTGATATAGCGATAGACAATCCTGCGCTAGGACAATTACGTGCCTCACAAGAGTTGTTAAAACGAGGCATTGTGGTGTCATCTGGTGGTGTTCGATCGATCTGGTTACGCCATGACCTTGAGACCATGAAAAAGCGCCTGAAAGCGTTGGAGTCTCGTTCGGCTCAAGAAGGTATTTTACTGACCGAGGAACAGCTTGCAGCGCTTGAGAAAGCCAAATCGCAACGCGAAGCCCATGGAGAAATTCAAACGCACCACCCTGGATACCTTGGGGCACAGGATACGTATTTTGTCGGTACCATGAAAGGTGTTGGGCGTATTTATCAGCAGACTTTTATTGATACCTATAGCAAAGCGGCTCTCGCAAAGCTCTATATAGAGAAATCAGCGATCACAGCAGCTGATATGCTTAATGACCGGGTCATCCCATTTTTTGATGAATGCGAACTCCCCTTGTGTCGTATTCTTACCGACCGGGGCACTGAGTATTGTGGTAAAGTTGAGAGTCATGCCTATGAGCTTTATTTGGCTACTGAGAACGTTGATCACTCAAAGACCAAGGCCAATAGTCCTCAAACGAACGGTATATGTGAGCGTTTTCATAGAACCATGAAAAATGAGTTTTATGATATAGCCTTTCGTAAGAAGATTTATCGTTCGCTAGATGAACTGCAAGTTGACGTTGATCACTGGATCAGTAAATATAATGAACAGCGTCCACATAGTGGTAAGCACTGTTATGGTAAAACACCGATGCAGACATTTCGTGAGGCAAAGCATTTGGCGCTAGAAAAACAAATTCCTAGTGTCGAATTATCTGACAATAACACTCAACGGACAGTTGTTGTTTGATAATGTCTGTCAGATTAAGTTTTGATTTCTACAAGGTATGCATATGAACTCCTCGAAACTCGTTTTTTGCCGTTCTCGCGACGCATCGGGCGTAACGCTCCGGTGTTGCCTGATTTCATCGCGCCCGCTGCTTGATGAAGCGTTGTTTCCCTCGTCGTTGCGTTCAAGCCTTTGCCGCGCCGATCAAGGGAAGTGGCGGATTCGGGCACCCGGCAAATTTTACCGCCATCCTATCGGCTTCGCCGGATTTGCCAAGGATAACGCAGAAAGCATCTCAACTGGAACGATTTTTACCGGGGATTTTTTGTCACCATTTATCGCGCCTCGTCAACGAAAGGAAAATCGCTTGTGCTTGGCGTTTCACCGGTCGCTATCACGGGGTCGCTTCGAGCGGAGAACGCTTTAGTGCGAGCATGACACGCGCGAGGGGGCCGACGCTTTCTCCCATTGCGGGTTCAGGCCAAGTTTGGTGAACAACGCCATATCGCTTTGCGCATCGACATTTTTCGCGGTCAGCAACTTGCGACCATAGAACACGGAATTGGCACCGGCCATGAAACACAGGGCCTGCGTCTGTTCAGTCATGAATTCACGTCCGGCGGCGATGCGCACTACGCTCTTCGGCATCATGATTCGTGTCGTCGCAATCATCCGGATAAAAGCGAAAGGATCAAGATCATCGCCATGTTCGAGTGGCGTGCCGCGTACCCGTACCAACTGATTGATCGGCAAACTTTCCGGCGGTTTTTTCAGGTTCGCGAGCGTCACCAGCATGGCAAGGCGGTCACATTGTGCTTCCCCCATGCCGATGATTCCGCCGCAGCAGATTTTGATCCCGGCGTTGCGCACGTTCTTCAGTGTGTGCAGGCGGTCGTCGTAGGTTCGCGTGGTGACGATCTTGGCGTAGAATTCGCGCGAGGTATCGAGATTGTGATTGTAATAGTCGAGTCCGGCGGCGGCCAATTGATCCGCCTTTTCGGCATCCAGCATGCCGAGGGTCATGCAGGTTTCCAGGCCGAGCGCTTTCACCTCTGCCACGATTTCCACGAGATAAGGCATAGTATGTGGTCGCGGATGACGCCAGGCGGCTCCCATGCAGAAACGCTCCGCGCCTCGTGCCTTTGCCTCTCGCGCGGCGGCGAGAACTTCTTCAAGCGTAAGCAAGGCCTCTCGGGAGACATTCGTCTTATAGCGCGCACTTTGCGGACAGTATTTGCAATCTTCGGGACAGGCGCCCGTTTTGATCGACAGCAGGGTGCACAACTGAACATGGTTGGGATCGTGATGTGCACGATGGATTCGTTGCGCCTGAAACAGTAAATCCATAAACGACCGATCGTGAATCTCTCTGGCTTTTTCCAAGGTCCAGGGCGACATATCCTCTCCAAAGCGGGACGATAACCATCGCATTATAGGCTTTCCGATGGCGGTCTGTCAAAATGAATACTATCCTTGGCGGCAGATGCGATTTGACGGTGGATGCGATCGCTTTTACATGTCGACAGAAGCGTCATGGCAGGAAAATCACCCAAAGTAATTCTCCGATGGCGGCAAAAGCGACTTTTATGATCGGGAAACATCGCCCTTGCCATGGGAGAAGGGGGTCCGTATTTGTCGTTTGTCCTGTCCGCGCTTACAAAGGCCATTCCTACCGTGGCGGGATGATATGCTTACCGTAACAGGCGCGGCGCTGTGTTTTCAGGCGAAAGCGGTTTATAATTTGCTTTTTATCTCCTGCGATGGTCTCCGCCGCTTCCAAGCCCCACCCTTATTTGCCCCTTATTTTGTCCTTTGCGCTGTTCATGCAACTCCTCGACGGAGCGATCTTGAATAACGCGCTGCCGAAAATGGGCGAATCGTTCGCGGTCGCCCCGCTGAGGATGCAGTGGGCGATTATTTCCTATGCTCTGACGTTGGCGATTTTTCTTCCGATCAGCGGCTTCCTCGCCGACCGTTTGGGCACGAAACAGGTATTTCTTACCGCGGTCGTGATTTTCTCTCTGGGCTCTTTGCTCTGCGCGTGCGCTCCTTCCTTGGCCATGCTCGTATTTGCGCGTGTCATCCAAGGGATCGGCGGCGCGATGATGGTGCCTGTCGCGCGCCTGGTGCTCACCAAGACTTATCCCCGGGAAGAGTTGCTCGGGGTCATGAATATCGCTGTGATTCCGGCGCTGATCGCTCCGGTTGTCGCCCCGCTCCTCAGTGGCTATCTCGTCGAATATGCCAGTTGGCACTGGGTTTTTCTCATCAATTTACCGATCGGTGTGCTGGGATATTTTTTCGGCCGCCGCATCGTCCCCGATTATCGCATGGTAGTCGACCCTTTCGATTTCGGCGGTTTCCTGCTGATCGCCGCGGCCATGACTTTCCTCACTCTAGCCCTGGTGTTGTCCTCACATCCTCGCGTCGGGGGGCTTCCCTTTCTCCTCGGCGGCTTGGGCGCCGCGCTGATCGCAGTTTATACACGATATGCCAAGGCCGTGAAAAATCCGTTGTTTCCCTTGTCTTTGTTTCTGGTGCGCACGTTTCGCGTCGGTATTATCGGCAGTCTGTTCACCCGCCTCGGATTTTCCGCCATTCCCCTGCTCATGCCCCTGTTCTTTCAGTTGGCCTGTTCACTTTCGCCCATCACGGCAGGCTGGATGCTCGTCCCGCTCGCCCTTGGAATGCTCGCCATCAAGCCCCTGGTCGTCACGATCATCCGTCGTTTTTCCTATCGCGGCGTTCTCGTGGTCAATACCGCCTTCATCGGGATCCTTTTGATTGTCTTCGCCTGGCTTGACGATCGTTACCCTATCGCGATTTTCTTTCCTTTTCTCTTTCTCCTCGGTGTATTTTCCGCGTTGCAATTCACGGCGATGAACACTTTGACGTTCATTGATCTACGCCCGGCGCAACGAAGCAGCGGCAACGCCTTGATGAGCGTCAATCAACAGTTCGCCATCGGCATGGGAATCGCTTGCGGGACCGCCATTCTCAATGGTTTTGAGGAGCGGATGGGCTTTCCGATCGGAAATGCCTTTCAATGGACTTTCGCCATACTAGGAGGGATTACGATCCTCTCCGGAAGTTATTTCCTGAGACTTGGCCGCGATGACGGCGCCGGGGTGTGATGGGGCGGCCGGAATAGTTTTTTCCCTCGAAATTAAGAATGCTGGCATACTATGGCGGAAGACAAACAAGGAGATTTTCATGGCGAAAGTCAGTGTGGTGGGTACCGGATTTGTCGGGGCGGCTTCAGCCTATGCCATGGCGATCGACGGTGTGTGCAGCGATTTGATGCTGGTCGATATCAATCATGACCGCGCCCGCGCCGAAGCGGCCGATATTTCCCATGCGGCTGCCGTCAGTTCCTCCGTACGGGTGCATTCCGGTGATTACCCCGACATCGAGGATTCTTCGGTGGTGGTCATTGCCGCCGGTGTCAACCAGAAACCGGGGGAATCACGCCTCGATCTTCTCGCTCGCAATGTCGCGATTTTCAAGCGTGTCGTGCCTCAGGTCGTGGAAGTGGTACCGGAGGCGGTGATCGTGATCGCCACCAATCCGGTCGATATCATGACCGAAATTACGAAAAGCCTGCATCCGCAACCGCAATTGGTGCTCGGTACCGGAACGGTTCTCGATACGTCGCGTTTCCGCGATCTGCTCGGCCGGGAAATCGGCATCAGTCCGCGTTATATCCACGCCAATGTGCTCGGAGAACACGGCGATTCTTCGGTGCTTTCCTGGGATGCGGCGCGGGCAGGGGGGGTGCCGATTTCCGATCTGCTCGCCGCGATGGGCAAGACGTTATCGCAAGAGACGATTGATCGTGTCGAGAAAAAAGTCCGTGGCGCCGCGGCAACCATCATCGCCGGCAAGCAAGCCACGTATTACGGCATCGGTGCGGCGGTCATGAAGATCGTCGCGGTGATTCTCAAGGACAGCCGTGCCGTGATGACCCTTTCCTGTCCCACCAAATACGGGGTGTGCTTTTCCCTGCCGACGGTCGTCGGGCGCGGAGGGATCATCCAGGTTATTGAGCCGGAGCTTTCCGATTCGGAGCGGGAAAGTCTGCAACGCAGCGCGAAGATTCTAATCGAGACACGCTCGGCGATCATGACAGATGGCAAATTACATCGATGATGGTTTCAAGGGCGCGTCCAGGATTGTCTTGCCTCGTTCAGGCTTGCCGCGTGGCGGGCGGTGACCAGAGCTTGTCCAGCGCGTAAAGGCGGCGAATTTCCGGGCGCATCAGATGGACGATCACATCACCGAGATCCAGTAGTACCCAGTCGCGGCTGTTTTCCCCCTCGACGCCGAGCGGTGGATTTCCTTCTTTTTTGGTCGCGGCGATGATTTTATCGGCCATGGCGTGCAAATGGCGGTCCGAGGTGCCGCTTGCGATCACCATATAGTCGGCGAAATCGGCTTTACCCTGAAGGTCGATATTTTGCACCTCCACGGCTTTCATGAGTTCAAGATTTTCATTGATAAGCTTTTTGAGCGTTTTCGGGGTCATAAATCCATAGGCGGTAGAAGAACTGTTCGGATCATATCAAAAAAACCGGCGAGCAGCGGAATTTTGCGGCAACGGCGGAAGGCTTGACGTGGAAAGGTTCACTCTAGCGGGTCACGCCGTTGCTTAAGAGGATGAATTTTCGACTGGTCAGGCCCTCGAGTCCCACCGGGCCGCGCCAGTGGAGCTTGTCCGTACTGATACCGATTTCTGCGCCCAAGCCGTATTCATAGCCATCGGCGAAACAGGTTGGCGTGTTGACCATAACCGAGGCGGCGTCAACTTCGCGCAGAAAACGCTGTGCGGTGGTGAGACTTTCGGTGGCGATCGCCTCGGTATGCCTGGAGCCATAGCGGAAGATGTGCGCGAGCGCCGCGTCATAATCCTCGACAATACGAATACTGATGATCGGCGCCAGGTACTCGCTTTCCCAATCGGTCTCGCTTGCCGGCGTCATATCGGCAACCAGCGCGCATGCTTGCCGACAACCGCGCATTTCCACGCCTTTTTCGCGATATATCGCGGCGATGGCGGGAAGAAAATCAGCGGTGACGCGGCGGTGGACGAGCAGAGTTTCGGTGGCGCCGCAAATACCGTAGCGATAGGTTTTGCCGTTGTCGGCGATGCGCAGGGCTTTGTCGAGATCGGCATCCTCGTCCACATAAAGATGACAAAGGCCGCTTAGATGCTTTATGACAGGCATTTTCGCGTTTTCCCCGACAAGACGCACGAGGTCCTTGCCACCGCGCGGAATGATCACATCGACAAACTGATCGGCGCCAAGCAAGGCGGTGACGTGGGCGCGATCGGGATCGGAAACCAGTTGGACGATATGCGCATCCAGTTCGGCCGCGATCAGTCCCTCGCGAACCGCCGCCATGATCGCGCGATTGCTGCAAATGGCCTCCGACCCCCCACGCAGGATTACGGCATTACCCGATTTGAGACAAAGCGCGGCGGCGTCCGCCGTGACGTTCGGACGCGATTCGTAAATGATTCCGATCACCCCGAGCGGCACGCGCATTCTGCCGATTTGTACCCCCCTGGCGTTCGTGCGCATCGCGGTGATTTCCCCGACCGGATCGGGTAGCGCGGCAATTTGGCGGATGCCCCGCGCCATGGTGTCGATGCGCGTTTCGTTGAGAGTCAGACGATCGAGCAGAGGCACGTCGAGGGCGTTTTTTCGCGCCATTTCGAGATCTTCATGGTTGGCCGCGAGGATCGCCGGACATTGCTCGAGCAGGGTGTCGGCGATTTGTTCGAGGGCGCGGTTCTTGCTTGCGCTCGATGCGGTGGCGACGCTGCGGGCGGCGGCTTTTGCCTCGCGGCCGAGGGTGGTGATCAAGCTCATGATGGCATTTCCAGCATAGATAATGTATCCGATATTTTATAATCACACGTTCCGATTTGTTGTACCTTGTTTCCTGAGTTTACAGGAGCAAGGGGGACTTATGGAAATTCTCAGGCAGTTTGCCAAGCGCTATTTCATCGACGCCATGACCGGGATGGCAATGGGCCTCTTCGTTACCCTGATCGCCGGGTTGATTATCGCACAAATCGGTCGCTGGCTGGATCTGCCGTTTATGGTGCGTATCGCCGGCATGGCGACCCTTTTGATGGGGGCAGGAATCGGCGCCGGCATCGCCTGGTACCTCAAAGCGCCGCCACTTGTCATGTTCAGTTGTCTCGTCGCCGGACTGATGGGGGCGCAGTCTGCCGCGTTCATCAGTGGTAGCTATTTCATTGCAGGCGGCGTCCAGGCTACGCCGGGAAATCCGGTTTCCGCCTATCTCGCCGCCGTGGTCGCTTATCGTGTCGGCTGTACCGTGGCGGGGAAAACCTCGCTGGATATTCTTTTGATTCCCCTTTCGATGATGCTCGCCGCCTACTTCGCCTGCCTGTATTTGTGTCCACCGGTAGTCGGCGCCGTGGACGCGCTCGGCGAGATGATCAAGGCCGCCACTGTATTACAACCGTTTCTGATGGGCGTCGTGATTTCGCTGGCGGTCGGTATCCTCCTGACGCTGCCCACCAGCAGCGCCGCCATTTGTATCGCCATTTCCCTCGATGGACTCGCCGGCGGCGCGGCGGTGGTCGGTTGCGCCGCACAGATGGTTGGATTTGCCGTAGCCAGCTATCGTGAAAATGGCATCGGTGGAGCGATTGCACAGGGACTCGGCACCAGCATGCTGCAAATTCCCAATGTGTTTCGCAAACCGATCGTTATGTTGCCGGCAATCACGGCAAGTATTGTCGCAGGCCCGATCGCCACCGTGGTGCTTGGGCTTCACTGCACGGCCGCCGGGGCCGGCATGGGCACCGCGGGCTTGGTCGGCGTCTTCGGCGTTCTCGATGCCTCCGAGAAACTCTTTTCTCCGATCACGCTGTTAACGAGCATCCTCGTTTTGATGTTTCTCCTTCCAGCGCTCATTGCTTTCACGGTTAGCGAATGGATGCGCAAGGTGGGTTGGTTGCGAAGAGGCGATCTCGCCTTGGCGAAAAACGAGGCGCCAAGCGCTTGACTGGCGATACTCGGTTCCGAGGATAGAGCCTGTGATCAAGGCCGCGATGTAAAAATTCAAAAACGCGCTTTTATTTTTCATGAATCCGATGATCAGATCGGTCGCATCTTGGGGGTTTATTTTGTATGTGGAAAGTGCCGCCGAACCAAAAATAGCGGCAATCACGCCTCCTCCCAAATAATCTTTGATAATTGGCGTTCGGCTTCCAATCTCATTCAAAATCGCTCCCATGACGATCATCAGAGGAAAAGCCCCGACGATTCCATAGGGTAATAAGTCCCACGGAACACAACAAGCGCAATGAACAAAAAATAAGGAAAAGAGATTCCTGCCATTTTGAATATTTTTTTATCGTCAGTCGCGATTAATTTTTGTGACATGAGAAATCCTCCTATCGAAATTCCAACTCATATGGTAAAAATTTTGCGCTAAAAGTGAATATAAATGGAGAACAGATCATCACAGGCCAAGAATGATCACTTATGCGCCGTCAATTGAACGTTCTTTATAAATATGCTTATTGGGCGGATAGTTTCTTGAAAAATTTACAGACGGTCCATCTGCATTGCCGAACGAACTTGACTGTAATCAAAGGAAGCGTCTACGGAGAGAATGTTTGCGTCAAAAACAATGGAAAAATTTATCATTCTTTTCTGGCGAGACAGTTTTGTTCGCGCGGGACGGTCTTCGCCTGTCAGCACGCAGCCGTCGGATGACGCCGCGCTTTGCCGCAAGCGGCCGAAGGAGACAGTGATTATTTTTCCAGTGTCTCGCGGATCAATGCGTTGACCGCTTTTGGATTGGCTCGTCCTTGTGAACGTTGCATCACCTGTCCGACAAAAAAGCCGAGCATTTTCCCCTGTCCACCGCGGTAGGCGGACACCTGCTCGGGATGTTCGGCAAGCACCGCATCGACCCATGCCCGCAGCGCGTTGTCCTCGCTTACCTGCTGTAATCCCAATTCTGCGATCACCCGATCGACGCTTTCCGCCCCTTCCCACAAACGCGTCATCACTTTTCTCGCCCCGCTCGCAGAGAGTACGTTATCTTTTATCCGTAGCAACAATTGCCCGAACCGCTCGGCGTCAAGCGGTAAGTCTTCGAAGGTGTGACCATGTTCATTCATCAAGCGCGTGAGTTCCCTCGTTTGCCAGTTCGCCGCCAGCTTTCCGTCCGCGCAAACCGCGCACAAGGCGTCGAAATAATCGCCCGCGGCGCGTGTCTGCACAAGCGCGGTGAGGGTCTCGTCGTCCAAGGCGAAATGTTCGCCATAGCGCTTCGCGCGCGCATCCGGTAATTCCGGCAACGAAGAGGCGACGCGATCAAGAAAGGCATCCGTCAATTGCAGCGGTAACAGATCGGGATCGGGGAAGTAGCGGTAATCGTTTGCTTCTTCTTTGCTGCGCATCGGCCGGGTTTGTCGCTTGTCCGAATCGAACAAGCGGGTCTCCTGGGCGACTCGACCGCCCGCTTCGATGAGATCGCTTTGGCGCTCGATTTCGATCTCGATTGCCTGCTCGATAAAGCGAAACGAGTTGATATTTTTCAATTCGACTCGGGCATTCAAGCGATCGCTCCCTTGCGGGCGAATCGAGACGTTGGCATCGCAGCGCAAGGAGCCTTCCTGCATGTTGCCGTCACTGATGCCGAGATAGCGGACCAGATGGTGGATTCGGCGCATATAGGCCACGGCTTCCTTGGCGCTGCGCATGTCCGGTTCGGAAACCAGTTCGATAAGCGCCACGCCGGCACGGTTCAAGTCGATTCCGCTGCGCTCGGCAAAAGCGTCATGAACCGATTTTCCGGCATCCTCTTCGAGTTGTCCACGATTGATCCGTACCCGTCGCACCCTGTCTTGTGCAAGGGGCAGGCGCACTTCTCCGCCTTGAATGATCGCATCGTCAAGCTGACTGATCTGATAGCCTTTCGGCAGGTCGGGATAGAAGTAGTTTTTGCGCATGAAAACCGCATGGGGATTGATCCGACTGCCGAGCGCCTTGCCGAACAGGCAGGCGTATTCCAGCGCTTTTTTGTTTACAACGGGCAACACGCCGGGATAGCCGAGATCGATTTCGTTGACTTGTGTGTTCTGGCGCGCGCCGAAAGCTGTCGGCGACGGCGAGAACAGTTTGCTTGCCGTCGCTAATTGAATGTGAATTTCAAGGCCGATAACCGCTTCGTAAGGCATCCGCTTCATTGCGTCGACAAGAACCCCCCCCAGGTTGTGGGGCCTCGTTGGGAGGGCTCGCAACTAGTCACGTAAGTTGCTGAACTTATCATGGCTTGACAGGCGCTGATCTATAATCCGCGGCGTGATGAAGATCAGCAGTTCTTGTTTATCGAATTTTTTCGCCGTGCTCTTGAACAAATGGCCGACCAGCGGAATATCGCCCAACAGCGGTACCTTTTCGGTCGACGTCGATTGCGTTTGCTCATAGATACCACCAAGAACGATGGTTTCACCGTTTTCGACTTCGACCCTGGTGTCGATTTTATTGGTGTCGAGCGGCGGTTCCCCATTGACTAGGTTGCTGTAGTCCGGTTCGTCTTTGGTAATGTGGATTTCCATGCTCACGCGATCGTTGGGGGCGATCCGCGGGGTGACTTCCATGCTGAGCTTGGCATCTTTGAACTCGATTTCGGTCCCTTCTTCACTGATCGTACTATAGGGAATTTCCTGCCCCGAGGAGACGAGCGCCTTGTAACCGTCTTGGGTGACCACCCGCGGGCTGGAAAGGACTTCCGAACGGCCTTCGTTTTGCAACGCCTGCAACTCGAGATCGACGAGGACGTCACTGCCAAGTATGGACAAGGCATAAGAAGCCCCCCGCTGCAGCGAAGAACCCGGAGCACCAAGTCGCACACCAAGGCGTGTGTCCAGCACGCCATCTCCGATACGGCCTTCACTTGTGACACGAGTGGCTTCCGTCAAAGTTCCGCTTCCAGCCATTTGGATTCGATCGGAAGGTTTTCCAAAGAAGGTCAAGCCAAGGCGTGAGCCGACTTCGCGCTTGAAGTTGTCGGCGGTGATGACGAGACGCGAATCGATCAGCACTTGTCGCACCGGTTCATCAAGCTTGGCGACAAGGTCATGGACCGCTTGAAGTTTGCTCGGGATATCGCTGACCAGCAAGGTATTGGTGCGCTTGTCCACGCTGACACTGCCCTTTGTGGAGAGAATGGCGTCCTGGTTCAGGGTCACACCATTCCTTCCTTTGGAGGAATCACGGGATTTCTCGATAATCGCCGCAAGATCGGAAGCTTTGGCGTATTTCACTTGAATGAGTTCGGTACGCGACGGAATCAACTGCTGTTTTTTCTGCCAGTCGGCAAGGGCGTCGATCTCGGATTTGTTCAACTCGCCTTCCGGCGCGATATAAACCACCGAGCCGTTTTTACGCATCGCGAGTCCCTTGGTTTTCAAAATAATGTCGAGCGCCTGATCCCACGGGACATTGTCCAGCCGCAGGGTGATGTTGCCCTTGACAGTATCGCTCACGACAATATTCTGCTTGATAAATTCGGCAATGATCTGCAATACCGCCCGCACTTCGATATCCTGGAAGTTCAGTGACAACGGCGCACCGTTGTATTTCTTTCCTGGCCCAAATCCGGTCAATTCCTTGGCGATTCTGTCCGTATCGGACAGATCGGGTTTGGAGACCTCGATCGTGTAGGTTCTGCCATTCTGATAAGCGACGTAGTCGTATCCATTGCGCCCCATATTGAGGTGAATCTCGGTATTGCCTCGTTTTCGGATAATGTCTACATAGTGCACGGGAGAGCCGTAATCCGCGACATCGAGACGTTTCTGGGCGTTTTTCGCCACCGCATAACCGGCAATCGTGGCAACAATCGAACTGCCTTGCGTTTTCACGTCGACCATCGATCGATCGCTTGGTAAGGTGAAACTTAAGCGCCCACCGGTGGTGCCATTGCGATGAAACATCGGCGCGAGATCGAATGGGACTTTCGCCTGATGAGGATGCGGCGGCGCAACTGGCTTTGCATTCCGTGGTGCGCCGGACAAGAAAATCCGCCGCGGAGCGGTTGACGGTGGCGTTTTCCCTGCGAACGCCCCTACAGAACGGCTCGGCACCGCAGACCCCGTAGTTTTCGGCACGCTCACATGCACGTCTTTTCCGACCCGGGTAACGGTGTATTTTATCGGAAACGCCAGATTGATGACCGCCCGTGTACTGCTGTTCCCGGGAATGACGTTGACAGATAAAATACCGTTCTGATTCACCTGCACCGCACGCCTTGGGAGCGAAGAAGAAGTATTGGGAAAATCAAGTACGATCGTGGCGGGCTGGCTGGTGTTGAAGCTAGACGGCTGTACGTTCGCATTTTTAAAGACGATTTCGTACGTGCCTGCCGCGCCCGCACCCGCTGTAACATTGGTGATAGCGGCGGCAAAAATAGCGGAACTTACCAGGAAGATGCTGCTGCAAAGTAATTTTTTCATGTGTCGTCCTATCACGCTGTTAATTGAAAAGTTCCAGGGTGTTCGTCCTGTTTTGCCAACCTTGCGGAACTCTCTGCTTTTCCTGAATCACGATATGGTCAGGATCGACACTTAAAATAAGGCCGTTGTTTCTGCCGATATATTCCCCCTCTTTGGTTCTGACGACATCCAGATCCGGCGTCTGAACCAAAGCGATCCGCTTCCCTTTTTTGTCTGCCATTGTCCCGACCATCTGTAATTTGTCGAGATCATAGTCTTCCAAGAAATACGGGTCATGCGGGGTTGGCGCGCCATCGCCACAATCGGCGGTCATGCACTTCATATTGTTATATTCATCTTCCCCGGGTCCGGTTTCAAGAACAAAGGACTGCAATGAAAAAGGATCTAACTCTCCCGCTTCATAGACAACCGGTTGCGTTTTTTTTATCTCCGGCTTCGGTGGAAGATGCAACTTGTGACTAGCCTTGACATAGCTTTGTGTATCACGAATAAAATACATCGCATCGCGTTCGGGCGTTCCGAAAAAGAATCCGGTGAGAAACAGGTAGGCAATGCCAGAAAATAAAAGAGAGAATAACTGTCGATTGTGCATAGTGACCTCACTGGCGACGTTTGTCTGTCTTTTCAGGTAATTTCCCCGCACGAAGCGCATCAATATCCTGATTGTATATATAAGTCTGCAATTGCCCACCTACCGAAAGAAAATTATTGTCCATATTGTTATCGCCACGCATTTTTTCACCCACTTTCAGAGAAAAGTCCGCGATATTCATGACTCTTTTCAGATGCCCGAGTTTTTCCGCGAAAAGCGCGAAATTTTGATAATGCGTCGTCGTATTGAGGGTGACCGGCATGATATCGTAGTAGTCTTTTTTCACCGACTTGGTCGATGGGACGAAATCACTCAAGTTGATATTGCTTTGCGAGGCGGATTTATAGACATTGTCGATCAGCTGCGCCGTTTCCGAATGCGAGGGCAAATATTTCAACAAATCGTTTAGCATCGCGATCAACTCTTGAGAGCGCGCTTTGTATTTATCGAGATCAAGCGCATATTGATAAAGCGTTGCATACTTCTTCTCGAGTTGAGCGATTTTTTGCGCATTTGCCGTTTCCTGCTCTTTGGCCGGGGCAATCAGAAACTGCTTGAAAAGGAAGAACATAGCCGCGGCAATACACACCCATGCCAACACTTTGTAATAGATTGGCCAAGTCCCGGGATTGGAGGTGTCCAGTTGTGACGGTTTGACAAATTTCATGACCGCTTCTCCTCTTTTCCAGACGGTAACAAGTTCGCGGTGATATAAACAACTAGGGTAAACGCCTTGACTTCGGTATCTTCCGTTACCGTAAAGCGCTCGGTATTCTTGGCTTTATGCATGTTGATCAGAACAACGCTCGCGGAATTCGGAAATTCCTCCAATTTTCTGATCAAGGCGGAAACCCCCATTTCATTTTCCGCGATTCCCTTGATCGTCAAGTTGTTGTTCTTGTACGCGACTTCTTCGAGAAAAACCGTCTCAGGTGTTTCCTTGGCCATATAATTCAACATCCTCAGGGTCAGGCCGCGCTGCGCCTCGAGATTATGGATGACGGAAATTTGTCTCGTCACTTCCGCATTAAGCGCCTTTACCTTCTCTACTTCCTCTTGTGCGCGCTTGAATTTGATGATGTTGTTCTGCAAGGTATTGATCGCTTGCTCTTGGCCGTGAATATAACGTTTTTGTAGCATATGATAGCCATAAAGCAACACGGAACAGAAAAGCGCCGTTGCGCCACATACAATAGCGAATTGTTTTTTCTGCTCTTTGCGGCGCTCGGCACGCCAAGGCTGAAGATTGAACTTTCTCGCCATTATTTGCCCCCTTCCATGGCCAATCCGATCGCCAATGCATGACTGAGTCCTTTCTGCAACGTTTCGTTATTCTTACTCTGTCTCTTGACTTGGGCACTGAGATCAAGCAGGGAAACCGCAATGGTCAGATGCTCTTTCAACGCGCCGGACAAGCCTGACAATTTCGCTCCACCGCCGGTCAGGTAGAGTTTTTCAACAGACACGGCAGCTGGGCCACTTGCTTCATAAAAATCGGTCGCAAGGTTGATCTGCTCTGCCAAGGCGGCAGCATATGGTTTCAAGACAAGATCCTTGTAGTCATTACCAAAGCTCCGATCCAGCTTCTTTTTTTCCGCGTTCCGCTCGTCGCAATCATAGGCGTCTGCGAGTATTTCGGTCGCCTGTTGTCCCCCGATCTGCTGCTCGCGATGAAAGACGTATTTTTGATTTTTAAACGCGATCAGGCGGCATCTGTTATAGCCGATATCGACGATCATCAGGCTCTTTTCCTTGGCGATCCCCGCACCCTTTAGTTGCGAGACAAGCCGTTCATAGGCGAAAACGTCGACATCGACCTGTACGGGTAGGTGTTTCCCCCTGACCTGAAACAAATCCGTACGGGGATCGATAAGATCTCGGCGCGCCGCGATGGTAAGGTAGCTGCCGTTTTCATCCGGTTTTTCATCGAAATCGAAGTATACCTGATCAATACTGAACGGCAGCGCAGGGGTCAAATCCAGCTCGATCGCCCCTTCGAGTTCATCACCGGACAGGCCGGCGGGAACGTTGACTGAACGCATCAGCGCATCCCCTGCCGCCACGTGGATGACCGGCTGTGAATTGGCCAGTTTGTGGCGCTTGACGAGATTGCCGACAATACGCTTTAGCGCATTGTGATCCTTCTTTCCGCGGACTTCCGCCGGGATGTCTTCATAAGCCAGAAAATTGCAGACAAACGATCTGCCCGTTTTTTTGACACGGGTGAATTTGATCGCATACTGGCCTATGTCGATGCCGATCAAATCGGAGGCTCCCAACATTGATTAACTCCTTATTATTACGTATGAGTTACGATCAGATGTTTCTCTCGGCTTTGCCCATATACATCTGACGCGGTCTACCAATCCGATATCCCTCGGAAATCATTTCATTCCAATGGGCGACCCAGCCTGCTGTTCTTGCAACGGCGAACATTGCCGTAAACATATTGACCGGAACGCCAAGGGCACTGTAGATAATGCCTGAATAAAAATCAACATTTGGGTAAAGTTTTCGTTCCGTGAAGTATTCGTCTTGCAGTGCCGCCTCTTCAAGGCGCATGGCGAGTTCCATTCGTGGATCATCTCCGTAATGTTCGAAAATTTCGTAGCAAACATTCTGGATGATCCGCGCCCGCGGATCGTAGTTACGGTAAACGCGATGACCGAATCCCATCAGTCGGAACGGATCGGACTTGTCTTTTGCCCGGGCGATGAACTTGGGAATATTGTCCACCGTTCCGATTGCCTCGAGCATGTTCAGCACGGCTTCGTTCGCTCCCCCATGTGCCGGACCCCACAAGGCGGCGATACCGGCGGAAACCGCGGCATACGGATTGGTGCCGGTACTGCCGGCGAGACGGACGGTGGAAGTGGAGGCGTTTTGTTCATGATCGGCATGGAGGATAAAAAGCAGATTGAGCGCTTTCACTGCAAGCGGATCAATGTCGTAATGACTGCCGGGACGGCCGAACATAATGCGCAGAAAGCTTTCGATATAACTGTCTTCATCGCGTGGATAAACAAAGTCATAGCCTCTATAATGACGATAGGTGCTCGCGGCAATCGTCGGCATCTTGGCGATCAGACGCAATGCGGTGATATAGCGATTCTCCGCTTTGCTGATATCGAGATGTTCATTATAAAAAGCCGCCATGGAACCAACCACGCCGGTCATCATTGCCATCGGATGGGCGTCGTAGTGGAAGCCTTCGAAGAAATTTTGCACCCGCTTGTTCAAAATACGGTAATACTTGACGTCATTTTCGAACTTCTCGCTTTCTTCGCGAGTTGGCAATTCGCCGTGATAGAGCAGGTAAGCGATATCGAGAAAGCTCTGTTTTGCGCAAAGATCTTCAATCGTATAGCCACGATAGAGCAATTTACCGGCGTCACCGTCGATATAGGTAATTTTGCTTTCACAGGAAGAAGTGACGCCAAAGCCTGGATCATGGGTAAAAAATCCCAACCCTTTCGGCAAGCGGGAAATATCTATGCCTGCTCGCCCAAGCACCGGTTCGATCACCGTCAGATCGATTTTTTCCCCTTGCCGCTCATCGAGTAAAGTTACGCTACGCTGTGACATGTATTTCCCTCTCAATCCTGACCGCAAGCAAGTTAACCCAATGCCATAGGGAGGTCAAGCCTCGGTCCTTTTACGGTATTTGCGGCGGAAACGATCGACACGCCCGGCTGTGTCGACGATATTCTGCTTGCCGGTATAGAAAGGATGCGACTTGCTGCTGACATCAACACGAACCAAAGGATATTCCTGACCATCTTCCCAAGTGATCGTTTCTTTGCTTGCCACCGTGGAACGGGTCAAAAAGGCGAAATCCGCGCCACTGTCCTGAAAAACAATCGGACGGTAGTCGGGATGGATATCTTTTTTCATTACACTCTCCGAAGAACAGATTTTCGCGTCTGGCACAAACAATTTATTGTAAAGGGAAGCGCCTAGTTTTTCAAGCGCCGTCCTAACCTCTTCGCGTAGTACTCTCATTCGCGAATTTCTCCGGTGCGGCCGAGTCACGCTCGTAAGGAGCGATATAGCGGGCATATTTTTCTTTTTTCAACTTATGCATATCGACAATCACAAAGCCATCGACCGTGAATCCGTAATCCGGATCCACGGCAAACTCTGCAAAGGTCACGCCGCCCTCGTCGCACAGGGCGCAATAATGCTTGAACAGCGTCGGGATGACAAGATCCTGCTTTTTCAAGAATGTTTTCACCGCTCTTTCCGCTTCGGCGAAGGACATCCCCGCGAAAAACGCTTGCCACTTTTGCAGCTTCGCTGTCGAAATCGCATAAGGATTTTTGGCCCTGATTTTTTTCTCTCGAGACGACATGTAAATCGTATAAAGCGCCACCAGGCAGTCGACCGCCTCTTTCGGATAATGCGGCGAAATGCTGACGCTGCCGAATAGATAGCGGATCTTCCCGCTGCGAGCATAGTACGCGCCGATCCCTTGCCACATCATATCAAGCGCCCTGCTGTTCCAGTGTTTCGGCACGATAAAAGCGCGTCCGAGTTCCAGCCCTTCCCCGAGCCAAGCGAGATCACCTTCGAAATCGAACATCAACTGCGTGTACAATGCCTCGATACCGCGACCTTCCAACACCCCGACAGAGGGGTAGAGGCGATACGCCCCCATGAGCGACTGGCTCTTGTCGTGCCAGACGAGCAAATGCTGATAATAGGAATCGTACGGATCGAGGTCACGCGGCGTGCCCGTTCCTTCTCCGACCTGACGGAAGGTCGCCTCACGCAAACGTCCGATCTCCTGTAGGAGGACCGCGTTTTTCTGTGGCTGGTAAAGCAGTGCGTTGTACGCTTCTCCCACCTTGCCGAGCATGGTCGTCGTCTCGATAGCCGCATGCACCAAGTGCGGATACAATGGCTCGGCCAGTGGCTGCTGGGCGCTGAATACGCCTTGATCGGGCGATTTCAACTGATAAACGTGCTGACGGATCAGTTGGATGATCTGTTTGTCCGGAAGCGGCAGGCTCTGAAGCATTTGTATCGGTAAAGCCTTGCCGATATACAGTCCGACACAACGGTTACGTTGCTGCCACATCTCCCGCGCCAGCATCGCTGTCGAAAGGTTCGGCGCGATCTTGCTGATCAGATAAAACGCCTTGCTGTTGCGCCCGTCGACAAATACCGGAATCAACGGCGCATCGCAGGATTTGGCCAGTGACAGACAAGCCTTTTGCCAGGGCCCGTCCTGAATTTTCCCCCCGCGCTCGCGGGAAACCTCGCCAGACGGAAAGAAAATCACCAGTTCATCTTGCTGCAATCCCTCGCGCAGGCGCATGATCGACTGGCGGGGATAATCACTGCGCCAGTTTTTCACCGGAATGATGTATGGGGTGAGTGGTTTGATCTTGGCCAGGATGTGATTGACCACGATTTTCACATCGCTTCTCACCGACAGCATCGCATGCAAAAGCATCAGACCGTCGAGACCGCCGAGCGGATGATTGGCGACGACGATACCACGGCCACTGACCGGCAATTCGGCATCGGAGTTCAGTTTCATCTGATAATCAACATTGAGATAATGAAAAATCTCCCCAATGAACTCGCGTGCCGGCAGATCCCCGTATTGTTTCAGAAACGCGTTAATTTCCTTTTCACGCAGAAGATAACGCAAATAAGCGATGGAAATCGCGCTAACCAGAGGGCTTTTCCAGATTCCAGTGGTGGAATCCATATAAATGGCTTTCGTATCCAGCATGACCCGCTCAATTTCATAATTGTCGTACAGTGTAGCGTATCCTTGTGAGCGCGGCATTTACAATCCTATTTTCACAGGAACACCGTAACCTTCTGACGTGTATCTGCCGTTAACGCCTGCGAATGCGCGACAGCACCGCTCACGAAAAGTCCACCACGGAGGAAAGAGCGACAAGCATCACATGGCCTGTTTCGACAAAGATATTGCCGTTGTGCAGGTTCAGATAGAAGTGAAACTATTTTGAACTGAAAAATCGGGTAGCCTGAGATGACTTAAAAACACAGTAGCTACCCGATGCAGATCAAATGGTGGTGTTACCGGAGTCAGCGACGGCGACAGCCGCTACCTCCATCAACACCTGAATCCCTTTTTCTTCCAGCGCCTGGCGTGCGCTGTACGGGAACGAAGCATCGGTGATCACCGTATCAAAACGTTGCATGTCAAGCGCATGAAAGGTCGCCGATTTACCGTATTTGGATGAGTCCGACACCAAAATCACCTTTCGAGCAGCCGCTGCAATAGCTTTTTTTACAATCACTTTTGGTTCGCTTGGCGTTGAAATACCACGCAAACTCCATGACGATGTCGAGACAAACGCCAAATTCAGATTCATTCCAGCAAGAAAATCCGCCACTTTACTGCCGATACTGGACTGGTTCTTGCGATCAATAAGCCCCCCAGTATGGTAGAAATCGCTTTTACTGTGGTGTATCAGGTACGCGGCAATCACAAAATCGTTGGTAATAAAGAGCAGATCATCACGCATCACAAGTTGATGCGCGATTTCGAGCGTAGTGGTTCCCGCATCAAGGTAAACGGTCGCGTTTTTGGGCACCAACTGACCCGCAATCTGCCCGATCACGGCTTTCTCAGTGGCGTTTTGCCGCGCTTTGGCATTGTGCGACGGTTCCTGATAAAGCATTTTGGTGCGTTGTACACCACCCGAAACAGAAAGCACCTTCCCCTGTTTTTCCAGTTTGGCTATATCCCGGCGGATGGTCATGTGTGACACAGCCAGTTGCTTGAGCAACTCATTGATACTGATAACTTCCTGTTGTGAAAGGAGTGACAGGATAATTTTATGACGTTCTGCTGGAATCATAATGGCCTGGTTGACTGTGATAATGGGTTTATCTTATCAGTATCGGTGATGATCGTGAAGTTGTGTTCATTCTTGTAAAGAAATTGTTTCTTTCACTTTTCTTACGAAACTAATCAATTGATTCAAAAATATTTTCTTTTTATATTAATAAAAAATGACTTTATAGCTAAAAAATATAGGATTAAATTCACATATAATCACAACAATGATGGAAAAATAACATTTGAAGCACCTTATAAGAGGTAGATAAGTATGGATCGTCAAACAGTTAAATCGGTAGCCGTGATCGGACTGGGTACTATGGGCATGGGGGCTGCAAAATCTTTAATTCGTGCAGGACTGGATGTTTACGGTGTCGATCTGAACCCGGTGGCGCGTGAAACACTCGGTAACTACGGTGCGAAAGCCTTATCCAGCGATGCCAATCAATTTGCCGGCAAGCTGGACGCCGTATTACTGCTCGTGATCAATGCCGTCCAGGTTAAATCGGTGCTGTTTGATTCCGGTCTCGCGGCAAACCTCAAACCAGAAACAGCCGTGATGGTCTCCGCTACCATTTCCGCCGAGGACGCGAAAGCTATTGAAACCGGCCTGAAAGCACACAAGCTATTGATGCTTGATGCTCCGGTTTCCGGTGGCGCGGCGAAAGCTGAAGCAGGCAAAATGACTATTATGGCCTCTGGCAGTAGTGAAGCATTTGCCAAACTGGCTCCGGTACTTCAAGCCACGGCGGGTAAAGTCTACAATATCGGCAGCAAAATCGGCTTGGGCGCAACCGTCAAAATTATTCATCAACTGCTCGCAGGCATTCATATTGCCGCCGGTGCCGAAGCGATGGCGCTTGCCGCGCGTGCCAAAATTCCACTTGATTTGATCTATGACGTGGTGACTCATGCCGCCGGTACTTCCTGGATGTTTGAAAATCGTATGAAACACGTCGTCGATGGCGATTACCAAGCAAAATCCATGGTCGACATTTTTGTAAAAGATCTCAATCTCGTGGCCGATACCGCGCAGAATCTGAATTTCCCGCTGCCGCTTACCAGCACTGCACGTAACATGTTCATTGCTGCCAGCAACGCCGGTTACGGTAAAGAAGACGACAGCGCCGTGATCAAAATTTTCGATGGCATCACCCTGCCTGGGGTGGGGAAGTAATTATGTTGCTTGGGGTCATTGCAGACGATTTTACCGGCGCTACCGACATCGCCGGCTTTCTGGTCGAAAACGGGATGCGCACTGTGCAACTGAACGGCGTGTCCGGAAACGAGATGCAAGTGGATACCGATGCCGTTGTCATCAGTCTGAAATCACGTGCGCCTTGCCCTGCGGAGCAGGCCGTTAAAGCGTCTCTCGATGCATTGGGCTTACTCAAGGCACAGGGTTGCCAGCAATTCTATTTCAAGTATTGCTCGACCTTTGACAGCACGGAACAGGGCAACATCGGCCCGGTAACGGATGCTTTGCTGGAAGCGCTTGGCGAGTCGTTCACCATTATCTGTCCGGCACTGCCGGTAAACGGCCGCACAGTGTTCAACGGCTATCTGTTTGTGCACGGAGAACCACTCGCCGAATCGGGCATGCGTGACCATCCAGTGACACCGATGACCGACTCCAGTGTCGTGCGCTTGATGAACCGTCAGGCCCAGGGGGAGTGTGGCCTGGTCAATTGCCAGTTGATAGAACAGGGCGGCGATGCTTTAGGCGCAAAATTTGCAGATCTGAAACAGGAAGGAAAACGCTACGCAGTAGTTGATGCGATCAACAGCGCGCATCTTGCCACGCTGGGTCAGGCGGTCAAGTCGTTCAAACTGGTCACCGGTGGCTCCGGTCTGGCTTCTGCTATCGCCTGTAACCTGGTCGATAAGCTGACCCATCAAAGCGAAGCGAAATCGGCGGGCTTGCCAGAGCAGGCGCCAAGTATCGTGCTGTCTGGCTCCTGTTCGCCAATGACCAATAAGCAAGTGGCAAGCTATCAGGCGCTTGCGCCACGTTTTAAAGTGGACGTGGGCAACTGCCTTCGCGATGAGCACTACGTTCTGGAGGTGCTTGACTGGATAACGGGGCAACCGGAAAGTCGCTATGCACCGATGGTCTACGCTACCGCGGAAGCGGAAGAAATCAAAGCGATTCAGGCGCACTATGGCGCGGCGGTTTCCAGTCAGGCGGTAGAGCGGTTATTCAGCGAACTCGCATATCAACTGCGTAAATCCGGGGTGCGCAATTTTATCGTTGCGGGTGGAGAAACGGCCGGCGCGGTAACACAAGGCCTTGGTGTCACAGCCTTTCATATCGGGGGACAAATTGCCCCGGGCGTACCATGGGTCAAATCCATCGACGGCGCGCTATCGCTGGCGCTTAAGTCAGGAAATTTCGGCGATGAACAATTCTTTAGCAAAGCGCAGGATTTTTATCTATGACAGAACAACAACTTAGAGAACAAATGGTCGGCCTTGCGCACTCAATGTTTGAGCGGGGTTACGCCACCGGCAGTGCAGGTAATCTGTCGCTCAAATTGCACAATGGCTATTTTCTCGCTACGCCAACAGGCGCGTCTCTTGGTCGTCTCAAAGCCGAAGAGCTCTCGGTAGTGACTATTGACGGGACGCAAATTTCCGGTAGGCGCGCATCCAAAGAGATCGCGTTTCACCTCGCCATTTACCGCAACAATCCCCAATGCAACGCGATTGTGCACCTGCATTCGACGTATCTGACCGCGCTTTCGTGCCTTGATAACCTCAATACGGAAAATGCCATTCGCCCCTTCACGCCGTATTACGTGATGCGTATTGGACAATTACCGGTGATCCCGTATCTGCGCCCGGGCGATGTGCGTATTGCTGAAGAACTGGGCAAACGCGCCGCTGATTACCGTGCTTTTCTCCTGGCCAATCACGGTTCGGTTATTACCGGCAGTGATATGGAAGATGCCGTTGATAATGCCGAAGAACTGGAAGAAACCGCCAAACTGATGTTTTTACTTGATCAGCACCCCATTCGCTATCTAAGCGAAGCGGAAATTAAAGATCTCGCAGGGAGAGGGAAATAATGGCCAAATTTGCGGCAAACCTCACCATGCTATTTAACGAAGTGGCGTTTCTCGAACGCTTTGAAAAAGCATACAAGGCTGGATTCAAGGCGGTGGAATTTCTCTTCCCGTACGAGTTTGGACCTCAGGTGCTTGGCGATAAACTGGCTGAATTCGGCTTTGAATTGGCGCTTTTCAACCTGCCGCCGGGCGACTGGGACAGGGGTGAAAAAGGTCTTGCGGCCCTGCCGGGACGCGAAGAGGAATTCAGAAAAACGGTGGCGCGTGCGTTGCTGTACGCCAAGGCGCTCAACTGCAAAAAAGTGCACGCCATGTCCGGCATTGTCAATCCAGCGTTCAGTGAACAGCAACATATCGATACTTTTATCGGCAACATCCGTTATGCCGCGGATGCCTTTTCCGGGCATGGTATCGATGTGTTGATCGAACCTTTGAACAGCCGCGATGTACCGAATTATTTCGTCGCACACCAGCGCCGTGCGGTAGAACTGATCGAGCAAGTCGCACGCGCGAATGTGGCCCTGCAACTGGACTTGTATCACGCACAAATCATGGACGGTGATCTGGAAGTACTGATACGCGATCTGGCACCGTTTATCGGACATATCCAAATCGCTTCCGTGCCGCACCGTAACGAACCGCCTGATGGCGAAATCAACTATCCGTATCTGTTCGACGTGCTTGATCAATCCGGTTATAGCGGTTTGATCGGGTGCGAATACAAACCAAAAACCAGCACAGAAGAAGGCCTGGATTGGGTCAAGCCTTATCTGTAACGCTTTGAGCAACAAAATTTAGAAAAATCGACCGAGGAGGAAATGGTGTTGAATAAGAAACAAGCAAATGTCCTATTGATCGTTACGGATCACTGGGCGGCCGAAAATCTTGGTGTTGCCGGAAATGAGGCGATTATCACGCCGGGTTTGAACGAGATAGCTATGATCTATGGAATCGCTTCTTCTAACAAAAGTATTTGTTAGAAGGGCAACAGAATGAACATCACTATTACCGGCGGGGCCGGATTTCTCGGCACTATGCTGACTGAAACACTAATACAATGTCCGGCCACTGAATCTATCCGGGTAGTCGATCGTATCGCGCTCAACGGACAGGTAGCCAAGGATCCAAGAGTGATGTCCATCGTTGCGGATATCACCTGTCCGGAAACGATGGATGCCATCATTGATGGTAAGACCACCCATGTATTCCACCTGGCTGCGATTGTCTCAGGCCATGCCGAAGAAGATTTTGATCTGGGCATCGAGGTCAACCTGACAGCTACTCAATTACTTTTGGAACAATGTCGCCGGGTGAATCCGGCGATCCGGTTTGTCTTTTCCAGTTCGCTTGCGGTATTTGGCGGCGCTCTGCCGGAACAAATCGAACCGATGACCGCCACTCAGCCCAACTCGTCATACGGCACTCAAAAAGCCATGTGTGAACTACTTACGAACGACTATGGCCGCAAAGCCCTGGTCGATGCTATTACTGTGCGTCTGCCGACAATATGTATTCGTCCGGGCCCTCCAAATAAGGCAGCTTCCTCTTTTGTCAGCGCCTTGATCCGCGAACCGCTTAAAGGCAAACCTGCCAACTGCCCGGTTGACAAGAACCTGCCACTGTTAATTTCCAGTCCGGCTATGGTCATTACTAACATGATTCACGCCAGTCAGCTTGACCGAGTAAAGATTACTGGATTCCGTGTTTTTAATCTGCCCGGTATCCAGGTCACTCCCGAAAAAATGCTCAGCACTCTGGTTGCAACAGCCGGTGCGCAACGAGCGGTTCTTGTTACCTATCAGCCGGATCCGTTCATTGAGCGGATCGTCGCCAGCTGGCCACAACGCTTTAATTATGACAAAGAACTGAGTCTCGGCTTTAAGGCAGACAACGATTTTCAGGCGGTGCTGGACGCCTATCTGAATTTATATCCTGTATAAACATGAGGAGTATGTATAAATGTTATCAACATCTGTTATCGGCCTGATCATTGCCGTTTTTGTTCTGATATTTCTCGTACTTGGAACCCGTGTCCATGTTCTGATAGCCATGCTGGCCGCAGCCTGTATCGCCGGACTGATTGGTGGCATGGGCGTTGATTCAACCATGGCAGCCATCACGCAAGGGTTTGGCGGTACACTTGGGGGTATCGGTATTGTTATTGGCCTTGGCGTCATGATGGGCGCCATCCTTGAAACTTCCGGAGCCGGTGAATCCATTGCCTACCATTTCATTAAATGGCTGGGTGGGAAGAAAGAAGAAATGGCGCTGGCGATGACCGGCTACATTGTCAGTATTCCTATATTTTGCGACAGTGCCCTGATTGTCCTTTATCCGATTTGCAAATCGCTGTCCAAGACTTCCGGACGCTCTATTCTGACTCTGACTGTCGCTCTTACCGGAGGCCTTGTGGTGGCTCACCATTGTATTCCGCCTACTCCGGGGCCTCTTGGAGTGGCCAGCATATTTGGGGTTGACATTGCTTCAATGCTTGGCTTCGGCATGCTGATTGCCCTGCCATCCATATATAGTATCGTGATCTATGCGCGCTGGCTGGAAAACTATTTCCCGGAAATAACTCCACCAGAACGGGCTTATAAGTCAAGCGGACCTGTCTTCAATACGGAGAAGAATCTGCCGTCTCTGGCCAAATCAATTATGCCGATAGCGTTGCCGATTCTCTTGATTTTGCTTAACTCCCTGACCAGTCTGGCACAAAAGCAGCTGGGTATGGCAGGTCTTGATTCCAGTGTTATAGTGGAAATCGTCAAATTCCTTGGCAATCCGGTTATCGCACTATCGATCAGTGTGTTGATCGCGATCTATACCCTAACCCCGCATCTGGACAAAGAGACCACTACCAATAAGCTGGAACAAGGGCTTTCCACCTCAGGAATTATTCTGCTGGTAACTGGCGCCGGAGGGGCTCTTGGCAGTGTCCTCCGGGAATCCGGTGCCGGTGCTGAAATTGCGGCCAGTATTGCTTCCTTGCCTATTTCTCCGATTATGATTCCATTTATAATCGCAACGCTGGTACGGCTTATTCAGGGCAGCGGAACCGTCTCCATGATCACGGCGGCCTCAATATCAGCACCGGTACTGACAGAAATTAAGGATATCAACATGCTGTTCGCCGCCTCCGCCGCTACCATGGGTAGCCTGTTTGCCGGGTATTTCAATGATAGCCTGTTCCACATCGTCAACCGCCTGATGGGCGTATCTGAAGTGCGCAGGCAGTTGGTGATCTGGACCGTTCCGACCACGATTGCCTGGTCTGTCGGTGGCGCTTTGTTGATGATGCTCAATCTCCTGTTCGGCACTCATGGCAGCTGGGTTGATCCTGTTATCCCTTTGCTGGTACTGGCCGGTTGTATTTATTTCGTCAAGTCGTGATATTCCGATTAGGACATGTTTGTCATCAACTCCGGCACGAGCGTATGATTCTCGACAATGCGATTCAAGACGCGATATCTGCTCTTAAGGGATTGTCCGCAATCGTAAGTCTGAATCAAACTCGAGATTAAAGAAATTGGAAGCCTGAAGCAGTGACCGGCGGTTGATTGATAAAGCGTGCGGCGTTGGAGCCGCTTATACGAGAAAACGGAACCATATTTTTCTCTGCCGCTTGGGCACTGAGCAAGACGGGAACAACTTGCAGTTGTGAGGACATCTATTTGGGGATACCCGCCGACAACAGCCAACACGACCTGAGCTTTGCCGACCTTGCCGCTCTCGCCTACGCGATCGCCGAGCGCAAGCAACAGATCGTCCCGCGCGCGCGGGCGAAGAAGGACGCGATCGCAAAGACGAAGACGGTTAAAGCGGTCGAGAAAATCGAACCGCCCCCGAAAAGGGGCAAAAAACGACCGCGATTTAACGGCTAAGAAGTAAACGGGAACTTCCCGTTCATGTGAAAGTCTCTCTATAAATCAAACCGCTCATCCGTTACAGGCGATGTTCGCAAAACATGCGCCGCTTGCGATCGATTCGAGTCGCGGAAGAACGTTTTCGCCTTGCGCGGTATCAACCGATCCACCAGCCGATG
Organism: Cardiobacteriaceae bacterium; assembly: GCA_965277745.1. Classification (GTDB taxonomy): domain Bacteria; phylum Pseudomonadota; class Gammaproteobacteria; order Cardiobacteriales; family Cardiobacteriaceae. The sequence continues at coordinate 1,020,613 of OZ255837.1, forward strand.
CAGTCTGAGGGCCGTTTTCCTTTGGCCGCCGCCTTTCAGCGGAAGCGCGAAATAATCAAAACCGGACGTCTCCTCGATCAGTTCTTCGAGCGACTTTCCCGCCATGAACCGCAACAACAGAAAACGTTGAATTTCCTTCTCCCATACCGCCTTACTGCCCCAATAGTGGCCGATGATCCGATCGGCGGCCTCAAGCCTGTCCTCACGAGCGAGCACCATCGAAAAAGCAAGTTGTTCAAGCAGCTTGCGTTCACAAGGGGTAGCGGTCAGCGTATCGCACAGCGCCAGGGTTTCGTCGATATAGCGTTTGGCTTCCCTTGCCGGAAGGGCAACCACACCAGCATTCCACATGGTCGTTCGCTCGTTGATAGAATAGCCGAGAAAAGTCTTTCCGGAAAGACTTTTCCACATCTTGCGCGCGCTCTTGTAGCCCCCTTCGGCAAGCCTGCACTCCGGTAAATGCATATACGGTTTGCCGCTATCCAGTCCGGTTTTCATTTCTTCGAGCGTATCGTAGAGAAAAGTGTCGGTATCCACATACAACACGTCCAGGCCTGGCATTTCCGCGTAGGCATGGGCGATCGCCTCGATTTTGATACGCCAGAAAAAATCGTGCCTGCCTTTCCAGCGGGCCAGTATCTCGCGATCCACCACGAGAATACCCACGCGCGCGTCATAACTTACCGCGCGATAGAGATTTTTCGCATCGGTGATGATCGATACCCGCTCGATCAACGGGCTGCGCAGAAAGGTAAGCGAAGAGAAAATTGCCTGAAAATGATAGTGTACATTGTCGCCGACAGCCAAAAGAACGAGATGCATGGCACTTTCCTATCCTATAATTACAACGCTGCTCATCGAGATATCTCTCGACATCGCTTTTGTCGAAGTGATCTCGTTTTCCAGGTTGAGGGTGAATACGGTCTGCCGGTAAAAATGGCCGTGTTTGCGTGCGGGTGCTCGAATTTCATACCTTACTCTTGTTCAGGAAGGAAAAGTGACTGCAAGGATAGTCTAAATTATAGAATCTGCATGTAATATTAAGGATCGTTATGTGAGCGCATAACAAACAAAATGCGGTCGCGAAGGTCGATCTGGCGCTGTCGGACTGACGGCTGTCAGGGGACTTTGTCGTTAGACCAAAGTTACAATCAAAGACAGCGACGCGCCAGGTTTCAAACTCATTGATCTACTCCTAGAACCCGCTTTACACCATCAATCAGGGCACGAAAGCTTTGTGAGCAGTTGTTGTTATTATTCATTTCTGGTGCAATAAGCCGAGATCCAGAAACCTTCTGGTAGTTGGGAGCAATATTTTTCAGCTTTTTTGAAGGATTGCGCTGGCGATCAGGGTTGCGGTAATTCGCCTTGTTCTGACGCTGTGAAAGATTGGCGGGGCCAATACTTTTGGCAACAGCAGCTAAATCACCTAAATAGAAACTCTCAAGCTCGCGACAGGCGATGCGTACCAAAACATCTGATTTGCCCGCATTTGCACATTTTTGGGTCAAACTGTTCTTGATGGTCACGCAATCCCCATGGTCTTGGTCGAGCATCACTACGAACTGTACATTGGGCTCTAGCCAGGCTCTCAGTTGAATTGGCAGGCGCTTTTCGAGATCCTGTTTACCCTCAAAAACAACAAACTGGGTGCTAACCGTCTGTGGAAGAAATTTAGGAAGAATGCCCTTTAGCATCTCTTCTGCCGACCGCTCTTCCAAAAAAAACACCAAATGTGTCATCGCGGATCGGCTCCCTGAAAAAATCCTTGTTTCTAGAGGTACCCCATTTGATCTCCTTCGTCGATAAAGGCAGCGATCTGTGGATCAACCTGTGCTCGCTTGATCGTGGTGAAACCGTTTTCTTTAACAAGCCAATAGACTTCATTGATGTTTACTGCGTTCAGGAAGTCGGGCGAGTGTGTAGAGACAAAACCTGTCCGCCACATTCAGCATAGCGGCGAAATTCTTCGGCCAGTTCCCAAAGCAGCTTGGGGTAGAGCTGGTTTTCCGGCTCTTCCACGCAAAGTAGTGGATGTGGGCTCGGGTAATACAGCAATACCAGATAGGCGAACATTTTTATCGTCCCATCCGAGACATACTTATCGATGAACGGATCGGTAAAGGCACCATCCTGGAATCTGAGCAGCAGCCGCCCATCCTGCGTTGGCAACGGTTCGACGTTGTCGATGCCTGGAACACAACATTTCATGGCAGCGACGATTTTCTGAAAAATCTGCGAATGATTCTCGAAGATATTTCTTGCCACTAATTGGAGGTTATCGCCGGTTACGGAAAGATGCTCATCAAATCCGGCGGCCTCCTTGCTGCCGCGTGCCAGATTGATATGAAAGTCAGAGACATGCCAGTTTTCGATTAATTGACGAAACGCGTTGGCGGCTTTGAACCGTTCAAATTGCCCCAATCCCTTGATGGCCAGCACATCCTTTGCAATCGTTTGCTCTTCTCTCTCGAGTTTTTCGTCCGGTTTATCAAAAGCTTCTTCATTGATTATGGCGTATCCAGCTCCCCGAGAAAACTTGAGAAAATGGAATGGCGCTCCATAGCGACCCCGCTTGTATCTCAGAATTTCGCGTTCTACGATTGGTTTATTGTTCTTTTGACCAATTTTAACGATATAGGTCACCAATCGATAGATGCCTGCGATTTCAGGGCGAAATTGGATTTCAATCTCGATCATCGCATCAGCTGAAACGCCACGACTGATGACTTCCGAGGACCCACCCCGAGCTTGCAGTGCCATTTGAATATTGTAGGTTAGACAATCTTTCAGAAATCCAAATACATCGAATAGCGTGCTCTTCCCGGCACCGTTTGCGCCGACGACCACGCAATAATTCGGTATATCCAGCATTTGTATATCTTTGAAGCTCTTGAAATGTTTTAATTTGATTGACTCGATATGCATTGGTAACGTCCTCAGAGATCCAGTATCAATTCGGTCTGCGAACCACGATAGTCAATCTCTTTGGAGGAGGCAACGATGGCATCCCAGGGTCCAATCAATTCATTTCGTGGAAATGGATATGCGCAAGCGCCGCCGGACGGTATCTGCGGAACAGCACATCGAGTGATTGCGAAGTGATGGGCACCGGCAGACCATCCGGCAGCAAAGACAGCAGATCAAGCGCGGCAGAGGGCAACGGCACCCGCCTGTCCTCGCCGTTTTTCGTGTCGCGCAAGAGCGCGATGCGTCCTTTGATGTCCCCTGCTTGCAGTTTGAGTATTTCGCCGGTGCGCATCGCGGTTTCCAGGGCGAACAGGAAACACCAGGCGGTCATCTGTCTGGGTGTCTCTGGCCTTTCTCCCCTGGCATAGGACAATGCGTCGATAATTGCGTCTTGCTGGCAAGGCGTAATGATGTTATCCCTTGCCTTCCCTTTTTCCGGTCGTTGGACGAGCCTGAACGGGTTTTCCGGCAGAGTAATACCCCATCCCCTAATTGCGTGATTGTACGCGGCGCTGAGTGTGTTCCATTCTCGATTTACTGAGGCGCCGGACACGGTCTTCAAACGTTGATCACGCCAGCGGGCAATATCGTGCGGCGTAATACCGGTTATCGATTGATTGCGCGACCATGCCGCCGACCGCCGCGATAATCGGCAAAAGCGCCTGACGAATACTGGAGAGTTCGCCTACGATCATTTCGCGTTTGATTTCGAGCCCGACGAGATAAAAAAAGACGGCCATCAGCCCGTCATTGATCCAGTGATGGAGACTGAGCACGAGGGTACTCGTGCCGAGGGAAATAGCGAGCGGAGTATGGAGGACGCGCTGATAGGCTTCACTGAACGGGGAGTTCGCGAGCACCAACGCCACTACCGTGCAGCAAATCAGCACAATACCGCTGCTAGAACTGTTTTTGGCGAACGCCTCGAACGGCGTCATCAAAACGCCGAAGGTTTTCTCCCAAGAATTGGCATCTCTTGCGGTATATTTTTTTCGTTCAAACGGTCGCACCATAGGGTGATTTTCTCCAGATTTCAGCGCCCTATGATGCCACCACCCTTTCCGGGAAGCAATCGAGCACAGATGAGATCGCTGTTGCCGATCAACGCCGGACTAGAAGTGCGTTGTCCTGTTCTGGCACGGATTGCTCAATTGCCCGATGAAAAAGCACGCGATGTTTTGGTGTGACTCGACCCTGTATCGAATACGCTCTTGAGCAATATTTTCTTCAATGATTTCAAGTCGGCGGGTGAAAAAACATACACAGGTTTTATGACTTTGTTCATCGCCTTGACATCGAGCGGCATCGAAGAAGCGCGGGGATCGTCGCCTTCCCCCCCTGGCGCCGCTCGAAGCGTGTCTTTTCACCTTGCGCCGAGCCTGCCCATTTGACCCGTTCTTCGTCGCGTCGCTGCTTGCGCCGCGATGTTGAATCCCGGGGATTGACATAAGTTTAACACTTTATAAATAATAATGATTGTCTTTTATATTATATTGAGCCTTCCTTTTATATTTCCTTTGGTTGTTATGAAAAAATTAACTATTGTTATCCTTATCAGTCAAATTCTTTCTCACGACTCGATGGCAGCAGTCTCACGAGAGCAGTCCAGTCAATCAAGCAAATTACGGCCGGTGATTGTCACATATGCAATGACTAAGGAAACGCCGACAAGTGCTCTCCAGTTAGATCAACAGACCTTGGACAAGGCCGTATCCGATAGTCCCGGGGATCTGTTCCGTCATGTGCCTGGTGTAGCGTTTCAGAAAGACCCTTTTGCAGGGGGATTGGGAGGGATCCGCATTCGTGGCATGGGCGGCTCGACCGAATTCAACAGCGACCGGGTGGCGATCAATATCGACGGCGTCCCCGTTCCCGATTCCTACAAGTTTGGCCATATCGAGAACAACGGACAAAATACCTTCGATATCGCCGATCTCAAAACCGCGGAAATATACAAAGGAGCGGGGTTAACCGGTGTGGCCGGACGGTCTGGCCTCGCGGGGACGGTGAATCTGACCACCAAAGACCCGGCGGATTATCTCGAGGACGGCGAGCATTTCGGCGGCAACGTCCGCTCCGGGTACAGTGGCGAAAATGAAATGTTCAAAAATGGATTTTCGCTTGCCGGTCAATTCTCTGACCAGGTATCAACGATGTTTAGCTACACACGCCGTGATTATCACGAGACCCCTAATTATGATGGCGCTTATTTATCGGGAAAAGAACGGTTAGCATTAAATCCGGTCAATGCCGAGAGCCATAATATTTTAGGCAAAATTGTTTTCTCTCCGAACGATCGGCACACGTTCAAGCTAAAGCTGGAAAGCTACAAACTGCATTTTGACGAGGAAATGTTGAATCATACGTCGGCATATTTATTTCGCGACAAAATTAAACAACAAGATGAAACTTATTGGAATAAATTTAAATCAGATAGGCAACAATTGTCGTTAAAACATGAGTTCAATATTCGTACCCCACTTTTTGATAGTGGCGACTGGCAGTTCTATTATCAAGATAGTAAGCAAAAACGCGATGATGATTACGTATCTTACAGCAAAAAACATCAAGGAATCAGAAGTGGAAAAACCTCCTATAAAACAAAAGAACTCGGTTTCCACGCCAACTTCGACAAAGAAATCTTCAATCATCAGTTGGGCTATGGCTTCAGCTTGAGAAGACTCAATGCCATGAGTTGGGATCAGTATGCCAGCAAATCCGACGGGGATATCTCCCCCTATGTACATCAACCCGATACGAAAACGGAAAGTCAACGCTTGTATATCGATGACGACTGGTCGCTGGCGAACGGACGTTTTCATCTCCTTCCCGGTCTTGGAGTGACCCACTATACGCTGACGCCTAAAAAGACACCCAACTACCATGACAAGATGACAAAAAACGCGCACACGGTACCTACCTGGAGTTTGGGCACAACCTTCAATATAACCGAGGATCAGCAGATTTTCGCTTCCTATCGCAGAGGGATAAAATTGCCTTCATTCCTCGAGTACGGCATAGGAAAATTATTCGCTCACAGTTCAACGCCCTACAAACCGAATCACGATTTGAAACCGGAACGGAGTCAAAGCGTTGAACTAGGTCTCAAAAGTAAGGGCACTTGGGGAAGCTCGACGATTAGTCTTTTCCACGATACCTACCAGGATTTCCTCAATACCAGAACGATCGATGGTGGAAAATACAGACAAGCCTATAACACCCCCGATGAAGTGACGATCTATGGCGTCGAAGTGAACGGCTTGCTCGACTTGAGTCAATCGATGCTCGATGGATTGAAAGTGAAAGGCGCGCTGGCTTATGCGAAATCGAGAGAAAAAACTGAAGATGGTAAACAGCCTTACACCAACGGGGATCCTCTGATGGCAAGTCTTGGACTCGTCTATGATTCGCCATCCGACAAATGGGGGCTTGAATGGACGAGCCGTTTTGCCAAAGCCAAAAAGGCAGGCGATATCGCGCCGGATGATTTGAATCCCAGCGAATGGTGGAACGTGCCAGTCGATCCCATCGCCGGGTATGGGGTAAGCGATTTCAGTGCATACTTCAAGCCGATAAAAAATATGCTCATCACCGCCGGTGTCTACAACGTTTTTGACAAGAAATACGCGGTTTGGTCGCAGAGCATAAAAGAAGATTATGACCAAATAACCGAGCCGGGACGCACGTTTGCGGTCAATCTCCGCTACGATTTCTAAGCGTCCATGTCTCTCATAAACCGGTTCGATAAAACTGCCCTGGGACTTGACATGCAACGACTCCGGGAAACCCTCCTGGGCGCCTTTCTTTGGGCAGCGTCGATCGACGCTGCCCTGGCTTATGAGCGCATTGTATCGGCAACGGGCAATGCCTCGGAAACAATCGCCGAGTTTGGACTCAGTGACAAGCTGGTCGCCGTCGATACGACCAGCACCCTGCCCAAGGCTATTATGGAAAAGAAACCCAAGATCGGTTACCGCCGGCGTCTGTCAGCAGAGGGCATTTTGTCCATGCGTCCCGATTTATTGATTCTTGCACCGGATGCGGGGCCTGCGACGGTCGTTGACCAAATCCGTGCCGCCGGTATAAAAGTTTTAACCATCGAAGATGAAAAAACCGTCGATGGAATGGTCGCTGATATCGAGTTGTTGGCCAGAAAACTTCATGCCGGTCAAGCCGCTTTATCATTGATAAAACGTATCAGAGAAGAGGAAGCCGCGGTAAAGGAACTGATTATGGATCGTTCGCGTCAGCCGAATATCGCTTTTTTAATGGATACCGGCATAGGAAAGTTCCTGGCATTGGGGAGCGAAAGTTCAGGAGATGCCATGGTTAAAATTGTCGGGGGAAATAACGTTTTTGGCGATCATTTCCATGGTATCAAACCCGCTTCGAATGAAGCCCTGATTGCCACTGATATGGATATGATTGTCATTGCCCCGCATGGCGGTAAACCAATGGGAAAGGCAACGATAGAAACGGCCGTTTCCGATTATCCCAGTCTTTTACTGACCAAGGCCGCGCGAAAAAATTGTATTTTCCGCGTTGGTACGATCGAGTCGCTGGGCTTTGGCCCGACTTTGTTACAAACCGCCAAAAAAATCGCTCAAAAAGCCAATCGATGCATTGAAGATGAATCGAAAGGAACTGCCGATCCATAATGGCTGGATATTTATACGTTTCGTTTATTATTAACCTTATCGAAAGCGAGAAAAACCATGGAAAATAGCTTTATAAATCCTGAAGTGAAAATCAGTGATGATAATATGTCGCACTTCAATCGCTATACCAAACAGCGTGGAACGCGTGATGCACGGCGCATTTATCACCGCGTTTTTGCGGGTGATATAGCGACTTTGGGACGTAAAGACAGCCGCACAGAAGGCTATCCATTTTGCTCTGTCGCCCCCTTTATACTCGATTATACCGGCAACCCGGTCATTTTTACCGCCGATCTCGCCGAGCACACAAAAAATGCTTTCGCCAATGGCAAAGCCTCGCTAATGATGCGCCAGGTCGAACGCCAGCAGCAAATCGAAACCGGTTGGCGGTTGGCTTGTGTCGGTGAACTGAAAGAAATCACCGGACAAGACCGCGATCGCGTTGGCGAGTCTTATCTACGCTACTATCCCGAAGCCAAACAATATATGACAGTTCATGACTTTCACTTTTTTCGCCTCAACCTTGTCGTTGCCCGCATTATCATGGGCTTCGGCAAAATTTCTTGGGTAGAGGCCGAAGATCTCGCTGTCGCATCGCCGTTTACACGCGATGAAGAAAGCGGGATCATCGAACATATGAACAACGACCACGAGGCGGCAATCAAGTATTATCTGAAGAATCTTGGCGTCTCCATCAGCGATGATTTGATCATGCCACGGATGGTTGCCATCAGCCAATTCGGTGCGGTCATCGACTACCATCATCATTTGCATTTTGTCGCGTTCGACGAAGTTGCCAATGATGTCGATGAAGTTCGTCAGCAGTTGCTCAAATTGGCAAAAGTATGAATCGACACTTTCATACCCCGCCAGATTCGACACTCTTCTCCCACTGATACGAAAAATCGGAGCAAATAGTAATGCGGAAAATCGCATGTATTGTCCGTATCTTTAAGTCAATATTGTCGATACTCCATATAAATTATCAAAGGCATTGATTTACTTCGTTTACAGGTAACTTTATTGTGGAAAATACACCATCTGTCACTTTTTCTCGACTGCTTCCTCAGTTGACGCAAACATTTCGTATCAAGGTAATTTTCGTCTCTTTGGTATTATTTTTGTTGATCAGTTTTTATATCGATTGTCGAATTGGGGCAATGCGTCTGGACAATAAAACTTTTTGGCACATTTTCACCAGTAAAACAAATCCCTCGGATAGTGTTATAGTACAAATCTTGTTATACATTCGCTTGCCGCGTGCTTTGGCGGCAATCCTGATTGGTGGTACCTTGGCGTCGACAGGCGCGGTGATGCAGGGATTGTTTCGTAATCCTCTGATCGATCCGGGAATCGTCGGCGTGATGTCGGGAGCATCTTTGGCGGTAACCCTGAGTATTGTCTTGGGTAATAGTCTATTGCCACAATTTTTCAATGCCAATAACGATTATGCGCTGCCGATCGCTTCGTTTGCAGGAAGCTGGGCAATGATGATAGTGCTATATACCTTTTCCAAACGTAGGGGCGAAATCGATATCAGCGTCATGTTGTTGATCGGCATAGCCTTTGGGGCATTGACAATGGCGGCTACCGGCCTGTTGACTTACCTGTCGGACGATACACAGTTGCGTACAATTAGTTTCTGGAGTATGGGCAGCTTGGCATTGTTCGATTGGAAAAAATTGAGCATTCTCGGAATGATCTGCACGTTTTCATTGCCATTGCTTTTACGTAACGCCAATATTCTCAATGCCCTACTTCTGGGAGAAAATGTTGCGGGCCATTTGGGTTTTGATATTGAATACGCGAAAAAGCAACAGATTTTCCTGGTCGCTTTGTTGGTGGGCTCATGCGTCGCTTTTTCGGGCGGAATCGGTTTTGTCGGTTTGGTCGTGCCGCATATCGTGCGGGGTTTGTTGGGCAGTAATCATCGACTGGTATTGCCTGCCTCGTTTTTGTTCGGTGCGGCATTGCTCGGTACATCCGATGTTATCGCTCGTACTGTTGTCGCGCCCGCCGAATTGCCCATCGGGATTTTGATGGCCATGATTGGCGCTCCTTTCTTAGGTTATTTGGTTTCCCGCGGGAAGACAAGATGATCCTCCAAGCAGAGAAATTGAGTTTTGTTGTTGGTAACAAAACAACCCTGGATAAGGTGACGCTGGCTATCCCTCAAGGCAATCTCACCGCAATCATCGGCCCTAATGGCGCAGGTAAAACAACGCTGTTGAATTGCATCGATGGCGATGCGACGCCGACGACAGGCCACGTTTACTTCGACCGCCAACCGCTCGTGCGTTTGGACCGCTTATCATTGGCCCGTCGTCGTGCCGTTTTACCACAGACCAGCAGCATTCCCTTACCCATTAAAGCAAGAGAAATCGTCGCCCTGGGACGCGCGCCGTATCGTTACCGAATGGCGCAACGGCAGGACAAAACGATGATCGACAATTGCCTGAAAACAATGGAGATCGAGCACTTGGCAGAACATCACTATGCGACCCTTTCAGGGGGGGAGCAACAACGCGTTCATATTGCCAGGACATTGGTGCAAATACAGGCTGAACCTGACGTTGATTTACACGGTCAAGCACTCTTTCTGGACGAACCGACGAATCACCTGGATATTTTGCATCAATATTCCTTGATGCACAAACTCAAGACCTTGCAACAAAGAGGGTTGACTATCGTGACTGTGATGCACGATTTATCATTGGCCTTGCAGTTTGCTGAAAAAATTATCTTGATGTGTGGCGGTAAAAAAATTGGCGATTACACGCCGCCGCAACTGGTACAAAGCAATGATTTATCAACTGTCTATAAAATGGATATACGCATTACCTGGGATGAAGAAAAAAAACGTTACTGGCTAGCGCCACAGCTTTACAACCAAGATACTTTGACTGTTTAACCAATTGTTATTTACTGTTAGTTTTTTTCACTTTTCAAACTATGCGAGTTTCTTTTTTCGGGGGGAAATTTCTTTGCTCATTGTATCGGTTTTTTGATCAAAAAACTGCGTCGCATAGAAGAAAAAGTGGAATGATTGGAGGATATTCCCCATGAAATCGATGGAATTTTTAAAAGCATACACCGATTACGTTATTTTCGGTGCTCTGGCACTGATGCAATTTATCGCCATCTACAAAGTTTTGGAACGCAGTATTTTTTATATACGAATCAAACCACAAGAGTACGATAATATTCACGCGCTGGAATTGGATTTGACGCGAGGATTGACCCCTATTTATACCGCGGGAGCAATTGCGCCCTACGTCGGACTACTGGGTACGGTGATTGGTATTTTAACTACCTTTTACGACATGGGTAACGCCGGCGGTGATATTGAAGCCGGAAAAATCATGATCGGACTGGCTTTGGCGTTGAAAGCTACTGCCGCCGGTATTTTGGTCGCCATTCCTGCGGTAATGTGCTACAACGCCCTAACCGCAAAAGCACAAGCCAAGAAGCTGGTGTGGAAAGCGTATAACGATTGTCGATAACCCTAACGGCAAACGGATTGACGATGAAAAAGTTCGACAGTATCAATGTGATCCCTTTTATCGATATTATGCTGGTCCTATTGGCGATTGTTCTGGCAACGGCCAGTTTTATCAGTCGAGGGAAAATCGAGGTCAATATTCCTGAATCAGAGAGCAAAGATATAATTCAAAGTGAAGATATTGTTGAACTCATCACTATTTCTAAAGACGGTGGTTTTTTCTACCACGATAAACCAATCACTTTAACGGAACTTGATCAAGTGTTCGCAAGAATGAAAGCTGAAACCAAGATAACTATTAAAATCGATGCCGATACGGCCTTCCAGAAATTCGTTAACGTTACCGATTTATTGATGAAATATAAATTGAAAAAAGTTTCTGTTTTGACTACCCCAAACAGATTATCTCCAAATGCAAACAAGGCAACGCCATTGTTCGAGCCTAAAGCAAATATGTAATGCGTCAGATTATTGCATTTCTGGGATCGATATTACTCAATGGTGGCGTTATTTTCGCCATTATTTATTATCTCGATGCCATCGAGGAAAAAAATCAAACCGTGGTAACAGAAGCCGCGAACTTTGATCTCGGCATGATCGTCGGCGCCAATACCATGACAAAACAGCCTTCACAACAAAGCCAAACCAGACAAGCTCGTCGCAGCATAGAAAGCACTTCCGAAGCTCAACCTGTTCTCGAACCCGAGCCGATAGTTGAACCCGAACCAAAACCCGAACCCATTGTCAAACCTGAAGCAGCCATTGAAAACAAGCGGTCAGTTGAACCGGAAGCAATAATGAAACTCATGGAAAAACCTGCTCCCGTCATCAAGAAAGCAGAACGCAAAATAAAAAGGAAAATTGTTAAAACAGTTGAAAAAATAAAATCTGAACGATCACACACAAAAAAACCGACTCCCAAAAAATCGGCGCCTAAAATATCGCGCGAAAAACCGACAAAAAGAACACAGAACCAAATTGCCCAAGAAGTCAGTGTCGGTATTGGCCTGGGAACGATAAACACTGTCAAGAACCAGAGCAAATCAACAGCATCGCAAGGGGGCAAAAGCGCATCCAAGCAATCGAAAAAATCTAACGCAAACACTTATCGTGCTGGTCTACTATTAGCTATCAAACGAATTGCCGACAAAACCGCACGACATATGCGTAAGCAAGGTATCGTGCGTGTGCGCTTCAATCTGGAGCGCGACGGGCGCATCGACAATGTCAGACTTGTTGGCAGCAGCGGTGATAACGCCCTGGATAAAGCGGGTACAAAAGTACTCAACCAATTGGGTAGATATCAAACCCCTCCACCGGACTTTCCCACTATATTGACTGTACCGATTGTATTTAGACCAAGATGATAGGGATGTACCAGATAATATGTAAAATAGTTATCATGAGCAGCATGAGTAAGAACTGTTTAAGTATGCACAAACAAGATCGGCTATTGCAACACTTTTTGCTGGAACGACGGCTAGATGTGCCGCCTCACTTGTTGATGTGAACATCAAAAAGCGATGAACCGTGAAAGTTGATAATGATTACTGGAAAGCAGAGGACTACGCGCTTCATGCTAATTATGTTTCTGCCTTGACCCAAGAGGTGATGCGGGACCTTGCCCCCCAAGCAGGCGAAAAAATCTTGGATCTCGGATGTGGCGACGACGAACTAGGTGCTTTTATTCTGGGACAAGGGGCTACATTTTCAGGTATCGATAGCAGTGCCAGTCTTGTCGAAACAGCTCGTGGACGGGATGTTGATGAGAGCTGGTCCCCAAAATTAGGACAGGGTTTTAAGGTGGAGCTGTTATGATTTTGAACGGATTTTACATGTCAAAACGTCGAAACTTTTCAGCCGAATTTAAAGCAAAAGTCGCTATGGAGGCGCTCAGTGAAGAGCTGACACTTTCAGAGCTTGCCAGCAAATATACCATCCACCCGAACCAGATCAGCCAGTGGAAACGTCAAGCCAAAGAAAACATGGTTGAGATTTTCTCTGGCAAAAAGAAGAAAGAAAAATCGGATCAGTCAGCGGAAATCCGCGACCTTCACGCCAAGGTCGGTCAGTGGACCATGGAGAACGATTTTTTGTCACGAGCCTTCGGCCACTCTCTCGGGCGCGGCGGAAGGAAATGATCAGCCCAAGTGGACCTCTGAGCATTACCCGTCAAGGCGAATTGTTCAGCATCAGCCCCTCAAGCTGGTATGACGACACCAAAGGCGAAAGCCCGCTGAACCTGAAGCTCATGCGTCTGATTGACGAACAGTTTTTGGAAACGCCGAGTTATGGCAGTCGTCAAATGGCGCGGCATTTACGTCTTCAGGGCTATTGTGTCAGCCGCAAGCGCGTGCGTCGCCTTATGGGTCTCATGGGTTTGCCGGCAATTTATCAGAAGCCAAAAACCACGGTACGTCATCCAGAGCACAAGATTTATCCCTATTTGCTCAGAGACAAGACGATAGATCGTCCCAATCAGTTCTGGTGCGCCGACATAACCTATATTCCGATGGGGCGTGGATTTTTGTATCTGATTGCGATTATGGATTGGCATCGTGGCTTTGTTCTCAGTTGGCGGCTCAGCAACAGTATGGATACTGCTTTTTGCGTCGAAGCGCTTGAGGAGGCGTCAATGCTTTACGGCAAACCTGACACCTTTAACACGGATCAGGGCAGTCAATTCACCAGCTTTGAATGGATCAGAAGGCTGAAGGATGCGGGCATTGCAATCTCCATGGATGGCAAAGGCTGTTGGACAGATAACGTCTTCATTGAGCGTCTGTGGCGCAGCCTGAAGTATGAATGTGTCTATTTGCACGCATTTGACGGCGGGAAGGATGCCAAGGCAAAGATCGGAAAATGGTTGGATCACTACAACTGGAGACGCCCCCATTCCAGCCTTGACGGGCTACCGCCAGAACGGATTTACTTCTCATCTCAGGGTCATGACCCTGAGATGAGAACTGCGGCATAACTGCAACAAAGGTTCCACCTTAACTAAGCCGCAATCCTCTCCAACAAATGGGGTCCACTTCTTCTTGACGTTCACCCCGACACAGTTGGACGCTGGTACCAGCGCTATGAAGTCGGTGGTGCCGAGGCTATCGCCATTCAAAAGCGCGGCCCTGAAAATAAGCCGAGGCGACTGACTGAACAGCAAGAACAGCTTGTCATTAAAGCAATCCGTGATCAGATGCCTGACCAGCATAAGCTCGACTTTGCGCTTTGGACACGGCGTGCAATTGCTCAATTGATTAAACAATTCTGGGGTATCGATATCCCAGTTCGTCCGATGGGCGATTACCTTAAGCGCTGGGGTTTTACGCCTCAAAAGCCTTTGAAGAAGGCTTGGGAGCAAAACCCATCTCGCGTTGATGCTTGGCTGAAGGAGGAGTATCCGCAGATCAAAGCTCGCGCAAAGGCAGAGAATGCTCAGATTTTCTGGGGTGACGAAACGGGAATGAAGAATCACACCCAACAGGGTCGGTGCTACGCGCCAAAAGGGCAAACACCGGTGCAGCCTTTGCCAGCGAAGCGAGTATCACTCAACATGATTTCGGCAATCACCAATCAGGGCACTGTGCGATTCATGTTGTACGAATCGACCATGACAGCCAAGGTTCTGAAGAAATTCTTACGCGCGCTGATCGAATCAACGCCTGGTCAGGTATTTCTGATTCTGGATCACTTGCGAGTACACCACGCAAAGGTCGTTAAGCGCTGGTTGGAGCGAAAGACTGTTAAGCGATATTTGGAAGTCTTCTTTCTGCCAGCTTACTCCCCAGAGTTAAATCCGGATGAATATCTACACTGTGACCTGAAAGGCATGGTACATAGTGGCGCAGCGGCACGTTCGGTTAGCGACCTAAAGAAGCGTACACGATCCTGCATGTTGAAGCTTCAGCGTCGTCCTGAACGGGTTAAAAAATACTTTGATGCAGAGTCAATCGCCTATGCTATATAACCTATATAAATTGCCCCCGGGTTGATAATCAGAGTGTCCACATTATAAGCCGTATCCTTGGCATCACCGATGCTGAAGGATCAGCTAAAAATTTGGTCTGTATCTTCAACGATTGCATGGGCAATCGGTGCAAGCATTGTTCTGGTTTTGAATCTATTATTCGGTAAAGGCGGTACTGTGATCGATCCACTGCTACCAATCGCTGTATTCGCTGCGATGATGATTTACCTAAAATCGAAGAAATGATTGATCAGCAAAATCTTGCCTGGAACAAGAAAATCGTGGCATGACGGCCACCAACGCCTAACCGGGAAAGCGACATCAATTGGGCGGGAAAATCGAAAACCAAGGAAATTCAAGGCAAGTCAAACCGATTTGTGCGACAACGGCGATGACAGGAATAAGAAACTGCGTATACTGGAGCTTTTTATTTCAGGCAATTCCCCATGTCATTACAAAAAATCATCGAAAACGCATTCGCTGCCCGCACGGAGCTGAGTCCCGCCTCCGTCAGCAAGGAAATCCGGGAAGCGGTGGAAGAGACCCTTGAGCAACTGCAAAGCGGCGAAATTCGCGTCGCCGAACCGGTCACGAAGGGCTGGCAAGTCAACGAATGGGTGAAAAAGGCCGTTTTGCTTTCTTTTCGAATCTCCGCCAACGAGGCGATCGCCGACGGCCATACCAGCTACTACGACAAGGTACCGAGCCACCACGCCGGCTACGACGCCGCGCGATTCGCCGCCGAAGGAGTGCGCGTCGTCCCGCCGGCGGTCGCCCGTCGTGGTACCTTTCTCGGCAAGGGGGTCGTTTTGATGCCGTCTTATATCAACATCGGCGCCTACGTCGACGAAGGCACCATGGTCGATACCTGGGCCACCGTCGGCTCCTGTGCCCAAATCGGCAAACATGTGCATCTTTCGGGCGGTGTCGGCATCGGTGGCGTACTCGAACCGTTGCAGGCAAGTCCGACAATCATCGAGGACCACTGTTTCATCGGGGCGCGTTCGGAAATCGTCGAAGGGGTGATCGTCGAGAAAGGCGCGGTGATCTCGATGGGCATATTCATCGGACAATCGACCAAGATCTACAACCGCGAAACCGGCGCGATCACCCGCGGGCGCGTACCGGCCGGCGCGGTTGTCGTGCCTGGCAGCCTGCCGGCAGCGGACGGCTCGCACAGCCTGTCTTGCGCCGTGATCATCAAGCAGGTCGACGCGAAAACCCGCGCCAAAACGAGCATCAACGAACTGCTGCGCGGCTGATTCCGCCGAGTTGGCCGCATTTCCCAAGCGCGCTATAATATCTGCCGTTCTCCCCTTGCCATGATGAACTGCCCATGAGACTTTGCGAAAAAATCGCCGCGACACGGCCCCCTGGAAACGCCCACGAAGACCGCGCGAATGCGATCATCAAAGAGATCGTCAATGCGATCGCGGTGAAAGCGCTCGCAGTCCTCGACCGCCTCTCCTTACGCGGCGGCACCGCCATCGACCGCTTCACCCATCACGGCACAATCTCCCTTTGCCGGCAGCGAGCGCGCTAAGCCATGTACACCTTTTCCGAAGCGCAGAAAAAACACGCGCTGATTTGGCTTTGCTTCTGGCATATCGTGGTGATTGCAAGCAGCAATTTCCTCGTTCAGATCCCCATTCAATTCGCCTCGCTGACGACCACCTGGGGGGCGTTCACTTTCCCGTTCATTTTCCTGACCACCGACCTGACCGTACGCATTTTCGGTCAGTTTCTGGCGCGGAAGATCATCTTTTTCGTGATGTTTCCCGCACTTGCGATTTCCTATGTGATTTCCATGCTGTTCCAGGAAGGACAGTTCACCGGACTGGCTGGATTCGCCGCGATCGACTGGTTTGTCGCGCGCATCGCCTTAGCCAGTTTTACCGCTTATCTCGTCGGCCAGTTGCTCGATATCAGCGTCTTCAACCGTCTGCGCCGTAACCGGCGCTGGTGGCTCGCGCCTTGCGCCTCCACCGTGATCGGCAACGTACTCGACACCCTGGTATTTTTCTCCGTCGCTTTCTGGCACAGCCCCGATGCCTTCATGGCCGCCCACTGGCCGGGTATCGCTCTCCTCGATTACAGCTGGAAAATCCTGATCAGCGCGACATTTTTCCTGCCGGCCTACGGCTGGATTCTAAACCAGTTGACGGCAAAGCTTACCCGACTCGAAATCCAACAGCAGCGGCAGGCGACCCTCGGCAGCGAAGTTTGCTAATCGCGATCCGGCACGGTAGCAGACTGGATCCGTGAAAGGGGGAGGTTCATCGTGAAATTCGACCCCACGCCAATCTGCGATTCGATCGTCAACGTCCCGCCATGCGCTTCGACACCGTGCTTGACGATCGCAAGCCCAAGTCCGGATCCCTTCACTTGGGCGCGATTTTCATCGACTCGGTAGAAACGTTCGGTGATCCGGTCGATGTGTTCCGGCGCGATACCGATGCCGTCGTCGCTGACGACGATAAGCAGAAACTGCTCCGTTCGCGCGGCGTTCAGTTCAACTGGATGACGGCTGTCGGCATGGGAAAGCGCGTTGCCGATGAGATTGGCGACCATCGAACGCAGAATCGTCGCATCGGCATAAACCGTGAGCGCCTCGACATAGCCGATCACCGCGCCAGCGCTATCTTTATACTGGCGGTTCGCATTTGCCACCACTTCCTCCAAAAACGGCCGCAGGGCGATTTCCGTTTCATGAATCAAGGTGCCGGTATTTTCAAGCCGCGCGAGACAGAGCATGTCCTCGACGAGAAGATGCATGCGTTCGGCGTGTTTTTGCATTTCCCGCAAGGGGTCATGCAATTTGCGCGGCAACGCGTTCCGGGCGAACACCTCAAGAAACCCGCGGAGCACCGTAATCGGTGTTTTCAATTCATGGGAGGCATTGTCGATGAACGCTTTGCGCTTGAGATCAAGACTGACCTCACTCGTCACATCACGGGCGATCAACAACACATTCTCTTGCGCGAGCATGACCTTGCTGAACTCCAACCAACAGTTTTCGCTCGAAATCAGGCGCAGGAGAAAACGCGAACCGCTTTTCATCTGCCGCCAGAAGGAATCGACCCCCTCGCCACGAATCAGATAATCGATCGGTACACCGATATCGAGGCGCCGCTCTAGCCCGAGAATTTCCTGGGCGCGACGATTGAAATTGACCAAACAGCCGCGCTTGTCGACGATAACCGCCGCGTCCGGCACCGCATTGACCAGTTCACGAAATAGTGAAAGGACTCGTTGCAGGCGTCGTTTGCGTTTGCGTGACTGTTCACGCTGACGGGAGATCAATCTCGCGCAAGCGCTTAAGGGGTAGTCAAGGCGCGGCAGTGGCGGCTTGCCACCATGATCAATCCATTGCAGCAGGCGTTTCTGTTGGCGGTAATTACGCAGAAGAAAAAAGAGCGATAAAAGGGCGACAATCCAGCCGAAAAAGGCACTCTTCCATACGAAGAGGCCGACGAGGAGAACGACGCAAACGATCGCGAGCAGTTGATTCAAGAAACCCCGTAGAAACCCCGTGTTAAAGGAAGGATTGGAAGACGTTCACAAGGGCCAGTACGATGGCCAATCCGGCGAGGAAAAACACCCGTCTGGTGCGCCGTTCATTTTTCAGCAACTGGCGCTGCAAACGAATCACGTCGCGGCGCTGGCGCCCCAAATCCACGTTCAAATCAATACTACCGCTGTTGAGCTTCGGTATAGTCAAGCGATGTTCGATCTCATTCATCCGGCGCAGCAATTCATTCGTCTGCGGCCATTGCGTGCCTTGCTCGGGCGCGGTGAGTGAGGCGGCGTCCGAATCGAAAGCCCTCTCTGTGGCGAATAGCGGACTGTTGCGCTCCCTTACCCTGGAAACGCCATCACCGGTTTTTTGCGCACGCGCCGGTGTCGGGCGCAACGCTGCCGCCTCTACCTTTTGTTTCTTCCGCGCTTGCAGGCGTTTGGTAAGGACAGAGAGCAAATGGTCGAGCCCGCTCGCATCGACGGGTTTCGGCAAGTATCCGGTCGCGCCTTGATCGCGCGCCTTTTTGCGGGTTGTCTCGGAAATGTCCCCGGAATACATGATCACCGGAATTTTGCTGGTTTCCTCGTTGGCTCTCAAGCGTGCGAGTCCCTCGAAACCGTCCAGTTCCGGCATCATCACATCCATGAAAATGACATCCGGCAACAAATGGTGAAAAATCCAGCGTTCCGCGTCGATCACGCCTTCCGCCTCGCGGACGTCTATATCGTATTTGAGAAGCAAGCGTTTGAGGGTCAATCTGGCCAGCCGCGAATCATCGACAATCAGAGCAGTTTTGAGCATCACAGAAATCATATCCCTTGAGTAAGCGTTAAATTGTATCACTATCCACCGGATTCTCGAAGAGAGACCAAGGCATTTCCAGCGACAATAAAATGATCGAGCAGACGCACCCTGAGCACCTGTAAAAACTTATCCACCCGGGCAGTCGTGCGCCGATCCGCAGGCGAAGGCTCCAGGGAATGGGCGCAATGATTATGTACCATGATCACCGCCGCGGCATCGTATTCGATCACGGAAGCGGCAAGGCGGCGCAATGGCAACGCCACTTTCACGGCACTGCCGCATGCCAGTTGCAAATACGAAAGAAAGCGATGCTGCTGATCGAGCAAGAGGGCCACCACCTCTTCGCGCCTCAGTCCTTATATAGCGCATGATCAGAAAATCGCGTACATCGTCGACACTGCGAAAACGCCAGTCCAGAAAGGCGAGATTCGCTCCCAGATAGCGTTTGCACAATTCCGTCACGGCAAGGATTTCGGCTATTTTCGCCTTGCCAAGCCCCTTGATCGCGAGTAAATGTTCCTTAATCCGATCAAACTGCCGCGGCTGGAGAGCAGACGCGTGGCAAACGACAACACTGGCTGTCCGACCGCCCCGGTGCGCAGCAAAATCGCCAGCAATTCGGCATCGGAGAACGCTTGTGGTCCGATCCGGAAAAGACGTTCCCGGGGCATATCACCGGCGTCGGAAGCGCGAATATCTTTCTTGTTCATGCCAAGGTAGAATAAGCCATTTATCGTCTAATGCAAGATGGCAAACATTCTTCTCGGCATCACTGGCGGAATTGCCGCCTACAAATCCATCGCTCTGTGCCGCGAGTTGACCTTACTGGGAAATCGGGTGCGTTGTGTACTGACCGCGGCGGCAACCACCTTCGTCAGCGCCCAGACATTACAGGCGCTAACCGGTTTCCCGCCGCGCTGCGCGCTGTTCGACGCCGATAGCGAAGCGGCAATGGGGCATATCGAGCTTGCTCGCTGGGCGGATATCCTGCTCATCGCCCCCGCCACCGCGAACACGCTTGCCAAACTCGCCAACGGTCTCGCCGATGACCTGCTCTCCACCGTTTATCTTGCGAGCGCCTCGCAAACCGTGATCGCGCCGGCGATGAACACTCTGATGTGGCAGCATCCCGCGACACGGCACAATATCCGACTGCTCGGCGAACGGGAACGGCACACGATCCTGCCGGTGGGAGACGGACGGCATGCCTGTGGGGAAATCGGCCCCGGACGCATGCCCGAAGTGGAAGAAATCATTGCCGCGCTCGCCGACCTGCAAGAGGAAAACTGGTGCGGCGTCCGTCTTACCTTGACCGCCGGCCCGACGCATGAAGCCATCGATCCGGTACGTTATCTGTCCAATTACAGTTCCGGCAAGATGGGCTATGCCCTGGCCGCCGCGGCACGACGGCGCGGCGCAAAAGTCACCCTGATCAGCGGTCCAACCGCGTTGCCTCCCCCCGTCGGCTGCCGTCTCCTTGCCGTCAAAAGCGCCAGGGAAATGTATCAAGCCGCCATGGAAGAGGCGCCGCGCAGTGACGTTTTCATCGCGGTGGCGGCTGTCAGTGACTACCACGTCGCCAATTCCGTCGCGCAAAAACACAAAAAAGTGTTCCACGGCCCCCTGACCCTGACCCTGGTCGAAAATCCCGATATCGTCGCCAGCGTCGCGGCACTGCCCGACGCGCAACGCCCGTTGACCGTCGGTTTCGCCGCGGAAACCGAAACCCTGCTCGACTACGCGCGGCGAAAACGCGAAAAGAAAAAGCTTGATCTGATTGTCGCCAACGATGTCAGCGACAACGCGTTCGGCAATGCGGACAACGCCGCCATTTTGATCGACGATCACCAAGAGACGCCCTTGCCGCGCCAATCCAAAAGCGCATTGGCGGAAAAGATCCTCGCCCGTATCCTCGTTTTGCTGAAGGCGAGCGATGCTTCCCATTGACTACCGCATCCTTGATCCGCGCCTCGGGAAAAGCATTCCCCTGCCCGCCTACGCCACCCCCGGCAGCGCCGCGCTCGACCTGCGCGCGGTGTTCCCCGAAAAGACACTGACGCTCGCGCCGCAAGAGACAAAATTGCTCGGCACCGGCCTTGCCATTCATATCGCCGATCCCGGCTATTGCGGCGTCATTCTGCCGCGCTCCGGTCTCGGCCACAAGCATGGCCTCGTCCTCGGCAACCTCATCGGACTGATCGACAGCGATTATCAGGGGGAATTGAAAATTTCCTGCTGGAACCGCGGCGCGACCTCCTATGCCGTTTCCCTAGGGGAACGCATCGCGCAGTTGCTGTTTTTACCGGTCGCGCACGCCGCTTTCATGGAAGTGGCGTGCTTCACGGCAAGCGAACGCGGCGCGGGCGGCTTCGGACACAGCGGATCGGACTGATGGAAAAACCGCAGATCGTCATCAAATACGGGGGCAACGCCATCGCCGACCCAGAGTCACTCGCCAAATTCGGCGCAACGATCGCCGCCCTTGTCGAAAACGGCGACGCCGTTATCATCGTTCACGGTGGCGGTCCGCAGATCTCCCACTGGCTCGGGCGCGTCGGCATCACCAGCCGTTTCGTCGACGGCCAACGCTACACCGACCGCGACGCGCTCGCCATTGTGGAAATGGCACTGTGCGCGTACGTCAACAAGGCGCTTGTCCGTGCGTTGCAAAAAGCCGGGGTGAACGCTGCCGGCATCAGTGGCGAAGACGGAAGACTGCTCCTCGCGCAGGCCAATCCGGCACTCGGTGCAGTCGGCACCATCACGACAACGCAACCCGCACTCGTGCTCGCCTTGCTCGCGCGCGGCTTCCTCCCGGTGATTGCTCCGCTTGCCTGCGCGAGGGACTATTCCGGCGCGCTCAACATCAACGCCGACTACGCCGCCGCCCACATCGCCGCCGCCGTGCGTGCCGACGAATGCCTGTTCCTGACCGATGTCGATGGCCTGCTCGATGCCGGCGAAAATCGCCTGGAGACGACGAACGCACAGGAAATCGCCGCGATGATCGCCGCCGGCACGATCAGCGACGGCATGATTCCCAAGGTCGACTGCGCGCTCACCGCGCTGCGTCTCGGCGTACCGCGCTGTCGGATCATCGGCGGCAGCGAAACAAGCGTACTGCTCGCCGCGCGGCGCGGGGAAAACGTCGGCACCATCATCCGTCCCTGAATCCTCGCCGTGCCCTGCCTGCGACGAATCGCCATCGACCCCGTCCAGGCAAACCCGCATTCGTCATCGACAATCTGCGCGAGCGGATCGAAATCGTCTTCAGGATAAAATGGCCGTTCCCCGTTTACCGTCTCCACTCGCGGCGGCACGCCGCCGGGTTTTCCTGAAATCGGCGCCGGAAGTGGCCGAGTCCACAGCGCTCCCCCCTGCGTTCAACTCCCAGCGCCCATGAAGCACGCCTCGCGCTTGTCGGTATTTTCCCTTGCTACGATCGTCACGGTGCTTGTTGCGAACAAAAATCGCCGCCGCTTCGGCTTGCCCGGAGGCCACACCTGCCATACAATCGACAGTTTACAACACCGTTAGCAATATATATGGCCGAAGAAAAATCGACAAGGAAAGGAAGCGTCTTTACCTATCTGCTCATCGCCGTCGCGGGGCTTGGTATGGTATTTATCGGCGTCCCCGTGCTCAATCGTCAGGGCAATAGCCGCAATATCGCAGCCATCAACGGGGAAGATATTCCGACCCCGCGATTCAATCGCGTGTTCTCCGCAGTGCAACAACAATTTACCACCCTGCCAAGAGAACAATTACAGGAGATGGCGCTCGCTCGCCTGATCGACGAGACACTGCTTAGACAGCATGCCCTCGCCAGTGGATATCAGCTATCCGATCAGGCGCTCTACGAAGAAGTCAAAGCGCGCTTCGGTGATAACGAAACCTACGAGAAATGGCTGCGACAAAACACTATTTCCGCGCGGGACTACGAAGCTAGCCTGGGTGATACACTCGCGGTACAAGAATATTACCGACTACTCGACAGCGCGACGATCACGAGCCGTGCCGAATTGTCACTTCTCCTTTCTCTGCTCGCGGAAAAACGCGACATGAGCGTCATCACCCTGCCGCTCGCAGAAAAAGCGAAAAAGGTCACTGTCACCGAAAACGATCTGAACGCGTTTTACGATGCGCACAAGGCTGATTACATGAGCGCGGAGAAGGTCTCATTGCGATACGTGATTCTCGATTCCGCCTCGCTCGTTCCTCTGCAATCGGTCACCGACGCGGAAATCGCGGCGGAAAAAGACGCCATTTCCAAGGCGGAAAGACGCGATGGGCGTTACGTGCTTTTTGCCGACCCCGCCTCGGCGAACACGGCGGAAACGAAAATCCGCAAGGGAGAGCAAACCTTCGACGACATCTACCTTACCATCGCGCAGGGGGAGATAGAAGGGGAAGCGGACAAGATCGAAGCGCACAAAAATGGAGAAGGGCCGAGCGCGGAAGTCGATCGACAATTGTTCGCCCTGCAAAAGGCCGGTGATACCTCCGCTCTGTTCGACACCGATTACGGTCCGATGCTCGTTTCACTAGGCGCCATCGAAGCGGAGAAAACGCCCGATACCAGCGAACTACGCAGGCGGATTGGCGAGCGAAAAAGTAAGGAGGCTTATCACCGCCTTGCCAACGAGGCATTCGACAAAGCGAGCGACGACGGTACCCTCGAAGAAATCGCCAAACTTACCGACACGCAAGTTCACACGCTCTCCGAAATCACCGCCACAACGCATGAACCGGAGTGGCTTGACGAGGAAAAAATCCGCCGGGCGCTGTTCGGGAAAAACGCGGTTAGCGAAGATACCATTGCCGAACCGCTCGAACTGGATGACAATCGCAGCGTTTTCTATCAGATCGACCAACGGATCACCGCGCAACGACTTCCCTACGAGCGCGTCGCGCAACAAGTGGAAAAAGATTATCGTCAGGTCACCGCCAAAGCCGAATTGGAAAAAGCCGCGACTGAAATCGTCGCGGCCATGAATAAGGGGCAAGCGATAGAAACGCTGCTCGCCGCCAACGATGGTAAAATCGAGGAATACAAAAACCTGGGGCGTTTCAACGCGTCCAATGAACCGTCCCCCGCCCTGACCATGACGCTGCTTGCCCAGAATCAGCGCGTCGCCCAAAACGAGGATAGCGACGGTAATATCGTCATCAGCGAAATCAAGCATATCGTAGCGGGGGAAACGCCCGTCATCGCGGAGAATATCCGCCGTGATCTCGTCGCGCAGTTATCCATCCGCCGAAACATCGAAACTGAACAAGGTTTTGCCAGGTGGCTGCGGAGCCGGGCAAAAATTTCGGTCAACCGTGAACGCTTCGGCGAAAAGCCGGAATAGAAGAACAGAACGTCCGTGCTTGCTCGAAAAGGCATCGCCGTTCTCGTCAGCCTAGGCATCCGAAAGCGTCGCTGCGATGGTGGGGAGCGCCCTCTGTCGTGGCGGCCTTACCGCCCATCTCCCGCATCCATGCAAACGCGGATCAGCGATAAAATCCGCTTTCCTGCCGTGAGGGTGGCTTTCTGCTACCCTGAGAATGAACAGCACTTGCCGTCAAATGAGCGATCGCGCGCTTGTCTCGTGACCAAATACGGGGAACACGCGTCTCGCCAATGGATTACGCCGGACAACGATGATCCGCCACCGTCAGGGAAAATCCCGCATCGATAACGGCACCACGGGTGAGGCAGCGCCAAAACACGGAAAAACGACAATATCGGCGTAAGGAAATGGCTTCACGGTAAATCGTCGACCTGTTCCCTGGCTTTCGGGAGCAGATCCTCGTGCCTGATGCCCATGCGGAAAGTCAAGGCACTGGCGACAAAAATCGAGGAATAGGTGCCGAAGAGAATGCCGATGAGCATCGCCACGGAAAAGCCGAACAGGGTTTCTCCGCCGAAGCTCAGCAACGCCAGCACCGCGAGCATTGTCGTCAAGCTGGTCACCAGTGTCCGCGCCATCGTCTGGTTGATCGCGTGGTCGATCAACGCCTGCGGCGCGGTGGTCACCATCTTGCGGAAATTTTCGCGGATGCGGTCGAAGACAACGACCGTATCGTTGACCGAATACCCGATTACGGCGAGCAACGCGGCCAGGACATTGAGATCGAAGCGCCACTGCATCAGGGAAAACAGAGCCGCCGTGATGATCACGTCATGCAACTGTGCGAGCACCGCGCCAAGGGCGAATTTCCATTCGAAGCGCACCGCCAGATAGATCATCATTCCGGCACACGACAAGAGCAACGCGACAACGCCTTTTTCCACCAACTCGGATTGATATTGGCCGCCGATCTTGGACTGACCCATCAGAATGACCCCTGGATGCGCGCGCTGCATAGCGCTGACGATGCGCTGCATCAGCATGTCGCTGCTCATCCCTTTTTCCTCTGTGAAACGGATCTGCACGTCACGGGCGGAGCCGTACTGGATGACGCTCGCCTGTGGATGGATGGCGGCGACTTCCGCGCGCACCTCGGAAATGGCGACCGCCTGCGGATAGCGCAATTCAATCGTCGCGCCACCGGTAAATTCAATTCCGTAATTGAAGCCGCGTAAGACGATCAGCAGGAGGCAGGCCGCGGTCAGCAAAGCGGAAAAAATCAGCCCGGCGCGGCTGTAACGCATGTAGGGGAGACGAGGAATCTGGATTCTCATGGCGGCCTCACAATCCCAATTTGGGCTGCGCGGCGCGCAGCAGGAAAAATTCCACCAGCGCCCGCGTCACGAAAATCGCCGAGAACATGGAAGTTAAAATACCCACCGAGAGGGTGACCGCGAAACCCTTGATCGGCCCCGCGCCGAAGCTGAATAGCATGATGGCGACGATCAAGGTGGTGATATTGGCGTCGAGAATCGTCGAAAGCGCCCCGTCAAAGCCCATTCCGACCGCTTCACGAGCCGCCAAACGCGCTTCCTCGCGCTCTTCGCGAATTCTCTCGTAGATGAGGACGTTGGCGTCGACCGCCATCCCGAGGGTCAGAACGATGCCGGCGATCCCGGGCAAGGTCAAGGTCGCGCCGAGAAAAGACATCAGCGCGACGAGCAGCACCAAATTGACGGCCAGCGCGATGATCGAAAACACCCCGAGCCTGCGGTAGTAAAGCAACATGAACAGGGTAACGAGAAGCAGGCCGAGAATGGCCGCGTTGATTCCCTGGTCGATATTTTTTTGCCCGGCGCTCGGCCCGATGGTGCGTTCCTCGATAATATAGACTGGAGCGACCAGCGAACCGGCACGCAGGGTCGCCGCCAGTTTCTGGGCGCGATCGAACGGGGCGACGCCGGTAATCTGAAAATGGCTGGAAAACTGCCCCTGAATCGTCGCCGCGTTGACGACCACTTCCTTTTTCTCTACCTCCGTCACGGTTTTTCCGCTGGCGTCTTCTTTGCTTAGCGGCAGATATTCGACATACATCGTCGCCATCCGTTTACCGATATTTTCCCGGGTGATCTGCGACATCTGCGCCCCGCCGGCGGAATCGAGCGCTACGTTGACCTGCGGTTGACCGCTTTGCTGCCCATAGGCGGCGCTGGCGTCGACGATATGCTCACCGCTCATCACGACACGGCGTTTCAAAAGAATCGCCTGGCCATTTTCGAAATGGCCCAGTTTGTCACCGAACGGGGCGCGATGCTGCTCGGCTGCCCTTGCGATCTCGGCCAGGCTGGCTTTTTCATCGACGAGATAAAATTCCAGCGTCGCGGTGGATCCCAAAATTTCCTTGGCCTTGGCGACATCCTGAATCCCTGGTAACTGAACGAGAATACGGTCATTGCCCACCACCTGCACAGAAGGCTCGGCAATGCCAAGGCTGTTTACCCGGCTTGCCATGCGCATGCGGTTCTGGTCCGCCGCGCGCCGCTTGGCATCGTTCAGCGCTTGTTCGAGATAGAACAGGTGAATCGCGAATTTTCCGTCGCGATCCTCACTGACTTGCTGCACCCCCTTCGGCAGTAGCGTATAAAGCGCGTCGAGCGCCTGTCGACGCTGCGCGTTTTCGGCGAATAAAAATCGCGCCCCGCCATTATCCGCCGTTTCACTTGCAACGATCGCCAACCCTTTCTTTTTCAGGGCAGTGTCGACCAGATCGATCAACTCGGCCGATTTACGCGCCAGCAGTTCCTTGCTGTCCACCTGGAGGAGAAACGAGACGCCGCCGCGCAAATCGAGCCCCAGATTCATCGGATTCAATCCCGCCTTTTGCATCCAGGGGGGGGTATTGGCCAGCAAATTGACCGCGACTTTCGCCTGCGGATAAGCACGGGCAAGGAGATCGCGCGCCTGAATTTGCGCATCCGTATCGGGGAAGAGGATATCGATACCGCTCGCTACGGTGACAATCCGCATGTGGGCGATATGGTTTTGCGCCAGCATCGAGGCAACGGCGGCCGCGGATTGCCGAGCGCCACCGCCCGCGTCGAAGCGGATTTCAACTGCCGCGCTCTTGCCGAACCAGTTGGGAAGGGCGAATACGAATCCCAAAGCGACAACGACGGCAATCAGGGCATATTTCCAGCCGGAAAAGGAATTGGACATGGTGTTATCCTCGGCGATCGGGAAAAGTCTCTCACACAGTCAAGCGAGGAAAAGCGGTCAACTGTCGCCTTGTTTGGCCGCTTCGGTGGCTACTTTATCCGTAGCGACAAGCGCGCCTTTCAAACTGCCTTTAGGTAATATTTGCGAGACAACATGACGCTGAAAACGCACCACCGTTCCCTTGGCGATCTCTAGATTGATCGCTTGCTCATCAAGCGCGATGACCCGACCCATGAGGCCGCCGCTAGTGATCACTTCGTCGCCTTTTTTGAGCGCGGCGACCATGTTACGGTGCTCCTTGGCGCGCTTCTGCTGCGGACGGAAAACCAAAAACCACATCAGCAGGACAATGCCGATCATGACCGCCAACTGCACCATGGCGCCGCCCTGAGGAGCGCCACCGGTGGCCTGAGCATGCGCCTGCTCGATGAAAAACATGGTTCTCTCCCATACTCGATGCAAAAGAGAAATTATAGCGCAAACCGGTAACGCCCGTCAGCCTATTCTAGCCCCTGCGCCTGATCGGCATAGAAATTGCGGGTGAAGCGTTGAAAAGTGCCGGAGGCGATGGCGGCACGCATTTGTTCAAGCAAATTCAGGTAATAATAGAGATTGTGAACTGTGTTCAAGCGCGCGCCGAGCATTTCGTTGCACTTGTCGAGATGATGCAGATAGGCGCGCGAATAATGGCGGCAAGTCGGGCAGGCGCAATCCGCTGCGATCGGGCGCAAATCGCGCTTATAGCGTGAATTGCGCAGTTTCAGGATGCCATGTTGGGTGAACAGGTAGGCATTGCGCGCATTGCGCGACGGCATCACGCAGTCGAACATGTCCACCCCGCGGCGTACGCCCTCGACCAAATCGGCGGGTTTACCCACCCCCATCAGATAACGCGGCTTTTCCGGCGGCATCAAGGGCAAGGTGCAATCGAGCATTGCTTCGCGCGCTTCCTTGCGCTCGCCGACGGCGAGCCCCCCGATCGCGTAGCCGGGCAGATCAAGCGCCGCCAGTTCAGCGACCGATTCGCGCCGGAGCGCTTCGTACACGCCGCCCTGGACGATCCCGAACAAAGCGTTGGGATTGCCTTCATGAGCAGCTTGCGATCGTTTGGCCCAACGCAGGGAAAGACGCATGGAGTCGGCGGCCTGACGATAGGTCGCCGGGTAAGGCGTGCACTCGTCGAATTGCATGACGATATCGCTGTTCAAGGCGCGCTGAACCTGCATCGAACGTTCGGAGGACAAAAAAACGCTGCGCCCATCGATCGGCGAACGGAAAGTCACGCCTTCCTCGCTGATCTTGCGGATTTTCGTCAGCGAAAAAACCTGAAAACCACCGGAATCGGTGAGAATCGGTTTCTTCCAGTGCATGAATTCGTGCAGTCCGCCGTGCTCTTTTATGATTTCTTCACCCGGACGCAACATTAGATGAAACGTATTCGCCAGCACGATTTCCACACCCAGGCCATGTAATTCTTCAGGGGAAATGCCTTTTACCGTGGCGAGCGTGCCGACCGGCATGAAAACCGGCGTATTGACTACCCGTCCGTCGGAAAAAACGATTTTGCCGCGCCGCGCCGCGCCATCCTGGGCAATCAGTTGATACTTCATCAATAAAAAAGGAAGGCATGCCGCCTTCCTTTTCCGGGTTGAAGTCGCTTATCGGGAAATTCCCAAAGACTCGAGTGTTTCCATGGTGACCCCCCCCGTGGCCAAGGTGTGATCCTTTTGGTATTTTGTCAGCGCGCTGATCGTATTCGGTCCCAATGTTCCGTCTACCGCACCGGATCTGTATCCGGCTTTGTTCAACGCGTTTTGTACGGCCTTGATGGTAGTGCGATTGACCTTGCTCGAGCAAAGCACCTCTTCCCAGCGCATCTGCGCGTCGGAGAGCTTGTCGAAGACTTTCACTTGCGCGTATTCGGCCGGAATTTCCTTATCGATTTCCTGTGCTTCCTTGACCAGTTTTTTCACTTTGACGGTCTTATATTGCGCGGGAAACGGCACTTTTTCAATGCGTGCCAGCTGATCGACAACCTGCGTTTTGATTGTTATATACTTCGCTTCGACCGGTTTGCTTTTTACACCGACCGGTTCCTGGACGACGCGTTTCTTGATACTTTCTTTTTCCGCAGGCACTTCCACCAAGCGCAGCGCCTCGCCAACGGATCGAAACATCCGCGCCGGCCCTAGGCTCTGCGCTGCCATGTACGCCGGCTTAGCGACGATTTCGTCGATCACCTGGCCATATTTCGGAGCGATCACCGTTTTTTCCACTGTATCCGGCTCGACGGCAATTTCCTTTTCCACCGTTTTGTAGGTCGCCGGAATCACTTTCAACTCTTCCCCTGCCGGGCGGATCATGATCTGTTCTTCTACCCATTCATACTCAGCGGGGCGAATTTCTTTGCTGTTTGTCGCCTCCTTGATGACCACCTGTTCGGTGCGCGGGGTGAATTTCGCCGGTACCACGACGAGCGCTTGGCAAAGGCCTGCCTTGGCTTGCGGAACCGGCATAGCCTGCGCACTGTCAACCGCGAAATCCTTTTTCGCATCCGCATGCTCGGCATCTTGTGCGGAAGCCAGTCCGGCAATCGCGGTAGCGACCATAATAGCGGAAATTTTTCGTTTCATCATGAGCAAGAGTCTCCTATCAAGCGTGTAATAAAAACCCATTGCCAAACTGACTCGATTGGCAAATCCTCTCTACTTTATCCCAACTCGAGAGGAGATACAAAAATCATCGGCGCACGATAAACACGGATTTCCCGCTATAGCGCACTACCCGCGCCGCGTTCGGCCCCAATCCATGGGCGCGGGATTTCGCCGCGCAGAGAACGATACTATCGCAGGCGCTCTCAGCGGCGATACGATTGATTTCCTCGTATACGGAGCCGCGCACTACGCGACAGACCACGTTCTCCCCCGTGGAAAATTGCTTTGCCGCATACGCTTCGAGCGCCTGCAACAATTCTTCGAGCACCATGGTGTCATAGTTTTTCGGCAGAAAGGAGGCGATCATGCTGCCTCCGGCGAGTGGAGGGATGACCGTCACCAGAAGATAAGCGGTTTTGTCTTTGTGCAGTTCTTTTGCCGCGGCGACCGCCTTATCCGCCTGCTCGGGATCGTTGAGATCGACGGCGATCAGGATTTTCTCGAACATCGTCTTCTCCTTAAGTAATCAAATGCGCTTTCGCCGCCACCCGGCGCCGCTGCCACAGCGCCAGTAACACGAGCAACAGGATTCCCGGAAGGTACATAATGTATTTGGACAGGCTGCCATGTCTTGGCAGTTGCGCGTCCAATATAACCTGTTCCCAGTCGAGTCCGGCTTGCGCGGCGGCGGAATCGAAGGCGACATCATTGATCACGACTTTCTCCCCCTCTTTGCCCTTATTCTCCCGCCGGGCGCCGGAATCGACAATCGTAAGTCCCATTTTCTGCAAGCGTTCTTCCCCGCTGTCGCCGACGGCGACCGCAACCTTGGCGTAGAATGTAACCGGCTTGCCGTAGGGATCGATACCGCTGACATGCAAGGTGAGCGGATCGCCGACCTCTGCCCTGGCGACGGCCGCGCTCAACTGCCGCGGCGCGACCTGATCCTGACTCGGCGAGAAGCGATCCATGAAATAGCCCGGGCGGAAAAGGATCGCCGTCGCAAGGAGCAGAAGAATCGTCTCCCACCATTTGTTCCTGGCGAAGAAATAACCCATCGTCGCCGCGGTGAAGGCGAGCATGGCACAGGTCGAGACCAGGAATATGCACACGCCATGGAGAAAACCGACATCGATCAGCAAGAGATCGGTGTTGAAAATGAAAAGAAACGGCAACATCGCGGTGCGCAGACTGTAAAAGAAGGCAACGAGACCCGTCCTGATCGGATCGCCGCCGGAAACCGCCGCCGCGGCGAAAGAAGCAAGGCCCACAGGGGGCGTCACATCTGCCATGATGCCGAAATAAAAAACGAACAGATGAACGGCGATAAGGGGCACAACAAGGCCGTTCTGACGCCCGACCTCGACGATGACCACCGCCATCAGTGAGGAAACGACGATATAGTTCGCCGTGGTCGGCAGCCCCATGCCGAGAATCAGACTGAACACTGCGACCATGAAGAGCATCAGCACGAGATTGCCCATCGAAGCGGCTTCGACGATATTCGAGAGCTGGGTGCCGAAACCGGTCAACGCGACCACTCCGACGATAATGCCTGCGGTCGCGGTCGCGATAGCGATTCCGACCATGTTGCGCGCCCCCGCTTCAAGGCCTAGGAGCAAATCGACGCCCCCTTCTTGAAAACCGCGCAAGAAGTGTCCGCTCTGGCGCATCAGCGAAAGGAAGGGACGCTGGGTGAGTTGAATGAAAATCAGGCTCATCGTCCCCCAGAACGCGGAAAGCCCGGGGGAGAGACGTTCGACCATCAACGCCCAGATCAGAATCGCCATCGGTAGGAGGAAATGGAGCCCGGAATTGAGCGTCGGTTTGGCCGAGGGCAGCTTTTCTATCTTCCCACCCGAATCATCGATTTTTAGATCGGGAAAGCGGGAGACGCGATAAAGAAGCCCGATATAGGCGACGAAAAGAAAGGCGCAGACGATCGCGAATGCCGCCTCGGGCGCCACTTGCTTGATCCAGCCGAGGCCGTATTTGACCGCGAAATAGAGCAGGAAAAAGGTGATGAACGCGCCGAGCGCACGTAGCAGGATGAGTATCATCGGGTTCGGGGGATCGCTGCGCGGAAGACCCTGCAAGTTCTCTTTCAAGGCCTCCAGATGGACGATATAGACGAGGGCGATATAGGAAATTACCGCTGGCAGAAAAGCGTGAATGATCAGTTCGTTATAGGGCATGTTGACGTATTCGATCATCAGGAAGGCGGCCGCGCCCATCACCGGCGGCATGATCTGTCCGTTCACCGAGGAGGCGACCTCCACCGCGCCCGCCTTTTCCTTGGAAAAGCCGACCTTTTTCATCATTGGAATGGTAAACGTTCCCGTGGTGACCACATTGGCGATCGAGGAGCCGGAAATCAGACCGGTCAGCCCGGAGGACACCACCGCCGCCTTCGCCGGCCCGCCGCGAAAATGTCCGAGATAAGCGAACGCGGTTTTGATGAAATAATTGCCGGCGCCGGCCTTGTCGAGCAAGGCGCCGAAAAGGACGAACAGGAAAACGTATTTTGTCGAAGCACCCAAAGGAACGCCGAACACGCCTTCCGTGGTGATCCACTGTTGATTGATGATCTGGTTGAGCGAGCCGCTGTTGTGGGAGATGATCCAATCGATGGGAAAGAACCGCCCGAAGATGTTATAGATCAGGAAGAGCGAGGCGATGATCGCGAGCGGCAAGCCGATACTGCGCCGGCACGCCTCGAGGAGAATGAGCAGGCCGACACAGCCGGCAAGGATATCCTGGGTGATCGGCGCGCCGATACGGGTGACGAGCGCGTCGTAAAAAAACAGACCGTAGGCGGCGAGAAGGGCGCCGACGATAGCGAGTATCCAGTCACCTGACGGAATCGTATGACGCGGGGAACCCTTTAACGCCGGATAGGAAAGGTAGGCGAGAAAGATAGCGAAAGCGAGATGGATGGAACGCGCGCGCGTATCGTCGACAACGACGTTGAGCGATTTCAAGCCGAGATCGTGGAAAACGCCCTGAAGCCAGAACGGCAGCGGTGAGGCATAGTAGATCTGAAAAAGTGACCAGAGAATCGCCGTGACAACGATGACATATCTGCCGCTGCCGTGCGGCGAGCGTCCGCCGGTATCGTTTTCGGCGACCAGTTCCCGTAACGAGGCGTCGCTGCGCATCTCTTCAGCCATGCGTTCTCCCTTGTTGTTTTTGTTCCCGCGTTTTTCAGCACGCGTTTGCACACCCACGAGCATCCGCAAACTCCTGTCCGGGCGGCACCGCCCGGACAAAACGCACCATTATTTCAGCCAGCCTTTTTCCTTGTAGTATTTTACCGCGCCATCGGCGAGCGGTACGGATATTCCATCCTTGATCATGTGTTGCGGTTTCAGTTTGGCGAATGCCGGGTGCAGTTTTTTGAATCGCTCGAAGTTGTCGAACACCGCCTTGGTCACTTCGTAGACCGACGCTTCAGGCACATCGGAAGAAGTCACCAGCGTTGCGATGACGCCGACGCTGTGGACATCGTCCGGCGTGCCTTTGTACATACCGCCAGGAACCGTGGCCGACGCATAGTAGGGAGATTCGGCGACGACTTTCTCGATCAGTTCGGGATCGACGCTGACCAGATGGGAATTGCACGAAGTGGCCGCTTCCTTGAACAAGCCGGCCGGATGACCGCCGGTGAAGGCGATGGCGTCGAGGTTGTTGTCACACAGGTTGGAAGCCATTTCGGCCGGTTTCAATTCGCTCGCCACGGCGAAATCGTCTTTCGTCCAGCCCTTGGCCTCGAGCAGAACTTCGAACATCACCCGTGTTCCGGAGCCCGGGTTGCCGATGTTGACACGTTTGCCTTTCAGATCGCTGAAAGTCCGGATACCGGAATCGTCGCGCGCCGCGATGGTGAAAATTTCCGGATGAATACCGAAAACCACACGCAGTTTTTTGTTCGCTTTGCCCTCGAAGTGTCCTTTGCCATTGTAGAAATCATATTCCGTATCGGATTGTATCACCCCCATCTGCCGTTCGCCAGCGGCAAGCGCATTCAAGTTGTCGATCGAGCCGCCGGTCGACGGAGCGTTACACTTGATACCGGTTTTGGCTGTATCGCGGTTGACCAGTTTGCACACGGACTGACCGACCGCGTAATAGACACCGGTCTGACCGCCGGTACCGATGGTGACGAAGGATTTATTTTCCGCTATCGCGGCGACGGCGATCGCCGCGGAAAGCGAGAGCAGAGAAGTTCGAAATAGTTTACCCATAATCGTTTTCCTCCTTTGGAAAAGATAATGACTTGTTGACAGGCCTAATTTGCCTAGATACTTTTCTACCCGAAAAATCCGATATAATCAAGTTTTATTTTCTCTTTTCCGATGAACGTATCCGCCGAACCTCGCGAATCATCGCCTTACCGCGGTCGATTCGCTCCGACACCGAGCGGAACGCTGCATTTCGGCTCACTCGTCAGCGCCCTCGGCAGCTATCTCGACGCCAAGGCAAACCAGGGCGTGTGGCTGATTCGTCTCGAGGACGTGGACAGCGCGCGTAGCCGCGCCGGCCATGCCGATGCGATCCTGCACAGCGCTGAAAGCGCACGGCTTGTTTTCCGATACACCCGTACACCGCCAGCGCCAATACCTCGGCGATTATGAACAGGCGCTGCAACGCTTACACGCCCGCCTTTATCCGTGTAACTGTAGCCGTAAAACCTGGCAGCGCGATGCCCGCATCGGTGCGCTGGGCGCGATCTATCCCGGCCATTGCCGTCATCGCCCCTTCCCAACGACCACTCCCTTGAGAGCCAAATACGCCGTTCGTCTACGCCTGCCTAATGAAGAGATCCGCTTTCACGATCGCCTGCGCGGCGCCTGCCGCTACCCACTGGCGAGCGAAATCGGCGATCCCATCGTACGCCGCAGGGATAGGGACATCGCCTACGCACTGGCCGTCGTGATCGACGATGCCCGGCAACGCATCACCCACGTCGTCCGCGGCGCCGATTTGCTTGCCGCCACGCCGATCCAGATCGTTTTGCAACGATGGCTGAATTTCCCCACCCTCGATTATCTGCACCTGCCTTTGGTAATGACCGCAGAAAAGCGCAAACTGAGCAAACACAATCAGGCGCCGGCACTCGACGACGACGCGGCGTCCGCCAATCTCATCGCCGCTCTGACCTTCCTCGGCCAAGCCACCGACGGTTTGCGCGTAACGGACAGTCCGGCGCAGATTCTCGCCGCGGCGACAAGACGCTGGCAGGTGGCTGCTATTCCCCTTGAAAACGCGTCTCTCTCGCAGACGCCTCGGCAGGTGAATAGGCGGCCGTGCCGCTGCCGGGGATGCGAGTAAGCGCGTTGACGAGAGCGGGCATACTGGGGCTTGGCAATGATTTGCGAATCACGGGATTTGTGCTTAAACTAAGCAGGCATATTATACCACCGTCATGGTGAGCAAAAAAATATCCAGCAGGAGAGGACATGAGCGAACAAAAATCTTTATATCCCGTTGCGCGCAGCGTAAGCGAAGCGGCATGGATCGACAGCGCCGCTTACGACGCCGATTATGCAAAATCGATTGCCGATCCCGATCGTTTCTGGGCGGAAAAGGCAAGCGAACTGCTTTCTTTCTACAAAAAATGGGACAGCGTCCACAACAGCGATTTCATGACAGGCAAAATCCGCTGGTTCGAAGGCGCCGAGTTGAACGTCTGTTATAACTGCGTCGATCGCCATCTGGAAGAGCACGGACGTCACAGCGCCTTTATTTTCGAGCACAACGAGACGGGCAAATCCTACCGCGTCAGCTATCGGGAACTGCACACACAAGTCTGTAAATTCGCCAACGTATTGAAAAGCAAGGGCGTACAAAAAGGCGATCGCGTGGTGCTCTATCTTCCGATGATCGAGGAAGCCGCTGTCGCGATGCTCGCCTGCGCGCGAATCGGCGCTGTCCACTCCGTGGTGTTCGGCGGTTTTTCCCCGGAAGCACTCGCCGATCGTATCAACGATGTGAACGCCAAGATTGTCGTCACCTCCGACGCCGGTTATCGCGGCGCGAAATTCACCCATGTCAAACGCAATGTCGATCAGGCTTTGAAAAAAGTCGATTGCGTGACGGCGGTGATTGTCGTGCAGGTCAACAAAGAAGAAATCTACTGGCAACGCGGCCGAGATTGCTGGTATCACGAAGAAATGCGCGACGCTTCGGCGGATTGTCCCTGCGAGCCGATGGACGCGGAAGATCCGCTGTTCATTCTCTACACCTCCGGCTCGACCGGTAAGCCGAAAGGCGTACTGCATACGACAGCCGGTTACTTGCTTTATGTCACGACTACCTTCAAATACACCTTCGACTACCACGATGGCGATGTGTATTGGTGTACCGCCGACATCGGTTGGATCACCGGGCATAGCTACTGCGTCTACGGTCCGCTTGCCAACGGGGCCACCTCGCTGATTTTCGGTGGTGTGCCCAACTATCCCGACCCAAGCCGCTTTTGGCAGGTCATCGACGAACACAAGGTAACCCTCTTCTATACCGCGCCGACGGCGATCCGTGCCCTGATGCGCGAGGGGGATGACTGGGTGCAAAAGACCGACCGGAGCAGTCTGCGCATACTCGGTACCGTCGGCGAACCGATCAATCCGGAAGCCTGGTACTGGTATCACGATATCGTCGGCAACAACAAGTGTTGCATCGTCGACACCTGGTGGCAGACCGAGACCGGCGGTCACATGATCACCCCACTGCCCGGCGTTACCGATCTCAAACCCGGCTCGGCGAGCAAGCCGTTTTTCGGCATCGCACCGGCAATCGTCAATCAGGAAGGCACGGAACTCGAAGGTGCCTGCGAAGGTATCCTGTTGATCAAAAAAGACTGGCCGGGAATGATGCGCACCATCTGGGGCGACCATGAACGTTTTATTCAGACGTATCTCTCCAACTACCCCGGCAATTATTTCACCGGCGACGGCGCCTGCCGCGATCAAGACGGCTACTATTGGATCACCGGAAGGGTGGACGACGTGCTCAATGTCTCCGGGCACCGCATCGGCACCGCCGAAGTGGAAAGCGCTTTGGTGCTCCATCCAGCGGTCGCCGAAGCGGCTATCGTTGGCTATCCGCACGAAATCAAGGGACAAGGGATCTATGCCTACGTCACCCTGATGAACGGCATTGATCCATCAGAAGCACTGAAAAATGAACTGGTGCACTTTGTCCGCGGCGAACTGGGACCAATCTACGGGCTCGATATCATCCAGTGGGCGACGGAGCTGCCGAAAACCCGTTCGGGAAAAATCATGCGCCGGATTCTGCGCAAAATCGCCGCCGACGAAATCGCCAATCTAGGTGACATATCGACCCTTGCCGATCCACATGTCGTCGATGAGCTGATCGCGAACCGCATCAAATAGAAAACGCGGAAAGCGGCCTCGAAAGAGGCACTCCGTTTAAGGGATATTGAATTCCTTTTTTCTTTTGAAATCAATTAGGCCTGAGCTTAAAATCTATACCCGATGCCGAGCGCCGCACTCGCGTCCTCGCGATTGACATTGGCAGTGCCCTTGACGATCCATTTCCCGTTGGGACTGACCGTCGAGGCCCCGATCGACAGCGCCTGTTCACCACGATAGTTGGCGGTTGCCGCGGAAATCACCGACTCCCCCGCCAGATTCGCCTGCGGCAAGGCCGCGCTCGCGAGCGCCGAGGAGATACCGGCGCGGGCGCGGGTATCCAGATCGTCGATGCGCTTGGCCATGGTATTGAGGTTCTTGTCGAATTTTTCTTGCAGATCTTCTCTTACGTGAAATAACTGAGCGCCAGTGACCACGTCGGTCGAATTTTCTTCCACCTTACCTTCGCCGATATTGCTCAATCGCTTGCCTTTGCCATCCCAGGAATCACCGCTCGTTGCCAGTGATAAGTGTTCTTCTCTGGGTTTGGGAGATCCTAAACTTTTCTGAGGAGGATCAGTTTTACTCTTTTCAGAATAGGATTTAGCTACTTTAGGTATTATTGAGTCATCATAAAAATTTTCTTCGATATTTTTCAGTCGTTCATTTACGTTGAACAACTGTCCGGTGGTGGCGGCATTGTCGCCGTTCTCTTTCAGTTCGCCTGTTCCAACCTGGGTGATTGCCTTGTCGCCGGCGTCGATGCCGCTCGCGGTGAGACTGGGGCCGCCGTTGATGAACAGTCCGTTGCTGTTCAAGGTGACCAAGGGCGAAAGGGTGTCGGCATTGGAAGAGGCGGCACCGAAGAACTTCAGGCCCTCGGTGTCGAGGATGACTTCCTCCTTGCCCATTCTCAGGCCCTTTTTGTCGATGCTCGTATCGCCGAAGGTGGCGCTGTCGAGATTCAGATCGGGGTTCAGAGAGAAACTGACTAAATCAGGATCCGTTTTTTCGTCAATTCTGATATTGTCGTCGCTTGCTAATTGAGGCGTGTTGAATATTTTTTTCTGTGTGGTTTCTTTTAATTTTTCCGCCATTTTTATTTGCAAGTCCTCCAAGTTTTTTTGCACGGTGAACACTTGCCCGGCGGTGGCCACTTCCTTGCTCCCCTCTTCGAGGGCGCCCTCGGCGACATTGGTGATCGCTTTGCCGCCGGCGTCGATGCCGCCCTTGGTAAGACTGGGGCCGCCGTTGATTAACAGTCCGTTTCTGTCCAAGGTGACCAAGGGCGAAGGGGTGTCGGCATTGGAAGAGGCGGTATCGAAGAACTTCAAGCCCTCGGTGTAGAGGGTGACCTGATCGCCCAGATTGAGACCTTTTTTGTCGATGCGCGTATCGCCGAAGGTGGCGCTGTCGAGGTTCAGATCGCGCTTGAGAGTGAACGCGACGCTACTATTGCCTTTTCCATCCTTACTTGTCAGGACATCGAGGTTGTCGTCGCCGGCGAAGGTCAGCGTGCTGTTTGCGCCGATTTTTGCGGTGAAATCTTTGCCATTTTTGTCCTTACCGGCGAGTGTCCAGGCGCTTTCCTTCACTTTTGTTTTAAAGTCCTCCACTTCCTTTTTGGTCGCTAACAAGTCAGTTTTGTCAGCTTTCTTGTCGAGGTTCTTGTCCAAGGTATACAGTTGCCCGGTGGTGGCGGCGTTGTCGCCGTTCTCTTTCAGTTCGCCTGTTCCGACCTGCTTGATTGCTTTGCCGCCGGCGTCGATGCCGCCCTTGGTAAGACTGGGGCCGCCGTTGATTAATAGTCCGTTTTTGTCCAAGGTGACCAAGGGCGAAGGGGTGCCGACATTGGAAGAGGCAGCATCGAAGAACTTCAGGCCCTCGGTGTCGAGGGTGACCTGATCGCCCAGATTGAGACCTTTTTTGTCGATGACCGTGTTGCCGAAGGTGGCGCTGTCGAGGTTCAGATCGCGCTTGAGAGTGAACGCGACGCTACTATTGCCTTTTCCATCCTTACTTGTCAGGACATCGAGGTTGTCGTCGCCGGCGAAGGTCAGCGTGCTGTTTGCGCCGATTTTTGCGGTGAAATCTTTGCCATTTTTGTCCTTACCGGCGAGTGTCCAGGCGCTTTCGTTCACTTTTGTTTTAAAGTCCTCCACTTCCTTTTTGGTCGCTAACAAGTCAGTTTTGTCAGCTTTCTTGTCGAGGTTCTTGTCCAAGGTATACAGTTGCCCGGTGGTGGCGGCGTTGTCGCCGTTCTCTTTCAGTTCGCCTGTTCCAACCTGGGTGATTGCTTTGCCGCCGGCGTCGATGCCGCCCTTGGTAAGACTGGGGCCGCCGTTGATTAATAGTCCGTTTCTGTCCAAGGTGACCAAGGGCGAAGGGGTGTCGGCATTGGAAGAGGCGGTATCGAAGAACTTCAAGCCCTCGGTGTAGAGGGTGACCTGATCGCCCAGATTGAGACCTTTTTTGTCGATGCGCGTATCGCCGAAGGTGGCGCTGTCGAGGTTCAGATCGCGCTTGAGAGTGAACGCGACGCTACTATTGCCTTTTCCATCCTTACTTGTCAGGACATCGAGGTTGTCGTCGCCGGCGAAGGTCAGCGTGCTGTTTGCGCCGATTTTTGCGGTGAAATCTTTGCCATTTTTGTCCTTACCGGCGAGTGTCCAGGCGCTTTCGTTCACTTTTGTTTTAAAGTCCTCCACTTCCTTTTTGGTCGCTAACAAGTCAGTTTTGTCAGCTTTCTTGTCGAGGTTCTTGTCCAAGGTATACAGTTGCCCGGTGGTGGCGGCGTTGTCGCCGTTCTCTTTCAGTTCGCCTGTTCCGACCTGCTTGATTGCTTTGCCGCCGGCGTCGATGCCGCCCTTGGTAAGACTGGGGCCGCCGTTGATTAATAGTCCGTTTTTGTCCAAGGTGACCAAGGGCGAAGGGGTGCCGACATTGGAAGAGGCAGCATCGAAGAACTTCAGGCCCTCGGTGTCGAGGGTGACCTGATCGCCCAGATTGAGACCTTTTTTGTCGATGACCGTATTGCCGAAGGTGGCGCTGTCGAGGTTCAGATCGCGCTTGAGAGCGAATGCGACCGTGCCGCCGTCTTTTTCCTCACCGGTGACCACTTCGAGGTTTTTGTCGCCGGCGAAGGTCAGCGTGCTGTTTGCGCCGATTTTTGCGGTGAAATCTTTGCCATTTTTGTCCTTACCGGCGAGTGTCCAGGCGCTTTCCTTCACTTTTGTTTTAAAGTCCTCCACTTCCTTTTTGGTCGCTAACAAGTCAGTTTTGTCAGCTTTCTTGTCGAGGTTCTTGTCCAAGGTATACAGTTGCCCGGTGGTGGCGGCGTTGTCGCCGTTCTCTTTCAGTTCGCCTGTTCCGACCTGCTTGATTGCTTTGCCGCCGGCGTCGATGCCGCCCTTGGTAAGACTGGGGCCGCCGTTGATTAATAGTCCGTTTTTGTCCAAGGTGACCAAGGGCGAAGGGGTGCCGACATTGGAAGAGGCAGCATCGAAGAACTTCAGGCCCTCGGTGTCGAGGGTGACCTGATCGCCCAGATTGAGACCTTTTTTGTCGATGACCGTGTTGCCGAAGGTGGCGCTGTCGAGGTTCAGATCGCGCTTGAGAGCGAATGCGACCGTGCCGCCGTCTTTTTCCTCACCGGTGACCACTTCGAGGTTTTTGTCGCCGGCGAAGGTCAGCGTGCTGTTTGCGCCGATTTTTGCGGTGAACGGTTTGTCGTCCGCATCTGTGCCGGCGAGTGTCCAGGCGCTTTCGTTCACTTTTGTTTTAAAGTCCTCCACTTCCTTTTTGGTCGCTAACAAGTCAGTTTTGTCAGCTTTCTTGTCGAGGTTCTTGTCCAAGGTATACAGTTGCCCGCTGGTGGCCGCTTCCTTGCTCCCCTCTTCGAGGGCGCCCTCGGCGACATTGGTGATCGCTTTGCCGCCGGCGTCGATGCCGCCCTTGGTAAGACTGGGGCCGCCGTTGATTAATAGTCCGTTTCTGTCCAAGGTGACCAAGGGCGAAGGGGTGTCGGCATTGGAAGAGGCGGTATCGAAGAACTTCAAGCCCTCGGTGTAGAGGGTGACCTGATCGCCCAGATTGAGACCTTTTTTGTCGATGCGCGTATCGCCGAAGGTGGCGCTGTCGAGGTTCAGATCGCGCTTGAGAGTGAACGCGACGCTACTATTGCCTTTTCCATCCTTACTTGTCAGGACATCGAGGTTGTCGTCGCCGGCGAAGGTCAGCGTGCTGTTTGCGCCGATTTTTGCGGTGAAATCTTTGCCATTTTTGTCCTTACCGGCGAGTGTCCAGGCGCTTTCGTTCACTTTTGTTTTAAAGTCCTCCACTTCCTTTTTGGTCGCTAACAAGTCAGTTTTGTCAGCTTTCTTGTCGAGGTTCTTGTCCAAGGTATACAGTTGCCCGGTGGTGGCGGCGTTGTCGCCGTTCTCTTTCAGTTCGCCTGTTCCAACCTGGGTGATTGCTTTGCCGCCGGCGTCGATGCCGCCCTTGGTAAGACTGGGGCCGCCGTTGATTAATAGTCCGTTTTTGTCCAAGGTGACCAAGGGCGAAGGGGTGCCGACATTGGAAGAGGCAGCATCGAAGAACTTCAGGCCCTCGGTGTCGAGGGTGACCTGATCGCCCAGATTGAGACCTTTTTTGTCGATGACCGTATTGCCGAAGGTGGCGCTGTCGAGGTTCAGATCGCGCTTGAGAGCGAATGCGACCGTGCCGCCGTCTTTTTCCTCACCGGTGACCACTTCGAGGTTTTTGTCGCCGGCGAAGGTCAGCGTGCTGTTTGCGCCGATTTTTGCGGTGAAATCTTTGCCATTTTTGTCCTTACCGGCGAGTGTCCAGGCGCTTTCCTTCACTTTTGTTTTAAAGTCCTCCACTTCCTTTTTGGTCGCTAACAAGTCAGTTTTGTCAGCTTTCTTGTCGAGGTTCTTGTCCAAGGCATACACTTGCCCGGTGGTGGCGGCATTGTCGCCGTTCTCTTTCAGTTCGCCTGTTCCGACCTGCTTGATTGCTTTGCCGCCGGCGTCGATGCCGCCCTTGGTAAGACTGGGGCCGCCGTTGATTAATAGTCCGTTTTTGTCCAAGGTGACCAAGGGCGAAGGGGTGCCGACATTGGAAGAGGCAGCATCGAAGAACTTCAGGCCCTCGGTGTCGAGGGTGACCTGATCGCCCAGATTGAGACCTTTTTTGTCGATGACCGTGTTGCCGAAGGTGGCGCTGTCGAGGTTCAGATCGCGCTTGAGAGCGAATGCGACCGTGCCGCCGTCTTTTTCCTCACCGGTGACCACTTCGAGGTTTTTGTCGCCGGCGAAGGTCAGCGTGCTGTTTGCGCCGATTTTTGCGGTGAACGGTTTGTCGTCCGCATCTGTGCCGGCGAGTGTCCAGGCGCTTTCGTTCACTTTTGTTTTAAAGTCCTCCACTTCCTTTTTGGTCGCTAACAAGTCAGTTTTGTCAGCTTTCTTGTCGAGGTTCTTGTCCAAGGTATACAGTTGCCCGCTGGTGGCCGCTTCCTTGCTCCCCTCTTCGAGGGCGCCCTCGGCGACATTGGTGATCGCTTTGCCGCCGGCGTCGATGCCGCTCGCGGTGAGACTGGGGCCGCCGTTGATGAACAGTCCGTTGCTGTTCAAGGTGACCAAGGGCGAAAGGGTGTCGGCATTGGAAGAGGCGGCACCGAAGAACTTCAGGCCCTCGGTGTCGAGGATGACTTCCTCCTTGCCCATTCTCAGGCCCTTTTTGTCGATGCTCGTATCGCCGAAGGTGGCGCTGTCGAGATTCAGATCGGGGTTCAGAGAGAAACTGACTAAATCAGGATCCGTTTTTTCGTCAATTCTGATATTGTCGTCGCTTGCTAATTGAGGCGTGTTGAATATTTCTTTCTGTGTGGTTTCTTTTAATTTTTCCGCCATTTTTATTTGCAAGTCCTCCAAGTTTTTTTGCACGGTGAACACTTGCCCGGCGGTGGCCACTTCCTTGCTCCCCTCTTCGAGGGCGCCCTCGGCGACATTGGTGATCGCTTTGCCGCCGGCGTCGATGCCGCCCTTGGTAAGACTGGGGCCGCCGTTGATTAATAGTCCGTTTCTGTCCAAGGTGACCAAGGGCGAAGGGGTGTCGGCATTGGAAGAGGCGGTATCGAAGAACTTCAAGCCCTCGGTGTAGAGGGTGACCTGATCGCCCAGATTGAGACCTTTTTTGTCGATGCGCGTATCGCCGAAGGTGGCGCTGTCGAGGTTCAGATCGCGCTTGAGAGTGAACGCGACGCTACTATTGCCTTTTCCATCCTTACTTGTCAGGACATCGAGGTTGTCGTCGCCGGCGAAGGTCAGCGTGCTGTTTGCGCCGATTTTTGCGGTGAAATCTTTGCCATTTTTGTCCTTACCGGCGAGTGTCCAGGCGCTTTCGTTCACTTTTGTTTTAAAGTCCTCCACTTCCTTTTTGGTCGCTAACAAGTCAGTTTTGTCAGCTTTCTTGTCGAGGTTCTTGTCCAAGGTATACAGTTGCCCGGTGGTGGCGGCGTTGTCGCCGTTCTCTTTCAGTTCGCCTGTTCCGACCTGCTTGATTGCTTTGCCGCCGGCGTCGATGCCGCCCTTGGTAAGACTGGGGCCGCCGTTGATTAATAGTCCGTTTTTGTCCAAGGTGACCAAGGGCGAAGGGGTGCCGACATTGGAAGAGGCAGCATCGAAGAACTTCAGGCCCTCGGTGTCGAGGGTGACCTGATCGCCCAGA
Organism: Cardiobacteriaceae bacterium; assembly: GCA_965277745.1. GTDB lineage: Bacteria > Pseudomonadota > Gammaproteobacteria > Cardiobacteriales > Cardiobacteriaceae. The sequence goes on from OZ255837.1 coordinate 1,065,345, forward strand.
TTGAGACCTTTTTTGTCGATGACCGTATTGCCGAAGGTGGCGCTGTCGAGGTTCAGATCGCGCTTGAGAGCGAATGCGACCGTGCCGCCGTCTTTTTCCTCACCGGTGACCACTTCGAGGTTTTTGTCGCCGGCGAAGGTCAGCGTGCTGTTTGCGCCGATTTTTGCGGTGAAATCTTTGCCATTTTTGTCCTTACCGGCGAGTGTCCAGGCGCTTTCCTTCACTTTTGTTTTAAAGTCCTCCACTTCCTTTTTGGTCGCTAACAAGTCAGTTTTGTCAGCTTTCTTGTCGAGGTTCTTGTCCAAGGTATACAGTTGCCCGCTGGTGGCCGCTTCCTTGCTCCCCTCTTCGAGGGCGCCCTCGGCGACATTGGTGATCGCTTTGCCGCCGGCGTCGATGCCGCCCTTGGTAAGACTGGGGCCGCCGTTGATTAATAGTCCGTTTCTGTCCAAGGTGACCAAGGGCGAAGGGGTGTCGGCATTGGAAGAGGCGGTATCGAAGAACTTCAAGCCCTCGGTGTAGAGGGTGACCTGATCGCCCAGATTGAGACCTTTTTTGTCGATGCGCGTATCGCCGAAGGTGGCGCTGTCGAGGTTCAGATCGCGCTTGAGAGTGAACGCGACGCTACTATTGCCTTTTCCATCCTTACTTGTCAGGACATCGAGGTTGTCGTCGCCGGCGAAGGTCAGCGTGCTGTTTGCGCCGATTTTTGCGGTGAAATCTTTGCCATTTTTGTCCTTACCGGCGAGTGTCCAGGCGCTTTCGTTCACTTTTGTTTTAAAGTCCTCCACTTCCTTTTTGGTCGCTAAAGTGTCCAATGCGGTTTTGTCAGCTTTCTTGTCGAGGTTCTTGTCCAAGGTATACAGTTGCCCGGTGGTGGCGGCGTTGTCGCCGTTCTCTTTCAGTTCGCCTGTTCCGACCTGCTTGATTGCTTTGCCGCCGGCGTCGATGCCGCCCTTGGTAAGACTGGGGCCGCCGTTGATTAATAGTCCGTTTTTGTCGATGACCGTGTCGCCGAAGGTGGCGCTTTCGTTCACTTTTGTTTTCAATTCTTGCAAGTCCTTTGCAAGGCCATCAAAGTCGCTTATTTCAGCTTTTTTATTGTCAAGTTCATGAACCCGGTCATACAGTTGCCCGGCGGTGGCCACTTCCTTGCTCCCCTTTTTGAAGGCGCCCTTGGCGACATTGGTGATCGCTTTGCCGCCGGCGTCGATGCCGCCCTTGGTAAGACTGGGGCCGCCGTTGATTAACAGTCCGTTTCTGTCCAAGGTGACCAAGGGCGAAGGGGTGTCGGCATTGGAAGAGGCGGTATCGAAGAACTTCAAGCCCTCGGTGTAGAGGGTGACCTGATCGCCCAGATTGAGACCTTTTTTGTCGATGCGCGTATCGCCGAAGGTGGCGCTGTCGAGGTTCAGATCGCGCTTGAGAGTGAACGCGACCGTGCCGCCGTCTTTTTTCTCACCGGTGACCACTTCGAGGTTGTCGTCGCCGGTGAAGGTCAGCGTGCTGTTTGCGCCGATTTTTGCGGTGAAATCTTTGCCATTTTTGTCCTTACCGGCGAGTGTCCAGGCGCTTTCGTTCACTTTTGTTTTAAAGTCCTCCATTTCCTCTTTGGTCGCTAAAGTGTCCAATGCGGTTTTGTCAGCTTTCTTCTTGTCGAGGTTCTTGTCCAAGGTATACAGTTGCCCGGTGGTGGCGGCGTTGTCGCCGTTCTCTTTCAGTTCGCCTGTTCCGACCTGCTTGATTGCTTTGCCGCCGGCGTCGATGCCGCCCTTGGTAAGACTGGGGCCGCCGTTGATTAATAGTCCGTTTTTGTCCAAGGTGACCAAGGGCGAAGGGGTGCCGACATTGGAAGAGGCAGCATCGAAGAACTTCAGGCCCTCGGTGTCGAGGGTGACCTGATCGCCCAGATTGAGACCTTTTTTGTCGATGACCGTGTTGCCGAAGGTGGCGCTGTCGAGGTTCAGATCGCGCTTGAGAGCGAATGCGACCGTGCCGCCGTCTTTTTCCTCACCGGTGACCACTTCGAGGTTTTTGTCGCCGGCGAAGGTCAGCGTGCTGTTTGCGCCGATTTTTGCGGTGAACGGTTTGTCGTCCGCATCTGTGCCGGCGAGTGTCCAGGCGCTTTCGTTCACTTTTGTTTTAAAGTCCTCCACTTCCTTTTTGGTCGCTAACAAGTCAGTTTTGTCAGCTTTCTTGTCGAGGTTCTTGTCCAAGGTATACAGTTGCCCGCTGGTGGCCGCTTCCTTGCTCCCCTCTTCGAGGGCGCCCTCGGCGACATTGGTGATCGCTTTGCCGCCGGCGTCGATGCCGCCCTTGGTAAGACTGGGGCCGCCGTTGATTAATAGTCCGTTTCTGTCCAAGGTGACCAAGGGCGAAGGGGTGTCGGCATTGGAAGAGGCGGTATCGAAGAACTTCAAGCCCTCGGTGTAGAGGGTGACCTGATCGCCCAGATTGAGACCTTTTTTGTCGATGCGCGTATCGCCGAAGGTGGCGCTGTCGAGGTTCAGATCGCGCTTGAGAGTGAACGCGACGCTACTATTGCCTTTTCCATCCTTACTTGTCAGGACATCGAGGTTGTCGTCGCCGGCGAAGGTCAGCGTGCTGTTTGCGCCGATTTTTGCGGTGAAATCTTTGCCATTTTTGTCCTTACCGGCGAGTGTCCAGGCGCTTTCGTTCACTTTTGTTTTAAAGTCCTCCACTTCCTTTTTGGTCGCTAAAGTGTCCAATGCGGTTTTGTCAGCTTTCTTGTCGAGGTTCTTGTCCAAGGTATACAGTTGCCCGGTGGTGGCGGCGTTGTCGCCGTTCTCTTTCAGTTCGCCTGTTCCGACCTGCTTGATTGCTTTGCCGCCGGCGTCGATGCCGCCCTTGGTAAGACTGGGGCCGCCGTTGATTAATAGTCCGTTTTTGTCGATGACCGTGTCGCCGAAGGTGGCGCTTTCGTTCACTTTTGTTTTCAATTCTTGCAAGTCCTTTGCAAGGCCATCAAAGTCGCTTATTTCAGCTTTTTTATTGTCAAGTTCATGAACCCGGTCATACAGTTGCCCGGCGGTGGCCACTTCCTTGCTCCCCTTTTTGAAGGCGCCCTTGGCGACATTGGTGATCGCTTTGCCGCCGGCGTCGATGCCGCCCTTGGTAAGACTGGGGCCGCCGTTGATTAACAGTCCGTTTCTGTCCAAGGTGACCAAGGGCGAAGGGGTGTCGGCATTGGAAGAGGCGGTATCGAAGAACTTCAAGCCCTCGGTGTAGAGGGTGACCTGATCGCCCAGATTGAGACCTTTTTTGTCGATGCGCGTATCGCCGAAGGTGGCGCTGTCGAGGTTCAGATCGCGCTTGAGAGTGAACGCGACCGTGCCGCCGTCTTTTTTCTCACCGGTGACCACTTCGAGGTTGTCGTCGCCGGTGAAGGTCAGCGTGCTGTTTGCGCCGATTTTTGCGGTGAAATCTTTGCCATTTTTGTCCTTACCGGCGAGTGTCCAGGCGCTTTCGTTCACTTTTGTTTTAAAGTCCTCCATTTCCTCTTTGGTCGCTAAAGTGTCCAATGCGGTTTTGTCAGCTTTCTTCTTGTCGAGGTTCTTGTCCAAGGTATACAGTTGCCCGGTGGTGGCGGCGTTGTCGCCGTTCTCTTTCAGTTCGCCTGTTCCGACCTGCTTGATTGCTTTGCCGCCGGCGTCGATGCCGCCCTTGGTAAGACTGGGGCCGCCGTTGATTAATAGTCCGTTTTTGTCCAAGGTGACCAAGGGCGAAGGGGTGCCGACATTGGAAGAGGCAGCATCGAAGAACTTCAGGCCCTCGGTGTCGAGGGTGACCTGATCGCCCAGATTGAGACCTTTTTTGTCGATGACCGTGTTGCCGAAGGTGGCGCTGTCGAGGTTCAGATCGCGCTTGAGAGCGAATGCGACCGTGCCGCCGTCTTTTTCCTCACCGGTGACCACTTCGAGGTTTTTGTCGCCGGCGAAGGTCAGCGTGCTGTTTGCGCCGATTTTTGCGGTGAACGGTTTGTCGTCCGCATCTGTGCCGGCGAGTGTCCAGGCGCTTTCGTTCACTTTTGTTTTAAAGTCCTCCACTTCCTTTTTGGTCGCTAACAAGTCAGTTTTGTCAGCTTTCTTGTCGAGGTTCTTGTCCAAGGTATACAGTTGCCCGCTGGTGGCCGCTTCCTTGCTCCCCTCTTCGAGGGCGCCCTCGGCGACATTGGTGATCGCTTTGCCGCCGGCGTCGATGCCGCCCTTGGTAAGACTGGGGCCGCCGTTGATTAATAGTCCGTTTCTGTCCAAGGTGACCAAGGGCGAAGGGGTGTCGGCATTGGAAGAGGCGGTATCGAAGAACTTCAAGCCCTCGGTGTAGAGGGTGACCTGATCGCCCAGATTGAGACCTTTTTTGTCGATGCGCGTATCGCCGAAGGTGGCGCTGTCGAGGTTCAGATCGCGCTTGAGAGTGAACGCGACGCTACTATTGCCTTTTCCATCCTTACTTGTCAGGACATCGAGGTTGTCGTCGCCGGCGAAGGTCAGCGTGCTGTTTGCGCCGATTTTTGCGGTGAAATCTTTGCCATTTTTGTCCTTACCGGCGAGTGTCCAGGCGCTTTCGTTCACTTTTGTTTTAAAGTCCTCCACTTCCTTTTTGGTCGCTAAAGTGTCCAATGCGGTTTTGTCAGCTTTCTTGTCGAGGTTCTTGTCCAAGGTATACAGTTGCCCGGTGGTGGCGGCGTTGTCGCCGTTCTCTTTCAGTTCGCCTGTTCCGACCTGCTTGATTGCTTTGCCGCCGGCGTCGATGCCGCCCTTGGTAAGACTGGGGCCGCCGTTGATTAATAGTCCGTTTTTGTCGATGACCGTGTCGCCGAAGGTGGCGCTTTCGTTCACTTTTGTTTTCAATTCTTGCAAGTCCTTTGCAAGGCCATCAAAGTCGCTTATTTCAGCTTTTTTATTGTCAAGTTCATGAACCCGGTCATACAGTTGCCCGGCGGTGGCCACTTCCTTGCTCCCCTTTTTGAAGGCGCCCTTGGCGACATTGGTGATCGCTTTGCCGCCGGCGTCGATGCCGCCCTTGGTAAGACTGGGGCCGCCGTTGATTAACAGTCCGTTTCTGTCCAAGGTGACCAAGGGCGAAGGGGTGTCGGCATTGGAAGAGGCGGTATCGAAGAACTTCAAGCCCTCGGTGTAGAGGGTGACCTGATCGCCCAGATTGAGACCTTTTTTGTCGATGCGCGTATCGCCGAAGGTGGCGCTGTCGAGGTTCAGATCGCGCTTGAGAGTGAACGCGACCGTGCCGCCGTCTTTTTTCTCACCGGTGACCACTTCGAGGTTGTCGTCGCCGGTGAAGGTCAGCGTGCTGTTTGCGCCGATTTTTGCGGTGAAATCTTTGCCATTTTTGTCCTTACCGGCGAGTGTCCAGGCGCTTTCGTTCACTTTTGTTTTAAAGTCCTCCATTTCCTCTTTGGTCGCTAAAGTGTCCAATGCGGTTTTGTCAGCTTTCTTCTTGTCGAGGTTCTTGTCCAAGGCATACAGTTGCCCGGTGGTGGCGGCGTTGTCGCCGTTCTCTTTCAGTTCGCCTGTTCCGACCTGCTTGATTGCTTTGCCGCCGGCGTCGATGCCGCCCTTGGTAAGACTGGGGCCGCCGTTGATTAATAGTCCGTTTTTGTCCAAGGTGACCAAGGGCGAAGGGGTGCCGGCACTGGAAGAGGCGGCACCGAAGAACTTCAGGCCCTTTTCGTCTATTATCATATCGCCGATCTTGAGTTCCCTCAAACTGAGGTTCACATCGTTCTTGAGAGTGAACGCGACGCTAGTATTGCCTTTTCCATCCTTGCTTGTCAGGACATCGAGGTTGTCGTCGCCGGCGAAGGTCAGCGTGCTGTTTGCGCCGATTTTTGCGGTGAACGGTTTGTCGTCCGCATCTGTGCCGGCGAGTGTCCAGGTGCTTTCCTTCACGTTTGTTTTCAATTTTTGCATGTCCTTTTTAAGGCCCTCAAAGTCGCTCATATTAGCTTTTTTATGATCAAGCTTCTTATCTAATTCATACAATTGCCCGGCGGTGGCCGCTTCCTTGAACGTGACTTTTATTATTGATTTCTTATTTTCTGATAAAAAATGGATTTTTCTCAATAAACCACCCATACTAATATCAGCATTATTAGCGTCAGCGTTTTTTTCCGAGATCCGTGAATCGTCGGCATTTGTCGGAAGGGTAATGATAAGCAGGGGTAAAAGCGATAATATCATTACGACTTTTCTCGCGGCATGAAGGTTCGCTGCCGCCGGACGATGAAGAGGAATTGGCATGATTATCTCATTTCAGAATGTTCATCAAAATCGGTCTCGCAAATAAATAACGCGAATTGTCGGAGGCGAAATATAATTTCTCAGAATACTATATAGGGAGATTGTAAAATAATAAAATATATTTTTGATTCTTATTATATTAAAGGGGTGAAATTTCTTGCCAAGAATAAATTATTCAATAATATTACCGAACTGGTAAAATTTTTCGCCAAGGAAAAAGGCGCTCGATATTTACTGTCGTGATGGAAGGTCTTCTTCCGCATCCCGATTGCGGTTCGCGTCGCAGCGGTCATCGCCGAGGCGGCGTTGATGACGGCAGCACAAAGCGTTCCCCGAACTTCTGCACGTTTTGAAAAGAGGCTCCGACAGAATTGCACAAGGTACATTTGCCGAGTTCCGATCTGTTATACTTTTTCGTCTTCACGAATGTGCGCCCACGTTTACTTTTCGCGGTCTCTTGGGGCCGAACAGGGGTAACCATAACGGACACATGGTTTGCGCAATCGCCGTTCGGTCATGGTGAGGAGGGACAATGGGCACACTCTGGCACAGCATGCTCTTTTCGGCCAATATCATTCTTCCCTTGGTGGCGCTGCTTTGGGCTGGCCGCTGGTTATGCCGTAGCGGCCAGATTAGCCGTGCTTTTATCAACGATACCAACAACCTGCTTTATCGTCATGGTATTCCGGGGCTGTTGTTTTTCGGCATCGTCAAAAGCGAGGTGTCGATTCTCTCCGAATGGCGCGCTATCGCCGCTGGTTATGTGGCAACGCTGGCCCTGTTTTTCGCGAGTTCCTGGGTCGCGAGAGGTTTCATCGATAAAGCGGTCGATCGCGGCGTCTTCGTACAGGGCGTTTTTCGCGGCAATCTCGCGATCGTTGGATTGGCCTTTGTTTCTTCCACTTACGGCGATTACGGACTCGCGGTCGGCTCGGTACTCATTGGATTGATCGCGTTCTTGCTCAATGTTCTCGCGGTCATCTGCCTCGAGCAGGCGGCGAGTAAAGAAAAGATTCCGCTTTCGCGACTGTTTGCAAAAATGTTCGACAATCCGATGATCGTCGCCATCATACTGGCGGTTATCGTCAAGCTGATCCATTTCCCGGTGCCGGAAATGGTCATTCGTTTCGGCGATCTTTATACCCGCATTACCCTGCCATTGGCGCTGATCCTGACCGGTGCCGGCTGTAATTTCAACGGCATTTTCCGAGCCGGGCAAATGGCCATTTGGGCAAGTATCGGCAGGCTGATCATCTCGCCGTTGTGTTTTTTTGGGGCGGGGTTGTTGTTTGGGCTTGGCGGGCGTGATCTCGGTATTCTGGGCCTGCTTGGCGCCGCGCCGGCGGCAACGGCGGGATACGTGATGGCGAGAGCCTTGGGCGGCAATGAAGTGGCCGCCGCCAATATCATCGCGATCACAACCGCGGCATCGTTGATTGTCGTCGCCCCGTTGATCGTCTTGTTTCAGTTGTTTGCTTAGATAAAACAGTTTATAAATCAATTAACTGAATTTTATTTCATTTTTTGGTATGTATTTTGCATTAAAGTGGATAAATCCAGTTTAAGGATGAAGTGTCAGTCAGGGAAGACACGGGCCACCATGCTTGCATGGTGGCTTTTTTATTGCTGCCGTGGCTCGCGTCATACGCGGGAGTCCGGAAAAGGCAGAGAAAATTTCATCGGGAAAACACGTATAACCGGCGCCGCGTCGGCGCCGGGCCGCGCTTGCTGCATGCATCACCGCCGTCCGCCTTGGGTGCGCATTTTGCAGTGGATCTAGCTTCTTACGCTGCCATCGGGGACAAACGCCATGCTGTGTGGTTTGGCGGCAGCTAGGATTTTGTGCTAAATTAATGAGATTATAGGCTATAGGCACTCATGGTGGTTATCACTTGATTTAGGCTGTTTCTCGTGTAGCAGTTTCCTTTATTTGGGGAAGCGTACTACAAGCGCCGATATAGCTTAGAAAGAGGGAATATCATTTCCAAGTTTCATCGTGAGGCGCTTTTTATCATGATGCTTTTGGATTTTCCTTTTACCATGCCGCATCGCCGCTGGCGATCCTTTTTTTCCGAGTTCCGCGAATATCGGATGTATTTATTATTGTTCGTCTATTTCATGAGGAGGGGCAGCGATGGAGGTCGTTGATCTTTCGCGGCTGCAATTTGCCGCCACAGCACTATATCATTTTCTTTTCGTTCCGTTGACATTGGGGCTTTCGTGGATTCTGGTGATCATGGAATCGGCCTATGTCATAACCAATAATCAGGTCTATAAAGACATGACCCGTTTCTGGGGCAAGTTGTTCGGAATCAACTTCGCTCTCGGGGTGACCACCGGTATCACCATGGAATTCGAGTTTGGCACCAACTGGGCCTACTATTCTCATTACGTCGGTGATATTTTCGGCGCGCCGCTGGCCATCGAGGGCCTGATGGCGTTCTTTCTCGAAGCGACGCTGGTCGGTTTGTTTTTCCTTGGCTGGGAGCGTTTGTCGAAACGTCAGCATCTGATAGTGACGATCTTTGTCGCCCTCGGAACGAATCTCTCGGCCTTGTGGATTTTGGTCGCCAACGGCTGGATGCAGGAACCGGTCGGCGCACACTTCAACTTCGCGACCATGCGCATGGAAATGACGGATTTCGCGGCGGTCCTCTTCAATCCTCAAGCGCAGAACAAATTCGTGCACACGGTTTCCGCCGGTTATGTCTGCGGGGCGATGTTCGTCCTTGCGATCTCTTCCTGGTATCTGCTCAAAGGGCGTGATCTCGATTTCGCCAAGAAATCCTTCCGCATCGCGGCGGCTTTCGGGCTGGCCTCGATCTGCTCGGTCATCGTCCTCGGCGATGAATCCGGCTATACCGTCAATCAGGGGCAAAAAACCAAAATGGCGACTATCGAGGCGATGTGGGAGACCGAACCGGCCCCGGCCTCTTTCACGCTGATCGCCTGGCCGAATGAAAAGGAGATGAAAAACGACTGGTCGATTGAAATTCCCTATGTAATGGGCATCATCGGCACCCGTTCCCTGAATACGCCGATTCCCGGCATCAAGGAGATCGTCGCGGAAAACACAGGACGCATCGAATCCGGTATCGAAGCGGTGAAAGCGCTCAAGATTTTGCGCAAGGAACGCGACAACGCCGAAGCGCTGGCGACATTCGAAGCGCATCGAGACGATCTCGGTTTCGGCTATCTGTTGCAAAGCCGTATCGGTGATGTCACCACGGCGACACCGCAGCAGATTGCCGATGTTGCGCGCCATTCCCTGCCGCGGGTGGCGCCGATGTTCTGGTCCTTCAGAATCATGGTCGCTTGTGGCTTTTTCATGTTGTTCGTGTTCGTCGTGAGCTTCTGGCACAGCATCAAGGGGACTTTTGCGGAGCGCAAGTGGCTGCTGCATCTTGCGCTTTACAGTTTGCCACTGCCATGGATCGCCGCGGAATTCGGTTGGTTTGTCGCCGAATATGGCCGCCAACCGTGGAGCATTTACGGCGTTCTGCCGACCGCCATGTCGGGCTCGACGTTATCCGTGGCCGCCCTCTACGGTTCGTTGGCGGGCTTTATCGGCTTGTATACGATCTTGCTGATCGTGGAAATGTTCCTGATGATCCGTTACGCGCGCCTCGGTCCTTCGAGTCTCGGCAGCGGACGCTATTCGCGCGAACAAGCACGGACATCATAAGGAGGAAATGATCATGGAATTGCTCGAGTACGGAACCCTGAAATTCATCTGGTGGCTCTTGGTCGGCGCCCTGCTGATCGGATTCGCGATCATGGATGGTCACGACATGGGGATCGGCGCGCTGTTGCCGTTTGTCGCCAAGGACGACGAAGAACGCCGCGTCGTGATCAATACCGTCGGGGCGCACTGGGAAGGCAATCAGGTTTGGTTCATTACCGGCGGCGGGGCGATTTTCGCCGCGCTGCCGATGGTTTATGCGACTGCCTTCTCCGGTTTCTACTTCGCGATGCTCGCCGTGTTGTGGGCGCTGTTTTTCCGCCCGGTCGGTTTCAAGTACCGTAGCCTGATGCCGGGGAAAACCTGGCGTACCCTGTGGGACTGGGGGATCTTCGTCGGCTCTTTCGTACCGGCCTTGATCTTCGGTGTCGCTTTCGGCAACCTGCTTCAGGGGGTGCCGTTTTATTTCGACGACAACCTGCGTTCCTTCTACACCGGCAGCTTCTGGGCCTTGCTCAATCCGTTCGCCCTGCTTTGCGGCCTCGTCTCGGCGGCGATGCTGATCACCCACGGGGGGATTTATTTGATGCATCGCAGCGAAGGGGCGATTTACCGGCGCTGCGAGACGGTCGTCACGTTTTTCGCTTTCCTCACCCTGGCGCTTTTTTCTCTCGCCGGGGTGTGGCTCGCGATCGCAATCGACGGTTACGCGCTGGTCTCCGCTGTCGACCCCAACGCGTCGATCGATCCGCTGTCGAAAACCGTAAGTGTCTCCTCGGGCGCGTGGCTGCAAAACTACGCGCGCTTTCCGCTTTCCATCGCCCTGCCGCTGCTCGCTTACGCTGGATTCCTCGCGGCCTGGTGGTTCGTCAAGCGGGCGAAGACGCTCTGCGCTTTCGTCGCTTCTTCCCTTGGTTTGCTGGGGATTATCATGACCGCGGGCGTTTCGATGTTTCCTTTTCTGATGCCCTCGTCGACGCACCCGGTCTCTTCCCTGACCATCTGGGACAGTACTTCCAGTCCGCTGACCCTTTTTCTGATGCTGATCGCGACCATCGTTTTTCTGCCGATCGTCCTCGTCTACACCGGCTGGGCGTTCCGCGTGATGCGCGGGAAAGTGACCAATGCGTACATTCGTGAACACGATCACACGGCCTATTGAGGAGGAATGATGTGGTATTTTGCCTGGATACTTGGACTGGGTTTCGCTGTCGCCCTGGCGATTCTCGGTGCCCTGTGGGGAGAATTCGAACAGGATCGGACGAACGACCGCGACGAAGACAAACCTTCTACCTGACCGCTTGACAAGCTGACGCCGGCGGTCAAGAGGGGCGCGTTGCCGACTTGCGCAAACGCGGCAAGAGAAGGATTTCGCGAAGCGCGGGCGCTCATTTTCTGTCTTCACGTTTTACTGCGGGAGGGCGACCGTGATTCTGTCTCGGAAAGACGGCACGAACACGAGTGGGGGAAAATCCCCATCAGGGCGGCGGCGGGAAGGACGCCGCCGTGCCCCGTAAAGCCGCTTTTTCACGACACTACAGCCCTGGGCGCTTCAGTTGCAGGTGCCGTACGCCGCGCGTCTGCGCGTCGAGATGACTGACGATGAGTAAAATCCCGCCCTTCATTTCTTCGCGCAGCATGGCGAGTATTTTGCGGTGCGTTTTTTCGTCCAGTCCGGCGAAAGGTTCGTCGAGCAACAGGAGCGGACGGTTGCCGAGGAGCAGGCGAGCGAGCGCGATTCGCCGCGCTTGTCCGCCGGAGATAGCGGCGCCGTATTCGCCGAGGGCGGTGTCAAGCCCTCGCGCCTGCGCTTTCGCCCAATCGGCGAGGGCGACTTTTTCGAGCACTTGCCACAGCCTCTCATCGCTTGCCTGCGGATTGCCAAGACGCAAATTTTCCGCGAGGGTCAAGTCGAAAATATCGAGTTGCTGACCGAGATAGGCGATCGTTTTCTGCTGCTGCCAATCGCCGACGGGTTTGCCGTTCAGCGTCAGTTTCCCTTTTTCCGCCGCGAGTTCGCCGCCAAGTACGGCGAGCAAGGTGGACTTGCCGCTACCGGAGACGCCGCCGATGATCAACGTCTCGCCGCTTTTCAGGGTGAAACTCACGTCCTCGGCGCCGTTTATCGCCTCGTGATGGCGTGCGTGGAGATGTTCGGCCTTGAGGACGTACGGGGCGCGAGGAATCTCGCATACAGATTTTTTATGGACAGCGGCCTGGGTCGGAAGCAGCGCGTTCAGGCGCTCCTTGGCGGCGCTGCCGAGGCCCGCGGCGATCGCTTTCGCCCCCAGCGGCAAAAGCATTTCATTGAGTCCGAACATCCACAGAAGCAGCGCGAGCAGCGCGGCGGGAGTGAGTTGGCCGCTGTCGAGCAGGAGACTGCCGCGCCACAGGAGAACGGACAGCAGCAAAACGAAGGCGATTTGTTGACACAGGACGACACGATCGCCAAGGCGCTTTTCGCGGCGGCAAATCGTGTCATAGGCGTCGGCGCTTTCCTGGAAGTCGGCGACGCAGTCTTGCCAACGTTGCCATTGTAGCAGGGCGGTCAGCGCCGGCAGGGGCGTCAGAAGGAGGCTGCGTCGCTGTTCGGCAGCATCGGCCTCTGCCCGTGCCAGCGTTCTCGCCTGGCGGGCGGCGGATAAGGGAAGAATAAGGCCGGCGACGAACAGGGGAGGCAAGAGCCAGGGAACGAGCGGCGCGGCGAGCAAGCAGATGAGCAGGAAAAAAGCCAGTTGCGCGAGCAGCGCCCAGATCCACGGCAGAACGACGGCAAGCGGCCAGCTGTCGAGGAGATCAATATCTTCGCTCAGGCGGTGCATGCCCTTGACGGAAGGGACAACGGCGCCCGGTGGCGCGGCGAGCAGGCGGGCAAAAAAGGCGCCGCGCAGATCGGCGAGCAGGGCGAGGACGGCGTTGTGCGAAGCCATGCGTTCGCCGTAGCGTCCGGCGGTGCGGACAATGGCGAGAAAACGGATAATCGCGGCCGGGAGGAGATAATTGAAGGTATAGGCGGTGGAAAGGCCTGCCATGCCGGCGAATGCCGCGGCGGTGAGGAAATGACCGGACAGGGAAAGCAGTCCGATGGCGGCGAGCGCGGCAACGGCGCCAACGCTCGAGGCGATCAGCCAGTCACCGCGGCGGCCGCGCGTCAGATTGCGCAGGTGGAAGCGGCCGTCGGCGGACAACAGGCGGGATTTATCGGCAGACACGCGCTTCTCCTGCGGGGATTTCCCAGAAACGGTCGAGCCAGGCGATGTCGCGATTGTGGCTCGCCAGGAGGACGGTCTTGCCGGCGCTCAGGGTGCCGAGCAAACGCAACAATTCCGCGGCGGTTTGCGGGTCGAGGTGGGCGGTCGGCTCGTCGAGCAGCCACAGCGGAGCATCACGCAGCAGCAACTGCGCGAGGGAAAGCCGCTGTAACTGACCACCGGAAAGCCCCCGTCCGCGTTCGCCGAGAACGGTATCGACGCCTTGCGGAAGACGCTGGATCAGCGGCCACAATTGCACTTGTTTCAGTACCTTGTGCAGGTGCGAATCATCGGCTTTTCCGTTGGCCAGACGCAGGTTCTCGGCGATGCTGCCCGGCAGCATCGGGGGGGACTGGGACAGGTAGGCGATCTGTCCGCGCAGAAAAGCGCGATCCAAAGTGGCGACTTCTTCCCCGTCGATTCGCAGCACACCGCGGTAGTCGGCAAAGCCGAGCAATGCCTGCAACAGGCTGGACTTGCCGCTGCCGCTTGCGCCGCGGATGCCGACTCGTTCTCCGGCGGCGACCGCCAGGTGACATGGCGGCAGGCGGACACGTTGCTCGCGCGTGGTGATGGTGAGCGCTTCCAGGGTCAGGGCCGGCGGTTTGCGCAGCGTCAAGGGTTTTCCCGATCGCGCCGGCGCGGAAACGCCGAGCAGCGGCAGAAACGCGGCGATTGCCGCCTCGGCTTTGGCCTTGTCGTGATAATCGGCACCGAGCTTGCGCAGCGGCGCATAGAATTCCGGGGCCAGTAAAAGAATGAACAGCGCTCCTTCATAGGCGACCGGCACGCGCCCCTGCGCCCATGGCAACACGCCGATCAAGCCGAGGCCGAGATAGACGGCGACCAGGGCGATCGCCAGGGTGGCGAACAACTCGAGCACGGCGGTGGAGAGGAAAGCGAGCGAGAGCACCCCCATGGTGCGCTTGCGATATTCCTCGGCGCTGCACTCGATGAATCGTTGCGCCTGTTGCTGCGCGCCCAGGCGGCGCAGAGTCGGCAAACCGCGAATCATGTCGAGAAAACGTCCGCCGAGGAGGGCGAGCGCCGCCAATTGGCGGCGGTTTTTCTCCGCAGCGGCAATCCCGGCGAGGATCATGAAAACCGGCACCAGCGGCGCGGTCAAAAGCATCAGCGCCGCGGCCAGGGGGCTGTAAAGCGCCGCCGCCGCTGCGATCAGCAGGGGCATCAGCACGGCGATGCGTTGCTGAAGGTGAAAATGACGGATGTAGCCGTCCAGGGCGTCGACTTGTTCAAGCAGTTGCGCGGAGAGGCTGCCGTCGCTGCCGTAATGGCGGCGCTGCGGGCCAAGGCGGGCGAGTGTCGCGAGCAAAGTGGCGCGCAGTTTTCGCCGTACCGTGATGCTTGCGTCCTGCAACAGGCGTTCCTTGCCGTAATCGAGTAGGGCACGCAGCAGATAACACAGAAGAAACCCGCCCGCGAGCGGCAAGTACTGTCCGGCGGACACCGTGTTCCGCTCATGCACGGTGTCCAGGAAGCGGGCGAAAAGCTCCGCCAGAAAGGCGCTTTGGGCGATAAACAGGAAACTGTGGATAACGGACAGCGCGGTGGCTTTTTTCAGGATCACCTTGACCGGAACGAGCTGCGTCTTCAGCATTTTGGCGATGGTCTTTTTGCGCGCGGATGAATCCGCCGTCTGTGAGATCAATATCTTTCCTGCGAATGGTTTTTCAGCGAATCAACTGAAAGCGCTTTGCCGGGTGTTTCAATGTCGTTTCCGCAGAACCGCCGCACTTTGGAAAGTTGCAAAGCGCCTTGCCGACGGTTTAGGCTATGATAGCAGGAAGCGGAATTGTCCGGGGGAAATCACCCGGCAGGGCGATTTTACGGCAATCATGACAATTTGAATAAGGAGAATATCGTGCAACTGACAAACGCGCTCATCCGGCTCGGGGCGAAACCGGCCGACAAGGAAGAGGCCATCCGGGCGGTGGGGCGAATCCTCGTCGAAAACGGTAAAGTCGCCTCGGCATATGTCGAGGCCATGCTCGCACGCGAGAAGCAGGAAAACACCTACCTTGGCAACGCGGTGGCGATTCCCCACGGAACGGCACACGCCCGCCATTTGATCAGGGAAACGGCGATCGCCGTCTTGCAGGTTCCGGGCGGGGTCGTGTGGGAGGGGGACGAGCCGGCGCGGCTGATTGTCGCAATCGCCGCTGCGGATAACGAGCACCTCGGCATCTTGAAACGGCTGAGCACCGTGGTGGGCGACGAGGCGCTTGCCGCACGGCTCTGTCACACTGGGGAAGTGGACGAGATTCGTGAGGCGCTCTCGGCGTTGACAAGTGAGGCGGTAGACGCGCCCGCGCCCGCAACAGAGACGATACCCAGGGAAAAATTCCTTGTCGGCGTGACTTCCTGCCCGACCGGCGTTGCCCACACCTACATGGCCCAGGAAGGATTGGAGCAGGGCGCCAAGGCCTTGGGTTACGCCATAAAGGTGGAGACGCAGGGCAGTATTGGTGCGGAAAATGTGCTCGGCGAGGAAGAGATCGCGCGTGCCGATGCCGTCGTCATCGCCGCCGACACCAATGTCGATCTCGAACGTTTCAGGGGAAAAAAGCTCTATCGCAGCGGCACCAAAGCGGCGATCCATGACGGCGCCGCCTTGATACGAACGGCGCTTACACAGGCGAGCGTTCATGGTGGTACGAAGACGCGGGATGGCTCCGCACTTGGAACGGTCGCGGCGACGGGAGAGCGGAAAGCGGCGCGGGTCGATTTCTATAAACACCTGATGACCGGCGTTTCCTATATGCTGCCTTTCGTGGTCGCCGGCGGCCTGTTGATCGCCCTCGGTTTCGCCGTCGGCTCTTTTCTTTACGGCGAGCAGGGTATTTTTATCTACAAAGCGCAATACGAAGGGACGCTCGGCTTCACCTTGTTCAAGACCGGCAAGGACGCTTTCGCTTTGTTCGTGCCGGTGCTCGGCGCCTATATCGCCTACTCCATCGCCGGTCGCCCGGGGATCGCGCCGGGAATGGTCGGCGGCGCCATCGCGGCGAGCACCGGCGCCGGCTTTCTCGGCGCGATTCTGGCCGGCTTCATTGCCGGTTATTTCGTTGACGCTTTGGCGAGGCTGATCAAACTGCCGCGCTCCTTGGAAAGCCTCAAGCCGATGATCATCCTGCCGCTTGTCGGCACACTGGTGATCGGTCTTTTAACGTACTACGTCATCGCACAGCCGGTCTCCGCTGTTCTCGAGGCGCTGACCAAATGGCTCAACTCCCTGCAAGGAAGCAGCTCGGGCCTTTTCGGGGCGCTGCTCGGCGCGATGATGGCCTTCGATATGGGCGGGCCAGTGAACAAAGCGGCCTATACCTTTTCCACCGCCCTGATCGGCTCGGATATTTTCGCGCCGATGGCGGCGACGATGGCGGCCGGAATGACGCCGCCGCTAGCGATTTTCGTCGCCACGTTGCTGTACAAGAGCCGTTTCAGCGCCGAAGAACGTCAGGCAGGAAAAGCGGCCGCCGTGCTCGGGATCAGTTTCATCACCGAAGGGGCGATTCCGTTCGCCGCCAAGGATCCCTTGCGGGTGATTCCGGCGCTGATGACCGGTTCGGCCGTGGCCGGGGCGATGAGCATGTGGTTCGATTGTCAGTTGCGGGCGCCGCACGGCGGCATTTTCGTGCTCTTCATCCCCCACGCGGTGAGCCACGTTGGCTTGTATATGGTGGCGATCCTCGCCGGTACCGCGGTCTCCGCCCTGCTCCTTGGCGTATTGAAAAAAAGAGCGGTAACATAGGGGTTTCTTTGCCTTGGGTGCAAGCACAGAAGGGTGAATAGCGACCGGCGTTGCCGGATCGCCCTGGTTTTCCGAGCGCTTTTGTCCGGTACGTGCCGCGGTCGCCGGAGCGGGCGATCGCTTTACGGCGCGTCTTTTCGATCGCCGGGAAGTGCTTGTTTTTCCGCCGGACAGGCGCGAAAACGGCGATTCGCTCTGTCGCTCGTGTAAGCGAGGCAATTCGTTTCTCGTCAGCGTTTGTTGCGGCTTAGGGGAGAGGAGACACCGTTGCAGTTAGCGAAGACCATTGTGAGAAGCGTGCCAACGGCACATTTGGAAAGGCGCGCCCATATAAAAGCGGCCGGTTTCGCGACGTTTCGGCGCGGTTTGCAATGAAATGAGGCGCCGTTCTCAACGCTGCGTGGCGAAAAACGCTTCGATCGCGCGGACGCTTTTCGGCACTTCGTCGCTCAGTATTTGCGCCTCGCCTTCGGTGATGAGAATATCGTCCTCGATGCGGATGCCGATGCCGCGCCATCGTTTGTCGATGCCGCTGTCGTTGGGCTGGAGATAAAGACCGGGCTCGATGGTGACGACCATGCCCGGCGCGTAGGCACGCGAGATGCCGTCCACTTTGTACAGGCCGGCGTCGTGCACATCGAGTCCCAGCCAGTGGCCGGTACCGTGCGGATAAAAACGGCGAAACACGCCGCTGTCGACCCATTCTTCGGCGTCGCCCTCGATGATGCCGAGGTTTATCATCCCCTCGATCATCACGATCGCCGTCTGGCGGTGCAGATCAAGATGGCGGATACCTGGGCGCGCGGCGGCGATCGCACTTTGCTGCGCGTTGAGCACTACTTCGTAGAGGGCCTCCTGGTCACGGCTGAACTTGCCGTCGATCGGGATGGTCCGGCTGATATCGCCGGCGTATCCGCCGTATTCCGCGCCGGCGTCGAGCAGTACGAGGTCGCCGCTTTTCAGGGCCGCGGTGTTTTCCGTGTAGTGCAGGCAGCAGGCGTTCGCGCCGCTTGCGACGATCGTGGCGTACGCGCGCTCGCAGCCGCCGTGGCGGCGGAATTCCGCTTCCATCGCGGCTTGTAAGGTATATTCATGCGCGCCCGCCCGGGTGGCCAGCATTGCCGCGCGATGACCGGCGGCGCTGATACGCGCGGCTTCACGGAGCAGGTTCTGTTCGGCAGCAGTCTTGAACATGCGCATTTCATCGACGATCCGACGCAGGTCGAAAACGCCTTCGACCTGCGCGCCGCCGCGACCGGCCTGGCGATGAATTTCGCGCAAAAGCGCGGTAATGCGGTTGTCGTTCTCCGCGTCGATACCCAGGATAGTGTAGAGGCCGCGACTGTCCGCGAGCCGCTCGGCGAGTGTCTCGAGCGCTTCAAGCGGGCATGCGTCATTGACGCCATAAGCGGCAACGGCGGTCTCCTGGCCGATGATTTTTCCCGTCCACAGTTCCCGTTCACGATCGCGTTTGGCGCTGAACAGGGTGTAGTGCGGCTTGCCGTCTTTGCGCCTCAGCACGGCAACCGCTTGCGCTTCCGGAAAGCCGGTCAGGTACCAGAAATAGCTGTCCTGACGAAAGGGATGGTTGACATCGCCGTTGCGTGGCTTCTCTTTGCCCGCGAACAGCACGACGGTGTTTTCGTCGCCAAGGGAGTCGAGCAATTTCCGCCGTCGTGCGGCGAAAATGTCGGAAGCGGGCGCGGCAGGCGTCATATGGTCGGTCGTGGTTGAAACGGAAAATGCGCCCGAAACGGGGTGCCGCATCATTGTACGTCACAAGCTTAAGGCGGGCAAGACGAGCACCGGCGTTTGACCGAACGCGTTATGCTCAGGTGCCTGCGAACGTTCACGACAGGTGTTTGGGCGCCTTGATGTCATGCCGGTTTCTATAAGGTGTTCGGCAGATACAGGGCCAATTGCGGGATGAAGATCAACGCGACGATCATCGCCATCATCACGAGAACGAACGGCACGGACCCCAGCATGACTTCGGACAAACGCCCGGATTTGCGCGCGCCTTGGACGACGTAGAGGTTGAGTCCCACCGGCGGGGTGATCAGCGCCATTTCGATCAGCACGATCAGCAAAATACCGAACCAGACTTTGTCGAAGCCCATGTCGGTGATGATCGGCACGACGATCGGCACGGTCGCGACCATAAGCGACAGTGTCTCGATGAAAAAGCCGAGGACGATGTATAGCGTGATCACCACGAGTAGGGTGTCCGTCGCACTGAAATCAAGCCCGGTCAGCATCGCTTCGAGTTCACGCCCTATGCCGGCGGCGGTCAAAGTGAAATTGAGGAAATAGGCGCCGCTGATCACGAGCATGATCATCGCGGTGATGCGGATCGTGCCGTACAGGCAATGCTTGATCATGACACGCGACACACCGCGGTTACAGGCTGCGATGACCATCGCGATCGCGGTGCCGATGGCGGCCGATTCCGTCGGTGTTGCATAGCCGGCGTAGATTGATCCGATGACGACGAGAAAGAGGATCAGAATTGGCGCCAGATGGCGGAGACTCTCGATGTGCTCCCTCAAGGGATAGGAACGTTTGCGTCCGCCAAGCGACGGCCTGATTTTGCACAGTGCCACGGTTATCGCCATGAAGGTGAATGCCATCATCAGGCCGGGAACAAGTCCGGCGAGGAACAGGCGCGGGATCGAGGTTTCGGTCAGAAAGCCGTAAACGATCAGGTTGATCGACGGCGGAATCATGATGCCCAAAGTGCCGCCGGCGGCAATCGCGCCGGAAAATAGCTTCGCGTCGTAGCCTAATTTTTCTGCCTGTGGCATCGCCACCGTTGCCACCGTCGCGGCGGTAGCCACCGATGAACCGGAGGTGGCCGAGAACATCGTCGCCGTGCCGATATTGGCGTGAATCAGGCCACCGGGGAGCCAGGACAACCATTTGTCGAGCGCCGCATAGGTTTTGAAAGCGACACCACCGCGTACGAGGATTTCCCCGAGGAGGACGAAAAACGGGATCGCGATCAGGGTCGATGAATTCGACGAAGACCACACGATTTGTCCCAGACCGTGCAGCAGCGGAAACGAGGTGAAGAAACGATCGACACCGATTCCCAGAAGAAAGAACACGACGCCCACTGGAATCGAGAGCGCCATCAGAGCGAGAAGCGAAGCGGTCACAGTGAAAATCATGGTTCTATTTCCATTTCGGCGCGGGTGCCGACAAGCGCGTCCGCCCTGTCGAACGCATCGACAAGTAAAAGCACCAGCGTCAGGAAAACGAGCGCTGCGGCACAAAGGGCAAACCACAGCCAGCCGGAAAACCACAGCACCTGGGGAAGCCACAGCGGTGTTTCGAGCGGCGTGTTTGCCGTGGACCCGTGGGTGAGCGTTTTGCCGCGTCGACGCAGACGCGAACGTATCAGATCGATGCGCACATGGGCGCGCTCGGTCAGCGCGTAGGACATTCCCCAACTGACAGTTCCGGCCATCACATAGCCTGAGATTTCCTCCGCCCCACCAAGGGCGATCCCCGCTATTTCACGGAGCAGGATTTCGGCGATGAAGAGGAGGATACAGCCTATCAGCGCGTAGCCGACGAGCAAGGCGATCATGCGATTGACGCGGAAAATCGCGGCAATGATTTTACCGCTTACGACGCTGGTTTTTGCTGCCATCGATGGCTCAGTCAAGGGCAATGCGGACACCGACTTGCTTGCCGACGCTGGCGTTCCAGCGCGCGGACCACGCTTTGCCGGCGCGTTCGGCCCATTGCGGCAAAATGGTGTCGACCAAAATTTTCCTGGCCTTTGCGACGTCGGCGGCGGACACTTCGACGAGGGTCATATGGGCCGGATCACCCGCGGGGCAGTCGCCGTTGCCGGTCAGGCAGGCGATGTCGTTTTTCTGCGCCTCTACGGCCGCTTTCCATGCAGGCGTCTCGAATTTGCTTTTGATTTCATCGGCGATGAATTTTTGCATTTGCGCGGGTAGGCTTTCCCGCTTGTCGCGGTTCATCGCCGTTACCACCGGCGCCCAGCCGCCGAGCGGAATGGCCATCAGATGATCGGAAACTTCCCACCAGCCGGCACTGTATCCCGAACTGCCGCCGGAGATGGCGCAATCGATCACGCCGCGTTCGAGCGCGCCTGGAACCTCGGAGAAGGCAATGTGACACCAATCCCGCCCAGCGCTTGCAAAAACTTGGTCACCAAGCGCCCCGAGCCGCGAATTTTTTTGTCACGCAGATCGGTGAGTGAATGGACAGCGCCGGCGCAGAAAACAATCTGCGGCGGATACGGCGCGATGGCCAGCACCTTGGCGTTGAAACGTTCCTTGAAAATATCCTCGACCATCGGTCGGGCGCTCTCGACCATGGCCTTTGCCGCCGCCGCGGTGGTGGCCAGGAGGGGCACGTCAAGTCCTTCGAGCGCCGGCGCGTCGGCGACGGCATAGCCGGCGACGGTCATCGCGACATCGAACACTCCGTCGCTCAGCATCCGGAAAACATCACTGCCGTCGATGCCCATCTGGTCATGGCTGGTCATTTGCACGGTGATTCCGCCCTTGGAATCGGCTGGAAGGGTTTCGCTCCAGAACGGTTTTTCATACTGGCGGTAAAGCGGCAGGCTGCTCCAGCTGCCAACCACGGAAAGGTTTTCGGCAACGGTAGGGTTCGCGGCAAAACCCGCGCGAAGAACGAATAAGGTAATAAGGGAAACGGTTTTCATAAGATCGGGCGCCTCTTTTCAATGAATTGTGTATGCTTGGGCGGTGACGGGGTTGCTGCAAACGCGCGATTCCGCCGCTTCCACCGGTATATCCGTTACCAGCATCGCACCGGGTTCGTGGGTGACGGCGAAATCGGGCCGCGCATTGCGAATGGCCATTTGCGGGGTGACGCCGCAGGCCCAGAAAAGCGGAATATCGCCCAGTTTCATCACGGGATTGTCACCGAAATCCGCTTTCGTGAGATCGGAAATACCGATCATGGCGGGATCACCGAGGTGCACCGGCGCCCCGTGCGCGAGGCGATATCTGTCGGAAACAAGGATTGCCCGAATCGCGTCATCAGGCGCGAAGGAACGCATTGAAACCACGAGCGGAGCGAACCCCCCCCCGCCGCACGGGTTGCGATAGCGCTCACATACATCGCCACGTTACGCCTCGCCTTGATATGGCGCAAGCGCACGCCGGCGCGGATCATCGCCTCCTCGAACGAGAACGAACAGCCGAGCACGAAACAGACCAGATCGTCGCGCCAGACATTGCTCAAGTCGGTCGCGCCCGTGTAGTCGCTGCCGCCGCGGAAGATACGGTAGCCGGGCAGATCGGTGCGGACGTCGATATCCGCTCCCAGTTCGGGAAGGTGGGGTGATCCCGGTGCGGATACGCCGATCAGCGGGCATGCCTTGGGATTTCTCGCGCAATAACGGAGAAATTCTTCTGCGTAGCGTGTCGGTAGGATCGTCAGATTGCCCTGAAGATATCCCGGTGCGTGACCGGCGGTCGTTCCGCTCTTGTGACGTAATGCTTGCGGTGTGGCACTGTAGATGACATCTGACGCACAATGTGAACGCAATTTTGGCGGGGTATGATTCATTATGTCACAAGTTTATTTTTGGGGCTGTCCCAGATAATGCTGATGGGTGTTATAAATGGGTATGGGGAAGAGCCGATGAAGTAAGTGTAAGCAAGAGAAGCTGGTAGAGCATTTTGTGGCTGGGACGACGGCTCGTGTTGCTGGCGCATTGGCGGGTGTAAATCGGAAGACATCAGCCTACTATTATCACCGTCTGCGCGAGGTGATTACATATGAGCTTGCCAGCAAAGAGGACGAAGTGTTGGGTGGTGAGATAGAAGTCGACGAGAGCTATTTTGGCGGGCGGCGCAAAGGTAAACGAGGCCGTGGTGCGGCAGGCAAGGTACCCGTATTTGGCCTGCTAAAGCGCGGCGGACAGGTCTATACAAAGATTATTCCTGATGCTTCATCAGACACGTTACTGTCTCTTATTGTACGTAAAGTTGTGCCTGATAGTATCGTCTATTGCGACTGCTGGCGTGGCTATAATGTGCTGGATGTTTCAGGCTTTAAACACTACCGCATCAACCATTCCCAGCTGTTTGCTGACAGGCATAATCATATCAACGGTATTGAGAACTTCTGGAACCAAGCCAAGCGGCACATGCGTAAATTTAACGGTGTCCCACGGCAGCATTTTGGGCTATTTTTGAAAGAGTGCGAGTGGCGTTTTAACAACCCTGACCCACTAACACAATGACAGCAACTAAAACCATGGATTGCCAAATATCTTAACTAATTAACTGGGATAGCCCCTTATTTTTAATATATCCTACTCTTTGCAAATTAAAACATAATGAGTTCCTTAGGAAAATTACGCGATAATAATATGCTTGTTTTTGGTGCCTACGCCGCTGAATCAGTGATCAGGAATCCGCATCAGTTGTCGCTTCCAATGTCGTTTTTATTTGGGGGTGTGCCAGATATGTGCAGGTTCAGATAGCCATGATACTATTTTGAAATAAAAAATTGGCTAGCCTGTGATTGCTGAAAAACACAGGAGCTAACTGATGCAGATCAAAAGCCTGCGACTGAAATCATCTAAAAGCTTTCCTATTGCCGATACCGAAAGCGAGGAAGCCAGTGCCCGCCTGAAAAAACTCGAGTTGTTCGATCAACTAAGAGCACAGTGCTGCTCTGTAGCACTGTCCCTGCAAGCGATTTTCTGGTCAAAAGCCACCTACTTTTTTTGTCCTATCATTCCGTTACATGATGGGACAAAACATCTAGATAGTGTAGTCACGAGATGTTAGCCCACAGTGCAATGCACCGTATTTGTACGGCAGCCAGGAACGATGCCGTATTTTTGGCATAGCGCGTCGCTATACCTCGCCAACGTTTCAGGTGCAAAAAAGGGTCTGCCGGTTAATGCTCAAATTATGAGATAATGTGATAAAAATCTTGTTGTGTACCAAATTATGAGCAAACGCCATCAGCACAGTTTATTTCTTAGCCTTGACAGTTTGGTTCCCGATAACCATCCCTATCGTCAGCTATTTTGGTGATTTCCGCAAACGCTTGGGAACCGAAAGGCTAATGAATATATTTTCTCAAGTTTGCGATAGTTTAAAGGGTATGGGCTTGATCAGAGAAGTGTTTACCTTTGTTGATGCTAGTCAATTGGTGAGCAAGTTGACGACTTGGGATGATCGAGATAAAGCGATGAAAATGGGCTTGGAAAAGTTTAATAATGAAACAGCGGCTAACGTCGCAGCAGATAAGCAAGCGCGTTTTGGTTGCAAGGGAAAGGCTAAATATCGGTTTGGTTATAAGGAGCATGTCTCGGTTGATATGCAGAGTGGTTTGATTAACAAAGTCGCTGCTACGTCTGCTGAAGTAAGCGATGCCAACGGCTTGTCTCATGTGTGTCCGAATGGAGGAGCGGTCTTTGGTGATAAGGGGTATTGTGTTCACCCGGCCCAAAGAACGCTCAAGCGCAAATGCTGCCATAATGCGACGATCAAAAAGAACAATATGAAAGGAAAAGATCACCGCAAAGATGGTTGGCTTTCTGCGATGCGCTCACCCTACGAACGTGTATTTGCCCACCGCAATCAACGCGTTCGTTATCGAGGTTTAGAGAAAGTGCAATTTCAGGTAGGCATCCGTGCACTGGTATTTAACCTCAAGCGCGTGATGGCATTGGGTATTGAAAAAGTAGATTTACGGCCGGCCTAGGATCAGTCCGTCTCCAATTCAGGAAATGGATGGAAATAGCCGAAATAATCGGCAATCAAGGCTAGTGCGACCGCTTTTCGATCAGAACTCAGATACCCTCATCTTGCAATGTTCATTAGCCGACAAACCCAAAAAGCATTCTCGACCAAGTGACGTCATCGATACAAGTCTTTATCATACTCGCGTTTCGCGATACGGTTGCTCTTCGCCGGAATCACAGGCTCCATGCCCTGTGAAAGCGCTTGCTCGATGAGCTCGTTGCTATCGTAACTGTCGTGTCCCGCGTAAATATATTCCAACTAGAACCTTCAGACTGATACAGTGTAGGGCCCTGCTTCTTGATGTAGTCAAAGCGAAGCGTCTGTCACCGGAGACCACGAGTTGGCAAATGAATATTCGGCTACACAGAAATGCCAGAACCACGCCAGCGATTCGCATGGAAATACAACGGGCTCCAAGCTCGATCAGTGACCGATCTCTGGCCAGAAAGTACAACTTGCGGCGTGCGACCATGGGTCAATGGCGCAAGCGCAACACGGTGGAAGACGGTTCACACCGTCCTCACAAGCTGCATACACAGCTCAGTCCCGCTGAAGAATGACTGGTGGTTGAGATTCGCAAATTGTTCTTTCTTTCGTTAGATGACTTATTGGTGGTGGTCCATGAGTTCATCAATCAAAGGTATCGCGCTCGGGCCTGGACCGTTGCTTACGCCGCCACGGCGTCTCGAATCTCAAGGTGCTGATACACGCTCAGCAAGCTGATGAGCCAAAAGCGAAACCCGAGAAGAAAACATTCAAAGAGTACCAGCCGGGCTTTGTTCACATTGATGGGAAGTACCTACCCAAAATGGCTGACGAACCCAAGCGGCGTTACCTATTTGCCGCGATTGATCGAGCCACACGCTGGGTGTACGTGGAGTTACTCGACGACAAAAGCGCCGTCAGTGCCAAAGGGTTCCTTGAACGGTTAATCGAACAGGCGCCCATGAAGATTCAGAAGGTTTTAACAGACAATGGCAAGGAGTTCACAGATCGATTTGTCGCCACTGGGGAGCGCAAGGCTACCGGTAACCATATATTTGATCAAGTATGCAGTATCAATGGCATTGAGCACCGTCTGATCAGGCCTTGACACCCGCAAACGAACGGCATGATCGAACGATTCAATGGCCGAATCGGTGACATACTCAATACCACACGCTTTGACAGTTCGCAGGAACTGGAACAAACGCTGATCGACTATGCCAAGCGATATAATCACTTCATTCCACAGAAGGCACTGAACCGGAGCCCGTCTGTAGATGCTTTGAAAAAATGGCAAAAGACTCATCCAGAGTTATTTCGAAAGCATGTTTATAAACTCACGGGACTTGACACGTAACCTTTATCAGCCAACAAATACTCCGCCGTCAATCCCTCTATCAAGAGGCTGGCTTGAGTGCAATCTGCTGTTGTCCCTTCTGTAACAACAACCCTGACCGGCAGACCATGCGCACCCATGGCCAGATGCAATTTTATGTCGAGGCCCCTTTTGTACGACTCATGTCT
Organism: Cardiobacteriaceae bacterium; assembly: GCA_965277745.1. Taxonomy (GTDB): domain Bacteria; phylum Pseudomonadota; class Gammaproteobacteria; order Cardiobacteriales; family Cardiobacteriaceae. The sequence goes on from OZ255837.1 coordinate 1,091,615, forward strand.
TGATTGCCCCCTACCGCACCCGCCGCATGAGGATCCACCTTGCAATGACTGGCGTCGATCATCAGCCATTCGTAATCTGGCTCATCGATCGATATCTCCATCGATCTTTCCCATACCCCTTTGTCACGCCATCGAATAAAACGACGATGGACGTTACTCCAGGGGCCATAGTCAGGGGGTAAATCTCGCCACGGCGCACCCGTACGCATGATCCAGAAAACGGCATCGATAAACAGGCAATTGTCTCGTGCCACACCCCCAAGCCCCTGAACGACCGGGCAAATGGGGTTCCAATAGCGCCCAAACCCTATCTGAAATATTATGCCGGCGATGTGCTGCCATTGACTTTGCTGCTATAACTGAGAAAGGCCATTTTACATGAAGATATCTCGTGACTACACTATCTAAAATAATGACTGGAAATCTGGAAATATTGCCGTGATCGACCTTGGGGCTATGATCTATGGAATCGCTTCTTCATCGTTTTCTGACGGTATCGGGCGGCGAGTGTCTCCGTCGTCGATCACGACGCGCAAAAAGCCGTTTTCTCGATTCCTTCGATGGAAAATCGCGTCGTCTCCATTCAATGGATGCCGTTTTGTTCGAGCAACGCGTCGACTGTCGGTTTGCGACCGCGGAAAGCGATAAAACTGTCCATACTGGGGCGGCTGCCGCCGACGGCGAGGATTTCCTCGCGAAAACGTGCGCCGGTCGCCGGATTTAGCACGCCTTCTTCGAGAAAGGCGGCGAAACTGTCTGCCGAGAGGACTTCCGCCCATTTGTAGCTGTAATAACCGGCCGCATAGCCGCCGGCGAAAATATGCGAGAATTGCATCGGAAAACGTGTTTTCGCGTAGGCCGGTGTGACGGCGACGTGATCGCGCACCCGTTGCAATACGGCGAGCGTGTTATGACCACGTTCGGCGCTGCCGTGGAGGCGGAAATCGAACAGGGCGAATTCGAGCTGGCGGAGCATCGACAGCGCGGCATGGTGGTTTTTTGCCGCGATCAGCTTGTCGAACAGGGCGTCCGGCAGCGATTCTCCGCTTTCCCGGTGCGCGGTCATCCGCGCCAGACAAGCTTTTTCGTAGCAGAAGTTCTCCAGCAGTTGGCTCGGCTGTTCGACGGCGTCCCATTCCACGCCGCTCAGGCCGGAGACGGCGTATTCATCGACTTCGGTCAGCATGTGATGCAGACCGTGGCCGAATTCATGGAACAAGGTGATCACTTCCTCGTGGGTCAAATAAGCCTCGTCGCCACCAACCGGCGGGGTGAAATTGCAGACCAGGTAGGCGATCGGCAGTTGCACCCTGTCGCCGTCGCGAAAACGCGAAGCGGCGGCGTCCATCCACGCGCCGCCGCGCTTTTTTTGCCGCGCGTAGGGATCGAGGTAAAAATGTGCCCGCACTTTCCCCTCGCGGTCGAGGACATCGTAGACACGGACATCCTCATGCCAGGTGGCAAACGCGGTATTCGCGCGAAAGGAAACACCGAATAGGGTTCCGGCAATCACGAAAAGGCCGTCGATCACTTTACCGATTGGAAAATAGGGGCGCAGATCTTCCTGCGACAGCGCGTATTTCGCCTGCCGCTGTTTTTCCGAGGCGTAGTTCATGTCCCAGGGCCGCAGTTCTGCAAGCCGTAGTTCACGGGCGGCAAATGCGCGCAGCTCCGCCATGTCGCGTTCACCGGCCGGTTTGCTTTTGACGAGCAACTCTTCGAGAAAAGTGGACACGGTTTTTTCCTCTTTCGCCATCTTCTCCGCCACTGAAAACTCCGCGTAATCGGTAAAACCGAGCAGTTCCGCCTGTCGGTTGCGCAGGTCGAGTATTTCCCGAATCAGCGGCGCGTTATCATACTTGCCGCCGTCGGAAAGTTCGGAGGCGCGGGTGTTGTAGGCGGTATAGAGGGTTTGACGCAGATCGCGGTCGTCGCCATGGGAAAGAAGGGCGGTGACAACCGGCGCGTCAAGGGTCGCCCGATAGCCGCTTTGCCCATGCTGCCTGGCGAGATCGGCCATCAGCGCTTTCACCGTGTCCGGCACCCCGCCTAGGCGACTGTCGTCTTCGAGCGACAGCGACCAGGCATCGCTGGCATCAAGGAGATGGTTGGAAAAGCGGGTCGAGAGTTCGCAAAGACGCAGGCTGTTGCGCTTGAATTCGGCTTTTTCGGCGGGCGCCAGGGCGACGCCGCTGCGCTCGAAATGTTCGAGCGTGTCGCTTACGGCTTTCCGCCGCGCGGGAGAGAAATGCGCGAAGGCCGGACTTTCGTGCAGAGATTTCACCGCCCGATACAGCCCCGGATGCTGGCCCATGTCGTTTGCGTATTCGTTGATCAGCGGCAGGGCGGTCGTATAGGCCTCGCGCCATTCTTCACTACTGGTCACGCCGTAGAGATGCGCGATCGGAGAGAAGGCTTTGCTCAAGCGATTGTCCAGCTGCGCCAGGGGCAGCATCAGGGTTTCCCAGCAGTAATCATCGCTCGCGACGAGTTGTTCGACGGCGGCACGGTTTTCCGCGATAATCGCGGCGATGGCGCAGACGTGCTGCGGCCGGATGGTGGCGAAGTCCGCCACCGCTGTCGGGCGATAGAGCGGATTGTCGCTGTAATCTTTCATCAATCAATCCTGCATGGATAAGATAATGCGGAAAACATGCGGCCAAAATGGGATTTTTCAATAGCGGCGCGGCCGCTCCGCGGTGAATTTTCGCGGCGCTTGTGCTATCCTGTGCACCGCCACGCGGCAATCGCGCGGGGATTTCCGCGGCGAGCGCTCCATCCGGCAGGCACGACAGGGCCGGCGGGAGAAATCGACGCCGTCGAAACTCGCCGTGTCCGGTGTTTGCCGGTCATCGACGAGGAACCATGATGGACATCACGATGATTGCCGCCGGCAGCAAGATGCCGGATTGGGTCAAGGCCGGCTTCAATGAGTATCGACAACGCTTGAAGGGAGATCTGACCCTGAGCCTGCGCGAGATTCCCCTGCAAAAACGCGCGGGAAAGCAGCGGATCGCCGCCGCACGCGGTAAAGAAAGCACACGTATGCTCGCCGCGCTGGCGGATCGGGATTATGTGATCGTTCTCGATCTTGCCGGGCGTGAGTACAGCAGCGAATCACTTGCCAGACGCCTCGCTTTCTGGCAGGAAAACGCGCGCGCGGCGGCGCTCGTGATCGGTGGACCGGAGGGCTTGAGCGCGGAAGTGAAAGCGCGTTGCGATGAAAACTGGTCGCTCGGCAAGCTCACTTTGCCGCATCCGCTCGTCCGCGTCGTCGTCGCCGAGGCCCTCTATCGCGCCTGGTCGATCAATCGGCGCCATCCTTATCATCGTTCGTGAAGGGCGTTATTTATCCGTATTTCCCCCCTGGCGAGGAGGCTCGCGATTCACGGAAACCGGCGCAAGCACGGCGCGTTGTTCCGGCAAGCAAGATTTCATGACCTGCGAGCGGAAAAACGAAGATATCTGTCGACAAGCGGCGGGATGCGGAAAACGTATTCGCGCTTACCCGCCTAGTCGTTCAGGTCGCCTTTGTGATCGCCGATTTGATCATCTTCTCCGGCACGTCCTCGACGATTTCGCAGTGTCCGATGGCGGTCATGAGAATCAGGCGCAGTTTACCGCCACGGACTTTCTTGTCGAAAAACATCGTCTCGTAGACCGCCTCGCTCGCGACGTCTTCCCCCGTGCGGATCGGCAGATCGGCGGATTGCAGCAGCCGGGTGATTCTCGCGCTGTCTTGCGCGCCGATGCCGCCTCGCAGTTGCGACAATTCCGCTGCCATGCGGATGCCGATGGCCACCGCCTCGCCATGTTTCCAGCGCCGATAATGGGTGAGCGATTCAAGCGCGTGACCGAACGTGTGTCCAAGATTGAGCAGGGCGCGCGGTCCGCTTTCATGTTCGTCGGCCTCGACGATCCGCGCCTTGTTGCGGCAACAGTGGGCGGTCATTTCGCGCAAGCACGCCGCGTCGTGGGTCATGATCTCGTCGATATGCGCTTCCAGCCAGGTGAAAAACGGCAGGTCGTCGATCAGGCCGTATTTGATCACTTCCGCGAGACCGGCGAAAATTCACGCGGCGGCAGAGTATCGAGGGTTTGTGTGTCGATCAGGACGGCCTGTGGCTGATGGAAGGCGCCGATCATGTTTTGCCGCGGGAATGGTTGACACCGGTCTTGCCGCCGATAGAAGAATCGACCTGCGCGAGCAGGGTCGTCGGTAGTTGCACGAAGGACACGCCGCGCTGATAACTGGCGGCGGCAAATCCCGCCAGATCGCCGACCACGCCGCCGCCAAGGGCGAGAATCACCGCGTCGCGCGAAAAACGCGCCGCGATCAGCGCGTCGAGTATATGGCCGTAGTGTCGCAGTGTCTTGTACGCTTCTCCGTCCGGTAGGATGACCTCCATGATCTGTTTTTTGTCACCGAGCGCGGTTTTCAGCGGATCGAGAAACAGCGGTGCGATGGTTTCGTTGCTGACGATGCAAATCTCGTTTTGCGGCACGTGTTTGGCGAGCGTTGCGGCGTTCGTCAGCAGGCCGGCGCCGATGAGGATGGGGTAAGCGCTCGCCGCCGCCGGGCAGGAAAGATCGACAGTGATCGTCATGGTGTTTCTGGATAAAGACCTGTCCGCGACTATAGCCCAAGCGCCGGGAAATTGCCATGTCTGCGCCAAAGGCGCGCACGGCGCCTACAAAAGGCGGAAACGGGTCGCCGCCTGCCGCCTTGTCGCGGGCAACCACCAAGATGAAGCGAGCGGCGGCGATCCTGGACAACGCGCCGACACGAACACTGGATGCAGCCAGAAGATCGTCTTGCGCGCGCAGGCGAAGACGGTGAAGGCGATCAAGGAGGTCGGTGTATTTCCTTGAAGGCACTGTTTTGGCAGAAGCATAAAGAGAGGATTATGATAGAAAACAGATAAACGAGATCACTTCGACAAAAGCGATGTCGAGAGATATCTCGATGAGCAGCGTTGTAATTATAGGATAGGAAAGTGCCATGCATCTCGTTCTTTTGGCTGTCGGCGACAATGTACACTATCATTTTCAGGCAATTTTCTCTTCGCTTACCTTTCTGCGCAGCCCGTTGATCGAGCGGGTATCGATCATCACCGATGCGAAAAATCTCTATCGCGCGGTAAGTTATGACGCGCGCGTGGGTATTCTCGTGGTGGATCGCGAGATACTGGCCCGCTGGAAAGGCAGGCACGATTTTTTCTGGCGTATCAAAATCGAGGCGATCGCCCATGCCTACGCGGAAATGCCAGGCCTGGACGTGTTGTATGTGGATACCGACACTTTTCTCTACGATACGCTCGAAGAAATGAAAACCGGACTGGATAGCGGCAAACCGTATATGCATTTACCGGAGTGCAGGCTTGCCGAAGGGGGCTACAAGAGCGCGCGCAAGATGTGGAAAAGTCTTTCCGGAAAGACTTTTCTCGGCTATTCTATCAACGAGCGAACGACCATGTGGAATGCTGGTGTGGTTGCCCTTCCGGCAAGGGAAGCCAAACGCTATATCGACGAAACCCTGGCGCTGTGCGATACGCTGACCGCTACCCCTTGTGAACGCAAGCTGCTTGAACAACTTGCTTTTTCGATGGTGCTCGCTCGTGAGGACAGGCTTGAGGCCGCCGATCGGATCATCGGCCACTATTGGGGCAGTAAGGCGGTATGGGAGAAGGAAATTCAACGTTTTCTGTTGTTGCGGTTCATGGCGGGAAAGTCGCTCGAAGAACTGATCGAGGAGACGTCCGGTTTTGATTATTTCGCGCTTCCGCTGAAAGGCGGCGGCCAAAGGAAAACGGCCCTCAGACTGCATCGGCTGGTGGATCGGTTGATACCGCGCAAGGCGAAAACGTTCTTCCGCGACTCGAATCGATCGCAAGCGGCGCATGTTTTGCGAACATCGCCTGTAACGGATGAGCGGTTTGATTTATAGAGAGACTTTCACATGAACGGGAAGTTCCCGTTTACCTCGACCGTGATCCGTTCACGTTCTCCTACCATACTACGACCGGTCGCGATAAGGGAAAGAAGAGGCGCCTCGATTCGGAAGGGGAGCGCCTTATTGTCGATTTCCCTTCTTCTTCGTCATTCAAGCAATGGAGACCAAGAGCGGCAAAAAAGAGCGGCAAAAAAGGGCGGCGATAAAGCGCCCAAGCAGGGGCTTCGGCGCAGGGAACACCTGTCGCGTGACGGCCATTTCCCGCTTTGGGCGCTACTCATCGGCGCCGCTCGCCCCCGCGTTGTCGGACGGGTTCTTCCGCTCGTCTTCTTTGCCGCCGGTTTCGTTCTCCGCTTCATTACCGCCCTTTGCGACGGCTTTTTCGCTTGCCTCATCGGTCTTTTCCGCCGCTTCGACCTTTTGCAAGTCGACTTCGAAAATCAACGTCGAATTCGCCGGAATGGCCGGGCCCGCGCCACGCACGCCGTACAAATACAGTGTATCACACTGTGGGCTAGTATCTCGTGACTACACTATCTAGAAGGGATAGAACGCGTAACGCGTTGTGCCATTGGCACGCGCTAAGCAGCCATTGTATTTGGGTTTTTTCGGCGGTGAAACGAACAAGCGCCGGGCATTGCGGCTGCTGGCACGACGGTAAGCGCGCATAATCGTGGTGGCGGTTAGCGGGCAGGTCGCTTTGAACGCTTCAAGGACAAAGCCGTCGCCAAAGCTTACGCTCATATGGTCGATCTGGATCGACTCGCCTGGTTTTTCGGCCTTCATGCCATAGCGCCAGCGCCTAGCATGGTGTTTGAATTGGCGCCGGCGCCTGGACTTGACGCGGCCGTGAAAAGGCAAGCGACTGCACACGACTTGAGGCGACGAGAGATTCGAGTATGCGACCAACTGTGCTGATACTCAAGGCAAAATCAGGGTCGCGACACAGCACCTTCCCTTATGGGTAAGGCAAATTTCAGCGATGATTTCAAGCGCGATGCGGTACATCAGATCACGGTGTGGGATTTTGCTGTCCGCAAAGTTTCTCCACAATTGGGGGTCAGCAAACATTCGCTTTATCAATGGATGAAGAAGTTTTCGGCTAAGGGTAATCTGGATACAGATCATCCGGCAGAGAACTGCCTTTTAAAACGGGAACTGGCCCAGGTCAGAGAGGAGCGCGATATCCTAAAAAAGGCGCCGCGTACTTCGCCAAAGATGCAAATTTAAGTAAGCGTTCATTGATGCGCATCACAACGAGCATCTGATCCGTGCTTCTGTGCAAAATGCTGAACGTTTATCCCAGTGGTTTCTATCCGTGGGTTAACCATCCGCTAAGCCCACATGTGCTGGAAGAGGCGCTTCAAACTGTTCTGATCAAAGAGGCTTGGAAAAACAGCGGCAAAATCTATGAATATCGCAAAATCCATGACGATCTGATCGAGATGGGGGAGAGAAGAGTTTCCGAGAACCGCGTCCCTCGTTTGGCGCGCTTCGCGGGTATTCAGGCGCAGATTGGAAATAAGAAATCTGGAAGGGGCTATCCCAGTTAATTAGTTAAGATATTTGGCAATCCATGGTTTTAGTTGCTGTCATTGTGTTAGTGGGTCAGGGTTGTTAAAACGCCACTCGCACTCTTTCAAAAATAGCCCAAAATGCTGCCGTGGGACACCGTTAAATTTACGCATGTGCCGCTTGGCTTGGTTCCAGAAGTTCTCAATACCGTTGATATGATTATGCCTGTCAGCAAACAGCTGGGAATGGTTGATGCGGTAGTGTTTAAAGCCTGAAACATCCAGCACATTATAGCCACGCCAGCAGTCGCAATAGACGATACTATCAGGCACAACTTTACGTACAATAAGAGGCGGTAACGTGTCTGATCAAGCATCAGGAATAATCTTTGTATAGACCTGTCCGCCGCGCTTTAGCAGGCCAAATACGGGTACCTTGCCTGCCGCACCACGGCCTCGTTTACCTTTGCGCCGCCCGCCAAAATAGCTCTCGTCGACTTCTATCTCACCACCCAACACTTCCTCCTCTTTGCTGGCAAGCTCATATGTAATCACCTCGCGCAGACGGTGATAATAGTAGGCTGCTGTCTTCCGATTTACACCCGCCAATGCGCCAGCAACACGAGCCGTCGTCCCAGCCACAAAATGCTCTACCAGCTTCTCTTGCTTACACTTACTTCATCGGCTCTTCCCCATACCCATTTATAACACCCATCAGCATTATCTGGGACAGCCCCTTATTTTAATCAAATGATGTTATTCATCTTTAGATGAAAAGCATTACACAAGAACAATATCAATGACTCCATCCTTACCTTCCCGTTCAGCGCGGTAAGGTATCGATAGCGAATCCGACCCTGATCAACGCCGTTTTGTATGCCGCTGAGAATGGCTGTAAATGGCGGGCTTTACCCAGAGAATTCGGCAATTGGAACACGATTTACGTGCGTATTCGCCGTTGGGCGGAAAACGGTGTTTTAGACCGTCTGTTCGAAGCCCTTCAGAGACATCACATCATCCGTATCCGCATCGATTGTCTTGGTTTGGATAGCACATCGATCAAAGTGCACCCCGATGCCATGGGGGCATTAAAAAAAACGGCCCACAGTCGATTGGCAAGTCAAGAGGTGGCTTAACCACAAAAATTCATCTGCTATCCGCCAATGACAGATGCGCTCTGAGATTGAGCTTTTCCCCAGGCAATGCGCATGATGGTGTTGAAGGACGAAAGTTATTGTCTGATTGGGTCGATCGGCGACAAAACCTGCCCTTGGTGATGGCTTGTGCTTATGAGGGAGACGAGACGCGCCGACTTGCGCTTGACTTTGGTTTTAAGCCTGTCGTTCCTCCCAAATCAAATCGCGTGAAGTCTTGGCAGTATGACAAAGAGATTTACAAACGACGTAATGAAATCGAGCGTCTTTTTCGCGGATTGAAGGCTTTAGACGGATATTTTCTCGCTTTGAGAAACTTGATATCATGTTCAAAGCATTCATCAAATTTCCCCTTATCATCGATAGGATCAGTGTCAACAGGCCCTAGATCGGCAATTTAGCGTTAACGCACCAGACAAACCTATGGTTAACGGATATCACCTATATCCGTACCGACGAAGGATTTGCTTATTTGTGTGTGGTAATTGACCTGTTTTCCAGACGAGTTGTTGTCTGGGCCTTGCAATCACGTCCGAGAACAGAATTGGCTGTTCAAGCGTTGTTATCAGCAATCTGGCGGCGCAAACCAAAGCCAGAGTTGTGATCCATTCAGATCAGGGAAGGCAATATACCAGCCGCGAATGGGCGGCGTTTCTATGGGATCATAGGATCGAACATTCAATGATCAGACGTGGAAATTGTCATGATAACCTGTAATCAGGCACACCAGAAATATACCTTGCCTCACGTTTTTGATCGCCTATGTGAGGCGTTCGATATCGACCATCGCCTGACAAACATCAATCCTCCCCGGAACAATGGACAGGTCGAGCGGATGAACCGACAGCTCGAGGAGGCAACGGTTAAACACTATCACGACGAAAAGCACGACCAACTGCGCAGCCGCCTGCAAACGTTTGTTACGGCGTATAATTTTGCGAAACGGCTAAAAACGTTGCAAGGTCTGATCCCATACGAATACGTTTACAAGATATGGACAAAAGAGCCGAAAAGATTCGAAATCAATCCTTTTCGTCACAATCGGGGACTGAACAAACAGCCCCTTGTAACGAAATCCGGTAATCATGAATTGCTTGTATCGCGAAACGATACGCTATATAATGAGCATCGCCGGATAGGGCGGGGGAGTAGTCACCATGCGGGGGAAATTATAAAATGTCTTTCCATGCACCTTCTGCACATCAATCTCGCCAAAGGGCTGCGCGGCGGCGAACGTCAGACACTGTTGCTGATCGAGGCGCTGGCCGCGCGCGGAGTCAGGCAGAGTCTCGCCTGCCGCGCTGATTCTCCGTTACGTGAGGCGCTCGCCAGGGAAGATATCGCATTGCCTGAGATCGCGCACCCCTTGCGCGGCTGGTGGCGGCCCGTCGGCGCCGATCTCGTTCACGCTCATGAAACCAAGGCCGCCTACTGGGCGTATTTGCACACACGCCTTTATCGTAAGCCTTATGTCATTACCCGCCGCATCGATTTGTCTCTGTCATCGTCTTTCAAGCACCGCCAATTGTATGGCAAGGCCGCGGCGCTCGTCGCCCTGTCGCGGGTGATCGATCGCGAGCTCGCCACCTTAAATCCGCGCCGGCGCATCATCGCCGATGCCCATCAGGGATTGCCGATTTCGCCCGAGAACACCGGTTTAGCCGCAATCGCTGAACGCCAATGGCTGATCGGCCACATCGGCGCGCTCGTCGACCATGATAAAGGACAATCTCTGCTGATCAAGGCCGTAAGCAGCCATCCCGACTGGGCGCTGGCACTGGTCGGCGATGGGCTGGATCGGCAGATGCTTGCCGCCCGGGCCGGCGTCAACTGTCATTTCTGCGGCCAAGTGGAGGATGTTCTTCCTTATCTCGCCGCTTTCGATGTCTTCGCTTTTCCCTCGCGTCAGGAAGGTCTCGGTTCCAGTCTGCTGGATGCCATGCACTTCGGCAAACCGATCGTCGCCGCGGCGGTCGGCGGTATTCCCGATATCATCCGTGATGGCGAAAACGGTCTTCTCGTTCCGCCAAACGATGCCGGCGCCCTCGAAGCCGCCCTATGCCGTCTTCGCGACGATCCGGCGCTTGCCGCGCGTCTTGCCGGACAGGCGCGCAAGGACGCTGCGCGGTATACACCGCAAGTCATGGCCGAGCGCTATCTTGCCTTGTATCGGGAATTGCGCGCATGAATGGTTCAGCCGTTTTGATCGTCAAAAACGCGCGGCAAACCCTTGCCGACACCCTCGCTTCGCTGCACGCGTTTGCCGAGGTGATTGTCTATGACACCGGCTCCTCGGACGACAGCCGCGCAATCGCCGCGGCGTTCGCCAATGTCCGCCTCATCGACGGCTATTTCGATGGCTTCGGCAGCACAAAAAACCGTGCCCTGGACCTGGCCGCGAATGATTGGATTTTCAGCATCGACGCTGACGAAACCCTGAGCGAGCAGCTTGCCGCGGCGATTGCCGCGTTTTGCCAAGACGATCCGCATGCCGTCGGAATTGTCTTGCGAGAAAATCGCTTCTGCGGCAAAACCGTCACCGTCGGCGGCTGGGGTAACGATCGCCTGGTACGCCTGTTTAACCGCAAGATGTACCGTTTCGGCGATTGTCCCGTACATGAAGCCGTCGTCCTTGATCGGCAGGCGGTTCGTGTGTCGCTCGATGGCGTGTTGTCTCACACCGCCGTCACCGATGTCGGTCAGTTTCTGATCAAGATCGAACGCTATTCCGCGCTCGCCGCCCTTCGCTTGCCGCGTAAGCCGTTTCCCTCGATCGTCGCGAAAAGCTTGTTCGCCTTCCTCCGCAGTTATTTCTTCAAACGCGGATTTACCGCCGGCTGGCGCGGCTTTACCATTGCCTGGTGCAACGCCATCGGCGTCTATTTCAAATACTTACGCGCCTACACGAAAAAAGAATGAAAATTCTCGTACACAGTTCCTATGATCAACCCGAGCACGTCGTCCGCCCGGAAGCGGAAATTTATGTCGAACTCGCCGCTCGCGGCCATCAGGTAACCATCTTCACCGAACCCGGCGCGTTTTTCTACGCGCGGCGTTTTCGCGAACACGGCATCGAGGTCATCGGCGCCTATCCGAGAAAAAAGATCGATTTCGCCCAGATTCGCCGCCTGCGCGCACAGCTGCGAAGCGGCTACGACGTCGCCGTCGGCTACAACGCGAAAACCCTGCCCAACCTTGCCTTCGCGAGCATCGGCCTGCCCCATCGCCTGATCGCTTACCGCGGTACGGTCGGCGGTTTGTATCGTCATGATCCAACAGCGTATCTCACCGCCTTGCACCCGCGCGTTGACGGCATTGTCTGTGTTTCCGCGGCGGTACGTAAAGACGTGCGCCGTCACGCTTTTCTCCCGGATGAACGTGTCGTCACCATCCACAAGGGACACGATATTGCCTGGTACGATGGAGCAACGGCGGATCTCGGTGAATGGGGCATCGGCGAGGACGCTTTCGTGATTATTTGCGTGGCGAACAATCGCCCCGGCAAAGGGGTCAACGTTCTCCTCGCGGCAACCAAACAGCTGCGCAGAGCCGATCATGTGCACCTACTGCTTGTCGGCAGCGGATTCGATGGCTCGCCATACAACGATTGGATCGCCGCGCATCCCTTGCACGGGCGGATTCACCGCCTCGGCTACAGAAACGACATCCCCGCGCTGATGCGCGCGGCCGACGTGCAGGTGCAGCCATCGGTGAAAGGGGAAGGATTGCCGAAAACGGTGATCGAAGCGATGGGTGGCGCGACGCCGTCGATCGTCACCACCACAGGTGGCAGCCAGGAACTCGTCGCCGAGGGAAAAAGCGGATTTGTCGTCCCAGTCGGCGACGCCGCGGCGATCACCGCGCGTCTCGATGAATTGATCGCCGATCCCGCGCGCGGCAAAGTTATGGGAAAAGCCGCCCATGCTCGGCTTGCAACGGAATTTTCGCTGGCGCGCTCCGTTCGCGAACACGAGGCGTTTTTTCGTACTTTGTCAAACGCTTGAGGCGAGTTTGTTGCGAGTGTTCCGTGCCCAAGGAGGTGGGGTACACACCGCCGCCTCTTCTCCGCTTCAGGCGTTGCGATCGGGTGTTACTGACGGGCCAGGGTTCCGGCGTGAACGAGAGGCAGACTGGGCGTGGTCGTCATTGGCGAGCCGGTCGATCGTGGAACACCCGTCAAGTGACAAAACGATTCTCGAATGCAGAACCCCCCGGTCGAGTTTTCTTCGCAACCGCCTGTCTTCGCTCACGTCGATAGATCATATGGATACGAAAAGAGGCGGTTTTTCGATCGCCCAATCAGTGACACCCCGCTTTGCGGGGCGTCATCGTGTTCTGCTTGTAAGCCAGCAGGCGTGAATTGCATATCGTTTTCCGTTGTCTCGGTTACCCCGATCGCAATGGCATTTCAGAGGAAACGATCAAGGACGATTTTGCCTTTTGTCTTACCGGTTTCGACCATCGCGTGCGCTTTACGAAGATTTTCCGCGTTGATCGGCGTTAGAATCTCGGTCACGGTAGTACGAAGACGCCCGGCATCGATTTCGTCGGCGATAAAATTAAGGAGCTTGTGCTGTTCGATCATGTCGGGTGTCTGAAACATCGATCGGGCAAACATAAATTCCCAGTGCAGACTGGCGGCTTTGGTTTTCATGGTCTCCATCGGCATCGGCAGGTCGGTGTCATCGATACTGACAATACCGCCTTGAGGCCGTATAAGTTCAACCGCGGCCGCCCAGTGGCGCATGTCGTTGAAGACAGCGATATGATCGACATGGGAGAAGCCAAGCGCTCTGGTTTGCGCGATCAAATCTTCGCGGTGATTGACCGCATAATCGGCGCCCAGTTCATTGACCCAGCTGATTGTCTGCGCTCGCGAAGCGGTGGCGATGACGGTCAGACCGGCGCGTTTCGCCAACTGGATGGCGATAGAACCGACTCCGCCCGCCGCGCCGATCATCAGGATCGACTGCCCTTTATCGCCGCCGTCGCGATCGATGCCGAGGCGGTCGAATAAGGATTCATAGGCCGTGATCGCGGTAAGCGGTAGCGCGGCTGCCTGCGCATGGTCAAGACTTTTCGGCTTGTGTCCGACGATCCGTTCATCGACCAGTTGCAATGCCTGATTGCTGCCGGGGCGCGTGAGATCGCCGGCGTAAAATACTTCGTCACCGGGCTTGAAAAGGGTTACCTCGTCTCCGACAGCGACTACGACACCGCAAGCGTCCCAGCCCAGCACGCGCGGGGTCTTTTCAATTTTGTCTTTGGGTGCTCGGATCTTGACGTCAACCGGGTTGACAGCGATCGCCTTGACTTGAACCAGAAGGTCGCGACCCGAGGCTTCGGGAGAGGGTAATTCGAGATCGGAAAATGAATTCGGATCATCTATGGGTAAGTAATGGGTAAGGCCTACAGCTTTCATTGAATGCTCCTGTTGCTTGATGTGATAGATAGTCCAGCTGGCATCGATTGCTTCGCCATGGACAATGTGTGCGGGTGGAAAAAACCCCGCTTGGAACGGCGGCGCTACTTCGATGTGCCTGCCGTGTGTCTGCGCCAGAGGCGCCGATTATGTGGCTATTGCGGTGTTTGTCCGCCGCTGGCGGAGATCTGTCGACAAAAGCGGTCTTATTGAGGGCGTTGTTACCATCAAAAGTAGCGGCAGGCGATTTGGACGCGCCGGTCTCGGCACTATCGACGCGACTGTCATCGCTCCCCAATAGCGCAATCCGCTCTCTGCCGCGGCCTTTTTCATCCTTGAAGGCGGAGGTGGGAGGTTCGTGTAGCGGCTTCCGCGGCGCTCGGGCGGTGAGCAAGTGTCTCGAAAACGTCGCGACCGGCGCCTGGTCGGCCGCCGATGTTATTGCTTTTGGTCGGTTCATTGATAACGAAACCAAGATAGAAAACGAACTTGCAACCGTTACCGCTATGCCCGCTTGCCACGGCGCCTTTGCGAACTCTTTGCGGGCAGCGGTTCCAGGAACAAGGCCGCGAGCGGCAAAACGCCTGGCGCACGGAAAAAAATGCGGCGTTCCTCGATCGCCGCGAGAGTCATCAGCGAATAGCGGATAGTAAAGAGGATCCATTTTGGTACGGAATCTCCGATCATTGCCAAGCCGGTTGGCGATGTGAACGATCGCTTCAACTGAACGGTCGTTTCCATCGTCGGCACAAGCGAAAAGGTGAACGAACGGGCGGTCATCGCAGAACAGCCAGCGATAGAGAATGTGCGCGATCTTTTTCTCTTCGGGCTTTTCCTCGAATTCGAAAAGTTTCGGAAAAAACGCCTCTGTCACCGATCGGTTATGGGTTCCTATGGTCACATGATCCAGTTGCATCGTTGCTTCGTGTTCAAAATATGTGGCAAGTATATTCCTTTCAGGATGGTTGGATAATAGGGGATAAGTAGAAATTATAATTCCGATAATTTGTATAATTATGTCGCGCGATCCCGTGCTTTATCACCTATAGTTGAACGACACGAAGGGTCCTTCGCGCTCCACCATCACAAAGCCGTTGCGAGCTGTTGCGGGTAAAAGAGAGTATGGAAATGGTGTTTTGCCGCAATGACCGGATCAGGACGATTACCATGTCCATGATCGTATCGCCGATTATGGAAATCCGACAGGATAATGAGGCAAACACCCTTACGGCATCGATGACGCGTGAAATCAAAAGCGCGGGACTCCTCTCATTGCTGGATGAGGCTCCTCGGTTGCAATGTCCCCTGGATCCGGCATTCTCCATCTTGATCGGAACCATGCGGGACGGAACGGCATAAGTGTCTTTTCCGGGTTTCCTGGGCGTATTGCCTGTGGCGGTATCATCGGAAAAACTGTCGCCGAGGCGCGGGACGTCTTGTCGTGTGGGTCATGGCAGAGCGGGAAAAGAAAGGCGCCCGCCCGCCTCTTTGTTCGCCGCGCCTGCACCGACAAGGGACAAAAAGAAGCGAAAGCGAAGGGATAAGCTTCAATCAACCAGCCACTATTCTTAATTACCCCAGAGACCGCGGGACGTTGACAATATCAATCGAGACAAGGCGACAGAAGGTTCGGAGTTTTATCCGCTGCCGATCTTTGCGCTTCAAGCAAAGATTGTTCTTTCCGCCCAATCGCAACAAATGAGATCACGACACTGCCCGCGCGCCTGCAAATATCCTCATATAAGAGAGCGATCACCACAATAATGCCTATCGGCTTGCCACGACTGCGATGTATTTGCCCCTGGCGGCCTGTGTTTACTTGGCCGTTATACTTGTCTTCTCGCTTAAATTATATAAAATGTCTCTATCAATATCGATTATACGAGTTTTCCGCAGCACGAAATGGCAGATTTCAAGATATTATTCGACCCGTTGACTCATGGGCGATTCGCATTGCCTGATGCCGGCTGTAAGAATCGGGGCGGAAATTGCGGTTTGCTGGGATGGCACAATCTTTCTCTCGAAGGGCAAGGTAAAAATTCGCCTTGGTCTTCAGCCAGTAAATTGCAAGGAAATAAGGATTACGCCGTTACGGTTATTCTTGGCTATTATAATGGGAAGCACTTTCTTCCCGCCCAAGTTCGCTTGATGGATAACAAAAGCATAGCCGTCATACTTGGTTATTTTTATGAAAATTCTTACGTCTCAGAGGAAAGTCTAATATTTAACTCAATGAGACCCTGTTTCATATCAAAAAAACAAACCTATTTCAGATCCATAACAAGGAATGTTATGATAAAAGTGATCACATATGGAACGTTTGATGTCTTTCACTATGGGCATTTTTATTTACTTGAACGAGCAAAAATGCTTGGCGACCACCTAACAGTCTGCGTATCAACTGATCAATTCAATAAGAAAAAACGGAAACATTCCAAATTACCTTTTGAAGAAAGAAAGCGAATTCTTGAACACATAACGTTTTGCGATCAAGTTCTACCTGAAAATAACTGGGAACAAAAAATATGTGATATAAAAAAACTTAATATTGATATTTTTACAATAGGAAAAGATTGGGAAGGTAAGTTTGATTTTCTCCGAGCATATTGTAAAGTCATATATCTACCCAGAACTTTAGGAATTTCGAGTAGTCAGATAAAACAAATAACTCTTGTTGGCTAGATTTATATGGAAATTAATGGAAAGTCAATGTAAAGAATATGCATAATTTTTCAGGAAGAATTGATCCACGATTCCTTGCCGACATTCCAAAAAACTTATCAATTTAGTCGGAAGTCTATACTTTAGCATTATATACAAAACATCTGTAGCTACAAAGAGATCGATAAAGTAATTATTACTGCAAATGAAGCAGCAATAAGAAATATTTTTCTAGATCAGAAAGATAAGCACCTAATTCTTGTGGAAATATGAAACTATCAACATTAATTTTTCCCAAATAAGTAACTAAGTTAAGTAGCATGTTTATTATGAAGAAACTATTAAAAACCATTTTGGCAGCTTTCCCGTTAAGCGTATATCGCTTGGCCATATATTTAACGGTTAATCTTAAAAAAAATAATAAAACTGTTGAAAATAATAAACTAATTTCACAGTTTTTTAAATTACTGGCTCATAAAATCTCTAATGAGAAAAGCATAATTCCAGATATCAAATATCTTGTATATTATGGAGACAAAAATTCTCATAGTCACTTTAACATATGGAATCCCATATTTGAAAAATATGGATACGGTTTCGCCAGCATTGTGAGATATTCAAAAGCTTGGCAAAATATGTACTCATCCAAAAATATCTTTCCTGTCAGTAATGTTAGTCAAATAGGGATTTTACTTGAGCGAATGCCCAATCTTACGGCGATATTTTACCCTGCTAACAATGGATTAAACCTACAAATTGTTAGATATAGCAAATACAATCATATATTTTTGGGACATGGAGACAGCTTCAAAGCTGCCATTGCGAATAAAATTTTTCGCCTTTATGATGAAGTGTGGGTAGCAGGAGAGAGACACATAAGTCGCTTCAACGATGAACCTGGAAATTATTCAAGTATTAAGTTCAAAAAGGTTGGGCAGCCATGGCTTGTTGATTTTTTAAAGATTGTCAAAAGAAACAGCATAAAATCAAAATCCAATATTGGTTATTTCCCAACTTGGGCAGGCTATTATCATGGTGAAAGCTACTCCTCACTTGATTGTTTTGACTGGGTGGTGGCCGCATGCGAGCAATTCCGTCAACACGAAAATTCACGGTTAATATGTAAATTTCACCCCTGGACAGGCAAAGGAGTACAAAAAAAATTAAGAACTACAATAGAGCATTTTAGCTGGGTTGAGTTTCTGGATATGTCTACCAGTTTGTCGCATGCCTTACTTAAAGATTTGAGTATTGCAATATGCGATAATTCTGCAAGCGTTACTGAGGCCTTACACTTAAACATTCCAATTTTTGTATATTTAGCACCTGAGGCAAATTACAGTAACTTTCAAAATTTGAGTGAGTTTTGTTACTTATTTTCCAACTTTAAGGAGCTATGTAATCTTTTTGAAAGTGTACTTATAAACAACAATGACGCTAAAAAGTCTTTACGAAAAAAAATATTATCTGATTTAGTCGATATTCGAGCAATGGAAACCAACGAATTTGGCAGGCAACTTTCTCGTTTCACTTAAATTCATTTTTGGTATTTAACACAAGGATTCATCTTTCAATGATGACAAGCAATATTCTAAACATTAATTATTTTCTGAGAAAGAAATACACCATTTTGAAATTTTTAAATAAAAAACATTTACTTTTTATCCGAATATTTTTCGCTATATTGGGTTTTTTTGCAATTATATTTATAACTCACTCTATTTCTTTAGGCAGAGAAACCTACAAAGCTTTTATAAATGATGATTTCAATCGAGCCTTTCGTTTTATGCATAAGATTTTTTATCTATATATCAAATTTATTGTAATTAGAGACGATAACTTTAACTTCGCAACTGATCTTAGCATAAATAGTCTAAGAGTACTTGAGAAAAAGCTCCAATTATTGTCTAGAAATCAAAACAGTCATGATCCCAAATGTGCTTTTGAAGGAGACTTTCTTTTAGTATTGGGAGCAATAATTGAAAAAAACGATAAAAATTCTAAATTAGATATTGAAAATTTCAACAAAATTTCAAACCATATTCTAAAATTTAAAAAAAATGAATTTTCATCCAAAGTAAACTTCGAAAAATTATCTTCTCCCTATCCCAAACGGATTGCTGACTTGAATATTTCAGATGCAAGAAAAGCTCTATCGGATTGGTCCGCTCTATTTCTGCACGAAGATTTAAGATGGTTTGTTCTATCTGGAACTTTCCTGGGCCTAATACGAGAAGACAGTTTTATTCCTCATGATTATGATATTGACATTGGGATAAAATCTGAGGATATGAAGTTCGAGATTATCAAGAAAAAATTGGATTTATCAAGAGAATTTGAGATTAGAAATATACACTATAATCAGGAGGGATATATTAAGAAAAATACGTATATTAAAACGGGTAAGAATTTAATGCTTATTAAGCTTGTCCACTTAACAGGTATTAGTCTAGATATTTTTATCCATTATACTATAAAAAATTCATGCTGGCACGGATCTTCTTTTCACAGATGGGATAACACGGCCTTTGAACTAGAAACCTACAATTTAAATGGGATAACAGTTTTAGGACCTAAGGATGCTGATCTGTACTTGACAGAAAACTATGGTGACTGGAGAAATCCTGCCATTGACTTTACATTTATCACTGACACACCAAACCTAACGATCATGAGAAACCCAACATCGATTGCGATGCTTTTTAATCGAATTTGTAAAAGTGAAAATAGAAAAATTTATAATAAAAGTTTAAAAATTTTCAAAGATTATGGCCTTTTATCTAATTTAGAACAGTTTGACTTACGCAATGTATAATTTGAGAAATAAATTATTCTATAGACGTGCCTATTGCATATTTTATTTAGTATTTTTAGATTGCTGTGAGAGAACATCACGCCTAGCCACTTTTCTGACTGCCATACATTTAGTTTTAAATTATAGTTATTCGAAGAATATTAAACCTTTTATTGATTTTACTATTTCACCATTTCTTACGATAATATCTTTTACTATCTGGATAGCTTCAATAATAGCTATTAAAAAGACTCCTGCGGAAATAAATTCGATTAGTAAGGAGTTTTTTGTATCAAATTTACCAAATATTCTTAAGAAGAAGTATTCTTTTAATAAATTCATATATTCAATAAGCTCTTTCATGCAGGTTTTTTTTGTTATTTTTTTGGCCTTTTTATTTGGTGAAGCTTATGTGGCAGGGGCAATAATATTCATTTCTGCCATCATTCTTCTATTATTTGTATTTTCAGAAAGCACCTCAAAAATAGCACTTGAATTAAAACCGACTCAGTTACAAATGATTTTTTTTATTTCTTTAGTCTCTTTTTGTTTAATATTTATTTGGTTTAATTTAATTAAATCTTCATCTTCTCTTGTAATAATTTTATACAGTGCGCGGTTTTCAACATTATATTATTCTTCTTTCTTGAATATGATGGCAAAATATATTTGTTTTAGAATTCACATTCTTTCAAATTAATTTTTATTATTGAAATCGGATTTTTGATCAAATAAATGCATTAATGCGCTGATCCAACAGCGCTTATTTATATTATTCAATTCTCCGAAATCTATGTAGTAAGTTTATTTGGCAATGCTATTCTAGTTGCGTGTTCCCATGGACATAGTTTTAAACAGCAGCGCCCAAAAGACAGAGGCAGTGCGTCGAGCGATAGAGTCAAGAGAGCCTGAGAGTGCTTGCCAAGCGTTACGTAATCAACTCCAAGACCGTTGCCAAATGGAAGGTGAAACTCGGTTGCCGATCTGCCAAAAGGCCCCAGGCAGCCGCATTCGACGGTCCTGTCCTCCGAGGAAGAAGCGATCATCATCGCCTTTCGAAAGCACACGCTGTTGCCATTGGATGATTGCCTTGACGCGCTGCAAGCAACCCGCCCTCACCTGACACGCTCCTCGCCGCATCGCTGTTTGCAGCGACACGCCATCTTAAGGTTGCCGTATTCAGAAGGAGACAAACCCGTAAAGAAAATCTTCAAACCCTACCCGATCGGCTATTTCCCCCTCGACATTGCCGAGGCGAGCAGCGCACAAGGAAAGCTGCGCTTATTTGTGGCCATTGACAGGACCTCCAAATTCGCCTTCGTAAGATCGAGCGAGAAAGCAGGCAAGATGTAAGAAGACATTGTGAGGCCTGATCCCTTACGAATGTAAACAGTGGACAAACGAGCCTGAAAGATTTACTATCAATCCAAAGCCATCAATTTCCAGGACTGAACACGTTGGGCGTTTTATCCGCTGTCGGTCTTTGCGCTTCAAGCAAAAATTGTTCCTTCCGTCCAATCGCAAAAAAATGGGGGTCGCGGTACTACCGCGCGCTTGAAATATCTTCGTGCGAGAGACCGGTCCCGCCACGATGCACATCGGCGTGCCAAGACTGCGACGGTTTTGCACTTGGCGGCAATCCGTGAATAAACGTCAGGGTCGCGCGCTTCAAGGACAAAATTGGAGCGCTCTTCGGGAGGAGAACGCTAAGCAACGCCAACCTTCGTTATCGATTGTTAAATTAGGCGTGGCGGCAAAGTGTTTACTTGGTTATTATACTTTTCTTCTCGCTTAAAGTAGATAAAATGCCTCCATTGATTATACGAGTTTTTCATAGCACGAAATGGCATATTTTAATATATTATTCGACCCGCCGACTCATGGGCGATCCGCATTGCCTGATGGCGGCGGTAAAAATCGGAGCGGCAATTCGAGTTCATTGGCATTGCGCAAACTGTCCGGTTCAAGCGAAAGTGGCAATCAGCCGCACGCTTTACTGGATAAAGTTGGGTGCGACGCCGATGATACCGTTGCGGTTATTCTTGCCTACTACAATGGGAATCGCTTTCTGCCCGCCCAAGTCCGCTCGATACTCAATCAATCTCATAGAAATCTTGCTGTGTTCATTTGTGACAACCACTCCGATATCGCAGTCAACATTGAAGCTTTGCGTCTTGCGCCGGAAGAACGGGAAAAAGTGTATCTGGGGAGCAGACCGGCCAACATTGGATTCGCCGGCAACTTTTTAAGCGCGCTACACGAAATCGGTAGAGAGTTTCCCTATTTCGCCTTCAGCGACCAAGATGATATCTGGCATGTGGACAAACTCTCCGATGCCCTGGAGACGTTGAAAAAATACCCGCCGGATTTACCGGCTCTTTATTGCGCCCGTACCCGGATTGTCGATGAGAACGCTCGGGTCGAGAAAGGGAACTCTAGGCTGTTTATCAAACCGCCGACGTTCGCCAACGCGCTCGTGCAAAACATCGGTGGAGGTAACACTATGGTGTTCAATAAAGGCGCGCGCGATCTGATTGTTGCTTCTTCGGCGAACGTGGATGTCGTTTATCACGATTGGTGGTGCTATCAAATTGTCTCCGGCGCTGGCGGTATTGTTCATTACGATCCGAAGCCCTGTCTGAAATACCGGCAGCACGGTGCAAATCTCGTGGGTGCAAACAGGGGTTTGGGGGCAAAACTCGCCCGTGTCGACGGCTTATTACGTGGTAACTTCCGTAACTGGAATAGTGCTAATCTCAAGGCGCTTTCTAAAAACAAAGGTTTTCTGACTCCAGACAATCAAAAACGGCTTGATGACTTCATCACAGCAAGAAAGTCCGGTGTACTTAAAAGACTTTTCTTTTCATATCGCGCTGGTATTCATCGGCAGATGTTGCTTGACAATATCGGCCTTTTCCTTGGTCTACTGATTAATAGGATATGAGGCTATGAAGCCATGAAGATTATCGTTAGCGTGGTTTTTTTGCAGGAAAAATCATTGTCGTAGATACGCATCCGGTCTCTTTTATTTTTTTGTGTGCTCAGGCGAGGGGATATGATCTACGATTTTTGCATAATAGGTGGAGGGATCGTTGGTCTCGCAACTGCGATGGCGGTTTTGGAAAAGAGGCCTGATGCCAGTATTATACTAATTGAAAAGGAAGACAGTATAGCAGTGCATCAGACTGGCCATAACAGCGGTGTGATTCATGCGGGTATCTACTATGCGCCAGGAAGCCTGAAGGCAAAATTATGCAGAGATGGATTAAAGGCTACTCGCGTCTTTTGCGATGAGCACGATGTTCCCTATGAACGATGCGGCAAGTTGATTGTGGCAACCAATCAAATTGAGCAAAAACGCATCAATCTCCTTTTTGAACGCGCGACAGAAAATGGTTTGGTACTTAACCGGCTAAACAGAGAAGAATTGCGTGCACGTGAACCTCGTATCGAAGGAATTTCGGCCCTTTTCAGCCCTGAAACAGGAATTGTAGATTACAGGCAAGTTGCGGCAAAAATGGCTGAGTTGATCTCCAATCAGGGTGTGGAAATAAGTTTGGGTTACAAAATTGAGCGTATCATTGAGAAAATCTCTTCGGTAGAAGTAAGTGGCAATGATAGAACTTGGAGAGCAAATAAGTTAATCGTCTGTGGAGGAACTCAGGCAGATAGACTTGCTCGGCTTGCTGGAATCGAAGTGCACTTTCGTATTGTACCGTTTCGTGGTGAGTATTTTCAACTACCTCCAGAAAAGAATGATATCATCAAACATCTAATCTATCCTGCACCTACTCCATCTTTGCCATTCCTCGGTGTTCACTTGACGCGGATGTTAAATGGAAGTGTTACAGTTGGGCCAAATGCGGTACTTGGATTTGCCCGAGAAAAATATCCTAAATTTTCAATGGATGTTCGAGATATAGCCTCGTTTATGAGTTTTAACGGATTTTGGAAGCTGATGTGGAAACATCGACGCCATGCATGGCACGAGCTTAAAAGCTCCTTATGGCGATCGTACTATTTGGATCAATGTAGAAAGTATTGTCCAGAGCTAGAACTTGACGATTTGCGACCTCATGAGGCAGGAATTCGCTCGCAATTGGTTACCGATAAAGGAGTTGCGGTGCATGATTTTTTGTTTGGGAAGACAGGTCGGATGCTCCATGTTTATAATGCACCATCACCAGCTGCTACATCGGCAATACCGATTGGAAAAATGATTGTTGCCGAATGTGTCACTTAGGTAAGTCATAGAGTGTTTTACGAAAAAATAATTATTGAATCACTGGAGAGTATCTCGCAATGAAAGCTGTTTTACTTGCTGGAGGCTTGGGTACGAGAATTTCTGAAGAAACGAATAATAAGCCAAAACCCATGGTTGAGATCGGTGGTAAACCAATCCTATGGCACATAATGAAAATATACAGTGTGTATGGAATTAACCACTTTATCATATGCTTAGGTTATAAATCTTACGTAATAAAGGAATATTTTAAAAATTATTTTCTACATAACTCTGATGTAACATTTGATGTAAGAAATAACCGAATGGAAATACATGCTATTGAATCAGAACCTTGGCGAGTTACATTAGTTGAAACTGGTCTTAATACAATGATAGGTGGGCGCATTAAACGAATTTTACCTTATATTGGTTTGGATGATGCATTTTGCCTAACTTATGGCGACGGCGTGGGAGATGTTGACATTGCTGCTGCAATAGCATTGCATCAGAATGAAGGACGCTTAGCTACCGTCACCGCTGTACAACCACCAGGTCGCTTTGGAGCACTTAGGTTAAACGAATCCCTTGTCACCGGTTTTCAAGAGAAGCCTGAGGGTGATGGAGGCTGGATCAACGGTGGTTTTTTCATTCTATCACCTGAAGTGGGTGAATATATCAATGATGATATGACGATATGGGAACGCGAACCCATGCAACGCTTGGCGATAGAAAATCAATTGACAGCGTATTTTCATCGTGGCTTTTGGCATCCCATGGATACGCTTCGTGATAAAAACTATCTTAATGAACTTTGGTATTCTAATAAAGCGCCTTGGAAAATCTGGTGAATCACTGATTGTAATTTCATCTATATTTATGAAAAGGAAATCTGTATGCGTGTATTAATTACTGGAAATATGGGATATATTGGATCCATACTTGCCCATTATCTGAAAATGTCAGTACCAGAAATTGAACTAATCGGCTATGATACAGGCTTTTTTGGTCATTCTCTGACGGGTGTTGAAATGCTGCCAGAGACAATATATGCCTGCCAATACCTTGGTGATATACGAGATATTCCCATATCAACTTTGCAAGGCGTCGATGCAGTGGTTCATTTAGCGGCCGTTTCCAATGATCCTATCGGTAAAGAGTTCGAGAAAGTTACATTCGATATTAATCGAAGTGCAAGCGTAAGTCTCGCGGAAATGGCTGCAAAAGCGAGAGTAAAGAACTTTGTGTTTGCTTCTAGCTGCTCAATGTATGGACACTCTGATAAGGGGGCACGGAAGGAAACGGATCCCACCAACCCTCTGACTGCCTATGCAAGTTCGAAAATTGGCACTGAGTTGGATTTGGCAGAACGTGATTTGAACGGCATGGTAGTCACCAGCTTGCGATTTGCGACTGCCTGTGGCATGTCCGATCGCTTGCGACTTGACCTTGTGCTCAACGATTTTGTCGCGTGCGCAATTACATCGGGTGAAATTACGGTTTTGAGTGACGGTTCTCCTTGGCGACCGCTTATTGATGTGGAGGACATGGCACGAGCGATATCTTGGGCCATTCAGCGAACGTCGGATAATGGCGGTGAGTTTCTTGCCGTCAATGTGGGAAGCGCCGAGAATACTTATCAGGTTAAAGACTTAGCCGAAGCTGTAGCAGATCATATTCCTGGAACTACTGTCCGTATCAATAAAGATGCATTACCTGATAAGCGTTCGTATAAGGTTGATTTTTCACTTTACAAAATGCTTGCGTCAGATTACTTACCGCTTGTTATGCTCAATGAATCTATTCTACGCCTTTGTGAAGGTTTTGCGCGCATGAACTTCACGGACAAGAATTTCCGTGAATCTTCCTATATGCGTCTCAATACATTGCGCCAGCATATAGCAACTGGTCTACTAGGCAAAAATCTACGATGGTTATAGAAAGGTATTGAATATATGGAGATTGAGGAAACATTTTTCGCCGATCTTAAAATTATACACTGTTTTCGCGTCTTGGATGAGCGGGGTATATTTATAAAGCCTTGGCTTGCAAATAAACTAGCTCACCATTTTGGAAGTGTCGCTGAAACATATTTCAGTTCCTCGGAAAGAGGAGTACTAAGGGGGCTCCATTTTCAGCATGGTGATAAAGCACAAAAAAAACTTGTCTTTTGTATCTCTGGAGAAATAGAAGATATAGCACTGGACATGCGTCATGATTCCGATACCTACGGGAAAGTTTTCAGAATAAAATTAGAGGGTATGGACGGGAGAGGAGTTATTGTACCCGAAGGTTTTGCCCACGGAATATATGCTCACGAGCCATCTATTATTGTGAATTTTTGCCATAAGATTTATCATCCAGGAAATGAAAATGGATTTAAATGGGATTCACTTACCGATCTATCTGACTTGCAAGTAACTATTCTTAGTAAAAAAGACGCACAGTTACCAGCGTGGAAAGAAACACTAAAATGAAAATTATTATTATCGGAGCAAATGGATTTTTAGGTTCTGCATTAGTTCGGCATTTCGAATCTAAAGGGAATAATGTTTTTACGGTGAGTTATCGTCCGGGAGATGATGGTTGTTTTCAAGAGAAATTGGCCGTACTTCTCTATAGTAAGAAACCGATTGCAGTTATTAATGCAGGGGCCTCTCAAAATGGCAAGGATGATCCGGCTGCGCTAGTTGAATTGATTGACTCTAATGTATTATTGCCCAGCATAATAGCCTCGCTGATCTTAAGATATGTGCCCGAGGCTTGCTTCATAAACTTTGGTACATCTTGGCAAATTGATGAAAAAGGAAAGTATTATCCATTCAACGCCTATGCCGCTTCTAAAACATCGGCAGAACCATTTCTGGAGCACTTTGCACTTTCTGGCTTAAGAGTTGCTTCATTGCGTCTCTATGATACCTACGGACCCAATGATCCGCGTAACAAAATTGTCAATCTAATAGCAGATGCGCTAAATAAGCGTACCGAGTTACGTATGTCATCTGGCGGCCAGATAATAGACCTGATTCATATCAATGATGTTTTGCGTGGCGTTGATGCAACTCTTGATCATTTGGTTAATATGCAATCTGGTATTCATGAGATCTTTGCTATTCGTTCCGGGGTCCCGCTCAGAATTCTGGATATATTGATGTTGCTGAAGAAAGCAAGTGGAACTGAAGCCGCTGACTATATCAAGTTAGGTGCTTTACCTTATCGCGATCGCGAACGTTTTTCCCTGTTCAAAAATACACCGACACCACCAGAATGGAAACCAAGGATTGGTTTGTACGATGGATTAAAAGAACTTTTAATTAATCGTGCCGCAAAAAATTACTCTGAAAGAAATAAATGACACCCATTATTTATATATTTTTTACTTATTACTTACATTATTTCAGTTGATATCAGTATAAAATGAAAATCCTAATTATATTAGATCAAAGATCATTATCTTGTATAAGTAAAAAAACAAAGCCAATTTATAGTCATGATCTTAATACACTTGGACTGGCACGGACAGCATTTTTTCGCGGATATGAAGTTTATATTTTAGTAAAAAAAGAGCCCTATGGCTTTTGTAAGGCAGATAGATTTTTTAAAATAAATAAAATATCTAACGACTATATCCTAGATATTGAACCGGTAACATCTAAAATTAAAAGCATTAATCTTATTGCATCCTGTTTCTTGCATCATTTACTTGATATAAAAAAAGTCAATAAAAATTGCAAAGTCTTGTGTATGACGCCGGCTCTTCATTTTATTGAAGACTCTAAGATGGTGAGTAAGAAAGATTGGTTCAGTCATATACATGCTCTGTGTAATGATGTAGATTTTATATCGTTCCAGAATGAAAGAATGCGGGAGGTTGGATATACTTTTTATCATCTACTTTCTGGATGGTCAAGGAAAGACAGAATGCCTATAGCCCCTTTGGGGCCAAGTCAATTACAGTTTCCTGATAAGCAAACCCGCTTAACTGCTCGAGCTAGTCTTGGTTTTGAAGAGGATGATATTGTCATTGTAAATGCTGGAGGTGTTTGGAAATGGACTGATTTTTATACATTCCTTGATGCTTTTTTCTCTTCGGTGAAAGCAGGTAATACCAACCTTAAGCTGATTATTTCGGGCATGAGACAAAAGGAAAATGCTGATCATAAAGAATACATTAAGTCTGTTTGGCAGTTGATTGAGAAGAATAGAAAAATTTTTGATCATAATATATATTTCGAAAAGGATTGGAATAAAGCTTCTGGAATGATTGCTACATATCTGGCTGCTTCAGATATTGGTCTAAATATCAATCAAGATGGACTGGAAAATTTTCAGTCACACAGGGTTCGCTGTATTGATTATATCTCTGCAGGGCTTCCTTTCATAAATACTATGGGCGATACCCATTCGAAAAATTCAGCAAACGTTGGCGCCGTTATTGTTCGTCCAGAAGATAAACAAAATTATATATCCGTTTTGGATGAGATTGCGAAAGGGAATCTCCTTGAGGATGCAAAAAAAGCTGTTCGTTCCTTTGCAACGAGTATCCTGCAAGAAAAAGTCTACAATAACTTGCTTGATGCTATAGACAAAACACCCAATGAAACCCGTGATGCCTATGTTTCTGACATTCCATTGATTTCTATGATTGATCCCTTTGCGGAAGGAGGAAAATATTCACGTTCCTTTAAAAGTAAGTTTATGAAAATTATCTTACGTATTTTACTTTTTATTCACCACCGTATAATCAGAATTATGCAAATTTTTCCTGGTGGTGATTCTTTTTATTATAAAACTTTTAATAGAATAAGAAAGATAGATTTCTTTGACAGATTGATAAAAAAATATTTATATTAAATAAGTATAGCCTATTCGGGATCCAAATTTTCTTATCCTTTCGTTACATCCAAGTCACCCAGCAGATAACGCTTTCACTCGCGCAGCAATCGCAGCAGGTGGTGATAATGCCGATCGAGCACATCCGCCGAGGCCGCTTGTGCGTAGGCGAGAATCGGTTCTCGACCATGGTCGTCCATTTCTTTTTTGAGCGCGCGCACGGTCTCGGCGAGTGTTTCGCGACTGCTCTGGCGCGCGAAAGAGTGTTCAATTAAGGCGTCGCGGATCGTTTGGAAATTCGCCATACTCGGTCCGAAGCAGACGGCGCAACCCGCCTGCAAAGGCTGTAGCGGGTTTTGGCCGCCGCGACCGTTCAGCGAACCGCCGACAAAGGCCACCGTGGCACTGAGACAGGCGCGATCGAGTTCGCCGAGGGTATCGAGTATCACCACGTCTTCTGAACTCCGCCAGGTTTCTCTTTTGCTGTGCAGGCGCGGGGTAAAGTCCATGGCATGGATGCTTTTGCTAAGGGAATCACGACGTTCGGGATGGCGCGGCGCGATGCACAGGCAAGCATCGGGATCGTCGCGGCACAGTCGCTGAAACGCTTCCAGTACGTAGATTTCTTCCGGGTGGTGGGTGCTCGCTGCGAGCCACAGCCAGGCGTGCTGTTTGGGCAGAGAGAACAACGGGCGCGCCGGTGTCGCCTCGCACACGTATTTGAGGCTCGGGATGACGACGATTCGTTCGGTCGGAACGCCGAGCGTGCGCAGGCGTTTCGCGTCCTGCCGTGATTGCGCGCTCGCGTGCAGCCGGCGCAGCGGCTCGGCGAGCGGCACGGGCGCGAAGCGGCGGTAACCGCGCAGGGATTTGGCCGAAAGCCGCGCGTTGATCAGATAGGTAGGAATATTTGCCTGCGCGGCGATATGCAGGGCGTTCGGCCACAGTTCGGTTTCCATGAAGACGGCGATCAGCGGTTGCAGATGACGCAGAAAGCGGCGCATGGGGCCGAGCAGATCGTAGGGCAGGTAAGTGTAGCGCAGGCGCTGCGGCCATTGCGTGGCGAAAGCGGCGATTTGCTCGCGTCCGGTCGGTGTGGTGCAGGAAAGCCACAGGATCTGCTGCGGGCGCTGGTGGAGAATATGGGCGAGCAGCGGTTTCAGGGCGAGAAATTCGCCGACGGAAACCGTGTGAAACCACAGGCAGTTTGGCAGTGCTGGCGGTAGCGCCCGGGCGAAGCGTTCGCCGATGTGGCGGCGGTAGTCGCGATTTCGGCGCGATTTCCACAGCAGGCGGAGGACGAATAGCGGCGCGAGGACGGTGAGGAAAAAGTTATAGAGGATGCGCATGCGCCGTCGCCGCGATAGCCTGACAGTTGTTGCCACAGAGGGGGTGATCGATCGTGCCGGTAACGACCGCGACAACCCCTTCCGCGAAGCGTAGATCGTTAGATTCGCTGTTGCCGTAGAGGGTCGGCGGATGGCCGTTGGCGCTGCCTTTTTCGACGTGGATACCACCGCCCGCCTGATCGGTGAAACAGACAGTGGGGACGCCCCGGGGATGACCGCGATTGCACGTGAGCACCGGCGTGTCGCTGGAGGCAATCGCCGTCCGCGCGTCGGTGGGAAACACGCAAGACCGATGGAGCGGAGAAAATCTTTCCCCTTGGCGCGGCCCGGAAGTGCGAAGACATCGTTTACGGAGAAGGGGGATTGGCCGTTGCCGTTGCGGTGGATCGCGACGATATCGGGCGCCTCGTCGCCGAGGGGGTGAAGCCTGCTTGTCTTGAGTGTACCGGGCGGGGAACGTAAAATACGATTTTTCGGTGGCGGAATTCCCGCCGTTTGCGCTTGCGACCGGTCGGGCTTGCTGGCGGATCGGCGCGTCCGGCCCGCGTTTTCTCGGCCCGGAGACGCGAGCGCTGTCCAGGCAGTCGCTGGCGGGCGTCCTTGCCAAGGCGAGCGATTCGCGGACGCCTGCCTCGTCCGGCGACGCGTAAGGCACCGGGGATTTCATGCCGGATGGCCCGCCGCGCGCCGTCGCGGAGCGTTCGAGGCCGCTGTCGCCGAAGCGGCGCCGGGGAAATGGATGGGGTTCATACGGCCATTATAAAGAAAGGAATGCCGCGATGGCGACTTATGTAATCGGTGACGTGCACGGTCAATATGATGCGCTACTGCGGTTGCTGAAAAAAATCCGCTACCGCGAAGACCGTGACGAACTGTGGTTCGTCGGCGATCTCGTCAATCGTGGCCCGAAATCCCTCGAAGTGCTGCGCTATGTCTGCGCGCGCGCGGAGAACTGCAAGGTGGTGCTCGGCAATCATGATTTTTCCCTTCTCGTCGAGGCCGTCGGCGATCCGGCGGTAGGCAGGAAAAAAACCACCGCCGCCATTCTCGCGGCACCTGACGGAGCGGCGCTTGTCGGCGCGATGCACGGCTGGCCGATGATGGTGGTCGACAGGCGGCGACGGGTGATCATGGCGCATGCGGGCCTGTATCCGGGCTGGACGTTGGCGACCACCGAAGCGCTCGCTCGCGAGGTGACGGCGGCGATGACCGGCGAGAACGCCGAGCGCTTTCTCCTCGATGTCTATCGTGACGAGCCGAGTTGCTGGTCGCAAAACCTGCGGGGAATGGCGCGCCGCCGTTTTGCGGTGAACGCGTTCACACGGATGCGTTATCTGACGCGGCAAGGCTGTCTGGCGCTTGCCGCGAAAATGTCGCCCGAGGCGGCGCCGAAGCATCTGATTCCCTGGTATGAACGGTGCGGCGAGATCCCTTTCCGCTGTGTCTTCGGGCACTGGGCGGCGCTCGGCGTGCGGGTGGAAAAGCACTGGGCCTGCCTTGACGGCGGAGCGGCCTGGAATGGCGCGTTGATCGCTTTCGATCTCGACCACTGGGCGGTGGCGGCGAGCGTGCCGGTGGCCGCCTCTGGATGAAGAGAAAAAGGATTGACAGCGGCAAATTTACTGCTATCATTCGCGTTTTGTCGCGGAGGGATACCCAAGCGGTCAACGGGAACAGACTGTAAATCTGTCGGCTCAGCCTTCGAAGGTTCGAATCCTTCTCCCTCCACCAGTATTTTCGCGGGTGTAGTTCAATGGTAGAACCTCAGCCTTCCAAGCTGATGATGTGGGTTCGATCCCCATCACCCGCTCCAGATCGTTTTGTCCATATAGCTCAGCAGGTAGAGCACTTCCTTGGTAAGGAAGAGGTCACCGGTTCGAATCCGGTTATGGGCTCCATGATAGCGGTTATTGCATGGGATGGAAAGAGATGTCAAAGGAAAAATTTGAACGGACCAAGCCGCACGTGAACGTGGGCACGATTGGCCACGTTGACCACGGCAAGACGACGCTGACGGCGGCGCTGACCAAAGTCGGGGCGGAACGCTTCGGTGGCCAGTTCGAGGCCTACGATCAGATCGACGGGGCGCCGGAAGAACGGGCGCGCGGGATCACCATTTCCACTGCCCACGTGGAATATGAATCGCCGTTGCGACACTACGCGCACGTTGACTGCCCGGGCCACGCCGACTACGTGAAAAACATGATCACCGGCGCGGCGCAGATGGACGGGGCGATTCTCGTCTGCTCGGCGGCCGACGGCCCGATGCCGCAGACGCGGGAACACATTCTCTTGGCGCGTCAGGTTGGTGTGCCCTACATTGTCGTGTATCTGAACAAAGCGGACATGGTCGACGACGAAGAACTGCTCGAACTGGTGGAAATGGAAGTTCGCGAACTGCTGAGCGAATACAACTTTCCTGGTGACGACACCCCGATCATCGTTGGATCGGCGTTGAAAGCGCTGGAAGGCGAGGACTCGGAAATCGGCGTCGCCTCGATCGTCAAACTCGTCGACGCGCTCGACGCGCACATCCCGGAACCGCAGCGCGACATCGACAAAGCCTTCCTGATGCCGGTGGAAGACGTCTTCTCGATTTCCGGTCGCGGCACCGTGGTGACGGGCCGGGTGGAACGTGGAGTGGTCAAAGTGGGCGATGAACTGGAAATCGTCGGCCTGAGAGAGAACCAGAAAAGCACCTGCACCGGCGTGGAAATGTTCCGCAAACTGCTCGACCAGGGACAGGCGGGAGACAACGTTGGCGTACTGCTGCGCGGGACAAAGCGCGAAGACGTCGAGCGCGGTCAAGTACTGGCGAAGCCGGGGAGCATCACGCCGCACACCAAATTCGAGGCGGAAGTTTACATTCTGTCGAAAGACGAAGGCGGGCGACACACGCCGTTTTTCAAAGGCTACCGTCCGCAATTTTACTTTCGCACCACGGACGTGACCGGAGAATGCCTCCTGCCTGACGGCGTGGAAATGGTGATGCCTGGGGACAACGTGAAAATGACGGTGGAACTGCTGCATCCGATCGCGATGGACGAAGGCTTGCGTTTTGCGATTCGCGAAGGCGGGCGCACGGTTGGCGCCGGTGTCGTCGCCAACATCGTCAAGTGACTACTCATCGCGACTTGACTTTTCCCCGAGTGGCTGTACAATACGGCGCCCTGTGTTTGTATTAGCCCTAGGCGAATAGCTCAATTGGTTAGAGTTGCGGTTTCCAAAACCGTCGGTTGGGGGTTCGAGTCCCTCTTCGCCTGCCAAATTTCAGAGAACCGGTTATATGTCCACTTCAGATCACACCGCCCATCGTCCGCTGTCGAGCGTATTTACGGCACTGGCCGTGCTCCTGTTTCTAGCGGGTTTCTACCTCGCGGGGTCGATGTTTCTCGCCGCGCGGCCATGGTATATCCGCTTTTTGGTGGTCGCGGCGGGCGTGCTTGCCGCGACCGGCGCGCTAATTTTGACCGATCACTGGAGCAGACTGCGCGAACTCGCCACCGGGGCGCGCATCGAGATGCGCAAAGTCTTCTGGCCGGGCAAGGAAGAACTGGTGAAAACCACCCTGATAGTGCTCGTCATCGTCGCGGTTTTCGCCCTGATCCTGACCCTTATCGACGGCTTGCTCACTTTCGTGATCGCAAAGGTCCTTTTGTAATGGCCAGGCAATGGTACGTTCTTCAGTCGCATTCCCAGTTCGAGCAGCAGGTCAAGCGCTTGCTTGAAGAGCGTATCGAACGCGACGGCTTGCACGACAGTTTCGGGGAAATCCTGATTCCGACCGAGGAAGTGGTCGAGGTGAAGGAAAACAAGAAACGCATTTCCGAGCGCAAATTTTTCCCTGGCTATGTCCTTGTGGAAATGGAGATGAACGAGACGACCTGGCATGTGGTAAAAAGCATCGCCAAAGTCTCCGGCTTCGTCGGCGGCACCCCGGAACGGCCGGCGCCGATTCCGCGGACCGAAGTCGAGACGATCATGCGCCGGATGCAGGAAGGGATCGAAAAACCGCGTCCGAAAACCCTGTTCGAAGTCGGCGAAGAACTGCGCATTACCGGCGGCCCTTTCGCCGATTTCATGGGGACGGTGGAAGAAGTCAACTACGACAAGAGCCGTTTGAAGCTTTCCGTATTGATCTTCGGCCGTCCCACGCCGGTCGAGATCGAGTTCGGCCAAGTCGAGAAAGTCGTTTAAGCGGGGAGCCGCAAGGCGTCAGCACCCGAAGGAGTTATCATGGCGAAAAAAATCAGTGGCTACATCAAACTGCAAATTCCGGCGGGAAAAGCGAACCCCAGTCCTCCCGTTGGTCCCGCCCTGGGTCAGCACGGGGTCAATATCATGGAATTTTGCAAGGCGTTCAACGCCGAGACCCAATCCATGGAAGCGGGAATGCCTATTCCGGTGGTGATCACCGTATACAGCGACCGCAGCTTTACTTTCGTGACGAAAACCCCGCCGGCATCCTATTTGCTGAAAAAGGCGGCCGGAATCGAATCCGGCAGCGGTTGTCCGAACCGGGAGAAAGTTGGCACCGTCACCCGAGAGCAACTCGAGGAAATCGTCGCTCTGAAAAAAGCCGACCTCACCGCCGCGGATATCGATGCCGGCGTGCGCACCATCTCCGGTAGCGCCCGCGCCATGGGCATCAAGGTGGAGGACTGAACAATGGCGAAAAAGAGTAAACGCAATCTCGCGATCCGCGAGAAGATCGAAAGCGACAAGCTCTACGAGGCAGTCGAAGCACTGACCCTGTTACAAGAACTATCCAGCGTCAAATTCAGTGAATCCGTGGACGTCGCCCTCAACCTCGGCATCGACTCGCGTAAATCCGATCAGGTCGTACGAGGGGCGGTGGTGCTGCCGAACGGCACCGGCAAAACGGTACGCGTCGCTGTATTCGCCCAGAATGACAACGCCGAAGCGGCCAAGGCCGCCGGCGCCGATGTGGTCGGAATGGAAGATTTGGCCAGCGAAATCAAGGCGGGACGCAACGATTTCGATGTCGTGATCGCCGAACCGGCGGCGATGCGGGTGGTCGGTCAGCTGGGGCAGATTCTCGGGCCGCGCGGCCTGATGCCGAATCCGAAGGTCGGCACGGTCACCGCGGAAGTGAAAAACGCGGTGGAAAACGCCAAATCCGGACAGGTGCGTTTCCGCGCCGACAAGGGCGGCGTGGTGCACGCGATCATTGGCAAGGTCGCCTTCTCGCCGACGCAACTGTTGGAAAATTTGAACGCGCTGGTCGCCGAAGTCACCAAATTGCGACCGGCGACCGCGAAAGGGATTTATCTGCAAAAAGCGTATTTATCTACCACGATGGGACCGGGCATCGCCGTCGATGTCAATTCCTTCGGGGGATAAACGATCTTTGGATGGCTGCGAGCGCAGCTATCGTCAAAGACTGCGGGTGCGTATCGAAAAATTCGCTTAATTTCCCGCATAGATGGTAGGCCCGCTTCAGTTATCTGAAATGGCGATACCAAGGACCGCCGACAATGGCGGATTAGGGCAACCCGATCTCACTGGAAGGAGTGTGGAATGGGATTGAATGTAACCGATAAGCAAGCTGTTGTCGCCGAAGTGCGGGAAACGGCGGCCAAGGCACTCTCTTTGGTGGCGACCGAATATCACGGGCTCACCGTAGAGCAGATGACGAAGCTGCATGCGCGTGCGCGGGCCAATGGCGTGTATTTCCGCGTGGTTAAAAATACCCTGGCGCGGCGGGCGCTTGCCGAGACCGAGTTCAACTGTGTTGACGATCGCTTGGTCGGTCCGCTGGTTCTGGCGTTCTCTCACGAAGAACCCGGGGCCGCGGCCCGCCTGTGGCGCGACTTTTTTAAAGACAATGAAAAAGTGGACAAGGGAATCGTCAAGTTCATGAGCTTTTCCGGTGAAGTGCTTCCGGGCAGTGAACTCGACCGCCTGGCGAAAATGCCGAGCAAAAACGAGGCGATCGCTTTGTTTATGGCGTGCATGCGGGCACCGATCGAGAAAGTCCTGCGCACGCTGAACGCAGTGCCGGGTAAACTGGTCCGTACCGTCGAAGCGGTTCGCCAAAGCAAGGAAGCAGCCTGAGGGTTGCGGGTATTTTATAACCTGAATCATGTGTATTTTTTGGAGTCAATATGGCCATTTCTAAAGAAGAAATATTGGACAGCATCGCTGCAATGTCTGTCATGGACGTTGTAGAGTTGATCTCTGCAATGGAAGAAAAATTCGGCGTCTCCGCGGCGACAGCTGTCGCCGCCGCCCCGGTCGCGGCTGCCGATGCGGGTGCCGCGGCTGCCGAGCAGTCTGAATTCGACGTCGTGCTAAGTGACGTCGGTGCCAATAAAGTGTCTGTCATCAAAGTCGTGCGTGCGGTTACCGGTCTTGGCCTGAAAGAAGCCAAAGCCGCTGTCGATGGCGCGCCGTCCACCCTGAAAGAAGGCGTGGCCAAGGAAGAAGCGGAAAAAATCAAAGCCGATCTCGAAGCCGCGGGTGCCAAAGCTGAACTTAAATAAAAGGCTTCGATGCGAAGAAAGTATCGGCGCATCGGCGTCGGTACTTTTTGTCGTCTCTGTCAACCGCTGCTTTTCGCTGTCTTCCGGGCAGTCGATCTAGCGTCGATTTTCTTCTCTTTTTGCCTTCAGATGCCGAGGTTACCGCTATCATGAGCTATTCTTTCACCGAAAAGAAACGCATCCGCAAAACATTCAGCAAACGCCCGAGTGTGCTTGACACCCCCTATCTGCTCGCGATGCAGCTTGATTCCTACAATCATTTTCTCCAGCAGCATGCACCGAGTGAATCACGCGAAAAAAAGGGTCTCCAGGAAGCCTTTCATTCCATCTTCCCGATCAAAAGCCATAATGAAATGGTCGAGTTGCGCTTTGTCGGCTATGATCTTGGCAAACCGGAGTTCGACGTACGTGAATGTCAACTGCGCGGGCTTACCTATTGCGCGCCGCTGCGCGCGCGCATGCGTCTTGTCATCTACGACAAGAACAGCAGTAGGAAAAAAATCAAGCAGGTGATCGAATCCGATTCCGTCTATATGGGGGAAATGCCGCTGATGACGGATAACGGCACCTTCGTCATCAATGGCACCGAACGTGTCATCGTCTCGCAGTTGCATCGTTCGCCGGGGGTGTTTTTCGGCGACGACGACGGTCAGGGGCACAGCTCTGGAAAGTTGCTGTTCAACGCGCGGGTGATTCCCTATCGTGGCTCCTGGCTGGATTTTGAATTCGACGCCAAGGATCTTCTGTATTGCCGTATCGACCGCCGCCGCAAACTGCCGGTGACGGTTTTGTTACGCGCGCTCGGCTATGATAACCAGAAGATGCTCGATACCTTTTTCGATGCTCAGACATTCAGGATGAGCAAATCTGGCAAGATCTCGATGGTCTTCAAGCCGGAGGAATTTCACGGCGAAGTGGCGCAATTCGATATTGTCGCTGGTGGCGAAGTCATCGTGCCTGCGGGGAAGAAAATTTCTTCCCGCTACGTGCGTCGTCTCGTCGAGTCGGGGGTGAGCAAGCAAAATGTGCCGACGGAATTTTTACTCGGCAAAATCCTCGCCAAGGATTTGGTGGACAAGAAAACCGGTGAACTGGTTCTCGCGGCGAACAGCGCATTGACGGAAGAACACCTTGCTCGCTTCGCCGAATTGGCGGTCAAGAGTATTTCCACCTTGCTGATTCATGAGCACGGCCGCGGCGGCTATCTCGCCGATACCCTGCGCGTCGATGAAACGAGCGGTGAACTGGAAGCGCGCGCGGAAATCTACCGCATGATGCGTCCGGGGGAACCGCCAACGCAGGAAGCGGCGAACGCCTTGTTCCACGGCCTGTTTTTCGACGAATCGCGCTATGATCTCTCGCGTGTCGGACGGATGAAATTCAATCGCGGGCTTGGTCGTGAAGAAGAGGAAGGCAGCACCATCCTGAGCGAGGAAGATATTGTCGCGGTGATCAAAAAGCTGATCGCCATCAAGGACGGTCTGGGAAGCACCGATGACATCGATCACCTCGGCAATCGTCGCGTGCGCTGCGTCGGGGAAATGGCGGAAAACGCTTTCCGCATTGGCTTGGTTCGCCTTGAGCGCTCGGTGAAAGAGCGCCTTGCTCAGGCGGAATCCGAAGGTTGGACGCCGAAAGATCTTGTCAACGCCAAGCCTGTTTCCGCCGCGATCAAGGAATTCTTCGGTTCTTCGCAACTTTCCCAGTTCATGGATCAGAACAATCCGCTCTCCGAAGTTACCCACAAACGCCGTATTTCCGCCCTCGGTCCCGGCGGACTGACCCGTGAACGCGCGGGGTTCGAAGTGCGTGACGTGCACCCGACCCACTATGGTCGCCTGTGCCCGATTGAGACGCCAGAAGGCCCGAATATCGGTCTAATCAATTCACTCGCCGTCTATGCGAGGAGCAATGCGTATGGTTTTCTGGAGACGCCCTACCGCAAAGTCAGTGACGGCAAGGTCGGCGAAGAAATCGTCTATCTTTCGGCGATCGATGAATCCAAATACGTCATCGCCCAGGCGAATGCGCGCCTCGATGAAAAAAACCAGTTGATCGATGAACTGATCTCGACCCGTTTTAAAAACGAGTTCACCCTGATGCCCGCCGATCGCGTGCAGTATATGGACGTCTCTCCGAAACAGATCGTTTCGGTGGCGGCCTCGCTGATTCCGTTTCTCGAACATGACGATGCCAACCGCGCCCTGATGGGCTCGAACATGCAGCGCCAAGCGGTGCCGACATTGCGCGCGGACAAGCCGCTCGTCGGCACTGGCATGGAACGGGTGGTGGCGATGGACTCCGGGGTGCTGGTCAAGGCCGATCGCGGCGGGATCGTCGATTCGGTGGACTCTTCGCGTATCGTCATCAAAGTCGCCGATGACGAAGTCCAGCCGGACGGTCTCGGTGTCGATATCTACAACCTCACCAAATACACCCGTTCCAACCAGAACACCTGCATCAACCAGAAACCGCTGGTGCAACCGGGGGACACGGTCGAACGTGGCGATGTGCTTGCCGATGGGCCGTCCACCGACATGGGAGAGCTGGCTCTTGGCCAGAACGTGCTCGTCGCCTTCATGCCATGGAACGGCTACAATTACGAAGATTCAATTTTGATCTCCGAACGGATTTCCCAGGAAGACCGCTTCACCACGATTCACATCGAAGAGCTGACCTGCATCGCCCGCGACACGAAACTGGGGCCGGAAGAAATCTCCAGCGATATCCCCAACGTCAAGGAAAGCGCGCTGGCCAAACTCGATGAAACCGGCATCGTGCATATCGGTGCGGAAGTGACGGCCGGCGACATCCTCGTCGGTAAGGTGACGCCGAAGGGCGAGCGTTCGCAATCTCCGGAAGAGAAACTGCTGCGGGCGATTTTCGGTGAAAAAGCCTCCGATGTGAAAGACAGTTCCCTGCGCGTGGCGGCCGGCATGGACGGCACCGTCGTCGATGTGCGCGTCTATACCCGTGACGGTATCGAAAAAGACGCGCGCGCGCGCGCTATCGAAGAAATGGAAATCCAATCGATCGGCAAGGACATCACCGACCGCTTGCGCGTTTTCGAAAGCGATATTCATGACCGCATCGCGCGTTTGCTTCTCGGACAAAAAGTGAAAAAGGCGCCGCGGCGCAAATCCGGCGCCAAAGTCGATCAGGCACTGCTTGATTCCCTTGACTCTTCGCGATGGTTCGATCTGCGTATGGAAGATGGCGAACTCAACAAACAACTCGATGCCATGCACCAGTTGCTGATGGACAAACGCAAGGAGTTGCAGGCGTACTACGAAGAGAAAAAAGCCAAATTCGCCCAGGGCGACGATCTGGCGCCGGGCGTGCTGAAGATGGTGAAAGTGTATCTGGCCGTCAAACGCCGCCTGCAGCCGGGCGACAAAATGGCTGGACGGCATGGCAACAAGGGCGTGATTTCTCTCGTCGTGCCGGTCGAAGACATGCCGTACATGGAAGACGGCACGCCGGTCGATATCGTCCTCAATCCGCTCGGCGTTCCGTCGCGTATGAATATCGGGCAAGTCCTCGAGCTCCATCTCGGCTGGGCGGCGCGCGAGCTTGGCCACAAACTCTCAAGAATGCTCGACAGCGGCGCCGGGGTCGGCGAGTTGCGCGAATTTGTCGAGCGCATCTATCACCATAGCACGGAAAGCAAGAAGGAAAATCTCGCTTCGCTGGATGATGAGGCGTTCCTCGCCTTGTGTGAAAATTTGCGCCAAGGCGTGCCGATGGCGACGCCGGTTTTCGACGGCGGTGAAGAGACTGCCGACGTGCAGAAAATGCTGGCGCTCGCCGGTTTACCGACGAGCGGGCAGACGCGCCTTTACGACGGGCGTACCGGCGAGGCGTTCGAGCGCGAGGTTTCGGTGGGGTACATGTATATGTTGAAATTGCACCATCTGGTCGATGAAAAAATGCACGCCCGTTCGACCGGACCATATAGCTTGGTTACCCAGCAACCGCTTGGCGGGCGCGCCCAGTTCGGCGGGCAGCGTTTCGGGGAAATGGAAGTGTGGGCGCTCGAGGCCTATGGCGCGTCCTACACTTTACAGGAAATGCTGACCGTCAAATCCGACGATGTCGAAGGACGTACGAAGATGTACAAGAACATCGTCGATGGCAACTTGCAGATCGAGTCGGCGTTACCGGAATCGTTTAACGTGCTGACCAAGGAAATTCGCGCGCTTGGCATCGATGTCGGCCTCGCGCAGGACTGATTGACAGGTAGGTGGAAAATGAAAGAACTCATCGACATGTACAAACCGCGCGACGTCGCGGAAGATTTCGACAACATCCGCATCGGGCTCGCTTCTCCGGATGTGATCCGTTCGTGGTCTTACGGGGAAGTGAAAAAACCGGAGACGATCAATTACCGCACCTTCAAACCGGAACGCGACGGCTTGTTCTGCGCGAAGATTTTCGGCCCGATGAAGGACTACGAATGTCTGTGTGGCAAATACAAACGCCTTAAGCATCGCGGCGTGGTCTGTGAACGTTGCGGCGTGGAAGTGACGAAATCCTCGGTGCGTCGCGAACGCATGGGGCATATCGACCTTGCCACCCCGGTCGCCCATATCTGGTTTCTGAAATCGCTGCCCTCGCGTATTGGCTTGCTCCTCGATCTCACCCTGCGCGAAATCGAGCGCGTGCTTTACTTCGAATCGTTCATCGTCCTCGATCCCGGGATGACGCCGCTTGAAGTCAAACAGCTTCTAAGCGAAGAACAATACATGCATGCCCTCGAAGAATATGGTCATGAATTCAAGGCGATGATGGGCGCCGAGGCCGTTCAGTACATTCTCAAGAACATGGACGTGGAAGCGGAAATCACCGCGATTCGCGAAAAGCTTGAGGCCACCCATTCGGAAACCAAATCCAAACGCCTGCTCAAGCGGCTCAAGTTGATGGATGCATTGCACAAATCCGGCAACAAGCCGGAATGGATGATTCTCGAAGTCCTGCCAGTGTTGCCGCCGGATCTGCGGCCTCTGGTGCCGCTCGACTCCGGGCGTTTCGCGACCTCCGATCTGAACGATCTCTATCGCCGCGTGATCAACCGCAACAACCGCTTGAAGCGCCTGCTCGAACTGTTCGCGCCGGATATCATCGTGCGTAACGAAAAACGCATGCTCCAGGAGGCGGTCGACGCCTTGCTCGACAACGGCAGGCGCGGACGTACCGTGACCGGCAGCAACAAGCGTCCGCTGAAATCGCTCGCCGATATGATCAAGGGCAAACAGGGGCGTTTCCGTCAGAACCTGCTTGGCAAGCGGGTGGATTATTCCGGCCGGTCGGTGATCACCGTCGGGCCGACGCTGCGCTTGCAGCAGTGCGGTCTGCCGAAGCGCATGGCCCTTGAACTGTTCAAGCCGTTCATTTTTCAGCGCTTGATCCATGATGGTTACGCGGCCACGATCAAGGCCGCCAAACTGATGGTCGAGCGCGACGCGCCGGAAGTTTGGGACGCCCTGGAATACGTGATTCGCGAACATCCGGTCATGCTCAACCGGGCGCCGACCCTGCACCGTCTGGGGATTCAGGCGTTCGAGCCGCTGCTCGTCGAGGGCAAGGCGATCCAGTTGCATCCGCTTGCCTGCGCCGCCTTCAACGCCGATTTCGACGGCGACCAGATGGCCGTGCACGTGCCTTTGTCGCTGGAAGCGCAACTCGAAGCCCGGGCGTTGATGATGAGTTCGAACAACATTCTCTCGCCGGCCAATGGCGAGCCGATCATCGTCCCCTCGCAGGACATGGTTCTCGGCTTGTATTACATGACCCGTTCACGGATCAACGCCAAGGGCGAGGGGATGCGTTTCGCCGATGTCGAAGAAGTCGAGCGCGCCTACCAGAGCGGTTTTGTCGCCCTCCATGCGCTTGTCGAAGTGCGCCTTGAGGCGCATGACCGGGAAGATCCTTCCTGCGATCGCCTGGTGCGGCGCAAGACGACCGTCGGCCGTGCCCTGCTTTCACGGATCCTGCCCAAGGGGCTGGCCTTCGAGCACATCGACCAGGCGATGAATAAAAAAGCGATTTCCGCGTTGATCGACCAGTGTTATCGCCAGCTTGGCCTCAAAGACACGGTGATTCTGGCCGATCAATTGATGTATACCGGCTACCGCTACGCCACGCGCTCCGGCGCTTCGATCGGCGTTGTCGACATGGTGGTGCCGGAGGCGAAAGGCGCGATCCTCGCCGATTCGGAAGCCGAGGTCAAGGAAATCGAACAGCAGTACGCCTCCGGCCTGCTTACCGGTGGGGAAAAATACAACAAGGTGATCGACATTTGGTCGCGGACGAACGAGCAGGTCGCGCAGAAAATGATGGAACAGCTGGGTAAGGAAACGGTCGTCGATCGCGAAGGCAAGAGCGTCGAACAGGATTCCTTCAACTCGGTGTACATGATGGCCGATTCCGGTGCGCGAGGCTCCACCGCGCAGATCCGTCAGCTCGCCGGGATGCGCGGTCTGATGGCCAAGCCGGACGGCTCGATCATTGAGACGCCGATCACCGCGAACTTCCGCGAAGGCCTGGATGTTCTGCAATACTTCATCTCCACCCATGGCGCGCGCAAGGGACTCGCCGATACGGCGCTGAAAACGGCGAATTCGGGATATTTGACCCGTCGCCTCGTCGATGTGGCGCAGGATGTCGTCATTACCGAAGCGGACTGTGGCACGACGGAAGGAATCGAAATCCAGGCGGTTGTCGAAGGCGGTGATGTCGTCGTTTCTCTTTCCGAACGGGTTCTTGGACGCGTGCTCGCCGAACCGGTGATCGATAGTCATAGCGGCGAAGTAGCGCTTGCGGCGGGCACATTGATGGAAGAAAAGGAAATCGCCGTCCTGGAGAAGGCCGGTGTGGACCGTGTCGTGGTGCGCTCGGTAATCACCTGTGGCGCGCGCCACGGGGTGTGCGCGAAGTGTTACGGTCGCGATCTCGCCCGTGGTCATCGCGTCAGTGTCGGCGAGGCGGTCGGGGTGATTGCCGCGCAGTCGATCGGTGAACCGGGCACGCAGCTGACGATGCGCACCTTCCACATCGGCGGTGCCGCGCAGAGTGCGGCGGCAATTGGCGTCATCGAAGTGAAAAACAAGGGAACGGTGCGTCTGTCCAATATAAAAACGGTCACCAACAAGGAAGGCAAACTGGTGGCGGTTTCCCGTTCCGGTGAACTGTCGATCATCGATCGCGACGGCCACGAGCGCGAACGTCACAAGTTGCCGTACGGCGCGATTCTGACGGTCGCCAATGGCGATGTGGTCAAACCGGGCGAGACACTGGCGCTGTGGGATCCGCATACCCATCCGATTATCGCCGAGCGTGCGGGAAAGGCGGCGTTCTTCGATTTCGAGGAGGGGCTTACCGTGCAATCC
Organism: Cardiobacteriaceae bacterium; assembly: GCA_965277745.1. GTDB lineage: Bacteria > Pseudomonadota > Gammaproteobacteria > Cardiobacteriales > Cardiobacteriaceae. The sequence continues at coordinate 1,135,411 of OZ255837.1, forward strand.
TCCTCTGATGTCGAGACCGGATTGACCATCCTCACCGTGATGGAAAACGCGCAGCGTCCGATCGCCGCCAAAGACAAGCGACCTTTGATCCAATTATGTGATGACAAGGGTCAACCCCTTATCCAGTCGGGATCCGATCTGCCGGTGAACTACCTGCTGCCGGCCGGCGCCGTCGTCACTACCACTGACGGGGCGGAGGTGCACGTTGGCGACATACTCGCGCGGATACCGCAGGTCTCCGGCAAGACCTGGGACATCACCGGCGGTCTGCCGCGCGTGGCCGATCTGTTCGAAGCACGCAAACCGAAAGATCCGGCCATTCTCGCCGAAACCAGCGGCAGCGTTTCTTTCGGCAAGGAAACCAAAGGCAAACAGCGTCTGGTGATTACCGCGGAGGATGGGGAGTCGTTTGAAATCCTGATTCCCAAGTGGCGCCGTCTGAACGTGTTCGAAGGCGAACAGGTGAAAAAAGGCGAAGTGCTCGCCGACGGCGAACCGAGCCCGCAGGATATCCTGCGTCTGCGCGGTATCCATGAACTCAACGCCCACATTGTCCGTGAGATTCAAAACGTCTATCGCCTGCAAGGGGTGAAGATCAACGATAAACACATCGAAGTGATCGTCCGTCAGATGTTGCGCAAGGCGACGGTTGTCGATCCGGGCGAATCCGATTTGATCGCCGGGGAACAAATGGAACGCGGCCGCCTGTTGAAGATCAACGATCGCCTCGTTTCTCAGGGCAAGGCGCCGGTCCGCTACGAGCCGGTGCTTATGGGAATCACCAAGGCATCCCTTGCCACCGAATCGTTCATTTCCGCGGCGTCGTTCCAAGAGACCACCCGTGTGCTTACCGAAGCGGCGGTGGTCGGGGAGGCCGACGAGTTGCATGGCCTCAAGGAAAACGTCATTGTCGGGCGCCTGATTCCGGCGGGCACCGGCCTTGCCTATCATCAGCAGTCGCGGCAGATGCGCGCCGAGGATCATTTCGTCCCCTTGGCGCGCCACGAGCAGGCTCATGCAGAGGCGCCCGAAGAAGCGGCCTTCGAAGAAGCGCTCTCGGATTCCGCAGGACAATGAAGCGGCTTGACTTTTGAAAAACGAGGGCTTACCATGCCCCCCCTTTGGCGTGGTGGCCTTCAGACAAAACGATAACCTTTGGAGAATTCTCGTATGGCGACGATCAATCAGTTGGTGCGCAAGCCGCGGATCAAACAGGTGGAGAAAAACAACGTTCCCGCTTTGCAGGGATGTCCGCAAAAGCGCGGGGTTTGCACCCGTGTCTACACGACAACGCCTAAAAAGCCGAACTCGGCCATGCGCAAGGTTGTCCGTACCCGTCTTACCAACAAGTACGAAGTGACCGCCTACATTGGCGGGGAAGGACATAATCTTCAAGAGCACAGTTTGGTGCTGATTCGCGGTGGACGGGTAAAAGATCTTCCCGGTGTGCGTTATCACGTGATCCGCGGTGCGTTGGACACCGCGGGCGTCAAAGACCGCAAGCAGGGGCGCTCCAAATATGGCGCCAAGCAGCCGAAATCTTAATTTGTAAGGAAACGTCTTATGTCAAGAAGAGTGCGCGCCCCGATTCGAGAGATTCTCCCGGATCCGAAGTTCGGTAACTCGGTGGTGACGAAATTCATCAACATGTTGATGGTCGACGGCAAGAAGTCGGTCGCGGAGAAACTCGTCTATCGGGCGCTTGCCTCGGCCGCTGAAAAAAAGCGCATGCAAGCGGTGGAAGTGCTCGAAGGCGCGCTTGATAAAGTGCGTCCGGCGGTTGAAGTGAAATCCCGTCGTGTCGGTGGGGCGACGTATCAGGTGCCGGTGGAAGTGCGTCCGGTGCGTCAGGATTCACTGGCGATGCGCTGGTTGATCGAAGCGGCGCGCAAACGCGGTGAAAAGTCCATGGCCGAACGTCTGGCTGGCGAATTTGTCGATGCGATACAAGAACACGGCGCAGCGGTGAAAAAACGTGACGATACCCACCGTATGGCCGAAGCGAACAAGGCGTTCGCGTATTTTCGTTGGTAACCCCAGCCCATTTCTTTTTAACGGAGAGCACTTTTGGCACGCGAAACCCCCATCGAGCGATATCGCAATCTTGGCATTATGGCACACATCGATGCCGGGAAAACGACAACGACCGAACGTATCCTGTACTACACGGGCCTGTCCCACAAAATCGGCGAGGTACACGACGGCGCGGCGACCATGGATTGGATGGAGCAGGAACAGGAGCGCGGGATTACCATCACCTCCGCCGCCACCACCTGTTTCTGGCAAGGCATGCAACATCAGTATCCGAAGCACCGCATCAATATTATCGACACGCCGGGACACGTCGATTTCACCATTGAGGTGGAACGCTCTTTGCGCGTGCTCGATGGCGCTTGCCTGGTACTCGACTCCGTTGGAGGCGTTCAGCCGCAGACGGAAACCGTTTGGCGTCAGGCGAACAAATACAAAGTGCCGCGGATCGCCTACGTCAATAAAATGGATCGCGTCGGGGCGAATTTCTTGCGCGTTGTCGAGATGATGAAAGAACGCTTGAATACCGTCGCCGTTCCGCTGCAATTGCCGGTGGGCGCGGAAGATGACTTCCGCGGCGTCATTGATCTCATCAAGATGAAAGAAATCATTTGGAATGAACAGGACAAAGGCCTGACCTTCGAATACGGGGAAATCCCCCCCGAGTTGCGCGACGATTGCGAGACCTGTCGCGAAGAAATGATCGAAGTCGCCGCCGAAGCCAACGAAGCGTTGATGAACAAATACCTTGAAGAAGGTGAGTTGACGGAAGAAGAAATCATCGCCGGGCTGCGTATCCGCACGATAAACAATGAAATCGTCCCGGTGCTTTGCGGTTCTTCTTTCAAAAACAAAGGCGTGCAAGCGATGCTCGACAAGGTGATCGAACTGCTGCCGAGCCCGGTCGATGTGCCGGCGATTCAGGGAATCGATCCGGCGACCGAGACGGCTTGCGAACGCGAAGCCTGCGATGAGCAACCCTTCTCGGCCTTGGCGTTCAAAGTCGCCACCGATCCATTCGTCGGCACGTTGACCTTCGTGCGTTGTTACTCCGGTGTTCTGCAAGCGGGTAGCACCGTGCTCAATTCCGTCAAGGACAAGAAGGAACGGGTCGGCCGCATCGTGCAGATGCATTCCAACGAGCGCGTGGAAATCAAGGAAGTCTATGCCGGCGATATCGCCGCCTGTATTGGCCTGAAAGACGTGATTACCGGTGAGACCCTTTGCGATGCGGGGCATCCGATCATTCTCGAACGCATGGAATTTCCGGAACCGGTGATCGCCGTCGCCGTCGAACCGAAGACCAAGTCCGACCAGGAAAAAATGAGCATGGCGCTGGCCAAGCTTGCCCAAGAAGACCCGTCTTTTCGCGTTCACAGCGATGAGGAAACCGGGCAGACGATCATCTCTGGGATGGGAGAGCTGCATCTGGAAATCATCGTTGACCGTATGAAGCGTGAATTCAAGGTTGAAGCGAACGTCGGTGCGCCCCAGGTCGCCTATCGTGAAACCTTGCGTGAAACGATCGAGCAGGAAGGCAAATTCATCCGTCAATCCGGTGGGCGTGGCCAGTTTGGTCATGTCTGGCTGCGCATCGAGCCTCAGGAAGCGGGATTCGGCTATGAATTCGTCAACAAAATCGTCGGGGGAGTGGTGCCGAAAGAATATATTCCCGCAGTCGACAAGGGGGTGCAGGAACAAATGCGAAGCGGCGTCCTCGCCGGCTATCCGATGGTCGATGTCAAGGTTACCCTCTACGATGGCTCGTATCACGAAGTCGATTCATCTGAAATGGCCTTCAAACTGGCCGCCGCTGATGGGTTCAGACAGGGCGCGCGCAAGGCAAAACCGGTGCTCCTTGAGCCGATGATGCAAGTGGAAGTTTCCACGCCCGAAGTATACATGGGCGATGTCATCGGCGATTTGAACAGCCGCCGTGGCCTCGTGCAGGGAATGGAAGACGAGCCGACCGGCAAGATAATCCGCGCCCAAGTGCCGCTTGCCAACATGTTCGGGTACGCGACCTCGCTGCGTTCCCTGAGCCAGGGGCGCGCCAATTACGCGATGGAATTCGATTGCTACCATGAAGCGCCGAATAACGTGGTAGATGAAGTTATTAAAACAACCTCTTAATTTAACTGGAGTTTTCGATGTCAAAGGAAAAATTTGAACGGACCAAGCCGCACGTGAACGTGGGCACGATTGGCCACGTTGACCACGGCAAGACGACGCTGACGGCGGCGCTGACCAAAGTCGGGGCGGAACGCTTCGGTGGCCAGTTCGAGGCCTACGATCAGATCGACGGGGCGCCGGAAGAACGGGCGCGCGGGATCACCATTTCCACTGCCCACGTGGAATATGAATCGCCGTTGCGACACTACGCGCACGTTGACTGCCCGGGCCACGCCGACTACGTGAAAAACATGATCACCGGCGCGGCGCAGATGGACGGGGCGATTCTCGTCTGCTCGGCGGCCGACGGCCCGATGCCGCAGACGCGGGAACACATTCTCTTGGCGCGTCAGGTTGGTGTGCCCTACATTGTCGTGTATCTGAACAAAGCGGACATGGTCGACGACGAAGAACTGCTCGAACTGGTGGAAATGGAAGTTCGCGAACTGCTGAGCGAATACAACTTTCCTGGTGACGACACCCCGATCATCGTTGGATCGGCGTTGAAAGCGCTGGAAGGCGAGGACTCGGAAATCGGCGTCGCCTCGATCGTCAAACTCGTCGACGCGCTCGACGCGCACATCCCGGAACCGCAGCGCGACATCGACAAAGCCTTCCTGATGCCGGTGGAAGACGTCTTCTCGATTTCCGGTCGCGGCACCGTGGTGACGGGCCGGGTGGAACGTGGAGTGGTCAAAGTGGGCGATGAACTGGAAATCGTCGGCCTGAGAGAGAACCAGAAAAGCACCTGCACCGGCGTGGAAATGTTCCGCAAACTGCTCGACCAGGGACAGGCGGGAGACAACGTTGGCGTACTGCTGCGCGGGACAAAGCGCGAAGACGTCGAGCGCGGTCAAGTACTGGCGAAGCCGGGGAGCATCACGCCGCACACCAAATTCGAGGCGGAAGTTTACATTCTGTCGAAAGACGAAGGCGGGCGACACACGCCGTTTTTCAAAGGCTACCGTCCGCAATTTTACTTTCGCACCACGGACGTGACCGGAGAATGCCTCCTGCCTGACGGCGTGGAAATGGTGATGCCTGGGGACAACGTGAAAATGACGGTGGAACTGCTGCATCCGATCGCGATGGACGAAGGCTTGCGTTTTGCGATTCGCGAAGGCGGGCGCACGGTTGGCGCCGGTGTCGTCGCCAACATCGTCGAGTGAATCGGCCATGGCGACCACGCAGAAAATTCGCATCCGTCTGAAGTCCTACGATCACCGTCTGATCGATGTTTCGGCGAGACAGATCGTCGATACCGCAAGACGTGCCGGCGCCCAGGTAAATGGCCCGGTACCGCTGCCGGTGAAAAAGGAAATCTACACCGTGCTGATCTCGCCGCATGTCAACAAAGACGCGCGTGATCAGTATGAAATGCGCACCCACAAACGGATCATGGACATCGTCGATCCGACGGACAAGACCGTCGATGCGTTGATGAAACTGGATTTGGCCGCGGGGGTTGACGTGAAGATCGAGCTACAGTAGAATAGCGCGCCTTTGCGATAGGATAGAAGGCGACGAGGGTCACCCGCCCTCCTCTCGCCTTTTTCATTTAACCGAGGAATATTTATGACAATGGGCCTGATGGGTCGGAAGATAGGGATGACCCGACTGTTTGACGAGGAGGGTAGCGCGAACGCGGTCACGGTCATCGCCGTCGAGCCGAATCGAATTTCCCAGATCAAAACCGAGGCGAACGATGGCTACAATGCCGTTCAGGTGGCGGTCGGTGAACGCAAGACAAGCCGCACAAACAAGCCGATGGCAGGCCATTTCGCCAAGGCCGATGTGGCGTCGGCGCTGTTGACCAGAGAATTTCGCGTCTCCGCCGAAGAAATCGCCAACTATAGCGTCGGTTCCAGCGTCGAAGCGAACCTCTTTGCGCAGGGACAAAAAGTCGATGTCCGTGCGCGCAGCATCGGCAAGGGTTACGCCGGTACCATCAAGCGTCACAACTTCCGCGGTCAGCGCAAGACGCACGGCAACTCGCTTTCTCATCGCGCGCCGGGATCCATCGGCCAGAACCAAACCCCGGGACGGGTCTTCAAAGGCAAGAAAATGTCGGGGCAAATGGGGAACAAGATGCGCAGCGTCCAGAATCTGGAAATCGCGCGTATCGACAGCGAACGCAATCTCATTCTGATCAAAGGCGCCGTGCCGGGAGCGAAGGGTGGCTTTGTCATGATTCGTCCGTCGGTGAAAACGTAAGGAGTCGAGATGGATATGCAATTGATCGGTGCCTCCGGCACCATTGCCCTCGCCGATACGGTTTTTTCTGCCGCGTACAACGAAGCACTGGTTCACCAAGTCGTGGTTTCCGTGCTTGCCGGCGCCCGTTCCGGCACGAAGGCGCAGAAAACCCGTGCGCAAGTTTCCGGGGGCGGTGCCAAGCCTTGGAAACAGAAAGGGAGTGGTCGTGCCCGTGCTGGCACCATCCGTTCGCCGATCTGGCGTTCCGGCGGGGTGACTTTCGCCGCCCGTCCGCGTGATTTCAGCAAGAAAGTCAACCGGAAAATGTATCGTGGCGCCCTGCGTAGCATTTTCTCCGAACTGCACCGTAAGGGGCGCTTGCTCGCCCTGGAGGCGATCGATCTGGAGACCCCGAAAACCAAAACCTTCCTTGCCTTCGCCGCGCAGCACAATCTTGGCGAAAACGTTTTGATCATCAGCGAAAGCGTCAACAGCAATGCTTATCTCGGTTCCCGTAATCTGGTGGGGGTGAACCTGATCGATGTGCAAGCGCTCGATCCGGTGCTGTTGCTGCGTCACGAGAAGGTCGCCGTCGACAGGGCCGCGCTGGAAAAAATCAACGAGTGGTTGTCATGAAAGAAGAACGTCTTTTGCAAGTGATCAAGGGGCCGCATGTGACGGAGAAAACCTCGCAGGTGGCGCAAGAAAAACAACTGGTGTTCAAGGTCGATGCTCAGGCGAACAAGGAAGAAATTCGTCAGGCGGTCGAGCGCTTGCTCGAAGTAAAAGTGCTCGCCGTGAATACCGTTTATTCGAAAGGTAAGAAAAAGCGTTTCGCTCAGCGTATCGGTTCTCGCAAGAACTACAAAAAGGCCTATGTCAGTCTGGATAAGTCCGTCGATATGGAAGCGTTGCTTTCGGAGCAGGGATAGGAGTGAAAGATGGCTGTAATCAGAAGTAAACCCACTTCTCCGGGGCGTCGTTTTGTCGTCAATGTGACGCGCCCGGAGTTGCATACGGGCAAGCCGTTTTCCCCCTTGGTGGAAAAACAGCGCCGCGGCAGCGGACGCAACAATCAGGGGCGTATCACGGTACGTCATCGTGGCGGCGGACATGCGAAAAAATATCGTGTGATCGATTTCCGTCGTAATAAAGACCGTATCGACGCTGTCGTCGAACGTCTGGAATACGATCCGAACCGCACCGCGTTCATTGCCCTCGTTTGTTATGCCGACGGTGAACGCCGCTATATCGTCGCCGCCCGCGGGATGGAAGCCGGCGATGTGTTGCGTAACGGCGAAGACGCGCCCATCAAGCGCGGTAACGCTCTGCCGTTGCGTAATATTCCCCTGGGTTCGATTGTCCATTGCGTGGAGCTCAAACCGGGCAAGGGCGCGCAACTCGCCCGCAGCGCCGGCGCCGCGGCGCAAGTGATCGCCCGTGAAGGGAAATACGCCACCTTGCGTTTGCGATCCGGCGAACGCCGCAAGGTGCTCGCCGATTGCCGCGCCGTGCTCGGCGAGGTGAGCAATCATGAACATTCCCTGCGTTCTCTCGGCAAAGCCGGCGCCAAACGCTGGCGCGGTATTCGCCCGACGGTGCGTGGCGTGGTGATGAATCCGGTCGATCATCCGCATGGTGGCGGCGAAGGACGTACTTCCGGTGGCCGTCACCCGGTTTCCCCGTGGGGAATGCCGACCAAAGGCTACAAAACCCGAAAAAACAAACGCACCGACAAGATGATTGTTCAGCGGCGTAAGAAGAGAGGCTAGGCTATGGCGCGTTCATTGAAAAAAGGCTTCTTCATCGATCTTCACTTGGCGAAGAAAGTCGATGCGGCGGTTAAGACGAAAAGCAAGAAACCGATCAAGACCTGGTCTCGCCGCTCGATGATCATCCCGGAAATGATCGGCTTGACGATCGCGGTGCACAACGGCAAACAGCATGTGCCGATCCTGATCGGTGAAGATATGATCGGTCACAAACTCGGCGAGTTCGCGCCGACCCGCAATTACCGCGGCCATGCCGCGGACAAGAGGGGGAAATAGGAGTACCTCATGCAATCTACAGCAAAATTACGCGGCGCGCGCATCTCCGCGCAAAAGACACGTCTGGTTGCCGACCAGATCCGCGGCAAGCCTGTCGATCAGGCCGTCGAGATTCTCACGTTCAGTAAGAAAAAGGGCGCGGCGATTCTGTTGAAGGTGCTCAATTCGGCCATCGCCAACGCGGAAAACAATGAAGGGGCCGATATAGATGAACTCTCTGTCGCCGAAATCCAGGTCGGTGAGGGCATGACGATGAAACGCTTCGCCGCGCGTGCGAAAGGGCGGGGCACGCGGATCCTGAAACGTACCAGCAATATTTTTGTCCGCGTCGAAGAACGCTGAACAAGGGGTAATTATGGGTCAAAAAGTCAATCCAATTGGTTTTCGTTTGGGGATCTCGAAGGATTGGTCTTCGAAATGGTATGCGCAGAGCAGCGAATACGCCGATTTTCTAGAAAAGGATTTCGAGATTCGCGCCTTCATTCGCCAAAAACTGGCGCATGCTTCGGTCAGCAAGATTCATATCGAGCGGCCGCGCAACGGCGCGCAGATCACCATTTTTACCGCCCGTCCCGGCATCGTGATCGGTAAGAAGGGCGAGGATATCGAAGCACTCAAAAAAGAGATCACCAGGCTTCTTGGCGTGCCGGCCTCGATCAACATCGAGGAAATCCGCCGCCCGGAACTTGATGCCTATCTGGTTGCCGATAATATCGCCAAACAGCTGGAACGCCGCGTGATGTTCCGCCGCGCGATGAAGCGTGCGGTCGCCTCGACGATGCGCCTCGGCGCGGCGGGTATCAAGGTGAGCATTTCCGGGCGCTTGAACGGCGCCGAAATCGCGCGTACCGAATGGTATCGCGAAGGTCGTGTGCCGCTGCACACGCTGCGTGCCGAAATCGATTACGGCCTGGCCGAAGCCAATACCACTTATGGCGTGATCGGCGTCAAGGTGTGGATTTTCAAGGGCGAGAATCTCGCCGGAATCGAAGCCGCCGAGCGCTCGGGAGAGACGCCGGATGACAGACGCGCCCGGCGTAAACCACGCGGCGGCAATCGTCGTAAGGACTGAGGGAGCGTGTCATGTTACAACCGAAACGAACCAAGTTCAGAAAACAGCAGAAAGGGCGTAATCGTGGTCTGGCCCAGTCCGGCAATACGGTAAGCTTTGGCGAATATGGCCTGAAGGCGACCACACGTGGGCGAATCAGCGCACGTCAGATCGAGGCGGCGCGTCGTGCGATCAACCGCCATGTCAAACGTGGCGGGAAGCTGTGGATCCGCGTTTTCCCTGATGTGCCGGTCACCAACAAACCATTGGAAGTCAGACAGGGGAAAGGAAAAGGAAACGTGGAATATTGGGTGGCGAAGGTCCAGCCGGGCACCGTCCTCTACGAGATGGAAGGCGTCAGCGAAGAACTCGCCCGTGAGGCGTTCCGTCTCGCCGCCGCCAAACTTTCGGTAGGTACCACTTTTGAAACGCGCAAGGTGATGTGATGTCATTGAAGGAATTGAAAGAAAAAGATGTTTCCGGCCTGCGTGAGACGCTGTTTGAACTGCGTCAGGCGCAATTGAAACTTACCATGCAAAAGGCTGGCGGTAAGCTCGAAAAGACGCATCAGATCCGTCAGATTCGTCGCGATATCGCACGAGTGAAAACGCTGCTGGCGCAGCAAGAGGTGAAGGTATAAGCAATGAACGAAGGAAAGTCTATTCAGCGGATGCTGCAAGGCCAGGTGGTCAGCAATAAAGGCGATAAATCGATCACCGTCCATGTCGTGCGCTATGAGCGTCATCCGGTGTACGGAAAATACGTCAAACGCACCTTGAAATGCCATGCGCACGATGAAGAAAACGCCTGCTATATCGGCGATACCGTGCGTATCCATCACAGCCGTCCGATTTCTAAGACCAAGACTTGGCGTCTGGTGGAAATTGTCGAACGGGCGAAAGGGTGAAGGAGGAAGTATGATTCAGATGCAGTCCCGTCTGTCCGTGGCGGATAACAGCGGCGCCCGTGAATTGCAGTGTATCAAGGTGCTCGGCGGGTCGCACCGCCGCTATGCCGGTATCGGCGATGTGATCAAGGTTTCCGTCAAGGAAGCCATGCCGCGCGGCAGAGTCAAAAAAGGCGATGTCTACAACGCCTTGATCGTGCGTACGCGCAAAGGGGTGCGGCGTCGTGACGGCTCGCTTTTGCGTTTCGACGGCAATGCCGCGGTTTTGTTGAACAGCAAGCTCGAGCCGATCGGCACGCGGGTGTTCGGACCGGTCGCGCGTGAATTGCGCAGTGAGAAGTTCATGAAGATCATCTCGCTGGCCCCGGAAGTGCTCTAAGGGGGAGACCGATGAAACGTATCCAAAAAGGGGACGAGGTTATCGTCATTGCCGGCAAGGCGGCGAACAAAGGACAACGCGGCACCGTGGTGTCGGTGCATGGTGATCGGGTCGTGGTCGAAGGGATCAATCTGGTTTATAAACATGTCAAACCGAATCCGCAACTGGGCATCGAAGGCGGTATCGTGAAAAAAGAGGCCTCCCTTCATGTTTCCAATGTCATGTTGTTCAATCCACAAACCGAAAAGGGCGACCGCGTTGGGTTCAAGATCGAGGACGGAGTGAAATATCGCTATTTCAAGTCCAGTGGCGATAAGATCAATTGAGGACGTTATGGCACGTTTACAGAAGCTTTACAAAGAAGAACTGGTGGCGAAACTGCAAGACCGCTTGGCGCTCAAGAACGTCATGGAAGTGCCGCGTCTTGAAAAAATCACCATAAACATGGGTGTCGGCGAAGCGGTCAACGACAAGAAAATCATGGACAATGCCGTCCATGATCTAGCGATGATTTCCGCGCAAAAGCCGATTGTCACGAAGGCGAAAAAATCCGTCGCCGGCTTCAAGATCCGTGAAGACTGGCCGATTGGCTGTAAGGTCACCCTGCGTCGGCGGCGAATGTACGAGTTTCTCGATCGCCTGATCAATGTCTCGCTGCCGCGTACTCGTGACTTTCGCGGCCTCAGCGCCAAGTCTTTCGATGGGCGTGGGAATTATACGTTCGGGGTGAAGGAACATATTATTTTTCCCGAGGTCGATTTCGAAAAAAGCGATACGATCCGTGGACTGGACATCACCTTCACCACTTCGGCTAAAGACAATTCACAAGCCAGGGCGCTTCTGGAAGCGTTCGGCTTTCCGTTCAGGAGATAAACGATGGCGAAGAAAAGCATGGTAGCGCGCGAGTTCAAGCGCATGAAAGCGGTCAAAAGATATGCGCAAAAACGTGAAGCGCTCAAGGAAATCGTTCGCAAAGTGGCGCAATATTCCGAAGAAGAACGCCTGGTGGCCCAGGAAAAACTCCAGGCGCTTCCCCGTAACGCCTCCCCGGTGCGTCTTCAGCGTCGCTGCCGGATCACCGGACGTCCGCATGCGGTGTATCGTAAATTCGGACTCTCGCGTATCAAGCTTCGCGAACTGGCGATGCGCGGCGAAGTTCCGGGGGTGAGAAAGGCGAGCTGGTAATCCCGCGACGCCTACAGGTAATAAGTTCCAGGGTCTTGATGACCTGATACTGACAAGAGGTAATGTATGTTAATGGATCCCGTGGCCGATATGCTGACGCGCATTCGTAACGCGCAGCGCATTGGTCGCTCGCTCGTGGTGATGCCGTCTTCGAAGCAGAAAACGGCGATTGCCAAGGTGCTCGAGGAAGAAGGGTATATTCAATCTTTCGAAACTCAGGGCGAGAAGAAAGTTGAATTGACTGTTCACTTGAAATACCACCGAGGAAGGCCGGTTATCGAGTCGATCAAGCGCGTCAGCCGTCCGGGTTTGCGTATTTTTAAGGGAAAAAATGCGCTTCCGCGCGTTCACGGCGGCCTCGGTATCGCGATTATTTCCACTTCCAAGGGGGTGATGAGCGATTACAAAGCACGTGAACAAGGGGTTGGCGGTGAAGTCGTTTGTCTCGTCGCTTGAGGGAGAGGAAATATGTCGCGTATAGGAAAACAGCCGGTTTCAATCCCCAAGGGGGTGGCGGTCGAAATCGACGGGCGTACGGTTTCCGTAAAAGGGAGCAAAGGGCAGTTGCGCGTGGATCTACACCCGTTTGTCGGCGTTGAAGAAAGCGATGGCGAGCTGCGTCTTGCCCCGATCGGAGAAAGTGGCGAGTGCTGGGCGATGTGCGGTACTATGCGGGCGCTGGTGCACAATATGATGGTTGGCGTCAGCGAGGGCTTTGTCAAGAAACTGCAACTGATCGGCGTCGGTTATCGTGCCCAGGCGCAGGAACAGAAGCTGAATCTGTCTCTCGGCTTCTCGCATCCGATCGAGTTTAGCGTGCCGCAGGGGATTACGGTGGAAACGCCGAGCCAAACGGAACTCGTCGTCAAAGGCAGCGACAAGCAACTGGTCGGCGAAGTAGCGGCGAAGATTCGCGCCTACCGCCCGCCGGAACCATACAAAGGCAAGGGCGTTCGCTATGCCGATGAGCGCGTTGTCATGAAAGAAGCGAAGAAAAAGTAACGGGATGAGAGTATGAACCAGAAGAAGATCGCGCGTATCCGCCGTGCCAAGCGCACGCGCCTTAACATTCGCGCTTCCGGTAAGGCGAGCCTGATCGTGAACAAAACACCGCGTCATATGTACGCGCAGATCGTAAGCGATGATGGCGACAGGATTCTCGCCACTGTCTCGACGTTGCAAAAATCGGTAGCCGAAGGTTTGAAAAGCACCGGCAACATCGAAGCCGCGGCGAAAGTGGGGGCCCTGATCGGGGAGCGAGCGAAATCCTTTGGCATCGAAACCATCGCTTTCGACCGCAGTGGATTCCCTTATCATGGCCGGGTGAAAGCGTTGGCGCAGTCCGCGCGCGAAGCCGGTTTGCAGTTTTAAGAGGTCGTCATGGCGCAACAGAAAGATCGTCAGCAAGACAGTGAATTTTTGGAAAAACTGGTCACCGTGAACCGCGTCACCAAAGTGGTCAAGGGGGGACGTCAGTTCGCCTTTACCGCCTTGGTCGTTGTCGGTGATGGCAGTGGACGGGTGGGCTTCGGTTACGGCAAGGCCAAGGAAGTGCCGGTCGCCATTCAGAAAGCGATGGATCAGGCGAAAAAGTCTCTAGTCACCGTCCGCCTCCATAAGGAGACCCTGCAACATGCGCTGGTCGGCCGCCATGGCGCCGCCCGCGTCTATATGCAGCCGGCGTCCGAAGGAACCGGCATTATCGCTGGCGGCGCCATGCGCGCGGTGTTCGAAGTGGTCGGGATCAAGGATGTGCTCGCCAAATGCCAGGGCACCCGTAATCCGGGCAATGTGATTCGCGCCACCATCAACGGCCTTGTCGGGATGCAGACCCCACGCCATGTCGCCGCGAAACGGGGTAAATCCATTGAGGAGGTGCTTGCCAATGTCGAATCATAAATTGCGGGTGACGCTCGTAAAAAGTATCCATGGGCGTTTGCAGTCGCATCAGCAATGTGTAAGAGGCCTGGGTTTGCGGCGCATGCACCAGAGTCGCGAAGTGATTGATACCCCGGAAAACCGTGGCATGATCGACAAAGTCTCTTATCTGCTGACAGTTGAAGAGGTATCGTGATGTATCTGAATACGTTGAAACCGGCCACCGGTTCCCGCCAAAATGCCAAGCGGGTGGGCCGCGGAATCGGCTCCGGCCTGGGTAAAACCAGCGGCAAGGGGCACAAGGGACAGAAAGCGCGTAGCGGCGGCTATCACAAGGTGGGCTTCGAAGGCGGGCAGATGCCGTTGCAACGACGTTTGCCGAAGCGCGGCTTTCGTCGCCGAAAAACATTCGATAGCGCGCGCGTGCGCCTTGGTGAACTCGCCAAGGTCGATGTCGAGGTGATCGATCTGGCTGCGCTCAAGGCGGCGGGTGTCGTGCCATCGCGCGTGCGCGCGGCCAAGGTGTTTCTAAGCGGCGAACTGGCAAAGTCGGTGATTTTGCAAGGAATCGCCGTCAGCGCCGGCGCCCGTAAGGCGATCGAGGACGGCGGTGGCCGTGTGCAAGGGTAATACAACGGGATGACGATATGGCCAAACTTGCCGCCAATCCTTACAAAGAACTGACCGCTCGCCTGTGGTTTCTGGTCATTGCGCTGATCATTTATCGCATCGGCGCGCACATCCCTGTGCCAGGGGTCAATCTGGAGAGGATCCGTGACATGTTCAACACCGGAGAGGGTTCGATTTTCCAGTTGTTCAACATGTTCTCCGGCGGCGCCTTGTCCAATGCCTCGCTGCTCGCGCTCGGGGTGGCGCCGTATATTTCGGCTTCCATCGTGATGCAATTGCTCTCGCATATGTATGGCCCGCTCAAGGAATTGCGTCAACAGGGGAGTTCCGGGCAGAAAAAGATCACTATTTACACCCGTTATTTGACGCTCGCGCTTGCCCTGTTACAGGCATTTGCCATTTCCCGTACCGTGATGGCCGCGGGAATGACGATCGTTGGCGGTGCGGCGTTCATGCTGCCGGCAACGATTGGCTTGACGGCGGGCGCGCTGTTCATGATGTGGCTCGGCGAACAGATTACCGAGCGCGGCGTGGGCAACGGTATCTCCATGCTGATATTCGCAGGGATTGCCGTCAACATGCCCAAAGGGATCGGTAATCTGATTGAACAGACCAAGGTCGGAGGGATTTCCTACGGGAAATTTTTTCTGATTCTTGCGACTATCGTCGCCTTGTTCGCCTTGATTGTCTACGTCGAACGTGCCCAGCGGCGTATCGCCATTCACTATGCCAAGCGCGGACAGTTCGGCGCGCAAGCGATGGGCGAACGCTCGCATCTGCCGCTCAAGATCAATATGGCCGGTGTGATTCCAGCGATTTTTGCCTCGGCGATCATTACTTTACTGGTCTCCGGGCTTTCCTTGCTCGCTTCGCTGCCGGGTTCGGCGGGACGTTATCTAACGGATCTGTATAACGGGTTCAATCATGGCAGTTGGCTCTATATCGCCTCTTTCACCTTGCTGATTGTGCTGTTTTCATTTTTCTATACGGCAATGATGTTCGAAAACCGCGAACTCGCCGACAATCTGAAAAAATCCAACGCTTTTATCAAGGGATTCCGTCCCGGTCGCCAGACGGCGGAATATCTCGATATCGTCCAGGATCGCCTGACCTTTGTCGGCGCGATCTACGTCGCCTTCGTCTGTATTGTGCCTTATTTGATGAATATCGGCAGTGCTTCCGCACAGGTCCTTTTCTTGTTCGGCGGAACTTCCCTTCTGATCGCGGTCGTTGTTGCCATGGATTTTATTTCTCAGGTGCAGTCTCACCTTATGTCCAAGCAATACGAGTCGTTGATGAAAAAAGCCAATTTGTCCGGTTTCGGCGGCCAGTATCATCGTTAACCCTTGTTTGAGGAACCCCAATGAAAGTTTCCGCTTCTGTGAAGAAAATGTGCCGTCACTGCCGGATCATCCGTCGCAACGGCAGTGTTCGCGTCATTTGTACCGACAAACGGCACAAACAACGTCAGGGTTGATGAAACCTTTGACTTTGCTTGATAATTTATCTATAATCTGCGCCCTTCATCACGAGGAGTAAGTATGGCTCGTATTGCTGGCATCAATGTGCCCAGCCAAAAACATGCGGTAATCGCGTTGACCGCAATCTACGGTATCGGGTCGGCACGGGCGAAAGCGATCTGTGCAAAGGCCAATGTCGCGCCGGAGAAGAAGATTCGTGACCTGAAGGACAGTGAAGTCGATGCGCTGCGTCAGGTCGTCGGCGACTATCGTGTCGAAGGCGATCTTCGTCGTCAGGTTTCCATGGATATCAAGCGCTTGATGGATCTCGGTTGTTTTCGCGGCCTGCGTCATCGGCGCAGTTTGCCGGTGCGCGGTCAGCGTACCAAAACCAATGCGCGCACCCGCAAGGGACCGCGTCGTCCGATCAAGCGTTAATCGAGAGAGAACAGTATGGCTAAAGCTGCGGGTAGACCGAAAAACGTAAAAAAGAAAACAAAGCGCGTCGTGGTGGATGCCGTCGCGCATGTTCATGCATCGTTCAATAACACGATCGTAACTATCACCGATGGTCAGGGCAATACCCTTTCCTGGGCGACTGCCGGGGGATCGGGGTTTCGCGGATCGCGTAAAAGTACCCCGTTTGCCGCTCAAGTCGCGGCGGAGCGCGCCGGCACGGCCGCCAAGGAATATGGCGTGCAAAATCTCGACGTCACGATCAAAGGGCCGGGTCCGGGACGGGAATCCGCCGTGCGCGCGCTCAATGCGGGTGGATTTAACATTCACAGCATTACCGACGTGACGCCAATTCCGCACAATGGTTGTCGTCCACCGAAAAAACGTCGTGTCTAAGGAGAGAAAGTAAATCATGGCGAGATATATTGGTCCCAAGTGCCGCCTGGCACGACGAGAAGGTACGGATCTTGAACTGAAATCCGCGCTGCGTCCGCTCGAATCGAAATGTAACATGAATTCTGTACCGGGGCAGCACGGCACGCGTCGTGACCGCTTGTCCGATTACGGCGGCCAATTGCGCGAAAAACAGAAAGTAAAACGTATCTATGGCGTCCTCGAACGCCAGTTCCGCAACTACTATAAAAAAGCCGCGCGGCAAAAAGGCGCCACGGGTGAAAACCTGCTGCAATTTCTCGAACGGCGGCTGGACAATGTCGTGTTTCGGATGGGCTACGGCGCTACCCGGGCGGAATCACGCCAATTGGTTTCCCATGGTGCGATCGAGGTCAATGGTCAGCGGGTCAGTATCGCTTCCTACCAGGTGCGGGCGGAAGATGTGGTAGGGGTGCGGGAGAAATCGCGTCGTCAGCTGCGCATCCAGAGTGCGCTCGAAATTGCCGCACAGCGCGGTTTTGTCGATTGGGTGGAAGTCGATACCGTCAAGATGAGCGGTTGCTTCAAGCGCATCCCGGAACGAATTGATCTTTCCGCTAATATCAACGAATCACTGGTGGTGGAACTTTACTCGAAGTGATTCTTTTCTTGGATTCATTTATGTACAGGTGTTGGTATGTCGCTATCTGAATTATTGACTCCCCGAATCGTCCAAATCAAGGAAATCGGCCCGAATACTTCTCGTATTATGCTCGAACCCCTTGAGCGTGGCTTCGGTTATACGCTGGGAACGGCCATGCGTCGCGTTCTCCTGTCTTTGATCGAGGGCGCGGCGATTACCGAATGTAACATCGAGGGGGTATTGCATGAATATTCTGGCATCGACGGAGTCAAAGAAGACGTAATCGACGTGTTGCTCAATTTGAAGGGTGTTGCGCTTAGTATGCCGGATCTCGACCGTGCCGAAATCAGGCTGTCCGTTGCCGAGGCAGGCCCCGTAACCGCCGGTCATTTCCAGTTGCCGGCGGGGGTCAAGATCGTCAATCCAGACTGCGTGATCGCCCATTTGACCGAGAACGTGCCATTTACTCTGACTGCCGTCGTTGAAAAAGGCCGCGGTTATCGCGTGGTCAGTCAAGTTGACGAAGAAGAGGAAAGTGTCAAATCAAATGTCTTGCGCCTCGATGCCACATTCACGCCGGTACGACGTATCGCGTATCGCGTTGAGCAGGCGCGGGTGAAACAGCGTACCGATCTTGACAAACTGATTATCGACATCGAGTCCAACGGAACGATTGATCCAGAGCAGGCGATCCGCGACGCCGCGAGGATTTTGCACGCGCAACTCCAGGTGTTTGTCGATCTCGAATCGACAGAAAGCGAAAATGAAGAGCAAGAACAAGTCTACATCGATCCCGTCCTTCTACGCCCGGTCGATGATCTCGAACTCACGGTCCGTTCGGCGAACTGTCTGAAAGCGGAAAAGATCAACAATATCGCTGACTTGGTTCGCTGTACGGAGGTCGAATTGTTGAAAACGCCGAATTTGGGCAAAAAATCGCTCAATGAAATCAAGGAAGTCCTCGCCGCCCACAATCTCGAATTGGGCATGGATATTGACAATTGGCCGCAGGATTAGGATCGGCTGTCCATCTGGAGTAACGAATGAGACATAAACTATCCGGGCGAAAATTCAACCGCACCAGTGCCCATCGTCGTGCGATGTTCAAGAATATGTCCGTGTCTTTGATCGAACACGAACTGATCAAGACGACCTTGCCCAAGGCAAAAGACTTACGGCGCGTGATCGAACCGATCATTACCCACGCGAAACGTCACGATACGGTCGCGGGGCGCCGTTTGGCTTTCTCACGCTTGCGCGATCGTGATGCCGTGCAAAAGCTGTTCGGCGAATTGGCGCCGCGTTACAAGGAACGCTCGGGCGGCTACGTACGCATTCTCAAATGCGGCTTTCGTTCTGGGGATCAGGCGCCGATGGCCTACGTCGAGCTTGTCGATCGTCCCCTCGAGGTCACCTAAAGTGCACGCCGGATCTTGCTCCGGGTAAGGAGATCTTTCTGCCGCATCCGCGCCATTTGCGTGTGCGTTTCAATGAAAAAGCGGTGGTTTTCATGCTCAAACATCTTGCCCGCCGCAGTGCTGTGCTGCTCGTCAACCTCGGCTCACCCGCCGAACCGACGACACCGGCGTTGCGCGCGTATCTGGCGGAATTTCTCTCTGATCCGCGGGTGATCGACCTGCCGCGTTGGCAGTGGTGGCCAATCCTTTACGGAATCATTCTGCGGCGGCGCCCGAAGCGCTCGGCGGCTTTGTATCGCAAGATTTGGCTTGCTGAAGGCGCGCCGCTTCTCGTCATCACGTGCCGTCAGCGTGATGCCCTTGCCGAGAAACTAAGACATTGTGGACATGAAGAAATCCTTGTCGAGTATGCCATGCGCTATGGCGAGCCTTCGATCGCTAGCCGTCTTGCCGCACTGAAAGCGCGGGGCGTCGATCAAGTGCTGGTGATCCCGATGTATCCGCAATACGCCGATTCCACAACCGCGAGTGTTTTCGACGGTGTGGCTCAGGCGCTCGCCCGAACACGTTATCTTCCCGAAGTGCGCTTCGTTCATCATTGGCACGATGACCCGCACTACATCTCCGCCCTTGCCGCCTCGTTTGCCGAACACTGTGCGCAACACGGACAGCCGGAGCGCCTGTTGCTGTCATTTCATGGCGTCCCGCGGCGCTATCTTGACAGCGGCGATCCCTATTTTTGTTTCTGCCATCGCACGGCGCGTCTTCTAACGCGCGCACTGGACTTTCCGGCGCAGCGGAGTCAACTGGTGTTTCAGTCGCGTTTCGGGCGCGAGGAATGGCTGAAACCCTACGCGGATGAAACGCTCGTCAGCCTGGCGGCGCAGGGGGTAAAACATATTGCCGTGATGTGTCCGGGATTTGTCGCGGATTGTCTGGAAACCCTGGAGGAAATGGCGATCGCCAATCGCGCCCTGTTTCTTGACCATGGAGGTGAACGCTATGACTATATTGCCGCCCTCAATGATTCGCCGGCGCAGATCGATCTCCTTTACCGTCTGATTTGCAGACATACACAGGACTGGCCGCGCTTTGCCCACGGCGCGACAACCGATGCCGAAGCGGCGGCGATGGCGGATCGGCGGGCGCGGAGCTGGCAAGCCACGCAGCGGGCGATGGAATGAGCGAACGGAGGATTCTCATTACCGGCTGTTCCAGCGGTATCGGTCTAGCCGCCGCGAAAACATTGCACAAACGCGGCTGGCGTGTGTTTGCCAGCGCTAGGGACGCGGGGGAGGTACAGCGCCTGCGCGCCTATGGACTTGAGGCGGTGCAGCTCGATCTGGCCTCGCCGGATTCGATTTCCATGGCCCTCGACTGGGTATTCAAGCGCACCCAAGGGCGACTCGATGCGTTGTTTAACAACGGGTCATTCGCCATTCCCTGCGCGTTGGAAGACATGAGCCGCGCCGCGCTGGCCAGTCAACTCGATCATGGCTTACTTGGCTGGCACGATTTGACCGTGCGTGTGTTACCCTATATGCGCCGACAGGGACACGGGCGAATCGTCCAGAACAGTTCCGTGCTCGGGCTGGTATCACTGCCTTACAACGGTGCCTACAGTGCAATGAAATATGCCTTGGAAGCGCTAAGCGATGCCTTGCGTCAGGAATTGCGCGGCAGCGGGATTTACGTCAGCCTGATCGAGCCCGGGCCGATCCGTACCCGTTTTCACGAGAACGCCATGGCGCAGTTCGGACATTGGATCGATGCGAACGAGAGCCTGCACAAACTGGCCTACCTCAATCTGCTGCACCGTCTGGAAAGCACAAGACCGGCGCCATTCACCTTGCCGCCGAAAGCGGTGGTCGCGCGCTTGGTCCATGCGCTCGAGTCCCCGCGTCCGAAAGCCCGCTATTATGTGACCCACGCGACCTGGCTTCTGGCCATGTGCAAACGTCTTTTACCAACGCGGTGGATGGACGCGCTGATCCGTCGTCTCGCGGCGCGTGAAAATCGTCATTATCGATAAGGCGATCGAAAACCGCCGTGTGGTAAGTACAATGCGGTGGGGAAGTGTCTTCGCGAGTCGTCGTGGCCCATTGCGCCGCTTGGCTTGAGGATGGCGTCGCGTACGAGAAAAAACAGGCGCGGCGTGACACCGGACAACTTTTCGCTCAGCTTGAAGCCGGAGAACGCGAATTCGCAAGCGTCGCAAAGGACGAACGTGATTGAACTCCTTGGTAAACGCCCTGTTTTCGGGCTGGTGAAGGGGGATGGAGGCGTCCCCGCGGTTATGACTGCCAGCGGGCGAAGTAAAATGAACCGACCTGCCGGGTCTATGATGAACGAGTTCCGCCGCCCTTCGTGCCGCCAGTCGAGATCGTCTCCCGTAATCGCCTTGACCTACGAGCCGCGAATCACGGTCGAACCGTTCGCTGGCAAAGTCATCGTCCCCTTTTCTCCGTAAGCCTGCGGCTCGCGCCCTGACTGGAAGAGATATCCAGGCTTGCGTATATTTATCCTGTCTTGAGTAAAAGAAGACGTGGATGGACGACAAAGTTGCATCGGTGCTCGACGCCTACCACCAGCGCATGCGCGAGGAGCGCGAGCAAAAAAAAGAATGAATCCGAGGCGAACCGCGAGGAACAACGCAACCGACGCCTGCTGGCGGTCGGTCCGTACACCGGTCAAATCATCAACATCTTGGCCAAGAGCCTGGTAAATCCCACGATCCTGGAGATCGGCACTTCCTATTGCTATTCCGGTATCTGGCTGGCCGAGGCCGCCTGTGCCGCCGGCGGTAGGCTGATCACGCTGGAAAAGCAAGCGTACAAGTCCGCCTATGCCCGCGAGATGTCGTACAAGGCGGGCTTAGCCGGCCATGTAAATTTTCAGGTCGGTGACGCGCTCGACCTGATCGCGGTATTGCCGCCCGGGGGCATCGACTTCGTCCTCCTCGATATCTATACGGGCTTCCATATCCCTTGCCTCGAGGCCTTCTATCCGAAGTTGAATCCCGGGGCGATTGTTGTCACCGACAACATGCTGCGCCCGATCGATGAGAGCATGCAGCGCTACGCCGAGGCTGTGCGCGCCAAACCGTTCATCGAAAACGTCCTCCTGCCGGTCGGCTCCGGTATCGAAGTCAGCCGCTTCACCGGCGCCGCTTAGCTGTCGTGTCCCTCGTAAATATATTCCAACTAGAACCTTCAGACTGATACATTGTAGGGCCCTGCTTCTTGATGTAGTCAAAGCGAAGCGTCTGTCACCGGAGACCAGGAGTTGGCAAATGAATATTCGGCTACACAGAAATGCCAGAACCACGCCAGCGATTCGCATGGAAATACAACGGGCTCCAAGCTCGATCAGTGACCGATCTCTGGCCAGAAAGTACAACTTGCGGCGTGCGACCATGGGTCAATGGCGCAAGCGCAACACGGTGGAAGACGGTTCACACCGTCCTCACAAGCTGCATACACAGCTCAGTCCCGCTGAAGAATGACTGGTGGTTGAGATTCGCAAATTGTTCTTTCTTTCGTTAGATGACTTATTGGTGGTGGTCCATGAGTTCATCAATCAAAGGTATCGCGCTCGGGCCTGGACCGTTGCTTACGCCGCCACGGCGTCTCGAATCTCAAAGTGCTGATACACGCTCAGCAAGCTGATGAGCCAAAAGCGAAACCCGAGAAGAAAACATTCAAAGAGTACCAGCCGGGCTTTGTTCACATTGATGGGAAGTACCTACCC
Organism: Cardiobacteriaceae bacterium; assembly: GCA_965277745.1. Classification (GTDB taxonomy): domain Bacteria; phylum Pseudomonadota; class Gammaproteobacteria; order Cardiobacteriales; family Cardiobacteriaceae. The sequence goes on from OZ255837.1 coordinate 1,157,987, forward strand.
AAAATGGCTGACGAACCCAAGCGGCGTTACCTATTTGCCGCGATTGATCGAGCCACACGCTGGGTGTACGTGGAGTTACTCGACGACAAAAGCGCCGTCAGTGCCAAAGGGTTCCTTGAACGGTTAATCGAACAGGCGCCCATGAAGATTCAGAAGGTTTTAACAGACAATGGCAAGGAGTTCACAGATCGATTTGTCGCCACTGGGGAGTGCAAGGCTACCGGTAACCATATATTTGATCAAGTATGCAGTATCAATGGCATTGAGCACCGTCTGATCAGGCCTTGACACCCGCAAACGAACGGCATGATCGAACGATTCAATGGCCGAATCGGTGACATACTCAATACCACACGCTTTGACAGTTCGCAGGAACTGGAACAAACGCTGATCGACTATGCCAAGCGATATAATCACTTCATGCCACAGAAGGCACTGAACCGGAGCCCGTCTGTAGATGCTTTGAAAAAATGGCAAAAGACTCATCCAGAGTTATTTCGAAAGCATGTTTATAAACTCACGGGACTTGACACTTAGAGAAACGGGCGCCCGCCGCCGGGTAATCCCCGGCGTTGATATTTGGCGCCCATCGTACAGTCGATTGCGCCGCACATTATCGTCTCCACGGATATGCTTTTCACGCGCGATGGCGCGTTCACTGTCGGGCGATGCCACCATGCGCGGTTCGTTGCCTTAACGAGACCACATCGACGGGACGGAAAACTTCCTTAGCCGGACCGGGGCGCGCTGTGACGGTTCAATGGCATCTCCGGGGACGTTTTTTCCGTTTCCCCAAGGGGTGCGTATGGCACTTCAATGGCAATGATCGTAAAATAGTCCCGCGAGCGATCGCGAAAGACGGACCGAAAAACGGACGAAAACCCAATCGGCGAGGGCCGTTTTTTCTTTTCCGTCCCCGGTGCATGATAATTTTACCAGACGATAATGCCTTTTTGCGCAAGGATTACTTGGCTATGACAGATCATCCTCCAATTCCTGACGTCCAGGGGAAGTCCGACAAACGCGGCATCGCGATTACCCGTGTCGGTGTGCGTGACGTGCGCGTGCCGCTTGTGGTGGAAACCACCGCTGGCCGCTCTTTGCATACCGTCGCGCGGGCGGAAATGACCGTTTCCCTGCCTCATGACCAAAAGGGCACGCATATGTCGCGTTTCATCGACCTGCTCACCCGCACGCCCTCGCTTTCACTGCAAGGAATAGGAAAATTACACGGGGAAATGCTCGATCTCCTGCACGCCGAAGCGGGCACGATTGGACTGGAGTTTCCGTTTTTCCTGGGAAAAGCCGCGCCGGTCAGTGGCGTCGAAAGCCTGCTCGATTACGAGGTCCGTTGCGTGGTCGAAGGCGGACGCGACGACGCGCAGATGGAGGTCGAGGTGACGGTGCCGGTGACCAGCCTGTGTCCGTGTTCCAAGGAAATTTCCCGCTATGGGGCGCATAATCAGCGCTCGCATATCTTCCTTGCCGCGTTGTATGATCCGGCAAAGCCGTTTTCCATCGAAGAATTGATCGTGATCGCGGAAAACGCGGCGTCTTGCCCGCTCTGGTCGTTGTTGAAACGCGCTGACGAAAAGTACGTGACAGAATATGCCTATGACAATGCCAAATTCGTCGAAGACATCGTCCGCGATGTAGCAATTGTCCTCGATGGTGACGATCGCATTCAGCGTTATCGCGTCTTTTCTGAGAACCTGGAATCGATTCACAACCATTCCGCCTGCGCGCTGATCGAGCGCGATAAGCGTTAGCTGTTTGATCCCATCATGTAATGGAATGATTTATACGGATCCCTCAGCACGGAGGAACCTATGGCACAAGTTTTACACGCAGGCGCCAAGACCACACACGCAGTCAGAGCGGAAATACAGCGATCGCAAGCTTCGATCGCGGCGTTAAGCAAGCGTTACGGCATCAATCCAAAGACCGTTTGCAAATGGAACAAGCGTCAGAGCGTTGAAGATGCCCCTATGGGACCCAAGAACCCTCGTTCAACGGTTTCCCTCTCGAAGAAGAAGCCGCATGCGTTGCCTTGCTTCGTCATACCTTATTGCTTTTGGATGATTGTCTTTACGCCTTGCAACCGTCGATCCCGCATCTCAGGCGCTCTTCGTTGATCGCAGCCGAGAGTGCCATGGCATCTCTCGGCTGCCTGACATGGATGGCGATAAGCCCAAGCGAGAGAAGTTCAAGCAATACCCGATTGGATACTTTCACATCGACATGGCACACCTCAGAACACAAGAAGGCAAGCTCTATCTTTTTGTGGCCATTGATCGAACCAGCAAATTCGCTGTGGCACAGCGGGTGGAGAAAGCCAATCGCAAGACGGCGCGGAAATTCCTTGAACACTTACTCGAAGTGGTGCCCTACAAGATCCCCACGAACCTGACGGATAACGGGATCGAGTTCGCCGAACGGCCCGGCAATCGCAGCAGCATCACGTGCAGCAAGATGCGTTTCGATTTGATCTGTGAGGCAAATGGCATTGCACATCGCCTGAGCAAACCGAACCTTCAAATGCCGGGACCTAACACCGCGCGTGGCCTCGGAATTGGACGACGGGTCTTGGCGGAACTCGAGGAAGTCGCGCGTCGAAAAGGCGTGGAGACCCTGTTGCTTGAAACCGGCGTTTACCAATACGAGGCCGTCGCGTTGCTCAACCAGAAGAGATCAGACATGTCACCGCTCGTTTTTCCGAACGCTGAATCACGCCAGACCTTGGAAATCAATGGGTCCTGACCCTAAGGCGCTTATACTAGTCACCTGAATCTAAAGTTCGCCGCATAATGTTTGATCAGCACGTTGGCAAAAGCGCCTGACGGAGGCCAGGATTTCATCAGCAGATTTCGTCCATTTGAAAGGCTTTGGGTTCTCGTTGTGGCACTGAATGAATTTGGTGATATCGGCTTCCAGGGATTTGACAGAGGTATGCGCTCCCCGCTGTACCTGTTTGCGGGTGAGTTCGGCAAACCAACGCTCGACCTGATTGATCGATGATGCCGATGTGGGGGTGAAGTGGAGGTGGTAGCGCGGTCGGCGGGCGAGCCACGCTTTGACCTCCTTGGTTTTGTGGGTGGCGTAATTGTCCATGATGATATGGATATCCAGATCATCGGGCATATTGGCGTCGATTTCCTTCAGAAAGGACAGAAACTCTTTGGCCCTGTGGCGCTTGTAGCATTTCCCGATCACAAAGCCGCTGGCCACGTCGAGAGCCGCGAACAGCGATGTCGTGCCATGACGCACATAATCGTGGGTCTGCCGTTCGGGGATGCCGGGGGCCATTGGCAGAATGGGTTGGGAGCGGTCCAATGCCTGGATCTGGCTCTTCTCGTCAACGGACAACACCAAGGCCCGGTTGGGCGGCGAGAGATAGAGGCCGACGATATCGCGAACCTTCTCGACGAACAAAGGGTCACTGGACAGTTTGAAGGTATCGCTGCGATGGGGTTGGAGGCCAAAGGCATTCCAAATGCGGCGGATCGTCGTGTGTGACAGGCCTGTTTCCTTCGCCATCGAACGGATGGACCAATGGGTGGCGTCACGGGGCTTGCTGTGCAATGTCCGTTCAATGACCGCCGCGACCTGATCGTCTTCAACTGTGCGCGGGCGGCCGGGGCGTGCCTCATCGAGAAGGCCGTCCACACGATCCTTGACGAACCGCCGCCGCCACTTGCCCACCGTGTGCTCGTGAAATCCGAGCTCGGCTCCAACCTCCTTGCTCGAAAGCCCGTCGGCGCAACGCAGGACCATCCGGTATCGATCGGAAAAAGAACGGGGAGCCCGGTGTCGCCGAACCTGACGCTCAAGGTAGTCACGCTCCTCAGAACTCAAAACCAATGGCGGTGATGGCCGCCCCTTTCTGCCTGGCATAAAACACCCTCCGGGATAGTCAAACGTCCCAGAGTCTATGTCTCCTCAATCAATTTATGAAGCGATTTTCAGTTCCATATGACTAGGGCGTGTTGACATTATTTATTTTAATCAAATGATGTTATTCTCTTTAGATGAAAAGCATTACGCAAGAACAATATCAATGACTCCATCCTTACCTTCCCGTTCAGCGCGGTAAGGTATCGATAGCGAATCCGACCCTGATCAACGCCGTTTTGTATGTCGCTGAGAATGGCTGTAAATGGCGGGCTTTACCCAGAGAATTCGGCAATTGGAACACGATTTACGTGCGTATTCGCCGTTGGGCGGAAAACGGTGTTTTAGACCGTCTGTTCGAAGCCCTTCAGAGACATCACATCATCCGTATCCGCATTGATTGTCTTGGTTTGGATAGCACATCGATCAAAGTGCACCCCGATGCCATGGGGGCATTAAAAAAAACGGCCCACAGTCGATTGGCAAGTCAAGAGGTGGCTTAACCACAAAAATTCATCTGCTATCCGCCAATGACAGATGCGCTCTGAGATTGAGCTTTTCCCCAGGCAATGCGCATGATGGTGTTGAAGGACGAAAGTTATTGTCTGATTGGGTCGATCGGCGACAAAACCTGCCCTTGGTGATGGATTGTGCTTATGAGGGAGACGAGACGCGCCGACTTGCGCTTGACTTTGGTTTTAAGCCTGTCGTTCCTCCCAAATCAAATCGCGTGAAGTCTTGGCAGTATGACAAAGAGATTTACAAACGACGTAATGAAATCGAGCGTCTTTTTCGCGGATTGAAGGCTTTAGACGGATATTTTCTCGCTTTGAGAAACTTGATATCATGTTCAAAGCATTCATCAAATTTCCCCTTATCATCGATATGATCAGTGTCAACAGGCCCTAAGCGATGACCGTCCGCAGTTTTGTATTACGCAAGGGGCGCATGACAGTGGCGCAGAAAAAAGCGCTCGAGACCCTGTGGCCGGTCTTTGGCGTCACGCTCGACGAACACAGCGCAAAGCTGGACAGCCGTGTCCTGTTCGGCGACCGCCGGAAACTGGTGCTTGAGATCGGCTTCGGCAATGGCGAATCGTTCGTGGAAATGGCGGGCCGGGCGCCGGAGAGTGGGTTTCTCGGCATAGAAGTTCATCCGCCGGGAATCGGTCACGCCCTGATACGAATCGCCGCAGAAGGGCTCGACAACGTTCGCCTGATCCGTGCGGACGCGGTCGAGGTGTTGGCCGATCATATTCGTGACACCAGTCTGTCCCGGGTGCAGGTTTATTTTCCCGATCCGTGGCCGAAGGCGCGTCATCACAAGCGGCGCCTGATCCAGAAACCGTTCATCGATTGCCTCCATCGTAAGCTTGGCTGCGACGGTGAACTACATTGCGCGACGGACTGGCGAGAATACGCCGAATCGATGCGCGGTCTCCTCCTGCGCGATATCGACTGGCGTAATCTCGGTGGGACGGATGGATTTTCCCCCCGCCCCGAATGGCGCCCGCAGACCAAATTCGAACGGCGCGGACTGAGCAAGGGTCACCAAGTGTGGGATCTGCGCTATCGGGTGGAAAAACTGCCGCGGCAAGCATAGCCTCGCGCCTCGCGTAGGCCACGTTTGCCTCGGAAAAACGGCGGCGGGAAATCTTCCGCTCATGCCGATTGCGGGCGCGGTATAATGCGGGCTATTTGCCGTTACGGGCCTTTTATGCGCCAGAGATTCAAACACGTCTACATAGAAACGCACGGCTGCCAGATGAACGAATACGATTCGGCGAGCATGTTGGCGGTACTTAAGGATTCGCATGGTATTACCCCGGTTTCCTCCGCGCAGGAGGCCGATATCTTGCTCCTTAACACATGCTCGATTCGTGAGAAAGCACAGGAAAAAGTGTTTTCCCAGTTGGGTCGCTGGCGCCCGTTGAAAGCGCAAAAGCCGCATATGATCATCGCCGTCGGCGGCTGCGTTGCTTCCCAGGAAGGCGAGGCGTTGCGGGCTCGGGCGCCGGAAGTGGATGTCGTCTTTGGGCCGCAAACCCTGCACCGTCTTCCCCATCTGATCAGCGAGGCGCAAGAAAAGCGTACCGGCGTGGTCGATGTCTCTTTCCCGGAAATCGAGAAATTCGATCACCTGCCGCAACCGCGTGCCGAAGGGCCGAGCGCCTTCGTTTCCGTGATGGAAGGCTGTTCCAAATATTGCACGTTTTGCGTAGTGCCCTATACCCGTGGCGAAGAAGTCAGCCGTCCGTTCGACGACGTGATCGCCGAATGCGCAGGCCTCGCCGCGCAGGGCGTGCGCGAGATCCATTTGCTCGGACAAAACGTCAACGCCTACCGCGGCGAGATGGAAGACGGCGACAATGCCGATTTGGCGCTGCTCATCGAGTATGTCGCGGCGATCGACGGGATCGACCGGATTCGTTTCACCACCTCGCATCCGGTGGAATTCTCCGCCAGCTTGATCGAGGTTTACGGCCGCGTACCACAGTTGGTCGGTCATTTGCATCTGCCGGTGCAAAGCGGCTCGAACAAAATACTTGCCCTAATGAAGCGCGGGCATAAGGTCGAGGAGTACAAGGCCAAGCTCTCGCGCATCCGCGCGTTGCGTCCCGGAATCAGCTTCTCTTCGGATTTCATCGTCGGGTTTCCGGGAGAAGAAGACGAGGATTTCGCCGCGACGATGCGCTTGATCGACGAGGTCGGTTATGACACCTCGTTCAGTTTTCTCTACAGCCCGCGCCCGGGCACGCCGGCGGTGACGATGCCCGACCGGCTCGCGACGGAAGTCAAGAAAGCGCGTCTCGCCCGCTTGCAAAGCCGCATCGCCGAGCGCGCGGCGGAGATTTCTGCCGCCATGGTCGGAAGCGAGCAATGGGTGCTCGTGGATCGGGTGGCGAAGAAACATGAAAACGAAGTCGCCGGACGCACGGAAAACAACCGAGTGGTCAATTTTCAGGCGCCGAAAGCGCTGATTGGGCGCTTTGCCAGGGTCAAGATCACCGCGGCTTACCGCAATTCCCTGCGCGGTCGTCTCGTTGTCGCCGAGGAAAGTGGTGTCGTGGCGCCTTGCGTATGAGGCGGCGGATCTCGCCGCGCAAATGTCGTGACGAGAATGGGTACCGCGGTTGTTTGCAAGCGCGTCTCGCTTTGCCATAATGAAGGTTTCCACGATTCAGGATAGGCATGCACGATACCCTTTCTTTTCAACTCGAGCCGCAGGACCAACAACGTCTGGCCGAACTCGGTGGACAAATGAATTGCCATTTCCAGCTGATTGAACGGCAGTTGCAGGTGGAGATCAACAATCGCGCCCATCTCTTTCAAATAAAGGGAGAAGAGGGCCGACTCGCGCAGGCGCGCTCTGTAGTCGAACAACTCTACGCGCAAACAGGTGGTGCCGCCGCCCTCGATAAAGATGACGTTCATCTGGCGCTGCGCGATGCCGGCGCGACCTTTTCGAGCGAAATGCGGGCCAAAGGCGAGGAAAGGGACATTGGCATCGAAACCAAACGCGGTAGGATCGGTGGTCGCGGTTCCAACCAACGGCGCTATCTCGAGCGCATTTTTTCTCATGCGATGAATTTCGCTATCGGCCCCGCAGGCACCGGCAAAACCTATCTGGCGGTCGCCGCCGCGGTGTCTTATCTGACCGAGAGCAAGGTGCGCAAGCTGGTACTGGTGCGTCCGGCGGTCGAGGCGGGGGAACGTCTCGGTTTTTTGCCGGGCGATATGGCCCAGAAAGTCGATCCGTATCTGCGTCCCTTGTATGATGCGCTAAACGAAATGCTCGGCGTGGACAGAGTCGTCAAGCTGATCGAGCGGGGCGTGATTGAAATCGCGCCGCTCGCGTTTATGCGCGGACGCACGCTGAACGATGCGTTCATCATTCTCGACGAAGCGCAAAATACGACCGTCGAACAGATGAAAATGTTTCTGACCCGTCAAGGATTTGGTTCCACCGCCGTGGTCACCGGAGATATCAGCCAGATCGATTTGCCGAAAAACACGATGAGTGGTCTGCGTCATGCCCTGGCGGTCCTCGCAGGGGTGGCGGAAATTTCCTTTACCCGCTTCGAGGCCAGCGATGTGGTGCGTCATCCACTCGTCCAACGGATTATCGAAGCCTATGAAAAAACAGCAGAAAAAGGATAAGGTAAGTGGTAACGCCGCTAGTTCTCGATTATCAGATTGAAAAGGCCTGCGATGCTTGGCTGTATCCGGCCAAAAAACGGCTTCAGCGCTGGTTGAACACGGCGCTCGAGGTGCTCGCTATTGAGGAAGCGCTGGAAGTGACGATTCGTCTTGTCAGCGACGAAGAGATTACCGAGTTGAACAAGAAATACCGTCATCAGGCGGGCGCGACCAATGTGCTGTCTTTTCCCTGTGCCTGGGGCGTGCCGGAAAAACCACGCCTGCTCGGCGATATTGTCATTGCCATCGCCGTGGTTAACGAAGAAGCGAAGAGGCAGAAGAAAAAAATGGAAGACCATTGGGCGCATATCGCCATCCACGGCTTTTTGCATTTGCTCGGCTATGATCATTGCGAAGCGGAGGAAGCCGAAATCATGGAAAATCTGGAAGGCAGGATTCTCGCGGAACTCGGTTTCGCCAACAAGAAGTGATGGCGGCGAGTTTTTTTGCCCTGCTCGACGATATCACCACTTTGATGGACGATGTCGCGACGATGACCAAAGTCGCGACGAAAAATACTGTCGGCGTGCTTGGCGATGACCTTGCGCTCAATGCCAATCAACTGACCGGGCTATCTCCCCAACGCGAGCTGCCGGTTGTCTGGGCGGTTGTCAAAGGCTCTTTGCTGAACAAGCTGATCTTGGTCCCCGTCGCCCTGCTGCTGAGCGCCTTTCTGCCCAGTTTGATCGTCTACTTGTTGCTCTTCGGCGGTCTCTTCCTGTGTTTCGAAGGGGCGGAGAAACTGTTTGCCTGGTGCTTCGCCGAACAGAGACATGCCAGGCCGGCGACTTGCCGCGATCCCATCGCCTTCGAAAAGACGAAGATCCGTACCGCGGTGAGAACCGATTTCATCCTCTCCGCCGAAATCGTTGTGATCTCGCTCGGCATTTTGCAGGAACAGAACAAGCCGTTGGGTGAATTGGCGATCGCCCTCGCTTGCCTTGCGTTGCTCTTGACTTTCGCCGTCTACGGCGCGGTCGCCCTGATCGTCAAGCTCGACGATATCGGTTTGCGTTGGGCAGAGCGTTCTCACGGCGCGCTCGCGGCGATTGGGCGCGGGCTTCTGTGGTTTGCGCCGAAGCTGCTCAAGGCATTGACGATTATCGGCACGATTGCGATGTTCGTCGTCGGCGGACATATCTGGAGCGCGCATGTGCCGGTCATCGCCCATCTGTTGCATCGTGCAGTGGAGGCGCTGCCGCACGCCTGGCAGGCGGTCGGCGAGTACGGGCTGGAAATTCTCGTCGGTCTGGTTATCGGGCACTCGGCGCTGGTGATCGTTCATCCGCTGATCCTGCTTGTGAACAAGCGGCGCCTTCATCGCTAGTCGCGCGGACTTGTCATCGTCCGCTGCGCACGCGCTTTAGGCCCGAGGCAGGGAATATCGATCCTTTTCCGCATTGCGGCGGTAGAAAACCGCCACGTGGCCGATTTTTTGCACGCACTCGGCCTGTTGCCTCTTGCCAATCTCATCGATCATCGCCTCTTGCTTCTCATCACGCGATCGCGAGAACTTGATTTTGACCAGTTCGTGGGCTTCCAGCGCGATATCGATTTCTTTGTGTACCGCCGCTGTCAGTCCGCGCGCACCGATCCTGACGAACGGATGGAGAGCATGGGCGGCGGATTGCAGGAAGCGAATTTGGGGTTTACTCGGCATCGGCGTATTCTATCACCTTCGGTCGTCCAGAATAATAGAACTTTCCATGACACGTAGCAAAAGCAGCGGACGTTGGCTCAAAGAACATCGCGACGATCGCTATGTTCGGCAAGCCCGCAAGGAGGGCTATCGTTCGCGCGCGGTGTACAAGCTCGAGGAAATCCAGAAAAAGGACGGTATCATTCGTCCGGGCATGGTCGTTGTCGAACTCGGCGCGGCCCCCGGGGGTTGGTCGCAGTATGTCGCAAATTCGCTCCAGGGCAAGGGGCGCGTCATTGCCCTCGATGTTTTGCCGATGAAGGCGCTTGCCGGGGTGACTGTCATTCAAGGTGATTTCCGCGAGCAGACGACTCTGGATGCGCTGCTTGCGGCGATCGGAGAGGATATTCACGTCGATCTGGTTCTTGCCGATATGGCACCGAACAGCAGTGGCTTGCGCAGCGTCGATCAAGCGAAAAGCATGTATCTCGTGGAACTGGCAATGGCGTTTGCCTGTCAGCGACTGGCGCCCGGTGGAGATTTTCTCACCAAGGTGTTCCACGGCGCCGGCTTCGACATGTTGTTCAAAACCTTGAAAAATCAATTTCAGACCGTATTAACAAGAAAGCCGGCTGCGTCCCGGGCACGCAGCCTGGAAACCTATCTTCTTGCCAGAGCCTACAAGGGACCGCTGGCCAATCAACCAGAGAGGTTATCGCTTTGAACGATATGCGTAAATCACTGCTGATTTGGGGGGGGCTGATTATCCTTTTCCTGCTTTTGGTCGGCGAAGTGAACAATTTTGACAGAACAGGAAAGCCACGCGAAGTCGCCTACTCCCAATTCCTCGACCGGGTCTATGATGGCGAAGTAAAATCGGCCGATCTCGATATGCAAAACATGACGGTGACGTTTACCGATCACGCCGGCAATCGCTACGTGGCCAACAACCCCGAACTCAATACCAGCGCACTGGTCGGGGATTTGCGCAAAAACGATGTGCTCATTAGCAGTGAACCGATCGAGAAAGAAAGCCTGTTGGCCAAGATCCTCATCAATTTGCTGCCGATTGCCGTGCTGGTTGGTTTGTTTCTCTTCGTTTCTCGCCAGATGCAGGGCGGCGGTCGCGGCAGCGCGTTTTCCTTCGGCAAGAGCAAAGCGAAACTGATTCCCGAAGACAAGATCAAGGTGACCTTTGCCGATGTCGCCGGCGCCGAAGAAGCGAAAGAAGAGGTCTTCGAAATGGTCGAATTTTTGCGAGATCCCACTAAGTTCAGCCGTCTCGGCGGACAGATTCCGCGCGGCGTTCTGATGGTCGGTCCCCCGGGAACGGGGAAAACCCTCCTTGCGCGGGCGATTGCCGGCGAAGCGAAAGTGCCGTTTTACACGATTTCCGGTTCGGATTTCGTGGAAATGTTCGTCGGTGTCGGCGCTTCCCGGGTGCGGGACATGTTCAGCGAAGCGAAAAGGCATGCGCCATGTATCGTTTTCATCGATGAAATCGATGCGGTCGGGCGTCAGCGCGGCGCCGGTCTGGGGGGCGGGCATGACGAACGCGAACAGACGCTCAATCAACTGCTCGTGGAAATGGATGGTTTCGAAGGCAACGAAGGGGTCATCGTCATCGCCGCGACCAACCGCCCTGACGTACTGGATCCCGCCCTGCTGCGCCCGGGACGTTTCGATCGCCAGGTGACGGTCGGACTGCCCGATCTTCGCGGTCGCGAACAGATCCTCAAGGTACACATGCGCAAGAAGCCGCTCGGCGATGATGTCGTCGCCCGCGATATCGCCCGCGGCACACCGGGCTTTTCCGGCGCCGATCTTGCCAACTTGATAAATGAGGCGGCCTTGTTCGCGGCGCGGCGTGAACACAACAAAATCTCCATGCAGGACATGGAGGACGCCAAGGACAAAATCATGATGGGCTCGGAGCGCCGCTCCATGGTGATGAGCGATGCGGAAAAGGAAATGACCGCCTATCACGAAGCCGGACACTGTATCGTCGGGCGCCTGGTGCCGGCGCACGATCCCGTCTACAAAGTCACCATCATTCCCCGTGGCCGCGCCTTGGGAGTGACGATGTTCCTGCCGAACCAGGATCGTTACAGCTATTCCAAAGAACGCTTGGAAAGCCAGATTTCTTCGCTCTACGGCGGGCGTCTCGCCGAAGAGCTGATCTACGGAAAAGAACAGGTTTCCACCGGCGCGGCGAACGATATTGAGCGGGCAACCGGTATCGCCCGCAATATGGTGACCCAGTGGGGCTTGTCGGACAAACTCGGCCCGCTGCTTTACGCGGAAGAAGAAGGGGAAGTGTTCCTCGGACGCTCGGTGACCCGACACAAAAACGTCTCCGATGAAACAGCCAAACAGATCGACGAGGAAATTCGCATGCTGATCGATCGTAATTACTTACGCGCGCGCAAGTTGCTGGTCGATAATATGGATATTCTTCATGCGATGAGCGAAGCGCTCGTCAAATATGAAACGATCGATCAGATGCAGATCGACGATCTGATGAACCGCCGTGCGGTGCGTGAACCGGAAGACTGGAATGACGACAAACCCGATGCGCCGACAAAACCCGAGGGTAAAGCGATCCCGCCGGATCCTCACGGCGAGGAGACGAAAACGAAAAAAACGCCCGGCGACGGCAAAAGCTATGATCATCCGATGGAGCAAAACTGATGTTTGAAAATTGGCAATGCGGGCGCTTCACGCTCGACCTGTCGCGGACGAAAATCATGGGGGTACTGAACTGTACCTCCGATTCGTTTTCCGACGGCGGAAAATTCCTTGATCCGGCGCTTGCCCTTGTCCATAGCGAAGAAATGATCGCCCAGGGCGCGGACGTGATAGACGTCGGGGCGGAGTCCACCCGTCCGGGTGCCAAGGCGATCGCCGTGGAAGAGGAAATCGCCCGCCTTACGCCGGTCGTCAAGGCATTGGTGGCCGACGGACGGCGGCCGGTGTCCGTCGACACCAAAAACACGGCGACAATGCGCGCCATGCTTGCGCTCGGTGTCGACATGATCAACGACGTGCACGGTCTCGAAGCGCCGGGCGCGATCGAGGTCGTCGCCAACAGCCACTGTGGCATCTGCCTCATGCATATGCGCGGCATGCCGGAGACGATGCAGGAAGACACCCGCTATCGCGATGTGGTCGCCGAAGTCGATGGCTATTTACGCGAACGCGCCTCCCTCTGCCAGGCGGCGGGAATCGCGACGAACCGGATTCTCCTTGATCCGGGCTTCGGTTTCGGCAAGAACCCGGCGCAGAATATGGCCCTGATTCGACAGGGCGGGCACTTCTGCGATGAGCGGTATCCGGTTTTGATCGGCGTGTCACGCAAATCGACGATCGGCCATTATCTCGATGACCGCGGCGTTGACACGCGCTTGACGGGCAGCGTGACACTGGCCGCCCTTGGTGCCTGGCTCGGCGCCCGCATGGTGCGGGTACACGATGTACAAGAAACCCGCGACGCCCTCGCGATGGTCGAAGCCTTGCAGAAGGCGGAGGGAAAAACGCTGCAATAACACAAGCGGATATCGGCGTAATCGGATTGGCCGTGATGGGACAAAACCTGATTCTCAACATGGAGGATCAGGGCGTTACCGTGGCGGCATACAACCGCAGTAAGGACAAAGTGGATAGTTTTACCGCAGGTTCTGCCAAGAGCAGGAAGATCATCGGCGTGCACACTCTGTCCGAACTGGTGAAAACTTTGAAACTACCGCGCAAAATCCTGCTGATGGTGCGTGCCGGAGAAGCAGTCGATAATTTGATCGCACAATTGATCCCGCTACTTGATGCCGGCGATATCCATCATTGATGGTGGTAACGCCAATTTTACCGATACCGAGCGGCGTAGCAAGATGCTGGCGGGTAAAGGATTGTACTTGATCGGTGCGGGCATATCCGGTGGTGAAGAAGGCGCGCGCCACGGTCCATCAATCATGCCAGGAGGGGAATTGTCCGCATGGCCGGAAGTGCAGCCGATTTTTCAAGCGATCGCCGCGAAAACCTCATCTGGAGAACCCTGTTGTAATTGGGTGGGCAATGGTGGTGCCGGACATTTCGTGAAAATGGTGCATAACGGTCTTGAATACGCGGACATGCAACTGATCAGCGAAAGCTACGATTTCATGCGGACACTTCTCGGAATGAGCGCACGAGAAATGAGCGCAGTCTTTCGTTCCTGGAACGAAACGATGCTGGAGAGCTATCTGATCGAAATCACCGCAGATATTCTTTCCTATTGCGATAAGGAAGGCTGTTACGTGATCGATGCTATCCGCGATGTGGCCGCTCAGAAAGGTACAGGCAAATGGGCGAGCATCACCGCGCTTGAGTATCGCGTACCACTACCATTGATCAGTGAATCCGTATTCGCCCGTTGTCTTTCCTCATGGCAGATAGAAAGAAAAGAAGCGGCGCTTCTGTATCCCAGAGAAATCGTGCGTCTTGCAGGCAAAACGCAATGGCTGGAAGCGTTGCGCCAGGCATTGCTTGCGGCAAAAATTATTTCTTACGCGCAAGGCTTTGTGTTGATGCGCGAAGTGTCAAGAAGTTACCGCTGGGGAATCGATATAACCAATGTTGCCACGCTGTGGCGGGAAGGATGCATCATTCGCAGTGCCTTTCTCGATGACATCCATAGCGCATTCCGTAAGGCGCCAGATCTGTCCTTCCTCTGGATGAACGACTATTTCCATGGCATTCTCCAGGAAACGCTGCACTCCTGGAGAAAAGTAGTGTCCAAGGCTGTTGAAACCGCATTACCAGTGCCTGGTCTCGGCTCAGGCCTCACTTTTCTGGATAGCTATACCAGCGCGCGCCTGCCTGCCAACCTGGTCCAGGCGCAGCGCGATTATTTCGGCGCACATACCTATGAACGGATGGACAGGCCGCGCGGCGAATGGTTTCATAGCAATTGGACGGGAAGAGGTGGCAAAGTCTCGTCAAGCAGTTACGAAGTATGAAAAAAGACAAAATCAAGAAAAAAGAAAGAAACGGCGGCGGTTGAGCGTTGTAGGGTTCCCAGATCACTTGCCGTCTGCGGTTGACGCACAAGAAAACAACGGATAAAAACCCTCAAAATAACGAGTAACAATATTTACATCGCGTTCGCAAGGCATTGTATTGTGCGCTAAGTCCATATGTGATATGAAATATCCTGTCTGTAGCGTGAATGGTTTGCTATCTGTTCTTCCTTATGAATAAAATAATCATTTTTTCACGAGTGTACTATTTAACGCTTGGGTTGAGCGTTTCAACACTTCGTCAATACTTCCATAAATACTGACGACCAGCGTTTGCGATTCGTGATCAGGGCGCTCCAGGATTTTGAATTGGCTTTCGATCATGTTTACTTTCATAAAATGTTCTTTACGTTTACGCATGCGTTTCAGGATCAGTTTCCTGCCGCCATCAAGAAAGAGAAAGGTGAGATTTTTATGCCCCTTTCGAAGTTGGTCACGATAGTTTTTCTTCAAAGCCGAGCAAGCGATGATAGCACGCTCATTTTTACTTTCCAGGCTATTTAGACAATCACGAATATTTTCCAGCCATGGTTGCCGATCACCATCATCCAGTTGCTGACCAGAGGCCATTGTCTGAATGTTATTTCGTGGATGGAAGTGATCAGCGTCGATGAATTTACAACCTGTTTTTTTTGCCAATCGTTCACCAATTGTGGTTTTGCCACAACCACAGATGCCCATTATTATAATATTGTAATTTTTCACTTTTCCTCCATTGCCAAATTCGAGCAAGTGCTGCCAACCATGATGCGTGGGTTTGCCAGTACCCTGGCATCGGTTGCCTTGTTGGTCGCATTGGGCGCAATGATTGGTAGGGTGCTGGAAGTGAGCGGTGGCGCGAAGGTAATCGCCGATACCTTGATTGGACGTTTCGGTAAGCAACGTGCTCCGTTCGCTCTGGGTGTGACATCTCTACTATTCGGGTTCCCTATTTTCTTTGATGCCAGCTTGGTCGTCATGATGCCAATTATCTTCAGTGTTGCAAAACGCTTTGGTGCTTCTCCGATCAAATACGCGCTGCCGTCAGCCGGTGCATTCTCGGTGGTGCACGCATTCGTTCCGCCGCACCCGGGTCCAGTCGCGGCAGCTGAATTGTTGGGTGTGAACATCGCTGTGCTAATTGTCATTGGTATCCTGGTAGCAATTCCAACATGGTATATCGGTGTTTATCTGTTCGGCCTTTACGCAGAGAAAAAATTAACTGTTTCCCTGTCTGGTCTCTTCAAAGATGCGCCAATTATTGATGCAGCGCGGCCAATAAAATTTACTACGGCAACGGTCATCCTGATTTTACCCGCTTTATTGATCTTTCTGGATACCGGTCTGAATACTTTGACAGTTGCTGGACTAATGAATGATCGAACAGTATGGGTTGAATGTTTGCGTATGCTGGGGAAGACGCCGGTTGCACTATTGTTGATCCTAATTGTTTCTTTAGTCGTATTGGGCAGAGAGTACGGCATGGATAAGCTCGGAAAAGTATGTAATGACGCACTGGCGCCGATTTGTGAGGTGATCTTAATAACGGGTGCGGGTGGCATGTTTGCAGGAGTACTGCGTGCAAGTGTTATTGGTGATGCGCTTGCGGATATCCTAACGGTATCAGGAATGCCTGTTATCGTAGCGGCATTCACCATTCCAAGCTGTTTGCGTGTTGCGCAAGGTTCGGCTACTGTAGCGCTGACAACCACGGCAGCTTTGATCGCTCCGGCCATTAAAGGCGATACTGAATTGGCGCGTTGTTTCATCGCAATCGCAGACGGTTCAATTGCACTGTCCCATTTAAATGATTCTGGTTTCTGGCTGGTCTCTCGCTTACTCGGCATGGATGAGAATTCACCCTAAAAACCTGGATGGTAATGGAAACCTTGCTCGGTAGCATCGCGTTTATCATCGTTGTAATATTAAGCGTTATTTTTTAACGTGCGGGGCTATAAAATGACACAAGCGCTATCGGCTGTAACCCGACTCTCCGCGATGGGCCGGAATCTGATGCTTAACATGAGGGCCCTATAGTCGCAGTCGGGACAGAATGGCTGCCGCTATCGTGGAATGTACAGCCAAGATCGTCGGCGTACATGCTTTGTTCGAAGGGGTGAACGAATTGCGTGCTGAAGGTGCGGGTCGGAGAAGAGGTCGATAACGTGCTCGCGCCATTGATCCCACGCCTTGATGCCGGCGATATCGTAATCAATGGCGGCAACGCCGATTTCACCGATACCGGGCGGTATGGCGAAATGCCGGCGAGAAGCGCGTTTCATCGGCACAGGTGTTTCCGGCGAGCGTCGCGAAAACGTCGTCCGATCCAAAAGCGCGCCGCGACAGCCGTTGAGTCACGATAAAAAACAACATTATTTTCAATAACTTGGGTTTTTGTCGAAAAATAATGTGCAAAACCTCTTGCATAGTTTTTTGATGTGTTTATACTTCGCGTTTTCCGTGCTTTGTTGTATGCATATGTGCGGGTTTGATCTTTGACAAAAGAAGAAGATAGTTTGTGCGGGTGTTTTGTGGCCTTGGCGACGGTATTCGTGAAGGGATAGGATTTTGTTGAATTTTATTTTTTCTGTTTACGGTTGCGAGAAGACGAGACACCTGAACTGACAATGATCGATGAGAGATTCACGAACTTGTCTGTGTCGGGGAAACTTTTAAACGGAAGAGTTTGATTCTGGCTCAGATTGAACGCTGGCGGCATGCTTAACACATGCAAGTCGAACGGTAACGCGGAGAGCTTGCTTTCTGGCGACGAGTGGCGGACGGGTGAGTAAGGCATAGGAATCTGCCCTTTGGCGGGGGACAACGCAGGGAAACTTGCGCTAATACCGCATAAGCCCTTCGGGGGAAAGGGTGCTTTTGGCACTTGCCATTGGATGAGCCTATGTTGGATTAGCTGGTTGGTGGGGTAAAGGCCTACCAAGGCGACGATCCATAGCTGGTCTGAGAGGATGATCAGCCACATTGGGACTGAGAGACGGCCCAAACTCCTACGGGAGGCAGCAGTGGGGAATATTGGACAATGGGGGCAACCCTGATCCAGCAATGCCGCGTGTGTGAAGAAGGCCTTCGGGTTGTAAAGCACTTTCGGTAGTGAAGAAAGGGTGACGGTCAATAGCCGTTATTTTGACATTAGCTACAGAAGAAGCACCGGCTAACTCCGTGCCAGCAGCCGCGGTAATACGGAGGGTGCGAGCGTTATTCGGAATGACTGGGCGTAAAGGGCGCGTAGGCGGAAGATCAAGTCAGATGTGAAAGCCCCGGGCTCAACCTGGGAATGGCATTTGAAACTGATGTTCTAGAGTATGTCAGAGGGAGGCGGAATTTCCAGTGTAGCAGTGAAATGCGTAGAGATTGGAAGGAACACCGATGGCGAAGGCAGCCTTCTGGGGCAATACTGACGCTGATGTGCGAAAGCGTGGGGAGCGAACAGGATTAGATACCCTGGTAGTCCACGCCCTAAACGATGTCAACTAGGCGTTGGGTACGTTCGTACTCGGTGCCGCAGCTAACGCGTTAAGTTGACCGCCTGGGGAGTACGACCGCAAGGTTGAAACTCAAAGAAATTGACGGGGACCCGCACAAGCGGTGGAGCATGTGGTTTAATTCGATGCAACGCGAAGAACCTTACCAGGCCTTGACATCCAGAGGACACACCGGAGAGGGTGTGGTGCCTTCGGGAACTCTGAGACAGGTGTTGCATGGCTGTCGTCAGCTCGTGTCGTGAGATGTTGGGTTAAGTCCCGCAACGAGCGCAACCCTTGTCCTTACTTGCCAGCACTTCGGGTGGGAACTGTAAGGAGACTGCCGGTGACAAACCGGAGGAAGGTGGGGACGAGGTCAAGTCATCATGGCCCTTACGGCCTGGGCTACACACGTGCTACAATGGTCGGTACAGACGGTTGCCAAGCCGCGAGGCGGAGCCAATCCGAGAAAGCCGATCGTAGTTCGGATTGCAGTCTGCAACTCGACTGCATGAAGTCGGAATCGCTAGTAATCGCGAATCAGCATGTCGCGGTGAATACGTTCCCGGGTCTTGTACACACTGCCCGTCACACCATGGGAGTGGGTGGCACCAGAAGTGGCTGGCTTATCAGGGCGGTCACCACGGTGTGATTCATGACTGGGGTGAAGTCGTAACAAGGTAACCGTAGGGGAACCTGCGGTTGGATCACCTCCTTTAAAGAGAGGGCGGCAAGACACTCGCACGAACTATCTTCGATGTTCAGGCTAGGGACAGGGTCTGTAGCTCAGTTGGTCAGAGCGCACCCCTGATAAGGGTGAGGTCGGAAGTTCGAGTCTTCCCAGACCCACCACGAGGGGCCATAGCTCAGCTGGGAGAGCGCCTGCTTTGCACGCAGGAGGTCAGGAGTTCGATCCTCCTTGGCTCCACCATTTTTGCGCGCGGCAGGGGTTGAGTGATTGTTGGCAGGCTTGAACGATGGTCGATTTGCCTTGTTCGAGGTGGAGAGAAAGGAACCCCCGTCCTGTTGTTTTTTGGAAAAGGCGACAGGCTTGGTGTTCTTTGCACCGTGATCTTTAACAAATGGAAGTCAATTTAATTCAACTGAATTGAATAAGCTGAGAAACAAACAAGCGTTGTTACTTATGAAACATTTCGTCGCGCGAGCGGCGAAGTAAGAGAACCTAAGATACGACCTGGATTGTCTTTGTGCGGGCATGCGAATATGCCCGAGTCGGTCGAGTCCCTGGCGCGTTGGGCGCAGGAGCGGTTGCACAGATACCTTTGGTATAGATGCGCGCGCCTGCCGGACGGACAGGGCTTTTCGATCGGGAAAAGAGGATTTGCGGTTGTATGATCAAGTAATTAAGTGCACACGGTGGATGCCTTGGCGACAACAGGCGAAGAAGGACGTGGCAATCTGCGAAAAGCCCGGGTGAGCTGATAACGAGCGTATAACCTGGGATCTCCGAATGGGGCAACCCGACCTTCGGGTCATTCTCGACCGAATTCATAAGTCGAGGAAGCGAACCGGGAGAACTGAAACATCTAAGTACCCCGAGGAAAAGAAATCAACCGAGATTGCGCAAGTAGCGGCGAGCGAACGCGCAAGAGCCCATAAAATCCGCTTATCTCCAGTAGAAGCCGTTGGGAAACGGCGCCGTAGAGGGTGAGAGCCCCGTATACGACGGAGGGAAGCGGACGATCGAGTAGGGCGGGACACGAGAAATCCTGTCTGAACACGGGGGGACCATCCTCCAAGGCTAAATACTCGTTGTCGACCGATAGTGAAGCAGTACCGTGAGGGAAAGGCGAAAAGAACCCTGGTGAAGGGAGTGAAAAGAACCTGAAACCGTGTGCATACAAGCAGTCGGAGCTGGCGTAGGCTGGTGACGGCGTACCTTTTGTATAATGGGTCAGCGAGTGACGATTGGTGGCGAGGTTAACCGATAGGGGAGCCGTAGCGAAAGCGAGTCTGAACAGGGCGTTAAGTCGCGGGTTGTCGACCCGAAACCGGGCGATCTATCCATGGGCAGGTTGAAGGTAGCGTAACAGGTACTGGAGGACCGCACCCACTGACGTTGAAAAGTCAGGGGATGACCTGTGGATAGGAGTGAAAGGCTAAACAAGCTCGGAGATAGCTGGTTCTCCCCGAAAACTATTGAGGTAGTGCCTTGTGGATTGACTTACGGGGGTAAAGCACTGTTTCGGCTAGGGGGTCATACCGACTTACCACCCCGAGGCAAACTCTGAATACCGTAAAGTTCGACCACAGGAGACACTCGGCGGGTGCTAAGGTCCGTCGAGGAAAGGGAAACAACCCAGACCGCCGGCTAAGGTCCCGGAATCATGATTGAGTGGGAAACGAAGTGGGAAGGCGAAGACAGCTAGGAGGTTGGCTTAGAAGCAGCCATCCTTTAAAGAAAGCGTAATAGCTCACTAGTCGAGTCGTCCTGCGCGGAAGATATAACGGGGCTAAATCATGTACCGAAGCCGCGGATTCGTAAGAATGGTAGGGGAGCGTTGTGTAGGCTGAAGAAGGTGTGTTGAGAAGCATGCTGGAGGTATCACAAGAGCGAATGCTGACATGAGTAACGATAATGCGGGTGAAAAACCCGCACACCGAAAACCCAAGGATTCCTGCGCAACGCTAATCGGCGCAGGGTGAGTCGGCCCCTAAGGCGAGGCGGAGACGCGTAGTCGATGGGAAACGGGTCAATATTCCCGTACCGAAGCTCATTGCGATGGGGGGACGGAGAAAGCTAGGCCAGCACACTGTTGGAAGTGTGTCCAAGCGTTGAGGCAGGAACTTCAGGCAAATCCGGAGTTTCAATGCCAAGGCGTGACGGGGAGTCTTCACGAAGACGAAGTGGTCGATGCTCTGCTTCCAGGAAAAGCCTCTAAGCGATAGATGATCTTCGACCGTACCACAAACCGACACAGGTGGGTGGGAAGAATATTCCAAGGTGCTTGAGAGAACTCGGGTAAAGGAACTCGGCAAAATGATACCGTAACTTCGGGAGAAGGTATGCCTTTGACGGTGAATAGCTGTCGAAGGCCGCAGAGAATAGGCCGCTGCGACTGTTTATCAAAAACCCAGCACTCTGCCAACACGCAAGTGGACGTATAGGGTGTGACGCCTGCCCGGTGCCGGAAGGTTAAGAGAAGGGGTGCGAGCTCTGGATTGAAGCCCCGGTAAACGGCGGCCGTAACTATAACGGTCCTAAGGTAGCGAAATTCCTTGTCGGGTAAGTTCCGACCTGCACGAATGGCGTAACGATGGCGGCGCTGTCTCTACCCGAGACTCAGTGAAGTTGAACTTGCTGTGAAGATGCAGTGTACCCGCGGCTAGACGGAAAGACCCCGTGAACCTTCACTACAGCTTGACACGGAACCTTGACCGGTATTGTATAGGATAGGTGGGAGGCGAAGAAAGCGTGACGCCAGTTGCGCTGGAGCCATTGTTGAAATACCACCCTGTGGCGGTTGATGTTCTAACGCAGGTCCCTGATCGGGATCGCGGACAGTGTCTGGTGGGTAGTTTGACTGGGGCGGTCTCCTCCCAAAGAGTAACGGAGGAGTGCGAAGGTGGGCTTGGCACGGTCGGAAATCGTGCTGAAAGTGCAAAGGCGGAAGCCCGCTTGACTGCGAGACGGACAAGTCGAGCAGATACGAAAGTAGGTCTTAGTGATCCGGTGGTTCCGAATGGAAGGGCCATCGCTCAACGGATAAAAGGTACTCCGGGGATAACAGGCTGATTCCTCCCAAGAGTCCATATCGACGGAGGAGTTTGGCACCTCGATGTCGGCTCATCACATCCTGGGGCTGTAGCAGGTCCCAAGGGTATGGCTGTTCGCCATTTAAAGTGGTACGCGAGCTGGGTTCAGAACGTCGTGAGACAGTTCGGTCCCTATCTGCCGTGGGCGTTGGAAATTTGAGGGAAGCTGTTCCTAGTACGAGAGGACCGGAATGGACGAACCGCTGGTGTACCGGTTGTGATGCCAATTGCATTGCCGGGTAGCCAAGTTCGGAAGGGATAACCGCTGAAAGCATCTAAGCGGGAAGCCCCTCCCAAGACGAGATTTCCCGCATGCGAGAGCATGGAGAAGGTTTGTTGTAGACGACGACGTTGATAGGCTGAGTGTGGAAGTCTGGTAACAGATGAAGCTAAGCAGTACTAATGAACCGACAGGCTTGATCATACAACGCGCAAATGATTTTTTGGCGATTGATTGAGTTGAATGAATTGCCTGGCAGGGGAGGCCCCCTGCCGGTTGTTAAAAGAGCAAAGTTTTCCTGACGCCGATAGAGCGGTGCAAGCACCTGAACCCATCCCGAACTCAGAAGTGAAAGGCCGCCTCGCCGATGGTAGTGTGGGGCTTCCCCATGTGAGAGTAGGTCAGTGTCAGGATTTTTTCAGACAAGCCTCCGAGTGATCGGGGGCTTTTTTTATGCCTGTTGAATCATTGTTATTTGGATAGACTATAACCGGTGAATGGGCGGCACAAGCGGCCAAAGTGCAACGAAAACAAGAAAATCCAAGGAGAATAACCAAAAAATAAATATTTAAACATCATCGTTCAGTTTGTGGATTCCGGCGAAAATGCATTAGCCCATAGAGGCGACAGCCAAACGTCAGGACAGCATAAAGTATCTTGATCAAAATAATGCGCCCACCAATTTTCGCTGCAACATCTGAATTCTCTATCAAGCTTAACTTGGGATCAATTGCCATAAATACGCTTGGGCGCTTTATTCCCCACCGAAAAACCGCTTGGGTTTGTGACACGCTCTTATTTCTATGGCCGAATTTGACCATGGTCGGACTGACATAATTAAAGGCCAACTCTATATACGATGATTTTTGGTCTGCGACACGACCAAGTGTCGCAATAAGTTTCTCCCCGAGTTTTGGCAAAAGAAACATCAACACTCCTTCAGCCAGGAACAGAACTGGCCGGCCTTTTTTCCAAGACGTTACATCCATCCAATCGAGACTGGTAATATCACATGTCAGATCTTGCACTTGGGAATGCTCAGGAAAGACCCGATGCCGGAGATCCATAACGTCCGGCAAATCCACATCAATCCAATTGGCCTTCGGATAACGATCTATGCCAATACGAAGAGCACGATTATCAAGACCAGCCCCAAGGCTGACACACAGACCTTCAGGATGTTTGTCAAGAAATTTGCGGGCAATTCCATCAAACCACTTCGCCCGTAACAGGCAACGCCGCATTGTACTGTCGTCTGATGTAAAGCGGCTCACATCGATGTTGAGCGTTACCAGAGCTTTCGCCGAGAGCTGATCACAAAAATCGATTTCCGGATAGCGTGTTGGCGCAATGGCACGTGCGGCAAGGGGGATCAGGAGTGTTTCCTGCACACCACTCAAGTTTCTATCCTCTACCGTATCTTCGACAGTCGTTTCGCTGTCAGACATCTCTCTTGGCTCCTAATTATGGGAATGATAATCAGTAATTTTATGTTTTTTTATATGAGCTGTCAAATTTACGATGCCCCGAGCGCCTTTCCCCATAAAACAAAACGCCCTCTGCAGCTTTTACACAACTATGGCTAAAACACTATAAATGGGTTATATCTATCGGCTGATTTATCCATTTATAGTACTTCAGCTATATTGATGAAAGCGGGTTTGCCAACGACATACCGCGCACATGAATACAGATGCACGCAAGCTCAGCCCAGAGCAACATGAAGCTTCAGCGTCGTCCTGAACGGATTAAAAAATACTTTGATGCAGAGTCAATCGCCTATGCTACATAACCTATATAAATTGCCGCCGGTTTAATATATTGATGAAAGCGGGAGAGCTGGTCCCCAAAATTAGGACAAGACTATAGGCATCAACTGCATGGGGCTTCGTGCCGAGGAATCAACAGCCAGAGCGAATAGAACCCCATTTTGTATCAACAAAAACGAATCTGTCAATGGAAGAGTAAAGCGAACAGTTTATAACTGGCTGCCCGTTTTCCATCTTACGACTCAAGATATTTTCAACACGATCAAACAGGCCGGGCAAAAGCCGTTCTGGGCTTACGTATCAAACGAAAGGCTTTCCTGCGTGTTTTGCATCATGGGCAGTCGAAACGACCTGCGACACGGCGCAACCCAGAACCCGGAACTGTATAAAAAATATGTAGAACTGGAACGCCGAATCAAGCACACCATGTTCATGAAAGGCAAACAACCAATCGGGCTTGAAGATTTTGTTGGGATTCCGGTTGTTCAAATTGATGAAGAGGAAGCAGCATGATTTATGTACTCCATTTTGACAGGCCTGCCGGTCAAGGCGCAAGGATTCGCGGCGAAAAGGTATCGCAAATGAACAAATCAGGCCACACCTTTAATCTCGTCGGTTATCTTTTTTTCAGCTTCGGCGATATCGAACCGGGTTTGCAAATTCATCCAAAATCCCGCACTGGTGCCGAAATAGCGTCCAAGTCTCACTGCCGTATCTGCGGTAATCGCGCGTCTTCCCTTGATGATTTCCTCGATCCGTGTTTGCTGTACATGGATATCACGAGCAAGACGGTAGCGCGAAATCTGAAACTCCTCGACAAATTCAAGAAGGTGTTCTCCAGGGTGTGTGGAATTCATGATCATACGGTCAACCTCTTAGTGATAGTCGGTAATTTCAACCTCATAAGCGTCACCACCAATCCAGGAAAAACAAATACGCCACTGTTTATTGACACGAATACTGTACTGGCCTTTTCGGTCACCTTTCAGGGCTTCAAGACAGTGGCTTGGAGGCACCCGCAAATCGTTCAAATTTTCCGCTGCCTGAATGCGTTCCAGACGCATTTGGGCGCGTTTGGCGATTTCTTTCGGAAATCCCCTATCGAAAACACCTTTAGCGGCGTTTTCGGTCATTTTGTTGCGGAAACTTCTAATCACAAACGGATAATATCGCCATGCAATACTATTGTCAATCAAGATGCGTGAATCGGTCATCGAAAAGAAGGTTGCAGCATATGCACAACGACACGGCTGGCTGGCTTATAAATGGACAAGCCCCAACTACCGTGCGGTGCCGGATCGCTTGTACTTCAAAGCCGGAATGGTGCTGTTGGTCGAGTTTAAGGCACCCGGTAAACGGCCGACAAAATTACAGGCCAACGTGCATCGGAAATTGAAAGAAGAAGGGTTCAGCGTTCATGTCATTGACAGAATTGAAACAGGCAAGCAGCTTTTCACGCGATAGCTTACACAGCTATCAACAGAAGGCAGTGGACTTTATCAAGTCACAGGAATCCTGTGCCTTGTGGGTTGATATGGGTCTTGGAAAAACAGTGACCACCTTGACCGCTGTAGCTGACTTGATGGACTCGTTCACCGTTGGCCGGGTATTGGTCATTGCTCCATTAAGAGTAGCAATCAACACATGGCCTGAAGAAATTGCCCAATGGGAGCATGTGCGCCATCTTTCCTATTCAGTCGTTTGTGGCAGCAAGCAACAACGTTTAAACGCACTGACAGGAAGAGAAGACATCCATTTAATCAACCGTGAAATGGTCACTTGGTTGGTCGAATACTACGGGAAGAATTGGCCGTATGACATGGTGGTGATCGATGAAGCCAGTTCCTTCAAATCATCCAAGACCAAACGTTTCAAAGCGCTGAAAAAAGTGTTGCCCAAAATCGACCGTGTGCTTGAACTGACCGGCACCCCGGCGAGCAACGGCCTGCTTGACGTCTGGGCGCAACTCTACCTGCTCGACCGCGGGGAGCGGTTAGGTAAAACATTCAGTGGATTCCGCGACCGCTACTTCACAAGCGATTACCTGGGCTATCACTGGACACCCGACAAAGGCAGCGAAGCAGAAATCCACGAACGTTTGCAGGATGTGTGCCTGACCCTGTCCGCCAGCGACTATTTGCAACTCCCGCGGCGGGTGGACAACGTCATCACCTCAACTTTGGCCCGCAAGAAACACGCCGATACCGCGAACTGGAAAAAGACTTCCTGATTGAACTGGAGCAAGGTACGGTGGAAGCCGTGAACGCCGCCGCATTGACGAACAAACTGCTGCAATTCGCGAACGGGGCGGTGTACACCGACGGCAAGGGTAATTGGGAAGCCCTGCACCGGCACAAACTCGACGCCTTGGAAGACATCGTGGCAGAAGCCTGCGGCCGGCCTGTACTTGTCGCCTACACCTTCAAATCGGACAAAGTGCGCATCAAGCGGCATTTCAAGAACGCGGTTGCCATCGACGAAGACGGCGCAATCGAAAAATGGAACACCGGGAACGTGCCGCTCCTGTTGGCGCATCCGGCAATTGCCGGTCACGGGTTGAACCTGCAACAGGGAGGCAACATCGTTGTCTGGTATGGCCTCAACTGGTCGCTGGAGTTGTACCAGCAATTCAACGCCCGGCTGCACCGGCAGGGGCAAAGAAAACCCGTCTTCGTCCATCACTTGGTAATGTCTGATTCTGTAGATGTCACTGTACTTGAGGCGCTACAGAACAAGCGAATCACTCAGAAAGCGTTATTGGACGCACTGAAAAAAGACATCACCTTCCGGCTGGCTCCATTGAGCCAAGACGTTAGGCCAGAACATCCGATAGAGCTGGTCCCCAAAATTAGGACAGGGTTTTAAGGTGGAGCTGTTATGATTTTGAACGGATTTTACATGTCAAAACGTCGAAACTTTTCAACCGAATTTAAAGCAAAAGTCGCTATGGAGGCGCTCAGTGAAGAGCTGACACTTTCAGAGCTTGCCAGCAAATATACCATCCACCCGAACCAGATCAGCCAGTGGAAACGTCAAGCCAAAGAAAACATGGTTGAGATTTTCTCTGGCAAAAAGAAGAAAGAAAAATCGGATCAGTCAGCGGAAATCCGCGACCTTCACGCCAAGGTCGGTCAGTGGACCATGGAGAACGATTTTTTGTCACGAGCCTTCAGCCACTCTCTCGGGCGCGGCGGAAGGAAATGATCAGCCCAAGTGGACCTCTGAGCATTACCCGTCAAGGCGAATTGTTCAGCATCAGCCCCTCAAGCTGGTATGACGACACCAAAGGCGAAAGCCCGCTGAACCTGAAGCTCATGCGTCTGATTGACGAACAGTTTTTGGAAACGCCGAGTTATGGCAGTCGTCAAATGGCGCGGCATTTACGTCTTCAGGGCTATTGTGTCAGCCGCAAGCGCGTGCGTCGCCTTATGGGTCTCATGGGTTTGCCGGCAATTTATCAGAAGCCAAAAACCACGGTACGTCATCCAGAGCACAAGATTTATCCCTATTTGCTCAGAGACAAGACGATAGATCGTCCCAATCAGTTCTGGTGCGCCGACATAACCTATATTCCGATGGGGCGTGGATTTTTGTATCTGATTGCGATTATGGATTGGCATCGTGGCTTTGTTCTCAGTTGGCGGCTCAGCAACAGTATGGATACTGCTTTTTGCGTCGAAGCGCTTGAGGAGGCGTCAATGCTTTACGGCAAACCTGACACCTTTAACACGGATCAGGGCAGTCAATTCACCAGCTTTGAATGGATCAGAAGGCTGAAGGATGCGGGCATTGCAATCTCCATGGATGGCAAAGGCTGTTGGACAGATAACGTCTTCATTGAGCGTCTGTGGCGCAGCCTGAAGTATGAATGTGTCTATTTGCACGCATTTGACGGCGGGAAGGATGCCAAGGCAAAGATCGGAAAATGGTTGGATCACTACAACTGGAGACGCCCCCATTCCAGCCTTGACGGGCTACCGCCAGAACGGATTTACTTCTCATCTCAGGGTCATGACCCTGAGATGAGAACTGCGGCATAACTGCAACAAAGGTTCCACCTTAACTAAGCCGCAATCCTCTCCAACAAATGGGGGCCACTTCTGGGTTTGCCAACGACATACCGCGCACATGAGTATGCCGCAAAGGGAAAGCGATGTTTTGGCATGCCTGGGGGAGGCTTAGTCGCGGCGATGTCATCAGGGCACTTCTGGCGGGTGTGTTACCGAGAACATTGCTGTGTGACTTCAATATCAACAGCGATGTCTTTCATGCGTGGATCAGTGACGAACTCATTTCCAACCTGCCGCCCGATGCGGTACTGGTCATGGACAATGCCGCCTTTTACAAGCGCTAAATAATGCTCAGGCTATACCTCTGGGAAGTGGCGTTCAGTTCCTATTCAAACCTGAGAAAGATGGTTCATTTAAATGGGTGTAAATGCTACCCATAGACCGGTATGAACCGATCACACCAAAAACTTTATTTCCGGTGACGAAAAGCGTCGTGCTTCACTGTTTCAGTTCCTTAGATGTTTAGTCCCACGGTATGCTGGTATATATTTTAATGCCTTACCGATTCCATATCGACATTGCTGAAGTGGCTACGCAAGAAGGCAAGCTGCAACTGTTCGTGGCCATCGACCGCAGCTGCAAGTTTGCGTATACCGAACTGCATGAGAAAAAAACCAAGATGATTGCTAAAGACAAAGAAATTGTAATTTTTGGATAAAGTCGCCGCCAAGTGACTGTAAAATGCAGTTTTCCGTATTCAGGCGTAAAAAAACGCATCGCGGCGGATACGTTCGTTTCGGATAATGGCGGAATGGACGGGACTCGAACCCGCGACCCCCTGCGTGACAGGCAGGTATTCTAACCAACTGAACTACCACTCCGCTTGGTGGATGCTATAGGACTCGAACCTATAACCCTCGCCTTGTAAGGGCGATGCTCTACCAATTGAGCTAAGCATCCGGCCTCTTACCGAGAGAGGCGTATTATAGCGGGTTTTGCAAACGAGGCAAGGGATTTCCGCTGTTTTTGCAAAAAACGGTTTCATCCTTATGTTCTCTCGGTTTTTCTTTTCTCTTCTGTCGTTTGCCGTGATTTCCCCGTGAGAAAATGCGCGAGACCGGTGCTGCGCAAGGTAGGCGTTGCCGCCGCGCGGGCGAGTACGGCAAGCGACGCGTAGACATCGAGCTTTTCTCTGGCACGGGTGATGCCAGTATAGAGCAATTCACGAGTCACTCCCTTTTCCTGATGAGCATCGAAAACCAGCGCGAGACGATCGAATTCCGAGCCCTGGGCTTTATGGATCGTCAGCGCGTAGGCCGGTTGCAGATGCTCGCGTGACAGGCGCGCCAGCGCCACCGGTTCCCGTTGCGGAAAATACAGCTCGCGATCGCCTTTCGCGTTGAGAAGACACAGGCCGATATCTCCGTTATAGAGCTGATTGCTATAATCGTTTACGCAGATCATCAGCGGTTGACCGGCATAGAAATCGGCGTTTATCGATTCGCCGAGCGCACGTAGATGCCGGTATCGCATCTGGCGGTTGATTTCGCTGACGCCGAACGGCCCGTAATGGCCGGCGCAAAGAATCCGGTAGGCGTCGAAAAGGCGATACAGTTCCTGCGCCGGGCGGCGCCTGACAACCGCCGTGACGTAATCGGCAAACGGCGTGTAAAGCGCCTCATACCACTGCGGGAGAGGGCTGTCTTGCCACTGTATGTCGCGGGAGCTTGCGAGGATTTCGCGCAGCTTCGCCAGCGACATCGCGGCGGTCTTTCCCGCGACTGCGTCGGCCAGCCGTCCGATACCCGAGGCACGGTGGAAACGGCGCGATCCTTTGAGGGTGATCGTTGCCGGACGTACTTCCGCTTGACGGCAGAGATCGTGCAACACCGCACCCGGTTCGACCGCGGCAAGCTGATCGGCGTCACCGAGCAAAATCACGGCGGCGTCTTCCGCCAGGGCGGCAAACAGCGCATGTGCCAGTTCGAGCGAAAGCATGGAAGCTTCATCGACGATCAGCAGATCGCAGGGCAGGGGATTGTCGCCATGGTAACGCGGCGTCCCGTCATGGCCGATGCCAAGCAGGCGATGGAGGGTTTTCGCTTCGTCAATCCGACCTATCCGTGTGACATCGCTTTCCTTGAGTGTGGCGAATGCCCGATGCAGGGATTGGCTCATTCGTTTTGCCGCTTTGCCGGTCGGCGCGGCGAGCGCGATGCGGGTCTCTGGCCGCACCGTCTTTTTCGCGGCGACAAGGCGGGCGAGGGTATAGGTTTTGCCGCTGCCGGGGCCGCCGTCGATGATCGTGAAACGATGACTCAGTGCATGGCGCACTGCCGCTTGCTGCTCCGCTTCGAGGCCGTCGAGAAGCGCCGTTTCGTCGCATTCCGGCAGTGCTTCTTTTGTGCCGAGTCGTGCCTGTAAACGTCCGGCCAGTTCGTATTCCTTCTGCCAGATGCGCTTGAGCCACAAGCGATTGTCCGCGCGCACGAGCGGCGCGTTCGCCCCGGCGCGCGCCCGCGTATCACTGATCACGAGCTGTTCGTCGAGCGCTGGCGGCGTTTCCGTCCGCACGACCGTATCGCCCTCGGCGAGCGCTTCCAGAACCGCGGTAAAGGCGCGCTCGAAGGACTCGTCGGCGGCGTTTTTTTGCCGCATGGCAAGATAGCGGGCGATCGCGCTCATCGCTCGCTCCCGAGCAGCGCGTCGAAGGCGAGCAACAACGCCGGCTCGATCACGACCGGCAAATGTCCCGAATCACTGTCCGCCGCACAGCCGCGCAGAAAGAGATATTCCGGCGCGCCGAGATGTTTGTGCGGAGAATAATCCGGCAAACGGTTTTTCAGGAAGCGGTGCAGGGCGGTTTGATAGATCAGGGCCTGAAGCCAGTAATGGTGATCGTCCATCGCTTGCGTCATCGCCGTCACATGGTAGCGCGCGCGGCAGTCACCGAGATGGTTGGATTTGTAATCGAGCACGTGATAACGCCCCGCATGGTGGTAACAGACGTCGATTTCCCCGCGAATGAAGCCGTATATCTGCTCGCTGTTCTCCAGTTGCAGCGGTTTTCCCCAGTCGTGAAAAAGGCGGTTGAGCGCGGTGACATCGAGAGGGCGGCTTGTGTCGACGGCAAGATGGAAATCCATTTCATTGACGCGTTGCGCCGGTGCAAGTTGCCGCAGTGTGGTGCCCGAGACGAGGGAAGAGTCGAGAATATCACCGAGCCAGCGGCGATACGCCACGAACGTTTCCGCGGCAAGCGGCGTGTCTTCGCCGAGTAGTCGGTAGCGCCGCGCGAGACGTTCGAGCAAAGGCGGCCAGGCGCTTTCCGCGTCGACATCGAGGCGTTCCAGAACCGCATGCAGAAAGCTCCCGGGGTTGGCGCCGCGCGGAAAACAAAAGGGCAGCGCCGACGCGCTTTCTTTTTTCGCGGCATTTTCTCCTGCGCCATCATCTGCGGCCACCGCGAAATCGGGCAGGGCGCAATCGACGCTTTCTTTTTTCTCCACACGGTCACGGGCGAGTGCGCTGAAACTGGTTTTGCGCCAACCGTAAAAATGGGTTTTCTTGTATGGCGCCACCTGTGTTTTTCTCTGCGCCGCCGCATCCGGGTTTGTCAAGCGCGGGCGGGATTGAGACAGGGCGCGGCGGATCGCCGCCGGATCGGCCGGCAGACGCCGGTGATACCTGGCGGCAAAGCAACGCTGCGGACGCAGCGCCTGCAACGCCGGATGACGATGGTTTTTTCGGAAGGTATCGTCACGCACGCCGACGAAAAGCAGATCTTCGGCGCGGGTAAGCGCGACATAGAGCAGACGCGCCTGTTCTTCCCCTTCTTCCCGCGCCACACTCGCCTGCTGCGCTTCGGTAAGCGGCATGCTCGAAAGACGGAGGACGCCGTTTTCATCATGGTAAGCGTGAATTTCCACGTTCTTTTTCGCGGTGCCTACACCGCCCAGGCCAGAGACGATCACCACCGGTGACTGCAATCCTTTGGCTTTGTGGATCGTCATCAATTGCACGGCGTCTTTCCCCGGCAACGGTGTCTCGATCGCCCAGTCCGCTTGCGGCGGATCGGCAAGGCAATGCCGCCACCAGCGCAGAAACATCCGAGGGCGCTTCATCCGCCCGTGTTCGGCGATGATCTGCTGCAACTGGCGCAGATCAAGTAGATAACGTTCGCCATCCGGGCTTGGGTAGGCGGCAAGACGCTGCCAGATACTTCGCCCGCCGAGCGCTCGGGCGAGAAAGCGCTGTAACGCGGACAGCGGATGCCGGCTTTTCCAGTCCTTGCCGGCCTCGTGGAGCGCCGTATGCAGGGCGTCGTAGGTCAGTTCGTCGGCGGCCGCGCTCGTCTCACCGTTGGCGATACGCCCCAGATGGCGGATATCGCCGAGCGTTTGGGCGAACAGAATCGTCGCCAGCAGCCGGTTGACGATTCCGCGGTCTTGCGGCGTCTCGATCGCCTCGAAAAGAGACAAGAGGGCTTCGGCCATCCGGCCGGAAAAAATATTGCTTTGCGCGGCAAACGCCGTGGCGATCCCATTTTTCTGTAACAGTTGCTGTACGTCTTCGAGGTTGCGATTGCGCGCCATCAGAATCTGGATATCGCTATGGCGCAAAGGGATGATTTGCCCGTCTTTGCCGCGCTTGCCGTAGCGACTGTCGGTGGCGGTCAGCGCCTGAACGATGGCGAGAACCTGTTCGGGCTCCCCGTCTTTGCTGTCCACCTCATACCATTGCAGGGGATCGTCGATCGTCGCGCCGTTCGAGCCGAGCACCGCACGCGGCCCCTCTGCCGCCGCGTTGACGCGGGTATAAACGATATCCTTGCCGAGCGGCGGCGCCTGGGCATAGAGGCTATTCAGGGCAGCAACCAACGGCGCGCTGGAGCGGAAATTGGTCTTCAGGGTATAGCGGCGCTCAGCGGGAAATCGCGCCTTGAGGCGATGATAGTTGGCCACGTCTCCGCCGCGGAAACGGTAAATCGCCTGTTTGGGATCGCCGACGAGGAGCAGAAAACCCTCGGCTTTTTCCTCTTGCAGATAGACACGTTCGAGAAGCGCCCGCTGCGCGCCATTGAGATCCTGCGCCTCATCGACCAGGATCACCGGATAACGGTAGGCGATATCACGGCCAAGCGCTTCTCCGCCTGGCCCGGCGAGCGCTCGGTCAAGGCGCGCGATTTGTTCGGAAAATGTCGTTTTCCCCCGCGCTTCGAGACGCTGCGGCAGTTCTTTTCGCACGCATTCATAGACCTTGGCGGCGAATGATCCCGCGAGCGCTTCCTGTTCTTTCTCGCCCTGGCGGTCGCGCGCCGCGCGCAGTTCCACCACCTCGGCAAGCAGAATATTGAGCGGATCGGCCCGCCACCGCGCCACCGCATCGACCACTTCCTTGGCTGTGCGAAAGCCGTTTCCCGTGACGATGAGATCGGCCCACGCGCAAGCGCCCGCCCACTCGTGCCCGGAAAGCGGCGCGTCGCCGGCGAGCGCCCGCCAAAGTCGCTGCGGCGCCGCCATCGCGAGAAATTTCTTGCCGTTGCCTTGTTTTTTCAACAAATTTTGAACATCTTCGGCGAAAATCGCGTCGAGAGAGGTCTTGGCGTCGATCGCGCGCATACGCGCCAACGCGCGCCGATAAGCGGTGGTGTCGAAAGGCGCGACGGACACGGCGTCGAGCGTTGCATCGGCAAAGACGAGCCGCTCCTTGACTGCCCGCACATAATCGGAAACGGTGCAGGTATTTTCCGCGAATGCCGCCATACGAGCGGGCGTGGCGCGATAGTGTTCTGCGTACAGGCGGCGCAAGCGGTCATGCACCAGCGCTGTGATGGCCGCGTCGCCGTCGACGATTTCTCTTTGCGTGTCGGCGCCGGTTTCGAGCGCGTATTCGCCGAGCCAGCGTTGACAGAGGCTGTCGAACGTCCCGATAAAGAGCGCTTCGCTGTCGGAAAGACGTTGCTCGGTGCGTTTGAACAGGGCGATCAGGCCGTTCAGTCCGTCGCTTCGCACCGCGGTGAGCAGGATATGTTCGTTGATCGCATCGCAGGCGGCCTGATTGCGCGCCGCGATCTGCTCGTCGTCGAGGGCCGGCAGGCGGTCTCCCTGCACCGCAGCGGAAGACGGTTCATCGCCTTGCGCCCACGCCGCAAGGAGGGCGGCGATTCGTCTGTCAAGGCGTTCGTCATCGCCCAAATCGAGCACGCCGCCGTCATAGGCGACGGCGATCCCGCGCAAAAGCGTCTGAAAGGCGGTCAAACGCTGCTCCACGCGACGGCGCATTTCCGCCGCCGCCTTGCGGGTGAAGGTGGTCGCGACAATCGCTTTCGGTTCGCGCGGAAAAACGCCTTGGCCGATATCCTCTTCAAGGAGGAGACGCAGGACAATACCGGTCAGCGTCCAGGTTTTGCCGCTGCCGGCGGACGCTTCGATCAAGGCGTGGGAAAAGAGCGGTATTTCGCTGGCGACCGTCATTGACGCACACACGTTTCCGCCAGCATCGCCCGCAAAGCGCCGAGCAACCGCGGAGCATAACGCGCCACCGCCTCGCGCACCGCCGCCTCGGCAGGGGCGTGGTCGGCGTCGAGCAGCAGGCGCCATTTTCTCCAGGAATCCGCTTTGTATATCTGTCCACGATCTTGGGCGAACCAGCGTTTCGTGCAGTTTGCCAGATGCGTCTCTGCGGATTTGCGACTTTCCTCGAGCACCGCCCAGCCCAACTCGATCGGCATCAGCCACGGCAGTTCCCGGCTGATTTCCCAGACAGCGAGCCAGTTGTCCAGTTCTTGTCGCGCCAGTGTGGCGGCGACTGGCGCGAGGCGGACGATGTCTCCCCCGCTTTGTCCGTCAGCGCTTGCGAACGCACACATGGTTTGCCCGCCGCTGTCGTGGTACTGCCAAAGCAGATGTTCCATCCATAGGCGAAACAGGTGTTTCACCCGCGCCTTGCTCGCCGATATCCGCACCCATTGCCCGCCGCCGTCAACCGGCAGGATGGCGTTGACGACCCGCTCGCCAAGGGAAATCTGACGTTGTGCAACGGTGGTGAGCGCCCGCGCCTTGGCGGTGGCGAGTAAGAACTTGCGGCGCGCGGCGAGTTCGGCAAGGCGTGCTTTCTCCAGTAATTTGCCACGTGCACCGGCCGGCAAGAATGGAAGCCGCGCGAATATCGGGCGTTTTTCGGGGTGTTCGAAAATCTGTAGGAGAGTATCGTCGATCTCCCAGTGTTGCAGTGGATCCGGCACCAGCGGTTCGAACTGCGCCGTCGCCTTTTCGGGATCGATCACCCATACCTGCTGCTCGCGCAGAAAGGTGCTTGCCGGGTGGAGCAGATCGTTGACAAGCTGCTCGAAAGCGATGATCTCGCAAGGCTTTTCTGCTTTACCGCCAGCGTCCGCGCAGCTTTGCGCGCCGCCCGCGGCGAGGGTTTCGGGCACTTCGGCCACCACCCATGGTGCGGGAGGCGACGATTTTTCCGCCAACGTCTCGCGCACTGTCTGCCACAGCGGCGCCGCTGTCGCGAGGGGCGCGTCCGGATGAAACGGGTCCGGCCCGTGATGCACATGGTAATGGCGTTTTTCCGGCGCGATCTGTTCATTGAGGTAGGCGAGCAGTTCCCGCACCGGCGCGGCGGGCGAACGCGCTTCGCCCTCATGCGGCAGGTAGGCGCTGTAAAAACACCAAAAGCTTTCCCGCGCATTGGCGATGAGATCGACAAACGCGCCAAGATCATCCTGCTCGCGGTGACGATCGCCATTGCGTGGTTTGTCGATGGCGATCAGGTTGTGCCGCCAGTCTTTCTCTTGTCCCGGAAACGTTTCTTCGTCGGCGCCGGCGAAGGCGATCAGTTTGTATGGCAGGGCCCGCATCGCACCGATGCGCCCGATCGTGATGACGCCGCTTGGCTCCGAGCCGACGCGATGTTCGCCAAGATTGTCGTCAACGTAGCGCAGGACAAAGGCGAGCGGCAGGTAGAGCTTCTCGCGCCCGCGCACGAGGGCGCGATTCGCCTTGAGGGAATAGTCGAGATCGCGCAGGGTTTGTGCGATCAACTGATAGGCGGAATGATTCGCGGCCGCCGCAAAGCGTTCGCCGAGGCGGTTTCGCAGTGTGTTCAACCAGTAAACGGCGTCTTTCGCCGCCCCCAGTTGCGCGCGGATTTCCAGGAGTTCGTCATACACCCTGCAAAGCGCCTCCAGCGCTTCGTGGTCGGCCATTTGCACCGATGCCTGCGGAACGACATTTCCCGCGTAAAGCGGCGCGTCCGGCAGCGCGAATCCAGCAACCAGGCGGTCAAGCGCGTAACGGAAGGTGAAACGGTCGTCTCCGTCGTCAACGCCGATGCGCGCGCGCAGATGTTCGGGATCGAATCCGCGGCGGAAACCGGCCGCCGCGAGCAGTTGGCAGATTCGTTGCATCGCCTCGGGGGAGACGCCGTAGGCCGCGCATACCGCTTCCAGCGACAACCAGTCGGTGACGCTTTGCAGGTCGAAGTGGCCATCGAGCAGCGTGTAGAGACCGCAGACCGCCTGCCAGAGGGTTTCCGCCTCCGTGCCGCACACTCCGGTCAGCCGTGCCGGCAAGTGGTAGCCGTCGTAATCACCATGGGCGGGAAAGACCGCACGAATCACGTCCTGACAGGAACGCACTTCCGGCAGGACGATGAGAATGTCTTCGAGACGGCGCGTCGGATCCGCATTCAGCCAGCGCGCCAATTCGCCGCGTAGCGCTTCGAGTTGCCCGACAAGGCCGTGGCAGCCATGAATACGCAGGGAGTCGTCGCTGTTGCACAACGAGGCGTGATCGAGTGTGCAGCGATCGGCGAGTGCACGCATGTCCGCCTGCAAACGCGCAAGCAAAGTGGATTTTGCCGCCTGCCGCACGGGCAGCGTTTCCACTTGTTCGAGGAGGTCTTTTTCCTCGAGCAGGCGGGCGATATCGCGCTGCTGCTTGGCAAAGCGCGAGACCAACGGATGGCCGCTCGCATAGTGCTGCTCGCGTTTTCGCGAATCGGCCAGCAACATGCGGCGCAGCCAGCGACTATCGACGATATCCGCGATATAGGCGTCACTAATACCATGGTGGTACAGGCGCACTTCGCTGTATTGACCGAGCGTCCGCAAAAATTCGAGCATCGCCTCGCTGAGCGAGAAAACAGTGAACAAAAACACATCGGGCGGCAGTTGCTCACGTAGCGTCGCTTCTTCGCGCAGACGCGCGGTAAAGCGGGCGACGAGCGCCTCGCGCGCGGTAAACGCCTCGGCAAAGAGCATGCGCCAGAGAAAGCGCTGTGCGGTGAACGCTTCTTGGTAATGACGGCGCAGCCATCGGGGCATTTCCGCGAGCGTGTTTCCGCGCAGGAAATCGGCCAGTGTACATGGTCTTCCCGCTGAAGCGAACAGGTCTTTCTGCGGTGACGAGGAAGCGTTTTGCGCCGTGTCTTCCTCCGTGCTCCACAGCGCCAGCCAGTCGGGACGCATCGCCAGATAAGCGACGAACAGCTTGCTCATCTCGCCGGCGTATATCCACAGACGCTGTACATGCGCCGGGGTGAGGATAGGGGTATCGTTGACCAGTCCGCGTATGGATAAATTAAGCGGATGTTCACGCTCGGCGAGAATCCGTTCGCCACGGTCGTACAGAAAGGAAAACACTTTCCAGTGCATCGTCACGCCGGAGAGCGGGGCTTGCTCGTAGATTTGTTCGCGTCCGTTTATCTTTTCGATCAGTGACCATTCGAACATGCCCCAGAAGCGATAGCTCATCCGCGCGCTGACACCGTTCCGGCGCGCGATGCGCTGATCGAGATAGTCGCCGAGGACCATCGACGGAACGATCACCGTCATTTCGTCGAACACGCCACGACGCGCACGGGCGATCGTGCCCATCAGATGTTCGCTCAGTGTCTCGAGATCCGTGGATTGGTAAATGCGCAGCATTTTTCGCCGTCACTGGAAAGCATCGCCGCATTATGGCACAGTATTCCCCGACCTAGCGACGCGCCGTTCGCGCGTTCGGTAAGGAAACCGCCTTCGTCACTTACAACATGGACCATGCAAAGACACGACTATTTCCAGGGCACTCTCGTTACGTGGCTGCCCGACAGCGGCGAAGGCACCGTCAAATCAGACGACGGCAGTCGATGCGTTTCAATCGAAAGCGGCGATTTTCCGTCCGCGACGATTGTAAAGACCGGCCTGCGCCTGCGCTTTACCCTCGATCCCGAGACACACCGCGCGCAGGGGGTGCAAATTCTCGCGCTCCCCGACCCGGCCCTTGTGCGGCCGCGCTTCGGTGAGGACGACGAAACGGGCACCTTTTTTCTCGCTCTCGTGGCCTTCGTCACCGCGGCGTTCTGGTTGTTTCTCCTGCTTTTCTATCCGCTTGCCGTCTGGCTGCCGGTCATCCTGTTCAGTTGCTTCGTTCTTTTCCAGCTGTGGCGGGAACATCGTGCCTGGCAGGCGGACAAGGCACTGCGCCGGCGCGTCGCGGACGCCACGTTATTACGCTTGTCCGTACTCGGCGGTTGGCCGGGCGTGTTGCTCTCACGGCCGCTGTTCGCTTTCGCCGGCAAGCGCGCGTGTTTTTGGCCATATTTTGCGAATCTGACACTGATCAACCTGACCGTGATGATCGCCTTCGCCGCGCTGTTGCGCCCGGTGCCCGAATACCGGCGCTTGCCTTACGCTGTCTCCTGCGGCGAGGTGCCGTCGCCGACAATCGACGTTCCGGAAGGGGGAGCTCCAAGCCCCACCAAGCCGGCGCTCACGCTCGAATCCCTGAAAACCGATATGCCGGCGACCGACCGCGAGGCCTTGCCCGTCTCCGGCACGGAATCGGCGGCGAAAGCGGCGACGACCCCCGAACACAGGGCCGATAAGGGAAAGACGCGCTGTCTGGTCGTGCTCGCCGATTTTCCTGCCCTGCATCTTGCCGAAGCCTATTCCGACAAACGCCTGCAAAGAGAAGAAGTCGGTATTTATTTTACCGTAGCAAACCGCTTCGCCGTCACTAATGGGACATTGCCGGGCAGCGAAACGGCAACACGCCCAGCCCTGACAGCGGCAGCGGACAGCATGGAAAAACGCGGCTGCCTCTCTTGCCAGGAGATCATCAAGCGATTTCGCTGAAAAGAAGAGATTCTCGTTCGTGTGTCGAAAACGCGTTTGAAAGACGCTCTCCTGATTGGGCGCGCTTGGCGACGAGCTAGAAAATTGTGCGCAGTGATCGCCGCCATAAGGACAATTACCGTTTTTCCTCTGTCTTCCAGCGCCACTTCGGCGGATTGATATAGATACTGTGTAAAAAACAACTAAGAATAATACATGGGGCTATCCCAGTTAATTAGTTAAGATATTTGGCAACCCATGGTTTTAGTTGCTGTCATTGTGTTAGTGGGTCCGGGTTGTTAAAACGCCACTCGCACTCTTTCAAAAATAGCCCAAAATGCTGCCGTGGGACACCGTTAAATTTACGCATGTGCCGCTTGGCTTGGTTCCAGAAGTTCTCAATACCGTTGATATGATTATGCCTGTCAGCAAACAGCTGGGAATGGTTGATGCGGTAGTGTTTAAAGCCTGAAACATCGAGCACATTATAGCCACGCCAGCAGTCGCAATAGACGATACTATCAGGCACAACTTTACGTACAATAAGAGGCGGTAACGTGTCTGATCAAGCATCAGGAATAATCTTTGTATAGGCCTGTCCGCCGCCCTTTAGCAGGCCAAATACGGGTACCTTGCCTGCCGCACCACGGCCTCGTTTACCTTTGCGCCGCCCGCCAAAATAGCTCTCGTCGACTTCTATCTCACCACCCAACACTTCGTCCTCTTTGCTGGCAAGCTCATATGTAATCACCTCGCGCAGACGGTGATAATAGTAGGCTGCTGTCTTCCGATTTACACCCGCCAATGCGCCAGCAACACGAGCCGTCGTCCCAGCCACAAAATGCTCTACCAGCTTCTCTTGCTTACACTTACTTCATCGGCTCTTCCCCATACCCATTTATAACACCCATCAGCATTATCTGGGACAGCCCCATAAACTTTTACGGAAATAGGCGCTACCCTGTTTGGATATCCCGCGATACTGATACAAAGTACTACCACTCTGACGCAAAACGGGAGAAAGACCGACATAACTAACTAAATGCTTAACACTCTGAAAACGTTGATAATCATGCAACAAGGCCACAAGAACAGAAGCCGTCTTCTCACCAATACACTGAATAGAAAGTATGAGCTCGAAATAATGAGCCAAACGTTCGTTCGAGCGGATAATCTGCAAAATATCTTCATTCAAGACATCAAGATGACCGGAAAAGAAGGAAATTGTCGACTCGACCATCGGACGTATATCGGGATGAACGACCTGCAAACGATTCTTTTCCATGGTACGCATCTTCATCAACTGTTCAGTGCGCATATGCAAAGACCGCAACTTGAAGATATCAGCACCTGGCGGCATCCAGACAAAAGCAATAATAATGTAAGAAGCGTTTCTTCTCTTCAGAAACGCGCTTAAAATTATGTGGTTTTTCGAACACCCGGAAAATTAATAGTGCCTCATATACACCCAAATACCATCATCGCTAGAGATGTTTGATCCCAGATTTTAATGGTACAATATTTCCCGTGACCTGCTCCCGTTTGAGTCCACATTTAGAGGTTAGCTCTGTTCAGGTTTTGGTCTCCATTTGACCGGTTAGCATATTCATATGGCGTCAGACCAGCGAGACTGGAATGTGGTCGGTTGTGATTGTAGTCGTCGCGCCATGGCGCAATCATGCGGCAGGCATGGCGCACAAACGGGAACAGGTGTTCGTTCAGGCACCCCTCGCGCATGCGTCCAGTGAAGCTTTCGACAAGGCCATTGTGCATGGGCTTCCCGGGCGCGATGTAATGCCAGTCGACCTTGCGATCTTCTTGCCAGTTGAGCATCGCGTTGCTGGTCAGTTCTGTTCCGTTGTCGGAGACTACCATACGGGGATAGCCGCGCATCTCGGCGATACGATCCAGCTCTCGGGCCACATGCCGACCGCCAATGGATATATCCACGACAGCTGCTAGGCATTCCCGGCTGAAGTCATCGATAAACGCCGCGCGTCAGACACCTCCATGCCGCCATACTTCGGTCGCCATTTATAGAACGTCGCATCGCTGATCCCTTGCTTGCGGCACAGCTTCTTGGCACCAAGCCCAGCTTGGTGCTCCTTCAGAATTCCAATGATCTGTTCTTCGCTGAAACGAATTCTCTTCATCGTCTGTCTCCTCAGTTGGAGAACACCCTAGTCATATGGAACTGAAAATCGCTTCATAAATTGATTGAGGAGACATAGACTCTGGGACGTTTGACTATCCCGGAGGGTGTTTTATGCCAGGCAGAAAGGGGCGGCCATCACCGCCATTGGTTTTGAGTTCTGAGGAGCGTGACTACCTTGAGCGTCAGGTTCGGCGACACCGGGCTCCCCGTTCTTTTTCCGATCGATACCGGATGGTCCTGCGTTGCGCCGACGGGCTTTCGAGCAAGGAGGTTGGAGCCGAGCTCGGATTTCACGAGCACACGGTGGGCAAGTGGCGGCGGCGGTTCGTCAAGGATCGTGTGGACGGCCTTCTCGATGAGGCACGCCCCGGCCGCCCGCGCACAGTTGAAGACGATCAGGTCGCGGCGGTCATTGAACGGACATTGCACAGCAAGCCCCGTGACGCCACCCATTGGTCCATCCGTTCGATGGCGAAGGAAACAGGCCTGTCACACACGACGATCCGCCGCATTTGGAATGCCTTTGGCCTCCAACCCCATCGCAGCGATACCTTCAAACTGTCCAGTGACCCTTTGTTCGTCGAGAAGGTTCGCGATATCGTCGGCCTCTATCTCTCGCCGCCCAACCGGGCCTTGGTGTTGTCCGTTGACGAGAAGAGCCAGATCCAGGCATTGGACCGCTCCCAACCCATTCTGCCAATGGCCCCCGGCATCCCCGAACGGCAGACCCACGATTATGTGCGTCATGGCACGACATCGCTGTTCGCGGCTCTCGACGTGGCCAGCGGCTTTGTGATCGGGAAATGCTACAAGCGCCACAGGGCCAAAGAGTTTCTGTCCTTTCTGAAGGAAATCGACGCCAATATGCCCGATGATCTGGATATCCATATCATCATGGACAATTACGCCACCCACAAAACCAAGGAGGTCAAAGCGTGGCTCGCCCGCCGACCGCGCTACCACCACTTCACCCCCACATCGGCATCA
Organism: Cardiobacteriaceae bacterium; assembly: GCA_965277745.1. Taxonomy (GTDB): domain Bacteria; phylum Pseudomonadota; class Gammaproteobacteria; order Cardiobacteriales; family Cardiobacteriaceae. The sequence continues at coordinate 1,200,256 of OZ255837.1, forward strand.
TGGATCAATCAGGTCGAGCGTTGGTTTGCCGAACTCACCCGCAAACAGGTACAGCGGGGAGCGCATACCTCTGTCAAATCCCTGGAAGCCGATATCACCAAATTCATTCAGTGCCACAACGAGAACCCAAAGCCTTTCAAATGGACGAAATCTGCTGATGAAATCCTGGCCTCCGTCAGGCGCTTTTGCCAACGTGCTGATCAAACATTATGCGGCGAACTTTAGATTCAGGTGACTAGCTTTTTGGTCCCATTATGTAATGGAATGATTTATACGGATCCTCAGCACGGAGGAAGTTATGGGACAATTTGTACACGCAAGCGCCAAGACCACGCACGCAGTCAGAGCGGAAATACAGCGATCGCAAGCTTCGATCGCGACGTTAAGCAAGCGTTATGATATTGATTCGAAGACCGTTTAAAGCGTAAGACCATTGAAGACGCCCCATGGATCCAGGAACCCTCGTTCAACGGTGCTCAGTCTCGAAGAAGAAACCGCATGCGTTGCCTTGCTTCGTCATACCTTGTTGCTTTTGGATGATTGTCTTTACGCGCTGCAACCGTCGATCCCGCATCTCAGGCGCTCTTCGTTGATCGCAGCCGAGAGCGCCATGGCATCTCACGGTTGCCTGACATGGATAGCGATAAGCCCAAGCGAGAGAAGTTCAAACAATACCCGATTGGATACTTCCACATCGACAGTGCACACCTCAGAACACAAGAAGGCAAGCTCTATCTTTTTGTGGCCATTGATCGAACCAGTCAATTCGCGGTGGCACAGCTGGTGGAGCAAGCCAATCGCAAGACGGCGCGGAAATTCCTTGAACACTTACTCGAAGTGGTGCCCTACAAGATCCCCACGAACCTGACGGACAACGGGATCGAGTTCGCCGAACGGCCCGGCAATCGCAGCAGCATCACGTGCAGCAAGATGCGTTTCGATTTGATCTGTGAGGCAAATGGCATTGCACATCACCTGAGCAAACCTCACCATTCCTGGACTAACGGCCAGGTCGAACGCATGAACCGCACGATCAAGGAAGCGACGGTCAAGCGCTATCACGATGATAATCACCAGCAACTGCGTAGCCACCTGCAGGCATTTGTCAGGGCGTACAATTTTGCAAAACGGTTAAAAACGTTGCGAGGTTTGACCCCATACGAATTCGTCTGTAAACAGTGGACAAACGAGCCTGAAAGATTGACTATCAATCCAAGCCATCAATTCCCGGGACCCAACACCTAACCTCAAATCGAGGACTTTTCAGGGGAGCAGGTCGGTTCTTATAAAGCGCACGTTGCCGCGAAAGTCGAGTCTGTTTTTGTTTCCTATCTGGACGGGAATCACTAATATCTGATATGGTATATTTATATTGTGCGATGCAAAGATGGAAAACTTAATAAATATTAAAAACAGAGGGTTGAAAGGTAAATTCTAGTCCCCTTCCCCCCGCCAACACCCGAAACGAACGCATCCGCCGCGATGCGTTTTTTTATGCGACTTTTCCGCTGCGCGAGGGAATGGAAGACGAAAAAAGGGTGGCGAAGCCGCCGCCCTTGGTCATCGAAGTCGTCGACGTCTTAGAAACGATAGTCGTAACTGAAGCCGATATTGGCGTCGTTATTGCCATAATCGGATTTGGCGATGCCTACGCGCAGGCGCGCGAGAGAGGCGCGATCGGTACCCCAACGCGCGGAAATACTGGCATTGGCATAAGGCATGACGTCGACTTGTTCGTCCAAATGGTCGACAAATCCACCAAGATACTTCGCCTGTACCGTAAATGCATCACGATCGCGATCGAGCACGACGCGCGTGCCAGCATCGGCATGCAAGGAAAGCGTTTCCGTCAGGTCATGATCGACTCCCAGGCCAATCTGCAACGCGGTGCTTTTCTCACCGCTTTTTCCGTATGTGGCGGGAAACTCGGCGTCCCGCTCTTCACGGTAGCCTTCGCGGCGGGTTTGCAATTGCTGTACTCCCAGCGACGAGGAAAGCAGGGTATGTTCATCGAGTGCCACCCCGTAGGAACCCTCGATCGCGAAGCGTGTTCCGGCGATCTTGCTGTCGCCGTTGCCAGGCTCGGTTTGGCCGATGGTGGTACGGCGAATCGCCAGTTCCTGCGCTTGATACGCGCCAGAGGCGGTCAGGCTAAGACCGCTGGCGTCGGGATTTTGCGCGTAGCGCAGGTAGACGCCGACGCCTGGGGTATGACTGTCGCGACTTTCGATTCCCCCCGGCAGATTGTCGTCGGCCAGATAGGCGACGCTTACCCCGGCGCGCCATTGCGGGGCGAGTCGCGCCGCGCCGTGAATGCCCGTGTTCACTTCATGCCCGCTGTGATAGACCCGGTTGGCGTTGGCGAATGTGCCGATACAGTAGGCCTTATCTTCGAGGGCACAGTGGTCGCTGCCGAGACTTTGCAGATTACTGCGGTAGAGATCGTGGAGTTCATTGTCTTTTTCCGCCATTTTGACGAAGGTTTTCTGTGAATTTTCTACTTCGACCATGACGATGTCGGGGAGATTATCATCATTGGCGGGGGCGGCAGGAGCGACCGGTGGCGTTTCGCTGACGGGCGATGCCGGGGTGATGGAGGGATCGCCGACAACCGCTGGGTCATCCGCGGGAAGGTTGTCACCAGTTGCGGGGGTATCAGCGGCGATTTGTGTTTCTTCGCCATTGTCGGGGAGATTCCCATCATTGGCGGGGGCGGCAGGAGCGACCGGTGGCGTTTCGCTGACGGGCGATGCCGGGGTGATGGAGGGATCGCCGACAACCGCTGGGTCATCCGCGGGAAGGTTGTCACCAGTTGCGGGGGTATCAGCGGCGATTTGTGTTTCTTCGCCATTGTCGGGGAGATTATCATCATTGGCGGGGGCGGCAGGAGCGACCGGTGGCGTTTCGCTGACGGGCGATGCCGGGGTGATGGAGGGATCGCCGACAACCACTGGGTCATCCGCGGGAAGGTTGTCACCAGTCGCGGGCGGATAAGCGGGCACTGACGGTGAAGGCTCCTCAATAGAACCCAGTTCGGCCCTCTTGACTTTCCAGACAAGGGATTTTTCCTTCCATTCGGCGTTGTCTTGTTTTTCCATTTTACTGCCGATCACGACACTACCATCGGCACTGACGCCAGTCGCTATGTACGCCACATTGTCCCGGTTAACGGCCCTATCGACAGTGCCAAGATCGAGCATCCCACCGAAATTTTTGTCATGGTAAAAGGCATGTTCCGTGCCGCCATTAACAGCTGAGACGGTATAGCCGACAATGACGCTGCCGTCTTGGTTCACTGCTGTGGCGAAAGAGTCCCCTCCACTCGGCAGCTCACCGAGATCGTCTATCGTTTTGTCGCTGACATCATAAGTAAACGCGCGATAAGCATCCGTGTTCTCAGGTTCACTGGCTAAGATAGCCCCGACGACAGTGCTGCCATCGCTCGAAATCGCCGTCGCTCTCGCCCTATAGGGGGAATCGTCCGTGGGGTTGCTGGTGCTGATACCGTATATGGCGCCGATACCGAGTATGCTGGCGCTCATACCGAGTATGCTGCCGAGATCGTCGGGGTTGACGAGAAACACGCTAGAATGCTCGTAGTTTTTGATATTCCGAATATTCGGGAAGTGAGGAACAAAATTTTCATTTTTTGACACTGCATAGTAATTGACAACAGCGAGCTTGTTGTCGCCGGAAATACCGACCGCGTTAATATGAGGAGTGGGCATATTATCAGGAAGAGGCATATCAGCTATGACTATACCTTCAAGAAAAGACGGCAATATTTTTTCCGTCGCAATATCGTAAACCGCAAATGTTTTAGATATTTCCTCACTACCGATATAATGCTGTATGACGCTACCGAGCAAACGACTGCCGTCAGGTGAGATACCGGTCATTTGAAAATCAACCCACTCAAGCTCATTGAACTCTTCAAGCACAGGAGTGGATTTACGTTGCTGACGATTATAAATGTAATTCTTACATTTATAAGACCCATCATCGCATGTGCTCAACGCGATCAAATTTCCATCTCCGGACACGGCAAGGCTACTGAGAGTGCTGCCAGTATCTTCATCTGCTTGCCCAGGATAATCCAGTATGGTTTCTTCCCCGGAGGTCAGATTATGGACGTAGGGGTGAAACCTATGATCGCTATCTAAACGTACTTTGCCTACGACAATATTTCCATCCGCAGAAATATCGAGCGCTCTATGATCACTTGAGTCCAAGAATTCCAAAGGAATTTGGTTTTGAGAAAGCGGATCCGACTTGGTAACGCCGGGAAAGATGGCGGACAAGATGGCGGTCATAAGCAAACAAAGGGCTCGCTTTGTAACCATAAGGGTAAAATCCATAGCAACACTCCCGAAGAGAGGAAAATTCATAACGAAGGGCAGCGCGATAGGTTACTATATTTTTACAATAATTTTATTAAAAAATATTAATTTTATAGGGCGCGGTGCTCAGGTGCGCCTTTGCCCTCTTCGACGAACTTCGCTTTTGCGTTTTTCGCGCAGGTTCACCTGCGTTTTCAATCGAGAGTATGGCGTCACACGGCTATTGCGCATCCAGGTAGTGTTGTTAACCCGGCGGCAATTTATATAGGTTATGTAGCATAGGCGATTGACTCTGCATCAAAGTATTTTTTAACCCGTTCAGGACGACGCTGAAGCTTCAACATGCAGGATCGTGTACGCTTCTTTAGGTCGCTAACCGAACGTGCCGCTGCGCCACTATGTACCATGCCTTTCAGGTCACAGTGTAGATATTCATCCGGATTTAACTCTGGGGAGTAAGCTGGCAGAAAGAAGACTTCCAAATATCGCTTAACAGTCTTTCGCTCCAACCAGCGCTTAACGACCTTTGCGTGGTGTACTCGCAAGTGATCCAGAATCAGAAATACCTGACCAGGCGTTGATTCGATCAGCGCGCGTAAGAATTTCTTCAGAACCTTGGCTGTCATGGTCGATTCGTACAACATGAATCGCACAGTGCCCTGATTGGTGATTGCCGAAATCATGTTGAGTGATACTCGCTTCGCTGGCAAAGGCTGCACCGGTGTTTGCCCTTTTGGCGCGTAGCACCGACCCTGTTGGGTGTGATTCTTCATTCCCGTTTCGTCACCCCAGAAAATCTGGGCATTCTCTGCCTTTGCGCGAGCTTTGATCTGCGGATACTCCTCCTTCAGCCAAGCATCAACGCGAGATGGGTTTTGCTCCCAAGCCTTCTTCAAAGGCTTTTGAGGCGTAAAACCCCAGCGCTTAAGGTAATCGCCCATCGGACGAACTGGGATATCGATACCCCAGAATTGTTTAATCAATTGAGCAATTGCACGCCGTGTCCAAAGCGCAAAGTCGAGCTTATGCTGGTCAGGCATCTGATCACGGATTGCTTTAATGACAAGCTGTTCTTGCTGTTCAGTCAGTCGCCTCGGCTTATTTTCAGGGCCGCGCTTTTGAACGGCGATAGCCTCGGCACCACCGACTTCATAGCGCTGATACCAGCGTCCAACTGTGTCGGGGTGAACGTCAAGAAGTTGACCAATCTGGCGAAAAGTTTTGCCTTTCTCGCGTAATCGTATCGCCTTCTGTCTCAGGAGTTCCTGTTGCTCTGGGCTGAGCTTGCGTGCATCTGTATTCATGCGCGCATGATATCAGATGTAAATTGACACCGGATTAATAACGTTGTTTCGGCGGCGCGCGGAATATGTGTTGCGCAAAAATATCCGGCAAAAGCGATCGACATAGATATCCTGGTAGGCGCAATTGGATTCGAACCAACGACCCCCACCATGTCAAGGTGGTGCTCTAACCAACTGAGCTATACGCCTGATGAGACGACGGATTATAGGATGCTTTTTCCCGCGTTGCAATTTTTTCCACTCTCCACTACCCTCATCTACGAGAAAGGAAACGGTATTTTCCTTTCAATTACAGCGTAACAATAGACATTTTTAAGTTAGCAATGCCCGTTTTTGTACGCCTGAATACGGAGAATGGCGTTTTTACAGAGCTTTTGCCTATCTTTGGATACCGCCCAGAAGAGGAAAAAGCGGCGTTTTTTTATGCGACTTTTCCGCTGCGCGAGGGAATGGAAGACGAAAAAAGGGTGGCGAAGCCGCCGCCCTTGGTCATCGAAGTCGTCGACGTCTTAGAAACGATAGTCGTAACTGAAGCCGATATTGGCGTCGTTATTGCCATAATCGGATTTGGCGATGCCTACGCGCAGGCGCGCGAGAGAGGCGCGATCGGTACCCCAACGCGCGGAAATACTGGCATTGGCATAAGGCATGACGTCGACTTGTTCGTCCAAATGGTCGACAAATCCACCAAGATACTTCGCCTGTACCGTAAATGCATCACGATCGCGATCGAGCACGACGCGCGTGCCAGCATCGGCATGCAAGGAAAGCGTTTCCGTCAGGTCATGATCGACTCCCAGGCCAATCTGCAACGCGGTGCTTTTCTCACCGCTTTTTCCGTATGTGGCGGGAAACTCGGCGTCCCGCTCTTCACGGTAGCCTTCGCGGCGGGTTTGCAATTGCTGTACTCCCAGCGACGAGGAAAGCAGGGTATGTTCATCGAGTGCCACCCCGTAGGAACCCTCGATCGCGAAGCGTGTTCCGGCGATCTTGCTGTCGCCGTTGCCAGGCTCGGTTTGGCCGATGGTGGTACGGCGAATCGCCAGTTCCTGCGCTTGATACGCGCCAGAGGCGGTCAGGCTAAGACCGCTGGCGTCGGGATTTTGCGCGTAGCGCAGGTAGACGCCGACGCCTGGGGTATGACTGTCGCGACTTTCGATTCCCCCCGGCAGATTGTCGTCGGCCAGATAGGCGACGCTTACCCCGGCGCGCCATTGCGGGGCGAGTCGCGCCGCGCCGTGAATGCCCGTGTTCACTTCATGCCCGCTGTGATAGACCCGGTTGGCGTTGGCGAATGTGCCGATACAGTAGGCCTTATCTTCGAGGGCACAGTGGTCGCTGCCGAGACTTTGCAGATTACTGCGGTAGAGATCGTGGAGTTCATTGTCTTTTTCCGCCATTTTGACGAAGGTTTTCTGTGAATTTTCTACTTCGACCATGACGATGTCGGGGAGATTATCATCATTGGCGGGGGCGGCAGGAGCGACCGGTGGCGTTTCGCTGACGGGCGATGCCGGGGTGATGGAGGGATCGCCGACAACCGCTGGGTCATCCGCGGGAAGGTTGTCACCAGTTGCGGGGGTATCAGCGGCGATTTGTGTTTCTTCGCCATTGTCGGGGAGATTCCCATCATTGGCGGGGGCGGCAGGAGCGACCGGTGGCGTTTCGCTGACGGGCGATGCCGGGGTGATGGAGGGATCGCCGACAACCGCTGGGTCATCCGCGGGAAGGTTGTCACCAGTTGCGGGGGTATCAGCGGCGATTTGTGTTTCTTCGCCATTGTCGGGGAGATTATCATCATTGGCGGGGGCGGCAGGAGCGACCGGTGGCGTTTCGCTGACGGGCGATGCCGGGGTGATGGAGGGATCGCCGACAACCACTGGGTCATCCGCGGGAAGGTTGTCACCAGTCGCGGGCGGATAAGCGGGCACTGACGGTGAAGGCTCCTCAATAGAACCCAGTTCGGCCCTCTTGACTTTCCAGACAAGGGATTTTTCCTTCCATTCGGCGTTGTCTTGTTTTTCCATTTTACTGCCGATCACGACACTACCATCGGCACTGACGCCAGTCGCTATGTACGCCACATTGTCCCGGTTAACGGCCCTATCGACAGTGCCAAGATCGAGCATCCCACCGAAATTTTTGTCATGGTAAAAGGCATGTTCCGTGCCGCCATTAACAGCTGAGACGGTATAGCCGACAATGACGCTGCCGTCTTGGTTCACTGCTGTGGCGAAAGAGTCCCCTCCACTCGGCAGCTCACCGAGATCGTCTATCGTTTTGTCGCTGACATCATAAGTAAACGCGCGATAAGCATCCGTGTTCTCAGGTTCACTGGCTAAGATAGCCCCGACGACAGTGCTGCCATCGCTCGAAATCGCCGTCGCTCTCGCCCTATGGGCGATATCGCTACTGATTATGCTGCCGAGATCGTCGGGGTAGAAGAGAAACACGCTAGAATATTCGTAGTTTTTGATATTCCGAATATTCGGGAAGTGAGGAACAAAATTTTCATTTTTTGACACTTCATAGTAATTGCCAACAGCGATCTTGTTGTCGCCGGAAATACCGACCGCGTTAATATTAGGAGTGGGCATATCATCAGGAAGATTAGGAAGAGGCATATCAGCCATAACTGGACCGTCAAGAAAAGACATTTTTTCCGTCGCAATATCGTAGAACGCAAATGTTTTAGATATTTTCTCACTACCGATAAAATGCTGTATGACGCTAACGAGCAAACGACTGCCGTCAGGTGAGATACCGGTCATTTGAAAATCAACCCACTCAAGCTCATTGAACTCTTCAAGCACAGGAGTGGATTTACGTTGCTGACGATTATAAATGTAATTCTTACATTTATAAGACCCATCATCGCATGTGCTCAACGCGATCAAATTTCCATCTCCGGACACGGCAAGGCTACTGAGAGTGCTGCCAGTATCTTCATCTGCTTGCCCAGGATAATCCAGTATGGTTTCTTCCCCGGAGGTCAGATTATGGACGTAGGGGTGAAACCTATGATCGCTATCTAAACGTACTTTGCCTACGACAATATTTCCATCCGCAGAAATATCGAGCGCTCTATGATCACTTGAGTCCAAGAATTCCAAAGGAATTTGGTTTTGAGAAAGCGGATCCGACTTGGTAACGCCGGGAAAGATGGCGGACAAGATGGCGGTCATAAGCAAACAAAGGGCTCGCTTTGTAACCATAAGGGTAAAATCCATAGCAACACTCCCGAAGAGAGGAAAATTCATAACGAAGGGCAGCGCGATAGGTTACTATATTTTTACAATAATTTTATTAAAAAATATTAATTTTATAGGGCGCGGTGCTCAGGTGCGCCTTGCATCATCGTAATGCAATCCACCTCCCGCACCACACGCAAGCCAGAGCGTGAGGTATCGACAACAATCGCCAAACATGCCCGGATAAAGTCATCGATCACACAGAGAAACCGGAACTTCCGTCCGTCATCCAAGCTCTCCGAAACAAAGTCCAGCGACCCTCTCTGGTTTGGACCTTGCGGGATCGCCATAGATCCCCCTCTGCCAACAGCGTGTTTGCGTCCGGTCAGCCCTTCCTCTTTATACAGGCGATAACGCTTCTTCTTGGTTGACGTGAACTCCCTCACGTTGCAGCATGATGTGTAAACGGCGATAGTCAAAACGTCGCCTTGAGCAGCGAGTTCACGCAACCGATGACGAAGCCGCTGGGTTGTCGGGCGACGACTGACATAGCGCAACACCCGTATCGCCAAGCCGACCAGGGCGCAGGCTTGGCGTCGTGAGTAGCCTTTATCCTCAATAGCCCGGTTTGCCACTTTACGCCGCAAACCGGGCGTGAGAAGTTGTTTGTCAGTATTTCTTCAAGGGTCGAAACCTCGCATGCTTTTTGAACTTGGTATTCTCGGCTTCCAGTTCCCGCAAGCGTTTGGCTTGTGAAACCTCCATGCCACCTACCTGGAACGCCACTTATGGAAAGTCGCGTCACTGATCCCGTGCGCGCGGCAAAGATCGACGGCTTTCATACCCGACTCAGGATCACCGTGATTCGACCGCCTGTACGACTCGCGAAACCGTCCAAGCGATAGGCAGTGTTGGATACGCGAAAAAAAGAAAGATGATTTGCGCTTTTACCCGATGTTCCTTGATAAACAGAACAGATAATGGCCGCCGAACCGCAGTTGCAAAACGGGAACGTGATTTCGCGGCAGGTATTGTACATACGCTTGGCAAGAAGGCTTGTCTTTTTTTCACAGGAATCGCGGCAAGTGCTCCTCACCGAAACAGTGGAGAAGGCGGAAATCGAAAAGACGCCTTACACAAACGCCGCCGATGAATATGAGATACAATGCCGTCTCGGGCAAGAGCGCATAGATAGCGGCGAGAAGAATCGCAAGCGCCGTATGGCGACAGCGATCATGGCAGGACGACAGGATCGGCAATGACGGGGATGCTCCGACAACCGGTAACCCTTCCTGAGGCTGACACGATCGGCGGCATCATCTTGATCGCAAGTATCGCCTTTTCGACCGGTTTCCATGGCCACACGGTGCGATTCAGTCGAGGCGTATGGAGAATAAGGCGCGTGAAGCGGACGAGAAACCTGCCGCTGGCCGCGATCACAACGATCTTTGGCGTTTCCCCGGCAAGCGATGAGATGGGAATGATGGAACGAAAACAAACACACAGGTGCGGACAAATTCGTCGAGAGCGGGCCGGCGGCGTTTTTTATGACTTTTAGCGATCCGCCTCTTTCACCCCGTGCCGTCTTTTTCGATCTTGATGGCACCCTGATCGATTCGCTGCCCGATCTTGTCGGCGCGGCGAACGCCCTGCGAAAAGACGACCAACTCGATCCGTTGCCACCCGCGACCATCGCCGCTTTCCTCGGCGACGGGGTTCGCTACCTTGCCGCACGCACGATCACCGGACGATGGAAATTCGATTTTTCCGGGGCACAACTCGATCACTTGCACCGAAATTTTATCGCCCATTACCAGCGCCATCTGAGCGACAAGACACTTTGCTATCCAGGTGCTGCGGAAACGCTCGAAACCTTGCACGAAAAGGGTGTTGCTCTGGCGCTGATTACCAACAAGCCGGAATTGCTGGCGAAAAAGCTGCTCGCGTTTTTCCGGCTTGCGCCGTTTTTTCGTGTCGTCCTGGGCGGTGACTCGCTGGCGGAGAAGAAACCGCACCCTCTGCCCTTACAAGAAACGGCGCGACGGCTCGACATCCCCATCGATCGCACGCTTATGGTCGGGGACTCGCGAAATGACCTGCTCGCCGCCAAGGCCGCCGGCAGTCGCACCTGCCTGGTCGAGTTCGGCTATGGTAACGCCAAGCAGCTTTGCGCCGATACCGTCACTCGCCCGGACATTCGCATCGCTCGCCTGCCCGATCTCTTGAATCTGTTCACCTGATCGTCCGCGTTTCGCCGTGACGCTATGTCTTCGTTCGCACCAGCGAGTTTGCACGCACCCGCATTCACGAGGCAACGCCATAAGGACCGAGACAAAAACTAGCGACCATTGAAAAACGAACACCCGCTTTGCCACTCAAGGGCGCCTACTGCGGGAATGAAAAGACGCCTCATCGGACGCGCAAAAAGCGGGGTCGCAGTGGCAAACATCTCCTATGCCGGCCAGCTTAAGATGAACGAAAACCGCGGTGAGAATGGCAATCGAACAACGATCACGCTCTGCGTCCAGCGCATGGGGCACCCTCGTCATCGTGTACAAATGCATTTGCCCTTATCGACTTTTCCTTGCGCACACTCGTTTACCCGATGAAGGTATAGCCTAAGAATTTGTTTCTTTTCCGTTTTTTCTCCTGATCGCTTTTGCCTGCGCCTATTGGTGTTCAATCGGATCGAGGTCGGGACTGTAGGGCGCAAGGTATTCCAGGATATGCTCTGCAGCCGAGATTGCCTGTTGGGTGTCACAGCGCTTGTGAAAGGCGGCATTTTCCATGACCCGTAACGCAGCGGTCGCCAAGTCGGGAATGAATTCGTCGGCGATCCACGCAGGAAAGACATCGCTCGCCATTGAAATCGCACAGCAATGTCCTTGGCGATACCCCGCCAGAAGTGCACCGATGACATTGCTGAGACTGTGCGCCCCCATGCATGAGTGCCAGAATATCGCTTTCTCTTTGCGGCATCCCCATGCGTGCGCGGCGTGTCGTTGGCAAAACCGCTTTCATCGATAGAGACAATCGGTCGGCCTGCCGCCTCATGGGCTTTTATGCGGGCGCGGAAGACACGCCGTCCGTCTTTTTTCGCCTTCGGGTGCGAGAGGGTTTTTTATCGGTCACACCAAGGCGGTGCGGTCCTAACCGATACCACGTTGGGAAACACCAAAGCATGCTGCCCGTCCTATTGAAAGGCATCGTGGGGCACGTACATTGGGGGCCAGAGCGATCCTGTCGATTTTGGTGGCTTTCTTGTCGCGTGTGGCCTTGGGAACGGGCGATTCAAGCTAACGGACAACCGAGACAACGCCGACGTCAAAGCGCGCGGCAACCTGGGCGATCATCAGCCCTTCGCGCTCACGTATCTCCAGAACCTTTTGACGGAATTTCAATGGATAAGTCATGCGATAAATATAATCTATTTATAGTGTTTTAGCTATATTCTCCGACAACGAAAGAAGATGGTTCAGAAGCACGCCGCACCTGACGTCTAATCAAACCGAATTCGGCAGCGCAAAACCCATCGACGACGCCAAAATCACAACGCGCGGATATCGGCGAGCGCCTGTTCAGCGAAGGCTTCGCTGTGGCAATAGGCGAAGATTTTTTCCGCGGTTTCCTTGGCAGATTGCAAGGCACCGTTTTTCTTCAATGCGGCAAAGCGCCGCCACAGCGGAAAATCCTGATTTTCCCGAATCGCCCGTTGCATGGCGGTATCGACGATACCGGGGGAGAGACTGACGATGCGCAAACGGGCATTGCCTTCGGCGGCCGCCACCCGGGCGTGTTGATCGAGCGCCGCTTTGGTCGCGCTGTAACAACTCCAGCCGGCATAGTGCTTCCCGCGTCCGGCACCGCTGCCGATATGCACCACCCGCAGCCGTGTCTTCTCGTCGCTGGCAGAAAATAGCGCTTCGGTCAGCAGCAAAGGGGTACTGACATTGAGGTTGACCGCTCGCGTGATCTGTTCCCTCTTTTGTTCTCCGACAACTTTCCCCGGCGCCACTGTCGCGGCGTTATTGAAAAGCCAGACGCGTTCGCCCCCATGGCAAAACGCCGCCAAAGCTGGCCCGCGCAGCCAATCGGCAAGCGCGACCGGATCGGCGAGATCAAGCGATACTTCCCGAAAGGTTTCGCGATACTGGCCATGTAACGAGGCATTTTTCCGGCGCGAGAGGCCGAGCACCGCCGCGCCGCTTGCCAGCCAACACTCCGCGAGCGCGGCGCCTAGTCCGCCGCTGTGTCCGGTGAGGACGACACGCTCAGTCATCGCCCGCCTCACGTGCGTAAAGCGCATTGGCAAGGCGCGCGAATGCCGCGCCATCGAGCGTTTCCGGGCGGCTGTTCGCGGGGATCTTGAGCGCTCTCAGTTGCACCTCATCGAACCACGGGGAAAGCGATTTACGCAGCATCTTGCGCCGTTGTCCGAACGCCGCGCGCACGACGCGATCGAAATACGCCACACGCTGCAACGGAAAGGCCGGCGACTTTCTCGGCCATAAGCGCACGAACGTCGAATCTACCTTGGGTGGCGGATCGAAGGCCGCGGGCGCGACATCGAACAGCGCCTCGGCTTGGCAATAGAGCTGGCACATCAGGCTGAGGCGCCCGTAGGTTTTACCGCCCGGCGCCGCCACCATGCGATCGACCACTTCTTTTTGCAGCAGGAAATGCATGTCACGAATCCCCCCGTGCTCGCCGAGACAATGAAAAAGAATCGCTGAAGAAAGATAATACGGCAGATTACCGATCAGGCGAATTGGCGCGGCGACGAGATCGCCCAATCCGACTTCGAGAACATCGGCATGACGGATCGTAAGCGCCCCCACCGTTCGCGCTTTTTTCGCAAGCGGCGTAAGCAGGCGCCGATCGCGTTCGATCGCCGTCATTTCGCGGCAGGCTGCGAGCACCGGCAAAGTAAGGGCGCCAAGCCCGGGACCGATTTCGACGATACGATCGCCCGCCCGCGGCGTGATGGCGGCGACCATGCGCGAGATAACTTCGCGATCACGGAGAAAATGCTGGCCGAGATGTTTGATCGCGCGGATTTCCCCCATCTCAGCGGATGCTGATATAGGCCGCCTGGCGGAGTTCCGCCAATTTTTGCTGCCAGGCTTGTTCCAATGCCGCTTCATAGAGCACGTTGCGGATGCGCTCGCGAATCTTTTCTTCGCTGCGATCGACCTCGCGGCGCGCGTCCACCTGAATGATATGCCAGCCGAAAACGGACTCGAACGGTTCGCTGATCTGGTTCAGGGGGATCTTCGTCATCATGTCGGCGAAACGAGGCGCGACCTGATCGACACTGAGCCAGCCCAACTCCCCTCCCTTCGCCGAAGAGGCGGGATCCTGGGAATAGCGGCGAGCCAATGTGGCGAAATCCGCGCCCGTTTGCAATTGTCGCGACAGGGTGTCGATACGCAGTTTCGCTGCGGCGGGCGTCGGGGAATCACGGCGCATCAGAATATGGCGCAATTTCGCTTGTATCACCACATAACCTTCGCCGCTGCCGCCGGTTTTCGACACGACTTTGAGAAAATGCATCCCGTCGCTGTCAATCACCGGGGCATCGACAATGCTTCCGGCGCTCAAATTGGCGACGGCACGCGAAAAACGCGGCGGAATTCGGCCGATATTGACATCGCCCAGGTCACGGAAATACGTGTCCGGCACAACTTGCGCGACAACGGCGAGATCGGCGTTGTTTTCCTCAAGCGCCGCTGCAACGGCGGTGATCTGTTCGTCGTAGCGCTGACCGCGCTTCTCCGGCGTACCGTCGGGAAGGGGCAACAACAGATCCTGCAAATAAATGGTGGCGCCGCGTTCGCGGGCGATCTGCGCGACTTGGCCGTCAATTTCGTTCTGGGAGACGCGAATATTCCGCCCGACGGTAAGTTGTTTGAGTTGGCTTTGCACGATTTGTTCGGCGACAATTTGGCGATACTCCTGTTCGTACATGCCGGTATCCTGCTTGACCTGGGCGAACAATTGGGCGACGCTGATCTCGTTTTGCTGCGCGATTTGCACAACGCCCTTGTCGATTTCCGCCTCGGTAAGGGTCAAAGCCGCTCTTTCCAGAAGTTGATGAATCAGGTGTTGGTTGATGACCCGTTCGAGGAGAATCTCTTGTTCCTGCGCGGCCGGAATATGCGCGTTTGGCGGCAATTCCGCGCGCGCGGCGGCTAATTCGCGTTGCAATTGCCTGCGGCTCACCGCCTCACGATTGACGACCAGGGCGATTTCATCCACGGGCAGAAGGGAAGATTGCCCGGCGGGGCCAAAAGTCAGCGCCATCGCCGACAGACTCCACAACAAAGGCAGGAACAAAAAACCACGATATCTACTCAAAACGTCTTCTCCTGAGGTAATGGGTGGAACGACGGCAAGGCGTCGGAGAGCACCTTTCGGGTGGAACTGCCTATATTGCCGAGTCCCTTGAAAATAAATTCCAAGTATACGTCATTGCTCGCTTTTTCGGCGTCGGGATGATGGCGGTAACGTCTGCCCACCAGCCGCCATGCCCAGCAGCAATCGTTGTATTCTACCCCGAACAGGGTGTTGAAATCGCGATGATGGCGCAGCGAATAGTCATAGCGGGCGAAAATCCGCCAATCTGAATCGATCCGCCAACCGCCGCCGATCGATACCTGATCGTAATCTTCCTGATTGTAGCGATGCCCGATGCCGACATAACGATCGGCATTGAGATGATAACGCAGATCGACGATATCACGCTTATTACGCCGTTTGTTCGAATCCCAGAACGACAGGCCGTACAGTTGCCAGTGACGATCGATTTTGTACTCACCTTCGCTGACCAGAACCGAGTGGCTCGTGGCATCGCTTACCTCGACGTCCAAGCCGATCTTGCGCTTGCGGAAGTATTGAATCTGTCCGAAGGAAAGCCGCCCTTTTTCCTGCCCGTCGCTCGCGCGGTAGAAACGGCTGGTCAGCGCCGTGGTCAACTGCTTGGTATCGCCGATACGATCCTTGCCGGTGAAGCGGTTTCTGGAGAACAACCAGTTCCAGGACTTACTCTTGGAAGAAGTATCGAAAAGCGGGATATCGCTTTGGTCGTGATAAGGCGTGTACAGATAGAAAAAACGCGGTTCCAGCGTCTGAATATAGCGTTCGCCGCCAAGGCCGATTGCGCGTTCGAAAACCAGTCCGCTGTCGAGACTGAAAGTGGGCAACATGCGGTTTTCATGGTCGCTGTTGGATGTAGTGTTTTCCGCTAAATCATAATGGGTCAGATCAAGACTGATTTTCGGCTCGATGAAACCGAAAGCGGCGGAATTACGGTAAGCGAGCGCGGAATTGGTGTGGTAGCGCCAAGTGTCGCCGAAATTCTCCTTGACAAAGCGCACCGCCTCACTGTCGAGGACAAAAGTGAAGCCATCGGCCCGCCAGGTTTTATGATAAGTAAACTGCGGCAGTCTGCTGTACGGACGCGCTTTTTCCTTAACTTTAACATGGGCGCTGACGCGTTCGTAATCCTGCACCTTGAACATCACATCACCCCAGCCATTCCTGCCGTAAAGCGCCGCATGACGATCAAGATACCAGGCTTCATAAAGACCCAAACCGCTATTCATATCATTGAGATAACCGATATCCGAGACGGTCTGATAATCGATCCGAGTGTGCCAGCGTGGATTGAAACGATAAGTGTGCTCGAAGTCGACGCGCCAGCGTGAATCACCGTCATGGTGGCTGTCCGAGGGCAACCACGCCGCATCGATCCGGCCACGCTGGCTTTCCCCCAAATAGCGGTATTCCCCCTCGAACAGGAAGCCACGGCGACTCATCGGATGGGAAGTGAATGTGGCGTCCTGATTCGGCGCGATGTTCCAGTAATACGGAAGGACAAATTCAGCTCCCCGGGTGCTGGAACTGGCGACGGTCGGTGTCAAAAAACCGCTCGCGCGCTCGTCGTTCAAAGGAAAACGGAAATACGGCAGCCAGAAAACCGGCGTGTCGCCGATGCGCAGGGTCATGTCGCGGGCGATGCCGTGATTTTCGTTATGATCAAGGGTCATGGCGCGTGCCTTTATGTGCCAGAAAGGGCTGTCGCGCGCGCAGGTCGTATAGCTGACGTTTTCGAATGTATCGATGCCGGTTTCGCGGTCAAAGGTCAGCCGATCGGCACGACCGTTGGCGCCACCGGTTTTGCCGACCAAGTAATAATCCACCTCGGTGAAATCGACGACATTGTCGGCAATACGGTAGCTTGCCCTTTCCCCGCGCAACGCCGAATCCGTCATTCCCACCGTCACCCACTGCCTGGCCTCAAGCAGATTTTCGCCGCGCAGATAGGTGACTTCGGGGGCGAACAGGTGTTTGTCCGCCCAACGAATTGCCACCGAACCGCTAAAATCGGAACGGTCGAAAGTTCCTTGCGAGACATTGGATTGAACATGCAGGCGCGGATCGTCAGGATCGCCACCGAGGCGGGTGTAGTGCGCGAGCGGATCGACCGGGCACTGGGCGGCAAAGAGGCGGAGGGACAGCCAGAGGGCTGTTACAGCGAGCAGAAAACGACATCGCAAAATTAGGTTCTTGACGGTTGATTGCATCGGATCATTCTAAAAATCCCCTTCCCGGAAAAAGATTAAAAAACAGTTATATTTATCCAGTGAACGCCTTTTTTCCGCATCCGCAACAGGCTTGACCGTACTGGGCGCTGCCATGGCAATCGAGTATCATAACGTTTTTACCAGGAGAACTCTCGATGCCACAGGACACCCGCCTCTTTCCCCGCCATGCGCTGCTCAGCGTTTCGGACAAGAGCGGCATTACCGCTTTCGCCCGGCAACTGGCCGCGCAAGGCATCGAAATCCTCTCTACCGGAGGCACTGCCAAAGCGTTGCGCAAAGCCGGCGTCGCTGTAAAGGAAATCAGCGAGCACACCGGATGCGCGGAAATCATGGCGGGACGTGTCAAGACCCTGCATCCTAAAATTCATGGCGGCATTCTCGCCCGCCGCGGCAGAGACGAAGCCGTCATGCGCGAAAGCGACATCGTGCCGATCGATCTGGTGGTGGTCAATCTGTATCCATTCCAGCAAACCATCGCCAGAGAAGGAGTCACCGTTACCGAGGCCATCGACAACATCGACATTGGTGGCCCCGCGATGCTGCGTTCCGCTGCTAAAAACCATCGCGACGTCGCGGTCGTCGTCGATCCGGCGGACTACGCGCAAGTCGTTCAGGCCATCGCAAGCGACGGTATCGAAGCGGCGCTGCGCCGCCACCTCGCCATCAAGGCCTTTCGCCACACCGCGGAATACGATGGCACGATCGCCGCCTACCTCGCTCGGCGCTACGGAGAGTCGAACGAGGGATTTCCCGAAGAGCTTCCCCTCGATTACCGTCTCGCCGCAACCCTGCGCTACGGGGAGAACCCCCATCAGCGCGCCGCCTTTTACCGATCCAGGCGACTCCCCGGAAACAGCGTCGCCGGCGCCACACAGAATCAGGGCAAAAGCCTTTCTTACAACAACCTTGCCGACGCCGACGCCGCCCTGCGCGCGGTGATGTGCTTGCGCGAAGAAGCGGCCTGCGTGATCGTCAAGCACGCCAATCCTTGCGGCGTCGCGCTCGGAGAAAACCCCTTACAGGCCTACAAGCGCGCCCACCGCACCGATCCGAGCTCCGCTTTCGGCGGCATCATCGCTTTCAACCGTGGTCTGGACAAAGAAACCGCTCGGGAAATCATTCGCCGCCAGTTCGTCGAAGTCGTGCTTGCCCCTTCTTTCAGCACGGAGGCGCTGCACGTACTGAAAGAAAAACCCAAATTGCGCGTGCTTGTCATCAAAAGTGACGGCCATCAAGAGAAAGAGTGGCACATTCAAAGCATTCATGGCGGCCTTCTCGTACAAGACAGGGATACGACGACGATCGCCGAGAACGATCTCAACGTCGTCAGCGAACGCGAACCGACCCATGAGGAAATCCGGGACCTCCTGTTTGCCTGGCGGGTGGTGCAGGCGGTGAAATCCAACGCCATCGTTCTCGCCAAGGATCAGGCGACGATCGGGATCGGCGCCGGGCAGACGAGCCGTGTCTACGCCTCGCGCATCGCCGTTTGGAAAGCCGCCGACCAAGGACTCGACAGCGGCGGGGCGGCGCTCGCGAGCGATGCCTTTTTTCCGTTCCGCGACGGCGTCGACGCCGCCGCCGCCGCCGGCGTGACCGCGATCATCCAGCCGGGGGGATCGATCCGTGACCCGGAAGTCACCGCGGCGGCCGACGAACACGGTATCGCAATGATATTCACCGGCATGCGCCATTTCCGCCACTGATCAACGATGGCGACATGGCGAAACACATTCGGTGTTAGGTCCCAGATTGTGATAGAAGGGATTGATTTTGAATCTTTCCGGTTCTTTTGTCCAGACCTTAAAAACGTATTCGTATGGGGTCGGACCTCGCAACGTTTTTAGCCGTTTCGCAAAATTATAGGCTGTGACAAATACCCGCAGGTGGGTCGTGCGGTCGCTGGTGATTTGGATCGTGATCGCGTTTAACCGTTGCTTTCTTGAGCGTCCGGTTCATCCGCTCAAGCTGTTCATTCTCCCTCCAGAGAGGATTGATTTTTGTCAGGCGATGGTCGATATCGAACGCCTCGCATAGGCGATCGAAAAGATGAGGTAAGGCATATTTTCGGCGTTCCTGGTTGGTCAATTGAAGCCGTTGTCGGTCACAACGGTATGAATTTTGTCGGGACAGCGTCGAGCAGGTGACGTAAAAAACCGGCGGCAATGCTTTTGTTCTGACGGTCATGAAGTTCATAAAAGAGGAATTTCGACGTCCGGTCTATGGCAATGAAAAGGTCGCGTTTTCCTTCTTCTGTGAAATAGCCTATCGGATAATTCTTGAACGGCTTCTTGCTTTTCCGTCGCCTTAAGGCGGACGGCGCGAAATGCCATGACGCTGAAATCAACGGTGTAAGGAAGAACGGGTCAAGTACGCAATACGGCCTTGCAAAGTGTACAGGCAATCATCCAAAGGCAACAAGGTATGACGATGGAAGGCAACGCATGCAGCTTCCTCTTCGAGACTGAGCACCGTTGAACGGGGGTTCCTGGATCCATGGGGCGTCTTCAATGGTCTTACGCTTTAAACGGTCTTCGAATCAATATCATAACGCTTGCTTAACGTCGCGATCGAAGCTTGCGATCGCTGTATTTCCGCTCTGACTGCGTGCGTGGTCTTGGCGCTTGCGTGTACAAATTGTCCCATAACTTCCTCCGTGCTGAGGATCCGTATAAATCATTCCATTACATAATGGGACCAAAAAGCTAGTCACCTGAATCTAAAGTTCGCCGCATAATGTTTGATCAGCACGTTGGCAAAAGCGCCTGACGGAGGCCAGGATTTCATCAGCAGATTTCGTCCATTTGAAAGGCTTTGGGTTCTCGTTGTGGCACTGAATGAATTTGGTGATATCGGCTTCCAGGGATTTGACAGAGGTATGCGCTCCCCGCTGTAACTGTTTGCGGGTGAGTTCGGCAAACCAACGCTCGACCTGATTGATCGATGATGCCGATGTGGGGGTGAAGTGGAGGTGGTAGCGCGGTCGGCGGGCGAGCCACGCTTTGACCTCCTTGGTTTTGTGGGTGGCGTAATTGTCCATGATGATATGGATATCCAGATCATCGGGCATATTGGCGTCGATTTCCTTCAGAAAGGACAGAAACTCTTTGGCCCTGTGGCGCTTGTAGCATTTCCCGATCACAAAGCCGCTGGCCACGTCGAGAGCCGCGAACAGCGATGTCGTGCCATGACGCACATAATCGTGGGTCTGCCGTTCGGGGATGCCGGGGGCCATTGGCAGAATGGGTTGGGAGCGGTCCAATGCCTGGATCTGGCTCTTCTCGTCAACGGACAACACCAAGGCCCGGTTGGGCGGCGAGAAATAGAGGCCGACGATATCGCGAACCTTCTCGACGAACAAAGGGTCACTGGACAGTTTGAAGGTATCGCTGCGATGGGGTTGGAGGCCAAAGGCATTCCAAATGCGGCGGATCGTCGTGTGTGACAGGCCTGTTTCCTTCGCCATCGAACGGATGGACCAATGGGTGGCGTCACGGGGCTTGCTGTGCAATGTCCGTTCAATGACCGCCGCGACCTGATCGTCTTCAACTGTGCGCGGGCGGCCGGGGCGTGCCTCATCGAGAAGGCCGTCCACACGATCCTTGACGAACCGCCGCCGCCACTTGCCCACCGTGTGCTCGTGAAATCCGAGCTCGGCTCCAACCTCCTTGCTCGAAAGCCCGTCGGCGCAACGCAGGACCATCCGGTATCGATCGGAAAAAGAACGGGGAGCCCGGTGTCGCCGAACCTGACGCTCAAGGTAGTCACGCTCCTCAGAACTCAAAACCAATGGCGGTGATGGCCGCCCCTTTCTGCTTGGCATAAAACACCCTCCGGGATAGTCAAACGTCCAAGAGTCTATGTCTCCTCAATCAATTTATGAAGCGATTTTCAGTTCCATATGACTAGATAGTGTAGTCACGAGATATCTTAATGTAAAATGGCCTTTTCTCCGTTATAGGAGCAAAGTCAATGGCAGCACATCGCCGGCATGATATTTCAGATAGGTTTTGGGTGCTATTGGAATCCCATTTACCCGGTCGTTAAGGGGCTTGGGGGGCACGAGACAATCGCCTGTTTATCGATGCCGTTTTCTGGATCATGCGTACGGGCGCACCGTGGCGAGATTTACCCCCTGACTATGGCCCCTGGAGTAACGTCCATCGTCGTTTTATTCGATGGCGTGACAAAGGGGTATGGGAAAGATCGATGGAGATATCGATCGATGAGCCAGATTACGAATGGCTGATGATCGACGCCAGTCATTGCAAGGTGGATCCTCATGCGGCGGGTGCGGTAGGGGGCAATCAAGACATGAGTCGTACAACAGGGGCCTCGACACAAAATTGCATCTGGCCATGGGTGCGCATGGTCTGCCGGTCAGGGTTGTTGTTACAGAAGGGACAACGGCAGATTGCACTCAAGCCAGCCTCTTGATAGAGGGATTGACGGCGGAGTATTTGTTGGCTGATAAAGGTTACGATAGCAACGAGCTCATCGAGCAAGCGCTTTCACAGGGCATGGAGCCTATGATTCCGGCGAAGAGCAACCGTATCGCGAAACGCGAGGATGATAAAGACTTGTATCGATGACGTCACTTGGTTGAGAATGCTTTTTTGCACCTGAAACGTTGGCGAGGTATAGCGACGTGCTATGCCAAAAATACGGCATCGTTCCTGGCCGCCGTACAAATACGGTGGGGGCTGTCCCAGATAATGCTGATGGGTGTTATAAATGGGTATGGGGAAGAGCCGATGAAGTAAGTGTAAGCAAGAGAAGCTGGTAGAGCATTTTGTGGCTGGGACGACGGCTCGTGTTGCTGGCGCATTGGCGGGTGTAAATCGGAAGACAGCAGCCTACTATTATCACCGTCTGCGCGAGGTGATTACATATGAGCTTGCCAGCAAAGAGGAGGAAGTGTTGGGTGGTGAGATAGAAGTCGACGAGAGCTATTTTGGCGGGCGGCGCAAAGGTAAACGAGGCCGTGGTGCGGCAGGCAAGGTGCCCGTATTTGGCCTGCTAAAGGGCGGCGGACAGGCCTATACAAAGATTATTCCTGATGCTTCATCAGACACGTTACCGCCTCTTATTGTACGTAAAGTTGTGCCTGATAGTATCGTCTATTGCGACTGCTGGCGTGGCTATAATGTGCTGGATGTTTCAGGCTTTAAACACTACCGCATCAACCATTCCCAGCTGTTTGCTGACAGGCATAATCATATCAACGGTATTGAGAACTTCTGGAACCAAGCCAAGCGGCACATGCGTAAATTTAACGGTGTCCCACGGCAGCATTTTGGGCTATTTTTGAAAGAGTGCGAGTGGCGTTTTAACAACCCGGACCCACTAACACAATGACAGCAACTAAAACCATGGATTGCCAAATATCTTAACTAATTAACTGGGATAGCCCCATACGGTGTATTGCACTGTGAGCTGAAATCTCGTGACTACACTATCTAGGAAAAGCCGTTTGTTATCTTTCCATGCTGTAGGTAAACCCGTCGCGAGCACAATCTTTTCGCCAGTTCATGATCATGCGTGGCTAAGACCAGTATTCCCGCGGAATCGATGAATTTCATCAGGCGTTTTTCCGCTTTCTTACGAAAATCTTCGTCGCCCACGCTGATCCATTCATCCATTAACAGAATTTCCGGTTGCACGCAGGTGGTGATGGCAAAAGCGAGACGCAAGACCATGCCACTCGAGTAGGTACGCACCGGCAAGTTGATGAATTCTCCGAGTTCACTGAACACGATGATCTCGTCCACGATGGCCGCTCTTTTTTTCGGATGTATGCCTAACAAAAGGCCACGCATACGGATATTTTCCAGGCCCGTGGATTCTCCATCCATGCCGAGCATGGTATCGAGCAGGCTGGTTATCTTTCCCTGTACGGCGATTTTTCCTTTCGTCGGATAATACACGCCGGCAAGTACGCGCAGTAGCGTGGTTTTTCCAGAGCCATTGTGCCCGATAAGGGCGAGCCGTTCGCCTTCTTTCGCTTCCAAACTGATGTTTTTCAACGCTTGTACAGTGGTAACGCCGTTTTTCAGGCTTCCTAGCTTCCCTCCTGTGGCGGCATGGAGCAAGGTTTTTTTGAACGAGCGCTGCTTGACATCGAATATCGGAAAGGTCACCGAGATGTTCGTTAACGAGAGATGCATGCTTACAGCCAATACGTGAGTTTACGGCGTGTCATGACGAAAACCGGCAAAGTGAGGGCGATGCCGCTCGCGAGCAGGAGAAGGGCGATAAGCCAATCCTGCGTCTGCGGCGCTTTTCCAAGCAAAGGATCGCGGAGAAGGTCGAGCAGGGCGGTGTACGGATTCATCGTCGCGTAATGCGCCCGTGCCGGCGGCAACTGTTCTTTTTTCCAGATGATCGGCGTCACGAAAAACAGCAGGGTGACAAGACTTTGGATGATCGGCTGCATGTCACGAAATCGGGTGCAGAAAATAGCGACCAGCAAGCCCATCCAAAGCACATTCAGCGAAACCAGGATCATTCCAGGGAATATAGACAAGGTGTTCCAGTCGATGGGGATGGGCAAGAGCAAAAGCAGAACCGGATAGATCAGCAGATTGTGCAGGAGAATGAGAAATTGGCGATAAAACACCCGCAACACGAATGTGCTGAACGGGAGATAGGATTGCTTGAGAAAATTCTCGCTGGAAGTGAACGATTCGCAATATTCTATCGTCGAACCGGCAATGAACGCCCAAAAAATGAGCCCCAGCGCCAAATGTGGAAGAAAACTCGTGAGATCGACGCCGAACAATACCCCGTAAAGAGGCCCCATGGCGGAAATCGTGACCCCCATAGACAGGGTGATCCAGAAAGGCCCGAGGGTGGAACGCCGATATTTCAGTCTGACGTCTTGAGTGGCAAGCGCTATCCATAGGGGGGAATTGCCCACGCCCGATCGGATATCATCCCACGCGCCTTGAAGCGGTGATGTTTGATACATACGCTTTTCAGTAGCTGTCGAGTTATACATTTCTGGGTTGGAGATTTGCTATCGGTTACATTGAGGTGGCATTTTACCTTTTCCTTACCGCTTTTGATAAGGTATTATCGAAAAGGGAAAACCATCGGCACGAGAATCACGACGAGCAGGCAGTAGATGATCGTGATCGGTGCGCCTGTCTGGACAAAGTCCTTGACTTTGTAGTTGCCCGGGGAGAACACCATAAGATGCGTCTGATAGCCGAAGGGCATGAGAAAGCAAGCGCTGGCACCATAAGCGACACACATGATAAATGGCATGATATCGACGTGATAGGCTTCGGCCGTGGAAATGGCGATGGGGACGGCGATCGCGGCGGCGGCGTTGTTGGTAACGGTTTCGGTAAGCAGGACGGTCATGAGGAAGACGCCGATCATGGCGCCGTATACACCACTTTGCAGGAACACCGATTTCATGCTTTCTCCGATGATATCGGCCGCGCCCGAGTGCATCATCGCCTCGGAGATGGCAAGCGATGAACCGATGACGATCAACAGATCGAACGGAAAGCGATTTTTCAGATCTTCGGTCGTAAGACATCTCGTCACCAGCAGGGCGCCGAGAAGCAGGATCAGCGCGTTGAACAATGAAATGATCCCGAACGTGGCGGCAAGGATGGCGGTGATAAAACCGCTTATGACGAAAAGGCTTTTCCGCCGGTTCAGTCCCGGCGCGCGATCACGTTGATCGAGCAAGTGAAAATTTTTATCGACGAGCGTGTGTTGGTGAAAATCGGCTCCGGCGGCAAGGATGAGGTTATCGCCGATTTTCAGGCGAATCGCGTCTAGCTGCCCACGCAGGCGTCTACCGTGACGGCGAATGCCGACGACGCCGGCATCGAACATACTGCGGAAATCGATTCGCCGGATGCTGCGGTTGACGATGTCCGCTTCCTTGGCGATGACGACCTCGATCAGATTGCTGGAGAGCAGATCGTCGATTTTCTCACCGTGGATGTCGAGGTTGGTGAACTGATTGAGGGCGCTGACTTGATCGACGGAGCCGGTAAAGACGAGCAAGTCTCCTTCCTTGATGATTTCCCCGGAACCGACCGAACTGATCAGCCGACCTTCGCGTTCGATTTCGAGCAGGGACAAGGCATTGAGTTCGAGCAAGCCATTCTCGCGCACGGTTTTGCCGATCAGTTCGCAGCCGGGTTTGACCAAGGCGCTGAGAAAATAGGTTTTGTCCACGCCGATTTTGCTGACGGCGCGTTCTGGCAGGCGTTTGCCGAGAAAAATCAGCAGGGGAAGGCAGAGCAGGGCGATGGGAATGCCGATGTAGGCAAAGCTGAACATATGGATCGGTTCATGTCCGGCGGCGACCACGAAGGAATTGACGATGAGATTGGTGGACGTGCCGATCAGGGTGACGACGCCGCCAAGCATCGAAGCGTAGGATAACGGGATCAGCAGGCGCGAGGGATTGATCCGTTTTTGTCGCGCGACGGCCGAGAGAAAGGCGGAGACCACGGCGGTGTTGTTGATAAATGCCGATAACACGGCACTGAGACTGACAAGACGCAGAAGGGAAGTGTTTTCCTGGCGGGTGATCAATTTTTTCGCGGCCTGACGGATCAGAGTGGTTCTTTCGATGGCCACGGAAACGAGGAGAAGGACGATCAGCGTCATCAGCGTTGGATTGGCGAAACTGCGCAGCAGCTTGGCGGTGTCGATGATGCCCAGCAAATTGAACAAACAGGCAACGGTAAAAAAAGCGATGCTCGGGGTGACAATATCTGCGATCAGAATCATCAGCAACAAAGGAATCGTCAGCAGCACGACAACGGACATAACAATAATCACCTGGCAGCGGACATCCTATTATAAACGGTTGCCCTTATTGTGGAAAATTTCCGCTTTTATGTTGTTTTTTCCCGTATGGTCGTTTTCGCAACGCCCTTGCACGGCCGCTCACTGCGTTGGCTTGGCATGGAGTCTGTCCCATTGCCGTTCCTCGCTCTTGATCGATTGCTCGATCAGAAAACGAAAGACGTTTTCCAGATAATCGCCCTCGATGCCGTAACGGTCGGCGACGGGGCGCACTTTTTCGATAATTTCTTCGATACGCCCCTTGAGGCGGACATCGTCACGAGTCGGTTTCAACGGCGCGGCGCGGTGGATCAGTTGTAACCGTTCGCAGAGCATGGCGGCAAGACGCTGGTCGAACGCGTCGATTTCCTCGCGCAGGGAAAGCATCTTGTCACAGGGGGTGAAAACGGTCATTTCGGGTTCTCGGTTCAGGCGAAGGGGACATGATAAGCTACGCGGGTTCTTCATGGGATGACTGGAATGTTCAACGCTTTTTTGACCCTACTATACAAGGAAATTCACCGCTTTATGCGTTTGTGGACGCAAACACTTCTGCCCTCGGTTATGACCACCGTACTGTATTTTCTCATTTTCGGGCGCTTGATCGGAACGAGAATCGGCCCGTTCGAAGGCTTCGATTATGCCAGCTACATCGCCCCGGGGCTGATCATGATGGCGGTGATCAACAACAGTTACGGCAACGTGGTCTCTTCGTTTTACGGCGCCCGTTTCAATAACTCGATCGAGGAAATGCTGATTTCTCCGATGCCGGACTGGTTGATTCTTACCGGTTACCTGTGCGGTGGGGTGTTACGCAGTCTCATTGTCTGGATGCTGGTGACGATTGTCGCGATGTTTTTCACCGTCATCCATCTGGAAAATGTGGCGGTGATGATCGCCATGCTGCTGTTGACCTCGATCGTCTTCGCCCTCGGCGGATTCATCAACGGTGGTTACGCGCGCAGCTTCGACGATGCGGCGCTGGTCCCGACCTTCGTGCTCACCCCGCTTACCTATCTCGGCGGCGTGTTCTATACCATCACCATGCTGCCGAGTTTCTGGCAGTACGTATCGAAACTCAATCCCATCCTGTATATGGTCAATGGTTTCCGCTACGGTTTTCTCGGGATTTCCGATGTCCCTTTGTGGCAGGCGTTCGGTTTTCTGATTCTTCTCGTCGGCGCTCTTATCTACTGGGCGCTAAGATTGATGAACAGTCCGGGGCGGCTCCGTAAATAGATGCCCGTCGAGTTCGGTTACCGAGAATCCACCCCGTATTCCTTACGGCGATATCGATCCGACGTGATAGGATACCGCCTGATTTTCATCGAGTGAGTCGATGCGGACTTTTTTTACCGCGGACACGCATTTTTTTCACCGCAACATCCTCGAATTTTGCCAACGTCCGTTCATCTCGCCCGCGGAAATGAACCGCGCGATCGTCACCATCTGGAATCGCCAGGTGGCGAAAGAAGATCGCGTCTACCACCTTGGCGATGTCTCTTTCGGCGAACGGCGACAAACCGCGCACCTCCTTGCCGAGTTGAATGGGGAAATCCGCCTGATCCATGGCAATCACGACGACGCGTTGATCCGCGATCGGTCTCTGTGCGAACGGTTTGCCTTCGTCGAGCCGTACCATGAAATGCGCATCGGCAGACAGCGGATCGTTCTCTGCCATTACCCGATTGCGCAATGGCGCGACGCGCAGCGGGGGGCGTGGCATCTGCATGGTCACACCCACGGCGCGATCCGCTTGCCGGGCGCCGCCCTCGATGTCGGCATCGACGCCCATCCCGGGTTTCGCCTGTGGTCGCTGGAAGCGATTTCCGCGCAACTGAAAAAGCGTGTACCGCCCGCGTATCCGCGTAAGCCGGATTACCCGCGCAGGACGTTCTCCGCTTCCTTCGAACTGCTCGCGATCGACGGCAAGACAGTTGAAGGCGAATAGGGGGATGCGCCAAGCGCCGCGTACGCGATGGCGCTTCCGCTTCCGTTTCACTCCCGCTTCGCCTGGATTTGCCATGCTGGCAAGCCGCTTCCCCTACCGGTGGCGACGAACGGCGGCGGGAGAAAAAGGGCGTCTCCTCCGTGGAAAGATGCGCTTGTTGCGGCCCGCTGCTTGTTCGATGCGTCGCCCGCTGCGTACGAGGCCTTGTTCATCGCTTTGGCGCCGCTTCCGTGAGGGAGACGAACATGCCGGCGAAGACCAGATCCGGTTCGATGCGGTAAGCCGAATTCTTACCGAAAAGGATTTGCGCGTCGCCACCGAAGGCGATGCGTTCGAAAGAATTGCCATGACGTGATTCCAGCGCGTCGATGATGTGCGCGACCCCTCCCGGCAGCGCGTGGTGGATACCGGCGCCGATGCAGCTTGCCGTGTCCGTGCCGAGAAGAGTGGGCGTCCAGCGCATCGGGATAAGCCTGTGGGTGTTTTGCAGTAGCGCGTTTTCGGCAAGGCGAATGCCCGGCAGGATCGATCCGCCGAGATGCTTTCCTTGTCCATCGACGACATCGACCGTGAGCGCCGTGCCGCAGCCGATCACACAGAGCGGATCATCGCTCAGATCGCGTGCGCCGAGCATCGCCAGATAGCGATCGCTGCCAAGCGTTTGCGGATCATCATAAGCGAGGGTGAGCCTCGCGCCCGTGTGTTGGGGCGGGAGAATCGAGCAGAGCGGTTTTTGCCATAGTTCTGCGGCGAACGCGGCAATCACAGTTTCGATTTCCCGGTCTTTGACATTGGACAGCGCGACGGCGTCGGGTTGCGGCAGGAGATGCCAGGCGCGGTGGAGTTTCCGCCGCCAGTCGCTGCGGTAGGACAGCGTTTCGACGACGCCCGGCAAACGATCGCCGAACAACCATTTCAGGCGCGAATTACCGGCGTCGATCAGGAGATACATTTGAGGATTCTGGTGTTGCTGAGAAAATGCAGTCCGTCTTTGTCCTTGGCGATCAAGCGTCCCTTCTGGTCGATCCCGCACAGGGTCGCCGCCGATGGCCGGCCCTGTAAAAGGCAACGGTGACGGTAGTGGCGATCGTAACGCCGCCAGCCGTGATCGGCCGGCAGATACGGACGTTCCCCCCAGTTTTCGAGCGCCTCGAGCAACACGACGATGAACTCGGAAAACGCCGGCGGCGCGTCCGCGAAGTCGTCGTAATAGGCGAAATCGATGTGGCTTTGGGGGGGACGGCGCAAATTCAGGCCAACGCCGACGACCGCCGTGCTGCCTTCGCCGCGGGCCAGGGTGTCAACCAGAATTCCGCCCATCTTATGTTCACCGAGGAACAGGTCGTTCGGCCATTTTACCGTGACGGGCTTGCCTGCGCGCGCGAGCAAGACGGCCAGTTGCAGGGCGATGAATTGAGAAAGACCCTGTTGCGTGGCGGCGGGAAAGGCGAACGGATAGCGGATGGAGACAAACAATCCCCCTTGGGGAGAGATCCATTTCGTCCCGCGCTGGCCATAGCCGGCCTGTTGAGACTCGGTCAGACAGACAAGAGGCAGGGAACTGTCGCGATGCTTGAGCAGATAGGTCTGCGTCGAGGCGATTGCGGCGAAGTGATAGAAATGCCCGCGAAATTCGCGCAACCATGCAGCCAAAGTGTCCTCGTATCGTTTTCGTCGATGCTAGAATGGGGCATTCTAAACGAGTTGAGGATGGTGGCAAAATGTCGCGGTTGCCCGAGTGGATTGCCCCTTCGATTTTATCCGCGGACTTCGCGCGTCTGGGCGAGGAGGTGGAGGCCGTTCTCGCGGCGGGCGCGAATAGCGTCCATTTCGATGTGATGGACAATCATTACGTGCCGAATCTGACCATCGGCGCGATGGTGTGCAAGGCGCTCGTCGATTACGGCATCGAGGCGCCGATCGATGTGCATCTGATGGCGCAACCGGTCGATGCCTTGATCACGCAGTTCGCCAATGCTGGTGCAAACTGGATTTCCTTCCATCCCGAAGCGAGTCTGCACGTCGATCGCTCCCTGCAGTTGATCGCAGATCTCGGCTGCAAGGCGGGGCTGGTGTTCAATCCGGCGACACCGCTTGCCTGGCTTGATCATGTCCTCGACAAGGTCGATATGGTGCTGATCATGTCGGTCAATCCGGGATTTGGCGGACAGGCGTTCATTCCGGCGGCATTGGTGAAACTGCGCGAGGCGAGACGGCGGATCGATGCCGCCGGACGAACGATCCGTCTTGCCGTCGATGGTGGCATTACAGCCGAGAACATCGCCGCGATCGCCCGCGCCGGCGGCGATACATTCGTTGCCGGCTCGGCGATTTTCAAGCAAGTCGATTACGCCGCCGCAATCGCGAAAATGCGCGCCGTGCTGGCGGAAGTGCGCCATGACTGAACAGGAACACGCCGCCCTGCGCGAGGCGGGCTATACGCATACCCTCTTGCGTCGCAAGCTGCTTGCCGACACGTTGACGCCGGTCGCGATTTATCAGCGCCTCGGTGCGGGGCGGCAAAGTTATCTCCTCGAATCGATCGAGGGCGGAGAGCGCTGGGGGCGCTTTTCCGTGGTCGGCTTGCCGGCGGGCGAGTGGATCGCGGCGAAAAATGGCAATCTACGCCATTACGTGTCGCATCGCTTGGTCGAGGAGACGCGCGAGAATCCGCTCGAATGGCTGAGACGCTTCCATCGCCGCCGTCGCGTGGCCAATATTCCGGAAGATCTGCCGTTTGCCGGCGGGCTGGTCGGCTATTTTGGCTATGACAGCATCGCCTATATCGAAAAGTGTCTTGCCGAGCGTCCGAAAAACGATCCGCTGGCGCTTCCCGACATCCTGTTTCTCGTTTCCGAGGCGATGGTGGTGCTCGACAATCTGCGTGGTGAGGCCAATATTTTATCGCTTGTCCCGCTTAACGAGGACGAGGCGCACAGGCGGGCCGAAGCACGCGTCGAGGAAATCGTCGCTCGGCTCGCGCAGCCTTTTTCCGCGCCGCCGCTCGAGTTGCGCCCGCCGCGACCGGAAAAATTCCGTGCGCGTTACGAAATGGGTGAGAAAGGCTACAAGGCGGCGGTGCGCAAGATCAAGGCGTACATAATTGCCGGAGATGTGATGCAAGTCGTGCCGTCGCAGCGGATGAGCGTCGCCTACACGCGTGACCCGTTCGACCTCTATCGCGCCCTGCGGATCACCAATCCGTCACCGTATATGTATTTTCTTGATATGGGAGATCACCAAATCATCGGTTCTTCGCCGGAAATTCTCGTCCGCGCCGAAGGTCGCAAGGTGACGGTGCGCCCGATCGCCGGCACGCGCAGGCGCGGCGGCAGCGCAGAGGAAGACAGGCGACTGGAAAAGGAATTACTCGGCGACGAGAAGGAACGCGCCGAGCATATCATGCTGATCGATCTGGGGCGCAACGACATCGGCCGGGTCTGTACGCCGGGAACGATCCGGATCAGCGAAAAAATGACGGTCGAACGCTATTCGCATGTGATGCATATAGTCTCCAATGTCGAAGGCGAGATGGGCGACGATATCGACGCCCTCGATGTGTTCAAGGCAACGTTCCCCGCCGGCACCCTGACCGGCGCCTCCAAGGTACGAGCGATGGAAGTGATCGACGAGCTCGAAACGTCACGACGCGGCGTCTACGGTGGCGCGGTGGGGTATTGGTCGTTTCGCGGCGACATGGATCTTGCGATCGCGATTCGCACCGGTGTGATCAAGGCCGGACGCTTGTATGTGCAGGCCGGCGGCGGTATCGTCCATGACAGCGACCCCGACGGCGAATGGCAGGAAACGCTGAACAAGCTCGGTGCGCTGATCAAGGCGGCTTCGATGTTGCCTGGCGGGACGATTTGATCGCTGTCCTTCGTGCTCGTCGGAGGAAGTGGCCGCGCCCGGGCGGTGTTCCCGAAAGCGCTTATTTTCGCTTCCGTGTTTTTTTGTCAGGGAAGAGCGTTTTTCGCTTTGCCGGCGTTTTCTCGGCGCGTCGCTTCCTTTGGTGATTGCACGATCCGCATTGCCTGCAACAGGTTGAGCGCTTCGTAAAGCGGGAAGTCCGTTTCCGCCAGCCCGGCCTTGTCGGTTTGTCGCGAAGGGGCGGATTCTCCGGTGTTTTCGAGATGATGTGACAGGTTCGCTTCCGCGAGTCCTTCAGGAGTGCCGGCGGCGCGATCGAGGCGCAAGGGTGAGAGCTTGACCTGCGGGATGATGCCGATTGCCTGAATGGAAGCGCCGGAAGGGGTGTAGTAGCGCGCCGTGGTTTGTTTGATGGCGCCGCCGTGATAAAGAGGGCTCACTGTCTGTACAGAGCCCTTGCCGAAGGTACGTTCTCCGACGATCAGGGCACGACGGTTGTCCTGTAGCGCGGCGGCGAAAATCTCCGCTGCCGATGCGCTGCCCGCGTTGACGAGAACGATGATCGACTTACCGGCTAGGATGTCGCCGTCGCTGGCGCGGTAGATTTCCTGATCCTGCGCGTTGCGCCCGCGTACGAAAACGATAATGCCGCGATCGAGGAACAAGTCGACGGTATCGACGGCGCTCTCGAGCAGCCCTCCGGGATTGTCGCGCAGGTCGATTATGGCGCCGGTGATGGCGTATTTCACGCGCAGCGATTCGATTTCCTTGACAAGCGCCTCGGCGGTGTCTTCCTGGAACTGGCTGATGCGCAGGTAAGCGAAATCCGGCGTCAGCATCCGAGAGGAAACGCTGTTGGTGTGAATGATTTCGCGGCTCAGTTCGAGCTCCAGCATCTCCGTGCCGCGCTGGATCAGCAGCGTGACCTTGCTGCCGGCCTTGCCGGCGAACAATTCGTCGATCTCGGCGAGGTTCAATTCGGCGACGGTTTGTCCATCGACTTGGCTGATGATGTCGCCGCTTTTGATGCCGGCACGCGCCGCCGGAGAATCGGAAATGGCGGAGACGACGCGAATCGAGCCGGATTTGATGTCGAGTACCACGCCAATGCCGGCGTAATCGCCATCGCGCTGTTTTTCGAAGGTGTGGTATTCCGATTTGTTCATATAGGCCGAATGCGGATCGAGCCGTGCCAGCATGCCGTGGATGGCGTTCTCGATAAGGGTTTCGTTGCCCACCGGCTCCACGTAGTCCTGTTTGATCGCGTCGAAAACATCGACAAAGGTTTCCAGCGCCTTGAATGGAATGGTGTTGGAAGTGCCGTTTTCGTGCTCGTCGTTCATGGAAGTCAAGGTAATGCCGCCTTCGCGGTTTTGCGCCGGCACAGGCGGGGGATGCGCCGAAAGGCGCGAAGACAAAATTGGTAGGCACGCGAAAGCAAGGAGAGAAACGCGAAAAGACATGGGGCGAGTTCGTGGCTGAGTTCCCCCATAGAATACCTTGTTTCTACGGGGAAATCACATGACATCGCGAAAAGACTGTGGCACTATTTCTCACAAATATTGGAGAACACAACAAGGAAAATGCAATGAAACGTCGTCAATTACTGAAAGCCAGCGGTGCCGGCGCTTTGGCATTGGGGGTAACGCAGGCCGCGCGTGGCGCTGAAGCGTCTTTTCACTGGAAACTTGTGATGTCCTGGCCGAAGAATTTTCCCGGGCTGGCCACTTCGATGGAGTGGTTTTGTCAACAAATCGAAAATGCCTCGAGCGGACGCCTGCAAATCACGATTTACGGCGCCGGCGAACTGGTGCCGCCGTTCGAAGTGTTCAATGCGGTCAGCGAGGGCACGGCGGAAATGGGCCATGGTGCCGCCTATTATTGGAAAGGAAAAATTCCCGAAGCGGAATTGTTCACTTCCGTGCCGTTCGGGATGATGGCCGATGAGATGACGTCCTGGCTGCTCGATGGCGGCGGCCTTGAGTTGCTTGGCGAATTGTACGAGCCGTTCGGCGTCCTGCCGTTTCTCGGCGGCAACACCACCGCGCAGATGGGCGGCTGGTTCAACAAAGAAATCCGATCGCGCGCCGATCTCGAGGGACTCAAGATTCGCATGCCGGGGATCGCCGGTGAAGTGTATCGTATGGCGGGCGCCACGCCGGTTTCCCTGTCGGGCGGAGAAATATTCACCGCCATGCAAAGCGGGGTAATCGATGCCACCGACTGGGTCGGACCCTGGAATGATCAGGCTTTCGGTCTTTACAAGGTCGGCAAGTATTATTACAACGGTTGGCAGGAGCCAGGGGCGATGGTGGAACTGACCGTCAATGCAGAAGCTTTCGCCAAGTTGCCGCGAGATCTGCAAGCGCTGGTGACGAATATGTCGCTCGCGCTGAACGAAAAGATGATCAGTGATTTCCATCGTAACAACGCCCGCGCCTACCGGACGTTGATCGAAAAGCAGCACGTGCAGATCAGGGATTTTCCCGAAGAAGTGATACGCCTGTTCCGCGAGAACACGGAGAAATACCTCCAAAAATACGCCGCACGAAGCGCTATCGCCAGACGGATCGTCGACTCCTATCAAGCGTTTTTGCAAGGACAAGTTACTATTTCCGAGAATCGTCATAAAATCGCCCGTTATCGCCTGATGTAGGAGAAATAATGTTTAGCGGTGTAAGGCGGGCGGCGTCGATATCCGCGCGGATGGGATGTCCTCGGTGACGGGGTTTTGCCAGGCTTTCTTAAGCCAAATTGCATGGCCGGGGATGATGCGATGAAAGAGCTTGCCGAGGGGGTTTCCCCCGTTCGTTTTCGATCGAGCGATAGGGGGATCTTGTCTGTGCCCGGGGAGGAAAGCGCTTGTCCTTCGCAGTAAAGCCGTAAGCGCGGAGAACGGCGAGGATTGGGAGATCAGGGGAGTGTGCGGTATGGCACGGTCTTTCCTCAGGCGTGGTTTTGCCTGGCGCGGCTGCGTCGCCTTCGCCGAGTCCCCTTCCTATGTCTCGACGGTTGTTTACAGCCCGATTTTCCCCTTCTTCCGCAGCGCCCGCAGGTGGATGTGTCTATACTGGAAACGTGGTAGAATCCGCGAAAATGTTCGCGTAGGTAAGGTGTTTGGTCACTTGGTCACCTCGCGCTTACTTGCAACTGGGAGGGGCAAATGACTGATCGTATTCAAGTTGATATCGACCCACAGGAAACCGAAGAATGGTTGGCGGCGATTGCCGATGTTGTCGAACACGACGGCGATGAACGCGCGAATTTTCTTCTCAACCGGATCAGACAGCATGTCAATCTCGCCGGCCCCCTGACAGGTGTCGCGACGACACCGTACGTCAACACCATCGAAGCGGAAGAGCAGCCACCGTATCCGGGTGATCTTGAGCTTGAACGCAAGATTCGCGGCATGATCCGTTGGAATGCCGCGGCTATGGTGGTGCGTGCCGGAAAGCATACCAATGTCGGCGGTCATATCGGTTCTTTCGCTTCCGCCGCCACCTTGTATGAAGTCGGTCAGAATCATTTTTGGCGTGGTCAGGAAGATCATCTCGGCGATCTCGTTTTTTTTCAAGGGCATTCCGCACCGGGTTTTTACGCCCGCGCCTATCTGGAGGGCCGTCTGAGCGA
Organism: Cardiobacteriaceae bacterium; assembly: GCA_965277745.1. GTDB lineage: Bacteria > Pseudomonadota > Gammaproteobacteria > Cardiobacteriales > Cardiobacteriaceae. The sequence goes on from OZ255837.1 coordinate 1,235,968, forward strand.
CGAGCAACTCGATCATTTTCGTCAGGAAACAGGCGGTAACGGTCTGTCTTCCTATCCTCATCCTTGGTTGATGCCGAACTTCTGGCAGTTCCCCACCGTTTCCATGGGCCTGGGGCCGATGATGGCGATCTATCAGGCGCGTTTTATGAAATATCTCGAAGATCGTGGTCTGCTTGAACCCGGTGACCGTAAAATATGGGCTTTTTGTGGCGATGGCGAAATGGATGAACCGGAATCGCGCGGCGCGCTTTCGATGGCCGGTCGCGAAAAGCTCGACAATCTCATCTTCGTGATCAACTGCAACTTACAGCGCCTCGATGGTCCGGTGCGCGGAAACGGCAAGATTATCCAGGAACTGGAAGCGGAATTCCGTGGCTGCAACTGGGAGGTTATAAAGGTGGTTTGGGGCAGTGGTTGGGACAAGCTGCTCGCTAAGGACAGGGATGGCCTGCTGCAAAAACGCATGACGGAATGTGTCGACGGTGATTATCAAACGATCAGATCTCGTGACGGCGCCTATGTTCGCGAATTTTTCTTCAATACCCCTGAACTAAAGGCGATGGTCGCCGACTGGAGCGACGACGAAATCTGGGCCTTACGACGCGGGGGACATGATCCGGAGAAAATTTTCGCCGCTTATCACAAAGCCATGTACAGCGAAAAACCGACCGTTATTCTCGCCCAAACCATCAAAGGCTATGGTATGGAGGGGTTCGGCGCAGGACAAAATATCGCCCATAATGTGAAAAAGATGACCGTGGAACAATTGAAGCGTTATCGAGATCGCTTTCATCTCGATATCAGCGATGAAAGCGTCGAAGAAGCGGAGTATCTGCAACTCGACAGCGACAGTCCCGCCTACCGGTACCTGCACGAGCGCCGTCGCGCACTGAACGGTTATGTGCCGCATCGACGCGGTGAATACAAAGCATTGCAGATACCGCCGCTCGCTGCTTTCGACGCGGTGCTGAAAGGTTCCGGCGAGGGACGGGAAATCTCCACGACGATGGCCTTCGTGCGGGTGCTCAACGTCCTGATGAAAGACAAGGAAATCGGCCGCCACATCGTGCCGATCGTGCCCGATGAATCGCGTACCTTCGGGATGGAAGGGATGTTCCGCCAATATAGTATCTGGAATCAGAAAGGCCAGCGCTATGTCCCCGAGGACAAGGGACAGTTGATGTATTACAAGGAATCCGAGGATGGGCAAATTATCCAGGAAGGCATCAGTGAAGCGGGTGGCGCCTGTGATTTCATCGCCGCGGGGACTGCCCATGCGGTACATGACCTGCCGATGGTGCCGTTTTTCATTTACTATTCGATGTTCGGCTTCCAGCGCTTCGGCGACTTCGCCTGGGCGGCGGGGGATCAGCGCACGCGCGGTTTTCTCCTTGGCGGCACAGCCGGACGCACGACTTTGAACGGCGAAGGCTTACAGCATGAAGATGGCCACAGCATGGTGCAGGCAGGGCTGATTCCGAATTGTATTCCGTATGATCCGAGCTACGGCTATGAAGTCGCGGTCATCATTCAAGACGGTTTGCGGCGAATGTACCAAGAACAAGAAGACGTTTTCTACTACGTGACGTTGATGAACGAAAACTATCCGCAGCCGGCCTTGCCGGCCGGCGTCGAAGAAGAGATTCTCAAAGGGATGTATCGCTTACGTAAACACGGCAAAGCGGGCAAATGGCATGTGCAACTGATGGGTTCCGGTACGATCTTGAATGAAGTGGTGGAAGCGGCACGCTTGCTGGAAGAGGACTGGGGGGTGAGCGCCGATATTTGGAGTTGTCCGAGTTTTACCTTGCTCGCCCGCGACGGAATGGAAGTGGAACGTTACAACCGCCTGCATCCGCGTGAAAAACGGAAGAAATCGTTTATCGGTCGACAACTCGAGGGAAACGACGGGCCGATCGTGGTGGCAACCGATTATGTACGTGCCTATTCGGAGCAGATCCGCCCTTACCTGCTGGACAATCGCCACATGGTGGCGCTCGGCACCGATGGCTTCGGTCGTTCCGATACGCGCGAGAAGCTGCGTCGCTTTTTCGAAGTCGATCGCTATCACGTCACCGTCGCCGCTTTGAAATCGCTTGCCGATACGGGGCAACTGAAGGCGGAGAAAGTCGCCGATGCGATTGCGAAATACGAACTGGCGGTCGATGTGGACTTGCCGCTTTATCGCTGAACAACGGAGAACGTCATGAGTATTGAACTGCGCATTCCCGATATCGGTGATTTCGAGGCGGTCGAGGTGGTCGAAGTTCTGATCCGGGCGGGAGATGCCGTCGCCGTCGATCAGTCCGTTTTGGTGCTCGAATCGGACAAGGCGGCGATGGAAGTGCCGGCCGACAAGGGCGGCACGGTGGAAAGCATAAGCATCGCGGTCGGCGACAAGGTAAAACAAGGCGATCTGATCGCCACTCTGTGCGATCGAGGCACGCCAGGCGCCGAAGCGGCGGAAAAAAAGACAGCACCGGATTCCGCCTCCACAGAACGGGAACAGGCGATTGTGGTACCGGATATCGGCGATTTCGATGCGGTCGAAGTGATCGAAGTGGCGGTCGCCGTCGGTGATACGGTGGGCGAGAACGACGCCCTGATCACCCTGGAATCGGATAAGGCGACGATGGAAGTGCCGGCCGAACAAGGCGGCGAGATTATCGAACTGACGGTCAAAGTCGGCGATAAAGTCTCGACCGGTACGGTGATCGGTAAAATAGCGCTTGGCGACGGCGACCGCGACGGTGCGGTGGCGGACGAGAAAAGCGCGGAAAAACCTTCTCGGGACAGTTCCGTCGAGCGGACGGAAAACACGGTGCCGGCCGCCAAAGCGCCAAGTCAGCCGGCAGCGGCGCAAACGGCAATCGACCAGAAAGCCTTCGACAAGGCCTATGCCAGTCCCTCGGTGCGTCGTTTTGCCCGTGAACTCGGCGCGGATCTCGCCAAGGTGACCGGCACCGGACGCAAGGGACGTATTCTCGCCGAGGATGTGAAAGCGTTCGTCAAACAGAGCATGACGGCCGCTGCGGGATCGGCAAGCGGCATTCCGCTGATTCCGGCGGTTGACTTCAGCGCGTTCGGTGCGGTCGAAGAAGCGAAACTCTCGCGTATCAACGTCCTGACCAGCGAGGCGATGACGCGCTGCTGGCTGAATATTCCGCACGTCACTCAACATGACCTGTGCGATATCACCGAATTGGAGGCCTTTCGCAAATCCTTGCAGAAGGAGGCGGAAAAACGCGGCGTCAAAGTGACGATGGTCGCTTTTCTGATGAAGGCGCTGGCGACCGGTCTACAGGAATTTCCCCGTTTCAACGCTTCGCTTTCCCGGGACGGCAAACACCTGATCATGAAGAAATACACCCATATCGGGATTGCCGTCGATACCCCGAATGGTCTCGTCGTGCCGGTGATCCGCGAGGTGGACAGGAAAGGCATTTACGAACTCTCCGAAGACCTGATGGCGATCAGCGCCAAGGCGCGCGAAGGCAAGCTCGGCCCGCGGGACATGTCCGGCGCTTCTATGACCATTTCCAGCCTCGGCGGTATCGGCGGCCGCTATTTCACCCCGATCGTCAACGCCCCGGAAGTGGCGATTCTCGGGGTATCGCGGGCGAGCATGCAGCCGCTTTGGGATGGTGAGGCATTTGTGCCGAAATTGATGTTGCCGCTGTCGCTTTCCTATGATCACCGTGTTATCGATGGGGCGCTGGCGGCACGGATGACGGTTTATCTCGGTGGGGTGTTGAGCGACATGCGCCGTTCATTGCTGTGAACCCGCGGCGCGCCACGACGGCTTGTCGCTGCCTGCTGAGGTTGAGGGCGAAAGGGAATGATTGAGCGGCGCCAAAATAATTTCAGGCAAATTGTAGGCAGGGTTTTTTCCCTAGGGGTTTGGTCCCATCATGTAATGGAATGATTTATACGGATCCTCAGCACGGAGGAACCTATGGGACAAGTTTTACACCCAGGCGCCAAGGCCACGCACGCAGTCAGAGCGGAAATACAGCGATCGCAAGCTTCGATCGCGACGTTAAGCAAGCGTTACGGCATCGATCCGAAGACCGTTTGCAAATGGAAGAAGCGTAAGACCGTTGAAGACGCCCCCATGGGGCCTAAGAACCCTCGTTCAACGGTGCTCGGTCTCGAAGAAGAAGCCGCATGCGTTGCCTTGCTTCGTCATACCTTGTTGCTTTTGGATGATTGTCTTTACGCCTTGCAACCGTCGATCCCGCATCTGAGGCGATCTTCGTTACATCGCTGCTTTCAGCGCCATGGCATCTCCCGGCTACCTGACATGGATGGCGACAAGCCCAAGAGATAGAAGTTCAAGCAATATCCGATCGGCTATTTCCCCCTCGACATTGCCTAGGTCAGGAGCGCGCCAGGAAAGTTGCGCCTGTTTGTGGCCATTGACAGAACGTCCAAGTTTGCCTTCGTAAGATCAAGCGAGAAAGCCGGCAAGATGCAGGCCGCCCGGTTCCTGCGTGATTGAACGCCTTCGCGCAGTTCGTCGATCGCCTCGTTGGCGAGTCGGTCGGCCATTTCATTGCCCGGATGGCCGCTGTGGCCTTTCACCCAATGCCATTCGATGTCGAATTGCGCACTCAGAAAGTCCAGTCTTCGCCACAGTTCCACGTTTTTGACCGCTTTTTTCTGCGCGGTTTTCCAATCATTGCGTTTCCATTTCGCCAGCCAGTCGGTGACGCCGTTTTTCACGTAGTTGGAATCGGTCGTCAGGTGAATCCGGCACGGGAGTTTGATCGCTTGCAATGCTTCGATCGCGGCGAGGAGTTCCATACGGTTGTTGGTGGTTTGCCATTCGCCGCCTTTGAGTACTTTTTCATGCCTGCCGAAACGCATCAGTACGCCCCAGCCGCCGATGCCCGGATTGCCTTTGCAGGCGCCGTCGATAAAGATTTCCAATACATCCTGCGTCATATTTTCACGTCTCCGGTAAGGATTTTTCTTGTCGCCTTCGCGCATTGAAAATAATTAGGTTTTTTGATTCAAATGTTTTCCGATAATCAAGGCGATAATAACCGTAATGTAGAACTGTCCGATAATGCCGATAAAAACCGATAACATTTTAGCGCTGATTGTTGTTGGAAAAATATCGCCATATCCTATGGAAGTCATCGTGATAAAACTATAATACATAATATTGGAAAAAACAGCCATGTTTCTGTTATTCCCTGTAAAGTAGGACAATCCCTCTATCGCCTCATGAGAGTAAGAAAGAAGCGCCATATGTAAAAAAGACGCTATCAATCCCAATAATAAATAACCGCAGAAGGCTCCCAGAATCATATGAAAAGAAACCATCCGACTTTTAAATATTCCCTTCACAATATTGATCAAAGTAATCGTATGAAGAGAAAGATAAGAAAAAATAACTGTTCGATCGAAAAAAATACTTTGTGAGAATATATATAAAAAAGGCGTCAATATAGCAATTACGAGTAGAGTATAGAAGGGGGGTTTTCGATCGGCGATGATGATGGGGGAAGTCGCGGTACCGTAAAGCATCATATTCAAAGGCCAGATATATCGTTCATAGATTCGCTCGTTGCTCTTGAAGAGAAGACTGTCGAACATCATCATGAGGATGCTGATCAGGAGCAATTGATATCGCTTGGTAAAGAGAGATGTTCTTATTGTGTCAAGGTTCATCGTACATCAGCCTATGGTGTTCGCGACTGCCAGGATCGAATAGAGCAATCCGGCAGGGAGGATCCGATATGGTAATCACCGCAAAAAATTACGCCAACGGGAGGATAAGAAACACGCTTGTCGCGATTTTTCCTCTTCGATACGCGGTCGGCGGTCCAGTGAATATTACCGCGATGGCGATCGGAAAATACGCTCTTGTCAAGGCGCCCTGTAAGAGAATTCTTTCCCCGTGATTATATAGTGGCAATGGCTCGTACGGAGAATTTTCTCATTTTACCAGATGCGGCGCGCCGACGATAACGGCTGTCCGGTTTCAATACCTGTGAGACAAATCAGGCGGCCTTAACAAACTGTTGATGAACGCATTGGCGTTTCGAGTCCTATCCCGTCATGCGGGCGATAGTGCTTGTAATATCGTTGCTATTAATCCGGTGTCAATTTACATCTGATATCATGCGCGCATGAATACAGATGCACGCAAGCTCAGCCCAGAGCAACAGGAACTCCTGAGACAGAAGGCGATACGATTACGCGAGAAAGGCAAAACTTTTCGCCAGATTGGTCAACTTCTTGACGTTCACCCCGACACAGTTGGACGCTGGTATCAGCGCTATGAAGTCGGTGGTGCCGAGGCTATCGCCATTCAAAAGCGCGGCCCTGAAAATAAGCCGAGGCGACTGACTGAACAGCAAGAACAGCTTGTCATTAAAGCAATCCGTGATCAGATGCCTGACCAGCATAAGCTCGACTTTGCGCTTTGGACACGGCGTGCAATTGCTCAATTGATTAAACAATTCTGGGGTATCGATATCCCAGTTCGTCCGATGGGCGATTACCTTAAGCGCTGGGGTTTTACGCCTCAAAAGCCTTTGAAGAAGGCTTGGGAGCAAAACCCATCTCGCGTTGATGCTTGGCTGAAGGAGGAGTATCCGCAGATCAAAGCTCGCGCAAAGGCAGAGAATGCTCAGATTTTCTGGGGTGACGAAACGGGAATGAAGAATCACACCCAACAGGGTCGGTGCTACGCGCCAAAAGGGCAAACACCGGTGCAGCCTTTGCCAGCGAAGCGAGTATCACTCAACATGATTTCGGCAATCACCAATCAGGGCACTGTGCGATTCATGTTGTACGAATCGACCATGACAGCCAAGGTTCTGAAGAAATTCTTACGCGCGCTGATCGAATCAACGCCTGGTCAGGTATTTCTGATTCTGGATCACTTGCGAGTACACCACGCAAAGGTCGTTAAGCGCTGGTTGGAGCGAAAGACTGTTAAGCGATATTTGGAAGTCTTCTTTCTGCCAGCTTACTCCCCAGAGTTAAATCCGGATGAATATCTACACTGTGACCTGAAAGGCATGGTACATAGTGGCGCAGCGGCACGTTCGGTTAGCGACCTAAAGAAGCGTACATGATCCTGCATGTTGAAGCTTCAGCGTCGTCCTGAACGGGTTAAAAAATACTTTGATGCAGAGTCAATCGCCTATGCTACATAACCTATATAAATTGCCGCCGGGTTAATAGATTCAAATTTATTGACATACTTGCGAATACAACAAAAAGCCAAAGAAAAGGAAAAAGATTCATAAAAAGAAGCCAATACCAATATTCCGAGCGCGTTGCTCTTCCCGAAAATGTGACGCAATTTTTAAATCCATTCGCAACTGCTTGAGTAAAATTCATGATAACACCTGTTGTGAATACATTATTCGTTTAATCTGGCAGTGCCCAGCGCACGATGAGACTAAACCCTTGATGACTATTCCATAACATTAAAAATCCAAGATAACAAGTCGCGCCCCGCAGATGGATGACGCTATCTCCGCGCCTGCCACAGGATAAAGTTCGCTGTCATCGCAGACATTGCAAAGCGCTTTTGCTGTCCGGCCCGAAAATCGTCAGGCCGTTTTCCTGAAACCGGTCGACAATGCCTTCAACGAGCAAGGTCTCGGAACCGACAATGGTAAGATCGATATCGTTATTCTGCGCGAACTCAATCAGATTCGGGATCTCGGTCAGCAGAACATTTTCCGAATTCTCAAGCTCACAGATACCTGCGTTACCCGGTGCGACGTAAATACGGCCAATGCGACGATCCTGGGTAAGTTTCCAGGCGATGGCGTGTTCACGACCGCCATTGCCGATAATCAGTACTTTCAGCATGCCCTTCCTTAGCGGTAGCAAATAAGTGCTATTTTAACGGACTTGTCACAAACTGTAATCTCTCTGGTGAAAAACAGGTTTTTGCAGATATCACTGAATCGAAATAACATGGGATAGCGTTCCAATGGATTAAAGCTCTTAATTTAAATCCCGAAAAGAAGCAAGCACAATCAAAGTCTATACGGAGAAAATCACGCTGCACGGTGTACTGATTTGGATGATCCGAGCGTTGCTTCAGGCTGCTTTCTCGATCGCGCACTGGATCATTTCCTGCGCCACATCCGAGACGATGGCACATTGCCCCATGCGCTGCATCAGGATCAGACGCAGTTTACCGGCGCGTACTTTTTTATCGCGGAACATCGCCTGATAAATCGAGTCACTGGTAAACGTACCTTCTATCGCAACCGGTAGACCGGCAGATCGCAGCAGCCGGATGATCCGTGCACGGTCGTTTGTGCTGATACCGCCGCGTAACTCAGACAGTTCAGCCGCGATGCGGATGCCGATCGCGATCGCTTCACCGTGGTTCCAGTGGTTGTAGTGCGCGAGCGACTCAAGCGCATGGCCGAAGGTGTGACCCAGATTGAGCAGGGCGCGCTTGCCGTGTTCGTATTCATCGGCTGCGACTATCCGTGCTTTGTTGCTGCAACAGTGCGCGATCACTTCGCTTAAAATTGCTCTGTCATGCGCCATGATCGCGTCCATATGCTGTTCCAGCCAGGAGAAAAACGGCAAGTCGTCGATCAGGCCATACTTGATCACTTCCGCGAGGCCTGCGGAAAATTCCCGTGGCGGCAGTGTGTTCAGGATCTCGGTGTCGATCACAACGGCCTGCGGCTGATGAAAGGCGCCGATCATGTTTTTGCCGTGCGGATGGTTGACGCCGGTCTTGCCGCCGACCGAAGAATCCACCTGCGCGAGCAGGGTGGTCGGTAACTGGATGAAGGAGATACCGCGCTGATAGCTGGCGGCAGCGAATCCGCTCAGATCACCGATTACGCCGCCGCCAAGCGCGATAAGCACCGAATCGCGGGAAAAACGCGCGGTAATCAGTGCATCAAGGATATGGCCGTAGTGCTTGAGATTCTTAAACGCTTCTCCGTCCGGCAGAATCACCTCAATGATTTGCCTGTTGTGCTCCAGCGCGCTTTTGACCGTGTCGAGAAACAGCGGCGCGATCGTTTTGTTACTGACGATGCAGACTTGTCGTTGCGGCACCTGTGCGTCAAGCGTTTTGCCATCGGTTAACAGACCGCCACCGATGAGAATCGGATATGCGCCGGAGGGTTGCCCCGGGCAGGAAAGTTCGAGGGCGATAGTCATGACTTTTACTTATCAGGGTTTCCAGTGACTATACCCGAGCTGGTGAAAAATTGCCATGCAGGCGCAAAATCCGGTACTGTCTCATTCACCACCAGTTCTGGCATGAATCAAGGCGAATCATCACGCCTTTTTTGCCCAATATTCTCGTGTGCGCTGAAAGTTCAAAATGGCCGCGACACATTGACTGAGTAGAACAAGACCCCCAATCCGATGATGAAGATCAACTCACCGGCGATTATGTGGCATAACACCGCCTCGGTAAAATTACCGCGGATTTCATATGCCCAGGCGAAAACCAGTCCCCCTGCAAATGTTATTCCAAGAACGATAGGATTCCAATACATAAGATGCGCGAGTGAAAACAATAAAGCGTTTAGAACAATGCCGGTTTTTGGCCCCGGCAGCAACCTGCGGTAACGGCGAAAGAACAATACCCGAAACAGCAATTCTTGTGGCACCACCGATACCAGTGGATAAACTATGATAATGATTGCCATCAGGGCCGGCCTGTGCAATACCAAAAAGAAAAGCCCTTCGGGATTGATCAGCATCATTACGCCTGCGGGCACGATCGCTGCCACCAGGGCGAACGCTCCTGTGACAGACCAATTCACGTTGCGCAGATCGCAGCTAAGATCACGCCAGTAAAATCCATCGGTTTGATCTAGCAGAGCAATGCCGCCGAGGGTTGCGATTAACAGTACCGGAAACATCAGAGCAGGCGGCAACAGGGTTGCGACAAGCACCGGCAATGCCAGATAAAGGATCGTGAATTCACCCAGAAGTCGCCAATACATGGTCGTTAGTTTTCCCAAAATTGTTGTTTGGAGTGTCCGGGTTCGTTACCCGATATCCTTTTTACCTGACTCAATCGTTATCGCTGAAAAGGCCCGCATAGAATAACTGCATCGTGCCTCCGTATATTGAAGTAGGCAGCATATTCGCTTCAAACTGATTGAAATCTTTGTCGTTTATATTAAGAATCGGACTGTGCCGCTTATTGCTCAGCACAAGAACCGAGGAATGGTGTGCAAAATCGATCAGAAAGCATTTTCCGGTCCAGCCGGTATGGCCGTAAGCATTCCCCGCTTCGGGAAATAACATCCCATAGATCAATGAAGTCTCTTGATTGGGGAGCTGAAAACCGAGACTGTAACTTGCATCGATATTTTTCGTATTGAGGAATAAATCCACTGTTTTTTCGGAGCACAGTTTGAAACGTCCATGACTGCCCTTTGCAAGCAGTAACTGGCATAAGGTTTCGAGCTCGGATGCGGTTGAAAACAATCCCGCGTTTGCCGAAATTTGTTCCATCGCATAGTAGGCGGTTTCATCCTGTACTTCACCCTGGATGGTTTCGGTGCGGATATTTGGGAATGTCACATGGCCGTCACGTGTGTTTCCGCAGCGCTCGGACGCTTCGAATTGATCGACTGCGAAGCCTTTCTTTAGCAGCGCATAGCCGGTGTTTTTTAACCCGAGTGGCGCGTAAATCTGTTCTTCCACGAAGATATCCTGGCGCATGCCGGTGATTTTTTCCAGGATGATGCCGAGTGTGATAAAGCCAACATCACTATAAATCGTCTTGCTTTCTGGTGGGCAGACGAGCGGCACTTTTGCAATAAGCTCAATAGTTCGCTGTCTTGATTGTGAATAAAACTGCGGCGGTACCAGTGCGGGGTTAAAAAATGAAAATCTGCAGGTAGTCCAGAGTTGTGCCCGAGAAGATGTTTTATCGTCACTTTGTCGTTCGTGAAATCCTTCAGATAGTGTTTGACTTTATCATTGATCGATACCTCTTTGTGATCGACCAGAATCATAAAAGCCAGGGTCGTGGAGAATATTTTGGTCAGAGAGGCAAGATCGAATATCGTATCAATGCGCATCGGCTCGAATTCCGGCATCAGCTGATATTGATCGTATTTTCTTTGATAGCCATATTTTTTTTGCAGGATATTGCGCCCGTCGAGTGCAATCGAAAGCACCGCGCCCGAGAGTCCGTTTTCGGTGGAAAATGTCGCTTCCCGGTCGATTCTTTTAAGCCACTTTTCAGGATACGAAACCGTTTTTTTCATCAGTAGCGATCTCTTGTCATCAGAAATTTCCGGATCCGGACTTCGAGCTGACTGTCGCAACAAAGGTGCATGAGCGTCCCATGCGTTGTTTGAGCGACCGGTTCGTCTGCCGGTCAATCGATGCCGAAGATGTCGCGGGTATAGACTTTTTCCATGACATCGCTGAGATCCTCGTGGATACGGTTACAGATTATCACGTCACAGATCGTTTTGAAGGCATCCAGATCATTTTCCAGTGCAAATCCTGCGAATGTCGCAGCATCAAGGCTTGGTTCATGGATCACAAGCGTTATCCCTTGCAACTGCAGGCGGGTCATCACCCCCTGAATCGCGGAGGCGCGGAAATTGTCCGAGCCGGATTTCATCACCAGGCGATAAACACCGACCACTTTCGGGTGACGCTGGGCGATACTGTTGGCGATCACCGTCTTTCGGGTATCGTTGGATTCTACGATGGCTTTGATCAGATTATTGGGCACTTTGTCGAAATTGGCTAGCAGCTGTTTGGCATCCTTGGGCAGACAATAACCGCCGTATCCGAAAGACGGATTGTTGTAATGTTTTCCAATCCGCGGATCAAGACCAACGCCTTCGATGATCTGGCGGGTGTTTAATCCGTGTGCTTCGGCTTAGCTGTCGGGTTCATTGAAATAGCTGATCCGCATCGCGAGATAGGTATTGGAGAACAGTTTAATCGCTTCGGCTTCGGTCGGACTGGTAAAGAGCACCGGGATATTGTCCTCTTCAGCACCTGCTTCGAGCAGTCCGGCGAACACTCTTGCTGGTTCGCTGTCATCACCGACGATGATCCGTGACGGATGCAGGTTGTCATACAGCGCTCTGCCTTCGCGTAGGAATTCCGGGGAGAATATAATCTTTTCGGTATGATGCTGCGTGCGCATGCGTTGGGTAAATCCGACAGGAATCGTCGATTTGATCACGATGACCGCTTCGGGGCACTGTTTGCGTGCCTCATTGATCACAAGTTCAACCGAACGAGTGTCGAAAAAGCCGGTTTCCACGTCGTAGTCTGTCGGGGTTGCAATCACGACGAAAGTGGCTTCATTAGTGCGTGTTGACACTATTTATTTTGGGGCTGTCCCAGATAATGCTGATGGGTGTTATAAATGGGTATGGGGAAGAGCCGATGAAGTAAGTGTAAGCAAGAGAAGCTGGTAGAGCATTTTGTGGCTGGGACGACGGCTCGTGTTGCTGGCGCATTGGCGGGTGTAAATCAGAAGTGGCCCCCATTTGTTGGAGAGGATTGCGGCTTAGTTAAGGTGGAACCTTTGTTGCAGTTATGCCGCAGTTCTCATCTCAGGGTCATGACCCTGAGATGAGAAGTAAATCCGTTCTGGCGGTAGCCCGTCAAGGCTGGAATGGGGGCGTCTCCAGTTGTAGTGATCCAACCATTTTCCGATCTTTGCCTTGGCATCCTTCCCGCCGTCAAATGCGTGCAAATAGACACATTCATACTTCAGGCTGCACCACAGACGCTCAATGAAGACGTTATCTGTCCAACAGCCTTTGCCATCCATGGAGATTGCAATGCCCGCATCCTTCAGCCTTCTGATCCATTCAAAGCTGGTGAATTGACTGCCCTGATCCGTGTTAAAGGTGTCAGGTTTGCCGTAAAGCATTGACGCCTCCTCAAGCGCTTCGACGCAAAAAGCAGTATCCATACTGTTGCTGAGCCGCCAACTGAGAACAAAGCCACGATGCCAATCCATAATCGCAATCAGATACAAAAATCCACGCCCCATCGGAATATAGGTTATGTCGGCGCACCAGACCTGATTGGGACGATCTATCGTCTTGTCTCTGAGCAAATAGGGATAAATCTTGTGCTCTGGATGACGTACCGTGGTTTTTGGCTTCTGATAAATTGCCGGCAAACCCATGAGACCCATAAGGCGACGCACGCGCTTGCGGCTGACACAATAGCCCTGAAGACGTAAATGCCACGCCATTTGACGACTGCCATAACTCGGCGTTTCCAAAAACTGTTCGTCAATCAGACGCATGAGCTTCAGGTTCAGCGGGCTTTCGCCTTTGGTGTCGTCATACCAGCTTGAGGGGCTGATGCTGAACAATTCGCCTTGACGGGTAATGCTCAGAGGTCCACTTGGGCTGATCATTTCCTTCCGCCGCGCCCGAGAGAGTGGCTGAAGGCTCGTGACAAAAAATCGTTCTCCATGGTCCACTGACCGACCTTGGCGTGAAGGTCGCGGATTTCCGCTGACTGATCCGATTTTTCTTTCTTCTTTTTGCCAGAGAAAATCTCAACCATGTTTTCTTTGGCTTGACGTTTCCACTGGCTGATCTGGTTCGGGTGGATGGTATATTTGCTGGCAAGCTCTGAAAGTGTCAGCTCTTCACTGAGCGCCTCCATAGCGACTTTTGCTTTAAATTCGGCTGAAAAGTTTCGACGTTTTGACATGTAAAATCCGTTCAAAATCATAACAGCTCCACCTTAAAACCCTGTCCTAATTTTGGGGACCAGCTTACTCCCCAGAGTTAAATCCGGATGAATATCTACACTGTGACCTGAAAGGCATGGTACATAGTGGCGCAGCGGCACGTTCGGTTAGCGACCTAAAGAAGCGTACACGATCCTGCATGTTGAAGCTTCAGCGTCGTCCTGAACGGGTTAAAAAATACTTTGATGCAGAGTCAATCGCCTATGCTACATAACCTATATAAATTGCCGCCGGGTTAATAAGTTGTTTTGGCTTAAAAATGGATGATCAGAACCCACTGACTCTGGGTGAAGGCAAAAAGAAAGTGGTTGTCTTTGTTGATCCACGATGCCCGCATTGCCATGAGCTTTTGAAACAAGCCTTACCACTGACCAAAGAATACACCTTCCAAATTCTCCCTGTGCCAGTTCTTGGTCCTGATTCAGAGCGTCAGGTTCGCCAGCTTGGGTGTGCGCGTGACAAAAAAAGCAGCCACCGATACATTGCTTAATGGTCGGATTGGTAACTTAGAGCAGGATGATGCCTGCAACTTAGAGCCAATGCAGCGTACCTTGGTGACAGCTCAAATCTTGGGCATTCAAGGTGTGCCTTCAATTAGACGAATAAAGCCACAAAGTCCGTGTATACTTTTCATCCGCCGACTTGAAATCATTGAAGAAAATATTGCTTAAGAGCGTATTCGATACAGGGTCGAGTCACACCAAAACATCGCGTGCTTTTTCATCGGGCAATTGAGCAATCCGTGCCAGAACAGGACAACGCACTTCTAGTCCGGCGTTGATCGGCAACAGCGATCTCATCTGTGCTCGATTGCTTCCCGGAAAGGGTGGTGGCATCATAGGGCGCTGAAATCTGGAGAAAATCACCCTATGGTGCGACCGTTTGAACGAAAAAAATATACCGCAAGAGATGCCAATTCTTGGGAGAAAACCTTCGGCGTTTTGATGACGCCGTTCGAGGCGTTCGCCAAAAACAGTTCTAGCAGCGGTATTGTGCTGATTTGCTGCACGGTAGTGGCGTTGGTGCTCGCGAACTCCCCGTTCAGTGAAGCCTATCAGCGCGTCCTCCATACTCCGCTCGCTATTTCCCTCGGCACGAGTACCCTCGTGCTCAGTCTCCATCACTGGATCAATGACGGGCTGATGGCCGTCTTTTTTTATCTCGTCGGGCTCGAAATCAAACGCGAAATGATCGTAGGCGAACTCTCCAGTATTCGTCAGGCGCTTTTGCCGATTATCGCGGCGGTCGGCGGCATGGTCGCGCCGGCGTTGCTTTATGTCTTGGTGAACCGCGGCGGGGCGGGCATGACGGGCTGGGGCATTCCGATGGCCACCGATATCGCCTTTGCCATCGCTGCGTTGATGCTGCTCGGCGCGCGTGTCCCTGCGAGCATGATGACGATTCTCACCGCCCTTGCCATCGTCGACGATCTCGGCGCGGTCATCGTGATTGCCGTTTTCTATACCGCGGATCTCGATTGGCACGCGCTTTTCCTGGCTTTCACCTGTTTCGCGGTGATGTTCGCGATGAATCGGATGGGGATTCGCTGGGCCTGGCTGTTCGTGCTGGTCGCCATTGTGGCCTGGTTTTTCATGCATTTTTCCGGGGTGCACGCGACGATCGCTGGCGTGCTCGGCGCCTTCGCCACGCCGGTCAATTCCGTCTATCGGCCGGCGGAATTCAGCCGCGACGCGCGCAAACTGCTCGACAAGTTCGACGTCTTCCGCAGTCGGGAAAAGGAATTTCTCGCCTCAGAGCACTTGACCGGTGTGCTCCATACCCTGCATATGGGCATCGACAAGGCGCGTACCCTGCTGCAACGCTTCGAGCACGGCTTACAGAAGCCGGTATATTTCCTGATCGTTCCGGTTTTCGCCTTGGCCAATGCCGGCGTGCCGCTGAATGCGCAGGATCTCGCGGACGTCCTTGATCATCCGGTAACGATCGGCGTCGCCCTCGGTCTGATCGTCGGTAAATTCGTCGGTATCTCCGCCGCCATATTCATCTGCCATGGCCTCGGTGTGGCGAAACTGCCGGCGGATCTGCAAAAAAAACACGTGCTCGGCATGGCAATGCTCGCCGGTATCGGCTTTACGATGTCGATCTTTATTTCCGAACTGGCGTTTCGCGGTCAGGAAGAATTACTGCGTCACGCCAAAACCGCCGTTCTTTTCGCTTCCCTGATCGCCGGAATCGTTGGCTTCTCGTTCCTATTTTTCACCGCTAAATCAAAGGAACCCTGATGGCCGCTGGAGAACGCAAATACTTCGGTACCGACGGGGTGCGTGGACATGTCGGAACGCTCCCGATGACGCCGCAATGGGTCATGCAGCTGGCCTGGGCGGTCGGGAAAATGCTCGCGGACAAAGGGCTCGCCGGCGAAAAGGTGTTGATCGGCAAAGATACCCGCATTTCCGGTTACCTCTTCGAGAACGCGATTGTCGCCGGGTTGTCCGCCGCGGGCATGGACGCGCATCTGTTGGGGGTGATGCCGACGCCCGGCATCGCCTATTTCACGCGTACCTTTCACGCTGCGGCGGGTATCGTCGTCAGCGCTTCGCACAATGTATTCAGCGACAATGGAGTGAAAGTATTCGCCCGTGGGGGCTACAAGCTGCCGGAGAGCGCGGAAAAATGTGTCGAAGCGTACCTTGAGACAGCGATGAAACTGGTCCCGCCGGCGGAAATGGGCAAAGTGTACCGCGTATCGGAAGCGCGCGGGCGTTACATCGAATTCTGCAAGAACGCGATTCCCCTGAATCTGCCCTTCGAGCGACTGAAAGTGGTGCTCGATTGCGCCAACGGCGCCACCTACGCCATTGCCCCGCATGTCCTGCGCGAGCTTGGTGCGCGGGTAATCGTGATCAACGCCGAACCGAACGGCTGTAATATCAATGCCGGCGCCGGCTCCATCCATCCGCAGTCGCTGCAACGCAAAGTGCGCGACGAACAGGCGGATATGGGAATCGCCTTCGATGGCGACGGCGATCGCGTGATCATGGCCGACCGCTGCGGCCGTCTGATCGACGGGGACGCCATCTTGTATATCATCGCCAAATACCGGGCCTACAAAGGCGAGAAACTGCATAACCTGGTCGGCACCCAGATGACCAACCTCGGATTTGAACGGGCGCTTGCGAAAATGGGCATCACCTTGCACCGAACCCAAGTGGGCGATCGTTACGTGCTGGAGAAACTACAGGCACTCGACGCCCGCGTCGGCGGTGAAAATTCGGGACATATCATCTGCCTGGATCGCAATTCCACCGGCGACGGCATTATCGCCGCCTTGCAGGTGCTGGCGGCGGTTCTGGAGATGGGGGAGACGCTGGAAGCGCTGGTTGCCGATCTGGCGATGACCACCCAAGTATTGAAAAATGTTGTGGTCAACACGGCCCGCGACGAACTGATGGCACGCAAAGTGCTCGAACAGGCGGTGGAAGAGGCCAAAGCGTGTCTCGGCAGCAGAGCGCGTATTCTCTTGCGTCCTTCCGGCACGGAGCCGAAAGTCCGCGTCATGGCCGAAGGCGACGACGAGTCCTTGCTGACCCGTGTAGTCGATAAACTGATTGCTATCATTGAACAGGAGGATCAAAATGCGTAAACCGATTGTTGCGGCGAACTGGAAAATGAACGGGGATCTCGCCCTGATTGACGCTTTTGCCCAGACTGCGCCGGGCAAAGCCGGCGTACAGACAATCTGGGGATTGCCGAGTATTTTTCTTTATCGGGCACACGCAGCGGGGCTTGCCGATCTCGCCGGCGAAGACGTCTCCGCGCATGAAAAAGGCGCTTACACCGGGGAAACTTCCGCGCGAATGCTCAAAGAAGCGGGTTGCACCTATTGTATTATCGGGCACTCCGAACGGCGCACCGGGCACCGCGAAGACGAGGCGTTACTCAAGGAGAAATGGCGCCGTTTACAAGCCGAGGGTATTGTCCCCATTTACTGCATTGGGGAATCCGAGGCGGCGTATGAAGAGGGCACGACCGAACAGGCGATCGACCGGCAACTCGCGCCGATGCTCAATGCCGGTTTGATCGATGCCGATAGCGTTATCGCCTATGAACCGGTTTGGGCGATCGGTAGCGGCAAAGCCGCAAGTCCCGACTACGCGCAGCAGGTTCAGCGAATGATTCGTGAAAAAATCGCAAAAAACTGTACTACCATCGCCGATGACGTTAGAATTCTCTATGGAGGAAGCGTGCGAGCGGAAAACACCGGTACCCTTATCATCAAGCCGGATATTGACGGTTTTCTCGTCGGCGGGGCTTCCCTTGAGGTGGAAGCGTTTGTGAATATTATCAAGGCAATTTCATGACAATCCTTATCGCGCAAATCTTGTTTATCGGCACAGCCATCGCCCTTGGCATCATCATCCTGCTGCAGCAGTCTCAGGGCGCGGGCATCGGCGCCTCTTTCGGCGCGGGGGCTTCCGGTACGGTTTTCGGCGCGAAGGGCGCTGGTTCCTTCTTGTACAAACTGACGCGGATTCTGGCGCTGATCTTTTTTGTCAGTGCGCTCGCTATGGGATATCTGCAAAATCAGGCGGCTAACGGGCCGGGGATCTTGCAACAAACGCAATTGGCAACGCCCCAGGAAACGGAAGCAGTTGACGTACCGGTATTCGCCGAGGATAATGGCGCCCCTGTTTTCGATACCGGCATTTCCAAAAGCGCTGTCAAGACGGATAAAAAACCGTGAGCGTTTTTTGCCAGCATCGCCGATGTGGTGGAATTGGTAGACACGCTATCTTGAGGGGGTAGTGAGCCTAGCTCGTGCGAGTTCGAGTCTCGCCGTCGGCACCATTGATGATGACACCTCGTCTGGCGTGACGGAGGAACAAGGGTATCGTTTGCATGATTTCGATAAAAAAAGGCATTGACCTTCCGATTGGCGGGCATGTCGAAAATCCAGACACTATCGTCTCTTTTCTGCCGGATGCGCCGGTAGCCGTTCTCGGAAGGGACTATCCGGGGCTCAGGCCGACGATGATGGTCGCCGAAGGGAATGTGTTAAAAAAAGGCGAGCCGCTTTTCGCGGATAAAAAAAATCCCGGTGTCCATATTTGCGCGCCCCTTGCCGGTACGGTCAGGGGTGTGGTTCGTGGGGAACGCCGCCGTCTTCTTGCGGTGGTGATCGAACCATCCGGCGACGGGGCGGTATCTTTTTCCCCGATGACAGTCGAAGACCTTGATGAAGCGGCGGCGCAAACCGTCAAAGAGCGTCTTTGCCAGGCCGGCCTCTGGGCGGCGTTGCGACAGCGCCCGTTCAGCAAAATTCCGCCTGTCGCTGCGACCGCGCAGGCGATTTTCGTCAACGCCATGGACAGCAATCCGCTCGCGCCCGACCCGCTGCTTGCACTTGCCGGCAGGACAGACGACTACCATGCCGGTCTGCGCGTCCTCACCCGGCTGACGGCGGGGAAAGTCCATGTTTGTCACGCCGCCGCGAAAACACTTCCTGAGATTCAGGTCGAGGGTGTCGTCTATCACGCGTTCTCCGGCATTCATCCCGCCGGTCTTGTCGGCACCCATATTCATTTTATCGAGCCGGTCGGAAGGGAGAAAACCGTCTGGTATCTCGGCTTACAGGATTTGCTCGCTTTCGGCAGACTGTTCCTTGGCGGTACAATCGACAACGAACGGATAATTTCGCTCGCCGGCCCCGGGGTCAAGGAAGCGAAAATGATCAGGACGGTCAAGGGGGTGAATCTGAGCGCCTTGCTCGCGGGCAATTTACGCGCCGGTGAGCAACGGGTGATTTCCGGTTCCGTCTTCGCCGGGCGACAGGTGGAGGAGGCGACGGACTTCCTCGGCGCCTATGATCAACAGGTCGTGGTGTTGCCGGAGGGGCGCGACTCCGTTTTTCTCGAATTCCTCCGTCCCGGGGCAAACGCCTATTCGAGGACACGCGCCTATCTCGGGCGTTTTCTCGGCAAAGCGATGCCGTTTACCACGGCGGTTCAGGGGTCGCCGCGTCCGATCGTGCCGTTCGGTATCTATGAAGAGGTGATGCCGCTCGATATCTTGCCGACCCTTCTGCTCAAGGCGCTCGTCGTCAAAGACACCGACACGGCGGTTCAACTCGGTGCGCTGGAACTCGACGAAGAAGATATCGCCCTGTTGACCTATGTCGATCCGGGGAAACATGATTTTGGCGCCATTTTGCGCGAAAACCTCGAAAAAATAGCCGAAGAAGGGTAGGTCATGGCGAGGAAGACGATATTCGACAAGATCGCGCCCGCCTTTGCCAAGGAGGGAAAATTCGCGACACTCTATCCGCTTTACGAGGCGGTGGCGACGATTTTCTACAGTCCGGCTTATGTGACCGCGCGCCCGTCCCACGTCCGCGATCCGATCGATCTCAAGCGCATCATGATTTTCGTCTGGCTCGCGGTGTTTCCGGCGATGTTTTTCGGCTGGTATTTTGTCGGCGCCCGGGCGGCGCAGGCCGCCGCCGTGGAACAAGGCCTCCTGGCGAACCTGTGGTTTGGCGCCCGGATTCATCTGCCGATTTACCTGGTCACCTTTTTCGTCGGCGGCTTCTGGGAAGTGCTCTTCGCGATCGTGCGCAAGCACGAGGTTTCAGAAGGTTTCTTCGTGACCTCGATTCTCTTTTCCCTGATCCTGCCGCCGACCATCCCGCTCTGGCAGGTCGCGCTCGGAATCAGTTTCGGCGTGGTGATCGGCAAGGAAGTTTTCGGGGGAACGGGGCGTAATTTCGTCAATCCGGCGCTTGCCGGCCGCGCTTTCTTGTATTTCGCCTATCCGGCGCAGATGTCCGGCGATTCCGTCTGGACGGCACGGATTGCCGCGTATCCCTTCGTCGACGGTTATTCCGGCGCGACCCCTTTGGCTGAGGCTAGTGCCCATGGCATGCGCGCGATGGCGGAGCAATTCCCGTGGTGGAATGCATTCTGGGGCAATCTCGGCGGATCGATCGGGGAAGTCTCCACTTTCGCGATCATCCTTGGGGGCGTTTTTCTTCTCCTGACCGGGATCGCCTCGTGGCGGATCATCGTCGGTGTGCTGGCCGGCGCGACGGCGATTTCGCTGCTCTTCAATGCCATCGGCAGCGACACCAATCCGATGTTCGCGATGCCGTTTTGGTGGCATTTCGTGATCGGCGGTTTCGCCTTCGGTACAGTTTTCATGGCCACCGACCCGGTCTCGGCCGCGGTGACCAATACGGGCCGTTGCCTCTTCGGAGTGCTGATTGGAGCGATGACGATTTTGATCCGGGTGGTGAATCCGGCTTTTCCCGAAGGCATCATGTTGGCGATTCTGTTCGCCAATATGTTCGCCCCGATCATCGACTATTTCGTGATGAACGCCAATATCAAGCGTCGTAAGGCAAGGACGCATGGCAACTGAAAAATCTTCATCCGCGGGTATTTTCCGCTTTGCCGGCGGCGTCTGTCTGATCTGTTCTCTCGTCGTTTCGACTGCCGCCGTTTCCTTGCGCGGCATTCAGGAGCGCAACGTCGACAACGAAAAAAAGATCAATATCCTGCGCGCGGCGGGTCTCGCGGAAGCGGGGGAAAAACTCTCCACCGCGGAGATCGAGGAAAGGTATCGAAAAATCCTGCCGCTGGTGGTGGATTTACAAAGCGGTGAACTCGATACGACGAAAAACCCCCAGCGCTACGACATGTACGTTGCGGCGGAAAATCCTCGGCAAAGCCATGCCCTTGACGACGATCCGGCAGGAATCAAGCGGATCGCCGAAGCCGGATCGGCCTATGTTCTGATAGAAAACGATCGCTTGAAGCGGCTCATCCTGCCGATTCAGGGATATGGACTGTGGTCGACGATCTACGGTTTCACCGCGCTCGATTTTGCCGGAGAGGGCGAGACAATCGAGGGGATCACGTTTTACAAGCAGGGCGAAACCCCCGGACTGGGCGGTCGCATCGGCGAGCCGGCTTGGCAGGCCAAATGGCGCGGCGTAACGCCGTATGACGATCGTGGCAAGGCGCACGTGGTGCTTGCGAAAAAACGCGATCCGAACAAAAAAAACGAGGTCGACGCGATCGCCGGGGCGACATTGACAAGTAACGGCGTCGAGCATTTAATGAACTTCTGGTTGGGCCAACAGGGTTATCAACCGTTTATCGATCGTTTGCGCACAGAGGAAATCACCATCGCCCAGATGCGCGCGGCGCAGAAAAATGCCGGCGAGCGGCCGGCGGGAGAGTAAGTCATGGGCAACAAAAACCAAGAATACAAAGCGATTCTGTTCGGGCCGATTTTTGCCAACAATCCGATCGGTCTGCAAGTGCTCGGGATCTGTTCGGCGCTCGCGGTGACCGGAAACATGAAAACGGCTTCTCTGATGAGTCTCGCCCTCACCTTTGTAACCGCCTTTTCCAATCTTTTCATCAGCTTGATTCGCAAAAACATTCCGAGCAGTATCCGCATTATCATACAGATGACGGTGGTCGCTTCACTCGTCATCCTCGTCGATCAATTTTTACGGGCCTTTTTCTTCGAGCTTTCCAAGCAGCTTTCCGTGTTTGTCGGCCTGATTATCACCAACTGTATCGTTATGGGGCGTCTCGAGGCCTATGCGATGAGCAATCCCCCGTTGTCGAGTTTTCTCGACGGAATCGGTAACGGGCTCGGTTATAGCGCGATGCTTCTCGCTGTCGGCACGATTCGCGAAGTACTCGGTAGTGGCACTTGGTTCGGGATGACGATATTGCCGCAAGTAAACGAGGGCGGCTGGTATGTTCCCAATGGACTGATGCTCCTGCCACCGAGCGCTTTTTTCGTGATCGGACTACTCATCTGGGCGCTGCGCTCGTTACGAACGGATCAAGTGGAAGCACGGGAATATCACGAGGCCAAGGCGGCGCGCCCTCTCGCTGGTGGCCATCCGGCGCATCGTTAAGGAGGCCGCGATGGAACACACCCTCGACTTGTTGGTCAAATCCATTTTCATTGAGAACATGGCGCTGTCCTTTTTCCTCGGGATGTGCACTTTTCTTGCCGTTTCGAAGAAAATCAGCACGGCCATCGGGCTTGGCACTGCGGTTATCGTGGTGCAAACGCTGACCGTCCCGCTGAACAATCTCCTTTATACCTATCTGCTCAAAGACAATGCGCTTTTTTGGCACCATCTTGGCGTGCGCGTGGACATCAGCTTTCTGGGACTGATCGCGTATATCGGCGTGATCGCGGCGGCGGTGCAGATTCTCGAGATGTTTCTCGACAAATACGTTCCCGCGCTCCATGCCGCGCTAGGGATTTTCCTGCCGCTCATTACCGTGAACTGCGCGATTCTCGGCGGCTCGCTTTTCATGGTCGAGCGCAATTACGATTTCGCCGAGTCCTTGGTCTATGGCGTCGGCAGCGGGACGGGATGGGCGCTCGCTATCGTGTTGATGGCGGGGGTGCGTGAGAAAATGCGCTATGCCGATATTCCCAATGGGCTTCAGGGGCTTGGCATCACCTTTATCACCGCCGGCCTGATGGCGATCGGGTTCATGTCTTTCTCCGGCGTGCAGTTGTAATCGGGGGGCGAGATGGAAATCGTCTATGGGGTGATTGTTTTTACCGGGCTGGTTCTCTTGCTCGCGGCGATTATCGTCGCGGCGAAAAAATGGCTGGTACCCAGTGGCGATGTCACGATCACCGTCAACGCGGAGAAGAAAATCACCGTACCGGTCGGCGGCAAACTGCTCACCGCGCTCGCCGACGGAGGCCTGTATGTGTCTTCGGCCTGCGGCGGTGGCGGTAGCTGTGGGCAGTGTCGAGTGAAAATACATTCCGGTGGCGGGGACATCCTGCCGACCGAACGCGACCATATCGGCAAACGCGACGCGCGCGAGGGGGTTCGCCTTTCCTGTCAGGTGGCCATCAAGCGCGACATGGCGGTGGAAGTCGACGAAGCGGTCTTCGGGGTGAAGAAATGGGTTTGCGAAGTGATTTCCAACGACAATGTGGCCACGTTCATCAAAGAACTCAAGCTTGCCATTCCCGCCGGTGAATCGGTGCCGTTTCGTGCCGGCGGATATATCCAGATCGAGTGCGGCCCCTATGAAATCGCCTACAAAGAATTCGATATCGCGCGCGAATACCGCGACGACTGGGAGAAATTCGGCCTGTTCGACCTTCATGCGAAAAATGACGAAGAAGTCGTGCGCGCCTACTCGATGGCCAACTATCCCGAAGAAAAGGGGATTATCATGCTGAACGTGCGTATCGCTTCGCCGCCGCCCGGCATGGCGGAAGTGCCACCAGGGAAGATGTCGAGCTATATCTTCAGGTTGAAAGCGGGAGACAAGGTGATGATTTCCGGGCCGTTCGGTGAATTTTTCGCTAAGGAAACCGACGCCGAAATGGTTTTCATCGGCGGGGGCGCTGGGATGGCGCCGATGCGCTCGCATATTTTCGATCAACTCAAGCGTCTTGACAGCAAGCGCCGCATTTCTTTCTGGTACGGTGCCCGTTCGCGCCGTGAAATGTTTTATGAAGAAGATTTCGACCAACTGGCCAAGGAACACGAGAATTTCACTTGGCACATCGCCCTTTCCGATCCCCAGGAAGGCGACAACTGGGCGGGTTACACCGGATTCATTCACCAAGTGGTCTATGAAAACCACCTGAAAGATCATCCGGCGCCGGAAGATTGCGAATTCTATATCTGTGGACCACCGATCATGAATCGCTCGGTCACCGAAATGCTGCATGAACTCGGTGTCGAAGACGAAAACATCCTCTACGATGATTTCGGCGCCTAGCGCGCGCTGTGCGCACAAACCGATCGTGGCGGCGTTTTTCGCCGTGGTTTGTCTTTTTCTCTCCGCTTGTCACAAATCTCCCGACCCTGTCGTCATGGAAGGCAAGACGATGGGCACCTATTGGCGCGTCACCCTGGCAGTGCGGGATCGTGAGGCGAACGTCGCCTCTGTCCGCGCCGAGATCGAGAATACCCTGGAAACGGTCAATCGCGCCATGTCCACCTACCGTGCCGATTCGGAGTTGATGCGTTTCAACGCCGCGCCTACCACCCGACCGGTGGCGATCAGCACCGGATTGCGCCAGGTGATTGCGAAGGCGCTTACCATCGCGCGTCAGTCGCACGGCTATTACGATGTGACGATAAGCCCGCTCGTCGAGGCGTGGGGGTTCGGCGCCAGGAAGGTCGATCGTGCCCCGAGCGAGGCGGAAATTGCGCGCCTCTTGGCACGCGTCGATTATCGCTATCTGAAGCTCACGCCGGCGGGACTTGCCAAAGCGCGGGCCGATGTGTCGCTGGATCTTTCCTCGATCGCGAAAGGCTATGGCGTCGATCGTGTGGCGGAGATACTGGAGGCCCTCGGCTATGACAATTATCTTGTCGATATCGGTGGCGAATTGCGCCTGCAAGGGCGACGTTTCGGAAAATTCTGGCGCATCGGCATCGAAATTCCGGACAGCCATGTCGAGGCGGTGCAATCGGTGCTTACGATAAGGCAAGCGCGTCTTGCCATGGCGACTTCCGGAAATTACCGCAACTATAGGGACTATGATGGCGTCCATGCCGTACACACCATCAATCCCAAAACGGGTAGACCCGAGCGCTCACGCTTGCTTTCGGTGACCGTCATCGGGGAGGATTGCATGACGGCGGACGCCTATGCCACCGCGCTGATGGCCTTGGGGGAGAAGAAAGCGGCGCGTTTCGCGGAGAAATACGGTTTGCCGGTTCTGTTCATTTACGCGGGGGATCGGCCGGGAACATTTGCGGTCAAAACCAGTTCCCGCTACGATGCCCTGATGGGAGGGCAAAGCAAGTGATCGTCTATATCGTGGTGTTTATCGTATTCGCGCTGATCATGGCCGCTATGGCGGTCGGGGTGATGATGGGGCGTTCGCCGCTCAAAGGCAGTTGCGGTGGACTCGGCGCCCTTGGTTTCGAAAAGAGTTGCGGCTGCACGGACGTATGCAAAAACGAAGTGGATGAACAATTGCATGAGCGTGCGAAAGAAACCGCCCGGACGGAAAATCATGCCTTGTTGGACGATGACGTCGATAAGCGGTTAAGTCCGGGGAACAAAAAGACCGCCCGCAGCAACAGAAATGCGTAGATACCGATCCAGATTCCGGCGTTGCCGAGTCGCACGGTGAGCAGATAACTCGCCGGGATCACGATGATGGCGATAAACAGCATTGCGTTTCTCAACTTGTCGGCGCGGGCGGCGCCGAAATAATAGCCATCGAGGAGATACCCCCAGACGCCGGCGAGTGGCAGAAAAACGGCGCAGAGATGGAATTGCCAGGCGATATCACGGACGCTGTCCAAAGAAGTCATCAGGGTCAGGTAGGTCGGCATAAAAAGCGCGTAAAATCCGCTGAGACACAAGGCGAACACGCCGCCGGCAAGCAATGTCCGCGCGACGATGGCGCGGAACGCCTCGGTGTTGCCGCCGCCGATCGCCTGCCCGAGGAGGCTTTCCGCCGCCACGGCGATACCGTCGAGGCCGTAGCTCGCGATGGTAAGCAGCCAGAGTAGAATCACGTTTGCTGCCAGATAGGTATTGCCGAGTTGGCTAGCAAGGCGTTCGAACCAGCTGAGGCAGAAGGCGAGGAGCACGGCGCGAATGAAAAGATCGCGATTGAGCGCCAGCAGTTGGCGGATTTCCGCGAGGCGGAAAATACGCGGCCAGTCGGGACGAAAAAACGCCTGCCCGAAGTGGCGGTTGCGTCGGGCGATCAGAGACAAGCCAACGGCGAGCGCCAGATAGCTGGCGATCACGGTGCCCAAGGCAACGCCGTAAATGCCGAGCCCCATGGCGTAGACGAAAAACAGGCTGAGCGCGCTATTGCCGAGGGTCAGGATAAGCTGCTGAGTGAAAATATATTTTCCGAGTCCTTGTCCGGTGAAATAGCCGATGCAGAAGTATAGACCCAGTTCCGCAAAAGCGCCCCACAAACGAATATCGAGGTATGCCGCCATCAGGGTTTCCGTGTGCACAGAGGCGGCGAAATAGGCTTTGGCGAGGTTAATGAGAAACGGCCTCAGGGCGATCAGGACGATGGCGATCAGCAACGCGCTCACGAGTCCGCGCCAGGCGATGTTCTTCAATTTGCCGTATGCGCTGGCGCCGAGTGCCTGCGCGCTCAGCCCGGAGGTGGCGTACTGGAGAAAGTTGAACGAAGTATAAAGCAGGCTTAACAGGCTGCTCGCCAGTCCGAGCGCGGATAGGTAGGCGGCGTCGGGAAAATGACCGAGAATCGCCGTGTCGACGAGGCCCTGTAGGGGAAGCAGGAGGTTGGCCATGAAGACCGGCAGGGCAATGGCGAAGATGCGCCGATAGCTGTTTGGCAAGGACACGAGGAAACGCCCGGAAAAATGGCTATCTCGACGGCGCTTTTTCTACAAGTCGCCGCCTCGCCGCAAGTAAAGGCGCAAGGCGCGACGCCTGTGGAGAAGCCTCGATCATTGACGGATAATTTCTATCAGGTAACCATCGGGGTCCTCTATAAAAGCGATGTTTTTCATCCGTCCCTCGTGCGGACGTTTTGTGAAGGAAACACCGTTTTCATCGAACCATTCGATAGCGGCGGTGAAATCCGGCACGCTAAGGCAGATATGCCCGTAACCGCCGTTTTCTCCGTTACCGGTATGGTAGGAAAAATCCGCATCTTTTTCACTTCCCCAATTATGGGTAAGCTCGAGAATACCGCTGCGTCCGGCGAGCCAGTTTCTCAGTTCACCGGCTTCGCCTGGCGGTGTTTCGTCGCAATCGAGATAGGTGAGGAAATACAGACTGAAGCGCCCGTTTTCATAGTCGTTATGGCGTACCAGTGTCATCCCGAGGATACGGGTGTAAAAATCGAGCGATGCTTGCGCGTCTTTTACACGCAACATCGTGTGCGTATAGTTGAAGCCACGGGTGGCCGCCGCTTGCCTGGATCGATGCGCTGTTACCATGTCTTTTTCCGCTTACGCTCAAACGCGCATTGTAACGTAAAATCCGTCCGGGAGGTTTTTCCGATCAGGCGAAAGCCGGCGGTGTGCGCGTGTGGTAGTCGGTCGCCCGCTGAAAGCGGTGCGCCAGATTGAGCAGTTTCGGCTCGGTGAAATGGGCGCCGATCAGCTGGCAGCCGACGGGGAGATCGGCAATGAAACCGGCGGGGTGACTGATCGCCGGCAGCCCAGCGAGATTCGCCGCTACGGTGTATAGATCGGTGAGAAACATGGTAACCGGATCGTCTGTCTTGCTGCCGATGGCGAAAGCCGGTGTCGGCGTCGTCGGCCCGAGAATGACGTCGCATGCGCCGAAAGCTTTCTGGAAGCTCTGTAAAATCGCCCGCCTGGCGCGGCGCGCCTGTTCGTAATAGGCATCGTAATAGCCCGCGGAAAGGGCGTAAGTACCGATCATGATGCGCCGTTTGACCTCCTCGCCGAACCCTTCGCCCCGGCTTCTACGATAGAGATCCTCGAGATTACGGGGATTTTTGCAGCGGTAGCCGTAGCGCACGCCGTCGTAGCGTGCGAGATTGGAGGAAGCTTCCGCGCTGGCGATCAGGTAATAGCTGGCGATCGCGATGTCACTGTTTTCGAGCGCAATCTCTTTCAGTACGGCGCCGAGTCGTTCATAGACTTTGGCGGCGTCATGAATGCGCGTCGCCATTTGCGTCTCCAGTTCGTTGAAATAGGTGCTCGGCAGGCCAATGGTTACGCCCTTGAGCGAGTCATCGAGTTCGTGGTCGAAGCGAACGAGCGCTTTTCGGCTGGAAGTGGAATCTTTGTGATCATGGCCTGCCATGGCGTTTAGAATCAATGCGCAATCCTCGGCGGTTTTGGCGATGGACCCGGCTTGATCAAGGCTTGAAGCAAAAGCGATCATCCCCCAGCGTGAGCAGGTGCCGTAGGTCGGTTTGATCCCGGTAACGCCGCAATAGGCCGCCGGTTGGCGGATTGAGCCGCCGGTATCGGAACCGCTCGCGTAAGCGACAAGACGTGCGGCCACCGCCGCGGCGGAACCGCCCGAGGAACCGCCAGGCACGACCGTCTCGTCCCAGGGGTTGTGGACGACACCGAAGGCACTGTGTTCGTTGGAAGAGCCCATGGCGAACTCGTCCATCGAGAGTTTGCCGGTCATCACCGAACCGGCGTCCGCGAGGCGCTCGACAATCGTAGCGTCGTAGGGGGGAACGAAGTTTTCCAGAATTTTCGAGGCGGCGGTGGTTGGTATGTCCTGGGTGCAAAAAAGGTCTTTGTGCGCCATCGCGATGCCGTCGAGCGGTCCGAGTGTTTTCCCTTGACTGCGACGCTCGTCGCTTGCCCTCGCGGCGGCGAGTGCCCGCTCTTCGGTGATCGACAAAAAAGCGCCTAACGCAGGGTTGTAGGCGCGAATGCGCGTCAAAAAGGCCTCGGTCAGTTCGACCGAGGAAACCGCTCGTTCGGCGAGCAGCTCACTCAGCCGGGTAACGCTTTCATGGTGAACGTCGCTCATGAAATTACCTTCGGTACGGTGATGAAGCCCTCTTCGGCAAGCGGTGCGTTTCTCGCGATGTTTTCGCCGATTTCGCGCTTTAGGGCGACGTCATCGCGCAGTGGCTGAACTTCGCCAAGAGGATGACCCAGCGGGGCGAGAGCACGGATATAGTCGCGATCGAGCGCCGCGAATAAAGGAAATATGCCGTGAAGTTCGCGCGCTATATGCGCAAGTTCTTCTTGTGACAGTTGCAATTGCGCAAGTGCTGCGGTTTTGGCGATGATTTCGGGATCAAGTGTGCTCATGACAAGATGGCTCTTGGGAAAAAACGTAGGGAAAGGTATCATACCCGCTTTGAATTTGCATCTGCCCGCAACGGGTGAGATTTTTCAGGGGTACACATATGCGGTTGAATTTCTTGAGCGGGATGTTTTCCAGCGATCTGTCGATCGATCTGGGTACGGCGAACACCTTGATTTATGTGCGTGGAGAAGGGGTGGTACTTGATGAGCCGTCTGTCGTCGTCATCGCGGAAGATCCACAGGACGGTCGCAAAAAGATCGTCGCCTACGGTTCGCAGGCCAAAAAGATGTTGGGGCGCACGCCGGGTAACCTCAGTACCGTGCGCCCGATGCAGGACGGGGTGATCGCCGATTTTAAAATCACCTCGATGATGCTGACCCATTTCATCAAGAAAGCACACGGACGTAGCGGACTTTTTCGCCCAAGTCCGCGCATTCTCGTGTGTGTTCCTTCGGGGGCGACGCAGGTGGAAAAACGCGCGATCCGCGACGCCGCCGAAGGCGCGGGCGCGCGCGATGTGTTCTTGATTCAGGAGCCGATGGCGGCGGCGATCGGCGCGGGAATCCCGGTCGACGAGGCCTATGGTTCGATGGTCGTCGATATCGGCGGGGGAACCAGCGAGGTGGCGGTCATTTCGCTTAACGGCATCGTCTATTCCGCTTCGGTACGTACCGGAGGTGATAAGTTCGACAGTGCGATCATTGATTACGTGCGGCGCAATTTCGGCATCCTGGTGGGATTGCCAACCGCGGAGCGGATCAAAAAGGAGATCGGTTGCGCCTATCCTTCCTCTGAAGTCCGCGAACTCGAGGTGCGTGGCACCAATCAGCAGGAAGCCGCGCCGCGCAGCTTCACCATCAATTCCAACGAGGCGCTGGAAGCGTTACAGGAACCCTTGGGCGGCATCGTGCGCGCGGTCAAGCTCGCGTTGGAAATGACCCCGCCGGAACTTGCCGCCGATGTCGCCGATCGGGGCATTGTTTTGACCGGCGGCGGTGCGCTGCTGCGCGATATCGACCGCCTGCTGATGGAAGAAACCCGCCTCAATGTCGTTATTGCCGAAGATCCGCTGACCTGTGTCGCAAGAGGTGGTGGAAAAGTGTTGGAATTGCTTGACCAGCGAGGTGTCTCTTCTTTCCTGATGTCTTGATTAGCGCCGGCAAAGAGTGATGTCCGTACTGCGCCCGGATAATGCGAACGCTTCACGCCACAACGAGTTCTTCCGTTCGTTGCTCACTGTCTTTGTGTGTCTCGGGCTGATGGGCGTTTCTTCCCGGACTACCTGGCTGTCGCCTTTGCACGACGCGCTTTATGAATGGATTTATTCCCCCCTTCATCGAACGATTCAGGCGCCTTTGCGCTGGAGCGCGGATAAAGTTACCCGCTTCGCCGCCGATCGCGAGGCGCTCGCGACGGCGAAAAGCCTCGCCCGGGAGAATCGGGAATTGCGCGCGAAATTGCGGTTGATGACGCATTATCAGGCGGAGAATCGCCGCTTGCATATGTTGATGAACTCGGTGGCGCTCGCGAGCGAACCGGTACTCGTTGCCGAACTTGACGATGCCCAAATCGAGGGCTATCGTGAGGAAGTGACGATCAACAAGGGTAGAGTTGACGGTGTTTACGAAAAGCAGGCGGTGATCGATTCGTTCGGGCTTGTCGGACAGGTGATTCGCGTCTATCCGCATCATGCGGTGGTGATGCTGATCGGCGATGGGCGCAGCCGTGTGCCGGTTTATGTGGAGCGCACACGGCAGCGGGCGCTGGTTGCCGGTTCCGCACACATCGGTGTCCTTGGTATACCGTTACTGCGTCTTGGCAGCGATATTCGCGTCGGCGACCACTTGATAAGTTCCGGGCTCGGTGGCGTTTTCCCACGCGGATATCCGGTTGCCAAGGTTCTCTCGATCACGCGCGATCAGCGCAATTCCTTTCTGAGCATCCGCCTGCAACCCCTGGCCCATCTTGATTCCCTGCTTGAAGTGTTGTTGCTTGATCGGGGCGGGTTGGCAGCCGCGTGGGCAGGCAGTCCACGGATTCCGGTCGGACCGCCGCGACCACTCGAAAACGTCCGTGACGGACAAGAGAGAACGCCCTGATGCGCGATTATGTTCCCGTCTTTACCGTGCTTTTCTTCGCTTGGGCGTCAATGACCCTCGCTGCGTTTTTTATTCCGTGGCCGCTGTTGCCCGATGTTGTCGTGGTGATCGTGGTTTATTTGCAGTATTTCGCGCCGTCGGCGCCACGATGGAGTTGTGTGTTACCGCTCAGTCTGTTGATGGACATGGCGGCGCGTGTCTGTTTCGGGTTTCACGGTTTCCTCTATGGCTTGGTCGTGCTTTCGGCGTTACCTTTGCGTCGCACCTGGCAACGTGCCCCGCTTTTCGAACGATTGTTCGCCGTGGTCTCAATCGCCATCGCCTTTCAGGTCGCCAAATTCCTCCTTTATTTTCTCGTCGTCGCAGTGCCGGCGCCGGTTGGTTGGTACTTTACAATGCTTACGCAGATCGCTGTCTGGCCGCTCGTGTGCCGGCTTGTCAAGCCCTATCTGCCCCGTGAGGTGTCATGAAATTCAAACGCGGCGAAGCGCTTGTCCAGAGCGACGAAAAGGGTGATTTGCACAAGCTCGTCGAGCGCTCTTTTACGCGCCGGGTGTTGATCGCTGTCGCATTGGTGATGGCGGGGATGGGTGGACTTTTCGCCCGAATGTTCCATTTACAGGTAAGACGTCATGCCTACTACAGTACCCGCTCGCAAAACAATCGTATCCGCATCAAGCCGTTGCTTCCCGAGCGTGGCACGATTTACGACGCCCGCGGAATCGCGCTGACGGAAAATATCTTGCGTTATCGGGTGATGGTCAATCCGTCCCTGACGCAAAATCTTTCCCGGTTGCTCGTCGACGTCGGTGCTGTGTTGCCGATTTCCGAGCAAGAACGCGCGGACTTTCTCGAACGCTATCAAGCGTCGAGACGCTATGAAAGCGTTCTCCTAAAGGATTCTATCGGCGAGGACGAATATTATCGTTTATCCGTCAAACTCTATGAATTCCCCGGGGTGGAAATCGAGCCTTATTACCAACGCTACTATCCCTACGGCGAACTGACCGCTCATGTTGTTGGTTATACGAATCGAATCGGGGAGAAAGATTTGCTCGAAATCGATGTCGAGGCCTACCGTGGGATCCATTTCATCGGCCGCGCCGGTATCGAGCGCCAATATGAAGCGCTTTTGCGCGGGAAAACCGGCTTTCAGCAGGTGGAGACCGATGCCAACGGCTATCAGGTGCGGCTGTTACGGGAAGTACCGGCGCAACGTGGACGGGATATTTATCTGAGTCTTGATCTCGCTTTGCAACGCTTTATCTACGCGGCGCTCGGCGCGTATCGCGGGTCTTGCGTGGTTATCGATCCGCGCGATGGCGGCGTGCTTGCGATTGTTTCCAAGCCCAGTTTCGACCCCAATCTATTTGCCGAGGGCATTTCTCGACGCCATTACCGGCGTTTGCTCGAAGATCCCCATGCGCCTTTGTACGATCGCGCCCTTTCCGGGCGCTATCCACCGGGTTCGGTGATCAAACCGGCTATGCTTCTCGCGGGCCTGTATTATCGCCTTGTCGATGCCGATAAAACGGTTTTCTGTCCAGGCTACTACACGATTCCGAACAGCCAGAGCAAACGGCGTTTTCATTGCTGGAAGCGCAGCGGCCATGGTGCGATGAACGCTCGGCAAGCGCTTGCGCAATCCTGTGATGTGTATTTTTATTCGCTCGGCTTTCGTTTGGGCATCAATCGCATCGGTACCTATCTCGGCGGCCTGGGTATCGGTCGTCGCACCGGAATCGATTTGCCCGGAGAAGGCAGCGGTCTCTTGCCGGGGCGGCGCTGGAAAGAAAAAAATTACAAGACTGCCTGGTATATCGGCGACACGGTGAACGTCATCATCGGGCAGGGGTATCTGACGACGACTCCGTTGCAGCTTGCCTGTCTGGCAGGCTTGATTGCCCGTGACGGCAAGACGTGTACGCCACGTCTGCTCAAGTACAGTTATGATCCGCAGACCATGCGTTTCGTGCCGGTGACGCCTCCCCCTAGCGAGCGGGTGGCCAATTATGAGGCGGGACAATGGCGTTTGGTGCGTGCGGCGATGGAAGAGGTAATTCATTCGCCGCAAGGGACGGGCTATCATGCCATTGGCAAAGAATTGCGATATCGGATGGCCGGTAAGTCCGGCACCGCACAGGTGGTTTCCTTCAAGAGCGACGAACATGTGGCGGTAGACAAACTGGCCAAGGAACATCGCGACAATGAGATGTTCATCGCCTATGCGCCGGCGAAAGCGCCGAAATTGGCCCTCAGCATCGCCGTCGAACGCAGCGGCGGCAGCCACACTTCGTCGCTTCTCGCGCGCAAAATCAGCGATTTCTACTTGTTGCGTGACGAGGGAAGAGGTGACGATGAACCGCGATAATTTACGCTATACGCGCGGAGGGCGGATCTGGCTTTCCTGGATGGGACGAATCGATTGGCCAATCGCGCTGCTAATTTTGCTGTTGATGGCGGCGAGTTTGATGATTTTGCACAGCGCTTCCTCGCAGGCGCATATCGTGTTTCGCCAGAGTTTGCGTTTTGCCGCCGCGTGGGCGGTGTTTTTCCTGATTCTCGCGTTTCCGCCGCACCTGATCTTGCGCATGACGCCTTGGCTGTATCTTGTCACCGTGTCGTTGTTGGCGCTCGTTCCGGTGATTGGCGTCTCGGCCGGTGGCGCGCAACGCTGGCTGAATTTTGGCATCGCCAGATTGCAGCCGTCGGAAATCGCCAAGCTGAGCGTGCCGATGATGGTCGCCTGGTTGCTCACCCGGCAGGTGCATCGCGCCAGTCTCGCTAGGTTCGTCAGCGCCATCTTGTTGGTTTCGCTGCCGGTCGTGCTGATTGCCATCGAGCCGGATTTGGGCACCGCGATTCTCGTCGCCGCCGCGGGGAGTATCGCGCTGTTTTTCGCCGGTCTGCCGTGGTCGTTTATCGGCGTGTGCGCGATATTGCTCGCCTTCGCCATGCCGTTGTTCTGGTTTTTTGGCATCCGCGATTACCAGCGTGAACGGATTATGATGTTGTTTCAACCGGAAGCCGATCCTTTCGGCGCCGGCTATCACATCATTCAATCGCAAATCGCGATTGGTTCCGGCGGGCTCACGGGAAAAGGCTATTTTCACGGCACCCAGTCGCAGCTCGCGTTTCTGCCGGAAGCGAGCACCGATTTCGTTTTCGCAGTATTGGCGGAAGAGCATGGATTGCTTGGCGTCTCGGTGCTACTCGGTGTTTACCTGCTGATCGTTCTACGGGGCCTATATCTTGCCGCGCTTCTGCAAAATCGCTTCGCGCGCGTGCTTGCGGCGAGCGTTTTTCTCAATTTCTTTCTCAATGTCTTCGTCAATATCGGCATGGTCAGTGGCTTTCTTCCGGTCGTCGGATTGCCGCTCGCGCTGATCAGTTACGGCGGAAGTTCGGTGATCTCTTTAATGGTCGGGTTTGCCGTGGTCATCAATCTCATCGGCAGTTACAAATCTTCTGCCGCACAGGGGCAGTTATGAAATCGATTCTCGTGTTTTTTCTTCTTTTCTCTTGTCGAGACGTACTCGCAAAAGCGGTGCAAGACAAAGCGGCGTCGAACTATAGCGAGGTGGCGACGGCGACGGCGCATATCAAGGCGCTCAGCAAGGCCCGTGGCCTTGACGAAGGCTATCTGCAGTCGCTGTTGCAGACAATTCACCGTGATGACAGCGTCCTTGAAAAAATCGCTCGACCGGCGGAGAAAACCCTGCCCTGGTATCGCTATCGCAAGATCTTTCTCGACCAGGCGCGGATCGAAAACGGGACGGTGTTTTACCGCAAACACCGCGCTTGGTTCGATCGCGCTTATCGGCGATACGGGGTCGATCCATTTATCATCACCGCAATCATCGGCGCGGAAACACGCTATGGAAAAATCACCGGCAAGACGCCCGCGCTGGCCGCGCTTGCGACACTGTGCTTCGATTATCCGCCGCGGGCGGCGTTCTTCTGCGCCCAATTCGATCAGTTCCTGCTCCTTGCCGAACAAGAACGCTGGAATCCGCTCGATATCACCGGTTCTTATGCAGGCGCGCTGGGAATGACGCAGTTCATGCCGGAAAGTTATCTTAAAGACGCGGTGGATTTCGATGACGATGGGCAAACGGATCTGTGGCACAGTGCAGCGGATGTGATCGGTAGCATCGCCAATTATCTGCACAAACGCGGATGGCAAAAAGAGGGGAAAATGGTTTATCGGGTCTCGCGAAAAGCAATCGCGAGTCACGATGGAAATACTTTTCCCGTGACGCTTGCGCGTGCGGAGTGGATGCAGGAAGAATCCCTTGCGAATGATGAAAATTTCATCGAATGGTCAGGCGAAAATCCGCCGGATTTTCTCGCAAGCCTGACGCTGCAAGGCGAAGACGGGGACTTGTACTGGTTGACCGATAATAATTTTTTCGTGATTACGCGTTATAATAATTCCCCGCTGTATGCGATGGCTGTGATTGATTTGGCCGCGCAAATCCATTCTTACGTTAGTCGAGAATTATCAAATGATTGAACGCGCCTCATTGGTTCTTACCGCGCTTTTGTTGGGACTGATCGCTACGAGTGGCATGCGTTCTGCGATAAGCCATCAAGAAACCGTTGCCTCCAACGTGGTTGATACCTTGCCTACGCCGCTGCAAACCACGAAGCAAGCCGCGCAAGCGAAGGGTGAGGAGAAGCCCAATATCGTCAAATACATTGATTTCACCAAACCGAAGAATGAAAAAGCCGGTGCCAAGCCGAAAAGCGCACAAGCTCCGGCTACGCCGAAAGCGCGCGACAACGATGTCGCCGGGCACAGTTCGGCGGTCATTGAGGCGACTTCTTACACCGTGCGCGGCAAGACCTACCGCACCCTTGATTCGCGGCAACTCGATACTTTTCATCAGCAGGGCAGGGCGTCATGGTACGGGCCGGGATTCCACGGACGTAAAACCGCGAGCGGCGAAATCTACGATATGAACGCCATGACCGCCGCTCACAAGAGCCTGCCGCTTGGCACGAAGGTGAAAGTGACCAATCTGCATAACGGCAAGAGTGTCGTCGTACGCATCAACGACCGCGGCCCGTTCTACGGCAACCGCATTCTTGATCTTTCCAAGGCGGCGGCGGGAAAAATCGGGTCGATCGAAAAAGGGGTGGCGGACGTCAGCATCGTCGTGTTGCGATGAGTGTCTTGTCGGCGATGTGCGCGATGGCATGTTTTTTCCTATCTACAGCGCGCGAGGCGCTTGTCTCATCCGCTTTTTTTCCATCGTCGGATGGATTATAGTGCTTGCCCTTTCCCGATAGCGCGTACTTGAGGAGTTCTCATGTTGTTCAGAAAGACCTTGCCTGTCTTTGTCGTTTTCCTGTTTGTCGCTTTTTCCGCTTCCGTTCGGGCGCTGTCATTGCAGTTACCGGTCAAAAGTTATCTTCTCATCGACGCGCGAAGCGCGACCGTGCTCGCGGAGAAGGAAGCGGATCTGCAATTGCCGCCCGCGAGCATCACCAAATTGATGACGGCTTATGTCATCTTCTCCACTCTCAAAAGCGGTACGATTCACCTTGACGACAAGGTGACGGTCAGTCGCAACGCCTATGAGCAGATCGGTTCGCGGATGTTCATCGAGATTCATTCCCAAGTTACGGTGAACGATCTCATTCAGGGTGTGATCGTGCAGTCCGGTAATGACGCGAGCGTCGCGCTCGCCGAATATATCGGCGGCTCCGAGGAAGGCTTCGTGCAGATGATGAACACCGCCGCGAAAAAACTCGCCATGACGCACACCCACTATACGAACGCCACCGGACTTCCAGAGGACGAGCACTATACGACCGCGCGCGACATCGCCCGCCTGGCGCGGGCGATTATCCGCGAGTTTCCCGAATATTATCCCTATTACCGGCAAAAGGAATTTACCTGGAACGACATCACCCAGCACAATCGCAACAAGCTTTTGTGGCGCAATCCGCGTATCGACGGCATGAAAACCGGCCATACCGAGGCGGCCGGCTACTGTCTGACCGCCTCTGAAAAACGCGGCGATTTGCGCTTGATTTCGGTCGTGCTCGGGGCGAAACAAGAAGAGGAACGCTATGCGGCGACGCAGGCGCTTTTGCAATATGGCTTCGCCCGTTTCCGGGAAGTCAAGGCCCTGAAATCCGATCAGGTTCTTGCCAAAGCCCGTGTTTACAAAGGGGTGGTCGACGAAATCGCAGTGCGTCCGGAAAAGGTGGTCAGTGTTTTGATGGCGTTGGGCGAAGAGGAGTTGCAAACTTCGTTGCGACTCGCGCCAATCGTCGCGCCGATCGCGGTGGGACAGCAGGTCGGCACGATCATCGTCCAGTCCGCAGATAAAGTGTATGCGACGGTGCCCGCAGTGGCTGTCGTCGCTGTGGCCAAAGGCGGAGTGTTCAAACGCATGTGGGACGGTTTGCTCCTTTGGTGGCGGCAGGACGAATGAGCGGAGAAGACGAAAAAAACCGTTCTCCCGCCGGCACGGAAGCGCTCGTGATGCGAAAGTCCCTGATCGAATTTCCGGCATGCTTTCCGATCAAGGTGATCGGCAGGAATCAAGACGCTTTTCAAAAAGCGGTAGAGAGAATC
This sequence comes from Cardiobacteriaceae bacterium, assembly GCA_965277745.1. Taxonomy (GTDB): domain Bacteria; phylum Pseudomonadota; class Gammaproteobacteria; order Cardiobacteriales; family Cardiobacteriaceae. The sequence goes on from OZ255837.1 coordinate 1,274,119, forward strand.
GTCGCCGCGCGAATCGCCTGCAAAGATGTTATCGATATCGCCGAAAGGCCGAGCAAGAACGTGCGTTTTCTTTCCATTACGATTACCGCGAGGTTCTCCGATAAAGCGGCGATCGACAAGGTCTACGAGGCGTTCACGAGGGAACCCGAAGTCATGATGGCGCTGTGAGGAGCGGTATCGACCCGCAATTGCCGCATCGTCAGCTCGGCCGCAGGCCTTACCCGCGTATCTGGCGGGAAATGCGCGCCTTCACCAAAACGCGCGGGCACAGCGAAGACGATCAACTGTGGTTCGTGGAACACGATCCGGTCTTCACCCAGGGCCTGTCCGGCAAAGCGGAGCGCCTGCCACGCACGGGCGGGATTGCGGTTTTTCATAGTGACCGTGGTGGACAGGCGACCTATCACGGGCCGGGACAGGCGGTCGTTTATCTTCTGATCGATATTCAAACGGCGCGGGTCGGTATCCGTGCGTTGGTGCGGCTCATTGAAAACAGCGTCATCGCCACCCTGGCGGAGCATGGTATCGTCTCCCATGCCAGAGCGGATGCGCCGGGTGTGTATGTCGAGGACGGACGGAAAATTGCCTCGCTTGGCCTGAAAGTCAGCCGTGGCTGTACCTATCACGGCGTCGCGATCAATGTGGACATGGATCTTGAGCCGTTCCAGCGCATCGAGCCTTGCGGACTGACCGGCATCGAGATGACACAGGTAAGCGAAACCTCGGCGACGGCCAGTGTCGGCGCGATACAGCGGCAATTTGCACGCTGTTTCTCGGCGTGCTGGTACGCCCTTCGGGCGATGACCGAAGGGCGAGATTGAGACTTGCCTTCAGGAGCGGAGGATTTAGCCGTATCGGGCGCATCGATTGACGCGCCGCACAGGGGATATTTCCCGCCGGGTTCTACGTTTGCAAGCGGTAAGGTCAGCGCCGAGAACAGGCGCGGCGAGGTGACAGCGGCGCTCGATTGGGGTACCCTGAACGACGAGGATGCCTCTAACGTCATCGTCCGCACATGGGGGGAAATATGATTGCACTTGTCACGGGCGTGAGCGCCGGATTCGGAAGGGAACTTTCGCGCTTGCTGGTCGCGCGTGGGCATGATGTCATCGGTACCGCGCGCCGCCGCGATCGCCTGCGAGCACTTGAAGAGGAACTCGGCGCGGCTTTTTATCCGCTCGCTTTCGATATCTGTGATTTCGCGGCGATGGACGCGGCCCTTGCCGGTTTCCCCGAAAAATGGCGCGAAATCGATCTTCTCGTCAATAACGCCGGTCTCGCCCTAGGGGTGAAGCCGGCCTTCGACAGTGAACTTTGCGACTGGGAAAAAATGATCGATACCAACGTGAAAGGGTTGGTCGCGATCACCCACAAAATCCTGCCCGGCATGGTCGCGCGTAATCGCGGGCACATCGTCAATTTAGCTTCGATCGCCGGCACTTATCCGTACTATGGTGGTAACGTCTATGGCGCGACCAAGGCATTTGTCACCCAGTTCAGCTTGAATCTGCGTGCCGATCTGATCGGCAAGAAAGTGCGGGTTAGCAATATCGAGCCGGGGGTGATCGCCGGGACGGAGTTTTCCACGGTACGCTTTCACGGAGATGATCGCAAGGCCGCCGAGGTGTATCGGGGATTTACCAACATGACCGCGCGAGATATCGCCGAAATCATCGTCTGGATTGCCGAACAACCGCAACGAATCAACATAAACCGCATAGAAATCATGCCCCTTGCGCAGACTTTCGCCGGACTCACGGTCGCCGGCGACGGAAAATGCGGAGAATAAATAATCGTCCATAAAATATAGAGGAGTCGACATGAGAAAAACTTTTTCCCTAATTCTTGCGCTTGGTTTCGCCGCGGCAGGTAAGGCAGAAATGCCGGCAAGCACGCATAAAGAGACCATCGTTCTCGGTTCGGGATGTTTCTGGGGCGCGGAAAAATACTATGAACAATTCAATGGTGTGCTTGACGCCAAGGTCGGCTATGCCGACGGTTCGGATATCGCGCCCCTTTATGCGGAGATCAGTTCGAGGAAAAACCGCTTCAAGAAAAACAATTTCGCCGAAGTGGTGGAGGTCACCTTCAACGAAGAGATATTGCCGCTGGAAGCGCTGATCAAGGGGTTTTTCGAACACCACGACCCGACCCAACGGAACCGCCAGGGCAACGACATCGGCACGCAATACCGCTCTGTCATTCTCACCACGAGCGACCGCCAACTCGACATCGCCAAAAGACTGCGTGACGAATATCAGAAAAAGCTCGCCGCCGCTGGCTACGGCGAAATCCAAACCGTCATCAAACCGCTCGATCATTTCCATTTGGCCGAAAAATATCATCAGGATTATCTGAAAAAAAATCCCAATGGCTACTGTCCGGATCATTCGACAGGCGTCACCTTCGACGCGGGAGAAGCGGACACGAAGAAGGTCGACAATACCCCGTTGCGCTCTGGAAAACACATCGTCGTCTTGATCGCAAAAGACTATTGCCCATACTGTGAGCGTTTCAAGAAAAGGGTCGGCGACGCTTACCGGGGCAGCATTCCGTTGACATACCGCTACGCCGACCAATTGCAGGGACTCACGTTGACCACCCCGACCTGGGCGACTCCGACGCTCTTTTTCCTCGAAAACGGCAAGGAAGTACTGGCCCGACAAGGCGATATGGACGCCGAAACCTTCTACGAAGTACTCGGTGCGTTCAAACTGGGGAAAGACAGCGACGCCTATCACGTTGCGTTTCGTAAAGGCACCGACGCACGCTTCTGCCGCCAGTATGAAATATTCAAGGACACGCCGGACGGGGTATTTGTCGACAAACTGAGCGGCGTTGCCCTGTTCGATACCAGAGACCGCTAAGATTCCCGGACCGGCTGGCTGTCTTTCACCCAGGCCATCGAGGGCGCGGTGATCGAACGCCCAGATAACAGCCACGCGATGAAACGTACGGAAATCCTCTCGCGAAGCAGTGGCATCCATCTCGGCCATGTTTTTGACGATGGTCCCAACGGTAATCGTCACTACTGCCTCGACGCCACCGTGCTCGAATTCCGCCCCAGGTCCGATGTCGCCATGGACACGGAAAAGCCTCGCAAGAGCGGCTGAAAACGGGCATCGGATTTCCCTCGTGATTTCGGGAGAGGGTTTTCCTCAGGGTGCCGCCCGCGCTTGCGTTGAACGCGTGGCGCCTCATGGTGACGCCTTGAGGGCGAATGGTTCGCCCCCGGTGAGCGCGTTCCGGCTTCGCTCGCCATTCGCGCGATACAGGAAAGCGCAGCCGTTGGCCGGTCGGATGATGTGCACCGGCCGCCGCCATCGACCCGGCTTCTTTGTCGCCGGCTTCGAGCGTTGCCCGCGATATACCGTTCCCCTTCCCTTGCGGAATCCGCTCAACCGAGGCGCGCGCCCGCGTCGTCGGGAGCAAAGGCATGGCAATGCGCGGGCGGCAGACGGAGCGAGAGTTTCTCGCCTTCGCTGAACGCGATTTCGCTCTTTTGTTGTACGACGAATCCTTCCTGGCAGCCGGCAAGAGAACCGTGCAGCAGGACGGAACCGCCGTGATGCTCGACGATGCGTACTTGAAACGGCAAGGTGCCGTCGTCGCTCGACGGCGCGATTTGTACATGTTCGGGACGGATGCCGAGCACCGATTTGCCGCTTGCCTGCACGTTTTCCGGCTTGTCGATCCGTTGTCCGTTGGCGAGCGCGGCCGACTGCGCAAAAAGGGTCACGTCCTCGATCATGTTCATCGCCGGGACGCCGATGAATTCGCCGACAAAACGATTGGCGGGGGCGAGATAGAGCTGCCCCGGCTTGCCGATTTGCTGGATTTTGCCGTCTTTGAGGACGATCAGCCGATCCGCCATCGTCATCGCCTCCACCTGATCGTGCGTCACGTAGAGACTGGTGACCGCGAGTTCGCGTTGCAAGGCTTTGATTTGACGGCGCATTTCCACACGCAGTTGCGCGTCGAGGTTGGACAGTGGCTCGTCGAAGAGAAACACTTTCGGCGCCCGCACGATCGCCCGGCCCATCGCCACCCGCTGGCGCTGCCCGCCGGAAAGTTCGCCTGGCTTGCGATCGAGGAAAGGCAAGAGTTCCAGTTTCTCGGCGATCGCCTCGACACGGCGTCGGATCTCCGCCTTGTTCATGCCGGACAGTTTCAGCGCGTACCCGATGTTTTGCCGGTTGGTCATATGCGGGTAAAGGGCGTAATTTTGAAACACCATTGCCACTCCGCGCTGCTTCGGTTCGCGCGCGTTGGCCCTTTCGCCGTCGATCCACAGTTCTCCGCCGCTGATCGATTCGAGCCCCGCCACCATGCGCAGTAAAGTCGATTTCCCGCAACCGGAAGGGCCGACGATCACCACGAATTCGCCGTCGGCGATGTCGATCGTCACCTCGTTTATCGCGAGAATGCCTCGCGCATAGGTTTTGCTTAAATGATCGAGCGTCAGTGTCGCCATTATTTCTCCGTCTCCGTCAAGCCTCGAACAAACAATTTCTGCATGAGCAGCACCACCAAAACCGGTGGCAACATGGCAATCAGGCTGACGACCATGATCACATTCCAGCGGGGCAGTTGATCCGCCACCGTCAATAACGTCTTGATGCTCATGACGATCGTACGCATCGATGGGTCCGTTGCCACCATTATCGGCCAGAGATACTGATTCCAGCCGTAGGTATAAAGGATGATGAACACCGCCGCGATATTGGTGCGCGACAACGGCAGCAAAATATCCCAGAAAAAGCGTAGTGGCCCGGCGCCGTCGATGCGGGCGGCTTCGAGCATCTCTTCTGGGATCAAGAGAAAGGTTTGGCGAAACAGAAAAGTGGCGGTGGCCGAGGCGATCAAGGGGAGAACCAGTCCGGGGTAGCTGTTGATCAGATGGAGATTCGCGGCGACGGAGAAGGTCGGCACGATGCGCACTTCCACCGGCAACATCAGGGTGATGAAGATCAGCCAGAAGAAAACATCACGCAGAGGAAAGCGGTAATAGACCACGGCATAGGCTGCGGGCAGGGAGATAAGAATTTTCCCCAAGGCGATCGCGAGCGCCATGAACAGCGAATTGAGCATTAAGCGCCATAGCGGCGTCTTATCCACCGCGGTGGTAAAGACCGCCTGTAAATTGGCGAGAAACGCTTTTCCCGGCAGCAGGGGCAGAGGCGCTTGGGCGATCCGCGCCGTCTCGTGCGAGGCGGTTATGAGCATCACGTAGATCGGAAACGTCACGATCACCACGCCGCCCATCAGGATCAGGTGGGCAAACAGTCTCGTCAGCGGACGATTCTCTACCATTGGGCGTTACCCGGCATAGGAAACCTTGCGTTCGACAAAGCGGAATTGCACGAAAGTGAGCAGTGAAACGATCGTGATCAGCACTACCGACTGCGCGGCGGAAGCACCATAGCGATGCCCGACATAGCCATCCTGAAAAACCTTGTAAACCAATGTGGTCGTACTCTCGCCGGGGCCGCCTTGGGTGACCGCGTCGATCAGGGGAAAGGTCTCGAAAAAGGCATAAATGAGGTTCGTGACGACGAGAAAGAAGGTCGTCGGCGAGAGCAAGGGAAAAATCAGGTCGAAAAATCGTCTGACCGGCCCCGCGCCGTCGATCGCACAGGCCTCGATCAGGGAACGCGGAATCGATTGCATGGCGGCGAAAAAGAAGAGGAAATTGTAGCTCAGGTGATTCCATGCCGCGGCGAGGATAATCAGCGCCATCGCCTGGACACCATGGACTTTCTGATTCCAGTCGATGCCGAGCGCTTGCAGGCGTTCGGCGACGATGCCCAGCGTCGGATTGAACAAAAACAACCACAGGACACCGGCAAGCACCGGCGCCACCGCGTACGGGATGATCAGGAAGGTACGGTACAGGCGGCTTTGTTTGAACAGATAATCCGCGACCGCGGCGAGAAGCAGGGCGACACCCATCGATAACAACATCACCGAAGCGGAAAAGAACACCGTGCGCAGAAAACTGTCGAGATAGCCGCGATCGTTGAAGAGGGCGGTGAAATGGGTGAGTCCGACGAAGGTCGGTGGGTGAATGCCGAAGGCGTCTTGGGTATAGAAGGCTTCCTCGATCGCCATGCCCGCCGGATAGAGGAAAAAAATCACCGTGACCGCCACCTGCGGTAACAAAAACACATAGGGCAGGACGCCGCCTTTGAAATGAACCCGTTTATCGATCATTGCCTTTCTCCTCGAAACGGGCCGCGTCATCGCCGCGGCCCGTGGGTTTTCAGGCGTCCCTGTCAGTCGCGGACGTTCTCTTTTTCAAAAGCGCGCAACAGCGCATTGCCCTTTTTGACGGCGGCATCCATCGCCTCGCGGGCGGTTTTTTTGCCCGACCAGAGGGTTTCCAGTTCCGTGTTGATCACATCGCGAATCTGTGCCATGTTACCAAAGCGAATGCCGCGCGAATTGACCGTCGGCCGATGCAAAGCGAGTTGCTCGATCGCCGTTTCTCCATAGGGATTTTTCCTGTAATAGCCCTGTTTTTTCGCCAGCCTGTAAGCTGCCGTGGTAATCGGCACATAACCGGTGTCCTGGTGCCATTTTGCCTGCACTTCCGGTTTGAACAGATAGTCCAGGAAGGCGGCGGCGGCTTCGTACTGGGCATCGCTTTTCCCCCGTAGCACCCACAGGGTGGCGCCGCCGATGATCGAGTTCTGCGGAGCTTCGACGACGTCCTGATCATAAGGCATCATCGCGTTTTCGAACGCGAACCTGGCGCCTTCGGCAATCCCGCTGTAAGAGGCGGATGACTCCAGAAACATCGCGCATTTCTGGTTCAGGAACAAAGTCATCGCGTCGTCATTACGACCGCCGTAGACGAAGTTTCCGCTGTCCTTGATCGTCTGCAAACGGTGGATCAGCTGCGGATTGTTGAAAGTGAATCTGGTATTGAAACCGGCAAAACCGTTCTCTTCCGTGCCCATCGGCAGATTGTTCCAGGCGCTGTAGTTCTCGATCAGGACCCAGGATTGCCAGGCCGTGGTGTAGCCGCACGGGAAGCCGGCCTTGCGCAGTTTGGCGGCGGCGGCGTCCATTTGCGCCCAGGTTTTCGGCGGCTTTTGGATGCCGGCTTTGGCGAACATGTCGCGGTTGATCCAAAGCACCGGTGTGGAACTGTTGAACGGCATCGACAGCAGCTTGCCTTCGGGCGTTTCGTAATACGAAATCACCGCCGGCAGGAAAGCCGATTTATCGAGCGTTCCGCCGTAGTCGGTGATCAAATCCTCGACCGGATAAATTGCCCCTTTCGCTGCCATCATCGTCGCCGTGCCCACTTCGTAGACTTGGACGATGGTTGGTTGCTGCTGGGCGCGAAAAGCGGAAATCGCCGCGGTCATCGTATCCTGGTAGTTGCCTTTGTTGACCGGGATCACTTCGTAACGGTCTTGTGAGGCGTTGAAGCCATCGGTGATCGCCTCGAGATTTTTCTCCAGCGCGCCGCCCATTGCGTGCCACCACTGGATTTCCGTTTTCGCGAACAGCGCCGGCGATAAGCACGTCGCGATCAGTAAACTCAGAAATTGCTTGGCCATGACCTCTTCTCCTGTTTGCAAAAAAACGGAGTATGCCACCCCCATGTTACGAAAATATATCCCAGGAAAGGGGTGTTGCCGATGCGTTGCGGCGGCCAAGACACGCGCGGGAAGTCACGATTTTTGTAGGGCGATGAGGCTTGGCCGCGCGTTTGGCGGGCGCGTCACGCGGGTTGCCAGGCGTTCTCGAAAGCGTCCTGCTTTTGTCAAAGAAACTTGAAAGGAGGAGCGTTCGTCGATCCCCCACTGGTCTCGATCGAAGAAATCGCCGATACAGGGAAGAGGATTTTTAAGAGGACGGGCAACGATCGCGCTGTCGGCGCTTGCCATCGGATGTGTCAGGGGGTACTTTTCTCGCCGGGCACAATTGCCGATGCGATCGGGGGCGAGCCGCGAGTGACGATCGCCATCGAAGCGGTGTCGGCCATTTTGTTTTTCGCTCCCCGGGCAGGGCGGGAATCAGAAACCTTTCTCTGCCTCTGTAGCGTTCTTTCTCTTACCGTCACCGTTCTTTGCCCGCGGTGATTTCTGCAATGGGTGAGGCGGTCTTCGCGTCTCGGGCATCACATCCGATCAAGGAATGCGCAAACCGCCGCGGTTGTGCGCGCTACTTGCCGCATGTGCCGGTGTTGCAGCAACAGAGTTTTTGCGTCGGCACCTCCCTGTCCCAGCGCGAAACGCTTTCGGCTTTCCTCTCGTGACGCGGGTCGATTTCAGGGGTGAAAAATATCCGATGACTTTGCTGCGTTGCAGCATTTACAATTTCTCGTCAAATTTTTCCAAGAATAAGATATAATGTTTTGACTTTAAAGACTATTTTATATTGCTTATTTGTAATAAATTTTAAGGTAAAAATGCTTGACGCACTGCAGCAAACGCTCTACAATGCACTCAACATCTAAATGATGTTATCTCCTCTATATCCTCCTTTGGTGGTTGTTGGCCGGATCTTCGATCCGGCTCTTTTTTTGTCTCGACATTGCGTTCGCGCTTTTCTCCTTTGCATCACAATCTGCTGACTGGACGCTTCGAAAGGCCTTCAGTCTCGAGGCGGTGCGAAAAACAGGGAATGGGATTCGTTCGATCGGTGATGAACATCGAAGACCGGCTCTGCGCTGATGCCATGCGCCAGAATCGGGCTTTGCCTGGGTTTCTGATTGTTTCTTTGCAGAGTTTCCGCTGTCCTTTATTTTTTTTGCCGCATCGCCAGAGTGCCGAGGATCAGGGCGATGACGCCGACCGTGATCGCCGTATCGGCGAGATTGAAGGTCGGAAAATAGTGCGCGCGATAATGCCATTCGATGAAATCGATCACGTGGCCGTGTACCAGGCGGTCGTAGAGGTTGCCGAGGGCGCCGCCGAGCACCGAAGCGTAACCGATGCGCACCAGCGCGTTGCTCTTTTCGACGATGAGCGCGTAGACAAGCCACAGGGCCACGACAATTGCCAGGGCGATGAACAACCAGCGCTGCCAGCCGCCCGCGCCCGAGAGAAAACTGAACGCCGCCCCCGGATTGTAGGCCAGGCGCAGATTCATCCACTGCGTCACATAAATGCTTTGCCGGAAAAGTTCGTCAACCGCCCACTGCTTGCTGACATAATCGAGGAAAATCCACAGGGTGGCGAGCGCGAAGGCGAAGGTTCGGTTCACAGATATTTCCTTTTTTCGCCCTTGCCGGCGATATTTTCGAGACAACGCCGACACAAAGTCGGATGGTTTCGATCGTCACCGACATCGTTCGTGTAATGCCAGCAGCGTTCGCATTTTCGTCCTGTCGCCGGGCGCACGCTTACCTGAAGGGTTTCCCCTTCTGTGACTTGCACACTCGAGACGATCAGCGCGAAGCGCAATTCCGCGCCGAGTTTCATCAGCAGCGGGTAAAGCGCCGACGGCACGACAAGATCGAGCGCCGCTTGCAGCGAGCCGCCGATCACGCCTTCATTGCGCGCTTTTTCCAGTTCCGCGTTGACTGTCTCGCGCAGGGCGACAAGCTGCGTCCAGTCGTTGTTGTCAAGGGCGCTGTCTTGTAACGGTTGCAGTTGTTTCCAGAAGGTGGTGAGGAAAACGGATTCTTCGCGTTCACCTGGCAGGTGTTGCCAGATTTCTTCGGCGGTGAAGGACAAAATCGGCGCGAGCCAGCGTACCATCGCCTCAAGGATGTGGTATATGGCGGTCTGCGCGGAGCGTCTGGCGATCGCTTCCTTGCCCATCGTGTATTGGCGGTCTTTGATCACATCGAGGTAGAATCCGCCCATGGTCACCGAGCAGAAATTGAACAGCAATTGGTAGATGGTATGGAATTCATACTCGGTATACAGTTTTTCGAGACGTGCTTGCAGTTCGTGGGCGGTGGCGATCGCGTATTGATCAAGGGCGATCATCGCGGCAAACGGCACCTGGTCGGCGGCCGGATCGAAATCGTGTAGATTGGCGAGCAGAAAGCGGCAGGTATTACGAATGCGCCGGTAAGCGTCGGCACGTTGTCCGAGAATCTTCTCCGAAAGACGCACCTCCGCGGAATAGTCCACCGAAGAAACCCACAAACGCAGGACGTCCGCGCCCATGCGTTCGATCACTTTGTGTGGATCGACGACATTGCCAAGTGATTTGCTCATCTTGCGGCCCTGCTCGTCGACGGTAAAGCCGTGGGTGAGAAGCGCTTTGTAGGGAGGTGCGCCGGCGATCGCGCTTGCGGTGAGTAGGGAGGACTGGAACCAGCCGCGATGCTGATCCGAGCCTTCCAGGTAGAGGTCGGCGGGCGAGGCGAGTTGCGGCTGTTCACGCAGAACCGCGTAATGACTGATACCGGAATCGAACCATACATCGAGGACATCGTGCAGTTTTTCGTATTCCGTGCAGTCACTTGCCGGAATCAGCGCTTCCAGGGGCAAATCGAACCACGCCTCGATGCCTTTTTCGGCGATCGCCGCGGCCGCTTTTTCCATGATGGTGAGGATCTCCGGATGCAGTTCGCCACTTTCCCGGTGTACGACGAAACACAGCGGCACGCCCCAGTAGCGCTGCCGCGAGATACACCAGTCCGGGCGGTTGGTGATCATTTTGCTCAGGCGCGAACGGCCCCACGCCGGCGTGAAACGCACCGAGTTGAGCCCGGCGAGCGCCGTTTCGCGCAGTCCCTGTTCGTCCATGGTGATGAACCACTGGGCGGTCGCGCGGTAGATGGTCGGGATCTTGTGACGCCAGCAATGGGGATAACTGTGGGTGAATTTGCTCACCTGTACCAGGCGGTCATTGGCTTCGAGTAGGGCGATGATTTCCGTTTCCGCTTCGTCGATGGGCATACCGGAAAAATGCGGAACATCGTCGCGGTAGCGCCCGTTCGCGCGCACGATATCGATCATCTCGATGGCATAGGCACGGCAGACCTCGTAGTCTTCCACGCCGTGCGCCGGCGCGGTGTGCACGCAACCGGTTCCGGCATCGAGGGTGACGTGTTCGCCGTTGATCAGAGGGACATCGCGCGCGGTGAAAGGATGAGCGAGTGTCAGACGATCCAGCGCCTTGCCTTGGGCGGCGCCGTGGATCGTCCATTGTCCGGCGCTTTTCCAACGCGCCTTCAGGCCTTCGACCAAGGCAGCGGCGACGACGAAAAAACGTCCGTCGGCTTCGGCGAGCACGTATTCGTATTCGGGATGCAGGGTGACCGCGACATTCGCCGGCAGCGTCCATGGCGTTGTCGTCCAGATCACCACGTCGACGGATTCCGGCCTGACCTTGGCTTTCATGCGTGCGAACAGTTCGGTGATATCGGATACGGCAAAGCGCACGTCGATGGAATAGGATTTCTTGTCCTGATATTCCACTTCTGCCTCGGCGAGCGAGGACTCACAGGCAAAGCACCAATTGATCGGTTTGAAGCCGCGCCTGACGTGTCCGCCGGTAACGATTTCGCGCAGCCCGCGGACGATGCCTGCCTCGGTGTTACGATCCATCGTCAGATAGGGTTTGTCCCAGGCGGCGAAAACGCCCATGCGGACGAAGCCCGCTTTCTGCGCCTCGACTTGTTCGTTCGCGAAAGCGCGGCAAGCGGCGCGAAACGCTCTCGCGCTGACCCGTTCTCCCGGTTTACCGAGTTTTTGCTCCACCTTCTGCTCGATCGGCAGCCCGTGACAATCCCAGCCGGGTACGTATGGGCTGTCGTAGCCAAGGAGGTGGCGCGATTTGACGATGATGTCCTTGAGTGTCTTGTTAAGAGCGTGGCCGACGTGAATCACGCCGTTGGCATAAGGCGGACCGTCGTGGAGAATGAATTTTTCCCGTCCGGCGAACGCCGCGCGTTGCTTGCGGTAAATATCACGGTCTTGCCACCACTTGAGCATTTCCGGTTCGCGTTTGGGCAAATTGCCGCGCATCGGGAAATCGGTTTTGGGGAGATTGAGCGTGTCTTTGTAGTCAGCCATAAACGGTTATTGCCTTGTATTGCTGGCGGCGATGAATGCGTGCGCCGTTTCGATGTCTTTGTCGATCTGCGCGCGAAGGGCGGCGGCGTCTTTGAAATGACGTTCCTCGCGAAGGAAATGGCGCAGTGAAACCTGCACCCTGCGCCCATAGAGATCGGGGCAGTCGGGGGTGAGCAGATGTACTTCGAGTTTACGCCGTTTTCCGCCGAAAGTCGGGGCCTTGCCGAGATTCGCCACCCCCCAGTCCCATTTCCGCTGCTTCTCGCAAACGCGCATTTTTACCACATAGACGCCATCGGGTAAACACCATTTTTCCGTCACATGGAGATTCGCCGTGCGCGCGCGCATCCTTTGACCGCGTCCTTCGCCGTGGCGCACCCTGGTGGTGAGGGTGAGCGGATGGCCGAGTTTGTCTTCGGCCGCGGCGAGATCGTGTTGTTCCAGCAGGCGGCGGATCAGGGAACTGGAAATCCGTTCGCCTTGCGCGTCGCCGACGGTTCGGATGCTCTCCAGACGGTAGCCGCCTGTCGCGGCGAGATCGCGCAGCAAGGCGTAATCGCCGTGGCCGAGATGCCCGAAACGGAAATCGTCACCGACGAGAAGATAACGGATGCCGGCCGCGGCGACCAGATAGTCGCGGACAAAGCGCTGCGCCGGCAGGCGCATGAAAGCAGCGGTGAACGGCAGCAATATCCAGTGCCGGATGCCGTGGTGATCCAGCCAATAGGCGCGATCGCGTAAGGAAGAGAGCAACGCGGGCGGGTGCGCGGCGATGACGGCGCGCGGATGTGGATGAAAACTCATCGCCGCCGGAATGAAGCCATCCTCCGCACAGATCGAAGTAAGGCGTGCGAGCATCTTTTGATGTCCGCGGTGCACCCCGTCGAAATTGCCGATCACCAAGGCGAGGTTCTCAGGCAGGGAAATGCCGCGGGACCAGCGATGAACTTCCATGCGGATTCAGTGTAAAAGGGGCCATTATAGTACAGGCGGGTGGCGCCTTCGCGAAAAGCGAACGCCCGGCAAAGGCCGGGCGTTCGATGGCATTCGTTTCGCTCAATAAACGGGCTGATAGGCCGCTTGCGGATTTTCCGCGCTGATCGCCTTGATGAAAACTTCGACGCGACGGTTCTGCGCACGCCCCTCGGCGTTCGCGTTCGTCGCGCGCGGATGGGATTCCCCGAATCCCCTGATGACCATTCGCTGTGGATCGACGCCCTGGGCGCTCAGATACTGTGCGGCGGCATTTGCCCGGCGCTGCGACAACCCCTGGTTGTAGTTGGCGGTGCCGACGCTGTCGGTGTAGCCGTAGACGTGTACGATCGTCTGCGGATACTGATTCATCGTCTGGGCGACGGCGTTGAGGGTGCGGTAAAAGGCGGGTTTGATTTGATATTGATTCGTCGTAAACAGAACATCGCCGGGAATGTTCAGTTGCAAGGTGCTTTCATTGACCCGGGAAACGGAAACCCCGGTGCCCTGCATTTGCTGTTGCAGTTGGTGCTGCTGGCGATCCATGTAATTGCCGAGGGCGGCACCGGCGAGCGCGCCGGCCACCGCACCGACGTAGCGCCCTTTGTGATGATTGACCTGATGGCCGAGGACACCGCCGGCGACGGCGCCGATCGCCGTGCCGATCGCCGCGCGCTGATTGTCGGAAAAGGTTGCGTTGTTCGCGCAACCGCCAAGTACCATCGCCGCGACAAGCGGCAATGTCATTCGTTTTGTTGTCTGTTCCATGTTTGTTCTCCTGGGTCGGATTTCGCTGGGGTGAGGATGCTAAGCGAGAAAAAATAAGCTTACACTAACGATAAGGTAATATTATACGCGAAGATTTTCCAGTCGGCGAGTCAAGAACATCGCGTCGCCATAACTATAGAAGCGATAGCGCTTATTGATCGCGTGTCGATAGATGCGGAGAATATTGTCGAGGCCGGCGAATGCGCTGACCAGCATGATCAAGGTCGATTGCGGCAGATGAAAATTGGTGAACAGGGCGTCCACGCATTGGAAGCGATAGCCGGGGGAGATGAACAAATCGGTATCGCCGCTGCCTGCGGTCACGACACCCGAGGTCGTCACACTTTCCAGGGCGCGCAGGCTGGTCGTTCCGATCGCGACGACCCGTCCGCCGCGCGCCCGGCAATCGGCGATCGCCGCGACCACGTTTCCCGCGACCGACAGCCATTCCTCGTGCATCACGTGGGCGTTCAGATCTTCTTCGCGCACCGGCTCGAAGGTGCCGGCACCGACGTGCAGGGTGATTTCCACGCGGGCAATACCTTTCGCCGCGATTCGCTCAAGCAGCGCGCGATCGAAATGCAAACCGGCGGTCGGGGCCGCCACCGCGCCCGGCGCGTCTGCGTAGATCGTCTGATAGCGTTCGCTGTCGATCGTTTCGGCGGTACGCGCGAGATACGGCGGAATCGGCATTTCCCCCTGTGCGACGAGCAGTTTCTGCCAGGCGATCCCGCTTGTCAGGGTAAAAAGGGCGTCGTGTTTCTCGGTCACGGTCACTTTGTGTTTTCCAAGCAACAGGGCGCTGCCGGTTCTCGGCGTTTTCGCCGCGCGCAGGTAGGCGCGCGCGCGCGTCGCGTCGATGATCCGCGCGACGAGGATTTCCACCTTGCCGCCGCTTTCTTTCACCGCGCGCAGGCGCGCCGGCAGCACACGCGTGTTGTTCGTCACCAGGAGGTCTTGCGGTTGCAGATACGCCTCGAGTCGCTTGACGGCGCTGTCCTCGATAACGACCTTCTCACGGCTTTGCGGGGTGGCCACCAACAAGCGGCTGTCCGAACGGTTCGCCAGCGGGTAGCGGGCGATGAGCGCTGGCGGCAGATCGTAGTGGAAATCGGATTTGCGACAGCTGTGTTGCATGGCTCAGCGTGAATGGTAGAGACGTTTCGGGAACAGGCGTCCGTCGCGCGCGCGCGCGACACCGAAAAAGCGTCCCGCCGTGTATAGCGCGTATTCTCCGGACGGCAGGGCGGTCGTGATGTCGTTGCCGTTACAGATATAGGGGAATTTTTCTGCGCCGATCTCCGCCCGCGGCAGATGCGCCACGCAAGTTTCTACCGGCAGCAACAAGGCGTCCAGGGCGGCGTTGTCGCGCGCGTCGTGCAAGGCAAACAGGCGTTCCGGCGGATGAAGAGCGCTGGAGATCCCGGCGCAGGACACACGCCTGAGTTTTACCGCATACGCGAGACTTCCGAGCGCGCGGGCGATGTCGCGTACCAGGGCGCGGATATAGGTGCCTTTGCCGCAGTCGACGCCAAGGGTCGCTTCTCCCGCCGCGGCATCGCAGGCGAGAAGTGAAATTTTGTTGATGACGACCTGGCGTGGCGGGAGCGTTGGCGCATTGCCCGAACGGGCCAGGGCGTAGGCGCGCTTGCCGGCGATTTTCAAGGCGCTGTATGATGGTGGTACCTGTTCGATTTTTCCGTGAAACGGCGCCAGCACCGTCGGCCAGTCGATCGCGGCAAAGTCGGGCGGTGCCGCTTCGGCGATCACTTCCCCTTCGCAATCGTCGCTATCGGTTGCGCTGCCAAAGCGCATGGTCACGTGGTAAGTTTTGTCCGCTTCGAGAAAATAGCGACCGAATTTGGTCGCTTCCCCGAAAAGGAGGATCAAGGCGCCTTCTGCGAACGGATCCAGGGTACCGCCGTGGCCGGCTTTCTTCGCCTGATACAGGCAGCGAACCTTCTGGAGGATGTGGTTGCTCGAAACGCCCACGGGCTTGTCGAGCGGTAAAATGCCATCGATCGCACGTTTGCCGCGAGCCACCATCCTCAGTGTTCCGCAGTCACGTCGTCTGCGGGCAAATCCTTGGTCAGATTGTCGAGCAACGCTTGCATGCGCGCGCCGTCTTGTACGGAGCGGTCGTAACAAAATCTCAATTCAGGCACGGTGCGTGTGGACAAGTGCTTGGCAAGATAGTGACGGAAGCGGCCGGCGTGGGTGTTAAGCGCTTCCAGCAGCGCCTCGCGTTCGGCTGGATCGTCAAGGACGTGGGTGACATAGACGCTCGCATGGGAAAGATCACGGCTCACGCGCACGGCGTTGAACGAGAGCATCGTCGCGTGGTGATGGTCGAGGATTGCGCCGACCGCCTTCGCCAAGTCACGGCGTATCTGTTCGCCAATCCTGCGGGTACGATCGATCCCTTTCACGTTCAGAGTGTCCTTACCACGGAAATGCGCTGATAGCATTCGATTTGATCGCCGACTTTGACGTCGTTGTAGTTTTTCACCCCAAGACCGCATTCGGTGCCGGCACGTACTTCGGCAACATCGTCTTTGAAACGGCGCAGCGATTCCAGTTCCCCTTCGTAGACCACGACTTTCTCGCGCAGGACGCGGATTGGATTGTTGCGCTTAAGCATGCCGTCTTCGACGATACAGCCGGCGATCGCCCCGAGTTTGGAAGAACGGAAGACATCCTTGACTTGCGCAAGGCCGACGACCTCTTCGCGAATTTCCGGCGATAGCATCCCCTGCATCGCCGCTTTGACGTCGTCGATGGCTTCGTAGATGATGCTGTAGTAGCGCAGATCGACGCCTTCTTCCTCGATCATTCTTTTGGCGTTCGCTTCGGCGCGTACGTTAAAGGCGATGATCGTTGCTCGCGAGGCAATGGCAAGTTGCACATCGGACTCGGAAATCGCTCCGATACCGGTTGCGACGATAACCACCGTCACCGCGTCGCCGGACAATTTCCCGAGCGCGTCGGCAAGTGCCTCGACGGAGCCTTGCACGTCGGCTTTGATCATCAGGCTGACTTTGTTTTCCTCGCCACTGTCGACGCGGTTGAACAGGGTTTCCAGTTTCGCTTTCTGCTGATGGGCAAGCTTGGTTTCTTTGAACTTGCCTTGGCGGAAATTGGCGATTTCACGCGCTTTGCGTTCGTTCTCCACGATCACCACTTCGTCGCCGGCTTTTGGCGTGCTGGACAGACCGAGCACTTCCACCGGCGTCGACGGGCCGGCCTCCGGCAGTTCTTCGCCTTGTTCGTTCAGCAAGGTGCGGATTCGCCCGTATTCCATGCCGGCGAGGATAATTTCCCCTTTTTTCATCTTGCCCGATTGCACGAGTACCGTGGCTACGCTGCCGCGGCCGCGGTCGAGGCGCGATTCAATGACCACGCCTTTACCGATTCCGGTGGACGGAGCCGTCAGTTCGAGGACTTCCGCCTGAATCAGGATTTGCTCGAGAAGATCGTCGACGCCTTCCCCGGTTTTTGCGGAGACGTAGGCGAACAGGGTTTCTCCGCCCCACTCTTCACAAATGACCCCTTCCTGGGACAGTTCCGATTTGACCCGCTCCGGATCCGCTGCCGCTTTGTCGATTTTGTTGACCGCGACCATCAACGGCACGTTTGCCGCGCGGGCGTGCTGGATAGCTTCCTTGGTTTGCGGCATCACCCCGTCATCGGCGGAAACCACCAGCACGACGATATCGGTCACGTCGGCGCCGCGTGCGCGCATGGCGGTAAAGGCGGCGTGCCCCGGGGTGTCGAGAAAGGTGATCTGTCCACGCGCGGTATCGACGCGATAAGCGCCGATATGCTGGGTGATTCCGCCTGCTTCACCAACCGTTACATGGGTGTTACGGATATAGTCGAGCAATGAGGTCTTGCCGTGATCGACGTGGCCCATGATGGTCACCACCGGGGCGCGCACGACGACATCGTCGACATTTTCCGCCGCTTCGGCAATGACTTTTTCTTCCAGTTCATTTTCCTTGAGCAGGTGGTATTTGTGCCCCATCTCCTCGGCGACCAAGGCGGCCGTTTCCTGATCGAGCAACTGGTTGATCGTCACGATCGAGCCCATCTGCATCATGGTTTTGATCACTTCTCCGGCCTTGACGCTCATTTTCTGTGCCAGATCGCCGACGGTCAGGGTTTCCGGGATCCGTATTTCGCGGGCGACCGGTACGACCGGTTTTTCGAACTTGCCGCCCTTGCGCTCTTTTTTGCGTGAAGCAGCGCCGTAGCGAATATTGCCCGCGCGGCGCAACTCTTCACCGCCGCGCAATGCGCGTTTGCCGGGACGCTCCGCGCGTCCCGGGAAAGGGGCTTGTGTATTTTGCAGATGAAAACGGGTTTCGACTTCTTTCTCGTAGCCCTCACGTTTTTCCACATCCTTCAGCGCTTCTTGACGCTGACGCTCGAGTTCGACTCTTTCCGCCGCGGAACGTTTTTCCCGCTCCTGCTGTTTACGCAGTTCTTCTTCAGCGTTTTCCTTCGCTTTCTGGGCTTCGCGTTTTTGCCGTTCCTTTTCCTGTGCGGCGAGGTGTTTTTGTAAAGCGCGTTCGCTTTCGGCGCGTTCTTCGGCTTCCTTTGCCGCTTGAGCTGCTTCTTGAGCGCGACGCGTTTTGCGTCCTTTTTCTTCTTTTTTCCGCTGCGCCTCGGAGGCTATCGCCTCCTGACGCGATTTTTCCTCGCTTTCGCGCTGTACTTCCCCCTGTTCCATGCGCTTTTTCTCGGCCATTTGCTGAGCGATTTCGCGTGGGCTGCTTTTGCTTCCGCGGGCCGCTTTCTTCGCGTTTTCGGCGCGACTTGCCGCTGGCGTCGCGTCTGCCGCCGATTTGTTTTTGTTCTTCGCCTTGTTCAGTGCGAGGGTACGGGTTTTGCGCTGTTTCATGTGTTCGATCAGCGCGACTTTCTGCGCGGGCGACATTGTTTCTGTGGCGTCGCGCACGGCGATACCGGCTTCGCCAATCAGATCCAGTAGACGTTCCACAGGGATGTTCAATTGCTTGGCTAATTCCGCTACGGTCATGGGGCCTCCCTCTGCGCCGACTTACCGAAACCAGGGTTCGCGCGCTTTCAGGATCAGCGCCGAAGCCACTTCTTGGTTTATTCCCGTGATTGACATCAGTTCGTCAACCGCCAGTTCCGCCAGATCTTCTTGGGTATGGATGTCTTTGGCGAGCAGGGTTTCCGCCAGCGCTTCGTAGACTCCTTCCACTGCATCCACCGGGGTTTGCATTTGCGTTTGTGGATCGCTTTCCGCATCGAATGCTTGGGTGAGCAGGTAGTCCGTGGCGCGTTCCAAAATGGCGTCGACCGTTTGCGCGTCGAACGCCGCGATGGCGGTGAGTGATTCACGCTCGGCATAAGCCACCGCTTCCACACTGTCGTAGCCCGCATCGAGCAACGCTGCGGCGATTGCCTCGTCGACTCCGAGCGTCGTGCAAAGTAGTTTTTCTTGCATATCACGCACTTCTTCGAGGCGCGCTATGAATTCCGCTTCGGAGAGCACGTTGATCGTCCAGCCGGTCAGTTCACTTGCCAGACGGACGTTTTGTCCACCGCGTCCGACGGCCTGCGGCAGCTTTTCTTCGGGCACCGCGATGGTGATGATTTTCTCTTTTTCATCGACCATCGTGTCGGTGATAAGCGCGGGCGCCATCGCTTTTTCCACATAGGCTTGTGGATCTTCATCCCAGAGCACGATATCGATGCGTTCGCCGGCCAACTCGTTCATGACCCCCTGTACGCGCGAGCCACGGATGCCGACACAGGCGCCGACTGGATCGATCCGTGAATCGAGTGTACGTACGGCGATCTTGGCGCGTAATCCCGGATCCCGGGCGGCCCCCATGATTTCGATATTGCCCATGTGAATTTCCGGCACTTCCTTTTCAAAGAGGAGAATCAGAAATTTCGCCGCCACCCGGCTTATCTGTAACTGCGGACTGCGCATGTCGTGATTTACTCTTTCCAGATAACCGAGTACCCGATCGCCGCTGCGCAACGGTTCGCGGGGGATCATTTCGTTGCGCAGGATCGTGCCTTCGACCCCGCCGACATCGACAATCGCGTTGCCGCGTTCGTGGCGGCGTACGATACCGTGGACCAGTTCACCCTCTCTGTCGATGAATTGGCGATAGACTTTTTCGCGTTCGGCCTCACGCAGTTTCTGAAAAATGATCTGCTTGGCCATCTGCGCGCTGATGCGTCCGAACGGTTCGTTTGCGAGGGCGATTTCGTGCTTGTCACCGGAGAGGAGTTCGTGCTCTGGAAATTCGGCGCGGGCAACCATCTCACGCATCTGTGCCTGCGCGTTTTCGAGAATCGCGTCGTCCTCGACGATTTGCCAGACGCGGAAGGTTTCGTATTCACCGGTTTGCCGATCGATTCTCACTCGCACGTCGATTTCCGCCTCCCCGTAGCGTTTTTTCGTCGCTGTCGCGAGTGCCGCTTCCAGTGCGTCGAAAATGATCGCGCGGTCGACCTCTTTTTCATTGGCAACCACTTCTACAATGGACAATAACTCTTTAGCCATGGTATTTCCTCGTAAACCTTGCTTTCATACCACCACGCGCGCCTTGTCGATCTCGGCAAGGTACAGTATGACTTGCGCGGGGCGCTGTCCGGCGGGTAAGGCAAGGGTGATCGTTTCTCTTTGGCTATCCGTTGCGAGCAGTTCTCCCTGAAAAGTACGCCGTCCGGCAACGCGTGCGCGGGTGTGACATTTGACCGTTTCCCCAAGATAACGCTTGAACTGCTCTTCGGTGAACAACGGTCGATCCATGCCCGGGGAAGAAACTTCGAACGTATAGGCGGAGGGGACTGGACTTTCGACATCAAGAACGGGATTGAGCTCTTCGGTTATGGCGACGATATCGTCGAGGGAGATTCCTCCTTGCGGTTTGTCCACATAGATGCGCAAAATGGCGTTCACCGTGTTCGGGTGGTACTCGACCCCCCACCACAGATATCCCATCGATTCGATGATCGGGCGCAAAAGAGCAGCTATCTTTTCTTCGCGTGACATATTTCTCCGTAAGCAATGTTTCCCCTTTGCAATCGCCTTGGGCAACAAAAAAGCCCTTTGAAAAAAGGGCCTTTTACATAAAACCTTGGAAGCGGGGGCTGGATTTGAACCAGCGACCTTCGGGTTATGAGCCCGACGAGCTACCAGACTGCTACCACCCCGCAACTGAACAGTGGAAATTATAAGGCGCTGTTCGAGGATTGCAAGTTTTTTATATGTTTTTTCTGTAACGTATCGTGCCGCCTTGTCTCGCCCGATAAGGCATGAGAGATCATGAAAGCTCCTCCTTGACAGCTGCCAAGGCCGTCATGCCTCTGTATTCCATCGATTTTTGTTGTCCCCCGAGCGCGGAAACCGCGTGTGTTGCGTTCTTGCCTCGCCTCTTCTGCGATCGGGCAACGCGGGTGAATACCCGCGATGCCGCCTTGCCCCTTGCATCGTGGCACACTCGGTGACGGCTTCGTTGGTCGGGGAACGCAGGGCGAGAGTGGCCTGTTGCCTTGAGGCGTCGGGATCATGCCCTTTGTGCTACGAATCCGTCGTCCGTATTCCCGTTTCCCGTTCGAAGATTGCCGTCATCTTGTTCCACGCGCTGACGATGTCCTCGTCCAGGCCGAATAAGCCCGATGTGCCGACGACAAAGATATCGACGCCGGATGCCGCAATGGTCTTGAAAGTTTTTTCGTTGCAGGAACCGTCGATTTCCAACAGGTAGCGATGATGTTTTTTTTCCGCATCTTTTTAAGTTGCTTGATTTTTTCAAGGGTTTCCGCAATGAACGTCTCTCCGGCGAATCCCGGATCCACCGACAAGACAGTGATTCGGTCGAGAAGATGGAGGTATTGCGAGAGGATCTCGACCGGTTCCGATGGGTTGAGTACCACACCGACTTTTCGACCCTGCCCTTTGATTTGTCGGATCAGACGAAAAATTTTGTTTCCCGCCGTTTCCGGGTGGAAAGAAATGGTATCCGCGCCGGCCTCAAGACAAAGCGGCACGATGTCTTCGGGGGCCTCGCACATCAGGTGCGCATCGATCGGAATACGCGCGATTTTTTTGAGTTGCGTGATAAAGAAAGGCGACAGGGTGATATTTTTCACGTAATGACCATCCATGATGTCGACGTGATAAAAGGCGGCGCGACGGTTGAGCGCTTCGACCTGCCGATCGAATTTGGTCAGATCCATGCACATCAGCGAAGGGGAGAACATCGGTCGCATCGTTATTCTCCCTGATCGATATCGGTTAAAGGAGATGGCCGAGAATAATGCCGATCACGGCGAAATCCGTATCGCCGAAGGTGATCGAAGCGAAACCGAGCGTTCCCATGACAGGAAGTAACAGTGCCGGGAGAAAAGAGATCATGAGGCCGTGGACAAAAGCGCCGATGATCGCGCCCCGCCTTCCCCCTGTGGCGTTGCCGTAAACACCGGCGGTGGCGCCGCAAAAGAAGTGCGGCACAAGCCCCGGAACGATGACGCTGAGACCGAAAAGGGGACAAAAAAACATACTTACCACGCCGGCGAGGAAGCTCGATAGAAATCCTATGATCACGGCATTGGGGGCGAATGGAAACACCATCGGGCAATCCAGCGCTGGCTTGGCATTTTTGACCGCTTTTTCCGCGATACCTCGAAAAGCGGGCACGATTTCCGCGATCACCATGCGAACGCCGGCGAGGATGGTATACACCCCGGCGGCGAACATAACGCCCTGCACAAGGGCGAAGATGATAAAATTCTTGCCGTCGCTCAATTGATTTTCAGTGAACGTCTTTCCCGCGATTGCAGAAAGGACAATGAAAAGAATGACCATGACAAGGGAGATGGAAACGGAAGAATCACGCAGGAAATTGAGCGATTTGGGGACATCGAGTTCTTCGATCGATTTGCTGCCTTTACCGACCCATTTTCCGATGACGGCGGAACTTAGGTAGCCGATGGAACCGAAATGTCCCAGTGCGAGATCGTCATTGCCGGTGATTTTACGCGTAAATGGCTGTAACATTGCCGGGGAAAGGACCATCCACAGGCCGAGTATGATCGAACCGGTGAGGACGACAGCGCTCGTCGGCAAGCCCCCGGCAGAGAGGACGATCGCCAGCATCGACGCCAGGTACAAAATGTGATGGCCGGTCAGGAAGATATACTTGAGCGGTGTAAAACGCGCCAACAAAATGTTGACGATCATGCCACAGATCATGATCGTCGCGGTCTGCGTGCCGAAATCCTTTTGTGCCAAGGCGGCCGTCGCGTCGGTATTGGTCACGACGCCATGGATATTGAAAGCGTGTTCGAACAGGGTGCTGAAGACAGTCAATGTTCGAGAAATCACCTCGGCGCCGATCGTGAGGAGGAGAAAACCCATGATTGTTTTCACCGTGCCGGAGACGACTTCCGAGTAGGCTTTTTTTTGCAGCAGCAGACCGATCGAGGAAAAAATACCGACCAGGATGGCCGGCGTGCCGAGGACATCGTTGATCAGTACATTGAGCATTTTCCACTCCTTCGGGAGGCAGTTCTCTTTTTACACATTTTCTTCGAGAATCTTTTTGATTTCCCGATTGTCGAGAAGATTTTTCAAAGCGAAAGTGTTACGGCTATCGTCATTCAAGGCGTCGATGATGTCGGTCGCACCGATATAGAGATCGGCAATCTGCGATTTCGCGGAAGTAAGATCGGTGTGAGAAACTTCCGCTTCCTTGCCTAATTCGTCGAGCATTTTTTTCACGTTCATTTCAACGATGAGACTACTTCCCAGGCCATTTCCGCAGACAATCAAAATTTTTTTCATTCAATCTTTCTTCAATGAGCATACCAATTTATTATCGCTACAATTTAGAGAAAATTTATTTCCATATTATTTCTGTATATTTATTTTATTTCATACCTGTGACCGCTCACGCGGACGGTGTGTTCCGCAAGCGCTTGTTTCTTCATTGGCGCCGGATCTCGCTCGGTTTCGTGTCGGATGTCCGTTTTACGCGTGCCCCCGGTTTTGTATGCCCAGGCGAACGTCTGAACCGCAAGGAACAGGTTTTTCCCGTTTTGCGCTGATTCGATACTGCGATATGACCGGCAAAAGCGTTTTTCCCGGATCGGGAAATAAAGGCGCGTCATCGCCCGGTGAGCGAGCGCGATGAGCCGGTCATTGTCAGTTCGTCTTTGCATTGATTAGATGAGGTGATTTTCGTCGTTCCGCTTTGTCGAGACGGTTTGTTTGAGCGCTCTCTCTTTTTGTACCGGAAGCTCGCAGCGATAGGGGATAGCGTTTTCTCATACGGGGGTGACGGAAATATTCGCTGTTGCGAAAGGCTCCAATGGGAAGCGCTGTGCAGGGGATTGATTTGCCCGGTTTGCGCGGGGCAGCGTAAAATCGCCTCATCTAAGAATGACTTAAAGGAGCTGTCATGCTGTTTATCCCGCCGCTCGATAAGATGACCTGCGTCGAGGATTTGCGGAGGATCGCCAAACGCCGGGTGCCGCGAATGTTTTACGATTACGCGGACAGCGGTTCCTGGACGGAAACTACATATCGTGCCAACGCGGCGGCCTTCTCTCCGATCAAGTTCCGCCAGCGGGTCGCGGTCGATATGGAAAACCGCAGCACGGCAACCCGTATGCTCGGCGCCGAGGTGGCGATGCCGGTCGCCCTCGCGCCGATCGGTTCTCTGGGAATGCAGCATGCGGATGGGGAGATTCTCGCGGCGGAGGCGGCACAGGCGTTTGGTGTGCCATTCATCTTGTCGACGATGAGTGTATGTTCGATCGAGGATGTGGCGGAAAAAGTTGGAAAGCCTTTCTGGTTCCAGTTGTATGTGATGCGTGAACGGGCGTTCATGTACGCCTTGATCGACCGTGCCAAGGCGGCCGGTTGTTCCGCCTTGATGGTGACACTCGACCTACAGGTGCTCGGTCAGCGCCACAAAGACATCAAAAACGGCCTGTCGACACCGCCGAAACCGACGCTTGCGAATCTGCTCGATCTCGCCACCAAACCGGCCTGGTGCTTGAACATGGCGAGAACGTCACGGCGGACGTTCCGCAATATCGTCGGCCATGCGCAAAGTGTGAGTGATCTCGGGTCGCTTGCGGTGTGGATAAACGAGCAGTTCGATCCGGGACTTAACTGGGAAACGATCGATCGCATCCGTGACCGCTGGGGCGGCAAACTGATTTTAAAGGGCATCATGGAAGCGGAAGATGCCCGGCTCGCCGTCGCCCATGGCGCGGATGCGATTGTGCTTTCCAATCACGGGGGACGCCAGCTCGATGGTGCGCCGGCGACGATCAAGGTTTTACCGCGAATCGTCGCCGCGGTCGGTGGGCAGACGGAAGTGTGGATCGACAGCGGCATCCGCAGCGGTCAGGATATCCTGAAAGCCTGGGCGCTCGGTGCGAAAGGGACGCTGATCGGACGTTCTTTCCTCTATGGGTTAGGTGCCTATGGCCGGGCCGGAGTGACCAAAACGCTTGAGTTACTGCACAAGGAACTCGATATTTCCATGGCCTTCTGTGGGCATACGAAGCTGTGCGATGTCGCCCGCGATATTCTCTTGCCGGGCACTTATCCGCTTGCGGGCGAGTCCTGTGACGGAACGGCGCGTCGATAACCTCGTGGAAGGCGGCAACACCGCCGTTCAGCGTTTCGGGATGGAGGAATTGACGCGGTTCGCCTTGGCTTATGGCGGCGGCAGTGTCGCGGCGATGGCTTTTGCGAGATCGCCTAGCGCCCGCTGGTAGGCGGCGGCGATTTCTGCCGCGGCGATCCGCGCCATCGGGTAACGGCGCGCGAAGCGGTGGGTCGGCGGATGGCGCTCGTCGGCGGCGCTTACCTGCAGGTGGCGGAGACGATGAATTGTCGTTCTGCCCGGTTGGCGATCATCTCCATGATCTGTACGTCGAGAACACGTTCCGGGCGAAGGTTGGCGGCAAGGGGAAAAACGTGGACAGGGTGCGCGGAGAGCGCCGTCAGATCCTGTGCGAGCACCTGGCGGATGTTACGCCGCAGGTCTTCGCTCCAGAGATGGTTTTTCTCTACCACGACCTGGTTCGCGCTTTGCAGATAAAGGAGTCTCGTGTCGTCCAGGTATGGCGCGAGCTTCAGATCGCGCAGCGCATAAGTCCTCTGCTTCGCTGAAGGGCTTGCGACGCTTTCGTGTCCATGGAACTAGGGGCGTAACAGGTAGTGGTTTTTCGCCGAACTACAGGCGGCGAGCAGGGTGAGAAGAAGCAGTTTATAGCAGGATAAGGAAGGGAGCACCACTTAGTCTCCGAGAATCAGGGCGTTGGGTTTTTCATTGATTTTCTTCGCCAGACGGTCGACGGATTTGGCGGTTTGTTGGATCACTTCCAGCGTCCGATCGAGTTTGTAGTACAGGGAAGCGTCCGGGCTCAGACCGTAGAGCGTGTTCTTGAGTTGCTTGGTTATGGTGGCGAATCCTTTGTCGAGCGAGGAGAAAAGCGTGTCCGCGTTCTTACCGGCGCTTTGTACGCTGCCGAGGGTGCGCTCCAGACGTTTCAGCAGGGCAGGGAGGAGTTGGCGGATTTCCGCCGAGTTGGCCACTTGGGCAAGGGGGGTGATCGTCTTACCGGCTTGGTCGATGAGATTTTTTGCTTTGTCGAGGAGATCGTCAAACGGCAGTTTGCGTAGTTTCGCAATTATCGCGTTGACATCACCGGCGATCTGATCGATGTTCCCGTCATGCGACGGCAGCACCTGGTAACTGCTGTAGTGATCGTCGCGCAGCGCGCCGATGTCCTCGGGGTACAGGTTCAGTTCGATCCGTTTCTCACCGGTAATCAGGCTCGTCGTTTCCAGCGAGGCACGCAGGCTGTTGGCGACGAGTCCGGCAATCATCTCCCTGCCGTTGCCGGCGCTGCTGCGATTGACGCGATCGATGCGTTCCGGCTCCAGGAGCGATCAAGACCGGAATGACGGCTTTTTCCTGTCGTTCATCGTAAAGGAGGCGAATTTCGATGACTTCGCCGATGTCGATGCCGTTGAACACGACCGGCGCGCCGCTTTGCAATCCCCCTATGTTGTCTTTGAAATTAAACCACGTAGTACGCTTTGGCGAGATTACCGGACTGTTGACGGATGGCCTGTTGCGACGCATAGAGGGGGAAGACGGTATCGCGCTTGAATGTCGCCTTGTCGCTCAGAAAACTTATCGGCGTGCTGAAACCGATGCCGCCGAGGGCGAGTGTCTGTAAAGATTGCATGCGCAGTTGTACGCCACGTGAGGTGACCACGAAATCGAAACCACTGGCATTCCAGAACTTGCTGTTGTCGTTGATCAGTTTGTCGTATGGGGCGTCGATGAAAGCGTCGATATGGATGCGGTCGAAGTGGTCGTCGAATTTGATTTGTTCTACCTGACCGACCTGGAAACCACGATAGTAAAGCGGCGACCCGACCTGGAGGCCCTTGATGTCGTTCGTGGCAAGACGAATGCGCAAGCCGGGTTCGGAAGATCGGGTCAGCGATGGATCGTTGAGCGCGACGAAATCGGTCGCGCGCTCGCCGTTTGTCTCGATTCCCGGGTCTATGGCGATGTAGCTGCCCGAAATCAGGGTGGTAAGCCCCCTCACGCCGGCGGCGGATACTTGCGGTTTGACCACCCAAAATCTGGCCTTGTCGGTGAGAAGCGGAGCGGCGGTTTTCAGCATCTGAGCGGTCGCGATGATACTTTTTATGTCCTTGGAAAGTTCGACATCGGTGAGGGTGCCGATATTGAGATCCTTGAAGCGGATTCTGGTTTTCTTCGCTTCCAACCCTTCGGTTGTTTGGAAGGTTATCGTGATCCGTGGGCCCATACTGCTCAAGTGTTCGTAGGCCAGGTAAAGTCCGATACCAAGGGCGATCAGTGGCAGAAACCAAAGGAGAGAGGAACGGCTTTTTTCAATGATCGGTTCGTGCATGATCGCGGTAGTTATCCCATAGAATGCGAATGTCGAACGCTTGCGTTGCCGACATGGTGAATACCACGACGCCGGCAAAGGCGAATATGCCCGCGCCGGGATTGATTTGCGCCAGTTTACCATGAATCAAGGCGCCCAAGAGGGCGACCACGAAGACATCGACCATCGACCATCGACCGATGAAATGAATGATCTTGTAGAGTTTCGTTTGCAGCAGCGGTGGTCGCAGGGCATTTTGGTTGGTCAGCAAGTAAAGGAGGATGGCGATTTTGCCGAACGGAGTCAAAAGACTCGTGGTGAAAATTACGTAGGCGATCACAGGACTGCCATGTTGCCAGAGAAGAACGATCAAGCTCATGATCGTATCGCTCTGCACCGGTTCGATCAGGTAACTTGTATAGGTAATCGGCAGGAGGTTCGCCGGAAAAAACAGAAAGAGGGCGGTCAGAAGGCAGGCCTAGGCGCGGGTGTTGTACCGAGGTTTACGCGAATACAGACGCGCCTGGCAGTGCGGACAGCGCGCCTTTGGCCTGTCTACGAGGAGGCCGTAACTCGGGCAGTTGATTTTGCTGGCTTCTCTCGCCGAGCGGACGATTTCAGGGGGGTCATCTCTGTACGCCTCGAATGTCGCGTTGCCGAGGTCGAAATGGAAATTGACCAGAATCAAGCAAATCATCAGCGCGCAGAAACTCCAGAATCCACTGTCGAATTCGACGCGCGCCATCTGGATGATTTTCACCAGGGTGACGATTACCCCGAGGAGATAGACTTCGAGCATGTTCTATGGGGTCATACCATGCATCCACAGCAGAAAACGTCGTGACACGCCGCGAATCGCGGGAAAGTGAAAGGCGATGCTCACCGAGAAGACGACGAGCAGATACCAAAGCGGCAAAACGATCACGCAGAACATCACGATCAAGGCGAGGATTGGCAATCCGTTGGCAAAGAGAGCGCTGACGCTCAAGAAGATGGAAATGGTGGTCGACTCGCCCTGTATTTCCAGAGTGATGAAAGCGCAGGTGTTGGCGATCACGAAAAGAATCAAGGCGGTCATCGCGTAGAAGAAGGCGCGGCGGGTGTCGAGAAGATTGCCCATGATCGTGCTGCCGCAGCAGCGGCAGCAGCACATTTTCTCGCCGTGTCTTGGTGCGACGGTGCGATGCAGTTCGTCACAATAGGGACAGGCGATGAGATCGCGATCGAAGCGTACTATATAAACAGGGCACTCTGACGAGCGCCCTTGCGCATGGTGGATTGACTGTCGTTCGCTTTATTCGTCGCGCAAGGCGCCGAGAATGCTCAACAGGCTGACGAAGATGTTGAAAATATCCATGAACAGGGTAAGGGTTGCTAGGATATAGTTGGTCTCGGCGCCTTGTATGATGTTGCTCGTGTCATAGAGGACGTAACCAGAGAAGATCAGCAGGAAAGCCGCCGAGCACACCAGGCTGAGACTGCTCATACCGAAGATCATCGCGGCGATACCGGCAAGCAGGGCGACCATCACGCCGACGAACAGGAAGCCGCCGAGAAAGGTGAAGTTTTTTCCGCTGCTTAACACGTAGGCGGACAGACCGAAGAAAATGATCGCCGATCCGATCAGCGCTTTCACGACGATTGCTGAATGTCCAGTGGTAACGTAGACATTCAGTACGTTGGAAATATACAGGCCGAGAAAGCCGGTGAGCGCGAACAGGAGCATAATGCCCAAACCGCTGTTACGGTTGGCGGAAATCCCCATGGAAAGACCGAACAGCGCGATCATCGCGACGAACCACGGGATGTTCGGGATGTTCATCATCATTCCGATGTAGGCGCACAGGGCACTGAAAAGTACATTTATTCCGAGCAGCGCATAGGTCTGACGCAACACTTTGTTGCGCGCGAGAATACTGTCGCTGCCGACATGTTCGATGGTACGTGGAGAGTCTAAAGACATGGAGTTACCTCACTAAGGATACAGGGATACGCTAAAATCAATTGTAGCAGGATAAAAAAACTTGTAAAAGATTTTCCAGGTTTTATGAAGAATATTTTATCTTTCTGCGGCGTGCTGGGGCGCGACGTTCAGCTCGTAAGGGATAGGCGCGAAGGGATTTTCTCTTTCCGGTCGACGCGCTACCCGCGAATATCTATCTGCTTCCCCATGCGGCACCGAGGTATCGGCAACACGGCAAAGGAAGAAGCGGCAAGGTGCGCGCGATTCTCCGTGCCCGGCGCTCAGATTCCGGGCAAGGCGGGGCTGCCTGAAATCACGAAATCGATCGAGATCATGGTCGAGAAAGCGATGATGGCGACGAGGGAAAAAAGGAATACTTTTTTCGCCCAGAGTTGCTGTGCATCCGGACGGTAGCCGACTTTGGCGAGATAGAGCCAGTAAAGACCGATCAGTCCCATGACAAGGGTGTAGACGCCGCCGACGTAGCCAAACAACGCCAGCATCAACGTGGCGACGGCGAAAGCGATGATATAGGCGATGATGTGCTGGCGCGCTTTGTATACCCCCTCGGCGATCGGCAGCACCGGAATGGCGGCGGCTTTGTAGTCGTCGTAACGGTAGATAGCGATGGCATAGGAATGCGGAATCTGCCAGAAGCAGAAGGTCGCGAGCAAAATCGCCGCACCGGCGTCGAAACGGTGGGTCAGGGCGACATAGCCGATGATTGGCGGGCAGGCACCGGAAAGCGAGCCGATCAGGGTGCCGTAGGTCGAGTGACGTTTGTATTTCAAAGAGTAAAGACCGACATAGACGACAAAGCCGAGTAACGCGAAGAAAAGCGCCATCGCGTTGGTGCAGAGGGCGAGCACGGCAAAACCGCCTCCACCGAGCAGGGTCGCGAAGCACAAGAGGCGCGCGATACCGATACGGCGGATGGCTTCGATCCGGTGGCGGGTGCGGCGCATTTTCTGATCGATGTCCCGGTCGATGTAGTTGTTGAATACGCAGCCGGAGGCAACGACGAGAGAGGTGCCGAAAATCACGGCCGCGAGGACGGCGTCGATGTGGCCCCGCGCGGCGAGGAAATAACCCGCCGCCGCGGCGATCAGATTACCGATGATGATGCCTGGCTTGGCGAGTATCAGGTAATCACGCCACATGTCAGTGCCCGATCATCATGGTGTTGATGTGCAGGTGGTGGAAAATCCACAGGGAACCGAGCACGATGAACAGTAAAATGGCCAGAGAATACAGGCCGATCATGGTGTCCCAGATTTGTTCGCGACGCCCGTCCATGTGTAGGAAGAAGACGATTTGTACGAGAATCTGGGCAACGGCCGCGATCAGCACGATGGCGGCAAGGCCGCCGCTCATCTGACGGGCCGACATGACGGTAGCGAAGGCGATGGCGGTGAGTATCAGGGAGAGCAGCAGTCCGATCAAGTAGCCTCTCAGGCTGCCATGCGCCGTAGTGGAGGGGGGGGCGGTGTGTTTTTGCCTCATGCGAACGCTCCGAGAAGATAGACGAAACTGAAGACACAGATCCAGATAATGTCGAGGAAGTGCCAGAAAAGACTCAGCATGGTGATGCGCGAGCGGTTGGCCGTGGTCAAACCGGTCTTGTTGAGGGAGACGACCATGATCACCATCCAGATCAGCCCGGCGCTGACATGCAGTCCATGGGTGCCGATCAGGGAGAAGAAGATCGACCAGTATCCGGCTAGTTGCGGGGTGACGCCTTCCGTTGCCAGATGATGGAATTCATGGAGTTCCATGGCGATGAATCCGGCACCGAACAGGAAGGTGACATACAGCCATAGCTTCAGTTTCGCTTGATCCGAACGGTGCATGGCGAGCATCGCGAGACCGAAGGTGAAGCTGCTCAAGAGAAGCAGCGCGGTTTCCGCCGCGACGTAGGCCAGGTCGAACACTTCATGTGGTTCGGTTTTGCCGGCGAAGTTTTTCGCCATTACCGCATAGGTCGCGAACAGGGTGGCGAAGATCAGACAGTCGGTCAGGATGTACAGCCAAAAACCGAACTGGTCGCGCGCTGCCTGTTCTTGTTGATGATGGGCATGGTCGTGATCATGCCCATGGGATCGAGTGAGTGCAGTCATGCGTTCTCCAGATTAAAGCGATTTCCGCGCCGGGGACAGTAGGGGACGAGTGGCGAAGGACGCCTTGCTTTTCGCGCTGTCGAGACGGTCGTGATAGATTCCTTCGATGCGCGCGACTTCCTCGGCTTCGACGTAGTAGTCTTTGTCAGCGGCGAAGCTGCGTATCATCCAGGAGACGATGAAGGTGGTGAAACCGACGCATGCCAGCCACCAGATATGCCAGATAAGCGCGAAGCCGAGGGCGATGGAGGCGCCGCCCATGACCGGGCCTTCCCAGGCGTTGCGGGGCATGTGGATGGGCGCGTAGCTTTCCTTGCGTTTGAAATCGCGGTTTCTGGCTTTGAGAGAATGAAAGGCGTCGCGATCGTCAACGTCGGGAATCTCGGCGAAGTTGTAAAACGCCGGCGGTGAGGAAGTCGCCCATTCCAGGGTTCGCCCATTCCACGGATCACCGCTCTCGTCGATCAGCGCTGCGTCGAAGCGATGGCGGTAGCTGTAGTAGAAGTTATAGACCATGGCGACGATACCGCAGAGAATGATCAGCGCGCCGAGGAAAGAGACGTACAGATACGGCGCCATTGTTTTGTCGGCGACCATGAACAGGCGGCGGGTCATGCCATCGAGGCCGGTCAGGTATTTTGGGAACCAAGCGAGAATGAAACCGACAAACCACAACGAACAGGCGATTTTGCCGAGCTTTTCATCTAGCTTGTAGCCAGCGACTTTCGGCCACCAGTAAGTCATCCCGGCGAAGTAGCCGTAGACGGCGCCACCGATGATGGTGTTGTGGAAATGGGCGACGAGGAAAACGCTGTTGTGCAGGACGTAGTCGTTCGATGGAATCGACAGCATCACCCCGGTCATCCCGCCTAGGATGAAGGTAAGCAGAAACGCCATCACCCACCACATGGCGGCGCTGAACACGATCTTGCCGCGATACATGGTGAAGATCCAGTTATAGAGCTTGACACCGGTTGGAATGGCGATGATCATCGTCATGATGCCGAAGAAGGCGTTGACGTTTGCGCCGGCGCCCATAGTGAAGAAATGATGGAGCCAGACCAGATAGGAAAGCACCATGATCGCCACCGTCGCGTAGACCAGTGAGGAATAGCCGAACAGGCGTTTGCGTGAGAAGGTGGCCACGACTTCGGAAATCATTCCGAAAGCCGGCAGAACAAGGAAATACACTTCCGGATGTCCCCATGCCCAAACCAGGTTCACCCACATCATTTGGTTGCCGCCGTCGCCACCGGTGAAAAAGTGCATGTCGAAGTAGCGGTCCATCGTCAGCATCGCGATGGTGCTGGTGAAGATCGGAAAAATCAGGATGGCGAGAAAGTTGGTGCAGAAAATCGTCCAGGTAAATACCGGCATTTTCATCAGCGTCATGCCGGGGGCACGCATTTTGACGATGGTTGCGATGAAATTGACCGCAGTGAGCGTTGTCCCGATGCCGGAAATTTGCAGTGCCCATATCCAGTAATCG
The DNA here is from genome assembly GCA_965277745.1 of Cardiobacteriaceae bacterium. Taxonomy (GTDB): domain Bacteria; phylum Pseudomonadota; class Gammaproteobacteria; order Cardiobacteriales; family Cardiobacteriaceae. The sequence goes on from OZ255837.1 coordinate 1,307,365, forward strand.
ACACCGACGCCGGGGCTGTAATGGATGCCGGAAAGCGGTGTGTAGGCGAGCCAGCCGGTGGCGGCGAATTTGCCGATGAACAAAGACAGGTTGACCAGCATCGCACCGGCAAAGGTAAACCAGAAACTGACCAGGTTGAGAAAAGGATAGGCGACATCGCGCGCCCCGATTTGCAGCGGCATGATCAGGTTGGCAAGCCCGACCATCAGCGGTGTGGCGACGAAGAAAATCATTATCACCCCATGGGCGGTGAAGACCTGATCGAAATGTTCCGGGGGCAGATAGCCGCTGCCGAAAGCCCCGCTGACCGAGGCTGCCTGTTGCGAAGTCAGCATCAGGGCGTCGGCGAAACCGCGTACCAGCATGACGATCGCCAGGAGGATGTACATGATGCCGATTTTCTTGTGGTCGACGGAACTAAACCATTCGCGCCACAGGAATCCCCAAGCCTTTTTATAGGTGGTCCAGGCGATGAGGGCGAAGGCGCCGAGAAAGACCACCGCCGTTACCGACATGACGATCGGCTCGTGCCAGGGAATCGAGTGCCAACTCAGTCTGCCGAACAAAAACGTCGGATCTTCGGCGAATTCCAATTGTTCAGTCATTTTGTGTTACTCCCGTAAATTGATGAATGATTTTTCCGTAAAGCCCCGGGTCGGCTTTGCTGTAGTATGTGACGGGATGGAAACGGCTGTCTTTTTGCAGCGCGCCGAAAACCGTGTCCGTCAGGGGCGTGCCTTCCCTGCGTACCTTGGCGACCCATTTTTGATAGTCGTCATGACTGAGCGCATGCGTTTTGAATTTCATCCCGGCAAAGCCGAAACCGCTGTAATTGGCCGATAGGCCTTGATAGACCCCTACGCTGTCGGCCATCAAATTTAAACGGTTTTCCATCCCGCTCATGGCGTAGATTTGCGAGCCAAGGCGTGGGATGAAAAAGGAGTTCATGGTACTGTCGGAGGTGATATGGAATTCGATCGGCTGCTTGACCGGTATGGCGAGTTCGTTTACCGTCGCGATTTTTTCCTCCGGGTAGAGAAATAGCCATTTCCAGTTCATCGCCACGACATCGATAACCATCGGTTGCGCCTCGGAAAGACGCCGCCGAGGATCCAAGCGATGGGTTACGATGTAGGTGATCGTGGCGAGCACGGCGATGATCATGATCGGAACGCCCCAGGCGATCAACTCGATTTTGCCGCAGTGATCCCACTCCGGCGCGTAGGTTTTCTCCACGTCGGGGTGCTTGCCGCTGTATTTGCGAGCAAAATACACGATCATGAAAAGCGTCGGGATGACGACCAGGAGCATGGCGCCGCAGGTAATCAACAGCGTCGTGCGAATCTGTTCGCCTACCGGACCTTGGGGAGAGAGAAGAGCGTAGTCGCAGCCTTGCAGAAAAAGAGCAATGAAAACCATCGTGGGTGGAAATAAGCGGGCTTTGACTTTCATGCGTTTTGCCAAGATGAAATTAACGTTATGATTCTATCACGACAGCGTTGTCGCTGCATGGTGCTGCGCATGTGGCGCCATCCGATAGAAGCGAACACACGGTTGGAAAAGCACGCCGATGCTTCCGTGCTCAGGGAAGTATTTTCTACGTGCGAGACAACAAGGGATCGCCGTTTTTTCCCGATAGCGGCGGTCATATATCCTCGATCAGGCTGTGGATCGCGAGATCACCAAGCTTTTCACGCCCCTTCAATCGGGTAAGTTCCAACAGGAAGGCGGCACCGACGACGTTGCCGCCAAGCGATTGCAAAAGCTGAACGCATGCGCCCATCGTACCGCCGGTCGCGAGTATGTCATCGACGATCATGATACGCATCCCGGGGGTGACGTCTTCGCGATGCACTTCAAGGATGTCGTCGCCGTATTCAAGGGCGTAAGTGATTTTCGCGACCTCGCGTGGCAGCTTACCGGGCTTGCGCAAGGGAATGAAACCAATGCCGAGACGCTGCGCCAGCGCGGAGGCGAAAATGAAGCCGCGCGCTTCCGGGCAGGCGAGCACGTCGGGGTTGCGTTTGTCCTCAAGGCAGAAATTAGCCATTTCTTCGATAGCCGCGGAAAATCCCCTGCCATTGGCGAGCAGGGGGGTGATGTCTTTGAAAGTAATTCCCGGCTTGGGATAGTCCGGGATATCGATGACGAGAGAATGCCAGTCCATGATCTTTTCCTATGGTGTATAAAGGCAGTTTAGATACTGTCACAAAAAGTTGGCAAGTAAAAAACGGTAATTTAACAAGTTATTGTTATCAAAAGCAACTTGACTGTAGAGAAACGGCAACGGGTGAAACGAGGCGAAAATTTTTCTTTACTATGCGGGCGAATTTCTTGTTTTTGCCGCAGGGAAGAGCTGCGCAACTTGCGTCAGTCGAATTTTTTCGCCGTGCCGTTGGCGTCTGTACGAACGATGTCCTGGGTGAGCGGTTACGATCTGCGACGATTACCGCGCCGATAAGCACATTTTATTCGACGGTGCGCGGCTCGGCAATTCGACGCGGGACTTGCCAGTTTCGCCGTCAACTGGTAAAACAGTCTTTTCTCGTTGCGTGATTGTTTTTATGCACCCTGTTTATCAAGTGGTCGGCTTTGCCGTTGCCGTGGTTTTTCTCGCTGGATGTGCCGGCGACGCTTCAAGGCAAGCGCCTCATTCCGCCGCGCCCTCGTCCACGCATGGGGACTCCCGCTTCGATGATGAGCGCAAGCCCGATTCGCGCCTACAGGAAGATGCCTGTGCCTTGCTCGCTGAACGGCCGCATTGGCTTGAGGCGCTTCGCAACGCGCGTCGGCGATGGCGCCTCGAGCTGTGGCTCGCGCTCGCCTTCATTCATCAGGAATCAAGTTTCGAGGCGCGGGCAAAGAGCCCCTCGGGCGCCTACGGCTATGCGCAGAGCAAGGATGCGACCTGGCGATGGTATCGACAGGAAAGCGGAAATCACGACGGAAAACGCGACCGCTTCGACGATGCGGTGGATTTCATCGGGTTTTATGTGAACCGCGACTACCGGCGAAACGGTATCGCGTTCGACGATGTGAAAAATCAGTATCTCGCCTATCATGAAGGAATGGGCGGATTCGCGCGCGGGAGCTATATCGGCAAACCGTGGCTGCTCAAGATCGCCGACAAGGTAGTCGAGCGCGCGCGTCGCTATCGCGGGCAACTGGCCAAATGCCCGTTATGACGATGGCGTGGTCGCTGCCGCAAGATGGCGCGGCGATTCGCGCTTGTGTCCTTGCAGGCGGGGTGTTCGCCTATCCGACGGAAGCCGTTTACGGACTTGGCGGCGATCCGGGCAATGCACAAGCGGTTGAATGCATCATCGCAATGAAGCGCGGACGTCCGGCGGAAAAAGGCTTGATCATGGTCGCCGGCAATTGGACGCAGTGCGAGGGGTGGGTCGGGGAAATCACCTCCGCCGATCGCGCGGAAATGGCGCGGCTCGGTAAAACACGGGAGACGACGTTCGTCGTTTCCGCGGGAGAGAAGGTCGCTGTGGCGCTGACCGATCGCGCCACCGGTCGCGTCGCCCTGCGGATCTCGCGCCATCCGCTGGTGTGCGCTTTGTGTAACCTGCTCGGACAGCCGCTCATCTCGACTTCGGCGAATTTTGCCGGCGTGGCGGCGGCGCGCTCGCTCGAAGAAGTACGCGCCTATTTCCCCGGCCTTCCGGTGCTGGCCGGTGCGCCGGGCGGCGCGGAAAGACCGAGCCGGATCATCGATTGGGCGGACAAGAAGGTGTTGCGACAGTAGCGATGAAAATCGGAATTCTCGGTGGCGGCCAGCTTGGCCGGATGTTTTTGCAGGCGGCGGCGAATTATCCCTGCGTCACGAAAGTGCTCGATCCACAGGCGCGGGCGCCCTGCGCTTCTCTTTGTGACGAGTTCGTCCTCGGCAGTTTCACCGATGCCGAAACGGTCGCCGCATTCGGTGCCGATTGTGATGTGATCACCAGTGAAATCGAGCAGGTCAGCGTCGCCGGTGTCAGACGCCTCGAAGCGGGCGGAAAAAAGGTGATTCCGGATTCACGCATTCTCGCCCTGATTCAGGACAAGGGATGCCAGAAGCGATTTTACGCCGAACATGCTATTCCGAGCGCGCCGTTCTATCTGATCGACGGCAGGGCGGATCTCGATCTGACGAAAATCCCTCTGCCTTTTGTCCAGAAAACCCGCCGTGGCGGTTACGACGGCAAGGGTGTGCAGGTGATCAATGACGGGGCGGCGCTTGCTGACGTGTGGGAGGTGCCGTCGGTGATCGAGGCGCTGTGCCCGGTCGCCAAGGAAATCGCGGCTTTGGTGGTGGTCGCTCAGGATGGCGATAAAGCCCTGTATCCATTGGTGGAGATGGTGTTCGATCCGCGCCTGCATCTGGTCGATGTGGTCAAAATGCCGGCGGCGCTCGATCCTTCGTTGGAGAAGAAGGCGCGGGCGCTTGTCTTGCGTTTGGCCGATGCTTTTGCGGCTCCTGGGCTCTACGCGGTCGAACTGTTCGTCACCCGGGATCGCGCCCTGTGGGTCAACGAGACGGCCTGCCGGGTGCATAACAGCGGGCATTTGACTATCGAGGCCTGTTCGAGTTCACAGTTCGATCAGATGTGGCGTGTGCTCGCCGGCATGCCGCTTGGGGCGACGCACAATCACAGTTTGGCCGCGATGGTCAATCTGCTTGGCGAAGACGGCGAGGGCGGATCCGCCACTGTGCGTGGCTTGTCCGAGTTGCTCGTGCGGGAGAATGTGTTCGTGCACTGGTACGGTAAGCACGAAACCCACCCGGGGCGTAAAATGGGGCATGTCACGGTGCTCGGCGAAGATCAGGCGACGCTGTGCGAAGGTATCGACACGATAAAAAGTATTCTCAAGGGAGGTGGAAATGCCGGCTGAATCTCCGTTGCTTGGAATCGTCATGGGTAGCGACAGCGATGTCGAGGTGATGGATGCCGCGGTCGCGGTCTGCCAAGCGTTCGCCATCGCGTACGAGGTCACCATCGTCTCCGCACACCGCACGCCCGAACACCTCCTCGATTATGGCCGCACGGCCCACGGCCGTGGACTCAAACTCCTCATTGCCGGCGCCGGCGGGGCGGCTCATCTGCCGGGCATGCTCGCCTCGCTGACGCCGCTGCCGGTGATCGGCGTGCCGATTCTTTCCCGCAATTCGCTTGGCGGCTGGGACAGTGTCCTTTCCATTTTGCAGATGCCGGGCGGGGTGCCGGTCGCGACCGTCACCGTTGACGGGGCGAAAAACGCCGCCTTGCTCGCGGTCAGGATGCTCGCCATCGACGATGCGACGCTCCTCGAGAAAATGCTTGACTATCAGGCGGAAATGGCACGATCGGTGCTCGATAAGGCGGAAACGTTGCGCGAAACGTATCCCTGCGCCTATCGTCATTGCAAAACGTAGCTTCTCGTCGATGAGGCGATCGGCTTGTCGCCTCGACATGAGTGCGCATGACGCCGGCGATCGGTGGACAGGTTTTCTGCCGCGCGCAAAGTACGAGGCTTGTGTTCTGGCATCGCGGGCGAAAAGGGTCGTTGGCGGATCATCAAGATCGCCCCTGCGCTGAGTGGCCGTGGTTCCCCGTTCCTCGCGTTTGCGCGGCCAAAGTAGAGGTGTGAAGTGCCCCTATGGGTATTTTTTGCGCACGCTCTCCACCGCGTAGCGGGTCGATAATAAAATCCGTCAGAAGGAACGAGCGCTGTTCTATCGATGAGTTGTTCAACCAGCATGTGGATTATGCCAAATTATGTTGATCCAGCTATGCAATGATGAGCCACTCGGCGGGAAGGTATTTTCCTTGGCATCCCGGGTTGTTTGTGAAGTGGCGTTGTGGTGAGCGGGGTTCGCCGACGCTTGTGGCAAGCGTTTGTCGTTTCCACGAAGATGCTGCGGTGCGGCGCCATCCCTGGGAGAGTACCCGCCTTGCGCCCGCGGGAAATGGCAATCCTGTCGCCTTTTCCGAGCACTTTCTATAATATGACGAAGAGTCATAGTGGGCGCGCAATGCATGTATCGCAAAATTGTCCTGATCGGTCCGATGGGAGCGGGCAAGACGTCGCTGGGGAAACATCTGGCAGAGAAATTGTCCTGGAAATTCTACGATACTGATCATGAAGTGATCAAGCGTAGCGGCGTCGATATCGCCCATATTTTCGAGCGCGAGGGAGAAAGAGGATTTCGCAGGCGTGAACATCGGGTGCTCGAAGAGGTGCTTGCCGTGCCGTGCGACGCGGTGGTCGCCTGCGGCGGCGGTATCGTGGTGTCGGCGGAGAATCGCGAGTTGCTGATGGGACAGACACTGGTGGTGTTTCTTGATGCGTCGGTCGAGCGGCAGTTGCAACGCATCGGCGAGGACAGAAATCGTCCGCTCACACATGGGCCGGACAGGCGGGCGCGCCTGCAACGGTTGCGCGACGAACGCCTTGGCCTTTATGAGGGGGTGGCTGATATCCGTCTCGATACGGACGCCAACCATTTTCGTTCTTCTTTCCAGCGTTTGTTGACTGGCGTGCGCGAATATTTCCGTGAAGAGGACCCGTAACGGCGCGATTGAACGCCTTCGCGCATTGTCTCGTTGGCGAGTCGGTCGGCATTTCATTGGCGGATCGCTGCTACGTAATTAGAGAGGAAAAATGACCGCGCTTTCCCCTTGAAAGTTCGTGAGTGAAGCCACAAGATAAGGAATTCCGCGACCTCTCGGTTCTCCCGTCAGCACCATCAAGCGATCATGGGCGGCATCGCTCCCTTGCCTGTTTGCGCCAGCGGTAAGAAACAAGGGCGTTTTAGCGCTCACCGGGCACGGTCTTCTACTCTGTGGGAACAGGCGCTTCGGGAAGAACGACGGCGCTGCTCGTAATTTCTTCGAGAAATTCACCGGCGGCCCATCCCACCACCAGATCATTCAAAGTGGCGACACGGCACCATCTCTGCCCTTGAGAGATATGGCAATTTTCCTTTTGCAGGGTAGTGCCGTTCGTAACTCGTGCGACGATCTTGGCGTCAAGAGACGGCGCATCGCGCAGGTTGAGCTTGCCACCACACGTGGTGACCACGAATAAATCGGGTCCGCCTGACAGCCCGTCGGCGTAGTCATACTGTCGCTTTTCATCTTCCTCGCCGCTGATCGAGACGGTAAGCGTATAACGGGATGTCAGCCCCTTGCGCGCCGCGTTGCGCATCTGGTACACGAGAATTTGATAACGGCCCGTGGTCGGCAAAATGCCGTCGAAACGATTGATATCGGGAATATAGGGACCGTCGACGATGCTGCTGGCAAGCCCCTCCGTACCTGGTGCCTGACCTGGAGCGAAGACCGTGAAGAACGTCTGGTTCGTGGAGGCGTCGAGCGCGATCTTCATCCGTTGCCCACGATTGACTTCGAGCCGGTATAAGACACTCCCGTATCCGCTGATGTGTCCACGCGTCGTCGTACCCTCCTCGGTGATCGGAAAAACCAACCGTTCCAAGCGGATGTCATCCCCCACGCCGGCCATGGACGCAGCGACAAGAAAGTTGGCCAATAAAAAGAAATTCAAGATCGGTTTCATCGATAGTTACCTTTACGTTTGTTGAATCACGTGCGCACATATTTCCGTCAGGACGATCCGCGACTGCGTGATTGAACGCCTTCGCGCAGTTCGTCGATCGCCTCGTTGGCGAGTCGGTCGGCCATTTCATTGCCCGGATGGCCGCTGTGGCCTTTCACCCAATGCCATTCGATGTCGAATTGCGCACTCAGAAAGTCCAGTCTTCGCCACAGTTCCACGTTTTTGACCGCTTTTTTCTGCGCGGTTTTCCAATCATTGCGTTTCCATTTCGCCAGCCAGTCGGTGACGCCGTTTTTCACGTAGTTGGAATCGGTCGTCAGGTGAATCCGGCACGGGAGTTTGATCGCTTGCAATGCTTCGATCGCGGCGAGGAGTTCCATACGGTTGTTGGTGGTTTGCCATTCGCCGCCTTTGAGTACTTTTTCATGCCTGCCGAAACGCATCAGTACGCCCCAGCCGCCGATGCCCGGATTGCCTTTGCAGGCGCCGTCGATAAAGATTTCCAATACATCCTGCGTCATATTTTCACGTCTCCGGTAAGGATTTTTCTTGTCGCCTTCGCGCATTGAAAATAATTAGGTTTTTTGATTCAAATTGACGTGCTCCCCTAATTATTCACCTAGCTAGGTTAGTGATATTCCTAATTTGGTCCATCTGTGACCGGGTTGTATATTCCCTCAGTGTAAGTCCGCCAAGACCGGAATGAGAGCGTTGATGATTATAGTGATTGTGCCATGCCGCAATCAAGGACCAGACATGGCGAAGGATATCGAATAGATGTTCATTCAGGCATTCGTCTCGCAATCTTCCGTTAAAGCTTTCCACAAATCGGTTCTGTATAGGCTTGTCCGGAGCGATGTCATGCCATTCGACTTTTCGGTCTTCTTGCCATTTAAGCATGCGATATAGTCTGAGCATTATTTTTTGATTCAAAACGTCCTTTGAGTGCGGGGCATGTCGTTGGCAAAACCGCTTTCATCAATAGAAACGATAGGCCATCCTTCCGCCTCATGGGCCTTTATGCGGGCGCGGAAGAAACGCCGTCCGTCTTTGCTCGCCTTGGGGGATGAGAGGGTTTTTTTATAGGTCACGCCAAGACGGCGCAACGCCTGACCGATACCACGTTGGGAAATGCCAAAGCGTGCGGCGCGTCCTATTGAAAGGCATCGGGGTGGTCGCGTGCATCCCGGGCCAGGGCGGCCCTGTCGATCACCGAGTACGGGGATGAACGTCGCCGCATAAGGGATGGCCGCCGGGCCCAGTGATCCGTCGACAACAATGGCTCCGATCACTCCGCCAAGCGCGTTTGCGATATTGAAGGCCGAAATATTGGCGGTAGCCGACAGTTCGGGCGCTTTTTCCCCGTATTTCATGACCCGCATTTGCATCGGTGGCACATTGGCGAAACTTGTCAACCCAAAGACAAAAGCGGCAACGAGGAAAAGGCATTTTAAGGGCGCGAGAATACCTACGATGATCAATTAGACAATCATCGCCAGCGGCCACCGGATCAGAGAAAAACGCGGATTGGCGTCCACGGATTTGCCGCCAAGGATATTGCCGATCACGAGGCCAATGCCGACGATAACGAGAATCCACGTTACGTCTATACGGTCAAAACCCGATACCTGTTCCGCCACTGGAGAGATATAGCCGTATAAGGTCATAAACCCGACCCAGGCCAGAACTGTGAATAAGAGGCTTGCGAGCAGATTGCGGTCTGCGAAAACCCTCAGTTGGCCACGAATAGAGGTGATTTTGTCACGGCCCTGAGCCGGAATCGCCGTAAAAATCGCAATTGCCGCAATGACGCCGAGACTCGCGGCAACAAAGAAAGTTGCGTTCCAGCCGAAGACATTTCCGATCCAGAATCCGCCGGGGACGCCGAGAACGTTGGCAAGTGTCAACCCAGCGAACATCTGACCGACGGCCTGAGCTTCAAGCTCTTTCTTGACCAGTCTCGTAGCGACCACTGCGCCGATGCCGTAAAACAGGCCTTGCGTCAGTCCAGTGACAACCCTGCTGATCAACAGGATCGTGTAGTCTGTCGAAAAGGCGGCGATCAGGTTACCGGCGATAAATAGCCTCATAAGCCCGATCAGCACCTTGCGTTTGCCAAAGCGCGCCAGCCACAGTGTCAGAATGGGACCGCCGACGACGATCGCCAGGGCATAGGCGGTAATAAGATGGCCCGCCTGTCCTTCGGTGATGGCAAGATCATCGGCAACTTGGGTGAGAAGGCCGGCGATGACAAATTCGGCAGTGCCGATGGCGAAAGCCGACAGGGTCAATATCCAGACTTGCAATGGTATTTTTGATTTAATAAACATTGGATAAACGCCTTTAATAATGCATTCAATCAATCAAAGCGCCGCCATCGATATCGATGACTGCACCGGTGACAGAAGGATTGTCGATGACGAAAAGATAAGCGGCGGCAAGATCCAGCGGTTGTGCAACCCGCCTTGCGGGCAAGGTGGCGGCAGCCTTGGCGAACATCTGCACGCGCGCTTCTTCGCTCATGCCAGAGTAGGCCGCGGTTTCAGTCAGACCTGGACTCACCACATTGACGCGGATCGGTGCCAACTCCTTGGCGAAAATCTTGGCGCTTGCTTCAAGCGCGGCGTTCATGGCCGTTTTGACGAAAGTGCCCGGCACTGTGCGTCGCGCCAGGAATCCGCTCGTGAGCGTGATCGTACCGCCCGGGCGAATATGAGGCGCCGCCGCTCGGGCAACGGCGATCGATCCCCAGAATTTCGTATCGAATGCGGTTTTCGCTCGGTACAGTTCGAGATCGAGCAGATCACCGCCTGGTGCTTGCGAACCAGCGGTCACCACTACATGATCGATTGCGCCACGTGCCTGAAAATAGGCTTCGATGGCAGTGAGATCGGTGATGTCGAGTGTCGACCGGCCGATGGCTTTCACCTCGAGCGCGCGTGCTGAAAGTGCCTCGGCAACGGCGCTACCGATGCCAGATGTGCCGCCGATGATAATTGCTTTTTGTTGGTTCATTGATGATTACTCCAAATGTAGAAAAAGATGTTGCAACGGTTTCCGTTATCGCTGCACCATGCGGCTCGGCGTGTTTGTCGGTACCGGTTCGCAGAACACGGCCTCGAGCAGGATTCCGCCAGGCGCACGGAAAAAAATGCGCCGTTCCGAGATCTCCGCCAAGTCCATCAGCGAATAACGGATGCCGAAACGATCCAGTTTGGTACGGAATGCGCTGTAGTTCTGGAGTCGTATACCGACGTGATCGATCGCTTCAGCTGAACCGTCTAACCCGTAACCGGCCGAGCCGATAAGGTGAACAAGCGGACGGTTATCGCGGAACAGCCAATGACCGGGAATGCGTTCGATCGCTTTCGGTCTTGGCGTTTCCTTGAGGTCGAAGACTTTTAGAAAAAACGCCTTCATTTCTTTTAGATTACCTGTTCGGATAGTCACGTGATCCAATTGCATGGCTGCTTCGCCTTCGATAGGTTCGCTTCTTTGCTCTGTGCTTATTCTATATTATCGGTAAGTAAATTTATAATAACTTATTTAATGAAATTATAATTCATAAAATAAATATAATTATAAGGCTGTCCCGGATAACCTGATTACGGTTTTAGCACTGGACTTATGCGCAGGCGGCGACTTCGCCGATATCGGGCAGAAGCGTCTGAGCGAGAATCATCTCGGCTGGACGCGAAGGGATCTAAGTTGGCGCCTGTCAAACGGTGCGACCTGTATGCGCTTTGATCTGGTCGATTTTATTGCATTTGTTCTGTTTTTCCTGAATCGCTATGGCGCTGTCGACGATGATCCGAGCGCAATTGTTGCCGATACGAAAGCCGTTTCGCACAAATCTTGGAAGAACGTCGCCGTGAACTTGAACGCACGGTTGCCTTCGGTTTGCCCGGTTCGGTCGAAATCTTCTCGCTGAATGATTTGCGCGCTTTGCTAGCGAAAAAAGAAATTCGAGCTGACATTTGAGTAATTGCAAAACCGCTTATCATTTCGCGGACGTTATCATCGAACCCGAGGTTTTATCAGTACTCGCAGTGCTCGTTTTCTGTGACGGCAAGGGGTAACGAAGATTGCGTGGCGGCATTTTTCTCCGCCCTGAGAAGGAAGGCCTGGTGGTGTTTTTTTTGCACTTGTTTCAGGTTCATCGCTTTGTAGCGGCGCATACGTCGGCTGCATTTTTGCAGAATTTCGCGCTTTTTCATGTTATTGTATTCCATCCAGTGCAGGCGTTCCTGCCGGGTGCGCATGCAACCGATGCAAAGACCCTGGCGGTTGCTGGTGCAGATGCGAAGGCAAGGACTCTCTATGGGGAAAAATTCTGTTTGTTTCATTGCTTGTATCTAATCATAGGGTGTTCTTCTCTCTGCTAGACTTGTTTTCCAGAGGCTTAAGTATGACATCTAGGGAAGGTATAATGAAGATCGCGGTGACCGGTGGCAGTGGTTTTGTCGGGCGTACTTTGTGTCGCCGGCTGGCGGAAAAGGGCTACGAGCCGGTTATTCTATCGCGACGGGCGCCCGCCGGGAAATTTTCATGGCGGCAGGTCGATTATCATCGTTCGTCGAGTCTTGCCACAGCGCTTGACGATTGCGCCGCGCTGATCCATCTCGTCGGCATTTTGCATGAGTATAAGGGACAGTCTTTTCCCTCGGTGCATCAACATCTGGTCACTCGGCTGCTCGCCGCCGCGTCTGCCGCCGGAGTGAGAGATTATCTGCATATGAGCGCCTTGGGAGCGGATGAGTACGGCCCCAGTCGTTATCTGATTTCCAAAGCGGCGGGAGAGGCGGCGGCGTTTTCCGCCTGCCAGAAAAGTGGGATGCGTATGGTGGCGTTCCGCCCTTCCCTGATTTTCGGCGAGGAGGATGATTTCCGCAATCGTTTCACGGCGCTTTTGCGTTATCTGCCGTGTCTGCCATTGGTTTGTCCGCAGGCACGGTTTCAGCCGGTCGCCGTCGAGGATGTGGCGGATGCTTTCCTCTATGGCCTGGAAAGTTCGGAGGATCAGACCGCCATCGAGCTGGGCGGCGGCGAAGAAATCAGCATGGCGCAACTGGTGCGGCGGATTTGCGACAGTCATGCTTGGCGGCGTCTTTTGATCCCGTTGCCGGATTGGGCAAGTGCTTCCCTCGGACGGGTGATGGGTATGGTGCCGGGTGCGCCGTTTACTTATGACAACTATTTGAGCATGCGTAAGCCGAATACGACCGATAAATGGCCGTGGCCGCGGATCGGGATCGAGCCCAAGTCGATCACCGTTTTTTTATAGCGGCATTGTGCCATTTGCCTTGTTCTCCCGCGGGGAGCATAGGTCGAGGGTGCGTATGCGCGCGTCCTGGAAGGGTAATTCCTGGTGGGAAGTGATCAGCAGCGCGCCGCCGTTGCCGAGATGCTTTGAACAGCGTGAACCGAAGCGCAGGATGGTTTCCCGATCGAGGAGGTTGAGCGGTTCATCGAGCAACCACAAAGGCGGGGTGTCGAGCCACAAGCGGGCGAGTTGCACACGGCGCTGTTGTCCTGCCGACAAGGCGCGCAGCGGGCGGTTGGCGAGTTTTTCCAGCGCGACGGCACGCATTGCCTGTTCGATGCGTCTTTGTAAGTTCTGCCGTGGTTGTTTGCACATGCCGTGATAGAGCTGGGCGAACAAGGCGATATTTTCCCGTACGGTGAACAGGCCTTTGACGCCTGGTTTATGGCCGAGAAAAAGCAATGATGATTTGCGCTGTACGCTGCCGTAGGCGCACGGAAGCGTACCCGCGAGCAGTTTCACAAGGGTCGTCTTGCCGCTGCCATTGGCACCGATCAAATGGATACCCGCGCCGGCCGAGAGGATCAGATCAAGAGGAGGGAAGAGAAGGCGGTGTTGGCGGATGATCGTTAGATTTTCCGCACGCAGGTAGTCAGTCATGTAGCAGTTTCAGGGTCAGGTTTTTTTGCTTTGCCGGGGAAAACGGGGAGGAGACCGCCGAGGCCAGCGTTTCGCTCATCGCTTTGCCGTCACCGGTCACTTTCGCATGCACTTCGAGTTGCCGGTAATCGGTGAATTTTTTCTCGTGCATGATGTCGCTGTCTCTCAGGGTCACGCAGCTTTTCGCCATGAGCGGCAGCGCTTTGACGACGATTGGCGGCGCCTTGCCCGGCCGAGTGACGAATACGAAAAGACGGCTTTGTTCGCTCGCCCTGTCCACAATGGCTTGTGGCACATGCAGGGTGATATGGATTTCCGTTCCGTGCGCGACGGATTTTTCCTCTTTGCGGTCGAGCGCCGCGGTGGTTTTCGCGACCAGTGCGTACAGTGGGTGGTCGCGCGGCGTGTCGCGTTTCAACCCGTTCCACAGCGGTCTTGCGGCATCGAGATGACCGCTTCGGGTATAGGCGGAGGCGAGGAGAAGACGCGCCATCAGGTCTCCGGATTCTTCGCGATCGAGCAAGGCGAGCACGTCTTGCGGCGGCGGCGCGTCGGGATGGGCGAAGAGTTTGTTCTGCGCCCACAAGAGAATTGTTTCGGGGTCGTTCGGGTGTTTTCGCCTCAAGCGCTCGTAGACAGGTTCGGCGCGTACGAACTGGCTGTCCGCACTGTAGCAGTCAGCGAGCGCCCGTAACTGAAAGCTGTCATTACGATCTGTTTGGCGTTGCAGGAGTTGACAGAAAAGCGGCAGGCTTTGGGCGGGCACCGCGGGCAAGGTGGCACTGCCGGTGAATTTTACCCGATCGATCAGGGGCTGCCACTTGCTCGTCATGCGCGCGAAGCGCAGGCTTGTTTTACCGTCCTGCTGGTACCATAAGACGACGGCGAGCGACAGGGCGAATGCGATGCAGGCCAGCGCCCAGTGCGGCAGGCTTTCCTTGACGGCGGACGTTCCGATGGCGTCGGGATGCTTCTTTACGGACGGCGCTTTGCTTTGGTCTTTGGGGGATGTGGGCGGACGGCCGGAGAAGAGCACGAAAAGGGTAATGGCGCTCAGCGCAAGCAGGCTGGTAACGACGATCATCATCCACCTCTATACTTGTCGCATCCGCGCGTCGTTTCACCCGATCCGCGCTCTCGCCGCCTAGCGCGCTTGTATCTGCCGGTGAGCCAGGCGAGAGCCACGAGCAGCATGACGAGTGGTGGCCCAAACCACAAGAGCAGGGTGTTTTTTTGCAGGCGCGGATCATAGCTGATGAAATCCCCGTAGCGGGCGATGAGATATGTGATGATTTGTGTGTCGTTTTTACCTCGCGCAAGTTCTTCGCCCACCAAATCGCGTAGTTGTTTGGCAAGCGGGGCGTTGGATTCGGCGATGCTCTGGTTCTGACAGGTCGGGCAGCGAATCATCCGGATCAGCCGCGCGTAGCGCGCTTCTTGCGCGGAATCGGCAAATGCCGGACCATCGGAGATGGCCTGCGTCCGCAGCGATGTGGACAAAAGGAGCAGGAAGGGCAGCAGCAGGTTCCGCCAGAGGGCGTTCATCGTTGGAAAAATCCCTGTTTACGTAATACCGCGGAGACGTTTTCTCGGCTTGGGCGCGAGAATTTCTTGCGCATCTCGTCTGTCCAGGTAGTCTCGCGTTTGCCGCCTTGGCGGTTCGCATAGTAGGCAAGGACTTTGCGGTCATAATCGTCAAGGCGTTGAGCGATATGTTCGGGGTCACGCTGGTAGGTGTTTTGGTGGAGAATTTCCGTCTGTGGCAGACGTGGTTTGCGCTTTCCTTCTTCGGCCGGATGGCCGAGTACCAGGCCAAAGACAGGGTAGGTGAGAAGCGGCAGGTCGAGAATCTCGATAACCCGCTCCAGATCGTTGCGCAGGGAGCCGATAAAGCAACAGCCCAACCCTTCGGCTTCCGCCGCCACGGCAAGATTTTCCGCCGCGAGCGCGGCGTCGATCGTGGCGACGAGCAGGGCTTCGCTGGTGACAAAACCGGCCGTCATCGCAACGTCGCCCTGTGTCTCGATGATTTTGTGACGGTAGTAGTCGGCGACAAAGACGAGCAGCGCCGCGTTTCTTCCACCCAGGATTTCCCGGAGACGGCGCGCAAGGCGGCTTTTTTCACCGGATCGGTGACATGAATGATCGAATAGGCTTGGACGAAGCTCAAGGTGGCGGCTTGTTGCGCGCAGGCAACGAGTTCGGCGAGAAGTCCATCGGCGATGGGGCGATCACGGAAGCGGCGGATGGAACGATGTTTTTTCAGCAATTCGGCAACCGTGTTCGGCATGGTGTTCTCCGTTTATTTTACAAGCAGCGGGGCGAATTCTTTTTCCCAGACGAGCGGAGTGAGCGCTCCGGCGTGGCGGTGGAGGATTTTCCCGTTGGCGCCGATGAGAAATGTCTCCGGTGCGCCGTACACCCCGAGATCGATGATCGTCTTGCCGTGCGTATCGCTCAGTACCAGGGTATAAGGATTGCCTTTGCCGGTGAGAAAGGCAAGCGCGTTCTCGCGTTCTTCGGTATGGCCAGCCGGCCAGTTGATTCCGACGATGGCCATCCGCCTACTAAGTTGCATCAGATACGGATGTTCGCGGTGACAAGCGTCACACCAGGTGCCCCAGATGTTGAGTAAATACGGCGCTGTCGGCAACTCGCCGGCAGCGGTCGGTTCGCCGTTGTCAAGACGCGGCAAGATCAAGGCACCCCACTTATTGTCGGTTGTGGCGCTGTCCGCGATCCTGATTTTCCGTCCCGTAACGACGGAATTGAGCGCGCGCGGATTTTTCTCCAGTGCGGCGCCAAGGAGAAAAAGAAGGCCGAAGAAAGCGGTGAAAAGAACCGCGGTCAGCGTCATGGTCGCGATTTTTCCCATCAGTCGTGCCTCTTTTTCCGGAACGAGTGTTCGCGAGCGGCCAGCAATCCGCCACAGGCGATCAGCATGCCTCCAAGCCATATCCAGAGGATGAATGGTCTGTATTGTACGCGCACCGCCCAGGTCGTCGCATTGATTTGTTCGCCCATGACCAGATAGAGGTCATGTTGCAAGGTCACAAGACGCGCGGATTCACTGATTGGCATGGCGGCCGCGCGATACAGGCGTTTGGCCGGTTCGAGGACGGTCAAGGTTTCCCCATGGTCTTGGTTTTGGATCAGAAAACGCCCGACGATGGCGCGATAGTTCGGACCGTCTCGTTGTTCAAAGCCGGTCAAGGTGATTTCATAACCGGCCATGATAATGTGTTGACCAATTTGCAAAGGGATGTCCCGTGACTGGCTGTACAAGCCGTTCGCGGTGATCGCGAGTGTCATCGTGATCACCCCCAAGTGAGCGAGCGCCATGCCGCCGTGCTTTCCGATCCCACGAAGGCCTTGATCACGGATGCGCACGGCATAATCGGCCACGGTCCCGGCGAGCGCGAAGCCGGCGCAGAAGAGCGCGGTTCCCGCCCACCATTTCCATTGCGGGAGGACGAAGGTGGCAAGCAGGGTGGCAAAGAGTGTGGCGAACCCGAGTCCGTATAGGGTATAGGGCAGCAGGCGTTTGCCACTGTCACGCCGCCAGCGCAGAGGCACGGTGACGCCCATGACGAGCAGGAGCATCATCGCCAGCGGCGTTATCATGCGATTGAAATACGGCGCGCCGACTGAAAGTTTGCCAAGGCCTAGGACGTTGCTGATCAGTGGATAAAGGGTGCCTAGGAAAACGACCATAAAGGCGCCACTGAGCAGATAGTTGTTGATCAACAAACCGGTTTCACGGGAGACGATGCGGTAGCCACCACCGGGGGAGCCTAGCATGCCAGCACGGGTAATCAGAAGGAGCAGTGCGGGCAGGGTGATGGCGACGAGCAGGCCGAGAATGAAGACGCCGCGGGTCGGGTCGGAAGCGAAAGCGTGCACGGAGGTGAGCACTCCGGAACGGACGAGGAATGTGCCAACGAGACTCAGGGAGAAGGCGAGAATGGCAAGTAGCGCCGTCCACTGGGGAAACAGTCCGCGCTTTTCGGTGAGGATCAAGCAGTGAAGCAGCGCGCTGCCAATCAGCCATGGCATCAGGGAGGCGTTTTCGACCGGATCCCAGGACCACCAGCCGCCCCAACCCAGTTCGTAATATGCCCAGTAGCTGCCAAGCGTGATGCCGATGGTCAGGATGGACCAGGCCGACAGGATCCACGGGCGCGTCCAACGTAGCCGCAGATGGTCGAACTTGCCCTGCCAGAGTCCGCCACAGACGAAAGCGAAGGCGACGGCGAAACCAACGTAACCGGCATAGAGAAGCGGCGGATGAAAAATCATCCCGGGATCTTGCAAGAATGGATTCAGATCTTTGCCGTCGAACGGGGCGAAATCATCACGGAGAAAGGGATTCGAGGTAAATAGAATGAATAAGGTAAAGCCGAAAGCGATGTAGCCGAGGATGGCCAGTACGCGCGTGCAAAATCCAGACGGCAGATGACGGCATCGTGCGACACGAAATGTCCACAGCGCGAGCAGCCAGATCCATAAGAGAAGCGATCCTTCGTGACCGCCCCAGACGGCGGATAGGCGATACCACCAAGGTGTCAGGCTGCTGCTGTGGCGGGCGACATAAACAAGCGAAAAATCTCGTTTGTAAAAGGAAATGAACAAACAAACGAAGCTGACGCTGAGCAGCAGGAAGAAGGTTTTGGCGGCTTGTACCGTCATCTGCTGAAGGCGCGGATGATCGGGCGCGAAAAGTGCCGGTAGCCACTGGATCAGGGCGATGCCGGCGGCGAGCGTCAGCGCGTAGCTGCCGACGGTTACGGCAAGCATCAGGGCGCCTTTTCGGCAACGGAATTGTCTTTGTCGCCGCTTTGTTCCATATCGCCGCGCACGGGGGGCGGCCGATATGTCTCGTCGTGTTTGGCGAGAACTTCGCTGGCATGGAAAAGCCCGTCCTCGTCCAGTCTGCCGCGCACGACTACCCCTTGTCCCTCGCGAAAGAGATCCGGCAGAATGCCATTGTAGGTGATAGACAGCGAATGGTCTTTGGAATCACGGATTCGAAAACGAAGTGCAAGGGAATCGCCTCTGCGCCGCACGGAACCTTTCTCGACGATGCCGCCGACGCGAATGCCGTTCTGATCGACGGGGACCCGATAGGCGGCGATCTCGGAGAGCGGATAGTAGTGATCGATGCCCTTGCCGATGGCGTAGATCAATAGACCGATCGCGGCGAAGGTAAGGAGAAAAATACCCGAACTCAGGAAAAGACGTTTTTTTTGCGCGGGCGTCATCCGTGTTTGTTCCGGTATTCGAGTGCTCGCAGTTTGCGCTTTAAGCGACGGTGACGCAGGCGCGAGATGAGGTGGATGGTGATGAGTGAGAAAAGCACGATACCATAGGCCGTCAAAACGAAGACACCATGTTTGTCCATCGTTATCAGGCGGAAGAAATGGTCGAAATACATCTTAGCGTTCCATAAGACGATTGATCCGCTGGGCAAGGATCAGGTTTTGCATTTCTTTGGCGACGTAGGAAAAGAAAAGCAGATAAAACGCAATGAGGCAGATCAGCAAAGGATACAACATCGAAAGAGCGATCGAAGGAGCGGCGAATTTGAATATGGTCGCGCCTTGATGCAGAGAACGCCACCATACAACCGAATAATGAATGATCGGAATATTGATTAGCCCGACGATCGCGAGAAGCGCCGATAAGCGATCGCCAAGATGACGCTCGTCGAAACTGTTTTGCAGCAAGATATAGGCAAGATAGATGAAAAGTAAAATAAGCTCGGTGGTCAGACGGGCGTCCCATGTCCAGTAAGTGCCCCAGGTTGGCTTGCCCCAAATCGCCCCGCTCGTCAGTGCAAGCGCGGTCGAAAGCGCACCATAGGGAGCCGCGGCGCGGGCAAAAAGCGCGGCCAGTTTAATCCGCCAGACGAAATAGATTGCTGCAGCGATCGTCATCATGATGTAAACGGAGAGCGATAGCGCTGCGCTTGGAACGTGTAAGTAAATAATGCGAAAGACGTTTTTCTGCTGGTAATCGATCGGGGCGAAGACAAGACCCCAGATGACGCCAATGGCAAGCAACAACCAAGCGATTGGCGTTAACCAGTTGAGTGCAAGGTCGCTTGAGCGATTGAAAACAGTCGGATTCGCCGCTTGATGCCCTAACCGCTGCAATTGCTCGAAAATACCCACGATTGCTCTATCCAATGCAAATTTTGCCAATCATTATAGCGAATGGGAAGGAAGGGAAGAATGTACATCAGAAGTCGAGCATAATACCAGCTCTTACAATGGCTCCTATGCCGCAGAAAGGGCAGGCCAAGATGGCGATTTTTTTTGCTCTCCGAAAGCGGAAAAGTCATAGTGGGAGTCAAATTACAGATTGTAAAGTTAATTTTTTTTAATTCTATAATGGGAAATTATGGTGCTCCTCATCCTGTCATCCTTCTTTTTATTAAATAAGTTATTGTTTTATAATAGAATATAGAAATATCCGGTGATATTTTGTTTGTGCGACTGCTGTATGTCGAGCACCATTGTCTGAACAAGAGATCGGCAAGTAGATCGAACTCGAAAGAGGGGAAATACATGGCTACAAGCGATTTCTGATACATGTATTGTTATTTTTTTTGGGGCTGTCCCAGATAATGCTGATGGGTGTTATAAATGGGTATGCGGAAGAGCCGATGAAGTAAGTGTAAGCAAGAGAAGCTGGTAGAGCATTTTGTGGCTGGGACGACGGCTCGTGTTGCTGGCGCATTGGCGGGTGTAAATCGGAAGACAGCAGCCTACTATTATCACCGTCTGCGCGAGGTGATTACATATGAGCTTGCCAGCAAAGAGGACGAAGTGTTGGGTGGTGAGATAGAAGTCGACGAGAGCTGTTTTGGCGGGCGGCGCAAAGGTAAACGAGGCCGTGGTGCGGCAGGCAAGGTACCCGTATTTGGCCTGCTAAAGCGCGGCGGACAGGTCTATACAAAGATTATTCCTGATGCTTCATCAGACACGTTACTGTCTCTTATTGTACGTAAAGTTGTGCCTGATAGTATCGTCTATTGCGACTGCTGGCGTGGCTATAATGTGCTGGATGTTTCAGGCTTTAAACACTACCGCATCAACCATTCCCAGCTGTTTGCTGACAGGCATAATCATATCAACGGTATTGAGAACTTCTGGAACCAAGCCAAGCGGCACATGCGTAAATTTAACGGTGTCCCACGGCAGCATTTTGGGCTATTTTTGAAAGAGTGCGAGTGGCGTTTTAACAACCCTGACCCACTAACACAATTACAGTAACTAAAACCATGGATTGCCAAATATCTTAACTAATTAACTGGGATAGCCCTTTTTTTTTTAGAAAAATATCCTTCATGAAACTGAACGATGCAAGGTGCCTGTACGCCTTCGCTCGGTCGATAAGATGAACAAAGACGGTTCCCACAAGTGGCTATCTTGACTTTGACGGATGCAAGTCCATTGACGCCGGACACTCGATCGGCGGTGACGGTTGCTTGGGTATTTTGCCGGTGGGAAATACCGAATGTTGGGTGAGCTTTCCTGTTGAATCTGCTTGTAGCAAGTGCTTCTTTATGGAAAAGAGGAAGGCGTGTGGCTGACATGATATTGCTCCAGGCGGTCTTGCTTGAGAGGTTTGCGTCGACCGCTTCAATGGCAAACGGGAGCCGGATGCATTGATGTCTTCATTGTTTTTGTCCTTCCTGTGTTATGGGCGCAATTGAAAATGGAGCGCATCTCCTGCCTTGCGAACGTTATCCATCACGAGCGCTTCGAGAAGCGATGATGTGCTGTATCTCTCGATCGATTACCCGGTACGGATTACGGATCGATCCTTGTGATCTTTTCCCAAAGTGGCGGTATCGAAGCAGCTACAGGGAAAACTTTTGCCTCCGGGGCAGGTGTCATTTGTGATGGATTACGGCTGTCTCTCAAGAAACCGGACAGATAGTAACATATTATTTTTGAAAATTAACTTTTGGCGTGTTTCAATTATTCTCGACTGTCTCTATTTTTCGAAAGGCACACAATGTCCGAAGAAAAACTTGTTTTTCCTAGCCAAGTGAAATGGCT
Organism: Cardiobacteriaceae bacterium; assembly: GCA_965277745.1. Taxonomy (GTDB): domain Bacteria; phylum Pseudomonadota; class Gammaproteobacteria; order Cardiobacteriales; family Cardiobacteriaceae. The sequence goes on from OZ255837.1 coordinate 1,328,905, forward strand.
GCCGCTCATGTTTATCGTCGCGATTGTCGCTGCGATGATGTTTTTTGTCTCTCCACCAAACGGTCTTGGACAGGCGGCCTATTTCACTGTTCTTCTTTTCGTCTCTTTGATTGCCAGCATCATTGTCAACGTGCTGCCGATGGGCGCGATCGGTATCATCGGTATGACCTTGTACGCGGTGATTATGGGGATTGGCGGCGCCATCGACGCCCCCGACGCAGTGGCTGCTACAATGGCCGTCACGACTTGGATGCACACCGCGCTCTCCGAACTCGACAGTCCACTGATCTGGCTGATCGTTTGCGCCTTTCTCATCGCTCGCGGTTTCATCAAGACGGGCCTTGGCAAGAGGATTGCCCTGTCGATGATTCGTCTGCTCGGTAGACATACCATCGGTCTTGCCTATGGACTTGCCATTGCCGATCTGATCCTCGCCCCCGCCATGCCTTCCAATACCGCCCGTTGCGGCGGAATCATCTATCCGATCGCCAACGCTTTGGCACGTAGTTATGGTTCCCTGCCCAACGATCCATCGAGGATAAAACTGGGTTCTTTCCTGATCACTGCGATCGGCACCGTCAACGATATCACTTCCGCCATGTTCCTGACCGCGTTCACCGGCAATTTGCTGGCTGCTTCATTGGCGGCGAAGATGGGGGTGCATTTTACCTTCTCAAGCTGGTTTCTCTATGCTTGTGTGCCATGTGCCGTTGCCCTCTTTCTGGTACCGCTGTTCGTTTATTGGATCAACCCCCCAACCGTCAAGCATACCCCGCAAGCGCCCGAAATGGCGCGCGAGCAGCTTCTCGCGATGGGAAAAATCAGCGGCGGAGAATGGTTCATGTTGGCAACGATCGTTCTCCTGCTCGTGCTTTGGGTGTTCGGCAACGCGCTGCATATCCACTCCACCGCCGCGGCGATGATCGGCCTGTCGTTTTTGTTGCTTTCCGGTGTTCTCACCTGGGAGGATATCAAGTCGGAAAAAGCGGCCTGGAGTACGCTTATCTGGTTTGCCGCCTTGCTGATGATGGCGGGGCAATTGAAGGCGCTTGGTTTTACCGAATGGTTCGGTCAGACCATTTCACAGCAACTACAAAGCAGAGTGAGCGGGATGAACTGGGTGATTGTTTTGTTCCTTTTGAATGCGATTTACCTCTACATCCACTATTTCTTCGCGAGTGGCGCCGCGCAGATCGCCGCCTTGTACACCGTCTTTCTCGGCATCTCCGCCGGACTCGGCGTCGCGCTGCCGGTAGCCGCTTTCATGTTCGCGATCACTTCGAACTTGTATTGTTCACTGACCCAATACACGCATGCGCGGGATCCGATTTTATTCGGTTCCGGTTTTGTTTCCATTACCGTATGGTGGCGTACCGGATTTCTGGTGACGTTAATGACCCAGGCGATATTCTTTTCCGTCGGCCTCGGTTGGTGGAAAATCTGCGGGTTATATTGAATGCCTGAATGGATTCAAGGGGATTTTTTGCCAAGCCATCTTCTCGATTCACTGCGTGTCTTTGACTCGCGGATGTTGCTTCGTCATCCGTTGCGGCAGGATGCGATCAGGCTTCCCGGCTGCTTCGACGTCGCCTTCTGCTGGCATTGTCTTTGCGACGATCGTGGGGAAATCGCCGATCAAGGTACGATCCCTTACCCGCAGCCTCCTGGCAGGGCGCTGATGACGCCCGTTATCACGGCGGAGAAAATTTCGTCGGGGTTCGCGGTATTGTCCGTTGTTCCGCGAAGTTGGTAAACTAGCCCCTTCAATTGACAGGCCAGTTACACATGAGTGACAGAAAAACCAACCTGATCTGGATCGATCTGGAAATGACCGGCCTTGATCCACAACACGATGAAGTTATGGAAGTCGCGACTATCGCGACGGACGCCCAACTCAACATTCTCGCCGAGGGGCCGGTGATCGCGATTCACCAGCCAGAGAAGATCATCACCGCCCTTGACGCGTGGAACCGTCATCACCACAGTCAATCCGGCCTGATCGAGCGCGTCAGGAAAACAGCCACCACGCTTGGCGAAGCCGAGTCTCGCACCCTGGCGTTCGTGACGGCATACGTCGAGCGCGGTCAATCGCCGATGTGTGGCAATACAATCTGTCAAGACCGCCGTTTTCTGGCACGCCAGATGCCGCTCCTGGAAAAATTCTTTCACTACCGCAATCTCGACGTCTCCACGCTGAAGGAGTTGGTGCGGCGCTGGTATCCCGAAAAAGGCTACGAAAAGCGAAGTCGCCATCGCGCCCTTGATGACATTCGTGATTCGATTGCCGAGTTGCGCCATTATCGCGAACAAATCTTTGTCACCGCATGAAGAACAAACATATTTTGATTGTCGAGGACGAGCCTGCCATCCGGCAGTTGATCATCCTTGGCATGAGTGAGAAATACAGTTTTTCGGAAGCTGGAACACTTGCCGAAGCGGAGGCCTACCTGAAAACGCGGCAACCGAACCTGATTTTACTCGATTGGATGCTGCCTGACGGCAGTGGCGTTAGCCTGCTGAAAAGCGCCGACAGAGAGGGGCGTTTCGCCAATATCCCGGTGATTATGTTGACCGCTCGCGCCAGTGAAGCCGATATCACCCAAGGGCTCGATCTCGGCGCCGACGATTACCTGACCAAACCATTTTCCCTCTGTGAACTGCAATCACGCATCAACGCGATCCTGCGCCGGATTCCCGAGACCTACGATACCACCTCCCTCACTTGGCAGGATATCCACATCGACCTCACCAGCCATCGTGTGTTCTATCGTGAACAAGCCGTTGCCCTGCATCGCCGCGAATTCAATTTACTGCGCCATCTGCTTGCGCAGCGCGGCAAGGTGCACAGTCGTGAACAGTTGTTGGATAATGCCTGGGGAGAAGAAACGGATATCGGCGACCGGGCGGTGGATGTCTCTATTCGACGCCTGCGCAAGGCTTTCGAAGAAGCAGGATACAATCTGCCGCTTTCCACGATTCGTGGCATTGGTTATCGCCTTGGCTGACAGGCCACAATGACTTGTCCATCATCGTAAAGCCCGCCTTGCGGCGGGCTTTTTCCGAACCGGTGGATAGTCATGGGAAACGGCTTAGCCTTTTTCCGGCACCAAAGCAAGGAAAATGGTCGCTCCCCGGCGATAAATCAGGATCGGCAGCGGTCTTGAGCGCTTGGCACTGCCCAGCAACTTTCTCGCGCCCGCCGGTGTTTTGACGTTCTCGCCACCGACGGAGAGTAAAATATCTCCGGCATGCAGACCGGATCTGGCCGCTGCCGAGGCCGGTTTCACCTTGTCGATCAATACGCCGTTCTCACCGTTGAAGTGCAGCGCTTCACGGGCATCGTCATCGAGCGATCTCAGTTCCATTCCCCAGCCGTTCGTATCCTCAGCAGGCGCCATACCCATTTTGACGTCGAGATTACCGATCTTGATCGTCAAGACGTGTTTCTTGCCACTGCGTAGCACCACAAGTTTCACTTTCTTGCCGATCGCCGAAGCCGCGACCAAAGGAGGCAGATCTGCGGATTTTTTCAGTTTCTTTCCATCGTAGGAAAGGATCACATCTCCCCGCTGCAATCCACCTTTCTGCGCTGGCGAATCTTCTGTTACTTGGGTTACCAAAGCGCCCTGCGGCTTGTCCATACCGAAGGATTCCGCCAGTTTTTGGTCGATGCGCTGAACCGTAACACCAAGCCATCCACGTGTCACTTTGCCATCTTTTTCGATCTGATCCGCGATATTTTTCGCCAAATTGATCGGAATGGCGAAACCGATGCCATTGAACGCGCCGCTGCTGGTATAGATCTGCGAAGTGATCGCGATTACCTCTCCTTTGCCGTTGAACAGTGGACCGCCGGAATTTCCTGGATTGATCGCCGCATCTGTTTGAATGAACGAGGTGTAGGTCTCGTTTGGCAGGCTACGTCCCAGCGCGGAGACGATACCCTTGGTCGCGGTGGTTGTGAATCCAAACGGCGAACCGATCGCGAGCACCCAGTCGCCGACTTTGACTTTGTCGGAATCGCCCAGATTCGCCACCGGCAGATTTTTGGCGGAAATTTTCAGCAAGGCAATATCGGTAGGCTTGTCTATTCCGACCACTTGTGCTTTGTATTTATTTCCATTATTTAATAATACCTGCACCGTATCGGCACCATCGACCACATGCGCATTGGTCAGAATATAGCCGTTTTTATTGATGATAAAGCCGGAACCGCCGCCGGATTTTTGCACCGTACCATCGCCTGAGCCTTCCTGACCGTCGAATGGATTGTCATGTCGGAACTGGCGTGGCGGAATGCCGAAGAAATATTCGAAAATGTCCGGCATTCCCGGCGGAAAAACCCGGTACTGCATCGGTGCCGCTTTCACTGTACTCGATACTTTCACACTGACCACGGCAGGAGAAGTTTCCTCCACCAGCTTCGCGAAATCCGGTGGCGTATCCGCGTGCGCGAAGAACGAAAACATCGGGGTAATAAGTAAACCAAGTGTTACTAAGGTTTTATTCATCGGGGTATTCCATTGTTGTAAAGTAGGGCTAATGTTTTACTAAATTTTGGTTTTCATTTCACTTAATATTGAATTAATAACTCGTCAGTGCAATAGCTAAGGAGACTACACAATGCACATCTTGATCATTGAAGACGATAAAGACGTCGCTGCCTACATCGCGAAAGGCTTGAGCGAAAGCGGCTATATAGCCGATACCGCCCACACCGGCAGTGAAGGGCTCTTAATGGCGCAAAGCGGGCAATACGATATCCTTATTATCGACCGTATGCTGCCGGAACTTGATGGCCTTTCTCTCATCCAGAAACTACGTAGCGAGGGGGCCAATTTACCGGTTTTGGTTCTTTCCGCGCTCGGGGAAGTCGATGATCGTGTAGAAGGGCTTGCCGCTGGCGGCGACGACTATCTCGTCAAACCGTATGCGTTTTCCGAACTGCTGGCCCGCGTACAAGCGCTTGCCCGTCGTCGCCACACCGACATCCATGACCAGATGATTCTGGAAGTTTCCGATCTGCAACTCGACCGTTTGAAAAGAAAAGTAACCCGATCCGGCAAGAAAATCAACCTGCAACCACGGGAATTTCGCCTCCTCGAATACCTGATGAGCAATGCCGGACAGGTCGTCACCCGTACTATGTTACTGGAGAAAGTCTGGGAATACCATTTCGATCCGCAGACCAACGTCATCGACGTACACATCTCGCGCCTGCGCAGCAAGATCGACAAAAATTTCGAAAAACCTCTTATCCATACCGAGCGGGGCGCTGGTTACAGCCTGTATGATTCGTCAGTCTACGATTAACACCTACCGTGAAATCATTCACGCAACGAGAACCACGGCTTTCCGTTTCTCGTTGCTCTTTACTTTGGTCGCAAGTGTCATCACCGGCGCTTCGATGGCGATGATCTACCAGACCGCGCGGCAGGAAATTTCCAATCAGATCGACTCGCGCTTGTTCTCCGAGATGCTGCGTTTGCGCCGCATCTACGAATACAGGAACGCGCTGCATCTTTACACGCCGTCGATCGACATCACCGAACAGGTACAGGTCGACCCGGCGATGTCGTACTGTTTGACCCGCCAGAGTGGCGAGGAAGATCTCTTCAGCGGACGGGAAAAGCGCAACATCATACTGCTTAACGTCAACAACTTCAGCGACCTGTGCAGCTTGTACCGACAGCTTGTGGAAAGCCGCCACGAGAAATTCACCGTAGACGCGCCGGTCGCGAGCGACGACAGCCAGATGATGCGCGCGATCATCACGCCGATGCCGAAGAAATACGTACTCGTGGTAGGTTACGACACGCGCAACAAAGGGCGCATCCTGCGCCGGATGATCAATATGGCATGGCTTGTCACCGCCATCCTGATTTTCGCCTCGTTTTTCGGTTCTTTCTTTATCAGTCGCACGATCACCAACTCGACCAAACGGATCGGTCGCACCGCAAGACGTATCGTCGACGGAGACTTCTCCGAGCGGATCTTCGTCAAAAAAACCGATTCGAATGAACTGCGCGGACTGGCCGGCGATTTAAACCACATGCTCGATCGTATTCAAACCCTGATCAGCAGTCAACGCCAGGTCACCAACAACATCGCCCACGATCTGCGTAGTCCGCTAAATCGCCTGCGCAGCCGCATGGAAGTGGCATTACTCGACGACAGGCGCAGCAACGAAGAACTGCGCGAAGTGATCGCCGAATCAATCGAAGACACCCAGAAAATACTGCAAACGTTCAACGCCTTGCTCAACATCGCGCAAGTGGAAGCGCGCGCGCGCGATGACTTCGAGGAAATCAGCATCACCCGGATCACCGAGGATCTCGCGGAAATGTACGACGTTTTAAGCGAAGAAGGGCTGCATACCTTCAGGAAACACATCGAAAGTCATCTAACGATCATGGGCAACCGGCAACTGATCGCGCAAGCGATTACCAACCTGCTCGACAACGCGGTGAAATACACGCCGCATGGCGGGTGTATCGAGTTGCGTGCCTATCACAAAGAAAATCACATCGTAATCGCTGTCAGCGACAACGGCGAAGGCATTCCCGAGAACGAACGCAAGCACGTGCTGCGTCGTTTCGTACGCCTCGACAGCGCCCGCAGCACGCCGGGCAACGGGCTTGGCTTGTCGCTCGTCAACGCGGTGGTTACCCTGCACAATGGCATGATCAACCTGGAAGACAACGCCCCCGGCCTGCGCATTGAACTCCTTCTGCCGGATCTGCAAACCTTCCGCGCGCGCTGGGAGAAAGACCGCCGTAACAAAGCACGTCCCAAAAACAAGGCATGAACGTCCCGCGTCTGTTCACCGCGAGACAAAAGCGGCGATGACAGTGCCATCGTGCGTCGCGCCGAACCTGCCGACGCGAAGAGGGCTCGCTTCGGTTAATGATATACTGCGCCCATCCCAGAAGTGATCATACGAGTTTATGGCATCACCAACGACACACGTAACGCCGATCCCGACGCGGTGGATCGGTCCGCTGCGGATCAGCGGAAACACCCTGGAGGAGGAAATTTCCGTTCCCCTTGCCACCTACGAGTTTCCATTGTGGCCTTCTTGCGGACGCGGCGCGAAACTCTCACGGATGGTCGAGGAAGGCATTCGTGTGACCGTCGTCGATGCCTGTATGACGCGCTCGATTCTTTTGACCGCCGCCGATGCCGGTCTCGCCTATCAGGCCGTCGCGCGCATCCTCGCCGAGCGAGAGGCATTGCAACAGGTCGTCTCCACAACCAGTCGTTTTGCCCGCCTGCGCGATATTCATCACGAAATTGTCGGTAATCTACTCTTTCTGCGTTTTGCCTTCGACAGTGCCGACGCTTCCGGACACAACATGGTGAGCAAAGCCGCCGATGCACTGATTCGCCATTTGCTCGCCGCCCATCCCGAGCTTTCCTACGGCTCGATTTCCGCCAATTACTGCATCGACAAAAAACCAAGTGCGATCAACGGAATTCTCGGGCGTGGCACCAACGCGGTCGCTGAAATTCTTCTGCCTGCGGCCCTTTGCAGCAAACATCTACGCACGACAGCGACGAAAATAGTCGCGCTGCATCTGGCCAAAAACCTGATCGGCAGCACCTTGTCCGGCGCGATCAGAAGCGCCAATGCCCATTTCGCCAATATGCTCCTCGCCTTTTATCTTGCCACGGGACAGGACGCGGCGAACCTCGTCGAGGGGGCGCAGGGGATCGTACACGCGCAAGACCGTGATGGCGATCTATATTTTTCCTGCACCCTGCCCAATCTGATCGTCGGCACCGTGGGCAATGGCAAAGGTGGCGCGCTCGCCGTCGTCGAAGAACATCTAAAGTCCCTTGGTTGCAGGCAAACGCGTGCTCGCGGCGCCAACGCGAAACGTCTCGCGGCGATCTGTGCGGCGATCGTACTGTGCGGTGAACTTTCACTGTTGGCGGCGCAGACCAACCCTGGCGAATTGATGCGCGCGCATCTCGCGATGGAACGTGGATAATGAGGAATTCCGCTATCAACGATCGTAAACGCGAACACCTCGTGGCGATTGCCCGCGACAAAGATATCGAACGCGATCAGGGCGGCTTCACCGACTTGCACTTGACGCACCGTGCGCTGCCGGAAATCAACTATGACGATATCGATACCCGCTGTCGTTTTCTCGGTAAAACCCTCTCCTTTCCTTTGCTCATTTCCTCGATGACCGGCGGCAACGACCGGAGAATCCGCCACATCAACTACAATCTGGCGGCGGCCGCGGAAACTTGCCAGGTCGCGATGGCGGTCGGTTCGCAACGTGTCATGATCGATGACAAAGGCGCTCGGGAAAGTTTCGCCTTACGTGAGCGCGCGCCGAACACAGTACTGCTAGGCAATCTCGGTGCCATCCAGCTCAATCGCGGCTTCGCCATCGAAGAATGCCTTCAAGCAGTGGAAATCCTTGCTGCCGATGGTTTGTACCTGCACCTCAATCCGCTTCAGGAAGCGATCCAGCCTGGAGGGGAGACACAATTTTCCGGACTCGCCGAAAAAATCGCTGCGATCCAACGTGAACTTAACGTGCCGCTTCTGCTCAAAGAAGTCGGCTGTGGCTTGAGTCCCGCAGACATCACCCTCGGGATGCGGGCCGGTATTCGTATATTCGATGTGGCAGGGCGTGGCGGCACTTCCTGGAGCCGCATCGAATATCATCGCCGCGATGAAAAAAACGACGATCTCGGTCTCGTATTTCAGGACTGGGGCATAACTACCGTGCAAAGCCTGCAACTTGCGTGGCGCTATCATCGACAGATCACCCTGATCGCGAGCGGCGGGATCAGAAACGGCATCGACATGGTCAAAGCCGTCATTTTAGGTGCCAAACTTTGCGGCATCGCCGCGCCGTTGCTTGAGGAAGCGACCCGCAGCGAAGAGGCGGTAGTGGGGAAAATCCGTAAATTGCGCCGTGAATACCAAACGGCCATGTTCCTGCTGGGCTGCGACAGACATGACGCCTTGTGCGGGCAAACCCGTTTCTTGCGGGAAAACGCGCCCGGCGACCTCCGCGAGCTGCGGCGCTGAATCATGCCCATGTCAACATTCACCGCCGCCTTTTTGTACCCATCGCCCCCCGCCCAAGCGAGCGGAAACGGTCATTTCCTTTCTTCAAACGACGAGCGCTCATGGTTTCGGTCGGCATAGACAAAATTGGCTTTTACATCCCGCAATATTACGTCTCTCTCCGCGATATCGCCGCGCGCGACGGCGTTGATCCACAGAAATTCCATGCAGGCATCGGTCAGGAACGTTTTGCCATCGCCCCGCATGACGAAGACATTGTCACCCTTGCCGCCAATGCCGGCGAAGCGCTACTCGATAAAGCGGACAAAGCGGTGATCGACACCGTACTGCTCGCCACCGAAAGCGGCGTCGATCAGTCCAAATCGGCGGCCATCTATGTACACAAGCTCCTTTCTCTTTCGCCGAACTGTCGCGCCCTCGAGTTGAAACAAGCCTGTTACAGCGCCACCGCCGGCTTGCGTATGGCCTGCGATTACGTCGCCCGCAATCCGCTGCGCAAAGTGCTCCTGCTCGCGAGCGACCTGTCGCGCTATGATCTTTATTCTGCCGCCGAAGCGACCCAGGGCTGCGCGGCGGTCGCCATGCTGATCGCGGCGAATCCACGCGTTGCCTTTTGCGGTGAGATCAGCGGTTGTTATACCGAGGACGTCATGGATTTTTGGCGCCCCAATGCCCGCCACACGCCGCTCGTCGATGGCAAATTCTCCACCCTGGCTTACCTGCGTGCGGCGGAAGAAGCCTATAAGGACTACGAGCGTCGAGGCGGCTTGGCATTCGCCGATTTCGCGCAGTATTGCTATCATCTGCCATTTTCCAAAATGGGTATCAAAGCGCACCGCCTGCTATGCCGTCTGAACCGGATCAAGGTCGATGCCACGCGCCTCGACGCCGGCTTGGTTTACAATCGTCAAATCGGTAACAGTTACACCGCCGCCTTGTATCTCAGCCTGTGCTCGGCGCTCGACAACCGCGACGACCTCGGTGGCAAAAATCTCGCCATGTTCAGCTATGGTTCGGGTTGCGTCGCCGAATTCTTTTGCCTTACCGTGAAACCGGATTACCACGCCATGCGACGGAAAGCCCATCATGAACAATTGCTCGAAGCGCGCGGTAAACTTTCCAATGAACAATACGAAACTTTCTGGCATCGCCTTGATTTGGGTGATGTCGCCACCCTTTCCCTGCCGCGCCACAGCCGCGGTACGTTCCGCTTCACCGGCATCGACGGGTATAAACGCCGCTACGTTCGCCAATGAGCTACGCCGCGCGTTCTCCGGGAAAGCTTATCTTGAGTGGTGAACATGCCGTCGTTTATGGCATGCCGGCGATCGTCGCCGCCATCGCCCGTTATACCACCGTGCGCTTTTATTCGATCCACCGCAGCCGCAGTCTGCGCACCGTACTGAAAGGCATTGGCAGCGGGCGCAGTTTTCCCTTGGCGGCGCTCGATCACTTGCACGATCTCCTTGATAGGCGTTTCGACCGCTTTCGAGACGGCGACCTGCCGATCAAAAACATCCTGCGACGCCCCGATGACCTCATCCTTTATACCCTGGCCCAGCTTGTTCGGCAATTACCGCTGCCTGGGCGTATTTCCCGCGGCTTGCCGATGCCCGGCCGTCTGCACAGCGAGAGCGAACTCCCGCTTGGTGCTGGCATGGGTTCTTCCGCGGCAGTCATCGCCGCCACTGTGGTGCTCTACGAACATTTGCTCGGCAAACCCCTCTCGCTTGAAGAACGTTTTCAACGCATCCGTTTTTGCGAGCGCCTCCAGCACGGCAACGGCAGTGCCATCGATGCCGCCGCCGTGACCTACGGCGGCGTTCACCGCCTTGATCGGCAGATTCCCCAGGCGCTCGATCTCGGCTTGACCGATTGGTACTGGATCTCAAGTGGCATTCCCGACAGCAGTACCGGGGAATGCGTAGCCAGTGTCCGCACCCGTTTCGCCAAGGATGACGCCCTCTGGAGGGCTTTTCGCGACTGCACGGAAGCGATCGTTGCAGCGTTGCAACGGCGCCGTTCGCCGGCAGATGCACTGCGTGAAAATCACGCTTTGTTAAAACGTATCGGCGTTGTTCCAGAAGCCACTACACGCCTGATCGAGCGCATTGAGCGCGCGGGGGGGAGTGCGAAGATCAGCGGCGCCGGCAGTATCCGTGGGGAGAAGGGCGGCATCGTCATTGCCTGGCATCCGAACGCCGGGACCTTTCAAGAGTCGATCGCCCGACAGCTTCCCGAACATTCCTGGGGAAAAATTCTCGTTGCCCCGCAAGGCGCCTGCCTGCTCGCCGACGATAGCGTGTAAGGCATCACGAGGTAGCGGTTTTTCACCGAGCTTTGCAGACGCTACAATAGACTGTCTTTGCGTCTTTGGTTCCTGCATGACCCTCACCGCGAGCGCCCCCGGCTCCATCATGATTAGCGGCGAACACGCTGTGGTCTATGGCCATCCCGCCATTGTCGCGGCGATTACGCCGCGCGTTTTCGTTCGCCTCGAAGCGAATGGCGACGGTAAACTGCGCATTCACAGCACGCTTGGCGAGTACGAAAGCGATATAGGGAAACGGGTCCCCGACGAGCGTCTGCGCTTCGTCCTCGCCTGTTTTACCCACTATCCGCAAGACAGCGGGATCACCCTGGAGATCGACAGCCGGATCGATCCCACCTTGGGGCACGGCAGTTCGGCGGCGGTAACCGTCGCCACGCTTGCGGTGCTCGCGCGCCACAGCGGCTTTGCGCTCTCTCTGCCTACCCTGCATCGGCAGGCATGGCAAATCGTCCGCCACGTGCAGGAACGCGGCAGCGGTGCCGATCTCGCCGCCAGCCTGTGCGGCGGGATGGTAGCCTATCACAATCACCCGCAAGTGCGTATCGACCCGCTTCCCTTGCCGCCGGCGATGATCAGTCTTTCCTACTGTGGCTATAAAACCGCGACGGCGAAAGTCCTCGCCCTGATCGTCGAGCGCATGCGTCAGGCGCCCGAACGATATCGACAGCTTTACCGCAAAATGGGCGATAGCGCGCAAGTGGCGATCGGTGCCGCCCGGCAACGTGACTGGCCGGCTTTTTATCGCGCGCTGAATCGCTATGCAAACTATATGCGCCGCCTCGGCGTGTGCGATGCAACCCTTGCCGACATGCTCAGCGCCGCGCGGGCACATCGCGATACCGAAGCAAGCAAGATCAGCGGCAGTGGTCTCGGCGACGCCATCGTGACTTTCTCGCAAACGCTACCGCCGCATCACCATGCTATCACGATCGCCGAAAAGGGATTACGCTTCTCATGAAAACCGCGACCGCCTACGCGCCGGCCAATATTGCCCTGGCGAAATACTGGGGCAAACGCTACGGCCGTCTCAATTTGCCGATGAACGGCAGTCTTTCCATCTCGCTCGGCACCTTGGGGACGCGCACCACCATCGACGCCGCGGATCACGACAGTCTCACTCTGAATGGACAAGCGGTGGAAAAAGAAAGCGCCTTTGCCCGTCGGCTCTGGGCGTTCGTTGCCCGCTTCGTGCCTGATCGCAAGCAAAAAATCGCTATCGCCACCGTCAACTCCATCCCCACCGCCGCCGGACTTGCGTCGAGCGCCTCCGGTTTCGCCGCGCTCGTTCTCGCCCTTGATCGTTTCTTTGCGTGGGGCTTGAGCGCTCGCGAGCTTTCCATCCGTGCCCGTTGCGGCAGCGGCAGCGCCTGCCGCTCGCTGTGGCACGGTTTCGTCGAATGGCGCCGTGGCGAAGCGCAGGACGGAAGTGATTCCTATGCCTTTCCCCTTCGCGGCGATTGGCGAGCGCTGCGCATTGCCGTGGTGGCGGTAAGTCGCGCGGAGAAAAAGCTCTCCTCGAGAGACGCCATGCAGCATACGCTTGACACCTCTCCGTTGTATCCCCTATGGCCTGTGCAGGCTGAGCGCGATCTCGCCACGATCCGCGAAGCGATAAGGGCCGAAGATTTTCCGACCCTGGGGAAAACCGCCGAAGCCAACGCGTTGATGATGCACGCCACCCTGCTCGCCGCCCGCCCGGTATTTTGTTATTGGCAGACAGAAACGCTCGCGGTGTTGCAAAAGGTGTGGCGGTTGCGCGAAGAAGGGCTCGCCGTCTATGCGACGCTGGACGCCGGCGCGAATGTGAAACTGCTCTTCACTTCTGCGGATGCTGAGGCGATCGTCACCACCTTCCCTACGGCGATCCGGGTGGATCCCTTTACGAGCGGGATAAGAAACGAAGAGAACGCGCTCGAGGATGACGATCGTCCGCGACGCTCAACCGGGGAGCGCAGTCCCGATGCTTGATTTATTGTCCTTGGTAAGGCAGAGAGGAGTGGTGTAGATTGATTTTCAGATTTCCGTTTTTATCCCTGAAATAGGCGAAGCTGTATTCCGCCTTGATTTCTTTTCCGTCGGTCTTGGTGAAATAGTATTCCCCCATGGACAGGGCGGTCTCGCGGTTAGTGATAATGGCTTCGTTTTCAAAGCGAACATGGTTATAGGGTGCCAGTGCAAAGCCTTTGTCTTCATTGATCGAACCGCCGACAAAATAAGACAAGGCCGCCTCTTTGTTCGCTCGAAACGGATGCTTGCTAGCCAGGGTCGGCTTGAATAAAACGATGCCTTCGCCATACCCGTAGAGGCGATCAATGGCCTCCATCGCCGCCTGTTTCGGCTCTTCGGCGCGGCCGATGGTAACGATCGCCTCCCCCCAGTTTTTTTGGACGGCCAACACCTCGTCTTTTGTGAGCGGATTTTCACAAGAGAGTTCTTTCGCCATAACCAAGGGAGCAGCGCCCATCATGAGTACCTTATTGATTGACCGAGTTAGGCAAATATATACCATGAAAATACTCTTTATGAGAGTAATTTATTTTAATTTTCTCGATTGAAAATATTTTCTGAAATCAAAAGAATGGGATAGTTTCGGTTTTCCCTATGTGGGTGAGAAGGGTGATTGTCGTCTCTTCGCCGTTTTGCCGCGCTCGTTTTTGGCCGATTCTGGCGTCAATTCCCTTCCCTTCATCATCGCTTGCTTCGTGTGCCGGCTCGGTGTTCGATGAACGCTCGCTTGAGATACGGGTGCGAGAGAAAGGAAAGGACGAGAAGTGCTTATAGTCGTCCGCGGGGCCACGATATCGACGAAAAATACCTTATTTCGGATAGGGAAGCAAGGTCACCTGCACAATGCCGCGCAGACTGTTGGTCAACAGGATTTTTTCCGCCTTCAGCACGTCCTTTCGCTGCAGACGGCTTTCGTGAATGCGCGTTGCACCGATCAGAGCCGGGTGTCGCAGCACATGGGCGCGCATGACGCCGGGGATAATATCGAGGGTGAACGCCGGGGTGTGCCACTTTCCCTCAAGAAGAACGAAAACGTTGCTGCGCCCCCCTTCGAGCAATTCACCGTTCCTGTTGAAGAGCAAGGCGTCGAAGGCGTTGTGACTTTCCGCGAACCGCCATGCTCGGTCAAGAGGGGCGCGACGGGTGGTTTTGAAGCGGCGCAGCGGATCACGATTCGTGAGCGCCTCGGCAGCGAGCAGAACATGCGGCGGCGCTTGTGCCGGGGAAAGTGGAAATACCTTCACTTTAAGGCGTTCCGCACTCAGTCGGAGTTGCAGGCGCGACTTGGCGGCAGTTCCCTGCCGCGGGAGTTTTTCGGCGATCATTGTCCGCAGTTCGACAAGCGGCGGCGGTGCGGGCAGGCCGAGGGAATGTGCGCTCTCTTGCAAGCGGCGGTGATGTCTTTCCAGGCGATGGATCGCGCCGTTTTCCACCAGCAGGGTTTCTATCAGGGCGAGCGTCGGCGGCAGATGGAGAAAGGCCGCCTTGGTTTGACATTCTCGATATTCGCCATCGGCGGTGCTGTCGATGGTGATACCGCCGCCGACGCCGAAACGGGCTTTGTTTCCGTCGATGCATAGGGTGCGGATCGCGACATTGAATTTTCCGCAAATATGGTCACCGTCGGGTTCAAGATAACCGATAGCACCGGTATAGAGGCCGCGCGGACAGCCTTCGATTTCATTGATTACTTGCATTGCCATCCGTTTCGGCGCACCGGTGATTGAGCCGCAGGGAAAGGTGGCGCGGATGATCTCCGCTATGGTTACCGATCTGCGCGGTTTTGCTTCGATTTTGCTGGTCATCTGGAGTATCTTTCCGTAGTCGGCGACATGAAATGGTGCGCGTACGTGGATACTGTGCGGTTGAGCGATTTTTGCCAAGTCACTGCGTAGAAGATCGACGATCATCGCGTTCTCCGCGCAGTTTTTGGGGTCTTTGGCCAGTTTACGGATCGCCGCGGGAAGATCTTCGTCACGCAAGGGGCGCGGGGCGGTACCTTTCATCGGTTCGGTACGGATGTTTCCTTTTTCGAGAGACCAAAAGCACTCCGGCGACAGACACAGGGTGTGACCGTCTTCGGGATGCGCCATGAACGCGGCATATGGCGCGTTTTGGTGGGTGCGCAGGGCGGCGTAAAGTAACAGGGGATCGCCGGAGAAATCCGCCTCAAGGATGTCGGTGTAGTTGGCTTGGTAGAGATCGCCAGCGCGGATGCGCGCACGGATACGGGCGATGGCTTGGTCGTAGCGGCATTTGTCGCGGCGATAAGAGGAATTGATCAAAAGACCCCGTAACGCACCGCGATTTTCGCTTAGGTAGCGGCTGAAGAAGCGTTTCTGACCTTGTGAATCGAGTCGCTCGTAGTTGCGGTACCAGTCGATGTGAAGATTTGCCGGTCGCCCCGGCAAGTGGTTCAGTGAATAGCCGAACTCATAGGGAATGCGTAGTGTGCAGTGAAGATTGTCTGCCCAGCCTTTATAGAGCAATGCATCAAGGGTGTCGAGCGCCTCGGCGGCAAGAGACTCGCGGTGCACGAAGTCGTGATAATGTCGGGCACGACCGTCACGGATGTTATCGAGCAGGACGAATGGCGTCATCGTTGGGATTGGCTTGTACGGAACTAGGCAGAGTGAGAATCGCCAGCGTCGCGGACAATGAGACAACGAGTAACGTGGCGAGGAAGATGATCTTGCCGTGGT
This sequence comes from Cardiobacteriaceae bacterium, assembly GCA_965277745.1. Classification (GTDB taxonomy): domain Bacteria; phylum Pseudomonadota; class Gammaproteobacteria; order Cardiobacteriales; family Cardiobacteriaceae. The sequence goes on from OZ255837.1 coordinate 1,345,001, forward strand.
ATTGGAAAATCAGTCCTGGCAGATACGAGCCGACCACCCCGCCACTGTAGTAAAACATCGTGTAAAAGGCGTTGGTGAGCGATTTCGGATAAGGGCTGTGAAGGTTCACTTCGGCGATCGCGACGGTGTGGGTAAGAAAAAAAGCGCCGCAGAAGGCGAATAAAACGAAGAAAGTGAGCACCAGGCTGTTCACGAAAAGCAGCGCCAACGAAGCGAGAAAGACGAGATTGGCGAGCATAAGAGTGCGTTTGGCACCGAATTTGGCGCTGATCTTCGTGCTCAGTAGCGCAATAACGGCACTGAAAATGTAACCCGAATAAACGACTCCGGTGACGAAATTTGAGGCGTGGGGGAAGGACTGGCGGAGAAGGAAAGGGAGATAATTGAGCAACGCGACGAAACTGCCGAAAGTTGCGTAGATGATCAGTAGTACCGTGGTCACCTTGCGTATTTTCAGCAAGGTGAGCAAATCTTTCAGGCGCGGACGCCGGTAAACATTGCTTTTTTGTTGCGATGTGGCCAATTTTCTACTGCCCAGAAGCAAAAGGATGGCACCGCTCAGACAAGAAAAGCTCTGCCAGTTCAAGTAGGTATCGAACAAGCTGCTTAGGAAGCGGCCGCTGAATCCTCCGATGACGGTGAAGGTGACATAAAGAGACAGGGTTTTATGCGGTTTTGTGTTGCCCTTGAGGAGCAAGGTAATGGTTGCGGTCAAGATGATCGGAATCAGACAACCGCTTAGAAAACGGATCGACAGCAACAAGGGGAAGTGGTAAATCAAGGCGAAAGCGAGGTCGCATAAGCCGAGCCCGAGCCATGCGTTTTTCAGCAGTTTTGCCGGATCGGTCTTGGCGAACAGATACTCGTGGAACAGGGGAGACAGCGCCAGCGGAATCAGGGTCACGGTGGTAAGCAATCCCCCCTCCGAGGCGCTGCGTCCGTACAATGCGGCGAGTGCCGGTTGTAGCGGTTGCGGTAGGTAGAGAGTGATAAAAGTAAAGAGAATACCGACCAAAAGCAGGAAAGTGTTCTTCTTTTGTTTGTACATGGTTAATAAAATTAGTTAACTATATCAGTTTAAATAATAATTCCCAAGTGGAATTTATTTTGCATAAGTTTGTCGTATCGTTAAATTTATGTATGTATGTAAAAGGAGTTGGCATGATTAAAAAATCCACAGAAATACAAAAACGCAGCGATGCGAAACGTGGGGTAAAAACCTGGGGCACCAAGCTGCCGATACTGTTCATCAAACGCCTCAAGGCGCTCTCCCTGGAAATTGGCAAACCACAATCACGGATCATCATGGAAGCCGTCGAGCAGTATGAACGCAATCTCGGGAAAAATACACCCCGCGCGCGTTGAGCGCTTTGGAGGTGTCGTTATCCTTACGGGCGCAATAATCGACGGATTGGCGCGGGCAGGGCAAGGGCGGACAATGCCTCGGGGAGGAAAAAACAGGCGCCTTTTTTGCTGTGCGTTTCTCCGTGGACAAGAAAAATACGCAAGGTGAAATGGGTGAATGAATGAACCATTCGTGGGAGAAAGTCGCCACATAAATCGGGTGACTCGCGTTTCAGGACAATACCGCGCGCGATGCTCCATTTTTCAAGGGCTTCCAGCGTATCGAACCATGGCGGCGCCCAGAGTCCCCCCCAGACGCCTCTTTCCGGGCGTCTTTCGAGCAGCGTTGCGCCGTTCGAGGTTTGACAGAGGAGAAACCATCCATCGTTGACCGGTTTCGTCTTTTTCGCGTTTTTGATCGGTAACTCACGTTGTTTGCCTTGCAAGAAGGCCTGGCAATCTTCTGTCAGCGGACAAGACGGACAATCGGGCGTGGAGCGGGTGCAGATCAGGCTGCCGAGATCCATAAGCCCCTGGGTATAGCTTTTCAGTTTGAGCGCGCCTTGCGGCAGGAGAGATTCGGCGAGTGCCCACAGGGCGGACTGGTTTTTAGCTGCCGTGAGGTCTTCATACATGCCGCGGTGACGAGCCAGGACACGTTTTACATTGCCGTCGCAGATTGCCTCCTTGCGCCCGAAAGCGAAAACGCTGATCGCCGCAGCTGTCGAGCGGCCAACACCTTTGAGTCGTTCGAGGGCGACGCGTTCTTCGGGAAAGTGACCGTTGTGTTCCTTACGGAGCTGACGCGCGGCGTGATGCAGGTTGCGGGCGCGGCTGTAATAGCCGAGGCCGCTCCAAAGAGTGAGGACCTCGTCGACAGAGGCGTCGGCCAGGGCGAGAACATCCGGAAAACGCGCGAGAAAGCGCGAGTAATAAGGAATAACTGTCCGTACCTGGGTTTGCTGAAGCATGATTTCCGACAACCAGACGCGATAGGGATCCTCGCTCTGCCAGGGCAGATTGTTGCGTCCGTGAGCGCGTTGCCAACGAATCAGACGGTCGGCGAAAGAGGCCATCTAGCGTCCGCTCCAGCGCGCGCCGTTGAACAGGACGGCGATGGCGATGATTGCCATGACAATACCGAGAAGATTGCCCTTACCGAGTTTTTCGTGGAATATCGCCGCGCCGACGATGGTTGAAAGCGTGATCACCCCGATGTTCATCGTGGTAAATACCAGTGCAGTTTGATCGTGCAAGACCTGGTGGGCGCGAACATAGGTATAGATATTGGTGAAATTCAGCGCGCCGAGGACCATGCCGCCGAGCACCGAGGGCAAAGTTAAGCGCGTGCGGCGTAAGAAAAGGTAGGTGAACATGAAAACGGCGGCGATCACGAAGCTGATGAGCAGATAATTGGTGAAAGCGAGGCCGGTTTTCGAAAGTTGCTTGAACAGAACGTCGATCACGCCGTAACCGAGCCATACGGCAAGAATCCACAGCCAGCCGCCGTGGCTGCCGTTGCCGGATTGCACCACCAGCAAGACCAACGCCAGTAGAGCCAGTGCAATTCCTATTGCTTTGACGGCGGTAATCGTGTCACCGAACAAGGTAAAGGCGGCAATAATCGCGATGAACAGGGAAAGGCGCTGAGCGGCGTCGGCCTTGACGATGCCGGCTTTGCGCACGGCCTGGCCCAGGATCAGGAAAACACCGGGCAGCAAAATACCGAGTGCGGTGAAAAGACGCCATTGTGAAACATATGCGTCGATTTCGCTGAATCTTGTCGGGAAAAGCACGAGAATCAGGGTGATGGCGACAATATAGTTGACGGCAACCGCCTGCGCGATGTCGATTTTCCCGCCGCGGGCGATTTTGAGCAAGACCGAGACGGCTACACTGGCAAGGATACTGAGAAAAAGATAGATCATGGATAAGATTCTCCAAAGGGCAGGGATGCCTCAATAACGCCGTAAAAAAAGATGTCCGAGAATCAAGCCGAGATGCGCCGCGCGGTCGGGCAATTTGTCCAGAAGCAAAGTTGCGCGGACTTTACTTTGCTTGACGGCCTGTCGGCTACTGTTCAGCCCAAGATGAGAGAGATAGGTGTTTTTCGCCTGTATGGCATCTTTGCCACTCGGTTTGCCGAGTGTTTTCGTATCGGCGGTGACATCGAGCATGTCGTCGATGATTTGGTAGGCGATGCCGATTTCTTCTCCCAGCTCTTTCAGTGTGCGCCTATGTTGCGGATAGGCCGTGCCGGGCAGCGCGCCAAGATGGAGGCAAGCCTCAAGTAGGGCGCCGGTCTTGTCGCGGTGAATTTCCCGTACGGCGCCAAGGGTGAGTTCTTGATGGCTCGCCGCCATGTCGCGGCTTTGTCCGCCAACCATACCGGCCCAGCCGGCGGCGGCGGAGAGGTGGCGAATCTGAGCAAGCCCGATCTTCTCCGAAAGGGGGGTTGCGGCGAGCAGGGAAAAGGCCAGGGTGTTCAGCGCGTCTCCGGCGAGAATCGCGGTGGCTTCGTCGAAGGCCTTGTGACAACTGGGTTTGCCACGGCGCAGATCGGCGTCGTCCATCGCCGGCAAATCGTCGTGGATCAGCGAGTAGGCGTGTAAGCATTCCACCGCACAAGCGGCGTTGTCGAGTGTCGCGGGCGCGCAGCCGAAGTCTTCGCCACACGCATAGACGAGGGCCGCACGCAGGCGTTTGCCTCGATTTAGGGTGCTGTAGCGCATCGCTTCGCCGAGAAGATCTCGCGCGACGGGTAATTTCTCGTCCAGAGCGGCCTCGACGCGTGTCCGGTAGCCGTCGAGCAGAAGGGCAGAATCAGTCGCGATCGTCGCCGTCGGCTTCATCAAATGGTACCAATACTTCTTCTTCGTATACGCTCTCACTCAAGATACGCACTTTTTGCTCGGCGATGTCGAGCGCTTTTTGGCACTTACGAATCAACGTGATGCCCTGTTCGTATTGTCGCAATCCTTCTTCCAGGGAAAGTTCGCCGCCTTCCATGGCGGTAACGATTTTCTCCAGCGTCGCCACGTGGCGTTCGTAATCGGCAATCGGATTGTCACTGTCCCCGGTCATCCGTTTTCCCCTGCGTTGCTTTCCCTCAACAGGTGCATCATACGCTCATCCCGCGATTTGACAATTTTCTGCAAGCGTGCGCTGCGCCCGCCATGCATCACGATTCGTGGTTATCGCTGCCGTTTCGTGTCGCGACACGGCTTTTTCGACGCTTGATGGCGCGCGTCGCGCCTGTCGGTTGCCGAGCTCCCCCGCGAGAACTGTATCGAGACTTACTCGGCCTCGCTAGGAGTCGTGTTTCTCTTGTTCGGAAACAAATTGGCGGGAAATAATGCTTGCGCCGAACCCGGTGCGCCTGCAGCGGATGTGTCTCTGCTTTCGGGTTGTATTTCGCCGCCTGTCGAGAGGGAGGGATGTGGCGTGAACAGCGCATCGATCTCTTCTTGCTGCGCCGTGCTTATCGGTGTCCCGAGTTGCGCCCAGCGTCGCTGTAGCCAGGTGTCGCGGAGGGTGGCGTATTTATCGGTGCTTGTGCCTTCGAGTTGGCGCTCGAGCGGCAGATAGGCGGCGCGGGTTTGTACCGCATCCAGTCCGATTGCCTGCCAGCGCGTTGATTCTTTGGTAAGATAGGTGATCGGGTTCAGATATATGTCGGGCAGCTTGGCGATTCCGTCACGCAAGGTCGACGGGCCAAAAATCGGCAGGACGAGATACGGCCCGGAGTGTACACCGTAATGTGCCAGGGTGCCGCCGAAATCGCGGGGAATTTTCGGATTGCCCATCGCGGTCGCGACATCGAAGAGTCCGCCCAGGCCGAAGAAAGTGTTGTCGATTACCCGCGCGGTGATGGCGGCGGAAGTCTTGCCATCGAGCTGGAGAATGGCGTTGGCCAGTGAGCCGATGTCACCGAGATTGGAAAAAAAATTACTGACGCCGGTGCGCAGCGGTTGTGGGAAGACGAATTCATAGCTTTCGGCAACTGGCTTGAGCGCGATCTTGTCAAGGATTTCGTTGAGCGCGAAGACACCGCGGTTGATCGGTTCCCAGGGATCGTTGGCGTAGCCTTGCGTATCGATCGCGCTGGTACAGCCGAAAAGGAAAAAGAAGGTGATGGAGACGGCAAATTTAGCCGCAAGGGTTTTTTTCATGGTCGTTGTCCTCGTTTTTGTTGTTATCATCGATTTTGCAATAGATTTCACTGCTCAGATAATGTTCTTTGCAATAGCCGAGAAACACGTTGATCACAGCGGCGGCCGGCAGGGCGAGGAGGATGCCCATGAAACCGAACAGCTGACCGCCGGCGAGCACGGCGAACAACACCGTCACCGGATGTAATCCGGTACGGTCGCCCACCAGTTTCGGCGTGAGGAGGGTGCCCTCGATCACTTGCGCGACGAGAAAAACAATGAACACCTCCAGGGGATGCAGCCAATCCTGAAATTGCATCAGCGACATGGTGCCGGCCAAAACAACGCCGACGATCAAGCCAAGATAGGGCACGAAACTGACGAAACCGGCGAACAAGCCGATCATGATCGCCATTTCCAGCCCGACGAGACTCAGTCCGATCGCATAAAGGATGCCGAGGGCAAGCATGACCAACAACTGGCCGCGTAGAAAACCGCCGAGCACTCCGTCGGAGCGACGCGCGAGTTCGTTGACCGTCGCACGGTATTGATGGGGAATCAGTTCCTCGATTTTGGCGATCATGATGTCCCAGTCGCGCAGGAGGTAGAAAGTGACGACCGGAATTAGGAACAGATAGGTTATCCAGGTGATGATCAATCCGGCCGGACCTTTCAGGGAACCGATCAGACGGTTGGCGATATGGGAGACGCCGCCGATATGCGCGCGCAGCGTTTTTTGCAGACTTTCGATGTCGAGCGTGTCGGTGTTAATATCGAGAAGATTCGGCAGCGATGGGGCGATGTGGGCGCGGAACCAGGACAGGTAATCCGGCATGCGGGCGATGATCTGACCGATCTGCTTGTCGAGCGTTGGAATCAGCACGAGAATGATCAGGGCAAAACCGATGATGAAGCTGGCAAAGACGGTCATCACTGCCCACAAGCGCGGAAATTTCAATGCCTCCAGGCGGTCGGCGAGGGGATCTCCAAGATAGGCGAGAATGGCGGCGAAGAGAAAAGGCGTGAGGATCGGGCTAAGCGCGTACAATAAATATCCGCTCAAGATAACAACCGCGAGCCAGAAAAACCGCGACGGATTCATAAATCTCCTCGGTGAAAAAAAGAAATATTGTAGCAGACAGGAACGTTTATTCGGAGGAAAACGGTACGATGAAAAATTCCGTGTAAAGAATGAGACTTAATCTGACATTTTTGATAAGATCGAGTCAAAAGGCGTCAGATCATGACGAATATTGAAATGAAGATAATCAAGCCCAAAGTTGGCCTTTTGGAGTTGGCAAAACAATTGGGTAGTGTGTCACAAGCATGCAAAACGATGGGCGACAGCCGAGATAGTTTTTATCGTTTTAAACGTTTATACGAAAATGGTGGTGAAGACGCGCTGCGAGAAATCAGCCGTAAGAAACCGGTGGTGAAGAATCGTGTTCCTGAGCATGTAGAACGTGCGGTAATTGATATAGCGATAGACAATCCTGCGCTGGGACAATCACGTGCCTCACAAGAGTTGTTAAAACGAGCATTGTGGTGTCATCTGGTGGTGTGCGATCGATCTGGTTACGCCATGACCTTGAGACCATGAAAAAGCGCCTGAAAGCGTTGGAGTCTCGTTCGGCTCAAGAAGGTATTTTACTGACCGAGGAACAGCTTGCAGCGCTTGAGAAAGCAAATCGCAACGCGAAGCCCATGGAGAAATTCAAACGCACCACCCTGGATACCTTGGGGCACAGGATACGTCTTTTGTCGGTACCATGAAAGGTGTTGGGCGTATTTATCAGCAGACTTTTATTGATACCTATAGCAAAGCGGCTCTCGCAAAGCTCTATAGAGAGAAATCAGCGATCACAGCAGCTGATATGCTTAATGACCGGGTCATCCCATTTTTTGATGAATGGGAACTCCGCTTGTGTCGTATGCTTACCGACCGGGGCACTGAGTATTGTGGTAAAGTTGAGAGTCATGCCTATGAGCTTTATTTGGCTACTGAGAACGTTGATCACTCAAAGAGCAAGGCCAATAGTCCTCAAACGAACGGTATATGTGAGCGTTTTCATAGAACCATGAAAAATGAGTTTTATGATATAGTCTTTCGTAAGAAGATTTATCGTTCGCTAGATGAACGGCAAGTTGACGTTGATCACTGGATCAGTAAATATAATGAACAGCGTCCACATAGTGGTAAGCACTGTTATGGTAAAACACCGATGCAGACATTTCGTGAGGCAAAGCATTTGGCGCTAGGAAAACAAATTCCTAGTGTCGAATTATCTGACAATAACACTCAACGGACAGTTGTTGTTTGATAATGTCTGTCAGATTAAGTTTTGATTTCTACAATTTACGCACGATTGTTGACTGGATCCGCTACGGTGCGAGCGAATTCGCCCGCCGCGACCTTTTTTTCGGTCATGGTACCGACAACGCGCTTGACGATGCCGCGGCGCTTGTCCTCGGTCTTTTGCAATTGCCGTTCGATCTTGCGCCACTCTACTTTCAAGCCAGTCTCACCACGGCGGAAAAAAAACAGTTGACGGAAGGATTTCGCCGCCGTATCGAGGAGGAAGTCCCGGTTCCCTACATCACCCGCCGCACGCTTTACGGCGGCCATGAATTCTATATCGATGAACGCGCGCTGATTCCGCGTTCCCCCATCGCTGAACTGATCGAGCGCGATCTCGCGCCCTACTGGACAGGCGAGGCACCGCGACGGATTCTTGATCTGTGCTGTGGCAGCGGTTGCCTCGGCATTCTCGCCAAATACCGCTATCCAGAAACGAAAATCGTACTTGCCGATAACGATCGTGACGCGCTCGCGGTGGCGGAAATCAATCTGGCGCGCGCCGGAATGACGGAAAGCGGAATAAAAACGCTTTGCTCCGATGGTTTTTCCGCCATTTCCGCAACTTTTGACTGGATTCTTTGTAATCCGCCGTATGTCGAGGCCGCCGAGATGGCGACCATCGCCGCGGAATACCGCCACGAACCCCGTAACGCGCTGGTCTCCGGCGAAGATGGACTGGAGTTTACCCGCAAGTTGCTGCGCGAGGCGGGCGATTTTCTCGCCGAGGACGGTTTGCTGGTGCTGGAAGTCGGGATGAACTGGCCGATTCTGGAAACGGCTTATCCCGATATAGGTTTTGATTGGTTTGTCTGTACGCGCGGTGGCGAGGGCGTTTTCGCCGTTGGCCGCGAGGAACTGCTCGCCTGGCGTGAGGCCGGTTTGCTGTGAGGCTGCCGCTGATGCCTTTTCCGACGAACTTTATCGTTTGCTGACATCAAATGTCGCGGTGCTCTCTTTCGCCTGCGCGGTCATTGCGCTCGCGGTGTCAAATAGTTGACTCCTTGCGATATCGACGCCTGCCGTGGCGGATCGTCGCCCGACGCCGTTTGAAGCCTCGCGGTACCGGGAAACGCCTTGGGACGGGTAAAAACCGCGCCGTTATGGCGATCGCGCGATCAATAGTGTATGGACATCTCCAAGACCTTGGCGCGTTGCTTTTCGCCGCCGACCTTGGGCGGTAAGATGAGACAAGATCGCGCGATTGTTTATGACAGAACGGTGAGCCTTGTCTCCGAATCTTGCCTTTTTTCGGCAAGTCGTGTGCAATAAGCCCTTCGTCGAAGGTTCTGGCTTTCCATCAGTCGCCCTGGGCTTTCGCCTCGTGAGAAAAGGAGAAATCTTATGTCTTTGCTGTCGGCTCAACACCTGAGCAATGTTTTTTCCCCGGTTTATGCCCAAAAGCGTTCCCTGATTTGGCAGGCGCTCGCCGTTTTTTTCGGCAGCCTATTCCTTGCCATGGCATCGTATATCGAAGTGCCGATGTTCCCTGTTCCGATGACGATGCAAACCTATGCCGTATGTCTTGTCGGCGCCCTTTATGGTTGGCGACTCGGTGCCTTGACCATTTTCTTTTGGCTTTGCGAGGCCGTTGCCGCACTCCCCGTACTTTCCGGAGGGGCGGGCGGATACCTCCATTTCATCGGCCCGACCGCTGGTTATCTGTTCGCGTTTCCGCTTGTCGGGATCATCGTGGGGGCGCTTGCCGAACGTGGCTGGAATGGTGAACGGCCCTTTCTCGCTTTCTTCGCCATGTTGCTCGGTAGCGCCCTTTGCTTGCTTTTAGGCGCCGCCTGGCTCGCTGTTTCGATCGGGATGACAAAAGCCATCGACTACGGGATTCTGCCATTTCTTGCCGGCGATATTTTGAAGTGCGCCCTTGCCGCGGCGACGCTCAAGGGAATCGCAGTGGTCGGGGAAAGACTTTCTTTGCCGTGACAATCAGGCTGCGCGCCCATCATCTGCTTTGTTTACTGACTTATGTCGGTGAAGGATATACCCCCGCGTTCACGCGCAATTTCGACGCGATCGCGAGGCGGATCGCGGGCGGGGAAGCGATCCGTATCGTCGCTGGCTCCGACGCTGTTTGCGCGCCGCTGCTCGATGAGTGCGCTTGTCACTGCCTTGATGACCGGGTGCGCAGGCGTGATCGCCTCGCGGCGATCGACATCGAAACGGTTTTACGGCGCTCGCTCGCTCCGGGTGAGCGATTACGCCTCGATGCCTGCGTACTCGCGGTGCTGCGTCGGGCTTTCCGCGACAAGCGGATACGCCGGGCCTGTCAAGGCTGCGAGTGGAAGGCGCTGTGCAGCGCGGTTGCCGAAGATGGCTATGCCCGCGCGCGGATCCATTGATCCATTTTCACGGCGCTTGCTGTGTGCCGATCTCTTTGCCCCGTCGGTTCCGCGCATATGTCGGCGGACAAGTTCGCCGTTTCAAGGAAGTTTGTTGAGATCGCGCACGGCGCCCTTGTCGGCGCTGCTTGCCAGCATGGCGTAGGCGCGCAGGGCGGTGGAAACCTTGCGTGGCCGGGGCTTTTCGGGTTGCCAGCCTTTGTTTTCCTGTTTTGCGCGGCGCGCGGTGAGAATCGTCGCGTCCACCTGAAGATGAATCCGGCGATTGGGAATGTCGATTTCGATTGGGTCACCGTTTTCCACCAGCGCGATCGTCCCCCCCGCCGCGGCTTCCGGGGAGACGTGGCCGATGGAAAGTCCCGAAGTACCGCCGGAGAAGCGACCGTCGGTAAGCAGGGCGCAGGACTTGCCGAGTCCCATGGCTTTCAGGTAGCTGGTCGGATAGAGCATTTCCTGCATACCGGGACCGCCTTTCGGCCCCTCGTAGCGGATGATGACGATGTCACCTTCGCGTATTTTACCCGCGAGAATCGCGGAAACGGCGTTTTCCTGGGATTCGAAGACCACCGCTTTGCCGGAGAAAGTGAGAAGGGAGGTTTCGACGCCGGCGGTTTTCACCACGCAACCGTCCGCGGCGAGATTGCCATAAAGGACGGCAAGGCCGCCGTCCCTGGAATAGGCGTGGGCGAGGTCGCGGATACAGCCACCGGTGCGGTCGGCGTCGAGACTGGGGAATATTTTGTTCTGACTGAACGCCACCTGGGTCGGCACATTGCCCGGGGCGGCGCGATAAAATTCGTGGGCTGCGGTGTTTGCGGGATCGGTGATGTCGTATCTTTGCAGCGCCTGCCCAAGGGTTTCGCTATGTACCGTCGGAAGATCGGCATCGATCAGGCCGGCGCGATCGAGTTCGGCGAGAATATTGATCACGCCGCCGGCACGATGGACGTCTTCCATATGGTACTTCGTGATGTTCGGCGCGACTTTGCATAGACACGGGACGCTTCGGCTCAAGCGGTCGATGTCGCGGAGAGAAAAATCCACTTCGGCTTCCTGGGCGAGGGCGAGCAGGTGCAAAATGGTGTTGGTCGAGCCGCCCATCGCGATATCAAGGGTCATCGCGTTGAGAAACGCCGCTTTGCTCGCGATCTCGCGCGGCAATACCGAGGCGTCGCCGTCGTTGTAGTAGTGCCTGGCGTTGGTGACGATGCGACGCGCGGCTGCGAGGAAAAGTTCGCGACGTTTCGCGTGGGTGGCAAGCAGGGAACCATTGCCCGGCAACGCCAGACCGAGCGCCTCGTTGAGGCAGTTCATCGAATTGGCGGTGAACATCCCGGAACAGGAGCCGCAGGTCGGGCAGGCGGAACGTTCGAATTCCGCGACCACCGCGTCATCGTTTTTCGGATTGGCGGCCTCTACCATCGCGTCGACGAGATCGAGATGGTGCGAGGAAAGCGCGCTTTTGCCCGATTCCATCGGGCCGCCGGAGACGAACACGGCGGGAATGTTCAAGCGCATGGCAGCAAGCAGCATGCCCGGCGTGATCTTGTCGCAGTTGGAGATGCAAATCATCGCGTCGGCGCAGTGCGCGTTGACCATGTATTCGACCGAATCGGCAATCAATTCGCGGCTCGGCAGGGAATAGAGCATGCCGTCATGGCCCATCGCGATGCCGTCGTCGACGGCGATGGTGTTGAATTCTTTGGCGACGGCACCGGCGGCCTCGATTTCCCGCGCCACCATCTGTCCGAGATTTTGCAGATGAACGTGGCCGGGGACGAATTGGGTGAAACTGTTGACCACGGCGATGATCGGTTTGTCGAAATCGCCGTCTTTCATGCCGGTGGCGCGCCATAGGGCGCGGGCACCGGCCATGTTGCGGCCGGCGGTGGTGGTTCGGGAACGTAGGGGGATTTTTCGCTTCATGAGGAGGTCTTTGGTTTTTTTATCGGATTGTCGCCGTACCGCGGCGCCCAAGCGGGGGAGAAAAAGTCGCCATGGCCGCTCTTGCCCTGTCTTGGGTCAGGGCGTTTTCTGCGCATTTTGCTCTCGCCAGTGGAGGCGGTCGTCGATGGCGAACAGGGTGACGATGCGCCGTACCCCGGAAACCCGCCGCGTCACATTGGCCACCGCCTGTGCTTCCCGCGAGGTCACGATACCCATCAGGAAGCCGACGCCGTGTTCGCTGACGACCTTGACGCGCGTCGGGTCGAAGCCCGCTATCTTGACGTCGAAAAGCACGGTTTTGAGTTTGGCCGCCAATTTGCTGTCATAGAGACGGTTCATGAAGCTGCTGCGTGGGCCGATCAGCAGATAGTTGGCGATATGGGTGATATTACCGCTTCCGTTATCGCTTACCAGGGCACCGATTTCCTGTTTGATCTGTTCGTTGACCGCTTCGCCGGTCAGCAGGGCCAATCCGTTGTAGACGTTCACGTTCACGTGGCTGTTCTCGGAAAGCCGCTTGTTGTTGGCGATTTTGCCCGCCAGGAAAAGGCCGAGTGTCTTGTCGTCGAGCACGGTGCCGGCGCTGCGCCGGTCATGAATCACGCTGGCTCCGGTGGCGGCGCCGCCCAAGACGAGAGGAACACAGCCTTGCAGGGTCCAGCAGAGGGAAATAGTCAGCAAAATAGTGTTTTTCATGAGGCTCGAAAAATAAGTGGTTTCACAAGAATTATAACGTGTTTTCACGGTGGTGACAGGAGCCCACCGTTATCTTTGCCAGAGGGCGTTTTGCTGCTGCCGCCCAAGGCAAGGCAGAGCGCCACGCGGCGGATAAGGCGCTGGTGGCGGTTGTCGTTTAAGGCGCGTTCGACGTCACGACGTGCCTGTTGGGCGTCGAGGAGAGCTTGTAAAGCGTCTACGCCGGCCTGGTGGCGGATGTCGGTCAAGCGCTCTATTTCTCTTGCCTGTGCGAGCTTGCGCTCCAAAATGGCGGCATTGTCTTCACTGGCTTTCAGGGCAAGCAGCGCGTTTTCCACATCGGCGAAGGCGCGATAAAGCGTCTGTCGGAATCGGGCGAGATTGGCCTGATATTTTATTTGAGCGGATTTCAAGGTCAGCGAATGTTTATGGTAGTCTAAAAACGGCAAGTTGATCGCCGCCGCGAGCTCGCCGACCGGATTGCGTAGGAGGCGAAGCAGGCGGTCGCTTCTGCTGCCAAAATCGGCGGTGAGGCTGAACTTCGGGTAGAAATCGAGGGTACTGACTTGAATGTCGCCGAGATCGACCTGTAGGCGGTATTGCGCGGCACGCAGGTCGGGGCGCCGCTGCAAAATGGCCGCCGGAATGCCGGCGTTGATTTTCGTCAGTGTCAACGTCTTCAATGTCTGAGCGGAAAAGGAAAACGGCTGTGGCGGTCTGCCGAGGAGAATGGACAGTCGATTTTGTGCTTGTTTGTGTTCGCTTTGCAAAGTGTTGCGCGTCTGTTCCAGGGTGGCGAGTGCTTTTTCGCTGGTGACGAGGCTTAGATACGATGCCTCGCCGGCTCCATATTTGCTGCGCACCATGTCGATTGTCCGCTGCTGGTAATGGCGGTGTTTTTCGTTGAGCGCGAGTTTTTCTCCGATATGGAGGATGTCGAAATAAGCATTGGCCACCGCCGCGGTCAGGGTAAGTCGCGTCGCGAGAAGATCTTCCGCGCTGGCGTTCGCTTTCCAGACGGCGATTTGGTCGCTCGCGGCGAGCTTGCGCCAAAGATCCAATTGGTAGCTCGCGGAAATACCGAGAGAATAGCTCACGCGCACATTATGGCGGCTGAAATCGTGATTGCGGGTGACCCCGGTCGTGCCGGAAAAGCTTGGCTTGCGGTCAAGTTTTTCCGTATCGAGAGTGAGCATCGCTTTGCGCCATTCATAACCGGCGGAGGCGAGATCCTGATTGTGCGCAAGTGCCTGATCGACGAGGGTGTTCAGTTCGGCGCTGTGAAAGCTTCGCCACCAGTCTTGTTGCTTTTGTGTGGCCTCGTTGCTCAAGGCGAACATCCAGGCCTTGGGAATCGTCGTGCTTTTCCTGATTTCGCCAAGGCTGTTGCCGACCGGTTGTGTCGCGCAACCGCCGAAAAAAGTGGCGAATAGAAAAATCAAGCGGCGGAGATAGGTACGCGTAGAAAGTTTCATGATCGTGGCTTCATTCATTGGCCAGCGCCTGCACCGGATCGAACCTCGCCGCATTGCGCGCCGGCAGATAGCCGAAGACAATACCGACACCGGTCGCGCAGACAAAGGCAAGAATGATCGAAGTTACGGAATAGATCATCGTGAAGCGGCTTCCCGAGAGTGTTGCCAGATAGCCAAGCGCGTAGGCGAGTGCGATGCCGAGGACGCCGCCAATCAGGCACATGAAAACCGCCTCGAGAAGAAACTGGCGCATGATGTCGCTTTGTCGCGCGCCGACGGCCATGCGAATACCGATTTCCTGGGTACGTTCGGTAACCGAAACGAGCATGACGTTCATGACACCGATGCCGCCGACGATCAGGGCGATGACGGCGATCGCCGCGATCAGCAAAGACAGGGTTCGCGAGCTCTCGGTGATGGTTGCGCGGATCGCGTCGTTGTTTATCACGGTAAAATCCCGGGCGCCATGGCGGCGGGCGAGGATCCGCGTGACGGCGTCTTCGGCGGTAGCGCTGTCCACGCTGTCGGCGATACGCAGGATGATAACGGAGAGATAATCCTTGCCGATCAAGCGACTCATGAGGGCGGTATAGGGAATCCAAAGGTTGACGCGGTTGTCATCGTAAAAACGCGCTTGCTTTTCGGTTTCGACCACGCCAATGACGGTAACGGGAATGTTTCCGAGGAGAAACACTTCTCCTAGCGGACTTTCTCCGCCGAAGAGGCGTTTGGCGCTTTTCCGGTCGAGATAGACGAAAGCGCTGTGTTGGTCGAGGTCGGTGGCGCTCAGATTGCGACCCTCGACGATCGGGATGTTCTTTACTCGGAAATACTGCGCACCGATGCCGGTGACTTTCGCGCTCAGCGTCCGATTGCCGATTCTCATCTTGATATTTCCACTTATTTCCGGGGTGGCGGAATCGATGAACGGTTGTTCGGCGAGAATCTTCCCATCTTCGGCGGTTAGGGTATCGGTGAAGCGAAGGTCGCTCGCGGTTCCCGCAAACACCCGGAGAGTGTTCGAGCCGAGGCTACTGATTTGCGCTAGCACTTTTTTCTGTGCCCCCTGTCCAAGGGCGACCATGCTGACCACCGAGGCGATGCCGATGATGATGCCGAGCATGGTGAGAAAGGCGCGTAGCTTGTGTCCGAGCATTGCGCGCATCGCCATCTGCAAAAGGCAGGTAACGCTTGTGCCGGTAAATCTCTCGGTGTTACCCGGTTTATCGGTCATGGGTGTTTGCGTAAGAGGCGGCTTGTCCCTGTTATCGGCGATAATTCTGCCGTCTTTCAGTTCGATGACACGATCGGCCGCGGCGGCGACCTGCGGATCGTGGGTGACAAGGATTATGGTATGGCCCGCCGTGTTCAGTTCGCGCAAAATCGTCATCACTTCTTTACCGGAGGCGCTGTCCAGAGCGCCGGTCGGTTCGTCGGCGAAAATGATTCGTCCGCCGTTCATCAGGGCACGTGCGATCGACACACGTTGCTGCTGTCCACCGGAAAGTTGATTCGGTTTATAGGTGATGCGTTCGCCGAGACTGAGGCGGGTCAACAGAAAGTCGGCGCGTTCGAGGCGTTCTTTTGCCGGTATGCCGGCATAGACGGCCGGTACACAGACGTTTTCCCGCGCGTTCAGATCGCCAATTAAGTGATAGCGCTGGAAGATGAAGCCGATGTATTCACGGCGCAGGCGGGCGCGTTCCTTGCGACCGAGGCGAGCGGTATTTTTGCCGTCAATCCAGTAATTGCCGTCGGAAGGACGGTCGAGGCAGCCGAGAATGTTCATCAGTGTCGATTTTCCGGAGCCTGATTGACCGATGATGGCGATCATTTCCCCAGCGTGGATATCGATATCCACGCCGTGTAGAATAGTGACCGCGTCGTCGCCGGCGGGAAAGCTTTTCACCAGGGCGCGGACTTTGAGTAGTGCTTCCCGCGTCATCACGAAGACCCTACCGAATCAGATGGGTGATCCGTGTCGGTTTCGCTGATGATCACTTTCTCTCCCAACGTCAGACCGTTCTTGATTTCTGCGTTGATGCCGTTTTCCAGTCCGACCTTGACTTTCCTTGATCGCACCCTTCCGTTCTCGTCGTGTACTCGCACGATCGTGTCGCCGTCTTCGCCTTCGCCGAGCGCGGTTATCGGCACAAGCAGCGCATCTTTTGCCTCGTTGACCACGATGCTCGCGATCGCTGTCATGCCGTAGCGCAAAGTGGCGTCGGGATTGTTCACCTCGATTTTGCCGTAGTAGTAAATCGGATCGTTCTCGGCGAGTATCTCGTTATCGGAAATTTCCTTCGGGGCGGGATCGATGCTTTTCAGGGTGCCGTGATAGCGGTCGCTGTTCTTGCCCAGCAGGGTGAACGTCACCGCCATGCCGGGGTGCACTTGGGTAACATCCGCCTCGGCGATTTCCGCTTTTAGAATCATCATCTCCGTTTGGGCGATTTCCACCAAAGTGGGCACATTTTGCGCGGCGTTGACCGTCTGTCCTTGTTCCACGGCAACGGAGATCACCGTTCCGGAAAGAGGCGCGGTAACTTTCGTATGGCTTAAATCGACATCGCTGTCCTTGATCGTCAATTCGCTTTGGGCGATGTTCGCCTGCGCTTCCTCGATCGCGTTTCGTGCCCTGTTAAGCGCCGCCAGCGCCTCTTCCATATCCTTGCGCGAACCGGCGCCTTTTCGATACAGCGTGCGTGCGCGGGTATAGGCTTTCTGGCATTTGATCTCTTCGGCGTGGGCGGTCTTAAGCTTTGCCTGATAAATACTGCGGTCGAGGACGGCTTTTTTTCTGGTGTTCTCTTTGGTACGCGCCTCGATTTCGGCGATCGGATCGCCTTTTTTCACTTTGTCACCAACTGCGACCAGTAAGCGAGAAACTTCCCCGGAAACCTGGGCACCGACTTTGACTGTCTTGAACGGACGCATTGAGCCGCTGGCTTTGATTGTGTAGTGAATGTCGCCGCGTTTGACGGTGGCGGTGAGATATTGGCGGTTTGCCGCGTTCGCCGATTGTTGTCCATGCCGGTAAATCCACGTGCCGGCGCCTATAACAATGATGAGCAGGAAGATGGTGAAAAAGGCGTGTCGTCGCCGCGAAGCGAATAGCATTCGAGCCGTTCCTTGCGTGCTTAAAGGAAATAAAAGTATAATCGCTGATATTTTCTTTACTATGTTCCTTTGGTAATAATTTGTTCTTCGGCCTTACTGTCGAATCCGTGATCGTTCGCTGCGTGTTTTTCGTCTGTACTTCGCCTCGTCAACACAAGGCTTCGATGTGATCGTTGGTTCTTGAGAAGTTTCGGATCAAGAGGGATTCTTTCCGAAAATGGCGCAGTGGCGAAAAAATTACCCTGACAATTGTCCCCTCGCATTGTCGGCGCCTCTCGAAGAAAGCAATGCGCATTATCCCCCGTAGCGCAGGAGAATACGTCGGCAACCGTCGAGATAGGCGCTGCCGAACAGCTGCAGATGAGTGAGCAAGGGTACCAGAGAGTAAAGATCAAGGCGCATATCGAATGCCGCCTCGGCAGGATTGTTTTCCTGATAGGCACGATAAAAGTTCGCAGAGAATCCGCCGAAAAGGCGGGTCATCGCAAGATCGACTTCACCGTGTCCGTAATAGGACTGGGGATCGATCAGGACGGCTTTTCCCCGGCTGCCGACGAGGAAATTGCCGTGCCACAGATCGCCGTGGACAAGTTGCGGCCGTGGTGGTGCGCACAGGTAGTCTTCCAGCCGGGCGAGAAGGCGATCGGCAGCGTGGTGGCCGGCGTCGTCGAAAGCGTGCCAGTTGGCTTCGAGTTTCGGCAGCAAACGACACTCGCGGAAATAGGAGATCCAGTCGTCACCACGCGCTCCCCCCCAGCCGTATCTTGGCGCGCTCAGACCAAGATGGAGCGCGGCGAGTTTTGCCCCGAAATGCGCCCAGAAATCCTTCTCGGCAGGGGCGCGATCAAGCCATTCCAGGATCAAATAGGCGTGTGACTCGTCGCAGGCGAGCGCCAGAACATGGGCGGTTTCCAGTTCACCCTTCGAAAGTGCAGCGAGACTTTCGGCTTCGTAGCGGAAATTGTCCAGGCGCGCCGCGCGATTGCGTTTGACGAACAGACGTGTTGCGCCGATGTCCACGGCAAACGCTTCGTTGATATCGCCACCGCTGACCGGGATAAGGGTATAGTCGTTCCCTGCGCTGCCGACAATCGCCACAAGTGCCGCCGCAAGTGAGGGATGGACAGTTTTCTCCATCAGTAGTGGCTGAGCGGTTTTTTCGGGTCGTATGTGGGGACATCCTTGATCACGGCCTGCCCACAGAAAGTGCCGTATGGGCCGTTGCTGACGCTCGGGGTGCCGTCGTGCAAGTGCCAACCTTTCTGCAGCGCCTCAATCACTTTGTGGCAAAAATTCGAATCGTCAGGGCCGGTCAGAAGACGATAGATTTTCATTTATTATTCCTCATCGCAGATGGTCATTGGAGATTGAGATGTAATAGGATTGACAATATATCATCCTTGACGAGATCGATAAATAAAAATTAACGGGAAAGACACGAATTGGGCCGCATCACCTGTGATTTTTTATAAAAGCCGCGAAGCGGAAAGGATTTACAGAGAAACGGCGGCTTCCAGAGCGATCGTCATCATCGCGTTGAAGGTGCTGCGGCGTTCCTCGGCGCTTGTTTGTTCCGCGCGCAGGATGTGATCGGAGACGGTGCAGATCGCGCCGGTTTTGGCGCCAAATTCCGCTGCGACGCCGAACAGGCCGGCTGCTTCCATCTCGACACCGAGAATGCCGTATTTTTTCATCTTCTCGAAGCGTTGTTGTGTATCGGCACAATAAAACAGGTCTGTGGAAAAGAGGTTACCTATCTTGACGGGAATTTTCTCTTTCGCGGCGGCCTCGATCAATGCGGCCATGATCGAGAAATCTGCGGTGGCAGCGAAATCATAGCCCATAAAGCGCATCCGGTTGACATTTGAATCGGTGGATGCGCCGAGGCAGATGATCACGTCGCGCAAATGGATATCGTCCCGTAGCGCGCCGCAGCTGCCGACGCGAATCAGATTCTCCACCGCGTAGTCGGTGATCAGTTCTTTACTGTAAATCGAACACGACGGGATGCCCATGCCATGCCCCATCACGGAAACCGGTTTGCCGCGGTAAGTGCCGGTGAAACCGAGCATGTTACGTACGTTCGTCACTTCCCGCGCATCTTCGAGATACGTTTCGGCAATGTATTTGGCGCGCAGCGGATCGCCGGGCATGAGAACGGTTTTGGCGAAAGCGCCGTCTTCGGCGTTGATATGTGGGGTCATGCGTTTCTCCGGCGGTTTTTCGAAAATCCTTTGGAAGCGATATCGTAACGCGCCAAGTAAGGAAATGACATGGCGATTTTGTCAAGATTACCGCTGTGAGAAAACCTCTGCACGATGACGGTGCCGCTGTGTCATCGCAAGACGCTCTCGCCCATAGCGATTGTCACCGTGGTGGGACGGGAACGCGAACCGTGACGGCAACGCCATCCGTGGCGGACAATGGGAACAAAGTCTTGCCTGAGACGGTCGTTACCCGAGAAAATCATCCCGCGCGATCGGACCCCGCAACGGGAGGCGAGAAGGCGCAATCCCCCTGTTTCGCTTGCGTATCATGATCATTGGCGGGAGAATAGCGACAAGCAAGGGGACTGTCGGCGCCTGTTTCCACTCTGTGGCGGACACCGTTTCCCGTTCTTGCCGAATGGACGCTTTCCCCCGCCCGGTGTGAGATCGATCGCCGGAATCACGCGTTTTTCTGGATTGAATCGGATGAAAAAAATCAATAAATCGACCAAACTCGACGCCGTTTGCTATGACATCCGTGGACCGGTGCTCGACGAAGCCAACCGTCTTGAAAAGCGGGGCGACAAAATCATCAAGCTTAACATCGGCAATCCCGCGCCGTTTGGTTTTGCTACGCCCAATGAAATGTGTGAGGACGTTATCGCCAACCTCCACAAGGCACAGGGCTACTGCGAATCGAAAGGGATCTTCGCCGCCCGCAAGGCGATCGTTCAGGAAACCCAGAAACAGGGGGTGCAGGGTGTCACTGTCGAAGATGTGGTGATCGGTAACGGGGTGTCCGAACTGATCATGATCGCGATGCAGGCGCTTCTTGACAATGGCGACGAGGTTCTCGTGCCGATGCCGGATTATCCGCTGTGGACGGCGGCGATCCATTTGAGTGGCGCGCGCGCGGTGCACTACCGCTGCGATGAGGACAACGACTGGCAACCCAACCTCGAGGATCTGCGCGAGAAGATCGGCCAGGCCACCAAAGCGATCGTGCTCATCAATCCGAATAACCCGACGGGCGCGGTCTACTCGCGCGAATCGTTGGAAGCACTCGTGAACATCGCCGAAGAACACGATTTGGTGATTTTTTCCGATGAAATCTACGAAAAGATTCTCTATGACGAAGCCGTGCATATCGCGACGGCGACTTTGGTCAAAGAAACCCTGTGCGTGACCTTCAACGGCTTGTCCAAGGCGTATCGGGCCGCCGGTTTCCGTGCGGGCTGGTTGATCTTTACCGGCAAACTCGAGGCGGCCCGTGATTATCTCGAAGGGGTGAACATGCTATCCTCGATGCGTCTGTGCGCCAATGTGCCGGCGCAATATGCGATCCAGACGGCGCTCGGCGGCTATCAGAGCATCAATGACCTGGTTCGCCCGGGCGGGCGCCTTTACGAACAGCGTGACCAGATGTACGAGGGCATCAGCGCGATTCCCGGGCTCAGTATGGTGCGCCCGCAAGGGGCGTTGTATGGTTTTGTGAAAATCGACACCGCGCGCTTTGCCATCACGAGCGACGAACGCTTCATCCTCGACTTCCTGCGCGAGAAGCATATTTTGTTCGTCCATGGAAGTGCGTTCAACTGGCCGCAGCCGGATCATTTTCGCGTTGTCTTCTTGCAATATCGCCAGGATATTCGCGAGGCCTGCGCGCAACTGCGCGATTTTCTGGAAAATTACCAGCAAAAATAAACGGTTGAAAAACCAGACAACACGCTTGACGGCATTGCCCGTCTTCGCTAGAATGCGCGCTCTGCGGATAAATTCCCCGATAGCTCAGTCGGTAGAGCAAGTGACTGTTAATCACTGGGTCGGCGGTTCGAGCCCGTCTCGGGGAGCCAAAATGTCAATGCCGCGATCGCGGTGTCTTTCTGTCTTGCCTGTTTCCCACACTTTCCGAGTGTGGCGGCGGGGCAATACGTTACAATGCCCGCTTTGACGGGAGAACAGGATTGCAATGGCCGAATTGCCGACCCGCGCCGAGATCGACGCATTGATCGCGCCTGCGATGCAGCGCACCGAAGCCCTGATGCGTCGCGAGATGACCGCCGAAGTTCCACTTGCCGAATTGGTCATGACGTATGCGATCGGCAACCGGGGGAAGCGATTTCGTCCCCTGCTCACCCTGCTCGGCGCCGGAATGTGCGGTTATCATGCGGAACATGCCGAAACCGCGGCGGCCTTCATCGAATTTATTCATAACGCCACCTTGTTGCACGACGATGTGGTGGACGCGTCGTCAATGCGCCGTGGCAAGGCGTCGGCGAATATCGTTTTCTCCAACGCCGCCAGCGTCTTGGTCGGTGATTTCCTGTACACGCGCGCTTTTCAGTTGATGGTGCACACCGGCAATCCCGTCGTGCTCGAGACGATGGCGGACGCCACCAATCTGGTCGCCACGGGCGAAGTGATGCAACTCGACAATATCTACGACCCGGATGTGGACGAGGCACGTTACTACCGCGTGATCGAGCTCAAGACGGCGGTGCTGTTCTCCGCTGCCTGCAAAGTGGCCGCGCAGCTTGCCGGCGTGGCCGAGGCGCAAATCGACGCCCTTGGTGAATACGGCAAGAAACTCGGCGTCGCCTTTCAGATCATCGATGACATGCTCGATTACACTGGCGATGTAGTGCGTACCGGTAAATCACCGGGCAACGATCTTGGCGACGGCAAACCGACCATGCCGCTGATCCGCGCCCAGAAGCAACTGGCGGAAAAAGACAAGGCGCGTTTGCGCGCGATCATCTCGCAGGGCGAGCGCGAGGCGATCGCAGAGGTCGTCGAACTGCTCGGTAAAACCGACGCGCTCACTTACAGTCATGACTGCGCGTTCAACAGGGCGAAAGAAGCGGTCGGCGCGCTGCGAGGCTTTCCCGACAACGCGTATAAAAAGGCTCTGATTTCTTTGGCCTATCAGGCGGTCGAGCGCGATGTCTGAAGGAGAGAAAGGATTCTTGGTCGGGGAGACAGGATTTGAACCTGCGACCCCTTGCACCCCATGCAAGTGCGCTACCAGACTGCGCTACACCCCGAGCAAGGCTGATCATTATAATTCCTCGCGCCGGACATGCAAGTAACGCGACAGGCGCTGTGGCAAACGGCGCGCTGGCGCCGTGATCTGCCGGTGCAGGCCGGTGTGTCGCGCACTGCCTCGGCGTTGGCGCGAGCGGGCTTCAATCTCGCCCTGCACGTCGACGACGATCCCGCCGAGGTGTGCCGCAATCGCGCCCGCCTTGCCACGGAAAGCGGGATTTCCGGCACCTGGATGTGGCTCGATCAAAGACATGGCGCCGAGGTCGTCGTCGACAGCGAATATAGCGCGGATTACGCCGCGGACGCGGTGATTTCGCGCGATCCCGAAAAGGTTGCCGTGGTGATGACGGCCGATTGCGTGCCGGTTTTGTTATCCGCCGCGAACGGTGCGGAAGTCGCGGCCGTGCACGCCGGTTGGCCGGGATTGCTACAGGAAATCCTGGCGCGCGCCATTTTGCGGATGCGCACGCCCGCGTTGTCGCTTTTTGCCTGGATCGGACCCTGTATCCGCCAGAACCGTTATGAAGTGGACGAAGCCTTGCAACGGCGTTTTGTCGTTTTACATCCCGCTTATCGAGCGTTTTTCTCCGCCGGCCGGGACGGACATTTTTTTGCCGATCTCGCCGCGATCGCCCGTCATCAGCTTATGGCGCAGGGGGTGTCTCGTTCCCGCGTCGCCGACTGTGGCCTGTGTACCAGCGGCGATCGCGGTTTTTTCTCCTATCGCCGTGACGGCCCGGGTGCCGGGAGGATTGCCAGCTTCATTCGCCCCAGATTTGTCAGGTAACATGCTTGCGTCTATAATCGCGCTCTGGCGATTGACGGGATAGGGTATATGGTGGATCGAGAGGTACGGATTCTCTTGCTCGAGGGCATTCATCGCAATGCGGTCAAGGCATTGCAACGCGCCGGCTTTTCCAAAGTCGAACTGCTGCCGACGGCGCTTGAAGGGGACGAATTGGGCGAGGCGCTTGCGAGAAGCGATGTGATCGGGGTGCGTTCACGTACCCAATTGACGGCACCGTTTCTTGAAGCGGCGCCGCATCTGCGCGCGATCGGCTGCTTTTGCATCGGCACCAATCAGGTGGCGCTCGAGGTGGCGCAGGGACTCGGTGTTCCGGTGTTCAACGCACCTTATTCCAACACCCGTTCGGTTGCCGAACTGATGATCGCCGAAATTATTTCCCTGTTACGCGGAATGACCGACAAAAGTCATCAGGTACATAGTGGTACCTGGCCAAAACACGCTAAGGGCGCCTATGAAGCGCGCGGCAAAACGCTCGGGATCGTCGGTTACGGCAATATCGGTTCGCAACTTTCCGTGCTCGCCGAAGCGCTTGGAATGCATGTCATCTATTATGATATCGACAGTAAACTGCCGCTCGGCAACGCCGAACCGGTCGACACGCTCGATGAATTACTCGCTCAGGCTGATATTGTCACCTTGCACGTGCCGCAATTGCCGGCGACGAAGAACATGATCGGCGAACGTGAATTCAAGCTTATGAAAGAAGGCGCGCTGTTTCTCAATGCCGCGCGCGGGCATTGCGTGGTGATCGAGGCGCTTTACGACACCCTCGTTGGCGGCCATCTCGCCGGAGCCGCGATCGATGTCTTTCCGGTCGAACCGAAGCACAACGACGAGGCGCTCGATTGCCCGCTCCGCGGCCTGGCAAACGTGATTTTGACGCCGCATATCGGCGGTTCCACGCAAGAGGCGCAGGCCAATATCGGTCTTGAAGTGGCGGAAAAACTCACCAAGTTCATCAGAAACGGAACGACGGTAAACGCGGTCAATTTTCCGGAAATTTCTCTGCCCAGTCAGGCGAATACGCACCGTCTCCTGCACATCCACCGTAATCAGCCGGGCGTGCTCGCCGCGGTGATTCGCCTTTTCGCCGAACATGATATCAATATCGCGGCGCAGGCCCTGATGACCAAGGGCGATATCGGGATGCTGGTCATGGATGTCAACGACACCGACGCCCACGTTGCCCTGGAGAAAATCCGCCAGGTGGACGGCACGATTCGCACACGCCTGCTTCGTTAAAGGCGTGAGGGCACGCTTGTAAGCTCGAACATCGGCCGCTTCACGAATCGCGAAACATCTCGTGCAAGGCGGCGAACATTGCGTCGCTCTGTTGCTTGGTTTCTTCCGCGTTTTTTTCCCGGCTGCCGTCGTGCCAGCGTACCCCTTCTTCGGGCAGTTCGTCGAGAAAACGGCTGCGCTCGCTGCGCTGCCATTGGCCGTTTTTGCGCCGTTGTTTGGCGTAACTGAGAATTAAAGTCTGTTTGGCGCGCGTCATCCCGACATACATCAGGCGCCGCTCTTCGGCGACATTTTCCTCCGTCTCGCTGCTGCTCGCGTGCGGCAGCAGGCCTTCTTCGACGCCGAGAAGATACACACAAGGAAATTCCAGTCCCTTGGCGGCGTGCAGCGTCATCAGTTGCACCGCTTGCGGGTTTTTTTCCTGTCTTTCGAGAATATCGAGCAACATCAGATGACGCATCAGGCCATCCAGACGCGCATAGCGCTCGTCTTCTTGTAGCTTGCCGATCCATGCCCGCAATTGGCTGATGCGGGCGAGGCGTTTTGCCACTTTGTAGGGTTCCTTGTGCAATGCGTGGAGATGGCTTTCGTAGTCGATGTCGGCGATCAATCGTGTGAGGAGTTCGCCGGGCGGGCAGTTTTCCGCTTCACGGCGCATGTGATCGAGCCAGGCGGCGAAATCGCTTAGCTGCCGACAGGCCTTGGTGGCGAGGACATTGCCCAGGCCGACCTCGCGCGCGGCCATCGCGAGTGGGCGCTGGCGGCGTCCGGCGTATTCTCCGAGTTGGCGCAGGGTGGTCGCGCCGATTTCGCGTTTTGGAACGTTACACACGCGCAGAAAAGCCGCATCGTCTTCCGGATTGTCGATCAGGCGCAGATAAGAGAGGAGGTCGCGGATTTCGGCGTGTTCATAAAAGCTCGTGCCGCCGCTGATCGTGTAGGGAATGTTATGCCCGCGCAGTTGCTGTTCCAGTACTCTGGACTGGAAATTGCTGCGGTATAAAATGGCGAAATCCGACGGCTTCGCCTGGTCGCGGATTTGCCGCGCGCGGATGTCGTTGACAACGCGCTCGGCTTCCCCTTCTTCGTTGCGCGCGGAGATCACGTATACCCCCTCGCCCACCGCCAGATTCGACCACAGCCGTTTGCTGACGATATGTGGGTTGTTGGCGATCAACGCGTTGGCCGCTTCGAGAATGTCACGGTGGCAGCGGTAATTCTGCTCCAGCTTGATCGTTTTCAATTGCGGGTAGTCGTTGTGGAGCTTGGCGAGATTCTCCGGTTGCGCCCCGCGCCAGGCGTAAATCGACTGATCGTCGTCACCGACGGCGGTAAACGCGCCGCTCGCGCCACTTAGCAGTTGTATGAGGGCGTATTGACAGTCGTTGCTGTCCTGATATTCGTCGATGAGCAGATAGCGGATGCGTTCTTGCCAGTATCCGCGGATTTCGTCGTCCGTTTCGAGGAGGGTGACCGGTATCGCGAGGAGATCGTCGAAATCGACCGCGTTATAGCTGCGCAGGCGTTCTTCGTAGCGGCCATAGGCGCTCGCGGCGAGCGCGTCGATATCTTCTGCGGCGAGGCTTTGCGCCTGCGCCGGTGAGAGCCTGGCGTTCTTGTAACGGGAAATCCGGCTGTGTACCGCGCGCAGCAGCGTCTCGTCCTCGCGCTTGCTGAGTTCACGCAGGAGGGTGAACGTGTCGCGGGCGTCGAAGACGGTGAATCCCTTGCGTAGGGAGGCTTTGCCGTGTGCTTTGTGGAGAATGTCGAGACCGAGACGATGGAAGGTGCACACCGTCAGGCCTGTCGCCGCTTTGCCAAGGAGCGCGCGGCTGCGCGTGCCCATCTCGCGCGCGGCTTTGTTGGTGAAGGTGATGGCGAACAGAGTGGAGGCGGAATACCCCGCTTCGCGGATCAGGTAGGCGATTTTACGGGTGATCATGCCGGTTTTTCCGGAGCCGGCGCCGGCGACGACCAGTAAAGGGCCGTCGAGGTAGCGTACGGCGTCGCGTTGGCGGGAATTGAGTTTCGTCGGCAAGGGGAAATATCGTCGGCAGCCAAGGGGCGCATGATAACAATAATTCCCGGCGGATGAGAACATCGTCGCGATCGATGACCGGTTTGCGGCGCGCAGAGGTGGTAAATGTATCGTTATTTTCGCAGGCTATTCGTTGCGCCAAGGGTCTTTGCTCTTGCCCCGATCGATTCGTCTTGTCCCGCCGAGGTCGAAACACGGCGGTTTCGCGCGCGGGCGGAATTCCTGTTCAGCGAGCGAACTCCACCCCGTTACCGTAGCCCATACTGTTAAGGAGTTGCTCGTTATCGCGCCAGTTGCCTTTCACTTTGACAAAATTGCGGAGCATGACTTTGCGTTCGAGCAGCCGTTCCAGTTCCTCGCGCGCCGCTTTGCCAATCGCTTTCAGGGTCTTTCCGCCCTTGCCGATGACGATGCCTTTGTGACTGTCGCGTTCCACGAGAATGACCGCGTCGATATGCACTATGCTCTCGTCTTCGACATAGCGTTCTATGAGTACGCCAAGCGCGTAGGGAATTTCCCGGTGTAGGTAGCGAAAGAGTTTTTCCCGAATGGTTTCGGCGGCCATGAAGCGCATCCCCGCGGTGGTGACCTGATCGGCGGCGAACAGCCAGGCTTGTTCAGGAAGATAGGTTGCCAAGGCGCCCAGCAATAAGTCGATATTTTCTCCTTTGACTGCCGAGACCGGCACGATTTCCTGCCAGTCGATGGTTTGTCGGCGTTGTTCCAGTGCGGCGAGCAACGCGGTTTTCTCTTTCAGCTTGTCGATTTTGTTGAGTACGTGAATTTTCGCCGTGGCGAGTTTGTCAAGCCCCGCGGCGATTTCGCGATCTTCCTCGCTCCAGCGCTCGGCTTCCGAGACCTGAACTACGGCGTCGACATCCGTTATCGATTGCCAGGCCGTGCGATTCATTTGCCGATTGATGGCTTTTTTGCCGTCGCGGTGGATGCCCGGTGTATCAAGAAAAACGAATTGCGTTTCTGCTGTGCTGTGGATGCCGATCAGGGCATGGCGGGTGGTTTGCGGCTTGCGGCTGGTAATGGCGATTTTTTGTCCGACAATGCGGTTGATCAGCGTCGATTTGCCGACGTTCGCACGACCGACGACGGCGATATATCCCGCGCGTGTCATGGGACGTCACGGTAGCGGGCGATAAGCGCTTCGGCGGCCGCTTGTTCGGCTTTTTTGCGGCTCTCGCCACGGGCTTCGGCACGATGGTTTTCGCTTGTCGCCGCCATGGTGAAGCGCCGCGCGTGTTCCGGACCGCTTGTCTCGATCAGTTCGTAGCGCGGAATCGGCAGGCCGCGGCCCTGGAGATATTCCTGGAGGCGCGTTTTCGCGTCTTTCAGGGTCTCGGCGGTGGGCAGCGCGCGCAAACTGTCGCCAAACAGGGTCAGGGTCACGCGTTCACAGGTAACGAAATCACTGTCCAAATAGATCGCGGCTAGGAGGGCCTCAATGGCATTGGCGAGGATGGATTCACGCTGTTTTCCGCCGCTTTTGCGTTCGCCTTCGCCAAGACGTAACGATTCGCCAAGACCGATTTTACCGGCGATTGCCGCGAGACTTGTGCCTTTGACGACGGCGGCGCGCAGGCGGGTCAGATCGCCTTCGGGCGCGGTGGGATGACGCCGATACAGGACGGCGCTGATGATCGTCTCAAGGAGGGCGTCGCCGAGAAATTCCAGACGTTCGTTATGGTTGACGCTGTGACTGCGGTGGGTCAGCGCCTGCTCAAGCAAGGCTTGGTTCGCGAAGAGGTAGCCAAGTTGGCGTTCCAGCGTGCTCCAGTGGGCTTTTGATGGGCGGGTGTTCATGATGTTTCATTCCAGGAACTGCGCGCTCGGATTACGCTGAAAATTCCGTAGGGGCGTATTATTACTGGAGCGCGCTACACTTGGCAAGTGCAACGTCGATTCCTGCGGAAATTTGTCGCGAGAAAAGAAGGATGTCGTCGCTTTGCGGCGCCGCGCCTGCCGCGTAAATGTCTTCTCGCGAAAGCGAAAAATACGCGCTGTGGAAGTACGGATTGTCGCGGCAGGGCTTCGTAGGAGATCCTCTGTCCGCGACGCTCACTCGATTGCTTTGCCGATGCGCTTGCAGAAGCCTTTTCCGATCAGGCAATCGCTGTTCATCCAGATAAAAAGCGCCTTGCCAACGAGATTTTCCTCGGGAACGAATCCCCATACGCGGCTGTCCGAGGAATTGTCGCGGTTGTCGCCCATCGCGAAATATTTGCCGGGCGGCACGGTAAAAGCGCCGGAAAATGGAATATTGCGGCGGATATCGGCGGCGAACAGCACCCGATGCGCGTGGCCGGGTAGATCTTCATGATAGACCAGATAGGGCAGGTGGTCGTCGTGGCCGATATGTTCTTCGTTAATCGCCGTCAACACGGCCATTTTTCCATTTACCCACACACGGCCATGATCGAAACGGATGTGGTCTCCGGGGATGCCGATCACGCGTTTGATGTAGTTGATTTTCGGCTCTCTAGGATAACGGAAGACGATGACATCGCCGTGCGCCACTTCACCCAAGGAAATGATTTTTTTGTGCAGCACCGGCCAACGGATGGTGTAGGCGTATTTGCTGGCCAGGATAAAGTCACCGTTTTGCAGCGTCGGCTCCATCGAGGCGGACGGAATCTGAAACGGCTCCCAGAGAAAGGAACGCATGAACCATACGGCAAACAGCACCCAGAACATGCCACCGAAAAATTCGTATACCTTTTCCTTTGCGTATACTGGCCGTCGTGCCCAGTACAATTCGTTGCCACGCAAGGGGTTGCGTGTGTTCAACTGGGTTTGAGCGCTTTTCCACGCCGCTTTGTGCTTTTTCCTGATCCCAGCGGAAGAAGCGGTCATCAGGCGATCGGCGTAGGCGTTGCGATCGGTGTCGCTTGCCTTGCCGTTTCGCAGTACCTTGTACAGATGTTTACGCGTCTTGCGGTAGCTGCGCCCGTCGAGAAGATAGAAAACGAAACAGAGGACGACCGCTGCGGTCAGAATCTGTTCGAAATGTTCCATAACAGTGTTCATCGCTATCCTTTCATTTATCGTTGTTGACTTTGAGCACGGCCAGAAATGCTTCCTGAGGGATTTCCACGCTGCCTACCTGTTTCATCCGCTTTTTACCGGCTTTCTGTTTTTCGAGCAGCTTACGTTTGCGCGACACATCGCCGCCATAACATTTCGCAAGGACGTTCTTACGTAGCGCCTTCACCGTCGAGCGGGCGACGATGGAAGTGCCGATTGCCGCCTGAATGGCGACTTCGAACATTTGTCTTGGAATCAGTTTTTTCATCCGTTCCACCAGTTCGCGCCCTCTGTATTGGGCTTGCTCTTTGTGGACGATGATCGACAGGGGATCGACTTTCTCGCCGTTGATCAATACGTCCAGACAAACCAGTTTGGCCGTTTGAAAGCGCGTGAACTCGTAGTCGAAAGAAGCGAATCCCCGCGAGACGGATTTCAGTTTATCAAAAAAATCGAGCACGACCTCACTCATCGGCATCTCGAATTTCAGTTGCACTTGACTACTCGCGAACTGCATGTCTTTTTGTACGCCGCGTTTGTCAAGGCAAAGTGTCATCACCGCCCCGACGAATTCCTGTGGCAGAAGAATGTTGGCGATGAGGATCGGTTCGCGAATTTCCGCGATCTGATTGAGTGGCGGTAATTTACTTGGATTGTCGATACGGAGCGTTTCCCCATCGCTTGTCAGCACTTCGTAGATTACCGTCGGCGCGGTGGTGATCAGATCGAGATCGTATTCGCGTTCCAGACGTTCCTGGATGATTTCCATGTGCAACATGCCGAGAAAGCCACAGCGGAAGCCGAAACCGAGAGCTTGCGAGGTTTCCGCTTCATAAAAAAGCGAGGCGTCGTTCAGACACAGCTTTGCGAGCGCGTCGCGCAACTCCTCGTAGGCCTCTGATCGCACCGGAAAAAGCCCGGAGAAGACACGCGGCTGGACTTGCTTGAAACCCGGCAGGAGGTTTTCACTCGGACGGGTGGCGTCGGTCAGGGTGTCGCCGACCGGTGCGCCGTTGATGTCCTTGATACCGGCAACGACAAATCCCACTTCGCCGGCCTCGAGAACCTCCCGTTCAAGCGGTTTCGGCGTAAAAATACCGAGTTTGCCGATCGTATATTCCTCGCCGCTGCTCATCACTTGCAATTTTTGTTTGACGCGCAGTTTGCCGTCGAACATTCTCACCAGGGAAACCACGCCGACATAGGCGTCGAACCAGGAGTCGATGATCAACGCCTTGGCCGGCGCCTCGGGATCGCCTTGGGGCGGCGGAATGCGGCTGACGATTTGTTCCAGGAGTTCGGGGACACCGCTCCCGGTCTTGGCGGAAACACTGCGCGTGTCCGCGCTGTCGAGGCCGATGATTTCCTCGATTTCCCGCTTGACCCGCGCCGGTTCGGCAGCGGGGAGATCGATTTTGTTCAAAACCGGCAGAACTTCCAGGTTCTCCTCGATCGCCGTGTAGCAGTTGGCGACGGACTGCGCTTCTACACCCTGTGCGGCGTCGATCACCAAGAGCGCGCCTTCACAGGCATACAGCGAACGTGAGACTTCGTAGGAAAAATCGACGTGTCCCGGCGTGTCGATGAAATTGAGCCGGTAAGTTTTGCCGTCTTTGGCCGCGTAGTCAAGCGAAACACTCTGCGCTTTGATGGTAATGCCGCGTTCGCGTTCGATATCCATCGAGTCGAGGACCTGCGCGGCCATCTCGCGATCGGACAGCCCGCCACAAAGCTGGATGAAGCGGTCACAGAGGGTGGATTTGCCATGGTCAATATGGGCAATAATCGAAAAATTGCGGATATTTTGCATGGAAATGAAGTTCGCTCGCCCGGGGAAAAAGACGGGTCATTATAGCGGAATCCCCTTCTTGGTGCATGGCGTCACAGCAAGGAGGGTATGCGCCAAGGATGCGGTTGTTGTCGGCATGGCCGATACAAAAGATATCCGTATTTCCCGCGTCTTGACGACGGGATCCGCGCACGGGAACGTTTCTCCGGCAGGAAAGGGCGTTGCGCCGGATATGCGGTTCGGCGTCCTCGGTCGGTGGGGAGAAGGCTCGTCTCTTTTCGTTGCGTTTTTACGCTACGGTTGTGATGGCAGAACGGTTCAGATGCCGTCGCTTTCCCCGTCATCGCTTTTTTGCCCGGATTCGGCGGCGGCAAGAGAAGCGGCCAGTGTGTTCAGCCCTTCCCGCGCTTTGGGAATCAGCGAGTCGAGAAGTTGCTTTGCGTTTTGGTGTGCATCTTGCTCCAGCGCGGCTTCGACGAGGAGTTGTAAGTTGGTTCCGGAGACGACTTGCACCCCGGGATGTGACTGCGCGAGCAGAGCGGCTTCGCGAAAGGGTGCTCCACCGAGAAGATCGGTGAAAATGACGGTTTGTTCCGGGTTGTCTATGGCGATCGCTTCGCGAAGTTGTGCCGACAGCGCTTCGGAGGTCATGCCTTCTGCAAATTCGATGACATGGAAGAGTTCTTTCTCTCCACAGATCAGATGCGCGGCGGAGACGAGGCCGCTTGCGAAATGGCCGTGGCCGGAGACGATGAAATGCATAAGGATCTCCTGTGTCTTGACAGGGAAAACGGGAAAGGCCGGATCAAGTCCGGCCTTTGCTTTTTAGGCCATGCGCTTTTGTAGAATTTCCGGCGCGATGATTTCGATGCCGAACAGCCAGTTGCAAAGTACCGGCAGCAGGCAACAGAACAGTCCGAAAATCACCGTCCAGATGACCAGGGTCATCGGCGAACTGCCTTTTTTGATCTGCCGCAGGATGAGCAGCGTCCACAGCAAGGGCAGGAGCGCCGGCATGATCGGATCGATCAGAGAGCCTTGCAAGGTGTAAATATAAGGCTTTGCGACGCCTTTTACCACTCGTACCATTTGCAGTCCGGACTCGAGTTTTACATAGCTTGCCGTCATTGCCCCGATCACGGTTATACCGACGATGGAGGCAGCGTGGCTCAGTTTCCTGGTTTGTTCTTTCAGCGTGGTGGTCGCGGAGACACCCATTTTATAGCCGTAACTCGCCAGCCCGAAAATCATGCCGAAGTGGACGATGTTGAAGGCGACAAGAAAGAAAATCGGACCCAGGTACGATCCTGACAAGGAAAACGAGGCGCCGATTCCGCCGCAGATGGAGAGCAGGGTGAGCCAGAACACCGCGTCGCCGACACCGCCGCCGGGCCCCATGGTGGCGATTTTGACCGCGCGCAGCGTGGATATGCGTTCCTTGCCTTCTTCCATCGCGAGGACGAGTCCCGCGATAAAGGTCACCAAAAAGGGATGTGTGTTGAAAAATTCCAGGTGCATGGCCATGGATTTTTTCAAGTCGTTCTTGTCCTTATGGATCTTGCGCAGGCTCGGTAAAATGCTATATAGCCAGCCGTTCGCCTGCATGCGTTCGTAGTTGAAAGAGGCCTGCAGGAACAGGGAACGCCACGCCATGCGTCGGATTTCTTGCGGCGTGAGCACTTTTTCCGTGGATTGATCCTCGAAGATATCGGCGTTTTGAGACATAGTGTTTTGCGTTGTCATGGTCAGATTCCTTCTTGGGTGTCATCGTTGTTTGGCGAAGCGTTTGCCTGGCGGTTCTCCATTAGGTCACGGATAAAGTATTCGATCAGTGCGAATACCAATCCAACGAGCGCGATGGCAAGCAACGGCTGTTCGAAGTAAGCGGCGAGCAGAAAACCGAGAATGAAATAGGCCACATATTGCTTGCGCAACATGATGTTAAGAAGAATGCCGAAACCGATAGCGGGCATCAGTCCGCCAGCCATCCCCAGCCCGTCGGTGATCCATTTCGGGATACTGTCGACCCATTCGCGGGCTTTTTCTCCGCCGAAATAAATGATCAGGAAAGCGAGGGCGAAATAAAAGCAGAACAAAATGAGCATGCCAAGGTAATTGAGATTAGCGATGCCGCGGAAATTGAGCGTTTTCGCGCATTTGTCGGCGTATGACATCAACGGGGAGTAGACGGTGAACAACAGGGTGATACACATCTGCACCAGAATGGCCACCGGTATCGCGACCAGAATCGCTTGCTCCGGTGTTTGCCCGGTCATGATCACGAAAGCGGTGCCGATGATCCCGCCGAGGACGACGTTCGGCGGCTGTGCGCCGGCGAGCGGCACCAGTCCCATCCACATCAGTTCGAACGAGGCACCGGCGATCAGACCGGCCTCGGGATTGCCCATGATGATCCCGACGATCGGTCCGGCCACGATCGGTCGGTGGACGTGGGTTTGTACGTTGAACAAATCGATCCCCGCAAGGCCGGCGAAGATTGCCACAAGCAGGATTTGCACGAATGAAATTTGCGTAATTGCATCCATAATTTCAGCCCTCTATCAAAGAAAGAATTGGTTTTTTGGAATCATCCGGTGTGCCTTGGGCGGTGCAATGCACACCTTTGCCTTCCAGTTCCCGGAAACAGCGGATGTCATCGTCGTCGACGCTGATGACTTTACCGACCTGTTTTTTGCCCTCGGCGAAATGGAGGTTGCCGACGTTCACTTCGTTGATCGGCACGCCTCCCTCCACCAGTTCGAGTACGTTTTGCGGGGTACGCACGACCAGGAAAATCTTCTGTCGGTCGGCTGCTTTGTCGATCACGTCGATCGTTTTCTGTAACGTGAAATAACGGGATTCCACCGCGTCGGGCAGTCCCATGTCCATCAGGTTTTGTTGTACGGGGTCGTTTGCGACTTGATCGTCGGCGACCAGGACGAGATTGGCGCCCAGCCAATTCGTCCAGGTCATGCCGACCTGGCCGTGGATCAAGCGGTTGTCGATCCGCGTAAGTAGGATATTTGGCATATATTCTCCTTGTCGTTTCGTTAATTATTATACACGAAAATTCTATCCATGATAAGGATACAGTGTTACCCCCCGAACGACGCGATTGACTCTTCCATCGGGGCTTGGATTGTCCGCCATAATCGCGTGTTCGATTGCGCTTTTGAGGCCGATCAATTGGCCATAATTCACATACAGGACGGATAAGCTGTCGTCCTGGTGCGCGTCCAGTGTGTCGGCAAAGGCGAGTGTGTGTATCAGCCGGTGGGCGCCAAGTTCGGGAAAGCGCGCGAAAAAAGCGGCGCCGCCGGCGATGATCACCGCCTTGGCTTTGCCGTCACGGGCAATTTCAAGGGCAATGTCTTTGTCGAATTGTTGGCTGTAAGAATCGTTGCTCGCGAACACGATGACCACGCTGTCGCGGCTTACGAAGGATTTGGGCCCGTGGCGGAAGCCGAGCGGTGTCTCCGCCATGGTGGCGATGTTTCCGGCGGTCATCTCGAGGATTTTCAGCGCCGCCTCCCGTGCCGCGCCCCACAAAGCGTTGCTGCCGAGATAGACCAGTCGGCTGGCCGAGGCGGCGAGCGCGCAGGCCTCGCTGGAGAAAAAATCGGCGTTGATCGCTTCGCTTTGTCTTGCGATCGCGGTGATGTCGTCGCGGGGAATGCCCAGCGCCTCGCGGCAAAGCGCCGCGGTGAACAGGGTCATCGTCGAAAAACTGGATGTCATGACGAAACTTTCATCATCGGTTTGCGGCGGCATCAAACAAGCGATTCCAACAGCTTCCTCGCGAGTTTTTTTGGCCAGTATGCCCTTGTCGTTGCAGGTCACCGCGACCGGCGTGATCGCGGGGGCGATGGCAGCGGTTTTTTCCAGGGCATCGACGCTTTCCGGCGAGTTGCCGGAACGGGCGAAGGCGAACAGCAGGCCGCGCTGCCCCCGGGGCAGACACGCGTCCGGTTGGCTGACCAGATCGGTGCTATGGCGCGAGAGGCAATGGGCGCGGGCGATACGGCTGAGTTGCGCGGCAAGAATGTCGCCGATATAGCCGGAAGTCCCGGCCCCGCTGAAGAGGATGCTGGCCTTTGGATCGTCAAGGGCGTCACCGATGTGTTTTTTGTCCGACGCGGCCATGGCAACGAGCAATTCGGGAATTTGCGCCCAGCAATTGCCTTGCTGGAGAATTTCTCTTGCGGTCGCTCGCGCGCCTTTGCGGGAAAAATATTCCAGGGAATGACCACCGAGTGCCATGACCATTAGGAGCGCTCCTTATGCGTTGACAGGATGAACGGCCTCCAGATAGGGGCGGAGGACAAAGCGGATGTGGTGACGGATGAGATTGTCACTGCGTCTTGTTTCATTATTTTCGTGGCAGGCTTCCACCGCCGCCGCGAGATACTGGTGGAGGAGGCCGAACGGCAGCGGGCGCGCATCGATTTGTTCGCGCAGGAGACGCACGGCTTTTTCCAGCGTGCTGTCCGGCCAATAGTAACGAATCCGGTCGGAGAGACTGTACGCGCGCAGAATCTTTTGTTCCGCAGGCGTGCCCGGATAATATTTCTGCCACCTTTCCGGTTGGGCGAGCATCGCTTTTTCCGCGGCTTCGCGTAAATCGACGGCCGCGTCGTCGCCGTAGAAAGCGCGGGCGGCGTCGTTCAGGGCGAAAAGCGCTTCACGATAGGCGAAGGTCAAAGCGGGACCGACTTTCAAAATGGCGAAATGATCGTTGACCAAATCCTTGAAAGTCCTTGCCGGCTGGTAGTCGGTGGAATGGGCCTCGAATACGGCGTGTTCGAATGTGTTGGCGAGCGCTGAAAGTCCCTGTGCCCGCCCGGGTCGATACGGGATGACTTGGTGGTGGTCGAATTCGACACCGGGCTGGACCACGAGTCCCAAGATGCGCGGCCAGACTTCTCCAAGACCGGCGGCGGCGAAGATTCGGCGGTGTGTCTCGTAGGTTTTTCGCGCCGCCTCGGGCGTTGTCGGGGCGATCCCCGCTTCGATATTTTCCCGGGCGCCGCCAGGGACGGGAACTTCCGTTCCAATGCTGTAGACGAGGGAGGATTTTTCCCGCCTCGCCGTGTGGACGCTCTCGGCAATTTTGCACAATGCCGCAGCGCGTTCGGCGACGATATGATCCTTGAGTGGCACGGGATCATCGGCGCAACTCATGCTGCAGTCGAGATGGATTTTTTCGTAGCCGGCGGCGGCATATTGGCGGACCAGTTCGCCGGCGTTTTCCATCGCCTGTTCGGCCGGCAAGTGCTGCCAGGCGTTCGGGCCGAGGTGATCGCCGCCGAAGACCAGCCGTTCCTCCGGAAAGCCGAATTTCGTGACGTACGTGCGCATTTCTGTGATGAACTGTGCCGGCGTCTTTCCGGTATAGCCGCCGAACTGATCGACCTGGTTGGACGTCGATTCGATAAGCAGGATTTCGTCATATTCACCGACGATATCGACCGCCGCGCGAATGACTTCGGGATGCGCGCTGCACACCGACAACACCCCGCCGGTCGCGTTTTTTTTGTGACTGGCGATGCGCCGGGCGACAGGATTGGGCATGGCGCCGACCTTGTATGGATAAGATAAGTTCATTATAACGATTTCTCCTCTGTGCCGATGGTTAAAATTAGGGCAAAAGAGCGCGTGCCGGATCATGCCGAGTGGCGGACGATCAGTCTTGCCGGTAGCAGACGTGATACCGCGGCGATGGGGGTTTTCTCGCGGATGGCGCGGGACATCATCCGCCATGCTTCTTGCGCCATGCGCTCGTAATTTTGCGCGGCGGAAGTCAGTGGCGGACAGGTGTAGGTGGACAGGGGATGATCGTCATGACCGGCGATCAGCAAACCGTCGCCGTTCGTGCCGACGGGCACCTTCTCTTCCCAGGCGGCACGCAGGGCGCCGTGGGCGAGGCGATCGTTGGCGCCGAGGACGCAATCCTTCGATGAAGACGCGCGCAGCCACGCTTGGATGCGGCGATAGCCGTAAGCTTCGAATCGCCAGCCGCTTTTGTCGGGGAGTGCGATCAGTTCGGGTTCGAGAGCGTGTTTTTCCATGGCTTCGAGATAGGCGGTTTCGCGTTCCCTCGCGTTGCCGTTGATATCGGGCATGCAAAGAAAGGCGGGCGGTCGGCCTTTGCGACAGAGATAATCGACCATCATGGCAACGCTTTGGCGATTGTCGGTGCCGACGAATGCGGCGGCGTGCGCCGGCGGATTGTCGAGATAGACGAGGGGAACCTGTTCGGCGAATTTCGCCAGCGTTTCCTGCGGCGCCCGCTTGCCGAGGGCGACGATCAGCGCGCCTGCGACATGCATCGAACGCAGACGCTCGACGGCTTCGTGCTCCGTCCGTCGGCTGCCGTTGGAAGAGAGGGTGATGGTGAAGTAACCGTCGGCCTCGGTGACGCGATTGACGGCGGTCACGAGCCGTGTGTAGAAGGGGTCGGTCATGCTCGGAATGATCATGCCGATGATCCGCCTTTTTCTTCGTTTCAGATCGGTGGCGAAAAGATTGGGACGAAATCCCGTGCGCGCCACCGCCGCTTCGATCCGTTCGCGGGATTTTTGCCCGATCGCGTGCGGGGTATTGAAGTATTTGGACAGGGTTTGTCGCGAAAGACCGAGATGGTCTGCAAGCGCCTGCATGGTTTCGATCTTTCTCACCGAACCGCTCGTCGCGTTTTAGTGACTGTATTGGCGCAAAAAGGCATCGAGCTGCGAACGGGTGGCAGCCCCTTCCATCGGCCCTTGCCGGGTGACCGCCCGCGCGCCCGCCGCGTTGGCGTAACGCAGCGCCGTTTGCGGGGGGGCGCGACGCAGCCAGAAACTGACGAAGGCGCCGCCGAAACAGTCCCCGGCACCGGTTGGATCGATTTCCGCCACCGGAAGCGGGGATACGTCACACCGTGTTTTTCGCGAAAAATAGCTGGCCCCCGCCGCACCGCGCTTGAGGGCGATTTCCGCGACGCCGCGATCGAGCAATTCCGCGACGGCGCGCGTTTCTTCCTTTGCCTGGGTGAAGAGGAAGAGTTCGTCTGCGGAGGGGAGAAACAGATCCGTTCGCGCCAAAATTTCCTCCAGCGTGGCGGATAGTCCGGGCGTGTCGCCGATTTCCGCGCGAAGGTTGGGGTCGAAGGAGAGCGTTCCGCCTTCCGCCTTGATCGTTCGCGCGGCCTGCAAGGCGATTTCCCTGATGCCGGGTGCGGACAGGGCGCTGCCCGCCAGATGCAGATGGCCGCACGCGCGCAGAAGCCGTTCGCTCGCAGCGGTAGGCGACAAGCGGCCGCAGGCGCTGTGGGCGATGTTGAAGACAAAACATCTGTGACCATCTTGGCGATAGCGGACAAAGGCGCTGCCGGTCGCTTCTGCGGGGGCAATTGCGACGGCGCTGATATCGACGCCGTCGGCAGCCAGGCGGCGCAGATTGAGTCTGCCGAAATCGTCGTCTCCAACCCGCGAAACGATCGCCGCCGGTGTGCCCAGGCGACTGACCTGATCGATGAAAATCGCCGGCGCCCCGGAAGGAAAAGGGCCGATTAGCGGCTGTGGTTCGAGAAAACCGTCGCCTTTGCCGATGGCGACGATTTCCACGAGGATTTCACCGATGGTGAGTACCTTGCCGCTCATGACCGCTCCCTTCCCCGCAGGTGTTTGTTTTTGCTGCGCACATCGAGCCACACGGCGAGGATAATCGCCCCCCCTTTGATCATCAGCTGATAGAAATAAGGAACCGACAGCATATTCATTCCATTGTTGAGAATGCCGATAATCAACGCGCCGATCAGCGTGCCGGTCATCGTCCCGACGCCGCCGTAAAGACTCGTCCCCCCAAGCACCGCGGCGGCGATGGCATCGAGTTCGTACCCCATGCCGGCGTTGGTTTGCGCGGAATACAGCCGTGAGGAAAGGAGGACGCCGGAAAGTCCCGCCATCACCCCACACAGGGTAAAGATCGCGATTTTTACCCGTGCCGTGCGGATGCCGGAATATCGCGCCGCTTCGGGGTTACCGCCGGTGAGATAGGCGCGCCTTCCAAAAACCGTGCGCGAAAGGGCCAGATGATTGAGCAGAAAGCTCGCGAGCAGCACCCAGATGACAATCGGCAGCCCCCATAAGGCGTCACTGCCGATAGCCGTCCAGGCGGGATCCATGATGATTTGCGGTGCGCCGTTTGTCGGCAGGCTGACGAGACCGCGATAAATGCCCATTGTCGCGACGGTGACGATGAAAGAGGGCAGGACCAGTTTCGCGGTCAAAAGGCCGTTCAAAAATCCCATCGCCGCCCCGGCGAAAAGCGCCGACAACAGGGCGGGGAAAAATCCTAATCCCAGAGCCAGCGTTTGGGCGGCGGACATCCCCGCCACGGCGATGATCGAGCCGATCGAAAGGTCGATCTCGCCCAGGAGAATGACCCACGTCATGCCGAAAGCGGCAATCGCGACGACAGAAACCTGTTGCAGGATATTCGTCAAATTGGCGATCGAGGTAAAACGCGGACTCAGGACGGAAAAGAAAACGAACAAGACAAGCAAGGCGAGAAAGATGCCGCCGAACGGGCGCAGGGTCTGCCACAAACGGCGGGAGGAGAGCGAACGGGGGGAGGGAATCATGTGGGTTGTCCTGTCGCAACGGCGATGATTTTTTGTGGGGAAAGCTTTTTAACCGTATCGACGAGGCGGATCTTTTTTTCCGCCATCACCGCGATGCGATCGGACATCCCCAGCACTTCCGGCAATTCGGAAGAGACCATGATGATCGCGGTCCCCGCGCTGGCCAGCTCGCGTATGAGGCGGTAGATGGCGAACTTCGCCGCGACATCTATGCCGCGTGTCGGTTCGTCGAGAATCAGCACGCGCGGGCGGGTGGAAAGCCATTTTGCCAGCACGATTTTTTGCTGGTTGCCGCCGGAAAGCGTCTCGACACTTGCTTGTGTCGAGGCGGCACGGATATCGAGACGGTCGATTTGCGCTTCGGCTTCGGCGTTTTCTCGATGGCGGTCGAGAAAGCCAAGCGCACCGGCAAGTTGTGGCAACATCGCCATGGTGATATTGTGCATCACCGAGGCCGTCGCCACCAATCCTTCTTCTTGGCGATTTTCCGTGACGTATCCGATCCCGAGGGCGATCGCCCGGTCGGGGTTTTCGATGCGCACGCGCCGCCCGGCGAAAAAAATAGCGCCC
Organism: Cardiobacteriaceae bacterium; assembly: GCA_965277745.1. Classification (GTDB taxonomy): domain Bacteria; phylum Pseudomonadota; class Gammaproteobacteria; order Cardiobacteriales; family Cardiobacteriaceae. The sequence continues at coordinate 1,385,802 of OZ255837.1, forward strand.
GTTGCCGGCAGTATCCCGAACAAGGCGTTCATCACGTCCGACCTGCCGGCACCGACGAGGGCGAAAAACCCCAAAATCTCGCCGCGGCGCAGATCGAAGCCGACGTTCTCCACTTTTCCGGGCACCGTGAGACCGACAACCCGTAACACCGGTTCGCGACAGGGTAGCGGTGTGCGGCGTGGCGGATAAATTTGCTCCACAGGCCGCCCGACCATCAGCGCGATCAGATCGGCGATCGAAGTTTTGTGTTTCTCCAGCGTTGACATGTATTTTCCGTCGCGCATGACCGTGATTTCATCGGACAGGCGCATGATCTCTTCCATGCGATGGGAAATGTAGAGGACCGCTTTGCCCGCGGCAGTCAGAGAAGCGATGATCGAGAAAACAATTTCCGCCTCGTAATCGGACAAGGAAGAGGTCGGTTCGTCGAAAATGACGACATCCGCGCCATGGCTCAGTGCTTTGGCGATTTCCACCAGTTGGCGTTTGGCCATGGACAAGCTGGCCACACGTTCGCCGACGCGAAGAGGCAGCCCGAGTTCGCTGATCAATCGCGCCGCTTTGCGCTGCAAACGGCGCTCGTCGATGAAACCCCATCGTGAAGGTTCGTGATTGGCGAAGATATTTTGCGCGACCGTCAGATTGTTGCTGAGACTCAATTCCTGAAACACGACCGCGACGCCGGCGGCGAAGGCGTCGCGTGGGCAATCCGGGCGGTAAAGCGCGCCGTTCAGGCGCATTTCCCCGCGATCGGGTCTATGTACGCCGGCGAGGATTTTCATCAAGGTCGATTTTCCCGCGCCGTTTTCTCCGAGCAGGGTATGCACGCGGCCGCGGTGAACATCGAGGTGCATGTTTTCGAGCGCGGGGACGGTGGCGAAAGATTTGCTTATGCCGCGTAAGTGCAAAATGGCTTCATCGCCCGAGGACATTCTTTTCTCCGAATGCTATAAAAATATCGCCGCACGGAAGATCGCGCTCATTTTCCGCGATAAACACCTGGTACGATCGGCTGTCGCTTGGGTACGTTTTTGCCTTCAAGCAGTGCGAGTGACGTATCGATCGCTTTTTTTCCCATTTTTTCGGGGTACTGCAAGATGACGCCTGCCATGACCGGATCGTTGTCCACGGCATCGCGGGCTTCTTTCATCCCGTCGAAAGCGATCACTTTCACTTGTTGCTGCAATCCGGCGGATCGGACGGCGGCCGCGGCGGCAAGCGCCGCGTCATCGCCGAAGCCGAAAATTCCCTTCACATCGGGGTGGGCCTGGAGAATATTTTCTGCCGTTGCCCGTGCCGCGGCGCGGGTGATACCGGCCTGCTCGGCAACGATGTCGAGGTTCGGATAGGACGAGAGCGCCTTTTTGAATCCTTCGACGCGGGCGACGACGGATTGCACGGTCGGATAATCGATAATCGCGACTTTTCCTTTTTCATCGAGCACTTCGGCCATCAGTTTGCCCGCCTCGACACCGCCAGCGTAATTGTCGGTGCCGATATGAGAGGCGACGGTGATTCCTTGCGCCGGGATATCGACGGTAATCACTTCGATCCCGGCATCCTCGGCTTTTTTGATCGCCGGGAAAACACCTTTGCTGTCTACCGGAGAAATGACGATCACTCGCGCGCCCTTGACGATGAAATCTTCCACGTCGGCGAGTTGTTTGCCAAGATCCTGATTGGCAATCGCCACTTGCAAATTCGCCTTTTTCGCCTTGGCCTGTGTTTTCATCGCGGCGGCCAATTCGAGATAGAACGGATGGTTTTGCGTCAACAGGGAAGCGCCGATGAGATCGGTGGCCGGCGCGGCGATTGAAATGGTTGCCGCGGCAATGCCCAGAGACAGGGCGGCGATGATTCTTTGCATTTTTTGTTCCTCCGCAATTGCCAGGAAAGAAAAGGCATTTTATCTCACGAATTTACACGTGTAAAATTTTTCTTTTCACCATGTCCGCACGCTTGCGATAACGGCGGTCATGGCGCTTTTCCGCGCAGCGGCTGCCCCCCGGAGAAAAAGGAAACGCGCTTGAACAGGTTCGTTGTGGCTGCGGTTCTTGCCTTTTTCGAGATTAGCGAAGATGTTTTAGAATCGTAACTTTTCTCTATATGCTTTACACTTGCTAACGATTCTTCCCGGAAAGGAAATACGATGACCTCAATGCGTAATGAAATAGGCCAGACAAGCGATGTGCTGCGTCGACTGGCGGAAAACCCGGCGATTGCCGCTTTCGGCGAATGGTTGTGCAAGCACCCGCCGAGAGGCTTGGTGACCATTGCCCGCGGGACTTCCGATCATGCCGCCGAGTACCTGGGCTATCTGCTCATGCGTTACCGCGGAATTCCCGTGGCGTCGCTGCCGATGTCTTTGAACACCTTCTATCACGCCGCCTGGCGATTGCCGGATTTCCTCGCCCTGACGATTTCCCAGTCCGGCGGCAGTCCCGATTTGGTCGAGAGTGTGCAACAGGTCAAGCAGGGGGGAGCCAAAGCGGTCGCCATTGTCAATACCGTTCCGTCGCCTTTGGCGGCGGTCAGCGATGTCGTTCTCGATATCCAGGCCGGTCCGGAACAAAGCGTCGCGGCGACGAAAAGTTTCGTCGCTTCCATCGCCCTCGGCATTCGCGTGTTCAACGAATGGTTTGGCGATCGCCAGCTGGCAAGGGCTATGGAAACCTTGCCGGAAAAAATTTCCGTCGCTCAGGCTCTCGATTGGTCGCCGGTGATCGAAATCCTCGAACCACTCGATCGTCTGTATGTTGTCGGCAGGGGAAGCGGATTGGCGATTGCCAAGGAAGCGGCTTTGAAATGCAAGGAAACCTGTATCCTCCAGGGCGAAGCCTTCAGTGGCGCGGAAGTGCAACATGGCCCGATGGCGCTCATCAATCCCCGTCAGGTTGTGCTGATTCTCGCGCCACCGGACGAAATCCAGCCCAGTTTGCGTCAATTGGCCGAGAGGTTTCGCGCCATGGGGGCGACGGTTTTGCTTGCCGCCGACGATCGGGTCGAAGAGCGCGATTTGCCGCTCGTCGATGCCGGACATTCCGCTTTACAAGGGCTCACGACGATTCAGACGTTTTACGCGGCGGTCGAGAAATTATCCGCCGTGCGCGGCGTCGATACGGACAATCCGCCTAATTTACGTAAGGTGACCGAGACGCGTTGAATCATCGTTTTTCCTGCGATAGGTGAAAGCGGAAACATTTGCCCGCCGGAGGGCGTGTATATTTTAAAATTTTATTTGTGAAAAATATGCTCATCGATTTACTTTGTAAAACTGAATGACGGCAAGCGGAGTAGGTGATGAGAAAAATCATACAAAGCCAGGCGGGTGACTGGCGGCGCTGGACGAGTGAGCGGAAAGACGCCTTGCCAGCTTCGTGGAGCAATACCCGTGTGGGGACAAACTGGTTTTTGCGAACGATGCCTTCAGGGTGTGGCATATTCATTTACTCGCCGGCCAAAGCCTGCCTTTTCACAAACACGCGAACCCCTATTTCTGGAGGGTGCTCACGGACGGCAAATCGTGTTCGTACTACGACGATGGTTCCGTGATTTGAGCGAGGACAATTATTTTCTTCACAACCTTGAGAATATCGGAAAGACGACACTCCTGTTCAAGATCGTTGAATTTGTCCGCCGAAAAGGCGAATACCGCTCTGCACAAAGAGGAAGAGATGATTTTCAATTATGCTCGAGAAAGTACTCTTTGCGTGCCTGGAAAACAATCGATAAGCTGAAGCGATCTCGACAGGCTATCGAACGAAAACACAGTTTCATATCACAATGAGAAATATGAATTTCATAATCAAATCAGTTTCTTGTCAGGCTCTAGGGGGCGTGATCCATAGCGCCGCCACGAGAGGCGGTCATGGCTAATGCCTTGACCCGCTTTGCCGCCTGCAAGCGCGAGCGGCGCAAGATTGCCATGCTCACGGCCTATGATGCCTCTTTCGCCGCGAAAATGGCCGATGCGGGCCTGGATTGCCTGCTGATAGGCGATTCTCTCGGCATGGTGATCGCTGGCCATGTGAGCACCCAGCGCGTCACTCTCGAGGAAATGATTTATCACAGCGCGGCTGTCGCCCGCGGCGCGCCGGCGCTGTGGCGGATCGCCGATTTGCCGTTTTTGCGTTACTGTACTCCCGCCGAGGCGCTATCCGCCGCCCGCCGTCTGATTGGAGAAGGACAAGCGCACATGGTCAAGATGGAGGGTGGTTTGCCGGTGCAGTGCGCGGTCATTCGTGCCTTGTCCGAGCAAGGGGTGCCGGTCTGCGCGCATCTCGGTCTGACCCCGCAGACAGTGGACAAACTGGGCGGTTACCGTACCGTCGGCCGTGATCGAGAAGAGCGTAAGCGCCTTTACGATCAGGCGTACGCCGTATGCGCGGCCGGTGCCGATATGCTGGTGCTGGAATGCGTGCCGCCGTCGCTTGCCGGCGAAATCACCCGGCAACTGCCGATTGCGGTGATCGGCATCGGTTGCGGCGCGGAAACCGATGGCCAGGTGCTGGTTTGTTATGACGTGCTCGGTCTTGCCCCGCGTCTGCCGTATTTCGCGAAGAATTTCCTCCGTGAAACCGGCGATGTGCAAATGGCCTTCTCGACTTATGCCGATGCCGTGAGAAAGCGACACTTTCCGCAAGCGATTCATGCAAAAGATTGAGTCATCGACGCAACTCGAACAATGGCAGGCACGTCGCGGACGGAAAACCGTGGCGCTGGTCGCGACCATGGGCAATCTCCATGACGGGCATATGGCGTTGTTGCGTCGGGCGCGAACCCTTGCCGAGCTGAGCGTCGTCTCCCTCTACGTCAATCCCACTCAATTCGGCCCCCAAGAAGATTTCGATCGCTATCCGCGTACCCCGGAAGCGGATTGCCGCAAACTTTCCGCGGGCGGCGCGGATATGGTTTTCCTGCCAAGCCGGGAGATGATTTATCCTTTTCCCGAAGCCGACAGTATCACTTTCCGGCTGCCGCCTTCCTATGCGCATATTCTATGCGGGGCGCAGCGTCCCGGGCATTTCGAGGGGGTCGTCGCGGTGGTCTCGCGCCTGTTTCATCTGCTGTGCCCGCAAGTGGCGGTTTTCGGCGCCAAGGATTATCAACAACAGTGGATCATCCGCAAAATGGTGCGCGACCTCCATTTCCCCCTGACGATAGAAACGCTCGACACCGTTCGGGAACAAGACGGTCTCGCGCTTTCCTCGCGCAACCAATATCTTTCCACGGACGAACGCCGCCGGGCGCCTGCCCTTTATCGCGCCTTGACGATTGCCGCCGCAGAAATTCGCGCGGGGGCGCCCATTGAGCGAGCATTGGCGGCGGCGAAAAAGGGGCTTGCGGAGCAGGCGACCGTGGTAGAATACCTGCAATGCCGTGATACGCGAACCCTGCAAGCGGCGACGGATCGCGATCGCGATTTTGTGCTGTTGGTGGCGGCGAAATTTGGTGCCACCCGTCTGATCGACAACCTCGTCGTCACCTTGCCGCCACAATAAATGGCGCGGAAAAATCGCTCGGCGTGGGGGCATGATCCCGAAGCCGTTTGCAATCCAATTCTTCAGTGCATCGAGGAATCTTTTTTCATGGTATGGGTGGTTTTTTATGGGCAGGGCAAAACCTTGTCATCAACAATCGAAATAAAGGTAGTTATTTGTGGCCTGGAAAGCTTTCCTGAGCGCCAAAATTCACGGCGCGACGATTACCTGCGCGAATCTGGCATACCACGGCAGTCTGTCCATTGATATCGAGTTGCTTAAGGCGGCTCGTATTCTCCCTTTCGAGCAGGTTGATGTGTACAATCTCGACAACGGGGAAAGATTGACCACCTACGCCATCGCCGGCGGCCGCGGGGAAATCTGCCTGAACGGGGCGGCGGCCCACAAGGGCAAGGTCGGCCAGCGGATCATCATCGTCACCTACCAGTGGGTGGCGGCATCCGAAGCGGCAAGCAGCGCCCCTCACGTGGTGATCGTAGACGAAGACAACAAGGTAACCGAAGTGATCGACTATGAAATCGGCCCGGATTCCTAGATGTTCAGTCCCGGTATGAGGGAGGGATCGCGTGACGCTGTCAGGGGAAAAGTGCTCTTGTCTTTTCCGTCGCGATATCACCCGCATGCTGGCCACATCGTCCCCGTTCGTGTCGGTCGTCAGTCTGCGTAAAATGACAGTCGCGGCGTCTGGAAGTAAAATCGGTCAGGAAGCAAAGCCCTGCATGGCGCTCTGGCACCGGGCTCTTGCTGCCGGGGCGATTTCTCCGGCCAAAAGTCCCGGGATGGCGATTTCCTGCTCGAGGCATTCCGCCGCCGCGTCATACAGACACACCCCGCCACGGATGACTTCTCTTGGTGACAGTCCTTGGGCGAGGAGACCTCCAATCATGCCGCTCAATACGTCACCACTGCCGGCGGTGGCCAGTCCGGCGTTTCGCGAATCGTTTACCGTGATTTCTCCCTGCGGCTACACGATGACGCTGTGGAACTTTCTTGCCACACAGATGCCCGATGACGGCCCCATGCGCTTGGAGATCGTGCAGGAAACTGGCAAGAGCAATGTCGAAAGCCAGGAGATGACAGACGCGATGCGCGCACTCGGCCATGCCTGCGAGGTGTCGGATCCGGTCCATTGGCCTCTGAATCATTTTGTCGCCCGTGTCATCGTGGAAAACAAGCGTTGTCTCGCCTTCATGCAGGATCCCCGGCACCGGGATTTATTCAGCGTCGAGGAGCTACCGCTGGTCGCGCAGATTTGCCCTTGGGCGGCGATCTGCGACGATGCCATCGAGGTGACTTGGCGCGGGACCACCGGCCCCTTACGCGACCTGCTGATCGAGAATAAGGACGCTTTCGTCCTGAAACAGTCCTTCGACATCTGCGGCGACGGAGTGAGCATCGGCAAGGATTGCAGCGAAAGCGACTGGAGCACCCTGATCGATCAGAGCTTCAACTTTCGCCACACCATTCAAGAATACATTCCCCCGTGCAGCTTCCGATTTTCACGCGCGACAACGGTTGGATTCCGGTCACAATGATGAAAATAAGTCTTGACACCTTCGTCTTTGGCGGACAGGTGGTGGGTTATGGTGCCAAGGCATCGACCCACCACCGGGTAAACCTTTTCAAAGGCGGTCGGAAGTTGTCGGCCTTGATCGGATCGGCATAATGATCTCTACTGTCATGTGATTCAACAAGGATTTGCAAGTCAGGTTCTTTTTGCACTTCGCGGAAAAGCTGTTGGAGGGACTCGTCGTCCCGTTTTTCGTGGTTTTTGCAACCCAAAGACTGGACGCGACCTATGTGGGCTTGGGACTGCTGGCGGTCGCCGTGGCGGCGGCCTTCTTCGGCCTCAACGGTGGTCATTGGGAGGATGGGCTCGGTCGGCGCCGGATTCTGCTTCCAACCGAATCTTGAAAACCGCCGCGCTGGTTTTCCTGACCCTGGCGGTTTTGGCCGACGTCGGTATTGCAGCGATATTCTGTCTCTACTTCGTCGTTGCCGCGCTCAACGCCATCGCCGGCCCGGTGGGCGAGGCAGTGACGCTGGATGCAGCCAAGCCGGAAGAGATGAAATCTGTCTACGCGATTCTTTACTGGCTGACCAATCTGGGCCGCAGCATCGGTACCATCTTGGGTGTTCTGCTGTTTCAATCAATGGGGTTTTCGGCGCTGACCGCGATCTGCGCGGCATTTTCTGCACTCAGCGCCTGGCTCGTGACCACGCGGCTTCGTGAGACGCACAAGGCTCATGCGGGAACTGCGGCGGTAAACATCTTCAGCAAGTACCGCGATGTTTTCACCGACCGAACGATGATGCTCTATGTGGCAGCCAGCATGCTCAACCACGGCATCGCGGTGCAGCTGGCCTATTACATCGCCGCGCGACTTGCCCGTGAATTTCCGGATCAAACGCTCTTCAGCTTCGTTTCCGCGCATGTTGTCGTCACCGGTATTTCCATGTTCGGCGTGCTGCGTCTGCAAACAAATCTGATCGGGATCTTCTGCGTGGGGCCGATACAAAGGCTGACCGCTCATGTCCACCCACTGCTTTTGTTCTCGGTTGGAGCACTGATCGCGGGGTCGGCCTTTACCGTGATAATGGTCAGCAATTCGGCATGGGTCCTGCTTGGGCGATGACCGCCTACACGCTGTCGGAAGTTGCCTATCAGCCTGTCAAGCAATCCTTATTGGCCCAGATCGCGCCTGAGGATGCGCGCGGTCGATATGCGGCCGTGCGCTCCTTTTGGCGCCGGTATCAGCCCGGAGAAATGTTTTGACAGCATTTTAAGAAGGAAGGATCCATGGAAAACGAAAAGACACTGATGGTCTGTGTGGCCCATCCTGGCGACTTCGTCTGGCGTGCCGGTGGGGCGCTGGCGTTGATGAAGGCACAAGGGTGGCGCACGTATGTGATCTGCGTGACATACGGCACCAAGGGCGAGGCCGGCGTCTTATGGAAGGAGCCCGGCGCAACGGAAGAAAGCATTGCCGCGAAACGACGTTCCGAGGCCGAGGCGGTATCACATCCCGTGAGGTAGTCTGGCTGTTTCTTGAACAACTCAGGCTTGAGTTTATGCCAGTCCTTCATCGTTTGCCATGGCGTCCTGCCGGCCCAAAGCTGATTGGGGAAGCTGCTCGTTGTAGAGCCACACGTAGCGGTGCAGCGTGGCTTGCAGCTCCTCTCCAGATCGCAAGTGATGGCTTTGCAGCACCTCTTCGATGCGACCGTTGAACCGTTCGACCATGCCGTTTGTCTGCGGCGACTTTGTCGGGGTGAGGCGGTACGCGATATCAAGGGCGGCACAGAGCCTGTCAAATTCATGCTCGCCTGTCGCGGCACGTTTGCGCACCCCAAAGAGCCGATCGCTGAACGCTTTTCCGTTATCCGTTAGCACCGTGCGGATCCACATCGGGCAGGCGCGCTCCAGGTCGCGCAGGAAACGCCGGGCGTTGGCGGCCGTCTTGCTGTCGGAGATCCTGATAAAGACCCAATGGCTTGCCCTGTCGATCGCAACGAACAGGTAACGGCGACGGCTCTCATCGGCCTTGAAGGCGCTGTTTTTGGGCCGGGCGCCACTGCTTTGAGGTCACCGAGGTTCCCCACGCCATGACGACGCAGGCAACGATCCAGACCAGAGCGTGAGGCATTCGGGTTCAGGAACTCACGCACCACCGCCAGCAGGTCATCGAGCGAGACCAGCAGCGTCTTGCGCAACGCAACAATCATTGCTTCTTCCTCGTTGCTTGGCACCGAGGAATGCGGGATTTTCGGCTCCATCGGGGCATCGCAAACGTGATCTCTTTTCTTCCACTTGGCTACCGTCTTGGGGTTTAAGTCGTGGCGCTCAGCCAGCCAGCCTGGCTATGCTCTCTTGACTCTGTTGTATCGCTCGACGCACTGCCTCTGTCGTTTTGGCGCTGCCGTGTAATATTTGTCCCACCTTGTCATTTTCTTCCGCTCGCGAACTGTAACAACAATATATTAACCCGGCGGCAATTTATATAGGCTATATAGCATAGGCGATTGACTCTGCATCAAAGTATTTTTTAACCCGTTCAGGACGACGCTGAAGCTTCAACATGCAGGATCGTGTACGTTACTTTAGGTCGCTAACCGAACGTGCCGCTGCGCCACTATGTACCATGCCTTTCAGGTCACAGTGTAGATATTCATCCGGATTTAACTCTGGGGAGTAAGCTGGCAGAAAGAAGACTTCCAGATATCGCTTAACAGTCTTTCGCTCTAACCAGCGCTTAACGACCTTTGCGTGGTGTACTCGCAAGTTATCCAGAATCAGAAATACCTGACCAGGCGTTGATTCGATCAGCGCGCGTAAGAATTTCTTCAGAACCTTGGCTGTCATGGTCGATTCGTACAACATGAATCGCACAGTGCCCTGATTGGTGATTGCCGAAATCATGTTGAGTGATACTCGCTTCGCTGGCAAAGGCTGCACCGGTGTTTGCCCTTTTGGCGCGTAGCACCGACCCTGTTGGGTGTGATTCTTCATTCCCGTTTCGTCACCCCAGAAAATCTGGGCATTCTCTGCCTTTGCGCGAGCTTTGATCTGCGGATACTCCTCCTTCAGCCAAGCATCAACGCGAGATGGGTTTTGCTCCCAAGCCTTCTTCAAAGGCTTTTGAGGCGTAAAACCCCAGCGCTTAAGGTAATCGCCCATCGGACGAACTGGGATATCGATACCCCAGAATTGTTTAATCAATTGAGCAATTGCACGCCGTGTCCAAAGCGCAAAGTCGAGCTTATGCTGGTCAGGCATCTGATCACGGATTGCTTTAATGACAAGCTGTTCTTGCTGTTCAGTCAGTCGCCTCGGCTTATTTTCAGGGCCGCGCTTTTGAACGGCGATAGCCTCGGCACCACCGACTTCATAGCGCTGATACCAGCGTCCAACTGTGTCGGGGTGAACGTCAAGAAGTTGACCAATCTGGCGAAAAGTTTTGCCTTTCTCGCGTAATCGTATCGCCTTCTGTCTCAGGAGTTCCTGTTGCTCTGGGCTGAGCTTGCGTGCATCTGTATTCATGCGCGCATGAATACAGATGTAAATTGACACCGGATTAATAATCATTCTTTGTTTATGGTGGATCTCTCTATGTAACTTTCGGATCTATCCAACACAAGAGGCTACGATAGCACAAAACGCTTTTCTCCTGATATGGCGAGCACGGCCTTTGCATGCGTTATGGTGACATGGTTGCCGCTATCGACACGCGAGTGCGCCGCTACTTCCCAGCGGCATGCCTTGCGAATGCGCTTACCGGGTATCGAAAGGATATTCGCAGGTGGACAAACCCCCTGACGATAAGTGAAAATGACAGAGGGGCGGTATGCAAAATACCGCTTATCGTATAGTAACTCAGGACATTGATCTATGAAACGACAACAAGTGACGCTGACCAATCCAGCCGGTCTTCACGCCCGCCCGGGGAAACAACTCGTGCAGCTTTCCAATCAATTCGAGGCGCAGGTGACGCTGATCAAAGACGACTCCCGCTTCAATGGCAAATCCCTGATGAAATTGCTACAAGCGGGATTGAGTCAGGGGGACACGATCACGGTGGAAATCGACGGGGCAGACGAAGATGCGGCTCTTGAGGCGATCACCGCCTATATCGACGAACTAGAAGAGTAATACCCATGAGCAAACAATACCAAGGCCTTGCCGCATCCCCTGGCATCGCGATCGGTAAGGCATGGACATTTCATTCCGCCGAAGCGAAAATCGACACCGCCGCGATCGACAACAACGAGATCGACAGCGAACTAGCCGCTTTTCGTCACGCACAGGAAAAAGTCGAAACCCATCTGAAACAGCTCTACCAGCAGGTATTCGACGCCCAAGGGGAAAAAGAAGCGGAAATCTTCGCGAGCCACATCGAAATGCTGCGCGACGAAGAATTCGAAAAAGACATTCGTGAACTGATCGGCGAACATGCCCATACGGCTACCCGCGCGGTCAAGAAATATCTCGACCAGGCCGCCGAGAACATGCGCGCGCTCGATGACGAATACCTTAAGGAACGCGCCGCGGAATTCAAGGATCTTCAACACAACCTGCTTCTTGCGCTCAACGACCTGCCGTTCGCCTCGCTTAGCGAGGCGCCCGCGGGATGCATCATTTTCGCCGAAGACCTAAGCCCCAGCGAAACCGCGCAACTTGATCCGAAAACCGTCCAGGGGTTTGTCCTTTCCGGCGGCGGACTGACCAGCCACGTCGCCATTCTCGCCCGCAACATCGGCCTTCCTGCCGTCATGGGTCTTGACGGAATCGTCTCTCAGGTAAACGATGAACAGACGGTGATCGTCGACGGTGGCAGCGGAAAAGTGATCTTCGACGCCGATGCCGCGACCATCGCCTCCTACGAGGCGAAGAAAATCGAGCAGAAAGCGCTGGAAAAAGAATACGCGAAACTTCTTGACGAACCAGCCACCTCGAGCGACGGATTTACCCTGAAATTGTTCAGCAACATCGGTTCCCCGCAAGACCTCCATCTTGTCGAGCAAAACGGCAGCGAAGGGATCGGTCTGTTCAGAAGCGAATTCCTGTTCATGGAATCGCGCACCGCCCCATCGGAAGAGCGGCAATACCGTGCCTATCGTCAGGTCGTCGAACATCTCGGCGACCGCCCGGTGATTTTGCGCCTTACCGATATCGGCGGCGACAAACCCCTGCCTTATCTGAACTTCGCCAAGGAAGACAACCCCTTTCTCGGCTGGCGCGGCGTACGCATTTACCGGGAAATGCGCGACATCTTCACCGCGCAGATCCGCGCCGCCCTGCGCGCCTCCGCACACGGCAACCTGTGGATCATGGTGCCGATGGTCAGCAATGTCGAAGAAATCACCTTCGTACGCGAGGAAGTGCGTAAACAGGCCGCAAGCTTCCAGCGCGAGGGCATCGCCTGCAACGCCAAGATCAAAATCGGTATCATGATCGAAACGCCTGCGGCGGCGTTAATCGCGCGCCAACTCGCCAACGTTTCCGATTTCTTCAGCATCGGCAGCAACGACCTGACCCAGTACACCATTGCCGTCGACCGTGGTAACACGAAAATCTCCGCACTCTACGACAGCCTCCATCCAGCCATACTGCGCCTGATGAAAGAAGCGGCCGACGCCGCCCGCGAAGCGGGCATCGAAATCGGCGTCTGCGGGGAAATGGGGGGACAACTCGAAGCCGTTCCTTTGCTCCTGGGCATGGGACTTTCCGAACTGTCGATTTCCGGTAAAATGGTATCCGCGGTGAAATATCGCATACGCCAACTCAGTTACAATCGTTGTCGGAAATTGCTCGAACAGGCCATCTTGGCTGACGATGCAAACGCCGTTCGCGCCCTGCTTGCAACGCTGTGATCTTCCCGGCACGAAAACTGTAGCGCGTCTTCCCAAGGGAATTTTCTCCGTGCAAAGCCTGTCCACTCAAAAAGCTTTTCATGCCCTTGACGATGTTGTTTCGGGCACACACCATCCATCGACGCTGTTCACTCGCCTTATGAAAGCGGCCATTTTCCCACGAGGAGACAAAAACCGCTTCAATACAAAAAACATGCGGCGGTAGCAGCTACCCGCGCGTGAGCGGAAGGCTCAGGGGCGTAAAGTCGAGGCGACAAGAAACATCGGCGGGCGAAGTCGCATCGCAAGCGATCTAACGCGAAAGGTGACGGCGCGCTATGTAAAGGACATCAAGAGGAACAGTGCTCCCGCTCGTGAAGGTGTCTTCGTCTCTTGCGAGAACAACGCGGCGGCGGATTGAGCACGCAGGCCTTGGTAAGAAACGGCGTAACGCCATTGCGAAGCGCGTCGGGCATAAGGCAAAGCGCTTGCACTGTGCCATAATCACGGGATCGGCAATAATGGGCAACCATGAGGACATTGGCAAAGCCGGACGCGCGTTCCTCTTTCTATTCTTTATCGAGTCATTTAATTTTACGCCGCTTGCCATGGACTGTTCACTGCAAGTTGCAGGCTTTCAGGTAACGCAAATGCCGTCACACCGTAAGTGGGTTGACCATCATTGCGATCAAAAGCCGCCATCGCGGAGACAAGGCGATCCACGTCACTGTAATCAAGGAACTCCCCGTCGGCTTGGAAACCACGAATATAGCGCTTAGGACTTGATTCATAGATAAAATCTTCACAATTGATACTATCCTGGGAACCAAGCAAACTCACCACCAAATCATTGTCGATACTTTCAAACCAAAGCGCTTTTTTCTTTATATCATCTTCCATGACGAAGAAATCCATCCCTTTGATCTTGGCATCAGCGCTGCCTTTATAAAGATCGTTTCCCTCTCCATAGCCGAAGCGATAAATATCATCGCCTGTATTGGCAGTATAAGTATCATTTCCATCATCGCCGGCGATAACATCATCACCCGCGCCACAATCAAACCGATCATCGCGTTGACCACCGGCAAGAATATCGTCACCGTCCCCCGCCAGAAGGACAATCATTGCCTATATCGCCTGACAAAATATCTTCTCCAGCTTCACCGTAAAGCGAATCATCTCCTTCACCGCCAAAGAGAATATCGGCCTTGCTGGAGCCGGTCAGGACATCGTCGACAGCCCCTACTCCCAGCCAACTAGTCACCTGAATCTAAAGTTCGCCGCATAATGTTTGATCAGCACGTTGGCAAAAGCGCCTGACGGAGGCCAGGATTTCATCAGCAGATTTCGTCCATTTGAAAGGCTTTGGGTTCTCGTTGTGGCACTGAATGAATTTGGTGATATCGGCTTCCAGGGATTTGACAGAGGTATGCGCTCCCCGCTGTAACTGTTTGCGGGTGAGTTCGGCAAACCAACGCTCGACCTGATTGATCGATGATGCCGATGTGGGGGTGAAGTGGAGGTGGTAGCGCGGTCGGCGGGCGAGCCACGCTTTGACCTCCTTGGTTTTGTGGGTGGCGTAATTGTCCATGATGATATGGATATCCAGATCATCGGGCATATTGGCGTCGATTTCCTTCAGAAAGGACAGAAACTCTTTGGCCCTGTGGCGCTTGTAGCATTTCCCGATCACAAAGCCGCTGGCCACGTCGAGAGCCGCGAACAGCGATGTCGTGCCATGACGCACATAATCGTGGGTCTGCCGTTCGGGGATGCCGGGGGCCATTGGCAGAATGGGTTGGGAGCGGTCCAATGCCTGGATCTGGCTCTTCTCGTCAACGGACAACACCAAGGCCCGGTTGGGCGGCGAGAGATAGAGGCCGACGATATCGCGAACCTTCTCGACGAACAAAGGGTCACTGGACAGTTTGAAGGTATCGCTGCGATGGGGTTGGAGGCCAAAGGCATTCCAAATGCGGCGGATCGTCGTGTGTGACAGGCCTGTTTCCTTCGCCATCGAACGGATGGACCAATGGGTGGCGTCACGGGGCTTGCTGTGCAATGTCCGTTCAATGACCGCCGCGACCTGATCGTCTTCAACTGTGCGCGGGCGGCCGGGGCGTGCCTCATCGAGAAGGCCGTCCACACGATCCTTGACGAACCGCCGCCGCCACTTGCCCACCGTGTGCTCGTGAAATCCGAGCTCGGCTCCAACCTCCTTGCTCGAAAGCCCGTCGGCGCAACGCAGGACCATCCGGTATCGATCGGAAAAAGAACGGGGAGCCCGGTGTCGCCGAACCTGACGCTCAAGGTAGTCACGCTCCTCAGAACTCAAAACCAATGGCGGTGATGGCCGCCCCTTTCTGCCTGGCATAAAACACCCTCCGGGATAGTCAAACGTCCCAGAGTCTATGTCTCCTCAATCAATTTATGAAGCGATTTTCAGTTCCATATGACTAGGGCCTATTGACACTAATCATATCGATGATAAGGGGAAATTTGATGAATGCTTTGAACATGATATCCAGTTTCTCAAAGCGAGAAAATATCCGTCTAAAGCCTTCAATCCGCGAAAAAGACGCTCGATTTCATTACGTCGTTTGTAAATCTCTTTGTCATACTGCCAAGACTTCACGCGATTTGATTTGGGAGGAACGACAGGCTTAAAACCAAAGTCAAGCGCAAGTCGGCGCGTCTCGTCTCCCTCATAAGCACAAGCCATCACCAAGGGCAGGTTTTGTGGCCAATCGACCCAATCAGACAATAACTTTCGTCCTTCAACACCATCATGCGCATTGCCTGGGGAAAAGCTCAATCTCAGAGCGCATCTGTCATTGGCGGATAGCAGATGAATTTTTGTGGTTAAGCCACCTCTTGACTTGCCAATCGACTGTGGGCCGTTTTTTTTAATGCCCCCATGGCATCGGGGTGCACTTTGATCGATGTGCTATCCAAACCAAGACAATCGATGCGGATACGGATGATGTGATGTCTCTGAAGGGCTTCGAACAGACGGTCTAAAACACCGTTTTCCGCCCAACGGCGAATACGCACGTAAATCGTGTTCCAATTGCCGAATTCTCTGGGTAAAGCCCGCCATTTACAGCCATTCTCAGCGACATACAAAACGGCATTGATCAGGGTCGGATTCGCTATCGATACCTTACCGCGCTGAACGGGAAGGTAAGGATGGAGTCATTGATCATTGTTCTTGTGTAATGCTTTTCATCTAAAGAGATTAACATAATTTTATTAAAATAAATAGTTTCAACAAGACCTAGGTGTTTGCTCCCATCGGGGATGTTTTATTTTTTCTCGATCGTTTCTCCTCTCTTTCTCTTCTCGTCAACGTCCCTGCGATGGGCGCGTATCCTGGCGGTAATTTGCGGCAACAGCGGATTTTCTTTTCGCCTGCGCAGGCGGATTGCTTGTGCGCGGCAAATTGGTCGATAATCTTGTTGAGTAACGCACGGCGCGGGCGTATCATTGAGGAAATTTCAGGTCGTGGGGTTGTCACGAAATGAATTTTTTTATCGACTATGGACGTAAATCATGTCTGCAACATATCAGGAACAACTGGAAAGTTCAGGAATTTCCGGTGGAAACGCCACCTACATTGAACAATTGTACGAAGATTTCTTGGTCGCTCCTTGTTCCGTCGGTGAACGGTGGCAAAGATATTTTCAAAGCATAAAAGCAGATTCAGCGACCGAGGTTTCACGCCTTGATGTACAAGAAAAATTTGCCATGTTGCCGCAGATACCAGCAGTTTCGGAGGGAAATTCCTGCACCAAACAGGCCGCCGTGCTCAATCTGATCAAAAGCTATCGTTTGCGTGGACATTGGCATGCTGATATTGATCCGCTGTGCATCCACAAGCGCCATAGCGTAAATCAACTCTCACTCGCCTATCATGGCCTCGGCGAGAGCGATCTCGACACCGCCTTCAAGGTCAACGGGGCTTTCACGGCCGAGACGATGAAATTACGTGATTTGGTCGCCAAATTGACACATACCTATGCCAGCCATATCGGGCTCGAATACGCGCACGTCTGGGAAAAGCAAGAAACCATCTGGCTGACGCGAAAAATCGAAGAACCGGCCGGGCACTATTGCCTCGACAACGAGCGGAAAAGGACGTTGCTCAAACAACTGGTTGCCGCCGATGGCATGGAAAAATACCTCCACAAGCGCTATGTCGGGCAAAAACGCTTCTCCCTCGAAGGCGGCGACGCCTTGATTCCGCTCGCGCGCACGCTGATCGACACATTCGCTGCCGCCGGTACGGAAGAAATCGGCATCGCGATGGCGCATCGTGGCCGCTTGAATATGTTGATCAACATATTCGGCAAAAAACCACAGCAACTGTTTGACGAATTCGACGGCAAATGGGAACCAGCGGCCAACCGCAGCGGAGATGTAAAATATCACATGGGATTTTCTTCTCGCATTGAAACCTGCGGCCATGTCGTGGATATTTCCCTGGCGTACAATCCCTCCCATCTCGAATTCGTCAATCCGGTGCTGCTTGGTTCCACCCGTGCCCGCCTCGAACGCCGCCGGATGCAAGAGGGTAAAGACAACCTGCTTGAGATCGCCAACAAAGCCATTTCGATTATGATTCACGGCGATGCGTCCCTGGCTGGTCTGGGGATCGCTCAGGAAAGTCTACAGCTTTCGCAGTTGCGCGGTTTCCAGGTAGGTGGTTCCGTTCACATCGCGGTGAACAATCAGATCGGTTTCACCACTTCCAACCTCAAAGACGCGCGTTCTTCGATGTACTGCACCGATATCGCCAAATCGGTTCAGGCGCCGATCGTGCACGTCAACGGAGACGATCCCGAAGCGGTGGTATTTGCCGCCGAGATCGCCGCTCAGTATGTGCTCGCATTCCAGAAGGATATTTTCATCGATCTCGTTTGTTATCGCCGTCTCGGGCACAATGAAGCGGATGAACCGTCCGCCACCCAGCCGATGATGTATCGAAAAATCCGTTCCCACGAGGTACCGGCGAAAGTATATGCGAGCCGCTTGGAAGCGGAAGGTACGATCAATGGAGATACCTATGAAGCGTACGTCGCAGCGTATCGCCGCCGTTTGGAAAGCGGTGAACGGGTTGCCGAAGCCATGGAAATTGAAGGCGACGATCCGCTGGCAGCGGAATGGAAAGCGTTGTCCGATCAGGACTGGTCGCTACCGGTTGAGACGACTTTTCCCAAGGCGCGCCTTGTCGCGCTTGGGAAAAAACTCTTTGCTTTACCGACGGAAATTTCTCTGCATCCGCTTGTCAAACGTCTCTTGAACAGTCGTCTGGCGATGATGCGTGGAGAACAGCCGCTTGATTGGGGAGCCGCGGAAAATCTTGCTTATGCGACCTTGCTCGATCAGGGATATCAGATACGAATGTCCGGCGAAGACTGTTCTCGCGGGACGTTTTCCCATCGTCACGCGGTGCTTCACGATCAGAAAACCGGGGAAAGCTATCTGCCGTTGCAGCATCTCGAAGAGGGACAACCGTCCGTACGCATTATCGATTCCCTGCTTTCCGAGACCGGCGTACTTGGTTTCGAATACGGCTATTCCACCACCGAGCCGAAAGGGCTTACCATCTGGGAAGCGCAGTTCGGCGATTTCGCCAATGTCGCGCAGGTTATCATCGATCAGTTCATCGCCTCCGGTGAAGAAAAATGGGGGCGCTACAGCGGTTTGACCATGTTCCTTCCGCATGGGTACGAGGGGCAGGGGCCGGAACATTCTTCCGCGCGTTTGGAACGTCATCTGGAGTTGTGCGCGAAAAACAACATGCAGGTTTGTGTACCGTCGACGCCGGCCCAAGTCTATCACATGCTGCGCCGTCAGGTGCTACGCAAATTCCGTAAACCGCTGGTGGTGATGTCGCCGAAATCACTGCTGCGTCACAAACTGGCGCTCAGTTCGCTCGAAGAACTCTCTGCTGGACAGTTTCACGAAGTCATTGAGGAAATAGACGATCTGGCGAAAGAGAATAGCGAACGCATCGTACTCTGCGCCGGCAAAGTGTACTACGATCTGTTGCAGAAACGCCGCGAGGAAAAGATCACCAATGTAGCGCTTTTGCGCGTCGAGCAGCTTTACCCGTTTCCACGTGATGCCTTGAAGGCATTGCTCGCGGCCTATCCGGCGAATGCCGAAATCATCTGGTGCCAGGAAGAACCGCGCAATCAGGGGGCGTGGCATCAGATTTACGAATCGCTGCGCGAAGCGATCCCCGACAAACGCAGAACTTTGTCGTATATCGGTCGGGCAAGCGCGGCTTCCACGGCCGCCGGTTATGCTAAAGTGCACGCCGCCGAGCAGGCGGCGCTCGTCGAACAAGCGCTCGGTCTGGCATAGGATTTTGATATTTGGGAGGTAAGATATGAGTACAGAAGTCAAGGTTCCGGAATTGCCGGAATCGGTCGCTGACGCCACGTTGGTCAACTGGCACAAGCAGGCCGGTGATTATGTCGCGGAAGGCGAGAATCTCGTCGATCTCGAAACCGACAAGGTCGTTCTGGAAATGCCGGCGCCAATCAGCGGCGTCCTTGAGAAAATCATCCAAAAAGATGGCGCGACCGTCGTCGGTGGCGATGTCGTGGCGATCATGGAAGCGGCTGAAAAGCCGGCCGCGCCTGTCAACGAAAAAAAAGCGCCGCCTGTCGATAAGACGCGCGCCGCTGAAGAGGACAAGAGCGCCTCGCCGGCGGCGCGCAAAATAGCCGTCGAAAGCGGTGTGAATACCAGTGAGGTCGCCGCCACCGGTCGCGGCGGACGGGTCACCAAGCATGATATGAAACGCTATCTTGCCGCCGGTGGTTCGCGTCTTGAAGAGCGCGTGGCGATGACCCGCTTACGCAAGCGCATTTCCGAGCGGCTGCTCGAGGTGAAAAGCGGCACCGCGATGCTGACTACATTCAACGAAGTCAATATGAAAGCGGTCATGGATCTGCGCAAGAATTACCAGGATCGCTTCGTGGCCAAGAACGAGGTCAAGCTTGGCTTTATGAGTTTCTTCGTCAAGGCCGCGGTCGCGGCGCTACGAGAATGGCCGGCGGTCAACGCCTCGATCGACGGCGAGGAGATCGTTTATCACAACTATCAGGACATCGGCATCGCCGTTTCCAGTCCGCGTGGTTTGGTCGTGCCGATTCTGCGCAACGCCGAGACAATGGATTTCGCCGCCATCGAAAACGCGATCAAAGCGTTCGCCGTCAAAGCGACAAACGCTTCCCTGAGCCTCGAGGAAATGACCGGCGGCACCTTCACCATCACCAACGGTGGAACGTTCGGCTCGATGATCTCCACGCCGATTCTCAATCCGCCACAGAGCGCGATTCTCGGCATGCACAACATCGTCGAGCGTCCGATGGTGGAGAACGGCGAAATCGTCATCCGTCCGATCATGTATCTCGCCCTCAGTTACGATCATCGCATGATCGATGGACGGGAAGCAGTCGGGTTCTTGGTCGCGATCAAAAACGCGATCGAGGATCCTACCCGTTTACTTCTCGAGGTGTAAGTATCGGTTCCTGTAACGTAAAGGGAAAAGCACATGACAAGCCAGAATTACGATGTGGTGGTGATCGGCGGTGGCCCGGGTGGCTATGTGGCGGCGATTCGCGCCGCGCAGCTCGGGTTCAAGACGGCCTGTGTGGAAATGTGGCGGGATGAAAACGGGATGGAGCGCCTCGGCGGCACCTGTCTGAACGTCGGTTGCATTCCCTCCAAGGCGCTTCTGGAATCAAGCGAACTGTTTCACAAAGCCAGGGAAGAATTCGCGGTGCACGGGATCGGCGCGAAAAAACTCACCCTCGATATCGCCAAGATGATCGCGCGCAAGCAGGCGATCGTTGATCAATTGACCGCGGGCATCGCGCAGCTTTTTCAGGCGAACGGAATCGACTGGATCAAGGGCAAGGGCAAACTGCGCCCCGGCAAAGTGGTGGAGGTCAGCGATCATGACGGCAACACCCGTCCGATTCAGGCGGAAAAAGGGGTGATTCTGGCTTTTGGTTCGCTGCCGGTGGATATTCCCGTTGCCGAGATGGACGGAGAACATATCGTCAGTTCCGCCGGCGCCCTGTCCTTCACCAACGTGCCACAACGCCTCGGTGTCGTCGGTGGCGGCGTGATCGGGCTGGAGCTCGGCAGTGTCTGGCAGGCGCTCGGTTCACAAGTGGTGATTTTCGAAGCGATGGATGATTTTCTCGCTATCGCCGATCGGCAATTGGCCAAACAGGCGCAGCGTTCCTTCGAAAAGCGCGGGCTCGATATTCGCCTTGGCGCGAAGGTCGAAAAAGCCACGGTTACAAACGGCGGCGTCAAACTCATCTATGAAGACCGATCAGGAAAACGAAGTGGTGAATTCGATAAACTGCTGGTATGCGTCGGGCGCAGAGCGAACACCGCGCCGGATCTTGTCGCCGGAACCGGCGTAGTGATCGGTGAGCGCGGCTTCATCGAGGTTGACGAACACTGCCGGACAGGCGAAGCGGACGTGTTCGCGATCGGCGACTGCGTCCGTGGCCCGATGCTCGCGCACAAGGCGGAAGAAGAAGGCGTCATGGCGGCGGAAATTCTCGCCGGTCAGGCAGGGCATGTGCGTTACGACGTCATTCCATCGGTGATCTATACCCATCCGGAGATCGCCTGGATCGGCAAAACCGAGGAACAGCTAAAGGCCGATGGCGTGGATTATGTGAAGGGGGATTTTCCGTTTGCCGCCAATGGTCGCGCCAAAGCGATGAACGCGGGTGAAGGTTTCGTTAAGATACTCTGTGACGCCGAGACCGATGAAATCCTCGGCGCCCACATCATCGGGGCGTCTGCCTCGGAAATGATTCATGAACTGATCGTCGCGATGGAATTCTATGGCGCGGGCGAGGATATCGCGCGGATCGTCCATGCCCATCCGACCCTTTCAGAGGCTGTTCACGAAGCGGCCCTCGCCGTCGCCGGCAATGCCATCCACAAGGTCAATATGAAGCGGAAATGATCGCTTCGTTTGGGCAAAGTCCCAAGTGTGGTTTATAGCCTATCCAAATAACAATGATTCAATTTGAAAGAGCTGGTCTCTATCGCAGGTCATTTTTCTTCTTGAAGCTTTAGTCTGCGCCTGTTTCTTCTCGATGGGGTTTAGCTCTGGTGAACAAGGCGGCAAGAAGAGTGCTGTGTGGCCTGCATATTCAATGGCTTGGCGTGTGTTCACTTCTTTTAAGGCATCCCTATCGATCTTGCGGTGGCGAAAACCGTGAACCTTCGGCTCAAGCTGCTTTAGCCAACGCACCACACTTGCAACACCGATATTGAAACGCGCCGCTACCTGGGCGATTGTAAGGCCTTCCTTCTCACGGACAGATAAGACTTTACGGCGGAAATCAACTGAATACCTCATCCAGAAAGTATAATCAAAATTAATTGGGTACGCTATAACCTGCCGCGATTTTGCCCTTTTCCTTTCACCGACCAAGCCACGCTGCCCGGAAGGTCGGCAAAAAGCGGATTCGGTGGATTAGGTTGCTTCGTAAGGCGGCGCTTTACAAATCTGCCGCGGTTTTCGGATTTTTCTCCAGATTGTCTGCCGTCGTCTTCTTCATCAACGGTTTTTCCGCGAAGCGTTGTAAAGCCTCATGTTGTCCCCGGCTTAGAGCGTGTTCGCGCAGATCGCGGTCGCGGTTTGCGAAATCAAGCGCGACTGCGAGCAGATATTGTCCCCAGTCTTCGCTTTCCGGTTTCAGATTGGGCGCCTGCGGTAGGGCGCGTCGCAGCGCTTTGAGTGCGCGGGCGATGTGCGGATGCGGTGCGCCATGAAGCTGACCGGCACGATAGCGCAAAGTGAAATATTTGGCGAACTGCTCCATCACGGTGAAAGCGTAGCCAGCGATGTGCGCCGCCTGGGCGCCGCGAAAAATCGTCTCGTCGAGATAGGCGCAGATGGCGAGCGTGTGGTTGATGACGATACCGTTGTCGGCAATCAAGGCGGGAATCTGTGAAAATGGATTGACCCTTTCCAGATGGCCTAGATTTTCCCATGGATCGACGATGTGTAAGGTGAGATCGTCATGTCCGCCGCGCAGCGCGGTGATCAGTACGATACGGGCGAACGGCGATGTTTTGCTGAGATACAATTGCATGGTGACATTCCTTTGATACGGACGCTGCGTAAAGAATGGCAAATGCGAAAGCGCGTGTCAAAAAATCACCAAAGCCTGTTTTTTGTCATTGTGTATTTTTATCTGAACGCCCCCCATTCTCTGGCCGGGACATGCTCATCGGTCGATGACTTGCACATGGAAAAGGCGATCACGGCCTTCGGTTTTTCCCTCTTTAGCGTTGTTTCGCATCGAGCGGAATCGAAAAGATCGCCTGCAGGCGGGATCTCCGGCGCATGCTCTTGTTAGGCGCGCGTGCCCCCCACGGAACAGGCGGAATAATTTTGTCCTCCGATTTCATTGATTATCTTCGATGATGGTAAAAGAAGATGCTGGCTCGGGAAAGCGCAAAACGTTTTTGATCCCGGACATTAAAAGATGGAAAACTCGGTCGCCGAAGATTTTGCTAATCTAACGATAGATAACATATGAAAAATTTAGAGGAAGAACGCTATGAGAAAACAAGCGATTATCAGTGTCTTGGCTTTAGCGGGTATGGCCATGACAACACCATGCGCCGCGGCGAAAGAGAAAATCGTTTTTTCACATTATTTACCGAAACCCTATGTCGGAAAAATGGTCGATACGTTCGAGAAAAAGAATCCGGATATCGAGGTCAATGCCGTTGCCTGTGGATTCACCGATTGCCATAATAAACTCACCATTGCCTTGTCGGTCGGTGAAGGCGCGCCCGATGTCGTTAGCATCTCGACGATCAAACTCGGCACTTTCATCGATGCCGGCGGACTCACTGACCTGTCTTCGCCCCCCTATGAGATCGATAAAACCGGTTGGGCATTCGACCGCTCCATGATCACCCTGTCATCGAACGGGCAGGGGGACATTTTTGGCGTGCCCTACGACACAGGGCCGGTGGTCATGGCGTACCGTAAAGATCTGCTCGATTTGCTCGGCGCAAGCATCGACGAGGTAACCCAAAGCTGGGATTCATTTATCGATTTTGCCCGCCAACTCAAAACGAAGAAAGACGCCTACGTCCTTCCGGCGGCGACCAGTTTGATCAACCCACTGGTAGTAGGGAGCAATAACGGACCGGGTCGCCCGGTATATCTGCGAGACGGAAAGCCGAATCTGGCGTCGAATGAAATCACCGCGCTGGTCAAGATTTGCCAGACGTTATATAAAGAAGGTTTGGTTGCTGCGCTGGATGGCGCGTCCAATGATCAGAAATTCATCAAATTGTATCGCCAAGGCAGATTGTTCGCCGATATCGATGGACCGTGGATCGAAGGCCGTATCATCCAGGAATACGACCCCGAAGGGGCCAAGGCGGGGTTGTGGCGTGTTTCCGCCATCCCGACAAACGTCAAAACAAACGCCGGCGGAACGGTGTTTTCGATTCCCGCGCAAAGCGAACACAAAGAAGCGGCGTGGCGGTTTTTGAAATTCCTGATGCGTGACGAAAACGTCCTCGATATCGCCAGGGTCGCCGGGACGCTGCCGGCACGAACCGAGGTTTATGACGATCCTTTCTTCGACCGCCCCAGTGACATTCTCGGTGGTCAGCATTCGATGCAATACTACACGCAAATTGTCAACAACATCAAACCGTACGCTTCTTCATCGGTGGACAATATCGCCAACACCATTTTGAATGATGCGATCAAGAAAATCATTTCTCAAAATGCCGATATCGATGCCACTTTGCAAGCGGCCAATAGATTGTTGCAGCGAAGAATGCGTAATTTATGACAAAGAGATTCGATAAAGAAAAGATCACGTTTCCCGATTGTTATCCGCGATGATTGGGATGTCTGTTATGAAGTATTGTAAACGGATGGTCTATGACCATAGAGTCGCTTATATATTGTTGACGCCTTTTTTGCTCTTGTACATGGTGTTCAATGTCTTTCCCATTATATTTTCCGCTTTTCTGTCTTTCCAGGCGTGGAATCCGGTTCGCGGTCTGTCTTCGATGGCGTATGTCGGTTGGGAAAACTATCGTTATGCGTTGACCGATGAGGTCTTTTGGCGTTCGCTTTACAATACCGTGGAAATTTCCCTGATTTCAGGGCTCTGCCAACATGTGCTCGCGATTCTGCTCGCCTATTTTCTGTTGCAGGTCATCACCCGTGGCGCCGAATTCTTCAAGGCGGCTGTTTTTTTGCCTTACATTACCTCAAGTGTTGCGGTGAGTCTCGTCGTTTTCAACGTTTTTTCTCCCTTTGGCGTCGTCAACGCGGGCCTCGACTCGCTTGGGCATTTCTTACATTTACCCGCGCTCCTCGAGGCGTTGCCTATCGACTTTTTCGACGCCGATTGGATCAGACTGACCATCGCCAATCAGGTGACCTGGAAGTACACGGGAATCAATACCGTCATTTATATGACGGGCATGACCGCGGTTTCCAAAGAACTCTACGAAGCGATCGCCCTTGACGGCGCCAATAGATGGCAGAAATTCAGATATCTCACCATTCCCCTCCTGGTGCCCTATATTTTTTTCGCCACCTTGATGACGATGATCGGCAATATGCAGATATTCGAAGAACCGATGATGCTGACTCATGGGACAGGTGGTATCGCTGATTCGGGAATGACGGTTTCCTTATATCTGTACAAAATGGGTTGGGATTTCAGTGATATGGGGACGGCGTCGGCGATCGCCTGGATTTTGTTTTTGATTATTTCCCTTTTCAGCGCGTTGTTCTTTCTTTTATTCGGTAAACAGGGCTTAAAACGGAGGCATGGGGCTCCGTGAATTCAAGTGTTTTATCGCGGGTTGGCGAGGAAAAGAGGAAAGCGGATATTGCCCGGATTCTTGTGTATATTTTTGTTTCCGCATTGGCGTTTCTTTCCATTTTTCCCTTCTTCTGGTCGGCGCTTCTCGCGACCCAGGATAATGCCTCGATTATGGGGATGTCGCTCGCTTTTGGAGATCAGTTTTTCATCAATTATCGAAAGCTCTCTCAGGAAGTCCCCTTCGCTCAGGCGATGATCAA
This sequence comes from Cardiobacteriaceae bacterium, assembly GCA_965277745.1. Taxonomy (GTDB): domain Bacteria; phylum Pseudomonadota; class Gammaproteobacteria; order Cardiobacteriales; family Cardiobacteriaceae. The sequence goes on from OZ255837.1 coordinate 1,411,785, forward strand.
TACTTTTGTCGTCACTTCCCTTTCGACCGTGAATGCCGTTTTCGTCTCGGCGGCCGCCGGGTACGCATTCGCCATCTACCGGTTCAAAGGGAAAAATGTTCTCTTTGCCCTGTTGATGATGACGATGATGATCCCTACCGTCATCAACCTGGTTCCCTATTTTCTGATCATCAAGAAGCTTGATCTCATTAACACCTTGTCCGCTATTTGGTTGCCTGCCGGCGTCAATATATTCGGTGTGTTTCTGGTGCGGCAATTCGTCGCCTCGGCCATTGCCGAAGAAATTCTGGATAGCGCCAGAATCGATGGGATGAACGAGTTGCAGATCTTTTTTCGGATCGCATTGCCGATGATGCGTTCCCCGCTGATGACGGTTGCCATCATGGTTGTCGTTGCGGCATGGAATAATTTCATGTTGCCTTTAATCGCCCTGCAAACGCCGGACAAACAAATGATCACCCTGGTGCTGCGTTCCTTGAACGGGGCGACGGCGACCCCATGGAATTTGCTCATGACAGGCAGTTTTCTTGCGATGCTTCCATTACTGGTACTGTTTGTCCTTTTCTCGAAAAGGATGATGAAAAGTCTTACCGAAGGTGCGATAAAAGGATAAAAATGACCACGCTTTTCTATACCATCGAGTCTTTGGATTTATCAGCCAAGCAGAGCGTTCTTCTTGCCCTCGGTGAGAATGAAGGGCTTAAAGCCTGTCTTGAAAAGGAAAAACATCGGATCAGCTATCGAAAAACGAACTATTGTGTCGCCGATATTCAGGATATTGGATACGAGTTGGCAAGAAAATATCCTTTTGGCCGGTTGTTCATCACCATCGCCCCACCGCTCACACACAGGATCGCGCTGCCCGTTTGGGTGGAATGGTTGAGTTTCGGACTTTCTTTAGCCGGGTATCGCTACCGCCACTGCCCGAACGTGGAATTGACCCCGTCGATAAATAGCGTCAAGCTCGATTGCGACGAAGAAGTTCTTATCGCCGCGCATCGGCAAGGTGTCGTCAATGCCCAGTCTCAAGTCTACGCCAGAGAATTGATGAACAAACCAGGCAATGTTCTCTATCCTGAAACCTTCGTGCAAGCCGTTTCTTCAATCTCTTTTGCGAATGTCGATTTCAAGGTGCTCGTTGAATCGCAGATGCGGGAGTTGGGTTTCGGCGGATTGCTCGCCATCTCCCGGGGCAGTGAACGGGAGGGAAAGCTTTTTATCCTTGAGTATACCCCCGCCTCGGCGGTGGCGACCATTGCCCTTGTCGGCAAGGGGGTCACCTTCGATGCCGGCGGCATCAGCATAAAAGCCTCGCAAGGCATGAGCACGATGAAACTAGACATGGGAGGCGCCGCGGCGGTGGTCGGCGCCCTCTACGCCATCGCTCGATCCGCTCTTCCCGTTGCCGTCATCGGCCTGTGTGGTCTGGTCGAGAACATGCCTTCCGGACGGGCGGCGCGCCCGGGCGACGTGGTGACCATGCTCTCCGGTCACAGTGTCGAAATCATTTCCACCGACGCCGAAGGCCGCATGGTTTTGGGCGACCTGCTTTATTATGCCCAGCGCACGTATCGCCCCGATTATTTGATCGATATCGCGACTTTGACAAGTGGCGCGGGCGTTGCTTTGGGGAAAGGCTTTTCTGCGTTGATGGGAACGAGCGATGAACTCGAAGCGCGCGCGCGATCCGCGGGGCTGTCTTGTGCGGAGCCGGTCTGGCCGCTGCCGATTGGCGGATGGTTCGACACCGTGCTGAAAAGCGAGTATGCCGATCTGAAAAATGGCAGTGAAGACCCTCATGGCAGCGCCTCGGTCGCGGCGAGCTTCCTTGCCCACTTTGTCGGAGACGAACAAAAGTGGATTCATATCGACAGCGCGGCGATGACGCATGATATGCCGCATCGACGGCTCTACGACAAAGCGGCCACCGGGTATGGCGCGTTGCTGTTAAGCGCAATTTGCCGCGCGATCGCGCTCGGAGAGTGAACATGGCCTATGTGGAACTCAAAAAACTGTGCAAGCGATACAAGGGAAATCCCGATGAAACGATCGCAGAGGTGACGTTCGACATCGAAAAAGGGGAGTTCGTTATTTTGCTCGGTCCATCCGGCTGCGGGAAATCGACCTTGTTGCGCATGGTCGCGGGGTTGGAAAAAATCACCGCCGGGGATCTCGTCATAGATCGACGCCGGATGAACGATGCATTGCCCAAAGATCGTGATGTTGCCATGGTGTTCCAGAATTACGCGCTATATCCGCATATGACGGTGTATCAGAACATGGCGCTGTCCCTGAAGATACGCAAAATCGACAAAGCGGTGATCGACGACACGGTCAAAAATATCGCCGCCATGCTCGGCCTCGGCGATTTCTTGGCCGTCAAGCCCGCACGACTGTCGGGGGGGCAGCGTCAGCGGGTGGCGCTCGGAAGGGCGATCGTGCGTCGCCCGAAAGTTTTTCTCTTCGATGAGCCGCTTTCCAACCTGGACGCCAAGCTGCGCGGCAGGATGCGTCGCGAAATTTTCGCATTACACAGGAAAATCGACGCCACCATTCTCTACGTCACCCACGACCAGATAGAAGCGATGACCATGGCGGACAAGGTGGTGGTTCTTGATTGCGGCGTCGTGCAGCAGATCGGCAGCCCCAGAGAACTCTATGAATCTCCGGTCAACAAATTCGTCGCCGCTTTCATCGGTTCGCCCGTGATCAATTTTATCGACGTCGATGTCGCGGTTGCGCGCGGCCATATCACGATCCGTTCGGGAAAGGAGGTTCACTGGCAGCTTCCCGAATCGCGCTATCCCGGTCTCTCCGCCTACCACGGGCACAAAGTGTGTTTAGGGATCAGGCCAGAAGATTTCGAAATTGTCGCAAGCGATTGCGAACGCGGTGTTGCGGTCAGGTTCGACTACGCGGAATATCATGGCGCCGAGTGCAATATTTCCGTAAGCTTCGGAGAAAATCAATCATTGTGGCTGAAAACGGGTAACAGCCGGCAAGCCTATGTAACAACGGCGAGACTGATGCCCGACCTCGAGAAACTCCACTTCTTCGATATCGACACGCAACAGAGAATATAAGGAGGCATGCGCGCGTGATTGTTCTGACAAATTGCGAAGGGTATCCCGGGATCGACGAAGCGGTATCGCGCTTGGGTCAAGGCGAGGACGGGCTACGGGCGATCATCGAAGGGATCAAACGGGTCGAGGCGGATCCGCGGGTTCGAACGGTCGGGTACGGGGGATGGCCGAATCTGTTGGGGGAGGTGGAGTTGGACGCTTGCGTCATGGATGGTGACACCTTGCGAACGGGCGCGGTTGGCGCGCTGAAAGGGTTTCTCCACCCGGTCGAAGTTGCGTTCCGGGTGATGCGCGATCTCAAACATGAAATTCTCGTCGGCGAAGGCGCGGCCCTTTTCGCCAGGGAAATCGCGGCACTGGAAGGGGATAACCTGATTGCCGACGCGCAAAAAACATGGCGGGAGATGCTCGAAAAAGCGATGACAAAAGAGCAGAGAAAACGCTTCCCCGATCTGCCGCTCGCCGCGCTCGCCAACGGCGCCAGCGATCCGGAGCGCGTCCGCGATACCACGGTTTTTCTCTCACGTGACGAGACACGGAAGATCAGCGCGGCGACCTCGACTTCGGGATGGGCCTGGAAATATCCCGGACGGTTGGGCGACAGTCCTGTCATCGGAGCGGGCGCGTACGCCGACAGCCGTTATGGCGCCTGTGCTTGCACCCACACGGGAGAAATGAGCATTCGCTGCGTGAGTGCGCACACCGTCGTCATGCATTTGAAAATGGGCGCCTCTTTGGAGGATGCGGTCTATGAAGCGATCGCCGATCTTCAGTATCTTAAAGAGGCCTATGGGGCAGGCGTCACCATCCACGCCATCGACAGAGACGACAATCACAAAGTCGTCAGTCTCGATTGCCGCGGTCCCGTCACCTATTGGGTTTGGAAAAAGGATATGTCCGGCCCGCAACAGCGGCAAGCGGAAGTGATCACCACGGTATAAGGGCGCGATTCGAATTTTTTCGCCTATGGCCACCGGCTTGTTCGGCAAAAGAAAGCCTATGACGAACAGCGTTGCCGCCGCGGCGGTAACGGTTCGTTTTTTGCGCGCGCCTCCTGACCGTGGGGCGCGGGCCGCGGCATGAGCGTCGCCAAGGCATTGTCCCTGCCGCCACGGAAGCGCCCGCCTCCGGGCGCGTTTGCAGCGCATAAGACAATGATGCTACGCGCGAAAAACGTCGAATGTCGAGCCCCTTCGCGCCGGCGGCGATTGTCGCCCAATCAGGCGGAAGACGAAGCGGCGACAGGCGAGAACAATTGTCGCCTTTCTGTTTCGTGTCGATATTTCGCGTTGACTATTACCAAGAAGAAATATATCGTGGTCGCCAACTATTCGACACAAAAGCTCATGTACAAGAGGGCGCGTGACGCGTGGAAAGCCGCGTCGTTTGCAAACGACGCGACAAAGGCGGTTTCGCCTTTGCCGGGGCGATCCTTGTTCAAGGAGAAAAGTAAGTGAAGTACGCATTCGATATCGGTGGATCGAAGATCGAGTTCGCGGCGTTCGATGCGGCAGGGGAAATGGTCTCGCACAGCAAAGTAGCGACCCCGGCAAACGATCACCCCGCGTTTGTAGGTGCGATCACCGATCTGATTGTTGCGGCGGATCGGCGATTCGGCGCCGCGCCCGCGATCGGCGTCAGCCTTGCCGGGGGGATCGATCCGCGGACGGGGGCGGTAATTTCAGCCAACATTCCGGCGATAAAGGGCTGGGCCTTCGCCGCGGAAGTCGCGAAAATCCTCAATCGCCCGGTGCGCATTGAAAATGACGCGGACTGTTTTGCCTTGGCCGAGGCGCATAGTGGGGTCGCCAAGGGAGCAAGTACCGTCTTTGCCATCATTCTCGGCACCGGTGTCGGCGGCGGCATCATCTTCGATGGCGATTTCATCGGCGGGCACAGCGGTTTTCGTGGCGAATGGGGACATGGGAACGATGTTTCCGGAGCCTTGATGCGCCATGGGCTAAGTCCGGTTGCTTGTGGTTGCGGGCGCAGCGGTTGTCTCGACCCCTGGGGGGCGGCACGCGGTCTGGAAACCATTTACGCACAGATCGGCGGCAAGCCTCTCTCCAGTGTCGAGATCACCGAGGCATGGCGTACCGGGGAAACGCTTGCCGGTCGGGCGGTTGAAATTTTCGTCGATCTGATTGCCGGAGAACTCGCTTTGATGATCAATGTCCTTGATCCGGATTGTGTTCCGGTGGGCGGTGGCATGGCATCGGAAAGCGGCCTGATCGCGGAAATCGACAGCGAAGTCCGCGCGCGCGCGCTTGGTCAATATGATCGGCCTTTGATCGTCCCGGGAAAATATTGTCGTGATGGCGGGCTTCGCGGTGCCGCTCTGCTGCATACCCCGGAAGATAGTGAAGGTGGCGCGTGATGGCGGCGCGACGGCTTGAAGTTTGCGTGGAAAATTTCGAGGATGCCCTGCTTGCGGCGAGGGCGGGCGCGGATCGGATAGAGTATTGCTCGTCTTTGTGCCTCGACGGTTTGACGCCGACGCCCGGCGCGCTTTTCCGTCTTCGCGAAGTGCCGGCGCCGTGCATGGTCATGATACGACCGCGACCGGGAGATTTTGTCTATTCGGCGGTTGAAATCGAGATCATGAAAGAAGAGATCGCGCTGGCACGTGAACAGGGAGCCGCCGGTGTCGTTTTCGGGGTGGCGGAGCACACGGGCGATCTCGACGCAGCCGCCTTGCGCGATCTCATGACTTGTTGTGAGGGCTTGCAAACGACGCTGCACCGTGTTTTCGACGGGGTACGGGAGCAAACGACGGCGCTCGAGAGTGCAATAGAAATCGGTTTCGATCGCATCCTGACAAGTGGCGGGCAGGCAACGGCATTCGCCGGACGGCAGCAAATCAAGCGTTTGATCCTCCAGGCGGGCGGTCGCATCGTCATTTTGCCGGGAAGCGGCATAAACAGCGAAAACGCCGCGGAACTGATCCATGTGACCGCGGCCATGGAATTACATGCTTCCTGCAAAGTAACCGCGGGCAACGATGATGATACGGCTGGGCGTACCGTTATTGATGCAGGGAAAATACACGCGCTGCTTACGGCGATCGAGTCCTCCGTTTCCTGATCTAGGCAGTGTTTTGCTGCCACAGGCAAGTGGTCTTTGATTTTTTCACCTAGATTTTCAGTCCCGGGAATTGATGGATTGGGTTGATAGAGAATCTTTCAGGCTCGCTGGCACCGGTGCCTAGGGAACCTGCGAATAAGTCTCGTCTTCTAACTCATTCCGACGATCAAGCTGCATTTACGGCTTAGCCGCGCGATTATTGGTCGTTTCTTACCGCCTGTATGCCGATTCATCAGCATACAGACGGACTTGTACTACGCTCGCAGCATCTGATCCACGCGCACGACATTCGCTAACGCGAACAGCATGGCCAGCTTGCTGTCGTTCTTCATCAATCCGCGATAACGAGCCTTGGTAAAGCCAAACTGGCATTTGATAATCCGGAACGGATGCTCAACCTTGGCGCGGATACTGGCTTTCAGGTATTCGGTCTTCAATTGGACCTTATTGATTCGTGGATGTTTTTCAGCTCTTTGACCTTGCTAGGGATTTCAGCAATGTGCCAGTCGGCCTCCACTTCTTCGAGCTCTTCACGATTATCTGCGCCACGATAACCACTATCAGCGAAGATAAAGCCTTCTTCGCCGTGAAGAAGGTGTTCAGCTTGGTTGAGATCATGCTCATTAGCAGCGGTAGTGGTGAAGCTGTGCGTCAACCCTGTTCTGGCATCAACACCGATATGGGCTTTCATACCGAAGTGCCATTGATTACCCTTCTTGGTCTGGTGCATCTCAGGATCACGCTCACCAGCTTTATTCTTGGTGGAACTGGGGGCTTCGATAATAGTCGCATCCAGCAGTGTTCCTTCTTTTATCAGCACGCCAGCTTCGCTCAGCCAGGTGCTGACCTCGTTGAATATTTGGCGAGCTAAGCCATGCCGTTCCAGTAGATGGCGGAAGTTCATGATGGTGGTGTGATCGGGTATCGCGCCATCCAGGGAGAGGCCTGCAAACAAGCGCATAGAGGCGATTTCATAGAGCGCATCCTCCATGGCTGGATCGCTCATGCTATACCACTGCTGCATGCAGTGGATGCGCAGCATGGTTGGTAATGGATAAGGCTTGCGACCCTTACCGGCCTTTGGATAGTGAGGATCAATCACTGACTCAAGTCGCTGCCAGGGAATCAGTTTTTCCATGCGACCGAGAAACTTCTCTTTGCGGGTTTGGCGACGCTTGTTGTTGAACTCGCTGTCAGCGAAGGAGAGTTGGTGATCCATGGATAGTCCTCAGCACATCAGAGTATTGATTGTCTCATGCTGCGGACTTATTCGCAGGTTCCCTAGGCTTTACGCGGCCGTGAAAAGGCGAGCCGCTGCACACGACCTGAGGCGACGAGGGGTTCGAGGATGCGGCTAACCTTGCTGATGCTCGATGCAAAATCAGGGTCGCGACACAGCACCTTCCCTATCTTGCGTTTTCCCCAGAGAGGGGTTCGCTTGCGTAGGGGAAGGACAGCTTGCCGCTGTTGCCTGCTCCCCTGCCGCTGACGAAGCTTTTGCGGGCGGCAACTGCGCGCTTCCAGGCCGCGAATCCCCTGTTGCCAATACCGTTTCAAGCAACGGTAGTAGGTGGCTTTCGACCAGGTAATCGCTTGCAGGGACAGGGCGACAGAGCGGCCCTGTGCTTTCAGTCGATCGAACAGCTTGAGTTTTTTCAGGCGGGCACTGGCTTCCTCGCTTCTGGTATCGGCAACAGGAAAGCGGTTAGATGATTTCAGTCGCAGGATTTTGATCTGCATCGGTTAGCTCCTGTGTTTTTCAGCCGTCACAGGATAGCCAATTTTTCAGTTCAAAATAGTCTCACTTTTATCTGAACCTGCAAAAGTGAGAAAAAATCTGTCAACAGGCAAAGCCTTGCGTAGCGCTCTGGCGCAGGGCTCTTGCCGCAGGGGCGATTTCTCCGGCCAAAAGTCCCGGCAGAGCGATTCCCTGCCCTAGGTATTCCGCCGCTGCGCCATGCAGCCACACCCCGCCACACACAGCTTCGCACGGTGGCAGTCCCTGGGCGAGGAGACCGCCGATCATGCCGCTCAATACGTCACCACTGCCTGCGGTGGCCAGTCCGGCGTTTCCTGAATCGTTTACCGTGATTTCTCCCTGCGGCGACGCGATCACGCTATGATGTCCCTTGAGGACGATCCATCCGCGATATTTTTCCGCAAGCCGCCCGGCACAGGTTTCACGATATTTTTGTATGCTTGCCGTCGTCGTGTCGAGCAACCTTGCCGCTTCCGCCGGATGCGGCGTCAGTATTTTCGTCACTTGCAAGGCGGCCAACGTTGTGACGAGGGCATGGTTTCCGGCGAGAAGATTGAGCGCATCGGCATCGAGCAGCAGTGGGCTTGTCATGCCGGTTGCGAGGGCTTGTAAAAGCTTCCGCGTCGAGGGGGAGACGCCCATACCACAGCCGATGATGAATACGACGGATTGCGGAAGATCGGCGATATCGGCGGCGATTCGCAGCATGATTTCGGGATGACCGGGGATGATCGCGAAGGGCAGACGCGCTTGACAGAAAACGGCGAAACTTTTCCCGCAGCCCATGTACATCGCCGCGCTGGTGGCGAGGCAGACTGCGCCGCTCATGCCGGTCGTTCCGCCGACCACCGCGACAGTGCCATAGCTTCCTTTGTGCGTGTCTTCGTTTCTCGGCGCGACAAGCGCGGGAAAACGTCGGTGCAGGGTGTTTTTCAAGCGTTCAGGGAGGTTCACCGCCTATCCTTTGACTGACCGGTACAGGTTGCGTTTATTTTAGAGGCTATTTTTGTTTTCCGATAGCAGGGTGAGAGGGCGGGAGCCAGGGCACAAGAGGGCGTCGGCGCTCTCTGGTCAGGCACGGCGCGGGAAAAAATGCGCGGGCGCTGTTTGTTTTATCGCGAGGAAGCGGCGATTTCATACGCTTCTTTCAAGGTGAAAGCGCCTTCATAAAGGGCGCGGCCGATGATTGCGCCATAGATGGGCGGTTTCGCCGCGCATAGGGCGAGGATATCCTGTCGCGAACAAACGCCACCGGAGGCGATAACCGGAATATCGCTCGCCGCGGCCAGCGCGCGAGTTTGCTCGATATTCACACCGTCCATCATGCCGTCGCGGGCGATATCCGTGTAGATGATCGCGGCAAAGTGTTCGCCGCGAAATTGCGCGAGAAGTTCGCTCGCGCGAATCGAGGAAAGCTTTGCCCAGCCTTCGCTTGCGATGTAGCCGTTTCGCGCGTCGATGCCGAGAATGAGTTTCCCGGGGTATTTGGCGGCAAGCGTCATGACCGATTGTGGATCGGAAACTGCCTTGCTGCCGATGATGCAATGAGAAACACCGAGATCCCAGTAATCGTTTGCGCTGGCTTCGTCGCGGATACCGCCGCCGAGCTGAATGACAATTCCGGGGAATGTTTTCACGATCGCGGCGACCGTGTCGGCGTTGCGCGGAGTGCCGGCGAACGCGCCGTCGAGATCGACAAGATGAAGCCGGGTAGCGCCCTGTTCGACCCAGAGCCTTGCTATCTCGACGGGATTAGCGGAGAAAACGGTGGCTTCTTCCATGCGCCCCTGCTTGAGGCGTACGCACTGTCCGTTTTTCAGATCGATTGCGGGGATGGGTAGCACGGTTTTTCTCCTTCTTTGGATGATCGATGGTAGGGGCGAAACGGGCGGGCCGTGTCTTTGTCCGCGTTCACCGAGTTTCTTCACCGGCGCTGGATGCCGCCGCCTGTGGCGGGCAAACCGGCGATCGCCGCTTCCCTTGGTAAAACTGCAGTCGTCGATGCGATGAGATTCTCTGATTCTTCGCATTTTTCCCTCGTAAGAGGCGGATCGCTATCGGAGCGAGAATTTCTGCTTTTTTCTCTCGTTCCATGATGACTTCAATGGATGACGAGGCGACAAAGGTTCCCCGCAGCTTGCTGAACTGGGCGGCGGATAGGGAGGATTCATGATTTTTGAGTGTCTGTCCGCTTTCTACGGCGATGTCCGCTCGAGGCAATCGCCGGGCTTTTTCGATCCTTCGCTCTTCGCGCCTTTTCCTAGCGATTTGCCGGCGCCCTGGCATCATCGCCGCGATGGGCGGGGGAGGCGACCCGGTCACGGTTGCCAGGCCACGAAATTGGCGAGAAAGCGCAGTCCCGCCTGGCTCGATTTCTCGGGATGCGCCTGAAGGCCGGCGAGGTTCGCGCGCGCGATGGCCGCCGGATAGGTCAGTCCGTAGGTAGTTTCGCCGATGGTGTCGTCATTGGGAGTGAGATGATAGCTGTGCACGTAGTAGAAATAGCTTTCTGTCGCGATACCGTGCCAGAGCGGGTGGGGGCGGGTCTGGGTGATGCTGTTCCAGCCCATCTGGGGAATTTTGATCTTGGTATCGCCATCCTGCAAATCCTCTGCGAAGCGCACGACCTTGTAAGCGAAAAGACCCAGTCCGTCAACGCCATCGTTTTCCATGCTATGGGCGCTCATCAACTGCGGACCGATGCAGATGCCGAGAAACGGTTTCTCCCTTGCCGCCCGTAACAAGGCGTCGGTGATGCCGAGAGCGTGGATATTGTCCATGCAACCGCGCATCGCGCCTTGGCCGGGCAACAAAATACGTCCGGCGGCGCGAATCCCGGCACTGTCGGTGACGAGGCGGATATTGGCTGTCGGGGCGACATGGGCCAACGCTTTGCACACGCTGTGCAGATTGCCCATGCCGTAATCGATGACCCCGATCCGTGTCATAGAGTGCCTTTGCTCGATGGAATCCGGTCGCCGCCACGCGGATCCGGCGTACAGGCCATGCGCAACGCGCGCCCGAAAGCTTTGTAAATGGTCTCGACGATGTGATGGTTGTTGATGCCGCGGAGATTGTCGATATGGATCGTCGCCCGGGCGTGGTTGGCGAAGCCGTGGAAAAACTCGAAAAAGGTTTCACTATCGATCTCGCCAATTTTGTCGCGGGTGAAAGCGACGTGCCAGTACAGGCCGGGGCGACCGGAAAAGTCGATCACCACGCGCGAGAGTGCTTCGTCGAGGGCGACGTAGCTGTGTCCGTAGCGGGTGATCCCCGTTTTGTCTCCCAACGCGACGAATACGGCCTCTCCCAAGGCGATGCCGCTATCCTCGACACTGTGGTGACAATCGATATGGAGATCGCCCTGTACGTGCATATCGAGGTCGAAAAGCCCGTGATGGCGGATCTGCTCGAGCATATGATCGAAAAAGCCGATGCCGCTTTCCAGCGTACCTTTGCCACTGCCGTCGAGATCAAGTGTTACATTGATGCGGGTTTCCGAAGTATTGCGCGAGATTTTCGCCGTTCTGCTCATTTTTACGCCGTTATCGTGAAAATCGTGATTATACCGTGCTCAGGCAAAGTGCGGCATATCGGGATCGTGTTTTCCCACGCGCACTCGATCGAATTGGTGAAACAGGCCGGTAACCGGCACGAGGTGCTTGTTTACGCGGACGACAAAACGGCTACTGTGGCGCCGAAGACGAGGATTTCCAAGTCTCGGCAAGGCTATACCATCGTTGTTACGCTCGCCGCAAGTCATATCGGATGTGACGACTTGCCGTCTATCGCCCAATTTTTAACGAGCATACGCAACGAACGGGCGCGATTTTTCAGTTCGCTCAGGGGCACTTCAGGGTGGGAACAGTTCGAGTCCGTCGGCACCTGCCTTCATTCCCGTAAACGCTTCGATCGCGCTTGCCGTCGGTCTTGATTCTCCGCTTATCGGTGCGGCAGTTGATCTCTTGTGCCCTTCGCTGAGGATCAAGACGCCGCGCGCCACCGCTTTGCGGTAAAATATCGGGCGTTTCGAAATCTGGAAAACCCCCCATGGGAAAACGTCGCATTCTTGTCACCAGCGCGTTACCGTATGCCAACGGAGCACTGCATCTTGGCCACATGGTCGAATACATCCAGACCGATATCTGGGTACGTTTCCAGCAGTTGCGCGGCAATGAATGCCACTATGTCTGCGCCGACGACGCTCATGGCACCGCGATCATGTTGCGCGCGGAAAAAGAGGGGATCACGGCGCAGCAATTGATCGACCGGACCAAGGCGGCGCATCATCGCGATTTTTCCGGTTTTCTCGTTGACCACCATCAGTTTCATTCCACCCACAGCGAAGAAAACCGCTGTTATACGGACGACATTTACCATACTCTGAACGCCGGCGGCGCGATTTTGAAAAAAACTATTTCCCAGGCCTATGATCCGGTGAAAAATATCTTTCTGCCGGATCGCTTCGTCAAAGGCGCCTGTCCGCGCTGTGGTGCCAAAGAGCAGTACGGGGACAATTGCGAGGTCTGTGGCGCGACTTATAGCCCAACCGACCTGATCGATCCGTATTCTGTGCTGAGCGGCGCGCGTCCGGTCAAAAAAGAAAGCGCGCATTATTTCTTCGATTTGCCCCGGTTCGAAGGATTCCTGAGAGGCTGGCTCACAAGCGCTGATTTACAGCAGGCGATGCGTAACAAACTGGACGAATGGTTCTCCGCAGGCCTGCAACCCTGGGATATTTCGCGCGACGCGCCGTACTGGGGATTCGAGATTCCAGGCGCGCCGGGCAAATATTTCTATGTCTGGCTGGATGCGCCGATCGGTTATATGGGCAGTTTCAAGGCCTTGTGCGAACGCGAAGGACTCTCCTTCGACGCGTTCTGGAAAGAGGGCAACGACACGGAACTGTATCATTTTATCGGCAAGGATATCGCCTATTTTCACATGCTCTTCTGGCCGGCGATTCTCGAGGCGGCGGGCTACCGTAAGCCGAGCGGGGTTTTCTGTCACGGTTTTCTCACCGTCAACGGCGAGAAAATGAGCAAATCGCGTGGTACCTTCATCAAGGCGGAGACCTATCTCAAACATCTGCGCCCCGAATACCTGCGTTATTATTTCGCGAGCAAACTCTCCGCACGCATCGAAGACATCGACCTGAACCTCGCCGACTTCCGCCAGAAGGTCAACAGCGATCTGATCGGCAAACTGGTCAATATCGCCAGCCGTTGCGCCCCGTTTTTGAAAAAACAGGCGGACAACCGACTGGCCGGCGAATTGCGGGACAGGCGTCTTTTCGATCGCGTTGCCGATCGGGGCGACGCGATCGCCGCGCTTTACGAGGCGCGCGAGTATGGCCAGGCCATGCGTGAAATCATGAAACTGGCGGATGCCGCCAATCAGTACGTGGACGTCGAAAAACCATGGGTCAGGGTAAAAGAAAAAGGCAATGAGAAAACCGTACAAGCGATCGCCACCGTCGCGCTCAATGTCTTCCGTCAATTGATCGCCTATCTCAAACCGGTTCTGCCGCAAGTCGCCGAAGACAGCGAAACTTTTCTGAAAATTGCGCCGCTTGTCTGGGTGGACGCGAAACGCCCCTTGCTCGATCACCGAATCGACGATTTCCGGGCGATGATCCGCCGCGTCGAGGAAAAGGCGATTGACGCGATCATCGCGGAAAGCGGGGAGGATCTGCAAGTCTTATCGCCGCCCGGCGGCAAAGCAGAACGGGCAGAAGAGAAAGCCACGGCGAAGCCCGGTAAAATGGAAATCACCATCGAGGACTTCACGAAAATGGATCTGCGCATCGCGAAAGTTGTTTCCTGCGAAAATATCGAAGGAGCGGACAAGCTGCTCAAATTCAAGCTGGATGTCGGCGAACTCGGTCAGCGCCAGGTGTTCTCTGGGATCAAAACTTTCCATCGACCGGAAGAAATGCAGGGGCGATTGGTCGTTTATGTCGCCAACCTGAAGCCGAGAAAAATGCGTTTCGGCACTAGCGAGGGGATGATTCTTTCAGCCAGTGACGGTAAGGATCTGCAAGTGTTGCTTGCGGGGGGGCGCGCGAAAGCCGGCATGGCGATCGCATAATTCGCATAATTACAGATGGAGGCAAGGATGAGCACCGATTTCGCCATCGAACGGATAACTTCCCACACGAGTTTCAGGGGTGAGCAGCGTCGCTATCGCGATTTCGCCGAACCGTTGGGGCGGCAAATCGAGCTGGAAATTTATGTTCCGCGCGCCCAACTCAGGGGCGATCCCTGTGTGGTTCTCTATTACTTGCCGAGCCTGCAAACCAGCGCCGAACTGGTCGCGAGTCAAAGCGATTATCAGCGCTATGCCAATCGTTACGACACGATTCTTGTCATTCCCGATCTCTTTTGCCGCTACCACGGTAGGGAAGAAGAACGTGTTGCCGCGTACTGGGCGGAGCGCGAACAGATCGAAATCTATCTCACCCAGAGTCTGCCTGAAGTGATCGACCATCATTTCAACGCCTATGAAATCCGCAGTATCATGGGCTATGGTTTCGGCGGCACGCTGGCGCTCACCCTCGCCCTCGAAGCGCGTCTTCTTTATCGCAGCGCCTCGGCGCTGGCACCGTGGGTCGGTTTTTACGGCACGCCGTGGTTCGAAGAACGTTTCGCCGACCTTGAAATCGGTGCCGAAATCGATCCCGTGCAATGGTTTGCCGCCCATAGCGACGAGCGCGTTGTGCCGATCTGGATCGATCAAGGTGATGAAGACGACTATCTCGGTAAGCAGATTTGCTTGCAGACGCTGGAAAAATACTTCGCGGTACATCCGCAGCGCGAAGAATTGTGGGTAAACTGGCGCAAACGCTATGACCACTCCTTTTATTTCGTCCATTCCCATATTCGCGAACATTTTGTTTTTCACGCGGAATTTCATGAGAACCTATGATACGTATCGTGCCGCTCAATGACAGGTGGACAGAGGAAATCGCGACACTGGCCGAACGCTGCGATGTGTATGTTCCAGGTGGCGAAGATTGCGGATGCATCGCTATCGCAGGCAAAACGCTCTTCGGCTTCGTTGTCTGGCAAACGGTGCTCGACGAAGCCAATTTACTCGCGATTGCCGTTGGGCGGGAAAGACGGCGCCAGGGGATCGGCGGATCCCTGCTTGACAGCGCAATCGCCGCCTGGCGTGCCGCGGCGATCGAGAAAGTGTTCCTTGAGGTGCGCGCCGCCAATCTCGCCGCTCAGGCGCTTTACCGCGGCAGAGGATTCACGCTTTACAGGCGGAGAATGAATTATTATCATTGTAGTTTGGGCAGTGAAGACGCCCTGCTGATGAGGAAAGAAATCAATGGAGACGGTCGAGACGTTTACCCTGGATGACGTGCGCCCTTATTTGCAGGCGGCTTTTTCGCGTCACCCGCTGGTGCATTGCCTGACGAACGGCGTGACCAAAAACTTTATCGCCAACGCGCTGCTTGCCGTCGGCGCCTATCCGGCAATGGTCGAGTCCTGGCAGGAAATCCCGGGCTTCACGCGACTGGCGGACAATCTCCTCGTCAACGTCGGGACGCTGAAGGATAACGATCTGCGCGCACTCACCGTCGCCGCGCAAACAGCACACGCCGCCGCCAAGCCCTGGGTGCTCGATCCGGTCGCCGTTGGTCCCGCTCTGTCGTTCAGGAGCGATTTCACCAGCGAACTACTCGCCGCGCGTCCGCGCGTGGTGCGCGGTAACGCGGCGGAAATTCTTTTTTTAAATGGCGATACCACCGCCGCCAAGGGCGTGGACAGCCTGAACACCTCGCAAGAGGCAAGAGAAGCGGCTGTTTCGCTTGCAGGCAAGCTGGAAGCGATTGTCGTGGTAAGTGGCGAAGTCGATTACATCAGCGACGGCGACCGTTTGCTCGCGGTCAGCGGTGGAGAGTCGAGGATGACACGGGTGACCGGTAGCGGCTGCGCGCTTTCTGCCTTGGTCGCCGCCTTCGTCGCCGCACAGGATGCGCTGCCGGTCGTGGCCGCCGCCTGTGCCCTGATGAAACACGCCGGTGAACGGGCAAGTGCGTACCGCGGGATGGGCAGTTTCGCCGTCGCCTTGCTTGATGGCCTGACGTTGCCGCTCGCGCAACCCAAGTAGAAAAGCGTATACGGGACGTGAATCGTCGTCCCGGATGAGGAAAATCTGTACCGTTTGAAATTTTTCGCCAACTGCACCGCCGATATAATAGGAATCCTTTTTACTCTTTCGCAAGGAGGATCTGCCATGTTCGAATTTCTTTCCAAGCTCACTTCCGAGTATAAACGGCAATGGATTGTCAGCTGGTTTGTCTGTGGTGCACTCATCCTGTTTTTTCAGTTTTTCCGTGGCGAAATCAATGGATTTGAAATATTCAAGCTAATCGCCGCCTTGATCGGCATGACTTGTGCGGTCTCGCTCGCGTTTCGACGTCGTCTTGCCGGTAACGGCCTGGGCATCGCCGCGAATGTCGGCGAAGTGCTCGCGCAGGGAGGAAGCGGTGCGACCGGTTTGATGCTCTATCCCTTCTACAGTATGTGTATGCATATTTATGGGCTGCGTTACTGGGCGAAACACCAAGACGACGAGGGCAACGTCATCCCGAAACCCGCCACCGGTTTCGTGTGGTTGTTCGCCATTGTCTTCGTTGTCGTCGGGCTGTTGTTGTTTCCGTGGATCAATGACCAGTTGCAACAGTACAGCTTTATCAAAAAAAGCGGTGACACCGCCGTCGCCTTACTCGGCATCGCCATTTCCTGGTATACCATCAACATCTTTGCTTTCGTGATCGCGGTCACCGCGATGACGATGATGATCCTGCGTTACGCGGCGGCCTGGTGGCTGTGGATATTGTCCAATTTCGTCTGGCTTGCGGTGAATTTGGCCAATCACAACACGATTTTCGCCACTCAAACCTGCCTCTATCAAATCAATGCGTTTGTCGGATTATATAACTGGTGGGCGAACAGGAGCGTGCAGAATGTGCAGAAGGAACAGCATGCCTAGAGAACTGGATCTCTCCCTTTATCTCGTGCTCGACGCCGAGGCCTGCGAGACCCGGGAGAATCTCCTGCGCGTGGCCGAGGAAGCGCTTGCCGCCGGAATTACGATTTTGCAACTACGCAGTCACCATCGCGACTGGAAAAAGCGCCTCTGGTATGAGACGGCGCTGGCACTGAAGCGATTGTGCGCTCCGCATCGGGTGCCGTTGATTATCGACAATGAAGTCGATATCGCCGTTGCGGTGGATGCCGACGGCGTTCATGTCGGGCAGCATGATTTGCCGGCTTTCGTGGTACGTCGCCTTATCGGCGCGGAAAAAATCATCGGTTTGTCCACAAGCGATGTCGCACAGGTGAAAAAGGCGCGTGCCCAGCCGGTGGATTATATCGGCATGGGGCCGGTTTATGCGACGACCTCCAAGGCGGACGCAGATCCTCCCATTGGCCTTGATACCTTACGTGAAATGGTGGCGGAAAAAACCCTGCCAGGCGTCGCGATCGGGGGGATCGGCGCGGATAATGCCCGAGCGGTGAGAGAGACTGGCGCGCAAGGAATCGCGTTTATCTCCGCGATCTGTAACGCGCCCGATATCACCGCAGCGGTGGCGAAATTACGCTAGGGCGTTGCGCGGTTACACCTGCCAGTCGATCGCCGTCTCCCCGCGGGAGGTAAGGTACTCGTTGACGCGCCGGAAATGATCGCAGCCGAGAAAGCGGTTGCCGGCGAGCGGTGAAGGATGTACGGCGGTCAGAACGCAGTGTTTGCCGAGATCGATCAGAGCGGCTTTGGCTTTGGCAAAAGCGCCCCACAACAAGAACACGATCCCTTCGCGTTCGCGGTTCAGTGCACCAATCGCCGCGTCGGTGAAGCGTTGCCAGCCGAGGTCGCGATGGCTGCCCGCTATTCCGGCCTCGACGGTGAGAGAAGCGTTGAGGAGCAAGACGCCTTGTTGCGCCCAATAGCTGAGATCGCCGTGGTCGGGCATGCGGAAATCCGGATATTCCCGCTGCAATTCTTTATAGATGTTTTGCAGGGAAGGCGGCACGCGGATACCCGGCGGCACGGAAAAGGACAATCCCATCGCCTGACCGGCACCATGGTAGGGGTCCTGTCCGATAATGACGACTTTCACGCGCTCGAACGGGCTCCGGTCGAAGGCGTTGAAAATCAACTTTCCCGGTGGAAAAATGGTTTTCCCCTCGCGTTTCGCGGCCAGCAGGGCGTCCTTGATGGCGGCGAAATAAGCGGCGGTGAACTGTTCGGCCAATACCTGTTTCCAGCCCGGTTCGATTTTGACCTCAGCAAGTGTGACTTGGCTCATTTGTTCTCTCCCAAGAGAATGTCCTTTGCGCTCGAATGCGCGCATATCACGATTGTCATCTGGTTTTTCTTTGTCATTGCCGCGTATGCCTTAGGGCGAGCGCTTTGTCATTTGCGAGCGGACGGGGTCTTTGGCGGATGCTGGAGAAAGTGTTCTCTGCGCTGTTTCGAGTCCCATCGACCAGAAGGCGATTTCCATGCGTGTTGCAGTGTCGAATAGTTTTTGCCAGTGGCAATAAGTTTTTACGCTGGCCTCTGCCGCGAGATGGGCGAGGCAATCTTGCAACACGTTCCCGGCCTCGACGTACGATCGGGAAGAATAGACCTCAACCCAGCCGTTATAAGGATTTTCCGGTCCATATTCATCGCTTTTCTTGATCCGGCAGGCGATATCGCGGTAGCCAAGCATGCATGGCAACATGGCGATGTAAAGATCTGCCAGCGGACCGCTGTGGCCGCAGTCGAGCAAATAGCGCGTGTAGGCAATAGTCGCCGGATCTTCTTGTGCGTTGGCGAGCGTTTCCGCGTCGAGGCCGAAATGTTCACAGTATTCGATATGCAAAGCGACTTCCTTGCCGAGACTCGCCTGCATGGCGGTTTGCGTCATGCGTAATTGCGTCATTGTCTGGCTTTTATAAATTGCAAGCCCCCAGGAACGGGTAAACTGGATGAGAAAAAGATAGTCCTGCTGGAGATAATAGCGAAAGGCGGCTTTCGGCAGGCTGCCGTCGGCGATAGCCTGGACGAAAGGATGAAAAAGATGGGCGTTATATTCGCGGCATCTGTCTTTCAGTGTTTGGTAGATAGACATGTTTTTCTTAATTGCGTGCACGGTAAAAAGGGATACTCTGCGCTTTCTCAAGCAGCCCCTTTTCGAGCATAAACCGGGCGAAGCGTCGGTAACGCAACGGGTCGAGTGCCCCCGGCGCGGCGGAAAAACGCGGTAGGCAGGCGTCCCAGGCTGCCCGATTGAGCGGGTTATCCAGGTCTTGCTTGTATTCGCTGAAGGCTTTCCATGCCGCCTGCGGATGGTTGAGCAGCCAAACGGTTGCCGCTTCCAGCGCGCGATTGAAACGGGCGAGACGCGGATCCCCCTGCAGCTTTTCATTGGCAACGAGAATCATTTCATCATAAGGGGGAATACCGTGTTCTTCGGGATAAAAGGCGAGCGCTTCGACGCCTTGCAAATTCAGTTCAAGGTTTTCGAAGACCCGGTAGGCGCCGATTACGGCGTCCACTTTCTTTGCCAGAAGCGAAGCGGTAATTGCCCAGTTGACGTTGACGGTTTTCACCTGATCGAGGTCGAGTCCCGCGCTTTGCAGCATCGAGGCGAGAATGACGCTGTCGAAGCCGGGCACGGAATAGCCGATGGTTTTTCCCTCGAGGTCGTCGAGCGTCTCGACGCCGCTGTCCGCACGCAAGAGGAGGTTGTTAAGCGGTGTGTCGATTATGGTCGCCACTTTCATGAGCGGCAGGCCTTCCTGGCGCTGCAGGTAAAGCTGCGGCTGCGAATCGAAGGCGAGATCGACTTTGCCCGCCGCCGCCATTTTCGGTGCGACGCTCGTGTCCGTCGGTTCGATCAGGGTGACATTGAGATTCTCCGCCTGAAAAAAGCCTTTCTGGATCGCGATGACCAACGGCGCCTGATCGGGATTGATGAACCAGTCGAGCATCACGGTCACTTTGTCGGCGGTAACGCCGCAAGCGGCGGTGAGTGCGAAAGCCGCGCCCAGAAGGAAAGAACGAAAAGACATGGGTTCTCCTTATCGGCTCCGAGGTTGGATCGCGTAAGTATGCAACGGCGGCACTGCTTCGATCAAGCCGATCGATTGAAGGAAGTTGCCGTAACGCCGATAACGCTCGACGGACAGGGCCCCCGGAGTTAGGGAAAACCGCGTCAGGGTGTCTTGCCAGGCTGCACGGTTCAGCGGATCGTCGAGGTCGTTCTTGTAGGCGCTATAGGATTTCCAGGCTTCTTGGGGGTAGTTCAGGATATATAAGGTGGCTTCTTCGAGCGCGGCGTTGAAACGGGCGAATTTCGCTGCGTCACGTTCTTTGTTGTTGGCCACGAGAATCAGTTCATCATAGGCGGGGATGCCGTGTTCCTCAAGGTAAAACGCGCGTCCGGGCACGCCTTTTCCCTCCATTTCGTTCAACTCGAAATTGCGCATCCCGCCAATCACCGCATCGACCTGGCCGCTTAGCAGCGAGGGGGTCAGTGACCAGTTGACGTTGACAAGATCGACATCCTTGATTGTCAGTCCGCTGTGGGCAAGCACAGTGCCTAGAAATAGCTCTTCCATACCGGCCACGGAATACCCGATTTTTCTGCCTTCGAGGTCGGCGATTTTTTCGATGTCGCTGTCTGCGCGCACGAGCAGCGTGTTGAGCGGCGAGGCGATTAGGGTAGCGACGCGCGAGATCGGCAGGCCATCGGCGATTTGCAGGTAAAGATAAGGCTGATAGCTGACCGCGAGGTCGGCCTTGCCGGCGGCGACCAGTTTCGGCGGCACGGCAGGATCCGATGGTTCGATGATTTCCACGTCCAGATCGTGTTTTTCGAAAAATCCTTTCTGTTGGGCGACGATGATCTGCGCATGGTTGGGATTGATGAACCAGTCGAGTATCAAGTCGATTTTATCCGCGCCTTGAGCCCGCAGGGTGAGCACCGCGAAGGCGGCAAGAATCAGTGTGTTGCGTTTCTTCATCGTGTTTTCTCCTACCAGTAGATCGTTTTTTTGAGGACCGTGTCGATGCCGTAGTAAATCACCAGGGTGAGCACGGTAATCACCAGCAGCGCGGCGAAAGCGAGATCGGTGAGACTGCGGTTGATACCATACTGCATCAGATAGCCGAGGCCGCTACTGCCGCCGACGTATTCGCCAATAATCGCACCGATCGGGGCGATCGCCGCGGCCACACGCAGACCCGAGGCGAAAGACGGCAACGCCGCCGGCAGGCGAATCTGCCACAGGATCCGCCAGGCGTTCGCGTTCATCGTCTTTGCAAGACGCAGATATGCGGGCGGTGTCTGACGTAGTCCATCATAGGCGGCGGTCGCGATCGGGAAATAGACGATAATCACGGTGATGATGATTTTCGGGGTCAGGCCGTAGCCGAACCAGAGCATGAGAATCGGCCCCAGCGCATAAACCGGTATCGCCTGCGAAACCAACATCAGCGGCTGAAACCACCGGCGCAGCCGCGGGCTGTATTGCAGGCAAAGGGCGGTCAAGGTGCCGAAGGCGGTCGCAATCGCCAGACCGAGGAGAATTTCGCTTGCGGTGACACTGGCGTTTGCCAGCAACTCGCGATGATTCGTCCACAGACGCTTCGCTACCGCAAGGGGCGGCGGCAGGATATAGGCGGGTGTGGCCGTTGCCCAGATAACGCTTTGCCAGAGCAGGAGCAATCCGACGATGGTGACGGTCAGTCTGCGCAGGGCCGATTTAGCGATCATGCAAAGTCTCCAGCAGACGCTGCCGATACTCGGCGAGTTCTTGTGTGTCGAGTGGTCTCGGCGGTCTGCTCTCAGGCAGTGGGTAGGACAGCAGGGTTCGCTCTAGCACGTAGAGCCGATCGGCGAGCCTTAAGGCTTCGCCTGGATCGTGGGTGATCATCAGCACGGTTTTTCCGACCAGTATGTCGGCGGCGAACGTTTGTAACGCGAAACGGGTGACGGTATCGAGGGCGGAGAAGGGTTCGTCCATCAAGACGATATCGCGTTTTTCCATCAGGGTGCGGGCAAGCGCGACGCGTTGGCGTTCGCCGCCGGAAAGCCGTGCCGGACGTTTTTGCGCTTGTTCTTCAAGACCGCAGGCGCGAAGCAGCGCGTCCGCCTGTTCATAGGCTTTTTCCGTGCCGCGCAGGCGGGCGCCGAGGAGCAGGTTCTCGCGTACGCAAAGCCACGGCAGAAGGTCGTTTTCCTGCGCCATCAGGGTCAGTTTGCCGGTAAGCGCCTGGCCGTTTTCATCAGCGATGGTTCCGTTTACCGTCGCGGATGTCTCGAGCAACCCGGCGATTGCGTGTAAAAGCGTCGTCTTGCCGATGCCGGAACGGCCGAGGATGATGTGCCACTCGCCGCCGCTGAAGCGATGTGAGAGTTTCTTCAGTACGGTTTGGCCAGCGTAAGAGACGGAAAGGTCGTCAATGAGAATATCGTTCATCTCACCACCAGCGGTGAAAGTGATGCAGCGGGCCGTGACCTCTGCCGACTCGCAGCGTATCGGCGGCGGCGATCGCCTCGTGGACATATCGGCTCGCCGTGCGTACGGCTTGCCCTATCGCTTGGCATTTGGCGAGCTCCGCGGTGATCGCCGCGGAAAGGGTACAACCGCTGCCATGGGTATTGTTGCTCGACAGGCGCGGGGTTTCGAGCAGCACCGTTTCCGTGGCGGTGAGCAGCAGGTCGCGCACGGTATCCGTCTTTCCGTGTCCGCCTTTGAGCAGCACTGCTTTGCAGCCGAGCGAGAGCAATTCGCGGGCGGTGGCTTCGTCCGGCTCTGTGCTCGTTCCGGGTGGGCGACCGAGCAGCACATCCGCTTCCGGAAGATTCGGGGTGATCAGGGTGGCGAGTGGTAACAATTCTTTGTGAAGGACGTCGATGGCGTTTTTCGCGAGCAGGAGATCGCCGCTTTTCGCGACCATGACCGGATCGACGACCAGGGGAATGTTCTTTGGCCAGCGTTTCAGGGCCATGACGATCGCGGCAACGGTCCGTTTCTCGCCGAGCATACCAGTTTTCATCGCCTCCGGCGCGATGTCCTCGGCGATGGCGTTCAGTTGCGCTTCGATATTGTCGAGGGGAACAGGGGTGATCGCGCTGACCGTCCGGGTGTTCTGCGCGGTGACCGCGGTGATCACGCTCATACCGTATACGCCGAGAGCGGAGAAGGTCTTGAGGTCGGCTTGAATGCCGGCACCACCGCCGGAATCCGACCCCGCGATCGTCAGTGCTTTGTAAATGGTCATGTTTCCCTCATTTGCGGTGGCGCAGCGAAGGGAAGCCAATAAAGCTGGACTTGATTCCCTCCGCCGGTCTTAACCGGATCAGGTTCAACGGGTCATTCTCAACCGCTCTCACGGTACCCCGACAAGTAATTGACGAGGATAACGCTTTCTCGTGTCGATGTCTATTTTTGCTGTCTATGAAGGTCGGCGCAATCAAGATAGAAGGCACCACCAAGGGTGGCGTGTCTGATAAAATTCCCCTCCCGATGGTCACAAGAACAAGCGTATGGCGAAGAAATCCTGGAAAAAAGCGGTTGCTATCTTAAGCGCAATTTACATCACGCGAATGCTCGGCATGTTCATGGTCTTTCCCGTATTCAGCCTCTACGCGAAAGGGCTTCCCGGCGCAAACGAGACGCTCGTCGGGATGGCGCTTGGCATCTACGGCTTGACCCAAGGCCTCCTGCAACTGCCCTACGGCGCTCTTTCCGACAAGTTCGGGCGCAAATCGCTGATTCTCACCGGGCTGACGTGTTTTCTGATCGGCACGGTAATCGCCGCCCGCGCCGATACGATTTTCTTGATGATCATCGGGCGCGCCGTTCAAGGAATGGGGGCGATTTCTTCGGTCGTCCTCGCTCTTGCCACCGATATCACACCGGCGCAAAAACGTGGCAAGACGATGGCCATTATCGGTGCTTCGATCGGTATGGCGTTCGTCGTTGCTCTGATACTCGGGCCGATCATCGCCGCGATCGACGGCGTCGGCGTGCGAGGCTTGTTCTGGGTGATCGCCCTGCTTGTGGGGCTCGCGATTGTCGCTGCGCTGTACCTGCCGCGAGCGAGCGAAATTGAACCGCAAGGCGGCAGCTATCGCCGCGATGCGCTGCGTAAAGCCTCTTTTTCCGTGCTGATGCTCCATGCGGTATTCACCGGCGCGTTCGTCGTTCTCCCTCACTTGCTTGAAAACGCCGGACTGGCCAGTTTACAGCAATGGTGGTTGTATCTGCCGGCAAACCTGATCGCGATCGTCTCGATGCGCTACAAGGCGAACCCCAATCCGCGCAATTTCGCTTTCGACTTCCTTCTTTTCGCCCTTGCGCTCGCGTTTATCGCGATGAATCTCGCCATATGGGAGCTCGGCATCGCGGTGAGTATTTTTTTTATCGGCTTTTATCGTCTGGAAACCGGTCTCCCGCATTGGGTGGCCAATAACGCCGATCCGCAGGCGCGCGGTCGGGCGATGGGCGCTTATTCCACCGCGCAGTTTTTCGGCAGCTTCATCGGCGCGCTCACAAGCGGCGCGATTTGGCAAGTCTCAGGTCCAAGCGTTGTATTTATCGTATTGTCATTGGTGGCGTTGTTCTGCGGCGCTGTTTTGCTGTCTTGGGGAAAACAGGATACACTTGCCGATATGCATTGAATCAAGGAGTCGATCATGGCCAGCAGAGGCGTGAACAAAGTCATTCTGATCGGAAATCTCGGACAAGACCCGGACATCCGCACCATGAACAACGGTGAACAGGTCGCCAATTTTTCGCTGGCAACGAGTGAGACGTGGAATGATCGCCACAGCGGTGAAAAACGCGAAAAAACCGAATGGCATCGCTGCGTCGCTTATCGCAGGCTCGCGGAAATCATCGGCCAGTACGTGCATAAGGGGAGTAAATTGTACCTCGAAGGGCGTCTGGAAACCCGCAAATGGCAGGGAAATGACGGGCAGAATCGCTATACCACCGAGATCATCGTCAACGAAATGCAGATGCTCGATTCCCGTAGCGGCGGCACCGGCACGTATGATACACCGCCGCCACCCGCGCAACAGCATGTTGCGCCCGAGGAGAGTACGCTCGCCGCGCCGCAATCTCCGGCACAGCCGCAAGGCAATTACGGCCCGGACCCCGATGCCGCCTTTGAAGACGATGAAATTCCGTTCTGATCGTGGGGAAAATCAGCCCCAAGCGCGCAGTCTTCAAGGGGAATGGAAAATGTATCACCGGCGTACGGATTGAATGGAAGTTCGGTAATCCAGTTCAATTAAGAGGATAAGAGATGAGGGAAATAATATCCGCAATTCATGCAGCCCCTGAAACTGTTCGATCATTCATCGAAAACTACGAATATGTGATACCCGATTATCAAAGACCATACTCCTGGGGTAAAGATGAATGTATGAGGTTGTGGGATGATTTTATCAAAAATAAGTTATCAAAATCCTTAAATAATCGTTTGAAAAGAGGTATTTGTATACTAAATGCTTCTATAAATGATAAACAGAAAAATGCAATTCCAAAATCAGTTTCAATAGAACATATCTTACCTAAAAAATGGGAAAACTATAAATATAATGATTGGGATCAAAATAAATACAGGCAACACTGCGAAGAATTAGGAAATTTAGTCCCACTAGAAAAGGCGTTGAATATTAAAAGTAGAGATCAATTTTTTCCGATAAAAAACATATTATAAACAGTCTGATATAGCGGAAGTGAGGGAGTTAAGCAACCTTCGCGACTGGACGCCAGATCAGTTTAAGCAGAGACAAACAGTCACGATCAAGCGATTGAGCAATTTTTTCCTCTCCTGAGTATCGGAGAAAAACAGGATAAGGATACACATGTCTGATGTGCGCCGGCAGTTGGTCGTTTTCATCGGCCGTTTTCAACCGTTTCACCGCGGCCATCTGGCCATCGTTCAACGTGCGCTGGAGCAGGCCAAACGTCTCGTGATTCTCTGTGCTCCTTGCAACGCGCCGCGAACCCTGAAAAATCCCTTCACTTTTCGTGAGCGGGAAACCATGATCCGCGCGTGCCTCGGCGCGGCGGAGAGGCAACGTGTGCGATTGCTGGCACTCGCCGATTCTACCTATGACGATGCCACCTGGAATGCTCGGGTGCGACGTCTTGTCGCCACTGCCGCGGGAGAATTGGGCATTGAGGGGGAAACACCGGCGTTGATCGGGCACAAAAAGGACGCGAGTTCCTATTATTTGGATTTGTTTCCGGATTGGGACCTGTTGGCGGTGGACAATATCGAGAATATCAGTGCCACGCCGATTCGCGAGGCTTATCTTCGCCGCGCCGAGGACGCGTTGCAATCATCGCAACTGCCGGTGGCGGTGCGCGAATGGCTGAGCGCTTTTGTCGAGACACCGCATTACCGCTATCTGCATGACGAACAAATGGCAATCGACGCGGATCGGCGCGCTTGGTCGGCCGCCCCTTATCCCCCGGTTTTTGTCACCACCGACGCGCTTGTCGAACAGGGAAGCGATATTCTCCTCGTCGAACGCGGCAGGCATCCGGGCAAGGGACTTTATGCCCTGCCTGGCGGCTTTCTTGATCCGCGGGAATCTCTTTTCACCAGTTGCCTGCGCGAATTGCGAGAGGAAACTGGGATCATCTGCGATGAGGCGCAGGGACGGCGTTATTTACAACATCAGGCGTTTTACCAGACGCCGCGGCGCAGCGACCGGGGACGGGTGATCACCCACGTTTTCTATTTGCGTTTGCCGGATGATGCCGCGCGTCCCGAGGTGAAAGGCGGCGACGATGCCAAGCGCGCTTTTTGGCTGCCACTTTCCGCGCTCAGCGCCGAACGGTTTTTCGACGATCATTTCCACATTATCGCCGATATGCACAAGAAAAGCGGACGCTGAGTCTTTCTCGCGCTTTCCGGCGAACGTCTCGATCAGGCATGCGGTAGGGTGACACCGGTCTGCCCCTGGTATTTTCCTTTTCTGTCGCGATAAGAGGTTTGGCAGATCTCGTCCGATTGCAGGAACAGCATCTGCGCCACGCCTTCGTAGGCGTAGATTTTTGCCGGCAGGGGGGTGGTATTGGAAAATTCCAGGGTGACGTGGCCTTCCCATTCCGGTTCGAGCGGAGTGACGTTGACGATGATGCCGCAGCGCGCGTAAGTGGATTTGCCGAGGCAGATGGTCAGCACGTCGCGTGGAATGCGGAAATATTCGATCGTGCGCGCCAGCGCGAAAGAATTCGGCGGGATGATGCAGGTGTCGTTTTCGATATCGACGAAGCTTTGCGGATCGAAACGCTTCGGATCGACGATTGCGGAATTGATATTGGTGAACACTTTGAATTCATTGGCGCAGCGCACGTCGTAGCCATAGCTGGAAGTGCCATAGGAGACAATTTTCCGTCCCTTGACGGCGGAAATCATTTTCGCCTCGAAGGGGTCGATCATGCCGTGTTTTTCGGCCATTTTTTGGATCCAGCGGTCGTTTTTGATACTCATGGCTAGCTCACGTACTCATTTTTCGATAACGATTTCCGGAAAAGACCGAGTATAACTCTTCTCCTGGCCCGACAATTCGTAGCCGACGGCAAAGGCGATGTGGTGATAGATCGCGGCGAGATCGGCGTCCGCTTCCCTTTCACCAAGCGCTGTGCCGCAGTCGCTATTTTCGCGGAAGCGAATGTCGAGCGGCAGGCTGCCAAGCAGCGGTATTTTGTATCGACGCGCGAGTTTCTCTCCGCCGCCCTCGCCGAAGATATGCGCGGTGTGGCCGCAGTTCGGGCAGTGGTAGACGCTCATGTTCTCGATCAGTCCCAGGGTCGGAATACGGACTTTGTCGAACATGATTTTGGCTTTTTTCGCATCGAGCAAGGCGATGTCCTGCGGCGTCGTGACGATGATCGCGCCGGTAACCGGGATTTGCTGGGCGAGGGTTAACTGCGTGTCGCCGGTGCCGGGCGGTAAATCGATGATCAGATAGTCGAGTGCGTGCCAGCGGCTTTCGTTGAGTAATTGAATCAGGGTCTGGGTAACCATCGGGCCACGCCAGATCATCGCGGTTTCTTCGTCGATCAGATCGGCCATCGAAAGGGTTTGCAGGCCGTGGCGAATGACCGGTTCCATCGTTTTCCCGTCCGTGCTGAGCGGACGTTGCGCGCCGCCGAGCATTTTCGCCTGACTGGGGCCGTAGATGTCCGCGTCGAGCAGGCCGACCGCGGCGCCCTGTTGTTGCAGCGCGATCGCGAGGTTGACGGAGATGGTGGACTTGCCCACCCCGCCTTTACCGGAAGCGACCGCGACGAGGTTTTTCACTTCTGCGAGCGGCTTGAGTCCACCTTGCACGCAATGGGTGGTGATTTCACTGACGATACGTATCGCCCGCTTGGCGAAGCCCTGTTCGGTCAAGGATGCGCCGAGTTGCCGCTCAAGGCGCGCGATTTCTCGCTGACAGGGATAGCCCACGGTGATTCGGGTAACGGTTTCCTTTTCCTCGATCCGCGCTTTGGCAAAAATCGCCTGGCCGCTTGATGTATCGATGAAGTGACGGATGCTGTGTTCGCGCGTGTCCATGATCAGCCCGCGATTTTCTCGCTGAACCAAATGCGGAAACTGAGTTCGGCCTGGCGTTTTAGCATGCTGTCGCCGTCGGCAACGTGGGAAACGCCGTGGTTTTTCGCCCATTGCAGAAACGGCGTGTCGATGCCGTAGACCATGTCGTAACAGAAGGTGGTGTCGCGATCGGCGATCAGTGTCTCCGGCAGGGCGGGCATCTTACCCGACAGGCCAGCGCTCGTGGCGTTGAGGATCAGATCATAGCCTCGCGCCGGCGTTTCACCGAATGGCAACACCTGCATCGGTACTTGTGTTAGGTCGCGGTGCGCTTCGAGGATCGAATGCGCTTTGGCTAGGGTGCGATTCATGATGTCGAGTCGGGCGACGCCGCTTTCCAGAAGTGGCAGCACGACGCCGCGGGCGGCGCCACCGGCGCCGAGAAGTAAAACCCGGCGGTCGTGGAGAGGGAACAGATGAACCTTTTGCAAAGCGTCGACCAAGCCGCGGCCGTCGGTGTTCTCCGCGCAGAGCTTGCCGCTGTGCATCCACAGGGTATTTGTGGCCCGTGCCCGCTTCGCGTAGGCTGTGCACCGATCGGCGAGCGCGTAGGCGGCCTGTTTGTAGGGCAGGGTGATGTTCAGCCCGCGTCCGCCGGCGGCGAAGAACTGGCGCACAATGCGCGCAAATTCCCCTTCCGGCACCAGAATCCGTTCGTATTGTAGATCAACCGCGAAATCGCGGGCGAGGGCAGCGTGGATTTCCGGGGAACGGGAGTGGGCGATTGGATTGCCGAGCACCGCGCAGCGATAGGTCATTTCGCCTCTCGCAGAAGTTTTGCCGCCGTTTTTGCGAAATAGGTGAAAATCATATCGGCACCGGCTCGCTTGCAGGCGAGCAGGGATTCGATAATGACTTTGTCGCGTTCCAGAAATCCGTTTTGACAAGCGGATACGATCATCGCGTATTCCCCGCCGACCTGATAAAGCGCGGTCGGGAATTGGAAGCGTTCTTTCGCGCGTTGCAGGACGTCGAGAGAAAGCAGGCCCGGTTTGAGCATGACGATATCGGCGCCTTCGGCGATGGCGATGGCGATTTCATGCAGGGCTTCGGCGCTGTTGGCCGGATCCATTTGATAGGTGTACTTGTCGGCCTTTCCCAGATTTTCGGCGGAACCGATGGCGTGACGAAATGGTTCGTAAAAGGCGCTCGCGTATTTGACATATGCCATGATGCCGGTGTTGACGAATCCCGCTTTTTCCAAGGCAGTGCGTAACTTGCCGGTGCTGCCGTCCATCATATCGGAATGGGCGATGTAATCGACGCCCGCTTCGGCGTGACAAAGTGCTTGTTCTATCAATGTTTCCACGGTACGATCGTTGACGACGTAGGCGTTGGCGTCGATGATGCCGTCTTGGCCGTGAACGGTGTACGGGTCGAGGGCGACATCGGAGAAAATGACGAAATCCGGAAACGCTTTTTTCACCGCCCGGATCGCCCGGGGAATCAGCCCCTTCGGGTCATAGGCATAGGCCGCGTCCAGGGATTTCAGCGATTGTTCGATCTGTGGATATAAATTGATCGCCGGGATCCCGAGTTCGCGCAGGTCGGCGATTTCTTTTATCAGTTCGTCGACACTCAGGCGAAAGATTCCTTGCATATGGTGCAGCGGCTGACGAATGCCTTTCCCTTCTCTGATAAACACCGGAAAAACCAGGTCGTCTGTTGCCAGATGGTTTTCCCGCACCAGGGAACGGGAAATCTCGCTTCGGCGGTTGCGCCGTTTACGTGTCGCGGGAAAGGAAGTACCGATTATGCTCATCGAAATTCCGGTAAAAAAGGTATTGTATCACCAAGACTCTGGGGGGAATCTTGAATTACCATCTGGCAAAATATTTTGTCGTGGTGAACCAAACCGCTATAATTTTTATTCACGAAACAACAAAATTGAACCGACTTATGAAAAGTAGATTTCCTTTTCTCGCGTTGCTTTTCAGTATTTTCTTTCCCCTTGGCGCACAAGCGCAAATGAAGTATGTCGAAGGGCACGATTACGAGACACTCGCCACGCCGATCGAGCAGGCCGACAAGCAAAAAGTGATCGAATTCTTCTGGTTTGCCTGCCCCCACTGTAGTGCGATGCGTCCGGCCGTTCAAAAGTGGGTGATGACGGAAAAATCAGCCGACGTGATTTTCGAATACGTGCCCGCCGTTATTGGCAGTGACAGTTGGGATCGCCCCGCTCAGGCTTACTATACGATGAAGCGACTTGAGGTCGATCTGTTCGACGCTTATTTCGATGCCCTGCACAAGGATCGTCAGTACGGACTGATGGCAAGCGATGCGGTTGTGCGCGATTTCTTCGTTTCTCACGGAGTGGATCCGCAAGCGTTCGACAAGGCCTGGAATTCTTTCCAGGTACAACAAAAACTCGAGCGCGCCCGGCGTTTGTTCAAGGCCTCCGGTCTCGACGGGGTACCCGCATTTGTCGTCAATGGAAAGTACGTGGTCGAAGCCGAGGCGGGCTATGCCAGAATGCTCGACGTGGTAGAGAATCTTCTCGAAAAGTGAAGACAGAAAACAGCCTGAATAGCCCGTGCTGGCGCCGATTGTGCGCGATATCGCCGAACGTGGGGAACTGCCTTAAGCGGCGTGCGAGAAGTGCGGCCAAGTAGCGCGCGCAGCGGTCGAAGACGGAAAATGGCGTGTACACACCCGGTGGCGAGCGGATCTTGTCACAGGCGGAAATCGCTGCCGCGCCAGAAGCGCCGGGAGCTCTTTCGCGTGGTATCCGCAAGCCGTTTTCTCCATCCTCCCCGCTGTGCCGATGGCGTTATTTGTCATTGCCGTATTTAACGGAGGCAGTCTCTGTGCCCGTGATGGCCGCCCTGTCATGTCGTGGATGCTTTGTCAGGCCTCAATCAAGGCTTTACTGCATTTTTTTCCATCGTTTCAGGTATGCTACTATATATTCTGAATTTATCCTTTTTTTTTAAGGAATCGCCTATGGCTGTTGAACGAACCCTTTCCATCATCAAACCGGACGCCGTCGCAAAAAACGTCATTGGTCAGATTTACAGCCGCTTCGAAACGCAGGGGCTGAAAATCGTCGCGGCCAAGATGAAGCAATTGCGCCGTGGCGAAGCGGAAGCTTTTTATGCGGTTCATAAGGAACTGCCGTTTTTCGCGGATCTGGTCGCCTTCATGATCTCCGGCGTGGTGATGATTCAAGTGCTTGAAGGGGAAAACGCGATTGCCGAAAATCGCGCGATCATGGGCGCCACCAATCCAAAGGAAGCCGCTTCCGGCACTATCCGAGCGGATTTTGCCGATAGTATCGAGGCGAACGCCGTACATGGTTCCGATGCCGCGGAAAGTGCACAACGAGAAATCGCTTTCTTTTTTGCCGCAAGCGAGATCCACCCCTCTTAAGATCGTCATGAGCGAAAAGATCGATCTCTTTGCGATGACCCGTAGCGCCCTGAGTGATTGGTTCGTCATGCAAGGGGAAAAGCCATTTCGTGCTCGTCAGGTGATGAAATGGCTTTATCATGAGCGGATGGTCGATTTTCAGCGGATGAGCGATCTTTCCAAACCGCTGCGCGCGATGTTGGCGGCAAAGGCGGAAGTGGTATTTCCGAAGGTTGTTGCCGACAAGACCGCTGCCGACGGCACGCGCAAGTGGGTATTTCAGTATGCTTGCGGCAACAGCGTCGAGACGGTCTACATTCCCGAAGACGATCGTGGTACCTTGTGTATCTCCTCGCAAGTGGGCTGCGCGCTTGCCTGTCCGTTTTGCTCCACGGCGCACGAGGGATTCAATCGCAATCTTGGCGCGGGCGAAATTGTCGTCCAAGTGTGGATGGCGAAGGAACTGCTCGGCTGTATGCGTAACGGCAATGGCCGTATTATCGGTAATGTGGTGTTGATGGGAATGGGAGAGCCGCTGACCAATTTCAACAATGTGTTGGCGGCCACCGAGATTTTGATCGACGACATGGGATTTGGTTTGTCGAGGCGGCGCGTGACGCTCAGTACCGCTGGAATTGTCCCGGCGATCGAGCGACTGCGTACCGTTACCGATCTGAGCCTCGCCGTTTCCCTGCACGCGCCAAGTGATGCGTTGCGCGATGTGATCGTACCGATCAATCGCCGTTACGGCTTGGCCGCGCTTCTTGATGCGTGCAAGCGATATGTCGAACACAATCGTCAGCATGGCGGGGTGACCTGGGAATATGTGATGCTAAAAGACGTGAACGATCGCCCGGAACATGGAGAAATGCTCGCAAAGCTGTTGCGAAACGTCCCCGGCAAGATCAATTTGATTCCATTTCATCCGTTTCCCGGGAGCCGCTTTTCCTGTTCGAGTGGCAATACGATGATGCGTTTCAAGCGTTATCTCAACGAACAGGGCTATGTCGCCACGATTCGCAAATCCCGCGGCGAAGAAATCGATGCCGCCTGTGGACAGCTCGTCGGTCAGGTGAATGACCGCAGCAGGCGGGTAAGGCGTCTGCGCAGAATAGGAGGAGAAGTTTGAAACGCACGACAGGACTTGCCGGTATTTTGTCCATCGCTTTGCTGCTTGGTGCTTGCAGTACACTGAAAAGCGGCGAGCGGGCAAAGGAACCGGTGACCCCGGATTATCACAAAGCCTATCAGGATTATATTCAGTTAGGGGCGCAATACATGCGCCGTGGGCGCTATGATCTTGCCGAACCCAAGATCAAGCGGGCGATCGAAATCGATTCCCGGCCCCCGCAAGCTTGGAACATGCTTGCCGTGCTCTACGAGCAGACGCGCAATATTTCTTCCGGCAATCAGATCTATCGCAAGGTGATCAATTCGCATCCCGACTACGAACTTGGCTTTATGAACTACGCCACTTTTCTCTGTAAATTCAATCGTGAGACCGAACGGGAAGCGCTGTACGAACAAATGCGCAGCAAGAGCGGCGTGTTTCCCGCCTTGTCCTATATCGCCGCCGGCGATTGTGCTTTTTCGCGCAATCGTCTTAGCGCCGCGCGCGCGCAATATCGCGAGGCGCTTGATTATGACCCCCATGCCGCCGGTGCGCTGCTGCCGCTCGCCGATATTGCCCTGAAAATGAAAAACGGCCAGGAAGCGATCGATTATCTAACGGTTGTGCACACTTACGTCGGTTACTCTGCGCAAAGCGTGCGTCTGGCGATTCTCGCCGCCCGCGCGACGGGCAACGAGACGCTTGAAAAGGAAATGACACGGATAATGCGGGGCAATTATCTCGACACGTCACAAGCCAAATCAATGGGATTATGAGCATGTCCGATCGAAAGACCATGGAAAATATCGGCGACACCTTGCGTCTTGCGCGCGAAGCGAAGGAAATGAGTATTTCCGCCGCCGCAATGCATACACATCTCAGCCCTTCGGTCATTGAAAAACTCGAGAGCAATTGTTTCAGCGAAATCGGTGTCCCGGTATTTACGCGCGGCTATCTGATCAGTTACGCGCGTTTTCTTGGGGTTAACGAGGCGGAGATCAGCGATTCCTTCAATCAGTTGCGCCATAAACCGACCGAGTTGCACATCAGCAAGGCCAATATCGCAAGCTACTCACGGCCGGTTCGGCACGGACGAATCAGATCCTGGCTGATCGTCATTTTCCTCCTTGCGCTTGCCGCCGTGATCGCCGTGGAAGTTGTCGATTCCGATTCCTGGTTGATGCTTCAGTTCAAACAAGCCTTTCCCGAAAAATTGTCGGGAATGGTCGTTCAGACGTTTTTGAACCAAGAAAAAACGCCTCCCCAAGAGAGTGGTGAGAAACAGGATATCGACCTGCGGGCCGATCCCTCGGTGCCGCTTGCAGATCAGGCGCCTAAGCTGATCCTGGAGTCGACCGAGGTGTTTGCAGAGAACGCGGTATCGCAAGAGATCGCGCCGTCCTTACCGTCCGCGCCACCCGCTTCGGAAAGTGCCGAGGTTGCCACCGTTTCCCCGATTTCGCTGACGCGGGAAAGGGTTTCGCCACAGACGATTGTCTTGCAGGTGACCGGAGAGAATTGGGTGGAAGTACGCAATCGCGAAAACGAAGTCGTGTTCTCGCGCATTTTCGCCCAAGGCGAACGCATCGAGCTTGCCGCACAGGGGGCACCGTATATCGTCAACACCGGTCGGCCATTCGATTTACAACTTAGTATTGCCGGGCAGGACACTCCGCTCGATGCGTACCGGATCGAAGGCAGCCAACGCAAATTTCGTATCGATCTCGACCGATGAGTCTGAAAGCCGTCCAGTCCGTGCGCGGGATGCCGGATATTCTGCCGCCGGAGTCCGATCAGCGCCAACAACTGATGGCGAAAATAGAGGCGATTTTGCACCAGTTCGGCTATCGTCGCGCGGATCTGCCGTTGCTTGAGAAAACCACCTTGTTCAAACGCACGATCGGTGATGAAACCGACATCGTAGCCAAGGAGATGTATTCCTTCCATGATCGCAACGACGAAAGCCTGACTCTGCGTCCGGAAGCGACGGCGGGTGTGGTGCGCAGTATGATAGAGAACGGTCTCTTGCAACAGGTACAACGACTTTTTGTCGCCGGCCCGATGTTCCGTTACGAACGGCCGCAGAAGGGACGGTACCGCCAATTCACCCAGGTCAGCGTGGAAAGTTTCGGCATTGCCACAGCGGCGATAGATGTGGAGTTGATGCAGATCGGCGATACCCTTTTCCGCGCCCTCGGCCTGCGCGATCGCGTCACCCTTGAGATAAACACCCTGGGGCTGTTGGAAGAACGCCAGGCGTACAAAAAAGCCTTGACGGAATATCTCGAACGACATAAGGACGCGTTGGACGAGGACAGTTCGCGCCGTCTTTACACGAATCCTTTACGTATCCTTGACAGCAAGAACGCCGATGTCAGGGCCTGTCTCGACGGGGCACCGGTCCTTGACGGTTTTCTCGGAGAAATCAGCAAAACGCATTTTCTCGAGGTCAGGCGTTTACTCGATGGACTCTCGATTCCCTACCGTCACAATCCGCTTTTGGTGCGTGGTCTTGATTATTACGGTCACAGCGTTTTCGAATGGACGACCGATGCACTGGGGGCGCAGGGTGGTGTTTGTGCCGGTGGTCGTTATGATGGTCTGGTCGCGCATCTCGGTGGTAAATCGACACCGGCGGCGGGTTTCGCGTTTGGCCTCGAGCGCATTTTCTTGCTCGCGCGGCACCATGAAACGTTTCCCGAACTGCGTCCGGATTTTTATGTGCTTGCGGCATCGTCTGCCGAACAGATACAGGCGATGCGCTGGGCGGCGCGCTTGCGGGCGGCGTTCCCGAGCCTGTGTGTCGTCGTGCACAATGAATTCCCCTCGCTGAAAAACCAGTTCAAAAAGGCCGATAAATCCGGCGCACGCTATGCGCTCGTGTTCGCGGCAGAGGAGATTGCCGCGGGCCAGGCAACGCTGAAAAATCTCGCCACCGGGGAACAGACGCGCATGACCTTCGAGCAGTTGAGCAAAATGATCGAACAGGAGAAGACGTTACCATGATCGACAGAAGCGATGAAGAAACCGCGGAACTCGTAAAAGCCTGGATTCGACGCTATGGGATGACGCTCCTGGCCGGTGTCTTCATCGCTGTGGTCTTGCTTTTCGCGCGCGACCGCTGGCAAGAACACCAGCGTGAGAGACGGAACCAATTTTCCGCGCAATTGGGGCAGTTGCAAAGCGCGGTGGTGGGTACACAGTTGCGCGCGGCAGAAAAACGCTATGCCGCGCTGCGAGAGGGTAAAACCATTTATGGCGACATGGCGGCTTTTGCGATGGCGAAGCTGTATCATGACAAGCAGGATGCCGAGGCGGCCCGTGAAGTCCTGCAACTTGCGAGAACAGCCAAAGATCCATTGCTTTCGCAGACAGCCGGATGGTCGCTTCTCCAATTGCAACTTGACGAGGGCGAGTACGATGCCGCGTTGACCACGCTTGCATCGCTGCGCGGGTCGGCGTACGATTCCCAACTCGATCGCGTGCAAGGGGATATTCTTCTTCTACAGAAAAAGCCGCGGCAGGCGCTTAAGGCGTATCAGATGAGCCAGAAAATCCAGCCGGCGCCACTCACTCGCTTGCGTATCGATACCCTGAAAGCGCACCTTGCCATCGATCACGAAACGGCACGACAAGCGCCGCTTTCTTCCCATGCCGAGCGTGAACCGATCGTGGAGGACTCATGATAAACAGACGTCTTACTTTCCTTTTCACCATCGCTGTTGTGCTCGCTGGCTGCTCCAGCTGGTTTTACGGTGACTCGAATGCGCCGTCGCCGTCCGAACGTCCACAGGTAAGCGATCCGCTGCTGCGTACGGAAAAGCGCTGGCAGTATGCTTTGGGAGAAGGCGGCGCCGCAGGCGGGCTTGCGCTCACGCCTGTTCAAGGCGGCGACGCGATCTTCGCGATCAGCGCTGATGGCCGCCTTTATCGCTTTTCCGCGCAAAGCGGCGAGCGCGAATGGCGAGTGCGTCTGGGCACCCGCATCAGTGCGGGATTGACGCTCGGCGATCGGGCAATATACGCCGGTAGTGAAAAGGGCGATGTGCTCGCCATTTCCCCACGGGACGGGCACATACTCTGGCGTACGCCGCTTGGCGCCCTGCTCCTCGCACGGCCGGTTTTCGGTGATGGTCTGGTGGTGGTGAAAACGATCGATGGCACCGTAAGCGCGCTTGATCCAGTGACCGGTACCATCCGCTGGCGCTATGTCAGCTACGAACCGATGCTTGGTATGCACGGCTCCTCTTCCGCGCTGGTCGGTGGCGGCGTGGTGATCCTCATGGATGACAACGGCTATTTCAGCGTCCTCGACGAGAAAAATGGCTTGCCGGTCGCGCGTACCCGTATGGCGATGGGCAAGAGCGGCAACAAGGTGGCAAACCTGGTCGATCAGTTGGCCACACCGAAAGTCAATCAGTCGACACTGTTTGCCTCCGCCTATCAACATCTGGTCTACGCGGTGGATCTTGAGAATGGCGGCATGCCGATATGGCAAAATCAAAGCGTCAGTACCCTCAAGGATTTCGCCATGGATCCGAAAAGTCTTTATATTGCCACGCCGGACGATAC
Organism: Cardiobacteriaceae bacterium; assembly: GCA_965277745.1. Taxonomy (GTDB): domain Bacteria; phylum Pseudomonadota; class Gammaproteobacteria; order Cardiobacteriales; family Cardiobacteriaceae. Next base: position 1,449,385 of record OZ255837.1, read on the forward strand.
AATCGTTGCCTTGTCTCAGGCCGACGGCAGCGAACGCTGGCGTTATCAAGGATTGCGCGGACGGCATGTGGCGCCGCCAGTTGCGATTCCCGGCAGGGTAGGGGTATTGGATGAGAAGGGCTATCTCTATTGGCTCGATAGCGCAAGCGGAGAACTGATCGGAGAGAGTCGTTTGGGCGGAACAGGCAGCCGTAGCGAGGCACTGGTGCTCGACGATCTGCTGATCTGGCAATTGTCGAGTGGCCACCTGGTCGCTTTTCGACCTACCTGAGGCGGCGCCGATGGCCAGCGAATCACGGCCGCTTATCGCCTTGGTCGGTCGTGCGAATGTCGGCAAATCGACCCTGTTCAATACCTTGACGCGCAGCCGCGCTTCTCTCGTCAGCGATATGCCCGGACTGACCCGGGACCGCAATTACGGGGAAGCGGATATTGGCGGACGTACCTGCGTCATGATCGACAGTGGCGGCCTGCTACGCAAGGAGGAATTCGCCATCGATTTTCGCGTTGACGAACAGGTGCGTCAGGCGGTGGAAGAGGCGGATATACTCCTTTTCGTCGTCGATGGACGCGACGGCCTCACCGCCATCGATGAAAAAATCGCCATGGAACTGCGGAAGACGCGCAAGCCGGTGGTACTCGTTGTCAACAAAAGTGATTTTCTCGATCCCAATATCGTTCTCGCCGATTTCCATCGGCTCGGCATGGCGACGTTGCTCGCGGTCGCCGCCGAACACCGGCGTGGTATTTCCGCGCTTGTCGAAGCGGTGACGCAATTGCTGCCGGAGAAGGCGCATAAAGCCACTGGCGAGTGCGAGGAAACGAAAAATGTAGCAACCGTTACCGAGGAAGGGATCGAGCTTGCCGTCCTCGGGCGTCCGAATGCCGGTAAATCTACCCTGCTCAATTGCTTGATCGGCATGGAACGTCTCGTCGTCAGCCCGATTGCCGGCACGACACGCGACGCCATCAGCGTGCCCTATATCGATAACAAAGGGGATCGATTCACCTTGATCGACACTGCGGGGATCCGCCGCAAGGCGCGGGTGAAAAACAAAGTGGAGAAGTTTTCGATCGTCAAGGCACTCGAGGCGATCGAGCGCGCCAATGTCGTGATGCTCGTGCTCGACGCGCAAGCGGGCATCGGCGAGCAGGATGCCCATCTCCTCGGCGAGATTACCCGTCGCGGCAGAGCGCTGATCATCGTCATCAATAAATGGGATCATTTATGTGAGCAACGCAAAGAGCAAGTGCGTAAGCAATTCGATCGTAAATTGCACTTCGTCGATTACGCGCAGGTATTCTACATTTCCGCACTGCATGGTCGCAACGTGCGCCGCCTGATTCCGGCGGTCAAGCGGGTCTACCGTTCGGCGATGGCGGAAATTTCGACCAACGAATGGAATCAGGCGCTGAAAAACGCCTACCGTCATCACCAGCCGCCTATGGTCAATGGTCATGCCGTGAAATTGCGTTACGCGCATCAGGGAGGGAAAAATCCCCCCCACGTAATCATCCATGGCGTCCGAACGAGCGATATTCCGCCTTCTTACAGCCAATATCTGAGTAAATATTTCCGTCGCGCGTTTGCCTTGCACGGCACGCCGATTCGAATTTCCTATCGCGATAAGGCGAAGACTGACGTTTCACGGGACGGAAAAAACGCCGAGCCGGGTTTCGAGCGATAAAAAAGCCTTCCCGTTTCGGGAAGGCTTGCGCCGTTATCCACGCGCCGCGGCAAGCGCCTTTCCTACCACTGGTAGCCGACACTCAGGCTGACCCCCGCGTCCTTGCTGTTCGCGTTCACCGAGCCCTTGAACGCCCATTGACCGTCTGCGCTCAGCGTCGAGAAACCCACTGCCAGCGCGCCTTCTCCGCGGTAGCTCGCGGCTCCGGCGGAAAGCATGTATTTCCCCGGCAGGGAGGCCTGATTCAAGCCAGCGCTCGCCATCGCCGAGGCAATACCGCGGCTCGCGTTTTTGTCGACATGGTCGATTTCCCGGCGCAGGCGGGCCGCCGTGTCGTCCAACTGTTGCACATTGACCGCGTCATCGGGCAATGTGCCGTAAGCAACCCCATGGACTTGGTTACCGCCCATGTGCACGGTTGCGCCTTTTTGTACTTCCAGGCTTTGTTCAACATCAAGATGGTGGACCAGCAATTCGGTCTCTTCAGCGTTGCTTGGCACAAGTGCGGCACTTCGATACTCACGCACTTCCACGGCAGTGCCTGTTCGGGCAAGAATTTCCGAGTTGGTCTTTATGTCATCCGTGTTACCGGCGATAGCCTTCTTGTTACCGGCGATAGCGCCCTTGTTGCCGTCGATAGCCTTCGTGTTGCCGTCGATGGCTGTCTCGTGCTCGCCAAGGGTTTTGGTGTTGCCGGCGATAGCGCCCTTGTTACCGTCGATGGCTGTCTCGTGCTCGCCAAGGGTAGCGGTGTTACCGGCGATAGCGCCCTTGTTGCCGTCGATGGCTGTCTCGTGCTCGCCAAGGGTTATATCGTGCTCATCTAATTTCGCCATATTACCCACGACCTCATTATCAAGATTTTTAATTTTTCCTGCGTTTTTCTCTGAGGATGTTTTGTTGCCGTAGATGAGTTGCTCGTGCTCACCAACTCTTACTGCATTGGCTTTTGTGGCCTTCGTGTTGCCGTCGATAGCACCCTTGTTGCCGTCGATAGCCTTCGTGTTGTCGTCGATGGCTTTGAAGTTCTTTTCTGATTCCAATCTATTATTCACGATAGCATATTCAAAATCTTCATCGCGTTTTTTCCATGTCTTGATGTGATCTTCAAGAGCCTTCTTGTTGCCGGCGATAGCGCCCTTGTTGCCGTCGATAGCCTTCGTGTTGCCGTCGATGGCTGTCTCGTGCTCGCCAAGGGTTTTGGTGTTGCCGGCGATAGCGCCCTTGTTACCGTCGATGGCTGTCTCGTGCTCGCCAAGGGTAGCGGTGTTACCGGCGATAGCGCCCTTGTTGCCGTCGATGGCTGTCTCGTGCTCGCCAAGGGTTATATCGTGCTCATCTAATTTCGCCATATTACCCACGACCTCATTATCAAGATTTTTAATTTTTCCTGCGTTTTTCTCTGAGGATGTTTTGTTGCCGTAGATGAGTTGCTCGTGCTCACCAACTCTTACTGCATTGGCTTTTGTGGCCTTCGTGTTGCCGTCGATAGCACCCTTGTTGCCGTCGATAGCCTTCGTGTTGTCGTCGATGGCTTTGAAGTTCTTTTCTGATTCCAATCTATTATTCACGATAGCATATTCAAAATCTTCATCGCGTTTTTTCCATGTCTTGATGTGATCTTCAAGAGCCTTCTTGTTGCCGGCGATAGCGCCCTTGTTGCCGTCGATAGCCTTCGTGTTGCCGTCGATGGCTGTCTCGTGCTCGCCAAGGGTTTTGGTGTTGCCGGCGATAGCGCCCTTGTTACCGTCGATGGCTGTCTCGTGCTCGCCAAGGGTAGCGGTGTTACCGGCGATAGCGCCCTTGTTGCCGTCGATGGCTGTCTCGTGCTCGCCAAGGGTTATATCGTGCTCATCTAATTTCGCCATATTACCCACGACCTCATTATCAAGATTTTTAATTTTTCCTGCGTTTTTCTCTGAGGATGTTTTGTTGCCGTAGATGAGTTGCTCGTGCTCACCAACTCTTACTGCATTGGCTTTTGTGGCCTTCGTGTTGCCGTCGATAGCACCCTTGTTGCCGTCGATAGCCTTCGTGTTGTCGTCGATGGCTTTGAAGTTCTTTTCTGATTCCAATCTATTATTCACGATAGCATATTCAAAATCTTCATCGCGTTTTTTCCATGTCTTGATGTGATCTTCAAGAGCCTTCTTGTTGCCGGCGATAGCGCCCTTGTTGCCGTCGATAGCCTTCGTGTTGCCGTCGATGGCTGTCTCGTGCTCGCCAAGGGTAGCGGTGTTACCGGCGATAGCGCCCTTGTTACCGTCGATGGCTGTCTCGTGCTCGCCAAGGGTAGCGGTGTTACCGGCGATAGCGCCCTTGTTGCCGTCGATGGCTGTCTCGTGCTCGCCAAGGGTTATATCGTGCTCATCTAATTTCGCCATATTACCCACGACCTCATTATCAAGATTTTTAATTTTTCCTGCGTTTTTCTCTGAGGATGTTTTGTTGCCGTAGATGAGTTGCTCGTGCTCACCAACTCTTACTGCATTGGCTTTTGTGGCCTTCGTGTTGCCGTCGATAGCACCCTTGTTGCCGTCGATAGCCTTCGTGTTGTCGTCGATGGCTTTGAAGTTCTTTTCTGATTCCAATCTATTATTCACGATAGCATATTCAAAATCTTCATCGCGTTTTTTCCATGTCTTGATGTGATCTTCAAGAGCCTTCTTGTTGCCGGCGATAGCGCCCTTGTTGCCGTCGATAGCCTTCGTGTTGCCGTCGATGGCTGTCTCGTGCTCGCCAAGGGTTTTGGTGTTGCCGGCGATAGCGCCCTTGTTACCGTCGATGGCTGTCTCGTGCTCGCCAAGGGTAGCGGTGTTACCGGCGATAGCGCCCTTGTTGCCGTCGATGGCTGTCTCGTGCTCGCCAAGGGTTATATCGTGCTCATCTAATTTCGCCATATTACCCACGACCTCATTATCAAGATTTTTAATTTTTCCTGCGTTTTTCTCTGAGGATGTTTTGTTGCCGTAGATGAGTTGCTCGTGCTCACCAACTCTTACTGCATTGGCTTTTGTGGCCTTCGTGTTGCCGTCGATAGCACCCTTGTTGCCGTCGATAGCCTTCGTGTTGTCGTCGATGGCTTTGAAGTTCTTTTCTGATTCCAATCTATTATTCACGATAGCATATTCAAAATCTTCATCGCGTTTTTTCCATGTCTTGATGTGATCTTCAAGAGCCTTCTTGTTGCCGGCGATAGCGCCCTTGTTGCCGTCGATAGCCTTCGTGTTGCCGTCGATGGCTGTCTCGTGCTCGCCAAGGGTTTTGGTGTTGCCGGCGATAGCGCCCTTGTTACCGTCGATGGCTGTCTCGTGCTCGCCAAGGGTAGCGGTGTTACCGGCGATAGCGCCCTTGTTGCCGTCGATGGCTGTCTTGTGCTCGCCAAGGGTAGCGGTGTTACCTTCGACGATAGGTATCATCTTGTCAATGACCATCTTGGAGGCCGCTGAAACTAATGCCACTTCTTGGATAGCCTTCTTGTTGCCGTCGATGGCTGTCTTGTGCTCGCCAAGGGTTATATCGTGCTCATCTAATTTCGCCATATTACCCACGACCTCATTATCAAGATTTTTAATTTTTCCTGCGTTTTTCTCTGAGGATGTTTTGTTGCCGTAGATGAGTTGCTCGTGCTCACCAACTCTTACTGCATTGGCTTTTGTGGCCTTCGTGTTGCCGTCGATGGCTGTCTTGTGCTCGCCAAGGGTAGCGGTGTTACCTTCGACGATAGGTATCATCTTGTCAATGATCATCTTGGAGGCCGTTAATTTCGCCATATTACCCACGACCTCATTATCAAAATTTTTAATTTTTCCTGCGTTTTTCTCTGAGGATGTTTTGTTGCCGTAGATGAGTTGCTCGTGCTCACCAACTCTTACTGCATTGGCTTTTGTGGCCTTCGTGTTGCCGTCGATTTTTGTATTAAGCTCAGGTATTGTCGGCGCTGCCTCAACAAAAGCTGCCATCGAAATCGCGTATAAAAATAAAAACAATAATGATTTCTTTTTCATTACATAAACTCCAAATAAATTCAAAATCTTATAAACCGAGATACCTGTTCAGATACCCTGAATTTAACTATACCTCAGGTTTGATTATGGATGTGTGGCCACGAATTTAAACTTATATTTTAGAAAAATTAGCCAAAGTAAAGTTTAGACCATAGTCCAGATATCCCGGTGGCATGATCACCTATAGAGCTTCATAATTTAAAATTAGCTTTTCGGGAACCGAGACGACCGCCGTAAGGCGCGCGAAAAAGCCGCCTGTATCTGTATAAAAATATGTAAATCAGCGCGTTGTGTAAATACAAAGAAAAGGAAGGCGAGCAAGAATCAAGGGCGTTTTTCGTCAACCTGCGCGAAGAGAACAAAACGCTGCGGTAGCGGCCATTGTCTTTCTTTTTTCGTCAATGGCGGGGGCGTCACAACGGGTATGGAAGAAGTGGTTTCGAAGGCAATATATGAAGATAAATCAGTGCCCTATGGGAATGGCTCGGCTGCTTTTCTCCCCCTTCCGAAGCCCTTGTCCGCAAGGGGATTCGGCGTCCGCCATGCCCGTTTTTGTCGACGCTTGTCTTTATATAAGTTAATTGTTGTCCACCCCATTGCCCGACAGCGCCCGAGGCGCGCCCTTTCTCTCCTGGGTTTGTGCACCGACAGACCGAAGAGCATGGGCCCTTCGTGAATGTGCGTCATGGAGACCGCGACTTATCGGACTTTGACGCGTGTTTGCCATGATCTTTCGCACAGGCCGCCATCGTCGGCGCGGACGTGCGCGCTTCTCGCGTGAAAACGCGAAGTCAAGGCGCGGTTTGGCAACACCGCTGCAACGCGACCTGTTTGCCGGTAACCGCGAAACGCGGTTACCCCTGTCAGGCGTTTGCGATAAAGACGATTTTTTCTATCGCCTCGATGCGATCACGCAGAGCGGCCGCTTTTTCAAATTCCAGATTGCGGGCATGCGTCAGCATTTCCTTTTCGAGGCGTCGGATTTCCTTTTCGCCTTGAGCGGGAGTCAGCTTGCGGTCGGCACCTTTCCCCTCGCTCGCCTTTGCGGTTCCCCCCCCCCCATGGGCACCTTCCATCACGTCGGCGATTTTTTTGCGGATGGTCCGCGGCACGATACCGCGTGCCTTGTTGTAAGCCGATTGTTTTTCACGACGGCGAGCCGTCTCCGCGATGGCCGTTTCCATCGAACGGGTCATGATCTCGCCATAGAGAATGGCTTTTCCCTTGGCATTGCGCGCCGCGCGCCCGATCGTCTGAATCAGCGCGCGCTCGCCACGCAGAAAACCTTCTTTGTCGGCGTCGAAGATCGCCACCAGCGACACCTCTGGCATATCCAGCCCTTCCCGCAGCAGGTTGATCCCGACGAGGACGTCGAACTCGCCGAGACGCAGATCACGGATGATTTCCATGCGTTCTACAGTGTCGATATCGGAATGAAGATAGCGCACGCGCACTTCGTGCGCCAGCAAGAAATCGCTGAGGTCTTCGGACATTTTCTTGGTCAGCGTGGTGATCAGCACGCGTTCATTCGCCATCACGCGCTCGCGAATCTCGCCGAGCACGTCATCGACCTGGGAAGATGCCGGACGGACTTCGACTTGCGGATCAAGGAGTCCGGTCGGACGCACCACTTGTTCGACGACATTGTCGGACTGCGCCAATTCGTATGATCCGGGGGTCGCGGAAATATAGATTGTTTGCGGCGCGATCGCTTCGAATTCCTCGAAGCGCAGTGGCCGGTTGTCGAGCGCGGAGGGCAGGCGAAAACCATAATCGACCAGTGTCTCTTTGCGCGAACGGTCACCCCGGTACATGCCGTTTAGCTGTGGCACCGTCACGTGGCTTTCATCGATCATGAGCAGCGCCTCGGAAGGCAGGTAGTCATACAATGTCGGCGGTGGTTCGCCAGCCTTGCGTCCGGAAAGATAGCGCGAATAATTTTCGATGCCCGTGCAATATCCTAGCTCCAGCATCATTTCCAGGTCGAATTTGGTCCGCTGTTCGAGACGCTGCGCCTCCACCAGTTTATTTTGCCCGTGCAGCACCGAAAGGCGATCGTGTAATTCGTTTTCGATGCTGTTCAAAGTGGCCAGGATCGTCTCGCGTGGTGTGGCATAGTGCGTTTTCGGGTAAATGGTCACCCGTGGAATGGAATCGAGTCGTTCGCCGGTCAACGGGTCGAAATAACGGATCAATTCCACTTCATCGTCGAAGAATTCGATGCGTACGGCATAGCGTTCCGATTCCGCCGGCATGATATCGAGTACCTCCCCCCGCGCTCGAAAATTACCGCGCAACAGTTCCAGATCATTGCGCGTGTACTGTAGTTCGGCAAGATGTGCCAGTATCTCGCGCTGATCGATGCGCATGCCCTGGCTGAGATGAAGCACCATCCGGGTGTATTTTTCCGGATCACCGAGACCGTAAATGCAGGAAACGGAGGCCACGAGGATGGTATCTCGTCTTTCCAGCATCGCTTTGGTGGCGGAAAGACGCATTTGCGCGATATGTTCGTTGATTGAAGCGTCCTTCTCGATGAACATATCCGCGGCAGGTACGTAGGCTTCCGGCTGGTAATAATCGTAATAGGAAACGAAATATTCTACTGCGTTATAAGGGAAAAATTCGCGCATCTCTCCATATAATTGCGCCGCCAATGTCTTGTTCGGCGCCATGATCAATGCCGGGCGTTGTACTTTGGCGATGATATTGGCCATCGTGTAGGTTTTGCCGGAACCGGTCACACCGAGCAGAGTCTGACGCGCTAGGCCGTTTTCAAGACCCTCGACCAACTGCTCGATTGCCTCTGGCTGATCACCCGACGGCGCGTAATCGGAGATCAGTTGAAATTGATTACTCATACTTGTCCTCTTGTCAAAAACCGGCAATCCGTCTCAAGCAGGAAAATTAGCCTATAAAATATCTGTATATTCGAAGTTTTTTTAGCGAAAATTTTTTATTTATCTGAATAATACTGTATTCTATCGGTTTAGGTATTTTATGCCTAAACTAAATTAACACAAATTGGAAGGAATCATTCTTATGAAACGCTTACTTTTCTTACCACTTGTGGCGGTCTCTTTGCTTACCCAAGCAGATCTGACAAACAACGTATTGACGGATTGTGCCATTCAGGAAATTTCTACCGGCAAACAGATGGCAGTTGCATTTTTTACCTTATATCACAAGGGGATGGCCCAGTCGATTGTTTCGGCGGCAATTCCAAGTGTCTCCGAAGATGTTCAACTGTACCGCGTCGTCATGAAAAACAGCCGGATAGAAATGGAGAAAATACGCAGCTACCCATTGCGAAACGGACAAATCCTGTTCGCTAAAGGCAGTTATCATCTGATACTGACGAAAATCAAACAATATCCAGCGGTCGGCAGTAAGCATCACCTCACGCTTACTTTTGACGATGGCGGCACGGCCAGTTGTGAAGCTGTCGTGAAAACCATTGAGCAGGTGATGAAAGCGAACAAAAATTGAGCGACTGTCGCGAGCGATCGCTGAAGAGCGACTCGTCGTTGCCGGATGCTCGAAGATTGTCACAAAGGAATACGGGATAATCTCTTCTTTACGGCGACAGAACTTGTTTTGTTTCTTTGAAAAACGTTTCGTCATCACTTTGTGTCGTTGTTTTCCACAGGAATCCAGCGGTTCTTTGTTTCGCTTTGGATCGTGATAAGCAAAACGCAGATCGACGTGAGATAAAGCGCGACGGAATGATATTCCCTATTTACCACTCGATTTTATTATAATGTATAAATAAGAAATTTTAAATTCATATATTTTTAATTTTTACTATTTCAGCGCGTACATGTTATCCGAAGTTTGCTTATGAGAGACCTTCGTCAGGCGCTGACAAACCAAAGCGAACGAATCCCGCGAAACGGCGTGAATTGACAGCCTTCGATAAAGAAACGGCTGTGACACAGGTTTGTACGTACTTTCCCGCCGTCCATTGACACAACATCGCCTGTATTGCCGGCAATACGCTATTTTTTATCTCGCGTGTCGTTTCGATCGCCATGGCGGAAAAGGATCGCGACCGGTTCGGATTCTCCTTCCCGCGGTGATTATCTCCCCTTGTTCGGCGCTTCGATCAGCATCAATTCGTTGACGGCCGCGGCGTTGCTACGGCGAACCACCATCATCACCCGCTGTGCGGCTTTACGCGCGGCTTCCGCGAGGGTTTCACCGCGCAGGAGCTGAGCGGCCAGTACGGCGGAGAAGACGTCTCCCGTGCCTTTCGCCTCGGTGTCGTAGCAGGGATGATGCTCGACGTCGACGGCGTCTCTGTCAATAACGGCAAATTCCATGCTTCCTTTCGCCCAGGTCTGCGGCGCGACACTGGTCGCGACGATCCATTCGGTGGTGGCGCCGAGGAGGCTTTTCGCGGCGTCGATGGCTTCTTCCACAGTGTGAATTTTTGCCTTGGTGAGGTATTCCAGTTCGAAATGATTGGGGGTCATGCCGGTTGCGAGGTGACGTAATGTGTCACGATAGATCGAGCCCAAGGCGGGATCGACATAAAGACCGGAATCGATATCACCGAGCACCGGATCGATCTGGATGAGGATGTGCGGATAATCACGGCGCACGACAGAAAGCCATGTGGCGAGCGTCTCCGCTTGCGCCGGGCCGCCGAGATAGCCGAGCAGTATCGCTTGGACATGTTCCAGGGCGCGGCGTTCGATCAGGGCGTCGAGATAACCGGAAAACCAGTCGTTGGGAATGATGCCGCCGTACATACTTGGATAGAGCGGTGTGTTGGAAAGTAGGACGGTGGGCACGGCGGCGACGGTAAGCCCTTGCTGTTCGAGGGTGGGGACGGCGGCGCTGTTACCGACGCAACCATAGACCACTTGCGACTGGATGGAAATGACATCGATCGGCAAGGGATCCTGACAGTGCTGGTCATTGATGTGAGGGGTGCTCATGATCGTTCTTCGCGGAAAAAAGCGGCAGTCTACTTCATCCCGGTTTCGATGGTCAATGTACGGATTGGCCGAATGCTCGGTCTTGCCACTTTGCCCTGTGCAGGGGGCGGGCGGGCCTTGCCGGTGGTGAAAGACGCGGACATTATTTCCAATTGTCCCGGAGGGAGATGGTCCGATTCATCACGAATCGCGCCGGGCTGCTGTCGGGATCGATCGCGTAATAGCCGAGGCGTTCGAACTGATAAACGGTACCCGCGGCGGCGAGTATCGCAGGTTCGGTCTTGGCGTGGAGAAAGACCTGACAGGAATTCGGGTTCAGGGTGGCAAGGAAATTATCCGCGTTAAGCGGATTGGGATCGTTGAACAACAGACCGTACTGGCGGATTTCCGTGTCGATCGCATGATGCGCCGATACCCAGTGAATCACGCCGTTCGGCTTGTAGCCTTGTGGTTTCGCGCCGAGGGTTTGCGGATCGTGACGGCATTTCAGCTCGACCACATTGCCCTGATCGTCCTCGATGACTTCCTCGCAGGTGATCACATAGGCGCCGCGCAGACGCACCGATTGGCCCGGCGCGAGGCGCTTCCATTTGTACGGCGGGTGTTTGCTGAAGTCCTCGCGCTCAATATAGAGGGTATTGGAAAAGGGGACTTCACGCTCGCCCAGCGCGGGATTTTGCGAGTGGTTCGGTTGCAGCAAGGTTTTCCGGTAGTCTGCCGGCAAGCTGGTGATGGTTACTTTCAGGGGCCTCAGTACGGCCATTCGGCGTACTGCCGTCTGGTTGAGAACATCGCGGATCACGTTTTCGAAATAGCTCATTTCAATGGTGCCATCGCCTTTGGAAGCGCCGATACGCTGGCAGAATTTACGCAATCCTTCGGCGGGAATACCGCGGCGACGCATCCCCGCGATGGTCGGCATCCGTGGATCGTCCCAGCCGTTCACATGTTTTCCTTTCACCAGTTCAATCAAGCGACGTTTCGAAAGCACAGTGTATTGCAGGACAAGGCGCGAAAATTCGATCTGCCGCGGATGGCAGGGGGTCTGTAGTTTGTCGAGCACCCAATCGTAGAGGGGACGGCGCTCTTCGAATTCCAGGGTACACAAGGAATGGGTAATCCCTTCGAGCATATCCGAGAGGCAGTGGGTATAGTCATAGGTCGGATATACTTTCCAGTTCTCGCCGGCGTGGAAATGCGCGATATGGCGGATACGGTAAAGGACCGGATCGCGCAGGGTGATATTCGCCGAGGCCATATCGATTTTGGCGCGCAGGACGTGTTCACCGTCGGCGAATTCGCCTTTCACCATGCGTGCGAAAAGATCGCGATTTTCGGCGCATCCGCGTTCGCGATAGGGGCTGTTCCTGCCTGGTTCGGTCAGAGAACCGCGAGTGTCGCGGATCGCTGCGGCGGACTGGGAATCGACATAGGCGTCACCTTGGTCGATCAAGCGATAAGCGTAATCGAGTAATTGATGAAAATAATCGGATGCATGGTAAATGCCGGCCCAATCGAAACCCAACCAATGCACATCGCGCACCATCGCTTGGGTGTACTCGTCGTTTTCCTTCTCTGGATTGGTGTCGTCGAAGCGCAGATTGCAACTGCCGTGAAAGGCTTCGGCGATGCCGAAATTGAGACAAATCGATTGGACGTGGCCAAGATGCAGATAGCCATTCGGTTCGGGTGGGAAACGGGTGCGCACCTGGCCGTTGTTTTTATGATTTTTGACGTCTTCCGCAATGATATTACGGATAAAGTTGGCGCCTTGCGGGTCACTCATTCGGGGATGCTCTGCGTTCGATTGGAGGGGAGTTGAAGTGGGTAAATGACGATTTTGCAAAATACTATCGTTCAAGTCAATATGAAATAAAAGAAAGTGATTACGCCATAGCGTCAAGGCACAAGATAAAAAGAAAGGACGCTGCCGCGTTATGCCCATACTTTTCTTGGCGGGGAAACTGCGCTTGCGGTGAGTTTTCTCCACCGTAGATCACCTGGTGGCGCGCGGAGATAATTAAGGACAATCTCCGTAATTGCTTCTTCTGCTGAACGAGACATCACGACGCGCGAGGAAATCGCCCGAATTTCGCAGGCCGGCCGGCGCAGGCCTGTTTTGCGTCCCCGCGCAAGAAAAAAATCGACGAGACACGGGCGTTAAGCTGTTTATGCGCATGAGGGGCGCGCGAAGGATGCCATCCTCTCGATTTACCCGCTACCGTTTCGCTCTGCCGCAAGCAAAAAGCTCGCGGACTGCCGCTACCTGACAAAGTCGTCTTTGTGCCTGCAGCGATCGCGCATTTTCCCTGCGCGATGGCAAAGGGCACGGATAGGGAAAGCCTCTCACCTTGAGATCAAGGGCGAAGGCGGCTGTTTTCAAGATAGGGTTTTACGTTATGATAAGCATTTTTCCATGTGAGAAAATAGATGCAGTGGTGGGGGCGCCCGAAATACCGCAAAATCTTTTTCCAACTTTCCGCCGCGGGGCTGGTGGTGGCTTTTTTCGCTTTCGTCGTTGTCAACACCTACGTCAATCTCGGCAACATTCACCAGGATATCAGCTTCGCTTTTCTCGAAGACCCGGCGGGCTTCCGCATCAGCCAGCGTCCGATTCCCTATCGACTCGGTGACAGTTACGGGCGTGTCTTCGTTATCGGGCTACTGAATACTTTACTGGTTTCGCTTCTCGCGATTATCACTTCCAGCGCTCTGGGGGTTTTTATCGGTATTTTGCGCCTTTCCCGCAATTGGCTGCTCAAACAGATAGCGGGTTGGTATGTCGATATTTTTCGCAATGTGCCCCTGCTGTTGCAGCTGTTTTTCTGGTATTTCGCGGTTCTTGCCTTCTTGCCTTCCCCGCGCGAAAGTTCTCTCAAATTGTGCTGTGGTTCCGATCGCGATACCTGTCTTTTCGTTCTCAACAATCGTGGACTGAGTACCTTTTCCGTAAAGTGGGACGCCCTTTCGCAAGGGCTGGTGTCGATGATGGCGTTGGCTATCATGATCGCTCTCGCCTTGTATCTGGTCAACCGCCATCGCCAGCGTGACACCGGGCGGGTCATTTCCCTTTGGTGGGTGTACTTATTGTTGATTTTTGTTCTTCCGCTCGGCGTCTATCTCTTGCGCGTGACACCAAAGGCCTATGAATTGCCGCGACTTGCCGGCTTCAATTACCAAGGCGGCATCACTATCTTGCCCGAACTGATGGCGCTGTGGCTCGCGATGACCTTATACAGCGCGGCCTACATCGCCGAATACGTGCGCGCCGGAATCCAGTCGGTCGCGCCTGGGCAGCGCGAAGCGGCCGCTTCTCTCGGCTTGTCGGAAACACGCATCATGACGATGGTCATTCTGCCGCAGGCGCTGCGCGTGATCGTGCCGCCGTTGACCAATCAGTACCTCAATGTGGTGAAAAATTCTTCTTTGGCGACGGCGATCGCTTATCCGGATCTGGTCTCGGTGTTTACCGGCACCTCGCTCAATCAGACCGGTCGCGCCATTGAAATCATTGCGATGACGATGGCCGTTTACCTGCTGATCAGCTTGATCATTTCCTTCACGATGAACCGCTACAATCGCCGCCTACTGGGCAAGGCGCGCCGATGAACGGGAAACTTGCCGCCGAATACCTGCCCGCGCGTCCGCCCCCGGTCGGCACGAGCGGCTTGCTCGGCTGGCTGCACAAAGAACTCTTCTCTTCCCTCACCAACACGCTGTTGACCCTTGTCTGTCTCGCTTTTTTCTGGGAGGTTCTGCCTCCGCTCATTCACTGGATGATCCTCGACGCCACCTGGCACGGCAGCTCCTCCGCGGACTGTCACCAAGGCGGCGCTTGCTGGATATTCATCAAGGCGCGTTTCTCGCAGTTCATCTACGGCTTCTATCCACAGGAGCAGCGCTTTCGCGTTAATCTGGTCTTTCTCTTTATCGTTCCCGCTTTTCTGTTTGCGGTGATAGCGAGCAGGAGAGGCGTACGTATGTTTTTTATCCTGGTCGCGATGTTGCTCTTGCCGGCCCTCTGCTGGGGGATACTGCGTGGCGGCGTGTTTGGCCTTACCGAGGTGCCAACAAGCCAATGGGGCGGCATGATGCTGACCATCGTCGTCTCTTCCGTCGGCATTCTCTTCTCCTTGCCCTTCGGTATCCTGCTCGCCCTCGGACGTACCTCCGATATGCCGGTGATCCGCTGGATTGCCGTCTCTTTTATCGAGTTATGGCGCGGGGTGCCGCTGATCACGATTTTATTCATGGCCTCGGTGATGTTACCCCTGTTTCTGCCGCCTGGCATCACCGTCGACAATCTCGTTCGTGCCCTGATCGGTGTGGCGTTTTTCGCCTCGGCGTACATGGCCGAAGTGATCCGCGGCGGACTTCAGGGGCTGCCACGCGGACAATACGAAGCAGGCGACAGCATCGGCCTCGGTTACTATCTGAAAATGCGCTTCATCATCCTGCCACAGGCATTGAAGACGATGATTCCGGCGATTACCAATACCTACGTGGGGCTTTTCAAGGAAACGACACTGGTCTCGATTATCGGCTTATACGATTTTCTCGGTATCGTCCATTCGGCCAGTCAGGATCCGGCGTGGCTCGGCAGGGGGCTGGAGGGATACACCTTCTGCGCGCTGGTCTATTTCCTGATCTGCTATGGCATGAGCCGGGCGAGCTACCGAATGGAAGACAAACTCTCACCGGAAAAACGATAATGAACGCGATCATCGAGATTTCTCGCCTGAACAAGTGGTACGGAAAGTTTCAGGTGTTGAAAGAAATCGACCTCAGCGTCGAACGTGGCGAACGCCTGGTTATCTGCGGGCCGTCGGGGTCTGGAAAATCGACCCTGATCCGTTGTCTTAACCGTCTCGAAGACTATCAGGAAGGCACTATCGCGATAAACGGTGAAGTGCTTGACGGCGGCATTCGGCAAACGCGCAGACTGCGCCGCGAAGTTGGCATGGTGTTTCAGCATTTCAACCTCTTTCCTCACCTCACCATCCTGGAAAATCTCACTCTCGGCCCGATCTGGGTCAACAAACTGCCGCGCGCCGAAGCACAAGACAAAGCACACAAATACCTCGCCCGGGTCGGCATTTCCGAACAGAAAGACAAATACCCCGGGCAACTTTCCGGTGGACAGCAGCAGCGCGTCGCAATCGCCCGGGCCTTGTGCATGGATTGCGAGATTCTTCTTTTCGACGAGCCAACGAGCGCCCTGGATCCGGAGATGATCAAGGAAGTCCTCGAAGTGATGATCGAGCTTGCCGAAGACAACGACATCACCATGCTCTGCGTGACCCATGAAATGGGCTTCGCTCGTCAGGTCGCCGACCGGGTACTGTTCATGGACAAGGGGCAAATCATGGAAATCGCCGCGCCGGAGACATTTTTCGCCCAGCCGAAGCATCCGCGCGCTAAGGAATTTCTCGGTCGGATTCTGTACAAAAATCCACGATAGAAAGAAACAACAGTCTGTTTGATCCCAAGTTTTAGATTTTTGATCCCATATTTTAATGGATACAATATTTTCCATTGAATGGAAGGAAGCACTATGGGAGAGATTTCACACGGCAGCACCAAAACGACAGAGGCAGAGTGCGTCGAACGATGGTCATCAGCCTTTGCGATCATTTTTCTCCGGTTCGTTGAGGAACGCTTCCAGCACGTCGTTTAACAGTGCAAATCCGCGTTCGCTGGTGCGGTAGCGCGCCGGATCTTCCTCGACCAGTCCCTTGCGCGAGAGCGCTGTCCACACTGGACGGATATCCGCCGCGCGGAGCGCCGTGCGTTCTGTCAACAGGTTTTTTGCCACACCGGCTTTCAAGCGCAGCGCGTTGATCATGAATTCAAATGGCTGATCTGTCTTGGCGATCGTTTTTTCGGCTTCCTGATAGGGGTTCTTTTTTCGCCCCGCGGCCTGCTGATAGACGGCAGGCGAACGGTATTTACGGTTGCGCAAAAGATTTCCCCGCGCGTCCGTGCGCTTGCCGTGTGCGCCGGCGCCGATGCCGATGTAATCGCCGAACTGCCAGTAGTTGAGGTTGTGCAGCGACGGTTGTCCGCGCGTCCAGGCGGAGGTTTCGTACTGTTGAAAGCCATTGCCGGCGAGTCGTGCGCAACCGGCAAGATAGATTGCTTCTTGTTCTTCGCGCTCAGGGAGCGACGGCGGATGGGTGTAGAAGGGCGTGTTCGGTTCCAGTGTCAGTTGATACCAACTGAGATGTTCGGTTCGGTACGCGATAGCCCGCTCCAGATCGGCGAGCGCCGCAGCGATCGTCTGAGCAGGCAGGGCGAACATCAGATCGATATTGATCCGGGAGAAGCCGGCATCCCGCGCCGCGGTGATTGCGTAATCGGCTTCATTGCCGCCATGGATGCGGCCAAGGGAGTGTAATTGGGCGTTCGCGAAGCTTTGAATACCGAGCGACAAGCGGTTGACGCCGGCTTCGCGGTAAGCGCGGAATTTTTCCCGTTCGCCGCTGCCGGGATTGGCTTCGAGGGTGATTTCGATCGCGGGCGCGAACGCGGCGCGGGCGGCAAGTCCGTTGAGCAGCAAAGCGATGCTCGCGGCGGAAAACAGACTCGGCGTGCCGCCGCCGATAAAAATGCTTTTTAACGGGCGGCCGTCATAGTCGGCGGTGAAATCGGCGAGCAGATGTTGCACGTAGCGTTTTTCATTGAGCGGTTTGCGGATTTCGTGGGAATTGAAATCGCAGTACGGGCATTTGCGCACGCACCACGGGATGTGGACGTAAAGCGAGAGGGGAATCAGCGCGGAATCAGCCACGAAGATCGCAATCGAGCGAGTGTTGACGCTGTTTTCCGCTTATGCGGCAATGACGTTTTCTGGGGACGCATTCACGTGTTTTTCCCGCCACAGGCGTTGCCCGCGGCTCGATATTCCGTCGCCGTACGGGCGCGCGGTGGTCAAAATCGCCTGCTTCTCTCATTGAGAACATCCCGACCGGCAGTGCGTACGCGCTGGTTCTCTTCTGCGATACGGCGTGCGCCAAGCGTCGTACGGATTGAGTCGCGTGACGAGCGCCTGCCTTCGCCGGTTCGCGTTGACGCGTGGTTTGCTCGACAGGCGCAAGCGCTTGTCAAAGCGTCGTCCATGGGCGTTTTCAGCAAGGGTTCTTTTTTCCTTCGCTGCCTGTCGCGCCTGAGCGATTGCCAGCGCCGTATATCGCCGGTTCGGCGTTCGACTGGATTTTTCGCCGAGCGCTGTAACCATTTTACCTTCGTGGCGCGGGCGATTTTTTTCCCATGCTATGGCTTTTCTTATCGTGTCGTTTGTTTTTTCGCGCATCGCTTCGGGTTTTCGCGGGGAATCAGGCACTATAATACCCATTTTTTGAGGACGTCAAGAGTAAGGCATGCGCTTGATTCTGATAGGGACGTTATTTCTGCGCGTTTCTCTGGCTGCGGCGGAGCAATTGCCGGCGGTAATCGAGAAGATGATCGCCACCCATCATGTGGCCAAGGGAGATCTCAGCCTGTTGATCAAGGATGTGTATCGGCAAGCACCGCTCGTCAGCTTCAATGCGCAGGTCTCGCGTTCCCCCGCCTCCCTGATGAAGCTGCTGACCAAGGCGGCGGCACTGATTCGCATGGGGCCTGACTATCGTTGGCCGACGCGTTTTTATATCGATCATTTTCCCGATGCCGACGGTGTCCTTAAAGGCAATCTTTACGTGCAAGGCGGCGGCGATCCGTTTCTCGTCGAAGAACGGCTGGAAAGTATGCTGATCGATCTGCGTGAGAAGGGGATTCGTCATCTTTCCGGCGATATCGTCCTCGACACCTCGCTTTATCGTCTCTCCGCCGAGGAACGCGATCGCTATACCTTTGACGGTGATCCTTGGTCGCCCTACAACGCGGTGCCGAATCCCTTGATGGTGAATTTTCGCACGGTGAAAATCCGCTTGCAGCCGCGGGGAAAAAAGGCGTGCAAGTGACGTTATGGCCGCATCTTCTCACTTGGAAAATCGACAATCGCTTGCGGGTCTCGACCGTCTCCTGCGGTAAAAACGATTTACCAGCGCCCGTCATCACCCGCGATCGGCAGAACGAGGTCAAAGTGACCTTGCAAGGCAAGTACAGCGCGGCCTGTGGCCGGCGTGAACTGACAGTGGCGTTCGGTAAGCCGAGCAAACAATTTTCTTTTCCGCGATATCTGGTCGCAACTTGGCGGAACTTTTTTCGGCAGGGCGGTTCTCGCCCTCGTACCGCCAAGGGCCAAATTGTTTTATACCGGATTGTCCCTGCCCCTTCATGAACAGATTCAGAAGATGAACCGGATGAGTAATAACGTCATGACGCGCCAGTTGATGCTGACGCTCGGCGTCTATCGATATGGCGCGCCGGGGAATCTGGAGAAGGGGCGTCAGGCCGTCTTCGACACCTTGCGGGCATTCGGCGTGCCGTTACAAGACACGGTGATCGACAACGGTTGCGGATTGTCGCGAATCAGCCGCTCGTCGGCGCGGGATCTGGGGGTGCTGCTCAGGCGAATGTACAATTCCACGTATGCCGGAGTGTTCATCAACTCGCTTGCGGTCGCCGGTAAATCTGGGACATTGCAACATCGCTTCCGGCGGATACCGGCTGGCAAAGTCATCGGTAAAACGGGTACCTTGCAAGCGGTGGATGCCTTTGTCGGCTATGTGAGCGCGCGAAGCGGACGGATGTATTTCGTAGTGATGATCGGCAACGGCAGGACGGCGCGCGCCAGCCGTTCTTTACAAGATGATGTGTTACGCTGGGTGTACGGACAATGAAAAGACGCGATCTGACACGGCTGACTTTCTTGCCGCTGCTTGGCGCTTGCGGCGGAGAAAAAATCTTATCGGGCGATAAAGCGCTTCGCAACTGGGGCAGTTTGCCGCGCGAGGAAAAAATGACGCGGCGTGGTTTTTCTCTCGGCGCACCGGTTTTCCTGCGCATTTTCAAGGAAGACAGAATCTTGGAACTTTGGATGAGCAAGGCGGAGGGGCGCTATGCGCTTTACCGGCGTTTCCCGATCTGTTTTTATTCCGGCGAGCTGGGACCGAAAGTGCGCGCGGGAGACAAGCAGGCGCCGGAAGGTTTTTACAGGGTCGAACTGGCACAGCTCAATCCCCACAGCCGCTATCACCGCTCGTTCAACCTGGGATACCCCAACGCCTACGATCGTGCCCACGGCTATACCGGCGCGCTTCTCATGGTGCACGGGAAGTGTGTGTCGGTGGGTTGTTACGCGATGGGCGATGAACAGATCGAGATCCTCTATCGACTCGTCGAGGCCGCTCTGAAAAACGGTCAACCTTTTGTTCCCGTGCATATTTTTCCGTTTCCTTTGCGCTTTTCCAATCTCGAACGTCACAAACACAGCCAATGGTATGACTTTTGGAAAATGCTCAAGCCGGGCTACGATTATTTCGAAAACTACGCGACCCCACCATTCATCCGTGTCGTGTCGGGTCGCTACGAAGTCGATTATATTCGCAGCATCGCTCGGCAATAAACGCCGCTTGAACAGGTCGTTTGTCTCGTGAGCGCTGCGGGCGAAGATAGCCCGTTCGGGTGTCACGCAGGTCGTGGCGGACGGGGCAACGAAATCGAAAGAGCGCCGCAATCGAGAAAACGCCCGCCGCAGCGGTCGATGAGGAAAGAAAAAGCGGGGGAAGCATGTCACGGCTGCGAAAGAACTTGCTTGACAGCGAATAGCGGTTGTCGCCTCTTCCCGTGTTCGAAGGACTTGCAAAGTCGGGGAACTGGCACCACAATTAACGAAGTTACTTGACCACTCTTTCCCCATTTCCCATGCTACCATCATCCATGCCACAGTCGCCCTTCATCCGCCAGGCGCAGTCCCTACTGTCGCTTTACGAACAAAATTATATCCTGTTTCGTTTGGTGCTTCCGAACCTGCCGCGCGAGGACGGCTGGTTTGTCCTCGAAAGTGCGAACAGGCCGGCGGTGTATGGACATCGGCTGTCGAGACATCCGTATACCAGCGAATGGCTGCTCGGTCATTTTTATCCGCCCAGAGAACGTCCGTTCAGGCCTGATGACATCATCCGTGTTTATCACGATGTACGCCTTGCCGAAGCGCTCGTGCAAAAGCAGGTGTCGGTCAAGCAAGCACGACAGCACAAGCTCGCGCGCAACCGCGCCTTGGCGGAATGGTTGGAATACTGTCATCGCCACAGGTATCGCCTCGCCCGGCAAGCGGATATGACGGCGCTGCCGCCTGTCGAGGTGCTGGTTTGATCGGGTATCCGAAGACCATGACCCGTTGGCGGATGGGTATGCTGCTGCTGTTGATCGTCGGCGTGGCCTGCCTAGTCTGTGGTGTCTTGCTCCCGATACTGACGGTGGAAAAACTGCTGATCGTGAAAAACACTTTCAGCGTCCTTTCCGGGATCGGCGAACTGTTCGCTGACAAGACCTTCGCGCTCGCTCTGCTTCTTTTGTTTTTCAGCGTTCTCTTTCCATTCGTGAAATTGCTGGTGATGGCGGCCTATGTGCTGCGTTATCCGTCTCTTGGCGCGGGCTTGGTGCAATGGCAGCGCCGCCTCGGAAAAGTGGCGAAGTTTTCCATGCTCGACGTGTTTGTCGTCGCCCTGATGCTGATGATCCTGAAGCTCGGCTGGCTGGTGGAAGTACGCATTCACGGTGGTCTCTATTGGTTCGCGACCGCAGTGGTGATTTCCCTGCTCGCGGAACTCGCGATCGCACGCGACATTTCTCTGCGTAGGGCAGGTGATGCCGATTGACAGTTGTCCTAGCGACTTTCTCGTCGACTCGCCGCAAAATCGTGTCTACGCCGACAAGCGGGGGGCGCCCGCTTTCGTCTTCCCTGTGCTTCTCTCGCTTATGCGCTGCTGTTTTCGATGAGGCGCGCCGGCTATCCTTGCCCTATCGCCGGCGCGAAGGCAAGCGATCGGGGCGGCTGGCGGTACGGTCTCTTCCCAGACGGAAGTTTCCGGCGCGATGATCGCGGGTCATCCGCTTGATGATTCGCTTGTCCGATCGGGCAAGTCGAAGCGACGTGATAAGAAGAATCGCGAGGCATCGAGAGAAAGCGCGTGTTTTGTCTTTATCACAGGCTTGTCGTACCATGTTTGCGAATAATGCATGAATTCCAACTATATCACGAGGCGAAATGAACAACCCGAACAAGACCGAAACCCTCCGCGTCAACGGCGCCCTCTTCACTTACTATCCGTTGACTTCCGTCGTCGCTGGCGATCATTTGGCCACGCTGCCGTATGCGATCAAGATCCTGCTCGAGAATCTGCTGCGTCACTTTGACGGGGAATCGGTAGGCGAGAACGATGTCAAGGCATTGGCCGACTGGGCGCCGGGAAAATTGCGGGAAAAGGAGATTGCCTTCACGCCAAGCCGTGTTCTCCTGCAAGATTTCACCGGCGTGCCATGCGTCGTCGATCTCGCGGCGATGCGCGATGCCATGCGAAATTTTGGCGGCGACGCGAAGAAAATCAATCCCCAGGTGCCGGTCGATTTGGTGATCGATCACTCCGTGCAAGTAGATTATTTTGGCCGTCCAGAGGCCCTCGAAAAAAATGCCCAAAAAGAATTCGAACGCAATTACGAACGCTATCGTTTTCTGCGCTGGGGGCAAAAAGCTTTCGACCGTTTTCGCGTCGTGCCGCCGGATACCGGTATCGTCCATCAGGTCAATCTGGAATATCTGGCGCAGGTCGTCTTCCAGTCCGCGAACGGCGATGAAACGCTCGTCTATCCGGACAGTCTGGTTGGCACCGATTCACACACCACGATGGTCAACGCCCTCGGCGTCCTCGGTTGGGGCGTCGGCGGGATCGAGGCCGAAGCGGCGATGCTCGGACAGCCGATCAGCATGTTGGTTCCGGATGTCGTTGGTTTCGAACTGACCGGCAAGCTGCAACCGGGGGTGACGGCGACCGATCTCGTCCTGACCGTCACACAAATGCTGCGTCAACTCGGCGTGGTCGGTAAATTCGTCGAATTTTACGGCGACGGCCTCGCCGATTTACCGCTCGCCGACCGCGCGACGATCGCCAACATGGCGCCGGAATACGGGGCGACCTGTGGCATTTTCCCGATCGACGACGTGACGCTGGAGTATCTGCACTTGACCGGCCGCAGTGACGAATCGATCGAACTGACCCGCACATACGCCAAGGCCCAGGGCATGTGGCGGGAACGAGGCGCTCGTCCCTGCTACACGACCACCTTGACGCTCGACATGGCGACCGTGGTACCGTCGGTTGCCGGTCCGAAGCGCCCGCAGGATCGCATCGACCTCGTCGATCTCGGCAAGAAAGCTACCCAACTGCTGGCGCAACCGCGTAAATCCGTTGCGGTGACGATCGACGATGAAACGTTTACCCTGGAAGACGGCGCAGTGGTGATCAACGCGATCACCAGTTGCACCAATACTTCCAACCCGTCGGTGTTGCTCGCTGCCGGGCTGCTCGCCAAGAAAGCGGTGGAAAAAGGACTGAAACGCAAGCCGTGGTGCAAGACTTCTCTCGCCCCGGGTTCGCAGGTAGTCACCGATTATCTCCACAAAGCCGGTCTCGTGGTCTATCTCGAAGCGCTTGGCTTTTATGTTGTCGGCTACGGTTGCACCACCTGCATCGGAAATTCCGGCCCGCTGCCCGAGGCGATTGGCGCCGCCATCAATCGTCACGATTTGACGGTGGCCGCAGTGCTTTCCGGTAACCGTAATTTCGAAGGTCGCGTCCATGCCAAGGTAAAGATGAATTTTCTCGCTTCGCCGCCCTTGGTCGTTGCCTATTCCCTGCTCGGTAGCGTATGCAAGGATATCACCACCGAGCCACTTGGGCGTAACGACAAAGGTGAAGCAATCTATTTGAAAGACGTCTGGCCGACGCCGCAAGAAATTCATCGCGAACTTTCCGCCATCGAGCGCGATATGTTCGTCAAGGGCTATGCCGATCTCTTCGAAGGCCCGGATCGATGGCGGAATATCGAGGTAGAGGCGTCGCAGAGCTATCATTGGGATGACACCTCCACCTACATCAAAAATCCACCTTATTTCAAAAACATGGCGAAAGAAGCGCCTTCCGAACTGGCGCGGATCAAGGACGCTCGCGTCCTCGTTCGTCTTGGCGATTCGATTACGACCGACCATATTTCCCCGGCGGGTGCCTTCAAACCCGATACACCGGCCGGCAAATTTCTCCTCGCTCGCGGTGTCGAGGCGAAGGACTTCAATTCCTATGGCTCGCGCCGTGGCAACGACGATATCATGGTGCGCGGTACTTTCGCCAACATCCGTCTGCGTAACGAAATCGCCCCGGGTACGGAAGGCGGCTGGACGACCAACTACCTAAACGGCAAGGTGGAGACTATCTACGATGCCGCGATGGCCTACCGGGAGGCCGGTGTGGCGCTGATCGTCATCGCCGGAAAGGAATACGGTACCGGTTCGTCACGCGATTGGGCGGCCAAAGGCACGATACTGCTCGGTGTCAAAGCCGTCATCGCCGAAAGTTTCGAACGAATCCATCGTTCCAACCTGGTTGGCATGGGTGTGCTTCCGGTGCAATTCAAGGATGGGGAAAGCCGTGACAGCCTAGGACTCAAGGGAGACGAACGTTTTACCTTCGAGGCGCTTACGAGCGGCGCGAAATCCTTGCAGGTCGTGGCGAAATCACCCGATGGTGCAGAGAAAAGCTTTTCCGTCAAGATACGCATCGACACACCCAAGGAGTGGGCATACTATCGAAACAACGGTATCTTGCAGTATGTTTTGCGGCAGTTGAACAAAAACGCCGCTTGACGCTGACGGCACCTCAACAGGCAGAAGCTTGCCGGAAATTTTTTTGGGGGAACAAAACATTTCCGCTTCACGCCGCGCGCGTTGCTCAAGGTGCGGGAAGATTACGGCGCAACTCGCCTTTTCCGCTTAAGCCGTGTATGCCTTTCGCGGGGCGGTTCTGACCGCTGTTTTCGCGCTGATCTGCCTGGCAATTAAGCGATTTCGTCTCTGGAAAAGGGAAGACGACAACGCCTGCGCATGCCTGTGTTCGTCTTCGCTAAGGAACCTGCGAATAAGTCCGCAGCATGAGACAATCAATACTCTGATGTTCTGAGGACTATCCATGGATCACCAACTCTCCTTCGCTGACAGCGAGTTCAACAACAAGCGTCGCCAAACCCGCAAAGAGAAGTTTCTCGGTCGCATGGAAAAACTGATTCCCTGGCAGCGACTTGAGTCAGTGATTGATCCTCACTATCCAAAGGCCGGTAAGGGTCGCAAGCCTTATCCATTACCAACCATGCTGCGCATCCACTGCATGCAGCAGTGGTATAGCATGAGCGATCCAGCCATGGAGGATGCGCTCTATGAAATCGCCTCTATGCGCTTGTTTGCAGGCCTCTCCCTGGATGGCGCGATACCCGATCACACCACCATCATGAACTTCCGCCATCTACTGGAACGGCATGGCTTAGCTCGCCAAATATTCAACGAGGTCAGCACCTGGCTGAGCGAAGCTGGCGTGCTGATAAAAGAAGGAACACTGCTGGATGCGACTATTATCGAAGCCCCCAGTTCCACCAAGAATAAAGCTGGTGAGCGTGATCCTGAGATGCACCAGACCAAGAAGGGTAATCAATGGCACTTCGGTATGAAAGCCCATATCGGTGTTGATGCCAGAACAGGGTTGACGCACAGCTTCACCACTACCGCTGCTAATGAGCATGATCTCAACCAAGCTGAACACCTTCTTCACGGCGAAGAAGGCTTTATCTTCGCTGATAGTGGTTATCGTGGCGCAGATAATCGTGAAGAGCTCGAAGAAGTGGAGGCCGACTGGCACATTGCTGAAATCCCTAGCAAGGTCAAAGAGCTGAAAAACATCCACGAATCAATAAGGTCCAATTGAAGACCGAGTACCTGAAAGCCAGTATCCGCGCCAAGGTTGAGCATCCGTTCCGGATTATCAAATGCCAGTTTGGCTTTACCAAGGCTCGTTATCGCGGATTGATGAAGAACGACAGCAAGCTGGCCATGCTGTTCGCGTTAGCGAATGTCGTGCGCGTGGATCAGATGCTGCGAGCGTAGTACAAGTCCGTCTGTATGCTGATGAATCGGCATACAGGCGGTAAGAAACGACCAATAATCGCGCGGCTAAGCCGTAAATGCAGCTTGATCGTCGGAATGAGTTAGAAGACGAGACTTATTCGCAGGTTCCCTAAAACGCCTTCGGACAAGGGGGCGAGTGGAAAAGAAAATACGCGGAAAGATGGCTGAGCTACTCAGGCCCCGGCACGACTGCATTGACTTCCTTTTCGGTGCGTCCGATCACGAGCGCACACATGCAATCGCCCAAGACATTGATACTGGTTCTCGCCATATCGAGAATGCGATCGATGCCGGCCACTATGGCAAGGCCGTCGAGTGGCAATCCGGCGCTGGACAACACCATCGACAGCATGATCAGCCCGGCGCCCGGCATGCCTGCGGTACCGATCGATGCCAGTGTCGTGGTGAAGACGATGGTGAAATAGTGCGCGGCATCGAGGTCGATTCCATAGGCCTCTGCGATAAAAATCGCACATACTCCCTGATAGATGGCGCTACCATCCATGTTGATTGTCGCCCCTATGGGAAGAACGAAATTCGTGATGCGGCTCGACACGCCGAGGTTGCGATGGCAGGAAGAAATCGACAGTGGCAGGGTGCCGTAGCTACTGGTCGAGACAAAAGCGAAGGCCCAGGGTTCGGCACAGGCTTTGAAAAAACGGAGTGGCGAGACTTTACCGAGGAAGGTTGTCAGAGACCCGATGACGAAGAAAGCGTGGATCAGGGAAGCGACATAAGCAGCGAGGATCACCTTGAAAAGCGGCAGCAGCACGTGTAAGCCGAATTTTCCCGCCACCCATGCCATCAACGCGAACACACCGATCGGCGCGACTTTCATCACCATCGCGGTGAGTGTGAACATCACCTCCGCCGCGCTTTCAAAAAACACGCGCACTGGTTTCCCTTTCTCGCCGGCGAGTTTGATGGCGATGCCAAAGAGCAAAGCGAACATAATGATCTGCAAAATTTGGCCACTAGCCATGGAATCGATCGGATTGGTGGGTACCACGGCGACCAAGGTGTTCATGAAGTTGGCGAGTAGGCCGCCGGTTTGCTCGGTCTGTGTGCTGCCGATTTCTGGAATGGCGACATCAAGGCCACTGCCCGGCGAAATCAAGTTGGCGACGATCAGGCCAATCGAGACGGCAAATACGGTAGTTGCCAGATACAGGATCAAGGTGCGTGCGGCGATACGGCCCATACCGGTGAATCCTTCTTCCATGCTGACGATGCCCATGACCAGGGAACAAAAGATCAGGGGAACGACCAGCATTTTGATCAAATTGATGAAAATTGTGCCGATCGGCTTGAGAACGGTGCCGGTAAGGGTGCCGTCCCCGGCGATGGTGCCGACGATAAGACCAAGGAGCATGGCCATGAAAATCTGTTGCCAGAGAGGGATCTTTTTCATCACGGAAGCCTGCGTGCTTGTTGGAGTCTCGTCAACCATAGCAGAGAATGTATGGGCAGGGATAATTATTTCTGCTCGGATAAAAGCGAAGATGTAAAGAATGAGACTTAATCTGACATTTTTGATAAAATCGAGTCAAAAGGAGTCAGATTATGACGAATATTGAAATGAAGATAATCAAGCCCAAAGTTGGCCTTTTGGAGTTGGCAAAACAATTGGGTAGTGTGTCACAAGCATGCAAAACGATGGGCTACAGCCGAGATAGTTTTTATCGTTTTAAACGTTTATACGAAAATGGTGGTGAAGACGCGCTGCGAGAAATCAGCCGTAAGAAACCGGTGGTGAAGAATCGTGTTCCTGAGCATGTAGAACGTGCAGTAATTGATATAGCGATAGACAATCCTGCGCTAGGACAATTACGTGCCTCACAAGAGTTGTTAAAACGAGGCATTGTGGTGTCATCTGGTGGTGTTCGATCGATCTGGTTACGCCATGACCTTGAGACCATGAAAAAGCGCCTGAAAGCGTTGGAGTCTCGTTCGGCTCAAGAAGGTATTTTACTGACCGAGGAACAGCTTGCAGCGCTTGAGAAAGCCAAATCGCAACGCGAAGCCCATGGAGAAATTCAAACGCACCACCCTGGATACCTTGGGGCACAGGATACGTATTTTGTCGGTACCATGAAAGGTGTTGGGCGTATTTATCAGCAGACTTTTATTGATACCTATAGCAAAGCGGCTCTCGCAAAGCTCTATATAGAGAAATCAGCGATCACAGCAGCTGATATGCTTAATGACCGGGTCATCCCATTTTTTGATGAATGCGAACTCCCCTTGTGTCGTATTCTTACCGACCGGGGCACTGAGTATTGTGGTAAAGTTGAGAGTCATGCCTATGAGCTTTATTTGGCTACTGAGAACGTTGATCACTCAAAGACCAAGGCCAATAGTCCTCAAACGAACGGTATATGTGAGCGTTTTCATAGAACCATGAAAAATGAGTTTTATGATATAGTCTTTCGTAAGAAGATTTATCGTTCGCTAGATGAACTGCAAGTTGACGTTGATCACTGGATCAGTAAATATAATGAACAGCGTCCACATAGTGGTAAGCACTGTTATGGTAAAACACCGATGCAGACATTTCGTGAGGCAAAGCATTTGGCGCTAGAAAAACAAATTCCTAGTGTCGAATTATCTGACAATAACACTCAACGGACAGTTGTTGTTTGATAATGTCTGTCAGATTAAGTTTTGATTTCTACAGCGAAGAAAACCGGCGACAGCCTTGTTGTCCCTATCTTCCGGCATCGCGCGTCATTTCAGCGTGCCCCACCAAGCGTCCTCTCGATTGACCTGGCCGGTGGTGAACTGCAAGCTGATTTCACTTTGCAGCAAATAGCTATGAGAGCGTTCGGCGATATGGTTGTCACGGTCGAATCCAGTACGGCAAATATGCATCACTGCGCTGTTTTCATCGATTTCCAACCACTTCGCCACAGTTTTGTCGGCGGCGACCGCGGTAATTTTTTCGATCATTTTGTTGGGCGAATTGCCAAATAGTGTCCGCAATTGTTCATATAAACCGATCTCGCCGCGCAAGCCACTCAATCCGGCATAGAGCGTGCCATTCAGGTAAGTGATTGTGTAGCCGACAATTTTTTTACAATTTGGCGATTTATCCGCCACAAAATGGCGACGTTCCAGACGAATAATCGGCACACCCACCGTCATTCCCATCGTCTGTGCCGTCTTGGCATCGGCCATGGTGTCGATCATCGTGATCAATTGGGTTTCAATCGAATCGGGACGAGGCGTTGAAATGGCGACGACGGGATATTCCCTGTGCAGGGCCGTCACTGTTTTTTGATCGATGAAAGTGCCTTTCCCCTGTTGTTTGATCAGCAATCCCTCTCGCACCAGGGTATCGATGGCCTGCTTTATCGTACCGCGAGCCACGTCGAATTCATTGGTAAGCGCGTGCTCGCCAGGCAATCTATCTCGATAGAGGCCGGAAATGATTCGCTCCACGATCGCGTTTTTTATCTGTAGGTAAAGAGGCAGATCTTGTTGGTAGAGCAAAGGATCTCCGTTGCTATAAATAATGAATTTGTTGTCGGTGGCGATGAAATATCTCATCATTGATCGAATGGTTGCCATCGATATTCGCACTGGCCAGTACGGGTGGTTTCAGCCCTTTCGCGAGCATTGTTTCGCAAACGATCAAGGAAAGGCAGTTCAGGATCGCAACCCCCATGATAGTCGATAACGGCGCCGCTTTTTGCACCATGCCATCAATAGCGATCGAGGCATCACCATAATCACACTGGTTGTCGATGACATGGTCGGCGACATCACATAATAGTTTACCGCTCGAGTGCTTGGATTTCACCCGCTTTGCCATCTCAAGACTGGTAATGGCAATTACCTTCACACCTCTTTCCTTGGCGTTCAAAGCGATATCGATTCCGACCGGATTACGCCCGGAAACGGAATGTAGCAATAATACATCTTCCGCTTTCATCGGGGAAGCAGCGGCGATTTTTTGTCCAATCCCCTCGATATTTTCAAAATCCGTTGTCAGTGTCACCGGACGGATATCGAGCATCAGCGAAGGATGAAAAAGCGGATTGAACACAGCCAGTCCGCCGGCACGATAGGTCGCTTCTTCAGCCACAATCGCGGCGTGACTTGCTCCGAAAACGAATAGAGTATTCCCCTTCATCACCGTTCGTGCCATTAACTGTCCACACTTTTTTATCCGCGTTTCATCGCTTTCGAGGCGGACGAGTTTTTGGTGAATTTTTCGTAAATATAAATCGGTCAATTGCGTCATTGTTTTCTCCCGGGCAGTGGCAAAGCGCCCGCCCCGATGTCAATCAAAACGATAGCGTTATTTAAAAAGCGAACAGATGAGCGAGAAAAGCGACCAGTGGAGCCAGAATGAACATATCACTGTCACCGGCCCACAAAGCGGTATCCGGAATCGTATCGCCGATCAAGACAGTCACGCAGACATACTGCCCGATGGCAACCACGGTCGCGGTGAGAAAACCGGCCGTCAACGCGCCTTTATAACCACCGGTGACGTTACCGAATACCCCGGCGGTACCGGCATGGAAGAAAAGTACAATCATCGACGGAACATAAACATAGCCGGTTGTATATCCAATGAGCCATAACCAAAGCAACGCGCCCGCAAAAGCGCCGAGAAAGCCGATGACAACGGCGTTTTGCGCGTAATTGAAAAGGATGGGACAATCGAGTGCCGGTTTCGCGCCCGGAACCATTTTATTGGCGATGCCGTTGAACGCCGGTACTATTTCACCGATAAACATCCGTACGCCGAGCAGCACAACCGCGATGCCGCCGGTGAACAACAAGGACTGTTTCAGGGCATAAATATAGAAGCTCAGCTCTCCGGACGCCGCTAGAATTTCTTGTCCTTTTTCGCCGCCTTTCAACTGCAACAAAAAGGTGCCAACAAAGAACAGCAACACCATCGTCAGCGCCGTGACCATATTCGAGTCACGCAGCACCCCGAAACGGGCCGAGATTTCAATTTCCTCGCAGGAGACGCTATTGGTGGCGAAAAGCTTGCCGCTCGCCGCGCCGATGAGTGCCACCGACGCGGAAGTATGGCCAAGCGCAATGTTGTCGTTGCCGGTGATTTTGCGCACATAGGGCTGTGTCAGCGCCGGTTGCACTGTCCAGTAAACCCCCATGATGAGCGAGAGGATCACGGTCAAATGCGGTGAAGAGATGTTCGGGTTGGCATTGACCACCACGCCTGCGAACACTGTTGTCGTCCAGAACATCATGTGTCCGGTCAGGTAGATATATTTAAAACGAGTGAACCGCGCCAGTAATAAATTAAGCGCGAAACCAAGCGCCATGGCCAGCGTTACGGCGCTGCCGTAGCGAGCGATAAAGCCTTGCTGACCGATGATGCCTGTCAAGCTCGTTTGTTGCAAGCCGAATACATAGGCCCAGATCGGTTCAAACGCGAGCAGGGCGTCGACGATGGTATTCGCGCCCGCACCGATGATCAAAAACCCAAGAATGGCTTTTACCGTGCCGGTGATTATCTCTTGTAGCGCCTTTTTCTGCGCGATCAGCCCGGCCATGACAATCAGCCCGATCAGCATGGAAGCCTCGCCAAAAATATTGACCGTAATCCATTTAATGATGTCGTACATATCGCCTCCTTTACTTTAAGATGCCTGCCTTTCTCAGAGCCGCCTTGATCTCCGCTTTGTCGATATAGTTATTTACCTGTGCAATCGGGCAATTCGCGCCTTGCAAAGCCGGTATCAGTTCACTGTTCGTGACAATCAGGTCCGCTTGCGCCGTTTTCGCTGCCGAAACATCCATGTGCGCCACTTCCACCACCTGATTCGATTCCTTCAAAACAGACGCTATGTTCATTCGCAGGATGAGGCTCGTGCCCATACCCAGTCCGCAGACAGCGAGAATTTTCATCGTCGGTCACCGCATGTCTCTTTCTTTTGTTTACCCACTCGTTATTTTCGGCGTTGCTTTACACACCGTGTTGTCGAACAGCGCGACAATGCTTTCCTTGTCGGTGGCATTTTTCAGGCGCGTGAATTGTTCCTCGTCTCCCAATATTCGAGTGAGGGTTTGCATTAACTCGATGTGCTTATCACTATTGCTCGCTGCGAGAGCGATCACGAGGGATACCGGATCGTTTTCTTTTGCCCCGAACACCACCGGCGGGGTGAGACGGACAACGGCAATCCGTGATTGTTTGACTCCGCATTCGGGTCGCGCATGAGGCAATGCCAAACCTGGCGCCAGCACGAAATAGGGCCCATTTTCCTGCCAGTTTTTCACCATGGCATTGATATATTCCGCCTTGACAGCGCCAGCCTGCAACAAACATTTCCCAGCGATACGGATGGCTTGCTCGGCATTTTCTGCCGCTATATCCAAGACAATATCCTCAAGAACCACCATGCTTTCTCCTTATTGAGAAGGACCTAAATGTATATTTATATAAATGTATATATAACTATATATTTTAAGTTTAACACAAGTGAATGATAGAAGAAAATTAAGATAATACTTTATTTATATTAAATAAAAGAAAGGACGATCCCTTTATCTTGATAAATTTTTCTCATGCCGCGCGTCTTTGGAAGGTTGGAGATGTTGTGATAGAGCGCGGCGGGGATTTGCGGCGATGCAGATGCGGGAATGGGGCGGGTAACAGCCCTTGACTCCGTGTTGTCAGCGGCGATCGTCGGTTCAGGAGGACAGCGGGATCAATCGCCATGACGGCATTAAGGGACAGATCGGCAGGGATCGGTTTTTTCTCCGAATCAGGCAGTGTTTGTCCTGTGTCCCCGCCCGTATGGAGTGAAAATGCCGGATATATAACGCCAAATCTGAATTATCTGGGTCAGGCTCAAATCTTTTTGAAAATACCGATTCGCGACCAGGGTATAAAAAGGTTGTAAAGGGTTTTGAAGGAAGGCCTTACAATCGCCCAGGTAGCGGCGCGTTTCAATATCGGTGTTGCAAGTGTGGTGCGTTGTCTAAAGCAGCTTGAGTCGAAGGTTCACGGTTTTCGCCGCCGCAAGATCGATAGGGATGCCTTTCAATCAGGGCGCGCTGCACGTTTCGGAGTTCATCAAAATGCAATCTGCCATGCTTTAAAAAGCCTGTGCCATCCCAAGACGTGCGCCGTCGCACGGCGTATCTTCCAGACAATTATTGGACATCATAAGCTTGAAGGCCGCCCAATGGTGTCTATCGATGAAAGCGGCTTTGCCCATGACATGCCGCGTACGCATGGCTATGCGCCTGTTGGCGAAAGAGGCCACGGCACACAAGACCGGCATGCCAGGGGGCGTACGAACGCGATCGGCGCATTGATCGGTAAAGCCCTCTTTACGGTTGGATTGTTCAATACAAATGTGAAGGGCGATATTTTTACAGCATGGCTAAGGCAAGATTTGATCTCCAAGCTGCCCAAAAACGCGGTGCTGGTCATGGATAATCCTTCCTTCCATAAAAGCAGTGACACACGCCAAGCCATTGAATATGCAGGCCACACAGCACTCTTCTTGCCGCCTT
This sequence comes from Cardiobacteriaceae bacterium, assembly GCA_965277745.1. GTDB lineage: Bacteria > Pseudomonadota > Gammaproteobacteria > Cardiobacteriales > Cardiobacteriaceae. Next base: position 1,482,641 of record OZ255837.1, read on the forward strand.
GTTCACCAGAGCTAAACCCCATCGAGAAGAAACAGGCGCAGGCTAAAGCTTCAAGAAGAAACATGACCTGCGATAGAGACCAGCTCTTTCAAATTGAATCATTGTTATTTGGATAGGCTATAGTAAGCTGGCGCATCGCATCAGGGTAAGCGTCATTGCCAATAATAAAATAATGCCGCTTGGGACACGTTTGTTATCGACTCTGGGACGATCGTGTGACTTTGGGAAATGAGGTTCAAAAGGCGATGTCTGCGCCTCACTGAGGTAAAACAGATTGAAGATTGGGGCGCGCGGAAATATTGACTGTTGAAATCCCTTCAAACAGTCAATGGTCACAATACAACTTTTTAGTCTGAGTTTATAAGAAATTTCTATTTAATCAAATAATTATAAAGGTTAATCTGAGTCAAATAGGATCGTTTAAGGAAATCTTCATTTTTAGCGGTACATTTTTCAAATCAAGGAATCAAGATGTCAATTGCAGTGATCATATTGTTTCTGGTAATATTTACAGGAATTCTTATAGTTATTTTCAATCAGCAAAAAAAAATCTCATTTACTCTCTCGTTCAGTGCTGATCGGGCTTGTCTTGGGAAGCTTTTTCGGGTTAGGTCTTCAAGTCATACTTGGTGAAGGACAGACAGAAACGAAACAAGTTCTTTCATGGATTTCCGTAATCGGAAGCGGCTATGTGAGGCTTTTGAAAATGGTTTTTATGCCATTGATTCTCGTCTCAATGATTTCAACCGTTTTCCGATTGGAGAAAAATGCGCCCTGGGTAAAATTTCAACTTATACAATTGGTATCTATTATTTACAAACGCGATTGCTGCATTAATTGCGATTTTAATCACCTAGACTGTTGGCCTGACAGCAGAAGGTTTGACTGAAGGAGCAAGGGAAACCGCGCGTCTCGTGACTTTAGAATCCTGGGCAGAAAAAGTTGCAGATCTCACCATCCCACAAATGTTGGTCAGTTTCATCCCCACCAATCCTTTTGCCGATCTGACAGGCGTGCGCGCAACCTCAATCATTGCTGTGGTGATTTTCTCGGCCCTTTGTGGTATTTCTATACGCCATGTCATGATAGAACATGAGTCATTAGAACCCCTATTCGTGTCTTTGTGGAGACTATTCAACGGGATCGCTGCATTGATGACCAAGGTTGTAGCCACTTCCAGTGCTAGTGATATTCTGAATTTGATTGGCTTTATCATTGCGTCTTATCTATCCATTATCCTGATGTTCTTGGTAGATGGTGTTCTGGTGTCTCTAGTTAGGGTTCATCCAAAAGCATATTTTAAAAAAATCTGGCCTGTCCTGATCTTTGCATTTAGGACGTATTGACATTATTTCTTTTAATCAAATGATGTTATTCTCTTTAGATGAAAAGCATTACACAAGAACAATATCAATGACTCCATCCTTACCTTCCCGTTCAGCGCGGTAAGGTATCGATAGCGAATCCGACCCTGATCAATGCCGTTTTGTATGTCGCTGAGAATGGCTGTAAATGGCGGGCTTTACCCAGAGAATTCGGCAATTGGAACACGATTTACGTGCGTATTCGCCGTTGGGCGGAAAACGGTGTTTTAGACCGTCTGTTCGAAGCCCTTCAGAGACATCACATCATCCGTATCCGCATCGATTGTCTTGGTTTGGATAGCACATCGATCAAAGTGCACCCCGATGCCATGGGGGCATTAAAAAAAACGGCCCACAGTCGATTAGCAAGTCAAGAGGTGGCTTAACCACAAAAATTCATCTGCTATCCGCCAATGACAGATGCGCTCTGAGATTGAGCTTTTCCCCAGGCAATGCGCATGATGGTGTTGAAGGACGAAAGTTATTGTCTGATTGGGTCGATCGGCGACAAAACCTGCCCTTGGTGATGGCTTGTGCTTATGAGGGAGACGAGACGCGCCGACTTGCGCTTGACTTTGGTTTTAAGCCTGTCGTTCCTCCCAAATCAAATCGCGTGAAGTCTTGGCAGTATGACAAAGAGATTTACAAACGACGTAATGAAATCGAGCGTCTTTTTCGCGGATTGAAGGCTTTAGACGGATATTTTCTCGCTTTGAGAAACTTGATATCATGTTCAAAGCATTCATCAAATTTCCCCTTATCATCGATATGATTAGTGTCAATAGGCCCTAGTCATATGGAACTGAAAATCGCTTCATAAATTGATTGAGGAGACATAGACTCTGGGACGTTTGACTATCCCGGAGGGTGTTTTATGCCAGGCAGAAAGGGGCGGCCATCACCGCCATTGGTTTTGAGTTCTGAGGAGCGTGACTACCTTGAGCGTCAGGTTCGGCGACACCGGGCTCCCCGTTCTTTTTCCGATCGATGCCGGATGGTCCTGCGTTGCGCCGACGGGCTTTCGAGCAAGGAGGTTGGAGCCGAGCTCGGATTTCACGAGCACACGGTGGGCAAGTGGCGGCGGCGGTTCGTCAAGGATCGTGTGGACGGCCTTCTCGATGAGGCACGCCCCGGCCGCCCGCGCACAGTTGAAGACGATCAGGTCGCGGCGGTCATTGAACGGACATTGCACAGCAAGCCCCGTGACGCCACCCATTGGTCCATCCGTTCGATGGCGAAGGAAACAGGCCTGTCACACACGACGATCCGCCGCATTTGGAATGCCTTTGGCCTCCAACCCCATCGCAGCGATACCTTCAAACTGTCCAGTGACCCTTTGTTCGTCGAGAAGGTTCGCGATATCGTCGGCCTCTATCTCTCGCCGCCCAACCGGGCCTTGGTGTTGTCCGTTGACGAGAAGAGCCAGATCCAGGCATTGGACCGCTCCCAACCCATTCTGCCAATGGCCCCCGGCATCCCCGAACGGCAGACCCACGATTATGTGCGTCATGGCACGACATCGCTGTTCGCGGCTCTCGACGTGGCCAGCGGCTTTGTGATCGGGAAATGCTACAAGCGCCACAGGGCCAAAGAGTTTCTGTCCTTTCTGAAGGAAATCGACGCCAATATGCCCGATGATCTGGATATCCATATCATCATGGACAATTACGCCACCCACAAAACCAAGGAGGTCAAAGCGTGGCTCGCCCGCCGACCGCGCTACCACGTCCACTTCACCCCCACATCGGCATCATGGATCAATCAGGTCGAGCGTTGGTTTGCCGAACTCACCCGCAAACAGTTACAGCGGGGAGCGCATACCTCTGTCAAATCCCTGGAAGCCGATATCACCAAATTCATTCAGTGCCACAACGAGAACCCAAAGCCTTTCAAATGGACGAAATCTGCTGATGAAATCCTGGCCTCCGTCAGGCGCTTTTGCCAACGTGCTGATCAAACATTATGCGGCGAACTTTAGATTCAGGTGACTAGTTCATGGAGTTCTACAGCGACGATTCCGCTGAATGTTGCAGTGCAAATTACAAAGTTGAATGTACCGCCAGCGATTGCTAACCTTGCAGCTTCGTTTGGTGCCACAATCGGTCAAAATGGGTGTGCTGGTATTTACCTGGCAATGCTGGCGATGATGGTTGCCCCAACGATGGGGCTACCGGTTACGATTGTGACATTATTAATTTCAATTGAACCCCTGATTGATATGGCAAGAACCGCGCTGAATGTTTCTGGCGCCATCACAGCGGGAACGATAACCAGTCGATTGCTGAAATAGAAGTATCAGGCTGAATAGGGTATATCAATTGCCAATGATGCATTAGATACTGTCATCACGAGATATTAAGCCGCAGCACGATATATCTGATTTAAACAGCAACAAGAAAGGCCCCCCTGTTTTTGGCGTATCGAGTGGCAATCCCACGCCAGTGCTCGGCATGGTGTTTGAACTGGCGCCTGGGCTTGATCCGGCCGTGAAAAGGGAGGCTGCTGAACACGACCTGAGGCGACGAGGTGTTCGAGTATGCGGCCAACCGTGCTGATGCTCGAGGCAAAATTAGGGTTGCGACACAGCACCTTCTCTATCGTGCGTTTCCCCCAGATGGGGGCGCTTGCGTAGGTGAAGGACGACTTGCCGCTGTCGCCTGTTCCCCTGTCGCTGACGAAACTTTTGCGGGCGGCAACTGCGCGCTTCCAGGCCACGAATCCCTTGTTGCCGATACCGTTTCAAGCAACGGCAGTAGGTGGCTTTTGACCAGGAAATCGCTTGCATGAACAGGGCGATAGAGCAGCCGCTCTGTGCTTTTAATTGATCGAACAACTTGAGTTTTTCAGGCGGGCACTGGCTGCCTCGCTTCCGGTATCGGCAACAGGAAAGCTGTTGGATGATTTTAGTGGCAGGCTTTTGATCTGCATCGGGTAGTTCCCGTGTTTTTTTAGCCATCACAGGCTAGCCAATTTTTCAGTTCAAAACAGTCCCACTTCTATCTGAACCCGCACAGAGGGTTACGTGATCTTTTCGATGCACAACGCAGGTGTTCGAGCGACGCGGTTAAGCATTGAAACGAGGGGCGCGTTTGCCTTGCCGATTGCGGTGTAGCCTTTTGCGGAAAGGAATCGACGGCCTGTAACCCCTTGGAAAAGCGTGCTAAAAAGATATTCGCAGATCTTCGCGTTCAATCGTAAGTGCGTGTCAGCGCGGTCGAGCCTGCAAGGGGACCCCTCGCGCTGTTAACGGAATCGTTCCTTCGCGTGCACAAGCCGTCCGGTCAGCGCAAACCGCTGAAGAGGGTGAGGACAAACGCGGCGACGGCCACCCCATAGAAGGCAAGGCGTGTTTTATGGCCGGCGGGGATGTGCATGTCGTGAAGGATATAGTAGAAACGGTGGCAACCGTGCCAGAGAATCGTGAACAGCACTGTGGCGAGCGCCACGAAAAGGAACGGATTTCCCGCCAGGTGCGAGGCGTGTTCGTGGAAGTCCACGGCGGAACCGAGAATCGCGAACGGCAGTAGCACACAAAAAATGGCGATCACCGGTGCGAGAATCAACGCGGCGATTGTTCCCCCAACGGAGAAAATACCCCAGTAAAGTGGCTTCAAGTGTTTATTGGAATGACGCATCGCTTCCTCCTTCAGGAAAGACAGATCACGAACACGAGCAACACAAGAGAAATCGCCGCAAAGGCGATCCAGCTGGCGGTGATCAGCGTGCGCTCGGAGATGAAGCGGACGTCTTGCTGAATACGAATTGCTTTCGGCATTGCCGCGAACCATTTGAGGGTGTTGAACACCGCTGCGGCGATAGCGATCAGGTTGAACAACAGCATGATCGGCGCGCGCTGTACGGCCGTCCAGTATGCCCAGGCTTGTGGTGAGGCGGCGAGCGCGGCGAGCCCCCAGAAGAGATTGAGGGTGGCGAGCGCGACCGGCACGCTGGTCAATTCGCGAATCATGTAAATGACGTAGTAGGGATTTTCGCGATACCAGTATTTGCTTTGTTTGGCGAGGTAAGGTTTGCGCGGCATCTCAGGCCTCTTCTTTGGACAATAGGGATTTCGCCCAGGCCGGCACCGCCTGTGCCTTGGCCTGCTGAATGGCGCCGGCGGGATCGACGTGTTTCGGACAAACCTCGGAACAGTAGCCGACGAATGTGCACGGCCAAACGCCGTCTTCCCGATTCATCACTTCAAGGCGTTCCTTTCTGCCTTCGTCGCGGTTATCGAGATTGTAGCGATGGGCGAGGGCGGTGGCTGCCGGGCCGAGAAAACTAGTGTTCAGGCCGACTTGCGGACAAGCCTGATAGCACAGGAGACAGTTGATGCACATGGTGTATTGCTTGTACTTGGCGAGTTCGGCCGGCGTTTGAAGATGTTCGCCTTCTTCGAGCGGCTTGGGCTTTGGCTGGACGATATACGGTTTGACCGTGTCGAGCTTGGTCATAAACGGCTGCATATCGACGACGAGATCCTTCTCCACCGGCATTTGATCCAGGGGCCCGACGCGAATCTTGCCGAAATCGGCGTATTCGCGCACGAAGGTCGAGCAGGCGAGCTTGGGAATGCCGTTGATCACCATTCCGCAACTGCCGCAGACTTCCATGCGACAAGACCAGCGGTAGCTCAGTTCTGGTTCATATTCATCCTTGATCAATTGCAGGGCGTCGAGGATGGACATGTCCTCGGTCCAGGCGACGGTGAAGGATTGCGGCCATGGCTTGTCGTCGCGATCCGGGCGGTAGCGCATGACTTCGATTTCGATCGTCTCAGGCATGAGTTTTCTCCCCAGCCGCGCCATAGACGCGCTTGGCGGGCTGTGATTTGGTGATTTTGACATCGCCGTAGCCGATTTGTGGCGCCTTTTCACCTTGATACCAGGCCAGCGTATGTTTGAGAAAATGTTCGTCGTCGCGCTGCGGGTAATCGAGGCGCTGATGCGAGCCGCGTGATTCGGTGCGGGCCGCGGCACAGTGGATCATCGCCTCCGCGACATTGAGGAGAAAACCGAGTTCGATGGTGGTCAGCCAGTCGCTGTTGAAGGTGTCGCTGTGGTCGGTGACTTTTACCTTACGGTAACGCGCTTTCAGTTCGCCGATTTTCGCGATCGCGCGATCGCTGTTCTCTCGGCTGCGATAAATACCGACCTCGGCTTCCATCATTTCTCCGAGTTCGTTACGGATGGCGGAGGGTTTTTCTTCGCCGTCACTGCTTTTCAGGAGATCACCGTAGGGTTTGAAGGCTGCTTCGGCAAGTGTCGAGAATGCGCCTTCAGCGAGCGCAAAAGAAGCCGTTCGCGTGTATTTTCCTGCCGCTTCTCCCGCAACTTTACCGAATACGGAAAGTTCGGCGAGCGAGTTGGAGCCGAGCCGGTTGGCACCGTGAATCCCGACCGAGGAGCATTCTCCGACGGCGTAAAGTCCCGCCAAGCGTGTCGCGCAGCGGCCATCGGTTTCGATGCCGCCCATCGTGTAGTGCGCGGTCGGGCGCACCGGAATCGGCTCATGGACCGGATCGACACCGACAAATTTCTTCGCCAGCGAGCGGATGAACGGCAGGCGTTCGTCGATGTAGGCTTCCCCGAGATGGCGCAGATCGAGATTGACCGCCGCGCCGCGCGGTGTTTCGACGGTGCGTCCAGCCTGCCATTCGTGATAGAAGGCCTGTGAAAGGCGATCGCGTGGGCCGAGTTCCATATATTTGTTTTTCGGCTCGCCGATCAAGGTTTCTGGCCCGAGGCCGTAATCTTGCAGATAGCGGTAGCCGTCCTTGTTGGTCAGGGTGCCGCCCTCGCCGCGGCAGCCTTCGGTCATCAGGATGCCGGAGCCCGGCAGACCGGTGGGATGGTATTGCACGAACTCCATGTCGCGCAGGGCGATGCCGTGACGGTAGGCGAGCGCCATGCCATCGCCAGTGACGATGCCGCCGTTGGTGTTATAGCGGAACACGCGCCCCGCGCCGCCGCTGGCAATGATCACCGCTTTCGCCTGCACCGCCTTGACAACGCCGTTTTGCACGTCGTGGCAGAGGAGGCCGTGAAGAACACCCTCTTCGACGATCAGATCAAGCACGAAGTGTTCGTCGAGACGGGAAATGTTCGGAAATTGCAGCGAAGTCTGGAAAAGGGTGTGGAGAATATGAAAACCGGTTTTGTCGGCGGCGAACCAGGTGCGCGGGATTTTCATCCCGCCGAAACGGCGCACGTTGACGTGCCCGTCTTCCTTGCGCGACCAGGGGCAGCCCCAGTGTTCGAGCTGGACCATTTCCTCGGTGCAGTGGGAGACGAAATATTCCACCACGTCCTGCTCACACAGCCAGTCGCCGCCGGAGACGGTGTCGTTGAAGTGGTGTTCCAGAGAATCGTCATCGCGCACCACGCCGGCGGAGCCGCCCTCCGCCGCAACGGTGTGGGAACGCATCGGGTAGACTTTGGAGAGCAAGGCAATTTTCGCCTGCGGATCGCCGCGGGCGATCTCTATCGCCGCGCGCAGTCCGGCCCCTCCGGCGCCGATAATGGCGATATCGGTTTGTAGATATTCCATCCGTGCCTCTGTTTGCCTGTGATTGCGTGCCATTTTACCAGTATTGGCTCTATATGCCAAGAGGAAAAGATGAAAAAATTCAAATAAATCATCCGCTTAATAGGACTTAAATTGTCTTTATTGGTCTCCGTCCGGGCAAACCGCGGGGCGGCGCTTGCCCCAGCTCCGTGCGAAAGCGAATGCCTCGCGCGGAAAGAAGCTTTTTGAATACTTACCCTATTGCGCGGCGGGCACGGACTTTTGCTTTTGCAGGACATGCGGACAAAAAACGTTGCGATCCGCCGTTCCTCGATTCGGCAAAGTGTGCGTTTCATCGCCTGTCTTCTCGCCCGTTTCAATCTTGGGCGATGCGTCGCCGCGCCGTCGGAAGGGCGCGCTAGCGTCGTTGCAAAAGGGCGGCGGATTCGATGTGCGGGGTAAAGGGAAACTGGTCGAACAGCGCGGTTGCGGTGATCCGGTGGGTTTGTTCGAGGAGACTCAAGTTCTCCGCGAGGCTGGGCACGTTACAAGAAATATAGAGAATTCTGGGGAACATCCGCAGCAGTTTCAGGGTCTCTTCGTCGATGCCGGCGCGCGGTGGGTCGACGAGGACGCTGGAGAAATCGTAATCCGGAAGGAAAATATCGGCCTGCTCGAGACGGGCGAATGTGCGGGTGCCGCGATAGGCGTCGCCGAAATCCTTGGCGGACATTCTCGCCACGGCGACATTTTCGATCCCGTTTTCCGCGAGATTTTCGCGCAGGGCGCGGATTCCGGTTCTGCCGATTTCGCTGGCGAGCACCTTGCGGAAACGGCGTGCAAGCGGCAGGGTGAAAGTACCGTGACCACAATAGAGTTCGAGTAAATCACGCGCGGGATCGCCGATCCGCTCACAGGCCCAGGTGAGCATCTGTTGGCAGATCATGGCATTGGGCTGGGTGAAACTCTGTTCGTATTGGCGGTAATGAAAGGCTTTCCCGTGCACGGTCAAGCGTTCACGGACAAATTCCCGGACGAGGACGGTTTTCTGCTTGCGACTGCGCCCGACGAGGGCGATATCGAGCTGCCTTGCGAGCGTGCGCGCCGCTGCCCGCCAATCCTCGCCAAGCGGGCGATGATAGATCAGGGTGACAAGCATGTCACCGCTCAGAGTGGCGAGAAATTCCACCTGATAGAGCCTATGGTGGAGTGCCATATCGGCCTTCAGCGCGGTCAGAAGAGGCGTCATCAGGGCGTTGATCGCGGCACAGGCGGGGGGGAACGTGTCGATGCGGATGACGCTGTCCGGGCGCATTTTCTCCCCGGGGCGGCTCATCGCGTAAAATAACTCGTCGCGATCGCGCCAAAGACGAAATTCCGCGCGCATCCGGTAATGAGTCGGGACAGATGCGAAAACTTGTGGCGCCGGCGCCCGGAAAGGGGAAAGCGAATCGATGAAAAAGCGCCTTTTCCGCGCCAGTTCGACTTGATAATCGTCCATGCAAAGGCATTATAATGGCGTTTGTGAACAGATGGCGCAGGTTTTTCCTGTTGCAAGCGCGGGAGGGACGGCGTTTGGGTGCCGAAACGATGGCGATCGGAGGAGAAATGGCGCTTTTTTCGGATCTCCGCCGTGACGGGGAAAATTTGCTGCCTTGTGACGGCGTGCTCGAGGATTTCGGTGCTTTGTTCGCGCCGGAGGCGGCGGATCGCCTGCTCGCGAGACTGCTCGTCGAAGTGCCGTGGCGCCCGGATCGGCTGCGCATCGGCGGGCGGGTGATCGTGACCGCGCGCCAGGTGGCCTGGTATGGCGAGACGGATTTTTCGTATACGTATTCCGGCGTTACCCGGCGCGCTTTGCCGGAGACGCCTCTCTTGTGCCACATCCGGCGCCGCGTCGAGGCAAGAACCGCTGTCCGCTTCAATTCCTGTCTCCTCAATCTCTATCGCGATGGCGGCGAAGGCATGGCCTGGCATCGGGACAACGAGCGCGAGCTGTGTCAGCCGGCGGTCATCGCCTCCCTCAGTCTCGGCGCGACGCGGCGCTTTGCCGTGCGTCACCCGAAGCGTCGCCTGCGTCGGGAAATGTCGCTCTGTCATGGGCAATTGATCCTGATGGGCGGCGAGATGCAGACGCACTGGCAGCATTGTTTGCGAAAACAGGCCGCTGTGAGACAGGTTCGGATCAATCTTACTTTCCGTCAGTTTCGTGAACGATAAGGCCTATGAGGAGAACGAGATGAAGAAGGCGAAAGTGGCGATCGCCGCCCTTGGCGGCACGATTGCGATGACGCAAAACGAAGGCGAGGCGGGAATGACCGCGAAAATCGGCGCCGAGGAACTGCTGGAGCGGATTCCCGATCTGGACGCATATGCCGATATCAGTGCCGAGACGCTGTTCCGTCGCTCTAGTTGTTCCCTCGCTTTCGCGCAGCTTTTCACCATCCTCGACTGGGCGGAGCGGCAACTCGCCGCCGGGGCCCGCGGCGTGGTGCTGAGCCAGGGAACCGACACCATCGAGCAGACGGCGTTCTTTTTCGATCTTTTCTGGGCGCACGCCGAGCCGCTGGTCGTGACCGGCGCGCTGCGTGGTCCGGATACGGTCGGATTTGACGGGCTTGCCAATTTGCGTGACGCGGTGATCGTCGCGGCGGCGGAGCAAAGCCACGGACGCGGCGTGATGGTGGTACTGAACGATACGGTGCACGAGGCGCGCCGGGTGAGAAAATCCCGTACAACCCGTCCCGATGCCTTTCACTCGTCGGTTCACGGCGCGGTGGGGATGGTCGGCGAGGGAACGGTCGATTACCTGCGCGTTTCCAGGCGCCCCGAGACTTTCGCGCGTCCCGATCGGTTCAGCGAACAGGTGATGCTTCTCGAGCACGGTCTCGACGACGAGCCGACGGTAATCGACTGGGCGCTCGCCCATGGCATGGCTGGCATCGTGGTTTCCGCTGTCGGTGCCGGGCATGTCGCCGAACCGTTGCGCGACGCGCTGCTGCGCGTCGTCGCGACGATTCCGGTAATCATTTGCAGCCGCACCGGCAGCGGCTCGACTGCGAAAGCTGTGTACGCGTACAAAGGTTCGGAAATCGATTTGCAGGAAAACGGCTGCCTGATGGGCGGCTACCTGCCCGCGATCAAGGCGAGAATGCTTCTGCTTGCCGCCCTTTGGCAAGGGCTCGATCGGGCGGCACTCGCCGCGCGCCTTGCCGATTGGGGCGGTGCAAATTGAGCGTCACTCGGTGAGCGGATCGCCAAAAATCGCCACCGGGCGTTCGACCGCGTAACGTTTTTTTTGCTTCTGATAGACGAGTTCATAAGTGCAATTTGTCGGGCGCCCCAAATGGGTGCCGCGACAGTCCACAGTGATCGGGCGGAAACCGTCTCGCGTCCTCGCCGATGGCTTGAATCCAATCGCCGAGCCGACGATGGTGATTTTGCCGCGACAATAGGCGCTGTGATGGTCTTTGTTGCTGTAATCACAGCGCGTGTCTTTGAAGACATTCGCATGGGAATCGTTGAGCGCGGTGGTGATGTTCAAGTAGTGGGTTTTGCGATCGTCGAGGTAGCTGATCAGCGCTTTCTCACGATAGATATTGTGCGTGTCGACGAAAAACAGGCGTTGAATGAAGCCGTAATGGCCACCGCCAAGATCGGTGAATCGGGGGACGCCGATTTTTGCCGGTGCCGTGACAGTATAGAGTCTCGCGTCGTCATTTTGCAACTGCCAGCGATAGCCGCCGATTTCCTTGAAAGCGACCAGGGCGATGGCGTGCGGCAACGCCGCACTTACCGCCGATTGCTGATCGAGCAGGGGCACGCCGTCCAGTTGGAACAATTTCATCTTGCCTCCCGGCGTCGGAATTTCTCTTTCCCCGCTCACTTTCAAGCAATAGCTTCCCCAGTTCGCGGATTTGATGAAACAGCGCCTCGCGGCGGAATAACGGAATCCGGCACCGGGCAGGAGGACAAAGGCATCGGCGAAACGCGCGGCGATCGTCGGGGAAGGCGAGCTTGCACAAGCGCCGAGAAAAACGGCCGAACAAAGAAGGCCTCCCGCCTTGATCGATCTCGAGCGCATCGCTGTCGTTCCCTCAGAAAAGCGGAAAAGCGCGGCGCGAACGCGACAACAAGAGTGTATTTCCCGTCGCCCCCGCCTCTCTGGCATCAAGAGAAACCAGGCTCGTGTGACAGGCCCAGGCAGGAAAGACGCCCTGGCGAGAGAAGTTCGCCAGTCTTTGCGCGCCGGCGTGATCGCCGCTCATCGTGCCTGCTTATCGTCCGGGCGCCGTCCGCGGAGATGCAGTTCGCGCAGTTGCTCGTCCGAAACCTCCGCCGGGGCGTCGGTCAAGAGATCGTAAGCGGTCTGGGTTTTCGGAAAGGCGATCACATCGCGGATCGATTGCGCCCCGGTCATCAGCATGATCAGACGGTCGAGGCCGAAGGCGATGCCCCCGTGCGGCGGCGCGCCGTAGCGCAGGGCATCGAGGAGGAAGCCGAACTTCTCCCGCGCCTGCGCAGGCGCGATGCCGAGGCCTTGCAGCACCCGTTCCTGTACGTCTTGCCGATGAATACGGATCGAACCGCCGCCCACTTCCGTGCCGTTCAGGACGATGTCGTAGGCGCGTGAGCGCACTTCCTGCGGATTTTTATCGAGTTTGTCGAGATCGTCGCTTTGCGGCGCGGTAAACGGATGGTGCATGGCGGTAAGGCGGCCGCTTTTTTCGTCGCGTTCGAACATCGGAAAATCGACCACCCACAGCGGCGCCCACTCGCGGTCAAGGAGATCGAAATCTTTGCCGAGTTGTACGCGCAGGGCGCCGATCGCGTCGTTGACGACCCCCGCGCTGTCGGCACCGAAGAAAATCAGATCCCCGGCTGCCGCCGCCACGCGCTCGACGATCGCAAGCGCGATCTCCGCGCCGAGAAATTTGACGATCGGCGATTGCAGGCCTTCGGCGCTCGCTGCTTCGTTGACCTTGATATAGGCGAGCCCTTTTGCTCCGTAACGGCCGACAAAGCGGGTATAGTCATCGATTTGCTTGCGGGTCAGGCGACCGCCCCCCGGCAGTTTGAGGGCGACGACCCGACCGTTGGCGCGTTTGGCCGGCGCGGCGAATACCTGAAAATCACTGTCTTCGACGAGATCGTCGATATCGACAAGTTCGAGCGGGATACGCAGATCGGGTTTGTCGCTCCCAAAGCGGCGCATCGCTTCCGCATAGCCGAGGCGGGGAAAAGGATCGGGCAGGGTGACATCGAGATGTTCCTTGAAAACCGCGCGGATCATTTCTTCCATGATGGCGATAATTTCGTTTTCATCGAGAAAGGCGGTTTCGATGTCGAGCTGGGTGAATTCCGGTTGCCGGTCGGCGCGCAAGTCTTCGTCACGAAAACAGCGCACGATCTGGTAGTAGCGCTCGAAGCCGCTCATCATCAACAGCTGTTTGAATAGCTGTGGAGATTGCGGCAAGGCGAAAAATTTGCCCGGGTGGGTCCGCGAGGGGACGAGATAATCGCGCGCGCCTTCCGGTGTCGCTTTGGTGAGCATCGGCGTTTCGATATCGAGAAAACCGTGCCCGTCGAGGTAGCGGCGCAGGCTGGAGACGACTTTGCTGCGCAGAATCAGGTTGCGCTGCATGGGCGCGCGGCGCAGATCGATCATCCGCTGTTTGAGGCGGATTTCTTCGGAGACGTCTTGTTCGTCGAGGGGGAAGGGCGGTGGCGGAGATTCGCAAAGGATGTCCAGTTCCTGGGCGAGAATTTCGACTTTCCCGCTTGTCAGTTCCGGGTTTTCCGTGCCCGCCGGACGCGGGCGCACGCGACCGGCAAGGGACAGGCAGAATTCGTTACGCACTTTTTCCGCCTTGGCGAAGGTGGCGGCGGTGTCCGGGTCGACGACGACCTGAACGAGTCCCGAGCGTTCTCGCAGATCGATGAAGATGATGCCGCCGTGATCGCGGCGACGGTGCACCCATCCGGCGACACGTACGGTCTCGCCATCGAGCGCCTCGGTGATGTCACGGCAATCGTGCGTTCTCAATAGGGCCATTTTGTTTTCCTGTTACGGTATTTGTGCTCGCCGTGGATGGTGATATCCGGCGTGACGCCACCCGCGACGATTGTGTCAGCCGCGGCGAACGCGTTTCCGCCCGCGGGTTTTCGCCCGCTTGCGCGGCTGTTCTCCGCAACGCCCACAGCGCATGGTCGGCGCGACGAAGCGGCCGTGCGTCGCCATCCGGCCACTGGCGGACTTGTATGGCGCGCGGGGGAAGGGGAAGGAGCGAGGCGAATCACGGGATCGTGGCGGTTGGCGGGTAAAGGCGCGCATTATAGCGCTTATATTGCCGTCGTTCCATGGTTCATCATGCGATCCACTCTGCGATGGTGCGGCACACGAGGTCTTGCGTCCGCTTTTGCCCCGGATCGAGGCGTTGCAGGGGTAGGGTCTTTTGCAGGCGGTTGTTCATCCAGGTGATTTGCCGTTTCGCCAGTTGCCGGGTGGCGGCGATGCCGCCTGCCACCGCTTCTTCGAGCGACTGTTCGCCATCGAGATGGCGCCAGAGTTGGCGGTAACCGACGCTGCGCATGGAAGGATGGTCGGCGGTCAAGGACGGACGTTTGCGCAGCGCTTCCACTTCGCGCAGGAAGCCCCGTGTCATCATGTCATGGAAGCGTCGCGCGATTGTCTCGTGCAGTGTCGCCCGTTCGGGGAAAAGGGCGAGATGACACGCCGGCCAGGGCGGGCGGCGGCGCACCCGTTCGGCGAACAATTGACTCGGCGGTTTTCCGCTCAGGCGCATCAGTTCCGTAAAGCGCGCGATGCGTTGATGATCTTTACGGGAGAGAGTTTGTGCCTGACGGGGATCTTTTTCCACGAGCGCGGCGTGGAGTTTCGCCAGGCCGTCGCGCGCGATTTCCGCCTCGATTTCCGCGCGCAGGGCGGGATTTGCCCGCGGCAGATCGGAAAGTCCGGCAAACAGGGCGTAAAAATACAGCATACTGCCGCCGACCAGTAAAGGGACGCGTTCCCGGTCGTGACTTCGCGTGATCAAGGCATGGCTATCCGCGCAAAACGCGGCGGCCGAATAGGCTTCTTCCGGTTCACGGATGTCGATCAGCGCGTGTGGGTAACGGCGTAGAAATGCCCGTGTCGGTTTCCCCGTGCCGATATCCATGCCGCGATAGATCTGGGCGGAATCGACGCTGATCAGGTCGATTGCAAAACGTTTTGCCAGTATGCGGGCGAGGGCGGTTTTACCACTCGCGGTCGGGCCGAGCAGGGTGATGATTTTACCGTGCGCGTTCATTTTCCCCGCATGAACAGGGCGTCGAGTTGGCGTTTGTCGAATTGTTGCCAGGTCGGACGACCGTGATTGCACTGTCCAGCTGCCGGCGTGTTTTCGATGGCGCGCAGCAGTTCGTTCATTTCGTTCAGGGAAAGGTGGTCGTGTGCGCGTACCGCGCAATGGCAGCACATCGTGGACAGGACCTGATCCTGCAAGCGTTCGATCGCGCTCGAGGCGGTATAGGTTTCGAGTTCTTCCAGGACGTCGCGGAAGATTTGCGCGCAGTCCCGTTTTTTCAGCAGCGCTGGTACGCCCTGTAACAGCAGTTTGCCTTCGTCCCCTTGCCAGGCGAATCCCAGTTGCCGCAACCAGGCGCCGTGTTTGTCGAGGACGTCTTCCTGAGCGGGGGAGAGGGCGATCGCCTCGGGCAGCAGAAGGCCTTGCGATTGACTTTTTTTCTCTCCACGCAGCAGCGCCTTGAAGGTTTCATAGAGGATGCGTTCATGCGCGGCGTGCATGTCCACGAGCACCATTCCGCAGGTGTTTTCGGCGACGATGAAAATGCCATGGATTTGGCCGAGGGCATAGCCGAGCGGCTGTTCTTCGCAGGTTTTTGTCTGCGTGGCGGATAACGTTTCAGGAGGCGCCGAATCATCGGAGAGAGGGGGCGGCGAAGTTGACGTCGGCGCGTGGGTGTTTCGCGCCCATCGATAGTAGGCCTGGCTTTCGTTGAGGTGTGTGGCCGGATTTCCGCGCTGGCGGGATGGGTAGGAGCGCACCGCCGCCGCGTTGGCGGTGGATGATGAAAACGGTTTTCTTTCTTTTGTCTCCAAGGCGGAGGGCCTTTCCCCTATTCCCGCGCTCGGTCGAACGCCTCGCAGGGCGTGATGTAAGGTACTCGAGATGAAATCATGGGCGAGTCTGGCTTCGCGAAAGCGAACTTCGTGCTTGGTCGGATGGGCGTTGACGTCGATCAATTCCGGGTCGATTTCCAGAAAGAGGACGAAAATCGCATGACGGCCGTGATGAAGGACATCCTGATATGCCTGTTTGATGGCATGAACGATCACTTTGTCGCGGATAATCCGTCCGTTGATGAAGAAATGCTGTTTGTCGGCATGGGTGTGGCTATAGGTGGGTAAGCCTATCCAGCCCGATAGGCGCATATTGCCGTTGACGGCGTCTACTGCCGCCGATTGTTCGAGCATTTCCGTTCCCATCACACTGGCGATCCGCGCTTCGGGGGTGTCGCCGCCGTATTTTCCAAGCGTTTTGCCATGGTTACGCAGGACGATGTCGAGAGGGTCTTTGGACAGTGCCATGCGCTGCAAGAGCTGGTCGATGTGCTGACGTTCGGTACGTTCGCTTTTGAGAAACTTCTTGCGTGCCGGGGTGTTGTAGAACAGATCGCGGATGACGATGGTCGTGCCGCACGGATGCGCCGCCGCACTGACGTCCATACTGAGATATGGCGCGATTTTCCAGGCGTGTTCGGCCGCTTCCAGGCGGCTTGTCAGAGTAGTTTTCGACACCGAGGCGATGCTTGGCAGGGCTTCACCGCGAAAACCGAGGGTTCGGACGTGTTCGAGATCCTCGAAGCTGTGTATCTTGCTTGTGGCATGGGTGGTAAAGGCGAGCACCAGGTCACTTTTGCTGATGCCGCAGCCATTGTCACACACGCGAATCAATTTGCCGCCGCCCACTTCGATATCCACCTCGATTTTCGTCGCGCCGGCGTCGATGGCGTTTTCCAAGGCCTCTTTGACCACGGAGGCGGGACGTTCGATCACTTCTCCGGCCGCGATCTGATTGATCAGTTCGTTCGGGAGGAGGCGGATTTTCGCCATCGATCAGAGCGCGGCCTGCACCGCTTCGAGCAGGGCACGTGCCTTGGCGGGTTGCGCTGCCGTACCGTCCGCGTTCTGGACGACGGCGATCGGCCGCTCGTCTTGATCGGCGAGCCTGACGAGATATCCTGGCCGTTCCGTGGTGGCGCTCCCGTGCGGGGATTTGACCAAGCGCGAGAACAGCGAAGGCGCCGCCGCATCCGATTGCGGTGTGTAGCGCACGTGATAGGTGCCGGTTTGGTAATCATCTTCGATGATCGTGAAACTGGCTTTATCCAGTCCGATGCCGAGCACGCGCCATGCCTGCGCGTATGGCGCGGGCAGGATCAACGCCGGACGACCGTCGCCAAGTTGCAACAAGGTGGTGGTGTCTGCCGCGTCGCTCGGTGGCGGCTGCGTTTCCTTGTCGATTACCGCCGCCGCTTGGGTGGATGCGCCCGAGTGGCGCTTCAGTTCGCTGGAGACGAAAAGCGCGATGCGGCGCGTCATTTCCAGTTGTCGCTCCCGATTTCCCTGGCTTGAGTGTTGCCATTTGAAGCCAGCAGGCTCCTTGCCGGATTGGAAGTCGTGATCGGCGACCTGTTCGACGTGGCGGGCAAGCAAAAGCACTTGTGTGCGCTTTGCTTCGAGACGGGTGAAACGCAGGCGGTAGCGGTCGCGTTCATCGTCGTCGGAGAGGAAACCGAGAAAACCGTCGAGTATGCCGCCAATGCCGGTTTGTGGCGTGTCTTTCTCGTTCTTCAGCCACTCGGTTTCCATGATACCTACCTTGGGCTCTTCCACCGATAGAGTGCCGCCGTTGTATTGCCAGTATTTTTTGACGGCCTGCCAGGTGGTTTCGACATCCGCTTCGATCAGCAGATAAGGCGCTTCTCCGCGCGGCTGCTTGACCGCGACTTTGTAAAGTGGCGGCAGGACTTTGATGAACCCTTTGTTATTTCTCTGCACACGGGCTTTTTCGTAAGAGGAATAGTTTGTCGGTAAAGAAAGATCGAAATCGGAGACGGCAAGTTCATCGTCGAGACGGCCCGCGCTGAGATCGGGCGGCACTTCTATTTTACGGCTGATGCTGCTTTGTCGGTAATCGAGACGGCGATCCGGCAGCGTATCGAACATGGAGGTGTTCTTGCAGGCGCTCAGGGCAAGCGCGGCGACGGTGAGAAGGAAAATGTGTTGGCGTGTTTTTTTCATGCGTCCTCTTTGTCGATCAGGCACGCTTCGCGCAATGCCAAGGTAACTTCATCATGATATTTTTCTTCCAGGGGAACGAGCGGAAGGCGGATGCCGTTGCCGATTTTGCCCATTTTTTCGAGCGCCCATTTTACCGCTATCGGGTTGGTTTCGAGAAACATTGCTCGATGCAGGCGACGTAGTTTTTTATCGAGGGCAAGGCATTTCTCCCGGTTTCCGGCGATGCCGGCGGTGATCAGTTCATGCATCTGCGCCGGCGCGAGATTGGCGCTTACCGAGATGACGCCGTCGATCGATCCGGCGGCGGCAGCCTCGGCGCTGATGCTGTCTTCTCCGCTGAAAATCTTGAAATCGCCGCCGGCGGGAAAATGCGCGCGTAACGCGATCAAGCGTTCCATGGAACTGGCTTCCTTGATGGCGACGATATTGGCGATTTTGGAGAGCGCGATCGTCGTTTCCGGCGCGATGTCGCAACAGGTGCGTCCCGGCACGTTGTAGAGTACGAGCGGCAAGGGCACGGCGCGCGCGATCTGTTCGAAATGCGCGTATAGTCCGCGTTGCGGCGGCTTGTTGTAATAAGGCGCGACCTGCAACGTGGCGTCGCAACCGCCATGATAGGCGGCGACGGTCAGTTCGATGGCTTCCCTGGTCGCGTTCGCCCCGGCGCCGGCGATCACTGCAATGCGCTTGTCGACGATATCGACGGTAAAACGAACCACGGCTTTATGTTCGTCGAATGTCAGGGTGGCGGATTCACCGGTCGTGCCCACCGTGACGATGGCGTCTGTCCCTTCGGTAATATGCCATTCGATGAGGCGTTCGAGCCGCTGCCAGTCGATCGTTGCGTCGTTGTGCATCGGCGTGACCAGCGCCACCATAGAGCCTGTGAACATGCTGTCCTCTTTTCAAAGGTGTACACTGAAATGGTATGCGTTTTACGCAGCGAAAATCAAGCCTTACAGCACGGAGGTCAGGAGGTAATCATGCACTTGGATTCTCTTCCGCTATTGGAAATGGCCGGCGGCGCAAAATTTGACCGTGAACTTCTCTTGGGAAAGTGGACGGTACTGTATTTCTATCCCAAGGACAACACACCAGGCTGTACCAGCGAAGGACAGGAATTCCGCGATCGTTTCGCGGCATTTGCCGCGGCGGGCGCGCAGGTTATCGGTGTCTCCCGCGACAGCCTTTCCTCGCACGAGCGTTTTCGCGAAAAACAGCGCTTTCCTTTTCCCCTAGTCAGCGATCCCGAAGAAGCACTGTGCCGCCTGTTCGATGTGATCCGGGAAAAGAAACTGTACGGCAAAACCCATATGGGTGTCGAACGGACGACGTTTTTGCTCGACCCCAAGGGCGAAATCGTCCGCGAGTGGCGCAAGGTTAAGGTCAAAGGGCATGTCGAAGAGGTGCTCGAGGCCGTGCGCGAATTCAGCGTACCTTGACCCATACCGGCGCGTGATCGGAAGGATGCTCGTGTTTGCGTGGCGCGATGTCGATGCAGGCGTCTTCGCCGATCAGCGCTTGGGAAATCAAGGTGAGATCGATGCGCAGGCCAAGGTTGCGACGCAGGCTGTGAGCGCGATAATCCCACCAGCTGAAGTCCTTGCGGCACGGATATTTTTCGCGGTAGGCATCGCTTAGCCCGGTGTCGAGCAGGCGCGTAAGCGCCTTGCGTTCCGCCACGCTACAGAGGATTTTATCCTGCCATTTCAGGGGATCGTGCACGTCGATAGCGCCCGGAGCGATGTTAAAATCACCGATGACAAGCAGTCGCGGAGAATGGACGAGAAGCTGTTCCACGTAATCGCGTAGCCGGGCCAGCCATTCGAGTTTGTAGGCGTATTTTTCGTCGCCGACGGTTTTGCCGTTCGGGACATAGACATTGAGCACACGCAGGTCGCCGTATGTCGCGGCGATGGCGCGCGCTTGCGGGTCTTCTTCATTGCCCGGAATACCGATTCGGATGTCCCGCGGCGCTTTTTTGCTGATCAGAGCGACGCCGTTATAGGTTTTTTGACCGTGGGTGATTATGTGCCAGCCTTTTTCTTCGAAGGGATCGCGGTTGACGGCGTCGTCGCACTGTTTCAGTTCCTGAAGCCCAAGCACGCAGGGATCGGCTTTCTCTAGATATTGCAGGACCTGGAGACCGCGCACCTTCAATGAGTTGACGTTCCAACTGGCGATTTTGGCCATGAAAATATTCCTTGAACTGGTATTTTTCCCACAATACCGTTACATTTACGCATTGTATCGAGAAGAATGCAAACCGCTCCGCGAATCCGTATGCGAGAAATCCGCTTGTATTGCCGAGAAAAACCTGCTGTCGGGACAACCGTTCGTCTTGATCGCGGCAGTCGTTGTCACGCAGAGAAGGTGTTGCGCCTGCAGGCGGGTGCGGCGGTAACCCTCGTTCATGGAGATGGTCAGGATTATTTTGCCGAAGTCAAGGAGATCGCAAAAACCCGTTTTTCGCTGCTCGTCCACGCCAAGCGGCGCAATCCCGCCATACCAGGCACGCCGCTCGTTCTTGGTATCGCCCTGTTGAAAGGAGATCCCATGGACCGGGTGTTGCAGAAAAGTGTCGAACTCGGAGTGAGCAAGATCGTTCCTCTGCATACCCGATACAGCGAGAGGAAACTTGATGTGACGCGCTGGCAAAAGAAGACTCGCCACTGGCAGGGCATTCTACGCGCCAGCGCTTTGCAGTGCGGACGCGCGGAATGGCCGGAACTGGCCGTGCCGACGGCGTTTTCCGAGTTGTTGACGATGCCGGCGGAGGAACGCTGGATTTTCAGTCCAGCGCATTCTTCCCCATCTTCGTCCTACAGCGAGAGGCGCCATGCTTCTTCCCTGATTTTGCTCGTGGGGCCGGAAGGCGGTTTTTCCGCTCAGGAGAGCGCCGCCGCCCTCGCCGCTGGTTGGCGAAAGCAATCGCTTGGCAAGCGTATTTTGCGCGCCGACACGGCAGCGATCGCCGCCTTGATCAAGGCGGCGATCGTGCGCGGAGAAATACCATGTTGATGGGAAAACAGCGGTCGCTTCCCGAAGCGCATATATCGCCACTCAATGATCCGGTGCGCTTGCAAATGCTCGGTGACGCGCAAAGTATCAACTATTGCAAGCGGATTCTCCAAGTCGGTAATTCGGTCAGATTTCTCTATGTTCTGGGCATGCTGATTTTGCTCCCTATGTTACTGCATTCGGGGGATGACAAGTGCTTTATCTGGCAAGTCGATTGGCACGGATATGGCGATGTTTTAGCCGTGAGTGGTTTGTATTTACTGGTGATCGCCGCGATCGGTGTTTTCAGTATCGGCAAGTATCGAAAAAATAAACTTTTTCTAATCAACGCACTTGCAGACGCCTCGCTTTTGATGCTGTTCTTCCTAATTCTCGGCCCCGAGCACAATTGGGATTTCGTCATGATGAGTTATGCGTTGACACTGCTGATCTCGATCATGACCTTGAATTTTTTCCAGTGCGTGGTCTTTGCCGTTGTTTTTTACGGCGAATGCATGTTGGCGTTGCTCTTGCAGCAGGTATTTCTAGAAGTTCACTTTCCTTTTTGGGCGTCGGCGAGTTGGAGCGAGAATCTGCAAATCGTCGAGTCGAGCGTGGTAAGACAGTTGGACGACCTGCCCTCTTCCTCGTTGGTTTTCCTCGGTGTTGCTTTTCTTCTCGTCCTTGTCGGCTATCTGGCGAGCGAGGCGAGAGAAAACCGGATTCAGGCCAATATCAACAGTGTTTCCGTCGCCCAATTGCGTCAATTGAACGATACGATCTTCTCCGATTTGCCAACCGCTCTCATCGTTATCAACCTGGCAGGGGAAATCATCACCATGAACCGGCGCGCGCGGCGGCTTTTTCATCTTCATGAAAACCACCAGCTTCCCTATCTCCTGGAAACGCTGAATCCGGAGATCGCTTATCGTCGCGAGCGTTGGGAAAACCTGCTGCAAAACGGCTTGATGCCGCTTGATATTCACGGGCGTACCTACAGCGTCGAATTTACCTCGATCACGATCAAAAATTATGCGCCACTGGTGATGATCTCTCTGGACAATATCGAATCCATCTATCAGCGGGTGCGCGAGACGCGTCTCGCCTCTTTGGGGCGTCTGACCGCAGGCATCGCCCATGAAATCCGTAATCCGCTCGGGTCGGTGCAAAGCGCCAACGAGCTGATCGCCGAGGCGAGCACATGTAGGCAAATTCAGTATCTGACCGAAAAAATCGCAGGCAATACAAAGCGGATCAATGCTATCATCAGCGATATTCTCAATATGTTCACCGATCAGGAAAGTAACATGCAGTTACTTGATCTGAACACGTTTCTTCGTGAGGCAGTGGAAAATTCTCGTGCCGACGACACCTTGGAATTCGTCCCGATCACCATTCGTAGCGAAGAAAGCACGGGGTTTCACGTGTATTTCGATCCGGGACACCTAAGCCAGATTCTCCACAATCTGATGTTAAACGCCATCCTTCATGGGGCGCGGGTGAACGTCGCGATGACCCTCGTCACGCGCATCTCCAGAGGAGGACGTTTCGTCTTTCTCGAGATAATCGATAACGGCGTGGGTGTTGCCGAGAGTGACCGGGAGAAGATTTTCGAACCGTTTTATTCCGGGCGCAAGAGTGTTGGTTTGGGATTGTATTTGGTTCGGGAAATGTGCCTTGCCAATCAGGCGGAAATTGAATACGTGGCGCAAAACGAAGGCGGCGCGTGTTTTCGTATTACAATGCAATGCTATCTACCGGATAAGGAAGTGACGCGAAAAGGAGAAAGGAAAAGGACATGGCAACCGCACTGATCGTAGACGACGAGCGCGATATCTGCGATCTGATCGAAATGGGACTCACCGGTCAGGACGTGCTCTGCGAGGGCGCCTACCAGGTGAAGTCCGCGATAAAGAAGCTCAAGGAACGCCATTACGACGTCGTTTTTTGTGACGTGCGTCTGCCCGATGGCGACGGGCTCGATCTCCTTGCTCATATCCAGAAGCATTATCCGAGTACGCCGGTATGCATGATCACCGCGCACGGCAATATGGATATGGCGATTCGGGCACTGAAATTGGGCGCTTTCGATTTTGTCAGTAAACCGTTCGAGTTGAAACAGTTACGCGCCATCTGCCGTTCGGCGCTGCATCAGGGGGCCGTGTCCGCGCAAGCGGCGGAAAAAGCATTGGTGTTGGATGAACAGCCCTTGTACCGTCAGGTACAGTTGATCGGGGATGCACCGGTGATGCAAAAATTGCGTAAGATGATCAGCAAAGTCGCCCAGTCCAAGGCGCCGGTTTTCATTTATGGGGAATCCGGCACAGGAAAGGAGGTGGCGGCGCGCTCGATCCATGATCAAAGTAGCCGTCATGAAGGGCCGTTCATAGCTGTCAACTGCGGCGCGATTCCGGAAAATCTCGTCGAAAGCGAGTTTTTCGGGTACAAAAAAGGCGCCTTCACCGGGGCCAATCAGGATACCGATGGTCTGTTCGTCGCGGCGAACAACGGGACACTTTTTCTCGACGAAGTCGCGGATCTGCCGCTCGCGATGCAAGTGAAACTGCTGCGTGCCATTCAAGAGCGCGCGGTACGTCCGATCGGCGGCGGACAGGAAGAACCGGTCAATGTACGCATCATTTCCGCAACCCATCATGATCTCATCGATAAGGTAAAAAAAGAAGAATTCCGTGAAGATCTGTATTACCGCCTCAATGTGATTGGACTTACCATGCCACCGTTGCGTGAGCGTGAGGGCGATGTGTTGATACTTGCCAACTATCTTTTGCAGCGTCTTTCCAAGCGTAGGGGCTATGCGCAGGCGAAACTTTCTAGGGCGGCCAAGACAAAACTTTCCGACTACGCCTTTACCGGCAATGTCCGCGAATTGGAAAATGTGCTGGAACGGGCGCTCACCTTTATGGAAGGGGATACGATCAAGGCCGCTGACATCAATTATAATCTTGGCTTGCAACGCTATGAAGAGGCGTCGCCGCCAGAGTCAGAGGTTGCCGATCAAGGGGCGCGGCAGGAGACGGTCCTGCCGCAACATAGCGACAGGAAAGCGCGAGAAGCCGACAATGTCGAGCTTTCCGGTCCGCCTGATGGTGAGGAGTCTCTCGCCAAGCGCGACGAAAAAGATGCGGCGCTGTCGCCTTGCGTTTCCGAATCTGTGCCGGAAGATCTCGAACAGTTCCTGCAAAACCTTGAGCGCAAGCTCCTTCTCAGAGCATTACGCGAATGCGACAATAACAAGACCAAGGCGGCGCGGTCTCTTGGCATCAACTTCCGCGCGATGCGCTATAAACTCAAAAAACTCGGTATCGATTGAATGCGTTTGCTAAGACAGGTTGATTTGTCCGTTTGGCATACCTTCTCCGCGCATGCGCAGGCAGATCGCTTGCTGGTGATGGAGGCACTCGAGGAAGTACGGGAAATCGGGCGGCGGGATTATATCCTCGGCGGCGGCAGTAATACTCTGTTCGTCGGCGATGTTCGTCGGCGCTTGCTGCATCCGGCCTGGAAGGGGATCGAAATCATCGGCGAGACACGGGAAGCGGTGAAATTACGGGTTGCCGCCGGGGAAGAATGGGACGATGTCGTCGCCTATGTCAGTCGGGCGGGGTGGTACGGATTGGAAAACCTCGCGGCGATACCGGGGAAGGTAGGAGCCGCACCGGTGCAAAATATTGGTGCCTACGGAGTGGAGTGTGAGAAAACCATCGATACGGTTGAAGTCTATGACCGTGTTGATAAACACTTTGCCGAAATTCCCGCCTCGGCCTGTGCTTTTTCCTACCGCGACAGCCGTTTCAAACACGAATGGCGAGCACGCTATGTGATTGTCGCCGTGGTTTTTTCCCTGAAAAAACACGGAAAGCTTCTTCTTGACTATGCCCCTTTGGCGGTGTATGATGAAGAACTAGGCTCTCCTTTTGCAGTGTATCGGGCGGTTACCAAGATCCGTTGGTCGAAATTGCCGCGACCGAAACTCTTGCCAAACGCCGGTAGTTTCTTTCATAATCCTGTGGTGCGAAGAGAGAAACTGAAGGCCTTGCGTAAATGCTATCCGCAACTTCCGTTTCATCCATACACGAAGAAAATGGCCAAAATTCCCGCAGCATGGCTCATCGAACACTGCGGATTCAAAGGCGCGAGCGACGGTCCGGTCGGCGTTTACGACAAACACGCGCTTGTTCTCGTCAACCGGGGCGGCAGTGGGGAACAAATTCTCGCGTTCGCCGGCAAAATCCGTGATGAGGTCAAGGCACGATTCGGCATTCACCTGATGAGAGAACCGACGGTCATAGGAGAATACGATGGCGACTGACATACAGGCGGTGGCGCTCGACAAGGACGGGGTGATCTATGATTCCGAAAGCCAGTACCACCATGCTTTGGAACTTGCCATGGAAGAGACGGGGGTTTCCTTGCCGGGGGAATTGATCGCTTCTTTTCGCGGGATGAATGCCGAGCGCACTTTCGCGAAACTGACCGAGGCGGTCAAAGCGCAGTACGATCCCGATCGCTTCATTCACGAGCACTGGTTGGGCGCGTTCGAAAATTTGATGGAAAAGCGCGGCCTGCCCTTCATGCCAGGGGTGGAAAGACTCATAGAGACGCTTTACGAGAAGGGTTATCCACTCGCGCTGGTGACGGCGGATTCACGGGAAAACCTGCTGCGTGATGTCGAGCGTACCCGTGCGGATTTGCTCGCGTATTTCTCCGTGGTGGTCACGGTCGATGATGTCCTCCATCCCAAGCCCGACCCCGAAGCCTATCGGCGCGCCGCGGCATTGCTCGACGTCGCGCCTCGGACGCTTCTCGTGGTCGAGGATTCCGATTTTGGCGCGATCGCTGCAAGCAGCGCCGGCGCGCAGGTGCTCTTGTACCCTGGGAAGCGGGAAGTGCCGGAAGAGATCCGGCGCAGGGTAGATAGAGTGATCACCCATCATCACGACGTGCTGGAAGTACTTGCATGAGTTCTCCGCCACAGGCCTTGCGTCTTTCGAAGAACGGTGAAACCTTGACCATCGTCTACACCGAGCGCTCTTACGCGATGTCCGCGGAATATCTGCGCGTCTGTTCGCCTTCTGCGGAGGTGCGCGGACACGGAAGAAAATGGGAAGCGGTAGGCGGGAAAAAACAGGTGCGCATTTGCGAGATCCTGCCGGTCGGGCATTATGCCGTGCGCCTGGTGTTCAGTGACGCACACCAAAGCGGCATCTACAGTTGGGCGGTATTGCGCGATCTTGTCCTCCATTGCTCCACTTACTGGCAACACTATTTACGCGCCCTTGAGGAAAAAGGGCAAACTCGGGAGCGAACATGAGCGAAACCACCCATTTCGGCTACGAGAAAATCGCCGTGGAAGGAAAAAATTCCCGCGTCGGCGCGGTTTTCACCTCGGTCGCCGACAGATATGACCTCATGAACGACGTGATGAGCCTGGGCCTGCACCGTCTGTGGAAGGACTGGTACGTCTGGCAGTGCGACGTCCGTCCCGGGGAAACGGTGCTCGATCTTGCCGCCGGCAGCGGCGATATCGCTTCGCGCATCGCGCGGAAAATGTGCCCCAACCCGGTCGGCGCCGATCTCGAGGGGCGGCTGATCGTCTCCGATATCAATGCCGCGATGCTGACCCGTGGCCGCGAACGTCTGACCGATGAGGGGTGGCTGCAAAATGTGCAATACGTACTCGCCGATGCCGAGGCGCTACCTTTCGAGGAGGACAGCATCGATTTGATCACCATGGCTTTCGGTCTGCGAAACGTCACCCGTCAGGAAAAGGCGCTTGCCGAGATGGCGCGCGTGCTCAAACCGGGCGGTCGCGTTCTGGTGCTCGAATTTTCCCATCCGCGTTTCGCGCTATTCAGGCGCGTCTATGCTTGGTATTCTTTCACCTTTTTGCCGAAAATGGGCGACCTGATCGCCGAAGACAGCGACAGCTACCGCTATCTCGCCGAATCCATTCGCATGATGCCGGATCAGCGAAGCCTGCTCACCCTGTTTGAAGACGCCGGCTTTTGCCGTTGTGAGTTCCAGAATCTCAGCAACGGTATCGTCGCCATTCACAAGGGGGTAAATTCAAGGGGGGGATATGATTGAGAAAATGATTGGTGCCGCGATTTTCGAACATACGATCAACCGCGCCCTTCGCTTCGATCCGCAGGCAACGGAAAAACTCGCGCCGCTCGAGGGCAAGCGAATCGGTGTTCAACTTGATTTCGTGCCTCGCCTGTGGGTATTTCGCATCCATCGTCAGCGCCTGGTATTTGATGAGGCCGATGCGGCGCCGGCGGATGTTCGCTTGCATGGTTCTCTTGGCGGATTTTTACGGATTTTTCGCGTCGCCCAATCGGCGCCCAGCGAAGACGAAAAGCTCCACATCGACGGTGATCTCCACACCGCGCAGCAGTTCCAGCGGGTCATGGCGGATTTGTCGCCGGATTTTCGTGCCGTCCTCGTCGCCCGCTTCGGTAACCGTATCGGTGGCGTGCTCTCCGAAGCGTTGCAACTGTTGCAACGCCAAGGCGAAGCTGCGCGTGCGACGATCGAGGCACGTATTCGCGCCGTTCTCGGGGGAGAGGACGGCGTTGTGTTGGTGCGGGAATCCTTCGCCGCGCACAAATCACGCCTTGCGCGGTTGCGGATGCGCCTCGAGCGCCTGGAAGAACGGTTGAACGCACTGGAAACGCCCTGATGTTTTCCACCGGTAAACGTCTCTACGAGATTTTTCATATCGTGATTTACTACGATCTCGATCGTGAATTGCCCGCAAGCGGCGTGTTCCGCTGGCTACGCCTTGCCGCCTGGCTGCACCCGACGCACTATCGGCGCCGCGGCGAGAGACTCGCTTTCGGCGCGCGTCTGCGTCTTGCCCTGGAGGCGCTCGGGCCGATTTTCGTTAAACTGGGACAAACAATGTCCACTCGTCCCGACTTGATTCCGGCCGATATCGTCGCCGAGCTGGACAAACTCCAGGACCGGGTGCCACCGTTTGCCGGACGAATCGCTCGCGAGAGTATCGAATCCGCGCTCGGTAAGCCGATTGACGCGATCTTTGCCCATTTCGAAAACGAGGCGCTCGCTTCGGCTTCGGTGGCGCAGGTGCATGGAGCGAGGCTGCATACGGGAGAGGAAGTGGTGGTGAAGGTGCTGCGACCGGCGGTCGAGAAAATGGTCGCCCGTGACATCAAGCTGATGTATGCGCTTGCCGGGTTTGCCGCGAAAACCCGCGAAGGACGTCGTTTACGCCCGATCGAGGTGGTAAAGGAATTTGAACGGACGATGGAAAATGAACTCGACTTGATGAACGAAGCGGCGAGTGTCAGCCAGGTAAAAGCCAATTTCACCGCTTCCAAGATTCTTCATGTTCCGAGGGTGTACTGGTCGTACTGCCGTTCGAAAGTGATGGTACAGGAACGGATTTTTTATCTCAATATTTCCAAGCAGGCGATGATGGACGCCGCCGGGGTGAACAAGAAAAAACTCGCCGAACGCGGGGTCGAGATTTTCTTCACCCAGGTATTTCGTGACAGTTTTTTCCACGCCGACATGCATCCGGGCAATATATTCGTCGATATCGCCGATCCGCAAGATCCCAAGTACTGCGCCGTCGATTTCGGCATCATGGGCTCGCTTACGCCGGAAGACCAGCACTATCTCGCGGAAAATTTCCTCGCCTTTTTCAATCGTGATTACCGTCGCGTGGCGGAGTTACATGTCGAGTCCGGATGGGTACCGGCGAAAACCCGGGTAAGCGATTTCGAAGCGGCGATCCGCAAGGTGTCCGAACCAATTTTCGGTAGGCCGATCAAAGATATTTCCTTCGGCGCTTTTTTGTTCAACCTGTTTCACACCGCACGCCAATTCGATATGCATATTCAACCGCAACTTGTGTTGTTGCAAAAGACATTGTTCAACGTCGAGGGACTGGGTCGGCGTCTGTATCCGGAACTCGA
The DNA here is from genome assembly GCA_965277745.1 of Cardiobacteriaceae bacterium. Lineage (GTDB taxonomy): Bacteria > Pseudomonadota > Gammaproteobacteria > Cardiobacteriales > Cardiobacteriaceae. The sequence goes on from OZ255837.1 coordinate 1,511,806, forward strand.
TCTGTGGACCAGCGCCAAGCCGGTGCTCGAGAACTGGATGAAGCAGCAAATCGGGAGAAAAGCGGTGTGTAAACGATTGCGCGACAATGCCCATGAATACGCGCGCAGCATGCCGAAAATGCCGATTATCGCCTATCGTCTCTTGGAACGGGAGTTGAAACAGCCGGGCAGTTTCTACGGGCGCGCCGACAATAACCGCGGGCAATCCGAGCGCGCACTTGCAGGCGCCTTGGTACTTGTCGCCGCCATTTCCTTGTGGCTTGTCGTTCAGCCAGGGGCCTGGTCGCAGCGCTTGCTGCTGGTTGCTACCGGCTTGATCGGATTGGTTTTGATCCTTAGGAAAGTACAATGATCGTTGCCCGTGACAGAAGAAAAAGCGACGCCAAAAAATGGCACAAATACGCCGGACGGGATATCATCCCCCTGTGGATCGCCGACAGTGATTTCGAAGTCGCCGCGCCGATCCGCGCGGCGATTGCGCGGCGGATACGTCACCCGTTGTTCGGTTATCCGTATGACGAGCTGCGGTTTCTCGAAGCCCTCGTCACGCATTGCGCTGCCACTTACGACTGGCCGATCGAGCGGGAATGGATCGTGCCGATTCCCGGCTGTGTGCCGGGGCTTACCTTCTGCCGTAGCATCAGCCTGAGTCGCGGAAAAGCCGCCGCGCTCGTTCCGGTGCCGACGTATCCACCGTTTTTCAATACTTCGGCGATGCTTGATTTCACCCATCTGAAAGTGCCGTTGATTCTTGGTGCCGAGCGTTGGGAGGTCGATTTCGATCGACTCGCGGCGGCGGTGACGAAGGAAACCGGCCTGTTGATGCTGTGCCATCCGCACAATCCGCTTGGGCGCTTGTACGGTCGTGATGAACTCTTGGCGTTTGCCGGTGTGGCTCGAACACACGACCTGATTGTCTGCTCCGACGAAATTCACTGTGATCTGGTGCTTACCGGTGCGCGCCATATCCCGTTTGCCAGTCTCGACGCCGATACCCTGGCGCGTACGATCACCTTGATGGCACCGAGCAAAACGTTCAACATCGCCGGCCTGTGTTGCGCTTTCGCGATCATAGCCGATCCCGCCTTGCGCGACCGGTTTCGGCATTGTGCGCTTGGATTCAATGAAGTCAATGTTATCGGACGCGTCGCCGCGACAGCGGCATACAGCGAAGCCGCGGACTGGCGCAAAGCGCAGATCGCTTATTTACGCGACAGCGCCACACGTCTCGAACGGCGGGTGAACGCGCTGCCCGGTGTACATGTCACTCCGGTCGAAGCGACCTATCTCGCCTTCATCGACTGCCGCGCGCTTCGCTTGGACAATCCACAACGCTATTTTGAAACCAAGGGTCTGGGCTTCGCCTGCGGGGCGGATTACGGCATGCCGGGATTTTTGCGTATGAACTTCGCCTGCGCCCACACCCTTTTGGACGAGGCGCTCGACCGTTTCGAGCGCGCCGTTCGGGAGGTGGCCGATGGATAAAACGACACCGGCCCTGGAATTGATCGCGCTGGAGAAAACCTACAGCAATGGTTTCAAGGCGGTCAAAGGGATCAATTTGAGGGTCGAAAAAGGTGATTTTTACGCCCTGTTGGGGCCGAATGGGGCGGGAAAATCGACCACGATCGGGATGATTTGTTCGCTGGTGCGCAAGAGCGCCGGAACCATCCGTATCTTCGGTATCGATACCGATCGTGACTTCAGCGCGGCGAAAAAACCGCTCGGACTGGTGCCGCAGGAATTCAATTTTAATATGTTCGAAACTTGCTACAACGTGGTGCGTAATCAAAGCGGGTTTTACAATCTTCCTCGTGCGCAGGCGAACGAACGCACCCTGTATTTTCTCGATAAACTGGGCTTGAGTGCGAAGAAAGACCAACAAACGCGCGCTCTTTCCGGAGGAATGAAGCGTCGTTTGATGATCGCGAGAGCGATGGCGCATGAACCGGATCTGTTGATTCTCGATGAACCGACAGCCGGGGTGGATCTTGAGATCCGTCGTTCGATGTGGCATTTTTTGCAGGAGATCAACGCGAATGGCACGACGATCATTTTGACGACGCACTATCTCGAGGAAGCCGAGACCCTTTGTCGTAACGTCGGTATCATCAACCACGGCCGTATCGTTCACGAAAGCAGTATCAAGGCTCTTCTTGCCGAACTTGAGGAGGAGGTTTTCGTCCTTGACATTGAGGCGGCGAAAGTAAATAATGCCGCGATAAAAGGTTTTGACGTGATCCAGACCGAGGATTCGACCCTGGAAGTGAAAGTACCGCGGTCGCAAGGAATGAATCGCCTGTTCAGAGTGCTTGATGAACAGGCGATTCGTGTTCTCTCTCTTAAAAACAAGAGCAATCGTTTGGAAGAGTTGTTTTTGCGTTTGACTCAGGATCAGACCTAGGTATTTGCCGAACTGGCAAGTCACTGTCGATATTGCTGCGTTGGGATGTCGGAGTGTGTATATTCTAACGCATTTGCATTATGTAAGGATCACGGTATGACCAATATATATGTGGGCAATTTGTCTTATCAGTCTGGCGAAGACGATTTGACCGAACTTTTCTCCCAGTATGGGGAAGTGCAGAAAGTCAGCATCATCAAGGATCGCGACAGCGGCCGTTCCAAAGGGTTCGGTTTTGTCGAAATGCCTGATGCCGTCGCCGCCAAGAAAGCGATCGACGCCCTGAACGATCAGGAATTCAAAGGGCGGAAATTACGTATCAACGAAGCGCGTGCCCGTGAAGAACGCCCCTCGCGCGCCGGTGGTTTCGCGAAAAATCGCTGGTAATCGCGAGCGGCGACGCAACACATTGCCTCCCCTGGCGTAGGCCTTCGACGGAGGGATTGTCGATCCGCTCGTCAAGGCCCTTGTCGAGAGGGGCGAAATTTTCACCACGTTGTCAGGGAATTGACATGAACGGACTCTTTGCGGGTGTCCGCAGTGGGTCCGTGGACGTGAAGAAGCGTCCTTCCGCCTCGTCGAGAAATGACCGGTGCCGGGGAAGGCGAGGAGTTATCTATACACATCCCCGATTGTGAAGGACAAGATCTCGGCGTGGTGCGAAGATTTTTTCGCGAACACGCCGGGCGCTGTTTTCCATGCCGATTTTTTACCCTTTCGTCTATTGGCGAGAGGGTGCGTTCATCGCTTCTTCAGGTGGTCGGGGCGATTTGCCGGTAAGGCGGATTTCTCCTTATGTCGTCGGCAACATCTGGCGACGCATCCGGCCGCTTTTCCGCGGCAAGGGCTTGTCCTACTCATTGAGGAAGAACGCGACCGTTGTCCAACTGAAAACAACAGGCTTGCGGGCGATTTTCCCGCGGATACGGCAGCGTACCGGTGATAAAAAGCTGCGAGCCACTGTCAAGGAGGAATTCCATCAGGAGTTTCTGGCGGTTTGTATCCAATTCCGCGACGAGATCATCGACCAGCATGAGCGGATGCTTGCCCGTCGCTTTTCCGATTTCATGTGACTGGGCCAGCATCAGCGCGCAGACGACTGTTTTCTGCTGCCCGCGGGAGTAAGTGTGGGAAATGTCGCGGTCGTCTGCGAGAATCCGCCACTCGGCGCGATGAATCCCTTCGCGGGTGTGCTTCAATTGGCGGTCGCGCAACAGGTGTTTGTCCAGTTGTTCGCACAGCGTGCTTTCCAGCGGCCAGCCGCGATGATAGCGGATCGTGAGCTTTGCCAGGCCGCCGAGTTCGTTATGGTAATGGTTCAGCCGTTCCTCCAGGCGTGACAGATAGGCGCCGCGCATGGTGTCGATCGCCACAGCGCTTTGTTCAAGGAGTGGGTGCCACGGGTGGAGATGCTCGTTCGGCCAGTTTTCGCGTAGTGCCGCGTTGCGGTTTCTGAGCGCGTAGCGATAACGCCGCCAGGCAGGCAGGAAATTGGGGGTGTCGTAGAAGAGTCCGTAGTTCATGAACTGGCGGCGGTATTCCGGGCCGGCGCCGATCAGCGAGAAATGGTCGGCGTTGATGATCTGTACCGGCAGGAGACGGGCGAGATCGCCGAGACTGTCGAGGCTTTCTCCATCGAAACGCAGGCGATAGTCTTTTGTGCGCCGCTCGATACCGAGCAGGTGAGGGCGTGCTTCATGTTCAAGTTGCGCGATCAGGCGGAAATGCTCGTTTTTGTGACGGATGATATGACGGACTGCCTGTTCACGGAAAGATCTGCCGCGCCCGAGAATATAGACGGCTTCGAGCAGCGCCGTCTTGCCGCTGCCGTTGTCGCCGCTGATGAGATTGAGCTGGGGGTGAAAGTCGAGGGCTTTTCGGGTGACGAGGTGACGGAAGTTTTCCGTGCGCAATTGGCGGATCAGCATGTCAGCGCGAATGCCATCCGCGATATTGTAGGGCTTCGGCGGCATGCCTTGGCAGGATGGTCGTCGCCTCTTCGAGATCGGCGATCGTGCGCGCGACTTTCAGTAAACGATGATAGCTGCGCATTGAGAGTTGTAACTTTTCCGTCGCCCGGTCGAGAAAAGTCAAGACTTCCGCTTCCGCGTGAAGATGCGTTTTCAGCTCATTGCCACCAAGTTCGGCGTTCGCCTTGCCTTGGCGGGCAAGCTGGTGCTTTTGGGCGGCAAGCGCTTGTTCGCGCAAAGCGGCGCTATTTTGGCTGTCGCGATGGCTCGTTCGCAGTGGCCGCGGGGTGAGGCGGGCAACGGTGAGATGGATATCAATGCGGTCGAGCAGGGGACCGGAAAGTTTTTGCCGATAGCGGGCGATTTGATCCGGTGTGCCGCTGCAGGCACGTTGTGGATCGCCGTAATAGCCGCAGAGGCATGGATTCATCGCGGCGATCAACTGGAATCGCGCGGGAAAATCGCATTTGATTGCGGCGCGAGAGATGCTGATATGCCCGTTTTCCAGGGGTTCGCGGAGCATTTCCAGTACGCGCCAGTCAAATTCGGGAATTTCATTGAGAAAGAGCACGCCGTTATGCGCGAGCGAGATTTCGCCGGGGCTGGAAATGGAACCGCCGCCGACAAGCGCGGCGGCGGAACTGCTTTGGTGCGGTGTGCGAAAAGGGCGTTGCATCCACCATTCGGTCGAAAAACCGTCTTGACTGATGGAACGGATACTGGCGCAGGCAATCGCCTCGGCTTGTCGCATCGGCGGCAAAATGCCAGGGAAACGCTGAGCGAGCATCGATTTTCCCGTTCCGGTCGGACCGTTCATCAAAACATGATGACCGCCGGCGGCGGCGACCACGAGTGCGCGTTTGGCCTCGTGCTGACCGATCACATCGGCGAAATCGGGATATCGCGGTCGCGCAACGGGTGATGCGTCGGACGGTCGCGACCATTTCGCCTGACCGTGGAGCACGGCGGCGATTTCCAACAATGTTTTCGCGCTGCCTAACGGGTAGCGCGCGACCAGTTGCGCTTCCGCGATGTTCTCAGCGGCGACGACAACGCTGTGTTCCATTTGATTGGCGGCCAAGGTGCAGGGAAGTACGGCGCGTACCGGGCGCAGTTCGCCGGAAAGCGCGAGTTCCGCTTGCCATTCATGGCTCGCCGCTACTTCCGCCGGCAATTGTCCCGAGGCGATCAAAATGCCCAGGGCGATGGCGAGATCGTAACGTGCCCCGTCTTTCGGTAGATAGGCGGGCGAAAGATTGAGGGTGATGTGTTTCTGCGGAAAATCGAAGCCGCTGTTCAAAATGGCGGCGCGCACGCGATCCTTGCTTTCCTTGACCGCCTTTTCCGGCAGCCCGACCAGGGTCAGTGCCGGCAAGCCGGAGGAAAGATGCACTTCCACCCGCACCAGAGGAGTATTCATCGCAAGTGGTGCCCGCGAATAGATGGTGGAAAGAGACATGGATAAAGACGCGCAAAAGCGCCATTATAAAACACGAGCCGCCGATTGCCAGGTGTCGGGTTCGCGGTGTTCTTCGTCGGCGCGCGCGATGGGGGTGGAGAAGACAAATACAGGCAATGCAATGACGAAAATAGGTTTCGCCGGAACGTGTCTCTTGGGCGATGCGCTACACCATGCTTTCACTTGGCGCGTTCGTAAGGCGCGCCTCATCGGTCTGCGATGAGGAGGAGTATCGCCGCTCTTGGTCGATGGGTCGTTGCCGGGAGATGAATCGTGTCAGTCTGAGATCGGCCGATCGCCGTGAGGCTCGCACGCTTTCGTCATTCCTGAACGCCTAAGCGCCATGATCTCGGCATGCAGCGCCGGCAGCGCGATCAGGTACGGCTGCCCCTCGAGCAGGCTCACTTCCTCGCCGTCCGGTTGTGTGATCTCGTAGCCCAATTCGCGCAGAATCACGTTTGGTGCGGCCGCGTCCCACGGCATCTGGCGATCGGTCAGATAGGCGTCGACCGCCCCGCGTGCGAGCATCGCGGCACTCATCGAACTCGCCCCCGGTGCGCGGATCGCCATACAACGATCGATGAGCGCAAAGGCAAATTCATCGCGGGCGCGGAAAAGCCGTCCGTCGATGACGATCACGCTGCGCGCGAGATCATGCGCGGGCGGTGGGGCAAGTGGCCTGCCGTTCAAATAAGCGCCTTCGCCGGCGATACCGAGAAAGCATTCATCGCGGATCACGTCGTAGACGATCCCGAATACGCCGACCCCATCGCGATACAGCGCCAACATCACCGCGAAATCACGTCGCTGTCTGACAAAATTACGGGTACCGTCGATCGGATCGAGAATCCACACATCACCGTCCAGATCGGTGAACATTTCCCCTGAACCGCTGTCCTGGCTTTCTTCGCCGAAAACACGGTCTTCGGGGAACGTCCGGTGAATGTGTTCGCTGATCCGGCGTTCGATCGCGATATCGACGTCGGTGACGAGATCCCGTGCCTGTTTTTCACGCACGTCGATCGTTCCGTCGAGGGCACGGCGGATGTCCGCGCCCGCGGCCAGTAACCAAGCGCAGGCCTCGCGGCAGATGAGGTGTTTCTCTTTCATCTTCGCTTCCTCCTGTTCGGAAAAACGATTCCCGTACGAGCCGCCACGCTACAGCTTTGCCGGACGGCATCCCTGCCGCAAGCATCCGGGCGGTTTTTCTCATCGTTTTGCCGCGGTATCGGAAAACTCGGACGCTGTTTTCGACGCGCTCCTTGGCTCTTTCTCCCGACCCATGGGGAATCCAGGCCGGTCGGCGCGTCAAGCCTCGATCGCGATTTTCTCCGGCGAAAAGCCTCTTCGCCGGTAGTGCAGATAGCGTTTTCGCGTGATCGCGAGAATGTTCTCCCGTTGTATCACCACTTCGAATACGCTTTTGCAATTATGTGGAATATCGACCTGCGTTTCGTCGCCGAGATCGATCAGAACATCCACCGCAGCGCCGCGTTCCGGCGGCACGACGAGTTGCACCGCCGCCTTTTCGACCAATGGATCGTTCAAGCGCGTATTGGTGATGAACGCGGTGGGGTGATCCAGCCACAGCCCTTCGCCAAACTGTGCGGCAGTCGCTTCATCGGCGCAGACGACCGCGGTTTTTTCCCCGTTTTGCAGCGCCTTGCGGCACAGTGTGCACGCGAACGACAATCGCGCGGTGATCTCTGTGTCCTGAAGGATATAAAAGCGGACGATGGTCTCGTTCATGCCGGGCGCGCTTCGCTCGACTCCGTGGGTTTCGCGAAAACCATCGGACGATCCCGCGCATGGGCACTGTCATGTCGGAGAAAGGGGCAAGGCAGCATGTTATCGCCTACGGACAGACAGTCGAAGCGATTCCGGGAATTTTCCGGCGCTCCCCCCGCGGTCTTCGTTGCCGCCTGGAGTCGCATGGAATGTCCGCGCGGTATTTTCCCTTATGTCGACTTTCTCTGGCGATGCTCTTTTAACCGCCGGCACGGTCGGATAGATCGCACCGGCGGCTTCGTCGGTGTCCGGGCTTCCCACCACGGGATTTACCGCATGGCTGTCGCCTCCGCCTGGCGGCGTGTCTTCGTCGAACTCATCGGCGACAATTTCTCGTGTCACGGGGAAAGCAGCGAAAGTTTCCACCGCGTGGGCCTTGCCGCCTTTGATGGCTCGTATCGTCAACGGTTCATTCATCCCCGCTTTTCCGCGTCACCAAATCGATATAGGCCTTGCGCAGCGCCGCGGTCATCCGGCCGGCTTGACCATTGCCGATTGTTTTGCCGTCAATGGAGGCGACCGCTCTTGTCAACATGCCGGCGGAAGTGAGAAAGACTTCATCGGCAAGCGTCGCTTCATGCGGGGTGAATTTGCGTTCCACCAGGGTCACCTTGAGTTGGCGCATAACCTCGATCAGGGTCTGACGGGTGATCCCGTTTAGAATATCGTGACTGGCGCGACGGGTGTAGACGCGATCGTCTTTGACGATCCAGGCATTGCTCGCGCTGCCTTCGCTGACATAGCCGTTGCCATCGACAAGCCAGGCGTCGTCGTAACCGGTGCTTACGGCGATGGTTTTCGCCAGAGACTGGGCGAGCAGTTGGGTGGTTTTGATGTCCCTGCGCCGCCAGCGGATATCGGGTTGGGTCATGATCCGAAGCGGCTTCTCTTCTTGCGCGGCGAGGATATCCTTGTGGGTGACGAAAAGCACCAGGGTCGGGGTCATCGTCTCGTCGATCACGAAGTCGCGCGGACCGGCGCCGCGGGTCACCTGAAGATACAGTACCCCGTTGTCGAGGCGATTTTTCAGCAGGAGTTGCTTTTGGATGTCGAGAAGTTGCGCGAAAGAGACCGGCAAGCCCATATTGAGTTCGCCGAGAGAACGGGCGAGACGCTTGAGATGGGCGGCATTGTCGATCAGTTTTCCGTCGATCACCGCGCAGACTTCATAGACCGCGTCCGCCATCAAAAAACCGCGGTCGAAAATCGACACCTTGGCTTCGGCGTGTGGCAGATACGTTCCGTTGACATAGGCAATGGCTTCCTTCATCTTTTCTCCCGATCCGCTCGAGGCGTTGTGTAGACAAAGGAGCATGATAACGTAAAGGGAGATTCGGCGACGGTCGCTTTCACCTCCCTGTGCCCTGAAACAAGGCACCATAAGCGCTTGTTTGCGCCATAATGGTGCATGTCGAGGCGTTGACTCTTCGGGGAAAATTTTAAATTTTATTTTCTTTCAATGACATAAATGTTTTATTTGCCTTTGGCACGCTTTTTGAAAAGAATACGTGCATATTCTATTCAGGGAGCATGCCATGCATTTGATCACCGCCATCATCAAACCGTTCAAACTCGACGACGTCCGTGACGCCCTTTCCGAAGTCGGTGTCGCCGGGATGTCGGTCAGTGAAATCAAGGGCTTCGGCCGTCAAAAAGGCCATACGGAACTGTATCGCGGCGCGGAATACGTCGTCGATTTTCTGCCCAAAATCAAGATCGAGATCGCCGCGAGCGACGAATCCATCCAGGCGATTGTCGAGGCCATTCAGCAGGCGGCCGGATCGGGCAAAGTCGGGGACGGAAAAATCTTTGTTTCTCCGCTCTCCCAAGTCGTGCGTATTCGCACCGGGGAACTCGATGACGAAGCATTATAAGGAGACCTGAAGAATGAACCAAGACAGTATGGAACTACATTACGCGCTGGATACCTTGTACTTGCTCGTCACCGGCGGGCTGGTTCTGTGGATGGCGGCCGGCTTCGCGATGCTCGAAGGCGGCATGGTGCGCGCCAAGAACACCACCGAAATTTTGACCAAGAATATCGGCCTTTTCTGTATCGCCTGCCTGATGTATTATCTTTGCGGCTATCGCATCATGTATCCGGGCGCCGACGCTTTCAGCCCTTACTTCCCCGGCCTTCACGGCCTGCTCTCGAGCGCCGATTACACCCTTGGCGGCTTGATGAAAGGCGGTGACGATGCCGCAACATATTCCCGGTTGGCCGATTTCTTTTTTCAGGCCGTCTTCGTGGCGACGGCAATGTCGGTCGTCTCCGGCGCCGTCGCGGAACGAATGAAGCTCTGGTCCTTTTTCCTGTTCGCCTTCGTCATGTGCGCCCTGATCTACCCGATCCAGGGCTATTGGAAATGGGGCGGCGGCTTTCTCGATAAGGCGGGATTCGTCGATTTCGCCGGCTCCGGCGTCGTTCACCTTTGCGGCGCGACCGCCGCGCTGGCGGGCGTTCTCATCCTCGGCGCACGCAAGGGAAAATACGGCAAAGGCGGCGTGATCAACGCCATTCCAGGGGCCAACATGCCGATGGTCGGCCTCGGTACGTTGATTCTCTGGCTTGGCTGGCTCGGTTTCAATGGCGGCTCGCAGTTGAAAATTTCCACCCTTGCCGACGCCAATATCGTCGCCCTTGTCTTCGTCAACACCACTCTCGCCGCCGCCGCCGGTGGCCTGTTCGCCATGGCGACGGCGCAGTTTCTACTGAAAAAAACCGATTTGACCATGCTTTGCAACGGCGTGCTCGGCGGACTGATCGCGATCACCGCGGCGCCGGACACACCCACGCCCGGTCTCGCCCTGATCGTCGGCGCTATCGGCGGGATTCTCGTTGTCTTTTCCGTGCTCGCGATCGACCGTTTGAAAATCGACGACCCGGTCGGCGCGATTTCCGTGCATGGGGTATGCGGCGTCTGGGGCTTGATCGCCGTGGTGTTCAGCAATGACGAGGCCACGCTCGGCGCCCAGCTTGCCGGGGTCGCGAGCATTTTCGCCTTTGTCTTTATCAGCAGTTCGCTTGTTTGGTACGTGATCAAATCGATCATCGGCCTGCGCGTCGGTGAACAGGTCGAATACGAGGGCATGGATATCCATGAATGCGGCTTGAATGCCTACCCGGAATTTCTGAATAAAGCCTGAACCCGGATACAAAAACGGCATCACTCACGGATAACGAAATATTGCCCTGCTGAAATCGGCAGGGTTTTTCTTTGCGGCGGCATGGTTCCGCTTTCCGGCGCGCCTATCTCTCGATCAGCGAAAATCTACCGGCACAAAAAAGCGCCCTCCCGCGAGCGGGTCGTTCACTTGAAAATGTCGCTTGTCGCGCGATTTCGAACCGTAAGAGCGCCGGCGGCACTCGCAAGATTCACCCCCCACCACGGCTTGGAAAATCTGCTTCATTCTCCCGATTCGATACGTCGAGCGGCGTTCGCCGGGGCCGGCAGAATCCGAATGACTTGCGGCGGAATGAAGACAGCGGAAAAATTTTCCCGTAAACGGGTTTCCCCCTGAATCAGCCAGTCGTTACCGATCAAGTCATAATTCAACACCGAGCCGAAAAAACGGGTTTTCACCACGGTACCGCTGAACACGTTCTCCGCGCTTGCGACGCGGTTTTCCCCGGCAAGAGGAATGACCGCCTCCGGTCTGACGAGAACGCTTACGCTACTTTCGGGCGGGAAAGCGCCGGCCTCGCAACGCAGAACCCCCAAACCGGTACGCACGGAAAGCCTGTCGATCACGATCCCGTTCCACAAATTGGCGCGCCCGATGAGGGCGGCAACCTCCGGGGTTGCCGGGGCGTCGTAGAGTTCCTGCGGCGTAGCGATCTGCCTTATGCGGCCACATTCCATCACGGCAATCCGATCGGCCATCGACAAGGCCTCCTCGCGATCGTGGGTAATCAACAGCGCCGTAAGACCCACTTCGCGTTGCACACGGATAATCTCATCACGCATCGTCGTGCGCAAGGAAAGGTCGAGCGCGGACAAAGGCTCGTCGAGAAGCAGCGCTTTCGGTTTGAATACCAACGCCCGCGCTAATGCCACACGTTGCTGTTGTCCACCGGACAAATGCGCGGGCAGGCGCTCTTCCATGCCGGCCAAGCCAACGATAGACAAAGCCTGAAGCGCGCGCGTCTTACGCTCGGCAAGACTGACGCCGCGTACTTTCAAGGGATAGGCGACGTTGCGCCACGTATTCATATGGGGGAACAGGGTATAAGATTGAAACATCACCCCGAGATTGCGATTTTTCACGGAAGTTCGCGAAATATTCTGCCCGTCGATGATAATCCTTCCTCTATCGGGCATCAGGAACCCGGAAAGAAGCTTCAGCAATGTCGTTTTTCCGCAACCGCTCGCGCCGATCACCGCGAGAAATTCTCTCGCCTTGACGGTGAGATCGATGTCGCGAACCCCCTCGTCAACGTTCGGGTAGTGATACGAGACATTTTCCAGAGCAATTGTCATGGCACCGGTACCTGTGGGCCTTCACAAGCCGCCTGACTCAGGCGAGCGATCGGCGTGTCGGGCGCCGCCGGAATCGCCGGCGGAGGAATTACCATTCCCATGGATCGGACGCCACTCAAATTACCTTCATTGATCGCGCCATCTTAATCGAGGAACGCAGGGTTGTCTCGACAACGAAAATTATCGCCATGATAGCTGGCGAAGAAAGCCATCCAAGCACCACGTCGGAAAAATAATGTCCGCCGAACGCCAGGCGAAGAAAGGAGGTTGTCAGGGACGCGATGATGAGCGCGGGGGCGAGCACGGTGCGTTGTTTCGACGGCAGCACGAAAAGCAGACAGATCAGCCAGCCCGCTGCCGCCGATTCCCCTGAGATGAAGGAACAATTATGGTCACATTGTCCAGCGAAACTGCCTGCCGGCTCGAACGGAAAATTCCCCGCGAACAGATCTGTTTGACAGGGTCGTGGACGACCGGAAAAGGTTTTCAGGAAACAGTTGACGAAAAGACCGCTTCCTATCGGGAAAGCGAGTAAAGTGAGGCCATAGTGGCGCGCTTTTTCCCCGGCGCCCGTGCGCAGTGCGCGGATCCATGCGATCAATAAAAAAACGGCGGCGCATATCGGCAGGTAGACAAAGAATTTTCGCATGATGAGACATAAGGTCTGTCGGCTCATGGGGAAAAAGCCGCAAACGGTTGCTGTCGGTATCTCGTTCAAGCAGGATTGCGGCTTGAAAAAGGTTTGCGAGAAGGAGATATCGATTCCTGGCCAACGATGGAAGATGTAGAGCAGCCCGAACCAAAGCACGACCGAAAAAATAGCGAGAATCATCCACGAGCGGTCATTCGCCAAGGGGGGGAAAGGCGATAGGGAAGCATTCTTTTTCATCTGCACAGCACATCCAATTTGTAAAAAAAGGATTCTATACATAGAAAACGTGTCTTTCCCTGACGAAAAGGTCTTTCCTCGATTACTTTATCGTACATAAAAAGAATGGCGAAACCGCGTTCCGCGGGGCGTTGTTTTCTGAGAAAATCCGCTCCTCGCCATCTCATGCGTCCTGCAAAAGAACACTACATAAAGCGCTGCGGTGAACAGCACCGTCCGGTGTTTATTGTTTTACAATTTTTACCGTCACCTTTCATTGCCGCGTTTTTTCGTGTCTCGACCAAGACGATGCCAACATCGGCGATTCAAGGAAAAATCGAACGAACAAGGCAGGGAGTTCCTCTTTTCGGGTGAGCAAAACGAACAGGCCAGCCGCACGAGTAGGACAACTTCACTGTGGCATAATGGGAAAATCGTGGTTTGAGCGGCAGTTCCCGAAGAGAAAAGTGTGGAAAGAGTCAGGGTCAAAATATGCGGGATTACCCGGATCGAGGACATGCGCGCGGCGGTCGCCGCCGGTGCCGATGCTCTGGGTTTTGTTTTCTATCCGCCGTCCAGGCGTGCGATCGCGGTTGAAAAAGCGGCGAGCATAGTCCGTGAAATGCCGGCGCTGGTCACAGCGGTCGGGTTGTTCGTCGATCCGGCGGCGACATTTGTCCGCGAAGTGTTGGAACAGGTGGCGCTCGATCAGTTGCAGTTTCATGGCGCCGAGAGCGCGCCGTTCTGTCGTCAATTCGGCAGACGTTATGTGAAAGCGGTGCCGATGCAAACGCTTGATCGCAGGCAGGCCGCTTACTATCTCACGCAGTATGCGGACGCCTGCGCCTTTCTCTTCGATGCATTCGGTACCACCTCCCAGGGCGGCGGTGGGCAGCGTTTCGACTGGCGGCAAATGCCGCCGAGCGAAAAACCGCGGATCGTCGCCGGCGGCCTCGCCCCGGAGAACGTCGCGGAGGCGGTGACGCGCTTGCGCCCTTTCGCGGTGGACGTCTCCTCCGGGGTGGAAAGCGCGCCAGGGGTGAAATCCTCTGATAAAATGAGCCGTTTCATCGACGAGGCGACCGTATCATCCTTATGACAGATTTCCAGGCTTTTCCCGACGCACGCGGTTATTTCGGCCGCTTTGGTGGACAATTCATTGCTGAAACGCTGATGCAGGCGGTACTTGAACTGCAACAGGCATACGCAGCGGTTAAAAATGAAGTGGCTTTCTGGCGGCGTTTTCGCGCGGAACTGCGCGACTACGTCGGACGGCCTTCCCCGCTGTATTTCGCCAGACGTCTGAGCGAGCGCGCTGGCGGCGCGGAAATCTGGCTGAAGCGGGAAGACTTGAACCATACCGGCGCCCATAAGATCAACAATACGATCGGTCAGGCAATGCTTGCCGAACGGCTCGCCAAATCGCGGGTGATCGCGGAGACCGGCGCCGGTCAGCATGGCGTGGCGACCGCGACCATTGCCGCCCGGCTCGGGCTTGAATGCGTCGTCTATATGGGTGCTGATGACATAGCGCGACAAGCGGCGAACGTCTACCGCATGAAATTGCTCGGGGCGACGGTCGTTGCGGTTACCTCCGGCAGCCGCACCCTGAAAGACGCGATGAACGAAGCGCTGCGCGATTGGGTTGCCAGTAGCGATCATACTTTCTATATCATCGGCACGGTCGCTGGGCCACATCCTTATCCGCTGCTGGTACGCGATTTCCAGCGCGTGATCGGCGAGGAAACCAAGGCGCAGGCACGGGAAAAATTCGCCGCCCTGCCGGACGCGCTGGTCGCTTGCGTTGGCGGCGGTTCCAACGCGATCGGGATGTTCCACCCGTTCTACGAGGACACCGCGGTCGCCCTGATCGGCGTCGAAGCGGGCGGGCGCGGGGTCGAAAGCGGCGAACACGCCGCCCCCCTGCACGTCCATGCGCCGGTCGGCGTGTTGCATGGCAACCGCACGCGCGTGATGAGCGACGCGGATGGACAGATTGCCGCCACCCATTCCATCTCCGCTGGACTGGATTACCCCGGCGTTGGCCCGGAACACGCCTGGCTGAAAGAAACCGGTCGCGCGCGATATGTGGTGGCGAGCGATAACGAAGCGCTCGCCGCATTTCATGATCTCTGTCGCCTCGAAGGCATCCTTCCGGCGCTGGAATCTGCCCATGCCGTGGCCTATGCCCTTAAAATGGCGAAACAGCTTGGCAAGGGCAAGCGCATCGTCGTCAACCTCTCCGGTCGCGGTGACAAGGATATCGACACCATCGCCGCCGGCGCGGGCATCACCTTATGAGACGGCGATGAGCACACGCATCAAGGCGCGCTTCGCCGCGTTGCAGGCAGCCGGAAGAAAGGCTCTGATTCCGTATATTTCGGGCGGCGACCCGCAGCCGGAAAACACGGTTGCCGTTCTCCACGCCTTGGTAAAAAGCGGCGCGGATCTGCTTGAACTCGGTGTCGCCTTCTCCGATCCGGCCGCCGACGGCAAGATCATTCAGCAGGCCCATGAGCGCGCCCTAGCAAGCGGGGTGACGATGGATCGGGTCTTCGAGATGGTCCGCACTTTTCGTACCGACGACGCGCAAACGCCGCTGATCTTGATGGGCTATTTGAACAGCTTCGAACGTCACGGTTTCGCCACGGCGGTCGCGACGGCCGCTCAGGCCGGCGTCGACGGCGTGATTCTGGTGGATTGCCCGATCGAGGCGTTCGCGGACTATCGGGCGGCATTGCGGGCGGCCGATCTCGCCCCGATTCAATTGATCGCGCCGACGACGGATGCGGCGCGGGAAGAAAAAATTCTCGCTGCCGGACAAGGATTTTTCTATTACGTCTCCCTGCGCGGGGTGACCGGCACCCGGCAGGGCGATGCGGGCGCGATCGCGGCGGCGGTTAGCACCCTCAAAGCGCGCATGACGTTGCCGCTGTGCGTCGGTTTCGGTATTCGCGACGCCAAGACGGCGCGCGCCATGGCGGCCTGCGCCGACGGCGTCGTGATCGGTTCCGCGTTGGTTGCCGCGCTCCATCGCACATCCGAGGACGGCGGAGACGTTCCTCTTGCGGCAAGCGCTTTTCTCTCCCCGATTCGCCGCGCGATCGATGCCAAGGAGTAAATGATGAGTTGGTTTGACAATCTGATGCCTTCGCGGATCAAAACCAGGAAAAAAAATCAGCAGGTACCGGATGGTCTGTGGCAGAAATGTCCGGGCTGTCATGAAGTACTTTATACCCAGGATCTCGAATACAATCAGCAGGTTTGCCCGAAATGCGGCTATCATATGCGCATCGGTGCGCGCAAACGTCTCGACTTGCTGTTCGATAAGGACAGCGAAAAAACAGAAATCGGCGCGGATCTCCGTTCGCGTGATTTCCTGAAATTCAAAGATAGCAAGCGCTATAAAGACCGCCTTGTCCAGGCGTTGCGATCGAGTGGTGAGAACGAAGCGTTGATCGCCATGTGTGGCAGGCTCTATGGTCGTGAGCTTACCGCCGTCGCCTGCGAATTCGCTTATATGGGCGGCTCGATGGGATCGGTGGTTGGCGAACGCTTCGTACGCGCGGTGGAACATGCCCTCGATCGGCGCACGGCGTTCGTCTGCTTCGCTGCGAGCGGCGGGGCGCGTATGCAGGAAGGACTGACCTCGCTGATGCAGATGGCGAAAACTTCCGCCGCGCTGACCCGTCTTGGCGCGGCGCAGTTGCCGTTTCTCTCCGTGCTCACCGATCCGACGATGGGCGGAGTTTCCGCTTCCTTCGCCATGCTTGGGGACATCATCATCGCCGAACCGGGCGCTTTGATCGGTTTCGCCGGCCCGCGGGTGATCGAACAGACGGTGCGCGAGACGCTTCCCGAGGGGTTTCAGCGCAGCGAATTTCTTCTTGAGAAAGGGACGATCGACAAGATCGTCGATCGGCGCAAGATGCGCGAGGAAGTGGCTGATTTGCTGGCGCTTTTGCTGCGGGAAAGGCGAGTGCAACGGGAAGGCGGGCAAGCCGAGTTGCCACCGCCCGCTCAGGATGATGTGCCACAAAAGGTCGAAGAGGGCGTGTATCGAGAGATACTCCCCGACGGGAAGGCAGACGTTCGCGCGCAAGAGGTCGCTTCTGCCACCAAGGCGGAAGATGCTGCCGAGGAATGAGTGCAACACCGCGTGGCAAGGGGGATCTGGGCGCGTGGCTGGCATGGCAGGAAAGTACGCACCCGAAAGCCTGGGATCCGGGACTTCTCCGCATCGGCCGTGTCTGGCGTGCGCTGGGGGCTCCGCGGATCGCCGAGCATATCCTTACCGTGGCCGGTACCAACGGGAAAGGGTCTTGCGTGGCGTGGGCGGAAGCCATTTGCCGGGCGCATGGCGTCGACACGGCGAGTTTCACTTCCCCGCATCTGCTCGATTATCGCGAACGAATCCGCTTTGACGGCGAAATGATCGCCGCCGATGTGTTGTGCGCGGCATTCGACACCATCGACGCCGCACGTGGGGAAACGTCGCTTACGTTTTTCGAGTGGTCGGCGCTCGCCGCTTTCGTTGTGATGGCAAAGCGTCGGCCACGCGTGGCGATTTTGGAAGTCGGACTTGGCGGACGTCTAGACGCCGTAAATCTGCTCGCGGCCGACGCCGTGATTTTCACCGCGATCGGAATGGATCATCAAGACTGGCTCGGGGGGACGCTCACGGAGATCGCTGGCGAAAAAGCCGGCGTCTTGCGTAAAGGGCAGCGGGTCGCGTTCGCCGATGCGTGTCCGCCTGCAACGGTCATTGACCGGGCAACGACGCTGCACGCCGAACTGCTGCGCTACGGCGCGGAACTCGAAGCCTCGCGTGAAGGAGAACGCCTGCTCCTTACCTTGCCACAGGGAAGTTACGACCTGCCGCTGCCGGCGCACATACCGGGGGCGCATCAATACGGCCATTTCGCCGCCGTCGCCGCGATACTGGGTAACTGGTTCACGCTCGATCCGCAGGCGTTGAGCGTCGCCTTGGAGGAAGCGAAGCATCCAGGGCGCCTGATGTTGCAAGACGGGGCGCCGCGTTACCTGATCGATGTGGCGCACAATGCCGACAGCGCCGCGGTGCTCGCGGACTATCTCGCGCAGATTCATCGCCCGGGAGAGCGTTTCTTCATCGTTTGCGGCATGCTTCGTGATAAAGATCATCACGCTATCTTCTCGCGGCTCGAACCGCTTGCCGCCGCCTGGTTTTTCGGCAGCCTGTTCGGCGCCCGCGGCACGGCGGGGGAAACGCTTGCCGAACATGGGCGAGAGGCGGGTATCGCAGCGAATAAATTGGTATCATATCCGCATATATTGCCCGCACTAAGCGCCGCACAGTCTGCGGCCGGTGCCGGCGATACGATTGTGGTGATGGGGTCCTTTGTGACCGTCTCCCAAGTTTTGACCCATTGGAGCGCGCATGAATAAATGGTTGATTCGTATTCTCGGCGTCATGATCCTTGTGATCTTGGGGCTGTTCTTTTTTCAAAATTGGTTCGCGCCGAAAGTGCCTCGGCAACTTCAGCAAGGCTTGGTTTCCGATCATCGCCCGGACGGTGAGGACAAACCGCAGGGCAAGGCAAACGATCCTGCCCCACGGGTCGACCAAGGTAAAACGGCGGAAGAGGCCACGGAAAGCAAGCATGGCGATATTCATTTGCTCTCGCTCGAGACGCTTGCAAATGACAAAAACACCCCGTCCCCCTTTATACAACAAATCCCTCCGACCGACAAAAGTGAAGCAAACGAGGTGCGGCGGCAAATGGATCGCGCGCAACAAATAGGGCACACGGCTTCCTTACCCAATGTCGACAACGCCTGGGTGCAAGCCGGTTCCTTCGGCGATCGGGAAAACGCCGAGCAGCTCGCGGATATCCTCGAAAAACAGGACATGCCCACCGTGATCGAAAGCGTGACAGTCAACGACAAACGCTATAATCGCCTCTATGTCGGCCCGTTGCGAGAAGACGAAATAGACAGCACGTTGCGCCGCTTGTCCGCGATGGGAATCGACGCTCGCCGGATCTCACGTGACCAGGCAAGAGAGAACAGATGAATCTACAGGACATCAACTGGCTGGATGTGTTGCTTGGCGGGACGGTATTCGTCTCCGCTGTCGTTGGCCTCACGCGCGGACTGGTCAAGGAAATCCTTTCTTTACTCGCTTGGCTGCTGGCGCTGTGGTTCGCTTATTTGTTCGCCGAGCCGTTCGCCGAGCAAATCGTTCGCCGTCTCATTCCAGACAAGCTGATCAGTTATGTCGCCTCGTTCGGGGGAATTTTTCTTGTCGCGTTGTTTGCCATCGGGCTGATCAATATTGTCTTGTCTTCCCTTCTCGAATCTATCGGGCTCACCAGTTTCGACCGTATGCTCGGTATGCTTTTCGGACTTGCCAGAGGGGCGATTCTGAGCGCGCTTCTCGTGTTCTTCGCCGCGTTCATTCCGGCGCTTACCGAGGAACCTTTCTGGCACCGTTCACGTTTGGCGCCGAGTTTTATGAATCTGGCGAACTGGGGGCTTACTCGCCTGCCTGCGACGATTCGCGAACGGATCGGCACCCGGAATCACCCAGGGGGGCAAACGGAAAGCGAGGCAGTCGCGCGGAGCGCGGACAAGCAGCGGCCGGATCCGGTCGATATCCAGTTGGAATCGATACAAAACAGCGGCACGCTCGCCGGACAGGCAAAACGTCCGGCGATCGATGCGCGCCAGAAAGCGCGGCAGATCGCGCATAGCAACGCCTTGTCTGACGTCGACGGTGACCATGGCATTGCGCTGCAATCCTTACAAAGCGCCTTGTCGACTGGACAAGGACAAGCTGCGATGGTCGATGGCCGCCAGGAACGGCGGCCAGTCGCGCGTGGCGACAAACGCTCGGATCACGACGGCACGATTTCGCTGGAGTCCTTGCCAAGCGGCGATGATGCGCTTGATCTTCCTTCCGGGAAAAAGCGACCGAGCGGGGAACGTTGACGCATCGGGCGTCGCAACGACAAGGTAACAGGAAAAACAGATGGACGAAGACGGCAAACAACACTTCGCGACCCGGGCGATCCGTGGACAATCACAGCATAGTGCGTTTCGCGAGCATTCTCAGGCTATGTTCATGACTTCTTCTTTCCTGTTCGACAGCGCGCAAATGGCCGCCGATATTTTTGCTGAGCGTCTTGATACTTACTGCTATAGCCGTTTTGCCAATCCGACCGTGAAAGGTTTCGAAGACCGCATGGCCGCCCTCGAAGGCGGGGCTCGCGGCACCGCCACCGCCACCGGCATGGGGGCGATTTTGACGGTGCTGCTCTGTGAATTGTCGGCCGGAGACCATGTCGTGTGTTCGCGTAACTGTTTTGGCTCCACGCTGACCATGTTCAGCAAAACCTTCGCCAGATTTGGCGTGGCGACGACGTTCGTCGATCTGAGCGATATCGCCGCCTGGGAAGCGGCGATTTGCCCGAATAGCAAACTGTTTTTTCTCGAAACACCGGCCAATCCCCTGCTCGATATCGGCGATATCGGCGCCATCTGCGGACTCGCCCATGCGCATGGGGCGAAGGTGGTGGTGGATAACTGCATGGCAACCCCCTATCTACAGCAGCCACTCGCCTTCGGCGCCGATTATTCGCTGCATTCGGCCACCAAATACATCGACGGACAGGGGCGGGCGCTTGGCGGCTGCATCGTCAGCAAAGCCGAAGAAGACGGCGAGGCGATCTATAAGTTGATGCGCAGTTGCGGTACGACAATGGGCGTGTTCGAAGCCTGGCTGTTTCTGAAAAGCCTGGAGACGCTGGCGGTGCGTATGGATCGTCACTGCGAAAACGCCATGCGGGTCGCGACCTGGCTGGAAAAACAGCAAGGCGTGACGAACGTTTTCTACCCCGGCTTACCCACCCATCCGCAGCATGATCTCGCCCGCAAGCAGATGCCCAAAGGTTTTGGCGGCATGGTCAGCTTTACAGTGGAAGGCGGCAGGGAAGCGGCCTGGAAGGTGATCGACGATAGTGACTGGTTGTCGATTACCGCCAATCTCGGCGATACGCGCACGACGATCACCCATCCGGATACGACGACGCACTATCGCGTCGCGCAGGCGGAAAAAGATCGCGTCGGGATCGGTGACGGCGTGCTCCGCCTCTCTATCGGCTTGGAAAACGCCGATGATATTTGCGCCGCGCTGCATAACGGTCTTCTCCGCTAGAGAATTTTCGCGGCGCAAACGGCCAAGGCCACGAACGGCGTTGTAACGAAAGCACGGCTAACCTTCGCCATGCGGCGTCGCTTCGATAAGTCGTGAGTTCATATCGCTTCTTCGTTCAGTTCGCCGGTGCGGATGCGGATCACCTGTTCGAGCGCCTGAACGAAGATCTTGCCGTCGACGATTTTTCCCGAACCCGCGGTTTTCTGAATGGTGGCGATGACCTCGTTTTTCTGTTCGCCGGTCACGGCGATTTCGAGTTTCAGCTTGGGCAGAAAGTCGACGACGTATTCTGCGCCGCGATAAAGTTCCGTATGCCCTTTCTGGCGGCCGAAGCCTTTGACCTCGCTGACCGTGATGCCGTTGATGCCGATATCGGAGAGCGCTTCACGCACGTCGTCGAGTTTGAACGGTTTGATGATGGCAACGATCATGTACATGGCATGCTCCTTCAGGTCGATTGCGAAAAGTCGCTGTCCCGCGTGCCGTAGCGTGCCGGACGGTAGCCGCGACGTTCGTGAAAATAGGTCTCGATATCGCGTTCGACACCGAGTACCATCGCGAAAAGTGCCATGCGCACGGTGACACCATTGTCGGTCTGGCGGAAAATCGCGAACTGCGGGTGTTCGTCGAGATCGGTGGCAAGGTCGAACGCGCCTTCGCGGCTGTCGCGCGGCAGCGGATGCATGATGACCGTTTCCGGGGTGGCGAAACGGCCGATGGCATGCGCATCGACGCGGAACTGTTCACCGTATCCTTCGATTTGCTCGCCGCCGTGGATACGTTCGCGCTGGATGCGCGTTGCGTATATCACGTCACTGCCCGGCAGGGCGTCGCCCAGGGATTCGTATTCGCCGACGCGGTGGCCGCGGGTGTCGAGGAGGGTGATCAATTCCGCCGGTGCGCGCAGCGTCTGCGGGGCGATGAAACGAAAGTGGATGTTGCTGAACAAAGAGAGAAGTTTGCACAGGGAATGAATGGTGCGCCCGTGTTTGAGATCGCCGACCATGGTAATCGTCATCCCGTCGATCGATTTTTGCAGCCGTTCGAACTCGTTGTCGATGGTGTAGTAATCGAGCAGGGCCTGCGAAGGGTGTTCGCCGGCACCGTCTCCGGCGTTGATCACCGGAATGTTGATGTTGCCGGCAAACCGGGCGACCGATCCCTGCTCGGGATGACGCATGACGATGGTATCGACATAGCCGGCGATGACACGCGCGGTGTCTTCCAGAGATTCGCCTTTGGAAATAGAAGAGAAGGTGAATCCGGTGGTGTCGACGACGCTGCCTCCGAGACGGGCGAAAGCGGTGTGAAAACTCATTCGCGTGCGCGTGCTGGCCTCGAAAAACAGGTTGGCGAGGATCGCGCCTTTCAACACTTCGCAGCGTAGTCTGCGTCGTGCCACCGGTTCGAGGGTTTTCGCCACCTCGCGCAACTCTTCCAGCTTCGCGCGGGAAAAAGAATCGACGGAGAGAATGTGACGTCCGGTAAGAGACATGGCGGGCTTCCAGCATTTTTCGGTATTATGCCATTTTTGTACGCAAAAGCGGGGAACGATGATCGCATTCTTGCAGCGCACGAGCGAGGCCTCGGTGCAAATCGATGGGGAAACGGTTGGCGCGATCGGCGAGGGACTTCTCGTTTTGGTCGCGATCGAACGCGAGGATCGTTGGACAAATGCACGAAAGCTGGCCGACAAACTCCTTGATTACCGGGTTTTCTCCGATAAAACGGGGAGAATGAACCACAGTGTGCGTGATGTCGGCGGCGGGCTGCTCGTCGTCCCGCAGTTTACCCTCTCCGCAACGACCCATAAAGGCAACCGTCCCGGCTTTGACGCGGCGATGCCGCCGGAGGCGGCGGAAAAACTGTTCGACCGCTTCCACGCCTATCTCAAGGAACACCACTGTACAGTGGCAAGCGGTCGTTTCGGCGCGTACATGCGGGTGCACCTGGTCAATGACGGCCCGGTCACTTTCTCGCTGCGTTGCTGAAAGCGCGGAAGGCGGTCTCGTTCGCTGTCGAGATGAACTTGTACTGCCTCGCCTCCTCGTCAGGATTGGCCTCTTGGAGGCAGCGTGCCGCGGCGAAGAAAGCGGGAACATTCATCGCCTGTGTTCACGAAGTCGGCACAGGGCGGTACCTTGATCATGGCGGGAGTGACTCTGTCTGCGTGAGGTGCTCGCAGGGATCGCGGCGCGTTTCTATGTGGCGGTTATGGCGCTCAACGTGGTTTGCGAGGTACAAGCTATTTGCGAACGGCAGTGTCCGCCGCGGCAGGAAATATTTTAGGTATAGGAGGTTCCATGATCGACTTGATGCCCTTGAAGCGGCCGCTCGCGGCGGTTCCAACCATCGAAATTCTCATCAACCACATGCCGTATGAAACACGGGTGGCCTTGATGGAAAACGGGGTTTTACAGGATATTTTTATCGAACGTGAAAAGCGCCGCGGCACTGTCGGCAATATTTACAAGGGGAAAGTGCAGCGGGTGCTGCCGGGAATGGATGCCGCGTTCATCGAAATCGGCATGGAACGTGCCGGTTTCCTGCACATGAAAAATGTCTTTCTCCACGAAGGGGAGGAAAGCCGCAAAATCGGCGATCACCTGCACGAGGGACAGAGTGTGCTGGTGCAGGTGCTCAAAGATCCGATTGGCACGAAAGGCGCGCGACTGACCACGGAAATTTCCATTCCGTCGCGTTTTCTCGTGTATTTGCCGAATGCCGATGATATCGGTGTCTCGATCAAAATCGCTTCCGCGGCACAGCGCCAGTCGTTGCGCGATTTGGTGCTCGGGTTTCACCAGGGACAGGAGGGCGGATTTATCGTCCGTACCGCGATTGAGTCCGCCGATATGTGGGCGATACGCGCGGACATGCAATACTTGAAACGCCTTTGGGAATCAATTCTCGCTTCTTACCACAAGGCATGCCCGGGGAGCTTGATCTATCGCGATCTGCCGCTTTATCTCAAAGTGTTGCGTGATTTCGTCTCGCCAAAAGTCCGTCAGGTGCTTGTCGACGATGCTACCGCCCATCATCAGATGGCGGAATTCGCCGCCAATTTTCTCGTCGAAATGGCCGAACGTCTGCATTTTTACGAGGAAGCTCTTGGCCTTTTCGATCGTTTCGGTGTGGAAGAGGAAATCGAGAAATCCCTCGAACGGAGGGTCAACCTGAAATCCGGCGGGTATCTGATCATCGACCAGACCGAGGCGATGACCACGATCGATGTCAATACCGGCGCGTATGTCGGGAAACTGTCGCAGGAAGATACGATTTTCAAGACCAATCTCGAGGCGGTGAAAGCAATCACCCGGCAACTGCGCCTGCGAAATCTCGGCGGTATCATCATGATCGACCTGATCGATATGGGCAATGCCGAGCATCGTCAGGGGGTGATAGACGCGCTGATAAAAGCGCTCGCCAGCGACAAGAGCAAGTATGCGATCAGTCCACTTTCTGCGCTCGGTATCATCGAGATGACGCGCAAACGTACCCGCGAAAGCCTGCGTCAGGTGATGTGTGAAACCTGCCCGGCTTGTGGCGGACGCGGCTATGTGAAAACCGTGGAGACGCTGGTTTACGAACTGTTCCGAGACTTGATGCGCGAAGCGCACGAACTAGCGCCGAAAAAGCTCACTGTCGTCGGCGATCCGGCGCTGATCGAGTTCATCCGCGAGGAGGAATCGCTGGCGTTTTCCGATTTGCAGGTGCTGCTCAAGCTGCCGGTCAGGCTGGAAAGCAACGACGCCTACGCCGATGGACAGTATGAGATCGCGGTCTCCTGAGGCGGTGAATCGCCCGCCCTCGCGATCATGCATGCTTCGCTTATCGCGAACACCAACGCCTGCCATGGCAGGCGTTTTTACCGTTCGTTGTCCTCGGCCAATGCGTAAATGCCAGGCAGGTGGCGCAGATAGCCGTGATAATCCATGCCGCAGCCATAGATATATCGGTCCGCCACGTTGGTGCCGATGAAATCGGCCCTGAAATCGCGCACTTTGCGGTCGTGCGTCTTGTCGATCAACACGCAGCAGCGCAGTGATTTCGGGTGTTGCTTTTCGAGTTCCCGTGCAATGGCCTTTAGGGTGACGCCTTCGTCGAAGATATCGTCGACGAGGAGGATGTGTTCCCCGGCGAGCGCCATGTTCGGACGTTGCTTCCACAGGACATTCGCGGTGCTTTGGTTGTCGCGGTAGCGGGTCACGTGGAGGTATTCCATGCGGTGAAAGAAAGTCAGTTTGGTCAGGAGTTGTCCGGCTGGAATCAAACCGCCGTTCATGACCACGATCACGATCGGATTGAGATCGGCGTAATGCAGATTCAGTTGCGCGGCAAGACGATCGTAGACGGCGTTGATCTCCGCGCTGGTGATCAGGCACTGCGAGTCACGCAAAATGCGTTCCAGCGTCTTCTTGCTTAGCTGCCGCGGCATCTTGCGGTGAGGGAAAACGTTGTCTTGGCCGTCACGATTGCGCTGATCATGGCGATTTTCGCGAGTGGATTGTCGTCCCCGTTGGACGACGAATGTGTCCGCCCCGCAAGCGCCTCTGCCTTCACCGGATCGGTCGCTTCGGCGCGCGGATCGTTCGTGCTGTTTGACATAACGATGACGAATTTCTCGGTCATGGTGGATGGAGCAAAACGATATTATGCCACAGCGAAGAGCGTGTCGCGATGTGCGGCGCAGGCGGCTTTCGCCGCCGTGTAATGTAACGCCGCGACGCCGGAATCCACCCAGCGGGCGCGTAGACGGGCAAGGCGCCGTCTCGATAGCGCGTCGTGGCGGCGGCGCAGGGGGGCGGCAAGGGCTTCGTCCATGGCGGAAAAATCGTTGCCGATCATCGCCACATCGGCGCCCGCGTCCAGTGCCGCCTGTACGCGCCGGCCGGGTTCGGGAAAGCCTTTGGCGGCGGCCATGTCGAGATCGTCACTGAGGATCGCCCCGCGGAAACCGGCGGTGCGCAATTCGCCGAGGCAGGTGCGGGAAAAACCGGCCGGAAGGGCGCTTTCCGGAAGGAGAATGTGGGCGCTCATGATTGCTTCGATGCCGCTGCGGATACTGGCGATAAACGGAAAGCGGTCGCCCTCGCGCGCCTCGTAGGCGCGATTGTCCTGCGGTAGCGTGTGATGCGAGTCCGCCTTAAGACGACCATGACCCGGAAAGTGCTTGCCGACCGCCGCCATGCCGACTGCCGCCATGCCGTGGCGCAGCGCCTGTGACAGGAGGAAGACAACGGCGGGATTGGCGTGGAAGGCGCGCTTACCGATTACCGCCGAGATTTCGTCCTGTAGATCGAGTACCGGCGTGTAACTGAAATCAATGTCGAAGCGGCGTAATTCATAGGCGAGAATCGCCCCAGTGTGTTCGGCGAGCGCTAAGGCAAGCAGCGGACGCCGGTCGAAGAGGCGTCCGAAAGCCGCGGCTTCCGGCAGTTCGCTGAACGCTTCGCGAAAACGCTGTACACGCCCGCCTTCATGGTCGACGCTGATCAGAGTGCGCGCGGCGATGGCCCGGATCTCTTCGATCAAAGCGGTGAGTTGTCCGCTATTTTCATAATTGCGTGAGAAAAGGATAACGCCGCTACAGTGCGGGTGGGCGATGCGCGCGCGGTCTTCGCTGTCGAGTTTGGTCGCGCGGATCCCGATAAACAGGCACATGGCATGGGCCAAAAGGAAGAAAACGGCATGGTACCATAGAATGGCTTTCGTTTTCTTATCGCCCAAGCGGCAGGGAGTCTTCATGTATTGTCGAAAATTACGTAGAGAAGGAACGCCGCTTCCCCGCAAACCCCTGCCAGGAGCGATCGGCGAGCGTATCTTGCGTGAGATTTCCCGCGAAGCCTGGGAGTTGTGGCTCAAACAGCAAACGATGCTGATCAACGAGTATCATCTCTCTTCCTTCGAGCCGGAGGCGCAATCTTTTCTGCGCGCGCAAATGGAGGGCTTTCTGTTCGGGGATCGGGAAGCGCGTCCCGAAGGGTATCGCCCCGTAGGGGAGTGAATGTCTCTCCTTTTCTGCAGGTGCTTGACGACAGGGGAAAAATACGCTTTAATGCGCGCTTTTCCGGCCAAATAGCTCAGTCGGTAGAGCAAAGGACTGAAAATCCTTGTGTCCGTGGTTCGATTCCACGTTTGGCCACCACCGATTCTTCCGTTTACAAGCGATGAGGTAATGTGATGTCACGGACATGCCAGGTAACCGGTAAAAAACCGATGGTAGGCAATACTGTCTCCCATGCGCACAACAAAACGAAACGCCGCTTTCTGCCCAATCTCCGCCAACACCGTTTTTGGGTGGCAAGTGAAAAGCGTTTTGTCAAACTGAAAGTCTCCACCCACGGCATGCGCATCATCGATAAAAAAGGCATCGACGCCGTACTCGCCGATATTCGTGCCCGTGGCGAAAAAATCTAAGGAATGCGATAATGGCCAAGAAAAACGTACGCGAAAAAATCCGTTTGGTTTCCTCCGAAGGGACGGGGCATTTTTATACGACCACGAAAAACAAGCGCAACATGCCGGATAAGATGGAAGTCAGAAAATTCGATCCGGTCGCCCGCAAGCACTGTCTGTACAAAGAAGCAAAAATCAAGTGAGTGTTCTTGCGCCTTGAAACAGCCCGCTTTCGAGCGGTTTTTTTTGCGAATTTTCCCCATGGCGACGCCTCCCGCACTTGTCCTTGATCAGGTCTCCCTCAACTACAAGGGACGGACGGTGTTGCGTGGCGCCGACTTGCGGGTGGCGCGCGGGGAAATGGTCGCGCTGTGCGGCGGCAACGGCGCCGGGAAAACCTCTTTGTTGAAACTGGCGAACGGCGATTTACGTCCGCACGCCGGCGCCGTGCGCCACGGAAAAAAAGATCTGCGGGTGGCGATGGTGGCGGACCGGGCGACGCTCTATGACGATTGGCCGGTGGGCGTGTTCCTGAACTGGTGCGCGCACGGACTTGCAGTGGCCGACCCCTCGCCGCTGTTGTGCTGGGTGATCGCCCAGTGCGCTTTGCAAACGGTGCTCGAGGAACGTTGCGGTGCTTTGTCACACGGCTATCGCCAGCGCGTTTCGCTGGCACAAGCGCTGGTTTCTTCCCCCGATCTGCTCCTGCTCGATGAACCGGCGAACGGACTGGACATCTGTCAACAACGCGCCTTGCGCGCGACGCTCAAGGCATTGTCGGAGCACCGTGGTATTCTTTTCTCCCATCATGATTACGGTGAAGTTGCGGCGCTCGCCGACCGCCTGTATTGGCTCGCTGATGGGCGCTGTCGGGAAATTGTCCTGCCGGCGCAGGGCGAGGACTGTCTCTGGGCGCGCTGGCGGGATAGCGAAGACGCGCGCAAGGCGATG
Organism: Cardiobacteriaceae bacterium; assembly: GCA_965277745.1. Taxonomy (GTDB): domain Bacteria; phylum Pseudomonadota; class Gammaproteobacteria; order Cardiobacteriales; family Cardiobacteriaceae. Next base: position 1,540,323 of record OZ255837.1, read on the forward strand.
ATGATCGGCGGGACGTGTTTTGGCTGCTACAGCGCCCATCCGTTTTCCGGCGAAGCGTCGCGGGCGCGGTTGATGGCGTACCTGGCCACGGATTCGCCGCCCCTGGAAATCCGCGCCGAAATGCCGGCAGGGGCGCTTTCCACCCTGTTGGAAATAGCCGATGGCTAATGCGATGCGCGCGTTGTGGCGTAAAGAATGTCACTTTTTATGCGCGCCGCTTCCTGTGCTGGCGGTGATCTTTGCCTGGTTTGCCTGGGGCATCTATTTTCTCGCCGCGTTGCGCGAATATCAGGCGCTCGCGGCTAGATTCGCGTCGCTCTCTCCCGCGCGCGGGGCAAGTGAGATGTTGCTGTTGCCGGTCAACCGCCTGCTCTTGTTGCTGCTGGCGTTGTGGATCGTGTTTTTCGCCGCGCGCTCGATCGGCGAGGAATATGCCTGCGGCACCGTCGCTTTGTATCGCCGGCGTTTCGTTTCCTGGCTGCTGGCCAAGTCGGGAGCATTGCTGCTTTTTGGCGCGCTTTTCACCCTGCCGTTCTGGTTTTCCGTTGCCTGGCTGTCGAGCGCCACCCGGTTCGACCGCGCGGTACTCGTCGGCGTTGCCGCTGCACAGGCGCTGATCCTCGTGTACTGCTGCGCCATGGCGTGCTGCGTCGCCTTGTGGCTACGACGTCAGGCACTTGCTGCAGCTTTGCTGGGGACATTGCTATTGCTGCTCTTGTGGCTGTTGCCGAGTCTCGTCTCCTCGCCCGCGGGGCTTGTCGCCATGCTCGAGTGGCTATCGCCGTTTGCCCACGCGAGACTTCTTGTCGGCGGGCAGTTTACCTTGCAAAGCGTGCTTTTTGTCGTTCTGCAAAGTGGCCTTTTTCTCTCTTTTATCGCTTATTTTCACCTTGGAGAACGCTGATGGAGTTTCTCTTCGATTATGGTTTGTTTCTTGCCAAAACGCTGACTGTCGCCCTCGTGGTGGGCGCGCTTTTTACCACGCTCCTTGCGGCGAGACGTCACAAATCGCTACCGGGCACGTTGAAGCTGACTTCCCTGAATGCCCATTTCGAGGATCTGCGCGAGCGCTTGCTGGCCGAAACACTGGACAAGAAAGCGTACAAGGCGCATATCAAGGAACGCAAGAAAACCGATAAAGAAAAGGCGAAAGCGTGCTCGCAACGGCCGCAATTGTTCGTGCTCGATTTCGATGGCGATATCGAGGCCAGCGCGGCGCACGGCTTGCGCGAACATATCAGCGCAATTTTGCAGGTGGCGACGGAAAAAGACGAAGTGCTTTTGCGCCTCGAAAGTGGTGGCGGTTATGTCCATGCCTACGGGCTTGCCGCCTCGGAGTTGGCACGGTTGCGTGCCAAGCCGGTACGTCTCGTGATTGCGGTGGACAAGGTGGCGGCGAGCGGGGGCTATATGATGGCCTGCGTGGCCGATGAACTCCTAGCGGCCCCGTTTGCGATTATCGGCTCGGTCGGCGTGATCGGCGCGTTGCCGAATTTTCACGAACTGCTGGAAAAAAATCATGTGCACTACGAGCAGCACACCGCCGGCGAACACAAACGAACACTGACCATGTTCGGCGAGAACAGCGACGCCGACAGAAGCCAATTCCAGAAGGAGTTGCACGAAACTCACGCGCTGTTCAAGGAACATATCCGGGCGATGCGGCCGCAACTCGATGTCGAGGCGATCGCCACCGGGGAAACCTGGTATGGCCGCCAGGCGCTGAAGAGGCAACTTGTCGATAAAATACAGACGAGCGACGATTACCTGCTTGCCCATCTTGACTCCCACCGGATGCTTTTGCTCGAGGAAGAGCGCCACGATTCTCTGCTGCAACGCTTGAAATCGCGTTTTCTCGGCAATATTCGCGGGAATCGGCCATTCAAGTCACGGATTCTGTAAACCGACGCGGCAAGAAGAAGGAGTGGCGGAGAGGCGCAAGAGCAAGTGCTTGCCGCGTGAAAAACGGATCTGTCGGTCGAGAAAAGCGCGACACACCATGGCGTCAGCCCACTTGCGTAGTGCCTTTTCCGCCACTGCGCGGTAAATGGCGCAAGTGCCGGACGAACACTTGAAAACAGTCGGCCTGTTCTCGCGGGGGTATCGACTTCGCGTGGCGGAAAAGCTTGTCCTCCGCTTGCGCATGCTTATCGGAACCAATATTTTACGGCGAGTACGCAACTGATGATCATGCTCATCGCGATCACGAGCGGGCGAATCAATTTGTTGCCTTTGCGGATGATCATTGCCGAGGCGATCCGGGCACCGAGAATCTGCCCGCCAGCCATTATCAGTCCATAGGGCCAGACGATTTTGCCGTGGAAGAGGAAAACCAGCAGGGCGACGAAGTTGGAGGCCATGTTCAATGCCTTGGCGCGGATGGTCGCTTGCTGAATGGTCAAGCCGCGCATAGCGACCAGGGCGAGCATAAAGAAGGTGCCGGTGCCGGGGCCGAAAAAGCCGTCGTAAAAGCCGATCGGCAGGGCGAAGGCGACGGCGAAGGAAAATCCCCCCTGTCTGGCGAGCTTTTCCACGCTGCCGATTTGCGGCATGGTAAGCATCACAATGGCAATGGCCATCAACAGCGCCGGAATGAGGTGTTCCAGAAAGCCTTTGTCAAGGAAAAGGATCGCGAGCGCGCCGAGTACCGCGCCGAGGCAGGAGGTGATGAGGCTGACGTTGATCTGTGACCAATGCAGTTCTTTGCGGCGCAGGAAATACCAGCAAGCGGAAGTCGTGCCCACGGTGCCTTGCATTTTGTTCGTTGCAAGCGCCTGATCCGGGGGCAGACCGGCCATCAGCAGCGCCGGAATGCTCAACATGCCTCCGCCGCCAGCCAGGGTATCGACAAAGCCAGCGATCATCGCGGTGAAAAACAGGATCGGTAAGAGGGCAAGGAGCGTCATCCTCTGTGAATCCCGCTGCCGATCCATTGATCGAGTTGCTTGGACAAGGTCTCGATTCCCTGTTTTTTCAGGCTGGAAAACACTTGTAGGGACAACGGCGAGGGGAAGTCGGCGAGCGCTTTTTCCACGTCATGGCGCTGTTTGTTCTGCGCGTTTTTTTTCAGTTTGTCCGCCTTGGTAAGGACAATATGCACCGGCAAGCCACGGGTGGCGCAGCAGGTCAGTAGCTGTTCGTCGCGTTCCTTAAGTGGATGACGGATATCCATGATCAGGATGACGCCTTTGAGCGCCTCGCGGGTCGCGAGATAGTCGCCGAGCAGTTTTTCCCAGTGTAGGCGCATATTTTTCGCCACTTTAGCGTACCCATAGCCAGGCAGATCGACGAGGTATTTGCCCGCTGTGGGTAGGGCGAAATAGTTGATCAGGCGGGTGCGCCCCGGTGTTTTGGAAACGCGCGCCAGTGCGTTTTGACCGCTAAGCGCATTGAGCGCGCTCGATTTGCCGGCATTGGAGCGCCCGAAAAAGGCGACCTCTACTTCGGCGTCTGTCGGCAACTGCTCAAGGCAATTGGCGGAGAATAGAAAAGCCGCCTGTCGATATGGGTTGGGCATGAGATCGGTGATTCGTTACAATAGCCGGGCATACTCGGGTATCCGTGCCCGCAACGGAAAAGAACAAAGCGTATTATGAAGTATTTCATAGCAAAAAACAGCCTCGCCCTCTCACTTTTGTTGTTTGCCTTGCGCGTGTTTGCCGGCGGCGATGCGCAGGCGGGCGCCGCGCGTGGCGCGGCAATTTGCGCGAGCTGTCACGGCGAAAAATGGGTTGCGGTGAATCCGCGATGGCCGAAGCTAGCCGGACAGGGGGAAAAATATCTGCTCAAACAATTACGTGATTACCGAAATGGAAAACGTGACGATTCGATCATGAAGGTACAAACTGCGATGCTCGAGGAAGCGGAAATGGCCGATATCGCCGCCTATTTCGCCGCCCAGAAGCCTTTCGCCTCGATGCGTAAGGAAGAACAGAGCGCGCAAGACGAGCCGGGGGAAAGCCTCTATCGCCATGGCGATGTAGCGGCTGGCCTCGTTGCTTGCGCTAGCTGTCATGGAGCGGATGGCGCGGGCAACGAAGATTCGGCTTCTCCGCGCCTTGCCGGACAGCATCGCGCCTATATCGTTGAACAGTTGCACAAGTTCGCAAATGCCGCGCGAGAGGGGGAAAAACAAGCGCCCGATGAACGGCGCGACAACGATGCGGGCGGGGTGATGCGCGAGGTCGCCAAGCGATTGAGCGACGCCCAAATCAAGGCGCTTGCGGCCTATCTCAAGGGGAAACGTTGATGTTTCCGCGCGAAGAAGGAAAGAGAAACCGCGCAACGCGCATGACAGACAAGCGTGAGAAGTGCTTTGCGACGGTTGCGCCCCGTGCTGTCTGCGCAAGGCGGAAGACGGCGATGCCGCGACGGGGTGTTTTTCACGACTCCCCCACCGCCTGTTCGATAGCGCAGTGGCTTGTCACAGGCAGTTCCGGCAGCCTTACAAGCTGGGCTTGGCGGCGATCGCAGGCGAGTATTTCCTTTTGCCGCCGCGATGAACGCCCGCCGCAGGGCGACGCTCGCGCGGGGAGACTATCCTTCAAGCACGGGGAGGTTCCTGTTCGTTTCGCCTTCAGTGCGCGCGATGGGTATGCTGCTGATGCGCGTGTCGCGTTCGCACGGGAGGCTATTTTGCGAAACGGAAAGAGACGATGAGTCAGGAAATTTTTCTCCTCGGCGTGCGTGTCGTGGGGTTTGTCGTTGTCGCGGCGCTCGTTTGGCTGGCGCTCTCGATCCTGCGCGATTTGCTCGCCCAAAACGACGCGACACGGCCCAAGAATCGTCGCGCGGTGCGCCACGTCAGTCCCTCGGCGCCGCGCGCGTCCAGCGATCGCGGTACTGGTGCGGTAAAAAGCGCTGAAAAATGGCGCTTTGTTCCCGCTTTTCTTACCCGGCGACGCGACGCTTCGCCGTCTGAGAATGGTGGCCCGGAGGCGCCGAGCGCCGATTTGCCGCTGACGATCATGGCGCCTTCCGGGTGTTCTTTCGGCAGCGAGGAAATCGACGATTTGCTGCGCACTTTCGGGCTTCGTCTTTCGTCGGCCGGGGAATATGAACTGCGTAACGAGAATGGTCGCGATATTCTCTTTACCATGCGCGCCGTGCATCGACGTGGCGCTTTTCTCGCGGCGTCGGAAGAAGGGCGGACAATCGATGGTTTGCTGCTTGTCATGCAATTGCCCAGTGGAGAGGATGCGGTGAAATCCTATGAAACGTTTTCCGCCCTGGCAAGAGAGATGACGGAAGCTTGTGGTGGACGACTTTGCGATTTTTTGCAGCGGCCGATGGAAAGGAAGAATTTGATGCAATATCACGCCGCTGCCCGCCAGTTTCAGCATGAATATGATGCCTGGTTGCTGCGCCGTCAAGAGGAATCATGAAGACGCTCGAGGAATTGCGCGAGCAAATCCGCGCCCATGATTACGCCTATTACGTTCTCGATGATCCAACGATCGCCGACGCGCAGTACGACGCGCTGATGCGCGAACTGGTTGACAGAGAAAAGGAAAGTGGCGGGGCCGTTCCCGCCGATTCGCCGACGCGGCGGGTGGGGGGGAAGGCCGATGGCGCGTTCGCCTCTGTAAGGCACGCGGTTGCGATGCTATCTTTGGACAATGTGTTCGAGGAAGCGGCGTTTCTCTCTTTCTGTCGCCGCCTTGGGGAGCGCCTCGGGGTGTCTGCTGAGGTGGCGCTTTCCGCCGAACCGAAATTCGACGGCCTGGCGATCAGTCTGCGCTATGAAAACGGTGTCCTCGTACGCGCTGCCACCCGTGGCGATGGCACTGTCGGTGAGGAGGTGACGGCCAATGTGCGCACCATCGCGAGGATTCCGTTGCGTCTTTTCACCAAGGAGGCGCCACGGGTGCTCGAGGTGCGTGGTGAAATCTATATGTCCAGGCAGGCATTCGAAGCGTTGAATGCCGAGATGCTGGCAAGCGGCGGTAAACTATTCGCCAACCCGCGCAATGCCGCTGCGGGCAGTTTGCGACAGCAGGATCCGGCGATCACCGCGCGACGTAAACTCGCGTTTTTCGCTTACGGTTGCGGCGAAATCGTCGGCTGGACGCTGCCCGAAACTTACAGCGCGCTGCTTGCCGAGTACCGCCGCTGGGGGATTCCCGTTTGTGATTTGCAGCGGCGGGTGGCGGACGCCGCGGCTGCTGTCGCCTATTTCCGTGAACTTGACGAACGGCGCTCGAATTTGCCGTTTGCGATCGATGGCGTCGTCTTCAAGGCGGAACGTCTTCTCGACCAGCGCCGCCTCGGGGTTATCGCCCGCGCGCCGCGCTGGGCGATCGCCTGGAAATTCCCGGCGGTAGAGAAAACCACCGTCGTCGAGGCGATCACCGTGCAGGTCGGGCGCACCGGCGCGATCACTCCGGTGGCGCGTTTACGGCCGGTCGCTCTCGGCGGGGTGATGGTCGGCAACGCGACTTTGCACAATGCCGATGAACTCGCGCGCAAGGATGTGCGCGTCGGGGACACGGTATTCGTGCGCCGCGCCGGGGACGTGATCCCCGAAGTGGTGAAGGTGGTCGCGGCAAAGCGCCCGGCAAACAGTGTGGCGTTTGTCATGCCCCCGCACTGCCCGGTCTGTGGTGCCGAAATCGTCCGCCCGCCGGGTGAAGCGGTGGCGCGTTGTTCCGGGGGATTGCATTGTTCCGCGCAGCTTACTCGTTCGCTCATCCACTTCGCCTCGCGTAAGGCGCTCGATATTCACGGGCTTGGCGATAAACTGATCGAACAGCTTGTCCTTGGCGGGCAGGTGAAAACGCCCGCCGACCTGTTTGCCCTTGCCGAGGCGGATTGGGCGGCGTTGCCGCGGATGGCGGAACGCTCGGCGAAAAACATCGTCGCCGCCTTGCAAACGGCGAAAAAGACCACGTTCGCGCGTTTCATTTACGCCCTCGGCATCCGTGAGGTCGGCCAGGTGAGCGCCGAATTGCTGGCGGCGCATTTCCCTACCCTTGAAGCCTTGCTCGCCGCAGATGAAGAGCGTTTGCAAGCGATCGATGGCGTCGGTCCGGTGATGGTCGGCTATATTCGTCATTTCTTTCGCGACAAGGCGAATCTCGCCGTGGTGGAGGCGCTGCGCCGGGCCGGGGTGCGCTGGCCGGCAGTGGAATCAAGACAAGCGGAAAACCGCCCGCTTGCCGGTAAAACCGTGGTGATTACCGGCACGTTACCGACATTGACGCGCGAAGCGGCAACGACTCTTTTGCAACAGCTGGGCGCGAAAGTGGGCGCGAGTGTCTCAAGGCGAAGCGATTATGTCCTCGCTGGAGACGCCCCGGGCGGCAAGCTCGCCAAAGCCGAGACGCTCGGGGTTGCGGTGATTGACGAAGCTATGCTGCACCGCTGGCTTGGAGAAGGGCGATAATCACGGCGTGACATGACGCGTTTATGCCGATTCTCCTTTACCAGCGCTTGCGCACGATCTGATAGCCGGAACGCGACAGATATTTCAGCGGTGCGGCCACTCCGCTGAAGACGTGTACCAGACGGGTGAACGGAAACAACAGAAAAATCGTCGTGCTGAGGACGATATGGAGTTTGAAAACCAGGGCTTCTTCGACGATAAACGCCGTGGCACCACCACGAAAGGTGATGATATGCTGCGCCCAGTTGGCAAGGGCGAGCATGGAACTGCCATCGAGATGTTGTGCCGAGAAGTAAAGGGTGACGAGCCCTAACAGCAACTGGACATAAAGCACCAGCAAAATGGCGATATCGGCAGGTTTGCTGGTCGCACGAATGCGCCGATCGAAGAGGCGGCGAATGATCAGCATCGTCATGCCGATGAAACAGATCGTCCCGAACACACCGCCCGCGAGGATCGCCAGCAATTGCTTGGCGCCGGCGCTGATGACATGGCGATAGACTTCGTGCGGGGTCAACAAACCGATCAGATGGCCGAAAAAGAGCAGGATGATACCGATATGGAAGAGATTGTTGCCGATACGCATGCCTTTTTTGCGCAATAACTGGCTGGAATCGGCTTTCCAAGTATAGGGATCGCGATCATAGCGCAAGATGCTGCCAAGCACGAACACCGTAAGGCAAATATAAGGGTAGTAACCAAAGAAGAATTGATGCACGAAATCGACCGTCATTTTATGCTACCTCCGACGCTTTTCTCCCATCGTCGCGTGTTATTGGCGAAGGGATTGCACGCTTTGCAATTGGTGGCGGCAAGCGGATCACCGCCGAAGGCTTTCGCTTCTCGCCATTGTTCATCGAGTTCCTCCCATGTCTGCGGATCTTTCGGCGCGCTTTCGAGCACATCTTTCACCTTCGTGTGATCCGCTTTGACGGTGGAAAGCGCTTCGATGGCCGTAAAAACAACGGCATAAGGGGAATTTCGTTTGCCAAGCCTCGTCCCGATCGCGGCGATGACATCGATCGCCTCTCCCAGTAAATCACTCGCTTCTTGCACAGAGCAAAGCGAGAGGTATTCCATGAACAAGGGCAGATAATCAGGAAGTTCGTTGTTCTGGATGTACAGGCCTTTCGAGGCGTAGGTCTCGCAGAGATCGACCATCGCCTGGCCGCGATCTCGGGATTCGCCATGGATGTGCTCGAACAAATGCAGGCAGTGTTCGCGTCCGCGGTCGAAGGTCTCGACGTACTTTTCCGCGACGTCCAAAAAGTCTTTTTCCGCCTTGCTGTCGAGAAAACGCGCGATGCGTTTGATGGTTTTTTCCACCAACAGCGCCTCTTCGCGCAACCGTTCGACGATCTCGCCGCGTGCTTCGATCAGCTGTGCTTGCGGATAGCTCAAGAGTAAGCCCAGTATTTTGAAGGTTTTCATGCGCATCCCTTGCAACCGCCGCAGCGCGATTTTATTTGTTCGGGGGGCTTCCGTTCATGGTGTTTTCATGGGTTATTCTCCCGAAAAGCCCGGTTTTGCTCGTCCCTGCGGAGCAGCCGTTGCCGAAGCTGAAACCGCAGGCGGAACGCACGTCGAAGGCGATTTCATGATCGAAGGCGGTTTTCCCGGCATATTCCCGGTGATTGCTTGGGATGACGAAGCGATCTTCGTAATTGGCCAGCGCCATGATGCGATACATGTCATCGACCGTTGCTTTGTCAAGGCCTACCGAATCGAGAAGGGCGTGATCCGTGACACCTTCGACATTTCTCGCCCGCATATGGGCGCGCATGGCGATCATCCGTTCCAGGGCATGAACAATTGGTTCCTCTTTTCCCGCGCTGAGCAGGTTGGCCAGGTATCGGATCGGGATGCGCAGCTTGTGAACATCCGGGAGCACGCCGTCCATCTCGATCTGCCCGTTCTCGGCGGCGTTCTGGATCGGGGAGAGTGGCGGGATGTACCACACTATCGGCAGGGTACGGTATTCGGGATGCAGGGGAAAAGCGACCTTCCAGTCGATCGCCATTTTGTAGACCGGTGAGTTCTGCGCTGCGGTGATCCAGCTGTCGGGAACACCGTCTTTTCTTGCCTGGGCGATGATTTCCGGATCGAAGGGATCAAGAAAAAGATCGCACTGCGCCTCGTAGAGGTCTTGCTCGTCCTTCATGCTTGCCGCCTGTTTGATCCGGTCGGCGTCGTAAAGCAGGACGCCCAGATAGCGAATCCGTCCGACGCAGGTCTCCGAACACACGGTTGGATCGCCGGCTTCGATACGCGGGTAGCAGAAGGTGCATTTTTCCGATTTGCCCGATTGCCAGTTGAAGTAAATTTTCTTGTAGGGACAAGCGGAGACACACATCCGCCAGCCGCGGCATTTCTCTTGATCGATCAGGACGATGCCATCTTCCTCGCGCTTGTAGATCGCTCCGGAGGGGCAAGCGGCCACGCAGCTGGGGTTCAGGCAATGTTCGCAAAGACGCGGCAGGTACATCATGAAGGTTTTTTCGAATTGCCCGTAGATATCCGCGTCCACCACTTCCTTGAAATTGTAATCCTTGCGCCGTTTTTCAAATTCACCGCCGAGAATTTCTTCCCAATTCGGCCCCCATTCGGGTTTTTCCATTTTTTCACCGGTGATCGCCGAATGGGCGCGCGCCGTCGGCATCGTTTTCGATTCGGGGGCTTTTTGCAGATGTTCATATGCGAAAGTGAACGGCTCGTAGTAGTCGTCGATTTCCGGTAGATCCGGATTAGCGAAGAGTTTCGACAGAAGCCGGAATTTACCGCCTATTTTCGGGACAAGATCGCCGTTTTCCTTGCGTTTCCACCCCCCACGCCAGACTTTCTGTTCTTCCCACTGGCGCGGATAGCCCACGCCAGGCTTGGTTTCGACATTGTTGAACCAGGCGTATTCCACGCCTTGCCGCGAAGTCCAAACGTTTTTGCAGGTTACCGAACAGGTATGGCAGCCGATGCACTTGTCCAGATTGAGCACCTTGCCGATTTGCGCGCGTATTTTCATGAGGTCGCCTCCTTCTCGGGGTGTTCATCACTTGCGTTTTCCAGCCAATCGACCTTTTCCATCTTGCGGACGACGACAAAATCATCGCGATTGGAGCCGACGGTGCCGTAATAGTTGAATCCCCAGGAAAGCTGGGCGTAACCGCCGATCATATGGGTCGGCTTGACCACGGTGCGAGTCACGGAATTGTGAATGCCGCCGCGTTTCCCGGTGGTCTCGGCCCCCGGCGTGTTGATGATTTTCTCCTGCGCGTGATACATCATGCTCATCCCCTCCGGCACCCGCTGACTGACCACGGCACGGGCGACAATGGCGCCATTGGCGTTGTACAGCTCGATCCAGTCATTATCCTCGACCGCGATTTTTCGCGCGTCGATTTCGCTGATCCACACGACCGGACCGCCACGGTTCAAGGTAAGCATCAGCAGATTGTCCGAATAGGTACTGTGAATGCCCCATTTCTGGTGCGGGGTAATCCAGTTGAGCACCACCTGTTTGCGGCCGCGACCGTGCTTTTCGATCACCGGCGCAACGGTTTTCATATTTATCGGCGGCTTGTACACACACAACGCCTCGCCGAAATCACGCATCCATTCGTGGTCTTGATAGAAGTGTTGACGGCCACTAAGCGTGCGCCACGGGATCAGTTCATGGACGTTGGTGTAGCCGGCATTGTAGCTGACATGTTCATCTTCGAGACCGCTCCAGGTCGGCGAGGATATGATTTTGCGCGGTTGCGCCTGAATGTCGCGGAAGCGGATTTTTTCTTCTTCTTTGGCGCGCGCCAGATGGGTATGGTCGCGTCCGGTCAACTTGCCGAGTGCCGTCCAGGCTCTCACCGCGACCTGACCGTTGGTCTCGGGGGCAAGTGACAACACCACTTCGGCGGCATCGATGTCCGTGTCGATACGCGGCAGCCCTTTGGAGACGCCGTCTTCGTCGACGAGGCGGTTCAATTTTCCAAGCAAGGCCACTTCCTTTTCGGTGTTCCAGGCGATTCCCTTGCCGCCATTGCCGATTGTGTGCAGAAGCGGACCGAGCGCGGTGAATTTGCGGTAGGTGTCGGGATAGTTGCGTTCCACTTCGATCAACGCCGGCATGGTTTTGCCCGGTATCGCTTCGATCTCGCCTTTTTTCCATTCCTGTACGTTAAGCGGTTGCGCCAGTTCGGCCGGCGTGTCGTGCAGAATCGGCAACGTCACCAGATCGGTTTCCGTTGCCAGATGCCCTGCGCAAAGTCGCGAGAAACAGGCGGCGATCCCCTTGTAGATAGCCCAGTCACTACGCGATTCCCACGCTGGATCGACGGCGCAGGAGAGGGGGTGGATGAAGGGATGCATATCGGAGGTATTGAGATCGTTTTTTTCGTACCAGGTCGTCGAGGGCAGGACGATGTCCGAGTAAAGGCAGGTCGTCGACATGCGAAAATCGAGCGTCACCACGAGATCGAGCTTGCCTTCGGGGGCCTTTTCGTGCCAGCGGACTTCACGCGGTTTTTTGCCGTTCGTTTCGCCGAGATCTTTACCCAGCAAGCCGTGTTGCGTTCCGAGCAGGTGATGGAGCATATATTCATGCCCTTTGCCGGAGGATCCGAGGAGATTGGAACGCCAGATAAACAAGTTACGCGGGAAGTTACGCGGATCGTCCGGGTCTTCGCAGGAGAACTTCAGGGAACCGGAGCGCAGACGATCGACGACATACGCTTTGACCTCCTTACCGGCTTTTTTCGCCGCCTTGGCGAGCGCGAGCGGATTTTCCGCGAGTTGCGGCGCGGAGGGCAGCCATCCCATCCTTTCGGCGCGCACGTTACAGTCGATCAGGGAATCGTTTTGCCACTTTTTGCGATCGCCAAGAGGAGAAAGAAGTTCCTCCAATTGCAATTTTTCATAGCGCCATTGGTCGGAGTGGGCGTAGAAGAAGCTCGTCGAGTTCATTTGCCGCGGAGGACGATGCCAGTCGAGGGCGAACGCGAGCGGCAGCCAGCCGGTTTGCGGGCGCAATTTTTCCTGCCCGACATAGTGCGACCAGCCGCCACCCGATTTGCCGATACAACCACACATCATGAGCAGGTTGATGATGCCGCGATAGATCATGTCCATGTGGTACCAGTGGTTGATGCCGGCGCCGAGGATCACCATGGAACGGCCTTTGGTCTTGTCGGCGTTGTCGGCGAATTCGCGCGCGATGCGGGTGACCACGCCCGCCGGAACGCCGGTGATTTTTTCCTGCCAGGCCGGCGTGTAGGGAAGGTCGTCGTCGAGCGAGGCCGCGACGTGATCACCGCCCAGGCCACGATCGACTCCGTAGTTGGCAAGGAGCAGATCGAAGACGGTTGCAACCACCACCTCGCGTTTTTCATCGAGCTCGATCCGCCGGGTCGGCACGTTGCGTGACAATACGCTGTCATGGCCGGTGTGGACGAAGATCGGTTCGTCGTGTTCGAGATTGCCGAAATAGGGGAAGTCGACCGCCACGACCGCGTCGGCGCTATCGATAAGGCTCGTTTGCGGTTCTATTTCCGATCCATCGGCGACATTTTTGCTTTCCAGGTTCCACTTGCCGCTTTCATCCCAGCGTGAACCGATCGTTCCGTTGGGTACCACTACAGCATCGCTTTTGCCATCTATGACGATAGGTTTCCATTCACCATGCCTGTTTTCTCCGAGTGAATCGGAAAAATCCGAGGCACGCAGGGTACGACCGGGGACATAGCGGCCGCCGCGCGCTTCGAGGATGACGAGAAAGGGCATGTCGGTATACATGCGGCAATATTCGTTGAAATACGCGCTTTTTCCGGTCGCATGGAATTCTTTCAGAATGACGTGCCCCATCGCCATGGCGAGTGCCGCATCCGTTCCCTGCCGCGGGTGCAGCCAATGATCGCAGAGTTTGGCGAGTTCGCTGTAATCGGGGGAGACGGCGACCGTTTTGGTGCCGTTATAGCGGGCTTCGGTGAAGAAATGGGCGTCGGGCGTGCGCGTCTGCGGCACGTTCGATCCCCAGGCGATGATATAGGACGAGTTGTACCAATCGGCGCTTTCCGGCACATCGGTCTGCTCGCCCCAGCTTTGTGGCGAGCTTGGCGGCAGATCGCAATACCAGTCGTAAAAACTCAGACAGGTTCCGCCGATCAGCGACAGGTAACGGGTGCCCGCGGCGTAGGAGACCATTGACATCGCCGGGATCGGGGAAAAACCGACGATGCGGTCGGGGTCATAGGTCTTGGCGGTGTAGATGTTCGCGGCGGCGATGAGTTCATTCATTTCTTCCCTGTCGGCGCGCACCATGCCGCCGAGTCCGCGCACCTGTTTGTAGGATTTCGTCTTCTCCGGATCGTTTGCGATACTCTCCCAGGCATCCACCGGATCGGGGTGAAGGACTTTCGCGGCGCGCCACAACTTGAGCAAACGCGCGCGGATCATCGGATATTTCAGGCGCGCGGCGCTGTAGAGATACCAGCTGTAACTGGCGCCGCGGGCGCATCCGCGCGGCTCGTGGTTGGGCAGGTCGGGGCGGGTGTGCGGGTAATCGGTTTGCTGCGTTTCCCAGGTCACCAGGCCGTTTTTGACATAAATCTTCCAGCTGCACGATCCGGTACAGTTGACCCCGTGAGTGCTGCGAACAACCTTGTCGTGGGACCAACGACCGCGATAGGCGCGCTCCCAGTCGCGGTTTTCTTCGGTGGTGACGCCGTGGCCATCGGAGAATGTCGCCGGCGCTTTTCTGGTGAAGAAGGTCAGTTTGTCGATGATATGGCTCATGTCTCTTGCTCCCTTGGCTTATGGATTGTGCACATAAGCGTTTTTGCGCAGGTAAAACCACCAGTTGAGCACGATGCAAAGTGCATAGAAAGCGGCGAATCCGTAGAGGGCAATTTCCGGGGTCGTCGCCTCGATCTGCTCGCCGAACACCTTGGGGATGATGAACGCGCCGTACGCCGCGACAGCGGACGCCCAGCCGAGAACCGGCCCGGCTTGCTCCTTGTCGAACACCGCCGAAATCGTGCGGAAGGTCGATCCGTTGCCGATGCCGGTGGTGGTGAAAAGAATCAGAAACAGGATCAGGAAGGGCGGGAAGAAGGTTTCCGGGGTCGCCGAAGCGTAGGCGGCTTTCATGCAATAAGCCACCCCCAGCGCGGCGGCGACCATGATCACGGAAATGATCTGTGTAACCTTCGCGCCGCCCATTTTGTCGGCGATTTTGCCGCCGACAGGGCGGATCAGGGCACCGATGAACGGCCCTATCCAGGCGAACATGAGCGCCGAGGGAGCATCGGGATTGACCGTATTGTGGGTCATCACCCCATCGACGAGAAGATGGCGAAAACCGAAGATCACTTTGATCGAGAGCGCCAGTGCCGCGGAATAGCCGATGAACGACCCGAAGGTCATCGTGTAGATGAGTGACAAGGCCCAGGTGTGCTTGTTACCGAAAATACGGTATTGCCGCGTGAGCCCCTCTTTGTAGTTGGCGCCGAGCGGCAGGAGTTTGAGCCCGAAAACGGTGGCGGCGATGACGAGCGGCAGGATGATCCATTGGTTGATTTCCCAACCGGAACCGTTCGCGTTTTCCGGGAGGATGAGCCACAATCCAGCAGCGGCGATCACCAGGGCGGCGCCGATCATGACGAGGATTTTACCGCAAGCGGCGGCGGTCGAGCCGATATTCGGCGAGACGTGTTCATTGCTGATGTTGTTCATCCCGAAATAGGTGGCGAAGGAGAGAGGAACCAGAAAGCACAGCCAGATGTAGGCTGCGTTTTGAATCCAGGTTTCGGTTCCGGCGGCGATTTTGCCGATCAGGGTGCCGCTCGCGTTTTGCAGAATCATCGGCGATCCGCCGAAAATCGCCATCGTCATCACCAGGGGCACGACAATCTGCATCGTCGTCACGCCGAAGTTGCCCAAACCGGCGTTCATGCCCAGCGAATAGCCCGAAACACGTTTGGGGAAGAAAAAACTGATGTTGGACATCGAAGAAGCGTAGTTTCCGCCGCCGATACCGGAGAGCAGCGCGAGAAGCTGGAAATACCACAGTGGCGTGTCCGGGTTTTGCAACGCGATACCGGTTCCCCACGCGGGGACGATGAGAAGCGCCGTGGTCAGGAAGATCGTGTTGCGTCCCCCGGCGAGGCGGATGAAAAAAGAACTGGGAATCCTCAGGGTGGCACCCGAAAGCCCGGCGATCGCGGTAAGGGAGAAAAGATCCGGGGCGCTGAAGGGAAAGCCCAGATTGAGCATCTGCACCGTGATGATACTCCAGTAAAGCCATACCGCGAAGGCGCAGAGCAACGCCGGAATCGAAATCCACAGGTTGCGGTTGGCGATTTTCCTGCCCCGGGATTGCCACTGTCGTTCGTCTTCCGGATCCCAGTTTTGTAGCGTTTCTGCTGGAAAAAGAGGGCTGAAGGGGAAATGACGAGGAAAGAAAATACGGTGTCTGCGGCTTGCGCCGACGAGTGTGTCGCGTTATCCGGGCGGCGTTGGGGAAAGTGGGAAAATCGTATTGCTTCTTTGCCCCTGTTGTGCGGCCTTTCTACCGCAACCCGAGCGCGTTTGTTACGCCGCGCGAGACTCCATGATTTCGTCAAGGGCGGGATGCTGTTTCTCGAAGGAGAGGCGGCCAAGTGTTTGTATATCGTCCTTGCAGGCTGGATTAAAATCTTGAAGAGCAGTACGGACGGGGAACAGACTGTCCTGCAGATGCTCGGTGCCGGAGACACGGTTCTCGAATCCGCGGTGTTTTTGAATATTCAGTTTTCCTTTTCCGCGCAGGTGGCCGAGGAGGCGAGCGTACTGTCGATTCCCGCGCCGGGTTTGCGGGAATACATCAAACAGGACGAGCAACTGGCGCGCAATTTTCTCCTCGTGATGGCGCATGCCTCACACGCGTTCGTTCACCAAATGGGGAATGCCCGGATGAAAACGGTGGAGGAACGTATCGGCTGCTTTTTGCTCGGACAATTTCTCGAACAGGGACGAAGTTCGCGTGCCATCAAGTTGCCCTATGACAAATCGGTTATCGCCGCGCAACTGAATATGCGCCGCGAAACCTTCTCGCGGGTGCTGAGTGCGATGAAAAAAGACGGCTTGCGGATGGAAAAACATACCGTCGTTATTCCCGATTTGCAGGCGTTGTGCGGCTTTTGCGATCGCGATACGGCCGAGATATGCGCCTTGCACGGCACGCCGGATTGCCCTCATCGGCAGGGGTAAGAAAAAATGTCGCCTGTTTTGAAAACTTTCGCAAGGTGTGATCGAGATCACATTTTTTCCGCCGAATTGCTGTATGCTGGTATCAACTCTGAAGCTATCTGACCTAAGTCGTCTTTACGATACGGTTTTTTAGTCGGGGGTATGGGGCTTAGCCCGTCGCGGAAACGCCATAGTCTGCCGTCATTGCAAAGGAGTAGTCGTCATGCTCGAGGATGGTTTCGGACGCAGATTTCCCTATCTGCGCCTGTCGATAACGGAGGTATGTAACTTCCGTTGCGTCTATTGTCTTCCCGATGGTTATAGAAGAACGGACAGACACCCCTTACTGCGGCCCGGCGAAATCACACGATTGGTTGACGCTTTCGCCGAACTCGGCGTGCGCAAGATACGTCTTACCGGCGGCGAGGCGACCATCCGCAAAGATTTCACCGAGATTGCCGCCCTGATCTCTTCCCACCCGCTGATCGAGCGGCTCGCCTTGACCACCAACGGTTATCGTCTGCGCCAGCAGGCAAAAACGTGGCGCGCCTGTGGGCTTGACGATGTCAATGTCAGTGTCGACAGCCTAACGGCCAGTCGTTTTCATGCGCTCACCGGTCAGGATCGTTTGTCGGAAGTGCTGGCGGGTGTCGACGCCGCCTTGACGGCCGGTTTCGAACAGGTCAAGATCAATGTGGTGCTGCTCAAGGGCGTGAACGATCGTGAACTGCCGGCGTATCTTGCCTGGGCAAAATCGGCTCCTGTTGGAATCCGCTTTATCGAGTTGATGCAAACCGGTGAGAATCGTGATTATTTCCGCAAATATCATGTCTCGGCGGAAAAGATTGCAAAAGCGTTGTTGAAAAAGGGGTGGAGTGCGCAGCCACGCGCGTTTTCCGCCGGCCCGGCGCAAATGTACAAGCATCCCGATTATCGAGGCGCCATCGGGCTTATCGCCCCTTACGCGAAAGATTTCTGTGCCGGCTGCAATCGCCTGCGCGTGACCGCCCGCGGTGATCTGCGCCTGTGTCTGTTTGGCGAAGCGGGGACAAGCCTGCGCGATTTGCTCGAGGACGACAGGCAAAAGCCGCTGCTCACGCAACGGATTCGCGAGCAACTGTCGTTCAAGCGTCAAACGCATTTTCTCGCCCAGGGCGATAGCGGTATTACCCCGCATCTGGCTTCGATAGGAGGATGAGTATGGAACGGGATATTGCCGACTTTTTCGCCCGCAGTGCCTACCGAATGGCCGATATCACCCGCAAGCGGGCGAGTTCGCGCCGTGCGCTGGCGATGGGAAGAATTGTCGTGGGAGAGCGGGCCTTCCGTCATCTCAAAGCGCACACCCTGCCCAAGGGGGATGTGCTGAAACTCGCGGAAATCGCGGGTATTCAGGGCGCGAAAGCCGCCTGGCAGCAGATTCCCCTGTGTCATCCCTTGCCGCTTGATCATGTCGCGGTTTCGTCGCAGTTGGAAGAGGCGAGCCATAGCGTGGTGGTCCACGGTGTTGTCGCGACCAGCGCCAAAACCGGTGTTGAGATGGAAGCCCTTGCCGCCGTCAACGCGGCGCTGCTCACCCTGTACGATTTGATCAAACCGGTAGAACCCGCCCTTGCCATCAGCGATATCCGCCTGTTACTCAAAGAAGGAGGAAAAAGCGGTTTGTGGGTACACCCGGACGGGATTCCAGAGGAACTGCGGGCGCTGTTGCCGGTGCAATCGGAACGTCCGCTCGCAGGAAGAAAAGCCGCCGTCATCACCCTCAGTGACCGTGCCTTCAAAGGGGAATATGACGACGAGTCCGGTGGGATATTGAAAAGGGAACTGACACGATTGGGGGGGGGTGGTCACGGCAAAAGCCCTGTTGCCTGACGAACCGGAAGCATTGCGAGGAAAAATAAGCGAACTGCTGGGAAGTGTCGAATTGATCGTGACCACCGGCGGCACCGGACTCGCCCCGCGCGACAAAACCCCGCAAACGCTCGCCGCGATGGCCGATGTCGAAATTCCCGGCATCGGCGAATTGCTACGCAGCAGCGCGGCGGCGCACGTGCCGACCACCTGGATCAGCCGTTCTCTTGCGGTACTTGTCGGCAAAACGCTCGTCATTGCCCTGCCCGGCAGCATCGGCGCTGTCAAGGACGGAATCGCGGTGTTGCGCCCGATACTTTCCCATGCCCTTGATCATGTTAAGGACAAAAAGGACATTCATGCCCGTCCCGCGGCGCAGATCGACACATGATCCTTTATGACGAAGCCCTTGCTCTCCTTGCCGAGGCGCAACCGTTGGCAACAAAAGTATTACCGCTCGCCAACGCCTGCGGACATGTCCTCGCCGAAGCGGTGACAAGCCCCGTTCAGGTACCGTCTTTCGCCAATTCGGCGATGGACGGATTTGCCGTTCGCGCGGGCGATCTCGACGCTGCCTGTGCGGCTTCTCCCGTTACCCTGTCCGTTGCGGGAGGTAGTGTCGCCGGGGACGAACCGTCTTGCGGCCATGGTGGCGCCTGGGAAATCATGACCGGCGCGCCTTTGCCGCAAGGTTATGACGCGGTGGTCAGAAAGGAAGAGGTGATGGTGGAGGATCGCCATGTCGGATTTTCCGCCCCCGTCGCGCAAGGGCGCAATATTCGCTACGCAGGGGAGGATTTTCGCGCGGGCGAGGTGATCGCCGCGCCGGGAACGCCGCTTGATCCATATCATGTCATGGCGCTCGCCGCGGTCGGGATCGCTCGGGTGGCCGTTCATCAACGCCCGGCGATCACCGTATTCAGCACCGGCCGCGAGTTGAGCGACGATCCGCGCTCACCGTTGCGCCGCGGACAGATCCACAACGCCAATGGCCCCTATCTGATGGCGGCATTGCGCGAGTTGTCTTATCGACCGCGTTATGGCGGCACCATCACCGACAATCCCGAGCGCTTCGCGGCAAAGCTCGAGGAGGCGTTACCGCAGGCCGATGTGCTTCTCTCGACCGGCGCCGTCTCCGCCGGAAAGCACGATTTCATCCCCGATTGCCTGCGTGCGCTGGGCGCGCAGATCGTCTTTCACAAACTCGCCATCCGTCCCGGCAAGCCGATCTTGTATGCCCGTTTCCCCGATGGACGTCATTATTTCGGCCTGCCGGGTAATCCGATATCGGTTGCGGTCGGCTTGCGTTTTTTCGTTTTTCCGTTACTGCGACGCTTGCAGGCGATCAGCGCAGCGGAGCGACCGATAAGCGCCCGCCTGCATGCCCCCGCGGCGAAAAAAGCGGGGCTGCGCTTTTTCGCCAAGGCGCAACTTGCGATGACCAGCGACGGAAGTGTTCGGTTGCAAGTGCTCGATGGACAGGAATCCTTCAAAATTCATCCCATGCTGCGAGCGAACGGCTGGGCGGTCTTCACGGAAGAACAAAGCGTCGCGCAAGCGGGAGAAATCGTCAGCGTCTATCCCTTGTGGCCGGGGAAATGGCCTTTTACCACCCATGGTGACGGCGCTTGGCGACAAGGCGCGGGCAGGGAAGGGAAAACGTCATGAACATCACCATACGCTGTTTCGGCGTCTTCAGGCAGTTTGGCGAACAGATCGCCCTTTCCGTGTCACAGGACGCGCGGCTCGCCGATCTGCACCGCGCGCTGGGGGAGGCAATCGGGCGAATCGACCCCGCTTTCAATACCGAACTGATCGAGAATTCGCGTTTCGCGCACGCGAGCGAGATACTCGAGGAAACCGCTGCCATCGAGGAAGCAATGGACATCGTGATTCTTCCGCCGGTATCGGGCGGCTGATCGTGGCCGAAATATTCGTCGATATCGTCGATGTCGCGACACGTCCTGTCGATGTCATCGCCGCGGTGTCTTTTGTCGCCAAACCAGGAAACGGTGCCACAAGCCTCTTTGTCGGCACGGTGCGCGAGTTCAATCAGGGAAAAACGGTGCTTGGGGTGAGTTATGATGTCTTCACGCCGCTCGCCAAACGCGCTTTCGCCGCGATTTGCGCCGAAGCGCGGGACAAATGGGGCGAGGAATTGTCCTGCTATGTGGTTCACGGCAAAGGGCGTTTGCCGGTTGGCGGGGTGAGCGTCGTTATCGCCGTCGGCGCGGCCCATCGTGATGAAGCCTGCAAAGCCTGCCGCTACGTGATCGAGCAGATCAAGCATCGCGCGCCGATCTGGAAGCTCGAACATTATCGCGATGGCGACAGTCGCTGGACCCAGGGCTGTCAATTGTGCACCCATGAGTACGAGGTCGGGGAAGATCACCACCATGGTTGATTGCGCCGCCGTTATTCTCGCCGGGGGGCGTCCTCGCGGATGGGAGAGGATAAATCGTCTCTGCGTTTGCGCGGGAAAACCCTGTTGCAGCACATGGAGAAGATACTTGCCAAGGCGGGGTGTACGACTGTCTATATCAGCGCTGCGACGCACATCGCCGACGAAATTCCTGGCTCGGGCCCGTTAAGTGGCGTCCACGCCGTGTTACATCAACTTGGAGCGCGTCATTCGCATTTCTTGTTCGCGCCGGTCGATATGCCCGGTCTCACCCCCTGTCTCATGCGCGGGCTGATCGACGCTCCCCCCGCTCACGCGCTGGTTCGTTACGACGCTTCCAGAATGCCGTTTCGTCTGCGCGCGGACACGCGCTGCTTCGCTTTGGCCGAGAGGATGTTGCGCGAGGCAAAGGATGTCTCCCTGGGTCATTTTCAGGCGGCTCTTGGCGACAGACTGGTG
Organism: Cardiobacteriaceae bacterium; assembly: GCA_965277745.1. Taxonomy (GTDB): domain Bacteria; phylum Pseudomonadota; class Gammaproteobacteria; order Cardiobacteriales; family Cardiobacteriaceae. The sequence continues at coordinate 1,561,628 of OZ255837.1, forward strand.
TTGGCGGCGGAACAGCCTCACGCGGCGGCCTTCGTCAATATCAACACCACGGATGAATGGCGGGTATTCAGGCAAAAGGCGCAGGTGTGACGCCACGGATCGAAAAGCGAACGCCGCCACCTCGGTGCCACCCCGGCGACGATCGCCTGCGTTACGCGCGCAATATCTTTCTGCCCGAAATAGGCGAGGAAGGACAGAAGCGTCTTCTCAAGGCGAAAGTTCTCGTTATCGGTGGCGGTGGTTTGGGTTCCCCGTTGTTGTTGTATCTGGCGGCGGCGGGTGTCGGAACATTGGGCATGGTCGATGACGATGTCGTCGCCCTGTCGAATTTGCAGCGCCAGATTCTCTATGCGAGCCATGATATCGGACGCCTGAAGGGAAAAAGCGCGGCGCGCGCGCTACGCGCCCTGAATCCGGATGTCGTCTATCGTCACCATCCCTGCCGCCTCGAGGAAGACAATGTCGATGCCCTTATCGCGGATTATGATGTGATCGCCGATGGATGCGATAATTTCCGCACCCGCTTTGCCGTGAACGCGGCTTGTCTGCGCCGCGAGAAACCCCTGGTTTCGGCGGCGGTGATCGGTTTTTCCGGCGAGCTTTACACCTTCAAGCCGTATCTGGGGGCGCCGCACCCCTGTTACCGCTGCCTTTATCCCGAGGCGCCTCCCATGGGGCTTGCCTTGAAGTGTTCGCAATCGGGGGTTCTCGGCAGCGTTGCCGGCGTGATCGGAAGCTGGCAGGCCACGGAAGTGATCAAGGAAGTGTTGGGCATCGGGGAAAGCCTGTCCGGGACGATGATGGTAGTCGATGCTTTGACCAATAGCGTGGACAAGATCAAGGTGAAGCGCAATCCGGCATGTTCCTGCTGCGGGGGACACTGATGCCATCGGCACTTTTTTGCATTCGTTGTGATATCGTTTCGTTATCGTAGTTCTACTGACTTTGCCGATATGTCATCGCCGATATGTCATCGCCGATATGTCATCGCCGATATGTCATCGCCGATATGTCATCGCCGATATGTCATCGCCGATATGTCATCGCCGATATGTATCGCCGATATGTCATCGCCGATATGTCATCGCCGATATGTCATCGCCGATATGTCATCGCCGATATGTCATCGCCGATATGTCATCGCCGATATGTCATCGCCGATATGTCATCGCCGATATGTCATCGCCGATATGTCATCATGATTTAATCATCTTCATAACGAAAAGAGGTTTTCCATGATTCATAGAATTTGTATTGGTCTTGTTTACGTTTCTCTTGTTTTCGCTGCCGCGACAGTCAGGGCGGAAAAAGTCACTGTCTTCGCCGCCGCCAGCCTGACTGACGTCATGCTGCGAATTTACCAAAACTATACCACTCGAACGGGCGACAGACTGGTCCTGTCATTCGCCGCCTCTTCCACGCTGGCAAGCCAAATTGCCGCCGGCGCCCCGGCGGATCTCTATATTTCCGCCAATGAGAAATGGATGGACTGGCTTGGCGAGCGGAAAATGATTGCAAGCGCGAGCCGCCATGACCTGCTCGCCAATCAACTCGTTCTCATCGCACCGGCGGACAGTCCCCTTGTTCCGTTCGAAGTCAGCGCCCAAACCGATTTGAGCGCGTTGCTCGGTAAGAGAGACTATCTCGCGCTCGGTGATCCTGAGCATGTGCCGGCCGGGATTTATGCCAAACAAGCATTGGTAAGCCTTGGACAGTGAAAGGATCTCGAAACGCGTCTGGCGCGCATGAATGACGTACGCGCCGCCCTTGCTTTGGTCGAACATGGCGAGGCCACCCTTGGCATCGTCTATGCAACCGATGCGGCGATCAGCAAAGACGTCAAGGTGTTGGCGCGTTTTCCGGAAGACAGCCACTTACCCATCAGCTATCCGGTCGCCATTGTCGCCGGCCACGAAACGCCGGCAGCGGTCGAATTTCTTGCCTGGTTGTCGGGAGAGGAAGCGGACGCGATTTTCAGCAAATACGGATTTAGCCGCCCGGTAAGCGATCCGTAAACGGAAAACCGTAGGCGATGATTTCCCTCACTGACGCCGAAATCGAGGCCTTGTTACTGAGCCTGCGTATTTCCGGCGTGAGCGTCGTCTGCGCCTTGCCCTTTGCCATCCTGTTCAGCGTGTTTCTGGCGCAGGCCCGCTTTACGGGGAGAATTTTGATCGACGTGCTGGTGCATCTGCCGTTGGTTCTGCCGCCGGTCGTCATCGGCTATCTGCTTTTGATCGGGTTTGGCACACACGCGCCTCTCGGCGCCTGGCTCCTGGCAACCTTCGACATCCGTCTGATCTTCAGTTGGACCGGCGCGGCGTTGGCCGCGGCGATTGTCGGTTTTCCTTTTCAAGTGCGCGCGATCCGTCTCGTCCTGGAACAGATCGATGCTACCCTCTACCACGCCGCCGCGACCCTGGGCGCCGGAGCGGTCGAACGTTTTTTCAGCTTGACGCTGCCGCTCGCCCTGCCCGGTATTCTTGCCGGGGCGATCACCGCCTTTGCCGCCAGTCTCGGTGAATTCGGCGCCATTATCACTTTCGTGTCCAATATACCGGGGCAAACCCGCACGCTGCCGCTCGCGATTTACACCGCGATCCAGACCCCGGGGGGGGGGAAGCTGCCGCGGCACGCCTCGCCGCGCTTTCGATAGGGCTTGGCGTTTTCGGGCTGTTGTTGTCGGAACTTGTCATGCGCCGTGTCCGGTGGGGGCACGTGCGCAAGTAAGCGGCCAAGGCCATAAAAACGGGATGCGATGATGCCGACGTCACCGCAAGCGGAGCTGCGCGCCGATGCGGCGGAGAAATAGCGGCGGCGCCGTCTTGTACCGGGGAGGAGAGGGTTCGTGACAATTGCAGGGCAAAGGCGCGGTTTTTCTTGGCGCCCGAGCTGGGCAGCGGCGGAGAAGAACAAACGCAGAGAAAACGCGCTCGGAGATCAAGGGGACGGGCGTTGTCAAGTACTACCGCAGGGCGAGACGTATTGCCTGGCGCATGGAAGAATTATCCGAGCGGTTCTTTAAAGGATTTTCCGATAGGGGCTGGAATTGCGCGAATAATCGTACCGCGCGCGTTTTTCCGCCGGCAGTTCCTCGACGCCGATCGCCCTGAAGCCGCGTTCTTCGAACCAATGGGCGGTCTGCGTGGTGAGAATGAACAGCGATCTCGCCCCTGCGTCGCGGGCGATGATTTCCAATTCGTGGAGGAGATAGTCTGCGCGGCGGTGTTGGCGATATTGTGGATCGACGGCAAGACAGGCGAGTTCGGCCGTTTTCTCTTCCGGGTACGGGTAGAGCGCGGCGCAGGCGATGATCGAACCGTCGCGGATCAGGACGTGAAAATGGCAAATTTCGCGCGCGAGTTTTTCGCGGCCGCGCGTGATCAGCATGCCCTTTTCCTCAAGCGGGCGGATCAGGGTCAGCAGACTGTCGATGTCATCGCCGGTGGCGCCGCGCAGAATGTCGTACCGGTCCGTCGTGATCATGATGCCGGTGCCGTCACGGGTGAACAATTCGCGCAGCAGGGCGCCTTCGTCCTCACGTTCGACGAGGTGGACGCGGCGAATGCCGCTCGCGCAGGCCTCTGCCGCGGCGACGAGGCGCTGGCGCAGCCAGATGTTCGCGGTCTCGCTCGATTTTGCCTGAATCGGGCTGAGTTGGCGCGGCGCACCGCTTTCGATGTATGCGTTGACCGCATCGCTGACATAGATCAGCTTGTCCGCTTCCGTCTCGATGGCAACCGCGCTCGCGACTTCTTCGCTGTTGAGATTGAAGGCGTCGCCGGTCAGCGAATAACCGAGCGGCGAGACGAGGACAATTTCTCCGAGATCAAGGTGGGTACGGATCGCCGCGGTATTGATTTTACGCACGCAACCGGTAAAACCGAAGTCCTGTCCGTCGATCACCCCGAGCGGTTGGGCGATGAGAAAATTGCCGCTCGCCACGCGCACGGCGGCGTCTTGCATCGGCGAATTGGCCATCCGCGTGGAAAGGGTCGCCTCGATTTTCAGACGCAGGCTGCCAGCGGCATCGAGTACCCGCGGCAGAATTTCCCGGGTGGTGATGCGTTTGTTGTCGTAACACTTGGAAGCCAGCCCGGCGGCGGCGAGATTTTCCTCGATCTGTCGGCGCATCCCGTAGACGAGTACCAGGTGGATGCCGAGGCTTTGCAGCAAGGCACAGTCGTACAACATTTTCTGCAAGTTGGGATGGGAAAAATCGCCATCGAAGTGGATGACGAAAGTTTTGTCGCGGTGGCCGTGAATATAGGGCGCCGCCTGCCGGAAGAGACTGGGAAAATCAGCGGTGAACATGAGGAGATCCAAACAAAGAGGTCATCATATCATCGCTTCTTCCTCAGGCGACGAAACGGTTTTCGCCAGCGCTTGCCCGATTGAGGAGGAGAAGGTTCGTTTCACGTGACGGTGGTGTCAAGAGTGTTCCGCTTCTTTTTATTGGCGATCAGGGGCATGGAGGCGCCTGCCTCAGGGCGACCCGAGAAGGCGCCTATTCGACACGAAGCCATCGAGCCAGAGCGCGACAGGGGTAAGACGTCTTGAGACAATACCGGCGATACGCTCATCCGAAAAGCAGCATGGCGATCGGAATGGTAAAGAGGAGGCTGAGCGCGACGCGCAGAAACCATACGAGGACAAGGCGACCGACTCCGATTGGAATCTCGGTGGAGAGAATACAGGGGATCGAGGCCGAGAAGAACAACACAGCTGACACGCTGACAACCCCGGTCGCGAATCGCGCGACTTGATCGGCCTCTCCCATCAACAGCGCGGGCAGAAACATTTCCGCCAGGCCGGTGGCCGAGGCCCTGGCGAGCGCCATCGCGCTTTCGATCCCGAAGAGGGCGGTAAAGGGGTAGAACAGGCAACCGAGCCAATCGAAAAGCGGCGTGTATTTCGCAAGAAGCAAGCCGATCAGCCCGACAGACATGATCGACGGCAGGATGGAAAGGGTCATTACCAGACCTTCGCGGAAAGTGAGGCGGATATTTTCGAGCACGCCGTGGGCGCTGCGGGCCACGGCGAGCCCGCATTCCAGGGCCATGGTGATCCGTGAGCCGGAAACGGAATCGGGTTCTCGTTCTCGTGCATGCTCGTTCATCTTCGACAACGGCGGAATGCGTACCGTGATCGCGGTCACCAAAAATGTGATGGCAAGCGTCGTCCAGAAGTAGGTGTTCCACACGCGCATCAGATCCAATGTCCGGACAACGACAATCATGAAGGTCGCCGAGACGGTGGAAAATCCGGTTACGATGATCGCCGCTTCTTTCTGCGAATATTGACCGGCCTTGTAAACGCGGTTGGTGATCAGAATACCGATGCTGTAACTGCCGACAAACGAAGCGACGGCGTCGATCGCCGATCTTCCCGGGGTTTTGAAGAGGGCGCGCATCAGGCGCTGCAAAAAAACGCCGATGCATTCGAGCAGGCCATAGTTGACGAGAAACGCGAGGAACACCGCGCCGACCGGCACGATCAGCGCGACCGGAATCACCAGCTTGTCGAACAGGAACGGCAGCATGTCTTGCGAGTGCAAGAACGCCGGCCCCCAACCGGTGAGCGCACAAACCGCCGCGGCCGCGCCGAAGATCTTGAGCAGCGAAAAAATGCTGTCCGTCGGACTGCCTTTGTAGCTGCCGGTGACAAACGGATAGGCCGCCCCGGCCAAAATCATCGCCAAGGCGTAATAGGGGGCGGCCGGCCCCATGAGGTCGCGCAGGTAGGCGACCATGTGATTGAGCGGGATCGATTTTTTACCCCCAAGGGTGACGGGGACGAAAAAAATAAAAACCCCGATCATCGAAAAGCCGACAAGGCGCAAAATGCCACTTGCGCGCGCCTCTTGGAAGGAAAATTTGCCGTTGCGGGACATCGCCCCTCCTTTTGAGTTGTTTTCGCTGTAACGATGATACGCCAATCGCGTCGCGGCGAATAATCATCGCTGCAAGTCTGTCATGGCGCTCGCCCTCGCCGCGCGATTTTATTTTATCAGCCCCGGGACGTGCAGTTTTTTTTCGAGCGCTTCAAGGCCCTTGGAGGCGAGGTAGACGAGGAAAAGGTAGATCATGCCGACCACCCCGAAAACGAGGGCGAAACGAAAGGATCTCGAGGCGACGATCTTGCCCGCCCCGGTCAGTTCGATACAGGTCAGCATGTAGGCCAGGGACGAGTATTTTATCAGGTATATGATTTCGTTCGATATTCCGGGAAGCGCCCGCCGTATCGCCTGAGGGAGGATGATGCTTTTTATCGCTTGGCGCTCTGTCATTCCCACTGAGAGAGCCGCTTCCATCTGTGCCGATTTCATCGACCGTATCCCTCCCCTTATGTGCTCCGATTGATAGGCCGCGTTGCAAAGGACAAAGCCGATGACCGCCGCGGTGAAGGGGGAGAGGGTTATGCCAGTGGACGGCAGGCCGAAATAGAGGATAAACAGCAACATCAGAAGCGGACACCCTTTGAAAAGGATCACGTACAAACGGCACGGAAAGGAGAGCACGATATTGCCGTAAGCGCGCCCGATCGCGATCGCCGTTCCAAGGACAAGCCCGAAAGGAATGGATAGGAAAATCAGTTGCAAGGTGACGAGAAGTCCGCGTGCGAGCGGCGGCAAAAGCACGTCGCGGAGAAAGGGAACATCGATCATGTTTCCTCCCCCAGGGGGAGAGAAAGAGCGCTCAGTTGCGACAGGTAAGTCTTCGTACGTTCGAACCGCGGTGCCTTGACAAGCTTCGACGGGGGGCCGCTTTCGACGATGTGGCCATGTTCCATGAAGATGATTTCATTGGCGGCGGAGTAGGCAAAGCCCATTTCATGGGTGACGACCAGCATGGTCATCCCTGCGGCGGCCAGTCTGTTCATCACCTCCAGTACTTCTCTGGTGAGTTCCGGGTCGAGCGCGGAAGTCGGTTCGTCAAAGAGCATCACGTCGGGATCCATGGCAAGGGCGCGGGCGATGGAAACCCTCTGCGCCTGTCCACCGGACAACTCGGCGGGATAGAGATCGGCCTTATCCTCCATGCCGACCTTTCCGAGTTCCGCCATGGCTTTTTCCGTCGCTTCGGCTTTTTTCATTTTCCTGACTTTGATGAGGGCGATGGCGACGTTTTTCACCGCCGTCAGGTGATCGAAGAGATTGAAATTCTGAAAGACCATGCCCATTTTCTGGCGGTACAGATTGATATTTTTTCCGCAGTGGAGGACTTCTTCGCCGTGTAGGAAGATATTTCCGCCATCGGGTATGGTCAACTGGTTGACGCATCTCAAGAGCGTGCTTTTGCCGGTTCCGCTCGGCCCGATGAAAACTTTCGTCTCCCCCTTTGCGACATCGAAGGAGACCCCTTTGAGTACTTCGAGCGTTCCATAAGATTTTGAGATATTCTCGACCTTCAGGATAGGCGCACGTTCGCTGTTCATCGAATTATCTTCCTCCACCTGCAAAGCCTTTTATTCTTGTGCGTTTTTCGATCATGTGCAGTAATTGCATGCCGGCGTAGTTGAGCAGGATGAAGATCACGGCACAGGTCAGATAAAGCGGCATCGGTTTATAGGTACTGCTGACGAGCAGGCTGCCACGGGTGAGAATTTCCATCACCCCTATGGCATAGGTGACCGCCGAGTCGGTGAGAAGTACCGGGTATTCATTCGACCAGCCTGGCAGCGCGATTCTCATCGCCTGGGGGATGATGATACTCGTGACCGCCGTTGCCTTGCTCATTCCCAGTGAGCGCGCGGCAAGCATCTGTCCTTCTCCGAGTGATTGGATCGCGCCGCGCAATATCTGCGACTGGTAAGCGGAACTACGCATCCCCAGTGCGATGACGGCGATCGAGAAGGCGGAAATATCGAGTCCGAGAAAAGGGAAAAAGCCGAAATAAAACAAAAACAGCAGCACCAGCGTTGGCAATCCCCTGAAAAACCAGACATAGATGGCGATGAGTCTTGCCAGGTATTTGTTCCCGTACATCTGTCCGATGGCAAGGGCAAGGCCGATCACGAGCCCTAGGAAAAGGGCTTCAAGGACGAGGCCGAGGGTGACGGGAATCCCCTCAAGGAGAAAAGGCAGGCTTTTCAGGACAACGGAAATGTTCTCAGACATGCCGACATTCCGCAAAGGCGTATCTCTTGTTGCGAACCGTTCTGTGGTGGATTTTGTTCTTCATGGTGGCCAGGAAGTTTCCCTTTTAAACGCCGCTTTTTTTGTAGAGAACCTTGTTCAAGAGCGCAGGCTCAAGGCGAAGACTTACCGCACCGCAACAGGCGGAAATCGCGCTTTGAACGTGTCGAAAGACGCTCCCGTGGAATAAGTGACCGGAGCAAGGTTTTCGTTTCTTTTTCCTGCGCAGGTCATGGGCAAGGATCGCGACGCTTGCGATAGTCTTTCGCCGCGACGCCTGTGCGCCGATCCGGCAATCCCTTAGCCTTGCCTCGGCAAACCCGCCGTTTATTTGCATTTCACATATTGTATTTGTCTTTGAGCGCCTGCCATTTGGGCGCTTTCATCAGCATTTCGAGGCCGCGGTTGATCTTGTTCATTAGGGCTTTGTCTTCTTTCCGCATTGCCACCGCGTAATCTTCGCCGGTGCTGAGGGTACCGATGATCTTCATCGCTTTTCCCTGGATCGCCTTTTCGACTATGATGTCGTCGAACATGACCGCCTCGATTCTTCCGTTTTCCAGGTCTTTGAGGGCAAGTGGAAAATTATCGTAGAGCTTCAAGTTGTCACGGCTCAGCATCCCTTTCTTGACCAGATTGTCCTCCAGCCATATCGCCGCCGAACTTCCTCTTTGGGTGCCGATTTTCCTTTTGCCGACGAGCGCGTCTATCACGTTGAGATCCTCATCGCGCCTGACGCAAACCGCCTGGTTCACCTGCCAGTAGACGTCGGAAAAGGCCACCACTTTTTCTCTCTCCGGAGAAGCGGTCATTCCCGAGTAGATCAAGTCTATCTTTTTGGCGAGAAGGGCGGGGATGATGCCATCCCAAGCGATCGGTTTGATTTCGACTTCAAAGCCCATTTGTTCGGCTATCCATCGCATGGATTCCACATCGAAGCCGGTGGCCTTGCCGTCCTCACCGATGAAAGAGTAAGGGGAATAGTCTCCATCGATGCCGACCACGACTTTTTCCGCCGCCCTTGCCGAACCGCCAAGGATAAGGCCCACGAGGAGCAAGTACCGCAGTAAAGTTTTCATCTCTTATGATCCTCTATATCCATTCACTTCATCATACTAAAATAATTTCTTACCCGATAAAATTAAGATCATGAAATGATTGCATGTATTCGTGAGATATAGAGCCTGTTTCGATAGAGAGAAGACGATCAGATACCATGACCGCATTTTCCTGCGTCCGCTTTGCCCTATCGGAAGGCGATGACTTTCCCGCCACGTTTTCCGCCCGCTGTCGAGGTGAATGCGGCGCGGCGAGCGATGATCGGGCGGGAATATTGTCGATTTTCCTCTTACCCGCCGAGAATGGCGGGCAGATCGAGTCCGTGTTCGCGTGCGCAGTCGAGCGCAATCTCGTATCCGGCGTCGGCATGACGCATGACGCCGGTTGCCGGATCGTTCCAGAGAACGCGTTCGATTCTGCGCGCGGCCTCTTCCGTGCCGTCACAGCAAATCACCACCCCGGCATGCTGTGAGAAGCCCATTCCGACGCCTCCGCCATGATGGAAAGAGACCCAGGTGGCCCCCGAGGCGCAATTGAGCAGGGCATTTAGAAGCGGCCAGTCACTGACCGCGTCCGAACCGTCTTTCATCGCTTCGGTTTCGCGGTTCGGACTCGCCACCGAACCGCTATCGAGATGGTCGCGACCGATCACCACCGGCGCTTTCAGTTCGCCCTTGCGCACCATTTCGTTGAAAGCCAGCCCGAGGCGATGACGCTGTCCGAGACCGAGCCAACAGATACGCGCCGGCAGGCCCTGGAAGGCAATGCGCCTCTCGGCCATATCAAGCCAGTTGTGCAGATGCTCGTCATCGGGGATCAGTTCCTTGACTTTGCGGTCGGTTTTATAGATGTCCTGCGGATCGCCCGAAAGCGCCGCCCAGCGGAACGGCCCGATGCCCCGGCAGAACAGGGGACGGATATAGGCCGGAACGAAGCCGGGAAAGGAAAAGGCTTTCCAGAGCCCCTCTTCCTTGGCGATCTGGCGGATATTGTTGCCGTAATCGACCGTTGGAACGCCCATCTCGTGGAAGGCGATCATCGCTTCGACCTGTGCTTTTATCGAGGTGCGGGCGGCTTTTTCGACCGCTTCGGGATCGCTTTCCTGTTTCGCGCGCCATTCGGCCATGCTCCAGTTGCGCGGGAGATAACCGTGCAGCGGGTCGTGCGCGGAGGTTTGGTCGGTGACGAGGTCCGCACGCACGCCGCGCTTGACCAGTTCGGGGAAGACATCGGCCGCGTTGGCGATCAGGGCGACGGATTTGGCTTCGCCCGCTTGGGTCGAGCGATCAATACTCTCCAGGGCTTTATCCAGCGAGTGGGTTTTTTCATCGACATACCGGGTCTTAAGACGGAAATCCGCCCGACTTTCATCGCACTCGACCACCAGGCAACAGGCGCCGGCCATCACCGCGGCCAGCGGTTGGGCGCCGCCCATCCCGCCCAGGCCGGCGGTCAGTATCCAGCGACCGTTCAGATTGCCGTCATAATGCCGGCGCCCGGCCTCGCAAAAAGTTTCGTAGGTGCCCTGAACGATGCCTTGCGAGCCGATGTAAATCCAGGAACCGGCTGTCATTTGCCCGAACATCATCAAGCCTTTTCTATCGAGTTCGTTGAAGTGTGCCCAGTTCGCCCAGTGCGGCACCAAGTTTGAATTGGCGATCAGAACGCGCGGCGCGTCCTTGTGGGTTTTGAAAACGCCGACCGGCTTTCCCGACTGGATCAGCAGGGTTTCGTCGTCAGCCAGTCTTTTCAGGGTGGCGACGATCAGGTCGAAATCTTTCCAGGTACGGGCCGCGCGGCCGATGCCACCATAGACCACCAGTTCATGCGGGTTTTCTCCCACCTGCGGAGACAAGTTGTTCATCAACATGCGCAGCGGTGCTTCGGTCAGCCAGCTTTTCGCCGAAATCTCGTTTCCGGTTGCGGGATGGATATCTTGCGGGTTGTAACGCGGGTTGTCGTTCATCGTTTACTCCTCAGTTGTACGGTCAGTTCGACCAGTTTTTCGAGAATCGAAGTTAGCTGCGCGCGTAGGCGCGCGGCGCGGTTTTCATCATAAAGCCAAGGCGCTTCCTCGGCACGTAGATAGGTCGATTGCGCGAGTTCCATCTGGATGGCGTGCCGACCGATCCCGGGTTTTCCGTAATGGCGGACGCAGAAGCCGCCTTTGAAACGACCGTTGACCACGCTGCTGTATCCTGTGGCCGCGGCACAGATTTCACAGGTCGCTTCTTCGATGGCGGGCGCGCAGGTCGTGCCCAGGTTGGTGCCGATATTAAAATCCGGTAGCGTCCCTGCGAAGAGAAAGGGAATCCGGGAGCGGATCGAATGGCAATCGTAGAGCAGGGCGACGCCATGGCGCGCCCGCACGCGATCGAGCTCGGCGGCGAGCGCCACGTGATAGGGTGTGTGAAAAGCCGCCTTGAGATGTTCGATCTCGGCTTCATTCGGGGGGTGCGTCCAGATATTCTCACCGTCGAAGTCGGTCAGTGGCACGAGGGTGGTGGTGTTCTGTCCAGGATACAGACTCGACCCCGACGGATCGCGGTTGGCGTCGATCACATAGCGATGAAATGTCGCGCGCACCGTGGTAAGACCGTCCAGCAACCCATCATACAGAGTGTGGACATGCCAGTCGGTGTCGCCCAAGGCGCGCCCGCGCTCGTTCAGTCGCGAGTAAATCTCGTTGGGCAGGTAGGTGCCGCTATGGGGCAGGCCGAGGACAATCGGCGCGTTGCCACGGTGAATTTCCACAGGATTCATGGGCTGTCGTTCTCGCGATCGGGAGAATGGGCTTTAAAGAAGGCGCGAATGGCAGCGAAATCGCGCTGCATCGGGCGATCGTCGCGATAGGGCGGAATGGTCTTGCGAATATCGCCATGAATCTTGCCGGTAGCGGCCACGGCGCTTCCGCGATGAAAGTCATATAAGCAAGATAGCCATTTACCTCGGACAAGGGGAAAGTCGCTTTTTCCAGTACGGTGATGAGTTGCGGCGCTTTTGCGGCAAAGGCGCTCGACACGCCATAGGCGACATCGGGGAAGGGGAAGGCACAGCCCTGTTCGCGCTTGCCGTCGGGTTTCGCGAGCGCCTCCCAGCAGGCGTCGCTGTAGGGCGTCTTTTCCAGTTGGACGAGATTGAACCTGGCTATCATCGAGGTGGGCTGCCAGTAATAGAACAGGATCGGTTCGCCTGTAGATAGGCCGACTTGATTGCCGTGTCGAGTGCGCTGCCGGTAACCGGACGAAAGTTCACGTAATGCTTGTCCAGCTTGTACGCTTCGAGTTTCGCTGAATTCATTCTTTCGCATGTCCATCCCGACGGACAATTGAGGAAACGTCCTTTCGACGGCTTCTCCGGGTCGCTGAAAAAGGCGACGATTTTCGCTTCGGAAAGCTGCGAAACGCTTTTCAACTCGGGGAACATCGCTGCGATGCCGCGTTTTTCATCGCTGTTGATGACGTAATCGGGGACGAAACAGCCTTCGCTGGTTCCGAAAAAGGTCGCGCCGATCGTTTTCACTTTGCCCCGATCGACCGCCTTGTTCCAGATATCGCTACGGCCCAACCATTCTTCGGCAAAAATTTGGATATCATCGTTGGCGGTTGCCTGTTCGAGCGTAATCAAGTTGCCGGGAATCGCGTCCACTCGGCAATCATAGCCCTTGCTGAAGATTTTCATCATCACCTGGGTGATGAAGGCACCGCTTTCCCAGCTGATCTCGGCGAATTTCACCGTGTTGCCGGCGCCACAATAAGATGATGTGTTTGCCTGTGTTGTTAACGCCGTCAAGCTCAGGAGCGCCGCAAAGAAGATATGTCTGGTCATCCGCGTCAAAACCATGAGTTATCCTCCATTTTCGTTTTGCGCCTTATTGCGCGGGTTTTGCCGCAACGTCTTTTCGATCTTGATCAGGCGCGACGGGCAAAAGGTCGGTGTCAGCCATTGCCGGTAACGACAAAACCGGCGCCTTTCGCCGTTTCGAGCAGGGTTCCGTTCGCGACCATCGCCGCAGCCTTGGCGATGTCCGGCGCCATATAGCGGTCTTTGTCCAGGGGGGCGATGTCGCGGCGGAGATCGGCGAGAACGTCCTGCAAAACGCGGCTTGTTTTCAGCGGCGCGCGGCATTCGACACCCTGCGCGGCAGAGAGCGCTTCAATGCCCAGGATATAGGCCAGGTTGGCGTTCATTTTGGCAAGACGCACGGCGCCATGGGCGCTCATCGACACATGGTCTTCCTGATTGGCGCTCGTCGGCGTGCTGTCGGTCGAGCATGGGGTGGCCAGGTGTTTGTTCTCGCTCATCAGCGCCGCGCTCGTGATTTCGGCACTCATCAAACCGGAATTGAGCCCCGGTGCCGGAGTCAAAAACGGCGGCAGCCCATGCGAGAGGGCCGGATCGACCAAGAGTGCCACGCGCCGCTGGGCGATCGCGCCGATTTCGGCGACAGCGAGGGCGATCTGATCGGCGGCGAAGGCGACCGGTTCCCCATGGAAGTTCCCCCCCGAAACGATGCGGCCTTCTTCTTTGAGCACCAATGGATTGTCGGTCACCGCATTGGCTTCGATGCGCAGCGTTTTACCGGCGAAGCCGAGCATATCGATGGCCGCGCCGGTCACCTGTGGCTGACAACGAATGCAATAGGGGTCTTGAACACGGGTGTCGCCTTGGCGGTGGTGTTCGCGGATTTGCGAACCGCGAAGCAGTGCGCGCATCGCGCGCGCCACGTGGATCTGGCCCGGATGACCGCGCAGGATATGAATTTCATCGCTAAGCGGCGCGGTGGATCCCATGATCGCGTCGGTTGTGAGCGAGGCGGTCACGATCGAGTTTGCCGCGTTACGCGAGGCCATGAACAGGCCGGCGAGGGCGTTCGCGGTCGAGAACTGTGTGCCATTGATCAGGGCCAGACCTTCTTTCGCGGCCAGAACGATCGGCTTCAACCCCGCCTTTTTCAGGGCTTCGGCGCCAGGCAGGGTTTTCTCTTCGTAGCACGCTTCACCTTCACCGATCATCACCGCCGTCATATGGGCGAGCGGCGCGAGATCGCCGGAGGCGCCGGCCGATCCTTGCGCCGGTACAACCGGAGTAACCTCGCGGTTCAGCATGTCCTCGATCAAGGCGATGATGCTTACGCGCACGCCGGAGGCGCCGCGACCAAGCGACAGGAGTTTCAAGGCCATCATCAAACGCACGGTGGCGCGATCCGTCGCCGCGCCGACGCAGCAGCAGTGGCTCAAGATCAGGTTGCGTTGCAGGATTTCGTTATCCTTCGCGGCGATTCGCACCGAAGCGAGCTTGCCGAAACCGGTGTTCACGCCGTAAACCGCTTGTTCTCCCCGGGCGGCTTCGCGCACGATTCCGGCCGCCGCCTCGACGCCGCTCTTCGCGGAGGGCGCAAGTACCACTTTTGTGCGGTCGCGCCAGATAGCTTCGAGGTCGCCAAGTGTTGTCGATCCGGGGACAAGGGTGACGGTCATCACCCAGCCTCGGAGATGGCAGTCGGCGTCGGTGAGCGCTTTGGCGGTCTCGATTGCGTGCTTCTTTCGCCGCCAAAAATACGTTCGAACAGCGGGTTGAAGCCGATGCGGTAAGAAAGTTCCGCCGGGTGCCTGGCGTTCCAGATCGCCAGATCGGCGCGCAGGCCTGGCCTGATCCGCCCGGTGTCGTCAAGACCGAGTGCGCGGGCGGCGTGCGCCGTCACGCCGGCAAGCGCTTCTTCAGGGGTGAGACGGAACAGGGTGCAGGCCATGTTCATGGTCAGCAGGATCGATGCCAGCGGCGATGTCCCCGGATTGCAATCGCTTGCCACCGCCATCGCCACGCCGTGTTTGCGGAAATGCTCGACCGGCGGTTTTCGCGTTTCGTGGAGGGTGTAGAACGCGCCGGGCAGAAGCACCGCGACCGAGCCGGATTCGGCCATTGCAAGGACGTCTTGTTCATCGGCATATTCGAGATGATCGACCGACAGGGCGCCGTGTCGAGCGGCCAGTCGCGCGCCGCCGCTATTGGAAAGCTGTTCGGCATGGAGTTTGACCGCAATGCCGAGCGCCCCGGCCGTGTCGAACACGCGCTCGATGCGGGCGGTGTCGAAGGCGATGCCTTCGCAAAACCCATCGACCGCGTCGACGAGCCCCTCGGCATGCGCCGCACGCAGCGCCGGGAGGCAGACTGCTTCCAGGTAGGTATCGGGCTCGTCTTTATATTCGATCGGCAGCGTGTGGGCGCCGAGAAAGGTGGTTTTGATCCTGACGGGGCGATGCTTTCCGATAAGACGGGCGGCGCGCAGCATGTTCAGTTCCGTCTCGTGATCCAGGCCGTAACCGGATTTGATCTCGAGCAGAGAAACGCCCTCGGCGATCAGCGCGTCCACCCGCGGCAGCGCGGTTTTCATCAGTGTTTCGACATCGCTTCCGCGTGTCGCTTCGACGGTCGCCATGATGCCGCCGCCGGCGCGGGCGATTGCTTCGTAGTCCGCCCCTTGCAGGCGCATTTCGAATTCGGCGGCGCGGTCTCCGCCATGCACCAGATGGGTATGACAATCGATCGGCGCCGGGGTGATCAGCCGCCCCTCGAGATCGCGGGCGGGACGCCCCCGATAGTCGGCGGGAATGTCATCGTCCTCGCCTGACCAGGCAATCAAACCGTCCTCGATCACCATTGCTCCGCGATCGATCAAACCGTAGCGGCTTTTCTCGTCGATGGTGACAATTCTCGCGTTTCTCATCAGCATGATGTGGCATCGGCAGTTTGAATAAATAAATTAGTTTTTCCTCTATAGAGGGTATAGTATGTTTGCATATAACAAGTTGTCAAGATGATGTATAGGCGATGACGACTCTTTTCGCGACCCGGGCGCTTACCACCGATGGCTGGGAACGCGACGTGCGACTCGACATTGACGAAAGCGGCAGAATCGCCGCGATTCGCCGCGGTTGTGCGTCCGATTCGAGTGGCGACATCCGCCTCGATATTCTTCTCCCTGCCGTCGCGAACCTGCACAGCCACGCTTTTCAGCGCTGCCTGGCCGGCTTGACGGAAAAACGCGGCGGCGATCGGCGTGATACCTTCTGGAGCTGGCGGCGCTCGATGTTCCGTTTTCTCGACGTGCTCACTCCCGATCACGTCGAGGCGATTTCGGCTTTCGTGCAGATGGAGATGCTGGAAGCCGGGTATGCCAACGATACCGAATTCCATTATCTTCACCATCGCCCGGACGGCCATCCGTACGACAATATCGCCGAAATGGCGGAACGAGTTGCCGCCGCCGCCGATCGCAGCGGCATCGGCCTCACCCTTTTGCCGGTATACTATCGATATGGCGGCTGTGACAAGCGCCCCCTCGGTCCGGGACAGATGCGTTTCGGCAATGATCCGGCGCGCTTCGCCAGATTGTACGAAGAGTCGAAAAAAGCCATTGCCGCTCTGCCCGCCGATACCGTGATCGGCGTAGCGCCGCATTCGCTGCGCGCGGTTGGTCGTGAAGAACTGTCCGCTACCGCCGCGCTGGCGAATGGCGGGCCGATCCATATGCATCTCGGTGAACAAACGGCCGAAGTCGAAGAAGTCAGGAATGCCTGGGGCAAGCGTCCCGTCGCCTGGCTGCTCGACAACGTGAGCGTCGATCGACACTGGTGTCTGATCCACTGTACGCAGATGGAGAAACACGAAACCGTCGCTCTCGCCGGAAGCGGCGCGGTCGCGGGGCTGTGCCCGATTACCGAAAGCAATCTCGGTGACGGTATTTTCGATGGCGCGCGTTATCTGTCCGCGGGCGGGGCGATCGGGGTGGGATCGGATTCCAACGTTCGCGTTTCCCTGTCTCAGGAACTTTGTACCCTGGAATACAGTCAACGCCTGCGCGATAAATCGCGCGCGGTGCTCGCCACTGCGGAGAAATCCACCGCGCGCCGCCTTTATGACGCGGTCGCCGCGGGCGGCGCGCAGGCCGCCGGACGCGACGCCGGGCGCATCGCGGTGGGCGCGCTCGCTGATCTGATGGCGCTCGATGGCAGGGCGGTCGATTTCTGCGGCCGCGAAGGCGATGCCATCCTCGATACGTATGTCTTCGCCGGCGACGACCGCCTGGTGCGCGATGTCTTCTCGGCCGGGCGGCACGTCGTGCGCGACGGTCGCCATATTGCCCACGACGCGATCACCGCCCGTTATCGCAAGGTGATGGAAGCACTCGGCAAAGCGCTGTGAAGGCGGACGGACAGGGCCGGCGGTAAAGCGCCATGACAAGCGGCGGCCGCGCGTCCATGAACGTGAATGCAAATCTGCGCCATTCCACTCTTAAGTTAGCAACGCTATTAATATAATATTTTGGCTATATCTCCAGGGATAAAAAACCGCCCGGAGGGCGGTTTGATTCAGATTGTTCGATAACTGTCAGAACGAATAATTGAACCCGAGATCCCACATATACGCATCGTCTACCGTATCAAATCCGGAATCTTCCCAGCGTATCATGCTGCGGATTATAGAATTATCAGATAATTTGTATTGCGCCCCCAAACCGAGACGAAGGTCGGTTTCGGTTTCATCATAGTCGTCAGGAAAAACATCAACGGGACTAGAATGAAATTCGCTTTTTGCCCTTGTGCGCGCAAGTCCGACCGACCCGATCAGTTCATACTTTTTCGCCGCACCGAGAGGCAGATACCCGAGTACATCGAAAGTTAACGAGGAGAGCCAAAGACTGGTATTTGTATTGACCCCCGTCTTGACCCCGTATGCGTTTAAGAAGTCTATCTTCTTTTTACTTTCCGCGGTGCCAGAGTATCCCAACTCAACGCCGAAATAGTCATGTAGACGTAACCCCATATAAAGCGTGGCACCGAATAATTCGTCGTTGTATAAAGATTCGTCACCTAAATAGGCGTCGGAATTTTTTGCATAATCTAATGAAATGTACTGCCACGCGAAGCCTGTATAAGGCTGGAACCGAAAGCCGGTTTCCGCCTTTGCGGAAAGCGCGGTGAGAGCGGCTGCGCAGGATAGCGCGATTTTAAAAGTTTTCAAGTGTTGCATGGTAAATTCCCTGGCTATTGATGAACAGATATTTCCCCATAGGGAAACGTATATTTCAGTCTATACAAGGTTTTCAATAAAGCAATATTAAATAGACCCATTGCGAAAGTAGGATAATTTTGCTCGGTGTGGCCCGTCTTTTTTCCATTTTCAAAATCCTGCGACCAGTGTTTGTCATGCCTGCGATGACGGCGAACTTCGTGCTGTGGCGGGAGCGGGGATAGCGGTATTTATCTGCGAGGATGGGGAACTTTTTCATGCGCCCTATGGTGTGTTCGACACGCACACGAAAACGGGAGGGGCATGATTGTATTGCTTTTCGGATCGGGAGAGCTTGCCCTTTTCTGGTTTTTTGCAGGGGATTTCGAGGTCCGGGTGATCTTCCCGATAGCTCTGATAGCCGCTGTAGGCATATCCTTGGGTACCTTCGGGCAAGGACGGAGCGCGCTTTCGGATGGTGATGTCGTGAACGGTTCCGGGCAACGGCACCACTGACGATCGTGCGCGCATTGCCGCCTGGATCCGATCGTAGCATCCGCCAAAAGAGTCTGGCTCGGTGGCGATTTCCTTCGCCTGCCGTTTCCTAGCGAACGGTACTTAAGGCTCGGGTTCGCGATCGATCACCGCGCGCATTTCGAAACTGGAATGGACGTTGCTGACACCCGGCGCGCGGTTCAGTCTTCCAAGGAGAAAGGATTCGAAGGCGTCCATGTCTTTGACCACCACCTGGAGGAGATAATCCTCCACTCGTCCGGTGACGATGCTCATGCGGATGATTTCGGGAAAGCGGCGCACCGCGGCTTCGAATTCGGCGAAGCGCTCCGGAGTGTGGCGATCGAGGGTGACCGCGATGAACACGCTGAGACCAAGCCCGAGCGCGCTGCGATTGAGTTTTGCGCCGTAACTTTCGATCAAGCCGGCCTCTTCCAAGCGTTTCACCCGTCGTGCGCAGGGGGTCGGGGAGAGATTGACCGCTTCGGCGAGGGCGAGGTTGTGGATTCTCGCGTTGCGACTGAGGATACGGAGAATTTTCTTGTCGGTGGCGTCGGTTTGAAATTTTTCTCTCATCTTTCCATATATTTTAGTGACTATATCTATATATAAACATTCTATCGGATAAAATTGGTGAAAATCGCCCTGTTGTTACCGATATAATACGCTTTTGTTTATGTGAGACAAGCGCCAAACCATGGACCAAACCCTCTTCGATCACCGCAAATACCGTCCCTTCGCCTTCGCGGCGCCTCTTTCGCGGCGTACCTGGCCGGACAAGCGGATCACTCATGCGCCGACCTGGGTCAGTGTCGATCTGCGCGACGGCAACCAGGCCTTGATCGATCCGATGACGATCGAGCGTAAACTGCGTTTTTTCAAGCTCCTCGTCGATTGCGGGTTCAAGGAGATCGAGATCGGCTTTCCCTCGGCTTCGCGGATCGAGTTCGATTTCACCCGCCGCCTGATCAAGGAAGAGCTGATTCCCGCCGATGTGACGGTGCAGGTGTTGGTGCAGGCGCGCAAACATTTGATCACGCGCACGTTCGAGGCGCTGCGCGGGGTGCGTCGGGCGATCGTCCATGTCTATAACTCGACGTCGAAAGTACAGCGCGAGAAAGTCTATGCCGCCTCCCGCGAGAAAATCACCGGGCTCGCGGTCAACGGCGCGCAAATGCTCAAGGCGCAGGCGGAGGACTATCCGCAGAGCGAGTGGGTGTTCGAGTACTCCCCGGAAAGTTTCTCGCAGACCGAGCCGGCGTACGCGCTCGAAGTCTGCGAGGCGGTGTGCGCGGTATGGGCGCCTTGGCAGGGGCAGGGGGTGATCCTCAATCTGCCGGGGACGGTGGAATCCTCGACCCCGAATCTCTATGCCGATCAAGTGGAGTATTTTTGCCGCCATCTCTCCTGCCGTGACCAGGTGAGTGTCAGCGTGCACACCCACAACGACCGCGGCTGCGCGGTGGCGGCATCGGAGCTCGCGGTGATGGCCGGCGCCGATCGCGTCGAAGGCACGCTGCTCGGCAACGGCGAACGCACCGGTAACACCGATCTCATGGTGATGGCGATGAATCTTTACAGCCAGGGGGTCGATCCCGAACTGGATTTCTCGCGGATGAACGAGATCGTCCATGTGGTCAGTGAATGCAACGGTCTGCCGGTGCATCCGCGTCATCCCTATGTCGGCGAGCTGGTGTTCACCGCGTTTTCCGGTTCGCATCAGGACGCGATCAAGAAATCCCTTGAAAAAAAGCGCGGCGAGACGTGGGACATCGCTTATCTGCCGATCGATCCGCTCGATATCGGACGCAGCTATCAGGATGTGGTACGGATCAACAGTCAGTCCGGTAAAGGGGGCGTCGCCTATCTTCTCGCCCGTGATTACGGCCTCGATGTGCCGCGCTGGCTGCAAGTGGATCTGGCGCAGAAGGTGCAGGCGGAAAGCGAGCGCACCGAGA
This sequence comes from Cardiobacteriaceae bacterium, assembly GCA_965277745.1. Classification (GTDB taxonomy): domain Bacteria; phylum Pseudomonadota; class Gammaproteobacteria; order Cardiobacteriales; family Cardiobacteriaceae. The sequence continues at coordinate 1,582,307 of OZ255837.1, forward strand.
AGGAACTGTCAAGTGGCGAAGTGATGGCGGTTTTCGAGGCCAATTATCTGTGCGAGAGCGTGTGGACACTCGATAATTACCGTATCCATCGCGAGGCGAAACAAGATCACCTTGATGCGGTGCTCGGTCGCGAAAACGAGCACTATCGCATCGGCGGCGATGGTTCCGGTGTGCTCGGCGCGTTCATCGACGCGCTTAAGACGCTGACCGGCAAGGCGATCAGCGTGACCAACTACGCCGAGCACGCGATGAGTAAATCCACCGACGCGCGCGCGGTGGCCTATGTACAACTGCTGATCGACAATAAATTGCACACCGGAATCGCTTACAGCAAGGACACGGTGACCGCGATGCTGCGCGCGACGCTCGTCGGGATCGGACACCTCCCGCCGCGGCGAGCGGCTTAGTCGATTGCGTCCGGCGGCCCTTTTCGAACGCGGCAGCGCAAACACACCATGCGCGGAATTCGTGCCGCTCTGCAAAGGGACAGCGTTCGAGGAAAACAATTCCCGTCGCGACGCTTTTCCCGACGGCATTTGCCGTGGGGATTTCGTTGCCCGTCGCCGCAAAGACAGCGCGCTTGTCGGGAAAATCACGCGAGATCGTTATTTCTCGCGGGAGAGAGCGGCATTTTCGTATCGGTGAGAGCGCATCACGTATCGCCGCCGCGAAGAGAGAGCGGGCGGCGCGAGAAGGGATGGCAGAGGTGAAAACAGCGGTCGCGTGACGCTACCATCACACGGCGCGTACGCGGAACCTACCCGCGAGGAACGCGGTATACGTCCACGCGCGTGATAACGATCCCGGAGGCTGGCATTTTCTCGTGGCTTTTCTCAGATCGTCCCGTTTAGCATACCTTCCAATGCCGCCAGTTCCTGACCGCCGGCCATCATGTCCTGCAACTCGTTCGCGGTGATTGCGCCACGTTCGGCCGTGCCCAGGGTCTTGCCGTGATTGAGGACGGTGAAGCGATCACCGACCGCCATCGCATGGCGCACGTTGTGACTGATGAAGACGACGCCCACACCTTGTGCGCGCACCTTGTCGATGGTGGCGAGCACGTTCGACGTCTGGCGCACCCCCAAGGCCGAGGTCGGCTCGTCGAGGATCAGCACCTTCGCTCCGAAGTAGACGGCGCGGGCGATGGCGACCGTTTGGCGCTCGCCGCCCGACAAGGTACCGACCACCTGATCGGGGCCGCGCAGGGTGATACCCATCTTGGCCATCTCCTCGACGCAGACGCGATTGGCGCGCGCCAGGTCGAAGCGCTTGAAAGGGCCGACACCTTTGGTGGGTTCGCGCCCCATGAAGAAATTGCGCGTCACGCTCATCAAAGGAATCATCGCGAGATCCTGAAACACGGTGGCGATGCCCGCTTCCATCGCATCGCGTCGACTGAGGAAGCGAGTCTTTCGCCCATCGATATAGATTTTGCCTTGTGACGCTTTGGTTACCCCCGACATGATTTTGATGAAAGTCGATTTGCCGGCGCCGTTGTCGCCTAAGAGGCAGTTGCATTCGCCGGCGCGGACGTCGAAGGTCACGCCATCCAAGGCAATCACGTTGCCGAAGTGCTTTTTAATATTTTCCAAATGAATGATGGGTTCGGACATGCTAGCCTCCCCCCGTCACACGTTTGCGGATCGCGTTGTTGAAGACGACGGCGAGCAAGAGCATGCCGCCGAGGAAAACCTGGAACCAATCCTGATCGATCGACGTGTAGGTCAGCCCGATCACCACCATGCCGAAGATGATCGCGCCGAAGAACGCACCGATGGCCGAACCATAACCGCCGGTCAGCAGGCAACCGCCGATCACGGCGGCGATGATCGCCTCGAATTCCTTCTGGAAGCCGCGTCGGGCGTCGGTGGAGCCGGCGTCGAGCACGGTCATGATCGCGACCAGCGCTGCCGCGCAGGCAGCAACGACGAAAAGCGCCGTCTTGACACGATGGACCGCGACACCGGAATTCGCCGCGGCGTTTTTGTCGCCGCCGGACGCGAAGATCCAGTTTCCCGCCGGGGTGCGCAGCAAGATCCAGGTCGCAATCAGTGCGATCGCGATAAACCATAAAATTTCCACGGGAACGCCAGGCACTTTGGGGGCGCCGGATCGGAATTTTTCGATCATGCCGGCGTCGGCGAGATGCTTGAACAAACCTTTGAAGGCGTGGCCGGAGAAAAACGGGGCCAACCAGTCGCCCGCGACCGCATCGCGGACGCCGCGCAATTGGGTCGCCCCGCCGGTCAACCATTTCAGCCCGACCAGGGTCAGCCCGCGCAGAATGAACAGGAAGGCGAGGGTGACGATGAATGAAGGCAGGCCGGTACGCACCGTAAGTTGCCCGTTGACGACCCCCATCATGCCCGCGAAAATCAGCGTGGCCGGTATCGCGACGACGAGCGGCAGGTCGAAATTGACCACCAATGCCGCGAAAATCATCCCCGCGAAGGCGACCATGGAGCCGATCGAAAGATCAAATTCTCCTCCGATCATGAGCAGGGCGGCGCCGATCGCGAGAATACCGAGCTGCGCGGCGGGGGTCAGAAAGTTCATCACCCCGGCGAGGGTGAACATCGACCCGTCGGCGGTGATCAGAAAAAAGCCCATCACCAGCAACAGCCCGGCGATCGCGCCCAGTTCGGGCCGTCTCATCAGGCGCGCGAGTAACGGTTCCTGACGTATGCGTTTGTTTGCGGTCGTTGCGTCATCCGCGGGTATTTCACTCTCCCCGTTCATTTTCAGCGGATGCCTTTGGCCGACAGTTCCATGACCTGCGTGGCTTTTTCCTTGGTGATAAAATTCGGCCCCGAAGCCACGTTCGACGCTGGGATCAGCCCGTATTGCGCATAGAGGGCGAGGAAGGAGACCGGCAGATAGCCTTGCAGGAACGGCTGCTGATCGATCGCAAAGGTCGCATCGCCGTGCGCGACCGCCTCAAGGAAGTCGGAGGAGAGATCGAAGCTCCCTATTTTGATCTGTCCGTCCCCCTTGTCGAGCGATTGGATCGCCGCCACCGAGGGTTCCCCTGCGGTTGCCGCCCCCAGGGTCATTATCGTGTCGATTGCCGGATCGGATTCGAGTGCGGCGCGCACCTTGGCCTCGATGTCGGCCGGATCGTTGCTTGTCGGCAGGACGGTCACCTTACCGCCAAAACCTTCGGCAAAGCCTTCGCAGCGCAGGTCGAGGGAGACATTGCCGACCTCGTGGTTGACACAAATAGCTTTGCTGCCGCCCATTTTCCTGAGTTTTTCACCGGCCAGCCTGCCCGTTTCCTTTGCGTCCTGACCGACATGCAAGAGCGCGCCGAGTGCTTTCGACACTTCTGTACCGCTGTTCATCGAAATGACCGGAATCCCGGCGGCGACCGCGCGTTCGATCGATGGCCCGAGGGCATCGGCGTCGGCGATCGTTACGACAAGCCCGTCGGGCTCCTGGTTGACGGCGGCGTCGATCATCTGGCTCATCGCCACCATGTCGAAGGTCTCAGGGGCGCGATATTCGACATGGACACCGGTATCTTTGGCCGCCTTGTTGATGCCGTTTTTGATCACCGCATGGAACGGGTCATTGGCTTGACCGTGCGAGACGACAACGATATCAATGGCAAAAGTGGACGCGGCGATAGACATTGAAATGGCCGCTACGACAGAATGAAATATATGTTTCATGATGTTCTCCTGGTTTCTTTTTTCCGTTTTCCGTCCGGTGGTTTTTTCTACCGGCCGTACCGTTTCGTGGTCTCCGTCCTTTCATTGCCTCGTTTTTATCGTAAAAATGTCGCCCATAAAAGGAGCGTTGCGAAGGATTTCCACCACGAGAAAGTCAATATATCTTGACTGTGTCCGCTTGACAAGTTTTTTATGATGAAATATAAATTTCATCACCAAACATAGGCGTTTCCGCATGCCGCTTTGGGTTTTCGGGGGCGGAAAGGTGCGGCCGCACGAACTTGTGTATCGTTTCCGTACATTGTTCGTAACCGTTCGCCACGGCTGCTTTGGGGACGCCTTGGACAGTGCATTTTGCCATTTCTCCGCAAGGAGGCCGTTGTCCAGGGACGCGCCTTTGCATGCGTTTTGCCCAGGAGAAGCGGCAAGACAATGGACACTGTCTTGGAACGACAGACGATGCTATGTGAATATACAATTCAGCGATTTTCGTGCTATTATATTTAGTATTTTCGATGGTCAAGGAGCACGCCATGAACAGTCTTCTCTTGTGCTCGGTGGGTCTGACCGGCATGGCAGTGGGTTGGCTTTTCTATGCCAAATTTCTCGCCGAGAAGCTGTTCAAACTGAATGCTGATTTTCTCACGCCGGCACATGAACTGGAAGACGGCGTCGATTATGTCGTAACCAACAAAGTCGTTCTCTGGGGGCATCATTTCACTTCCGTCGCCGGTGCCGCACCGATCATCGGCCCGGCGATTGCGGTGATCTGGGGATGGGGGCCCGCTTTTTTGTGGGTCGTGATCGGCACGGTTTTCATGGCCGGTTGTCACGACATGGCGGCGATCTGGGCGAGTGTGCGCAATCGCGGAAAATCGATGGGATGGATCGCCGGCAACGTAGTCGGCAGACGTGCCCGGGCTTTGTTGATGGTGGTGATTTTCCTCCTTCTCTTGATGGTCAATACGGCGTTCGGAACGGTGATCGCGCGGATGATGGTCGCTCAACCGTCCGCGGTGCTGCCGGTGTGGGGGGCGCTGGTGGTGGCGTTTCTCGTCGGTCAGGCGATGTATCGTTTCAAACTGAATCTCGCCTTGGTCTCTCTTTTGGGCGTGATCGCCCTTTATGCGCTGATCTGGGCCGGGCCACAGTTGCCGCTCGCCTTGCCCAAGGAGCTTTTCGGCATGCCCGATGTCGGTGTGTGGGTGGTGCTGTTGTTCGTCTATTGCGGCGTCGCTTCAATGCTGCCGGTGTGGATGCTCTTGCAGCCGCGTGACTACATCAACGGACTGCAACTGTTCGTCGGGCTTATCGCGCTTTACCTTTCTTTCCTGATTTTTCATCCGAACGTGGTGGCGCCAACGTTCAATCACCATTTACCGAGCGCCACGCCGCCGCTCATACCGCTCTTGTTCGTGACCATCGCCTGCGGCGCGATTTCCGGTTTCCATGGCCTGGTCGCGACGGGCACGACCGCGAAACAAATCGACAAGGAAACCGATATCCGCTTTGTCGGCTATTTCGGTGCCATGGGCGAAGGCATGCTTGCGCTGGCGGCGATTCTGGCGGTTACCGCCGGATATGCGAGCTTGTCCGACTGGGAAGGGGTCTACAGCGCATTCGGCAAGGGCGGGGTGGGCGCTTTCATCGAAGGCGGCGGTCGGATTCTCGCGAACGGGATCGGGCTTGACATCAACATCGCCACCACCATGCTGGCGGTGATGGCGGCGTTGTTCGCTGGTACCACCATGGATACCGGCGTGCGTTTGCAGCGTTATATCCTTGAGGAATTCGCCGAACTCTATCGTTTCCCGGTGCTGAAAAATGGCTATGTCGCGACGATTTTCGCGGTGGTGGTTTGCATGCTCCTGGTTTTCGGTACCGGCGGTGCCGATGGTGGCGGTGGACTGACCATCTGGCCGCTGTTCGGGACGACCAACCAGCTGATGGCCGGTCTGACCTTGCTCGTCGTCTCGGTGATGCTTTTACGCCGTGGCGTCAAGTCCTGGTACACCCTGTTGCCGATGGCCTTTCTCCTTGTGATGACGGTGGTCGCCCTTGCATTGCAGGTGAGGACTTTCTATGGCAAGGAAGAATGGGTGCTGCTCGCGATGGATATCGTCATTCTCGTCTCGGCGGTGATGATCTCGCTGGAATGCATCTGCGTATTGCGCCGTGAATGGCCAGAGAGCGACAAGGCCGTGCAATCCTCACCATGAATCTCATTGACAAATATCGCGCCTTCTCGGCGGGGCTTTTAGCTTATTTCCAAGCGCCCTGGCGGCGGACGTTCGCCCGTCAGGCGCGTGACGAAAATGATTTGTTCATGTTGATGGTGTTCTCCGAAAGTCTCGGTATCGCCAATCCGCTGACGTTCTATACCCTCGAACTGCAACCGATCCTGCTGGAACGTTTCCACGAATGGCATACCCGCATGGGGATGGAACGCTCGCCGCTCGATGGCGGTTTCGGTTGCTGTTAAGACAAGATGGATAGCCTTTTTGAGAAGGCGCGCAGGTACGAGGTCGTCTTCGTGGGCGGCAAAGGGGGCGTCGGTAAAACCACGACGGCGGCGGCGATCGCCGTGCAGCTTGCTCAAGAAAGCTACCGTACGCTGGTGGTTTCCACCGATCCGGCACACAGCTTGGGCGATGTGCTCGATACTCGCCTAGGCGGGGAAATCCGTGCGGTCGGCGCCAAGTTAAGCGCGCTTGAACTCGATCCATCGAGAATTCTCGACGAACACTTCCGTACCGTCGAAGAAACCATGCGCGCCTATGCCAAAGCGGAAATGATGCCGGCGCTGCGCAAACATCTCGAACTGGCGAAAATTTCGCCCGGCGCCGAAGAAGCGGCGATGCTCGAAGCGATTTGCCGTTTGCTCGTCGATTTCAAAGAAGACGGCTACGAGCGGCTCGTGTTCGATACGGCGCCGACCGGCCACACCTTGCGCCTGATGCTGTTGCCGGAGATGATGCAGGCTTTCACCGACACGCTTCTCGCGCAGAATCGTAAACAGTTGACCACGCGTCGCGCACTTTATTCCCTTAGCGGCGCCAAGGACGGTAGCGACAGCCGTCTGAAACGGGCGAGTGACGTGCTCGAAACCCGTAAAACGCTGTTTGCCGCGGCGCGCGAAAAGCTTCACGAAGGCGGCGATACGGCCGTGTTTTTGGTGATGATTCCCGAGAACTTACCATTTGCCGAAACCGTACGGACGTATCGCCGCATGCGCGAATTTCATCTGCCGCTTTCCGGGATCGTGGTCAATCAGGTGATCGACACACGCCAGCGGGATCCATTCTGGCAACGGCGCGCCGATCGTCAGTGTGCGGTTATTCGTGAACTCAATCGGGCGTTTACCGATTGTGATCGCTACTACGTGCCGTTGCAGACGGGCGATATCCGCGGCCTTGAGGCGTTGTCGGCTTTCCGGGAGACGCGCCGCGCGGGAGATTGATCTCTCGACGGCTATTGCCTCGACGATCTTGTGCGAGGTCACCTGATTTTGCGCCCTCTTGAGGGCAAAACCGATGACCACTCCTCTTGCGCCGAAGATTTATTTTTTCTGGACAACGTTGTAGAATGTGCATCTTCCCTAACGAAATGAGACGATAAAGAAAGCGATCACCTAATTTCCCGCTTCTGTCACTGGGGTGTAGCCAAGTGGTTAAGGCACCGGATTCTGATTCCGGCATGCGTAGGTTCGACTCCTACCACCCCAGCCATCTCTTTTTCTCCAGACCAAGGCGCCTCCGCGATCTGATGACAGGCGGTCGGATTGGCGAACATATAGCAACCGTCACCCATGATGGCGACCACCCATTTGCTTTTGTTGGCGAGTTGATACCCCAGCGCTGCCGGAAAAGACCGGACACTCTGATTAACTGCTGTAGTTTTCCAAATTTGAGAGTTTGACGGGAGTTGTTTCGATAGACATGCTTTTTGATCCCACGATTTTGCGGGATTTTTCGTTTCTTTGGGCGTTATTTTAGATAATGTAGTCACGAGATTTCAGCCCACGGTGCAATGCACCGTATTTGTACGGCGGCCAGGAACGATGCCGTATTTTTGGCATAGCACGTCGCTATACCTCGCCAACGTTTCAGGTGCAAAAAAGCATTCTCAACCAAGTGACGTCATCGATACAAGTCTTTATCATCCTCGCGTTTCGCGATACGGTTGCTCTTCGCCGGAATCATAGGCTCCATGCCCTGTGAAAGCGCTTGCTCGATGAGCTCGTTGCTATCGTAACCTTTATCAGCCAACAAATACTCCGCCGTCAATCCCTCTATCAAGAGGCTGGCTTGAGTGCAATCTGCCGTTGTTCCTTCTGTAACAACAACCCTGACCGGCAGACCATGCGCACCCATGGCCAGATGCAATTTTGTGTCGAGGCCCCTTTTGTACGACTCATGTCTTGATTGCCCCCTACCGCACCCGCCGCATGAGGATCCACCTTGCAATGACTGGCGTCGATCATCAGCCATTCGTAATCTGGCTCATCGATCGATATCTCCATCGATCTTTCCCATACCCCTTTGTCACGCCATCGAATAAAACGACGATGGACGTTACTCCAGGGGCCATAGTCAGGGGGTAAATCTCGCCACGGTGCGCCCGTACGCATGATCCAGAAAACGGCATCGATAAACAGGCGATTGTCTCGTGCCCCCCAAGCCCCTGAACGACCGGGCAAATGGGGTTCCAATAGCGCCCAAAGCCTATCTGAAATATCATGCCGGCGATGTGCTGCCATTGACTTTGCTGCTATAACCGAGAAAAGGCTATTTTACATGAAGATATCTCGTGACTACAGTATCTAGAAAACGCGAGTAAATCGGGTTCTGTCCTATCTGGATAACGGTGCAGTGATCGCTCGTAGAGTGCAGATCCAGTGTCCAAGGGGCAAGACAATCGATCACCACCGCGACATCGGCTTCTTTCAGCCACGGTGCTGGGTCGATTCCGGCCGACATCGGATGCTCGTTGCCGAGGGCGAGACGGACCGCCTAGTTGTTAGGTCCCATATTATGATGTAAGGAATTGGTTTTGAATCTTTGCGGTTCTTTTGTCCAGATCTTACAAACGTATTCGTATGGGGTCAGACCGCGCAATGTTTTTAACCGTTTTGCAAAATTGTACGCCCGAACAAATGCCTGCAGGTGACTGCGCAGTTGCTGGTGATTATCATCGTGATAGCGCTTGACCGTCGCTTCCTTGATCGTGCGCTTCATCCGTTCGACCTGGCCGTTCGTCCAGGGATGATTCGGCTTGGTCAGGCGATGTTCAATGTCATTCGCCGCACAGATCAGATCGAAACCTATCTTGCGGCGCGTGATGCGATTGCGCGGCGGTTCGGCAAACTCGATCCCGTGATCGGTCAGAATCGTGTGAATCTTGTAGGGCACCACTTCGAGTAGGTGTTCAAGGAATTCCTGAGCCGTCTTGCGATTGGCTTTCTCCACCAGCTTTGTCACCGCGAATTGACTGGTTCGATCAATGGCCACAAAAAGATAGAGTTTGCCTTCTTGTGTTCTGAGGTGTGCACTGTCGATGTGGAAGTATCCAATCGGGTATTGCTTGAACTTCTCTCGCTTGGGCTTATCGCCATCCATGTCAGGTAGCCGGGAGATGCCATGGCGCTGAAAGCAGCGATGTAACGAAGAACGTCTCAGATGCGGGATTGACGGTTGCAAGGCGTAAAGACAATCATCCAAAGGCAATAGCGTGTGCTTTCGAAAGGCAACGCATGCGGCTTCTTCTTCGAGAGGGAAACCGTTGAACGAGGGTTCTTGGGCCCCATGGGGGCATCTTCAACGCTCTGACGCTTGTTCCATTTGCAAACGGTCTTTGGATCGATGCCGTAACGCTTGCTTAACGTCGCGATCGAAGCTTGCGATCGCTGTATTTCCGCTCTGACTGCGTGCGTGGTCTTGGCGCCTGGGTGTAAAACTTGTGCCATAGGTTCCTCCGTGCTGAGGGATCCGTATAAATCATTCCATTATATGATGGGATCAAACACCTAGTACTGCAACACCGGAATTCCCCACTCGTCGACCAGCCCGGCGAGCCGTTCGAAGGCCTTCGCCGTTCCTACGCCGCGCTGGGAAGACGCAGCGAACTGTGGCCGAAAATCTGTCTCGTCGCGCGGCTGAGAACCATCACCGCTTTCATCGACGGTCGTGAAGAAAACGACATTTTTCCGCACCATCGTTACAAAATCCGCTTGTTGTCTTGATGAGCAGATGGTCCGGTTGGAAAACCGATTTTGCCGTCGCGATTATGTCGGGCGTAAATTTTCGCGGAGAAAACGGCAATCCCCGAGCCCGGCTGCATTTCTCCCGATAGGACGGTATCGAACGATCTCAGCGAGAAAGATCCGCAGAGTCAGTTTGTTATATTTTATAAATAGTGAATAATAATTTTTATATTACGCCAATTTTTTTGTTCTATTACGTTTGTTATCCTCGACGCAGGAATAAACGCCGCATTGAACGGTCAAAATGAAATAGGATAAAAATATGAACCCACTCTTTATCTCGACAACTCTAAAACGGCTTGCATTGGCAAACCGTATTGTCATGGCGCCGATGACTCGGGCACGTAGCACACAGCCGGGGAATGTGGCCAATCGGATGATGGCGGAATATTACGCCCAGCGCGCCGGTGCCGGCTTGCTCATTACCGAGGCGACGCAGATTTCCGATGACAGCCAGGGGTATTCCTTCACTCCGGGTATCTACACGCCCGAGCAAATAAAGGGATGGAAACTGGTGACCGCCGCCGTCCATGGGCGGGGCGGTAAGATTTTCAATCAACTTTGGCATGTTGGCCGCATCTCTGATCCGGTCTTCCAAAATGGTCGCCGCCCGATCGCCCCATCGGCGCTGCAACCGTTCGATACGAAAGTGTGGATCGCCGATGAAAATAGCCAGGGCAGGATGGTCGAATGCGGCAAGCCGCGCGCGATGACACAAGCGGATATCGATCGCGTCGTCGCCGACTTCGGCCATGCGGCGAAATGTGCTCTGGAAGCGGGCTTCGATGGCGTGGAAATTCACGGCGGCAACGGCTATCTCATCGACCAGTTCCTGCGCAGCAATTCAAATATCCGCACCGATGCTTATGGCGGTAGCCGCGAAAACAGAGCGCGTTTTTTGCTCGAAGTGGTGGATGCGGTAATCGCGGCGGTGGGTGCCGACAAAGTCGGTGTGCGCCTTGCCCCGTTTGTGACATTCAAGGACATGGATTGTCCGGACATCGTACCGACAATTCTCTTGGCGGCGGCGCATTTGCAACACAAAGATATCGCCTACTTGCACCTGTCCGAAGCGGATTGGGACGACGCACCGGTTATTCCGGAGTGTTTTCGCCGCCAATTGCGGGAACGCTTTGTCAATACGATTATCGTCGCCGGACGTTACGATCTCAAGCGCGCGAACGCGGTGGTGGCGAAGGGCTATGCCGATCTGGTGGCTTTTGGTCGTTTGTTTATCGCCAATCCCGATCTGGTGACACGCCTTGAGCGCAACGAAGCATTGGCGGATTTCGATCCGGGCACCTTGTTCGGCGGGACGGAAAAAGGCTACAGCAATTATCCCGCCCTGTCGCCGCAATGATTTTTAAATGATTTGAAAAATAAAGGTTTTGTTGATATTGCGAGGCGTATCACCATCAGCCTGTACAGATATTGCCCCGCGTAACACATAATTGGAGAATAAAAATAAGTATCGTTCGGTCAGCACAAACACGTTATGTGACCAAGGCGTTCACGCCGGGACGTAAACTGCCGGCGGAAAAGATCGACGCCGTAAAAAGAGTTGATTCGTCTGAGTCCTTCCAGTATGAATGCCCAGCCATGGCATGTTCTTCTCGCATGTCATGTAGCGAAGAAGGCAAAACACGAGTCGCGAAGGCGACTCGGGAGATATATGCGTTCAATGAGCGCAAAATTCTCGATGCGTCGCATGTCCTTATTTTTTGTGCCAAGACGACGATCGATGATCGCTATCTACACGCCTTGCTCGAAAATGAAGACAAAGAAGGGCGTTTCCCGAACGAGGAAGCCAAACAAGGTCAGCATCGGGGAAGTTCCTATTTTGTCGATATTCATCGTTTCGATCTGAAAGACGTCAACCATTGGATGGAAAAGCAGGTCTATCTGAACGTGGGTACTTTGCTGCTCGGCGCTTCCGCGTTGGGGATCGATGCTGTGCCGATAGAAGGCTTCGATCCTAAAATTTTGGATGAAGCGTTCGCCCTGCGTGAGAAAGGATTCACCAGTTTGGTGATTGTTCCACTCGGTTGTCACAGTGAAGAAGATTTCAACGCGAAACTGCCGAAGTTTCGCTGGTCTGCGGAGACGGTATTTACCGAGTACTGATGAATTTTTCTCATATCTGTAAATGTACGAATGGAAATAACGGATAATTTCGCTCTCTCATTGACTTCTCGTGAAGCGGCGAGCAATTGAAAATAACGTACTGACGCTATTTTTCACGGTCGTGGCGGTGCCTAGTTGGAAAAACACTGTCGTGATCGCCGGTTATCGTACGCTTTCCCATAAGCTCAATGCGTCCTCCGCTCGGTGGAGCAAGGGAAGGGACGAACAGGGAGAGCGGCAAACAAATTGAACATTGGTGATACAAACCGGCGCGGACAGCGAACGCTTGAACATAGTCAATTTTCCGGCTCCGTTCTGTGCCGATTGCTGCGCCGTGTTTTCCCTATTTTTAGATAGTTACGCTATATTTTTCGCCGTTCCGACTTGGATAAATTAGGGCGTGTTGACATTATTTCTTTTAATCAAATGATGTTATTCTCTTTAGATGAAAAGCATTACACAAGAACAATATCAATGACTCCATCCTTACCTTCCCGTTCAGCGCGGTAAGTTATCGATAGTGAATCCGACCCTGATCAACGCCGTTTTGTATGTCGCTGAGAATGGCTGTAAATGGCGGGCTTTACCCAGAGAATTCGGCAATTGGAACACGATTTACGTGCGTATTCGCCGTTGGGCGGAAAACGGTGTTTTAGACCGTCTGTTCGAAGCCCTTCAGAGACATCACATCATCCGTATCCGCATCGATTGTCTTGGTTTGGATAGCACATCGATCAAAGTGCACCCCGATGCCATGGGGCATTAAAAAAACGGCCCACAGTCGATTGGCAAGTCAAGAGGTGGCTTAACCACAAAAATTCATGGGGCTGTCCCAGATAATGCTGATGGGTGTTATAAATGGGTATGGGGAAGAGCCGATGAAGTAAGTGTAAGCAAGAGAAGCTGGTAGAGCATTTTGTGGCTGGGACGACGGCTCGTGTTGCTGGCGCATTGGCGGGTGTAAATCGGAAGACAGCAGCCTACTATTATCACCGTCTGCGCGAGGTGATTACATATGAGCTTGCCAGCAAATATACCATCCACCCGAACCAGATCAGCCAGTGGAAACGTCAAGCCAAAGAAAACATGGTTGAGATTTTCTCTGGCAAAAAGAAGAAAGAAAAATCGGATCAGTCAGCGGAAATCCGCGACCTTCACGCCAAGGTCGGTCAGTTGACCATGGAGAACGATTTTTTGTCACGAGCCTTCGGCCACTCTCTCGGGCGCGGCGGAAGGAAATGATCAGCCCAAGTGGACCTCTGAGCATTACCCGTCAAGGCGAATTGTTCAGCATCAGCCCCTCAAGCTGGTATGACGACACCAAAGGCGAAAGCCCGCTGAACCTGAAGCTCATGCGTCTGATTGACGAACAGTTTTTGGAAACGCCGAGTTATGGCAGTCGTCAAATGGCGTGGCATTTACGTCTTCAGGGCTATTGTGTCAGCCGCAAGCGCGTGCGTCGCCTTATGGGTCTCATGGGTTTGCCGGCAATTTATCAGAAGCCAAAAACCACGGTACGTCATCCAGAGCACAAGATTTATCCCTATTTGCTCAGAGACAAGACGATAGATCGTCCCAATCAGGTCTGGTGCGCCGACATAACCTATATTCCGATGGGGCGTGGATTTTTGTATCTGATTGCGATTATGGATTGGCATCGTGGCTTTGTTCTCAGTTGGCGGCTCAGCAACAGTATGGATACTGCTTTTTGCGTCGAAGCGCTTGAGGAGGCGTTAATGCTTTACGGCAAACCTGACACCTTTAACACGGATCAGGGCAGTCAATTCACCAGCTTTGAATGGATCAGAAGGCTGAAGGATGCGGGCATTGCAATCTCCATGGATGGCAAAGGCTGTTGGACAGATAACGTCTTCATTGAGCGTCTGTGGTGCAGCCTGAAGTATGAATGTGTCTATTTGCACGCATTTGACGGCGGGAAGGATGCCAAGGCAAAGATCGGAAAATGGTTGGATCACTACAACTGGAGACGCCCCCATTCCAGCCTTGACGGGCTACCGCCAGAACGGATTTACTTCTCATCTCAGGGTCATGACCCTGAGATGAGAACTGCGGCATAACTGCAACAAAGGTTCCACCTTAACTAAGCCGCAATCCTCTCCAACAAATGGGGGCCACTTCTTCCATGATGGTGCATATTTCAGACTGGAACCCGCCGGTCAACGTCTCTTCGCCAGCCTTGGCATTCCGTTTGCGAAGAATGCGGCGGACGCGGTTCTGACGAAAAGATGCATCGACGTGACCCATCGGCAGGCTCATCTGGGCAGTCCTCTTGGCAAGTCCTTACTCGATTGGATGTTCGCAAAGAACTGGTTTCAACCACAAGCCGGACAACGTACATTGCATATCCCGTCGCAAGGCGACACCGAGCTTCGACGATTTATACGCGTTATTCGCGATGGGAAAATTCCATGAATAAACGAGATGGCGATCATGATTTGGTGTTCAATATACGCGATAGGACAACCTCCGAACCGCTCGATGAGGATCGCTTTCACTCACCCTATGCCATCTATGCCTGGTAGTCGAACTCTCCGACCGTCCAGCGTATCGTCGCGCCTATGATATGCAGAGGAAAGGGAGCGCGGAAATGGCCCAACAAGTCTTGGGCGATGCACTGTTTAACCCTGAGGAATGCACTGATTGGCGGACACGGGCGAAGATGGAAAAATACGGCGCCGTCTATCGTCCGCCGCTGGGACTAAGAAACCTGAGCTATGCTGTGCTGCACGCTGGTGCTGGTGTTCGAAGCGCTATGCGGAGGAGGCGTTCGTGCGATGCCGGAACGGCAGACGGACGAAAAAACCACCGGATCGAGCTTTCCCCCTGAAAGAAGGGATTCCCGTCGCTCACCCGAAGCGGTTACCGTTTCCTCGAGAAGCGCCGACCATATGTTCAAAGAATTCCCTTCGTCGGCCGATACTGAAGACAACTCGCTTTGAGATCGTGCGATCGATCCGTGTACAAAAACGTTCGATAAATTTTATTCTTGTCATCTTTACGCAATGTGATTATTCTAACGTCGTCTTGCCCCTATGCGGATAGATTGCACTTGCTACCGTTTTCCCGTTCTGCGCTTCTTCTTTTCTGCGCCAGCGCGTTTTTTTCACCTGCCTGCCTTGCCGCGCCAGACGCCGATCATTGGCGGAACCTGATCGCGCAACAGCAACAACGCGAGCAGGCGCGTCAGGAATCGCTGCGTAAAGAGCAACACCTTCTTCTTGAAAGTCCCCCTCTCGCCTCGTCCCCGATGGCGCAAGTGCCCGACCCGGGGCGCTGTTTCCCGATTCGCCGCATCGTCTTGCGCGGCGAACAGGCGCAGCGTTTTCGCTTTGCCTTGCGGGCGGCGCGGCGAGAGATGTCTTTTCAAGCAGGGGAATGCCTCGATGCCAAGCGCATCGACAAATTGCTCACAAGCACGCAAAACGCGCTGATCGCGAAGGGCTATACCACCACCCGAATCCTCATCGCGCCGCAGAATCTGCACAGCGGAGAACTGCTCTTGACGGTCCTTCCGGGCACCCTCCATGCGCTGCGCTTTACCCAGGAAAAACAGGATCGCTGGCATGTGCACGGCACGCCGTCCTCGTTCAATACCTTTCCCACGAAGGCGGGAGACGTCCTCGATCTGCGCGATCTGGAACAAGGACTGGAAAACCTGCGTCGGGTGCCGACGGTCGCGGCCAGGATTCGCATGGTACCGGCGGCAGCGGCGAACGAAAGCGACGTATTGATCGCCTGGTCACAACGGGTGCCGCCGTATCGGGTGTCGTTTCATTTCGATGATTCCGGCAGCGAAGCGACCGGGAAATACCTCGCCGGAATCACCCTCTCGGCGGACAATCCCCTGGGGCTTAGCGACCTGTTCTCTCTTTCTCTACAGCGTGATGTCGGGGGCAAGAAAAGCAAACTGCGCGAGGCTTCGGGCGCACGCCAGGAAAGCAACACACGAAGCCACGGCATTCATTACAGCGTACCGTGGGGCAACTGGTTGTTCAGCGTCGATCTGAACCGCTATCGCTACCACCAGGCCGTTGCCGGATACAGCCAAAATTACGATTATCACGGCAGGAACACGACACGAAAGATTACCCTGCAGCGGCTGTTATATCGCGACGCTCATCGCAAAACCTATCTGCGCGGTGGGTTTTGGACACGCAGCTCGAGGCGCTACATCGATGATACCGAACTCGACGTGCAGAAAAGCCGCACCGCCGGCTGGGTGCTGGGCTTGCATCACAAAGAATACCTTGCCGCGAGCACATGGGATTTTCGTTTCACCTACAAACGCGGGACAGGCATGCTGGGCAGTCTGCCGGCGCCGGGTGAAGCCTTTGGAGAAGCCAGCGGTCGAATGCGCGTCCTGACGGCCGATCTTGGTGTCTACCTTCCTTTTTCCATTGCCGGACAATCTTTCAACCATGACGGCACTCTCCATATGCAATGGCATGGAACCCCCCTGATGAGCCAGGATCAACTGGCGATCGGCGGACGCTACAGTGTCCGCGGATTCGATGGCGAGCGCAGTTTGATCGCCGAGAAAGGCTGGTACCTTCGTAACACTCTGGGGTGGGAATACCGTCACGGACAGCAACTCTACCTTGGGGTGGATGTCGGGCGCGTTTCCGGCCCATCGAGCGCATACCTGCTCGGCAAACGCCTGGCAGGCGGGGTATTGGGAATCAAAGGACAGATAAAAGCGGGCGGCACTTTCTCTTACGATCTCTTCGCCGGCAAGGCGTTTTCCAAACCGGATGGTTTTGCGAGCGACGAGCCGACCCTCGGTTTCAAGTTCGATTACAGCTTTTGAACAAGGCGATGGAAAGCGACATTTCCTGTCGTCCGAGAGACTTGCCGCCTTTAGAGGTGTCGCGGGGCCACGCCAGGGGGTTGCAGCGGTACCGGGGCTCTGGCGGGTCTGTTTTTTATGTCTTTAACATGACCATTTATATATCTATACTGGACGTTTATTCGCGTGCCCCCCGCCGGCTTCGCGGTTGTTCAAGGAGGACAAGAAGATGAGAGGAGCGGCAAAGACAAGCGTCATCTCTTGCGCGGCTGACGGAACGAAGCCATCGCCCGATGGACGGGGACGGAAAGGCGCGGCGTTGCCGCGTGTGCGCAAAACACCACTTTGCAACTATGCTGTCCTTCTCCCAAGGAGGGGAAAGACGACGGTCTCGGACAGCGCAGTTGGCGCTCGCCGCACTTTTGCCCCGGCGCGGCGATTGTCGCGTTGCCGCTGTGTCTGTCACGGCGTTCTTGGGGCAGAGGAAGGCGTTCCCTCGTTCTTGCCCACTTTCTCGTCCTTACGCGCTGTCGCCCTTGGCGTTTTTCTCCTCTCCTCGTGTTTGTTTCCGACGCTGTCCTGGGGCAGCGACATCCGTGCCGATCCGCAGGCGCCGGGGCAAGAGCAGGCGACGATTCTCGCCGCCGCCAACGGCGTGCCGCAGGTCGACATCCAGCGTCCGAGCGCGGCGGGGGTCTCACGCAATCGCTACGAACGTTTCGACGTCAGCGCCAAGGGGGCGATTCTCAACAACAGTCATCGTCAGGTGAAGACCCGTCTGGGCGGCTGGATCAACGGCAATCCGCATCTTGCGGCGGCGGAGGCGCGGGTTATCGTCAACGAAGTCGACAGTCGCGCCCCGAGCCGTTTGCGTGGTTATACCGAGATTGCCGGCCGCCGTGCCGAGCTGGTGATCGCCAACCCGGCGGGGATCGAAGTCGACGGGGCGGGGTTCATCAACAGCGCCGGAACGACGCTGAGCGCCGGTCGGGCGCGCATCGAGGGTGGGGTACTGAAGGGCTTCGCGGTCCGCGAGGGAAAGCTGACGATCGCCGGCGGCGGTCTCGATGACCGTGACAGCGATTACACGCGCCTGCTCGCGCGGGCGTTCACCCTCGACGCCGGGATTTGGGCGCAGGATCTGCATTTGACGGCGGGGGCGAACGACGTCGCGGCGACGGGGACAATAACGCCACGTGCAGTGAACGGTGCTTCGAGGCCGGCCTTGGCGATCGACAGCGGCCGCCTTGGCGGCATGTACGCCGGGGCGATCGAATTGATCGCCACCGAGCGCGGGGTTGGGGTCAACCACGGCGGCGAAGCGGTGGCCGGTGCCGGGGGCCTGCGGATCGAAGTCGACGGCACCCTGACGAACCGCGGGCGGCTGCTGTCGACGGACGCGGCGGGGACGATGACGATCCGTGCCGATTCGCTGGTCAACGACGGTAAAACGCGCCCCGCGGCGGCGAACAAAGCGGAGCAAGGGACGGCGGGCGGCGCGGGGGTTGCCGCGCACCTGTGGAGGCCGCGTGACGCGGCGGCGATGGCGGGCTTGGCCGCGCAGGCGCCACCGCGCCGATCCGCGGACGGTGAAACAGGGGTGATCGCGGCGACGGGGGCACTGCGTCTTGCCACTGCCGGGGCGGTGGAGAACCACGGGACGATAGAGGGCGCGCGCCTCGATCTCGAGGCGAAAACGCTCGAGAACCGCGGTGTGCTGAGCCAGCGCGGCGGCCAGGGGCTTGCCATCGCCAGTCAGGCTCTCGACAACCGCGGCGGGCGTATCGGTGTCGTCGCCGCGCCTGCCGTCACCGCGGGGGCCGTTTCCGCCGCCCCTGGGGTGACTGCCGCGTCTTCCGCCGCCCCCGCGGCGCCGCGGATCAATCCTTCCGCCGCCGCTGCCGCGGCTTCCACCGGCGCCGCGGCGAAACGCGCCTTTGCCGCCCTGGCGGCTGGCCGCCTCGCGGTGACCGAGACCGTGGATAACCGCGGCGGCACGATCGCGAACGGCGGCGCCCTCACCTTGCGCCTGGCGGGGAAACTGGACAACCGCGGCGGCCGCATCCGCGGTGAAAAAACCCTGCGCGCTGAAATCACCGAAACCCTCGACAACCGTGACGGCGACCTTGCCGCCACCGACCTGACCCTGCGCGCGGCGGCGCTCGACAACCGCGACGGCCGCGTCCGCGGTGAAAAAACCCTGCGCGCCGAAATCACCGAAACCCTGGACAACCATGACGGCGACCTCGCCGCCACCGACCTGACCCTGCGCGCGGCGGCGCTCGACAACCGCGACGGCCGCATCCGCGGTGAAAAAACCCTGCGCGCCGAAATCACCGAAACCCTCGACAACCGTGACGGCGACCTCCACAGCGCCGGATCGGCGACCCTGGCGGCGCGCCGCTTTGACGATGACGGCGGGCGCCTGAGCACCGGCGAAGACCTCACCCTGACCCTCGGCAGCGACTTCACGAGCGGCGCCGACATCACCGCCGGCGGCGTCTTCCATCTGACGAGCGCCGGGGCGGTGGAAAACCGCCATCGCCTGCACGGCGGAAAAGCACTCCTTATCGAAGCGCGGCGTCTCGACAACCGCGCCGCGGGAGACATCGAAGGCGGACAAGCGACGCGTATCGCCGTCGATGAAACCCTCGACAACCGCGGTCTCGTCAACAGCAACGGCGAGACCCGCCTCACAGCGGGAGAAAAACTCACCAACCTCGGCACCGGACGGATCTACGGCGACCGCGTGCGCCTGGGCGCGGCGCGTCTCGAGAACCGTGAAGAAACGGTTGCGGGGCAAACCACGGCGGCGGTGATCGCCGCTCGTGAACGCCTCGACCTCGGCGCGCGCGAAGTGGAAAACCAAGGTGGCGGCGCCCTGCGCGTGGTTGCCGGAAAAAAGACCGCCGCGCGTGCGGCGACATTGCTCAGCCTCGGGGAGATGAGAATCGGCGCGGCGCTCGACGGTGCCGACGGGGTGATCGGGCGGGCGCGACGGATCGACAATCGCGGTGGGCGCATCGAAGCGGGCGGCGACCTCCACCTTGGCGCGACGGAAATCGCCAACTTGAACCGCCGCTTCGAAGTGGCCGAACACGTCCTGAGCGGCGAGAAAAAAGTCGCGCGCTACTCGCCGGACAAAGACGCCAACTGGTATATCGCCGGGGCGGACGGAGACGGCTATTGGACCTCTCCACACGCGGTTGGAAAATTCGTCTTTTACGACGGACGCGAAGCAATCAAAAATAACAAGTGGTCGGAAGAATACTACACCACCTCCTACTACGCCGATCGATTGGGTCATTCCGAAGCCGGGCAAATTCTCGTCGGCGGCGATCTCCACGTCGACGCCGCGCGTCTCGAGAACGAGAACAGCCAAATCCTCGTCGGCGGCGCCCTGCGCCAGACGCAAAAAGGATTGCAATTTACCAACGCGGAAACACTGGGCAAAACCTACGCCCACGATCGCGGTCACGGGAAACATAGCGAACGCAGGCGGAGATGGACCGGCTCTCACCATCGCGAGGCAACGAACAGATGGCCCATCGACCGCGAACGAATCACCGGGGAAAGCCGCTTCACCGACGGCCTCGTCCCCTACATCGAACACAAAGGTGCCCTTCGCGCCGCCACGCCGCCGCGACTGCCGGCGGTGTCCGCGGCCTTCCCTTCCGCCGCGCCGTCCATAGCCCCGCCACCGCTGGCCGCGTTACCCGCCGCGGCGTTGCTGAGCGACAGCGCCCTGTTCCACTACAACCACGCGACGCCGGGGGCGCCGCTGATCGAAACCGATCCGGCCTTTGCCAATCGCCGCCGTTGGCTGTCGAGCGCCCACCAGCTCGAGGCGCTCGGCGTCGAACGGATGATGAAACGCCTTGGCGACGGCTACTATGAACAACGCCTGGTCAACGAACAAATCGCCCGCCTGACCGGCTACCGCCGTCTGGACGGCTACGCGGACGACGAACGCCAATACCGCGCCCTGCTCGACAATGGCGTGAGCGCGGCGCGGGAACTCGAGCTGGTGCCGGGCGTAGCGCTCAGCGCTTCGCAAGTGGCGCGCCTGCAACACGACATCGTCTGGCTCGTCGCCGAAAGCGTCACCCTGCCCGACGGCAGTAAAGAAACCGTCCTCGTCCCGCGCGTCACCCTCCGCGGTGAACCGACCGCCGCCGGCGGTTCCCTGATCAGCGCGACGCGGATCGACATAGAAAACGCGACGACACTCGACAACCAGGGAGAACTGCGGGCACGCGACACCCTGAACCTCGGTGGTGAACACCTCGCCAACCGCGGCACCATTCGCGGCGCCCGCGTGCGCCTTGCCGGCGAAGACGAAATCACCTTCACAGGCGGCGCGGCGCTGGCGCGCGAGAGCCTGCGCCTGATCGCCAAGCGCGTCGCCCTGAAAGCGACCACCCTGCGCTCCGGTGATGCGAAAAACGGCCAGACCATTCTTGGGCGGCGGGCGCGACTCACCGTTGACGGCGCCCGCCCGGGCCTGCTGCAAATCGCAGCGGAGCAAGACATCACCCTCGCCGCGGCGGCGCTTGAAAACCGCAGCGCCGGTGGCGCCACGAAAGTACACGCGGGCGAAGGCGACCTCGAACTCGGCGGCGTCGAGACCGCCTTCCACGAAAAAGTCGCCGCCCTGAGCGACAAAAACCATCGCCACCACAGCGTCACCGCGGAAATCGGCAGCCGCGTCACGAGCCGCGGGACAATCGAACTCGGCGCCGGGAAAAACGTCACCATCCGCCAGGGGCAAATACAAAGTCGCGACGCCGGCCTGTCGATCGCCGCCGGGGAAAAAGTAAGAATCGAAGCGGGACGGCGCGGGGAAGACTACGACCTGTCCTCCTACGGCACGGAACACGGCCTGTTCTCGAAAACCAGCCGACTCGCTCACTACCGCCATCACGACGACCTTGCCGTTGGCAGCGAACTGAGCGCGGCGCGGCTCGCGGTGAGGAGCGGCAAAACCCTCGAAGTGCTCGGCAGCACCCTCGTCGGTGACGAAACCCTGCGCCTGCGGGCGGGAAAAACCCTGAGCCTCGGCGGCGCTGGCGAACACCGCGTCCGCGGGGAAACCCGGCGGACGAAAAAAAGCGGCCTCCTTGACCTCAGCCCCAGTTCCTTCACCGTCGGCAACCGCGACACGCGCCTCGAACAAACAGAAACCATCGACAGCGAACGCGGCAGCGTCATCGGCAGCCTCCACGGCGACATCAGCCTACAAGCGGGCGAACACTACCGCCAGCGCGGTGGCACCGTCAGCGCGGCAGAAGGCGACCTCACGATCGCCGCGCAAAGCGTCACCATCGAAGCCGGCGAAGAACAGCGTCACAGCGAAGGCCAATACAACTACCGCCAAAGCGGGGTGACCGTTGCCGTACAAGCGCCGTTCGCCGACATCCTCGACCCGATGGCGCGCCTGATCGAATCGCCGCTTGGAGAAAGCGAAGACAAACGCATCCAGGCGCTGACGCTGGCCAACAACAGCTTCGACCTCTACCGCAAAGGACAAGCGGCGGCTGCGGCGGCGCAAGGGAAAAACGCCAGCGTGCGCATCGCCATCACCTACGGCGAACAGAAAAAACACCAAGACTGGCAAAGCGACGACGAGCGTGCCATCGCGGCGCAGTTGCACGCCGGGAAAACCCTTGCCATCAGCGCCGCCGGCGCCGGAGAAAAAAGCACCCTGGGCGTCATCGGCAGCGACCTCGCGGGAGAAGAAAAAACCCGCCTTGCCGCGGAAGGGGCGCTGAACCTCCTTGGCGGCGAAGAAGCGCACAGCGAACGCCACCGCAGCCGCTCGAGCGGCTGGAACGCCGGCCTTGCCATCGACATCGGAGGGAACGGCTACAGCCTCGGGGCGACCGCCGGCGGCAACCTCGGCAAAGGACATGGCGACGGGCACGGCGTCAGCTGGCGCAACAGCCATATCGGCGGCGAAAACGCGGAGACCATCCTTGAAAGCGGGGGAACAACCACCCTCGGCGGCGCCCAAGTACTCGGCAAACAAGTGACGCTCGTGAGCGGCGGCGACCTTGCGATCATCAGCCGCCAGGACGAAGCGACCTACCACGCGCGTTCACGCAACGTGAGCGCCCAAGTAACCGTTGGCTACGGGGTTTCGGCGAGCGGCAGCTACGAACAGACAAAAATAGACTCCGACTACCGCAGCGTCGGCGAACAAAGCGCCATCCTCGCCGGTGACGGCGGCTACCACCTCGACATCGGCGGCAAAACCGAACTCACAGGGGCGGCGATCCTCTCCAGCGACGAAGCGCGGGAAAAAGGGAAAAACCGCCTGCGCACCACCGCCATACACACACGCGACCTTGAAAACCACGCCACCACTCGCGGCGACAGCCTCGCTGCAGGCGGCGGCTTCTCTGTCAGCGGCGGCGCCCTGGGACAACAACAAAACCCTCATCTGAGCGACCAGGGAGCGAGCGGCGTCCACGGCGACGGCCTCGGCTACGGACACGACAGCGACCGGCAACACAGCATCACCCGCAGCCTCCTCGACCCTGCCGCCCTCATCCTCGCCGGCGGGGACAACCCCCCGAAGACCTCCCCCCTTGGCGGCCTCATCCCCCTCGATGAAAACATCGCCAGCGCCACCCTGAGCGCGCACAGCGGTGCGCTTAAAAACCGCTTCGACCGCGGGCGGATGGAAAAAGAACTGGGCGCGCAAACCCAGGCACGCCGTGACTTCGGGCGTAACGCCCCGCAAGCGGTGGCCGACCTCGCCGACCATCTCGGTCATCGTCGCGCCTACGAAAACGCCGCGGGCATCGCCGAAGTGGCGCAACAAACCCTCGACAATAGGCGACTGAACGCGAACGAACGCCAATACTGGCAGGGGCGTCTTACACGGGCACGGGCGCAAATGACAGAACACGGCGCCGCCTACCGCCGCTGGGGCGAAGGCGGCACAGGCCGCGCCCTTCTGCAAGCGGGGGTGGGCGGCCTGCTCGGCGGCACGGCGGGGAGCGCCGTGGCGGCGGGAGCGACATCGCTGGCGGCACCGGCGCTGAACCGCGCGGGGAACGCCCTTGGCGGCGTCGGCAAAGGACTCCTCGACCTCGGGGCTGGCGCGGCCATCGGGGCAGTGAGCGGCGGCCTGCCGGGCGCGGCGGCGGGGGCGAACATCGACTGGCACAACCGTCAGTTACATCCAAAAGAACAGCAATGGATAGACCGCGGCGCCGAAACATTCGCGGCGGCCAACGGCATCAGCGTCGAAGAAGCGCGCACCCGTCTGACCGTAGCGGCGGCGAAAACCGTCGACGCCCTGTGGGCGCTGCAACTCGACGACGGCGAAGACACCGCAGCGGCGGCCTACCTGACAAGCGCCGCCGAAGGCGAACAAACAACATCTACCTTCCTCGACCAGGACGGAAAAAACCACCCCCTGTTCCGCGTCGAAGACGACGACTATTGGCGCCCCGATCGCTACGCGCGGGAGGCGCTCGCCTACAGCGAAAGCCATGACGACCTTCTCGGGCGCACCCTGCGTGAGAAAACCACCAGAAGCGTCTGGCAGGGGGTAAGAGACAAAACCAGCGAGACCGGCCGGGCGCTTGGCGAACAAATCATCAGCGATCCGTGGGGCACGGTGAAGGCGGTTGGCGGGGCAATCAAGAACGACACCTGGGAAATGGTGAGACACCCGATCCGCACCGCGGAGAACATCGGTGAAGGCGTGTGGAACATCGGCGAAGGGGTGTGGACGCTGGGGAAAGACGCGGCGTACAACCTCGGCAACAGCGCGAAAAGCACCTGGGCGGGCAGTTTCGGCACAGAAAACGCGCTGAACACCTTGTACGGGCGGAACATGGGGGCGCCCTTGCTGGGGATGAGCGCAATACAGGCGACGCTGACGGCGGCGCAAGTGGTACCTGTGGCGAAAGGCGCGCAGGCGCTTGGCAAGGGTGTGCAGGCGCTCGGTAAAGGCGCGCTGCGGGCGGGGAAGAAGGTTGGCCCAGATAATAGTTTTACGGGAATTTCAGGGAAGAAAACTGATTATAACCCGATTAACCATGGCTCATTAGGTGACCCTAATAGCGCAAAATCGTTTGCGTCTACATTCAGAAGTGGAAGTTATACGGAAGTAGTTACAGATAAACCTACAACTTTATATCGAGTGTATGGCGGCAATTCTAGGCAACAGGGTTCTTATTTCACAACTGTTAAACCAGCAGGACCCGACCAGACTAAAATAGATTCAGCTTTGTTGTCGGAATGGGGTGGAACTGCCGAGAAGTACGTAAAAATAGAAGTCCCGGCGGGAACTACCCTCTATAAAGGTAAAGCTGCTCCACAAGTTGGAGATACGAAAACTTTTGAAAGTGTTCTGGGAGGGGGAGATCAAATAGTGATACCAAGAGAGAAGTTGAACCCTGAATGGTTTGAAGCTGGAGAGGTTTATGATTTCAAAAATTAAGGATTGGTTCTCATCTGTAGGGTTTGTCTATATGCTTTTTTGTGGACAGTGGATAGGTCGTCCTAAAGATAATGTATATTTTTTAAAAGATTGTTATGAAATTGGGGGTATTCTAGTTCTAGATTTAGGCGACGGTTGGGTAATGGAATGCGACGGGGATTTAAGTCTCAAAAAATCAGGTAAAGAACTTGTTATCTTTTCCAGTACTATAAGATTATTGATAGATGGAAAAGAAAGTAAAATTGGATCTTGCGGTGAGGTGAAGTTTTTTGTTGACTAGGTTACCTTGGCCCAGATACGCAACTAGATAAAAATCTTCCCAGCAGAGATAGTGAATTATCGGTTGTAACAACTCACCCTGCAGATAGTTCGAATTATTCAAATGCCTTGGAGCTGTAGCGAATGGGCGCTCTTGGTCTCGAACTGATCCAAGAAAGGTGAAAAATTATCGTGATGCTGCTGCCTTGCTAAATCAAAACTCTGGCTGTTTCGTTACTAAAGGCACGCTGTGAAATTGAACCGCTAATATTAGGGAAACCTTATGATTTAGGTGAATAGAATATACATAATATTATTATTGCAAGTAGACATTTAAATTATTCTATTTTTGAAATTAATTAATTGCCTGTTTATATACATGTAGCTCGCTTAATAAGAGAAATTTCCGACATTAGCTTTCCCATTGTAGAAAGCGATATTGAATCTGTTGGTTGGGCAGAAATTTATGACTCACCAGTCACATCAAAACCGATGTTGTGATGTTATCTTATTGATCTGCTTATTTAAGGTAACAAATAATTTTCCATGCGCTTACTTAAGTATCCATTACGCCAAGCACGATTACTGATTTTCGTACTGTGCGCTCTCACCTTGCAGTCGGCCTTTGGTGTCGAACCAACGCGCACCCGTCTGACCGTAGCGGCGGCGAAAACCGTCGACGCCCTGTGGGCGCTGCAACTCGACGACGGTGAAGACACCGCGGCGGCGGCCTACCTGACAAGCGCCGCCGAAGGAGAACAAACAACATCTACCTTCCTCGACCAGGACGGAAAAAACCACCCGCTGTTCCGCGTCGAAGACGACGAAACTTGGCGCCCCGATCGCTACGCGCGGGAGGCGTTCGCCTACAGCGAAAGCCATGACGACCTTCTCGGGCGCACCCTGCGCGAGAAAACCACCAGAAGTGTCTGGCAGGGGGTAAGAGACAAAACCAGCGAGACCGGCGGGGCGCTTGGCGAACAAATCATCAGCGATCCGTGGGGCACGGTGAAGGCGGTTGGCGGGGCAATCAAGGACGACACCTGGGAAATGGTGAGACACCCGATCCGCACCGCGGGGAACATCGGCAAAGGCGTGTGGAACATCGGCGAAGGGGTGTGGACGCTGGGGAAAGACGCGGCGTACAACCTGGGCAACAGCGCGAAAAGCGCCTGGGCGGGCAATTTCGGCACAGAAAACGCGCTGAACACCTTGTACGGGCAGAACATGGGGGCGCCCTTGCTGGGGATGAGCGCAATACAGGCGTCGCTTATGGCGGCGCAAGTGGTACCGGCGGCGAAAGGCGCGCAAGCGCTTGGTAAGGGTGTGCAGGCGCTCGGTAAAGGCGCGCTGCGGACAGGGAAGACGGTTGGCGAGAAGGGGCTCTTCCAGCTTGGGCGTGGGGAGGGTGTGGCAAGTGCAGGAGTATTTGATGCGGCGAGGATAAGTAGTGACGTTCAAATTTTAAAAACGTTAGAAGCCAACAAAAAAGGTTTAGATAATCTTAGCCGTGCTGCGGAAAAGATTACTTGGGTTGATGAAAGTGCTAATATGAGTCCTCGTGCAAAATTCTACGATGATGGCACTATAGGATCACGTTCAAATATCAAGACCCAAAAAAGTCAAGCCCCATCTTTGAGTAGAATAACAGGGGTGAGATGTGTAATCGTATTGATGACTTATACTTAACTGATTGGATTAAATCTAATAAAACAAAAATTGGAAAACTTTTATCAAATTATATTTATGATTTTTTAAATGATATAGAAAATCTTCCAGAATTCATAGATCCATGGACATGCTTTTGTTCACAAGAATGGATTAAAATAAGATTGAAATCCTCTGTTATAAGAGAAATTATCATAGAAAAATTGTTAAAATAGAAATATTAAATAAGATATTATAATAGTATATAGTATACATCCATATGTTACATCCCATAAGATAGTACTTTTTCTTTAATAGAACAGGTTTCAGTTTCTACCAATTTTTCATCGTTTACTAAATCTTTGGCCTGTTACCTATTGGATAAAAAAATAGACTAACAAAAGCTGGAAGAGCATTACAGAAACATGGCGATAGGGATGGTAGTGTTTTCCCAAAATCTATCGGTAATCCAGCGTCTAGAAATCAGCAAGGTCAAGATATTCTGGAGGGTATACTTAAAAGTGAAAATAAATCTGTAGAGATTAACCGTTTTGGTGGTAAGGATATCTTTGATAAAGATACCGGCCGAGGTGTCAGGTTTAATGCTGATGGTAGTATGAAAGGATTTCTGGAGCCTCCGCATGAATAATTCTGGAATCGAAATATTATTAACTAGTGACTGTGACTATGCAGAGCTAACCGTTGAGATATTTTATAATGGTAAATTTATTGCCTTATTGAATCAAGATGAAGGAATAGAAAATTTAAAAATAGAATTTCCAGAATCAGGCATAGATGAGACAAAGATATTAAGAAAGTTATATTTATCTATTTTAGAAAAGGCACTAAATTTAGCCAAAAATCAAATCCAAAGTTAGATGTCAAAATGCTTTTGGGAAAAAATTGAGGAATTTCAGTCAATATGTTTGTTGGTATTGGAAATAGTGGAGGAAACTGGATATTGAATTCTTACAGCGGTAATTCATATCTAGTTGATATTAAAACAGGATTTGTAAAATTTTTAATGTTTCATAAATGATTTAGAGACTATTTTGAACAAATCTCGGTAGAAATTTAAGATCGGGCAGTAGCTGAAACACTGTCCGAATTTCTTATATAGACAAGTGAAATTGAATCCTTGGAATATAATTATATCAATATATATCAATCCTATAAAGATTATTAAATCGATAAACTATGAACCCAATCTACTTTCTGATGCAAATTTTTAGGGGCTGTCCCAGATAATGCTGATGGGTGTTATAAATGGGTATGGGGAAGAGCCGATGAAGTAAGTGTAAGCAAGAGAAGCTGGTAGAGCATTTTGTGGCTGGGACGACGGCTCGTGTTGCTGGCGCATTGGCGGGTGTAAATCGGAAGACAGCAGCCTACTATTATCACCGTCTGCGCGAGGTGATTACATATGAGCTTGCCAGCAAAGAGGAGGAAGTGTTTGGTGGTGAGATAGAAGTCGACGAGAGCTATTTTGGCGGGCGGCGCAAAGGTAAACGAGGCCGTGGTGCGGCAGGCAAGGTACCCGTATTTGGCCTGCTAAAGCGCGGCGGACAGGCCTATACAAAGATTATTCCTGATGCTTCATCAGACACGTTACTGCCTCTTATTGTACGTAAAGTTGTGCCTGATAGTATCGTCTATTGCGACTGCTGGCGTGGCTATAATGTGCTGGATGTTTCAGGCTTTAAACACTACCGCATCAACCATTCCCAGCTGTTTGCTGACAGGCATAATCATATCAACGGTATTGAGAACTTCTGGAACCAAGCCAAGCGGCACATGCGTAAATTTAACGGTGTCCCACGGCAGCATTTTGGGCTATTTTTGAAAGAGTGCGAGTGGCGTTTTAACAACCCTGACCCACTAACACAATGACAGCAACTAAAACCATGGATTGCCAAATATCTTAACTAATTAACTGGGATAGCCCCAAATTCATTTGCTATCCGCCAATGACAGATGCGCTCTGAGATTGAGCTTTTCCCCAGGCAATGCGCATGATGGTGTTGAAGGACGAAAGTTATTGTCTGATTGGGTCGATCGGCGACAAAACCTGCCCTTGGTGATGGCTTGTGCTTATGAGGGAGACGAGACGCGCCGACTTGCGCTTGACTTTGGTTTTAAGCCTGTCGTTCCTCCCAAATCAAATCGCGTGAAGTCTTGGCAGTATGACAAAGAGATTTACAAACGACGTAATGAAATCGAGCGTCTTTTTCGCGGATTGAAGGCTTTAGACGGATATTTTCTCGCTTTGAGAAACTTGATATCATGTTCAAAGCATTCATCAAATTTCCCCTTATCATCGATATGATTAGTGTCAATAGGCCCTAGTCATATGGAACTGAAAATCGCTTCATAAATTGATTGAGGAGACATAGACTCTGGGACGTTTGACTATCCCGGAGGGTGTTTTATGCCAGGCAGAAAGGGGCGGCCATCACCGCCATTGGTTTTGAGTTCTGAGGAGCGTGACTACCTTGAGCGTCAGGTTCGGCGACACCGGGCTCCCCGTTCTTTTTCCGATCGATACCGGATGGTCCTGCGTTGCGCCGACGGGCTTTCGAGCAAGGAGGTTGGAGCCGAGCTCGGATTTCACGAGCACACGGTGGGCAAGTGGCGGCGGCGGTTCGTCAAGGATCGTGTGGACGGCCTTCTCGATGAGGCACGCCCCGGCCGCCCGCGCACAGTTGAAGACGATCAGGTCGCGGCGGTCATTGAACGGACATTGCACAGCAAGCCCCGTGACGCCACCCATTGGTCCATCCGTTCGATGGCGAAGGAAACAGGCCTGTCACACACGACGATCCGCCGCATTTGGAATGCCTTTGGCCTCCAACCCCATCGCAGCGATACCTTCAAACTGTCCAGTGACCCTTTGTTCGTCGAGAAGGTTCGCGATATCGTCGGCCTCTATTTCTCGCCGCCCAACCGGGCCTTGGTGTTGTCCGTTGACGAGAAGAGCCAGATCCAGGCATTGGACCGCTCCCAACCCATTCTGCCAATGGCCCCCGGCATCCCCGAACGGCAGACCCACGATTATGTGCGTCATGGCACGACATCGCTGTTCGCGGCTCTCGACGTGGCCAGCGGCTTTGTGATCGGGAAATGCTACAAGCGCCACAGGGCCAAAGAGTTTCTGTCCTTTCTGAAGGAAATCGACGCCAATATGCCCGATGATCTGGATATCCATATCATCATGGACAATTACGCCACCCACAAAACCAAGGAGGTCAAAGCGTGGCTCGCCCGCCGACCGCGCTACCACCTCCACTTCACCCCCACATCGGCATCATCGATCAATCAGGTCGAGCGTTGGTTTGCCGAACTCACCCGCAAACAGTTACAGCGGGGAGCGCATACCTCTGTCAAATCCCTGGAAGCCGATATCACCAAATTCATTCAGTGCCACAACGAGAACCCAAAGCCTTTCAAATGGACGAAATCTGCTGATGAAATCCTGGCCTCCGTCAGGCGCTTTTGCCAACGTGCTGATCAAACATTATGCGGCGAACTTTAGATTCAGGTGACTAGGATAGTGTAGTCACGAGATTTCAGCCCACGGTGCAATACACCGTATTTGTACGGCGGCCAGGAACGATGCCGTATTTTTGGCATAGCGCGTCGCTATAACTCGCCAACGTTTCAGGTGCAAAAAAGCATTCTCGACCAAGTGACGTCATCGATACAAGTCTTTATCATCCTCGCGTTTCGCGATACGGTTGCTCTTCGCCGGAATCATAGGCTCCATGCCCTGTGAAAGCGCTTGCTCGATGAGCTCGTTGCTATCGTAACCTTTATCAGCCAACAAATACTCCGCCGTCAATCCCTCTATCAAGAGGCTGGCTTGAGTGCAATCTGCCGTTGTCCCTTCTGTAACAACAACCCTGACCGGCAGACCATGCGCATCCACGGCCAGATGCAATTTTTTGTCGAGGCCCCTTTTGTACGACTCATGTCTTGATTGCCCCCTAACGCACCCGCCGCATGAGGATGTACCTTGCAATGACTGGCGTCGATCATCGGCCATTCGTCATCCGGCTCATCGATCGATATCTCCATCGATCTTTCCCATACCCCTTTGTCACGCCATCGAATGAACGACCGGGCAAATGGGGTCCCAATAGCACCCAAAACCTATCTGAAATATCATGCCGGCGATGTGCTGCCATTGATTTTGCTGCTATAACTGAGAAAGGCCATTTTACATGAAGATATCTCGTGACTACACAATCTAAGTTACTTCACTCAGCGATAAGAGACGGATCGTGCGTGCTTGCAAGTAAAAAGCCAGTCGCGAAGACCAGACTTTGGGGAAGGATGGTACCAGTGGGCGGACTCGAACCGCCATGCCCGTCAAGGCATCGGATTTTGACCTTACTCTATCCGCTTTCGCGGTAGCTAGACTATATCATCACCCCCATTGGGGTGTTGGGCGCTGTTTCACTTGTGCATTGGTCACAAGCTACTTCCTGTTATTAAACCGTATCGCTACAGTTCAGGTAGTCGTTGAACCTTCCGTCATCCGACGGCTCGGCTGCTGATTCGCATGGGCTCGAATGAACCTTTAGCCTTCCAGACAATCCACCCAATTTTTTCACCTGCCATTACGGGCAGGGCGGACTCATTTTTTAAAGACACAAGCTAAATCCGACGTGTCTACCAATTTCACCACACTGGCACGTAGGCGGCCTATGGTAGCGCAAGGCGGTAGAAGTGGGCAAGCGTTTTTTCCCGTCAAGTGGTCGACAGCGTCGGCAAACCGGAAAGCCGAGCGTCAAGTCAAAGGCCGTCACACATGCGGAGAATTCGTTTCGAGCGTACATGGGCGTCGCAGCACAACCGATCCCGGTGGTGATGCCGTTCTCTTCGTCATCTTTCCTTGCCTGTCCGGGCGAACCGTACATCATCGCCGTTTGCGATGAAAGCGTTCGCTCAGTGAGGGAAAATCCGCTTTGCACGTGGTAGTAGAGGGAAATAACGAAACGTTGTCGAGAAAGTTTGCGGAAGAAGGTGGACAGATTTCAGGATAGGATATTAAATTAGCAAATCATAATACATTATTATATACTAATAAATAAATCATACAACAGGTTGATTCGCCACATCGGAATTGCCCTTCAGTGATTGACATCACCTTTGAACGACGATGTGACCTGGTTCAGGAATTTTTTAGGCATCTTAGGCAACAACAGGGGAAACAAAATGGACGGAAAACAGGCAACAGGAAAATGTCCGGTCATGCATGGTCAGACGGCGCAGGGAGATTCGGTCATGGACTGGTGGCCAAACGCGCTCAATCTGGACATTCTTCATCAGCACGACACCAAGACAAATCCGCTCGGTCAAGACTTCGATTACGGAGAAGCGCTGAAAAAACTCGACGTGGAAGCGCTCAAGAACGATCTGCGTCAATTGATGAACGACAGTCAAACATGGTGGCCGGCCGATTGGGGCAGCTATGTCGGCATGTTCGCTCGTGTCGCCTGGCACTCGGCAGGTTCCTATCGTCTGGCCGATGGGCGTGGTGGCGGGGGAAGCGGCAATCAGCGTTTCGCTCCATTGAACTCCTGGCCGGACAACATCAACACCGACAAAGGGCGACGTTTGCTTTGGCCGATCAAAAAGAAATACGGCAACAAAATTTCCTGGGCTGACTTGATGATCTTATCCGGCACCATCGCTTATGAAGTTGCCGGTTTGAAGATCTTCGGCTTTTCCTTTGGTCGTCGTGATATTTGGCACCCGGAAAAAGACGTTTACTGGGGGGCGGAAAAAGAGTGGCTTGCGCCGAGTGACCATCGTTACGAAGATGTTTTCAAGCCGGAGACGATGGAAAATCCGCTTGCCGCCGTACAGATGGGCTTGATTTATGTCAACCCGGAGGGCGTCAACGGTCAGCCGGACCCGGTCAAGACGGCGGCGCAGGTTCGTGAAACCTTCGCCCGCATGGCGATGAACGACGAAGAAACCGTTGCCCTGACCGCCGGCGGTCACACCATCGGAAAATGTCATGGTAACGGCAATCCCGACGATCTCAGTCCGAACCCTGAAGCCGGCGATCTCCAGTATCAGGGCGTCGGCTGGATAAACACCAAGGGCCGTGGCATTGGTCGCGATACGCTTGCCGGTGGTCTCGAAGGGGCCTGGACACAAAATCCCACCCAGTGGGACATGGGCTGGTTCGAAATGCTTTTCGAACATGAATGGGAACTCCAAAAAAGCCCGGCCGGCGCTTGGCAATGGGAACCGGTCGACATCGCCGAAGAGGATATGCCGGTCGATGTCGAGGATCCGTCGATCCGTTGCAAGCCGGTCATGACCGATGCCGACATGGCGATGAAAATCGATCCCGTGTACAACGAGATCTGTCAGACATTCATGAAGAATCCGCAATATTTTTCCGAAATCTTCGCGCGCGCCTGGTTCAAACTGACCCATCGCGATATGGGCCCGAAAGTACGCTATTTCGGCCCGGACGTACCGGAAGAAGACCTGATATGGCAAGATCCGGTCCCGTCCGTCGACTACACGCTTTCAGACGCTGAAATCGCCGAACTGAAGGGAAAACTGCTTGATTCCGGGTTGACCGCCGTCGAACTTATCAACACCGCTTGGGACAGCGCGCGTACCTTTCGTGGTTCGGACCTGCGTGGCGGCGCGAACGGCGCACGCATTCGTCTTGCTCCGCAAAAAGATTGGCAAGGCAATGAACCGGCGCGTCTAGCCAAGGTGCTCGAGACCCTTGGGCGCATTCAAGCGGGACTTGCCAAGAAAGTATCGATCGCCGATTTGATTGTTCTTGGCGGTACGGCGGCGGTGGAAAAGGCGACACAAGCGGCTGGCGTCGATCTCATCGTTCCGTTCGCGCCGGGGCGTGGCGATGCGAGTGAGGCGATGACCGATGCCGCCTCGTTCGATGTCCTAGAGCCGATCGCGGACGGGTATCGGAACTGGCTGAAAAAAGACTATGTGGTCTCTCCGGAAGCGCTTCTGCTCGATCGTACCCAGTTGCTCGGCTTGACTGCATCGGAAATGACCGTTCTCGTCGGCGGTATGAGGGTTTTGGGTACCAATCATGGTGGGAGCAAGCACGGGGTGTTCACCGATCGTGAAGGCGTGCTGACGAACGATTTCTTTATCAATTTGACGGATATGGCCTATTCCTGGGAACTGGCTGGAAACAACCTCTACGACATCGTCGATCGCAAAACCGGAGTGAAAAAATGGCGCGCAACCCGCGTCGATCTGGTTTTTGGCTCCAATTCGGTTCTGCGTTCTTACGCCGAAGTTTACGCCCAGGACGACAATTTCGAGAAATTCGTCCGAGACTTCGTCGATGCCTGGGTCAAGGTGATGAATGCGGATCGCTTTGATCTGAAAAAGTGAGCGTCGTCTGCCGGATCGTTTGAAACCGATACCCCCGGTAGGGCGCCGGGGGATTTTAATGTCAAAGGCGTGTGACAAGGGCCGCTTTGGGTTCGCGCATTGATCGCGACGCCCAATGTAGAAAGTGATCTCATAACCGCTTGTATTCTCTACGTTGCGACGGTTTACCGTCTTTCCGAGGCGTTTGCTGGCACCGCTTCGGAGAACACGGCCTCAAGCAGGATTCCGCCAGGAGCACGGAATACCCCGTCGTTTTCGAGCCTGATGGCGACATGATCGATTGCCTCGGCTGAACCGTCGAATCCTTAACCGGCCGAGCCGAAAAGGCGAATAAGCGGACGGTCATCGGCGAAAAGCCAGTGACCGGGAATGCGTTGGATTATTTTCGGTCTCGGCTTTCTTCGAGATCGAAGATTTTTAGAAAAACGCTTTTTTCTCTGTAAGATTACGTGTCCGTATGGTTACATGATCCAGTTGCATGGTTGCCTCGCCTTCGTAATTTTACTTTTTGCCAAGTGTTATGTCTGACCGAATAAGGCGATAATAACAGAGTACAAAATTTGATAATAAAAGATAATATGAAATTATTTTTTGAAAAATTCGTATAATGTTGTCGCGTAAGAAGATGTCGAGGCAAAACGCGTTCGCCTCGCGCGCCTCATAACGTTTTATCGAAGTGCGGCGTGCATCCGCTCGCAGGGTGATGATATGTGTCGATCAATGGGTGCGTACCCCATGGTGCTGGTTCGAAGGAAAAGCGATGATCGAGCGATCGGTTTTTTGCCGCACCACGCTGATGACCGTGAATCAGTTATGTCTTTGTCCGCAGAGGATGGCGATCAAGAGCAGGAAGAGGAAAGCGGCCATGGACCAGGTCGGAATAGTGAGTCCCATAAAGGGATCGGTGCTCGTGCATTCCCCACTGCCTTGCATGGATTTCCAGATGCCGCCCCAAAAGCCTTCATGCGACAGGGTTCCCCAAAAATCGAAACCACATGCCGGCGCTTGCTCCGGCGGTAAGCTTTGAATGTAGAGATGACGGGCGGCAAGACCGATGCCGAAAAAGACGCTCAGATAGGTACAGCTGCGCAGGATGACGCGGACAAAAGTGCTCTTCGGCCAGCACAGGGCCTCGATGAGAAAGAACAGTCCGACGAGCGCGAAGGCCACGCGTTGCATGATGCAAAGAGTACAGGGGGCGAGATACAGGGTGTTTTCCAGATAGTACCAGGCGAAGAGAATCAAGGCCCAGGAAAAAAGTCCGCTGAGGCCGAGAAACAGTCGTTTTATGTTGTCTGTCATCAAGTCATTCCTTGCTCAATCAGGCAGCGGATTATACCAAAAGAGGCGCGTATCGCCGATTGTTTTCGCGTTCGACGAGGATTATAATGCCGAGTTTCGCAAGGGAAAACCGGAGAACCGATGCAGCATGTGACCTACCCCGAACACGGTGAAAAGATTCGCTTCGACAATGGCAAACTGATTGTTCCCGATCATCCTATCGTCGGATATGTCGAGGGAGACGGTATCGGCGCCGATATTACCGCGGCTTCTTTGCGGGTGTGGGATGCGGCGGTTGAAAAGGCTTATGGCGCCGCCCGCGGGATCGCCTGGTGTGAACTCTACATGGGAGAGAAAGCCGCCGAACGCTATGCGGGAGAATATTTCCCCAGTGAAACGGTGGCAGCACTGACCGACCTTGTCGTCTCTATCAAAGGGCCATTGACGACGCCGGTAGGAGGCGGGTTCCGCTCGCTGAACGTGGCCTTGCGCCAGAAACTGGATCTTTACGCCTGTGTGCGTCCGGTCAAATACTATCCCGGCGTGCCTTCTCCGATGCGCAAGCCGCAAGAAATCGATGTCGTCATTTTCCGTGAAAACACGGAAGACGTCTATTCCGGGATCGAATTTCAATCCGGCAGTGAAGACAATCACAAGCTCGCCACGTTCCTGCGCGAGACGTTCCACGTCGAGTTTTTCGAAAATGCCGGCCTCGGGGTGAAACCGGTTTCCGCTTTCGCGAGCAAACGTCTTGTCCGTCAGGCGATCGAATACGCGATCGAGCACAAACGCGCCTCCGTCACCTTGGTACACAAGGGCAATATCATGAAATTCACCGAAGGCGCTTTCCGTAACTGGGGTTATGAATTGGCCAGGGAAGAATTCGCCGAGCGTGTCGTCAGTGAAGAGGATCTGTGGAACAAATACGACGGCAAAGCGCCGCAAGGCAAGATCGTCATCAAGGATCGCATCGCCGATGCGATGTTTCAGATGTTGCTGTTGCGCCCGTGTGAATACGACGTGATTGCGACACTGAACCTGAACGGCGACTATCTATCGGACGCCCTCGCGGCTCAGGTCGGCGGCATCGGCATCGCCCCGGGGGCTAACATCGGTGATCGCGTCGCGGTCTTCGAAGCCACTCATGGCACGGCGCCGAAATATGCCGGCATGAATAAGGTCAATCCGAGTTCGTTGCTGCTCTCCGGGGTGATGATGCTGGAATATATGGGCTGGCAGGAAGCGGCGGAACAGATCAATCAGGCGTATCGCAAAGTTATTGCCGAGAAAACGGTCACCTATGATTTCGCCCGTCTCATGGAAGGGGCGGAGGAAGTCTCCACCAGCGCGTTTGCCGACGCGCTGATCGCAAAAATCCGCGCCGCTTGAGCGGGGGCTGCCCGCGCCGGTGACAACGCGCCGTTCCCGGCTTGGTGTTTGTGTCATTGCCTCCCCTGCGGTGATAGGCGCGCGGCATTGGGCTGTTTGTAGAGAAAATGCCTCTTTTCCCTCCGACCGATGCCTTTGCCCTGAGCTGCGATGGCGTGATACGGCGAAAATCTCCGCATAGGATGAACCAGTGCGCTATTCCCTGCCGATCAGTTGTGGATGTGGGGCAATCGCGTGGCGCGAATCTGGAAAAAGACGAGGCCAAATACGGTATGACTGTTTGCACGGATGGAAAGACGGGATCAGCGGGGCGCGGTAACCGCGATCGGCAAGGGCTTTCGTCTTTCATGACGCGGCGCCGGTGCTGATGGCGAAGAATTTTCGACAAGGGAAACGGCTGCTGTTTGGCGCCCTGGCACTTGCCGGCGCCTGTTTCTATCAAGCGGCCCGAGGTGTTTACCAAGGGAGCGAAGCAACACGGCAGGCGGAACAATTCGCCGCGGTGACGGACGCCCTTGCCGAGCGCAATCGTGCCCTTTTGCGGGCACATGAAAAACGCCTGCGCGGCGTGTTTGTCGAGGGAGAAGGGGTGGTTGTCAAAGTCCTCTCCGACGATACTCAGGGAGACCGTCATCAGCGTTTTCTTCTCGCTGTCGGTCAGGGTGTGCGCGTGCTCGTCGCCCACAACATCGATCTCGCCCCGCGTGTGGAGGCGATCGCCGTCGGTGATCTCGTTGCCTATGGCGGCGATTATCTTTATACGGAAAAAGGCGGCACCCTGCACTGGACACACCATGATCCACGCGGCCACCATCGCGATGGCTGGTTAGAGGTGAACGGTAAGCGCTATCAGTGATTATTTTCCGCGGATGCTTTTGATGATTTCGCGATGGGCGGCGAGTTCTTCGGCAGAGACGCTCGCGGCGATCCAGTCAAGAGGAACCTCCGCGGTCAGGTGCGCATGTGCCGAGCGCTTTTCGCAAGCGGGCGCGGGCGGTTTCAAGAGCAGGTCGGATTGACCGCCGGTGAGCTTGAGATAGACGTGTGCGAGCAGTTCGGCGTCGAGCAGGGCGCCATGCAACTCGCGGTTGGAATTGTCGATGCCGTAGCGCTTGCAAAGCGCATCCAGAGAATTGCGCGCGCCGGGAAATTTGTCGCGGGCAAGACGCAGGGAATCGACCAAGGTAAATTTGTCCGACAGTTTGTAGGGACGAGCGGCATCCGCGAGTTCCTGATCGAGGAACTGGCGATCGAAGGCGATGTTGTGGGCGATCAACTCGTCGGCGCCGTCGAGATAGGCTTCCAGTGCGTCCAGCTTGGCGCCGAATAAGGGCTTGTCGGCAAGAAAGTCGTTACTCAGTCCGTGGACTTTGAACGCGCCCTCGTCGACTTCGCGCTGTGGGTTGAAATAACAGTGGAAATGCTTGCCGGTCGGGAGGCGGTCGACGAGTTCCACGCAGCCGATTTCGATAATCCGATGGCCTTCGGCTTTGTTGTTGGCGGCTTCGTTCATTCCAGTGGTTTCGGTGTCGAAGATGATCTGGCGCATGGTGTTTCTCGCTGGGTAGGGTAATGATACGGTACGGTTTTACGCTTGGCCTGGGGCCTTGAGGGGAAGTGCGGATTTCGCCTGCTTTTCCGTATCGAGCGGCCAGCGCGCGGCCACCTCGATTGCAAGTTGGCTTCTGCTCGCCTGTGTCAGTCGGTAACTTGCCGCGTGCGCGATCATCAGTGCGTTGTCGGTGCATAACGCAAGGGGCGGGAAAAAGACTTCACGGCGACGTGAATCGGCTTGCGCGCACAACGCTTCGCGCAAGGCCCGATTGGCCGAGACGCCGCCGGAGACGACGAGATCGCGATAAGCGGTGGCTTGCCACGCCCGCCGGCACTTGACGACCAAAGTGTCGATTACCGCCTGTTGAAAGCCGGCGGCGATATCGGCGCGGGTTTGCGCGTCGTCTCCTTGTTCCTCGATCAGCAAACGGACATGCGTTTTGAGTCCCGAAAAACTGAAATTCATGTTCGCTTGCTTGCTCATCGGGCGCGGCATCGTAAAACGCGTCGGATCACCGCGACGCGCGATACGCGCCAAGTGCGGGCCGCCGGGATAAGGGAAACCCATGATTTTCGCGGTTTTGTCGAAGGCTTCGCCGACGGCATCGTCGAGCGTTTGTCCAAGCAGGGCATACTCGCCAGGGGCTTTTACGGCGAGCAACTGGGTATGACCGCCGGAGACGAGCAAAGCGATGAAGGGAAAGTTTGGCCGGGGGGAGGCGAGAAAGGGG
The DNA here is from genome assembly GCA_965277745.1 of Cardiobacteriaceae bacterium. Taxonomy (GTDB): domain Bacteria; phylum Pseudomonadota; class Gammaproteobacteria; order Cardiobacteriales; family Cardiobacteriaceae. Next base: position 1,621,890 of record OZ255837.1, read on the forward strand.
GAAAGCAGATGACCTTCCAGGTGGTGAATCGGCAACGTCGGTAGGTCGAGCGCATAGGCGAGGCTTCGTGCGTAGGTGGCTCCGGTCATCAGAGCACCGAGTAAACCGGGGCCTGCCGTATAGGCGATAATATCGATGTCGTGGAGATCCAGGTGCGCTTCTTCGAGCGCCTGCCCGAGGAGAATCGGCAGGCGTTTCAAGTGATCACGCGCGGCAAGTTCCGGAACGACGCCGCCGAAGGCGCGATGCAGGTCAATCTGGCTGAAAATCTGATTGGCCAGCGCCCCTTTGGCGGGATTGTAGATGGCGACAGCGGTTTCGTCACAGGAAGATTCGATGGCCAGAATGTTACAATTGGCAAGCATAATCGATATATGTGCGGCAAAGAGGAAGTATAGCGCACGATTTTTTGGAGGCAAGTCTCGGCAAAGAAGAAAATCGCCAAATCACGTCTTTTCATCGACAACGTAGCCTTGCCCATACTCGCTCCCTGCGACGGTAAATACAGCATATTTCCGGCCTCGAAGTCGAAAATAACAGGACAACTGTTTGGGTTTGTCCCAGATATCCCACTTGGGATTTTATCATCGTCACTGGTCGAACATTTCTTTGCCGATATAAGCGCCCTCCATCGGCCGAGGCGGTACGAAGAAGATCGCCGATCCAATGTGAGTGATATATTCGTTCAAATCGTCGTAGGCTCCCAGTTTGCTTTGCAGCGTTTCGAAATGCGCCGGATCGTTCTGATAGCTGATAAACAGGAGGCCGGCATCGAGGGAAGCGTTGCGATCGATTCCCGAACAGTAGTTATAAGACCTACGCCGGATCATGAAACCGTTGTTTTCGGGGGCGACGAGGCGGATATGCGCGGTCTCAGGAATGGCGAACTCCCCTTCGCTATTTTTCTTTTCAAAATCAGGGGCATCGAATTCATCGTGCCCTGAAAGCGGCGCGCCGGATTCCTTGTGGCGACCGAATATTTCATTCACGTCACCGATTTGGTCGGTATCCCAGGCTTCGAGGTACATTCTTATTTTACGTACGACCTGATAGCTGCCGTAATGTTGCCAAGCGGGACCGTTTTTAACCCAGACGTATCTGTCGAAATCAGCTGTTTCGACAAGGTTCCTTGTTCCGTCCTTGAAGCCGAGCAAATTACGTGCGGTTCCGCCTTCCTCGCAGGTGGGGGAGTAAAACCCCATCATCATCCAACGAATCTCCGCTGCGCCGATCATCTTGGCGATACGAGCGAGAAAATGTATGGCATGAAAGGCCACCTGAACATCGTCGGCGCAAGCCTGCAAAGACAGATCACCCCCACTTGACGCCGGTTTCAGATTATCGCTCGGAAGCTGTTTCAACGCCCGCAGCAGGGGGGGACGTTGCTCGGCAAGACCATAGGTGTCGGTGAATACTTTCGCGCCGAGGCCGACAGTTACGGTCAAAGCGGCGGGGCTTAGCCCCAAAGCCTCGGGTGTTTCCAGGGCGACCCCGCTCCAATGTTTCGGTTCGACCGGCGTCGCAGCGAGCTTTCCCGCCATCAGCTCGGCGATCGCCGCCGACCAGCGGGCGAGAAGGCGTTGCAAATCGGCGCGTTTGGTCGTGGCCAGATCGAAAGTCATGTAGACGATATGACGTTGCTGTGGTGTTGCGATACCACTTTGCGCACCGCTGCCGAAGAAGGGATATTTTTGTTGCAGGTCGATCAAACTGCACGTCTGTTTTGAGCCTTTGGGGTCAGGCGGCATGTGCCCTTGAACGGCCGCCTGAGCGGCCGCGTTGAGACAGAAAATACCGCCTGTCCCCGCAAGAAAGCTTCGCCTGGAGAAAGGGGCCTTTGCGTTGTGTTTTTTCATCATCTTATCCGCTTGATCATTCATTGGGCCATCGCGATCTTTTCGGCGATCCGTGTGAGCGGTTCCTGAAGGGCGTGGATCCGTTTGGCGAGTTTGCCGCCATCGGACGCTTTCAGTTCGGCGGTATAGCGTTTGTAGCCTCCGGGAATTTCGGGATCCCTGTATTCCTTCATCATCGCTTTGACCTTGGCGAACTCCGCGCTTACCCGTTCGCTCAAATCAGGATCGATCTTCTCCAGTCCGGGGCGCAGATGAACGAACGCCTGTTCGGCGCCCTCGACGTTTTTGACGAAATCGATCAGATCATAATGACTGAAGGCTTCCTCCTCGCCGGTGATCTTCGTCGACTGAACTTCTTCGAGGAGATCGGCGGCGCCATTGGCCAGGTCTTCGGGGCGATAGGTCAGTTCTTTCACCAGATCATCGAGTTGGCTGACGTTACGGTGCAGTTCGGCGGCAAGGGCCTTTGTCGTGCTGCTTATCTCCCCTTTTCCGAACAGATCGCGTTCAATGGCGTGAAAACCATGCCAACCCACCTCGGGATCGAGATTGGAAGCGCGCATGTCGATTAGGTAATCGAGATTTCCATGGTTGTCGGTCGCGGCGAAACCGGGCAACACAAAGAGGTCTACGTAGGACTCGATTTTTTCATAGAACGGACGGGCAAGCGGATAAAGCGCCTGGCTTGCGGCAAGGTCCTCATTGTCGATGGCTTTTTTCAGGCGCGTCACCGCAACCACCATGGCGTCGACATTACTGTCCACATAATCCTTATAGCCCTTGGCTCCTTCAGCGAGCAGTTCGGCGGTGCTGCCCGTTGCGCGCGGAGCGGCGGTACCGATGACCTTGAACGCCACCATGTCCTCTTTCGCCCCGGGACAATAAATTGAATAGGCGCCACCAGAGAGGTTTTTCGTGAAACTGACAGTGGGCAGCCCAGGGGCGAGGTTTTCTTTTTCTGCCAGGATGCGGTTGTCAAGTAGCAGTTCGAGTTCGCTGATCGCCGTGGCGTTGCGGTTGGTCACTTTGAACGTCACCGGACCGGCCTTGGCGCTCGTATGGTCGAGAACGCAGGCGTTGCCGCTGTCGCCTTTTTTCAAGGTTATTTGCACCTGCGAAACCCCGTTTTTGACCGGAGCGAGGTCGTCGGCAGCGGCGGTGGCTGTCTGCGCAAGCGCAAAACAAAGGGAAAATCCAGCGGCAAGGCGCAAGACGGGTGTCAAGGTTGTGTGCATCGATCTATTCTCCTTACATTTGAATGGACGCAAAATTGGCCTTTGGCCAATCGTTTATGTACTTTCCCGCTGTCGCTGCGGGGAGCACGATTTGGGTAACCCAAGAAGCGGATATGCCGAAGCCAGCAGAATCAAGACGACGATGGCGAGAAAAATCGGCAATTGAACGGCCCAGAAATGCCGCTCCGCGCGTTTTGCCGCGATGCGCTCCAGAGATTGGAGAACGCGGTCGGTGTAGCTTGGCAGGACGCGCCAGTCATGTATCGGCACGAAAGGATTCGCGCCGGTGACGGTAATCGTACGTGGCGTGCCGAGGCCGCCGCCGGAAAGCGTCAAGATGGCCGTGTCACGTCCGCTTGCATCGAGCAGGATGTCCCCCGCTGTCTTGACGGTAAGCTCGCGATGCATCGACCAGCGCGCGGCGAAAGGACCGGGATGGCGGTGCGGATTCAAACCGATCGGTATCCGCCCGTTGGTCATCGCCCTCAGTTGCTCGAAACGTAACTCGGAAGGGGCGTTATCAAGCGGCATCGTTCGTCTCGATACGCAGGTCGTTATCGCGACACCGCGCGCGCTCGATTGTGAATGGCAATCGCTTTTGGGCAGCGCGAGCGATAAAGACACATCGTCTTGATCGAAGCGGGCGGTAAAGGCCCATTCGGTCGTTCCCGAAACAGGGTCCAGCCGCGCCTTGCCGATAAGGGAAGCGGATTTGTCCGTTGCCGCGACAAGCGGCGCCCAATCGGGAGATTGTATCTTGGCGGGCGGGGATAAGATAACGGCCAGTGCGAATGCGACAAGCGCAAGTCCTCCTCCCACAGCGAGGCGCAGGAAAGCGGCTTTTCGTGGTGAAAGAGGACGGGCGGCGGGCCGTTATAAATAAAGGGTGACGGGAACGCCGTAGGCGAAATATCCCAGCACTTCGATCAGACGGGGGTCGGCGCTGATGCCGAGCATGCCGGTGATCAAAGCTTCGCGAATGGTACCGCGAGCGACGAGCCAGGAGAGATCGGCAACCTGCGCTTGACCGGCGTTCAGCAAGCCCGCTTCGTGGGCGGAACGCAAGGCGGAGAAAACGAGCCCCGCGGCGACAAGAATCAGAAATGCCGCGGTCGCGCGGAAAAAACGCGACAGGTTGATTCTGACCCCATAGGCGTAAATGCCATAAGCAATGGAAACCGCCAACAGTAAACCGATCACGGCGCCGACAAATGGCAAGAGCGCTGATTTCGTGACCGATAAAGCCGCAAGGAGAAATATACTGGTCTCGAAACCCTCCCGCATCACCGCGAGAAAGGCCATCACAGCAAGACCCAAGCCACCCGCTCCGTGCAGTGCCGTTCGCGCCTTGCCTTGAAGTTGGCGCTTCATGGTGCGGGCGTTTTTGTTCATCCACAGGATCATGTAGGTCACGAAGAAGACCGCGATGATCGCGATGATCGCTTCCATGGCTTCCTGACCCGCTTGGGGAAGTTCTCTTTCCATCTCCTTCAAAACGACGCCCAAGGCGATGGATAAGAGCACGGCAAGCGCTACCCCGACCCACATAGCGAAGAGACTGCCGCCGTTTTTGCGTAGGAAAGCGGCGATAATGGCGACGATAAGCGCCGCTTCGAGTCCTTCACGCAGACAAATGATCAAGCTGACCAGCATGGCGTCGGTGTTCTGAATGCGCTTTCACTGAAACGGATGAAGCGTCGCGGCGGTTTTTCGCTCATCTCAAGAGGGGTCCGATAATAGTAAACGAAATTGGAAACATTATTGTCACAAGCAAGCGGATAAATCGCTTACAAGGTGGAAATGGCCTATTCACTCAACACCTGCGTTGTCGCAGCGACATCGTAGCGGCCGATATCGCCGATTGACCATACCTTCACGGCAATATTGCGGCAGACGGGGAGATAAACAAGAATCTCATCATGTCACTGCGCGCAAGATCGAACAAGATACTCCGAATGCGTTGCCGATTGCGGCAATCGAGTCCCGCGGTCGGCCCATCGAGACCATGGCCTGAAAATCCGAGGTCGTCATCAGAAGCAGGTGTCGCTGCCACCGGAAAGTTCGTTTACGGGTTTGTTGCAAGAGGCGAATTATCTGGTTTAGACTTGTTGGTATCTGTATTGATCTTTCTATTTTATCGCCTATTTTTTAAGGAATGCGAGTGGCATTTTGACCACAAAAGGCCATCGCATCACGACGCAATGAAGACAGTTGGTCAACGGTAAATTCAATTGATTGTCTGTACAGCCCCTAATATAATTGATATGTCGCCTTCTCGATGTCGATCTGGCGCACCTTGGTAAGGTAGCTCGAAAAATCGTTCGATACGATGGCCGCTTCTTCGCGAGGGTGGAGAGAGGAAAATATCGCTCACACTGCGTATCACGCCTTGAGAGGAGACGTTTCGCGACGCTTGGTGGTGCGGGTCAGGTATCTGGATATGATACGACCCTTGCGTTACAGGTACCTTGTCTTACCTATTTCATCAAGTGGGCGCAAATCGGTATTATTTTGAAAATTTACTGATAGTTCAAGTTTCGCAACAGAGTTAGGAACAAAATGATGAAAAAGATGCTTTTCGCCTTGGCGTGCGCCGGCGTTTTCCCGGCCGCCTTCGCACAGGATACGATTACGATCGCACTTGCCGGTCCGACAACCGGCCCGGTCACCCAGTACGGCACGATGCAAAATACCGGTGCGCAAATGGCGATCGAACAGTTGAACAAAAAGGGGGGGATGAATGGCAAGAAAATCGTCGCGAAGATTTTCGACGACGCCTGTGAACCGAAACAGGCGGTGTCCGTCGCCAATCAGATCGTCAATGACCACATCGCATTTGTCGTCGGTCATCTCTGCTCGTCTTCCACGCTGCCGGCGGCGGAAATCTACGATGAAGAGGGCATTGTCATGGTAACCCCCGCCGCTACCAGCCCGATGCTGACCCAAAAAGGCTATACCACGATTTTCCGTACTATCGGTACCGATGCGCAAAGCGCGCCGACCAGCGCCCACTATATCGCCGATGTGCTCAAACCTGAACACATCGCGCTTCTCCATGACAAGCAGCAATACGGTCAGGGGCTTGCCGAAGGGGTGAGAAAGGTCTTGACGGAAAAAGGCATCGAGGTCGACATTTTCGAAGGGGTCAATCGCGGCCAGACCGATTTTTCCGCCCTGATCACCAAACTGAAGAAAAACAATATCGATTTTGTCTATTGGGGCGGCTATCATCCGGAACTCGGTCTGATTATCCGTCAAGGGGCCGACCAGGGATTCAAACCGCAATATATGGGGGCTGACGGCATCGATAACCCGGATTTGTTTGCGATCGCCGGAGACGTTGCCGATGGCATTCTCGCAACCGTACCGAAGAATTTCGCCGGCGATCCGAAAAATGCCGCATTGGTCGCAGCATTCAAGGCGGCCGGCAAAGATCCTTCCGGTCCATTTGTCTTGCCGGGATATGCGGCCGTGCAAGTCATGGTGGAGGCGGCCAACAAAGTGAAAAGCAACGATCCGGAACTCGTCGCCGAAGAAATGCACAAAGCCACTTTCCTCACCCCGATCGGCGCGATTTCCTATCAGAAAAACGGCGATATGAAAGACTTCGAATCGGTGATTTACACATTGAATGTCGATGGCAGCCGCGACCTGAGAAGCGAATAAAGAAGATGAACGCCGTCGCGGATGAGCGCTCTTTCGTGGCGGGTTTTACGCAAACATCTTGATGTACGATCTGCCGCAACAATTGATCAACGGCCTTACCTTGGGCAGCGTTTACGCATTGATCGCTATCGGTTATACCATGGTCTACGGAATCATCGGCCTGATCAATTTCGCCCATGGCGAAATCTATATGATCAGCGCCTATACCGCAATCGTTGCGATCGTCGGCCTGCCGCTTCTTGGTATCGCGTTTCTGCCCCTGACGCTGATTCTGGCGCTCCTTGTCACCCTCGTTGTCACCAGTGGTTACGGTTACGCCTTGGAAAAAGTGGCGTACAAGCCGCTGCGTAACAGTCCCCGCCTCGTTCCCCTGATTTCGGCCGTCGGCATGTCCATCTTTCTGCAGAATTACGTGGCAAACGGACAGAGCAATAAAAATCTCGCGCTTCAGCCGGTCCTCTCCGATCGTTGGGAACTGTTCGTCGATACGCCGGCCCACCTGACGATTTCCGTGTTGCAGGGAATCATCTTTACGATCACGGTGCTCAGCATGCTCGGTCTTACCCTGTTCATCCAAAAATCGAACATCGGAAAAGCTTGTCGTGCCTGCGCGGAAGATCTCGGCATGGCGAAGCTGCTCGGTATCGATGTGGATAAGGTCGTTTCCCTGACGTTTGTCATCGGCGCCGCGCTTTCGGCGGTCGCCGGTATTTTGGTGGCGCTGTATTATGGCGTCGTCACCCCCTATATGGGTTTTCTCGCTGGAATGAAAGCATTCACTGCCGCGGTGCTCGGCGGCATTGGGTCGATTCCCGGGGCGATGATCGGCGGTCTCCTCCTGGGGCTTGCGGAAAGCTTTACGGCCGCCTATCTGAGCAGTGAATACAAAGATGTCGTCGCATTTTCCCTGTTGATTCTCGTTTTGTTGTTTCGTCCGACCGGGCTGCTCGGCAAACCGGAGGTGGAGAAAGTCTGATGGCGCATGCTTTGAGACAGGCTGTTTTCATGGCCTTGTTGACCTTTTTCATTTCCTTGCCGATTCTCGGTATTCGCATTCATCAAAGCGCGCAGGGCTTGACTCTGAGCGGAAAGTGGCACTACAGCGCCTATGCCGCGCTTGCGGTCTTTCTCATTCAGTTGCTCTTGCCCATGGCGGCAAGGGGCAAGCGGTTTTCACGCCACTTCACCCTGTCGAGTGCCATGGAAAGCCATCGTCCCTGGGTGCTTGCCGTGTTGATCGTGATCGGCATGGTGATCCCGTTTGTCGCTTCGCGTGGCACGCTCGATATCGCCACCCTGGCATTGATCTATGTCATGCTCGGTTTGGGGCTTAACGTCGTGGTCGGTTTCGCCGGGCTGCTCGATCTCGGCTATGTCGGTTTTTATGCCATTGGCGCCTATACTTATGCGATTTTGCAGCAGTATGGCTGTGGCTTCTGGGTATGTCTTCCGATCGCCGCGCTGCTCTCGGCGATAATGGGCATTTTGCTTGGCTTTCCCGTGCTTCGCCTGCGCGGGGATTATCTGGCGATCGTCACCCTGGGTTTCGGTGAGATCATTCGCATTTTGTTGAACAATCTCGATACCTATACCAATGGGCCGGCGGGTATCGGTTCGATTCCGGCGCCCAGCCTTTTTCATATCGTCTTTACCAAACGGGCAGCGGAAGGCATGGTGCCCTTTCATCAGTTGTTCGGCCTTGACTACAGTTCGAATTATCGCATGATCTTCCTTTACCTGATCATTTTCTTTTTATGCCTGTGTGCCTTATGGATCATCAACCGCTTGCTGCGGATGCCGATCGGCCGCGCCTGGGAAGCCTTGCGCGAAGATGAAATCGCTTGCCGTTCCTTGGGGATCAACCCGATCACCGTGAAACTGACCGCCTTTGCCACGGGGGCTTTCTTTGCTGGCATTGCCGGGGCGTTTTTCGCGGCGAAACAGGGATTTGTCAACCCGGAGTCCTTTACCTTCATCGAGTCGGCGATTATCTTGTCCATCGTCGTGCTCGGCGGCATGGGGTCTCAGACCGGTGTCATTCTCGCGGCGATCGCGCTGACGGTGATTCCGGAAATCGCGCGTGAATTTTCCCAGTACCGGATGTTGATTTTCGGCGCGGTGATGGTGTTGATGATGATCTGGCGTCCGCAAGGACTGATACCAGCGCAACGGCCGAAACTGGAATTGTCGTGACGTGCGCCATTTTGCGGATAAACAATCTACGCATGCAGTTTGGCGGTCTTGTCGCGGTAGAGGATGTCCACTATGAACTGCAAAAAGGCCAGATCGGCGCGATCATCGGACCGAACGGCGCGGGGAAAACGACGGTATTCAATTGTATCAGCGGTTTTTACAAACCGACACGCGGAGAGATTTTTCTCGGCGAGAGAGAGATCACCGGTTTTCCAAGTCACATCATCGCCCGCGCGGGATTGACTCGAACCTTTCAGAACGTCCGTCTTTTCGAGGAAATGACAGTAGTGGAAAATCTTCTGATCGCCCGTCACAATCACGTCAATCACAATTATTTTTCCGGGATTTTTCGTACGCCTGATTTTCGTCGCAGCGAAGCGAAGGCCAAGGAAGTCGCCGCGCATTGGTTACGAACGTTCGCCTTGCTCGATCACGCCAACCAGGAAGCGGGAAATCTCGCCTATGGGCAGCAACGGCGCCTGGAAATCGCGCGGTGCATGATGAGTGAGCCGAAAGTGCTCATCCTCGACGAACCCGCCGCCGGTCTCAACCCCAGCGAGACCGCCGAACTGGTCGGTTTCATCGACATGTTGCGTGATGAATACGACTTGTCCGTGCTCCTTATCGAACACGATATGAACCTGATCATGAAAATTTCCGAACACATCATGGTGATGGAGCATGGCAAACCCATCGCCTACGGCTCGCCACAGGAAATCCGCGAAAACCCGATGGTGGTCAAAGCCTATCTGGGAGAAGCCTGATGTCTGCCTGTCCTTTGCTGGAGGTGCGCGACCTACGCACTTTCTACGGCCATATCGAGGCGCTGAAAGGGGCTTCTTTGCACATCGACAGGGGAGAAATCGTCACCATTATCGGTGCCAACGGCGCGGGGAAATCCACCCTGATGAACAGCATCCTCGGCGATCCCAAGGCGACAAGCGGGCAGATTCTTTATCGCGGGGAAGACATCACCCGTTCGCCGACTCATATCATCAGTCGCCGGGGCATCGCCTTGGTACCGGAGGGCAGACGGGTATTCTCGCGTTTGACGGTCGAGGAAAACCTTCAGATCGGCGGCTTTTTCCAGGAGGGCGCGACGCTCGCCCGCGATTTACAACGCATCTATACGCTTTTCCCGCAGTTGAAAAGACGCCGCAAGCAGCGTGCGGGTACCTTGTCCGGCGGTGAGCAGCAGATGCTCGCGATTGGGCGTGGCCTGATGATGGCACCGGAACTGTTGCTCCTCGATGAGCCGTCTCTCGGACTCGCCCCTTTGGTCATCACCCAGATTTTCGAGGTCATTGGCGATATCTGCAAACAGGGAATTACCGTTTTGCTGGTCGAGCAAAACGCCTACAAGGCATTGCAAATCGCCGATCGGGGTTACGTCCTCGAAGTCGGGGTGATTACCCACCATGACCGCGCGAGCGATCTTCTCGCTTCGCCGACGATCAAAACCGCCTACCTTGGGGGATAACGGTTTCAAGTCGCGTCCTCGCAAGGCTGCGGCGGTCGCCAGGAAAACGGCGCGGGTAAGGTATAATCGCTTTCATAGCATCAGCTGATAGGAGGTATCGATGATTCTCGTTACGGGCGGGGCCGGTTACATCGGTTCACACACGGCGCTCTTGCTCCTCGAAGCAGGCCATGACGTATTGGTGCTCGATAATCTGTCGAACAGCACTCGGACCTCTGTAGAGCGGGTAGAGGAAATTACCGCCAAGTCGCTCACCTTTGTCGAAGGCGATATCCGTGATCGCGTTTTACTGGATCGTCTTTTCGCGCTTCACCCGATTACGGCGGTTCTTCATTTCGCCGGTCTGAAAGCGGTCGGAGAAAGCGTGCGCAAACCGCTCGAGTATTATCATTGCAATGTCACCGGCGCGCTTACCTTGCTCGCGGCGATGCAGACGGCGCAAGTGAAAACCTTCGTCTTCAGTTCGTCGGCGACCGTCTATGGTAATCCGCGGCAAGTTCCGATCCGTGAAACCTGCCCGACCGGCAAGCCGACCAATCCCTACGGACGGTCGAAGCTGATGATCGAAGAAATCCTCGCCGATTTGATGTTTACCGATCCCGAGTGGCACATTGCCACGCTGCGCTATTTCAATCCGGTCGGTGCTCATGAAAGCGGCAGAATCGGGGAAGATCCCAAGGGGATTCCGAACAATCTGTTGCCGTATATCGCCAAAGTCGCGATCGGCGCGCTGCCGGAACTTTCCATTTTCGGTGACGATTACGAGACCGAAGACGGCACCGGTGTGCGTGATTACATTCACGTGATGGATTTGGCCCAGGGACATCTCGATGCCCTTTTGGCCATCGCAAAGGCGCCGGGCCTGCGCGTTTGGAATCTCGGCACGGGCAAAGGATACTCGGTGCTGGAAATGGTCGCGGCCTTCGCCGCGGCATCGCGGCGGCGGATACCCTATAAGATCGCGCCTCGTCGCGCCGGCGATATCGCCATTTGCTATTCGGATCCGGGCAAAGCCGAAAGAGAACTGCACTGGAAAGCGCGGCGCGGACTGTCGCAGATGATGGCCGACACCTGGCGCTGGCAAAAGCAAAATCCCGACGGTTACCGTTGAACGCGGCGCTATCCGAGGCTTCGCGGACAAAAGGGATGTTCCGCGACGCCGTTTGGCGCGATCTTCATCACCGCGATGTCCGATCATCCAGCGCGCCGCGCTCGATATTCTCGATAATGGCGCATTCGGCGGATGCGTCGCCGCGACAGTCGTCGTGCCATTGCTGTAAGGTATTTCGCACTTGTCGCAGGCTCGCCAGTTTGCCTTCGATTTCCTGAAGATGGGTGCTGACCAACGCCTTCACTTCGCGGCTTTCCCGTCTGGGATCGTGGCGCAATCGTAGCAACCTGGCAATTTGTTGCAGGGAGAAATTCACTTCTCTTGCGCGGCGGATGAATTGCAGGGTGGCGATGTCTTCGTCACGATATAAACGATAGCCCGCTGTGCTGCGTTTTACCTCTCGCAGGAGACGCGCTTTTTCATAATCACGTATGGTTTTCGCGGAAAGACCGCTCGCCTTGCTTGCTTCGCCGATCGTCAGCATATTTTCCTCACCGATTTTCGCCTTGACTATAACATCAGGTCAAGGTTTACGGTAGCTGTCCATAGCAAAAGCAAGGGTGATAGAGAACATCGGTTCGTCAAGTGCTACAACGATTGGCGAGAACTTTGCCGCTGCCGATTGGTTTGCGATGGCAACATATGCTGCAAGGAGAAGAGAAAATGGCAAGCGAAACAATTAGATATCACATCGACGGCATGACTTGTCAGGGTTGTGCGCGGCGGATCGAGAAAGCCTTGTCAAGTCAGACGCCGATCTCGACGGTAGCGGTCAATTTCGCCAGCGAAGAAGCACGAATTCGATACGACGACACACAGGCAACGCCGCGACAAATTGAGCGCTGGATCGAAAAAGCCGGCTATGGGGCGCGACAAATTCATCCGAGTGAAATTTTCCGCGACCGCCCGAAAAAAGGCATAGAGTGGCGATTGTGGCTGTTGATCGTATTCTCTGCGCCGTTTCTGATCGACAAGCTCGCCGGCCGGCAATGGGAGTTGCCCCTGTGGCTGCAATTTTTTCTTGCGAGCACCGTGCAATTATGGTTCGCCTGGCCGTTTTACCGCGGTGCGCTCGCTTCCCTGCGTAGCGGATCGGCGAATATGGATGTACTCGTCAGCCTCGCCACGGTGACGATTTATCTGTATTCCGCGCTGGTCTATCTCAGCGGAGATGGGGAGCGTCTGCCGCTATATTTCGAAGCCGCCGTGATGATCATTACCTTTGTCGGTATCGGCAAGGGGATCGAGACCCGCGGCAAACGGGAGAGCCTGAACAGCCTCGGATTACTCCTGCGAATGACTCCGGCGCATGTGGCCGTCAAACGTGACGGAAGGTGGCGAAATCTTCCCCTCGATGAAGTGGGTTACGGTGATTTCCTCCGCGCCAGGATGGGCGACCGGATCGCCGCCGATGGCTTTCTTGAAGAAGGGCATCTGTTCTGCGATGAAAGCCATCTTACCGGTGAATCCGCGGCGGTGGAAAAAGCGGCCGGCGCTCCCGTTCTCGCCGGCGCCCAAGTCACGCAAGGCAGCGGCATCTACGTGGCACGGGCACTTGGCGAGAAGACTTTTCTCGGTGACATGATGCATGCGCTTTCCGAAGCGCAAAGCTCGAAAGCGCCGATTGCGCGAATCGCCGACAAAGTGGCCGGTGTTTTCGTGCCTGTCGTCGTTGTTCTCGCATTATTGACTTTTGCCATGAACTGGTGGTTGCGTGGCGATGTGATTCAAGCCATGGTCAACGCGGTTGCCGTACTCGTGGTTGCCTGCCCCTGCGCCCTTGGACTGGCGACACCGGCGGCGATCATGGCGGGCATGGGGCAGGCGGTAAGGCATGGAATATGGTTTCGCGACGCCGCGGCTTTGGAAGCGGCGCGAGGTATCGATACCGTGGTATTCGACAAAACCGGCACCTTGACCCAAGGCCGCCCCGAACTGCTTGCCGTCCATACCGCTGAAGACAGCCGCCTCGGCGAAGATACCCTGCTCCAGATCGCGGCGAGCCTCGAACAACACGCGAACCATCCTTTCGCGCAGGCGCTCGTCGCGGCGGCGGAAAAGCGGCAACTGCCGCTACTGCCGGTCGACGATCCGCAAACCGTGGTTGGCGCGGGAATCGCCGGCGAAATCGCCGATATCGGCCGCATTCGTGTCGGCAAAGCGGCGTACACCGGCATGGAAATTCCGCCGCCATTGCTCTCTATCGCCGAGAGGGCAAGTATCGTCACCCTTGGCATCGACGAAAAAGCGGCAGCCGCGTTCATCATCGCCGACGCTCTGAAGTCCGAGAGTGAACCGGCGGTCGCTCGCCTGCACGCTCGCGGAATCGAAGTGCGGATCATGAGCGGCGACAATCAGCGGACAGTGGATGCGATTGCCGCCGCGCTCGGCGTCGACGACGCCTGTGGAGGCATGTCGCCGCGCGCGAAACTCGATGCCATCCGTGTCCTCCAAGAGGAAGGGAGAAAGGTGGCGATGGTTGGCGATGGTGTCAACGACGCGCCCGCGCTTGCTGCCGCGACCGTGAGTTTCGCGATGAAAGATGGTGCCCATGTCGCGGAAAACGCCGCCAGCGCCACACTGATGCGTCATTCGCCCAATCAATTGGTCGATGCGCTCGAAATTGCGCGGGCAACCATGCGTACGATCCGGGAAAATCTCTTTTTCGCGTTTTTCTACAATCTTTTTTGTATTCCACTTGCGGCAGGCGGGATTTTCAACCCGGTGATTGCCGCTGCCGCCATGGCGCTCAGTTCGATTTCGGTCATCGTCAACGCGATGCGTCTCAACTGGCGGAAGCTGGGGCGATGAATACAACACACGCCGCTTAAGGGCCGTTTCGCCGCCGGACAGCGCTCAGTCTCGTGACGCGCTGCCAGCGATGCCGTCGTTTCCCTGAAAACGCGCTTTCGCGTTCACCGAGACGTCGAGGTCGTGGAGACGACCGTCGGCGACGGTATAGAGCAAACCATGAACGCTCAGTGCCTGCCCATTTTCCCAGGCGTGCCGCACGGGTGCCGAACGGCAGACGTTCTCCACCTGGGCGATGGTGTTAAGCCGCGACAGTCGGTCGAGATCCCGCGCAGTCGGTGGCGTGTCGAACTCGTGCGCATGCGCGTGATAAACCGCCGATTTGGGTGCGACAGATGAGCAAAGACGGTGTCGAACTCGTGCGCATGCGCGTGATAAACCTCCTTTATCGCCACGAGCCAGCCGTTCATCACCCCCAGGTCGCCTCCGGAGACAGCGGCCTTGATCGCGCCGCAGTTGCTGTGACCGCAAACGATGATGTCCGTGACTTGCAGGGAAGCGACGGCGTATTGCAGCACGCTTTGAATATTGATATCGATGCCGTGCACCAGATTGCCGATGTTGCGGTGCACGAAAAGATCGCCCGGGAGCAGGCCGAGCAGGGTTTCCGCGGCGAAACAGCTGTCCGAACAACCGATCCACAGATAGGGCGGACTTTGCCGCTGCGCCATGGGCTCGAACAGGCCGGGATGAGTTTGCGTACAGGCTTGCGCTCATCGCTTGTTATTGTTCAAAAGCGTTTCAAGATTTTTTTGTTCATTGCTCGACAATCCAATATCCGTGCGGTAGGTTATTCCCTCGAAACGGATCGGCCGAATGCCGCTGTAGGCATGGGCGCGCGCCTGCTCCAGGGTGTCGGCGATTCCGACCACGTTCAGCACCCGTCCGCCGCTCGTGAAGTATTCTCCATTGTGGGCGTTGGCGCCGGCCCAAAAAACCTGACTGAAAAACCGCGCCTTTTCGATATGCTCGATGGGCAGTCCACTGCGGTATTGCCCCGGGTAGCCGCTCGAAGCGGCGACCACGCAGACCGTGGTCTTCTTTTCCCATTCCAGGGTAATCTCGGCAAGTTTTCCGCGAAGACAGGCTTCGATGGGATCGAGAAGGGGGGTCTTTAACAGTGGCAGAATCGCCTGGGTCTCCGGGTCCCCCATACGCATATTGTATTCCAACAGGAAGACGCCGCCCTCGTTGATCATCAAACCGAAGAAGATGACGCCGGAAAAGCGCAGTCCTTCGCGCTTGATGCCGTTCATTGTCGGGGTGAGAACGTCGTCGACGAACTGGCGGTATTGTGCCGTCGTCAATTCGGGATGCGGCGCCACCACCCCCATGCCGCCGGTGTTCATGCCGGTGTTGTTCTCGCCGATCGTTTTGTGGTCTTTGGCGGAGAGCATCGGCAGGATCGTGTTACCATCGCAGAAACCGAGCAGTGAAACCTCGAATCCCTTGAGATATTCTTCGATGACGATTTCGGCGCCGGCCTCACCGAAGCGGCGCTCCGCCATGATACTTCGCACCGCGTGTTCTGCTGTCTGACGATCCTCGCAGATGAGAACGCCTTTGCCGGCGGCGAGTCCGCTCGCCTTGACGACGACCGGAAAGTGGCAACGCCCGAGCGCGTCGAGCGCGGCCTCGATCACGGAGAAGCTTTGGTATGCGGCCGTCTTTACCCCGTGTCTTTGCATGAAAGATTTCGCGTAACGCTTGCTCCCCTCGAGACGCGCGCTTTTTCGGTCCGGCCCGAAAATCGCCAGTCCGTTTTCCTGGAAACGGTCGACAATACCTTCGACGAGAAGCGTCTCGGCGCCGACGATCGTGAGATCGACATCATTGTTCTTGGCGAACTCGATGAGCGCCGGAATCTCGGTTAGCGGAACATTTTCAGCCCCCTCGAGCTCGCAGATACCGGCATTGCCGGGAGCGACGTAGAGACGGCCAACGCGGTGATCCTGGGCGAGTTTCCAAGCAATAGCGTGTTCGCGGCCTCCGTTGCCGACGATCAGTACCTTGCGCATGTTCCTTCCTTAGCGTTGAGAAGACAATATTTTAGCGGACTCCTCCACCAACTGTAATCCGTCTGCGAACAAAAAGTACCACCCTTACCGGTATCGGGGAGGGATTTCTTTGTCGCCTCAATCGCGGCGCACATCGCAAGCACCCCGGTGAAAAGCGCACTGCGTACAGGAAGAAAGGGAGATTTTCCTGCCGTTTTCGGGCGTAGCATCTTACAGGCAATACGCATTTATTAATAATAATCATCATCATCATCCAATATCTAAAAAATCGTTTATCTATTCTGTTAAAGCAATAGCCATAAAGAAGGGGGAAACGATATAATATTATTTCCAATTTTTTGTAAAATGTGATTACGATTTTTTCGATCGCGGAAAAGTGATGTACACTTCAACGCCGAACCCGGATCAAGGACAGGCAAATGACAAGTGAAGGAGTATGGCATGGATCCTTTTAACTGGGCGGCCATTTTTTTTCTGGCGGCGACGGCGGGATTGTGCGCTTTCATGCTCGGGGTGCCCCGGGCGCTCGGCAGCATTGCCTGGGGAAAAGCCAAAGAGGAAAACTATGAAGCCGGCATTATCGGCGCCGGTACGGCAAGACTACGTTTTTCCGCCAGTTTTTACATGGTGGCGATATTTTTCATTATTTTCGATCTCGAAGCACTTTATCTATATGTGTACGCGGCCAGTGTGCGCGAAGTCGGATGGAGCGGTTTCTGGGTCGCAGTCGTGTTCGTCGCCGTTCTGCTGATCGGTCTGATTTACGAACTCGCCCTGGGCACCTTGGATTGGGCACCGGAGTATAATGATCCATCGCGTGTTCCTTCCTGTGACGGTGAAGTCGATCTTGCCGCCGCGAGCCGTTACGACGGTTTCACCGACCTGGCATCCGATCGCATGGGCAAAATTCCCGCGCAATCGAGCGGAACCACCTACCGAAAAGAGGTTCCTCAATGAGCAAAACTTATGGACGGTATCGCCTGATCCGCGCCGATCTCGACACGCCAAGCTATCCCGCGCAGACGGAAACTGTCGTCGATGATCCGTTGCGAACCCAGGTGGATAAAAACGTCACCATGACCCGTCTTGAGGAGATGATGCAGTTTGTCACCAACTGGGGGCGCAAGAATTCGATTTGGCCTTTTAACTTCGGTCTTTCCTGCTGCTATGTGGAAATGACCACTTCGCTGACCGGCGTGCACGATATTTCCCGTTTCGGCGCGGAAGTCATCCGTGCTTCGCCGCGGCAGGCGGATCTGATGATCGTCGCCGGCACCTGCTTCGTCAAAATGGCGCCGGTAATCCAGCGCCTCTACGAACAGATGCTCGAGCCCAAATGGGTGATTTGCATGGGCGCCTGCGCCAATTCCGGTGGTATGTACGATATCTACTCCGTCGTCCAGGGAGTGGACAAATTTCTTCCGGTGGACGTCTACATTCCGGGCTGCCCGCCGCGTCCCGAAGCCTTCATTCAGGCGCTGATGTTGTTGCAAGACGCGATCGGTGAGGAGCGCCGTCCGCTTGCGAAAGTGATGCGCGATCAAGGGGTGTACAAGAAAATCATGCGTGCGGAACGTGAACGCAAACAGGAAGAACGCGGGAAACAAACCTATCTCAGTTCTCCGGACGGCATTGAATGATGTGCGAGAGTACGAGCTTGTCTGCGGCATTTGCCATTGTCGACCTGCTCGGGGAAAAACACCCGAACAAATACCTGCGTCAGAGAACCGCGGAAAACTTCCCGACGATCTGGGTCGAACGCGGCGATCTTCTCGCGTTGATGGAGAGCTTGCGCACGGTCGAACAGCCCTATGCTATGCTCCTTGATCTGTCGGCTGTCGACGAACGCCTTCGGGAATGGCGCTCCGGGTTGCCGTCATCCGATTTCACCGTGTTCTACCAACTGCTTTCCCTGGAACGCAATGCGGAAATTCGCGTCAAGGTGGCGCTTGACGAAAACGATCTTGCGGTGCCGACGGTGCAGAAATTCTGGCCGAACGCGAACTGGTACGAGCGTGAAGTCTGGGACATGTTCGGAATCGATGTCGTTGGCCATCCGCATCTCAAGCGCATCTTGATGCCGGCATATTGGGAAGGTCATCCGTTGCGCAAGGAATACCATGCCCGTGCCACCGAATTCGACCCATATTATTTAAACGCCGAAAAAACCGATCGCGAACAGGAAAAACTGCGTTTCGTTCCCGAAGACTGGGGGATGAAACGCGGCGGCCGTGACGAAGATTACATGTTCCTCAACTTAGGCCCCAACCACCCGTCGGCGCACGGCGCTTTCCGCATCGCCCTGCAACTTGACGGTGAGACCATCATCGATTGCATTCCCGATATCGGTTATCACCACCGTGGCGCGGAAAAGATGGCGGAACGCCAAACCTGGCATTCCTTCATTCCCTACACTGATCGCATCGACTACCTAGGCGGCGTGATGAACGAACTGCCTTATCTTCTCGCGGTGGAAAAACTCGCCGCGATCAAGGTCCCCGAGCGCGCGAACACGGTGCGGATCATGATGAGCGAATTCTTCCGCATCACCTCGCACCTTCTTCTGCTCGGCACGTTCATTCAGGACGTCGGCGGCATGACGCCGATTTTTTTCATGTTTGCCGACCGCCAGAAAGCCTACGACGTGATTGAGGCGGTGACCGGCTTTCGCATGCACCCGGCGTGGTTCCGTATCGGCGGGCTGGCGCATGATCTGCCGAACGGTTGGGAACGCAAAGTCCGGGAATTTCTCGACTGGATGGAAGGGCGCCTCGATGAATACGTAACCGCTGCACTGAAAAACCGCATCCTGCAACGGCGCACCCAGGGCATCGCCGCCTACGACGCCAAACAGGCGCTCGCCTGGGGGGTGACCGGTCCGAACCTGCGCGCGACCGGCGTGGCCTATGACCTGCGCAAGGCGCGCCCGTATCTGGGCTATGAAAATTTCGAATTCGAGATTCCGATCGCCGATCGCGGCGATTGTTATGATCGCGCGATACTGCGTCTCGAAGAAATCCGCGAGTCACTGAAGATCATTCGTCAGTGCCTCGAAAATATGCCGGAAGGCCCGTACAAAGCGGATCATCCGCTTGCCGTGCCGCCGCCGAAAGACAAAACCCTGCATGACATCGACACCCTGATCAACCATTTTCTTTCCGTCTCCTGGGGGCCGGTGATGCCTGCCGGAGAAACGAGCATGCTGGTCGAGGCCACCAAAGGCATCACCGGTTACTACCTTACTTCGGACAAATCGACGATGAGCTATCGCACCCGCATCCGCACGCCGAGTTTTCCCCATCTGCAACAGATTCCATCGGTGATCAACGGTTGCCTGCTGTCGGATCTGATCGCCTATCTGGGATCGATCGATTTCGTGATGGCTGATGTCGATCGTTAAGGAGTGCCCATGAAAATCATCCAAGACAGACGTCCCGTGAGCGCCATCGATCCCGCAAGCGTCCTCGTCGCCGCGGAAATCGCCGCAATCGATGAATGTATCGCCCATTATCCACAGCCACGCGCAGCGGTTCTCGACGCGCTGAAAATCGTGCAACACCGCACCGGCTGGGTAAACGACGACAAAGCCGCTGCGGTCGCCGCGCTGCTTGGTATTTCCGTGGTCGATGTGGAAGAGGTGGCGACCTTTTTCAACCGTATCTACCGCAAACCGGTCGGGCGACATGTGATCTTGCTGTGTGATTCGATTGCTTGCTATCTGACCGGCTACGAGGAAGTGATCGCCAAAATGAAGGGTTATCTCGGCATCGATTACGGGCAGACCACCGTTGACAACCGTTTCACTCTGCTGCCGATTTGCTGCCTCGGTAAATGCGACGAGGCACCGGCCGTGCTGATCGATGAAGACACGTACGGCAATCTCAGCGCGGATAATGTGATCGAAATTCTCGAGGGGTACTCATGAATACGACGCCGATTCCGGTTTATATCGACGACGCGGCCGATATCACCACGCGACCGCTGACGTTTCGTCTCAAATCACATGAGGCCGTGCTCGATCTTGCCACCTATGAATCCCTAAAAGGATTTGCCGGCTTGCGCAAGGCGCTCGCGATGACGCCGCAAGAAGTGGGTGAAGAAATCAAGGACGCCAACGTGCGTGGTCGCGGCGGGGCGGGCTTCCCTGCCGGTACCAAATGGACGTTCATGATCGCCCCGGATGGCAAGCCGCGTTACCTTATCTGTAACGCCGACGAGATGGAGCCGGGCACCTTCAAGGATCGTCTTCTCCTCGAGAAACTACCCTTCCAGTTGATTGAAGGGATGCTGATCGCCGCTTATGCGATCCGCGCTACCCACGGCTACATTTTTATCCGCGGGGAATACATCGAGGCGGCGCGCCGTCTTAAGAGCGTGCTTGATGAATGCGCGCGCCACGATCTGATCGGCGAGAACATTCTCGGCAGCGATTTCAGCTTTCACCTTCATATACACACCGGTGCCGGGCGTTACCTCTGTGGGGAAGAAACCGCCTTGCTCAACTGCCTCGAAGGGCGGCGCGCGAATCCGCGTTACAAACCGCCGTTTCCGCAGATAGCCGGCGCCTGGGGGCGTCCGACGGTCGTCAATAACGTCGAAACCTTGAACAACTTGCCTGCGATTTTGGTCAACGGCAGCCAGTGGTACAAAGACCTCGGCAAGGTCTACGGCAAGAGCGGAACCTTCGGTACCAAACTGTTCGGCGCTTCGGGGCGAGTGAAATTTCCGGGACTTTGGGAAGAACCGTTCGGCCTGACCGCACGGCAGCTGATCGAAGAGCGTGCCGGTGGTATGCAGGACGGTCTCAAGCTCAAAGCCTGGCTACCCGGTGGCGCCTCAAGCGATTTTCTCACCCCGGATCATCTCGATACGGTGATGGACTACGATCAGATCGACAAAGTGGGGAGCCGTTTCGGCACCGGCCTTTTGATGGTGGTCGATGAAACCCAGGATATGGTCGCGCTGCTGCGCAATCTGGAAGAATTCTTTGCCCGCGAATCTTGCGGATTTTGTACCCCGTGCCGCGACGGATTGCCTTGGGGGCTGAAAATTCTCAAAGCGATGGAAGCCGGCGCCGGACGTGACGGCGATATCGAGGCGCTCGCCGCGCTTGGCGAAAATTTATGGATCGGCAAGACATTCTGCGCCCACGCGCCCGGCGCGGTCGAACCGCTGCGCAGCGCGTTGCGTTATTTCCGTGCCGAGTTCGAGGCGAAGATCGCTGCGCCGGCGACTGTCGAAGAAGGGGAGGCATGCTGATGGCGGACATTCATATCAACGGCGAAACCTACACCGTGGAAGATGGCGAAAATCTGCTGCAAACCTGTTTGTCATTGGGCCTCGAGGTGCCGTATTTCTGTTATCATCCAGCCCTTGGCGCGGTGGGATCCTGCCGTCAATGCGCGGTTAAACAGTTTGCCAACGCGGAAGACGCGAAAGCGGGCAAGGGACGTATCGTCATGTCGTGCATGGTGCCGACCAGCGACGAGCTCTACATTGCCATCGATGACGCCGAAGCCAAGGCTTTTCGTGCCGCGATGATCGAACTCCTGATGAGCAACCATCCGCACGACTGCCCGACTTGCGAAGAAGGCGGTCACTGCCAGTTGCAAGACATGACCTACCTGAGCGGCCATCACGAGCGCAAGTATCGCTTCACCAAACGAACCCACGAAAACCAGTATCTCGGGCCGTTTCTCAACCATGAAATGAATCGCTGCATCGCCTGCTACCGCTGCGTGCGTTTTTATCGCGACTATGCCGGTGGCAGCGATCTCGGGGTGTTCGCCTCGGCTAACCGGGTATTTTTTGGGCGTGCCCGGGACGGTGTGCTCGAAAGCGAATTCGCCGGCAACTTAAGCGAAGTGTGCCCGACCGGGGTTTTCACCGACCGTTCGCATGGCGAGCGCTACAACCGCAAATGGGACATGCAGTACGCGCCGAGCATCTGCCATGGTTGCGCGGTCGGCTGCAACATTTCCGCGGGCGAACGCTACGGGGAATTGCGCCGCATCGAAAACCGCTACAACGGCTCGATAAACGGCTATTTTCTCTGTGACCGCGGTCGCTTCGGTTACGGCTACGTGAATGACCGATCGCGTCCGCGCACGGCGCGTGTCAACGGTTTGGCGCAGGGTCCGAAAAACGCCCTGCGTGGCATTGCCGCAATCCTGCGCGGTAAAAAAGTGCTGGGTGTCGGATCGGCGAAGGCGAGTCTCGAGAGCAATTTCCAATTGAAAACGCTGGTCGGCGCGGAACACTTTTGCGCCGGCGAATCGCAAGCGGCGCTAGCCTTGGTCAGCGAAGCATTGACGTTGCAGCGATCTGCCGCTTACGTGCCGAGTCCGGGCGAGATTGAACAGAGCGACGCCATCCTCATTCTCGGTGAAGACCTGACTCAGACGGCGGCCAGGCTGGCGTTATCCGTGCGTCAGGCGGCGAAGAACGCGGGCAAAGCGCATGCTGGCGATCTTCATACCGCGGACTGGCTTGACGAGCCGCGGCGGCGGATCACCCAGAACACGCTTTCTCCGATTTATCTCGCCGCCGTGCAAAACACCCGACTTGATGATGTTGTGCGAACGACCTGCATCGCATCCCCGCAAGGATTGCTCGATTATGCCCTTGCTGTTCGCGATGCCGTGCACGGACAAGCGGCGCCGCAAGAAGATCCGCAAGGACTTTATGAACATGCCGCCGAGGTCGCCGCCGTGTTGCGAAAAGCGCAACGTCCGCTGATCATCGGCGGCGTCTCGATGCAATCGGCCGCCTTGATGCAAATCGCCGCGCAAATTGCCGCGGAACTGCCGAATGGCGGTCTCAACCTGATTGTTCCCCAGGTCAATTCCGCCGGCCTTTCCTATCTCGGCGGGCAAGGTTTCGCCGCCTTCGATCCCGCCGCCTACGACGTGGTGATCGTGATGGAAAACGACCTCTTGGCCGCGCCAGAAGCATGGTGCGAAGCGGTGTTAGACAAAACCCTCATCGTCCTTGATCATCAATCCTTGTCGTGGCATGAGAGTGCGAACGCGCTGTTGCCGGCGGCCTCCTTCGCCGAAGGCGACGGCACCATCGTTTCCTATGAAGGCCGTGTACAACGCTTTTTCCAAGTCTATGACAGTGATTACCATGATCCGCAGACCTGTATCAAGGAGAGTTGGCGCTGGTTGCACGCCCTGCGTAGCCTGATCGCGGACGATACGTACGACTTGAGCACTCTTGATCGAGTGATCGCCGAACTCGCCGCGGCGGAGCCGGCGCTCGCGGGGATCATGAAAGCGGCGCCGCGAGCTGATTTCCGTGCCCACCATATGGCGGTCGCCCGTGAACCGTCGCGCTATTCCGGGCGTACGGCGATGCGCGCCCCTCTTTCCGTGCACGAACCGAAGCAACCGCAAGACTCTGATTCCGCGCTGGCGTTTTCCATGGAAGGTTACCATGGTCGCGATATTCCCGCGGCACTACTTCCGTTCGCTTGGCGCCCGGGCTGGAATTCCCCGCAGGCGGAGCATCAACACGCCCCCCACAAGGACAAGGGAGAAGGGGTAGAAAAAGGCGTGCGCCTTGATAGCGCGCCGCCTGCTGTTGCCGCAGCGGTGATGGCATTTCCGCAAGTGAAGTCTTATTCCGTCGTACCGGTTTATGATTTGTTCGCCACTGCGCCGTGGCGCGATAAACTTCCGCTTTTCGATGAACGCGACCGTCCGGCACGGATTCTCATGACGTCGAAAACGGCCGCAGCGATGGCCGTTGTCGAGGGGGAAGCGCTCAGCGTCACCCATCATGGGCGCGCGCGTGTGTTGCCGGTGCACATCGATGAAGAGTTCGCCGAAGACTGCATCGGTTATCCGATGCAAAGCGGGGAAATGCTCGAGGGGGAATTGAAGATCGAAAAAGGACATCGAGCATGAGTATTTTCATCACCGAAATCCGCGGAGATCGGCTATGCAAGTGATCCCGACACAGCCCGGCTGGACGAACGGCTGGTTAAGCGAATTTCTCTGGCAGGCGCTGTTTTCCGCCTTTCAGGCGATTGTCGTTTTTCTCGTCGTGGTCGCCTGCGCGGCGATGATGATCGTCTACGAACGGCGAATGCTCGCCTTGTGGCAGGATCGTTACGGACCGAACCGGGTTGGCTGGCACGGTTCCCTGCAATTGGTCGCCGATATGATCAAGATTTTTTTCAAAGAAGACTGGACACCGAAATTTGCCGATAAATTTCTCTTTGCCCTCGCCCCCGCTATTTCGATGTTCACCGCGCTCGGCGCTTTTGTGGTGATTCCCGTCTCACCGTTGTTCGGTGCCGCGAACTGGGATATCGGCTTGCTGTTTTTCCTGGCGATGGCCGGGCTTGCCGTCTATGCGGTGATGTTCGGCGGCTGGTCGTCGGCGAATAAATTCTCCCTGCTCGGGGGGCTGCGTTCGGCGGCGCAGACGATCAGTTACGAAGTGTTTCTCGGTCTTTCGTTGATGGGGGTCGTGGCGATGGCCGGTTCCTTCAATCTCCGAGAGATTGTCGAGGCACAGCGAGAACTGTGGTTCATCGTGCCGCAGTTTTTCGGCTTCCTCTGCTTCGTTGTCGCCGGAACAGCGGTCACCCATCGTTTTCCATTCGATCAGCCGGAGGCGGAACAGGAGCTTGCCGAAGGCTATCATATCGAATATTCGGGAATGAAATTCGGCATGTTTTTCATCGGTGAGTACGTCAATATCATTCTTGTCTCGGCTCTGATGACGACCCTGTTTTTTGGCGGCTGGCTGCCGCCGTTCGGCCTTGATATCCCCTTTATCGCACCGGTCGTTTGGTTTATGTTCAAAACCCTGTTTTTCATGACCCTTTTTGTCCTCGCGCGCGGTTCCCTGATGCGTCCGCGCTATGATCAGGTGATGAATTTCGGCTGGAAAGTCTGTCTGCCGGTCACCCTGATCAACCTGATGGTGACGGCGGCGCTGATTTTGATCTATTCGTGAGGTGATCATGGGAGCCATACTGAAAACGCTGTGGGACACACTGACTGGCATGGGCACGATTGTGCGTACCATGTGGATAGTGGCGAGCCACGCGACGCGAAAACGTGACACGATTCTCTATCCGGAAGAACCGGTGCCGGTGGCGCCGCGCTACCGCGGCAGGATTGTCTTGACGCGCGACCCCGACGGTGACGAACGTTGCGTCGCCTGCGGTCTTTGCGCGGTGGCCTGTCCGGTCGGCTGTATTTCCCTGCAAAAGGCGGAGCGTGACGACGGCCGTTGGTATGCCGAGTTCTTCCGCATCAATTTTTCGCGCTGCATTTTTTGCGGGATGTGTGAAGAAGCCTGTCCCACGATGGCGATCCAGCTCACCCCGGATTTCGAAATGGCCGAATACCGACGTCAGGACTTGGTCTACGAAAAGGAATATCTCTTGATCGATGGCCCGGGCAAATACCATAATTACAACTATTATCGGGTGACCGGTATGGCCACCGAGCAGCATCCGAAAGGCGCGCACGATCACGAGGCGCAACCGATCGACACAAGGAGTCTTTTGCCATGATGACCTTTCTCGCTTATTTTTTCGCCATGGTTTCCGTACTCGCCGCCCTCTATGTGGTCAGCGGCAAGCATCCGGTGCATGCGCTGCTCGCGATGATCGTCTGCCTTCTTGCCATCGCCGGCGTTTTCTTCGTCATCGGCGCGCCGTTTGCCGGGGCGCTGGAAATCGTTGTCTACGCCGGGGCGATAATGGTGTTGTTCGTCTTCGTGGTGATGTTGCTCAACCTTGGGCGGATCATCGTCGAACGCGAGGCGTCCTGGTTCGTCATCAAGGTCTGGCTGGTACCGGCAATCGCCGCCGTGCTCGTCTTTCTCGCGCTCACCATGGGACTTCTCCAGGGAGTTGATGGGGCCATTGAAGGGACGACGGTCGGCGCCAAGGAAATCGGTAAACGCCTTTACGGCCCCTATATGCTTCTCGTGGAAGTCGCCGCCCTGATTCTCCTCGCCGCGCTGGTGGCGGCCTACCATTTGGCGAAACGCGATACAGACAGCGAGCGCGGTTTGGCACAGGAGGAGGATCGATGAACGCGGTGTTGCCCCTAAGTCACGGGATGATCTTCGCCGCCGCCTTGTTTTCGGTCGGCTTGTTCGGTGTGATGGCGCGCCGCGATCTTTTGTTCATGCTGATGAGCCTCGAACTGATGATGAACGCCGCCGCCCTTGCTTTCGTCCTCGCCGGTGCCAAATATGTCGTTGCCGATGGTCAGGTCATGCTGATTTTCATCCTCACCCTCGCCGCTGCCGAAGTGGCGATCGGTTTGGCGATTCTCCTGCGTTTTTATCACGTACATGGTCATCTCGATGTCGATCGCGCCAAGGAGATGCGTGGATGAACACCCTATTTTTGACCGTTCTCGCGCCACTTGCGGGTTTTCTCGTTCTTGCCTGCTTGCGCGACGGCAAGCTCGGTCAGCGACAGGCGGCGACAATCGGCAGTGGCGCGATGCTGATCTCCGCCCTAAGCGCCTTGTATGTCGCGTTCCGCTATCAGGGCATGCCGGTAACGCTCGACGCCTGGCAGTGGTTCACCGTGGGCAAATTGGCGCCGGGGATCGCTTTTCATTACGACGGTCTCGCGCTCACGATGGTGGGCGTGGTGACCGGCGTGGGATTTCTGATTCATCTGTTCGCGAGCTGGTACATGGACGGCGAAGCCGACTACGCGCGCTTTTTCAGCTATATGAATCTGTTCGTTGCGTTCATGCTGATACTCGTGCTTGCCGACAATTATCTGCTCCTTTACCTCGGCTGGGAAGGGGTGGGGCTGTGTTCCTATTTGCTGATCGGCTTTTATTTTCGCGATCCGGCAAACGGCAGAGCCGCCATCAAGGCCTTCACGGTGACGCGCGTCGGCGATGTGTTTCTCGCTATCGGGCTGTTTCTCCTCTACCGTGAACTGGGGACATTGAACATCGAGGAGATCAACCGGCAGGCGGGGACGACGTTCATCTACGCTTCCCTGCCGATCCAGTTGATCGCCCTGATGTTCGCTTTCGGCGCTTTCGGGAAATCCGCGCAACTGCCGCTGCACACCTGGCTTGCCGACGCGATGGCCGGGCCGACGCCGGTTTCCGCGCTGATCCATGCGGCAACGATGGTTACCGCCGGGGTTTATCTCATCGCCCGCACCCATCCTTTGTTCGAACTCGCCCCGTCGGTTCTTTCCTTCGTCGCTGTCGTCGGCGCCCTGACCCTGCTGGTCGCGGGATTGACCGCCTTTCGCCAGTACGACATCAAGCGCGTGCTCGCCTATTCGACGATGAGTCAGCTTGGCTATATGTTCGTCGCCCTCGGTGTCGGCGCCTGGCAGGCCTCGATCGTCCATCTGATGGTGCACGCCTTTTTCAAGGCGCTCTTGTTCCTGAGCGCCGGCGCGGTGATCATCGCTACCCATCACGAGCAGGATATCCGCAGGATGGGCGGGCTGTACCGCAAAATTCCTCTTGTTTACGGCTGTTTTGCGATCGGCGCGGCGGCGCTCGTGGCGTTGCCTTGGGTCAGCGCCGGCTTTTACTCGAAAGACGAGATTCTCCGCGCCCTCTGGGAAAGCGGCAACACCGGTTTGTTCCTTGTCGGCCTGGTCGGGGCGATCATTACTTCGATCTACACTTTCCGGGTGTTTTGGCTGACGTTTCACGGCAAGGCGAGGGGGAAGTGTGATGCAATCCATGGTTGGAATTACGGCTTGCCGCTCGTGGTGCTCGCCGTGTTCGCCACTTTTGTCGGCGGGCAGATCCACCCGCCGCTCGACGGTGTGCTTCCGGCGTTCTCGCAACCCTTCGGGGAAGAGATGGAAGACACACACGGGGCGATCGAGTTGCTCACGATTCTCGCCGCTTTGTCGGGTCTTGCCGCGGCGGCCTGGTGGTTTGTCGGTAAGAATCGCCTTGCCGGTACCGACGGCCGTTCGCGTTCGCTCGCGGAAAAAGCGCTGGCGAGCGGTTTTGGCTTCGACGCGCTTTATGATCGGATCGTCGTGCGTCCCTATTTGTGGTGTCTCAAGGTTTTGCGTAACGATCCGGTGGATCGCGCCTGTTATGTGCTGGTCAGTCTCAGTGAGCGCGCCTTCTCCGTGAACAGTCGTTGGCAGAGCGGACGTGTCAGAGACTACGCCGTCAGTTTTGCCGGCGGTTTGTTCGTCGTTTTGCTGATCGTGATATTCGTTCGCACGACGGGGGAGATAAGATGAATCAACAAAGCTGGTTATTGCCCTTGCTTGTCGCCGTTCCCTTCATCGGCGGACTGCTCAGCTGGCTGTCCGAGTGGGTCGGTAAATGGATGCCACGTTGGATCGCGCTCTTTACCATGGTGCTCACCTTTGTCCTTTCCGTATTTTCATGGCATCTCTCGGCCTCCCATGAAGAGGTGCTTTTGACGGCAACGCCGAACTGGCTGGCCGAGTTCCACTTCGCGTGGATTCCATCGCTCGGCATAAGTTATCATCTCGCTCTCGACGGCATTTCCCTGTTGATGATCATCCTCACCGCTTTCCTCGGTATTCTCGCGGTTGCCTGTTCCTGGGCCGAGATTCAGCGCAACGTCGGTTTTTTCAAACTCAACCTCTTGTGGAGTTTAGGCGCGGTCATCGGTGTCTTTCTCGCCGTCGATTTGTTCCTGTTTTTCTTTTTCTGGGAACTGATGCTGGTGCCGGTCTATTTCCTGATCGCCCTGTGGGGGCACGATCACGCCGGCGGCAAGACCAAGGAACACGCGGCGATGAAGTTCTTCATCTATACGCAGATCGCCGGACTCGTCCTTCTCGCCGGCATTTTGCTTCTCGTACACGCCTATCATGCCCAGACCGGCCATCTCAGCTTCAGTTATATGGATCTTCTCGATACCGAGTTGTCCAGCGGCGCAGAAATGGGGATCATGCTGTGCTTTTTCATCGGGTTCGCCGTCAAGTTACCGATCATGCCTTTGCATGGCTGGTTGCCCGATGCCCATGCGCAGGCGCCGACGGCGGGTTCCGTCGATCTCGCCGGGATTCTCATCAAAACCGCCGCCTATGGGTTGCTGCGTTTTGTCATTCCTTTTTTTCCCCACGCCTCGGCGATTGTCGCCCCGTATATCGTCCTGCTCGGCGCGATCGGCATTTTTTACGCCGCCGGGCTCGCCTTCGTGCAAAGCGATATGAAGCGCCTGCTCGCCTATACCAGCATCTCCCATATGGGCTTTGTCGTGGTGGGACTTTATGCCGGAAATCTCGTCGGTTTACAGGGACTGATGGTTCAGATGCTCGCCCACGGCCTGACCTCTTCCGCGTTGTTTCTAATCAGCGGGCAGCTCTATGAACGCTATCACACGCGTGATCTCAACGTCCTAGGCGGCCTGTGGGGCAGTCTGCGTTTTCTCCCCGCCTTCATGATGTTCTTCGCGGCCGCGTTGCTCGGGCTGCCCGGTACCGGCGATTTCATCGGTGAAATCTTGATTCTTTTCGGCGCTTTTCCAGTTTGGCCGTGGCCGATCGCCATCATCACTTTCTCAATGGTCTTCGCCGCACTTTACGCGCTCATTCTGATCCAGCGTATCTTGTTCGGTTCGCCGTCGCGCCAAGCGGTAATGACGCTTAACGCGCGTGAAATTCTCATGCTCCTTGCGATCGCCGTGGTTCTTTTGTGGCTGGGTCTTGCTCCGCAGCTATTCCTGAACACGAGCGAAGCGACGATGCGCTGGATCGAGCAAATTTACGCCCCGGTCTTGGGAGGATGGTCATGAATCCGCTTTGCTTGCCTCTGGCGCCGCTGCTTGTCACCGCGCTGACCGCTATTTTCGTCATGCTCTCGACCACCATTCGGCGCAGCCCGCTCATTGCCGCGACGGTCTCGCTCTTCGGTCTGGGCATTGCCTTGATCACCCTGATATTGCCTGGAATATCGCCCCCTCCCGAGGCCCTTTTTTCGCGCTTTTTTGAGATTGATCGTTTCGCCCGCTTTTACATGTTTTTGGTGCTGATTTCCTCGCTTGCCTGCGTGATTTTCTCCTCTGCCTATTTCAAAGGCTTTCCCGACAAACAGGAAGAGATCTACCTTCTCTTGCTGCTTGCCACTGTCGGCGCGTCGATGTTACCGGCGGCGCGCAATCTGCCGACTTTTTTCATGGGGATCGAACTGCTTTCCGTGCCCCTGTATGGATTGCTTGCCTATTCGCGCCAACGCAGTAAATCGCTGGAAGCGGGCTTGAAATACCTGATTCTTTCGGCGACCGCTTCAGCGACCCTGCTTTTTGGCATGGCGCTGCTTTTCGCCGCGACGGGAACGATGAATTTCGCCGCCCTTGGCCGCATCGGCTTCGCTTCTCCTTATATGGTGATCGGCACTGTCATGATCCTTGCCGCGGTCGCCTTCAAACTCTCCGTCGCCCCGTTTCATCAATGGGTGGCGGATGTTTATCAGGGAGCGCCGGCACCGATTGTCATTTTTCTCGCCACGGCCGCGAAAGTATCGGTGTTCGCTGTCGCGGTTCGCTTGATCTACAACATGGGAATCGTTGAGCATGAGAAATTGTTGATCGTCCTCACCATTCTCGCGCTTTCCTCGATGCTGATCGGGAATCTGTTCGCTCTCAAACAGTGCAATTTTCTACGTATTCTCGCCCTTTCTTCGGTCGCCCATATCGGTTACGCTCTGACCGCGATCATCAGCGACGCTCAGGGCGCTCTCACGACTGCGAATTTCTACCTTGCGAATTATGTGCTTACCGGCATCGGCGCGTTCGGCGCGATTACCGTTACCGCGAGTCCGTATGTAAAGACGGTGGAAACCGGCGATTCTTCGCGCTTTGTCGGTCTGTTTTGGCAGCACCCTTGGATCACCACGGTACTGACCATGATGTTTCTTTCATTTTCCGGATTTCCGATGACGATCGGTTTCGTCGCCAAACTGCTCGTTATTTTCGACGCCGCCAGGGCGGGGGAATGGCTTTTGCTCACGGTGCTGGTTATCGGCAGCGGCTTGGGCCTTTATTACTACCTGAAATCTGTATTGTTGATGTATGCCGTGCCGAAAAGCGGGCATTTGGTTGACATGCGCGAGCATTGGTATATGGAAGTCGACGGCATCCTCTTGCTTCTTATTCTGTTTTCCGTGCTGTTTATCGGCGTATGGCCGCAGCCGTTGATTTTTTTGGCCGGGATGAGTCATTGGTAGCGGCCACAGCGCTGTAAAGTACAGGGTGCATGACATATAATGCACGCTTTTTCTATGGACTTTTCTTTATGGAAGCAAACGGCGCCTATCAGCGCATCGAGGAACTTCTCTGCCGTGAAGAAGCGCTCAGGGGGTATCTTTAACTATGCGGAAAAAGCCGACCGGCTCGACGAACTCTTAAGAGAACTCGAACAACCGGAAATCTGGGAAAATCGCGAGCGCGCCGCCCAACTCAATCGCGAGCGCGCCGCCCTGGAAACGGTGGTCTGCGGCCTCGATGAGATCAGAAACGGTCTTGGCGAGAGTCGTGAACTGATCGAGCTCGCCGTGGGCGAAGGAGATCTGGAAACCGTCGATGCCGCTTTCGAGGATGTGCAAGCGCAGGAAAAGCGTATCGCGACACTCGAATTTCGTCGCATGTTTTCGGGCGAACTGGATCGCAACCATGCCTTTCTTGATATCCAGGCCGGTTCCGGCGGCACCGAAGCGCAGGACTGGGCGGCGATGCTGCTGCGGATGTACTTGCGTTGGGGTGACAGTAAAGGTTATGACATGCAACTCATCGAAGAATCACCGGGCGAGGTTGCCGGCATCAAATCCGCCACCATTCATTTTATCGGCGATTACGCCTATGGTTGGCTGCGTACGGAAATCGGCGTCCACCGTCTGGTGCGTAAATCGCCTTTTGACTCCGGTAATCGCCGCCATACTTCTTTCGCCGCCGTGTTCGCTTCGCCGGAAATCGACGACGATATCGCAATCGAGATCAACCCCGCCGATTTGCGCGTAGATGTTTATCGTGCCTCCGGTGCTGGCGGTCAGCATGTCAACAAGACCGAGTCCGCCGTGCGTATCACTCACCTGCCGACCGCGATTGTCGTACAATCACAGAATAGCCGCTCGCAGCATCAAAACCGCGAGACCTGCATGAAGCATCTGCGCGCGAAACTTTATGAACGCGAATGGCAGAAACGTTCCGCCGAAAGCCAGATGCGGGAAGAGAATAAATCCGATATCGGCTGGGGCAGCCAGATCCGTTCTTACGTCCTCGATCAGCAGCGGATAAAGGATCTGCGTACCGGCTATGAAACCAGTAACACGCAGGCGGTTCTCGACGGGGCACTTGATGCTTTCCTTGAGGAGAGCCTGAAACAGGGAATCAAGTCATGAGTGTGCAGCGAGAGGCAGAGGAGGAAAACCAACTGATCGCGCAACGCCGCCAAAAGCTGCAAGAAATCCGCGCATCTGGGGAGGGTGCTTTTCCCAACGACGCGCGTCCGCATCACCTTGCCGGCGAACTGCATGAACGGTTTGCCAAGGTGACGGAGGAAGCGCTGTTACAAGCGGCGGGGAAAGTGTCGCTTGCCGGACGGATGATGGCCAAACGGGTGATGGGAAAAGCCAGTTTCGCCCAAATCCAGGATGGTTCCGGTGCGCGTATACAGTTGTATCTCGCGCGCGATGATCTGCCGCAAGGGCGTTATCGTGATTTCAAGACCTGGGATGTTGGCGATATCGTTTATATCACTGGTACGCTGTTTCGCACCCGCAGCGGTGAATTGACGGTAAAGGGCAACGGTATCCGTTTGCTGACCAAGTCCCTGCGTCCGCTGCCGGAAAAATTCCACGGCTTGAGCGATCGGGAAACGCGCTATCGAAGGCGCTACCTCGATCTGATCGTCAACAGGGAAAGCCGTGCCGTGTTCGTCACGCGATCGAAAGTGATCGGCCAGATTCGTCATTTTTTTGCCGCGCGTGGTTTTCTCGAAGTGGAAACGCCGATGATGCAGGCGATTCCCGGCGGCGCGTCGGCCAAACCCTTCACTACTTTCCATAACGCGCTGCATATGCCGCTTTTCCTGCGTATCGCGCCGGAACTCTATCTCAAGCGCCTCGTCGTCGGCGGATTCGATCGCGTCTTCGAAATCAATCGCAATTTTCGTAACGAGGGGGTTTCCACCCGTCACAATCCCGAATTCACCATGCTCGAATTCTATCAGGCGTATGCGAATTACGAGGATCTGATGACGCTCAGCGAAACCTTGTGCAAGTCTCTTGCCGCCGAGGTGCTGGGCCGTACGAAACTGAATTACCAGGGCATCGAACTGGATTTCGCCGCGCCGTTCGCGCGTTTTTCGCTGCGCGAGGCCATTTTGCACCATTTGCCCGAATCGCGCGCGGTAATCGACGATGCGCAAGGGATGAGGCGTCTCCTTCAAACTCTGTATCAGGTGGAGCGTGAAGAGGAAGATCTCGGCGTTCTCCAGATGGCGGTTTTCGAAGCAGGCGTAGAGGAAAAACTCCTCCAACCCACATTCATCACTGATTATCCGGCCGTGGTATCCCCTCTGTCGCGTCGTAACGACGCAGATCCGCAACTCGCCGAGCGTTTCGAACTGTTCATCGGCGGTTGGGAAATCGGCAACGGTTTTTCCGAACTCAACGATCCCGAAGATCAGGCGGCGCGGTTCCGCGCCCAGGCAGCGGCGCTTGACGACGGCGATGAGGAAGCGATGCACTATGACGGCGATTATATTCGCGCCCTGGAGTACGGTATGCCGCCGACGGCCGGAGAAGGAATCGGCATCGACCGTCTGGTTATGCTGCTGACCGACAGCGCGTCGATCCGTGATGTCTTGTTGTTTCCGCATATGCGGCCTGAATGAGACAAGCGCGAAGCGATAGATGAAACTCCTTTTCGTTATCATGCTCGCGTTCGTCGGCCTTGTCGTTCATGCCGAACGGTTCGTTCTGCCGCCGCCGGATGTCGATTTGATCGGGATGGTACTTCAGGTAACGGCGCGGGAAGGGGAAGATTTGCTCGATATTGGCCGCCAGTTTGGCATCGGGGTGCAGGCGATGAAAAACGCCAATCCCGATGTCGATCTCTGGGCGCCTGGCGCCGGAACCAAGGTGCTGATTCCGTCGCGCTACATTCTGCCGGATGTGCCGCGTAGCGGCATTGTCATCAATCTGCCGGAAATGCGTCTTTATTACTACCCGCAAGGGGAGGAAGTGGTCTATGTGTACGCGATCGGCATCGGGCGCGAGGACTGGGAGACCCCGCTCGGCAGGCAGAAAATCAGCGAGAAAATTCCCGATCCGACCTGGACGCCCCCCGCCTCGATTCGCGCCGAGCACGAAAAAAACGGCGAGTCCTTGCCCAAGGTAGTGCCTGCCGGGGAAGACAATCCGTTGGGACTTTTCGCGATGCGTTTGTCCAATCCCAGTTATCTGATTCACGGCACGAACAAACCCTGGGGTGTCGGGATGCGGGTTTCTCACGGTTGTATCCGTCTCTATCCGGAGAGCATTGAGGAATTGTTCAACAGAGTGCCTGAGGGTACGCCGGTCAATATCATCAAAGAAGAAATGAAACTCGGTTGGTACGCCGATCAACTGTATCTGCAATATCATCCGCCAATCAGCGAAGATCGTCTTTCCGCGCATGAGGCCATGCAGCGCGCGCTTGATCTCGTCAACGAGAAAGTCGCGCAAAAAGGACTGCACGTTGCCGAGGCGTTGATCCGCGCGGTGGTGCGGGAAGCCTCCGGGATGCCGGTAGCGGTCGCCTATCGCTAGCTTTTTCTTTTTCGCGGGACGTTATGACGCTTGCGCGTTTCTTCGTTTCATCGAGTACGGCTTTGTCGTCTTTCCAGCAACGTGATGTTCCGCCCCTTGCTAGGCGTTCCGCAGAGGCGTTCAGGCAAAAACGCTCGTCCATTCTTCGCGCTGTTCGAGGAGTTCGCGGGCCAGTTTTTTCGCCCCTTGCAACGAGTGACTGGCCGCCCAGCCACACTGGACGGGATTGCAGGCCGGCACCTCGCTCGCGTCCAAGACGTCTTTCAAGGTCGCTTCGATCAGCGCCAGGGCACGCTGATAGTCCGGCTCGTTGAGTAGGGAAACATAAAAACCGGTCTGACAGCCCATCGGCGAAATATCGAGCACGTGATCGCTGTGGTTGCGTGATAGTTCGGCGAGCAGGTGTTCCAGGGAATGCAGCGCGGGCATTTCCATGTGCGCCTCGTTCGGCTGGCAGATGCGCAAGTCGTATTTGTAGATCCGGTCGCCGTGTTCGCCGGTTTTTTGGTCCGCAAGACGCAGGTAAGGCGCTTTGACTTTGGTGTGATCGAGATTGAAGCTTTCCACATTCATTCTTTTATCCATACGCTTTCCTCCGCAAAAATTCTATTGTGCCACAGGCGCGAACGGGTGTCGGGAATTGGTTGCGCTATTCGTCTTTTTTCCCTATGATCCTTGAGATATGTCGCAAATTCCTGAATTACTCGCTCCGGCGGGATCGTTGAAAACTATGTATTATGCCTTCGCTTATGGCGCGGATGCTGTTTATGCCGGCGCGGCACGCTATTCATTGCGCATGCGCGGCAATGAATTCAATGACGAGAGAATCCGCATCGGTATCGCCGAGGCGCACGCACAGGATAAGCGTTTTTTCCTGACCGTGAACACGCAGCCGCACAATTACAAGCTGCACACGGCCTTGCGTGATCTCGCGCCGCTCATTGAGGCGGCACCGGACGCGCTGATCATGTCCGACCCCGGGCTGATCATGGAGGTGAGAAAGCGCTATCCCGATATGCCGGTTCATCTTTCCGTGCAAGCCAATACGGTGAATTGGGCAACGGTGAAATTCTGGCAGTCAGTGGGGATTGGCCGTTGCATTCTCTCGCGTGAGTTATCGCTCAAGGAAATCGCCGAAATCCGCGAGAAATGCCCGGACATGGAAATCGAGGTGTTCGTGCACGGCGCCTTGTGTATCGCTTATTCCGGGCGTTGTCTGCTATCGGGTTATTTCAACAACCGCGATCCCAATCAAGGTACCTGCACCAATGCCTGTCGTTGGAAATACACGACCCATGCGAGCAGGAAAGCCGAAGAGGGCGAGTTCATTCCGGCCGAGCCGTTTCGCCCTGACGACTTGGCTTGTGTCACCGGCGGCGAGCGTCGTCCGGCAGCCGATAGCGTCTATTATCTGGAAGAGGTGAATCGTCCTGGCGAGTACCTGGAAATCAGCGAAGACGATAACGGTAGCTATATCATGAATTCACGTGATCTGCGGGCGATTGAACATATCGCCGCACTGGTCGAGATCGGTGTCGACTGTCTGAAGATCGAAGGGCGCACGAAATCGCATTATTACGCGGCGCGCACCGCACAACTCTATCGGTGGGCGATCGATGATGCCATTGCTGGTCGCGCATTCGATCCGTCGCTCAAGACCGGCCTCGACGGGCTTGTCAACCGCGGCTATACCGATGGTTTTTTCGTCCGCCGCCAGATCAAGGCGCAACAGAACTACCATAGCGGCTCTTCCAATGCGGCGACGCAGCAGTTTGTCGGCGAAGTCGTCGCTTACGACGCGGAGAAAGGGCTCGCGACGATCGCCGCGAAAAATCATTTCCAAAGCGGCGATACGGTGGAAGTGATCACCCCGAAAGGGAATCGTCACGTGACGCTCGGCAGATTGTTCGAGCCTGGTGGTGATGCGGTCATTGCGGCGGCGAAGGGCAGCGGCTGGCAAGTCGAGACGAATATCGGCCCGGTCGACAAGCTTGCTTTGCTCGCGAAAAATCTCTAACGCGACCGCGCGCCATGGGGATTGGCGAAGGCAGGAAAGTCCTTTTTGCCGCAACTTTCCTCGACGGGAGGACAAACGCTTGAAAGATGAAAGATGGTTGGCGGCGGTTTTTCGCTTCGTTACCGGCACGCGAAGGGCCGGTCTCGTGATGATCCGCGGGGAAAAGGGCGTCGCTTCTTTCAGTGTCCTGCTTGTTCCCCATGTCCCTGGGGCAGGGGTTTCAGCTTGAGCATCAGAATGCGCCGTTGATTGGCTTTGAAGATATTGGCCTGCCAGTTTCCAATGATGATGCTCTCGCCGGCAATCGGCATCCGCCCGAATTGGTTCAAAACGTATCCACCGATGGTGTCGGCGTCCCGATCATCGAGGGTGGTCGCGAAACCTTCATTGAAACGCTCGATCGTCATCAGCGCGTTCACTTGGTGGCTGCCGTCGCCAAGGATACGCACTTCGGCGTCGGGGATTTCATCGTGCTCGTCGTCGATTTCACCGACGATTTCCTCGATCACGTCTTCAATGGTAACTAAGCCGGAGAGGTTGCCGTATTCGTCGATCACCACCGCCATGTGATTGCGGTTGGTACGGAATTCACGCAACATCGCATCGAGTGGTTTGCTTTCCGGCACCATCGTCGCCGGACGCATCATATCGAGAAAGCGGCCGTTGCCGTCGCCTTCGACCAGAAGTGGCAGCAGATCTTTGCTGATCAGGATGCCGAGAAGTTTCTCGTGGTTTTCATCGAGCACCGGATAGCGGGAATGGCTCGATTCGATGATAACGCCGAGTACTTTCTCGAGCGACCAGTTTTCCTCGATCAACACCATCTGCCCGCGTGGAATCATGATGTCGCGAACCTGCGTCTCGTTGAGTTCGAGCAGCGATTCCATCATCATTGCGGTGTCTTCGTTAATCGTACCGCTCAAGCGGTATTCCTTCAAAAGGGTGAGAAAGGCGTTGTATGGATGGCGTGGTCGGTTCTTGTCGCTTAGCAGAGAAGTGAGTTTTCTCAACCAGCTGTTTTTGGGTTCGCAGGTGTCGTCGCTCATGCAGGGCCAAATTACGGAAAAGTATCATTGTAGATACTGTTGGCGCTGTCAACAAGGGGGAAAAGATATTTTTCTAAGCGTTTGTTCTACTGTTGAATAACGGTTTTTTCTTTACTGAGAATCGTCGCTGTTCCTGCTTTCTCGGAAACGATTTTTCCCCCAAGAAGGTTTCCGATTTACGCGCCGAATAATCGGGCAACGCGCGATCGGCGTAAACCTTGGTCTGTCCTTGTCGTTGTCTTCCCGTTCGCCGGAATGGTCGGCTTGTGAAAAAGTCGTCCCGCTCTGCGTGAACCTTCGATTTCACGAACTTCCTGCTTCGCTCGTTTCGTTCGTCGGATGTCTCATCGAGCATGGCGAATTTTTTCCAGGGAGGAGGGAGGCCGTCGTTTTTGTCGTTCCCCGATGAATCTCTGGTCAAGCAAAGCGCTTGTAGGTACGCCAATGAGCTTCGTGACGTATTTCGCATCGCGGCTTAGGTCGTCGCCGTGAGCCGTGTTATTCTTGATCGCTCAATTCCCGAAGAAGATTGGTCAGCCTAGTGAAAAAACAATATGTGGCGTAATCCCCTGGCAGGCGTTTTTCTTCTCTTGTTCACGACCCTGGTGCAGGCAACTGTTCTCGAAGGTATTCGTTCTCACCGCATGGAAAACCGGGTACAACTAGTTCTGGATCTCGATGCGCCCACG
Organism: Cardiobacteriaceae bacterium; assembly: GCA_965277745.1. Taxonomy (GTDB): domain Bacteria; phylum Pseudomonadota; class Gammaproteobacteria; order Cardiobacteriales; family Cardiobacteriaceae. The sequence goes on from OZ255837.1 coordinate 1,660,779, forward strand.
AGCTTCAAACAATTCAGTCTCGCCGATCCACCGCGTATCGTGTTGGATTTACCCGCTACCCGCCGTCGTGGCCGTGCAGGTATCGAAATCGACAAGGGCGTGGTACGCAGTATCCGTACGGGATACCGCAACGAGGACACGCTTCGCGTCGTCATTGATTTGCGCTATGTCGCCAAAGCCAATATCTATACTTTGCAAGCCGCGCAAGGGAGAAAAGACCGGATTGTCGTCGATGTGTATGATGGCGAAGATGATCCGGCCTTGACCCTGACTTCTCTTTCCGGGGGACAGATGCCGTTTGTGCTCTTCGCAGGTTCCGCATTGGAAGAGTCTCCCGCTTATCGGGAAAAGGCCGATACGGTGACGATTCCGGGAAAGACAAGCAGCGCACAGCAAGGAAAACGCCACCTGCCGCGGGGCGAAAGCGGCAATAATCCGATGCCTTTTCCCTTGTTAAGCACCCCTGACCGCGAATTGACGGTGGAACGCCAGATCTCGTCTGCCGGAACCGTGGAAAAAAAACGTACCACGCACAAGCCGGTACTGACGAAAAAACATGACATCACGATCTGCATCGATCCTGGCCACGGTGGTAAGGATCCCGGGGCGCAAAGTAAGGTCACGGGCGCGCGTGAGAAAGACGTGGTGCTTGCGGTTGGCAAGCGGCTAAGTAAGAGGCTTGAAGCGATGCCCGGCTATCGCGTGAAAATGACGCGGGAGCGCGATATTTTCATTCCTCTTTATGAACGCTCGCGAATCTGCCGTCGCGCGTCGAGCGATCTGTTCATTTCCATTCACGCCGACGCGGTGAAAAGTCAGCAACCGACCGGTGCCTCCGTTTATATCCTCTCTACTCGTGGCGCTTCTTCGCAACTTGCCAAGTATCTGGCCAACAGTGAAAATGCCGTGGATCTGAAGTGGGGCGTGGATGTCAGTAAATACGATGACGACATTCAGGAGGCGCTGCTCAATATCCAGCAGGAAGCGACATTGGGATCCAGTGATAGCCTTGCCAAACAAATGCTGACGGCGCTGGAGAAAATCGGCAATATCCATAACTCGAAAGTGGAAAGAGCGAATTTCGTTGTATTGCGTTCACCGGAAATTCCCTCTGTGTTGGTCGAGACCGGTTTCATTTCCAATCCCCAAGAGGCGCGTTTGCTGGTCAAGCCGTCTTATCAGGGAAAAATTGCGCGGGCGCTCGCCATCGGGATCAGCAATTATTTCCGTGAGCACTTGCCGCAAAGTATGTTACTCGAACGCTAACGCGGGGGATCGTTCATCGCTTGCGCGTATTCATCCACGACAAGCGACGCGCTTTGCCGCGCAAGGTAAAGCGTGCCTTTGCATCGGCTTCGGGAAGATAGCCTTGCCCCTGTTGCGGCCACTCGATGAAAATCAGTTGTTCTTGCGGGCGCCAGTCGTCGCAATCCAGATAAAGCAATTCCTCCGCTTCACCGAGGCGGTAGAGATCGGCGTGAATGATCCGCCGCTCGTCGATGCGGTATTCGTTTATCAGGCGGTAGGTCGGACTGGTAACGATTCCGCTGTAGCCGAGCATTTTCAGCCATCGCGCCACGAAGGTGGTTTTTCCTGTGCCGAGATCGCCATATAAATAGATCATGCCGCTCGCGTGTTCGGGAATCAGCAGGGCGATAGTAGCTTCAAGGGCGGATAGCGAAGTGATTTCGTAGTTTTGTGTGGAGAGCTTCATGGGACTAGCCCGAGTTGCCGGTTGTTTGCTTTGATCGCAGGGCGAAGCGGCGATCTCACGCCGCCGTTCCGTTGCTGTACGGCCGACGCTTGCCGGCGAAGGCGAGGCCAAGGACAAGCCCGGCACCAAGAACGATCATAAGCAGCGGATAAAGGCCGATATCAAGCGCGCCAAACGAATTGTCGGGATGACGCCAAGGCCAGATTTTTACCAGCGAGCCACTGATGAATCCGCTTAGCAGGGCGAGGGTTAGGACGTGAAAACGGGTGAACAGCGATTTCAGTATTCGCGAGAAGAGAACAATACCGAGCAGAGCGCCGCCAGCAAAAGCGGCGATCACAGCCAGGTTCAAATTGGAAAGCGCTTCCAGCATGAAGGAATAGGCGCCAAGCAAGATGAGAATGAAGGAACCGGAAATGCCCGGCAGAATCATCGCGCAGATGGCGAGCATCCCATACAGAAACACGAGCCCAAGCGGAATTTTCGTGATTTCTCGAGGCGGCAGAAACACAAGCCAAACTGACAGTGTCACCCCGATCAAGACAGCGATCACCGTGGTGGTGTTCCACTTGGAAATCTGCCTGAGCAATACCCACATGCTTGCCAAAACGAGGCCGAAGAAGAAAGATGAGACAAGCAGGGGCTCGCTTTCCAGAAGAGCGTGAATCACTTGGGAAAAGGCCAAAACCGCGGTGGCGATTCCCCCCAATAAGGTAAGCAAAAAATCCGCGTTTGTCTGTCGCCAGGCGGCGCGTAATCCGTGTCGGCGCAAGGTATGCAGGGCGGTCGCGTTAAAGCCGGCGAGCGTCGCGATCAATTCTTCGTAAATGCCCGTAATCAACGCGATGGTGCCGCCGGAAACGCCAGGAACAAGATCGGCAGCCCCCATGGCGATGCCCTTGAGATAGACGAACATATATTCTTTACTTGTCCGCATGGACGCACACTCCTTGAAAAGGTTCCCATATCATAGGGGATTGTAGCGCTTTTGTGTGTCGTGGTGTGGCGCCAGTTTCACCCGCTTTTTGCAAAACTTCCATTGTTATTCGGGCAAGCGCGACGCAAAGCATTTTTGCAACAGGGTCAAAAGTCATCGAGCTTTTTCTTTACGATGATACCTCAATCCGCTCATCCGCACCGTTCGTGCGAATATCCCCCTTGAGTGTCTGTGCAAGTCTCCTCAAGCGAATCGAGTGGTCGGTTAATCGGTCTTTAACAATTGTAAAACCAAGAATTACGATTATCTGAAGGAAAATCCATGAGAAAGGATTCTCAGGTCTCGAAAAGCATGTGCTGGACTTAAGCGCTGCGCGCGTTCTCTATCATGACTTTGATTTTTGCGCGTTACGACATATCCCCGAGAACAATCGTGTGCTGGATGCTTGATGTTCAGTCCCGGGACTTACATCTAAGATTTTGTTTTGTTCAGAAGAGGTCGCTGTAAGTAAGGACAAGCGGGGCGTGATCGGAGAAGTTTTCGTCCGTGTAGATCGTGGCGTTTCTTACTTTGTTGGCGAGATTGTTGCTGACGATCTGATAGTCGATCCGCCAGCCGACATTTTTCGCGCGCGCTTGTCCCCGTTGTGACCACCAGGTATATTGCTCGTCGAGATCGTTGACTTGGCGGAAAGCGTCCTTGTAGGCATCGGCGAACAAATCGCTCAGCCATTGCCGTTCGTGCGGCAGGAATCCCGAATTTTTCTGGTTGCCTTTCCAGTTTTTAATGTCGCGCGTGGTGTGGGCGATGTTGAGGTCGCCGCAGAGAATAAGCCGTCCTCCACCGGCGGCGAGATTTTTCAGATAGGGCAGAAATTTCGCCATGAACGCTTCCTTGCTGGCTTGGCGGTGTTCGCCGCTGGTGCCGGAATGCATATAAAGGGAAATCAGACGCAGATTGCCGTAGCGCGCTTCGAGATAACGGCCTTCCGCGTCGATTTCCGCCCAGCCAATGCCGTGTTTGATCTCGTCCGGCTGCTGTTTCAGGTACAATGCCGTGCCGCTATATCCTTTTTTCTGCGCGTCGTGATAATAGTTGTACGCGAGGGGGAAAAAAACAGGATCGTCCGCGAGTTGCGCCCGTTGTGCTTTGGTTTCCTGAATACACACGGCATCGGCATCTTGCTTGACGAGCCATTCGAAAAAGCCTTTGCGGCGGGCGGAACGAATGCCGTTGGCGTTGAAAGTAATAATTTTGAACATGAGTGAGAAGATAGGAACGGTTGCAAATGCTCGCAGTATATCAAACGCATTTTTTGCAAACCGCGCTGGCTGTCGAGGCGCTGAAATTCGGCAAATTCACCTTGAAATCCGGTCGTGACAGCCCGTATTTTTTCGATGCCGGCGCCTTCTGTGACGGACGCTCGCTCGCGGTCCTTGCGGGTGCCTACGCGGAAGTGATTGCCGCGATGATCCGTGAGGGGCATAAGATCGACGGTTTGTTCGGCCCCGCATACAAAGGGATTGTTTTGGTCGCGGCAATTACCGGCGCGTTGTGGGAACGCCATGGTGTCGATCTGTCGTGGACGTTCAATCGCAAGGAGAACAAGGATCACGGTGAAGGCGGTATGCTCGTCGGTAGCCCCGTGGCGGGGCGCCGACTGGTGATAGTCGACGACGTTTTGACTGCCGGTACGGCGGTGCGGCAGTCGTTTTCGCTTCTCCAAAAGGCCGGTGCGTTTGCGCTTGGTGTGATCGTGGCGCTTGACCGTCAGGAACGCCTTGAAAAAGAGGACTGTTCCGTGCTCATGCAGATTCAGCGGGAAGCCGGTATTTTTACCCGCGCGATCGTCTGCCTCGACGATTTACTTTCTTTCATGCGTGACGACGGGCAAACGGCAGAACAATTGGCGAGTATGCGTGCCTACCGCGCGGCGTACGGAATTTAAGTGTTGTGCAGGTTCAAATAGCCGTAAGACTATTTTGAACTGAAAAATTGGCTAACCTGTGATTAATGAAAAAATACAGGAGCTACCCGATGCAGATCAAAAGCCTGCGACTGAAATCATCCAACAGCTTTCCTGTTGCCGATACCGGAAGCGAGCAAACCGGTGTGCGCCTGAAAAAAAACCAAGATGTTCGATTGATTAAAAGCACAGGGCTGCTCAATGATTTTATAGAGACTTACGACTTCGCACGAAGACTGAAGCATTGCGAGGCCTGACCCCTTGAATTCGTCTGTAAACAGTGGACAAACGAGCCTGAAAAATTTACTATAAATTCCAGCCATCAATTGCCGGGACTGAGCATTCTTTTTGTCTCGCGGTTTTGCCTCGCGCATTGTGTAATTCAGATAAATCCTACCAGCTTGTCCTTTCCTTTTTTTGGGGTATAGATCATAAACGGCGCGTTTTGTCGCTGGCGGGTGTCAAGCCGGATTTCATCCGGCGCGGTGAGCTTTTCCGGCAACGCCTGCCATTCGCCACGCAAGGGAAAAAGTATGATGCCCCCTGCAAGCGCACTGTCCGATGCAGCAGTCATTCCTTTCCTTTAGCTGGGTGCCGCGCAGCGGCGGGGGCTCTCTTTTTTCCGTGATCGCTGCGAATGGTGCGAATCCGCATCGTGGCGCATGAAGCGCAACGAGCAGGGTCATCCTGTTTTTCCTTTGCAAGCGTTTTCCAACTCAAGCGTGGCGGGAAGGTCTACACGAAGGTTACCCCTGATACTTCTTCGGCGACATTATACCCGATCATCGTGCGCAAAGTTGTCCCTGACAGTATTGTCTATACTGACTGTTGTCGAGGCGATAACAGGGTGGATATTTGCGATTTCAAGCACTTGCGTATCAATCATGCCAGGCTGTTTGCAGACAAGGCAAATCATATCGACGGGATCGAGAACTTTTGGAGCCAGGCAAAGCGCCACATGGGTAAATTCAACGGTGTTCCAAAGGAGCATTTTGGACTATTTTTGAAGGAATGTGAGTGGCGTTTTAATGACACCACTCCATCTTCTCAATTAATTCATTTAAAACAGTTGATTAAGGATAAATTGAATTGATTATCTGGTACATCCCATTAATTAATATAAATTAATTTTACCTACAGAAATCCGATTTTAGCACAATCGCAATCATGAAGTGATTTTTCCCGCACCAAAAGGCGAATCCGGATTTCCATTCAGGAAGCTTCCCTTTTCGCGAAAACAGGGAAAAAGCAAGATACCTCTAACGCCACAAGCGCTTGGAAATTACCACATCTTCTTGCCTCTGCTCGCTCTTCCAGATCGAGGCCGCCATAAAGAGAGGTCGGGTTTTCTCCGCGAGAGAAGTTCTCCACTTCCGGCAAGGCAATCGTCAAAGCGCGGGCGAAAACGGAGCACCCAGGAAAACGGGCCAACTTGACGTGATAGGAAACGCAAACAGGATGGTTTGAGCGACAAACCTTCCTTAAGGGTGACGAAGTGGCCCTGTCTCTCGAACAGGACAAGTTGTACTCAATAGACAGGGTTTTCCGGGGAGATAGCTCAGAGGAGTTTAAGCCGCGTCGAGCAGTTTTTTCAGGGTGACGCCGAGGTCTGCCGGTGAGCGGACGGTGGCGACACCGGCCGCTTCCAGCGCCTTGAATTTCTCCGCTGCGGTTCCTTTTCCCCCGGCGATGATCGCGCCGGCATGCCCCATCCTTTTGCCTGCAGGTGCGGTGACACCGGCGATGTAGGCGACTGTCGGCTTGGTGATGTTGTCCTTGATGTAGGCGGCAGCTTCTTCTTCAGCGCTGCCGCCGATTTCCCCAACCAGGACGATGCCCTGGGTCTGATCATCGTTTTTGAATGCCGAAAGGACGTCAACGAAGCTGGTGCCACTGATCGGATCTCCACCGATGCCGACGCAAGTGGATTGTCCGAGCCCGATTTGCGTGGTCTGGTGAACCGCTTCGTAGGTCAGGGTGCCGGAGCGCGAGATGATGCCGACGCATCCTTCCGCGTGGATATGGCCCGGCATGATGCCCATTTTGCATTTTCCCGGCGAGATGACGCCCGGACAGTTCGGCCCGATCAGGTGGACATCGTTGCCGGCGATGGCGGCTTTCACTTTCATCATGTCGAGTACCGGAATACCTTCGGTGATGCAGACGATTGTTTTGATGCCGGCCGTGACGGCTTCAAGGATGGAATCGGCGGCGAAGGGAGGGGGAACAAAGATCATCGACGCATTGGCGCCGGTCTCGGCAACCGCTTCCAGGCAGTTGTCGAATACCGGACGGTCGAGATGGGTTTGCCCGCCTTTGCCCGGGGTGACGCCGCCGACCAGGTGGGTGCCGTAGGCGATCGCCTGTTCGGAATGGAAGGTGCCCTGAGAACCGGTAAAGCCTTGAGTGAGGACTTTCGTGTCACGATCAATGTAAATGCTCATGGTTTGTCTCCTTATCGAGCGGCGGCGACGGCTTTTTTCGCCGCGTCGGTCAAATCGTCGGCCGCTTGAATCGCGAGACCGCTCGCGTTCAACATTTCCCTGCCGAGTGCCACGTTGGTGCCCTGCAAACGCGCGATTACCGGAAGGTCGAGACCGATTTCCTTGACCGCGTCGATGATCCCCCGGGCGATCAGATCGCAGCGCACGATGCCGCCGAAGATGTTGACCAAAATGGCGCGCACTTCCCTGGCGCTCAGAATCAGTTTGAACGCTTCTTTCACGCGTTCGGCCGTCGCGCCGCCGCCGACATCAAGAAAGTTGGCGGGCTCGCCGCCGTGTAGTTTGATGATGTCCATGGTCGCCATGGCGAGTCCTGCGCCGTTGACCATGCAGCCGATGTTGCCCTCAAGCGCGACGTAGTTCAGTTGCCATTCCTGCGCCTTGGCTTCGCGGGCGTCTTCCTGGGTCGGATCGCGCATCGCGGCGAGGTCTTTGTGGCGGTAAAGGGCGTTGTCGTCGAGCGCGATTTTGGCGTCGAGCGCGAACAGGTCACCGTCTTTGGTGACGATCAGCGGGTTGATTTCCACCATCGCGATATCTTTTTCGAGGAACAGGGTGTAAAGGTTTTCCATCAGTCGCGTCAACTGGCCGATCTGTTTTTTATCCAGCCCCATCGCAAAGCCGGCATAACGGCCGATGTACGGAAAGTAGCCGGCGCTGGGATCGACGTCGATGGTGATGATTTTTTCTGGGGACGTCGCCGCGACTTCTTCGATTTCCATCCCGCCTTGCGAGGAGCAGATGAATGAGACACGTTTGCTCGCGCGGTCGATGACAGCGGAAAGATAAAGTTCGCTGGCAATCTCCTGGCCTTCCTCGATCAGGACCATGGCAATCGGCAGGGCGGTGGCGCCAGTTTGTTTGGTCGTCAAGGTGGAACCGATCATCTCGCGGCTGTACTCGCCTACCTCGTCGAGCGATTTCGCCACTTTGACGCCGCCAGCCTTGCCACGGCCACCCGCGTGTACCTGTGCTTTGACAACCCAGATGCCGCCGCCGAGTTCTTCCCCCGCCGCGACCGCTTTTTCAGCGCTTTTGGCGAGAATACCGCGCGCGGTGGCGATGTCATATTCGCGGAACAGCGATTTGGCTTGATATTCGTGTAAATTCATAGGTCATTTCCAGTTAAGTGACAAGGCCAAAAATCAGCGCCATCCTACCAAATTCGCCGTGAAGTGGCTATGATTTCTCTTCGTCATTGTTTCGTGATGGAATTTATGGGATAAATTGCGATGGCAATGAATGAATGCGGGAGGTATTGTGGAGTTTCATCATGCAATCGGGTTGACTGTACGCTGGGGCGATATGGACGCGTACGGCCATGTTAACAACAGCCTGTTTTTCAGGTATCTGGAATCCGGTCGTTTCGCCTATATTAAGGATATTCTCCTTCCGCTCGGCGGGAAAAGTGTCCCGATGGTCGTCGTGGCCGAGATCCAATGCCGCTTCGAGGCGCAGATCGTTTTTCCCGCCGACGTTTCGGTGAAAACGAAAGTCCTCCGCCTAGGGAATAGCAGTTTCGACATGTATGCGGAGATCTGGAAAGATGACAAACGTTGCGCGACGTCGCAAGCCGTCATGGTGTGGTGCGATGAAAAAACCGACAAGCCGGTCAGAATGCCGCAGGTTTTCATAGAGAAGGTACGCGAACTGGAAGGGCTATGATGACGTTTCGAGTGCGTTCAGCAAGCTTTGTATGTCTTTCGGTGGCGGCGCGTGAAAAGTCAGCGCCTCGCCGCTTATCGGGTGGGTCAGGGTAAGTGTTTCGGCATGCAAGACCTGCCGTGGAAAGGCACGCAGCGCGCTTCTGACGGAGGCGGTGAGGTTTTTCGGCAGCGTCTTGTTGCCGCCGTAAAGGGGATCACCGACCAAAGGATGACCGCGTTCACTCAGGTGTACGCGAATCTGGTGGGTACGTCCGGTTTCGAGCTTGACGCGTAGCAAGGTCAGTTCTCCAAAGCGTTTAGCAATGCGGAAATGGGTAATCGCGGATTTACCGTCCGGGCGTACGGCCATTTTGACCCGCGCTTTCAAGTGGCGACCGATCGGCAGATCGATAGTCTCGCCAGCGGTCAAGTACCCGTAAACCAAAGCCAGATAATGCCGCCCCATCCTTCGCAACTGCAATTGCCGAACAAGTTCGGTGTGTGCCTGTGCCTTATGCGCGACGACCATCAGGCCGCTCGTGTCTTTGTCCAGACGGTGGACGATACCGCCGCGCGGCAAATGACGGGTATGTGGAAAATGATGGAGAAGCGCGTTCAGCAACGTGCCTTCCAGATGGCCAGGCGCGGGATGAACGACAAGTCCCGCCGGTTTGTCGAGGATGATGATCGCCTCGTCCGCGTAAAGTACAGGCAAAGCGATATTTTCCGCGGGATGCGGTGTTTTCTGTTCATTAGGCAATGTTCCGCTGATGACATCGCCGTGACAGGGTCGTGTTTTTACTTTCACTGCCTCTCCGTTTAGCCGCACATCCCCGGATTTGATCGCCTCCTGCCAGCGATTACGCGAGAATTGCGGGTATTTTCCGGAAAGAATTCGGTCCATGCGAAGACCGGCGAGAGGCGCGGAAACGGTGAAGTCGATGTCAAGGATTGACTCGGTAGGGTGTTTGGGCATCTGGATTTGCGTTTATAATGGCACTTTTGACAGTTTGGAGTCGATATGCGCGCGTGGCGGTTACACTGTTTTCTGGGCGTGGTGACGCTGTTGTCGGGTTGTTCTGGATTGCAGCAGGATCGTACCATCAACTGGAGTGCCAGCAAACTTTATCAGGCGGCAAAAGCGGACATGAACGGCGGTCGTTATACCGGTGCGATCGATTATTATAGCAAGTTCTTGTCACGCTATCCCTACGGCAGACTAGCCCAGCAAAGCATGCTTGATCTCGCCTACAGCTATTACCGTTCTGACGAATCGGACAAGGCACTCGCCCAACTCGACCAATTCATCCATATCTATCCCCGCCATCCGTATATTGATTACGCGCTTTACATGAAAGGCGTGGTCGAATACGAGAAAAATGTTTCTTTCTTCGACCGCTTCATGCCGACCAACTTCTCCCAAACCGATCCCCAGGCCTCCAGGAAAGCTTTCCTCGCTTTCGCGAAACTCGTGCGAGAACATCCGAACAGCGAATATGCGGAAGACGCTCGCTACCGGATGGTGTTTTTGCGTAATATTCTTGGCGAACACGAACTCAGTGTGGCCGACTATTACCTGCGTAATGGCAGCTATGTAGCGGCGGTGGCAAGAGCGAAATCCGTATTGGAAAATTACCAGAGCACACCGAGCGCCCCCTATGCCTTGGCCATCATGGTGCGCGGCTATCGGGAACTGAACGAGGAAATCCTCTCTCAAGATGCCATGCGCGTCTTGCAAGTGAACTTCGCCGATCGTTTGAACGATGCCGAAATTCGCCGCTACCTGAGCGGGGATATCGCCAAACAGCGTAGCCTTTGGGAACGCTACAACGCCAAGCCGAAGATTTAAGCGATGGCGCAGGCGAAACAGGCAGGCGACAAGAGGGGGAAAATTAAAAATCATCAATATATTGCAAAACCTCTTGCATAGTTTTTTGATGTGTTTATACTTCGCGTTTTCCGTGCTTTGTTGTATGCATATGTGCGGGTTTGATCTTTGACAAAAGAAGAAGATAGTTTGTGCGGGTGTTTTGTGGCCTTGGCGACGGTATTCGTGAAGGGATAGGATTTTGTTGAATTTTATTTTTTCTGTTTACGGTTGCGAGAAGACGAGACACCTGAACTGACAATGATCGATGAGAGATTCACGAACTTGTCTGTGTCGGGGAAACTTTTAAACGGAAGAGTTTGATTCTGGCTCAGATTGAACGCTGGCGGCATGCTTAACACATGCAAGTCGAACGGTAACGCGGAGAGCTTGCTTTCTGGCGACGAGTGGCGGACGGGTGAGTAAGGCATAGGAATCTGCCCTTTGGCGGGGGACAACGCAGGGAAACTTGCGCTAATACCGCATAAGCCCTTCGGGGGAAAGGGTGCTTTTGGCACTTGCCATTGGATGAGCCTATGTTGGATTAGCTGGTTGGTGGGGTAAAGGCCTACCAAGGCGACGATCCATAGCTGGTCTGAGAGGATGATCAGCCACATTGGGACTGAGAGACGGCCCAAACTCCTACGGGAGGCAGCAGTGGGGAATATTGGACAATGGGGGCAACCCTGATCCAGCAATGCCGCGTGTGTGAAGAAGGCCTTCGGGTTGTAAAGCACTTTCGGTAGTGAAGAAAGGGTGACGGTCAATAGCCGTTATTTTGACATTAGCTACAGAAGAAGCACCGGCTAACTCCGTGCCAGCAGCCGCGGTAATACGGAGGGTGCGAGCGTTATTCGGAATGACTGGGCGTAAAGGGCGCGTAGGCGGAAGATCAAGTCAGATGTGAAAGCCCCGGGCTCAACCTGGGAATGGCATTTGAAACTGATGTTCTAGAGTATGTCAGAGGGAGGCGGAATTTCCAGTGTAGCAGTGAAATGCGTAGAGATTGGAAGGAACACCGATGGCGAAGGCAGCCTTCTGGGGCAATACTGACGCTGATGTGCGAAAGCGTGGGGAGCGAACAGGATTAGATACCCTGGTAGTCCACGCCCTAAACGATGTCAACTAGGCGTTGGGTACGTTCGTACTCGGTGCCGCAGCTAACGCGTTAAGTTGACCGCCTGGGGAGTACGACCGCAAGGTTGAAACTCAAAGAAATTGACGGGGACCCGCACAAGCGGTGGAGCATGTGGTTTAATTCGATGCAACGCGAAGAACCTTACCAGGCCTTGACATCCAGAGGACACACCGGAGAGGGTGTGGTGCCTTCGGGAACTCTGAGACAGGTGTTGCATGGCTGTCGTCAGCTCGTGTCGTGAGATGTTGGGTTAAGTCCCGCAACGAGCGCAACCCTTGTCCTTACTTGCCAGCACTTCGGGTGGGAACTGTAAGGAGACTGCCGGTGACAAACCGGAGGAAGGTGGGGACGAGGTCAAGTCATCATGGCCCTTACGGCCTGGGCTACACACGTGCTACAATGGTCGGTACAGACGGTTGCCAAGCCGCGAGGCGGAGCCAATCCGAGAAAGCCGATCGTAGTTCGGATTGCAGTCTGCAACTCGACTGCATGAAGTCGGAATCGCTAGTAATCGCGAATCAGCATGTCGCGGTGAATACGTTCCCGGGTCTTGTACACACTGCCCGTCACACCATGGGAGTGGGTGGCACCAGAAGTGGCTGGCTTATCAGGGCGGTCACCACGGTGTGATTCATGACTGGGGTGAAGTCGTAACAAGGTAACCGTAGGGGAACCTGCGGTTGGATCACCTCCTTTAAAGAGAGGGCGGCAAGACACTCGCACGAACTATCTTCGATGTTCAGGCTAGGGACAGGGTCTGTAGCTCAGTTGGTCAGAGCGCACCCCTGATAAGGGTGAGGTCGGAAGTTCGAGTCTTCCCAGACCCACCACGAGGGGCCATAGCTCAGCTGGGAGAGCGCCTGCTTTGCACGCAGGAGGTCAGGAGTTCGATCCTCCTTGGCTCCACCATTTTTGCGCGCGGCAGGGGTTGAGTGATTGTTGGCAGGCTTGAACGATGGTCGATTTGCCTTGTTCGAGGTGGAGAGAAAGGAACCCCCGTCCTGTTGTTTTTTGGAAAAGGCGACAGGCTTGGTGTTCTTTGCACCGTGATCTTTAACAAATGGAAGTCAATTTAATTCAACTGAATTGAATAAGCTGAGAAACAAACAAGCGTTGTTACTTATGAAACATTTCGTCGCGCGAGCGGCGAAGTAAGAGAACCTAAGATACGACCTGGATTGTCTTTGTGCGGGCATGCGAATATGCCCGAGTCGGTCGAGTCCCTGGCGCGTTGGGCGCAGGAGCGGTTGCACAGATACCTTTGGTATAGATGCGCGCGCCTGCCGGACGGACAGGGCTTTTCGATCGGGAAAAGAGGATTTGCGGTTGTATGATCAAGTAATTAAGTGCACACGGTGGATGCCTTGGCGACAACAGGCGAAGAAGGACGTGGCAATCTGCGAAAAGCCCGGGTGAGCTGATAACGAGCGTATAACCTGGGATCTCCGAATGGGGCAACCCGACCTTCGGGTCATTCTCGACCGAATTCATAAGTCGAGGAAGCGAACCGGGAGAACTGAAACATCTAAGTACCCCGAGGAAAAGAAATCAACCGAGATTGCGCAAGTAGCGGCGAGCGAACGCGCAAGAGCCCATAAAATCCGCTTATCTCCAGTAGAAGCCGTTGGGAAACGGCGCCGTAGAGGGTGAGAGCCCCGTATACGACGGAGGGAAGCGGACGATCGAGTAGGGCGGGACACGAGAAATCCTGTCTGAACACGGGGGGACCATCCTCCAAGGCTAAATACTCGTTGTCGACCGATAGTGAAGCAGTACCGTGAGGGAAAGGCGAAAAGAACCCTGGTGAAGGGAGTGAAAAGAACCTGAAACCGTGTGCATACAAGCAGTCGGAGCTGGCGTAGGCTGGTGACGGCGTACCTTTTGTATAATGGGTCAGCGAGTGACGATTGGTGGCGAGGTTAACCGATAGGGGAGCCGTAGCGAAAGCGAGTCTGAACAGGGCGTTAAGTCGCGGGTTGTCGACCCGAAACCGGGCGATCTATCCATGGGCAGGTTGAAGGTAGCGTAACAGGTACTGGAGGACCGCACCCACTGACGTTGAAAAGTCAGGGGATGACCTGTGGATAGGAGTGAAAGGCTAAACAAGCTCGGAGATAGCTGGTTCTCCCCGAAAACTATTGAGGTAGTGCCTTGTGGATTGACTTACGGGGGTAAAGCACTGTTTCGGCTAGGGGGTCATACCGACTTACCACCCCGAGGCAAACTCTGAATACCGTAAAGTTCGACCACAGGAGACACTCGGCGGGTGCTAAGGTCCGTCGAGGAAAGGGAAACAACCCAGACCGCCGGCTAAGGTCCCGGAATCATGATTGAGTGGGAAACGAAGTGGGAAGGCGAAGACAGCTAGGAGGTTGGCTTAGAAGCAGCCATCCTTTAAAGAAAGCGTAATAGCTCACTAGTCGAGTCGTCCTGCGCGGAAGATATAACGGGGCTAAATCATGTACCGAAGCCGCGGATTCGTAAGAATGGTAGGGGAGCGTTGTGTAGGCTGAAGAAGGTGTGTTGAGAAGCATGCTGGAGGTATCACAAGAGCGAATGCTGACATGAGTAACGATAATGCGGGTGAAAAACCCGCACACCGAAAACCCAAGGATTCCTGCGCAACGCTAATCGGCGCAGGGTGAGTCGGCCCCTAAGGCGAGGCGGAGACGCGTAGTCGATGGGAAACGGGTCAATATTCCCGTACCGAAGCTCATTGCGATGGGGGGACGGAGAAAGCTAGGCCAGCACACTGTTGGAAGTGTGTCCAAGCGTTGAGGCAGGAACTTCAGGCAAATCCGGAGTTTCAATGCCAAGGCGTGACGGGGAGTCTTCACGAAGACGAAGTGGTCGATGCTCTGCTTCCAGGAAAAGCCTCTAAGCGATAGATGATCTTCGACCGTACCACAAACCGACACAGGTGGGTGGGAAGAATATTCCAAGGTGCTTGAGAGAACTCGGGTAAAGGAACTCGGCAAAATGATACCGTAACTTCGGGAGAAGGTATGCCTTTGACGGTGAATAGCTGTCGAAGGCCGCAGAGAATAGGCCGCTGCGACTGTTTATCAAAAACCCAGCACTCTGCCAACACGCAAGTGGACGTATAGGGTGTGACGCCTGCCCGGTGCCGGAAGGTTAAGAGAAGGGGTGCGAGCTCTGGATTGAAGCCCCGGTAAACGGCGGCCGTAACTATAACGGTCCTAAGGTAGCGAAATTCCTTGTCGGGTAAGTTCCGACCTGCACGAATGGCGTAACGATGGCGGCGCTGTCTCTACCCGAGACTCAGTGAAGTTGAACTTGCTGTGAAGATGCAGTGTACCCGCGGCTAGACGGAAAGACCCCGTGAACCTTCACTACAGCTTGACACGGAACCTTGACCGGTATTGTATAGGATAGGTGGGAGGCGAAGAAAGCGTGACGCCAGTTGCGCTGGAGCCATTGTTGAAATACCACCCTGTGGCGGTTGATGTTCTAACGCAGGTCCCTGATCGGGATCGCGGACAGTGTCTGGTGGGTAGTTTGACTGGGGCGGTCTCCTCCCAAAGAGTAACGGAGGAGTGCGAAGGTGGGCTTGGCACGGTCGGAAATCGTGCTGAAAGTGCAAAGGCGGAAGCCCGCTTGACTGCGAGACGGACAAGTCGAGCAGATACGAAAGTAGGTCTTAGTGATCCGGTGGTTCCGAATGGAAGGGCCATCGCTCAACGGATAAAAGGTACTCCGGGGATAACAGGCTGATTCCTCCCAAGAGTCCATATCGACGGAGGAGTTTGGCACCTCGATGTCGGCTCATCACATCCTGGGGCTGTAGCAGGTCCCAAGGGTATGGCTGTTCGCCATTTAAAGTGGTACGCGAGCTGGGTTCAGAACGTCGTGAGACAGTTCGGTCCCTATCTGCCGTGGGCGTTGGAAATTTGAGGGAAGCTGTTCCTAGTACGAGAGGACCGGAATGGACGAACCGCTGGTGTACCGGTTGTGATGCCAATTGCATTGCCGGGTAGCCAAGTTCGGAAGGGATAACCGCTGAAAGCATCTAAGCGGGAAGCCCCTCCCAAGACGAGATTTCCCGCATGCGAGAGCATGGAGAAGGTTTGTTGTAGACGACGACGTTGATAGGCTGAGTGTGGAAGTCTGGTAACAGATGAAGCTAAGCAGTACTAATGAACCGACAGGCTTGATCATACAACGCGCAAATGATTTTTTGGCGATTGATTGAGTTGAATGAATTGCCTGGCAGGGGAGGCCCCCTGCCGGTTGTTAAAAGAGCAAAGTTTTCCTGACGCCGATAGAGCGGTGCAAGCACCTGAACCCATCCCGAACTCAGAAGTGAAAGGCCGCCTCGCCGATGGTAGTGTGGGGCTTCCCCATGTGAGAGTAGGTCAGTGTCAGGATTTTTTCAGACAAGCCTCCGAGTGATCGGGGGCTTTTTTTATGCCTGGGGAGAAGAAAAAGGGGCGTCAACGAGTCGCCCCTCGAGAAACCTCATTACTCCTGTTTTATTCCAGAATGTGTCCCGCAGCCGAGATTACCTGTTGGGTGTCACAGCGCTTGTGAAAGTTGGCATTTTCCATGACCAGCACCACAACGGGTGATAAGTTGAGAATGAGTTTGTCGCTGATCCACGCATGAAAGACATTGCTCGCTATTGAAATTGCGCAGCAATGTCCTTGGCAATACGCTCGCCAGAATTGCCCCGATGACATTGCTGCGACTGCGCGCCCCCAGGCATGCCTGCCAAAACATCGCTTCCCCTTTGCGGCATAGCCATGCGTGTAAGGGATGTCGTTGGCAAAACCGCTTTCATTGATAGAGACGATGGCTCGGCTTGCCGCCTCATGGGCCTTTATACGGGCGCGGAAGGCACGCCGTCCGTCTTTGCTTGCCTTCGGGGGTGAGAGGGTTTTTTTATAGGTCACACCAAGACGGTGCAGGGCCTCGCCGATGCCACGCTGTGAAACACCAAAGCGTGCCACCCGCTCATATTGAAAGGCATCGGGGTTGTCGCGGACATCGCGGGCCAATGCGGCCCTGTCGATCTTGGTGGCTTTCTTGTTGCGTGTGGCCTTGGGGACGGGTGATTTGAGCCAGCGGACAACCGAGGCAACGCTAACGTTTAAGCCTTTCGCGCTCACGTACTCCCAGAACCTTTTGACGGAATTTCAATGGGTAAGTCATACGATAAGTATAATCTATTTATAATGCTTTAGTTATATCTCTCGCAGCAGCGAGAAAGCACCGAGTCTTCATCTTGCAGCTCGGAAAGCGCATACGAGAAATAGCCGCTGTCGGTCAAAAGGCTGGATTTTTCCGATCGATACACAATCCCCGTTGCCTTTCCGCTTTGTGGAAAGGAATCAAATAACTGATTTTTATATTATTTTATTCGTATGTTGGCACGCTTCGCGAAAAGTGCAAAAAGAATATATAAATAATCCGCGACCTATAGTTTAACTTGCCTCTCGCGCGCTTGATTCAAGGAACGCCGAAATATTCGTTCAAGAAGACAGACGCGAAACCAAGTTTTAACCTCAAGGAATTTAGATGATGAAAGGTAAACTGAAAAAAGCAATCCTTCTTGCTTTTATTTCCGCAATTTCAATTGAAACGTTTGCAGAGGAATCAAAATCAACGACACCTGGGAAAACGTTTGTTCCTACAAGGAATTTTCACAAGACAGCCATCGACGGTGACAAGGGCGCTATCGCCGGTGACACCAAAACCCTTGGCGAGCACAAGACAGCCATCGACGGCAACACGAAGGCTATCGACGGCAACAAGGGCGCTATCGCCGGTAACACCAAAACCCTTGGCGAGCACAAGACAGCCATCGACGGCAACAAGAAGGTGATCACCGGTAACACCAAAACCCTTGGCGAGCACGAGACAGCCATCGACGGCAACAAGGGCGCTATCGCCGGTAACACCAAAACCCTTGGCGAGCACAAGACAGCCATCGACGGCAACAAGAAGGTGATCACCGGTAACACCAAAACCCTTGGCGAGCACAAGACAGCCATCGACGGCAACAAGGGCGCTATCGCCGGCAACAAGAAGGCTCTTGAAGATCACATCAAGACATGGAAAAAACGCGATGAAGATTTTGAATATGCTATCGTGAATAATAGAATAACCCTTGGCGAGCACGAGACAGCCATCGACGGTAACAAGGGCGCTATCGCCGGCAACACCAAAACCCTTGGCGAGCACGGAAAAGCCATCGACGGCAACAAGGGCGCTATCGCCGGTAACACCAAAACCCTTGGCGAGCACGGAAAAGCCATCGACGGCAACAAGAAGGTGATCACCGGTAACACCAAAACCCTTGGCGAGCACAAGACAGCCATCGACGGCAACAAGGGCGCTATCGCCGGCAACAAGAAGGCTCTTGAAGATCACATCAAGACATGGAAAAAACGCGATGAAGATTTTGAATATGCTATCGTGAATAATAGATTGGAATCAGAAAAGAACTTCAAAGCCATCGACGGCAACACGAAGGCTATCGACGGCAACAAGGGCGCTATCGACGGCAACAAGGGCGCTATCGCCGGTAACACCAAAACCCTTGGCGAGCACAAGACAGCCATCGACGGCAACAAGGGCGCTATCGCCGGTAACACCAAAACCCTTGGCGAGCACGGAAAAGCCATCGACGGCAACAAGAAGGTGATCACCGGTAACACCAAAACCCTTGGCGAGCACGAGACAGCCATCGACGGCAACAAGGGCGCTATCGCCGGCAACAAGAAGGCTCTTGAAGATCACATCAAGACATGGAAAAAACGCGATGAAGATTTTGAATATGCTATCGTGAATAATAGATTGGAATCAGAAAAGAACTTCAAAGCCATCGACGACAACACGAAGGCTATCGACGGCAACAAGGGTGCTATCGACGGCAACACGAAGGCCACAAAAGCCAATGCAGTAAGAGTTGGTGAGCACGAGCAACTCATCTACGGCAACAAAACATCCTCAGAGAAAAACGCAGGAAAAATTAAAAATCTTGATAATGAGGTCGTGGGTAATATGGCGAAATTAGATGAGCACGATATAACCCTTGGCGAGCACGAGACAGCCATCGACGGCAACAAGGGCGCTATCGCCGGTAACACCAAAACCCTTGGCGAGCACAAGACAGCCATCGACGGTAACAAGGGCGCTATCGCCGGCAACACCAAAACCCTTGGCGAGCACGAGACAGCCATCGACGGCAACACGAAGGCTATCGACGGCAACAAGGGCGCTATCGCCGGTAACACCAAAACCCTTGGCGAGCACGGAAAAGCCATCGACGGCAACAAGAAGGTGATCACCGGTAACACCAAAACCCTTGGCGAGCACGAGACAGCCATCGACGGCAACAAGGGCGCTATCGCCGGCAACAAGAAGGCTCTTGAAGATCACATCAAGACATGGACAAAACGCGATGAAGATTTTGAATATGCTATCGTGAATAATAGATTGGAATCAGAAAAGAACTTCAAAGCCATCGACGACAACACGAAGGCTATCGACGGCAACAAGGGTGCTATCGACGGCAACACGAAGGCCACAAAAGCCAATGCAGTAAGAGTTGGTGAGCACGAGCAACTCATCTACGGCAACAAAACATCCTCAGAGAAAAACGCAGGAAAAATTAAAAATCTTGATAATGAGGTCGTGGGTAATATGGCGAAATTAGATGAGCACGATATAACCCTTGGCGAGCACGAGACAGCCATCGACGGCAACAAGGGCGCTATCGCCGGTAACACCGCTACCCTTGGCGAGCACGAGACAGCCATCGACGGTAACAAGGGCGCTATCGCCGGCAACACCAAAACCCTTGGCGAGCACGAGACAGCCATCGACGGCAACACGAAGGCTATCGACGGCAACAAGGGCGCTATCGCCGGCAACAAGAAGGCTCTTGAAGATCACATCAAGACATGGAAAAAACGCGATGAAGATTTTGAATATGCTATCGTGAATAATAGATTGGAATCAGAAAAGAACTTCAAAGCCATCGACGACAACACGAAGGCTATCGACGGCAACAAGGGTGCTATCGACGGCAACACGAAGGCCACAAAAGCCAATGCAGTAAGAGTTGGTGAGCACGAGCAACTCATCTACGGCAACAAAACATCCTCAGAGAAAAACGCAGGAAAAATTAAAAATCTTGATAATGAGGTCGTGGGTAATATGGCGAAATTAGATGAGCACGATATAACCCTTGGCGAGCACGAGACAGCCATCGACGGCAACAAGGGCGCTATCGCCGGTAACACCGCTACCCTTGGCGAGCACAAGACAGCCATCGACGGCAACAAGAAGGCTATCGCCGGTAACACGGATGACATAAAGACCAACTCGGAAATTCTTGCCCGAACAGGCACTGCCGTGGAAGTGCGTGAGTATCGAAGTGCCGCACTTGTGCCAAGCAACGCTGAAGAGACCGAATTGCTGGTCCACCATCTTGATGTTGAACAAAGCCTGGAAGTACAAAAAGGCGCAACCGTGCACATGGGCGGTAACCAAGTCCATGGGGTTGCTTACGGCACATTGCCCGATGACGCGGTCAATGTGCAACAGTTGGACGACACGGCGGCCCGCCTGCGCCGGGAAATCGACCATGTCGACAAAAACGCGAGCCGCGGTATTGCCTCGGCGATGGCGAGCGCTGGCTTGAATCAGGCCTCCCTGCCGGGGAAATACATGCTTTCCGCCGGAGCCGCGAGCTACCGCGGAGAAGGCGCGCTGGCAGTGGGTTTCTCGACGCTGAGCGCAGACGGTCAATGGGCGTTCAAGGGCTCGGTGAACGCGAACAGCAAGGACGCGGGGGTCAGCCTGAGTGTCGGCTACCAGTGGTAGGAAAGGCGCTTGCCGCGGCGCGTGGATAACGGCGCAAGCCTTCCCGAAACGGGAAGGCTTTTTTATCGCTCGAAACCCGGCTCGGCGTTTTTTCCGTCCCGCGATGTGCGCGACCACCCCGATGCCTTTCAATATGAGCGGGTGGCACGCTTTGGTGTTTCACAGCGTGGCATTGGCGAGGCCCTGCGTCGTCTTGGCGCGACCTATAAAAAAAATCCTCTCACACTCCAAGGTGAGCAAAGATCGACGGTGTGCCTTCCGCGCCCGCATAAAATCCCATGAGGCGGCAAGCCGACCCATCGTCTCTATCAATGAAAGCGGTTTTGTCAACGACATGCCGCGCACTCGTGGCTATGCAGCAAAGGGAAAGCGATGTCCTGGCACTCATGCCTGGTCATTGGAGCACTTCTGGCGGGCGTGCTTCCCGGAGCGGTAAGCCGTATCAGCCCAAACCTGACTCACGAGATTGCCGCGGTGCAACAACTCGGGCAGACGTGCGCCGTCATTTGCCGCAGTGTATGTAACCGTCCATGTCCTGATCAGTCCATGTCGGCGGTCTATGCTGATGGAGCTTTTGTAACCAAAGCTCGGCACCATGAGTCGGCTTTGGCTATCTTTCTTGCGAGCGCGTTTCAGCGTCCAGCGAGCATCCCGGTTTTTTTGTGTATCTTGGCGGGACGATCCTGCCGATTCCTGGGGATTTCTCCTGCTTTGATGGATTCCTTTTCCTGGTCATCGTCGCGTTGGCGAGGAGCTTCGATGATGGACGCATCCATGATTTGACCGCTCAGCGCGAGAAGCTTTCGATCCTCGGGCTGGCGATCAAAGCGGGCAAACAGTTTTTCGATAACCTCTTTTTCTTTGCACCGTTCCCGAAATAGCCAGATCCTCCTGGCGTCCGGCATGGTGTCGCTCGGAAAAAGCCCGAGAAAAGGCGTAAAGCGCAGACGATCCCGGATCATGAATTCGGTTTTGTCGTCGCGGAGAGCATAAAGGGCCCGCAGGATAAGGATCCTGAACATTGAAACCGGGTCAAAGGGGTGGCGTCCACCTTTGCGTCGGTTCGGGTATTTGAGAGCCTTCACCAGAGCCTTACGGAAAATCTCGAAGTCTACGCTTCGAGATAAGCCTTCAAGCGGGTCTCCGGCCTTGGAAAGGCTGACGAGGCGCTGCTTGTAATCAAAAAATCCCGGATGATCTCATTCCAACCAAGACAAGTACATCAGTACCCAAATTCATAGGTTTTTAGAGGTGTCCAAATGGGCGCAGGCAAAAGCGATCAGGAGAAAAACCGGAAAAGAAACACATGAAATATTCAAGAGGACATTTTAAATTAGAAAAGGGGCTGTCCCAGATAATGCTGATGGGTGTTATAAATGGGTATGGGGAAGAGCCGATGAAGTAAGTGTAAGCAAGAGAAGCTGGTAGAGCATTTTGTGGCTGGGACGACGGCTCGTGTTGCTGGCGCATTGGCGGGTGTAAATCGGAAGACATCAGCCTACTATTATCACCGTCTGCGCGAGGTGATTACATATGAGCTTGCCAGCAAAGAGGAGGAAGTGTTTGGTGGTGAGATAGAAGTCGACGAGAGCTATTTTGGCGGGCGGCGCAAAGGTAAACGAGGCCGTGGTGCGGCAGGCAAGGTACCCGTATTTGGCCTGCTAAAGCGCGGCGGACAGGCCTATACAAAGATTATTCCTGATGCTTCATCAGACACGTTACTGTCTCTTATTGTACGTAAAGTTGTGCCTGATAGTATCGTCTATTGCGACTGCTGGCGTGGCTATAATGTGCTGGATGTTTCAGGCTTTAAACACTACCGCATCAACCATTCCCAGCTGTTTGCTGACAGGCATAATCATATCAACGGTATTGAGAACTTCTGGAACCAAGCCAAGCGGCACATGCGTAAATTTAACGGTGTCCCACGGCAGCATTTTGGGCTATTTTTGAAAGAGTGCGAGTGGCGTTTTAACAACCCGGACCCACTAACACAATGACAGCAACTAAAACCATGGATTGCCAAATATCTTAACTAATTAACTGGGATAGCCCCAATGTATTTTTTGAATACAATCGCATTGTAGCTGCACTTTGTTACCGAAATAAGTCATATCCTTTAAGATTCATTTTTCCGTCATGATGCGCCGCGTGCAATCTTGCCCGGTACCTCGGATGCGTGGATAAAACGACAAACGATGTGCCAACCTGCAAATGCTGGAGATTTTTCTCGCGCTTTTCGCGGGTCGTTATAGCTAACGCATTATAATTTGACATAATTTATAGTCTCGAAAACAAGGTCTCTACCTCACAACGTTCTCGTCTGCGAATCGCCTTTGCCTGCGCCCATTTTTCTCGATTGGATTGAAATCCGGGCTGTAGGGAGGAAAAACACAACGAGTGCTCCTGCCTGTTCAATGGTTCCAACTATATCAGCACGCTTATGGAAGCTGGCGTTATCCAGGACAACAACCGAATCCTCAGGGAGAACGGGAAGCCATTGATGGCGCAACCAGGCATAAAAAACATCACTGTTCACCCTGCCCACAAAAAGACCCACCGTTAAAAAGTCAACCCAACGATTGCCCCAATCACATCGATACCTCCCTTGCCATGCCAGTCATGGCTTCCATGGCAACGATCCCCTCGATAGGAATAGCCGTGTGTACGTGGCCCATCTCGAGCAAAACCACTTTCATCCCAATAGACAATGGCACGCCCTTGCGATCGATAGGCACTTATCTTTTTTCGAAGGCGACATGCGCCTTTTTATTCGCTTTGGGGCGTTCGAGCGTTTTTTATAGGTCATGCCTAACCTTTTCAGGCCATAGCCAATGGTTCTTTGCGAGACGTTCAGTCGTTTAGCTCTTTCCCATTGATAATCATCAGGCGCCCGCTGGACATCTTTGGCCAATCTATCCATATCAAGCTTGGTCGCAGGTTTGTTGCGTCTCAGACAGGGTTGTATTTTTTTCTGCCATCGAAACAAGGTTCTTATGGGGATATCGAAGCGCTCGCTGGTTTGTTCAAATGTAAGCTTGAATTTCTTTTTTGTGGCAAAGACTTTTGCCGGAATTTAAGAGGATATGTCATGATCTGTATTATGACACAAAATGTTGCTTTAGCTATATGTCCCGAAGCGTTTTTCTTTACCTGACGAGGCTTCTTGATCTCCTCCGGCCTGGAAGGGCGATGGCGACTTGCCATTGCACAGAGAGATTTGGATTGCCGCTTCTCGAGGAATGGTAAAACGATATCGTTCGGTTACCGACGGCACCTTTTCCCGCCTTGCCACGCCAAGGAATTCGCAGATGCGCCGTTAAGCCGTCACTCGCGGTCAAAGAACGAAAAAAGGGCGGAAAGACCGCCCTTTTTCATCTTGCCTGCTCGACGGCTCAGAAACGATAATTATAACTGACGCCGATATGCGCGTCGCTGTCGCCGTAATCGGATTTGGCGATACCGACATCGAGGTGCACCAAAGAAGCGCGATGCGCGCCCCATCGCGCGGAAAGCCCAACGTTGGCATAAGGCAGAACGCGCCCTTTTTCCCCCGAAGGCGACAAGTCGTAAGTGCCGCCACCAAGATATTGACCATGTACCGTGAACGCATCGCGGTCGCGAGCGAGCACGATCCGGGTGCCGGCGTCGCCGTGCAAAGACCATCGCGGCGAGAGCGCATGATCGAGGCCGACGCCGACCCGCAACGCGGTGCTCCTCTCCCCGCTTTTGCCGTAGGTCGCGGGTAATGACGCCGATTCGCGCGTTTCTTGATAGCCGTCACGGCGGGTGTTCAGGTAGCGCAGTCCAAGGGTCGGCGAGAGCAAGGTGCCTTCGGCGAGTTTCACCCCGTAGGCGCCATCGAGGGCAAGCAGGGTCCCCTTGATTTCGCTGTCACCGCGACCGGGTTCGGTAAGGTCGCCGACGGTGGTGCGGCGGATCGCGAGTTTCTGTTTCTGCCAGGCGGCGGAAGCGGTGACGCTCAGGCCGGAACGGTCGGTGTTTTGCGCGTAGCTCAGGTAGGCGCCGAGGCCTGGGGTATGACGGCCGCGGCTTTTGATCCCGCCGGGGAGGGAATCGTTCGCCAGGTAACTCAGGCTCAGCCCGGCGCGCCAGCGCGGGGCGAAACGCAGGGCGCCGTGGATGCCGCTATTCATAAGACGACCGTCGTGGCCGACGCGGTTGGCGTTGCCGAAAACGCCGATACAGTAGGTTTTGTCTTCAAGGGCGCAGTGCATCGTGGCAAGTCCGTCGAGTTGACCGCGGGCGAGGGCTTGGAGGTCATGGTCTTTTTCCGCCATTTTGGTGAAGGTTTTTTGTGTTTCTTTCGGATCGACCGGTTTTTCCGAAGACCCTGAAGCATTAATCCGCCACAATAATAAGTGCTTCTTGTCCTCATGCTTCTTGTCCTCATCACTATTCTCTTTATTCTCTTCTATTATGGTACCTTGTCCGATTACCACACGGCCATCGCCACTGACCCCGTACGCCTTGGTGTCTTTTACGTTACTCCCTGCCAAGGCGCCGAGATCGGTTATCTCTTCCTTGTTACGGTCGTAGTAGAAGGCGGTGGAACCATCACTATCCGCAGACAAATTAGCGCTGACAATGCCAACAATAACGTTTCCGTCGTTGCTGATATCGGTAGCGGAAGAATTCCGCCAGCCTAACTCTTGCTCCACGGCGTATTGATCGAGACCGAGATAGGTTATTTTTTCGCCGAGTTTTTTCATTTCTTCTATTTTCATTTTTTCTTTTTTGACGTCATAAATAAAGGCACTTGTTTCGCCGTTGAGGCTTCCCATATAGCCGACGACGGTGGAAGCATCGTTGGAAATGGCCCTGGCAAAGACAGAATCGTAATGAGCGTCATCATCCTCAAGATCAAGAGGTTCGATTGTGGTCTTTTTCGCTGCTTTAATGTGGTAAATATAAGAAGAGACTATTTGTTTTTCCAGGTCGTCATCGTATTCGCCTACTCCGTTATCGGCTATAATTGTGTCGTTATCGCCTGCAATCTCCATAATTAGATTCGGCAAATAATCATCCTAAAACACTGCCATCAGGGGAAATTGATTTAGGAAAAAACTTATCTTCTTCATCTATCGTAGAAAATTTTCTATTTTTTCGATCATAAATCCAGGATTTCTGAAGATTAGGACTAGCACCAACGATAATTTCGCCATTATCCGATAGATAGAGTTGGTAAGAATAAAAGTCGAAAGCCATATCAGAAGTATGATCCTCAAGCCCTTCGATCTCTTTTACCAATTGGATCTCTTTTGCCGATTCCATGTCTAAGATATTGCTCTGAGAGAAATAATAAGAAAACGGTATTTGCAATGGTATTATGATCGAGAAAAGGGTGCCGTCTGTGGGAATATTTATTCTTGGCCAATTAACTCTTATCCCATCATCGTAAAAAGGGTTCTTTTTAGTTCGCGTTTCTTCAATGATTTTGGGTGACGAAAAGGTTGTTTTTGACGCGGAGCTTGTGTCGGCGAGGGTGGGAAGAACGGCGGCGGACAAGGCCGCGAACATGATGAGGCGGAACGCTCGTCTAAGCCAGAAGGGAATAAAAGACATTACGGAACTCCTAGGGTAGTTTATAGGCTTTAAAAAGATAACCTATTATAAAGTTCGATTGCAATCAACTCTTCAAAGTTAAATTTTAATTTTTTTTTTATTCACAAAAGACATTCGCGCGCCGGTAAATTTCGACGCGGCGCCTGCCGATGTAAAAATGGAACGATCCCGTTTACAGCGTGCTTGTGATCGGCGATCGCGATGCGGAAAAATCGCGGAAAAGGCTTTGCGATGTTTGCCGAATGTAAGCGCAGAGAAGCGTGTATCGCGTTGCAGGGATCGGGCAAGCCGCGCGAAAAAATGGCGACGCGCAGAGGTGGCGCCAAGCGATGGGAGAAGAGAGGGCGCGTCGAAGCGAAATGGCCCGCCCGAGAGGATTCGAACCTCTGACCTTTGCCTCCGGAGGGCAACGCTCTATCCAGCTGAGCTACGGGCGGAAAGCGCCGTATTTTAGCACTATGGCCGATGCGGGTAAATGACGATGCCGGCGCCGAATGGCGTTTGCGTCGAATGGATCAGAAGCCAGCCTGTTTTTCCAACTGTTGTGCGAGAAGATCATCCATGCCGAGCGCTTCCTGCAAGTGGTCGAGATAGACAATCTCCTTGCGATCGAGGTCGCCACAGACAATTTTCGAGGCGAGATAGACTTCGGCGGCGAGCGCCGGATCCGAGCCGATTGCAGCGGCGATGCTGCCCACCGAGGGCGGATTGTCGACGATTTTCTCCAGCCACCGTCGCGCCTCGGGATCGCTGCTTGCGATTTGTTGCAGGATCGTCTCACGTTCGCTCGGATCGATTTGATGGTCGGCGTTGGCGGCAGCGATCATGGACAGATTATCCGTCCGCTACGAATTTCCGCATCTGCCGGCTCTCTTGAACTACGCGATATCGTCTTTGCCTACGGGCCACACAGTCCTGAAATCTCTCTTACTCATCTTAGTATTGCCGCCGGAGAAAAGGTCGCCATTCTCGGGCGCGTCGGTGCCGGAAAATCGACTGTGCTGAAAATGATCGCGGGGTTGATCAAACCGCGGTCGGGACAAGTGCTGGTCGATGGGCTGGACATTTTTTCAATCACCCCCGACCGGCGCGCCGAACTGATCGGTTATCTGGGGCAAAATCCCGGTCTCATTCAGGGCACGGTGCGCGAGAATCTCCTCATGGGGCATGCGCATATAGACGATGACGCGTTGATCGCGGCTTGTAAGCAAACCGGGCTGATGGAGATATTGATGATGCGACATCAGGGTTTCGAGTCGCCGATTCATGAAAACGGCAGCGGATTTTCCGGTGGCCAGAGACAACTGATCGCTTTGACCCGTCTGCTCCTTGTCAAGCCGCGTGTTTGGTTGCTCGACGAGCCGACCGCGGCTCTCGACGGGTTGGGGGAAGGGCGGGTTCTCGCCACTTTGCGGCAAGCGATCGCCGAGGAAGACACGCTGGTGCTCGTCACCCCCAAAGTGCCGCCGCTCGACCTTGTCGATCGGGTGATCGTGATCGATGGCAGCAGCATTCTCTTCGATGGTTCGAAAGAGCGCGTGCTCGCCTCTTGAGGATCGATCGTAACCCACTTCGAGAACACAAAAATTTGGCTGAATTGTTAGAAGGACAATCCTTCGAGCCTAGAGGACAGAATAACAAAGCCTAGAGAATTTTCGGATAGGGCGAAGAAAAATGGAACAGATCGACAAGAGCGATGGAAAATTCCGCGCTTCTTCCGTGCCTCCCGTTTCCTTTTTAAAAGGGGCGGAGCCGAATGGTGACGACGTCTTTGATCCGCAAAGCCACAAGCCTGCGGTCAGGCTCTCCTCCGGGTCGGCGAGAATGGTTGAAGTCTGTCTTGCGCGCGTCGCGCAAAATGACCGAACAATGGCGGCGAAAGAGGCGGGCGAAGCGGATGCCTGTCGAGTGGTGGTTGAACAAGGCGTGGTGCAAGGAAACGCTTTAGCGTTGATAGAAGGTTTGTTGCCGGAGACGGATGGCGAAGAAGAGGAGAAAAAGAAGAAAAAACGTCATTCCTGCTTGGCGTAGGACGGCGAACACAGACAAGGCGAAGAAGCTTCCTGCGCCGTTCAAACTGGAGGAGAGGGCGGAGTTGCGGAAAATGGTCGAACCGGTGAAGGTGTCGACTGGCGGGAGATCACCGGTCTGTCTGCTGGCGGCCTTGTCCTCGCTTCGCTTTTGTTTTCCGGCCGCGGTTCCGGTGGAGAAGGCGGTGACAAGGGCAACGATTCTTCTATCACCAAGACCACAATGAAACCTACGCAAGCGCCTGAAAGTCCGCAGGATTTAACTCCTGAAAGAGAAGCGACAATCAAATCAGACGAGGGGCAAAACTCGATGAATCCAGGCTTGAGAGTAGATCTGCCAAGAGCAAAGTAGCAAAACAGGAAGTTGGACAAGACGGGAAGCAAATAAAATCCTTGATTTCGAAAGGAAAAAAGACGGAAGACAAGGAAAAAGCAAGCGTTGAAGGGCTAACCACTACTGATCCGAAAAAGAAGGAAACCGAAACGGAATTTACGAGAGATGTCGAGACTACATGTCAAGTCCCGTGAGTTTATAAACATGCTTTCGAAATAACTCTGGATGAGTCTTTTGCCATTTTTTTTTAAAGTGTAGAAATCAAAACTTAATCTGACAGACATTATCAAACAACAACTGTCCGTTGAGTGTTATTGTCAGATAATTCGACACCAGGAATTTGTTTTCCTAGCGCCAAATGCTTTGCCTCACGAAATGTCTGCATCGGTGTTTTACCATAACAGTGCCTACCACTATGTGGACGCTGTTCATTATATTTACTGATCCAGTGATCAACGTCAACTTGCCGTTCATCTAGCGAACGATAAATCTTCTTACGAAAGACTATATCATAAAACTCATTTTTCATGGTTCTATGAAAACGCTCACATATACCGTTCGTTTGAGGACTATTGGCCTTGCTCTTTGAGTGATCAACGTTCTCAGTAGCCAAATAAAGCTCATAGGCATGACTCTCAACTTTACCACAATACTCAGTGCCCCGGTCGGTAAGCATACGACACAAGCGGAGTTCCCATTCATCAAAAAATGGGATGACCCGGTCATTAAGCATATCAGCTGCTGTGATCGCTGATTTCTCTCTATAGAGCTTTGCGAGAGCCGCTTTGCTATAGGTATCAATAAAAGTCTGCTGATAAATACGCCCAACACCTTTCATGGTACCGACAAAAGACGTATCCTGTGCCCCAAGGTATCCAGGGTGGTGCGTTTGAATTTCTCCATGGGCTTCGCGTTGCGATTTGCTTTCTCAAGCGCTGCAAGCTGTTCCTCGGTCAGTAAAATACCTCCTTGAGCCGAACGAGACTCCAACGCTTTCAGGCGCTTTTTCATGGTCTCAAGGTCATGGCGTAACCAGATCGATCGCACACCACCAGATGACACCACAATGCTCGTTTTAACAACTCTTGTGAGGCACGTGATTGTCCTAGCGCAGGATTGTCTATCGCTATATCAATTACCGCACGTTCTACATGCTCAGGAACACGATTCTTCACCACCGGTTTCTTACGGCTGATTTCTCGCAGCGCGTCTTCACCACCATTTTCGTATAAACGTTTAAAACGATAAAAACTATCTCGGCTGTCGCCCATCGTTTTGCATGCTTGTGACACACTACCCAATTGTTTTGCCAACTCCAAAAGGCCAACTTTGGGCTTGATTATCTTCATTTCAATATTCGTAATGATCTGACGCCTTTTGACTCGATTTTATCAAAAATGTCAGATTAAGTCTCATTCTTTACATTTTTTTAAAGTCTGTTTTACGGCGTTCAACCAGCCACACCCGGGCCCGGATATCCGGCTTCTGCCACCGCCTCTAGGCGTTATCTGGATTCGCGTAGCGATGCGCTCCTTCAAAGCCGCAACGTGTGAAATGACGCCGATCAATTTACCTTCCTGTTGCAGACTCGCGAGTGTTTCCAGAGCGGTATCGAGCGCTTCTTCGTCGAGGGTGCCGAAACCTTCGTCCAGAAACAGCGAATCGACGCGGACGTTCTTGCTCGCCATGTGCGACAAACCCAGCGCCATGGACAGGCTGACGATAAAGCTTTCACCGCCGGAGAGATTTTTCGTGGCGCGAATTTCGCCCGCCTGGTAGTTGTCGATGACGTTTAGCGCCAGAGGTTTGGCTTGATCACGGATCAGCAGATAGCGGTCGCTCATTTTCCGCAGTTGCCGGTTCGCGTGACCGATCATTCTCTCAAAGGTCAAGCCCTGGGCGAAATTGCGGTACTTTTTTCCGTCTGCGGCGCCGATCAATGCGTGCAGATTTTCCCATCTGCGGCATTCGTTTTGCTGTGCCTCGATAGCGCTTCGTTTCTCCTTTATGCGCGCTTTGGCGGCTGTATTTTCCCTCAGTTTGTGCGCAAGAGCGGCAACGCTATCGCGCAGTTCTTTCAGGGTTTGTTTCTCCTTTTCACACTGCGCCTCGAGCGCGGCAAGGGTTTTATTGCTCATCTTTCTGGCAATCTCCGTGTTCAGGCGCGTTCGGCGATCTTTTTCTCTGGCTTGCAATTCCGCTTGGGCGGTATCAAGTTCCTGTGCCCGCGAAGATAAGGACTCCCGCTCCTCATTGCTCATTTTCGCCTTGAGGAAGTGATTTTCCGCTGCAAAGCCGGCTATTTTCAGTGCCGATGAAAACGCTGTTTGCGCTTTTTTCAGATCCGGTGTTCTCTGTTCGAGCCGTTTTTTCAGGGAATCGACATGGGTTTTCGCAGCCGTCAGTTGCCGCTGTACTTCGCTGTTTCGTTGTCTGGCGCCCTTTTCCGCTTCCTCGGCCTCAGCAATGGCCTCGTTCAGGCGGTTTTCTTCGTCGTCAGGCTTCTTGTCGCCATACAGAGCTTTCCGTTCATCGAGTGCGTCAGCCTGTTCTTTTTTCAGGCGTTGCAGATTTTCCTTTTTTTCCGTCAGGGACTTGTCCCGCGTTTCGATCATCGCATCAAGGCGCGTCATCACGCTTTCGATGCCCGTGATCTGTTTTTCGATTTCGCTTTTTTGCTTGATCTTTTCCTGCCATCGTCGTAATCGTGCCTGGAGAGTGTCGAGCAGTGATGTAAGCCCCGATTCCGGGATTTCGATGATGCCAAGTGGTTCAAGCTTTTGCGATACCTTCAGCTTCAGTGTCGCGAAATCGCTGCGAAGCTTTGTGCGTTCGTTCTGCAAGTCCGCGAGCGTCTTTTCAGCGGCGTTCTTGTCATTGGCCGCGGTCGTTTCCCGCCGCTCGCTGTCATGCAGATTTTTGCGCGCGGCGCTTTGTGCTTCTTCGAGTCCTTCGGTGACGCGTTCTTGCGCCTCGGCGGCGTCGATCCGCTTGCCAAGCGAGGCGATCCGGCGCTCGATTTCATCGCCTATCGGAACATTGCCGGCGGCGAAAGGATGTTCGCTTGCCCCGCAAAGCGGACACGGCTTGCCATCTTCCAGCTGGGCCCGATGCGCTTCAAGGGCCTCGATTTTTCCGATGTAGGCCATTTCACGAAGCAGCGTTTCTTTTTCGGCGCGATATTCCCGGAGTAATTTCTCTCCCAGCAATTCACGCAAGCGCTCTTTGCCCTCGCGCAGCTTTTTTGCCACCGCCGCCAGTTTCTGCTCGCAGGCAAGACGATGCGTCGCCCCGATCGCCAGAGTCTTTGCCGCCGCTTCCCGGTCCGTTTCGGCGTTTTCGAGCGCGCTTTCTTTGCGATTGATCTCCCGTTCTTTGGCGAGCAGGTTGGCAAATTGTTCTTGAACAGCGCCGAGGCCGGCGATCAGCCATTCATCCTGTACGTGTTCTTCGAGGTATCGCTCGGCGCTCGCCCTTGATTTTTTCGCTTCGCTGAGCTTTTCCCGTTCTTTTTCCCGAAGTCGCCTGTCCATCTTGATCTTGGCCGTTTCTTCGCCACAGTGCGTGGCGTTATCGGATACGGCCTTTGCCTGTTCCGCGATCTTTTGATCGAGAAAACGGATTTTGCGCAGCAGCGGGGCGGCCGTTTGCAAGTGTTCTTTGCTTTCGAGGGCGAGTTGCTCGGCAGCCTCGAGCGCTTCAGCGTGTTTGCTTGCCGAGGATTCCAACTCAGGAAGCGCGGCCGCATCCTTTTTCAATGAGAATTGATCGTCTGCCTGCTGTTTGCGCAGTGCGGCAAGCGTTGCGTATGTTCCGTCCAGTGACGCGGCCTCGATGGCCTGTTCAAGTCTGATCCGTTGCGGTGTAAACGCCTTGATATCGGTTTTCAGTTTTACGGCTTCATCCGTAAGGCTGAGGATTTCCTTTTTCAAGTCGGCAATGGTGTGCAGCCAAGTGATAGCCTTGGCGGTTGCGCTTGATTTCTCGGTAAGCGCGTTTTCCTCTTGCTGCTTTGCCTTGAGTTCCTGCTGTATCGCTTTTTCTCGCGCCGGTTCGAGAACCGCGATACTTACCGTTTCCGCTTGTAGCAGCTGCAACTTTTCCCGTTCGTCACGTTGGCGTTCATGCACGCGGCGGGAAATTTCAGAATAAATTTCGCTGCCGCTAATCTGCTCGAGTAGCTTCGACTTTTGTTCGTCCTCCGCTTGCAAAAAGGTGTCGAAACTCCCCTGCGCGAGGAGGATGGAACGAGTGAAGCGATCGAAGTCCATTCCGGTTTTTTCTTCTATGACTTTACCGACAAGGCTTTTTTTCGTCTCGATCGGTTTGCCGCTATCGCCATCGGCAATCTGATGTTCCTGATCCTGCAACTTACCTTGCGCTTTTTTGCGTGCACGGCGCTGCTCCCAGTGACAGCGGAAACGCCCGGCCTGCGATTCGAAAAGCACTTCGGCGTAGCACTCACCGCTTTGGCGCGACATGATCTCGTTTCCGCTGCCGGTAATTTTCCCGAGGCGCGGCGTGGCGCCATACAGGGCGAGACAAATGGCATCGAGAATCGTCGATTTGCCCGCGCCGGTCGGGCCGGTCAGGGCGAAAATTCCGCTCGACAGATATTCGGGGGCGGTAAAATCGATGACCCATTCGCCGTAGAGGGAGTTGAGATTTTTCAAGCGGAGTTCAAGAATTTTCATGGTCTTTCAACGCGATTTTCGATCGCTTTGTGACCTTTTGCCTGAAAAGACGAAAAGGGCGGGTGACGCATCGCCTTCTTTGCGTGAAGGCCGTACCCTGGCTTCAGGTAAGCGCTTGCCTTCAATTTTGTTCGCTCTTCAATCGCCTTGTCCATAAATCGGCGTTCCTCGATCAAAAATCAAAATTCATTCCCGTCTTCTTCCCGGAGAGAGGCGATGATTTCGTTGTGGGCGGCGGTCAGTTCCTCCCGCTTCTCATCCGCTACCGCAAAAGCGTCGAGACAACGGATGAAAACCTCCCCGGCGTCGAGATCGTCGAGGCTTTCCTCTTCTGCGAGCGTGGCGATCACGCCCTCCGTCACACGGCGATTTTTTATCCGCCGGATTTCCATGGCGGAGTCGGCCAAAGCCTCGTCGAGGCGCTCGCGCAGATTGTCGATGATGTCGCTGCCGGTGTAATCGATTTCGAGCCATGCGCCGCTTTCTTCGGTTTTCAGCTGTTTTATCTTGGCGTCGATTTCATCCCAGGATCCGGCAACGCGCACGAGCTGCTGGAAACACGGTACAGGAAGCGCGCGGATATTTGGTTTCATGCCTGTAAATGTAACAAGCAGCACCTTTTTTTCCTGCGTCGCTTCGCCGTAGCCCATCGCGATAGGGGAACCACAGTAACGGATGTGTTCGCCGCGCCCGACCGTCTGCGCAATATGCAGATGGCCGAGGGCGAGATAGTCGATGACCGAAGGAAAGACCGCCTCGTCGACATGGGCCAGCGAGCCAACGTAGAGCTCGCGAACGCCGTCACCGTCAACGGTCTTGCCGCCGGCGGTGAAAAGGTGCCCCATGGCGATGATCGGAATGCGATCATATCCGGCGTTTATCAATTCGTTTCGTTTTCGCTCCGCAAGGGCGCACACCTCTGCGTAGTGCTTTTTCACCCCTGCGACGAGCTTGGCGTTTTTGTCGTCGATGGTTTCTCCCGGCTCGACCGTACGGATATCCTTGTCGCGCAAATAGGGCACCGCACAGACGATGGCTTCAGGCTTGTCCTCCGCGTGAAGGACGATCACCTCGTCATCCAAGACGTCGGATACGGAAGCGACCACATACACATTGAGCGCGCGGAGCAACGCCTTGGGGGCATTGAGAAATGACGGCGAATCATGATTGCCGCCAATGACCACCACATGACGGCAGCAGGACGCGGCAACGCGGCAGAGAAAGCGATAATAGAGTTCCTGCGCCCGATTGGCCGGTGTGCCGGTGTCGAAGATATCACCGGCGACAAGCAGGGCGTCGATCTCTTCTTCCGCGATGGTTCGCGCCAGCCAATCGAGAAACGCGGTGAATTCCCTGTAACGTTTCCGGCCGTACAGGGAACGGCCCAGATGCCAGTCCGAGGTGTGGAGGATTTTCATCGAGTATCCACGGCATTCTGTGTTTCTTCATCAGATTCCTCAGCCACGTCGATACTTTGGAGTAAAGCTGAATACTGATCGGGGTCTTTTTCCTCGATTTTTTGCAAGATGAATTTTGCTGTAGTCTTCATCTCTGGAACATCAATAGGTGAAACACTTCGCTCAATCACATCCGATAAATGGGAGAATTCATTGCTGACACGATCGGTGAGTGATGATGTCAATGCATCATCTTCGAAAAAACGCGTCAACTTATCATCTTTTTCCATAGCATTGGGATATTTGTAATACAAGAATGTCTCAAGAAATTTTCGGGCATTGTTCCCAAAGTTGTAATAGCAATTATGATGTTCATCACATTCAATCTGAGCATGGGCACATTTATAAATTTGATGGAACAAGAAATTGAATTCTGTGACGTAGTCCTTGAGGTATCGAGGCATCAATCTAATGTCACTGACTTTATTTGTTCGGTTAATGATGAAGTATTGAGAGTTTTTTTTTGTTCACAGCACCCGGAAGCCGCTTCAGATATTTCAAAAACTCCAGGTTGTGCGTCGAAATAAACAACTGTTTGAAACGGTCACGTTCTTTTTTTTCCCCGCCATCTTCATCTTTCTCAGGTGTTACGATCTTCGCATTAATGAGGCTATAGACAAAAAAGATATGGTTTGCGTCCAAGCTTGAAATGGGATCATCAATCCAGATGATCGGTTGGTTGCCTTTGGTCTCAATATCCTCCAGCTTTGCCATGAAGTAACAGAAAGCTATCAGACTGCGTTCTCCCTCACTGAGATGGAACGCTTTTTCGTCGTTTCGAGTGACTTCAAACCGATATCCAGATGATCCGTCCTCAAGGTGGGCTTCAATGGCTTTGAGGGAAAGCAATTGATGACCGAAAAAATGATTCAAATAATCGTTTACCCGTTCAGCACCCTTGCTTTCGTCTTGCAACTGGGCCTTCAGTCCATTGATCCTTGCTTGCTTTTCATCGACCTTTTCCTTTACAGCGTCCTTAGCCTTTTTCGCTTCGTCCTTTGCCTTTTCCAACGCCTCAATTTTTTCGCTTTCGTCTGTATATTTTATATCATTACTAAATGTATGGACTTCATGCAGTCGCAGAGCCTCACGAGCTTTTCTTTGATTTTCATTCAACGATTTCGTGAACCGGTTTGATTCTTTTCTGAGGCGTTCGAGCGATTTCCTTACTTCATTCAAAGGCTCTTCAACGGATTCAGGCTCATCGAATGTTAAAGGGGTGAAGATATCGTTGTTTCTTTTTTCGACCTGTTCTTTTATGGAATCCAGACTTGCACGGTAAGAATTTGACTGCTCTGCTAACTGTTTCGCCAGCGAATCCAGGTCAGCGGAAAATTTAGAATAGAAATCCGAATTCTTGATTTTCAGTAAATTCGGAACTCGTGACCGCTCACGGTCAATTTCTCCAAGCAGACCACTCAGTGCTTGACGAAGTTTCTCGGACTCCTGATTGAAATGTTTGTCCAGCTTCTCCCATAAATCGGAAGGAAGGTCGCTGCCGCAAAATGCGCATTTATCTCTTTTTCCCTGGTGCTGTTTCCGGCCAGCTCTTACCCATTCCGCCAGCGTAGTATCGTTTAGCAATTCCTGAATCGGCGCAGACACCTGAATCTTTTTTTCAACGAGTTCCTTGGTCTTTGAAACGATCGCGGCGTATTGAAGATTGAAAGATGATGACTGCGGAATTTCCGACTTGGGTTCTTCTTTGAGGAGTTTACGATCTTTCTCTGCCTGCTCATCAGTGAGTGGAGAATAAGTGTTTCCGGCAAAAGCTAAAATGTCTATTTTTATTTTGCGAATATCATAGTTGGAATTACCAAACATTTTATTGTGCTTAATTCCGGTTTCTTCATTATTGGCTTTGTCACGTAATTTGTTCTCCCATTCAGTCGATTTGTCGCCATGGGCTTTTCCCGCTTCGGCGAATTTTTCCTGAGCATCGAGAAATTCTCCCAGCAACCCTGACTTGTTCGCTTCTTTCCCGAGTTCGGCTTCATGCTTTGCGATTTCCTCTTCGAGCTTTGCATTGTCTTCCCCCAGGATGGCGAACGAATTGATGCTCTGCGTGTCATCGACGATAAAGCGCAGGTTGTCACGGACAAAATCTTCATTGAAAACTCGAATCGTTTCTTCGTGATCATGCAAAGTATCTTGCGTCACCTGTCTATCGTCATCAAAAGATAACCGGAACTTGGGCGAGTCATATTTATCTGGGATCGAAGCGGTTTCGAGCGCTCTAAAGATCCGCGACAGGGTTGTTTTGCCGGAATAGTTGCGGCCATACAAGATGTTGATCTTTTTGAACTCGGCGATGTTACCGCCTTTATCCCGCACAGATGACGCCCAGTTGAAGTCCTGAAAAACCGCCATGTTTTTGATCGAATCGATCCTCTTGATTTCACTGCTCATCGGCAAAACCCTCCTTAAGTGATCGTTCCGGCTCCGACAATTGCCATAAGCTTGCCGAAGCTGTTGACCACGTCGTATTTGACATTTTCCGGATCGATTTTGCGGTTGATTTCGTCGAAGAATTTACGGGCGCATTCGATCTTTGTTTTTTCGATTTCCCGCAGTTCCATGCTCGACATGGAGCCTTTGGTTTCGGCGACAAAGTAAACATGCCTGACGGAACCTTCTTTGAAAGAGATGGCCCAGTCGGGATTGTAGTTTCCAACCGGCGTCGGGATGGCAAATCCTTTGGGCAACTTGGCATACACGACAACTGCCGAACTAGTGTCGAGCGCCTGAAAAAAGCGGCGTTCGGTTTTCGAATCGGTGATGACGTAGTCATAGATATGACGTTCGAGCCGGTCGCCCGCTTTGCTGAAATCCTGCCTGCTTTGCCCATCGGTGAAGATGTCGATGTCGTGGGTCCCGGATACCGCATCGTAGCGCAGATGCTCGATAATACATGTCGCTCACTTCTTTTTTTGCTGAGGCTTACGGATTGCGGCAGATTCTGCCGTCGCTGTACTTTCTGTATGTTTTCGAGGATCCTCCGTTCGCTCGGAATGATATCCCGGTTTTTAAGACCGGCGTCTTCAAGCAGGCGGGGTGCATTGCTTTCTCCGGGATCGATCCGGTAAGGGATAGCGGCTGTATTCGACTGGCCCTGAAAACAATCGACCACCGCTTCCACGGCGCGCGTCTGGTAGGCCTGATGTTGAACCTGAGTTTCATGGCGCTCCCTTTTCACCAGCGAAGAGACTGAACATATCTTGAAGAACGAAAGGCACGGAATCCGGGTTTGTGGATCTTGGCAAGAGAAATAAAGACACAAAGCACTTTGTGACTATTCTGCGAACCACAAAATCCTTTGTGTATTGGTAAAAGTATTATACGATACAAAAAACGGATCATGGAATCCTCCGCGCTTCGACAATATCCAAAAGCTCGGGGAAACAGATAACAGCGGCACACCTGCCACTTCCGGGACGAATTTCTTTCAAGATATCGGTTGCCTTGAGTTGCCTTGGCAAGCTCGCAGCTGTCGGTTTATGGATACCCGTGCGTCTTGCAAACTTTGGATCGATGCCGTAACGCTTGCTTAACGTCGCGATCGAAGCTTGCGATCACTGTATTTCCGCTCTGACTGCGTGCGTGATCTTGGCGCTTGCATGTAAAACTTGTCCCATAGCTTCCTCCGTGCTGATGGATCCCTATAAGTCATTCCACTAGATGATGGGAGCAAACACATTTTTAGCGAAGGACTACCGAGTAGTAGGGCCGAAAATTTACGGGAGCCAAATGTTGGAGTCTGACCATTGGCGTGGTAGATTGACTCCATAAGTGCAGCGATTCCATTGAACAATCCCAAAACCACACTGGAATATATAGCCGCTGTCCATGGCTGACGGGCTGACCTTAAAGTCCCATGGCCGATGAGGTTGCCCGTCGTGGGTCGGCCCCACCATAGAAGTGACCCTTCCGAATCAGGATGGACTGGCTGGCCCC
Organism: Cardiobacteriaceae bacterium; assembly: GCA_965277745.1. Lineage (GTDB taxonomy): Bacteria > Pseudomonadota > Gammaproteobacteria > Cardiobacteriales > Cardiobacteriaceae. The sequence goes on from OZ255837.1 coordinate 1,699,459, forward strand.
CATGGCCGGCTGTGTTTCTACTTTGTGCCCCATTCCTTTGAGTAGGCGAATGGTATCGGGACTGATGCCCTCTTCGACCCGCAGCATGTCCGGCAGCCATTGGTCATGGATGCGCGGCGCACTTACCGCCGACTGAATGTTCATGCTATGATCAATCACATTCATTATGACCTGTATCGTCGTGGTAATAATCCGTGAGCCGCCCGGACTGCCCGTTACCAGGAAGTTTCGACCTTCTTTTTTCACAATCGTTGGCGACATGGACGACAGCATCCGTTTGTTGGGCTCGATGGCATTGGCTTCACCGCCAATCAGGCCATAGGCATTGGGCACGCCTGGCTTGGATGAAAAATCATCCATTTCGTTGTTCAGCAGGAAGCCTGCGCCATCGACCACCAGTCCCGAACCATAACTGAAGTTGATCGTATAGGTATTGGATACCGCCATTCCCTGATCGTCCACGATCGAGAAATGGGTCGTTTCATTGGATTCATAGCGCTGTATCTGACCCGGGCCAATGTCATCTGGCGGTGTAGACCGAGACTCATTGAATTGACCGCGCAACTCACGGGCATAAGCCTTGGAGGTCAAGGTGCTCAGCGGCACATCAACAAAATCACTATCACCCAGATAATAGGACCGGTCCGCATAGGCTCGTTTCATGGCTTCGCTCATCAGGTGAATTGTCTGCGCCGAGTTTAAGCCCATACTATGGATATCATAGCCTTCGAGCATATTGAGGATCTGAATAATATGCACCCCACCCGATGACGGCGGCGACATGGCGTAAATATCGTATCCCCGATAGGTGCCATGAATCGGCTCGCGTACCACGGGTTTATAGGAGGCCAAATCATCCAGCGTCATTACACCATCATGGCGCTGGATTTCATCAATGATCAATTTTGCGGTTTTTCCAGTATAAAATTCTTTTGACCCGTGCTTGGCAATCCGTTTAAGAGTGGCAGCCAGATCGGGCTGTCGAAAACGCTCACCGGTATGGTATAGGCCACCATCCGGCTTATAGAAGATCTTGCGGGTCGAAGGCCATTTCTGTAGTCGATCCCGCGCATCTGCAAGCCCCTTGGCAAAACGGGACGGCACAACAAAGCCTTTATCGGCCAGCTTAATGGCTGGAGCCAATGCCTTTGGCAGGCTATATGTTCCATACTGTTCCAGTGCCAGCGCTAAACCGGCTACGGTCCCCGGTACCCCGGAAGCGTTGGCCGAAAAACGTGACCATTCGGCAACAGCCTCACCCTTTTTATTTTGGAACATGGTGCGGCGCGCCGCGCCTGGCGCTTTTTCGCGGTAATCAATAGCGGTAACCTTGTTGCTTTTCTCATCCGAGATCAGCATGAAACCACCGCCCCCAATATTGCCTGAACGCGGTTGCGTCACAGCCAGTACAAAAGCTGCTGTCACCGCCGCATCAACGGCATTTCCCCCTTCATCTAGGACATCGTGTGCAATCTGGGTGGCCAAATAATGGCTGGTTGCCACCATTCCCCGCGTACCTTTTTGTGGATGGAAGCGCTCGCCTTGGAGAATTGGCAAAGAATTGGTCCCACTGGCCACGCCTGTTGTCGTGACAAGGCCTACTGTTGCAACAAGCAATGCCATTGCTAAAGTACGCAAAGATCTTCTCCACATACGTTTATCTCTCCCAATTTTATTGTAAAATTGCAGTATAGGAAATTCTGCCCAGCTCCGCAAGACGCTGTCCGGCTTCAATATATGTGAGACAAAATCAGGCCGCCTGAATGAACTGTTGATGAACGCATTGGCGTTTCCAGTCCTATCCCGTCATGCGGGCGATAGTGCTTGTAATATTGTTGATACTCAGCAAGCGCCCGATTGATTGCCGAAAGGGTCAAGGGCCCTTCGTAGAAGAGATAGAACGCGTAACGCATTGTGCCATTGGCACGCTCTACGCAGCCATTGTATTTGTGTTTTTTCGGCGGTAAAACGAACAGAGGGATCTCAAGGGCCTGACAAGCGTTTTCGAACGCATCTTTGAACGCACGACCTTCATCGACATCGCAGCGGAACAAGCCTAGATGTTTGATTCCATCATATAATGGAATGATTTATACGGATCTCTCAGCACGGAGGAAGCTATGGGACAAGTTTTACACCCAGGCGCCAAGACCACACACGCAGTCAGAGCGGAAATACAGCGATCGCAAGCTTCGATCGCGGCGTTAAGCAAGCGTTACGGCATCGATCCAAAGACCGTTTGCAAATGGAAGAAACGTCAGACCGTTGAAGATGCCCCTATGGGGCCCAAGAACCCTCGTTCAACGGTGCTCAGTCTCGAAGAAGAAGCCGCATGCGTTGCCTTTCGAAAGCACACGCTATTGCCTTTGGATGATTGTCTTTACGCCTTGCAACCGTCGATCCCGCATCTGAGACGTTCTTCGTTACATCGCTGCTTTCAGCGCCATGGCATCTCACGGTTGCCTGACATGGATAGCGATAAGCCCAAGCGAGAGAAGTTCAAGCAATACCCGATTGGATACTTTCACATCGACAGTGCACACCTCGGAACACAAGAAGGCAAACTCTATCTTTTTGTGGCCATTGATCGAACCAGTCAATTCGCGGTGGCACAGCGGGTGGAGAAAGCCAATCGCGAGACGGCTCAGGAATTCCTTGAACACCTACTCGAAGTGGTGCCCTACAAGATTCACACAATTCTGACCGATCACGGGATCGAGTTTGCCGAACCGCCGCGCAATCGCATCACGCGCCGCAAGATAGGTTTCGATCTGATCTGTGCGGCAAATGGCATTGAACATCGTCTGACCAAGGCGAATCATCCCTGGACGAACGGCCAGGTCGAACGGATGAAGCGCACGATCAAGGAAGCGACGGTCAAGCGCTATCACGATGATAATCACCAGCAACTGCGCAGTCACCTGCAGGCATTTGTTCGGGCGTACAATTTTGCAAAACGGTTAAAAACATTGCGCGGTCTGACCCCATACGAATACGTTTGTAAGATCTGGACAAAAGAACCGCAAAGATTCAAAACCAATTCCTTCCATCATAATATGGGACCTAACAATATCGCGGCAATCGTCTTGTTCTGGATTATGAGTCCTAAGCCTAAAGCCTGACGGGGATACCGGCTTTGCGCAGATAGGATTTGGCTTTGTCGATGGTGTATTCTCCGAAGTGGAAAATGCTCGCGGCAAGGACCGCGTCCGCATGGCCGATGGTGACGCCGTCGACAAGATCTTGCAAGGTACCGACTCCACCGGAAGCGATCAGGGGAATGCGCACACGCGCGGCGATCGCGCTCAGCAAAGCATTGTCGAACCCTGATTGGGTGCCATCGCGATCCATGCTGGTGACAAGCAATTCGCCGGCGCCGTCGCGTGCCATCCGTTCGGCCCAGGAAAGTGCGTCGATCGCCGTTTCACGGCGACCGCCATGGGTGAATAGCCGCCACGTGTCGATGCCGGTCTGTTTGGCGTCTACAGCGACGACGATGCACTGGTTACCGAAATGTTCGCTCGCTTCGCGGACGAAATGCGGATTGGCGACCGCCGCGCTGTTGATCGAAACTTTGTCCGCGCCGGCGTTAAGTAGGTTGCGGATGTCACGAAGAGAACGAACACCGCCGCCAACGGTGAGCGGAATAAAAATCTGCCCGGCGACCTGTTCGACCATCTTCAGCGTGGTCTTGCGGGCATCGCAAGTCGCGGTGATATCGAGAAAAGCGAGTTCGTCCGCGCCCTGGTCGTTATAGCGTTTGGCGGCTTCGACCGGATCGCCGGCATCGCGGATGTTTACAAAGTTGGTCCCTTTGACGACACGTCCGTTGGTGACATCGAGACAGGGGATGATCCGTTTGACCAAGGGCATCTCAATTGCCGTTCAGCGGTTGCAGCCAGTGGCGGAGAAACTGCTCCAGCCAACGGCTGATGATCGGGGTGAAATATTTTTCATCACGCATTTGCGCGCGTATAGTCTGAGCGCCGGGATGGGCGAGTTCTTTGTGGTCTCGTGCGTGCCAGTGACGAATTTGTTCGGCCGTTGCTTCGGGATGGAATTGGAAGCCGTATGCGTATTTGCCGAGGCGGAACGCTTGATTGGGAAACAAATCGCTCGTCGCCAGTTTGACCCCGCCTTGCGGGATCGTGAAGCCTTCATTGTGCCACTGAAAGAATTTCGCCGGCGCATCGCCGAAGTGGGTGGTGAATCCCTCCATCGTCGGATAGAGGTTGTAATAGCCGATTTCCACGATGCGATCGCTGTGACGAATGACGTGACCACCGAAAGCGCGGGCGAGCAATTGTCCACCGAGGCAGATGCCCAGATAAGGTTTCTCGGCGTTTACAATTGCGCAAATCCAGTCGAGTTCACTGCGCAATATGGGCAGCGTCGTACTGTCGTTGACACTCATTTTACCACCGAAGACGATGGCGGCATCGCATTGTTCGGGAGAAGGTAGCGCATCGCCCGCGAGCGGGCAGCGGATTTGCGGGGCATAGCCGAGGCGGCGGAGTTTCGCCCCGATCATTCCGGTGGAACTGGCCGGATTGTGCAAAATCACGACAATGTGTTTGCCGGTTTTCATCCACCTTCCCAAAAGCCATTAGCTTAACTTATTATCCAATTGTCCGGCAAGCCCTTCTATCTTGCGTACGCCTGTCGCTATCTACTTGACGACGGCAAGATTGTTCGTGCCGATCTCTGTGCGCGTAAATTATTTTGCACCCAGCGGCATAAAGGATCACCTTTAAGTTGTGTTTTTGCTTTCCCTTTTCTAGGCTCGCTGCAATGGCGCCAAGGCGTAATTGAGAAGTCCTATCAAGCGCGCAGCAGGTCGATTTTCCCGTTCACCCATTTCTTTGAAGGCATCCCAACCGTGGTCGTCTATGGTGATCGAACCGCTTCCGGCCCTGGTGGAGAGTGTTTCTATCAGGCGATTAACGGACCAAAAGATAAACTGGTCGTTCAAGGCGCAGATCACTTCGATCTTTACTGGAAACCGGAATATGTAGAGCCTGCCGTTGCAAAGGTCTCAGCCTATCTGAAGGCGCAAATGTAAGATCATTTTTCTGCAACTCAAAAAAGTTACAAAAATCCACTTGACTGTCGCATTCCGTTACTTGACGGGACACGGACGATTCATAAGGGATTGCAAATGGGCTTTCCGATCTCTACAAGAGAAAATCTATTGAACCAGATGGTATTGTTTATGCCGAGAAACACGATTGTGAACTTCCCGCAATAGCAGCTTTTCTTGTAGGATTTCATGATAAATGGCCTGCGTGCTCAGGCACTGAGGCATGGGAATTTTCGCGGGAGATCGAAGAGTGTAAGAAAGCGCGTGGCGCTTCTACCAGCGGGCAACCACGAAGCGCTATTGGATCGATGCGGCGCATTCCAATCCGATTACTTCATGCGGTATTCAGATTGGCTGGAAAAACCAGCTTGTGTGGCGGTTGTTTTTTGTCGGGGAAGGGTTCACTGTCGCGGTTTGCTTTCCGCAACACGGGATTTGAGCTTTTGTCCAGCTTTGAAGGTTACCACGCGGCGTGCCGTGATTGGAATTTCTTCTCCCGTTTTGGGGTTTCTGCCTGGCCGTTGCTTCTTGTCGCGCAATTCGAAATTTCCGAATCCAGATAATTTGACAGCTTCTCCTGCCGTTAAACAGGCACGAATTTCTTCGAATATAATATCCACTATTTCACGTGTTTCGATTTTCGGAATATCGACTTGTTCAATAATGGTTTCTATGATATCTGCTTTCGTTAGGGTCATTTTCTCTCCCTGAGTTCAGCACCGAACAGTTGGTGCAATCGCTGTACAAGAGAATAAATAATACGCTCAACTTCTTCATCTTGCAAGGTTTTTTTATTACTCTGCAAGGTCAGGGAAACAGCCAGGCTCTTTTTTCCCGCAGGCAGGGCATCGCCGGTGAAGGTATCGAACCAGCAAAGTTCGCGTAATAAGTCGCCGCCGTGGGCGAGAATAGCTTGCTCCAGTTCGCCGGCGTCGATGGCCTGATCGACGAGCAAGGCGAGATCGCGTCTGACCGCCGGGAAACGCGCGAGCGGGGTAAAGATAGGGGCATAGGAACAAGAAAATACGTCCCGATTGATCTCCAATACCCAGATATCGCCGCCTTTGCTGCCTAGGCGTTGCAAAACGCGGGGATGCAGGGCGCCGAAAACCCCTACCGAACATCCTTCGACGAGCACTTCTGCGCCTTGTCCGGGATGCAGATAAGCCGCGTTACTACGCCGCAGCGAATAGGTAACGCCCGCGAGTAAAGATTGCACGATCCCCTTGAGGTCGAAGAAATCCACCATAAGCGCGCTGCCGCTCCACTGTTCGGGGGCTGCTCGTCCACTCATCACAGCCGCGATGCGCTGATGCTGACGGCAGTTGCCGACTTCGTCATCCTGTGGATAGAAAACAGCGCCCAGCTCGAACAGACGAATATCCGTTTGCTGACGGTTACGGTTGTACAGTAAGGTATTGACGAGTCCCGGTAACAGGCTGAGGCGCATTTCCGCCATTTCCGCGGAAATCGGATTGCACAGATCGATTGTTTTCTGGTCGCCGAAAAAGGCTTCATGCGATGCCCGGTCGAGGAAGCTGTAGGTGATCGCTTCGTGAAAGCCTTGTGTCGTGAGTAAGCCACCGATGCGGGCGTCGGGCGTGGCGGGTTTGTCGTCTTTTTGGTAGAGTGCCTGCGGCAAAGCGTCCGGCACATTGTCATAGCCATCGATTCGGGTGATTTCCTCGATTAGATCCTCGGCGATAGCCAGATCGAAACGCCAGCTCGGCGGGGTGATTTCCCAGCCGCCGTCAATCTCGCCCACCTTGCACCCTAAGGCAACGAACACCTTCATCACCATCGCCGTTTCATAGCCCCGCCCGATGCGACGAGCGATTTCCGATTGGCGCAGCACGATCGGTACACGTTCGGGTAATTGTTTCTCTTCCAGATATTCCTGCACCGGTCCCGGTGAACCGCCGCAGATATCGAGAATCAGCCGTGTCGCCAGTTCGATCGCAGAAGCTTGCAGGGTGTAGTCCACCCCGCGTTCAAAGCGTTGCTCGCTGTCGCTGGCAATACCGAAACGGCGTGCTCTGCCGACGATCGCGAGGGGGTTGAACCAGGCGGATTCGAGGACGACGCGCGTTGTCTTCACGGAACAGGCACTGTCCGCGCCTCCCATCACACCGGCGATCGCCAGTGGTTTTTCATGATCCGCGATCACCAGTATCTCGTCATCGAGGGTTGCGCTATCGTCATTGATCAAGCGCAGCGTTTCCCCGGCCAGGGCACGCCGGATCAGCAGTTTTTCGGCGATGCGCGCGGCATCGAAGGCGTGCATCGGTGTGCCGAGGAGCAACATCACGTAGTTGGGCACGTCGACCAGCGGACAATGCGTGCGAATGCCCGCGCGCCGCAGGCGTTCACGCAGCCACAGCGGGCTTTGCGTGCTATTGTCGAGACCGTCGATTACCCGCGCGAGATAGATTGGACAGTCCGCGGGCGCTTGATTGTCGATGGTGATTTTCTGCGCATTGTCCGCCGTCACCGCAACGATTCCGGCATCCCTCGCCGCGACCGTTTCCGGCATCTTGCGATCGCAGAGGAGCGCCGCTTCCCGCGCCAGTCCGCGAATCGAAAAGGCATCGGCGCGATTTGGTGTGAGGTCGATGTCGATGATCCTGTCCTCAAGTTTCAGGTAGGTCGCGATATCCTCGCCGACCGGGGCATCTTGCGGCAGCGACAACAGACCGTCTTGATCCTCGCCGATACCCAATTCACGTGCCGAACACAACATGCCGAAGGAGTCCACGCCGCGCAGTTTGGCTTTCTTGATTCTGATATTGCCCGGCAGGGTCGCCCCGATCGGCGCCACCGCCACTTTCATCCCCTGCGCCACATTGGCGGCGCCGCAAACGATTTGCAAGGTTTCTTTGCCGCTTGCAACCGTTGCCACACGCAGCTTGTCGGCATTCGGATGGGCAAGTAGTTCCAAGACTTCTCCGACGACGACATCGCTAACGGGGGCGGCTGCCGACTTGATCGCGTTCACTTCCAGCCCTGCCATCGTCAAGCGTCGCGCCAATTCATCGGCATCTAGATCCAAGCCAAAATCGGCCTGTAACCAGGCAGTACTCAATTTCATTTCATGCCTCGAAATTCGTGTCGAAACTGGCGCAGAAAGCGCACGTCGTTGGCGAAGAACATACGTAAATCATCGACGCCATAGCGCAGCATGGCCAAACGCTCGATGCCGATACCAAAAGCGTAGCCCTGATAGCGTACGGGATCGATTGCCACTTTTTTCAGCACGTTCGGGTGCACCATGCCGCAGCCAAGGACTTCCAGCCATTTCGCCCGCTTTTCCCGCCCGGCTTCGAAAAAAGCGATATCGACTTCGGCCGACGGTTCGGTGAACGGGAAAAAGGACGGGCGGAAACGTATTTGCAGATCCTCGCGAGCGAAAAAATCGCGGAGAAAGCGGATCACCAGCCCCTTGAGGTCGGCGAAGGTGGAGCGCTCGTCAACCACCAGTCCTTCGCATTGATGGAACATCGGCGTGTGGGTCATATCCGAATCGCTGCGATAAACGCGCCCGGGGGCGATCATGCGGATCGGCGGCGGTTCTTCCTCCAGGGTGCGGATCTGGACATTGGAGGTCTGCGTACGCAAGACGGTATGGGCGTTGAAATAAAAGGTGTCCTGCATCGCCCGTGCCGGATGTCGTTCGGGGATATTGAGCGCGGTGAAATTGTGGAAGTCGTCCTCGATTTCGGGGCCGCTGCGCACCACAAAACCGAGTTTGCCGAACCACGCTTCCATTTCCTCGCGGACCAGGGTGATCGGATGCTTGCCGCCGACAAAGCGCTTGCGCCCGGGCAGGGTGATGTCCACCTTCTCGCTGGCGAGCTTTGCCGAGAGAACCGCTGCCTTGAGTTCCTGTTCTTTTGCGGCGAAAGCCTCGGCAAAGGTGGCTTTGCTTTGATTGAGGATTTTTCCGAGTGCCGGTCGTTCTTCTGTGCGGGCTTTGCCGAGTTCGCGCATGAACTGACCGAAAATCCCCTTTTGCGACAGATAGGTGTTCTTCACCGTTTCCAGGGCCGCGAGATCGTTGGCCGCGGCCAGTTCAGCTTGCGCCTGTTCGAGTGCCTGCCCAAGCGCGGATGGTAAAGAGGTGGAATCGCTCACGGAAATTCCCTTGCGGAAGTCGAAAGGGCGTAAGTGTAGCAAATTGCTGGCCACTGTGGGTAAAGGTCGTCTTTTTTGTCGCGAGAAGGAAGAAAGCAGCATTTTCCACGCGAGACATGGAGGACGGGCGAACCGCTTTTTATCTTCCTTAAAACCAAAGGGCGTGTCCGCTCGATCGCATCGAGTGAGAGAAAAAATCCCTCAATTACGTCTTTTGTTCTCCCTGCCGAGTGTTTTATGCCGTGGCTTGTGGGCGATTCCATGCAAACACCGGCGAGCGGGCCGTAAACGAACAGCGGTGATATGGATACGCGTTTGCACGCAGACGAAATGGTAACGACTTCCTGCTGTACGAAAAAACGCGGCGCGGCGGCTGCATGCGGCGATATTCGGAGTTGCAGTCGGAAGGCGCAAGCGGACGTAGTGTTCGCCAACAAGGTGGGGATCGCTTGCAAAAGACAAAAGCCCCGATCACCGCTTCTTCGTGTTTCCCTCGACAAAGGATCCCGGATTGGGGGGCGTCGTTACGCAAAGACACCTTGCAAGGCACACAAAGGGTACGGGGAGCGCAGTTACGCACAATCCACTTGCTGCAAAGCGAAGCGAACAGAACTAGGGTAAGCTTGCCGGAAAGGGTAACCCGATGAAGCCTTTATCCCGCGGCTTTGGCTTTTTCCGTCAGGGCGGCGAATACCGCCTTGTCGTAGACGGCAAGTTCGGATAACAGCTTGCGATCGATCGCGATATCGGCTTGCTTGAGTCCGTTGATGAAACGGCTGTAGGACAGGCCATGCTGACGCGCCGCCGCGTTGATACGGATAATCCACAGCTTGCGAAACTGACGTTTTTTCGCCTTACGGTCACGATAAGCGTACTGACCGGCCTTGATGACCGCCTGATTGGCGACACGAAAGACCTTACGACGCGCGTTGTAATAGCCTTTGGCTGCCTCGAGCACTTTTTTGTGACGGGCGTGCGCCTGCACACCGCGTTTTATTCTTGCCATTTTTTTCTCCTTAGCCGATCATTTGCCTGACGGCTTTGCAATCGCTCTCATGCACTTGCAGGGTGCCGCGCAGATGACGTTTACGTTTGCTCGTTTTCTTGGTCAAAATATGACTCGTATGGGAATGGCGGACGGTATAGCCATGCTTGGTTTTTTTGAAGCGCTTCGCCGCGCCTCGGTGAGTTTTCATTTTCGGCATCTTGGAGTACTCCGCATTGTGTTGCCTGATTGGAAAATGTCATGCTTCTTGTAAGAAAACATGATGCCTGTTTAGGGGGAAGTGCGTTTGTTTTTCACCGGCGTCATGATCATCACCATCTGACGGCCTTCCATGCCGGCTTTCTGCTCCACCACACCGACTTGCTCTAGGTCGGATTCAATGCGGCTTAGCAGATTACGACCGAGGTCGGGATGGGCCATTTCCCGGCCGCGAAAGCGGACCGTGATTTTGGCTTTGTCGCCCCCTTCGAGGAAACGATTCAGGTTGCGTAGTTTGACCTGGTAGTCTCCCTCGTCCGTCCCGGGACGGAATTTGACCTCTTTTACTTGGATGCGCTTCTGGTTCTTGCGCGCTTCCTGTTGTTTTTTCTGCTGCTCGAAGCGGTACTTGCCGTAATCCATGATCCGGCAGACCGGCGGTTTCGCGTTCGCTGCGACTTCCACCAGATCCATATGTCGTTCGTAGGCCGCTTTCAAAGCGCTTTCGATCAAGAGGACACCACGCTGTTCGCCGTCGACATCAATCAATCGAACCTGGGTTTCTCTAATTTCTTCGTTGACTCGCGTCTCGTTTTGTTTGACTATCGCTAACTCTCCTGTGCTTTGGTCTCGATCAGTTCGCGGACGCGCTTGACCAGATCGTCAAGAGCGATGGCACCGAGATCTTTCCCCTCGCGCGTGCGCAACGACACGCTACCTGCCGCTTTTTCCCGCTCACCGGCTATCAGCAAGTAGGGTACTCGCTGCAAAGTATGCTCGCGGATTTTATAGCTAATTTTCTCATTCCGCAAATCTTTTTCGGCGCGAATCCCGGCCGCTTCGAGTTTTTGCATTACCGCTTGCACATACGTTTCCTGCGCGGTGGTAATCGGCATCACGATGATCTGTACCGGAGAGAGCCACATCGGTAGCGCGCCGGCATATTGTTCGAGCAGAATCCCGATGAAGCGTTCGAGCGCACCGAGCACCGCGCGGTGAATCATCACCGGTGTGCGTTTTTTCCCGTGTTCATCGACATATTGCGCCCCGAGCCGCTGCGGCATGGAGAAGTCGAGTTGTACCGTGCCGCATTGCCAGCGACGTCCGATACTGTCTTTTAGGGTGAATTCGATCTTCGGCCCGTAGAACGCGCCTTCCCCCGGCTGGAGACGATAATCGAGCCCTTCTTCGTCCATTGCCTCTTGCAAGGCCGCTTCGGCTTCATCCCACAGGGCGGCGCTGCCGACCCGTTGTGCCGGGCGGGTGGATAAGGCGAGTTCGACCGCGTCGAATCCAAAGGTGTGGTATACCGCGAAAATCATCCGGTTGCAGGCGGCGATTTCCGCTTTCAGTTGTTCGCGCGTGCAGAAAATATGCGCGTCATCCTGAGTGAAGCGACGCGCGCGCATCAGTCCGTGCAGGGTGCCCGATATTTCATTACGATGAACAACGCCGAATTCGGCGTAACGCACCGGCAGATCGCGATAGCTTTTCAAACCCTGATTAAAAATCTGGATATGTCCCGGGCAGTTCATCGGTTTGATGGCATAATCACGTTCTTCTATGCGGGTGGTGAACATGTGCTCCGCGAATTTTTCCCAGTGGCCGGATTTTTCCCACAGGGCACGCTCAAGAATTTGCGGCGAGATCACTTCTTCGAAACCGTGTTGGCGATTCTGTTCGCGCAGGTACGCTTCGATAACATGGTAAAGCGTCGTGCCTTTTTTGTGCCAGAACACCATGCCCGGCGCTTCTTCCTGAAAATGGAAAAGATTGAGCGCGCGTCCGATTTTGCGGTGATCGCGTTTTTCCGCTTCTTCCCTCTGGCGGAGATAGGCGTCGAGTTCTTTTTTGTTGCGGAAGACGACGCCGTAGATACGCTGCAAGGCTTCGCCGGTGGCGTCTCCACGCCAGTAAGAGCCGGAAAGCCGGGTGAGCTTGAACGCTTTGATGTGACCAATGTTCGGCACATGCGGGCCGCGGCACATATCCAGATATTCCTGGTGATGGTAGAGTCCGACCCGTTCGACGCCGGCGTCGAAATCATCGATCAGACGCAGTTTGTAATCGGCGTGGCGTTTCTCGAAGCGGCGTCGTGCCTCGGTGGTATCGACCCATTCCTTTTGTACCGGATAGGCCGTTTTCGCCAGTTCGTACATGCGTTTTTCGAGGATGAGGAGATCCTTCGGGGTAAAGCGATGCTCGCAGGCGATGTCGTAGTAAAAACCGTTTTCGATCACCGGCCCGATCACCATTTTCGCTTGCGGCCACAATTGTTGCAATGCGTGTCCGAGCAGATGGGCGGCTGAATGGCGGATGATCGCCATGCCTTCTTCGTCTTTATCGGTCAGTAGCGAAACGCGCGCGTCCTCGGTGATCGGATCGCCGAGATCCTGTAAGTGCCCGTTCACTTTCACGGCAAGCGCCGCTTTGGCAAGACCGGCGCCAATTGATTGGGCCACTTCGGCACCGCTAGTCGCGCTGGCGAAAGATCGCAGCGATCCGTCAGGCAAAGTGATCGCGATCATGTGGACTCCTTACTATTCGTTTGTCTTCTCGATGCCGGATTTTCCCAAGCGGCGCTCGATAGGGCAGGATATTGTACCGACTTTGCCGATTTAGGCAATCGTCCGTCCGTTCGATGCTCTACAACGCCTATCGATGCGAAGACAAGTTACGATATGATTGTCGCAAGTACTTTATTACAAAGGCTTCGCAGAATGTGTGGAATCGTTGCGGGTATCAGCGAGCGAAATGTGACGCCGATCCTGCTTGAGGGGCTGAAACGCCTTGAATACCGCGGCTATGATTCCGCTGGTCTCGCCGTCGTCGATGACGGGCTTTTACACAGATACCGGACCCTCGGCAAGGTCGCCAGGCTCGCTGAAAAACTCGCCGCCAAGCCGCTTGTCGGCGCGCTCGGTATTGCCCACACGCGCTGGGCCACTCACGGCGTCCCAAGTGAGCGTAATGCGCATCCGCACAGCAGTTGCGATCTGATCGCCGTCGTCTGTAACGGGATCATCGAAAACGCGATCACGATCGGCCAGCGCTTGCAGGCTGAAGGCTATGATTTTACCTCCGAGACCGATAGTGAAGTGATCGCCCATCTGATTCACGCGCACTATATCGAAAATGGCCGTAACCTGCGCGCGGCGGTAGGAGAGACGGTCAAACGTCTGCAAGGGGCTTTCGCGTTCGCCGTCCTCGCCGCCGATCGACCTGATGAACTGATCGCCACCCGTCGCGGGTCGCCGATGGTTGTCGGTATCGGCATCGGCGAACATTTCCTGGCGTCGGACAGTTTCGCCCTGCTTCCGGTCACCCGCCGCTTCATTTACCTGCAAGACGAAGATCTGGTTGTGCTCACCCGCGAAAATTACCGCCTATTCGATGGCGATGGCAATGCCGTTGGCCGCGAAGTGCGCACCCTTGAACAGGACGTGGATATCGTCGACAAGGGGGAGTATAAGCATTTCATGGAAAAGGAAATGTTTGAACAACCGAGGTGTATCGCCGCGACCCTCGAAGGGCGACTCCATCACGGCGCCTTGAATAGTCGCTCTTTTCCTCCCGCGCTCCTTGCCTGCCTTGGCGAAATCGAACAGATCGATATCATCGCCTGCGGCACTAGTTATCATGCCGGGCTAGTGAGCAAATTTCATTTCGAGAAAGACGGTATCCGCAGCAACGTCGAATACGCCAGTGAATATCTTTATCGCGAGGTGGCGGTGGGCGATAATACCTTGTTCGTCTGCATCTCCCAGTCCGGCGAAACGGCCGATACCCTTGCCGCCCTGGAAAAGGCCAAGACCCTTGGTTATCGGGCGCGGGTGGCTGTTTGCAATGTTCCGGACAGCGCCTTGGCACGAGCATGCGAAAACGTCATTCTGACCCACGCCGGGCGTGAAATCGGGGTCGCTTCGACCAAGGCGTTTGTCACTCAGCTTACCGCGTTGCATATGCTGAACGCGCTTTTGCAAGAGGCGCAAGGAACCCCTGTCAATGGTGTCTTCGTCGAGGCTTTCTTAGATCTGCCTGGCGTGGTCGAGCGCATGCTGGCCCTGTCTTATCGAATCGAGAAGCACGCGAGACGGTTGCGAAATTGCACCAGTTGTCTGTTCCTCGGACGCGGGGAGTTTTTCGCGATCGCAGCCGAGGGTGCCCTGAAACTGAAAGAGCTTTCCTACATTCACGCCGAAGCGTATCCCAGCGGTGAACTCAAACATGGCCCGCTCGCCCTCGTCGACGAGAACATGCCGGTCGTCGCCGTGGTGAAAGCCGATCGACTGGCCGACAAAGTCATCGCCAACCTGCGTGAAGTTCAGGCGCGCGGCGGGCAACTGATCGTTTTCTGCGACAGCCGGGTAGATATGCGTACTCTCGAGGACAACGCCATCATCATCGCGCTCGGCGAGTTGGAAGAGCTCACCGCGAGCATTGCCGCCGTTATCCCGTTACAGCTGTTCGCCTATCATGTCGCCTTGTGCAAAGGCACCGATGTCGATCAACCGCGTAATCTGGCAAAATCTGTCACGGTGGAGTGAAAAGCGATTCCGTCGCGCTCAAGACAAAGCCTTTTTCGCTGTCAAGGGACGATCCGGCAACCAGTGTTGTAGATAAGATCGCTTTCCGGCTGCCCGATCGTGGCCGATTTCCCATCGCTGAAAAAGGCGATGCGGTTGTCCTGATAGATGGCAAGGCGATCGGTCGAGCGGTCGATCAGTACATGGCGGCTGCCCTGGTATTTGAGTTCCAGCAAACGCTCACCATGGCCTTTGAAGCGTGTCTCGAGTTTGCTGCCGTCTTTGCATCGCCAGATCGTCCAACGGTTATGGGCAAGCGGTAAACGCACGGCCGATGGCTTTTTCTCGTGGTTCTTGCGCGGGGGGGATGAACGCTCATCGGGGACGGAAGTGCAGGCGATAAGCGAGACGGCGATAAGGGGGAGCAAGTACTTCGTAACGTGTTTGGACGGCATGATCATTTTCCTTCTCGTTGCTTACCAGAGACGAAGCGTCTCCTGGCTGAATGGGCTGTAGGGAAGACCCAGTCGGTATTCGTAAATTTTTTCATATTCAAGAACCCGTTTGACGTAATTGCGTGTTTCGGAAAAAGGAATTTGCGCGATCCACTCGTCAAGCGGCAAATCGGGATACAGGGTGAGCCATTGTGACACACGCGTCGGGCCGGCATTGTAAGCTGCGGCGGCATAGGCGAGATGACTGAATGCACGCAATTGATCGCGCAGATAATGGCTGCCGAGGGGCAAGTTGATCAGTGGATCTTCAAGGCTTTTCTCGCCTCGATAGGGTAATCCGTACTGGCGGGCGATGTGGCGCGCGGTTCCCGGCAGCAGTTGCATCAGTCCGATGGCGCCGGCGGGCGAACGGATGTCCGTCTGAAAAATACTTTCTTTGCGGATGACGGCGAAAATTTTTGCTGGAGCGATCTTGAGTCGACGCGCCAGCGCATTCACCGGTACTCGGTAGTGGATGGGAAAGCGTACTTGCAGGGCGTCCCAACTTCGGGTTCTCGTGAGCAGAGCGATAGCCTGAATGGACCAGCCGAGATCATCGGCGAACAGGGCGGCTTGTTCCAGTTGCTCGCGGTTCAAACCCTTGATCAGGCTGGTGAATTCGGGCAACGCCCGTTGCGGTTTGCCAAGACGCATGAAAGTACGTATGCGATACGCTTCCGGACGGCTTACGATGGTATGGTAAAGATGTGGCGGTCTATACAAACGACGCGCGTTGAAAGGGGCGGGCAGAGCGAGCTTTTCGGCGGCGAGGAAACCGAAAAAGTCCCGCTTTCGTGCCGCTTTTCGGTAATGGTGATTCGCGATTTCGGTTTTGCCTTGGCGGGCATAACTTTTCGCCAGCCAGTATTGATATTCCGCTGTATCGAGTTCTTGTGCGCCCATTTGTCCGGTCAAGAGTTCAATGATCCTCGGCCAGCGCTTCATCCGCTGCTCATAGGCGATGATGTCGTAGACGGTGTCGGCGTCATGATGATCTTTGGCAATAAGACGAAAAATCGCCTCACAAAGCGGGTCGTCTTGTTGGGCGAGCCTCGCGGTCAAGCGGTTGAGTGCACGGTTGGCTTCGTGGGGATGGTTGGAAAAGATTTGCAACTGGTCGGCCGTCAGCGCGAAAGTCGCCGCCCGCCCCGTGTCTTGTCCGGCCAGATGATAGAGTATATCCGCGCTCGCTGCACTGCGCCATGTCGGCAGTGCAATGTCGAACACGGCCTCCGGAACCGTCTTTTCCTGCCGCGCCGCGAGCCAGATATTGGCCGCCTTCGCCGGCGCGCCCCGTAGTTGCGACTGGAGGGAAATAGCGAGCGTCAGATGGTTCGCCTGCATGGCACGTTGAAAACGTTTGCCGATCAGATCTTCCGTCAAGCTGCCTTCTGCGCGCATGACACGAAACAGGGGAGTGCAGGCCGGTTCTATGTCCTTTCCAGACAGCCACAGAGCGTCGATATCGACTTCGGCAAGCGCGTGTTGGTTTTCCTTGCGCAGGGCGAGTCGCCATTGACATTCGATACTTCTATCGGCGAAGTACGGTGAATACGCGGCGATGATCGCGCGATAATCGCCGTTCTCCAGCCACATCGGAAACACTTGTTCGGCGAGCCAGCCCGAATAGGGTGCCCGTGGATTCACCTGGAAGAACTCGACCAGTTCTTTGGCGGGGATGGTCTCGGGGTGATTGCGATAGTGGTAGTATTGTAGATAGGGATAGAGCGGATGCGCGGCAAATTGTGTGTACGTCGAAAGGGGCGCGCCTTTTTCGATGGCGCGCTCCGCATCGAGAATACGCTCGACGCCAAAAACGGGAAAGGAGCAGGCGGCGCATAGCGCCAACAAGGTTGTGCGGAACATATGCTGGACCGATGAGTGGCGATCGGACATCTTGGGGCAATTCTCCGTGTAGAGAAAAGACGCGTGTTCTTAACTGCGTCCGGACGCGCAATTATACACGGAATTGCGCGATTTGCAGCTGCCAAGACCGCCTCGGGCGGCGCAAAGTTAAGAAAACGTACGCGCGAATTTCTTTGCGGTTTTCAGTGGGGAAATTGAAGTGGATGAAAGCGACTTTGACGGAAACCGCAAGGGGAAACGCGGTCGTGTTGCAGGAGAAAAAGTCCTGGTTTTGGGCTTCTCAAGCGTGGTGAGAAGGTGTAGACGAAGGTTATCCGCGATGCTTGTTCGACGACATTATGCCCGATCATCGCGCGAAAAGTTGTCCCTGACAGTATTGTCTATACTGACTGTTGGCGAGGCGATAACAGGGTGGATATTTGCGATTGGAACCAAGCAAAGCGCCACATGGTAAATTCAATGGTGTTCCAAAGGAACATTTTGGACTCTTTTTAAAGGCGTGTGAGAGGCGTTTTAACGACACCACTCCATCTTCTCACAAGGCAGTTAAGACGGTTGGTTAAGGTTGAATTGATTTTCTGGCACAGCCGCCAAAGTAATTGTATCGCTTCGCGAAGCACTGTCGGCGTATCGGGAAAATCACTGCAATAGAATAGGTCATTACGAGAGGAAAGGCTTGCATGACAAATATAAATAAGTATCATTTAAATTGGGTAGAGTGATCCTCTACCCAATTGCCTCATGATGAATTGCCCTGGCCGGCGGCCGGGGCTTTTTTCTCTTGTTCCATTGGCTCGCCAATGGCCTTGCGGCGGGAGGGATCGTCGTCCGACTCGCGCATAGGGCGAAATCGGTTTCATTGTCACGGGGGCGCTTCGTTTTGACGAAGGAAAATTGCCGGATTGCATTTTTTATTGATCGTTGCCTTGTGCGCGATCGCTTCCTTCGTCAAGGTTTCTCCTTGCGTTACCGCCTATTCAGGCGGATGCTCTTGCTGGCGTAGAACTGCGAAGTGAAGGAGGCGGGAAGGTGTTTTTTCCGCTAGGGGGGTGCGATGGCGAATCACAGAGCGTGACAAGGAAAAAATCGCGTTCTACACTGTTCTGTTTATTTAAGAAGGGGAATAGGATGTCATCGACGACCGTTGCGCTTCGTTATGTTCTTGTATTGAACTGCGGCTCTTCCAGTGTGAAGTTTGCCGTGATCGATCCCCAGGGTGGAACGACGCCGGTACAGGGAATCGTGGAGTGCATCGATCAAGCAGTCGGTGAAATGACGGTGAAAAATGGACGAGAGAAGTATCGGCGGAAGATTCGCCCGGGCAATCATGCCGCGGCGCTTGAAGAAGTGGTCGACGTGCTGGGTGAGGAAGGGGTGATCGGCGATATCCGTTCGATCGGACACCGTGTGGTTCATGGCGGCAAATACTTCGCCGGGTCGGTGTTGATTGATGACGAGGTGTGCGCCAGGATTGACGATTGCTCCCGTCTCGCCCCTCTGCACAATCCGGCGCATATAACCGGCATTGAGGCGGCGAAAAAGGCGTTTCCTTCTTTACCGCAAGTGGCGGTGTTCGATACCGCTTTTCACCATAAGTTGCCGGAAAAAGCTTATCTTTATCCCTTACCGCTGCGTTTTTATCACCAATATCACATCCGCAAATACGGATTTCACGGCACTTCTTACCGTTATATCGCCACGAAACTTTGTCAACTAACCGGAAAAGAAAACTTACGCTCGGTCGTTTGCCACCTCGGCAACGGTGGTTCGGTGGCGGCGATCGATGGTGATCATTCCGTCGATACCACGATGGGATTGACACCGCTCGAAGGGATCGTCCACGGTACGCGCTGCGGCAATATCGACCCGGCGATTCCAAGCATTTTGACAGAACAGTTCGGCCTCGACGCGCGCGAGGTTGATGATATACTCTGGCGGCGTTCGGGTCTTCTCGGCCTGTCGCAAATCTCCAACGACTGCCGCACCCTCGAAGCGCGCTGTGAGCAAGGTGACCGCGCAGCCGAGCGGGCACTCGCCGTTTATTGTTATCGTCTCGCCCAGCAGATCGCCGCACAAATGGTGGCCTTGAACGGTTGTGACCTTCTCGTCTTTACCGGCGGCATCGGCGAGAATTCAGCCTATGTTCGTGCCCGTACAATCGAGAAACTTGCCTTTCTCGGCTGTATGCTGGACGATAAGCGCAACGCGCAGATGGTTGGCGGGAAGACGGGTCTCATCTCGGCAAAGGAGAGTATGCCGGTTTGGGTTATCCCCACCGATGAAGAACTGCTGATCGCACGTGATACCGATCGCATCGCAATACGAGCCAATGACGAGTAATAAGGCGGCAAAGATGACGAAAAGCATTTTGCTGGTTGGAACCCACGCGGGAATCGGCCTGACCTCGGTTGTTATGGGAATGTATCACGCGCTTGACCGTAAAGGGATCAAGGTCGGGTTTTTCAAGCCGGTCATGCAATATAACGGCACTACCGATATCGACAGCAGTCACACCCTGATGCATCGCTTTCAGCGCGGCGGAGACGGCGCCCGTTTGTCGGTCGCTCCGGAAGAAGTACAGAAGGCGCTGGACGCCCAGCATATCGACGAATTGATGGAATTGATCATTCAGCGTTTCGATGCGGCCAAGGGCGATGCCGACGTGGTGATCATGGAAGGACTGCTGGAAACGGCAAGTGTGCCTTACGCAAGCCAGATCAATCAGGAAATCGCCCGCTCGTTGAGCGCCGATGTTATCCTCGCCTGCACCGCCAAAACCGATAGCGCGACGCGGATGCGCAATCAACTCGACTACGCGGCACAAGGATTCGGTGGCTATGAACGCGCCGCGTTGCTCGGCGCGATCGTCAATCATGTGGGGGCTGCGAATGGACTTGACTTGGTGGAAGTGGAGAGCAGTGGCGTTTTCAATGAGCGCTTCAAGCTCCTTGGCGCGGTGCCGGATAACCCGTCGATTGCCGCGGCGAGAGTCTGCGATCTGCGCGACCATCTCGATGCCACCGTGTTGTTCGCCGGTGATATGCAAACTCGCAGGGTGCGGAATTTCGTCATGTTCGCGCGCAGCGTGCCGCATGCCATCAAGTTTCTTGTGCCGGACAACTGTATTTTTTGCCCAAGTGATCGTGACGACGCGCTGATGGCGGTGACCTTGTCCGCGATTGCCGGTACCCGGCTTTCCTGTCTCGTCCTGACCGGGCCGACTCGGCCATCGAAAGCCGTTTTCGAATTGTGCGAGCCCTTGCTTCGCGATGCCGAACTGCCGATTTTGCATATCGATTCGAGCAGTTGGGGAGTGGCGGGGCAAATGAACGGTTTCAACCAGTTCATCGCCGCCGACGATAGCGAGCGGATGCGCTTGACCCAGGAATATTTCGCCGAACATATCGAGTCCGAATGGATCGGACAATACTTGCACAATGTGCGCGAAATCTCCCTCTCGCCGGCCTCGTTTCGTCACCAAATCGTCAAGCGGGCGATCGCTGTGGAAAAATGTATCGTTCTGCCGGAAGGCGATGAACCGCGCACCGTTGCCGCCGCCGCCCAAGTGACAGCGCGGAAAATGGCGCGTTGCGTACTCCTTGCCGATCCCGACAAGGTAGCGCAGGTGGCGAAACAACAAGGAGTCACGCTGGGAGAGGGAATCTCTGTCGTCGAGCCGCGAAACATGCGCGAAAACTATGTCGCGCAGCTCGTCGCTTTGCGTCATCACAAGGGAATGAACGAGACGCTCGCCCGTTCGCAGCTCGAAGACAATGTGATGCTCGGCACGATGATGCTCGAAGCCGGAGAAGTCGATGGCCTCGTCTCCGGCGCGTTGCATTCGACAGCCAATACTATTCGTCCGGCGCTTCAGATCATCAAAACGGCCCCCGGCGCAAGTATGGTATCATCGGTGTTTTTCATGTGCCTGCCGGATAAAGTCATGGTCTACGGCGATTGTGCCATCGTACCCAAACCGGATGTCGAGCAACTGGCAAAGATCGCCATTCAGTCCAACGATACGGCGAAAGTCTTCGGTATCGATCCGAAAGTGGCGATGCTTTCTTATTCCACCGGTACTTCCGGTGCCGGAGAAGAAGTCCAGAAGGTAAAAGCGGCGACCGATCGCGTGCGCCAATTGCGCCCGGATATTCTCGTTGACGGGCCGTTGCAATACGATGCCGCGGTGGAGGCCTCGGTCGGGGAAAAAAAGGCGCCGGGCAGTGTCGTCGCCGGTAAGGCGACGGTCTTCGTCTTCCCGGATCTGAACACCGGCAACACAACGTACAAAGCCGTGCAACGTTCGGCGAACGCGATTTCCATGGGGCCGGTTTTGCAAGGGATGCGCAAGCCGGTTAACGATCTCTCACGCGGCGCGCTAATCGATGACATCATCTACACGATCGCGATCACCGCCGTGCAGGCCGAGCAAAGCGGGAAAAGTCATGGCTAAGTGGCTGGAGGCGGTACGATTCAACGACCAAGGCTTGGTCGCCGTCACCGCCGTGGAGGCGACGGACGGCGTTGTTTTGATGCAGGCGTGGATGAACCGCGAGGCGCTTGAAAAAACCGTGGCTTGCGGAGAAATGATATATTACAGCCGCTCGCGCAAACGGCTCTGGCACAAGGGCGAACAGTCGGGACACACGCAGACGTTGCTCGCCCTGTGGCTCGACTGCGACGGTGACGCCCTCGTTGCGCAGGTGCGTCAGAAAGCGGGGATTGCCTGTCACACTGGCAGGAAAAGCTGTTTTTATCGCAAGTTGTCGAGCGATCGTCGCTGGGTGGATACATTGCCGATACTGAAAGCCGCGGAAAAGATTTATGGCCGCTAGATTGCAAGTGGTACTCGAGGCCCTCGAACAAATTATCCACTCACGCCGCGACGCTGATGACAGCGAAAGCTATAGCGCCCGGCTGCTGCACGGCTCTATCGACCACCTGCTGAAAAAAATCGGCGAAGAGGCGACGGAAGTCGTGATCGCCGGCAAGGGCGGCGAGCGCGAAGAAATTCTCTACGAAAGCGCCGATCTGCTGTACCATCTGCTGGTGCTTTGGACGCGCGAGGGTATCACCCTCGCCGATATTTCTATAGAATTGTCGCGCCGGTTCGGTATTTCCGGACTGGCCGAAAAAGCGAATCGCAACAATCGTTAGAGGTGCCCAATGGGGATTAGTCCGTTTCAGTTGTTGATTATCCTGCTCATCGTCGTGCTGATTTTTGGCGGCAAACGCCTACGCAATCTTGGCTCGGATCTTGGGGAGGCGATCAAGGGCTTCAGAACCGCCACCAAGTCGGAAGATGATGACAAAGAAGCGGCAAAGCAAGAATGTGTCGCCCATCACGACGACGAACATGTCATTGAGGGAAAAGTCAATCAGTCGGAAGACACCAAGGGATAAAGTCTCGTGCTTGATATCGGCTTCTGGGAGTTGGTGATCATCGCCGTACTCGGCGTCGTCGTCGTCGGTCCCGAAAAACTGCCTGGTGTGGTGCGTAACCTGATGCGGACAGGGCGAAAATTACGCCGCATGTTCGACGAGGTGCGCAGCGATATCGAACGCGAACTCGATCTCGATGAGATGCCCCGTTTGCTCGAGGAAAACGAAGTGGCTGCTTCCCTGCGTACCTTCAAGGATTCGTTCGATGCGGTGGATCGCGACCTGCGCGCGGGAAGCGAAACCTTCCTCGAACGGGCGGAGGAGGAAATCTCCGGGCGCGAGGACTCGCCGACTTTCGCGGATAAGGGATCGCCGGCGCGGAAAAATCCTTCGCGACCAGGCGAGACGACGGCTATCGGCGCGAGCGGGAGAGAGGAAGAAGAGGGTAGCGTCGATGCCGCCGTTCTCGACGGCGAAACCTACCGTGATACCGGCATCGAACCGCCCGTTGTCGACGACGAAAGCAAAGCCCCGTGAGCCGCGGAAACAGCACGCTCGAGGCGCGGGAAATGTCGCTTGTCGAGCATCTCGTCGAATTGCGCGGCGCGGTGCTTCGGGTGCTCCTCGCGCTCGTTTTCGTCTTCGTCGTTTTGCTGCCGTTTCATCGCACCGTTTACGAATTTTTTGCTCGCCCGGTGCTTGACAATCTCTTGCCCGGACAGCAGATGCTCGCTCATCAGCCGGTCGATGTATTGCTAATCCCGATCAAGGTTTGTCTGTTTCTTGCCGTGCTCGCCACCATTCCGTGGACGCTTTACCAGATTTGGCGTTTTGTCGCCCCGGGCATGTATCGCAACGAAAGGCGGATGATCCTGCCGATTCTCGTCTCCGGTACGGCGCTGTTTTATCTCGGGGTGATTTTCGCTTATTTCGTGATTTTACCCTTGCTGTTTCATTTTCTCGGCGGGATCGAACTCGAGGGTGTCGCCTTTATGCCGGATATCAGCAGTTACGTGGGTCTCAGTTTGAAGATTTTTCTCGCCTTCGGGCTGGTCTTCGAGGTGCCGGTTGCGACGGTCATTCTCGTCCTGCTCGATGTGGTCGAAGTCGAAACGTTGACCGCGAAGCGGGCTTATGTCGTCTTGATCGCTTTTACCGTGGGCATGCTCCTGACGCCACCGGATGTGTTCTCCCAGACGCTTCTCGCCGTGCCCATGCTGATTCTTTTCGAGATCGGCGTTCTCGTTGCGAGGCACTTGAAAAAACGACGGGCCGTGTCGATCCGGGAAGAAGAGGGCGGCGGTCGATGACCGACCTTAACCGATCATTCACTTGAATCCACGGATATTCGCCCTGAATTAGTCAATCAGTATGCTTGACGAGGATATCTTATGAATCAGAAATGGACCGCTCGTTTTCAGGAAGCGCTTGCCAGCGCGCAATCCCTCGCGCTTGGCCGCGATCACAGCGCGATCGAGCCGCCACACGTCCTGTACGCGCTGCTTACCCAGGAAGGTGGTGGCAGCGCCTCGATTCTGCGTCAGGCCGGCGTCGATGTCAACGCGCTTCGCAAACGGCTTGAGGAAATGCTCGACAATCTGCCGCGCGTTTCTCCTGCGACCGGGCAAGTGACCCTCGCCCCGGAGACCACGCGTCTGCTCAACTTGTGCGATAAACAAGCACAGCAAAACGGCGATGAATATCTTTCTTCGGAACTCTTTCTCATTGCCGCGCTCGAGGCGAAGGGCGAACTCGGCAAGGCGTTGCGGGAAACCGGTGCCGACAGGGTCGCGCTGGAGAAAGTGATCGCCGACTTGCGCGGCGGTGAAGCGGTGCGTGATGCGCATGCCGAAGACAAACGCGAGGCGCTGCGCAAGTATACGCTCGATGTCACCCAGCGCGCGTTCGATGGCAAGGTCGATCCGGTGATCGGTCGCGACGAGGAAATTCGCCGCACAATGCAGATTTTGCAACGGCGCAGCAAGAATAATCCGGTTCTGATCGGAGAACCGGGGGTGGGCAAGACCGCGATCGTCGAAGGACTCGCTCAGCGGATCGCCAATGATGAAGTTCCGGAAAGCCTGAAAGGCAAACGCCTTCTCTCCCTCGATCTCGCCGCCTTGCTCGCCGGCACCAAATACCGCGGGGAATTCGAGGAGCGCTTGAAAGCGGTACTTACCGATATCGGCAAGTCCGAAGGACAGGTCATCCTGTTCATCGATGAAATCCATACCATGGTCGGCGCCGGCAAAACCGAAGGTTCGATGGACGCCGGCAACATGCTCAAACCGGCGCTCGCGCGTGGTGAACTGCACTGTATCGGCGCCACGACGCTCGACGAATACCGCAAGTACATGGAAAAAGACGCCGCTCTCGAACGGCGTTTTCAGAAAGTGATCGTCGATGAACCTTCGGTGGAAGACACGATCGCCATTCTGCGCGGATTGCAGGAACGCTACGAAGTGCACCACCGGATCAGTATCACCGATCCGGCGCTGGTCGCCGCGGCCACCTTGTCACATCGCTATATCAGCGCTCGCAAGCTGCCGGACAAGGCGATCGACCTGATCGACGAAGCCGCCGCGCAATTGCGCATGGAGCAGGACAGCAAACCGGAAGCGATGGACAAAATCGATCGCCGCCTGATCCAGTTGAAAATGGAACGCCTGGCCCTCGAAAAAGAAGAAGACGCGGCTTCCAGGCAGCGTCTTTCCGACATCGATGGCGAAATCAAGGCGCAAGAAAAGGAATATGCCGATCTCGAGGAAGTCTGGAAGGCTGAAAAAGCGATGACCCGGAACGCCGCGGAAATCAAGGAAGAAATCGAGCGTCTGCGCGGAGAACTCGACGGCGCCAAACGCAAGGGCGATTTCGCCAGAATGAGCGAAATTCAATATGGTGAACTGCCGGCGCGCGAAAAGGCGCTCGCCGCCGCACAGGCCGATGTCGACGGTCATCAGAACCGTCTCGTGCGCAGCCGGGTGACGGCGGAGGAAATCGCCGCAATTGTCTCACGCTGGACCGGTATTCCGGTCAGTAAAATGATGGAAAGCGAAAAGGAGAAACTCCTCCAACTGGAAGCGGTACTCAATCAGCGTGTGGTGGGGCAAAAAACCGCCGTGGAAGCGGTCGCCAACGCGATTCGCCGGAGTCGCGCCGGGCTTTCCGATCCGAATCGTCCGATCGGTTCGTTTTTGTTTCTCGGCCCGACCGGGGTCGGGAAAACCGAGCTGTGCCGCACCCTTGCGCAATTCATGTTCGACTGCGAGGACAACATGGTGCGTATCGATATGAGCGAATTCATGGAAAAACACAGCGTCGCGCGGCTGATCGGCGCGCCCCCTGGGTATGTCGGCTATGATCAGGGCGGCTATCTGACCGAGGCGGTGCGCCGCAAACCGTATTCGGTCGTGCTCTTTGACGAGGTCGAAAAAGCCCATGCCGATGTCTTCAACGTTCTCTTGCAGGTGCTCGATGACGGCCGCCTGACCGATGGACAGGGGCGCACCGTCGATTTTCGCAACACGATCATCATCATGACCTCGAACCTCGGTTCCGATTTGATCCAGACGATGGCAGATCAATCCTATGAAGAAATGAAGCGGGCGGTGATGGACGTGGTGGCCGCGCATTTCCGTCCGGAATTCATCAACCGGATCGACGCGACAGTCGTCTTTCACGCCCTCGGCGAGGAACACATGTCCGCCATCGCGAAGATTCAGTTGGCGCGTCTGGAGAAGCGTTTGCATGAACGGGAACTGCGCCTGCAACTGAGTGATGAAGCCCTCGATCGCTTGGTCACGGTGGGCTACGATCCGGCTTTCGGCGCACGGCCGCTCAAGCGCGCGATTCAAAATCACATCGAAAATCCCCTCGCGCAGGCGATTCTCGCTGGTAAATACTTGCCGGGCAGCACGGTGACAGTCGATTACGATAGCGACAAGGGATTTATTTTCTCGTAATGCCTCCGCTGTGGCGTGCGGTGCGCTTGTTCGATCGGATCGCCGCCGTAACCACGGAAGAGAAAAAAACCTGTTTGCCGGGCTTGTGCGCATTCATGCGGGAAGGGCGCCGCGCGGTCTTCATATTGAAGAAATGAACCAAACTTTGATCATTGGTTATTAGATTTTCCCTGCTTGAATAGCAGATACAATATCGGAGCGATATTTCCCCAAAATGCTCCATCTATCAGCCCGGATACTAAGACAAAAAAGAAAGAAAAATTTTTCTCGGTGATAATATCTGGATGCAGCGATAATTGAACAGAAAAAAGATACTTCACACTAAAGGCAATCAGGATCAAAATTAATATTTTTGGGTTGCCGGGTAGGGTCAATGTTTTGGTGTATGAATCATAAGCAGCATTTTTTCCTTCAAAGTGGTTTATTGACCACAGGAAAATGAAACCGGCGATAAAAGATCCAACAAACAGCAAGATTGTCAGTGTGTGAATTGGGATTTGTGTTATTACATCATGAACGCTCCATAGTAAGAAAATAGAAGGAACGATTAGTAGTTTTTCGGGACGTATTTTACGTTGTCGAAGTGCTCGAACACCACGTTTTATTAAGAAAAAAGCAGAATCCATACCCAAAAAGGCGTATTTCGAATAATATCGATAATCATTTCTTCCTCCTATCGCTCAAATTAGCTAACAAGAATCAGCATTTTATAGCTAACGCATTATAATTTGACATAATTTATATTGTCTCGAAAACAAGTTCTCTACCTCACAACGTTCTCGTCTGCGAATCGCTTTGGCCTGCGCCCATTTTTCTCGATTGGATTGAAATCCGGGCTGTAGGGAGGAAAAAACACAACGAGTGCTCCTGCCTGTTCAATGGCTCCAACTATATCAGCACGCTTATGGAAGCTGGCGTTATCCAGGACAACAACCGAATCCTCAGGGAGAACGGGAAGCCATTGATGGCGCAACCAGGCATAAAAAACATCACTGTTCACCCTGCCCACAAAAAGACCCACCGTTAAAAAGTCAACCCAACGATTGCCCCAATCACATCGATACCTCCCTTGCCATGCCAGTCATGGCTTCCATGGCAACGATCCCCTCGATAGGAATAGCCGTGTGTACGTGGCCCATCTCGAGCAAAACCACTTTCATCCCAATAGACAATGGCACGCCCTTGCGATCGATAGGCACTTATCTTTTTTCGAAGGCGCCATGCGCCTTTTTATTCGCTTTGGGGCGTTCGAGCGTTTTTTATAGGTCATGCCTAACCTTTTCAGGCCATAGCCAATGGTTCTTTGCGAGACGTTCAGTCGTTTAGCTCTTTCCCATTGATAATCATCAGGCGCCCGCTGGACATCTTTGGCCAATCTATCCCTATCGAGCTTGGTCGCAGGTTTGTTGCGTCTCAGACAGGGTTGTATTTTTTTCTGCCATCGAAACAAGGTTCTTATGGGGATATCGAAGCGCTCGCTGGTTTGTTCAAATGTAAGCTTGAATTTCTTTTTTGTGGCAAAGACTTTTGCCGGAATTTAAGAGGATATGTCATGAACCTATATTATGACACAAGATGTTGCTTTTGCTATATCGCCACAAGTTCGGTGAAACAAGCGGCAATCGACCGAATAGCGATGAACATTCAGCTATATAAAAGAAACTTACCCGTCAGATTTGGCGCTTGCCGTCCACTTAAGGCGTCAGGAAATATAGTGTACGGCGATGATTTCCAGCGATTTGGTGCCGTCCGGTACGGTGACTTCGACCGCGTCGCCTTCTTCTTTGCCGATCAGGGCACGGGCGATCGGCGAGGTGTTGGAGAGAAGGCCTTTTTTGATATCCGCTTCCTCTTCACCAACGATGCGATAGGTCATTTCTTCGCCGCTGTCGACGTCCTCCAGTTCGACGGTCGTGCCAAAAACCACCTTCCCGTTTTGCGGCAATGTGGATACGTCGATGATGTGGAGGTTACGTAGTTTGCTTTCGAGTTCCTTGATCCGGCCTTCAATGAATCCCTGTTCTTCGCGGGCGGCGTGATACTCGGCGTTTTCCTTGAGATCGCCATGTCCGCGCGCTTCTGCGATCGCCTGGATGGCGTTGGGCCGTGCGTTGCTTTTGAGATGTTCCAGTTCCGACTGCAGGGCTTCTGCCCCGGCTTGGGTCATGGGAATTTTTCGGCTCATGGAAGCATACCTGTCAATAAAAAATAGTCGAAATCGGCGGCGGATAGCAACCTATACGAAAAGATAGAGAACCCTTGGAAGCAAAACCCTCGTAAGGAATATGGTAGCAAACTCGTAAGCGCAAATCGAGTGCCGAGAAGCGGATCAGCCGAATTTGCCGGTAATGTAATCTTCGGTTGCCTGCTCGCTGGGTTTGGTGAAGATTTTATTGGTTTCATCGATTTCGACCAGGTCGCCGAGATACATATAGGCGGTGTAGTCGGAACAGCGCGCCGCCTGTTGCATGTTGTGGGTGACGATGGCGATGGTGTAATCGCTTTTCAGTTCGTCGATCAACTCTTCGATGGCGGCGGTGGAAATGGGGTCGAGCGCGGAAGTCGGTTCGTCGAGCAAAATGACTTCCGGTCGTGCCGCAATCGCGCGGGCAATGCACAGACGCTGCTGCTGACCACCGGATAAGGAACTGCCCGGCTGTTTGAGATTGTCCTTTACTTCGTTCCATAGCGCGGCGCGCCTTAAAGAAGACTCTACCCGTTCGTCGAGCGCCGTCTTCGAGAGCTTTTCATACAGACGGGCGCCGAAGACGACGTTGTCGTAAATCGACATCGGAAATGGTGTCGGCGCCTGAAAGACCATGCCGACTTTGGCGCGCAACAGGTTGAGATCGTGTTTGTCGTTTAAGATATTGGCGCCGTCCATGAGAATTTCGCCTTCGGCGCGTTGTCCCGCGTAAAGCGAATACATGCGGTTGAAAATACGCAAAAGCGTCGATTTTCCGCACCCGGAGGGACCGATGAAGGCGGTCACCTTGTTCTCTGGAATGATCAGATTGATTTTTTTCAGGGCGTGGAATTTGCCATAGTAGAAGTCGAGGTTCTTGACTTCGATCTTCGGGGTTGCGTGGGCGAGGGGAACGCATAGACGTTGTACGTCGACCTTCAAGGTGGTGCTTATCGCGCGATCGGTGAAATTGGCCATGGTCGAGATTTCCTTAGGATTTTTGTGAGGTTTTGGAAGAAGTGCTGAGAAAACGCGCCAGGATATTCGTCAACAATACCGTCAGTGTGATCAAAAAGGCCGCCGCCCAGGCGAGATCGATCAGGTTTTTGTGCGCGCCCATTGCCGAGTTGTAGATCATGTTGGGCAGATTGGCCATGTCTTGGTTCATGTTCGTGCTGAAAAACAAATTGTCGAGCGCGGTGAAAAGCAGCGGCGCGGTTTCTCCGGAGATCCGCGCGAAGGCGAGAAGAACGCCGGTGATGACGCCGACTTTCGCCGCCCGCAGGGTAACGTTCAGGGTGAGTTTCCATTTCGGCGTGCCGAGCGCGTAGGCCGCCTCGCGCAGGCGGTTGGGAATGAGGACGAGAATGTTCTCGGTGGTGCGCACGACAACCGGAATGACCAGCAATGACAAGGCCAAAGCGCCCGCCCAGCCGGAATAATGACGCTGCTGTTTGACGACGATGCTCCAGACGAATACGCCGATGATGATCGATGGCGCCGACAGAAGAATGTCGTTCATGAAGCGGGTGGCGCGGGCGAAGAACGAGTTGCCGCCGAATTCGGCGAGATAGATACCGCAGAGAATACCGATCGGTGTGCCGATCAAGAGAGCGAAAAAGGTGATCAGCAAGGAACCGACGATGGCGTTTCTTACCCCGCCCGGCGGACAATTTTCGCCGCTGCAGGGAGAGGGCAGATCCTTGGTGAAAAGATCCAGCGAGAAATTGTCGATCCCTTTGCTGAAAAGGGTCCACATGATCATCGCGAGAAAAATCAGGCCGAACGCGGTGGCGACCCACGACAGGGTGAGAAACAGGGTGTTTTTGCCGCGTCGGCGGCGGTAGAGGGTTTTGTCGATTTTGTCGATTTTCATGAGGGCCTCATTATTTGAATTTGCGTCCGCGTATCAAAAGCACTTTGGACAATGACAGCACCATCAGGGAAATAATCATCAAAATGACCGCCAGATACATCAAAGAAGCCATCTGCAACCCGTCCGCCTCGTTGAATTCGTTGGCGAGCGCCGAAGTAATCGATTGGCCCGGGCGACTGAGATCCCAGTTGATCGCCCAGGAATTGCCGATGACGAAGGTAACCGCCATGGTTTCTCCGAGGGCGCGGCCGAGGCCAAGGATGATGCCGCCGACGATGCCGCTCGCGGCGTAGGGGAAAACCACCTTGCGCAGTACTTCCCAGCGGGTACAGCCAAGCCCGTAAGCGGATTCCTTGAGCATTTTGGGCACCGTTTCGCAGACATCGCGCACCACCGAGGCGATGAACGGAATGATCATGATCGCGAGAATGATACCGGCGGTCAGGTAGCCGAAGCCGATCACCGATAAACCCATTGGGCGCAGCACGTATTCGGCGAACAGTGGGGCGAAGATAAGCATCCCCCACATGCCGTAGACGATCGACGGGATACCGGCGAGCAATTCGACGGCGATGCTGATCGGGCGGCGCAGGCCTGCCGGGCATAATTCAGTGAGGAAAATCGCGATTCCGAAACTGACCGGTACGGCAATGACAATCGCGATCAGGGAAGAGACGAGGGTTCCGAAGATGGCGGCGAGCGCCCCGTATTGATCGTTGTTGATGTCCCACTCGGAAGTGAGGAAGAAATGCAGGCCATATTTTTCGATTGCCGGCCAGGCCTGCAAAATCAGGGTGACGGTGATACCGATCAGGCTGACAAGCACCAAAAACGCGAATCCTTTCGTGAGGTTGACGAAGCACCAGTCGATCCTGCGTTGTTGGGTGATTTTTTTGTGAACCGCGTCCATGGGTTGTTCCTGAAATTCGCAAAAGTACGGTAAAAAGCACAAAGAACGGGAACCCGTTACCAGGCTCCCGATCGAAGAAATCCTTGGCAAAGGATTATTTGTCTTTTAAAACGGCCTTGCCGTCTTTGCCGACCACATGTTTCCAGCTTGCTTTGAAAAGCGACTTGTTGGCGGCGCTGAACGGTACGTAGGCGAGTTCCTGAGCGGCCTTGTCCCCGTTTTTGTAAGCCCAGTCGAAAAAGGCGAGCGCGTGTTCCACCTTGGCAGGATTGTCCGGATGAGTGTGCACGAGAATGAAAGTGGACGCGGCGATCGGCCAAGCTTGCGGATCCTCGGAAGCGTTGGCGATGGTCAGATTGAAGCCTGGTGCGGTCTTCCAGTCGGCGTTGCCGGCGGCCTGGAAAGTTTCCAGGGTTGGCATGACGGTTTTGCCGGCCTTGTTGATCATCTTGGTATACGCGAGATGATTTTCCTTGGCGTAGGCATACTCCACATAGCCGATGCTGTTCGCCGTTCTGGTCACGAATGCGGCGACACCAGAGTTTCCTTTCCCCCCTATACCGGACTTTCCGGCGGTTGGCCATTTCGGCGATTTGCTCGCTCCGGGACCGTTCTTCCACTCGTCGGAAACCTGGGAAAGATAGTAGGTGAAGTTATAGGAAGTGCCGGAGCCGTCGGCACGGTAGATCGTTGCGATCGCTGCATCCGGCAGGCTGACGCCTGGATTGAGGGTGGTGATTTTCGCGTCGTTCCAGCGGCTGATTTTGCCGAGGTAGATGTCGGCGAGCACCGCCCCGGACAAGGTCAACTCGCCGGCCTCGACGCCGTTGATGTTGACCACCGGGACGACGCCGCCGATCACGGTCGGAAACTGAATGAGGCCGGCTTCTTGCAACGCCTCTTTGCTAAGTGCTTTGTCGGAAGCGCCGAAATCGACGGTGTTGGCTTTGATCTGCTTGATGCCGCCGCCGGAACCGATGCCCTGATAGTTGACTTTATGCCCGGTCGCCGCTTTGTAGGCTTCCGCCCATTTCGCGTAAACCGGCTGTGGGAAAGTCGCACCGGCACCGGTAATGGTAAATGCCTGTGCCACGGAGGTGAGCGCCATGGCAGCGCAAAGAAAAACAGGGGAAAGGGTGATTTTCATGACAGTTCTCCAAGGGTTGTGACAAAAAAAGATGTCTCGTTTGACTGGGAACAGAATATACACAGGAATTGTTTCTGAAATATTTCAAAACGGGGGAAATGCGCTATTTTTAAAAACCTATTGAAAGAAAAAATAAAATAATCCATTTTTTACAATATCATAAATGGCAGAAAGTCTGATCAGTCCGCCGGACAAGGAAGGGTGCGCCCGATTCTCGGTTGATCGAGTTCGACGGAATAAAAGCGCAGGCCGGCTTCATCGAGCAACAAAATGCGATAGCAGGGCGCGCCTTCCGTCCACCACGGCGCTGGCTCGTCCAAATCGACGATCAAACGGTGTACGCAGGATTGTCCCGAACTGAAAGGAATTCCCTCGGCGGTGACGCCGGTCATCGGAATATGGAGATGACCGAAAACGATATGACGCAAACCGCCCGGATGGGCGCGCAGGATCGTCATGATGGTTTCTTTATCGTTAAATCCGATCTGCGCAAAGTGCGCAATATCGTCAGGTACCGGCGGGTGATGAATGAATACCGTCAAAGGCCGCGCTCCGGCACTGTGAACCGCCTCGGCAAGCCAAGCCGCGCGGGTGGAACAATAGCGTCCGCCAATCATGCCGGGTTCGTGGCTGTCGAGAAACAGGAGACGTCCATAGGGGGTATCAAGTAATGACTGCACGAATCCCGATGGGTCGCAAGGGTGATCGGGGAAGGCCGCGCGAAAGACATGCCGGGCATCGTGATTGCCGATCAGAAGTCGCACCGGACAGTTTAGGGCCGCCAGGGTTTCAGCGAGAAAGGCATAGGCGAGGGGATTACCGTCGTTGCACAGGTCGCCCGTGATCACCACGAGATCGGTATCCGCCTGGCGTGTGAGGATGTCTGCAACGATACGTCGCAGACGTGCGGCTGGATCGAGTCCGCGCAGACGCGCGCCGGGGGAGACCAGATGAAGGTCGCTGATCTGGATGATTTTCACGGAACGCTCCGGTTTGGCAAGAAAATACCCGGTTCAGCGCTTTTTCGCTCGATCGCATTGCATCGGAGATTCCCGGATGCGGCGCGACGTTCTGCGCCAGCAGTTGTTTCGGCGTTGCGTTTGCTGTCAGTAAAGGCATCATCCGGGCGATAATCTCGCCTGCGCCGGTTCGATAGCCTTCGCTGCGCTTCGTTCGCGGGTACCGCAAGATTGATTTCTCTATACGAATGGTGCTTCATGAATGCCGTTATGATTGGTTTATGAAAGGTGTAGCGTCCGGCAAGTTGTATCGCAAATTCAGAATCGTTTTTTTGCTTCGGTCATCGTCATACCCGCGATAAATTGACGTCTTGCCAGGAGAAAACACAGTACCATTGGCGTTGTGATGATCGTCGCTCCAGCCATCAGTGCGCCGTAATCGACGCCTGATTCGGCATCTGCGAAAAACAGCATTCCAAGGGGGGGCGGCGCCAGATCGATGTCGGAGATCACGATCATCGGCCAGTAGAGATCGTTCCAGTGGGCGACGACCGAAAAGACACAGAATGCGGAAAGTGTCGCCAGAGAACCGCGCAACACCAGAACCCAGCAAATTTCCATCTCGGAAAAACCATCGATGCGTGCCGCTTCGATGATTTCGTCCGGATAGCGGCAAAAAGACTGACGAAACAGAAAAATCGCAAAGACCGACACTAAAAACGGGGCCATCATCGCGAAATAGGTGTTCAACAGCTTCGCCTTTGCGAGTCCGATGAAAAGCGGCAATGCCAAGGCCTGCATCGGTACGCATAGTGCCGCGATCACCATAATGATCAGCACGCGCCTGCCTGGAAAACGCAGCTTGGCCAGTGCATAAGCGGCAGGAACGGCGGTGACGATCTGCACCGCGAGGATACTCGCGCAGACGATCACTCCGTTTAACAGGAAGCGGGCGAGCGGCGCTTCCTGCGCGGCACGAACGTAATTTTCGGCGCCGCGGAACAGCTTCGACAGCGGCCAGAGCGAAAGGTCGAAAATCTCGGAAGGCGGGTGGATCGAGGTGAGCAGCATCCAGTAAAATGGCAGCAATATCGGCAGTGCACCGATCGCAAGAAGCACGAGAGGCAGTAGACGAACAAGGAAAGTCATCGGTAATGTACTCTTCGATCGAAATGGAAGAACTGGCCCAGGGAAAGGATCAGCATCAACGCCAGGAAAATCAGCGTCAACGCCGCGGCGTAGCCTGTGTCGGCGTATAAGAATCCTTCCAGATAGAGCGCATAGAGCAAAGTTTCCGACCCGGATTTGCCCTGGGTCAGCACGGCTACGGTCTCGAACACCTTGAAGGCGTTGATGGACGTCGTAACCGTCACGAACATCGTCGTAGCGCCCAGCATTGGCCAAGTCACGGTCAGGAAACGGTCGAGAGGCGATTTTACGCCGTCGAGCCGTGCCGCTTCGTAAATATCCGAAGGGATGCCTTTCAGGCCGGTGAGAAACAGAACCATATTGAAGCCGAGCACTTGCCAGATTCCGATCGCGGCGATGGTGGGGATGAGTAACGCCGGTGTGGACAGGAACGCCACTGGCTCGAAGCCGAGCAGGCGAATCAGTGCGTTGACCGGCCCAAGTGTCGGATGCAGGACAAATTGCCATACCGAGGCCATCGCCACCAAGGTTGAAGTGACCGGCAGGAAATAGACGACTTCCCACAGGGTGCGGCTGCGTTTTCGTCGATGTACCAAAAGCGCGACCCAAAGCGCCAAGCCGACGCCGAAGGGGATGACCAGTAAAGCGTAGAGCAGCGTATTTTCGAGCGCGCGCAGGAATACCGGATCATGCGCGGCGCGGATGAAGTTCGCAATCCCCACGAATCGTGTTGCAACCGCTCCCAGCTTGTAGTCGGTCATCGACGATAAATTAAGGAACAGCAATGGCAGTATATAGATGACCAGCAATAAAAACGCGGCAGGCGCCGCAAACAGCAATCCCTGGCGCATCATGCGGCGTTCGCTGCGGGGCGCGGCGCGGCCCTGTGAGGTGTCAGGCGGTTGCCGATCCCGGTTTGTCATGACGCCATTCGTTTCTGTACGGCGATGTCGAGTCGTGCGCCATCGGCTGCGAAGAAATGCGCTCTTTCGTGCGCGAAGGTAATCCTGATTTCTCCGGAGACAGGTGGCAAGGCGGCGCTCTGACGCATCGTAAGCGGGGTGTCGTTCTCGCCGGTTGCAAGGGTCAGGTAACGGTCGGCACCGTGATACTCGATGTGCACGATACGCGCGGCGATCCCTCCTGATTCGGTTGAACGAGCAAGACGTAGATCTTCAGGGCGCAGGCCGAGAGTGAGCCTGGCGCATCGTGCGTAGGCAATTTCTTTTCCGGATGCGAGAAGGCATAGATTTCGTCCCATCGCATGGATGCTGTTCCGGGAGTCGATGTGGATCGGCAGCAGGTTGATTGTAGGTGTGCCGATG
This sequence comes from Cardiobacteriaceae bacterium, assembly GCA_965277745.1. GTDB lineage: Bacteria > Pseudomonadota > Gammaproteobacteria > Cardiobacteriales > Cardiobacteriaceae. The sequence goes on from OZ255837.1 coordinate 1,735,655, forward strand.
AACTGTGCGACAGAGAGCGAGACAGGCCTTTGGTAAAGTACTTCCGGTGTTGCGATCTGAAGTATGCGTCCGTCTTCCATCAGAGCGATTCTGTCCGACATCGTCATTGCCTCGACTTGAGCGTGGGTAACATAAATGAAGGTCGCGCCGAGTCGGCGGTGCAGCGTCTTAAGCTCGCCGCACATATGAACGCGCAGTTTGGCGTCCAGGTTCGACAAAGGTTCGTCCATCAGAAAAACAGCCGGGTCCCGCACCAGCGCCCGAGCTAATGCCACACGTTGACGCTGCCCGCCCGACAATTGAGCGGGTTTGCGTTCCAGCAGCGCGTCGATCTGTAGCTTGGCGGCGGCGTGCGCCACTTGCGCGTCGATTTCACGCAGAATCTTCCGCCGTCCCGGCATCAGTCTGCCGATCAGGGGCATCCGCGCGACCTGCGGCAGTCTGCGCATTCCAAGCGGCGTGGCGATGTTTTGTCGCACCGTCATGTGGGGGTAGAGCGCGTAACTCTGAAACACCATCGCAAGATTGCGATCCGCCGGATCGCGTTTGCTTATCTCTCGTTCACCGATATAGACCTGCCCGCGCTCGGGGGGTTCGAGCCCTGCGATCACTCTGAGCAAGGTGGACTTTCCACAGCCCGACATCCCCAAAACAGACAGAAACTCTCCTGCTTCGATTGTCATCGAGACGTTTTTAAGTACCTCGTTTTCGCCGAAACGCTTTGTGATACCCGATAACCTGAGGGCTTGTGCCGTCATTTTAAAACGTTTCCTTGAAGCTATTGTCGATTCGTTTGCAATGGGTCCGCAACCGATTCACGGAAAATATAAGAATCATGGCGCTTTACGATCGGGAAAGACAGTAAAAACAGGGAAGGAGATTTGTATCTCCTTCCGGTTACATTGCGCGGCAAGATCACTGAATCATTGCATTGGTTTGTTGCACCATCTGCGTCAGCGCTTTCTGCGGCGTCAGTTGGCCGCGCATTACTTGATCGATGATGTCGCGCTGCATGCGCCAGATGCGAACGGAATTGCCGCCGGGATAGCCGGTCCAGGCAAGAGATCTGTCCGCCTGCTTCGCAGCGGTAGAGAAGTTGGGATGCTTGGCATAGAAAGGCCCTAGATATTCGCGGCCGGTTGTGCGTTTGTTCGTGGGAATATAACCGGTTATCGGCACAATGATGTTCTGCGCTACCGGGCCGGTCAGGAACTTGGCATATTTCCAGGCGGCTGCCTGCTTGCTTTTGTCAGAGGTAAGGATTACGACAGCGTTGCCGCCTGTCGGCACACCGCCTTTTTCCTTGTCGTCAATCGGGAAAATCGCGGTTTTCAATTGGAAGCGCTCACCCACCATTTGCTTGATCATTCTTACTTGTGCGGGCGTCGAGAAGATAAAACCTGTCTTTCCGGCGGCGAACTGTTGTCGCGACTGGTCCCAATCGAGAAAGTTCTGTCCACCCTCGGTGACGAAAGCGCGCGTAAGGGTTAAGGCGTTCAATCCGATCTCGTTGTCGAAGGCTATTTTGTGGGTAACGGGATCGACCAGTCGCCCTCCCGCCTGAAAGAGCAGCGCCTGCCATAGCCAGTCATCGGGCCAGCTTTCGATGTCGTAGCTCATTCCCGCCACTTCGGGATCGCTATCGTGGATTTTGTGCGCCAGAGCGACGACACCTTTCCAGGTATCGGGCATGTGCTCGGTATGCCCTCCAGTTTTTTCGACGAGATCGGCATTGATGAACATGATCGGCGAGGAAGCGTTGACCGGCAGGCCATAGTGCTTGCCGTCGACCTGACCGAGTGCGGCTATGTTCGGGGTAAAGTTTTTGTCGAGGAAAGCCTGCCCCCCTTCGGCCGCAATCAATGGGTCGAGGTCGAGAATTTGATTGCGCGGTGCGAGTTTGTGGACGAGTTCCCCGATCAGGTTGTAAGCGGAAAAATAGACATCCGGCAGGGTATTTGTGACGGCGGCGCGCAAAATGTGCTGATGGCCTTCGTGATAGTTTGCTGCTGGTGCGAGAAAGTTGATTTTGATCTCTGGATTGAGCTTCATGAACGCTTGCGCGATCGTCGGCTGAAAGCGAATAGCTGACAGATTGTAGAGAACGTTCAGGGTCAGTGTTTCGCTTTTAACGACGCCTGACAGCAAAAACAGGAATAAAAAATTGAATAGGGGACGTAATATGATCATGCTGGTTTGCCATTGTTATTGAACAATGCCGTTTATGATAATGATCGATTGTTTCCGGAAAATTTCGCCGTGAGGGGATAAGAAATTATGTATGGAATTTAATTTCAGGCGTGTATTCTGATTCCAGAAGTCGCGCGTCATCCTTTCGAATCCGAAAATTTCCGCAAGTGCCCGCTGCAATCAGGATGGCGGGCGCTCGTGATACACTGAACCCTTTTCTTCGATTGGGAACGACAATCTAACAGGGGATGCTATGGCCGGTCACAGCAAATGGGCGAACATCAAACACAAAAAGGCCAGGGAAGACGCCAAACGCGGCAAGGTGTTCACCCGTCTGATCCGCGAGTTGACCGTGGCGGCGCGTCATGGGGGTTCGGATGCCGACGCCAATCCGCGATTGCGTCTGGCGATCGCCAAAGCGCAGGCGGAAAACCTCGCCAAAGAGACGATGGAACGCGCGATCAAGCGCGGTGCCGGCGAACTCGATGACGTGCAGATGGAAGAGACGCGCTTTGAAGGTTACGCGCCTGGCGGTGTCGCCGTCATGGTCGATTGCCTGAGCGACAACAACAAGCGTACGGTAAGCGAAGTGCGCCATGCCTTTTCCAAGGGCGGCGGCAATCTCGGCACCTCCGGTTCGGTGGCTTTCCAGTTCAAGGAACAAGGCGTCTTGTCCTTCGTGAACGCCCAAGACACCGACGCCTTGATGGAAGCGGCGTTGGAAGCGGGCGCCGACGACATCGTATTTACCGGCGATCATGCAGAGATCATCACCCAGCCGTCACGATATGCCGCGGTGCATGACGCGCTGCAAGCATCCGGCTACACGGCGGATGAAAGCGAAGTGACGATGCGCGCGGAAACGCTTATCACGCTTGCGCCGGACGAGGCGGAGAAAGTGATGGGCCTCATCGAGCGGCTCGAAGCACTCGACGATGTGCAAAGCGTCGTCACCAATGCGGATTTTCCCGAAGACGCCGGCAACTGATGACTTTTTCACGACGGGTGCTCGGCATCGATCCGGGGTCACGCACCACCGGCTACGGCATTGTCGATGTTGCCGGCAGTGCAGTACGCTATGTCGATTCCGGCTGCATCCGTCTCGCCGGGGAAGCGATACCGCTACGGCTGATGAAAATTCATCGTGCAATCGAAGAACTGGTAAGCACCTACCGCCCGCAGGAATTCGCTATTGAGGCGATCTTTGTCCACAAAAATCCCAATTCCGCGCTCAAACTCGGTCAGGCGCGCGGTGTGGCGATCTGTGCCGCGGTGGTGGCGCAGTTGCCGGTCAGTGAATACGCGGCCAAAAGTATCAAACAGGCCGTGGTGGGCAAGGGCGGCGCGGAAAAGACGCAGGTCCAGCACATGGTGAAGATTCTCCTTAACCGCAGTGGCGTCCTCCAGAGTGACGCCGCCGACGCGTTGGCGGTGGCGCTGACCCATGCGCACTATCTGCAAACACGGACAAGGCAGCGCCGCGGCGGCTACGTGGGCGCCTGGGAGGAATGAGATGATCGCCTGGCTACGGGGAACGCTGGTGGTGAAACAGGGCAATACCCTGATCGTCGATGTCGACGGGGTCGGCTATGAACTGACGGTACCGGTTTCCCTTGTCGAGCGCGCCGAGCACGGTGCGGCGATCGAGTTGTTTGTCCATCAAGTGGTGCGTGACGATGGGCAGTATCTGTTCGGATTTTCCAGCCTCTCCCAGCGGCAACTGTTTCGCGAGCTGATTCGGGTTGGCGGCATTGGCCCGAAGCTCGCGATCCTGATCCTCTCCGGCCTGAATGAAGAAGAACTGGTTCAGGCGATCCGCGCGCAAAACAGCGCGGCGCTCGTCAGACTGCCGGGGATCGGTAGAAAAACCGCCGAACGTCTTCTCGTCGAACTCAAGGATCGAATCGGCAAGCACTTTCTCGGTGATGATGCAGGGGACGGAAACAAAGCGGACGCGGCGCTTGCGAAAAGCGCGGCGCAGGAAGCGCTGGAAGCGCTCGTCGCCCTCGACCTCAAGCCGGCCGAGGCCGCGCGACTCGTTGCCTCGGCGGCCCGGGACCTGCCGGAGAACGCCGACAGCGCGGCGCTGATCAAGGCCGCGTTCGCGTATAAGTTACAGGGGAGCAAATGATAGAATCGGATCGTCTGATCGACGCTCGCGAGGGCCAGGACGAACAATCGATCGAACGGGCGGTGCGTCCGAAGCGTCTTGCGGAGTATGTCGGTCAACGCGAACTCAAGGCACAGCTTGGTATTTTTATCGAGGCGGCGCTCGGTCGTCGCGAAGCGCTTGATCATGTGCTGCTGTTCGGCCCGCCGGGACTCGGCAAAACCACGCTGGCGGTGATCATCGCCGCCGAGCTTGGCGTCAATCTGCGCCAGAGTTCGGGGCCGGTGCTCGACAAGGCCGGCGATCTCGCCGCGCTGTTGACCAACCTGGAACCGCACGACGTCCTTTTCATCGATGAAATCCACCGTCTTTCACCGGCGGTCGAGGAAGTGCTCTATCCGGCGATGGAAGACTATCAGATTGATATCCTGATCGGGGAAGGCCCGGCGGCGCGCTCGATCAAACTTGATCTGCCGCCGTTTACACTGGTCGGGGCGACCACCCGTTCAGGGCTGTTGACCGCGCCGTTACGTGACCGTTTCGGTATCGCTCATCATCTTCACTACTACAGCGAAGAGGACTTGACGCGTATCGTTTTGCGCGCCGCCGTTCTCCTCGGGGTGAATATCGAGCAGGACGGCGCCGTCGAGATCGGGCGCCGCTCGCGCGGTACGCCGCGAATCGCCAATCGCCTGTTACGGCGGGTGCGCGATTATGCCGAAGTTCGCGGCAGCGGCGTGATTACCCGTACGATCGCCGATGCAGCCTTGCAATTGCTCGCCATCGACAGTAGCGGTTTCGACGAACTCGACCGCCGCATGCTCTCGCGCTTGATCGCGCATTTCGGCGGCGGTCCGACGGGGATAGAAACGCTTGCGGCGAGCGTCGGCGAAGAACGCACAACCCTTGAAGACGTTGTCGAGCCGTATCTCATTCAACAGGGCTTTATCCAGCGCACACCGCGCGGGCGCGTCGCCACCGAGCGTGCCTATCGACATTTGCAAATGGACATGCCGGAGGACTGAGAAAACGCCTTTCCCTCATCGGCAGTTGCGTTAAACTGTCGCCAATGCCACTTGCAAGCAATAAGAAGGAGAATCCCTTGCATGCACAATTATCCGTCCTCCACCTGATTGCCCAGGCCAGTCTGTTCGTGCAGTTGATCATGCTCTTGTTGTCGGCGATGTTCTTTACCACGCTGTTCATCACCGGCAGGAAATGGGTACAGTTCGAACGGTTAAGACGCAAGATCGACCGCTTCGAGGAAAGCTTCTGGTCGGGCACCGATTTGCAAAACCTCTACGAAAACTATGAAAGCCACGACAGCGAGTCGATCGAAAAGATTTTCGTCCACGGTTTTCATGAATTCGGGCAATTTCGCAGCGGCAGTCTGAACGAGCCGCAAATGATCGTCGCCAACTGTCGGCGGGCGATGGAAGCGGCGATGAACCGCGTCAATCACGATCAGGAACAGGGGCTCAACATTCTCGCGACCTTCGGCTCTTCCGCGCCGTATATCGGTTTGCTTGGCACGGTTTATGGCATCATGAGTTCGTTTATCGCTCTTGGTGGCACCCAGCAGTCGAGCATCTCCAGCGTCGCCCCTGGTATCGCCGAAGCCTTGATCGCAACCGCGATGGGGCTTCTCGCCGCCATTCCATCGGTGCTTTCCTACAATTTTTTCATCGCCAAGGCCGAATCGCTCGGTGTGGCGTATGAATCGTTCATCGAGGAATTCTGCAATCTCCTGCAACGCCAGATTCTGCTCGCCCGTGAGCACCTCAAATATCGCTGACATGATCAAATTGCGCCGCCGCCCGCGTCGGGTGAAGTCCGAAATGAACGTCGTGCCGTATATCGACGTGATGCTTGTGCTCCTCGTGATTTTCATGATCGCCGCGCCGCTCATCCAACAGTCGGTGTCGGTCGATCTGCCGCAGGCCGGAGAAAGCACGGTGACGCCTGTGCGCGAAGACGATCTTACCTTGCCGCTCGTTCTGACCGTGGATGTAAGGGGCGGTTACTATCTGAATATCGGTGAAACGCCGGCAAGCCCACTCGCACCGGAGCAGCTGCTTTCCGTAGCCAAAGCCTATCTGCAAGCGCATCCGGGAATCGATGTCTATGTGCGCGCAGATGCGAACGTCAATTATGACAGGATTATCCACGCGCTGGAATATCTGCGCGCGGGCGGCGCGGACAAGGTGAATCTTTCCACCCGGCCACCCGAGAAAGCCCCTGTTGCACCGCCATGAGCATACGTAGTCGATTGCGGCGGTTTGCGGAAAATCTCGGCGGTCTTTTCGCCGTCGCCGTCGGTATTTGCGTTTTGCTGATTGTTTTTAGAATCAGCCGCTTACCGATCGCCGTGCAGATTCAATCACCCTCTGACGCGCCGCTCAAGCCGATCCGCGCCGGTACCGTTTCCGCTGCCGATCTGCAAAAACGCCTCGACGCCATCGCCGCGAAAAAACAAGCGATCGAGGAAGCGCGTCAGGCGAGAATACGTGCTGACCGCGAAGCCGCGCAAAGGAAAAAACGTCTCATCGCGGAAAAAGCGGCAAAGGAAAAAGCGGCAAAGGAAAAAGCGGCAAAGGAAAAAGCGGCAAAGGAAAAAGCGGCAAAGGAAAAAGCGGCAAAGGAAAAAGCGGCAAAGGAAAAAGCGGCAAAGGAAAAAGCGGCGAAAGAAAAAGCGGCGAAAGCCGCCAAGGCTGCCGCCAAGCAAGCAGCCAAGGAAAAAGCGCAACAGGCGGCAAAGGCGAAAGCAGAACGAGAAAAAGCCGCGGCGGAAAAGGCGAAACTGGCGGCGATCGCCAAAATGCCGGCGCTTTCCGGTTTGTCCAGTTATAACGCGAAGGCGGCGCTGACGGCGAAAAACGCTGCCATCGAGGCGTTCGCTTCCGCAATCAAGGAAAAAATATCCCGCCTCTGGAAGCTGCCCGACCTTCCCGGCGATCTCCGTGCGCAACTGTTCATCCGCTTCGATCGTCAAGGTCGGGTCATCGCGGTTACCGTCAAGCGTTCGAGCGGCTACCCGCTTTTCGATGCGGAAGCGATCCGTGCGGTGCAAGCGGCTTCTCCAGTGGTGCTTCCGGGCAATCGCGATGCCCTGGAAGAATTGCTCGACGAGGGGGTTTTGCTCAATTTCGATCCGCATCCATGACGAGAAACTGGTACAATTCCACTGATAATTACGCGCCAGCGTATGATTTGCATCACCGTAAAGGAGGGGTGGCGATGAAAAGGGCGATACAGGCAACACTGCTCACATTTTCCGTTGCCGTGGCGACGGCTTCCGCCCAGTTGGCGATCGATATCAGCGGCGCCCGGCGGGCGCCGCAGCCAATCGCCGTGTTGCCGGTAGACAATGATCCTGGGGTGCGAATAGATTACATCATTTCCAGTGATTTGTACAAAACCGGTATGTTTCAACCGATCGCGCCAAATCGGATCCGCGTCCGCCCGAAATCGCCCACCGAGGTCGATTATGGGGAATTCACTCGTCTCGGCGTCAATTATCTTTTGATGGGGAGGGTTTTTGGCGATTCCGCCAGGCAAGGCGCGCAATTCGTACTCGATCAAGTGAATAGCGAACAGACGCTGTTCAACCAGCGCATCCTTGCCGCAAACGCCCGCCAACTCTCCCATCAGGCGGCGGATCTGGTGCTTGAACGCTTGACCGGGACCCGCGGCGCGTTCGCGACCCAAATCGCCTATGTATCGGAACAAAGGAGCGGCAGTACCCGTCGTTACCGCCTGATCGTCTCCGACGTGGATGGGGCGAACCGTCGTGAAGTGTTTTCCAGTTCACTGCCGATTTTATCGCCGGCGTGGTCACCGGGCGGCAAGCAGCTTGCCTATATGACCTATTCTCATCATCACGCGCAGATTGTCGTGCAGTCGGTCGATGGCGGCGCTCGTCGCGTGGTCACGCAATCGCAAGGCACGATCAGTTCCCCGTCGTGGTCGCCGGACGGTCGCCAGATCGCCCTTGCGCGCGCGGACGACGGCGGCAACATGGATATCTATCTCCTCGATCTCGCAAGCGGTGCCGAGCGGCGCTTGACCACACATGGCGGCATCGATACGGAAGCGAATTTTTCCCCGGACGGCCGCTATCTCTATTTCACTTCCGACCGCGCCGGTAATCCGCAGATCTACCGGATGAACCGCGACGGTGGCGGGATTACCCGCGCGGTAATCGGTGGTAACTACAGCAGCAACAGTGAACTCTCACCGGATGGTCGGACGATGGTCTTGACCCGCCAAAGTGGCGGCGGCTATCAGATCGGCTTGTACGATCTCACGACCCGCCATTTTCGCGCGCTTACCGGCGGACGCCTCGACGAAGGCGCGACGTTCGCGCCGGACGGTCGCCTGATTATGTATACGGCGATGGACAACGGACGCAGCGTGATCAGGATGATCAATCTCAAAGGAAAGGTGACCCAGACATTGTCGGATCCTTCGGGACAATTGCGCGATCCCGCGTGGGGGCCCGATGTTCGCCACTGATTCGCCTGCCGCTAATTTTTATTCAGGGAAGTCATTATGAAATACAATCGTTTGTTGGGTATATTCATTCCGGTTGCATTGGCAATTGCCGGTTGCACCAGTCCATATGGAGTGGAACAGGATGACACGTTCTATGGGGAAGACGGCTATACTGTTCCCGGGTATTCAAATGCTTACGGCAATATTCGCCATAACACACAAGCCAGCGTCGGGGATTTCTACGAGGATCCGGCCTATGGGATGAACGTCGTCGGTGGACCGAGCGCCCTGGCGAAAGACCGCCTGATCTATTTCGCTTATGATAGCTCGAAACTCGATAGTCGCTCGGCGAACGTGATACGTGAACACGCGAAATACTTGCGCGTTCATCCGCAAACCCGCGTCGTTCTCGAAGGCCATACCGATGAACGCGGCTCGCGTGAATACAATATCGGCCTTGGCGAAAGGCGCGCCTATTCAGTCAAACGCCTGTTCAAGCAGGAAGGGGTTAACGTCTCGCAGATGCGCGTGCTGAGTTACGGAGAAGAACGTCCGGCGGCATTCTGCTCGAATGAAAACTGCTACGCGAAAAACCGTCGTGTGGTCATTATTTATTGAATGAAGATGAGGAGAAAGCGTGAATCGTAAAAAGCCCGTCGCACTTGCGTTTGCCTGTGTGCTCGCCGGTTGCGCGACGAATCATGAGCTTTTCGAGAAGAACACCGTCGCCATTCAGAAACTGAAGAATAAGATCAGTGACCTGAGCGCGCGAAGCGACCGCCTCGAACGGGATTTAGAGGTCGCGCGCGTGCGGATTCCAAGCGGCGTGTTGGCGGTGGAAAGCGAGCGTAAAAAGAAATCATCGCGCCCATCGCCGGTTGCCGGCGGTAGCGCGCTGGATTCGCGGGCGAGCGGTTATGAAGATTCCCTCGCGCTCTACCGCGCTGGAGACGTGAACGGCGCGATTCACGGCCTGCGCGAATTTATCGCCGGCAACGCACGGGGGAAACAGGCGGTCATGGCGCAGTACTGGCTCGGTGACGCCTACTATGCGCAACGCAATTACGAAAAAGCCTTACGTCATCTCGGCATTTTCCTGAAAAACCACCCGGAAGGGGAGAAAACGGATCTGGCGCTCGAAAAGCTTATCACATCTCTTCGTGCGGTCGGTCGTGACGACGATGCCGAGATTATCGCCAAAGAAGGAATAAACGCGATTACGCGTTGATCCTGTTTGCGCTTTTCTGCCCGGGCAAGCGTTTTTACATATGTAGATGCCGATACTCGGCAGGCAGGAGGAAGCTTCAGATGAACGACAGGAAATTTGCCCAAGCGCTGCAAGAGGCGAAGATGAGTTGCAAAAGCGAAAGTGAGGCGGCGGTACTCGAAGGATTCGCAAATGCTTATTTTCCGCAGTTTGCCGATTGTGATTTCGAAGCGCTGTCGCCGCAATACTTGAGCGGCATGTTGCTCACTCATCTGGCATTGCTGCGTGCCTATGACGGCTCGCGCCCGATCATTCGGGTCTTCAATCCGGAATTGGCGTGTGACGGCTTCGACAGCCAGCATACGGTGATCGAGATGGTGATGAATGATCGTCCATTTCTGGTCGACACGCTGATCATGTGTTTGGACGAACAAGGGTTGAACGTACGTCGTCTCGGCAACGCGATCGTCGCTGTCACACGCGGAAAAGACGGGGCCCTGGCAACGATCGCGAGTGTCGAGAAAAGCGACGCGACGCATTGTTCGGTGATCTTTTGCGCAGTCGATCGTCAAGTCTCTGCTGCGGCGCGCGAGGCACTTTCGCAGGCGCTAGAAGCGCGGGTGGATCTGCTTGATGTGATCGTCAACGATTGGTCGGACATGCACGGCGCATTGCGTCTTGTCCGTGAACAGTTGCTTGCTTGTCCAGTGCAACCGGAGCCGTATTCGATGAGCGAAGTGCTCGCCTTCATCGACTGGTTGCTTGATGGAAACTTTACATTCATCGCTTACCGTGACTATCGCCTTGACCGTCATGACGGGACTATCTCGTTGCATGCCTTAGGCAGCAGCGGACTGGGCGTTCTGCGTGATGACGGCAACGATCACCCGTCACGCAGTTTTGCCGATTTACCGTCGCAAATCAAGGAAATCGTAAGCAGGCCACAGGTGATTTTGCTGTCCAAATCGAGTTATCGGGCACCGGTGCATCGTCCGGTCTATCTCGATTTTATCGGTTTCCAGCGCTTCGATGAAAGCGGCAATGTGGTCGGTGAGCATCGCTTTCTCGGGCTGTTTACCGCTTCCGCCTATCAGCTCTCGCCGGATCAAATTCCCCTTTTACGCGACAAATATCATGCAGTGATGGCGTATGCACGGCTACCGAAGGGTGGACACGCATACAAGAAAATGAGCCACATTCTCAACGAATTCCCGCGTGATGAACTTTTTCAGACTGATCTCGACGCACTCTATCCGATGGTTGGCAGCGTGATGCATCTCTACGATCGGCGTACTTTACGTTTGTTCGTGCGCGTCGATGACTATCGCCGTTTCGTCTCCTGCCTAATCTATATCCCGCGCGACAAACACAGTACAACACTGCGCCTTAAGATGCAGGAAATCCTGATCGATGCCTTCGCTGGCATTGCCGTGGAATTCAATACCCAGCTTTCCGATGCATCGCATGCGCGCATTCATGTCCATGTGCGTACCCGCCCCGGTCACAACAAGACATTCGATACGCGCGATATCGAAAAGCGTCTGAATGCGGTGATGCGTGATTGGAATGACGAGTTCGCCGTGCAAGTGGATAAGGTCGGCGAGGAATCCCTCGGCAACAAATTACTCAAACGCTTTGCCGGGCGTTATCCTCTCGCCTATCAGGAAAATCACTCCCCGGAGCAAGCAATCATCGATAGCGAACGCTTGCTTGGCGTAAGCGATGACAAGGCGATTGCTGTACATCTGTATCGCACGGTCGCAGAGGAAGACAATCATTTACACCTCAAACTTTACGGGCGTGGCGATTCGGCGCCGCTGACCGACATCCTGCCAAAGCTGGAGCATTTCGACGTCAGCGTCAGCGCCGTGCATCCCTATGACTTCAGCGACGGGGAAGGCGTCAATTTCTGGTTGCAACAATACGATCTGACAGTGCGCGAAGCGGGGACGCTGGACATGAAAATCGTCCATGAACGGTTTGAAGAAGGCTTGCGCAAAGTATGGAACGGAGAAGTGGAAAGCGACCGTTTCAATGGACTGATTCTCCGCGCCGCGCTCGATATCGACGAGGTAACAGTATTGCGTGCCTTGTCGCGCTACATGATCCAGGCGCGTGCGCCGTTCTCCGGCAAGTACCTGCAGCAGACGCTGATCGCTTATCCGACCCTCGCCCGCGCCCTTGTCGAGTTGTTTCATGCCCGCCTCGATCCGGTGCGAAAAGGACATCGCGGGCAAAGAGTCGAGGTGCAGCGTGAGGCGATCGTAAGCGCGCTGCAAGAAGTCAAAAGCCTTGATGAAGAACGTATTCTGCGCTGGTACTTGGCGCTGATCATGGCGACAGTACGAACCAATTTCTACCAGAGGGAAAGCGACGGCAGACGCAAAGACCGTCTCTCCTTCAAATTCCTCGCCCAAGAGATTCACAAACTGCCGAAACCGCGTCCACTCTTTGAGATTTTCGTCTATTCGCCGCAGATGGAAGCAGTGCATTTGCGCGGCGGAAAAGTGGCACGCGGCGGGTTGCGCTGGTCCGATCGCATGGAAGATTTCCGCACCGAAGTACTCGGCCTGATGAAAGCACAAATGGTCAAAAATGCTTTGATCGTGCCGGTTGGATCGAAAGGCGGATTCGTGGTGAAAAACGCGCCTGGTTCGCGCGAGGCGCTTCGCGCCGAAGGCGAGGCCTGCTATAAAACCTTCATTCGCGGCATGCTCGATCTGAGCGACAATATCGTCGCCGGTACTATCGTGCCACCGGATGCGACTGTGCGCCATGATGAAGACGATCCGTATCTGGTGGTGGCCGCCGACAAGGGCACCGCGACTTTTTCCGACCTCGCCAACGAAGTCGCTCGCGAGTACGGCTTTTGGCTTGGCGACGCTTTTGCCTCCGGCGGCTCCCTTGGATACGATCACAAAGCGATGGCGATTACCGCGCGTGGCGCCTGGGAATCCGTCAAATATCATTTGCGCATGGCAGGGCGCGATTGCGATCGTGATCCCCTTACCGTGATCGCTATCGGGGATATGAGTGGTGACGTTTTCGGCAATGGCATGCTGCTTTCGGAAAATATTCATCTGCTCGCGGCATTCAATCATCGCCACGTGTTTATCGATCCCGATCCCGATCCGGGTGCGAGTTTCGCCGAGCGCCGCCGTTTATTCGCGCTGCCGCAGTCGAATTGGGCGGATTACGATTCCGCGCGAATCAGCAAGGGCGGCGGGATCTTCTCGCGCGGGGACAAATCCATCGCGATCGGTGCCGAGATGAAAAAGGTGTTCGCCATCGAGGAAGACCACTTGACCCCGACGCAATTGATCAACTCTTTGCTCAAAGCACCGGTTGACCTTCTTTGGAACGGCGGCATCGGCACCTACGTCAAATCCAGCAAGGAGAGCGACCTCGCGGTTGGCGACCGCGGCAACGATGCGTTGCGCGTCGACGGGAACGAAGTGGGGGCGAAAATCATCGCCGAGGGCGGCAATCTCGGACTGACCCAGCCAGGGCGCATAGAAGCCGCGCAAAACGGGGTACGACTCTATACGGACGCGATCGATAATTCCGCTGGTGTCAACTGTTCCGACCACGAAGTGAACATCAAAATTTTGCTCGATCAGATTGTCGCCTCGGGCGGTATGAGCGAAAGACATAGGAATGAATTGCTCGCCTCGATGCGTGATGATGTCGCAGCGTTGGTGCTCGAGCAAAATATCCTGCAACCGCAGGCGCTCGAAATGGCCGCCACCAAACCGGCATTGCTTCTCGATCATGCGCGTATTATCCGCCAGCTGGAAAGCGAAGGACGCCTTGATCGCGACATCGAATATCTGCCCGGGGAAGCGGAGATCAGCCGTCGTCTTGTGAGCGGATATGGCCTGACCCGCCCGGAACTCGCGGTGATGCTGGCCTATTGCAAAACGTGGGTGTATGACCATCTGCTTGCCTCCGAGTTGCCGGAAAACGCCTATTTCGTCGGCGACCTGCGCCGCTATTTCCCGCACACACTCGGTGAACGCTTCCCGCGGCAAATGCGCTGCCATCCCCTGCATCGTGAAATTATCGCTACCTGCCTTGGTAACAGCCTGGTCAACCGAATGGGCATCTCGTTCATCTTTAACGCGACCCAGGAAAGCGGGCGTACCGTAGCGGAGGTGGCGAGCGCCTATACGCTTGCCCGCGAAATTTTCTCCGCACGCGAATACTGGCAAAGATTGCGCCAACTCGACAAGCAAATTTCCGCCGCATTGCAACTGACCCTGCACTGGCAGGTGCGCGAACTGATCGAGGGCGCGGTGTACTGGTTGCTGAGTAATCTCCCGCAGCCGATCGACGTACACGAACATGTCGCGCGTTTCGCCGCCCCGGTCGCGGCGTTGCTCACTCCAGACAGCGTGCTTGTCAAGCGGTGTTCGGCGAGGATCGCCGAGAACATGAGGGATTGGCAGGGGCAGGGTCTTGCCGCAGATCTCGCCGGCCGATTCGCGCGTTTGCCCTCGTTTTCGGCAGCGCTCAATATCGTTCTGCTCGCCGAACACAGTGGCAAGGCGCTTTTAGAGACCGCTATGATCTGGCATGCGGTGGATGAAAAGCTGAACGGACAGCGCCTCTTGGAGACGATCGCTTCTCTGCCGGGTGACAAGTACTGGGATCGCCGTCTTGCTCGTGCGCTATCGCAGCGCTATGGGTCGATATCGCGCGCGATCGTTCTGGCGCAGTTGCAGCGTCGGGAAAACGCGCGGGAGAAATGGTTTTCCACCCATAGCGACACGTTCGCGCGTCTTGAAGAGAATTTTCAAGAACTCTCCGGTCGGGCACCGAGTCAAGCGATGGTCGCGGTGATACTCGAGGAAATAGCGGTCTTGTCCGAATAGGGGATATTTTTATCGAAATTTTACCGGATAAGCAGTTCAATTGACCTTTAACCCCACTGTTTTAATTTTCCTTGTTAAGAAGATGGCGTCTTGTTTTTAAAACGCCACTCACAAACCTTCAAAATAAGTTTTGATTTTTACAGTTTTTTATATTGGGGGTCTTGGGCGAACATTTGGCCAACGGTTTGGTAATTCTTAAGCTTTTCACGGTTTTCGGAGCGCCTTCAGCACTTTCTTCTGTTCGTCTTTAGCGGTGTTTTTGCCGGTTTTCTCTGGCTTTTTTCCCTTGGCCAGCGTGCTTGGCAGCTGCTCACCCTTGCGGTTTAGCCGGGCACCGCGATGCTTGGCGATGTGATAGAGCACAACCGCCCATTCGTTCGGTGTCAAAATACGCTCAAGGGCAGCAGCGCGCAGTTTCCATGGGTCCAACCTGGCCCCCGCCAGCGCATCCTCATGGCTGTTGGGATTCTTATGGTTGTTGAAATGAGGTCGTAACAGCCAAGCAGCCAGCGCAGCTTGTCAAGACGTTGCTGTCGCCGCCTGATGACGTGCTGTTGACCGCGATAACCACGGCGCTCGGCGTTTTTTAGCTTGGGACCGCTTTGAGCTGTTTCCTCTGGTGAATGGAACATCCAGCTGTCAGCACTGACAATGTGACCTTGGGCCTTTTTTGACTCAATATCGACAATGGTCCAGCCAATGCTTGAGATTCCTCCGTCCAGTCCCAGGATACGCATAATGCCCCCACTAAAAAATAAAGGGGATGTACCAGATAACACATAAAAGGTGTTATCATGAGCAGCATGAGGAAGAGTCGTTTAAGTAAGTACAAACAAGATCGCTTGTTGGAACATTTCGTGGCTGGAACGACGGCCAGATGTGCGGCCTCACTTATCGGCGTGAATTTCAAAACCAGTGCCTACTATTTTCACCGGCTTCGCAAGCTGATTGCCAGCCATCTCGAGCAAGAAAGTGATACGGTTTTCAGTGGTGAAATTGAAGTGGATGAAAGTTACTTTAGTGGTAATCGCAAGGGGAAGCGCGGTCGTGGGGTGGCAGGAAAAGTTCCGGTATTTGGCCTTCTCAAGCGTGGCGGGAAGGTCTACACGAAGGTTATCCCTGATACTTCTTCGGCGACATTATACCCGATCATCGTGCGCAAAGTTGTCCCTGACAGTATTGTCTATACTGACTGTTGTCGAGGCGATAACAGGGTGGATATTTGCGATTTCAAGCACTTGCGTATCAATCATGCCAGGTTGTTTGCAGACAAGGCAAATCATATCGACGGGATCGAGAACTTTTGGAGCCAGGCAAAGCGCCACATGGGTAAATTCAACGGTGTTCCAAAGGAGCATTTTGGACTATTTTTGAAGGAATGTGAGTGGCGTTTTAATGGCAGCACTCCATCTTCTCAATTAATTCATTTAAAACAGTTGATTAAGGATAAATTGAATTGACTATCTGGTACATCCCCAAAATAAATTTAACCATTTTAACCTATTGATATAAAGGACTGCAGTTGTTATCTTATGAGATATGGGAAATTGGTAGGTAAGCTACGATAAGATTTTTATAATCGAAGGTTAAAATGGCCGGGGCAGGCAACTGTTCCGGCCATTCCTCTGTGAGAGGCGATCTGGATGCCATCGATTTTACATCTCTTCTCTAAAGGTTGCTTCGAAACCAGAATCAAAACAGATATAACCCGCTTGAGATCAATGACCGCGTTCGAGGATGTCTTGTTCTCGGCGTGGAGTATTGCTCAAATAGTGCTAGTCACCTGAATCTAAAGTTCGCCGCATAATGTTTGATCAGCACGTTGGCAAAAGCGCCTGACGGAGGCCAGGATTTCATCAGCAGATTTCGTCCATTTGAAAGGCTTTGGGTTCTCGTTGTGGCACTGAATGAATTTGGTGATATCGGCTTCCAGGGATTTGACAGAGGTATGCGCTCCCCGCTGTACCTGTTTGCGGGTGAGTTCGGCAAACCAACGCTCGACCTGATTGATCCATGATGCCGATGTGGGGGTGAAGTGGAGGTGGTAGCGCGGTCGGCGGGCGAGCCACGCTTTGACCTCCTTGGTTTTGTGGGTGGCGTAATTGTCCATGATGATATGGATATCCAGATCATCGGGCATATTGGCGTCGATTTCCTTCAGAAAGGACAGAAACTCTTTGGCCCTGTGGCGCTTGTAGCATTTCCCGATCACAAAGCCGCTGGCCACGTCGAGAGCCGCGAACAGCGATGTCGTGCCATGACGCACATAATCGTGGGTCTGCCGTTCGGGGATGCCGGGGGCCATTGGCAGAATGGGTTGGGAGCGGTCCAATGCCTGGATCTGGCTCTTCTCGTCAACGGACAACACCAAGGCCCGGTTGGGCGGCGAGAGATAGAGGCCGACGATATCGCGAACCTTCTCGACGAACAAAGGGTCACTGGACAGTTTGAAGGTATCGCTGCGATGGGGTTGGAGGCCAAAGGCATTCCAAATGCGGCGGATCGTCGTGTGTGACAGGCCTGTTTCCTTCGCCATCGAACGGATGGACCAATGGGTGGCGTCACGGGGCTTGCTGTGCAATGTCCGTTCAATGACCGCCGCGACCTGATCGTCTTCAACTGTGCGCGGGCGGCCGGGGCGTGCCTCATCGAGAAGGCCGTCCACACGATCCTTGACGAACCGCCGCCGCCACTTGCCCACCGTGTGCTCGTGAAATCCGAGCTCGGCTCCAACCTCCTTGCTCGAAAGCCCGTCGGCGCAACGCAGGACCATCCGGCATCGATCGGAAAAAGAACGGGGAGCCCGGTGTCGCCGAACCTGACGCTCAAGGTAGTCACGCTCCTCAGAACTCAAAACCAATGGCGGTGATGGCCGCCCCTTTCTGCCTGGCATAAAACACCCTCCGGGATAGTCAAACGTCCCAGAGTCTATGTCTCCTCAATCAATTTATGAAGCGATTTTCAGTTCCATATGACTAGGATATTTTACAAGATAGTGATCTAAATTTATTTTGACCTCATTTCTTTCCAGGCGCGCGCCAGGGTAAATGCGGCCCCCGCGTGGTTAGCACGGCAGGCAAAGAGTCGTGTCTTCAAGCGTGGCGGCAAGGTATTTAAAGCTTAGATCATTGTAAACTGCGAAAACTAAAAAACTTTGCACCTGATCATTAAAGGAGAAAATAAAGCCAGATAAGTCTTTTTAGTCTATAGATCCCTTCGAAAAGCCTATCACGCGACCCTTAGAGGTTTGGAGAGTTTCATCCCCTGCCTTCTCTCGCACGGAAGAACGCTTTTTTAAGATTAAGCACACTCTTAAATCAACCGGAGTTTTAAGAATTTTTTAAAAAATCAAGCCAAGCGTCATCGGCGCGCAGACTACGGATATCAAGGCAATAACAAGGGCGATACCTTCGACGGGGTCCTTAAAATAAGGAGTAGTTAATAGCGCCTCCATGGGGGAAACCATGCGAAGAGCTGTTAAAAAAGCTCAATTCAGAATATAAACAATATGAACAGGTAAACCCCTCAGCCACTATACTTTAGCCCCCAAAATAATCTCACTAAGGTTTTGTATCGTCTTGCTCATGAGCGGATTTCCTTACCATCCCAAGCAAAACATTTGCCAGTCTGTTCTGGCGTTAAGTTTTCTAAGACATTTAATAGTCGTTGAGCACAGTATTCAGGGGTAAACAGATGGCCATCTGGGACATTACCCTGAAACGGTTTGGATAAATCACTATCGACAGTGCCAGGATGAAGGCCGACAATGATTGCCTGTTTATTGCGTCGGCCAATTTCAATTGCAGAATTTTTAATGATCATATTGAGCGCAGCTTTTGAGGAGCGATAAGCATACCAACCGCCGAGCCGGTTGTCCGATATGCTGCCAACACGTGCTGAGAGGGCGGCAAATCTCGATGGTTTCTCTCTGTTTAGTTTTGGCAAAAAATGTTTGGCAATCAGAGCAGGTATGATGGTATTAACCTCGAAAATACGGCGAAACTTTTCTGCTGATACTTCTCCTAACGATTTTTCAGGTATAATGTCACCGTCATGCAATATTCCATTAGTGGCAATAATTAAATCCAGCGGATGATCTTTTGCTGCTGTTTCTGCGGCTTTAGCGATGGAGTCTTCACTATTATAGTCGATGTAATGCCCTGTGTTGCGAGAAAATACATAAAGGTTGGCATCTGTAAATGTGTCAGATAACAGCTTGGTGAAAGCACTTCCAATAGCGCCCGAAGCGCCAATAATAGCAATGTTTTGTGGATCAAAACTCATAAAAACTCTTTTTCATTGCGTTCACAAGAGTGTAAGCAGAAGTAAAGGCTCCCTCAACACGACCGCCAAGACACCAATCCCCACATGCGGCCAGTTTGTGATCCTGATCTAAAAATAAACATCCATTTTCTTGTTTGGCATTCTTCGCATAGCGCCACCGATGAATGGTTTTGTAATCAGCTACGCTGACATCATGTCCAATAACCCGGCTTGTTAAACTTATCAGATGCTGCATGACCTCTTCACGATCATCGTTAATATGAGATTGTGCGTATTCTTCAGAAGAATGCACCATGAGCGTGTAGTTTTCGGCTCGCCCCGGCTTATGGCTATTGGCTGCAATCCAGCTCAAATCGGTATTTGTAACATGTGCGGCTTCAAATTCGAGTGGCAGGCTTTTCTCAAATCCCAGCATTAGAGAAAAGCAAGCGCGCATTTCTATAGTCTCGATAGCAGAATGATATTTGAAAGAATTGGGGAGTAGCTCTAGAGCTTGCGGTGAAGGAATGGTTGAAATAACCCAATCAAAATCGCTATATATTTGTCCACTTTCTTCTGAGATCTCCCACCTGTTTTTGTGCTCCAAAGATGTAATCCTTGTATTGATGTAAATATTTAAGCCCTCTGCTAACCGTTTAGCGACTGTATTCATTGCGGGAACACCAACATAGCGGGGCTCTTCATCACTCCACTTTTTGCGTTCTATAATTTGATGGCCATCAAATTTTACGTAGCGTGCATTCCATCGCTCGATGATGCCTTGATCAATGAGAGGTTGAATAAAATCTTGAAACGGCGACGTTCGAGCGGTAAAATATTGTGCTCCGTGATCAAAAAAATAGGGTTCTGCTCGCCGTGTTGACATGCGACCACTGACACCACGCGCTTTCTCAAAAAGAGCGATCTCTGCATGATTTTTTAATAAATGTGCCACGGACAGACCCGATAAGCCTGCTCCAATAATGGCGATTTTTGTCATGATATCATTCCTGAAATAATCAGTGTCAAAATAACGATGGCGCTTACAAAGCAACGCGTCTGAAAATAAGGGCGCGTGATCACCTCATCGTGAAAAAGTCTTTGATCGATGAGTAATAAAATGACAAAAGCGGCGACGAACACCCCGGTCAGCGCTTTAAAACCAAGCAGGATGAAAGCCAGCCAAAGCACAACAGCCATGATAGTGCTCACTATGGGCAGAGCACGATGCCATCTTCCTTGAATGTGGAGATGCTGCCCCCAATGCGCACCCGCTAAAAAAGTGGAAATCACCAGTGTATAAACGCTTAGTATATTCTCTGTCGAGCCAAGCCACGGTAATTGGCTAATATCAAGCAATAAACAAATGACAAAAATAATAAAAGGTATTGCGCCTGCATAGGTTAGGGTAGGATAAATCTTTCTCATTATATGACCCTTCAAAACTTGGAGCGCTTTGTATATTCATCCAGCCAGCAGACTCTATTGACCAATTTTATTTGGTCCACAGGACTAGATGGGATTTCCAGCAGCTTTTCGATTGGCTCCCACCAGGCCCAATGCATGAACGAGTCCAGTCTGTTGGCATATTCGTCGATTTTCACTTTTTAGCGAAGTGTGGATCCTTCTAGTCATCATAGCGATTGGCAGACAACCTTAGTCTCACCTGAAACTATCGCCACCATATCATTTTTCTTGCTATAAGAGGGTAGCAAAATCTATAGGCATGGCACAAGATTCAAGGTCAACTTCTCACTGAACAGCAAAAACCCTCCTGCCTGATTGCCCATACGTCATATTTCATGGTGGGCTTGGTCTGGTTACAGACAAACCGCTCAGCTGGACGCCGGAAAAACCTCACAGTGACATCTAATTTTTGATTTAATGTCCTCATGGAGGGGGAGTTATGGATCCGCGCGGTTTTTTTAAGTTTATCAGATCCTCTTGAGCGGTTGAGCAAGGACAAAAGCCCCTTTGGAGGTTTTGACAACAAGCCATGGCCTTCAGGCTGGTCGATAGGCTTGGCTTAAGGGACCGGGTGGAAGGGAGGGGGCCCGAACGTCGACCGCCTCACTTTGCATGAGCACACAGAAGCTGACAGGTAACTGCTTCCAAAAACAAGGCAAGCAGCGCCTGAAAAGGATAAAACCTGAAAAGGGCCATGGTAACATGAACCATGCGGTCAATGATAAACCTCCAATGCCGCGCGGTCATTTGTCAACACGTATACCCCCTGTGAATGGCATTGAAAACTTCCAAACCCAAGCCAAACGGCATATAAGAAAGTTCAAGGGCTATCCTCAGGCAATATGTCATTCTCTTCCTGAAAAAGAGTGTGAACGAAAGTTTAGCAAGGGTTTCCCGAGAGAGTGACTTGATGACCTCAAAAAGTGGCTCAGAAAATATTATGAGCTGTCAGCCTCTTCACTTTTTTCGAAAACAATAACCTCGTCTGCCACCAGCTTCAAAAGCTCATGTTCATGGCTGATAAACAGAGCACCGCCGCCTTTGTGTGCAAATCTACGAACGGCATCGACGACGCTTGCTGTTGTCGCCGGATCCAGCATGGAGGTTATTTCATCCATGATGATATATTCTGGTTGTGCCGCCAGAGTTCGGACCAACATCGCCCTTTGCAACTGCCCATCGGAGACTTGCGCAGGAAATCTGTCCAATAGGTCCTTGGTCAAGGATGTTTCATCAAGCAATGCCTCGATATCGGTGTCCGCACGAGCCGCCAGACGAATGCTTTTTCCTAGGGTTATTCGGGGATCAGAGGAGTTTCGGGGGGACTGGAATATTTGACCGATACGTCCGCGAATGGCACGACCGGAACGTTTACGGATATTCCCAACCTCGATGCCATTGCAATGAACTGCGCCGGAGGAAGGCATCATCAACCCGCACATGACACGCCCAAGAGTTGTCTTTCCGCAGCCGGAGGAGCCCGTTAACCCGACGATACTGCCCGCTTTCACTGACAGGCTCACCTGATCCAGAATACGACGTATGGTGCCGGATGGTTCTTTGAATTCCGCGACTACCTTTGTGGCCGATAAAGCGTTCATGATCGTTCTCCGGCCAAAACCAGGCGTTGTTCATAACAATAATCCTCGGCAAGATTTGTGAGCACGGGGCTTGGACCTTTGAGCGGATGGAGGCCGTTGCGCGGCAACGCTTTGAGAAAATCCCTTGTATAGGGGTGACGGGCCTTGCCGTAGAGAATCATGCTTGCGTCTTCACTTTCAACAATTCGTGATGCATAAACAACACTGACGGTATCGGCTACGTTAGTGTCCATAAGTGGGGCAATATCGTGGGTGATCAGCATGATGGCGACGCCCTGATCGACAATTTCGCGCAAGAGCTTGAGCAAGTCAAGGGTGAGATCCAGATCGAGCGAGGCGGTCGGTTCGTCGGCGACAATCACTTGTGGATCACCTGCCAGGGCAAACGCGACGGCAGCCCTTTGTGCCATGCCTACCGATAGCTGATGGGGATAGAGATCCAGTGCTGCAACCGACAGATTGACTCGGCTGACGAGCTCTGCCGGATCATGGCCCCTGCCAAGCACTTTGACGGTTTCCGACAACTGGGCCCCAACCGTTGAAACCGGCGTCAGAAAAGTCGCCACGGACTGGGGAACGAACGCAATGTGGCGTCCCGCCAATTGCGCTTGACGACCGAAAACACTCTGCCCATCGTAGAGAACATCACCACTGACCTCGGCCGATCTCGGCAGCAAACCTGTCAGTGCTTCTGCGATGGTGGACTTTCCACATCCGGACTCTCCCACCACCGCGTGAAGACAGCCCCGCTTCAATTTGAGGCAAACGTCGGTTGCGGCATGCACATATCCCTCCTTTCGTAAGGGGATACGAACCGTCAAATTATCTATGGAGACAATCATATCGTCCGTTCCTCCGTTCCCGTCATCCGGTCTTTCAAGTTCCAGCCGATGATGCTGACGGAAAGTGTTGTCGCAACCAGAAAGAGAGCTGGAAAGGCAAGAGTCCACCAATGTCCCAAAAGCAGAGACCCTTCCGCGTCGGACAACAAGGTGCCAAGCGACGCTTTATGTGGTGGCAGACCCAATCCGAGAAAAGACAGGGTCGATTCGTGCCAAACCGCGTGCGGAATGAGTAAAACGAGACCGACCATGCTCTGACCCAAGGCGGCGGGAACAAGGTGATGCCAAATGATTTGCCATCGGTTCATTCCAATAAGCCAGGCTGACTCGACATATTGCGCGTAACGCAGGCTCAGAATTTGGGCCCGCACGATTCGCGCGATTTGTACCCAATGGGTCACAGCTAAAGAGACGATTATCGCTATAACCGACCCCTGGTACAGCGAGACAATGATCACACTCAATACAAAATGAGGCAAGGAATTCAATCCATCGGCCACCCGCATCGTCAGACGATCAACCCAACCGCCCGTCATCCCCGCGAGGATTCCCATGAAAGTGCCCAAACAGGCAGAGAAAATCGCTGATATAAGGGCAATGAAAAGAGAAATCCTCAAACCGGCCGCAACCCGGATGAATAGGTCGTGACCGGCAGAATCGGTTCCAAATAGGTTTTCCCGGTTGGGAGGCAGGCCGGAACGGGCAAAATCGGTAAGGTAAGGATCGACATCTGCCATCCAAGGGATGATTGCCGCATAAAAAAAGACGATGAACAAGACCATCCAGGCGACCCCGACAGGAGAGCGGTCAGGCAAGTTCAGTCTCC
This sequence comes from Cardiobacteriaceae bacterium, assembly GCA_965277745.1. Classification (GTDB taxonomy): domain Bacteria; phylum Pseudomonadota; class Gammaproteobacteria; order Cardiobacteriales; family Cardiobacteriaceae. Next base: position 1,759,529 of record OZ255837.1, read on the forward strand.
ATCGGATATTTTTCAAAAAGAGCACAGGATGGTGCAACGGACTTTTTTCAATGATTGTCTTAAGCATCTGCTTCCACCCGGGGATCAAGAAGAACGAAGGCGATATCGGCCAGCAGATTGCCAATGGTCACGAAGACGATGACGGCAACGGTCAGCGCCGCAAGCAAGGAAAAATCAAGAGAAAACGCCCCGCGAACAAAGGCGCTCCCCAGGCCCGGCCAGGCAAAAATCGTCTCGATCAAAGTGGCGCCGACAACCAGTTCCGGAAGTCGGGCACCGACCAGCGCCACAAAGGACGGAAGGGCTGTTGGCAATACATGGAAAAGGGCAATTCTAGGGGAGGGAATGCCGCGCACACGCGCACCGCTGACGGCGTCCGACAACAGCGTTTCCCGACAAGCCTCACGGAAGCTCAAAATCAACCAGGGAATTTGTGACAACCCCAATACAAAAGCAGGAAGGAGAACATGCGCCAGCACCTCGGCTGAGGTAACAGGCTGACCCGGATAGGTCAAACCGCCGGTGGGTGCCCAATGCAGACCGATGGAAAAAATGCCGAGAGCCGCGAGCGCCAAAATAAATGGCGGTGTTGCCTGCACGATGGTCGCGACGGCACTGATCATTTTGTCGAGAAGGCTAGTGGGATGAAATCCGGCCCAAGCCCCTAAAATGAAGGAGATGGAAACCGAGATGAGCAACCCCAATCCACCAAGCAGAGCCGTCCAGGGAAACCGTTCGGAGATAACCCGAACGACGGGCTCGTAGTAAACACGCGACACGCCCAGATCCAGATGTAAGAGATTGTCAAACCACGTCCACCATGCCTGATACCAAGGAATATCGAGTCCGAGTTGTTCAGTCAGTTGCCGTTCTTGAGCGAGGCTCAACTCACCGGCATTCCCCTGCATATAGGCGTCAAGAGGATCAAATGGGCTGATAGCGGCAAGAGCGAACAGGCCAATTGTCACCAGCACCAAGAGGATACACATGAAGTAAAACCGCCGCAGGATCATCACGGCGATTTCAAGTCGCCTCCTCCGCCACCGAGCTTTTATATTCTTGCTCTGGCGGAAACCAGATGTCATCATTGCCAGTCCTCGATTTGATACCAAGGGCCGAAATTCACACCATGCGCATGAGGTTCGAGGATCGGGACCACATTTTTGTATCCCAGATTGCGTTCAACGTAGACATGGTTGAGATAGACAAGTTGCAGCATGGCTGGCCTGGACCGATAGTGTCGCTCGATAGTGCGGTAAAATATTGCTTGCTTAGCCGGGTCGGGCTCCTTGCGCGCATCGTCAAGAAGCTTGTCAATCGCGGGGTTGCGATAATCCGATGCATTGTCCCATTTGGCTCCCACGCCATATTCGGCATATTTGGAATGCAGGACGTGATAAAGCTGTCCATCAACAGAATAGGGCATGCCGCCGCCACCCAGAAGGACAGGAATGTGTTGATAATCCTCGCGCGTAACCGATTTTGAATTGCGAGCGATCGGTGTGGCTTCAATGCCGATTTTTTTCAGATCGCTGGCAACGGCAAGCGACAAATCCTTGCGTGCCCGGTCCCGGTTGGTAAAATAAATGACATCGAAAGCGGCGCGCTGCCCGTTTTTGACGCGGATACCATCGGCTCCCGGTTTCCAGCCAGCATCATCTAAAATGGCTTTTGCTTTCTCCGGGTCATAAGGAAACTCTAGAGATGGATCGTAAGCATCACCGTAAAAAGGCGCCAGAAAGAGCGAGTTGGCGGTTCCGTAACCATCCAAAACATATTTGACCATATAGTCGCGGTTCACGGCATAATTTACCGCCAAACGTATGGCGTCATCACCCGTCACCGGGTTGCCCGCCGGAAGCGTCATTCCCCGCCAGTCGGTCGTCTTGATGGAATTCACGTGATACTCGGGTGCCTTGAACGTTTCGGCCAAGTCGGCAGGCAGGATGGTGCCGTCTCCCTCCCCCGAGCGGATCTGTTGAGCACGCGCATTGTCATCCTCAGTGTGACGGATAACGATTTTCTTGACGACGGGCTTTTTACCCCAGTAGTCTTCACGCGCGGTGAATATCGCCTGGTCTGGTCGAAGGTCGGAGAGAACATAAGGACCGGTGCCGACCGGATGGGTGTTGAGTGATGAATCCGTCGCTTTTTTCAAATCGTCGAAGTCGAATGCCTGCGACGGCGCAATCACGTTCAACAACAGACGATCAAATTGATTGAATGGCTCTTTGAGGGTGAATTTAACTACCTGTCCTTCGGTCTTGACCGTTTCGATATTGTCCCAGTGGGCAATTTGGTTTGAGGCCGAACGCGGATCGATGAAAGCCTTGTAGGTGGCAACGACGTCTTCAGGACCAAAGCTTGTACCGTCGGAAAAGGACACTCCGGAGCGAATCGGAACGGTCCAGACACGATTACCCTCCGACGCGACAGCGGCACCTGATGCAAGGACGGGCACAAGCTCAGGCTGCCTGTCGAACACACCTGGTTCAATGCGATAAAGCGCCTGATAAATATGGGAATCACCGTTTTGACCATGGCCGTTGATCGGATTGTATCGGCCAAGCACCTTATTATCGAGAATGACCACCGTGGCATCGGAAGCCCCCAACGCAATTGCATGGCTGACGAAAGATCCATTCAAGAGAACAGACAGGACAAATGTCAATATTTTGAAAAGTTTCATGAACGTATTTCCTATTTTTAGTCAAGTAAAATTGAATCATCTTTATCGGATGACTTACCCATTGAAATTCCTCGTATGACTTACCCAATTGAAATTTCGCCAAAAGGTTTTTTCGGTACGTGCGCGCGAAGGACTTACGATCGCCCAGGCTGCCGCGCGGTTTGACATCGGCGTTGCCTCGGTTGTCCGCTGGCTCAAATTGTCAGTCCCCAAGGCCACTAAACTAAGGTTGCCGATAGAATTGGGTGCCATTTTAGTGTCTCCGTTTTGCCAGTTCGACATCAAAATGTGGCGGCGCATCAGCAGCAATCGAGACGAAAGTTCCATTCACAGCGAAGATATTCTCGATCAACCCGGTTTCGGCAAGCGTCTTTGGGTCACCTTCAAACGCGCGTTTTCCTTTGTCGAGCAGAGAAATCCTGTCACAGACTGACATTGCCTGGTTCAGATCATGGATCGACATCAAAATGGTTACATGCTTTTCACGGCTTAATTGATAGATGAGATCAAAAATTTCAACCTGATAACCGATATCGAGGAAAGAAGTTGGTTCATCGAGCAACAGCACTTCAGCCTCTTGTGCGATGGCCGCCGCGATCCATGCGCGCTGACGCTCACCGCCGGACAGCTCACGCAAGTTTCTTTCAGCGAAATCGATCAGTCCCGTGCTCTCCAGCGCCCAATGAATGGCGGCCTCGTCTTCCTCGCGGTAGTTACGAAACAGGCCTACATGGGCGAACCGACCCTGCCGAACCAGGCGCTCAACGGTCATTTCGTCAGGAGCGGACGGCTGTTGTGGCAGGAAGGCCAGATGCCGTGCCAACTGGCGGCGTGGCATCCTGTTGATTGACTTGTCGTGTATTGTCACCTCTCCTTCGGTAGGTTGAATAAGGCCGGCCAAGGCTTGAAGAGCGGTGCTTTTTCCCGAACCATTCGGGCCGATTAGGGTATGGATTTCCCCATTTTTTAGAAAAAGCGAGAAACTGCTTAGTGCTTGACGGCGCCCATAGACAACCGATAGGTTGGAACAGGAAAGAATCATGGTGAACTCATGGTGTTTTTCGAAGCAATGCAATCAGGACAGGCACTCCACAAACCGCGGTTACCACCCCGATTGGGATTTCGTCGGCCTGACCGAGTAGGCGCCCCGCAAGGTCACCGAGTGTCACAGTGATTGCGCCGAGCGTGATGGTCATCGGCACAAACAGGTCCGTATGCCGTCGAGTGACAAAGCGGGCAAGATGCGGGACGATAAGACCGACAAAGACGATTGGTCCGACAACGCCGACGGCGCTAGAGGCAAGAGCACAGGACAAAAACAGGACACAGGAAAATTGTGGTACATATGCGAGACCGAAAGAGCGAGCAACAGGTGCTTCGAAATTTAGGAGCGTCAGCGACCGTCTGAATAAAGGAAGGATCACAATGCCGACAACTGTGAAAGGCGCGAGAAAAAGCGCATGCCGCCAGCTTCGTGCGTAAAGACTGCCCGACAGCCATTCGAGGAGCACTTCAAGTCGGGCCGAACCCCATCCTGCCATCAGGCCGATAGCGAGTGCGTGCAGGACAGCGCCGACAACGATCCCGCACAATGTGATCCGCAGCGGTCCCATTTCTGTTCTGAAGGCGAGAATGTAAACGATGCCGCCGGCCGTGAGACCGCCAGCCATGCCCACAAGGGGCAGCCATTCGAGTGGTAATTCGACCATTTCAGCAGTCATTCCGGGAAAATAAACCCGTGCACCGTACAAAAGAAACAGCGTTACACTAAGCGTTGCGCCCTGAGAGACCCCCATCAGGGATGGATCGGCCAGCGGATTGCGCGTGATCGTCTGAAGGAGAAGACCGGCGAGCGCGAAATGGATTCCGGCGAGAATACCGGTTACAACCCTTGGAAGACGGATATCGAAGATGATCGAATGCGCAGTGTCCGATCCTTTGCCCATCAAAACGGAGGCGGTCTCAAGAGGTGGAATATCGACAACGCCGAGAAAAACCGCCAACAGTAACGCTAAGACGAAAAGTGCAACCCCCTTCGATAAAGTTCTTGGTGGCGGGTTTTTCTTACGCCAAGCAAGTGTGTCGGTTGTCATACCTGCCCTGCGAAATTGAAGGAAGGCTTTTGAATGAGATAGATGAAAACCGGTCCACCGACCAGCGCGGCAATGAAACTTACGGGAAGTTCACGCGGCAATGCAGCGGTTCGCGCCACGATATCTGCGACAATAGTCGTGAACCCACCGATCATCGCAGTCAGGACTATGCTCCAAACCGGCCCGGACGGCTTGAGGAGACGAGCCATATGCGGCGAGGCAAGGCCGACAAAGGAAACGGGACCGGCGACCGGCGCCACGCCTGCCACGGGAAGAACAGCGAGCAGTAAAAGCACAGGTTTCCAAAGCTTCAGGCGAAGTCCCATGCCAGCGGCGGCTTGCTCGCTTAACATCAAAAGACCAATAACGCGATGACAGGCGAGCACGGCCGCAAATCCGATGATGACCCAAGGCGCCATATAGGCAAGTTGCGGCCATGAACGCCCCTGAAAACCGCCGGAGAGCCAAAACAGGAGCGAAGGCATCTGTGGACCGCTGCATATCATAATATAAGTGGTAAGCGCGCCACAGAACAGTGAAACGCTGATGCCGCCGAGCGCAAGATGGAGCGGACGTTCCTGACCGCCACGCGCGATCCAAAAGGTCACTGCGGCAGCTGCCAGACCACCAACGAGCCCGACAAATGGATAAAGAGCGGACGAAAGCCAAGGCAAAAAGACGAAACAGAAGACAATGAAGGTGACCGCGCCACCGGAAACGCCGGTAAGCCCCGGTCCGGCTAACGGGTTGCGTGTCAAGGTTTGCAACACATATCCAGACACAGCAAGTCCCATACCGCTGAGAAAAGCGTTCAGACTGCGTGGCAGTCTGAGTGTTAAGACCAGGATGGAATCGATTTTGCCATCGGGTGCTAACAGCACGGACAACAGTTTGCCGAATGTCAATGGGCGCTCGCCGATCATTAATCCGATGAAGAATGCAGCCAAAGCACTGACCGCGAGGAACACAAGCAAGATCATTGACCGGCAAGACTGCGGTTGCCAACCAACTACGTGAGTCGCCATGCCGTGTAAAGAATGAGACTTAATCTGACATTTTTGATAAAATCGAGTCAAAAGGAGTCAGATTATGACGAATATTGAAATGAAGATAATCAAGCCCAAAGTTGGCCTTTTGGAGTTGGCAAAACAATTGGGTAGTGTGTCACAAGCATGCAAAACGATGGGCTACAGCCGAGATAGTTTTTATCGTTTTAAACGTTTATACGAAAATGGTGGTGAAGACGCGCTGCGAGAAATCAGCCGTAAGAAACCGGTGGTGAAGAATCGTGTTCCTGAGCATGTAGAACGTGCAGTAATTGATATAGCGATAGACAATCCTGCGCTAGGACAATTACGTGCCTCACAAGAGTTGTTAAAACGAGGCATTGTGGTGTCATCTGGTGGTGTTCGATCGATCTGGTTACGCCATGACCTTGAGACCATGAAAAAGCGCCTGAAAGCGTTGGAGTCTCGTTCGGCTCAAGAAGGTATTTTACTGACCGAGGAACAGCTTGCAGCGCTTGAGAAAGCCAAATCGCAACGCGAAGCCCATGGAGAAATTCAAACGCACCACCCTGGATACCTTGGGGCACAGGATACGTATTTTGTCGGTACCATGAAAGGTGTTGGGCGTATTTATCAGCAGACTTTTATTGATACCTATAGCAAAGCGGCTCTCGCAAAGCTCTATATAGAGAAATCAGCGATCACAGCAGCTGATATGCTTAATGACCGGGTCATCCCATTTTTTGATGAATGCGAACTCCCCTTGTGTCGTATTCTTACCGACCGGGGCACTGAGTATTGTGGTAAAGTTGAGAGTCATGCCTATGAGCTTTATTTGGCTACTGAGAACGTTGATCACTCAAAGACCAAGGCCAATAGTCCTCAAACGAACGGTATATGTGAGCGTTTTCATAGAACCATGAAAAATGAGTTTTATGATATAGCCTTTCGTAAGAAGATTTATCGTTCGCTAGATGAACTGCAAGTTGACGTTGATCACTGGATCAGTAAATATAATGAACAGCGTCCACATAGTGGTAAGCACTGTTATGGTAAAACACCGATGCAGACATTTCGTGAGGCAAAGCATTTGGCGCTAGAAAAACAAATTCCTAGTGTCGAATTATCTGACAATAACACTCAACGGACAGTTGTTGTTTGATAATGTCTGTCAGATTAAGTTTTGATTTCTACACATGCCGATTACTTTTGCAACGCTACTGGAATCAGCTTCGCAGCTTCTTTTCGGACATCGACCGCCGGAAATTTATCCGGATAAAGGAAATGCGCCGCTTCTTTTAAAACGATTTCACGTGCAATGGGGCCGTTGGACTCCACCCATTGGTCGCCGACATAGTGAACACGGCCGTTTTTCACCGCCGACAGCGATTTCCAGATTGGATTGTTCTCATGCGGACGATCCGGACCGGAATCATAGACGAAAATAACTTCCGGATCACGCTCGAGCATGGTTTCCAAGCTGATCTGTTCGCCAAATCGCCCGATCTGCGTCATCGGTCCACAGATATTCTCACCGCCAAGCGCCTTGACAATTGAAGCGGCCGTGTTTTCGTCGTGGAAGGAAAAGGGTGTATCACCCGCCCACATGATCTGGAAACGCGGATGCTTGCCTTTGGGTGCTTTGGCGGCAAAATAAGCAAGATCGGTCTTGAAAGCTTCATTAAGTTCTTTGCCGCGTACGGGATTGCCAAGGGCTTTCGACAGGTCCGCGACCTCCTGATAACTTTCGCTCAAAAGCTCCATATTATAGGCGACATAGGGGGCAATCTTTTCGAATTCCGGCGCGTGGGCAACTGTGTATCGCCGCATTGCCACAATCAGGTCCGGATTGGCCTTGGACAAAAGTTCAAGGTTGGTCTTGGCCCGCTGACCCAGTTGGATTATATCGCGGGTCATGCCGAGCAGAAAACTCGGGTGACGCCCGGCTGTCATATAAGTTGTCGCCACCGGCTTGAGGCCAAGCGTGAGAGCAACATCCACCGCAAAATTAAGAAATTGCGGCAATCCGTTGAGGATGGGCGGGTACCTCAATGGTCACACCGCGATCATCGGTAATTGAAAACGACTTTTTGTCTGCGGCTAGTGCTGTGCTGGAAACCATCGCGACCGCAAGGCCTTGAGCGCAGAAACAAAGGAAGTTACGTCGCTCCATTTGCATTTTTCGGTTCTTCATGTATTTTTCTCCGTTGAAGTTTATATACCCAAAAACTGTCTTTTATTTGTGATTCTACGCTCTAAATAATAATATAAAATATAACTATTCTCATTTTTATTAAATATGTTTATGTTAATGAAAAGTTTTTGGCCAGCAACGATAGTGATTAAGGAAGTCCGGCTGACTTTCGTAAACAGATTGTCATGTTTTGTCTCATCATGTAGAAGCTATGGGACAAGTTTTACACGCAAGCGCCAAAACCACGCACGCAGTCAGGGCCAAATTAGGACGTTTTTTGTTGTCACCCTCTGTTAGCGGGGTGGGCGAAAACGCGCCTTACGAAATTTGCGATCAAATTCATCGAACCATATAGAACGTTCTTGTACGGTAGAAAATTGTTCTGCAAAAAGCGCATCAAAGGATGATGACATAAAAAATCCCCTTTAACGGGAATCAATGAAGAAAAAATAGAACATCCCCGACGGGGGAAACATATTAAGCAGAAATACAGTGATCGCAAGCTTCGATCGCGACTTAAGCAAGCGTTACGGCATCGATCCGAAGATCGTTTGCAAATGGAAGAAGCGTAAGACCGTTGAAGACGCCCCCTATGGGAGCCAGGAACCCCCGTTCAACGGTACTCAGTCTCGAAGAATGAAGCTATATGCGTTGCCTTCCATCGTCATATACCTTGTTGCCTTTGGATGATTGCCTTTACGCCTTGCAAGGGACTATTGCGCACTTGACCCGTTCTTCCTTACACCGTTGTTTTCAGCGTCATGGCATTTCGCGCCGCCCGCCTTAAGGCGACGGAAAAAGCAAGAAGCCGTTCACGAATTATCCGATCGGCTATTTCACAGAAGAAGGAAAACGCCACCTTTTCACTACCATAGGCCGGACGTCGAAATTCCTCTTTTGTGAGCTTCATGAACGTCAGAACAAAAGCGTTGCCACCGGGTTTTTACGTCACCTGCTTGAGGCTCTCCCCGACAAAATTGATACCGTTGTAACCGACAACTGGCTTCAATTGACCAACCAGGAACGCCGGAAATATGCCTTGCGATCAATTCTTCGTAAATGTCCGTAATCAACGCGATGGTGCCGCCGGAAACGCCAGGAACAAGATCGGCAGCCCCCATGGCGATGCCCTTGAGATAGACGAACATATATTCTTTACTTGTCCGCATGGACGCACACTCTTTGAAAAGGTTCCCATATCATAGGGGATTTGTAGCGCTTTTGTGTGTCGTGGTGTGGCGCCGGTTTTGCCCGCTTTTTGTAAAACTTCCGTTGTCATCCGGGCAAGCGCGACGCAAAGCATTTTCGCAACAGGGTCAAAAGTCATCGAGCTTTTTCTTTACGATGATACCTCAATCCGCTCATCCGCACCGTTCGTGCGAATATCCCCCTCAAGTGTCTGTGCAAGTCTCTCAAGCGAATCGAGTGGCCGCTTGGATCGCCACTGCAAGCGCTTGCGCGGAACTGCGTTTTTCCCTGCTTAGAAATAGTAGACGGCGATACGCTTGTCGCTTATCTCTTCGACTGTAATGTCCGTTTCGTAAATATCGCTTAAAACGGCGGGTACCATGATTTCATCCGGTGTTCCTTGGTAGATGATCTTTCCCCGCCGCATCGCCACGATATGGTCGGAGTAGCAAGAGGCGAAATTGATGTCGTGTATCACCACGACGACTGTTTTGCCAAGATGGTCCGCCGCCTGTCGAAACAGCTTCATGATCGCTGCGCAGTGTTTCATGTCGAGATTGTTCAGGGGTTCGTCAAGCAGGACATAATCGGTATTTTGCGAGAGGATCATCGCGATGAACGCCCGTTGACGCTGACCGCCGGATAACTCGTCGAGAAATCGCTCGCCATATTCTTCAAGGCCGAGAAGGTTCATTGCGCTCTCGATATAGCTACGATCTTCACTGTCTGGACGCCCTTTGCAATAAGGATAGCGCCCGAAAGTGACGAGGTCACGAACGCTCAAGCGTGAGGCGATGGTATTTTCCTGGCGCAGAATGGACAAATGCCTTGCCAACAGGTCACAAGGTGCTGTCGAGACATCGAGACCGCCGACTTCGATTCGTCCGCTATCCATCACGAGCAGACGGCTGATCATGGCGAGCAAGGTCGATTTGCCGGCGCCATTCGGTCCGATGATCGAAATGATGCCGCGCTTGGCCAGCCTGAGCGTGACATCATCGACAACGCGGCTTCCATTATAGGATTTGCTTACGTTGCTGATCTCAATCAACGTTTATTGCTCCTGACGAGAAGAATGATGAATGCCAGTCCGCCCAGAAACTCGATGATGACGGCGAGCGCGGTATCAAAGGCAAAAACACGCTCGAGTATCGTCTGTCCGCCTACAAGGCACAAAACGGCAAGCAAAACCGCAACCGGTAAAATCACCCGATGTTTTACCGAACCGGCGACCATATAGCTGAGGTTGGCCACGAGCAGACCGAAAAACATGACCGGACCGACAAGCGCGGTTGCAACGGAAACGAAAATCGTCACCATGAACAGGATTTTGCGCACGACACGGTGATAGTTCACTCCCAGATTGATGGCAACATCGCCTCCGAGCGCCAGTATGTCGAAAACGTCGAGATAACGCAGGCCGTAGCCGGTGACCGCGGCCACAACGACCGCGGCAACCACGAGAAATTCCGCGTTTATCGTATTGAAACTGGCGAAGAAGCGGTCTTGCAGGACGGCAAACAAGTTCGGATCGAGCAGGCGCTGCATCAGATTCGAGAGGCTGTCAAAGAACACGCCGAAGACGATGCCGACCAGCATGACCAGATGCAGACTGCGCGTGGCGTGCGAGAACAAGAAATAATACAGTGGTCCGACAAAGACGATCATCATCGCGGTTTCGACGAGAAAACGGATATTCGAGCCGATCCACTGGGCGCCCAACGCGCCGAAAAAGAAAATACTCGCCGTCTCGATCAGCATATAAAGCGCACTGAAACCCATGATGTTAGGAGTCAGGATACGGTTGCCGGTGACCGTCTGAAACAACACCGTCGAAACGGCGATCGAGTAGGCGACGAGCACCATCGCCGCCAATTTCGTTCCCCTGAAGGCAAGAACAAAAGCCCAGTCGCCTTTTACGCCGAGCGTCATGAAAGCAAGCGCGGCAGCGATTGTGAGAACACTTAAAAAGACAATGATGGCGGTGGAACGTTCAGGCAAGGCGTGAACCCAGGCGCCACAAAATGTAGAAGAACAGCGCGCCGCCGACAACGCCCATCATCGTGGCGATGGGAATTTCGTAGGGGAAACGGATCAAACGCCCGGCAATATCGCAGACGAGTAACATTCCGGCCCCTAAAACGGCGACCCATGGGACGGCGCGACGTATATTGTCCCCGATGAACAAACGCACTGTATTGGGCACGACTAACCCCAGAAACGGAATGATTCCCACCGTTACCACGGTCGTGGCACTGACCATGGAGACGATGATCAAGCCGAATATGACGACATGACGATAATCAAGACCGAGATTGGTAGTGAATTCCTTGCCCAAGCCGGCAACGGTAAGGCGGTCGGCGGCGATATAGGCGACGCCTGTCAGAAAGAAGGAGAGCCAAAGCAACTCGTAACGCCCGCGCAGCACACCCGAGAAATCGCCCGTCATCGAGGTGTGCAGCGATTGCAGAAGATCGAAGCGGTAGGCGATGAATGTCGTAAGCGCATGTATGACATTGCCGAGCATTATGCCGACAAGCGGCACGACCAAAACCGAACGTAGCGGGATGGCGCGTAAAATGCGCAGAAAAAGCGCCGTTCCGGCAAGGCCGGTCGTCGATGCCGCGAGCATTTTGCCGAACACCGATGTTTGCGGCGCGAAAAGCGTGACGATGAGAATGCCGAGGCCGGCGAATTCCATGGTCCCTGCCGTCGACGGCTCGACGAAACGGTTGCATGTCAGTATTTGCATGATCAACCCGGCCACCGCCATGGATATACCGGTCAGAATGATCGCCAGCGTTCTTGGAACACGGCTGATGACAAGCACTTCCATTGCAAGAACCCTGCTTCCTGAACTGAACAGAGCATGTAAAGACACATTGCTGACGCCAACAAATAAACTGACCACGGCCATTACAGCAATTACCAGGATGGCTGCCGGCAACGGTTTCATAATATCCTCCCGTCCGAGCGTCTTGTCTTTAGTGCCCTGTCGTAATGAAGGGTGCCATGGCGCAGCGTCCGTTGCGAAGCGGATTCAAGGAAAACTTCTATCTGGCGCTATCGAATGCCTGCGTAAGCTGGTCGATTGCGCGGTGCAAGGCGTTCAGGCCTCCCCGGGCGAGGTACCAGTCGCCCGAATCCAGGTAGACAACCTGTTGTTTCTTCCACGCCGTGGTCTGGCGCACGAGATCGTTGTCAAGAATTTGCCTAGCGGAATCGCCTTCGCGACCGACGGCGGCGTCGCGGTCGATGATAAACAGCCAGTCTGGATCGGCTTCGAGAATAAATTCGGAACTGACCGACTGGCCATGGCGCGCTGGAGAAATATCACTTACCGCTGGTACGATGCCGAAATCATCGTAAAAAACGCCGAAACGCGATCCCGGCCCAAAGGCGGATATCTTACCACCGGAGGTCATGAGGACAAGACCCTTGCCCTTGCCTTTGGCTTTGACTTTCAGTACGAAAACGGCGGCATCTAGCTTTTCGATCTCCATCTTCGCTTCGGCTTCTTTGCCAAAAATACGGCCGAGTGTTGTGACATCGGTTTTTACATCTGCAATCAAATCCTTTCCCGAACCCGTCAGGTCGATGGTCGGGGCGATTTTTGCCAGTGCGTCATATTTGGACTGGGTGCGATAAGCGACGATAATGAGATCCGGCTTGGCCGCATGGACAACTTCATAATCGGGTTTGGAAAGCGATCCGATCTTGATGTAATCATCCGTCTTGTATTTCTTGAGTTCATGATTATAATTTCTCGAAAGCGGCACTCCGGTCACTTCAATGCCCAAGCGGTCGAAATTGTCGAGTACGGATAAATCGAAGACGAGAACGTTCTTCGGATTGAGCGGAACCATCGTTTCGCCGTGGGTGTGCTTGACGACGATAGGTGAGGGCGCATTCGCGGTGCAAAGAGGGGAGAGAAATGGGCAAAATACCATGAGCGCCACAATCAAGAGACGCTCTATTGGTCGAGTGAGTTTGAACATCTGTCATTTCCTTTCGTTTTTCCTAGAGAAAAATTATTATATCATAATTAACAATGAGAATTATTTTTGGGGCTATCCCAGTTAATTAGTTAAGATATTTGGCAATCCATGGTTTTAGTTGCTGTCATTGTGTTAGTGGGTCAGGGTTGTTAAAACGCCACTCGCACTCTTTCAAAAATAGCCCAAAATGCTGCCGTGGGACACCGTTAAATTTACGCATGTGCCGCTTGGCTTGGTTCCAGAAGTTCTCAATACCGTTGATATGATTATGCCTGTCAGCAAACAGCTGGGAATGGTTGATGCGGTAGTGTTTAAAGCCTGAAACATCCAGCACATTATAGCCACGCCAGCAGTCGCAATAGACGATACTATCAGGCACAACTTTACGTACAATAAGAGACAGTAACGTGTCTGATGAAGCATCAGGAATAATCTTTGTATAGACCTGTCCGCCGCGCTTTAGCAGGCCAAATACGGGTACCTTGCCTGCCGCACCACGGCCTCGTTTACCTTTGCGCCGCCCGCCAAAACAGCTCTCGTCGACTTCTATCTCACCACCCAACACTTCGTCCTCTTTGCTGGCAAGCTCATATGTAATCACCTCGCGCAGACGGTGATAATAGTAGGCTGCTGTCTTCCGATTTACACCCGCCAATGCGCCAGCAACACGAGCCGTCGTCCCAGCCACAAAATGCTCTACCAGCTTCTCTTGCTTACACTTACTTCATCGGCTCTTCCGCATACCCATTTATAACATCCATCAGCATTATCTGGGACAGCCCCTTATTTTTTATTTTAAAAGTTACTCTTCATTCGATCAGTAAGTGCTCTCCCTTTAGAAACGCCTATTTACCTGCCTAGAACTTGACTATGCTGGGAGAGCAAGAGATTTCCACTATCCCGGAAGATGATTCAGGCGATAAAAGTACCGATTCCGGGCGTTCCCCAAAGCAAACAGACGCTCGACATGCCGTGCTTAAGGCGTCTGTTCGATATTCACGTTGCCTACGGGCGGTCGATGCGCAGGTGGAATGGGCTGTCTTCTTCCCAGTGGATGTGTTCGTCGAGCAAATCGGATACGGTCAGCGGATGCGCCGCGAGAAATTCTTCCCCGAAGCTGAGGGTCAAGGTGTTCTCGACGAAGGAGATTTTTGGATATTGATCGACATCGACGTCTACACGCGCGCGATAGATCAACACCGCAAGACGCAGGGCGAGGAGAAACTGCCAGGTGATCGCACGATACTGTTCGGGCAGTTCTTCGATCTGTCTGTCCGGCATTTTCTTACGCTGTCCTTTGATAAGCAACGCGATGATTTCTTGGAGAATCCGCGAAAAACCGGGCATGTCGGCGTTTGCGATCATGTAGGCGCCGTGGTTTTGATGTTTGCCGCGGGCAACGGCGAGGCCGATTTCATGCAGCCCGGCGGCAAATCCAAGCAGGGCGTCGATCCGCGGTGGCGCCTTAAGCGGCAGACGGCGGTTGAGGTAATCGGAGAGCTCATGCACACGTTCAGCCTGGCGAATGTCGATATTGAAACGCTTTTGCATGGCTTCGACGGTATGTCTGCGCTGGTCGGGCAGATGGTTGCCGGTGCTCATCAAGTCGAGCAGTACCCCTTCGCGCAGCGCCTGTTGGCTGACGCGTGCCTCTTTGATTTCAAGATGCGTGAACAGTCCGGCCAGAATGCATACCCCGCCGCTGAAGCCGAAAGCTCGTTCTGCGCTGATGCCGAGTTTTTCGGGTAGTTTGTCGGCGCGTTCGATCACGCAGAGTTTGCGTAACAAGGCATGGAGATTTTTTCTGCTGACGCCGTTCTCGCCGAGATCGAGCCGTTGCAGCACGCGCTCGATATTTTTCGCTGTTCCCGAACTGACAATGCCGCGTTGCCATTGCGAATCAAGTATTTCCTGCATGTGCGGCTCGATGGTTTTACCGACCTGGGCCAGCGCTTTTCTGACAGCGCTTTTGCTGATTTTTCCTTTCGGAAAAAAACGCCTGCTCATATTGGTACAACCCATTTTCATCGAACGCAGGATTTCCGGCGTACTGCCGCTGCCAACGATCACTTCGGTGGAACCGCCGCCAACGTCGATGATAAGGTTACGTTCTTTGAAATGGTTATGGGTGGTGATGCCCAGATAGATCAGGCGTGCCTCTTCCTGACCGCTGATGATTTCGATCTCCGTCCCGAGCGCTTGTTCGGCGAGGCCAAGAAAAGTCGCGCTATTGCGAGCGACCCGCAGGGTGTTGGTGGCGACCACACGTACTTGTTCCGCGGGGATATGGGAGATCCGTTGCCCCATTTCGGCGAGGGCGTTGAGGGCGCGCTGCATCGAGGCCTCATCGAGCATCCCGTCTTCATCCAGCCCTTCACCGAGGCGCACCATGTGCTTGATTTTGTCCACTTCCTGGATGCCGTTTTCGCTGAGTTGGGCGATCAGCAGATGGAAGCTGTTCGATCCGAGATCAAGAGCGGCGTAATAGGGATTCTTCCTCACGCGAGTTTTATCCACGGTATCGGCTTATTCTGTCGTCACGGCGATCATGCCGACGAAGTCTTTCCAGTGAAACCATCCGCTTTTTCCCGGCAGATAATAATGGGAGAGTGAACCGTCGAGATACAGCGCTTGGCGACAGCCAAAGGATTGCAGTGCCTGTGCCAGGTGGTAAAAATTCGGCCATTCTTCGCGATAGCTGACGGTGATGATGAAATAGAGTTTGCCGGCGCGGGTGGTGCACACGGCGTTGCGCTTGTAGGGGGAAGAAAGGTGTTTTATGAAATGGCGGTTGATTTTGCCGTCGATCAGCAGCATTGGACCGGACTGTAGGGCATACTCGGCTTGCGGATGATGGCTTCGCCATTTGCTTGTGGTGAGGATGCCTGCTTGTTTTCCATCAAGGTAGAACACACCATTTGGCTCGATATGGAAATTGCCCTTGCCGTGCATGATGTTGAGTTCGTGGAGGACGGCGCCGTTTTCTATCCACAGGCCGGCAGGCGTCGCGTTTTTGCTGAAAATGCCGGCGTTCATCATCATCGCGACGGTTTTGCCTTCTGCTTCCAACGCCTTGGCCGCGCCACGCAAGGTGCGGTAGTTTTCACCGTTCGCCCCTTTCCACATTAGGCGGACATGATCCGCGGGCGCGGTAAAGATCGCGTAGTTTACACCTTTATAAACGGTAAGGGCAAACGCCCCACCAGGAATCTTTTCAACATCGAGCGCTTGCGCGGAAAGAAAGAACAGGAAAAGTACCGCGGCGAGCGCCTTACCCCACATGACCAACCTCGAGTTCCAAACTGTCGACGGCGAGAATTTCCACGATGCTGCCGGCGGGCATGTCTTCGCCACGAATGGTCCATATACTGTCGTCGATTTGCAGGCGGCCGATACCGTTCTCGATCGGCGTTTGCAGTGTGTATCTGCGACCGATCAAATTTTTGCCGCGATTATTGAGCTTGCTTGCGGCGTCCTGTTTGTCTTTCTGCCAATTGCGCGCGAAAAAGAACCACCACGCCGCGATGCAAGCCGTGGAAAACAGTGCGAAGCAAATCAGTTGCGCCGGCCAACTCAGGGTGTGCGAGAAACGGGTAAGAAGCGCCATGAAAAGGGCGGCAAGCGCCCAGAACAAGAAAAAGAAAGAAGCGCTTACGATTTCCAACAACATCAAAATAGCTGACAGAATCAGCCAATTCCAAAAAACCGGTTCGATGAGGAAGGCAAGCAGGCTCATTTTTTAGGCGGAACGCTCCGATTTATTGCTCGTCGTCTCCTTGAGCATTTCGCCGATGCCGCCGAGAGCGGCGAGAATTCCGCTCGATTCCATCGGCAGGAAGAACGTTTTTTGCTGTTCGCTCTCGGCAAATTTGCCTAGTGCTTCAACGTATTTTTGGGCGACGAAATAATGGATCGCGTCAATGTTTCCTTCGGAGATGGCATTGGAGACCATCATCGTCGCGCGGGCCTCCGCCTTGGCCAGACGTTCACGGGCTTCCGCTTCGAGAAAGGCAGATTGTTTTTCCCCTTCCGCCGCGAGTACCCTGGCCTGTTTTTCCCCCTCGGCACGGAGAATTTCCGCCTGCCGCTGTCCTTCGGCTTCGAGAATCTGCGCTCGTTTGATACGTTCGGCCTTCATCTGTCGTGCCATCGCATCGGCGAGTTCCGTCGGCGGGGAAATGTCCTTGATTTCCACCCGGGTGACTTTGACACCCCACGGATTGGTCGCCAGATCGATGGTTTGCAAAAGGCGTTGATTGATGTCGTCCCGTCGCGAGAGGAGATCGTCGAGAGACATCGAACCCATGACGGTACGCAGATTGGTCATCGACAGATTCATGATAGAGTATTCGAGATTCTCTACCGCGTAGGCCGCTTTCGCTGCGTCCATCACTTGGAAAAAGACGACGCCGTCGACGCTGACGATCGCGTTGTCTTTGGTAATCACTTCCTGACGCGGCACGTCGAGTACGCGTTCTTTCATGTTGATGCGATGTCCGACTCTCTCCCATAGCGGTACCAGCAGGGTAAAGCCCGGCTCGAGCGTGCGCTGATAACGGCCAAGACGCAGGACGGTGTACTCCATCCCTTGGGGTACGATCTGGATCGATTTCTTGACGAGCCAGAATATCCCGAGAATGAAAACGATACTGAAGATTGCGAAGCCGCTTACGAGTTCACTGAATTGGCTGACCATTGAAACCTCTTGAGTATGCAGTCGAAAAAGTATAACCGATTATTGGGCGCACAAAAAAACTCCGCATCGACTTGCCCAGGGAATCCATGCAAGCCTGGCGAAAAGACAAGGGGCTTCCTCCTTGGGAAAATACGCTTATAGTCTTTCAAAAACTGTCTTTTATTTTCCATTTGCCATCGACCTTCTTGAGGAGGAGATTTTCGGTGTGCGTTTTCATCCCGTCCAATGGTTTGTTCAGGGCAATTGCAAGACTTATTTTGGCCCCGCTCTTGTCGGCTTTTTAGGTAAGCTTTTCCACTTCGATAGAAGCGATACCGCCGCCTTGTTGGAAGACGGATCGCATGAAGGTGAATAGTATTTTGGCCTCAGATTTGGATTTCGTCAGTTTATCTGGATCTATGTTGCTTGAATCGATCATTTCGATGGCTTTGTCGATATCACCTTCAATAAACTCGGTATTAAATCTTTTCGCGACTTCGGCGGGGTCATTCGCCTTTTCGCCGCAGGCGGCGCAAAAGACAAGTAGGGCGAGAAGGAGGAAAAAACGGCGGCAGTATTTCATTTCGGTTATTTTATGAAAAAAAATTCATCAATATGATATCAGGATTTTCGCTCGTCGAATAATGAATAGGGTGTAGTGGTCCGTGATTTTTTCTTTTTTTGTCGAGGCTTCTGCGGGTTCAATGCGGAAAAATAAGAGAACTTATACACAGAAGATCAATTTTTCTCTGTTTTTTGGGGTTGTTACCAAAATATTTCAATTTTAAACTAACTTTCTGTTATTTATACATAAATATTTTCTCCATAGGGTGATGGAAAGTTCAATGTCGCTAGTTTTATTGACAATTTTTTCCTTGACAAAAAAGTTGTTCACAAGGTTATCCACAGACGCAATAGCGTGAAAATCGCTTGGATCAGGGAATCCCGGGCGCCAAAGAGGAAACGCCCTCAGGGGTGATTTTCCACCATTGCGCGATGTACGCCTCGCAATGCCGATTGCGTAGAAAGCGTATACCATCGATCGCCTGTTGCGGGCAATATTGTGTCGCAAACGGCAACTCGGGCATGGGTAAGAGCGTATAGACGGGAGTACCCGGGTAGGCCGTGAGGAGGGTGATAAGTCCGCTCGTCTGGTAAGGACTGCTGCCGGTGAGCACGATCGCATCCGAAATCCTGCCGCGGCGGCGATCAGACTCGCCCTGACTTTTCTGCGCTTGCGTACAAGCAGGGCGAGAGAGACGAACAAGGCGCAGGCGATTTTCGGTTGCCAGTGGGGACTGAAATAGGTGTATGGCCATTGCACGCCTTGGCGAATGACTTGCAAATAGGCGGCGAGCGCCCAATCCGTGCAAGTAGCGAAAACGGGGAAAACCAGTGCCAGAAAGGACAGTAGCAGCAACGGACCGAGCCAGGGGATGACTATCAAATTGATGAAAAAACCGCCGGGACTGATGCCGCCGAATAGGGCCCACAGAAGTGGGAAGAGAAGGATGCTCAGATGAGCCTGCAAGTCCAGCCACTGGATCGGTACGCTGCGGGTGCGTAAATACGGCCAGATATCGAGGACACCGGCGGTTGCGAGAAACGACAGCCAGGCTCCCGGAGAGAGGACGGCGGTCGGATCGACGAGGAAAACGACCAGCGCGGCGAGCAGAAGTCCCGTATAACGCCCCTGAATGATGGGGCTGAACCAAGCCGCGGTGAGCGTCGCGAACATCAACCACGCGCGTACGACCGGTATGTGCGCGCCGGTGAGAACGGTATACAGGGCGCCAATCGATAATCCGACGACGAACGCAGCGCTTCATGGTTCACAACGCAGCGCCAGAGCAAGGCAGGATGCCCAAAGAAACTGCACGAGAAAGAACCCCATGGCAATGATCAAAGCCAGATGGAGACCGGAAATCACCAGGAGATGACTCGTGGCGCTTTTCTGTAGCATCAGGCGGTCACGTTGTTGCAGTTGCGCGCGGTTGGCGATCAACAGGGCTTGCAGCCAGCGCTCGTGCTCGGTGCTGAAATGGAGATGAATTCTTTCGCTCAAATGACTGCGCCAGCGCGCGAGCAAGCTCCCCGGGTTCAGCGAGTCAACGCGTTTGTCCGGTCAGTGTCGTGTAGTATTTCGTGCGTCCCGGATAAAGCTTCAGGGTGGCGGAAAAACGCATACCGGGCTCAATGTGGCGGTAATTGTAAAGACGCGCGTTCAACGGGGCCGGGAGGCGGCGGCAGTGACTGGAGACGGGGGCGCGGAGAAAGATTGTTCGAAGCTCGGCAACGGCCGGGGAAAATCGCTGACCTCCCAGGTTCCACGGCAAAGTCGCGGATTTTTGCCGTCAGGCAGTACACTGTCCATGCGCAGATAGCCGATCAGGAAAAGATAAAGCAGCAAGAACGGTAAGCGGGCACGCGGGAAAACCACCATGGCGCTCAGACAAATCGCCGTCAGCAGGAAGAACGGAAAGGCCGGTATCGTCGTCGTCGGGTAGCGCGAGGCAATACCGGCGATCAGAAAAACGACGATCCTCGGAAGCGGGTTCATGACAGGACCATCGATAGACGGGAACACGCTTCGGCGCGAGGCGCGGAAGGTGTCATTGCAGATTACCGCCGCCTTGATCGAAACGGGCGAGGAATCGCGTTTCGACGCATAAGAACGAAATTGCGCCGGTGATGCGCGCGAGAAAAGGCAAGTTGCTTTCTCCTCAATGCATCGTCCTCGCGAACAATGCGGCGTTCCTGCTTGACGCATGATTTTTTCCTTGTGGCGATTCGTGGATGCGAACGACAGGCGTGCGCTGCAAGACGAATGAATTGGCAAGCGCTTTTCGCCGTGGTATATGATGTCTTCGAACGTTCGCGAGCAGAGGATCGGAAACATGCACAGAACCGGCATAGGCGGCGCCTCGTTTGCCGCGAGGGGGACTCCTCGCTTGGACGAGGACGCGACAAGCGCAAACCGCGGCGTGGAAAAACAGCGTGTCATTGTCCCTTGCGATCGTATGGCGAGAATAGCGCGTGACGCCTGCGTCGCCGCGTAACTGGCGCCAGGTCTCTCGCGGTGGTGTCGGCCGCCGAGGTGGAATGTTCGGGGCAATTCCTTTTTCACTGTAAGCGAAAGGAAAAATCGACAAATGGGCGAGATTCGCAAACAAATTGTTGATCATCGGCGTATTCTTAAGCGTTCGCGGATTGATGTATCATGCGGGGATGACAGAAAAAGCGGATGAAATATTTTTTCAAGCGCATTTTGCCCGCTCCCGAGAAGTTGGTAAAGCGCCGCTTGCTGAGGGGGCTTGTGCAACGCTTCAGCCGTGCCCAAATATGGCAGGTCAACCGACATTCGATTGCCGGGGGAATCGCCATCGGCCTGTTTTTCGGCAGTCTGCCGATACCTGTGCAGATGTTATGCGCCGCTATTGTTGCCATTTTCTGTCGTGTCAATCTGCCGACGGCGATTTTTGCCACTTTTTTCAGTAATCCGCTGACCATGGCGCCAATTTTCTACGGCAATTACCGCTTGGGTGCCTGGCTTATCGGCGGTGTAGGGACGGCGGCGCACGCGCATTTTCATTTCGATACCTTTTACAGCTTCTTCGATACGCTTTACAGCCTTGGTGGGCGGGTACTCGTCGCCCTTTACACCGGTTCGGTGGTGATGGGCTTGCTTTTTGCGATCATCGGGTTTTCAACCGTCAAGCTGTTATGGCGACTACAGCTGGTGCGTGCGCACCGAAAGCGCCGCCAGCGCCAATGAGCTAGGGCCGCATCCCTTCCAGTTGGCCGCGGTCAAGCTGGAAACAGCGATCCATCCGACGCGCCAGTGAAAGGTCGTGGGTGGCGACGATCATCGCGCCGCCACGTTCGCCGACCAGCGATTGCATCAAGTGAAATGCTTTCGCCGCTGTATCCTGGTCGAGGTTGCCGGTCGGCTCGTCGGCGAGCAGGCAATCCGGGCGATGAATCAGGGCGCGGGCGATCGCCGCCCGCTGGCGTTCCCCTCCGGAAAGCGCCGAGGGTTTGTGTTCAAGATGTTCGCCAAGACCGATTTTCTCAAGTAGTGAACGCGCTTCCCGCATCGCTTTACGGGCGTTCATGCCATTGATTTTCAACGGCATGGCGACGTTTTCCGCGGTAGTGAACTCGGCGAGCAAGTGATGAAACTGATAAACGAAGCCGAGATGGGTGCTGCGTAAGCGGGTGCGCCGGCCTTCGGCGAAAGAAGAAAAGGCTTTGCCGCAGAAGGTGAGTACACCACGACTCGGAAGATCCAGTCCACCGAGCACATGCAGCAGGGTTGATTTTCCCGAGCCGGAAGCACCGACGATCGCCACGCTTTCGCTGCGCCGGACAAGCAGGGAAATCCCGCGCAGGATGGAAAGCGCCGGCCCCTGTTTCTGGGGGTAGTCGAAATGCAGATCGTCCGCTGCAAGGACAATATCGTTATTCATGTGATAAGGCCCTCGCCGGTTCGGTACGGGCGGCAATCTGCGCCGGAATGACGGAAAACAGTAGGGTAAGGAAAAGGGTGACGACACTGATGGCGACGACGACCATTGGATCAATCCTCGCGCTCAGCTGGCTGATGAAATACAACTCCGCGGGCAGTGTATAGCCGCTGGTCTCTTGGAGGAATGCCATCAAATTGGGGACGTTGAGGGAAAGGACAATCCCGGAGATCACCCCGAACAAGATGCCGAGACCGCCGAAAGCCACACCTTGCGTCAGAAAAATCTGGCGGATCTGCGCACGTGTCATCCCCATGGTGCGTAGGATGGCGATGTCGCGACGTTTTTCGGTGACCACCATATACATTGAGGACAGGAGACCAAAGGCCGCAACGATCACGATCAGGCAAAGGATGATGAACATGGCGTGTTTTTCGGTTTGCACGGCGTTGAAATAGGCCGCCTGATCGAGCGACCAGTCGCTCGCATAGACGCCGTAGGGCAGTCCGGTCGCGATTTTCCTGCGCAGCGGTGGCGCTTGCATGGGGTCGTTGATGCGCAGATGGTAGCCGGAAACGCCGGGCGGCAATTGCAGCAGTTTGGCGGCGTCCTCGAGGTTCACCCAGACGAGTTGATGATCGTACTGATAATGACCACTCGAGAAGGTGCCGAGCAAGGTAAAGCGTTTCAGCCGCGGCAGCAGACCGGCGGCCGAAGTGGTCATTTTCGCTACGATTACGGTGATTTTGTCGCCCGTTTTCGCGCCGAGATCCTCAGCCAATCCTTCCCCGAGGATGATGCCGAAGCGACCGGGAGTGAGCGCCTCGCGCACGTTCGAATCGATCCCCGCGAAAGTGGCGGAAACCGTCACTTCTTCGCGCGGATCCACGCCCTGGATCAATATGCCCTGAAAATGCTGTCCGTCACCGATCAGTCCTTGGCCTTCGACGTAAGGGGCATAGGCTTTTACGCGCTTGAACGCGGCAAAATATTTGTCTGGCGCGAAGTCGGCGGGAATAACACCGCTGCCGTCGCCGCTACGCAGGGATAAATGCGCGGTCATCGCAAGCATTTTGTCGCGTACTTCGCCGACCACCCCGTTCATCACTGACAGGACGACGATTAGGGCGGCGATGCCAATGGTGATTCCGGTAATGGCGAGAATCGCGTTCAGGCTGATGAAATTGCTGCCGCGGCGGGCGTGGCTGTAGCGCAAGCCGATCAGGCTGGGGAGCAGGCGCATGGTCGATCCGAAAGGATTCTGTCAAGGGCGCAACCGCCTTGCCCGCTTTTCCGGTTGGCCTCACGAGCGGGTGGTTTTTTGCCGCTAGGGATGTGCACGGGCTTCGGGTTTTCCGCCGCGTGTTCGCGCTTGTCGGTGCGTCGTCGTGGCAGGCGGGTCGATGGGTAATACGCGTCTTTCTTGTCACGCGGAGAAGCAGTGTTGGCGCGGTATGGGCTGGCGCTCGTTTTCATGCGCGGTGTTTTCGCCTGTTTTTCACACGGTCGGGAGGTTGTCCTGCCGCCAGCCCGCAATGCCGGCTTTGAGGACGGAAATGTGGAGGAATCCTCGATTACGCATCTGCTGCGCCTGGGTCTTCGCGTGTCCGCCGGTGTCGCAGTACAAAACAAATGTCTTGTCTCTTTTTTTCTCGTGTTTGTTGAGAAATTCGCTGAATTTTTCCGTCGGGATACTGAGCGCGCCGGCAATATGTCCCTTTTTGAATTCGCCGTGCGCACGTGTATCGACAAGGATCGCGCCATTGTTGATCAACTGACTGGCGGTGATATTGGAGATGAGCTCTCCTGAGCCGCCGCGGTTGCGAATTTCGTAGATTACAATAGCGACAAGCACGACGGCAAGCAACGCGACGAGTATCCAGTTCTCATTAAGAAATGACAAAAGGGGCATGAGGCTGATTTCCGTGGCAAGAAAAAAACCAATTATACGGTTTTCCCGTAGGGCAGGGAAATCTCTTGTCAACGGATGTCACGAACAAGAGGTGAGATGGCAGCGAATTGCTTTTATAATGGCGCGGATTGTCGTGCTTGACAGCCAAGGAATTTTTTTATGACAACTCGGTTGGTTTTTTTGCCTCGCCATTGTGCGCGTTTTTTCCTCCCGCTGGCAATAACGGCCCTACTTTCCGGCTGCGGCTATAATACCTTGCAGCGGCTCGATGAGCGCGTCGATGCGGCTTGGTCGGAAGTGGTCAGTCAATACCGGCGGCGCGCCGATCTGGTTCCAAACGTGGTTGCTGTGACGGAAAAATATGCCCGCCACGAGAAGGAAGTGTTCAACTCGGTGGCCCAAGCACGCGGCGAACTGGCCCGTGTTCACCTTGCGGCGGAAAGTCTCGATGAGGCGGCGCTTGTCCGCTTCCAAGCGGCGCAAAGGCAGCTTTCCGGGGCGTTGTCGCATTTGATCGCGGTCGCGGAAAACTATCCCGTGCTGCAAGCCAATGCGACGTTCGAGGACTTGATGACGCAGCTTGAAGGCACGGAAAATCGTATCGCCGTGGCGCGTAAACGCTATATCGAGGCAGTACGGACTTATAATACGAAAGTACGTGAATTCCCGAGCAACCTGACCGCCAAGCTTTTGGGCATGCATACCCGTGCCAATTTCACGGTGGCGAACGAGGCGGCCATCGCAAAGGTGCCGCGAGTGGATTTGGACAAGTAAATGCAACAGCGGTTGTTTCGCGCGGCAAGCGCTTGTCCTTGTGGAAGCGGTTATCCGCCGGGTAATGCGTTGAGATGTCTGCGCTATGGGGGATTGGCCTTGCTGATGATGCTCGGTATAGCGGCGGCACCTGTCATTGCCATACCGCCCGCCGAACTTGAACTCGATCGGGCGGTAATCGATCAGGCGCAGATGATTTCCGCCGCCGATCGCGCCACCATTGCCGCACAACTTCGCAAATGGCGGCAGCGGAAGCTGATGCAAGGGGCGGTCGTTCTTGTCGATAACAGCGACGGTCAGGCGCTTTTCGATTATGGTATGGAGATTTTCGAGCGCTGGCAGCTCGGTGACGAGAAAAGCGACAATGGTTTACTGCTGCTTGTCTCGCGTGACGATCGCAAGTTCTTCCTTTTCACCGGCGATGGACTGGAAGGCGTATTGCCGGATATTTCGATCAAACGTATCGAGCGCAATCAGCTTTTGCCCGCATTCCAAAAAGGCGACTTTGCTCGCGGTATAAAAAATGCCTTGCAGACGATCGCCACCCAGCTCGAGGCCGATCCACAAATCAGGGCGAAGATGATTGCCGCCGATGAACGCGCGCACGGGCGGGAAGCGGCGTTTCCCGGGCGGTCTCTGCCGTTGCTCGCCGTTTTGTTTTTCCTGACCCTGATTTTGCGCGCTTTTTTCGGTCAGATCACCGGCGCGTTGATCGGTGGCGCCGGCGTTTTCGCCAGCCTGTTTTTTTTCTTCGCCGTCGCCTGGTTTCCCGCCCTGGTCTTCGCCTTTTTCTTTTTTGTGTTCTTCCACATGATAGTCGCGATTTTCGCCCATGAGGGTCATTCCGTCGGCACGCGCCAAGGCGTTTACCCAAGGGGTAGGGGGGCGAGGCTTTCCAGCGGCGGCGGGAGATCCGGTAGCGGATACGGTGGTGGCGGCGGTGGATTTTCCGGTGGTGGTGCGGGAGGTTCCTGGTGAAGGTGAAAGGCAAACTCAAACGTACCCTGGCGCATCTGACGGCAACGCCGTTTCAGTCCCGCTGGCTGGATACGAAAGCGCGTCTGCGCCTTGCCCAAATTGTGGCCGAGGCGGAGAAAGGGCACGGGGGAGAAATTCGCCTGGTGATCGAAAAAAGTCTGCCGCTTCATTTGGCCTGGCGCCTGTCGGTGCGCGAACGCGCGCTCGATGTGTTCGCCCATTATCGTGTCTGGGACACCAAGGGGCGCAGCGGTGTGCTCGTTTATCTCAATTTGGCCGAACGGCGTTTGGAAATCGTCGCCGATCGCGGCATCGATGCCATCGTGGCGCAGGAAACCTGGCAGGGGTTCGCCGATCAGGCGGTCGCCAAGCTGTATGAAAAACGCCCGATGGATGCCCTGGAGACGCTGATCGGGCAAATTGCTGATCGCTTGCGCACGAATTATGGCGTCTCGGAAGATTCGCCAGACAATGAATTATCCAATGAAGTCGTGTTCATTTAAGGCTTGTGAGAGAAAAGCGGGCGGGTTGGAGAGGGAATCGCGCAGAGTGCGGCGGTTCAGGTGAGAGGGCGAGAGAGGAGACGGCGACCTGAAGGTTGGTTCGGGGAGAAACGCTGGATCATCGCCTGTCCGCCGGGAAAGACGTACGCTTTTTGGCGACGGATGGAAAAAGCGCGGCAACAATGAGTCTTGCCGCGCTGAATGGCGGCATCAGGTGGAACGCGTGCCTGCATCGAAAACACCGCGCGCTTCGCCGCAAGCCGCCTTCGAGTGGTTTTTCCACGACGGGCTGTGTCGCGGTAGGAAAATGTCGTCACTGCTGTATCGATGTGTATTCACGCTTACCGCCACCACGCGCTGTTTCGAAAACATATTATCGGATTCGCAGGTCGCGCCATGAGGGCCGATCTCCTGTGAACCGGGAGAGTAGGGATGAGTGTCACGCAAAAAAAATTGCAAAAACGTCTGCGCCGGCTGACCGGTAAGGCCATTGAAGACTATCGGATGATCGAAGCGGGTGACCGTGTCATGGTCTGTCTGTCAGGAGGCAAAGATTCTTATACTTTGCTTGACATGTTGCTTTCCTTGCAACGCAGCGCGCCCATCGATTTTCATCTGAGCGCCGTGCATCTCGATCAGAAACAGCCAGGATTTCCTACACATGTGCTCGCACAATATTTCGCCGAGTTGGGCGTAGATCATCACATTGTCGAGCGTGACACTTATCGCGTCGTGACAGAAAAAATACCGCCGGGAAAGACGATGTGTTCGCTGTGCTCGCGTCTGCGTCGCGGGCATCTTTACGCATATGCCGCGCGCCACGGAATGGACAAGATCGCCCTTGGTCATAATAAATTCGATATTCTCGAGACATTTTTCCTGAACCTGTTTTTTGGCGGACAATTGAAGGCGATGCCGGCGAAATTGCAAAGTGATGACGGCAAACATATCGTGATTCGTCCACTCGCTTACTGTGATGAACGCGATATCGAAAAGTATGCCGAATACAAACGCTTTCCGATTATCTCCTGTACGCTTTGCGCTTCCCAAGAAAATTTACAGCGCCAGGCGACAAAAGAAATGTTGCTGCGCTGGGAACGCGAAAACCCGCGGCGACTGGACAGTATTTTTTCTGCGCTCGGGTGCGTCAAACCCTCGCATTTGCTTGATCGCGAGTGCTTCGATTTCTCTTGTCTTGGCTGTCAAGATTCATCCGCAAGGAGTGCGATGACAGCGTCCGAGATCAAGAGCATCTTGGGTAAGGCCAATTCGATGGCCTCTTGAGCAGGTGTCAGGGTGGTTTGCAGACGATGTGGCGTATGGCTGCGATCGGCCACCCTATCGCGCTTGCGCCATTTGCAAACGGTTTGTTCCGTGGTCCCGTAACGCTCGGCAAGAACCCGGGCCGGTTCATCACTGGCCTGTATCGCCGCCCTGATCTTCGCTGTCGTCGTCGCCTGGCTGTGAAGCTTGATCAGCATGTCGCTCTCCCGTTTCGCATCTCGATCAAAGTACAGCGTGCCATGAAAAGTGCTGATCGACCAGGGGATATATGATCATCCGGGATGGGACAATTAGGTTCCCGTGTTAAGTATAAAGTCTCCCGTCAGATCTTAGGCTAGGGAGATGATCTCGCGAATCTGCTCCAAGGCAATATCACGATGCAGCTTGCATTCCTTTTTTCAAACCAATGAGATATCCAAATTCAAAATCTGATTGTGGATCACCAAATTTTTTTAGTGGTTTAAGTGGACAAATGGGTGTTAGGGGTTCCAAAATTGAACCAGATGCGTGTTTATAACCAATAATATATCCTCTTTTAAAACCATCACAAAAGTCATTTCCAAACGCTGAAGAAATTAAAACAGTAGAAATTATTAAAATTAAGAATTTTTTTGAGATACTCATCTGAAATTCCACTATTAATATTAACTGGAAAAGAGCTAGACCAGAGATTTCTGACACAACTTTAAGTTATTAAAGCTCCTCTTAGCTTTTGCGGGCGAGGGTGGCGAAAATACGCTCGAAACATCGACTTCAGAGCAGCGCTTATAGCGGTTATAGAGCGTCTTTGCCGGGTCATATTCATCAGGCACATCCGACCAGCGATAGCCGCGTTGGAGGCAAAAAATAATCCCCGACAGGACCCGCCTGTCATCCATGCGGGGCACACCACGCAGCTTGTTGGGCAACAAGGACCTGATTTTGTTGAACTGTTCTTCCGTAAGCCAAAAATTCCCGGACATGAAATCCTCCTCGTTTCACGTATTGAAGCACATCAACGATTATAGGTTTACGCCCTAGAGCAGAGCAAGTTGCCGGTTGGCAATTTTAAGTGAATGAAAGCCTGGTTTTTCAGAGGTTCATGTAGCGTGGTGGCGGCCAATCCTAAGCTGCCGGGAATCCCCCGCGGTACTGCGGAGCAGATGAAATCGGTCGATACATTCCGCTGCCTGGATGCGTATGCTCGAACATCTTCCTTACCATATCGCTATGTTTATCAAGATATGCGGTGAAAAAACTATATAGTCTAGTCTATATTATTTGGATATCAAGAGATAATTCATGAACATCAAAACTTGTGGGCGGCACATCATCCTTTGTATGATTATCCTACCCCTTGTCGTCGGAGTCGTTCTGGATGTCCAGCCGGCGGCTGCGCAAGAGGCTTCGAAACAGCAGTTGCGATTGTGGAGAAGCAAAATCTGGGAAGCCTCAAAGGAGGGGAT
Source organism: Cardiobacteriaceae bacterium (assembly GCA_965277745.1). Lineage (GTDB taxonomy): Bacteria > Pseudomonadota > Gammaproteobacteria > Cardiobacteriales > Cardiobacteriaceae. Next base: position 1,788,735 of record OZ255837.1, read on the forward strand.
AATAGTAAATCGGAAGTCCTCGCCTTGTCCTCTGACGGAAACATCGCTGCAAGGGATTCGGAAAACTCCGAGGAAACTTCTCGTGCGACAATCTGGTGGGGCGACAACTGGAAGATCAAGACCGATCTTGGAACCTTCAGATCCCGGGGAAGCGGTAAAGGGTTCGTCCGTTCCTTGTCCGCTGACGGAAAAATCGCCGGTGGAATTGCGAGTAGTGAGCACGGCCTCCATGCGGTAATCTGGTCGGGTAAAGACTGGAAGACCAAGAAAGATCTTGGAACTTTAAGAAACGGAAACTACGGAATGTCTGTGGTCAATGCTTTGTCCAATGATGGAACCGTTGCCGGTGGATCGGCGGAATATATGAAGGACGGCAGCGTCAGCGGAAATGCAGAAAAAGAGTGACGAAAAGCACGGCGTAAAATGCTGGGCGATGACAGCAAGATTGCAATTTTCGGACAAAGCTGCTCCGATGCTACATGGCCCCCAGAGAATTGGGGGCACTCTTTCAACGCAATATATGACCAAAAATATTCTGCCTTAACAGCAAACTATTTACGTATTACAGCACTAATGATGTCAACATTATGCTTAAGCATTGCTTCATATGAAGGAAATTCCTTGGACAAAGCTTCAGGATATAACTTGCCACCATACTCAGCACCGGTTTCCAGCGCGATTTGTTTAGCCAACCTCGGGTCATTAGAATTTTCAATAAAATAAAATTTTACTCCCTCTTTCTTGATTTGATCAATGAGACTTTTTACGTCCATCGCGGAGGCCTCGGTTTCCGTTGATACTCCAAGTGGTGCCAGAAACTTGATATCGTAGGCGCTACCCATATATCCAAAGGCATCATGACTGGTAATAATCTTACGTTTATTCGGGGCCGTTTGAGCAAACTTTTCGCGAGCATAATCGTCCAAGGCGGACAGTTTTTTAATATAAAGGTTCGCGTTTGCAATAAAATCTGATGCATCCTCAGGATCGGCCTGGATTAGTGCATCCCGAATATTTAGCACCCAAACTTTGACGTTTTCAGGGTCATTCCAGACGTGTGGATCTGTGATATTACGGCTATTTTCGATCATCTGGTGTGTTTGAATACCCTTAGAAACGGGAACAATATCATTGCGTTTGGCGGCTTTTGCCAGACGCTCAAACCAGGTTTCAAAAGACCTGCTGTCACTGATCAATACAACATCGGCGTTACTCAATTGTTTGGAATCTTTTGCAGAGGGTTCATATTCATGAGGGTCGCCATTGTTGCCAACAAGTGAGGTAACATGGACATGTGATCCCCCAACCTGTTTTGCAACGTCAGCTAAAACGGTAAAGCTCGCCACCACTTCCACTTGTTTTGCCAATACAGGGGTAATATATAAGCTCAAAAAAGCAGTAATTAGAATGTAAGTCAGGCGCATAATTATTTCTCCAAAATTTTTAACAAATAAATAGAAAGTAAACGTAACATATTCAATAAAATTATTCCTCCATACTATGTTTTAGAAAAATATCCTTAGTATTATGTTAATCCTTGAGTTATTTTTTAGCACTTTTAAAACAAATTATAAATAAAATCGATATGAAATAGATAAGGCAAAGAAAGCTAATGATCATAGGGCCTGAAGAAAGTCCATAATGATAAGAAATGATCAGCCCCGAATAACTGGAAATTATTGCATCAACTATTGCAAGTATCATGATACTTGGCAAGGTTTTTGCCCATAAAATCGCTGTTATTGCAGGAAGGATGATTATTCCGACAGCCATCAATGTCCCCAGTGCTTCGAATCCGGAGACCAAATTAATCACGACTGTTACCATGAATATAATATGGTAAATCTTTCCCTTTCCACCAACAGAGCGTAAAAAATCAGAATCAAAGGATTCGGTAATAAGTGCTCGGTAGATCAGTGCAAAAACTAGTAAAGTAAATGTCGTAATACTCGCTACCAAGTAAAGCGCATTGGCATCAATGGCCAGAATAGTACCAAACAACACATGCATGATATCAACGTTTGAACCGCGTATTGATACAATGAGCACGCCCGTAGCAAGCGAAAAAAGATAAAAACTCGCAAAAGTTGCGTCTTCTTTCAATGAGGTATGTTGACTGACGAGAGTGGATAATATTACAACGATCAATCCTGCTATTAGCCCTCCAATACCCATCGCAGTCAGCGATAAGGATCCGGCGATCAGAAAACCTATAGCTGCTCCCGGCATAATGGCATGACTCATTGCGTCGCCGATTAAGCTCATGCGCCTCATAATCAGTATTGTGCCCACAGGAGCTGCCCCAAGGGACAAAACGATACAGGCTACCAATGCTCTCAGCAAAAAACCGTAGGAAACAAACGGATCAATAAATAGCTCATACCAGTGATAAAGTGTCATGAGGCTTTATTCCCCATATAGTTTGCCGAGTAAGCCAACGAGATGTAACGAGGTGTCAGCACATCGGATGCAGAACCAGATTTAATGATCTGCCGATTCAACAAAATTACTTCAGTGAAACAATTCTTCGCAGTTTGGATGTCATGTAATATAGTAATAACGCAACGATTTTGTTTTCTCCATTTTTCCATTAGCTGGAGTAAATCTTTTTCTGTTTCAACATCGACCCCGGAAAAAGGCTCATCAAGGATAATGATTCTGCTATCCTGGAGGATCAAACGGGCAAACAGTACCCGCTGAAACTGTCCAGAAGACAACTGACTTATTTGACGACTCTCCAGATATTTTAATCCGACCTCGTTCAGTGCGGCAAAAGCCGTAGATTTCGTTTGCTTCATTGAACGGAAAGCGCCGTAAGTTTTCCAGTGACCTAAACAGACCAAATCAAGTACGCTTACAGGGAATTCTCTATTGATGCCATTTACCTGAGGTAAATAAGAAAATCCATTAGGCATGCATTGATGATATTCAAGTGAACCGCTACTGAGAGGAATTTGTCCCATCATCGCTTTGATCAACGTGGATTTTCCAGCTCCATTAGGACCCACCACAGCATAGGATTTATTGAAGTATAGTTTCTTGCTTATTTGGCTCAGTATTTCTCTATTTCTGTAGGCTACGTTAATACACCTACAATCTATGCAACAACAATGATCCGCTCTGTTTTTTATCATAAATATCACTTAGGCTTTAGCTGCCAGAAATACCAATGACCACATGAAGATCAAAATGGGCAGTATAACCAGATATCGCGTCAAGGCAGAAGCACGGAAGAGTGATGCTTTAGCAAGTTGCGCTTTGAAACTTTTTATGATTTGCGTGGGCAGATTCATCTAAAAGATCCTTATTCTCAATATCAATTATGTTAATTTATAACATATAAAATAGTCTAGTCAAGACTTATAATATTTATTTTTAGTAAGGGGTGCCGGATTTTTACTGATGCCCGGCGCGCTACTTTCACATATAGCCTAAGCATTTGTTTCTTTTCCGTTTTTTCTCCTGATCGCTTTTGCCTGCGCCTATTGGTGTTCAATCGGATCGAGGTCGGGACTGTAGGGCGCAAGGTATTCCAGGATATGCTCTGCAGCCGAGATTGCCTGTTGGGTGTCACAGCGCTTGTGAAAGGCGGCATTTTCCATGACCCGTAACGCAGCGGTCGCCAAGTCGGGAATGAATTCGTCGGCGATCCACGCAGGAAAGACATCGCTCGCCATTGAAATCGCACAGCAATGTCCTTGGCGATACCCCGCCAGAAGTGCACCGATGACATTGCTGAGACTGTGCGCCCCCATGCATGAGTGCCAGAATATCGCTTTCTCTTTGCGGCATCCCCATGCGTGCGCGGCGTGTCGTTGGCAAAACCGCTTTCATCGATAGAGACAATCGGTCGGCCTGCCGCCTCATGGGCTTTTATGCGGGCGCGGAAGACACGCCGTCCGTCTTTTTTCGCCTTCGGGTGCGAGAGGGTTTTTTATCGGTCACACCAAGGCGGTGCGGTCCTAACCGATACCACGTTGGGAAACACCAAAGCATGCTGCCCGTCCTATTGAAAGGCATCGTGGGGCACGTACATTGGGGGCCAGAGCGATCCTGTCGATTTTGGTGGCTTTCTTGTCGCGTGTGGCCTTGGGAACGGGCGATTCAAGCTAACGGACAACCGAGACAACGCCGACGTCAAAGCGCGCGGCAACCTGGGCGATCATCAGCCCTTCGCGCTCACGTATCTCCAGAACCTTTTGACGGAATTTCAATGGATAAGTCAGGAGTATTTTTGAAGGCGTGTGAGTGATGTTTTAACAACACTACTCCATCTTCTTACAGGGTAAATTGAATTGATTTTCTGGTACAGCTCCATAAATAATATATAGTAAATATTATTTATGGTGATAATTCATTTTATAACAGAATGCGGCAACAACCGTCTCCCAGTCAAGCGAGGGCTCGCCTCCGCACCTGTCGCTTATCGGTTCACCAGGCTATTCAGGCGCCTCGCCCTGGGAAGACGCATTATGATTATGTCCCCAGATGAGAGCGGACACGAAGGAACGGAGGTAACGCAAAATACCCGATGAGAAGACCCAGAATCGGCGGGAGACGGACCTGCCAAACCGGTGACCGGCAAGTCCTGACAGAGATGGCGCGCCCGGAGAGATTCGAACTCCCGACCGCCTGGTTCGTAGCCAGGTACTCTATCCAGCTGAGCTACGGGCGCATTTCTTCAGGGGCGTATTATGCAAATTCACCCGTCCCGCGTCAAGGTGTTTGTTTGGTAACGCGTTGTGCCATTGGCACGCGCTACACAGCCATTGTATTTGAAGCGGCCGGGAAAGCTGAGATTGAATATGTGTATATCATGTCCCTATTTATCCAGGGTGTTGAGCCAGACGGTGGGGGGGTAGTACTCATAGCGGCTTCCTCGGGACGGTTTCTCTGTGACGGGTTATGTGTGGTGATTCATGAAAGGGCAATATAGCCGCTTTGCGCTTATCCTGGCAAGCCTTTTACCGTGGCGAAGGAGGGGATGCAGTGGGCGGGTCGGCTGAATGACCGATTTGACGTCATCGACATCGAAAATTCTTGCCAAAGCATCCACATAATCGTGAAACGCTTCAGGATGGCCCTGGTCGTTGCGGTTCATGCGCCACGATGCGGATTCGCACCATTCCCAGCGATCACGGAAAAAAGAGAGGAACCACCCCGCCGCTATGCGGCACCCGGCCAAAGGAAGGGAATGACTGCTGCATCGGGAAGTGCGCTTGCAGGGGGCATCGTACTTTTTCCCTTACCTGGAAAATTCCACCGCACCGGATGAAATACAGCTTGACACCAGCCAGCGACAAAACGCGCTGTTTATGATCTATAACCCCCAAAAAAGAAGGACAAGCTGGTGGATTCCCGTGAATTACACAGTCCACGCGGCAACAAGAAAGAGACGCTGTGGAAAAAGAGATCAAATAAAAGATGTCCCGCCATCGCCTGATTCGAACAGAATAATGATGTATGCAACAGTGACAACAACCTTTCCAGTAGGAAACCCAGTCGGGACACCGTGAGAAGCAGTATAGGCAAAAGAAAGGGGTCCATCAACTCCACGAGGCGATATGAACGACGCCAATCATGATCATCGATATCGATGTGCTAACCGCTCTGCTCGATTGTGCCGCTATAAGGAAGTCCCGCCGCCGCTGCGCGGCACCCGACCAAATTTAGGGGAATGACTGCCGCATCGGGCGGTGCGCTCGCAGAACTCGAGCTTTTGCCCCTGCGCAGTGAAGTATTCAGCGCGTCGAGACGGTATCTTTCCCTTCCCCTTAATGGAAGAACGCATGCTTTTACGGGTGGGCAGGAAACGCTGAGAAAACCTCGGCCATTTGGTACACTGAGCGCCTTTTCGCACAAGGACATCACATGCGCAGCAGCAACCGCAACGCCGATCAGCTTCGGGAAATCCGCATCGAAAGCAATGTCAATCGCTACGCGGAAGGCTCGGCGCTGATCACTTTTGGCAACACCCATGTTTTGTGTACCGCGAGCGTCGAGGAAAAAGTGCCGCCGTTTCTGCGCGGCAAGCATCAAGGCTGGGTCAGCGCGGAATATAGTATGCTGCCGCGCGCGACGAGTGAACGCTGTGTGCGCGAAGCCGCCCGCGGCAAGCAACAGGGGCGCACGATCGAAATCCAGCGCCTGATCGGGCGCTCTTTGCGTGCGGTGATGGATCTCACCGCCCTCGGCGAACGCAGCATCACGATCGATTGCGACGTCCTGCAAGCCGACGGTGGAACCCGTACCGCGGCGATCAGCGCCGGTTTTGTCGCGCTTGCCGAGGCGATCCGCACGCTGATGAAAGAGCGCAAACTCAAGTCCAATCCCTTGCATGGCCAACTCGCCGCGGTCTCGGTGGGGATTTTTCGCGGCACGGCGGTGCTTGATCTGGAATATGGGGAAGATCGCGAAGCGGAAACCGATATGAATGTCGTGATGAACGACGCCGGCGCGTTTATCGAAGTGCAAGGTACCGCCGAAGGTCACGCGTTTCGCCGCGACGAACTTGACACGCTGCTTGATCTCGCGAAAAAAGGCATCGCCGAGATCATGACGGAACAGTGCCGTGTGCTCGGATTGAAGTGATGGCGGATATCGTCATCGCAAGCGCCAATCGCGGGAAAATCCGCGAATTTCGTGCGGGGTTTTCGTCGTACGCCATCGAGCTTCTGCCCCAGGGCGAACTGGGCATCGAAGACGCCGAGGAAACGGGCACCACTTTCGTCGAAAACGCGATCATCAAGGCGCGTCACGCGAGCAGGCTCGCCGCCAAAGCGGCGATCGCCGACGATTCCGGTCTTTGCGTGCCCTCCCTTGGCGGCGCTCCCGGCGTCCATTCCGCCCGCTATGCCGGCGGGCACGGCAACACCGCCGCCAACAACGCGAAATTACTGGCGGCCTTGCAGGGCAAGACGGATCGCCGTGCCTTTTTCGTCTGCACGATCGTGTATTTCGCCCACGGCGAAGATCCGCTGCCGGTAATCGCGAGCAGCCTCTGGCAAGGTGAGATTTCGAGCGCGCCACGGGGGAAAAACGGTTTCGGCTACGATCCCCTTTTCTGGCTCGCCGATCTCGGCCGAAGCGCCGCGGAGCTGTCCGCCGCGGAAAAAAACCGTCGTAGCCATCGCGGGCAGGCGATACGTGCCTTCATGACCGCCTACACGGCACGCTACCCGCAGCCGTATTGATTTTCTCGCTGTCCAGAGCGCCGATCCAAACGCGCGCGCCGTTTTTTACTGGCGCTTGACCGCGCGACTTACATCGCGGCGATCTTCTCGCGCTGCGCCGTGAGCACGATCAGGGCGTCCTCGTCTTTTCGCAACTGTTCGCGCGTCTTGCGCACCAGTGCCTCCGGTGCTTTGGCGATGAATGTCTCGTTATCGAGCTGCCTTTTCAGGCGGGCGATGTTTTGCGTAAGCCGGCCCATTTCCTTGTCCAGACGCGCGAGTTCGGCCGCCTTGTCGATCAGTCCGGCAAGGGGAATCAACACGCGCATTTTTCCCACCACGAAGGCGGCGGCCTCGGGCGCCTCGGCACCGATGCGTTCGACGCTTGCAAGGCGCCCAAGCGCTCGCAGGCGCTTTTCCTGCGCGGCCAGTATCGCCGCGTCCGCTTCGCTTGCCTGCTGAAGCAAGAGCGGCAGCGGTTTGCCCGGCGCGATATTCATGTCGGCGCGGATTTTGCGCACGCCAAGGAGCACCGCCTGCAGCCACTCGATTTCCGCCGTGGCCGATTCCGCCTTCGTTCCCGCGCTTTGCGGGTACGGCTGGATCATGATACTGTCGCCGTCGATGGCGAGCAGCGGACGAATCTGCTGCCAGATTTCTTCGCTGATAAACGGCATGAAAGGATGGATCAGGCGCAGCGTGCGTTCGAGCACGTCGAGCATGACAAAGCGGGTTTCCGCTTTTTGCTCTTCGTCCGGATTGTCTTTGGCGAGCACCGGCTTGATCAGTTCCAGATACCAGTCGCAGTAATCGTGCCAGAGGAAATCGTAGATCGCGGCGGCGGCGAAATCGAAGCGATAGGAAGCGATTGCCGCGCGCACGTTGGTGATAGTACGATCGAGCATGGCGTCGATCCAGCGGTCGGCGGCGTCGCGCGGCACCTCCGGTTCGCGGATTTCCTCGCCCTCGCCTTGCATCAGGGCGAATCGCGCAGCATTCCAGAGTTTGTTACAGAAGTTGCGATAGCCTTCGACGCGCTGGCGGTCGAAGACGACATCCCGCCCGTTGGTGGCGAGCGCGGCGAAGGTAAAGCGCAGCGCGTCGGTGCCGCAGGCGGCAATGCCGTGGGGAAATTCCTTGCGCGTCTGCGCGGCGATCGCTTGCGCGAACTGCGGCCGCATCAGGTTTTCCGTGCGTTTGGCGATCAGTTTGTCCAGAGTGATGCCGTCGATCACGTCGATCGGATCAATGATATTGCCTTTGGATTTGGACATTTTTCTGCCCTCTCCGTCGCGCACCAGCCCGTGGATGTAGATTTCGCGAAAGGGCACTTCCCCGTCCATACAATCGAGCCCCATGAGCACCATCCGCGCCACCCAGAAAAAAATGATGTCAAAGCCGGTTACAAGCACGCTGCCGGGATAGAAATCACGTAGCTCGGCGCTGTTGTTCGGCCATCCCAGGGTGGCGAACGACCACAGACCGGAGCTGAACCAGGTATCGAGGACGTCTTCTTCCTGATGGAGGACGAGACCGGCCGGCAAACGGTATTTCGCGCGAACCGCGGCTTCGTTCTCGGCGACGTAGATATTGCCCTCGCCGTCATACCAGGCGGGAATACGATGCCCCCACCAGAGTTGACGCGAGATGCACCAGTCCTCGAGGTTTTCCATCCAGTCGAGATAGGTCTTCGCCCAGTTGTCCGGCACGAAACGGATACGCCCCTTTTTCACCGCTTCGATCGCCGGACGGGTGAGGCGTTCGTAGCCGCCCTGGCGCCCGTCTTCCTGGGTTTTTCTGGTCAGATCGACGAACCACTGATCGGTGAGATATGGTTCGATCACGACGCCGGAACGATCGCCGCGCGGACGCATCAGTCTGTGCGGCACGGTGCTGACGAGGAGTCCGCCGGTATCGAGATCGGCGAGTATTTTCTCGCGCGCCGCTTCGCGCGAAAGGCCCCGGTAGGCCGGTGGCGCATTGTCGTTCAGCGTCGCGTCGTCGTTTATCAGATCGATGACTTCGATGGTATGGCGACGGCCGACCTGGTAGTCGTTGAAATCGTGCGCCGGGGTGATTTTCACGCAGCCGGTGCCGAATTCGGGATCGACGTATTCGTCAGCGATGATCGGGATGACCCGCTCGGTCATCGGTACATGCACTTCTCTGCCGAGGTACGCCGCGTAGCGGCGATCGCCCGGAGCGATCGCCAGGGCGCCATCGGCGAGAATGGTCTCCGGACGGGTCGTCGCGACCTCCATGAACTTTCCGTCGAGCCCCTGCCCGGCGACAAACGGATAGCGCACGTGATAGAGGTAGCCGTCTTCTTCCTCGCTTACCACTTCGAGATCGGAAATCGCCGTTTTCAGCACCGGATCCCAGTTGACCAGACGCTTGCCGCGATAGATCAGCCCCGCGTCGTACCAGCGAACGAACAGCGCACGCACTGCGCGCGACATCGCCTCATCCATCGTGAAGCGTTCGCGTGACCAGTCCAGCGAAGCGCCGAGACGGCGGAGCTGGCGCATGATGTGACCGCCGGATTCGTCTTTCCATTCCCAGACGGCTGCGGTGAACGCTTCGCGGCCAAGCGCCCGGCGCGATTTTCCTTCGCGAACAAGGCGACGCTCGACGACCATCTGGGTAGCGATGCCGGCGTGGTCGCTGCCCGGTTGCCACAAGGTGTGATCGCCGATCATGCGGTGATAGCGGATCAGGATATCCATGATCGTATCCTGGAAGGCGTGCCCCATGTGCAGGGTACCGGTGACGTTCGGTGGCGGAATCATGATGGTGTAGGGCTTGCCACGCCCGCGAGGCGCGAAATAACCTTGCGCTTCCCATCGCGCGTACCATTTTTTCTCGATCGTCGCCGGCTGGTAACGAGTCGCCATCGCGGTATCTGTCGTCATAGTCTCCGATTCGCCGAAATAAAGCGGCAAATTTTATCATATCCCGCGATCTTCCCGCTGCCGCAAGGGTGACGGAGAGCGTTGCCCGCCCGGCATCGGCTTTGGCGATCTTCCGAGTGTACAGGGATCCCTGCCGTGGCAGGCGGTTTTCTCGCAAGAAATGTTCACCCTCGGAAAGTGCCCGACCCGCGGAGAAAATGCGTCTCCCCCCACGGCGAAAAACGCCTTTGCCGCGACCCGCCGCGCGCGACAATCCGTGGCACGCTTACTTTCTGCGCGCGCGCTTGCGTTCCTGTTCGGTGAGCAATTTCTTGCGCATACGGATCGAATGCGGCGTGACTTCGACGAGTTCGTCCTCGTCGATCCCTTCGATCGCTTGTTCCAGGGTGTTGCGGATCGGTGGGGTGAGGAGGATGTTTTCATCGGATCCGGCGGCGCGGATATTGGTGAGCTGTTTGCCTTTCAACGGGTTGACGACGAGGTCGTTCTCACGGTTGTGGAGGCCGATGATCATGCCTTCGTAGACTTCTTCCCCGGGGCCGATGAACAGGCGGCCGCGCTCTTGCAGGCTGAACAGCGCGTAGGCGAGCGCCTTGCCCGGCGCCATCGCGACAAGGACGCCGTTGTGACGGGTTTTGCCCAAGCCTTCCTTTATCGGGCCGTAATGATCGAAACGCTGGAATTTCAGCCCCGAACCGGAAGTCAACGTCATGAACTCGGTTTGCAAGCCGATCAGTCCACGGGTTGGAATGAGGAATTCCAGGCGCACCCGCCCCTTGCCGTCCGGTATGATATTTTGCAGATCGCCCTTGCGTTCGCCGATGCGTTCCATCACCCCGCCCTGATGGATTTCTTCGATATCGAGAACGACGCATTCATAAGGTTCCTGCCTGACCCCGTCGATTTCCTTATAGAGGACTTCCGGGCGCGAAACCCCTAACTCGTAGCCTTCGCGGCGCATGGTTTCAATCAGGATCGAAAGATGCAGTTCGCCGCGTCCGGAGACCTTGAATTTGTCCGGATCGTCCATCGCCTCGACACGCAGCGCCACGTTGTGGATACACTCGCGTTGCAGACGTTCCTGAATCTGGCGCGAGGTGACGAAGCTACCTTCACGGCCGGCGAGCGGTGAGGTGTTGACCTGGAAGGTCATGCTCATCGTCGGTTCGTCGACGCAAAGATCGGGCAGCGCCTCGACATGATTCGGATCGCACAGGGTATCGGAAATAAAGAGCGGATCGAGTCCGGTGAAGGAAATGATATCGCCCGCCGCGGCCTGCTCGACTTCGACCTTCTCCAATCCGAGAAATTTATACAGTTTGAGGACACGCCCGTTGCGCAACGCGCCAGCGCGGTCGATCACCTTGACCGCCGTGTTGCTCTTCAGCGTCCCGCGCGCGATGCGGGCAATGCCGATGACGCCGCTATAACTCGAATAATCCAAAGAGGAAACCTGCATGCGCAACGGCCCCTCGCGATCGACCTTCGGCGCCTCGACATGATCGACGATCGTCTGGAAAAGATAGCTCATGTCGCCGTCGCGGACAGCGGCATCGGCCGCCGAGTAACCATGCAGGGCGGAAGCGTAGACGATCGGGAAGTCCAGTTGCTCGTCGCTCGCCCCGAGACGATCGAACAGATCGAAGGTTTCATCGAGCACCCAGTCGGGGCGTGCCCCGGGACGGTCGATTTTATTGATGACGACAATCGGTTTCAGACCGAGGCCGAAGGCTTTCTGAGTCACGAAGCGCGTCTGCGGCATCGGGCCGTCGCTGGCATCGACGAGGAGCAACACGGAATCGACCATCGCCAGTACCCGTTCCACTTCCCCGCCAAAATCGGCATGGCCGGGAGTGTCGACGATATTGATGCGATAGTCTTTCCAGCGGATGGCCGTATTTTTCGCCATGATGGTGATCCCGCGTTCACGTTCGAGATCCATCGAATCCATCATTCGCTCATAGACATTCGCCCGTTCGGTAAGGGTGTCGGACTGACGGAACAACTGATCGACCAGCGTCGTCTTGCCGTGGTCGACGTGGGCGACGATCGCGATATTGCGGATTTTGTCCACATCGTTGGAAATACTCACAGAATCATCCAGTGGAAAGGTTGCGAAAAAACGACGCATTATAGAGGTTTTTCCGTCGTAGACGAAGCGTATGTCGGTCGACGAAAGTGGTTGTCCCCTTGCCATCATTTTACCGGGCGTTTACCGAGAGGCTAGGAGAAAAGCGATCGCCGCCGTTTCGTCGCGAGCGAACGGACAAGTCTGCGGTGTTTGCGCGCGATTACGTTGTTCGCAGGTGGCGCCTTGCGAAAATAAGCGGAGCGGCCACCACACTCGCCTGTGAAAAGCACTTCCCCCGCCGGCGATGAAAGCCCGGTGCTGTGTCAGGCCGGCGTGGTTGGAAACAACACCCGACGATTTACGCGATGTAACGCTTGGAGAAGGCGACAAAACAGGCCTTAGTACCCCGCTTTTCCTCCCTTGTACCGCGCACGGCGAGCGATTTCCGAGACAGTTGTCGCGACAACCCGCATGAATTTCGCTCCCTGGAAGGTGTTTTAGCGGGGAAAATATGCGTCCGGTCACGCGATTTTCCGTTCCCAAGGCCTTGACGCGGTCGCGGCTAATCCCGGGTGAAAAGCGCGGCGCCGCCGATAGGAAGCGATCTTGCAGGAGACGCGAGCGACCCGATCAGAAAGCCCGCCCGATCAAAAACCCGACAACAGCGATGATTACGACCGCAAGCCCGGGATGGTCGCGTACTTTGCCCTTGATCTCGTGGAGCAGGCAGTTACACCAGGCGCAAGCGCGCTTACCGCCTTGTCCGCGAAACTCTTGCCAAAAATCCTGCGCTTTCTCCCGGGCCTGATGATAACTACGGCGGGCACGAAGATCGAATGTCTCTTCCTTGCTGTCGGCGAGTTCTTTTAGGGTAAGGCTGATTTCATGAAAATCCTTACGTAAATCGACCAGCTCTTTTTCCAGTTGCTCGAGGCGTTTGTCGTCCATTCGTTTTCTCCAATTCGTGCATCATTCAAGACGACGATCGCGCGGCAGGCGGTCGTCGTTTCCTTCCATTATAGTAACGCATTACGCTGCGCCGACGTGCGGTCCGTTTTATTTTCACGATCAGATCGGCGCTCACCCCTTGACAGCGATACTCGCCAGTGCGAGTCGTCGCCTCCCTCAGGAAAGATCACACGTCATTTCGATCAAGCGCGTTTTCGAAGTCGTCATGCTGTGAGACGACTTGGCGAACCGGCGCGTTTGTCAGCAAAGCGACGAGGATCATTGCGAGCGTGGAGAAAATAAATCCGGGCAAGATTTCATAAACATCGAAAAGTCCACCCGACAACTGCTTCCACACGACGACGGTGACACCCCCAACGACAATTCCAGCCAACGCCCCGTGTCGGTTCAACCGCCGCCAATACAAGCTGGCGATGATCACCGGGCCAAATGCCGCTCCGAAGCCAGCCCAGGCATAACTCACGAGGTTAAGTACCGAGCTGTTCGGAGACATAGCCAAGAACAGCGCACAAATCGCGATACCCAAGACGGCCAGACGCCCGACTTTCACGATTTCTTCCGAGCTTGCGTTTTTGCGCAGAATCTGTTTATAAAAGTCTTCCGCAAACGCCGATGAACACACGAGCAACTGGGAATCGATCGTACTCATTACCGCGGCCAGTACGGCGGCAAGCAAAATGCCCGCGATGACCGGGTGGAAAATGCTGTTGACGAGAAGAAGAAAAATTTGTTCGGGATCTTGCAGAGCACCCCCGTTCTTGGTGACATAGACCAAACCAACCATGCCAACGGAGACGGCACCGATCATCGAAAGGGTTACCCAGGTCATCTCGATGCGCCGCGCCACGGTTAGCCCTCTATTGCTACGGCACGCCTGGAAACGCGCCAGAATATGGGGCTGCCCGCAATAACCGAGGCCCCAGGCCAGTAAAGAAATGATGACAATCGCTGACAAGGGAGACCCGTTCACGTCATGCCAAAGATCGAGCAGCGCCGGATTGATGGCCGACAGATCGGAAACAAGGTTTCCTGAACCGCCTTGAATCGCGGCAATCGGGACGATCAAAAGCGCCGCTGCCATCAAAAGCCCCTGGACGACGTCCGTCCAGCACACGGCGAGAAATCCGCCGAACAAGGTGTAGGAAAGGATGCAGATGGTGGCGATGATCGCCGCCGTCGTATAGTTTATGCCAAAGACGGTTTCAAACAATTTTCCACCGGCAACCAGACCGGAACTGGTATAGAAAAGAAAAAACAACAAAATGAAGAAAGCAGAGACGATTTCAAGCGCCTTCGAATGATCGTGAAAGCGATGGGATAAAAATTCGGGTAAGGTCAAGGACTCGGTGGCAATGGAGTAGGATCGTAGCCGCTTCGCGGTAATCCGCCAGTTCATGTATTTGCCCAACAGCAACCCCCCGGCCAGCCATAAGGCTTCGTAACCGGCCGTATAGGCATATCCGGGCAACCCGAGAAGCAGCCAGCCGCTCATGTCCGAGGCGCCGGCGGATAAACCGGCACTCAAGGGGGAAAGCCGGCGGCCACCCAAAAAATAATCCGATGCGTTTTGGGTGCGCCGATAGGCAACAAGCCCGATCACTAGCATCACTACGATATAGACACAAAATGTCATCGGTACAGCAAAATTTTTCATCACGAACCTCCTCCTTTATCAAGTAAAAAGCACACCGACTCGCACGTCCGCGCCAACAGCGCGAAGGCTCAAGCACGAAGCGAGTGATGCGTATCGTCACACAATGCCAGCAGGGTCGCGTTACCGCCTACCGCCGTGGTATCGATCGTTAGCGTGCACTCGGTTACAAAACGCAGGAACAAAAAAGGATCATGCGCCATCGGGAGGGCTCGCAGATCCGTTTCGGCGACCAAAGCGGCAATCGTTCCCTCTCGATCGGCCAGCTGTCGGTCGATCTTGCGCGCTCCCGCGCAGGAACCCACATAGCCGACACTCCTTACGTCCACTTCCAAGAGTCGATGGCACGCCTGCTCGGCAACGAACTGAATGAGATCGCACGGAAAACAAGCGCTTCGTAACGTGGCGTCGAGGACAGCGCGCAACGCATGATCATCGCTGCTGACGATGACACTGTTGCCCGCGGCAAGCGCGGCCGTTAAGAACGCCAGCGCGGGCCGCCACGATCGACGCTCATTGTCTGCGACGATGATCAGGGCGACGCCACGGCCGCGGATAGTCAGGTCATTGCTTTCACCGGTCACGCCCTCAAGCCGCTGCCCTGTCGCCAGCAAGGCGCTCGCCTGGGCAAGATGGAAAGAGACGACCGCAGACAATTCCCCCGCTTGCCGTTGCAAGGCCTGCTCGAAGGCGAGAAGCGATTTCCTTTTGTCAGCAAAGGGGCTGAGGTCATACGCTTCCCATGCCGACGAAGCGGTCGAGAAGGTCGATTCCATCACTTAATTTATCCTCCTTTCCTGCGACATTTCATCATAGCGAACCTCCGTGAAACGCAATAAATAATTCGGGCCGCCCGCTTTCGGGCCGGTACCGGACAAGCCCTGACCACCAAATGGTTGAACACCGACAACGGCCCCTATCTGATCGCGGTTGACGTAGCAGTTGCCCACTCTGGCATGACGCGCGATCCAGCGATACCGGCTCTCGATTCGACTGTGGATACCCAGCGTCAGGCCGTAACCGCTGCGATTGATTTCTGCGACCACTGCGGCCAATTCACCCGCCTTGAAGCGTTTGATGTGGAGGATGGGGCCGAATTTTTCTTCGTCCAGGCAATCAATCGCATCGATCTCGAACGCGCAAGGGGCAACGAAGTCGCCATGGTTCAATCTGTCGTCCAATTCGATTTGCGCAACTTTCTTCTGTGTGGCGGTCATGCGGGCGATATGGGCGATCAATTTTTCTTTTGCCGTCTTGTCGATCACCGGTCCCACATCGGTGTCGTGGAGATAGGGAACGCCCACTCGCAACTGATCCATCGCCCCCTCGATGAGGCGAATCATCTCTTCTGCAATCTCTTCTTGGAGATAAAGTACACGCAATGCGGAACAGCGTTGACCGGCCGATCCGAAGGCAGAACGAACGATATCGTGAACAGCCTTTTCCGGCAGTGCCGTCGCATCGACGATCATCGCGTTCTGCCCGCCGGTTTCGGCGATCAATGGCACCGGCGCGACGTCGCGCGCGGCGAGGTTACGGTAAATTTGCCGCGCGGTCGCGATCGATCCGGTAAAGGCGACGCCAGCAACCGCCGGATGGGCGGTAAGCGCCGCACCAATTTCCGCGCCGCTGCCCGGAAGAAGCTGAATCACCGCGGCAGGAAAACCCGCCTCCAGCATCAACTCGACCGCTCTACCCGCAATCAAGGCGGTCTGCTCGGCGGGTTTGGCGACGACGGTATTGCCTGCCACCAGTGCCGCCGTCACCTGCCCGAGAAAAATCGCCAGCGGAAAATTCCATGGGCTGATCGCGGCGAACACCCCGCGTCCTTGACGGGAAATCAAACGCGCCTTGTCATCGAAGCCTTTTTGCACGAAAGGCGCCGCCAATGTTTCGGCCTGGCTGGCGTAGTAGCGGCAAAAATCCACCGCTTCGCGTACTTCATCTATACTGTCATGAACCGTTTTTCCGGCTTCCCGATGTAGGAGCGCCACCAGTTCGGGAAGATGCGTTTGCAAAAGATCGGCCAGTTTTTCAAGCGGCGAAGTACGCGTCTTGACAGCGCTTTTTTGCCAACCTGGGAAGGTGTTTAAGGCAATGTCGACGGCTTCGGCAACGTCATCGCAAGAGGCGAAGACGAGTTTCCCCACTTCGATACGGCGATCATACGGCGCGGTGACGGAATGTGGCGAATATCCCTTGTCGATCATGCTTTTGTATCGACACTGGCCATCGATGATCGCGCCGCCGATCGTGTGTTTATCCAAAAAAGCACCGACTTTCTCTGCAAACGGCATGCGTTCGCTTGCGATATCGATATTCACCCCTGCCGAGTTTACGCGCGCGGGAAAAATGTCGGGCGGACGCGGAATGTTGGCGTTGTGCAAGGAGGAAAATTTCCGCAAGCGCTCGACAGGGTCCTCCGTCAATGCTGCAATCGGGCAGCGTTCGTCCATCAGACGGTGCACAAATGAACTGTTCGCGCCATTTTCCAGCAAACGCCTGACCAGATAAGGCAAAAGATCTCGATACCCCCCCACCGGCGCGTAAATGCAAACCGGTCGTTTAGTGGTATTCATGACGTGTTTGTACAACCCTTCTCCCATGCCGTGCAGACACTGGAAGGCGAAATTCCCATGCTCGGCCATCACGGTTATCGCTGCGATCGTCTGCGCGTTGTGGGTGGCAAACTGGGGATAAAGATGTTTATTCACCGATGCATGCGACAGGAAGCGCGCGCAAGCCAGATAGGCGACATCGGTCGCCTCTTTTCGCGTGTATACCGGATAATCGGCAAACCCGCCCTGCTGGGCGCGTTTTATCTCGCTGTCCCAGTAGGCACCCTTGACGAGGCGTACGGGGATAACGCCTCCCTTTTCCCTGGCCAACGCATTCAGCCAAACGAGTACCGGCAAGGCGCGTTTGGAATACGCCTGTAACGCCAAACCGAACTTTCCCCAGCCATCGACCACACCACTTCGCCATACCTTCTCGAACAGCGCGAGTGATAGCTCAAGGCGATCCGCTTCTTCGGCATCGATGGTAATCGCCACGTCGAGTTCGACAGCGCGTTGTAAGAGTTCGATCAGCGTTCGATACAGTTCGCTCGACATTCGCGCTTGCCAGGCCGCTTCATAGCGTGGATGCAGCGCCGATAGCTTGATCGAGACAGATGGATGATCGTCACACCCGGCCGCCTCGATCGCCGTCAGGTAATTGCGACGATAGCGATCGGCATCCGTGACGGTCAACGCCGCTTCCCCGAGCATGTCGAAAGAATGGGTGAAGCCTTTGTCGCGCATCGGGCGGCTGTTTTTTTGCGCTTCGTAAATATCGCGTCCGAGCACGAATCGCCGCGCCATTTGCCGCATTGCCTGCTGCATCGCGCGACGAATGAGCGGCATGGTGACAGTGCCGAGGAGGCGATCCGGCACAGGCAAACACATTGCCTTTTCCTCGCGCGTCAAGCTCGCCATTTGGGCGGCGAGCGACAATCCCAAAGTTGCCGTGTTGACGAAGACGGAATCGCAATGCTTCAGGTGCGACTTCCAGTTACCCATGCCGAGTTTGTCCCGTATCAATGCCTCTTGGGTCACGGTATCGGGAATGCGCATCAGCGCTTCCGCGACCCCCATCAGCAAAAGACCTTCCCGCGTATCGAGACCGTATTCGAGCAAAAGTGCATCAATCCTTTGCGTCGCGCCTTTGTCCTCGCGAACCGCTTTCACCCACTGTGCCGCGCACGAGGTAATTGCCTGCCTTTCGACGTCGGAAAAGCTTGCCAATGGCAACAGAAGCTGTTCCAGTAAGCGGGATTCGTCGACTATGTAGTGCGGCGAAATTTGCTCTTTCAGTTTGTCCGGCCCCTGTTCGAGAAACGCCGGGGTGAACAGACAAGTCGCGCTAAGCACGGGCTCTACCTCATACAACTGAGTTAAGGATTTACCATTTATTCTAGCCTATATGATTTGTTTGTCAAAACCGGCGAAATATACCGCAAATACTTTTCGATCAAGCCCCTTTTTATGAGTAAGTTCAACGTTCGGATCACTATATGGCGGGCAAAGGGAGACACCGACGCATCGCTTCTTCAATTACTTCCGTCCTTGCCGCGCAAACGCTCGACAGCGAGATGGGCGGCGTTTGCCAGCACCGTCAGGGCAAACCAGCTAAACACGAGCGGATAGACGTTGCCGTCAAATTGCGCGGCGACGACTTGAGCGATGAGCACACCGATCACCGTCATCATCGTGCCGACAACGGCGGAAACCGTACCGGCAATATGCCCATGCGGTTCGATCACGAGGCTGTTCACGTTCGGCATAACGATACAAAAACAAAATCCATGCAAAATCAAAAGCGGTATAAAAAGCCATAATGGCGGAATGCCGTCGTGAATGAGAGAGATAAGCAGCAGAGAACCGTCAACGATCCCCATCGCAAGTAGGGAACGAAAAACAAGAGCACGCATACCAAAAAGAAGGACAATCCGTGCGTTCAAAAAAGAGGCGAGAACCATTCCGCTTGCCGTTACGGCAAACGCCAACGGAAATTTAGCACCCAAACGGTAAACGCCACTGCCGTATATCTGCTCCGCTTGGCCGATGTAGATCATCAGCATAGCAAATGTCATGGCAAGAATTATCATGTAAAACAATGTCGGAAGATGAGTGAAACTGGTGGTGAAGGCGTGCAAAATATCGCGTACATCAAATGACTTACGTCTTTCCGGAGGCAGCGTTTCCGGTAATTGGAGAAACACCCAAAGTATCATGGCGAGGCCGAGTACCACGAAAAGGTAGAAAATATTGTGCCAGTTGCCAAGGCCGATAGCGAACTGCCCGATCGTCGGAGCGACAAGCGGAATCAGCATGAATACCGCCATGATCAGCGACAGCATCCGCGACATCTTGCGACCGGAGGTCACATCGCGCAAGATCGCTTGACTGAGCACACGAGGTGCGGCAAGGCCCCCGCCCTGCAAGAAACGCGCCAAAAGGAGATAGGGGAAAGAATCGATGAACAGAATCCATGCCGAGGCGCCGACATAAACAACAAGCCCGAAAAGCAGCATCACCTTGCGTCCGACAATATCCGCCATAATGCCGAAAAAGAGTTGCATCAATGAAAATCCCAGCATGAACACGTACACTACCTGCTGGATGCTGTTTATCCGCTCCCCTGAAAGCGCGAACGTCCGGCTGATACTTGGGAAAGCCGGAAGAACAGCGTCGATCCCCAAAGCGGAAAGCCCCATCAAGGCGGCAAGCATGGCGATGAAAGAGAAACGGTCGAAAAAAGTCATAATGATCTCGCTATAGAGGATGAGAATAGAGTAAACGCTATTGGGCCGTGCCCTATTATGTCGTACAATTAAATTTTGCAAAATTAAGAGGTGTGTATGAAGCGCGTTACGCAAATTATATTTCTGACAACCGCTCTGTCGTTGGCCGGCTGTCAAAGCGGACAGATAATGGAATACGGTTCGATTCAAGCCAATATTCAAAGAAACGTAACGACCGAGGCGCAGGTCAGAGCGATTTACGGCGAACCTGTGGAAGTACGTACGGATTCAAAAGCGGGAACACGAACCCTTGTTTATCGCTACAACAACAACGACCGCTTGAAAAAAGAGGGCGCCGGTGTGGTGGGCGCAATTGCCGGCGGCCTGCTCGGCAATCAGATCGGCGACGGCCTGGGAAGAGCGGTTGCCACGACGGTGGGCGCTGCGGCTGCCGGTACTCTGGCCAACAACGCGGTGACGGCTCGCAAAAAGGTGCAAACATTGACTATCCTCGTCTCTCTCGCAAGCGGGCGGGTAATCGATTATCGCTTCAACGAAAACAGTTCACGTACGCAGTCCTGGCGCCCCGGCACGGGTCCGGGAACCCTGTAAAAGCGATGCGCCCAAGAGTGGCGACGCTGCCGAACTCTGCTCATCTCGTCAACACCGCAACGATCGAAGCCGAAAAAATCTGTTATACTCGTGCGGTCACTTGGGGGCGTTTTCTGGATTCGACGGGGATCGCGAAGCTCTAGGGGCATGCCGAGGATGAAAGACCCTCGTAAAACCCTTTCAAACATATAGTTGCAAACGACGACAACTACGCTTTAGCGGCTTAAGCCCCGCTGACGTTCACTCTTACTTGTCTGTGGGTTTGAATCGAGCGACATTTGCACAGAATCGCTGCCTATCGTGTCTGCCGATAGATGGTTAAACTTGGCAGAATCGCCTGAAGGATGCCTGACCGTTGGCTGCCCGAAGGTCAAATCCAGTAAACGGCTCTAAGCATGTAGGACCGAAAGTGGAGGATTCGCGGACGGGGGTTCAACTCCCCCCGCCTCCACCATTTAGAAAAAGACAACCCGTCTCTCCAGAGTGATTCTCTGGGTAGGCGGGTTTTCTTTTTCCCCTTGTATTCAAAGGGTTTCGTCCGTTTTGACATCTTTCCGGAACCTCTCTCCAGCCACCAGATTCTCTCCATTCTCCCCACGTTCATTCTCTGTTTGGGGCGGTATTCTCTGTTTTCTTCGGACAGGGTCCGACACGCGTCCTGTTACAGATATCCTTTCAGATTAAGCATTTAGCCGAATGACGGTATTTTGCGGTTGTGTTAAGGCATCGAATGGTCGAGTCAAACCACCCATTTTTACAAACCAAAAGTCTCTCGCAGGTTTCGAGAAGTGATATTTATTCGGATTTCCAGCGGTCAGTATTGCTTTGGAAAGTATTCTTTGCCCGCCTGCCAGAGGTACTTGTCGACCTCTTTGAGGGTGAAGCCTTCCAGCCCATAGAACCTGCTGAACTCCATTAAAATAGCGTGGTATGTCGGATAGTGCTTCAGGTCGTCCTTCTTGAACTTGTAGAATTTATCCACCCGCTTGAAGTGCATGAGCATCTTTTCCACAAAGCTGTCATAGATCGGATAGTCCTCCGGGAAATGGTGGCTGCAATACTTGGTGGCAAACGAATAAAAATTGATGGTCTTCTGGCCGTTAACCTTAACCACGGCAGTGTCGTTTACGAGAGTCAGATCCCGATTGCCGAGGCGTTGGTCGATATCCAGATCGACTATGTGTTGGGCAACGGTAAACGGTGAAAAAATGTTTGTGCTGTAAAAGTCGTTCAGCGAACAGACCTTGATCAGGACATCATCCATATCGATATTTCGGGGGTACGTCTCGGCGAACAGCTTTCTGAGGCTGCCCTCCTGCAGTACATAATTGTCCAACGAATCCCACCGCTCCAGATACATGGACACCTGCTTCGCCGACGGTCTGACTTTATTCATAGAGCGCTTCCTCGTTGATATAGGCTGAGTCGTCATCCCCCTCGGGCTTGATTGTGAAAAGGCATCGGTAACAGCCTTCTTCCTTCAGGTATTCAATCGGATCGTCTGTCAGCCGGAAAAATTCCCGGAGCTTTTTTGACAGGCGCGGTTTTTGGTCTTTGACCTTGAAGGAGGCATGCTGGCTTTGCCAATCAATCTGCCCGCGTGATTCGGCAAAGGCTCTGAGGAGCTCCCAAGGAATGGTCGGGTTACCGTTTCTGGTGTTGGCCATTCCCATCTGGGTGTAATTGTACTGGCCGTGTGATTTTGTGGTGCGGATGGAAACGGTGTGGCCGTCAGTAAACTTGATGGTGATGCCGCTCCAGTTGATACCAGCAGGCGTGTCGAAATGGACCATGCCACCGGAATCCGGCTCTGGTATATCGGCCTGAAATGATGCAAATACATCGGTCGCTGACCTGAGAACTTTCAGGCTGCCATTGGCTTGAATGGAAAATTCCTCGCTCAGTACGATACATATTGAACCGCTCCGGCTCAGGAGATCCTCGGCCCGGGGTGTCATCTGCTTGCGGGTTGGAATGATCAGCGCATAAGGGGCATGCCCAAGCAGGCTGATATTTCTGACACTGTCCACAGTCGGTTCTGCAATTGACCGCAGACGCACGCTGATTAGTCAGCTGCAGAAATTTCCTCTCAAACCCACTGAAGGAATCCCAGCCGCCAAATGCATCCTGCCATTCACACCACGCAACATTCTGCTTCGGGTGCTCTTCCAAACATTGCCACAGGCGGATTTCACTCACCGTCATCCTCCGAATCAACGATGATAAAGCCACGACGGATCAGCCACTCTTCCAGAATTTCGGCATCATCATCGGCACTCACAACGGCACCATCTACAACGCCGATTACCTGTTCCGCAGGCTCGGCCTGCCGCGCTATGCCGAGGTGGACAGCGAGCTGTTTTTCCGGCTGGCCGACCGCTTTGCACCCGACGGAACCATCGACGGCAGAGGCTTCCGCAAAGCCCTGCGCCTGTGTCGCGGCCAAATGAGCGCCGTGTTGGCCTCACGACTCGATCCCGGGGCCATCACCGTCATCAAGGGGAACAAGCCGCTATCCTTGCGCTACAGCCGTAAACACCGGGCGGTGCTCTAAGCCTCGGAACCGGAATATATCGAAGCCGCTCTGGATGACCTGCGTGGCTGGCGCGAACTGGAAATTCCGCCGCTCACCATGCTGACCTTCCGCCATGAAGCCCTCAAGGAGTGGCAGAGCCATCCATTCAGATTTGTCTGTCAGGAACGTAAAGGAACCTTACCCGAAGGAGTGAAAGCATGAAGAATAACGACAACCACCTCCGGCTTTTTGTCTACGGAACCCTGAAAAAGGGATTCTGGAACTTTGACCGGTTCTGCACCCGGGCCATCAGCATCGAACCCGCCACCACTTGGGGCAGACTCTACCAGCTGCCCGCCGGATTCCCGGCCTTGGAAGTCCCGGAGAGCTGCATACTGGCCACCGGCACTGTCGATCCGCTGGCCGATACCCGAACCCAGAACAGTATCCAGTTGCCAAAAAATGCCATGCCCCGCCCGGAAGGCGATTGGGATCTGGTCCATGGTGAGCTGATGACCTTCGCCAATCCCGGCTTTGACCTGCCGCCTATTGACCGGCTGGAGGCATTCGATCCGAATGGAAGCAGCATGTATCAGCGGGTTCTTGTGGTCGCTGAATGCCAAGATCGACTTTTCTCTTGCTGGACATACCATGGCCTCGACCATATCCTCCGAGGCAGTTTGCGCCTTCCCCGTTGGTACTGGGATGGCAAGAAATTCGGCTAAACTCGGTTAAATCCGGAAAGAAAGCTTGATTTTTTCATTTCATCTATATATCTTTAACCCTGTTTAACCTAATATAGCCGGATTGTGCCGCTATGGGATGCTGTCCGGTTAAACAACTTGACGAGCCGTTTGGACGGCCCTCAAAGAATGATGGAGTCGAAAATGGAAGACAGATGGTTGTCCGTAGATGAAATTGGAGACTATCTCGGGATCAAGCGAGATACCGTCTATAAGTGGATAAGCGAAAAAGGCATGCCCGCCCATAAAATCGGTCGTCTTTGGAAATTCAAGAAAGACGAGGTCGATACATGGGTTCGTGACGGGAAAGCAAGTGATTCTAAAGAGGGTGAAGATCAGTGAAGCAGTCTGCGGGAATACTTGATAATAAATCTCTGGGTAATGTTGTTTCCGAGCTCAAAGGAAATATTGCTACCGGATGCACTCTTTCCGTCGTTTCCGCTCTGTTTTCTCTTTACGCCTATGACGAACTGAAAAAGGAGCTTTCAAAAGTTTCTAAGTTCAGGCTTCTTGTTCCATGTCATGGAGATGGAGAAGGCTTCCTTAAAAACCTACCCGGAAATCACTTGGACCGTCGTTTACGCAATCGACTTGATGTTACTCGGATTGCACGGGAGTGCTCAGAGTGGCTGAAACAGAAATGCGAAGTCCGCGAATTGCCATCATCGGTCCACCAGAACCTTATTCATTTATCTCATACCGATAGCGATGAGCATCTCGCCATTGTGGGCAGTTCATCTTTTACCACTGACGGCTTGGGTATCGTTCCATCTGAATCCCACCATATGAATACCTGCTTTCGCAGTTCCGATGAGGCACATTCACTCATCAAGTGGTTTGATGATCTGTGGGCTTCAGGAAGAAACAGCCATGATTTTGAAGCGATTCTTCAGGACGCACTTGCGCTTGTTTATTCCGATAAAACTCCCCAGCAAATCTACTTTCTGACTCTGTTTAATATCTTCAGGGATTTTATCGGCGAGCTGGATGAGGACAAAATCATCAAGACCCAGACCGGAATCAAGAGCACACAGGTCTGGCAGAAACTCTACAAATTTCAGCGGGATGGCGTACTCGGAGCCATCGATAAAATTGAACGCTACAACGGTTGCATCATCGCAGACAGTGTGGGGTTGGGTAAGACCTTTGAGGCACTGGCAGTCATTAAATATTACGAACTCCGCAATGACCGCGTTCTGGTTTTATGCCCCAAAAAGCTTCGGGAAAACTGGACATTATATACGGTTAATGACAAACGAAACATCATGGCCTCGGACAGGTTCAATTATGATGTCCTCAATCATACGGATCTGACCCGTGTGCGAGGAATGTCCGGGGAGATTAATTTAGAGACCCTGAACTGGGGTAACTACGACTTGATCGTTATCGACGAGTCTCACAATTTTAGGAACAACCCGGCCCGCAAGGATGATTCTCTGACCCGCTATTCCAAATTGATGAATGAGATCATCAAGGCAGGTGTAAAAACAAAAGTACTGATGCTTTCAGCGACGCCGGTTAACAACCGGATGAACGACCTGAAAAACCAAGTAGCTTTTATCGTTGAGGCAAAAGACGACGCGCTGAAGACCAATGGCATCACCAGCATAGAACAGACATTGAAAATGGCCCAGACCCGCTTCAATGCATGGCTGAATCTGGACGACAGCGAAAGAACCACCGAGTCCCTGCTGGAGACTTTGAATTTTGACTATTTCAAGTTGCTGGATCTTCTCACCATTGCCCGATCCAGAAAACATATCGAAAAATATTATGATGTAACGGAAATCGGAAAATTCCCGGAGCGGCTAAAGCCCGTCAATATCAAGACAGATATTGATACAGAGGGACGCTTCCCGGCTCTTGAGAGTATTAACAGAGACATTCGGCTGCTTAATTTAAGCGCCTATGCTCCACTGAAATATGTCCTGCCGCAAAAGGCTGAAGAGTACAGCCGCAAGTATGACCGCAAGGTTGCTGGCGGTTCTGTGTTCAGACAGGTCGACCGTGAACAGAGCTTGATCCATCTGATGCGGGTTAACCTGTTCAAGCGAATGGAAAGCTCAATCAACTCCTTCACCATGACGCTGGAAAAACTGCTCGACGAGGTAACAGGGTTGATTCAGAAAATTGCAGACCATGACAACAACGCGGCTGTTGAAGAGTTTGATATCGAGGAGATTGAAATTGAAGATGACGCTTTCTCTCCTTTTGTTGTCGGCAAGAAAGTCAAAGTCCTGATTCAGGACATGGACACGGTTCGCTGGAAACAAGAGCTTGAGGAGGATCGGGAAATTCTGGAGAAGCTCATTTCGTCTGCACGAGCAGTTAAGGCTCCACAAGATGAAAAGCTCAGGAAACTGAAGGAGCTCATTCGCTACAAAGTCACCAACCCGATTAACCCGGAAAATAAAAAGCTCATCATTTTTACCGCATTTACAGATACTGCAAAGTATCTATATGAAAACACAGCAAAATGGGCACAGCGGGAGCTTGGAGTCTATGCTGCCTTGGTTACCGGCTCCGGAGAAAACAAAACCGAGATGCCCGGCATACGCAAAGATCTGGCCTCAATCATCACCTCCTTCTCTCCGGTATCAAAAGAGCGTGACAAGATCGATTCCTCTCTCACTGCTGAAATTGACCTACTGATTGCCACGGACTGTATTTCAGAGGGGCAAAATCTGCAGGACTGCGATTACCTGATCAACTACGACATCCACTGGAATCCGGTTCGAATCATTCAGCGTTTTGGCCGTGTGGATCGACTGGGCTCGAAAAATGACAAAATCCAACTGGTGAACTTCTGGCCCAACATGGAGCTGGATGAATACATCAATCTTGAGGCCCGCGTTTCCGGCCGCATGGTCCTGCTGGATATTTCGGCCACCGGTGAAGAGAACGTCATTAAGTTTACTGATTCAGGAAAAATGAATGACCTCGAATACCGTCGTAAACAGCTCGAAAAACTTCAGAACGAAGTCGTCGATATTGATGACGTCGAGGGTGGCATTTCCATCACCGACCTCACATTGAACGACTTCCGCATGGATCTCAGCGATTACATAAAAGAGCATGAGAACCTGCTGGAGCGGATACCATCTGGCGCATATGCCGTGGCCACCATCGATAACTCTTTAAAAGATGAGTTCTCACCCGGAGTGATTTTCTGCCTCAGAAATGAAGGCGCTCAAACCGTTTCAGACTCCACCTATGCCTTGTCGCCATACTATCTGGTTTATGTGAAGAACGACGGTTCCGTTCTTTTACAGTTCACACAGACCAAAAAGATTCTGGATCTGCTGAAAAAGATGAGCATCCATGGAAAGTCCGTTGATGGCGCAGCCACAACCCGTCTTTCTGATCTGACACGAGGTGGTTCCGATATGTCGCAGTACCGCGACCTGCTTTCAAAAGCAGTGCAGGCCCTGACCGGCGCAGCTGAAGAGCGCGGCGTGGAGAGTCTTTTCTCTCCCGGCGGCACCGTAATCAATAAAAACAGCTTTAAGGGCATGGATGACTTTGAAGTGGTCAGCTACCTGATCCTGCTGGGTGAGGAGGTGGAACATGACTGATACACTTAAGCCTGCCATTGAAAATGTCTGGATTGCCATCTCCTTTCCGGAGGCCGCCCTGCTGGGTAAACGGGTTCCCAAAAAGCAATTTCTTGAAAGTGGAGAGCTTGTCGCCAGCGATAAAAAGCTATTCCGAGAAAACGTGAAAACCGTGTACTGGGAATACACCCTGAAGCCTTCGACCTGCCCGGTTCTTCCTTACAGAGACAATGAGCGGGAATACCTTGAGGTGGCGGTTTTGCAGGTCGAAATGAATTCCCAGAAAGGCCACAAACGAATTGCCGAGATCATCCACCGGGTTATTCCGTATCCATTGATGCTGGGCTTCTACACCGAAAGCGGGGATATCGCCCTGAGCGTTGCTCCCAAGCGTTTCAGTCAGGCCGAACATGGAGCTTTTGTTGCCGAGCGTTTCTACACCACCGGCTGGATGAATTGCGAGGCATTGAAGACCCAAGAAGCCGCCTTTATCGCATCACTTGCGTGGGACAGTATGCCGCTTCAGACCTACGGCACTTTATACAATGCCTGGACGGATCGGTTTACTGGATACGAATGCTCGGTGTTATCCGGGGCCTTTACGATCGGCAAAGCCGGAGACCGTTTGGAACAGCTGACGCGGTGCCGGGAAATTGAATCAAGAATATCGGAGCTGCGCGGGCAGCTGAAGAAAGCGGCTTTTAACCGGCAGGTGGAGCTGAATACACAAATCAAGAAATTTGAACAAGAGCTCCAGCAACTGGCTGCGAGCCTGTAATAAGAGAGGTTTAATCATGGAAAAAATGGATGGTAAAACAATGGACATCGTAGCCGAAAACGTTGGCAAGCTGAAGGAGCTATTTCCGGAAACATTCACCGAAGGCAAGGTGGACTTTGAAGCCCTGAAGGAAGTGCTCGGCACGTTTGTGGACGACCGCGATGAACGCTACAGCTTTACATGGAACGGCAAGGGCAAAGCCCGGATGATCGCCCAGACGCCCAGCACTGGAACTTTGCGCCCGTGCAAGGAAGAATCAGTAGATTGGGATACCACGAAAAACGTCTTTATTGAGGGAGACAATCTTGAAGTCCTCAAGCTCCTGCAGAAAAGCTATCACAAGAAAGTGAAGATGATCTATATCGATCCACCTTACAACACTGGTAAAGATTTTGTGTACAAGGATAACTTCAAGGACAACATCAAAAACTATAAAGAGATCACCGGTCAGGTGGATGGTGACGGCCGAAACCTCTCAAACAACCCGGAAACCAGTGGACGATACCATACTGATTGGTTGAATATGATGTATCCACGTCTGAAGCTTGCCCGGAATCTGCTGAAGGATGATGGGGTTATTTTTATATCTATTGACGAGGTTGAACAATCAAACCTAAAAAAAATATGTGACGAAATTTTTGGTGAAGAAAATTTTGTCAACAACCTCATTTGGCAGTCGAGAACATCCATTTCAGATGATCAGGAAATTTCTCTAAATCACAATCACACATTAGTTTATGCCAAAAAGCGGGAAGAACTTTTGTTCTATGGTGTTCCGCTTGATCCATCTGACTATTCAAATCCAGATAATGATCCAAGAGGACCTTGGAAGCTTGTACCAATTGATGCAAATAAGCCAGGTGGCGATACAAATTACGGCATCGTAAATCTCAATACTGGTCAAGAATATTTCCCGCCAAATGGTCGTAGCTGGGCCATAAATAAACAAGACTTTAATAAATTATTGGATGACGGACGAATTAAGTTTGGAATGTCAGACGATTCATCTCCTAAAAAGAAACTCTATTATGAGGAAAGGATACTAAAAGGCGACACGAAAACGCCAAGCTCGATTCTCCTTGATGTCGGTTCTACTAAAACTGGGACAAATGAATTGATGGGTCTTTTTGAAAACATGAAGTGTAAAGAATGAGACTTAATCTGACATTTTTGATAAAATCGAGTCAAAAGGAGTCAGATTATGACGAATATTGAAATGAAGATAATCAAGCCCAAAGTTGGCCTTTTGGAGTTGGCAAAACAATTGGGTAGTGTGTCACAAGCATGCAAAACGATGGGCTACAGCCGAGATAGTTTTTATCGTTTTAAACGTTTATACGAAAATGGTGGTGAAGACGCGCTGCGAGAAATCAGCCGTAAGAAACCGGTGGTGAAGAATCGTGTTCCTGAGCATGTAGAACGTGCAGTAATTGATATAGCGATAGACAATCCTGCGCTAGGACAATTACGTGCCTCACAAGAGTTGTTAAAACGAGGCATTGTGGTGTCATCTGGTGGTGTTCGATCGATCTGGTTACGCCATGACCTTGAGACCATGAAAAAGCGCCTGAAAGCGTTGGAGTCTCGTTCGGCTCAAGAAGGTATTTTACTGACCGAGGAACAGCTTGCAGCGCTTGAGAAAGCCAAATCGCAACGCGAAGCCCATGGAGAAATTCAAACGCACCACCCTGGATACCTTGGGGCACAGGATACGTATTTTGTCGGTACCATGAAAGGTGTTGGGCGTATTTATCAGCAGACTTTTATTGATACCTATAGCAAAGCGGCTCTCGCAAAGCTCTATATAGAGAAATCAGCGATCACAGCAGCTGATATGCTTAATGACCGGGTCATCCCATTTTTTGATGAATGCGAACTCCCCTTGTGTCGTATTCTTACCGACCGGGGCACTGAGTATTGTGGTAAAGTTGAGAGTCATGCCTATGAGCTTTATTTGGCTACTGAGAACGTTGATCACTCAAAGACCAAGGCCAATAGTCCTCAAACGAACGGTATATGTGAGCGTTTTCATAGAACCATGAAAAATGAGTTTTATGATATAGCCTTTCGTAAGAAGATTTATCGTTCGCTAGATGAACTGCAAGTTGACGTTGATCACTGGATCAGTAAATATAATGAACAGCGTCCACATAGTGGTAAGCACTGTTATGGTAAAACACCGATGCAGACATTTCGTGAGGCAAAGCATTTGGCGCTAGAAAAACAAATTCCTAGTGTCGAATTATCTGACAATAACACTCAACGGACAGTTGTTGTTTGATAATGTCTGTCAGATTAAGTTTTGATTTCTACACATGAAGCTTTTTGATTATCCAAAGCCAACAACACTACTTAGTCGACTTTTGAGCTTTGGCTGTTCGAAAGATAGCGATGACATCATACTGGATTTTTTTGCCGGTTCTGGTTCTACTTCGCATGCATTATTGAAATATAACAAGGAGTATTCTGCCAACCATAAATTCATAAGTGTACAGCTCCCCGAAAATCTTGAAGAACAAATTAAGACAGCATCTGGTTTAACATTAAAAACCGTCCAAAATTCCATAGCCTTCCTGAAAAAAAGAGATAGGCCACTGGTTTTGACCGAGATAAGCAAAGAACGCATCTGTCGGGCGGCTGCCAAGATCAAAGAAGAAAATCCCGATTACCACGGCGATCTTGGCTTCAAGGTCTTCAAGCTCGACTCCACCAATATCAAGCCATGGGAAGTGGACTTTGATATGACGGAGCGCACCCTCGAAGACTTTATTTCCAATATCAAAACCGACCGCCGTGAGGAAGATGTCCTTTACGAGATCCTGCTTAAGTACGGACTCGACTTGACCCTGCCTATCACTGAACACGCTATCGCCGGACAAAAGGTGTTCGATATCGGTATGGGGGCGCTCATTATCTGTCTTGCAGATGCCATCTCTCTCGAAGTGGTCGAAGGCATTGCCAAGCTGAAGGATGAGCTTAATCCGGAAATCATGCGCGTGGTATTCAAGGACTCCGGGTTCAAAGATGACGTGGTCAAAACCAATGCGGTTCAGATTCTCAAACAGGCTGGCATTGTCGATGTAAGGAGCTTGTAAGATGAAGATACAATTTGATCCGAATCTGGACTTCCAGAAACAGGCCATAGAATCCGTTGCCGGAGTGTTTGAGGGGCAGGAAATTTGCCGGACCAATTTTACCGTGGCTCCGCTGCAGTACACGACCCAACAGGTCATTCCCGGCATGGAAAATAATCTGGGTATTGGAAACCGCTTAAAGCTGCTGGATGAGGACATCCACAAAAATATTCGCAAGATACAGCTGCAGAACGGGCTGGCTCCTTCCGAGAAAATGGACTCCATGGATTTTACCGTGGAGATGGAGACCGGAACCGGAAAGACCTATGTCTATCTGCGCTCCATCTTTGAAATGAATCGGCTCTACGGCTTCACCAAATTCATCATTGTGGTGCCGTCCATCGCGATCAAGGAAGGGGTTGCCAAGTCTTTAGAGATTACTGCCGAGCATTTTAAAGAGCTCTATGAAAATGTGACTTTTGATGCGTTTGTCTACGACTCCAGCAAGCTTTCCGACGTGAGAAACTTTGCCACCAGTCCGGACATTCAGATCATGGTGATCAATATCGATGCTTTCCGAAAAAGCTTCACCGACCCGGAAAAGGAGAACAAGGCCAACATTATCCACCGATCCCATGACCGGATGACAGGGGCCAAGCCGATTGAATACATTCAGGAAACCAACCCTATTGTTATCGTGGATGAGCCGCAGAGCGTAGACACCACGTCAAAGAGTAAAGAGGCTATTCGATCACTCAATCCGCTTTGCACTCTTCGTTACTCCGCTACTCATATCGACAAGCATCACATGCTTTACAAGCTGGATTCGGTTGATGCCTATGAACAGAAACTGGTCAAGCAGATTGAAGTTGCCGGAGTTGAAGTCAAAGACGGCCACAACAAAGCCTATATAAAGCTCTTGAGCGCGAACAACAAGAAGAGTCCGATCACCGCTAAAATCGAGATCGATTGCCGCATGAAGAATGGCAACATCAAACGAAAATCCGTGGTGGTCTCAAGCGGCGCTGATCTGCGGGATGCAAAATACAGCGGCGACCGTGAGATTTACGATGGCTACATCATCGAAGATATCTATTGCGAAAAAGGCAATGAATACATCAGTTTCACCAGCAAACCGGAGATCCTAAAACTGGGTCAGGCTATCGGCGAGGTCGACCCGGATGAATACAAGCGCCTTCAGATTCGCAAGACCATTGAGGAGCATCTGGATAAAGAGATGCGCCTGCGTCCTCAGGGCATCAAGGTCCTCAGCCTGTTTTTCATCGACAAGGTGGCCAATTACCGCTGGTACGACGAGGACGGCAATCCGCAAAAGGGAAAATTCGCTCTGATGTTTGAAGAGGAGTATGCCCGGGCAATCCGCAAACCTAAATACAGCACCCTCTTTGAAGGGGCCGACTTGGATACAGTGGCTGCCGGTGTGCATAACGGGTATTTTGCCGTCGATAAAAAGAAAGACGCTACCGGCAACGAAATGCTGAAGGATGCCTCTGGCAATACTGCAGCGGATGAGAGCGCCTATAACCTGATCATGAAGGAGAAAGAGAAGCTGCTCAGCTTTGACTCAAAGCTGAAGTTTATTTTCTCCCACTCCGCTCTGAAAGAAGGCTGGGACAACCCCAACGTATTCCAGATCTGTACGCTCAACGAGACCAATTCCGTTATCAAGAAACGGCAGGAAATTGGCCGTGGTCTGCGTATATGTGTCAATCAGGATGGTGAGCGGGTCCATGGTTTTGAGGTCAACACCCTCACGGTTATGGCCAACGAGTCCTATGAAAAATTTGCCGAGCAACTGCAGAAAGAGATTGAGCAGGAAGAAGGCATTAAATTCGGCGTGGTTGAAGAGCACCTGTTTGCCAACATCGTTGTTCCGGTTGACGACTACAACAATGAATACCTTGGTGTCGATGCCTCCAAAAAACTGTGGGATCACCTGAAAACCACTGGTTACATTGACACCAAAGGCAAAGTTCAAGACTCCTTGAAAACAGCCTTGAAAAGCGGCGAGCTGGAACTGCCAGAGGAATTCAAAGAGCACGCCCCGCAAATTGCTGCTGTGCTGAAGAAAGTGTCCGGCAATCTCAATATCAAGAACCGTGACGACAAGAAGAAGGTGTCGCTGAATAAGGCCGTATTTCTAAGCCCGGAGTTCAAGGAGCTATGGGACCGGATCAAATACAAAACCACCTTTAGAGTGGATTTTGATGTGCAGGCACTTGCCAAACAATGCGCTAAAGAGATCAAGGCGAATCTGCAGGTGGGCAAAGCCAGGTTTATTTATCGAAAGGCCAAAGCCGAGATTGATCGTGGCGGCGTTCACGTAGAACAGGTTCAGGAAACAGCCAGTGTCTACGAGTCACAATCTTTCGAGCTCCCGGATCTGATCACTTATCTGCAAAACGAAACCAACCTGACACGCCGGACAATCGTTAAGATTATCAACGACAGTGGCTGCCTTAAGTTATTCAAAGATAACCCCCAGAAATTCATCGAGCAGGTATCGACCATCATTCAGCACCAGATGCGTCTCTTTGTGGTGGACGGGATTAAGTATCACAAGATCGGGGATGAACATTTTTACGCTCAGGAACTGTTCAGCGACAACGAGCTGTTTGGCTACCTGCAGAAAAACATGGTCGAAAGCCAGAAGTCGGTCTTTGACCATGTGGTTTACGATTCCGATGTAGAGTTGGAGTTTGCCACTGCCTTTGAACGAAGCGATGACATCAAGCTCTACGCCAAGCTCCCGGACTGGTTCAAAATTGACACGCCTCTGGGCACCTACAATCCGGACTGGGCTGTATTAATTGAGGTGGATGGCAAAGAGAAACTCTACTTTGTCGTTGAGACCAAAAGCACCTTATTCACCGATGCGCTACGCCCAACTGAAAAGGCCAAAATCGCATGCGGCAAGGAACACTTCAAAGCTCTGGGCAAAGAGGTTGAGTTCGCTGTTACAAATGCGTTCGAGGACTTTTCAGGGAAGTATGTTTAATCTAAAGGGAGAATGGGCAGATGGTTTCTTCAACAACAACGGAATGGTTAACACAACGACCAAAGTGGCTCCAAGTCGCCGCAAAACGCTTACTTGAATCCGGCAATCTGAATGATGCAGCCATTTCTGATCTGGCGATATTATGTCAGCAGGAAGCCAATAAAGAGTTTCCTGATATAGATTGTAGCATCCCCGCTGGGGCTTTTGATGCGCATGATTCTGAAGAAATACGTTTATGTTCCATCAGCGAAATTGCCGGTGTAAACAAGCTGGCTCCTCGGACGCCACTTGATTTCGGTAAGAGCAATATTGCCGTTGTTTATGGGCATAATGGTTCAGGTAAATCCGGTTATGTGAGGCTCCTCAAGCATGTTTGCGGAGCCCGAGATTGTATCCGTGGTCAACTGCACAACAATGTGTTTTCACCAGATGATACAGCGCAGAAAGCAAAGGTCTCGTTTCTTAAGAGCAGCACCCCGGCGGAACATGAATGGGCAGGCTCGGGAGTGTGTGACGACCTGTGCTCCGTTGATATTTTTGATACTTCGTTTGGCCGGGTGTTTATGGGGAGCGAAGACGAGGTCAGCTATGAACCTCCGGTTTTGTCATTTTTCAGCAGGCTAATTGATGTCTGTGAAAAAGTAGCGGCAAAACTCGATGCAGAGGCCGGAACACTAAAGTCAAAAATGCCGAGCATACCAAATGCTCTCCTCGGCTCCACCGGAGCGGCTTGGGTTGAAAAACTTAGCGCCAAAACAACAACTGATGACGTTGAGACCCATTGCTCTTTCTCACCGGAAAATGAAAAAGAAATTGAGGATCTTCAAAAAAGAATTTCTGTGACATCCCCCGCTGACAAAGCGAAGCAATTCAGGACTAAAAAAAGCCACGCTGATGGCCTTGTTAAGGATGTACAGACTTACCTAAGCCAACTGTCTGATGAGAATTGCAAAAGGATCATAGCAGCAAAAAAGAAATCCATTCTGAAAAAATCAACCGCTGAAGCAGCGGCAAAAGACGTTTTCAGTGGCGCGAAACTCGAAGGTGTTGGATCTGATATCTGGAAAGAGCTATGGAGTGCCGCACGAAAATATTCGGAAGAAGTGGCATACACTGGACAAGAGTTTCCCCATGTTCAGGATGATTCTGTTTGTGTACTTTGCCATCAACCTTTATCCGAGGAAGCCAAACAACGGTTCACCTCTTTTGAATCGTACATAAAAGGTCAAACACAAAAACAGGCTACAGAAGCAGCCAGAGAGGCCAAACAGGCTATCGATGCTCTGCCCGATATTCCCAGTCCCGAGGCGTTAAAAACAAAAATCGATGCTGCTGGCATTGAGGATCAGGATATTGTCAAGGCGCTGAATGATACCGTCACTGCTCTTCAAGACAGAAAATCAAAAGTACCATCACTTGACTCAGAAGATGCCTTGGGGGCCGCCAGCCAGTCTTCTGAATGGATTGAAGGAATTCAAAAAATCTCAAAAGGCTATGAGGACAGCGCCAAGAAATTCGAGGAAGATGCTGAAAAGGATAATCGCGTTGAGCTGCAGTCTCAATTAAAGAACCTCCAGTCAAAGAAGTGGTTCGCTGAACAGAAAACTGCGATTCAGAAAGAGCTAAATCGCCTGCAGTCACTCGAACGACTTCAGGAAGCTAAAAAGAAAACCAACTCCAGAGCCTTATCCACGAAAAAGGGAGAGTTGGCAGAGACACTTATTACGGATGCTTTTGTTCAGCGGTTTAACGACGAGCTCAAAGCCTTAGGGGCATCTCGACTCAAGGTAAAGCTAATCAAATCCAAGGTTTCAAAAGGCAAGGTCCTCCACACACTTCAGCTGGACGGAGCCGCCCACAACCTGAATGAAGTTCTAAGTGAAGGTGAGAATCGTATCGTATCAATTGCGGCGTTTCTTGCTGATGTTACAGGCAGAACCTATCCGGCTCCATTTGTATTTGATGACCCTATCTCATCACTTGATCAGGATTATGAAGAGGCGGTCGTTCAACGTCTCTGCGCAATAGCCTCCGAAAGACAAGTTATCATATTCACCCATCGCCTTTCACTTTTAGGAATGGTTCAGGATTATGCTAAAAAGTTCAGCATTGAGCCTGAAATCATTTGTATTCGGGAAGAATCTTGGGGGACTGGGGAGCCGGGTGATACTCCGCTTTTCGCAAAAAAACCGGATAAGGCTCTCAACCAACTCATCAATGATCGACTTTCAAAAGCCAAGAAACTCCTGAATGAACACGGAAAAGAGGTTTATGAGCCCTATGCCAAGGCACTTTGCAGTGATTTTAGAATCCTTCTAGAACGTATGATTGAGTGCGAGTTGATCGCTGATGTTGTCCAGCGATAACGTCGGGCAATAAATACAATGGGAAAAATCGGCAACTTGGCCAAGATATCAGAAACCGACTGCAAATACTTTGACGATTTGATGACCAAGTATTCGAGGTATGAACATTCCCAGCCTCTTGAAGCACCAGTTCCACTGCCGGCACCAGATGAGCTTGAAACTGACTTTACTGCCTTAAAAGATTGGCAGGCAGAATTCAAAAAGAGACCTTTGACGCCAGGTATACAGGAGGTTCAATGAGAATGCTCCACACATCAGACTGGCATTTAGGCCGCTCACTTTACGGCCGGAAACGCTATGAGGAGTTCACTGCGTTTCTGGATTGGCTGGCTCAGACCATCGAAGATGAAAAGGTCGATGCCCTGCTGGTTGCCGGTGATGTGTTCGATACCAGCACGCCCAGCAACCGGGCGCAGGAGCTCTATTATCGTTTCCTCTGCCGGGTGGCTGCATCCTGCTGCCGTCATGTTGTGGTCGTTGCCGGGAACCACGATTCGCCGTCATTTCTGAATGCCCCGAAGGAGCTGCTTCGGGCGCTGAATGTATATGTGGTCGGCTCGATGACCGACGCCTTGGAGGACGAGGTTTTTGTTCTTCACGCAGATGATAAGCCGGAAGCCATTGTCTGCGCTGTTCCTTATTTACGGGACAAGGATATTCGGACGGTCGAGCCGGGAGAAACAATCGACGATAAAAACGCCAAGCTCATTGAAGGGCTGAAAAACCATTACGCCGATGTCTGTGCCATTGCCGAACAGAAACGAGCCGAATTCAAAACTGCCGGGCATGATGGTGTTCCCATTGTTGCCATGGGCCATCTCTTTACCGCAGGCGGTAAGACCGTTGACGGTGATGGTGTCCGGGAGCTTTATGTGGGATCGCTGGCGCATGTCGGCGAGGAGGTGTTCCCATCGTCAATCGATTATCTGGCCCTTGGCCATCTGCATGTCCCTCAGGCGGTCGGCAGCGCGGAACACATCCGTTACTGTGGTTCGCCCATCCCGATGGGCTATGGCGAAGCGTCTCAGGAAAAGAAGGTCGTGCTTGTTGAATTCAATAGCATCACGCCAGATATCCAAGAGCTCCCTGTACCGTGTTTTCAGGAGCTGGTTCGTATTGTCGGATCGCTGGATGCTATTCATGCGAAGCTGGAGGCGCTCAAAAAAGAAGAAAGCGCTGCATGGCTTGAGATTGAATACACTGGCAGCGACATCATCGGCAACCTGCGCGAGATGCTTGACGAAGCTATGGCCGACTCAGCCATGGAAATCCGCCGGATCAAAAACCGGCGTGTCATGGACCGTGTGATCAGTACGGTCGCGGAAGATGAAACCCTCGATGATCTGGATGCCGGAGATGTTTTCACCCGCTGTCTGGATGTCTTTGAGGTGCCCGATGAAGACCGTGAGGAACTGACGGTCTCCTACAACGAAATAATCAAGTCTCTCCATGAAGAAGACGTTAATGCGGAATAGAGAGGCTACATGAAGATACTTGAACTCAGATTTCAGAACCTCAACTCTCTCTACGGTGAATGGGTCATAGACTTCACCGATCCCGAATATGTATCCAACGGCATCTTTGCCCTGACCGGTCCAACTGGTGCGGGCAAGTCGACGATTCTTGATGCCATCTGTCTGGCCCTGTATGGAGCCACGCCACGCCTTGGAAAAATCACCAAGAGCGGGAATGAAATAATGTCTCGCCAGACCGGTGAATGCTATGCCGAGGTACTCTTTGAATCCCAGGCTGGTCGATTCCGCTGCCACTGGGAACAGCGCCGGGCACGGAAAGAGGCTGACGGCAACCTGCAGGATCAGGAACACCAGATTGCTGATGCCGATAAATGCAAGCCTATCGAAACCAAAAAGAGCCTTGTCGGTGGAATCATTGAAGAAAAAACCGGGATGGACTTCGACCGTTTCACCCGCTCCATTCTGCTGGCACAAGGCGGCTTCGATACCTTCCTCAAG
The DNA here is from genome assembly GCA_965277745.1 of Cardiobacteriaceae bacterium. Taxonomy (GTDB): domain Bacteria; phylum Pseudomonadota; class Gammaproteobacteria; order Cardiobacteriales; family Cardiobacteriaceae. The sequence continues at coordinate 1,827,428 of OZ255837.1, forward strand.
GCTGACGTTGAGCAGAAGTCCAAAATCCTCGAGCAGATCACCGGCACCGAAATTTATTCGGAAATCTCACGGCGTGTTCATGAGCGCCAGCGTGATGAGCGGGAAAAACTCAACATCCTGAACGCCGAAACATCCGGCATCGTGATTCTGGAACCGGAACAGGAAAAGGAAATTCAGGACGAACTTGCGGCCAAGCAGAAACAGGAGACCGAGCTTGCCGGTAAATCAACCGAAACAGGCAAAGCCATCACATGGCTGACCAATATTGAGAACCTGAAAAAGGAGATCCTCAGCCTTACGGATGACGCCGCCAAACTGAAGACAGATACCGAAGCCTTCAAACCGGAACGGGCCAAACTTGAACAGGCCACCAAGGCTGCATCACTGGACGGAACATACGCAACGCTCACATTCCTCCGCAAGCAGCAGGCTGACGATCAGATCTCCTTGAAAACGGATGAAGACGCACTTCCTGAGCTTGAATCATCTGCAAACACACAAGCGGAGGCTCTCAAAGCTGCTGAACAGCTCACCCTCAAAGCCAAAGAGGAACTGAAAACGGCAGCCCCGTTGATCCAGAAAATCCGGTCTCTTGATCAAAAAATTACCGAACAGACAAGGGCTGTAGCAGAAGGCGCTGATTTCTGTACCAAGGAAGCCGGAAAGATTGAGACCGACAAGCAGTCCCGGGTGAAGGAACTGGAAAAACGGACTGCCGCAGAGAAAACGTTGGAGGCAGCAGAGCTATACCTCAGAGAGAATGCATGGGATGAGTGGCTGATTAGTGGACTGGCCGGTGTTGAAGAACAACTCGGTAACCTGCTTGCTAAACAACAGGAAACCACGCAGAAAGAGACTGATCTCAAAAAAGCCGATACGGCCGTGACAGACGCCACAAAGAAACTGGATGAAGCCCCCAAGCAATGTGGGCTCAAGAAACAGGAGCTGGAGAACGCCGGTAAAAATCTACACCAAGGCAAGGATGCTCTGAGCGAATTGCTGGGTGACAAACTGCTCCGGGAATATCGCACCGAGAAGGAGACCCTTCTTCGTGAAATGGCCTTCATCAGGAAAATCAAGGAGCTTGAAGACCACCGGAGCAAGCTGGAAGACGGCAAGCCATGTCCGCTCTGCGGCGCTACCGAGCATCCCTTTGCTGAGGGTAATGTTCCGGTTCCCGATGAGATCAAGCAAAAGATCGAAGCACTGACCAAGCTGATCGATAAGGCTGACGAACAGGAAGCGGCCATCAAAAAACTGGAAAAGGCAGAAACCACTGCCCGTAATAATTTGAACAATAGCGAGAAGCTGGAAACCGAAGCGGCCAATGACAAGAAGGCCTCTGAAAAGACGCTTGCGGAATTGAAGGATGCTCTCGCGAAGCTTCGGACCGGCTTTGATGAACTCAAGCTGGCGGTTTCCGGAAAACTTCAGCCACTTGGCATTACTGAAATACCGGAGTCAGAGGTCGAGGCGCTGCTTGAATCCCTCAAATCAAGTGTAGAAATCAAAACTTAATCTGACAGACATTATCAAACAACAACTGTCCGTTGAGTGTTATTGTCAGATAATTCGACACTAGGAATTTGTTTTTCTAGCGCCAAATGCTTTGCCTCACGAAATGTCTGCATCGGTGTTTTACCATAACAGTGCTTACCACTATGTGGACGCTGTTCATTATATTTACTGATCCAGTGATCAACGTCAACTTGCAGTTCATCTAGCGAACGATAAATCTTCTTACGAAAGACTATATCATAAAACTCATTTTTCATGGTTCTATGAAAACGCTCACATATACCGTTCGTTTGAGGACTATTGGCCTTGGTCTTTGAGTGATCAACGTTCTCAGTAGCCAAATAAAGCTCATAGGCATGACTCTCAACTTTACCACAATACTCAGTGCCCCGGTCGGTAAGAATACGACACAAGGGGAGTTCGCATTCATCAAAAAATGGGATGACCCGGTCATTAAGCATATCAGCTGCTGTGATCGCTGATTTCTCTATATAGAGCTTTGCGAGAGCCGCTTTGCTATAGGTATCAATAAAAGTCTGCTGATAAATACGCCCAACACCTTTCATGGTACCGACAAAATACGTATCCTGTGCCCCAAGGTATCCAGGGTGGTGCGTTTGAATTTCTCCATGGGCTTCGCGTTGCGATTTGGCTTTCTCAAGCGCTGCAAGCTGTTCCTCGGTCAGTAAAATACCTTCTTGAGCCGAACGAGACTCCAACGCTTTCAGGCGCTTTTTCATGGTCTCAAGGTCATGGCGTAACCAGATCGATCGAACACCACCAGATGACACCACAATGCCTCGTTTTAACAACTCTTGTGAGGCACGTAATTGTCCTAGCGCAGGATTGTCTATCGCTATATCAATTACTGCACGTTCTACATGCTCAGGAACACGATTCTTCACCACCGGTTTCTTACGGCTGATTTCTCGCAGCGCGTCTTCACCACCATTTTCGTATAAACGTTTAAAACGATAAAAACTATCTCGGCTGTAGCCCATCGTTTTGCATGCTTGTGACACACTACCCAATTGTTTTGCCAACTCCAAAAGGCCAACTTTGGGCTTGATTATCTTCATTTCAATATTCGTCATAATCTGACTCCTTTTGACTCGATTTTATCAAAAATGTCAGATTAAGTCTCATTCTTTACAAATCAAGGCCTATGTGTCAAGTCCCGTGAGTTTATAAACATGCTTTCGAAATAACTCTGGATGAGTCTTTTGCCATTTTTTCAAAGCATCTACAGACGGGCTCCGGTTCAGTGCCTTCTGTGGAATGAAGTGATTATATCGCTTGGCATAGTCGATCAGCGTTTGTTCCAGTTCCTGCGAACTGTCAAAGCGTGTGGTATTGAGTATGTCACTGATTCGGCCATTGAATCGTTCGATCATGCCGTTCGTTTGCGGGTGTCAAGGCCTGATCAGACGGTGCTCAATGCCATTGATACTGCATACTTGATCAAATATATCGTTACCGGTAGCCTTGCGCTCCCCAGTGGCGACAAATCGATCTGTGAACTCCTTGCCATTGTCTGTTAAAACCTTCTGAATCTTCATGGGCGCCTGTTCGATTAACCGTTCAAGGAACCCTTTGGCACTGACGGCGCTTTTGTCGTCGAGTAACTCCACGTACACCCAGCGTGTGGCTCGATCAATCGCGGCAAATAGGTAACGCCGCTTGGGTTCGTCAGCCATTTTGGGTAGGTACTTCCCATCAATGTGAACAAAGCCCGGCTGGTACTCTTTGAATGTTTTCTTCTCGGGTTTCGCTTTTGGCTCATCAGCTTGCTGAGCGTGTATCAGTACTTTGAGATTCGAGACGCCGTGGCGGCGTAAGCAACGGTCCAGGCCCGAGCGCGATACCTTTGATTGATGAACTCATGGACCACCACCAATAAGTCATCTAACGAAAGAAAGAACAATTTGCGAATCTCAACCACCAGTCATTCTTCAGCGGGACTGAGCTGTGTATGCAGCTTGTGAGGACGGTGTGAACCGTCTTCCACCGTGTTGCGCTTGCGCCATTGACCCATGGTCGCACGCCGCAAGTTGTACTTTCTGGCCAGAGATCGGTCACTGATCGAGCTTGGAGCCCGTTGTATTTCCATGCGAATCGCTGGCGTGGTTCTGGCATTTCTGTGTAGCCGAATATTCATTTGCCAACTCCTGGTCTCCGGTGACAGACGCTTCGCTTTGACTACATCAAGAAGCAGGGCCCTACAATGTATCAGTCTGAAGGTTCTAGTTGGAATATATTTACGCGGGACACGACAGTCTCTGACAATGGCACGGAACTCACCAGCATGGCGGTTCTGAAATGGTGTCAGGAGACGGGCATTGAATGGCATTACATTCAACCCGGCAAGCCAATGCAAAACGGGTTTGTCGAGAGCTTCAACGGCAGCTTCAGAGATGAATGCTTGAACGAAACTCTTTTTACATCACTCAATGAAGCAAGAAGTAAAATCACCGAATGGAAGAAAGATTAAAAAAATACCACATTCATCATTGGGCAATCTCACGCCCCATGAATATGCGAGGAAAATGACCTTGCAAAACTGGCCGCATAACGGCATAAAAAAACCGATGGACTCTACTCAAAAGTGGATGGAAGTTGGGTCGCAGGTCAGAGGAGAAGAACAATCATCAAGGGCGCAATCGTTCGATGAGCATTTCCCCGCAGGGCCGAAGGACGAACACTCGATGTTTGCGCGATCGGTTAAGCGGGCCAAGGATAACCTTGGCCTTCGGTCCTTCAGGATAGGCAACATGGAGGCTATCCTGTTGTGCAATCCCATTTCCAGGGGTTTATAATGTCGACGCCGGCCGCCTCGAACGGCGCCATATCGCGGGACGCGACCCGGTATCCCTGTGACGCGGCAATGGCCGCAATGTAGCCATCCGGCACAGGAAAACCGCGACCGGCGCTTCTCGCCGTCACGGCCAGTTCAGCGTACTTGTGCGCAGCTTCCGCGTCAAAGGACAAGATTCGCCCCCTGAACAACGCCATAAGACCCTCCAGGGCCTTGCCCAGCATCTCCTGGCGTTTCCCGTCCGGTAGCGCCGTAATGCCAAACAACAACTCTGCCAGCGAAATACTGGACAAAAACAGCGTTTCGGCGGACTGCTCGTTAAGCCAGGCTCTGACGGCCCGATCAGGTTCGGGTTTCATCACCTCGGAAACGACGTTGGTGTCAAGGACGATCATTCAAATCTCATCGGTTCAGCCGGTGTCTTGTCGCGTACCTGCCCAAAGACGGTAAAATCTTCGTCGCTCAGCCCCACCTTGCGGCTAAGAGCCACAAGGGCATCGCCCATATGAAGGCGCTTTTCCGGAAGTGTGATTTCTTTCAGAATGGCCCGCACCTCGGCCTCGGCACTGCGATTGTTCCGCTTGGCCCGTACTTTCAATGCGCTGTGTACTTCATCGGGAATGCTCCTGATTGTCATCATACCCATGACTTATTACCTCCTATTGCATGCGGTGAACTCAGATGCATGCTATTTGTACTCTACTATATCATATCGCATTCATATGGCCAACATTATCGCAACCTGAATTTTTTACTACTTCGCCTCCTTTTCGTTGCCGTTAAGAATTTGTCCCATAACGCCCTACTTGTGAACACCGTTTCCTCGAGGACGACCTGCGTCAGTACTATAACCTGAGCATTATTTTTTGATTTAAAATGGCCTTTTGAAGATCTCGTGTGTTGCTTTTCCGGTTTTTCTCCTGATCGCCTTTGCCTGCGCCCATTTGTGTTCGATCGCATCGAGGTAGGGACTGTAGGGTGGGAGGTATTCCAGGATATGCCCGCAGCCGAGATTGACTGTTGGCTGTCGAAGCGCTCGTGAAAGGCGGCATTGTCCATGACCCGCACCGCAGCGGGCGGCAGCTTTTGCATCAGTTCGTCACTGATCCACGCAGGAAGACATCGCTCGCTTAAAATCGCACAGCAGGCAATACGCCCGCCAGAAGTGCTTCGATGACATTGCTGCGACTGCGCGCCTCCCAGGCATGACTGCCAGGACATCGCTTTCCCTTTGCGGCATACCCATGCGGGCGCGGCATGTCGTTGGCAAACCCGCTTTCATCGATAGAGACGATGGCTCGACTTGCCGCCTCATGGGCTTTTATGCGAGCGCGGAAGGCGCGCCGTCCGTCTTTGCTTGCCTTCGGGGGCGAGCGCGTTTTTTTATCGGTCACGCCAAGGCGGCGCAGGGCTTGGCCGAAGGGCGCCGCACGTCCTATTGAAAGGCATCGGGGTGATCGCGGACATCGCGGGCCAGGGCGGCCCTGTCGATCCTGGTGGCTTTCCTGTTGGTGTGGCCTTGGGACGGGCGATTCGAAGCAGCGGACAATCGAGGCAACGCCAGCGTCAAAGCGCACTGCAACCTGGGTGATCGTAAGCCCTTCGCGCTCACGTACCTCCAGAACCTATTGACGGAATTTCAATGGGTAAGTCATGCAATAAAGTATCATCCATTTATAGTGTTTAGCTATATAACGCGCTGCTCGCGTACACCACGCGGCAATCCTCTCGTGAAGCGGTTCGGCATTCGACCGTGGTGCCCGCGCTCACAAGCGCCGCGCGGCCTTTTGCGATACGTAACCTGACATCGGCGCAGCGGATGGTCATTTCTCCTTCCAGGCAGAGAAGGATCGAGGCCTGCTCGAGGCTTTTCCGCCACTCGTTCCCTCGCGCGATCTCGATCAATTCCATGGCGAAATCCGCTATGCCGGCGGGGTAACGGGTGACATTGCCTTGTCGTTGCCCAGGCAGAATTTCGGGTTTCACCGGATTGACTTCGACAATGCGCAATAATTCTTCGAGGGCGACGTATTTCGCGGTCAGCCCGGCGCGCAGTACGTTGTCCGAAGCCGCCATCAATTCGATATTCTGCCCGCGCAGATAGGCATGCGGCAAGCGAGCGATTTGCACCAGTCCTTCGCCAGAGCGCAGATGAACGATGTTGAACAGGAAAAAACACATCAGTCCGGGATCGAGTGCGTCACGAGAAAGCTTCATCGCCTCGCTGCTGTACTGAATCCAATAGCCCGGCTCGTGCATATCGTCAATCGGCGCGGCCTCGAGAATCGGCAGCAACCATGCGGCCAGTGTTTCCGGTTGCGCACGCATAATCCGTTGGTAAGCCTCATCGAGCGGCAAAGTTTCGATTATCGCGGCAACTTCGGCAAGCGCCGGATATTGCGCCAGTCGCTCGAAAATTTGCCCTTTCTCGGCAAAGCCGTGCAGCAGCCAGAATGGCGACAACGCGACCATCATTTCGGGTTTGTGATTGTCATCCTTGTACAAACGTTCGGGCGCCTCACGAGGAATACCGGCAGCCTCTTCGCGGGCAAAACCGATTTCGGCCTGTTTTTTATCGGGGTGTACCTGAATCGAAAGCGGCAGGCGGACATCGAGGATTTTCAGCAGGAAAGACAGCCGCTCACCGAACCCTTCACGCGCTTCTCGAGTCAAGGTGTCCAGATGTGCCGCAAGCCAACGGTCGAGCGGTCTTCTCCGGCCGCGATCCTCGACGATTGCCGGCGCTTTGGGATGATCGCCGAACCAAAGTTCGGCGACCGGCTCTCCTTCCTGCCTGAGTGACGGCTCGTCAAGCAAAGCGCCGATATAATCATAGCCCCCCCAGCTATATCGTTGAATCGCTCCTTGCAGGGAATAAATCATCGCTTTTCCTCGTTTTCTTGCCCAAGGAGACGAGTAAGATGCGTTTCATCGCTGAAAAAGGCCGCCGCTTTTTCCAGTTCCGCCATGTTGGTGATCACCAGATTCAATCGCGTGTGATTATCCAACTCGATACGCAACACACCGTTCTCGCTCAGTCGCATCTGCGCGATACGCGAATACGGCACGAATGTCAGAAAATAGAAAAATCCGTCCGCTTTCAGCCGCCAAAGGCTCGGCCGCAAGGCGGCGATCAGCACCAGAATGAGCAGTAACAGCAACGGCAGTAAAAGTAAGACGGAACCCTTGTCCTGCCAAATCCGGTAAAGCCCATAGAAAAGCGCGGCCCTGAAAATAAGCCGAGGCGACTGACTGAACAGCAAGAACAGCTTGTCATTAAAGCAATCCGTGATCAGATGCCTGACCAGCATAAGCTCGACTTTGCGCTTTGGACACGGCGTGCAATTGCTCAATTGATTAAACAATTCTGGGGTATCGATATCCCAGTTCGTCCGATGGGCGATTACCTTAAGCGCTGGGGTTTTACGCCTCAAAAGCCTTTGAAGAAGGCTTGGGAGCAAAACCCATCTCGCGTTGATGCTTGGCTGAAGGAGGAGTATCCGCAGATCAAAGCTCGCGCAAAGGCAGAGAATGCTCAGATTTTCTGGGGTGACGAAACGGGAATGAAGAATCACACCCAACAGGGTCGGTGCTACGCGCCAAAAGGGCAAACACCGGTGCAGCCTTTGCCAGCGAAGCGAGTATCACTCAACATGATTTCGGCAATCACCAATCAGGGCACTGTGCGATTCATGTTGTACGAATCGACCATGACAGCCAAGGTTCTGAAGAAATTCTTACGCGCGCTGATCGAATCAACGCCTGGTCAGGTATTTCTGATTCTGGATCACTTGCGAGTACACCACACAAAGGTCGTTAAGCGCTGGTTGGAGCGAAAGACTGTTAAGCGATATCTGGAAGTCTTCTTTCTGCCAGCTTACTCCCCAGAGTTAAATCCGGATGAATATCTACACTGTGACCTGAAAGGCATGGTACATAGTGGCGCAGCGGCACGTTCGGTTAGCGACCTAAAGAAGCGTACATGATCCTGCATGTTGAAGCTTCAGCGTCGTCCTGAACGGGTTAAAAAATACTTTGATGCAGAGTCAATCGCCTATGCTACATAACCTATATAAATTGCCGCCGGGTTAATAATCAGAGTGTCCACATTATAAGCCTTATCCTTGGCATCACCGATGCTGAAGGATCAGCTAAAAATTTGGTCTGTATCTTCAACGATTGCATGGGCAATCGGTGCAAGCATTGTTCTGGTTTTGAATCTATCATTCGGTAAAGGCGGTACTGTGATCGATCCACTGCTACCAATCGCTGTATTCGCTGCGATGATGATTTACCTAAAATCGAAGAAATGATTGATCAGCAAAATCTTGCCTGGAACAAGAAAATCGTGGCATGACGGCCACCAACGCCTAACCGGGAAAGCGACATCAATTGGGCGGGAAAATCGAAAACCAAGGAAATTCAAGGCAAGTCAAACCGATTTGTGCGACAACGGCGATGACAGGAATAAGAAACTGCGTATACTGGAGCTTTTTATTTCAGGCAATTCCCCATGTCATTACAAAAAATCATCGAAAAGGCTCAAGATATCAGCCGATTCAGAAATGTACCATATTGGCGTGAGCGTTTCGGAGACACATCTGTAGACAAAAGACGATTTCTCTGGACCTGTTTTTATGAAGCTATCGCAGACAAACTTCTCTTATACAGGGATAAGCGAGACGAGCTCATAAAAGGCATACATTCAATTGCATCAAAAGTTGAAGGCTTGTCTAATCTGCAAGACCAGTTTTATGATGGCTCAACAGGGCCTTTGAAGGATATTTGTCCATTTACAGCTATGGGGATCTTCAATCGGGGCATTACCGATGTGAACAGGAAAAATATAGCTACTGAATTGGCAACCTTTCTGGGTGTAGAAGAAGTTGTCCCGGACTCATTTGAAGGAATTCCCATACTCAACAACCAGAAATCTTGGTTCTTTGGATTTGATAACAAAAGAATGTCTGACGACATTGATGCACTATGGGAGATATTTGCCAAGGCTATCACCTTTTCAGATTCTGATGACGCTGATATTAGAGCAGATTTCATTTCGGCATATGATAGTGCAACCGAGAGATTCGGTGTCGGTTGGAATTTGACAATGGGGTTGTACTGGGTTCGTCCATGGATTTTCCAGACTCTTGATGGGCAGTCTCAAAGGTATATCAGCAAGAAACTGAATATTAAAATCGGGCTCAATGGTCCCAAAGGTCGCTGTAATGCAAACGATTATTTAGCGGTACTGGACACATTGGAAACACGTTTTCAGGAGGAAGCTTATCTAGTTCACTCCTTTCCAGAGCTTTCACTTGCTGCTTGGCTTTTCAAGGATGGGGGAACATCGGCACACCCCAATGCTACTGATACAGATGTTCAAAGTGACGAGCTGGATAACGAGCCAGAAGAAGAAGTTACCATTGCTCCAATTGAACCGTATTCAGTCGATAATATCATTTCGGATGGTTGTTTTATCAAACGGGTGAAGCTTGAAAGGATTCTGGAGCGTCTTCGAACAAAGAAGAATCTCATTCTGCAAGGTCCTCCCGGAACAGGTAAGACATGGCTTGCCAAGAGATTGGCTTTTGTTCTTATCGGGCAAAGGAATGACAGCAAGGTACGAGCTGTTCCAATCTTTCATACGAAGATTTTGTTCGGGGTTGGCGTCCATCTGGTGACGGAAAACTGACATTGGTCGATGGGCCATTCGTCGAAATGATCAGGGCCGCCAAAAATGAACCAAGTACAAGGCACGTCATTGTAATCGAAGAAATCAACCGAGGAAATCCGGCACAGATATTTGGTGAGATGCTGACTTTGTTGGAGGTCGATAAGCGAACACCAAACGAAGCTTTAGAACTTTCATATCGTCGTGAAGATGATGAGCGAGTTTTTATTCCAGATAACCTTTATGTGATTGGAACGATGAATATTGCCGACAGATCGCTTGCTCTTGTCGATCTGGCGCTACGGAGAAGGTTTGCATTTATCGATTTGAAACCATCACTTGGTAAAACGTGGAAGGACTGGGTAACAACCCAATGCGGAATAGACACGGACATACTTGATGAAATTGAAAGCAAAATTTTGTCACTAAACACAGAGATTACGTCTGATTCCAGCTTGGGCGAGCAGTTCGGCATCGGGCACAGTTATGTCACACCTCCGTTTGGTATTCCTATCAAGGATGCCCGGGAATGGTTCCGACAAGTAGTAGATACAGAAATTGGACCTCTCTTGGATGAGTACTGGTTCGATTCTCTTGATAAAGCCCAGAAGGCAAGAGAACGACTTCTTGAGGGATGCTAAAAAATGAGCACTGTTGCGGCCACATTACCTAAGCCCAGTACCACTCTTAAAGAGGCTGGTTATATAGGAAGAATTCCTGTCCGGAATCTTTGGCTGCTTATGCTCTATGCATCTGACCTTTTTCGGCAGCTTGATCAAGCCTCACAAGTCTCTGTCGAAGAAAATCCGGATAACATACCCGACTTGGTTGCTGAAATTTTATCCACACAGGTTGAACAGCGAATCAAGCGAAATTTAAGGTTTGGATACCAGACTCGCGAGACAACTCTGAATCGTGTTCTTGGCCGAATTGATTTGCTGAAGACTGAGCGACATAGGCTTCTTGATAAAGGTAAGGTGTTTTGCCGCTTTGATGAGTTGACCGTTGACACGCCTCGCAATCGCTTCGTTAGGTCAGCGTTAGAAGAAATTTCGAAGTTGGTGAAACGCCAATCTTGGGGCCACAGGTGTCGGTCTATTGCGAACAGTTTAAGACTTATGGGTGTGGTCGGTGAAAAGCCGGGACATGCGGAGATTTCGATAGACCGTTTTGGAAGGCACGATGCAATCGACAGAAAAATGGTTGCTGCTGCTCAGCTTGCGTTCAACCTGGCATTACCAACTGAATCTGCCGGAACAAAATATTTATCGTTGCCGGATCGTGAAATCACTTGGATTCGGAAGCTTTATGAAAAAGGAATTGCTGGTTTTTATGATGTTACTTTGTCCGGTCAAGGGTGGCGTATCGAAGCTGGAAAGTCTATCGGATGGGCCGTAAACCAGAAAAGTCCTGGCATCGACAAGATTTTCCCGTCAATGCGTACTGACATTACTTTGAGCCATGAAATTTCAGGCAGGCAGATCATCATTGACACCAAATTCAATTCGATTGTGACCAAAGGCTGGTATCGGGATGAAACGCTGCGTAGTGGATATATATATCAGATTTACACATATTTGAGGTCTCAGGAAGGGCTGGGAGATCCTCTCGCAGACAAAGCCACCGGAATTTTACTGCACCCTTCGATTGGTAGCATGATTAATGAATCAGTTGCTATCCAAGGACATGAGATTCGGTTTGCCACGGTAGATTTGAGTGCAGAAACAAAACTGATACGGCACCAATTGTTGCAAATTTTGGAGGCTGGTCATGAAGATTGATCGAGCCTAAGGATGCCTGCTGGGCCAGCTTGCCGGTGATGCGCTGGGAAGTTTGGTTGAGTTTCAATCCCCGGATGAGATACGGCGGAGCTATCCTGATGGTGTTCGGGAGCTGGCGGATGGCGGTACATGGAATACCGTTGCCGGTCAGCCGACTGATGATTCTGAGATGGCTCTGCTCCTCGCCCGGATGTTGGTGAAAACCGAGTCGTATGCCCCGGAAGCGGCGCTGAAGGAATATCAATACTGGCTGAGTTCCGATCCGTTTGATTGTGGCATGACCATTTCGGCCGGGCTGCGTGGGAATCCAAACCCCGACAGTCAGGCCAATGGAGTCATGATGCGGATCAGTCCGCTCGGAATTTTCGGAGCCGGATTTAAACTGGATCAGGTGGCCGAATGGGCTATGCAGGATGCGGCGCTCACACATCCCAACCTGATATGCCAGCAGGCCAACGCGCTCTTTGCCATGGGGATTGCCTACGCCATTCAATCCGGATGCGACCGCAAAGAGCTATACCAGCACATCCGGCAGTGGGCTGCAGACATGACCGTTGAACCTGCCTTGCTGGATACCATTGACAAGGCTGCTAAAGAGCCGCCAGCGGACTATGTCCACCAGCAGGGCTGGGTGTTGATCGCTTTTCAGAATGCCCTATATCAGCTGCTCCATGCGCCGAGCCTCGAAGAAGGTGTTGTCGATACCATTATGCGCGGTGGTGACACCGACACCAACGCGGCCATTTGTGGGGCACTGTTAGGCGCTGTGTGCGGTCGGGAGGCTATTCCGGCCCAGTGGCTCGACTGCCTGCAAAACTGCCGCCCAGAGGCCGGACATCCCCGAGTGCGCCACCCACGCCCGGAATGCTTCTGGCCGGTGGACGTGTTGGAGCTGGCGGAGAGGCTGATTAGCGATATTGATTGAGGAGTAACTATGGACGACTTACAAATGAAACTTCTGATTGATCTGCATAGATCAAATTTCAGACAAGGCCCGGGAAGCGAAGCCGAGACAAAGCAGGCTTTGATGCTAGTCATATGGAACTGAAAATCGCTTCATAAATTGATTGAGGAGACATAGACTCTGGGACGTTTGACTATCCCGGAGGGTGTTTTATGCCAGGCAGAAAGGGGCGGCCATCACCGCCATTGGTTTTGAGTTCTGAGGAGCGTGACTACCTTGAGCGTCAGGTTCGGCGACACCGGGCTCCCCGTTCTTTTTCCGATCGATACCGGATGGTCCTGCGTTGCGCCGACGGGCTTTCGAGCAAGGAGGTTGGAGCCGAGCTCGGATTTCACGAGCACACGGTGGGCAAGTGGCGGCGGCGGTTCGTCAAGGATCGTGTGGACGGCCTTCTCGATGAGGCACGCCCCGGCCGCCCGCGCACAGTTGAAGACGATCAGGTCGCGGCGGTCATTGAACGGACATTGCACAGCAAGCCCCGTAACGCCACCCATTGGTCCATCCGTTCGATGGCGAAGGAAACAGGCCTGTCACACACGACGATCCGCCGCATTTGGAATGCCTTTGGCCTCCAACCCCATCGCAGCGATACCTTCAAACTGTCCAGTGACCCTTTGTTCGTCGAGAAGGTTCGCGATATCGTCGGCCTCTATCTCTCGCCGCCCAACCGGGCCTTGGTGTTGTCCGTTGACGAGAAGAGCCAGATCCAGGCATTGGACCGCTCCCAATCCATTCTGCCAATGGCCCCCGGCATCCCCGAACGGCAGACCCACGATTATGTGCGTCATGGCACGACATCGCTGTTCGCGGCTCTCGACGTGGCCAGCGGCTTTGTGATCGGGAAATGCTACAAGCGCCACAGGGCCAAAGAGTTTCTGTCCTTTCTGAAGGAAATCGACGCCAATATGCCCGATGATCTGGATATCCATATCATCATGGACAATTACGCCACCCACAAAACCAAGGAGGTCAAAGCGTGGCTCGCCCGCCGACCGCGCTACCACGTCCACTTCACCCCCACATCGGCATCATGGATCAATCAGGTCGAGCGTTGGTTTGCCGAACTCACCCGCAAACAGGTACAGCGGGGAGCGCATACCTCTGTCAAATCCCTGGAAGCCGATATCACCAAATTCATTCAGTGCCACAACGAGAACCCAAAGCCTTTCAAATGGACGAAATCTGCTGATGAAATCCTGGCCTCCGTCAGGCGCTTTTGCCAACGTGCTGATCAAACATTATGCGGCGAACTTTAGATTCAGGTGACTAGCTGGACTCGATAAATCACGCCCTTTGAAGATTGAGGATATCGGTTGTGGCACCGGCGCTTCAACTCAACCATTCAGCTTGCCAAGGAACTAGATACCGAAATTACCGCCGTGGACTTCCTGTCGGAGTTTCTTGAGGAGCTTCAAACCAGAGCCACCGACCACGGCGTGGCAGACAAAATAACTACCTTAAGCTGCTCCATGGACGCGCTGCCCTTTGCCGATGAGGAGTTTGATGTCATCTGGTCGGAGGGTGCGATCTATAATATGGGTTTTGAAGCTGGAGTATCAGCTTGGAGGCGCTTCCTGAAACCGGGAGGCAAACTTATCGTTTCAGAAATCACATGGCTGACTGCCGACCGACCGGCCGAACTTCAATCCCACTGGGATGCGGAGTATCCCGAGATCGATGTTGCCTCGGCAAAAATCGGAATCCTCGAACGGCATGGCTACATTCCTGAAGGCTATTTTTATCTGCCCACGAACTTGCTGGATCGACAATTACTACCGGCCCATGCAAGACGGGTTCGATGCCTTCCTCGAACGGAATGGAAGGAGTGATCAGGCAAGGGAAATTATCGAATGTGAAAAGCTGAAATTGCCTTCTATGAAAAGTACCGGGACCATTACAGCTATGGCGTTTACATCGCCAAAAAGATCTGAAGGTGATGTATGGGAAGGCAATCAGACATGGTTTGTGAAACACACCGCCCGGTATTCAATCGGGAATCGAACCCACGTCCGTTCTCTGTTTCGGGAAAATGTAGAGAATTAAATTTCTCTCGGAGTACGACAGTCTGAAGGGATTTGATGTGTTTTAAAGTATTGAATAAACAGGGTTTGCGGATATATTTTGGTTTGGAGAACGAATTGGGGTAAGGCCCCGTGTCCTCCACCATTTTGAAAAGCTAATAATGGGAATGTACCAGATAACACCCTTTATGTATTATCTGGTACATTCCCTTCTTTTATTGACCAGTCGCTCCCTCGCGGTACTCGGATTGCCGCTCTTTGACGTTCGAGAATGACTTTTAAGGAAGATATTGCAAATGGTATATGCGAAAGAATCGTCCAGCCGGAGCAGCGCAAGGTGTAGCGGAACGGACGCTCTCTGCCGGCGGGTTTTGCCTGCACGCGAGTTCAAGAGGCCTGCCTTTGCTCCTCGATGAGTTACCCTTTACGGATGGATTGGTGGTGATATTTTTGTTCTCGCAGAACGCTCTAGCATCGAAGCGGCTACATTGCATTCCCTCACTTGCGTGGTGAGCAAGGGCGATTTTATCGCGACGGGAATTTCACCTATTGTGGAAGGAAAAGGGCTAGCGCGCCCTATTGTCGACGCTGTTTTCGTCACAGCAAAGACTGAACACGCAAAAAACGGCTGTCGACGTGGCGCCGAACGGTCATTGAGCGGCGATGTCCTCGTGTCGGCCACGTATTTCATAACGTTGCCAGGCTTCAATGATGGCTTTGACCAAGGTGGCGAGCGGAATGGCGAAAAACACGCCCCAAAAGCCCCACAGGCCGCCGAAGATCAGGACGGCAATAATTAACGCCACCGGATGGATATTCACCGCTTCGGAAAAAATCAGCGGCACGATCACGTTTGCGTCGAGAATCTGGATGATGAAATACAACATGGCGATCCACCAGAAGGGTGGCGCGAAGCCGAACTGCATGTATGCCACGACGAGCACCGGAATGGTAACGATCGTTGCGCCGATATAGGGAATCAGCACCGACAATCCGACCATCAGGCCGAGAAGTAGACTGTATTGCAAGCCGAACATATTGAAAGGGAGCAGGCATAGCATCCAGATCACGAGAATCTCGATGAATTTACCGCGGATATAATTGCCGATCTGGACATCGACTTCCGCCCAGATATCCTGAATGATTTGATTGTTTTGCGGCAGAAAACGTGTCAGTCCACGCAGGATGAGCGCTTTGTCTTTGAGAAAAAAGAAGACCAGCAGTGGAATGAGGATCGAGTAGACGACGAAGGTGAAAACCACCAATATCGAGGCGAAGAATTTCACCGCGAGAAGTTCCCTGGTATAACCGGTAATGGCGGTGTTGAGGGTGTTCAGCAGGCCGTTGATGTCCGCTTCGCTGAGGTAGTGTGGAAATTTCTCCGGCAGAACGTGCAGTTCGTCCTGGGCATGGCTGAGATAGGTCGGCAGATTACCGAGCAATTCTTTCGCCTGGTGGATCAGGGTCGGGACAAGGGCGATCAGAAGATAGGCAAGCAACAGAGAAAAGGAGAGAAACACCAGGAAAACGGCGAAAATGCGCCGGATACCGAGTTGCTCCAACCTTTTGATCAACCCCTCGAGCAGATATGCGATGATGATCGAAACGATGACCGGGATCAGCCACTTGCCGACGAAATAGAGGGTGATGACAAGCGTGGAACTGAAAAACAGCAGGGCGACCAGTGAGGGATTGTTGAGGATCCTTTGCAGCGGTTTAAACAGTAGGTCCATGATTCGCGTCCTGAAAAAATATTTGCCTTGGTTTGTGAGCAGACGCAAGGGGCGAACGGATCAAGAGGGTAAGCTTTTCTGCGTCGATGCGCGCAGCAGTTCGCCTTCCACGGGCGCCCCTCCGGTTTTTTCGAGCAGGCTCTGGCGGTAGGCGGCAAGCGCCGCTTGTGGCTGATCACGTGCTTCGAGAATCTGTCCCCACAGCGCGAACGCTTCGGCACTCCCTCGCCGTTTGATTGAATGTTCGATATATTCGTCGGCCAATGTATATTCTTCAGCGCGAAAAGCGAGTCGTGCCCGGCAATAGAGAAAGATCGGGTCATCGCCATGCCGATCCGCCCATAACGCCATATTATGCAGTGCCTTGCGGTAATTGATTCCTTGCAACTGGCTGTACGCTTGGATGTAGTCCAGATCCCCCGTTCCCTTGATCTTGCCGCCAAGCAGTTGTTCGGCTTCTTCCCCATGACCGTTTTCGACCAGGGAGCCGGCATACAGGATAATCATTTCTTTGTCGTCGCGGATTTGCGGCGGTAGTTTCTGCCAGGCACCGCGCAGTTCGGTGTAGGTATTGATCGCGGCGGTATCACGGAGCATGCCGCAGGCGTAGCGTTTTCTGCGTTCATCAAACGCCTGCCAGGATAGGAAAGCGCGCATTTGTCCGAGGTTTTCCCAGGCATCGCTCCATTTGTCGAGTGCTGGGTAGATTGTATCCAGCAACATAAATATTCCGGGATTTTCTCCGCCGTCATTTTTCGCCGCTTCGAGCAGTTTTTCCGCCTGCGCGTATTGGCCATTTTTCACCAGAATTTCCGCTTCGGCAAGGCGCGTGATTTTCCTGCTTTGGTTGTCGGCGCCTACACGGGCACGCAGCAAATAATCGTCGCGACGGCGATCGGCTTGCTGGCGGTCGGCCGCGATCGCGGCGTTTTCAAAATACAGCAGCGGCGAATGACCGAGTTGCTCACTGAGTTCGCCGCCTTTGACGAGCTGCTTTTCCGCACGTTTGTAATGGCCGGCGATCAAGTCGTTCAAGCCACTTTTCAGGAGACGTTCCGCCTTGTGCCGTTTACGTGTCTGTCGGTTATGGCTGAAGCGTTCGGGCGTTTTCCAGATAAAGCGCAGGATTTTGCACAGCCATAGAACAAGCAGCGAGAAAATGATCGATACGATAAGCCAGATGAGCAAATTTGTCTGCGCCGTATAGCCCATCATGTCGATCGAGACGGTCGCCTGAAAAGTGCGCAGGCAATAACCGATGAGCATACAAACACAGAGAATGAACAGCGCGATGAGAAATCTGATCATGATTTACTCCTTGAGCGCTTTTTCAACGGCTTGAGCAAGGGCGGCGAGATCCGGTGCCTCGCCGGGGACCTGGGTGACTCGATCAAGTTGTTCGAGCGCCCCTTTCACGCTATCGTTTTGCGTATCGAAATAGCGTGAGATCCGTTTTTTCAACGTGGTGGCGGCGCGCCTTATCGCCTTGTCATCGTGCCGCATGGCGAGGTTGCGCGCGTAGGCGAGATCAAGGCGAACACTTTCGCGAACGATGCCCTGTAGGTGTTGGTTGGTGTTGATCCAGAAGAGACCTGTCGCGTCATTCTTGCTGACGGTAAAGGCTTTGCTCAGTATGTCTCTGCCGGCCTGTTCGATTCTGGCGGTCAAGCCGTTTCGCTCATGTTGTGGCGCGCTTGTGAGCTTGTTTTTCACGTTTGCCGCTCGGAACGGCCAGTTTGCCACTTCCGTGCCAAGCGCGGCCAATACAGCGGCGCGGTCATTTTCCTCGGCGAGCCTCTCCAGGGTATTTTTCGCCTTCGCGATTCGCGTCTTGAAAACGAGATACGGTGCCTGATTCAGATGGTCATTGTCATAGGCGGAAAGGGCCAGGGCAAGATAACGGGCAGCGCTTCGATAGTCCCCACCTTGACTGGCGATGGCGGCGAGCGTCAGGGGAGCGGTCAATACGCTCGCATCGGACGCCTCGGCCGTCTGCCGCAGTTCGCTATCTAGCGCCTGCGCCTTGACCGTCAGCGTCTGTTTGAGTCGCTCGGCATGCGCATCGAGTGCGGAGAGCGCGTTTTTCACCGCCTCTTCACGCCGCGACACCGTTTCGCTTTGTGCGGCGTACGCCGTTTTTGCGCCGTCGTTTCGTTCGTAATCGCGGAGCGTTTCGTCGATCATGGCTTGCACCTGCTTTTCGGTCAGGCGATACGCCGCTTCCTGTTCGTCCAGTTCTTTGGTGATGAGCCGCTTTATTTCCGCTTCGTCCGGCACCGGTTTTTCGGCGCTAGCGGAAGCGGCGGCGATCATGCGCTTGACGGTGGATTCGTCAAGCGTCTGCGTAGTGGTGGCGATGGTCGATTTCAGGTCCGCGACCTTTTCGTTTAGCGCCTCGAGGTTGTTTTCGGTGCGTTGTGCTCGGGCAAGTGTTTTTTCCACGGCTTGTCGAGACTCGCGAAACTGCTGGTAGGTATACCCCGCGAGCGCGATGGCGACGGCGCCAGCAATCAGCGCGAGCAGCGGCAATCCGTTGCCGCGTTTCGCGGCGGATCCTGTTTTCTCAGGCGCGGCAGGTGATTGCGACAAGGCGTGGCGTTCAGCGCCAGCCGTGTTCGAATATGTTTCGCTCTTTTGTCCTGTTCCCTGTTCGCTGGTCTTGGGGGGCTTTTTTGCCTTGTCATGCGACGGCTCGACACTCGCTTTGGTGGATCGTTCGCCGGGCTGTGGCGCAGGCGAAGGGTGTTTTTTTTCCGCTTCTGCTTCTGGGTTCGCTGTTTTTTCTGGATCAGCAGGCAGGTTGGATTGTTTGTTTTTCTCACTCATTGGATGTTCCTTTCGTCGATAACCACCAAGCGCACAATGCCTCGATCAGTTGTCTTTCATCGGCAAATTCCGAACTGATGCAATGAACGAAACCAGCCTGCGCCGCGGCAGAAGCGATACGGGGACTCATTGCAGCGACAAGTAGCCGATATTCTAGCAGTTTTAGAACGTTTTGCGGGGTGATTTCCGTGAGATGGCGCAAAGTTTGTATGCTGCTCAAGACAATCGCATCGAACACACGCTCATTATTATACGGCCAGGTTTTGCTTGGATTGTAGCGTCGGTAAGAGACGACGCGGTCGATACCGTTGTCGCCGAGGAGCGCTTTCTCTAACAGGGAACGCCCTCCGGGTGCGCAAATCAGGGCGATGCGCAGGCCGCGCGGACGCCAAATTTTCAGCAAGGCCTCGCTGTCGTGTGGCGGCGGTGCGACAAGCGAGGCGGTATAAGCGGCATTACGCAGGGTCGTGGCGGTTTTCTCGCCGATGCAGACGAGCATTTGTCTGTTCGTCGGATGGTATTGTGTGAGCAGATGGGTGACGGCGTTGGCGCTGACAAACACCAGGGCGTCGGCTTGTTTGCAGGAACGCAATGCTCGGGCGTCAAGGGTTTCCCGCTGCGTGTCCATCAATGGCAGATGCCAGGGGGTTGCGCCGAGATGGCGCGCGAGGGGAGCGAATTGCCGCCAGTGCGCGCGATTGCGCGTGTAGATCAGTTGACAACCGGAAAGCGGCTTTTCAGGGGTCGCGCAGGGCATCGAGAATTTCCAGCGCGCCCTGTGTGATCAGCGCGTCGGCGACGCGGTTGCCAAGACGTTCGGCGTTTTCGCATTGATCGCCGTCGCTTAAGGCGAGCATCTTTTTGCCGTCTGGCGTGCCGATGCGCGCGCGCAGATGGAGGCGTTTTGCCGCGATGGTCGCGTAAGCGGCGATCGGAACCTGGCAGTTTCCCTTGAGACGAAAATTGATGATCCGCTCACTGTGTACGCACAACGCGCTTTGTTCGTGATCGAGGCTTCGCAACAGCGCACGGATCGGGCTGTCGGTGCGGCATTCGATAGCGATCGCGCCCTGTCCGATCGCCGGCAGGGAGATTTCGGTCGGCAACAATTGCCGGATGCGTTTCCCGAGTCCAAGGCGGATCAATCCGGCGGCGGCGAGAATGATCGCGTCGAATTGCCCTTTGTCGAGCTTGTCAAGGCGAGTCTCGACATTGCCGCGCAGATCGAGCAACTCGATATCCGGGCGGCGGTAAGCGATCTGCATGCGTCGGCGCAGGCTGGAAGTACCGATACGGGCGTGTTGTGGCAGTTCGTCAAGGCTCGCGTAACGATTGCTGAGGAACGCATCACAGGGATTTTCGCGCGCGAGTACGGCGGCGAGTACGAAGCCGGCGGGCAGGTTCGCCCCGAGATCTTTCATTGAGTGTACGGCGATGTCGGCTGCCCCTTTTTCCATGGCGATTTCAAGTTCCTTAGTGAAAAGCCCCTTGCCGCCGATCCGCATAAGCGGGGTGGTGAGGAATTTGTCGCCCCTGGTTTTGATCGGCAGCAGTGAAATGACGCTTTTGGGAACGAGTTTGCGCAGATGCCCCGCGACGTGTTCCGCCTGCCACAAAGCGAGCCGGCTCGCGCGGGTGGCGATGCGAATTTTCGCGGGAAAGGCTGCTTGCATGTCCAAGCTCGGTTACAATTTTCGCGAAAGCATAACCTGTCCCCGTCGATGGGGCAAATTCACAGGAGGCGCTATGAGCGAAGAAAAGGGACAATCCAATACCGCATGGGGCGGACGATTTCAGGAATCTACCGACGCCTTTGTCGCGACCTTTACCGCTTCGGTCGGGGTCGATCGGCGCATGGCGCTCGAAGACATCCGCGCTTCACGCGCGCACGCGCGGATGCTCGGCGCTTGCGCCGTATTGGCGAAAGAGGAAGTCGCCGCAATCGAAAAAGGACTCGGACAAATCGAGGAAGAAGTGCGCGCCGGTACCTTTGTCTGGGAAGTGGCGCTCGAAGATGTACACATGAATATCGAACGACGCCTCATCGCCCTGATCGGCGACGCCGGTAAACGCCTGCACACCGGGCGTTCGCGCAACGACCAGGTGGCGACCGACATTCGTCTTTACACCCGTACGGCGATCGATCAAGTGCTTGTGGCGATCGAGGGTTTGCAATCGGCCCTGTTGGCTCTCGCCGAACGCGAAGCGGCGACCATCATGCCCGGTTTCACTCATCTTCAAGTGGCGCAGCCGCTTACCTTCGGTCACCATCTGCTCGCCTGGTATGAAATGCTCGCCCGCGATGCGGCGCGTTTCGGCGATTGCCGTCGGCGCGTCAACCATTCCCCGCTCGGGGCCGCCGCCCTTGCCGGCACCAGCTATCCGATCGACCGCGAAATGACCGCCCGCGCGCTTGATTTCGACCATATTTGCATGAATTCGCTCGATGCCGTGTCCGATCGTGATTTCGCGATCGAATTTTGTGCCGGCGCGGCGACCTTGATGATGCACCTGTCGCGTTTTTCCGAGGAACTCGTGTTGTGGAATACGACGGCGTTTCGTTTCGTCGATCTGCCGGATCGTTTCTGCACTGGTTCGTCGATCATGCCGCAGAAGAAAAATCCCGATGTGGCGGAACTGGTACGCGGCAAGACCGGGCGTGTTTATGGTCATTTGATCGCCCTTTTGACCGTGATGAAAGGCCAGGCGCTCGCCTACAACAAGGACAATCAGGAAGACAAGGAACCGCTGTTCGATACAATCGACACCGTGCTTGATTGCTTACGCGCGTTCGCCGACATGCTGCCGCATCTGCGCGCGAATCGGGAAGTGATGCTTGCGGCCGCGCAATCCGGATTTTCCACGGCGACCGATCTCGCCGATTATCTGGTACGTCGTGGCGTCGCGTTTCGCGATGCCCATTCCGTCGTCGGCAAGGCGGTGCGCGAAGCGATCGCGCGCGAATGCGATCTGCCGGAACTGCCCCTCGAGGTGTTGCAGGGCTTGAGTGCGGATATCGAGCAAGATGTCTATCGTTACCTTACCCCGCAGGGCTCGGTCGTCGCGCGCGATCATCCCGGCGGCACAGCGCCGGAACAGGTGAAAAAACGGGTTTCCGAGTTGAAGGTACGGCACAAAATCAAGTAACGCTCCTTAGCGCAAAACGCGTGCTTTTCTTTTTCTGGCAAGCGCGAAGAGCGTTTGCCGTCGTGCGGATGAAATACGCTGGGCAGGGTGCTTCCCTAGTGTTGTTTCGCTACGGATTTTCGTTGTTCCGGCGAGCCAGGGGAAAGACGAAACGGGGCAGCCAGTGCCACGCTGTGCGGGAACAAGGTTTGCGTTGTCGGCGCAGGGGAAGTGACCGCTTTTTGCGATACTCCCGACAGAGTCCGTCATCTGGCGTAACGGCGGCTCTAAAGGGTGCGCTAAGGGGTGGTGTCGGAGAAGGATTGACGGTCTCTCTCCGCAGTGAGTCCTCTTGCGTGGATACTCCTCGTGCAACGATCACCGACGCGGGCAGGGCCTGTGGGCGTTGTTTTCAGCCTTGTTCCGCGATCGGCGCGAGTTTGAAAAAGCGTATCGCGTTCTTGGTGGTTATGGCGGCAACATGCGTCGCGGACTGTCCACGGCAGTGGGCGAGGGTTTCGAGCACTTCGGGCAAATAGCGCGGTTCGTTGATTCGTGGCGTTGGCTTCAGGGTTTTCGGGGTGAGATAGGGGGCGTCGCTTTCAAGCATCAGGCGCTCGTCGGGAATCCGGCCGACGAGCTTGCGCAAAGACGCGCCTCGTTTGGGATCACAAATCCAGCCAGTGATGCCGATGTGTAGTCCCGCCGCGAGCGCCCAGTCGAGTTCCGCGGAAGTGCCGGTAAAACAATGCCAGACGGCGCCGGGCAGTTCATCAAGACGCGGGGCGAGAATCTCGCGGAAATCGGCGAACGCGTCGCGAACGTGTAAAAACACCGGCTTTTGCACCGCAATGGCGATCTCCAATTGGGCGCGGAAACAGGTCTTTTGATTGGCGGGTTTGGCCAGATGGCGGAAATAATCGAGTCCCGTTTCGCCGGCCGCCACCACCTGCGGTTCGCGCATCGCGGCTAGCAACAGCGCGGGATGGGTATGCGCTTGCCAGTCGTTCGCATGATGGGGATGGATCCCGATCGTGGTCGCAAGTTCGCTGTGTTCGCGGGCAAGACGCAGGCCGTTTTCATTGCTGGGCAGATCGCTGCCGGTGATGATCTGACGGATCACGCCGGCATCACGCGCTTGCACGAGGATGCGTGGCAGATGCGGTAGCAGGCGCGGACTGGCGAGATTGCAGCCGATGTCGATCAAGGGCGGCGGTCGCGCCGAGTCGTTCAAAGTTTGATCAAGAAGTAGACGAGGGCGACAACCGCGAGCATCAACAGGACGAAGGTCCCCCAGTGCTGGGGCGCTTCCTGGCTGCGCTGCATCAGCGCTTTGATTCCGCCACGGTTGCGGATGAGCATCCAGATGAGAAAGGCGGCGATGACAGCGGCGCCGATACTGTTCCAGTTCATACAGGTTCCTTTTTATTTCATTGGAGAACGTTTTCGAGGTTGGCGGTGAGCGCGTCGAGCACGCATGGATCCTTGATCGGGTGGCCGCCGTGGTCGGTTAGATAGAAAGTGTCTTCCGCGCGTTCGCCGAAGGTCGCGATTTTGGCGTGGACGAGGTGGAGACGGTGTTCAAGGAGTGCGCGACTGACGATCGAGAGCAGTCCGTGGCGGTCTTTGCACACCAGTTCGAGCACGGTGCGCCGGTGTTGCGATTCTTGATGATAGGTTATTTTTGTGTCTGCGTCGAAATATTGCAACGGGCGCGAGGCGAAGCGCACGCCGAGCGGTTGCGGCGGGAGATTACCGGAGATGGTCTGGTTGAGCCGTTTGCGCAGGGTCTCGTCGAACTCGCCGGCGTCGCTTAAGGTGTATTGTTGCAGCGCGCGCTTGTGTTTCTTGTCGCTGTAAAGGCGTGCCTCGACGATGTTCAAGTTGTTCTTTTCCATGAAATGGGTGACCCGCGCGAACAGAATATCCGGGGAAATGCCCGCGGCGATAAAAATCCGTGGCGGATGATTGCGCAGGTAGAGGGCGAAATCGCGGTCCGGGTTTTCGAGAAGGGCGCGGGTTTTTCTCGCGATCAGAAGGGGTGGTTCGTTGAGAAAGAAGGCGCTCGGAAGATGCCGCCAGATTTTTTCGATCGTAACGGGATCTTCTTCGAGCATTTCCAGAGTACGGCGTTCGAGCGCTTTTAACTGCTGGGCAAGGCTTGGCGTAACGGCGTTTAGGGTGTTCAGGGTGAGATGGTAGAGGGTGTACAGCAAATTGGCCCGCCAACTGTTCCACAAATTGCCGTTGGTCGCGGAGATATCGGCTAGGGTGAGCAAATAGAGATAGTCGAGGTGTTCGCTGTCGGGGAACAAACCGGCGAACGCGGCGATCACCGCTGGATCGGAAAGGTCTTTTTTTTGCGCGGTGGTGGAGAGTGTCAGGTGATGCCTGACCAGAAAGACGAGCAGTTTTCCGTCGTCCGCGGTGATCGCCGGGTTGCGCGCGAGAAAGGTCGCGGCGATCGACGCGCCGATTTCACTGTGATCCCCCTCGTAGCCTTTGCCGAGATCGTGAAACAGGGCGGCAAGATATAGAATCGCCGGATGCCGCAGGTTGCGCATCAGTTCCTGCGCGAGCGGGTAGTCCGGCTGGAAGCGTTTGAAGCGGTCGAGAAAGTCAATCAGACGCAGTGTGTGCTGATCGACGGTGTATTCGTGGAAAAGGTCGAACTGCATCAATCCGGTAGCATGCGCAAATCCTGGCAGATAATGGCTGAGGATCCCGTAGCGGTGCATGCGGCGTAATTGACGGTAGACGTCTCCGCGGTGGTTGAGGATGGTGAGAAAGCCTTCGTTCATTTGCCGGTCGCGGAGAAATTTCTCGTCGATGAGTTCTCCGCACTGTTTGCGCAATTGTCGCGCGAGCGACGGAGAAATGCTGTCGATCCGCATGTTGTCAAGCAGATGCAGAAAGATTTGCCAAAGTAGCGCTGGACGGGCGGGCAGGGCGTTGTGATCACGTAAGGCAAGATGGTCGTCGATCAGGAGGAAATCTTCGTCAAGCTCTACTACGACAGGGGAAGCGCCCCTCAGCTCGACGTCGATCAGTTTGACTGCCAGGCGGTTGAGGCAGCGAATGCGCCGGCTGGCACGGTAGTAAGTGCGCATGAATTGTTCGATTCCGGCGTTATTCGCCGCGTTCGGATAGCCGAATGCGGTCGCGAGCCGTTTCTGCTGTTCGAAAGACAGACAGTCTTTGCGGGTTTTGCCATTCAAATGCAAGGCAAAGCGAATTTTCCACAGGGTATGGTAACTGCGAACGAGTTCCCGGTACTCGTCGTCTTTGAGCAGAGCTTGCAGGTCGAATGGTTTTTTACCGCCACGACAATAGCGGTTGAGCCAGCCGATCATGTGCACATCGCGCAAGCCCCCGGTATCGGTTTTGACGTTTGGTTCCAGACGCCCCGATTGCTCCTGTCTGCGATCGCGCAGACGTTGCTCTTCGAGTTTTTGCGCAAAAAAGCGCCGGCGCGGAATCAGCGGCGGGTCGATGACGTCGATCGCGCGGAATAGCGCGACGTCACCGGTAAGCAGGCGCGCTTCGATGAGGCTCGTCAGCATGTCGCTGTCCTTTTTCGCGTCGTCGCGACTTTCCTGCGGTGTGCGCACGCTTTGGGCGATGTCCAGTCCGAGGCACCACAGGCTGCGGATGTAGTGTTCCAGTGCTTGTGCCGTGCGCGGGTCGTCGTCTTTTTTGAGCAGGAGAATGTCGATATCCGAGCGCGGGAACAGTTCTGCGCGGCCGTATCCGCCGATTGCGACCAGAGCGGTTCGGGTGCCGGCGAGGAAGTGTCGGTACAAGGCGATCAGGATTCGGTCGATCTCGCCCGTGTAGTGGGCGATTGGAGCGGCGATGGAAAAATCGTCGCCAAGCTGTTGGCGTTGCTGCCGCTTCAGCGCCGCAAGCGCATTTCGCGCGATCGCGCAAATTTCCTCGGACGTGCGCGCTGCCGAAAAATCAAGACAAGGTGATTTTTCCGCCATTGCGTTCCGCGCTGCTCAAGGTCAAGACTTCGAAGCCATTGTCGCTTACCGCCAGCATGTGCTCCCACTGCGCGGACAGCGAACGGTCACGGGTGACGGCCGTCCAACCGTCGCCGAGTATTTTTAGATGGCGTTTGCCGGCGTTCAGCATCGGTTCGATGGTGAAAGTCATGCCTTTCTCAAGCACGACGCCTTTCCCTGGATCACCGTAATGTGCCACTTGCGGTTCTTCGTGGAACGCTCTTCCGATGCCGTGACCGCAGAATTCGCGGACGACGGAAAAGCGTTCGTTCTCGGCATATGTCTGGATAGCGTGGCCGATATCACCCAGTGTGGCGCCTGGTTTGACGACGTCGATGCCTTTCCACATCGCGGTGTAAGTGACTTCGATCAAGCGTTTGGCGAGCACGCTTGCCTTGCCGGCAACGTACATCCGGCTGCTGTCGCCATGATAGCCATCGACGATGACGGTGACATCAATGTTGACAATGTCGCCTTCCTTGAGTTTCTTTTTCCCTGGAATGCCGTGACAAATCACGTGGTTGACGGAAATACAGGTATGTTTCGGGTAGGGCGGGTTGCCGTAACCGAGGCAAGCGGACACGCAACGGTGGGCGGTGATGAAATCGCGGCACAAATCATCGAGAAATTCGGTGGTAACACCCGGTTCGACATACTTCCCGATCATGTCGAGAAGATCGGCGGCCGTTCTTCCCGCGACTCGCATTTTGGCTATTTCCGCATCACTTTTTATGGTAATGCTCATCAATTTCGCTTGGTAAAAATAAGCAGCTATGGTATAAAGCGAGCGCCAATAAGGCAAATTTCGAAAACACACAAACACCGACACGCGGTTCCGGGTGCGCTCAGGCGTTGGGATTGTGGGGTGTTTGGACGCATAACCCTTTATTTTGGAGTCAGTCAAATGAGTCAAGTCAGCATGCGTGAGCTGTTCGAGGCAGGCGCGCATTTCGGTCATCGTACCCGCTTCTGGAACCCGAAAATGGCGCCGTATATCTACGGCAAGCGCGGGGATATCCATATCATCGATCTGGAACAGACCGTTGTGATGTTAAACGACGCCCTGAATTTCCTCTCCACTGTTGTCGCCAACGGCGGGCGTATCATGTTCGTCGGGACCAAACGCAGCGCCAGTGAGGCGATTGAGCAGGCGGCCACCCGTTGCGCCATGCCGTATGTGAATTTTCGCTGGCTTGGCGGTATGTTGACGAACTTCAAGACCATTCGCCAATCTTTGCGTCGTCTCGAGGAAATCGAAAAAATGGCCGAGGAGGGGATCTACGAAAAACTGGCCAAGAAGGAAGTGATCGTTCTCGAGCGTGA
This sequence comes from Cardiobacteriaceae bacterium, assembly GCA_965277745.1. GTDB lineage: Bacteria > Pseudomonadota > Gammaproteobacteria > Cardiobacteriales > Cardiobacteriaceae. The sequence goes on from OZ255837.1 coordinate 1,855,213, forward strand.
ACGGGCCAAGCTCGAACGTTCCCTGAACGGCATCCGCACCCTGAAACAGTTGCCGGACGTTTTGTTCGTCATCGACGTGGGCTACGAACACATCGCCATCAAAGAGGCGCGCAAGCTCGATATTCCGGTGGTCGGCGTTGTCGATACCAACGGCGTTATCGAAGGGGTGGATTATCTAATCCCGGGCAACGATGATTCCGTACGTGCCATTCGCCTTTATGTCGAGGCGGTTGCCGATGCGATCGAGGCCGCGAAGCAATCGGTCACCAGTGTTCGTGAAGAGGAAGAAAGCGCATCGCAAGAAACGACGCAAGCCGCTTCGCGAGTTGTCGCGGCGAGCGTAAGCGAAGTGAGCGAAGGCACGGTGCAGGAAGGCGAAAAACGGGAAACCATGACGCCGCCTTCGCCCCCCGAGTCGAACGTAAGCGACGCATCGGAAGGCACGGTGCAGGAAGGCGAAAAACGGGAAACCACGACCCCTCCTTCGCCCCCCGAGTCGAAGGTAAGCGACGCATCGGAAGGCACGGCGCAGGAAAGCGAACATCGCGAAACCACGGCCCCTCCTTCGCCCCCCGAGGCGAGCGTAAGCGACGCATCGGACGATACGGTGCGGGAAGACAAACACTGAAGAAAATGTTGCCCGCAGCCGAGAAAAGCCTGCGGGTGGTAATGTTATTTAAGGAGTACAGCATGTCGATTTCTGCGAAATTGGTAAAAGAACTGCGTGAGCGCACCGGTGCGGGAATGATGGAATGCAAGAAGGCGTTGATCCAGTCGGTGGGTGATCTCGAGGCGGCGATCGTGGAAATGCGTAAAACAGGTCTTGCCAAAGCGGATAAAAAGGCCGGCCGGATCGCCGCCGAAGGGAGGCTGTTCATTTGTCTTTCCGATGACGGGAAACAGGCCACCTTGCTCGAAGCCAACTGTGAAACCGATTTTGTCGCGATGGGCGAGGCATTCCAGCATTTCGCCAGCGAGGCCGCGAATCTGGCACGGCGCGAAAACCTGCTCGATATCGATGCCCTGCTTTCGGCGCGATCGGAGGCGGGTAAAAGTGTCGATGAACAGCGCAAGGAACTGATCGCCAAGGTTGGCGAAAACGTGAATCTGCGCCGTTTTGTCACTTTTACGACGAAAGACGGCACGATCGGCCATTATCTTCACGGCGGAAAAATCGGCGTGCTGGTCGAGATCAACGGCGATAAAGAAGAACTGGCCAAAGACCTTGCGATGCAAATCGCCGCGAGCAATCCTCAGGCGCTCGATGCCGCTTCCCTGCCGGAGGATCTGGTGGCTAGGGAAGAAAGTATTCAGCGTGCCAAATTCGAACAGAGCGGAAAACCGGCCAATATCATTGCCAAAATGGTGAGCAGTTCGATGGAGAAATTTTTTTCGGAGGTCACCCTGCTCAAGCAAAAATTCGTCAAGAATCCCGGTCAATCCATCGAGCGCTTGCTCGCGGAACAGGGAACGGGTGTCTTGCGCTATATTCGCTATGAACTCGGCGCGGGAATCGAAAAGGAAGCGTCTGATTTTGTCAGCGAAGTGATGGCGCAGGCGAAAGGACAATGAGCTTTCAAACGCGCCACGACCGCCGCCTTGTCGGCGGTTTTTTTAGTGTACCGTTACCACGAAAGAAAATAGGAGCGTGTTTTGGAGCAGCGAAAAAAACAACCCAAGTACCGCCGTATTCTCCTCAAAATGAGTGGCGAGGCCCTGATGGGGGAGCAAATGTTCGGCCTCGACGCCAAGACAATCGCTCGCATCGGCGACGAAATCCGTCGCCTTAACGAAGCAGGGGTCGAGGTGACCATCGTGATCGGTGGCGGCAATCTGTTTCGCGGGGCGCAACTGGCGGCGCTCGGTATGGAACGTGTGACCGGTGATCACATGGGGATGCTCGCCACCTTGATGAATGCGCTGGCGATGCAGGACGCTCTCGAACATCTTGCCGTGCCGGTGCGGGTGCTTTCCGCGCTGCGTGTCGACGAGGTCTGCGAACCGTTTATCCGCCGTCGCGCGATCCGTCATCTGGAGAAAAAACGCGTAGTGATTTGTGCCGCCGGAACCGGTAATCCGTTTTTTACCACGGATTCGGCGGCTAGCCTGCGTGCGATCGAGTTGAATGTCGATGCGATGTTCAAGGCGACCAAGGTGGACGGAATTTATTCGAAAGACCCGAAACACCATGGCGATGCAGTAAAATACGACAATCTGAGTTACCAGACGGTACTGACGGAAAACCTGCGCGTCATGGATGCGACCTCGATTGTCATGTGCCGTGACAATGCCATGCCGCTTGTCGTCTTTGACATGACCAAATCGAACGAAATTGTTCGCGCGGTATTTGGCGAAGCCGTCGGCACCGTGGTTCATGCATAAGGAGAAAAGATGATTGGCGAAATTCACAAAGACGCCGAAGCGCGGATGAAAAAATCGCTTCACGCGCTCGAGAACGAACTGAGCAAGATTCGCAGCGGCCGTGCCAGCGCCGCGCTTCTCGACCATGTGGAAGTGGAATACTACGGTGCGATGGTGCCGCTCACTCAGGCGGCCAATGTATCGGTTGGCGATTATCACACCCTGAACATTCAGATTTGGGAGAAGGACATGGTGGCGAAAATCGAGAAGGCCATTATCAATTCCGATCTCGGTCTCACCCCGAATACCGCAGGCCAGAATATCCATATCAATCTGCCGCCGCTTAGCGAAGAACGCCGCAAGGAAATGGTCAAAGTCGTTAAAAACGAAGGTGAACAGGCGAAAATCGCGATCCGCAATATTCGCCGTGACGCCAATCAGGCAATCGCCAGGCTGCGTGCCGACAAACAAATTTCCGAAGACGACGAGCGCCGTGGTGAAGACAAAATCCAGAAGCTGACCGATCACGCCATCGCCGATGTCGACGACGTACTCGCGGGCAAAGAAAAAGAATTGCTGGCGATTTGATGAGCAACGCCCGCCGCCTCAAGTTACCCGCCCATGTCGCTATTATCATGGACGGTAACGGGCGCTGGGCCAAAACACGGAAAAAGCCGCGTTTCGCCGGTCACCGGGCCGCGCGTAACAGCGTGGAGAAAATCATTCGCGCAGCGGCGGGAAAGGGAGTTTCGACCCTCAGCCTGTTTGCTTTCAGTACCGAAAACTGGGCGCGTCCGACGACTGAAGTCAGCATGATTATGGACATGATCGAGCGTGGTATCCTCGATCAAGCGGAAAAGCTGCGTGATGAGAATATTCGTCTGCGGGTTCTCGGATCGCGAAAGGGACTTGGCGACAATCTACGCGAAAAACTCGATCGCGCTGAATGCCTCACCGCGCGGTGTGATTTCATGGAGGTGGTCTTCGCGATCAATTACAGTGGTCGCTGGTCGATTATCGAGACAACGAAACACCTAGCGAAATGCGTCCACAACAATAAACTGCGCGCCGAAGAAATTACCGCCGCGGTGTTTGAAGCCGCGCGGCCGATGCCGGATTTGCCGCCGGTCGATCTTCTCATTCGTAGCAGCGGGGAACTCAGAATCAGTAACTTTCACCTATGGGAAACTGCGTATGCGGAATTGTATTTTACCGAAACACTATGGCCGGACTTCGACGAAGCGGAACTGACCAGGGCGATTGCCGCCTATCGCCAGCGCGAGCGGCGCTACGGCGCACTGAGTGGCGAAAAAAATTCCGCGGAGCGTCTTTAAATGCTGCGGGAACGGATATTCTCCGCCCTTGTCCTGATTCCACTGTTTATCTGGGTAGTGCTTGCCGCCAGCGAGAGCGTTTTCATTCTATTTTTACTTACCTTGTCCGCACTGGCCGGGCGTGAATTGGGACGCTTGCTCGGCTTTTCACGGCACTGCGGTTACGCTTATACCGTGCTGGTGTTACTATGCACACTGTTTGCCATCTTCCTTGCCGCCTATTTGCCGCAAATTGCGACTTTCTCCGCGCCCGTGCGCAATTGTGCACGCACGGCGGCGGGCACACTGGTGTTCGTCGGTGCGCTTACCTGGATCGTCGCGATACCGGTTTTACTCGGTCAATACGCGCGCAACGGGCATTTCATCAAGGAAACCCTCTTGCTGAAAGGGTTTGGCCTCTTGTTTTTGAGTGCCTTCTCCGCGGCGATGATATTTTGCCGACAGTTGCTTGGCGATGTCGGATTGCTTGCTTTGTTTGTTCTTGTTTGGGCGAACGACAGCGGGGCGTATTTTATCGGCAAACGCTACGGTAAAACGCCGTTCGCTGCCGCGATCAGTGCCCGCAAAACGCGCGAAGGATTTCTCGGCGGCTGGGGCGTTTCCCTATCGTTTGCCGTTGTCGTTTATCCCTGGCTGTTTGCCGCCTATCTGGACTTTATCCGTTTCATCGCCATCAGTGCGATCGCCCTTCTTTACGCCAGTTGCGGTGATCTGTTCGAAAGCGTGATGAAGCGGCGCGTCGGCAGGAAAGACAGCGGCACCATGCTTCCAGGGCACGGCGGTGTGCTCGATCGTATCGACAGTTGGCTGCCGGCAATGACCATCTGGGCCTCCGGCCTGATCCTGTCCGCTAGTCTGTAAAAGGCCGGGCGATGAAATACTTCATTTTTCCGATGTTATACTTCTTGTAAAACGAACTTCCGAGGTGTCTTTGTGTTTTGGGGTCTTTGTGGATTCATCATCACTATCGGCCTGTTGGTCACGATCCATGAATATGGTCATTTTTGGGTGGCGCGGTTTTTCGGGGTAAAAATTCTGCGTTTCTCGCTGGGATTCGGTAAGCCTTTTCTTTCGTGGACGGGGAAAAAAGAAGGCACCCGTTATACCCTTGCCCCGATTCCGCTCGGCGGCTTTGTGCAAATGTACGGCGAGGACGACAGCGAAGGCGTTCCCGAGAGAGAACGCCCGAAAACCTTCTCCGCCAAGCCCGCTTGGCAACGTTTTTTGATCGCCTGCGCAGGGCCCGTGGTCAATGTCTTGTTCGCGATTTTCGCTTTCTCTCTTCTTTTTCTGACTGGCGTGAAGGGCATTACCCCGACCGTGGTCCACATCGACCCGCATAGCCTTGCCGCCTCCACCGGTATCGCTCCGGGCGATGTCCTGACGCAAATCGACGGACAGCCAGTACGTCTGGCCGTGGACGCCCATGTCGCCCTGGTTGGCGCCGCGCGTGAGAAGATTGCGATTGCCTATTCAAGAGGTGAGGCAACTTACAACACCCAGCTTGATTTGTCCGGCCTGCGGGCCGGCGATGAAATGCATATGGGGCGCACCACCGGGCTGTTTCTCGCTGATGAATGGTGGCCGCCGCTGGTCGCTTCGGTGGTCGAAGGTTCTGCCGCGCAGAAAATGGGTGTCGCTGCCGGGGATCGCATTGTCCTTTTCGACGGAGAAACGATTGCCGCGGAAGACGGCTCGTTCGCTCTCATGGAAAAAATCGCCGCAAGACCGAATCGAGCCGTAGAACTGACGGTGTTGCGTCAGGGAAAGGAAATTGTCCTCGACGGCAGCTTGGGCAGCCGGAGCGTCGACGGCAAGACGTACGGATTTCTCGGTGTCGCTTGGCAGCGGGCACCGGATCGCGGATTTTTCGATCGCTATGCAACCTTGGTGCGTTACGAGCCGCTGGCCGCTATCGGGCATGGGGTGAAAAAAAGCGAATATTATCTGCGCCTTACATTCGACTTGTTCCTGAGAATGTTCCGTCAGGAAATTTCCTTTGCCAATCTCGGCGGGCCGGTGACCATCGGAGACGCCGCAGGAAAGACTCTGCGTATCGGCTGGAGCGAATTTCTCAATTTCCTCGGCATTCTCAGCCTGTCGCTCGCGGCGCTCAATTTGCTGCCGGTGCCGATGCTCGACGGTGGTCACATGCTCTTTTACGCGCTCGAGACAATACGTGGCAAGCCTTTGTCAGCGCGGGCGATGACGCTCGCCTATCGTATCGGCGCCTTTGTTGTTTTTTCCTTCATGGGGCTTGTCGTCTTGAACGATCTCTGGCGCTATCTGGGCTGATGTCTATCTGCGTACAAAAGTAAAGTCGCCATTGCGCTGTGTTCTTCCAGGGTATGCAGCAGTTGGCGGTTTTCCTCGTTCTCCGGCAGGAGAGCGTCGAGTTTGGCGATTTCTGCGATATTGTGCAAAAATTCCTCGCTGGAGGTGTCAAGTGCCGGCAAGCGACCTTTTTCGCGCAGATAATTTCTGACCAGGGAGAATCCTCCCGCCCAAAAGGCGAGCGCCTGGGCACGTTGGGCAAGTGCGCCGTCAGGTGGCAGAAGCAAAGAAAATTCGGGGTCGCTCTTTTGCAAGGCGTTTTCGATCTGTTCGATCAAGCGCGGAATTACTTCTTTCGCGGGAGAATTCTCTGGATCGAGGGCAAGTATTTGCGCCCACTGCTCCGTCGTGCCGAATGCACAAAGGGCGCTGACAATACCATGCAATTCAGCAGGGCAAAACCCCCATTTTTGTTGCCTGATCAACTCGTCGAGCGCGGCGAAGTTTATCGTCTTCATGGCTTATCCTGGACAAAAGATGCTAGTATAAAGCGTTTTGATTCTCTGATTCGCCAAGGCGGGCGGAGGTTGATGTATCGAAATAATGGAAGACGACATGAAACCGGTGGAACGTTTGCATATCGACGAACTCAAACGCATCGAGAAACAGGCAGGGATGCTGCTCAAATCTTGGCGGCGTTTGCAAAAAGAGTCACGTGATCTCGACGCGAAATTCACCCGCCTGAACGAACAGCACGAAGCGACGCAAGACACCCATGCGAACACACTCGCCGAACGGGAAGAGGCGCATCGTGAGGCGCTTGCGGCATTGCAAACTCAATGGCAGGAGAAATACGATCGGGAAACGGCCGCGCTTGAAGCGGACTGCGCAGCGAAAAGCGGCCGATTGCAAGAAGAAATCGCCGCCCTGAAAAGCGAGCATCTGCAAGAAATGGAGACCTTGCGCGAAGAGCAGCAACGTTCCATTGAGGCGCTTCGCATGGAACTCGCGCGCGAGCGGAAGGTCAAGGCGGCAATGGTCGCCCGTATCAGGGGTGTTACTGATGAGTAAGGACAAAATGAAGGTCACCCTACAAATCTTGGAAAACGATTATCCGCTGATGTGCGAGCCCCATGAGCGCAACTTGCTCATCGAGGCCGCTGAACTTTTGAACGCTAATCTGCGTGAACTACGTGCGCAGCATCCCAAATTGCCGTTGGAGCGCCTGTTGATGATGAGCGGGCTACAGATGACGTTCGAGTTGCTTCAGGAGCGCCAGACTTTCGCGCGCGAGGTGACGACGGTCAATCAGGTCAGTGAACGCTTGCTCGGCGCCCTCGATATGGCGTTCGCCGAGACGCGAGAAAAGAACTGATGCCTTTTCCGGGCAGAAATCGATTTCCTGCTTTTCAACACAGGTTTTCTCTTGGCGCATGTTGAGTGTGTCTTTTCGTAATCCCCTTTGCCAGGCGACGGAGAAAAAGTCGAGCGTGTTTCATGGGTGTTTGCCATTGACGAAAACGCTTCTTTTTCCGTGGCACGTAAAGAGCGACCGGGCGTTTGTCACGTCGCTTCGTCAATGAGAGGGAAGTCCTTTCCCCAAGCAGAATGCCATGTACAGGCTAGTTGTTCAGTCCTGGGAATTGATAGCTTGGATCGATAGTCAATCTTTCAGGCTCGTTTGTCCACTGTTTACAGACGAATTCGTATGGGGTCAGGCCTCGCAATGTCTTCAGTCTGCGTGCGAAGTTGTAGGCGTCTATAAAATCATTCAGATGAGTGATAAGTTGTTGATGGTTATCATAATGATAGCGCTTCACCGTCGCTTCCTTGATCGTGCGGTTCATGCGTTCGACCTGGCCGTTCGTCCAGGGATGGTTCGGTTTGCTCAGGCGATGTGCAATGCCATTTGCCTCACAGATCAAATCGAAACGCATCTTGCTGCACGTGATGCTGTTGCAATTGCCGGGCCGTTCGGCGAACTCGATCCCGTTATCCGTCAGGTTCGTGGGGATCTTGTAGGGCACCACTTCGAGTAAGTGTTCAAGGAATTTCCGCGCCGTCTTGCGATTGGCTTTCTCCACCCGCTGTGCCACAGCGAATTTGCTGGTTCGATCAATGGCCACAAAAAGATAGAGCTTGCCTTCTTGTGTTCTGAGGTGTGCCATGTCGATGTGAAAGTATCCAATCGGGTATTGCTTGAACTTCTCTCGCTTGGGCTTATCGCCATCCATGTCAGGCAACCGTGAGATGCCATGGCGCTCTCGGCTGCGATCAACGAAGAGCGCCTGAGATGCGGGATCGACGGTTGCAAGGCGTAAAGACAATCATCCAAAGGCAATAGCGTGTGCTTTCGAAAGGCAACGCATGCGGCTTCTTCTTCGAGACTGAGCACCGTTGAACGAGGGTTCTTGGGCCCCATAGGGGCATCTTCAACGCTCTGACGCTTGTTCCATTTGCAAACGGTCTTTGGATTGATGCCGTAACGCTTGTTTAACGCCGCGATCGAAGCTTGCGATCGCTGTATTTCCGCTCTGACTGCGTGCGTGGTCTTGGCGCCTGGGTGTAAAACTTGTGCCATAGGTTCCTCCGTGCTGAGGGATCCGTATAAATCATTCCATTACATTATGGGATCAAACAGTTAGTATCGCCCTCTTTTCTGTCTCGGGGCGGCGGCTTACGCCGTTTGCGAAGACTGTTCGATCCTTCTTAGGAGTATTGTCCGGCGCGGGAATCTGGCGGTTTTCGCGGTTTCCGGTCGCGGGAGAAACCTGCACGCAGAAGCTTCCACGAGCAAATCGGTGAATCGGGATTCTACCGCCTCCGTTCGCGCCCGCTAGAAGCGGCGTGCCGATTATGCCATGCCTCGTTGAATGGATGCTTCTTCTGCCTGCCTGTGTCATAATTCGCTTTTTTTCGGCGAATCCAGCCATGGGAAAAGTAAGTTGTTTGCTGCTTATCGCTTTACTCGGCGGCTGTGGCAATAAAGGCCCTTTGTATCTGCCGCGGGACGTGTCCATGACGGCAGGGCGCGATCATGGTAGCGAGGCGTTGTTGCCATTGTCGCTGGTTCTCGGCGTCTCGAGCGATGGATAACGCGCCTTGCCGCGTGCCCTTACAAGGCACGCGACTCGACGGCGTGGATTTGCTCGCCTTGGTCGCGCAATATGGAACTCCACTTTATCTGTATCACAGCGAAACGATCCAGGCGAATCTTGCCGCCTATCGGCAACATCGAACGCAGCCGTCGCTGTATTACGCGGTCAAGGCCAATAGCAATCTGGCTTTGCTGAAGCGCCTTGGCGATTGGGGCGCGGGGTTCGACATTGTCTCGCAGGGCGAGCTTGAGCGCGTGTTGCTTGCTGGCGGGCGTGGTGATAGCATGGTGTTCTCGGGTGTCGGCAAAACGGATGCGGAAATCCGTCGTGCTTTGTCTGTGGGTGTCGGCTGTGTACATGTGGAATCCGCCTGGGAGTTGGAGCGGCTCGCGCAAATTGCCGCGGAACTGGACGTGGTCGCAAAAATGGCGTTACGGGTCAATCCAGATGTCGACGCGAAAACCCATCCCTATATTTCCACCGGCATGAAGGAGAATAAGTTCGGCATCGCGATCGAAAATGCGCCGGCGCTCTATCGCAAAGCAGCTGAAAATCCGTATTTGCAGATTTGCGGAATCAACTGTCATATCGGCTCGCAGATCACCAGCCTTTCTCCTTTTGTCGAGGCCTTGCAAAGTCTGCTGCGTCTTGCCGATGCCCTTTGCAAAGACGGGATTGCGCTTAAGTACCTGGATATCGGCGGCGGCCTGGGTATTCCGATGGACGAAGCGATTCCGGTGCCGACGGCGGATAGGCTGGTCGAGAAACTCTATAACTTGCTCGGCGGCAAACCGTATAGACTGCATCTCCAGCCTGGACGATCTCTGGTCGCCGAAGCGGGCATTCTTCTCAGTGGGGTCATCGGCGTCAAAGTGCAGTCGCGGAAACGTTTTGTCGTCATCGATGCCGCAATGAACGATTATATGCGTCCCGCGCTGTATCAAGCTGTCCCGCCTATCTGGAACCTGGCTCGCAAAGGAGAAGAGGATGCTTTACCGGCGGATGTGGTCGGGCCGGTTTGTGAAAGCGGCGATGTCTTTGGCAAACATCTGCCCATCTCGGTGAAAAGAGGTGATATCCTCGCCATTGGCAGTGTCGGTGCTTACGGAATGTCGATGAGCAGCCAGTACAACAGTCGTCCGCGTGCGGCCGAAGTGTTGATCGAAAACGGGCAGGCACGATTGATCCGCAAACGCGAATCTCTCTCCCAGCTTTGGGAAAACGAGTTGTGCGATTGAAAGTTCAGGAAAGTTGCTTGCGCCCATATGGGCGCAAGCATATAATTCTCTTGTTCTTCATTGACGAATGAGGCGTCTGTAAGGAGTGAATATGAAAAGATCCCGTCAACCCGGATCTTTGCGTGCGATGTTTGTTCTGGTAATAGGGCTGGGCTTCGGCCAATTGGCGACAGCTATCGGTCTCGGCCCGATTCAGGTACGCTCCTATCTCGGTCAGCCACTCGATGCCAGTATCGCCTTACGCGGAATTTCCGATGCCCAGGCAGCGGGTAGCCAAATCGCCCTTGGCGACGCTGCCGCCTACCAGGCACGAGGGATTGCCCGTACGGCAAGTCAGTCTTCCCTGCGTTTTCGAATGGTAAAAACCGGCAGTGGCTACCGGATTTTGGTTACCACCGGCACACCGGTAAAAGAACCGTTTATCAACTTCATTCTTTCCATGAAAATTGCCGATACGATGATCGATCGGGAATACGCGGTTTTTCTCAATCCAAATCCCGCGGCGCAGGCGGGGATAGCGCCGCTTCCGGCGATCGCTACCCCTCCCCGGGTTCTTTCTCGCGACAAAAAGTTGCTGACCGCCACCAAGAACCTGCCTCCGCCGCCAAATATCGCGGTCAAACCGGTTTCGTCGTCGCAACGCGTACTGCGTGAACGACAATCACCTGAAAACACCGCTTCGTGGAAGAGCGAGCCACAAGTGAAGGGTTCACCTCCCACGGACAGGCAGTCGGCGCAAAAATCGCCGTCCCAGAAAGCGCCGATAAAACGTGCTTCTGCAAGCGACGCGCGCTACTGGCAAGTCAAGCCCGGAGACACCCTGTACTCGATCGCGGCCGCCACGCTGCCTTCTTCCGGCGTCTCGATTTTTTCCTGGATGCGTACATTGTATCGCGGGAACCGGGGGGGCTTTATCGGTAACGACATGGACCATTTGATCTCCGGCGCTCGCCTTGTTATTCCCGCCGACAACGGTGTTGACCTTGCGGCGAAGCCGCCGCATACCGCGCGTAAGGGGCAAAAAAGCAAACCGAGCGCGAAGAAATCACGGCAGGGGGCGGGGAAGGGCGGCGCTGCCGACAACGAAACGGAAGAAAAAGTGGCCCTAAAGGAGCAGGGCGGTGATGAAAGCGCCGAAAAGAAATCCGTGATCGATCCAAACATGCCGATAAGCGCGAACGATGATGTCTTGCCCGCCGAGAAAAAGGCGATGTCCGTTGCCATGCAAGAGGAGGCTAGCGAAATGGCAGGCGAGGAAAAATCTACTGTCCAGGCGGGTATTGCAAGTGTTGCGGATGCGCCCGTCTCTTCCAACGGCAAGAAAACACCAACCGTGACCGACGATCTTGCCGGGATTGTTGGCGCCGATTCTGCCGCAAAGCCACTCGCGGCAGAGGAGACGGAAAACGCGCCCCCCACCGCTTCACCAGCGTCCGCCGCGGATAGCGACATTCACGAAGAAATGCGACTCGCCCTGGATTCGCCGCAAAGTATTGCCGCACTGCCGGAACGCCTGACTCCTCTGCCCGAAGAACCCGCCGTACTTTCTCCAAGCGCCACGAAACAGGCGGAAGGCGGCAGCGAAGATCGGAATAACGAGAACGAAGTGGATATCATCACCGTGAGAGAGACAGACAAAACCGATTTGCCGCGTGCGAGCCAAGTCACGGAAGAGCAAACGAAATCGGGGATCTTGGTAATTGCCGGCGCGACGATGGGAAAAGCCGCGCAGTGGGTAATGGAAAAATTTGCCGCGCTCGGCGCCGTGTTGCCGGAAAAAGCCGATGCATTCACGAAATGGACACTAAGCACCGGCCCGGTGGGATTGTCATGGCGGCAGATCGGTGTCGCCGCTTTAGTGATTGTCGTGCTGCTTTTGTTTGTTCTCATCAGAAGGCGACGTAAAGCGAATGTAGATATCAGCGAGGAAGAACTCGATCTTATGGTAGCTGATATGGAAAATCGTGACCTTTTTGCCGATTCGACGCAACTTTCCGACAAGGAAAGGGCGACATTGGATCAGGTGATGGTGGATAAAGCCGATGAAATGACAGCGCTTGACGAGGTAGCAGTCGAAACAGAATCCAGCGAAGAAGCGGATTTTGAAAATCAGCTCCTTAAAGATTCGGATGAAAGCGGTGCAAGCGAAGAAGCCGATAGTGAATTTTTGACGGAGGACGAGATGGTGGAAAATTACGGTACACAAATCTCTTTGTCTTCTTCGGATGGCCTTCCGAGTGAGCGAGACCCAGAAGAGCAAGCCGTCGAAGATGGAAAAAAAGAAGACGATTTTTCCTTGGACATTGCCGAATTTTCGCTGGAGGAGACGACGGCAGAGACTTCACCCACCGTCGCCTTCGAGGATTTGACCGTGCTTGCCGAATCTGTCGAACGCGCGGTCGATGAAGAAACGAGCGAAACCGATGTTCGTTTCGATACGCTTGAATTGGAAGCGCTTGATGCAGAGACAGGCGAAGATACACAAGAGGATGAGAATCCTTTCTTCGCCGATGTCAGCACCGGAAAACCGCTGCGGGAAACGGTTGCCGGGGAAGCCTTGTCGAGCGAAAAGAAGCAGCGGGAAAAAGACGTTCGCGAAGACGATTTCGTATTTGCCGCCTCACCTAGCGCAGTGACCACGCCTAAGCTTGGATCGGGAAATGGAGAGAAGATTTCCCATGGCGATGAACAGGCGATGGAGATCAATCTTGATCTCGCCTCGACGTATATCGAGAGCGGAGTGAAACCGGAGAAGGCGAAACAGTGGCTGAACGAAGTAGTTCGGCTCGGCACCCCGACACAGCGTGATCGTGCCCGGGTGCTTCTCGACAAGCTCAAATAAGCGCTGTGGGCAGATATGCAATCGTCGTCGAATATGATGGCGGAGCATATTCAGGCTGGCAGCGCCAGCCTTTTTTATCGGCAACGCTTCAGGAGACGCTGGAGACCGCCTTGAGTCGGATTGCCGACCATCCGGTCGAACTTGTTTGCGCCGGACGTACAGATGCCGGTGTCCACGCGATCGGACAAATCGCCCATTTCGACACTGTCGCTTGCCGCGAGACACACGCCTGGCTTGCCGGTGGAAATACCTGTCTGCCGCCCGATATCCGTCTTCAAGCGATTGTTCCCGTGCGTGAGAATTTTCACGCCCGTTACGATGCGCGCTGCCGCCATTATCGTTATCTGATCGCTAACGGTGGACAGCCTTCGGCGTTGTTTCGTCATCGCTGTCATTGGCATCGCAAGCCACTCAATACGGAGAAAATGGCGCGGGCGGCGCAGGCGCTTCTCGGAGAACATGATTTCAGCGCCTTTCGCGCCGCGCAGTGTCAGGCGCGAAATCCTTTCCGCTTCATTATGTCTCTTCTTGTTCGTCGTCATGCCTCCTGGGTGAGCGTCCATATTTGTGGCAATGCGTTCCTTCATCACATGGTACGCAATATTGTCGGCAGTCTGTTGGCCGTAGGCGACGGGCGACAGTCGGTCGAATGGCTCGAGGAAGTGCTCGAAACCCGCAACCGCCGCCAGGCCGGGGTAACGGCGCCGGCACGAGGATTGTATTTGCATCATGTGGAATACCCGGAAGCCGATCGCATTCCATCTCCCGGGCCCGGAGACGTGCCCATTGATTGATGGGTGCGTGATTCTCTGGAGGGATTGTGTTCGCGTAATGGTGAATCTCTCCTCTCGCGCGGAGAAGAGGATCGCTTGCCAAGGGAAAGTTGACGGAATTCTCCATTTGTCGAGAGCCGAAAACCATTGCCCACCGCCGGCACAGAGCAAGGAAGCATGGAACGGATAGGCGATGCGAAGCGTTGCCTGACCTAGTCATATGGAACTGAAAATCGCTTCATAAATTGATTGAGGAGACATAGACTCTGGGACGTTTGACTATCCCGGAGGGTGTTTTATGCCAGGCAGAAAGGGGCGGCCATCACCGCCATTGGTTTTGAGTTCTGAGGAGCGTGACTACCTTGAGCGTCAGGTTCGGCGACACCGGGCTCCCCGTTCTTTTTCCGATCGATGCCGGATGGTCCTGCGTTGCGCCGACGGGCTTTCGAGCAAGGAGGTTGGAGCCGAGCTCGGATTTCACGAGCACACGGTGGGCAAGTGGCGGCGGTGGTTCGTCAAGGATCGTGTGGACGGCCTTCTCGATGAGGCACGCCCCGGCCGCCCGCGCACAGTTGAAGACGATCAGGTCGCGGCGGTCATTGAACGGACATTGCACAGCAAGCCCCGTGACGCCACCCATTGGTCCATCCGTTCGATGGCGAAGGAAACAGGCCTGTCACACACGACGATCCGCCGCATTTGGAATGCCTTTGGCCTCCAACCCCATCGCAGCGATACCTTCAAACTGTCCAGTGACCCTTTGTTCGTCGAGAAGGTTCGCGATATCGTCGGCCTCTATCTCTCGCCGCCCAACCGGGCCTTGGTGTTGTCCGTTGACGAGAAGAGCCAGATCCAGGCATTGGACCGCTCCCAACCCATTCTGCCAATGGCCCCCGGCATCCCCGAACGGCAGACCCACGATTATGTGCGTCATGGCACGACATCGCTGTTCGCGGCTCTCGACGTGGCCAGCGGCTTTGTGATCGGGAAATGCTACAAGCGCCACAGGGCCAAAGAGTTTCTGTCCTTTCTGAAGGAAATCGACGCCAATATGCCCGATGATCTGGATATCCATATCATCATGGACAATTACGCCACCCACAAAACCAAGGAGGTCAAAGCGTGGCTCGCCCGCCGACCGCGCTACCACGTCCACTTCACCCCCACATCGGCATCATGGATCAATCAGGTCGAGCGTTGGTTTGCCGAACTCACCCGCAAACAGGTACAGCGGGGAGCGCATACCTCTGTCAAATCCCTGGAAGCCGATATCACCAAATTCATTCAGTGCCACAACGAGAACCCAAAGCCTTTCAAATGGACGAAATCTGCTGATGAAATCCTGGCCTCCGTCAGGCGCTTTTGCCAACGTGCTGATCAAACATTATGCGGCGAACTTTAGATTCAGGTGACTAGCATTGTTCGCATACCGCCTCAAAGCGATATCCGCATGGTGAGAAGATTTTTTCCGCCAATAGGCAAAACGCGCATGCCAAGGCGGTAACACTCGTTTGCGTTCAGCGCGTTCGTCGCGTTCTGAACCGGTTCGAGGCAGAGGAAATTCCGTTTCGCCGGGGCGAACAGGACACAGCGTTCCGCCTCATCGCTCGCCACGCCGATGACCTTGCCGTCGCCGTCGACCATGTGCGCGTTTCCATCCCAGCCTTCAAAGGTCGCATCGATCGTCCGCTCAGGCAAAAAACGCGCTTTTGAATAATCGAACGGTGTTCCCCTCGTCTCGTGACATTCGGCGGGAAGGGTGCAGTCATCGGCGTTGCGGTAAGCGCGTGCGTTCAGTTCGATTCGCGTTGCGCGTCCACGGACAAATGCCGGATGAAAGCCCAGCGCGCAAGGCTGCGCATGGCGTTCGGTATTCTTG
Source organism: Cardiobacteriaceae bacterium (assembly GCA_965277745.1). Classification (GTDB taxonomy): domain Bacteria; phylum Pseudomonadota; class Gammaproteobacteria; order Cardiobacteriales; family Cardiobacteriaceae. Next base: position 1,871,012 of record OZ255837.1, read on the forward strand.
AACGCGAGTTTGCATTCCACTCCGCCGTCCGTCAGTTCGAAGCGTTGTGTCGCCTCGAAGGCCCAAGGCCAAGCATCGCCGGGTCGCGGATGGGCGAGAAACAGGGTGATCGATGAACGATCCCGGGCCTGTATTTCCCATGCCGCTTCCCAGCCAACGCCATGCAAGGCGTGTGCATTGCCGCCGGGTGGGGTTGCAGTTTGTATTTCAGGCCTGCAAAACGGAATTCGCCATTGGCGATCCGGTTCGCGTAAGGAAGCAGCGGGAAACAACCTGCCAGCTAGCGATGAGTGCGCTTATCTCGAAACAGCGGGCGGATAACGGCGCGCCATCCAGCGCGTGTTCCAAGCCACAAGCCGGCGATTCGCCCACCGAGCCGGGGCGTGACCGCGAGCAGGAAGCGATCGCTTTCAAGCCACACCAATTTCCCGATGTCTTCGGCCAGATCGACCGGCCTCATCTCAGACAATGCCGCCATCGACGATGAAATTCTGTCCGCTGCACGCGCGCGCGTCTTCCGAGAGCAGGAACAGGGTCATGGCGGCGATATCATCGGGTTGTAGGCGGAATTTGAGCGCTTGCTCGTCGATGAACTGCCGCTCGAGCGCTCCATCCAGCCAAAGGCGTTTCTGACGTTCGGTCACAACCGCCCCGGGTACGACGCAATTCACTCGAATACCGAGCGCACCGAGTTCTTGCGCCATGGTGCGGGTCATCGCATGGATCGCGCCTTTGGCCGTACTATAGGCGACAAATCCGCTACGCCTGCGCATCCAGCTGACCGATCCCATATTGATCACGCTGCCGCCGTCTGTCATCAGATCGGCCGCCTTTTGCATGGCAAAGAAATGTGGGCGCAGATTGACATCGAGACGCTCGTCCCAGTCGTCGGGCGTCACTTCCCGGAAATGGTGGCGGTCATCGCGCGCGGCGTTGTTCACCAGACCATGAAGAGGCGCCGTGTGGGAGGCCGCGGCTGTACTCATTGCGCCGTGCAAAGCCGCGATATCACGCACGTCGGCGACTTGGAACCAGGGGCGAACGCTGCCGCTGTTTTCGATTTCCTCGCACAATTGCAGGGATGACACCTCGTCGAGGTCGATAAAAGCGACCTGACTTCCCTGATCGGCAAGCGCGCGGACGATATGGGCACCGATACCCGATCCGCCACCGGTAACGAAAATCGTTTTGTTTTTCAGGCTAGGATATTGGTTGGAAAGCGCCATCGGGGTGTTCTCCGTTCAAACGCCGTTGCCGAATCGATATTCCGGCAGTCCCGGCGTGGTGACACGAAAAGTGAAAATGCCGCCCGCCCGCGGGTATTTCCGCAGCGCTTGCGGCGTCATGTTATCGCGCGCGGTCGTCACATAGGCCGTTTTCAGATCAGGGTCGCCAAAGGCGATCATGGTGCAATGTTTGGCCGGGATCGCGATCTCGGCGACGATCTCGCCATCCGCGGCGATACGGACAACCCGCCCGCCGTCATAAAGCGCGGACCAGTAATAACCTTGCGCATCCACCGAGGCGCCATCGGGGCGTCCCTTGCCAGGCAGGAAACGATGGAATACCCGCTTGTTCGATGCGACACCGGTACGCACGTCGTAATCGAGGACATAGATCACATGGTTGGGGGTGTCGCTGTAGTACATCCGTGAACCATCCGGGCTGAAGGTGAGGCCGTTCACGGTCCAGGCGTCGCCGCCAAGCCGGGTGACCTCGCCGCGACAATCGAGGGCATAGAGGCTTCCATCGGCCGCTGTCTTCGCTTGATTCATCGTCCCGGCGACGAAGCGCCCGGCAGGGTCACAGCGTCCGTCATTGAATCGATTGTCCGGTTTATCGCCTTCGGGGTCGGCGATGGCGAGCGCGGGCGCGTCGAAGTGGTCGAAGCGCACGAATCCCGAGCGCATGGCGGCGATGAATCCGCCGTCGCCATCAAGCGCGAAGCAGCCGATTTCTTCCGCAAAGCGGCGTACGCGATCGACGCCAGAGGCAGGATCGAAGGCATGCAGCTCACAGGATTCGATATCCACCCAGTACAGGATGGCGGTTTTTTCGTCCCAACGTGGACATTCGCCCAAGCGAGCCTTGGCGTCGAGGACGCAGCGCACGCGGACTTTTTTATCGCCCTTGCTCATCGAGACCGGCCATGCAGACATATTTGATGTTGAGATAGTCCTCGATGCCGTACCTTGATCCTTCCCGTCCGATCCCCGACTGTTTGTAGCCCCCGAATGGCGCGATTTCAGTGGAAATCACCCCGGCGTTGACCCCGACAAGGCCGCTTTCGAGCGCTTCGGCGAGTTTCCAGATACGTGCGATGTCACGAGAATAAAAATAGGCGGCGAGACCGAATTCCGTATCGTTGGCCATCTCGATGACTTCGTCGTCACAATGGAAGCGGAACAACGGTGCCACCGGACCGAAGGTTTCTTCGTGAAAGATTCTCATCTCGCGGCTCGCCTCGGTGATCACGGTCGGAGAAAAAAAGCGTCCACCTTTGCGGTGGCGCTCACCACCTACAATGACTTTGCCGCCTTTGGCGACGGCATCACGGACATGCGCCTGCACCTTGGCGAGCGCCTTGTTGTCGATCAGCGGTCCCTGTTCGACACCGTCTTCGAAGCCGCAACCGACTTTCAAGTTGGCGACCGCTTCGGCGAGTTTGCTGACGAAGTCGTCATACACGCTGTCGTGGACGAAAATCCGGTTGGCGCAGACACAGGTCTGGCCCGTGTTGCGGTATTTCGAGTCGATCAAACCGGCAACCGCGGCGTCGAGGTCGGCGTCTTCACACACGATAAATGGCGCGTTTCCACCAAGTTCGAGGCTGATTTTCTTGATCGTCGCCGCACATTGACGCATCAACAAGCGCCCGATCTCGGTGGAGCCGGTGAAGGTCAATTTGCGTACTTTGCCACTCGTGGTGAACGCTTCGCCGATCATCCGCGCTGAACCGGTGAGAATCGAAAACAGGCCGGGCGGAAGCCCGGCGCGTTCGGCGAGAACGGCCAGCGCAAGCGCTGAAAACGGGGTTTGTATCGCCGGTTTGATCACCATCGAACAGCCTGCGGCGAGAGCGGGAGCCGCTTTTCGCGTGATCATCGCGGCGGGAAAGTTCCACGGCGTGATCGCCGCGCACACGCCGACCGCTTCCTTGAGAACGACAATGCGGCGCCCGGCGCGATCGGTCGGGATAACGTCGCCGTAAACGCGCTTGCCTTCTTCGGCGAACCACTGCAGGAACGAGGCGGCATAGGCTATTTCCCCTTTCGACTCGTTGAGCGGTTTGCCTTGCTCGAGCGTCATCAAGCACGCGAGATCGTCCTGATGTTCGAGCATCAGGTCGTGCCAACGCCGTAAAACGGCGCCGCGTGCCTTGGCGGTTTCTTTTTTCCAGGTTTTCTGCGCGATTGCAGCGCCATCGATGGCCGCGCCGATTTTGGCGGGAGAGAGATCAGGAACCGATCCGATGATTTCCCCGGTCGCCGGATCTGTTACATCGATCGATTTGCCTTCTTCGCCCTGAACCCATTTACCGGCGACAAAGGCGGCCTGACGAAACAACTCATTGTCATGTAATGCAATCATTTTATTTTCCCTCCTCGGTGAAAAACCGTTCAACGCATTCAGTTAAGTTTCACGAAGTAATGATAACGCGAACTTTCACAGTAGCTTATCCGGTATTCGACCGCTCGTCCATCAAGCCGGTATGCCTTGCGCTCGATGGCGAGCACTGGGGTGGCAACAGGAATTTCCAGATGACGGGCGATGGTCTTGTCCGCCGCTTTGGCTTTGATTCGGTCCTCTGCACGATGAATCGTCACGTCATGTTCGCGTTCGTAGAAATTGTAGAGCGCATCGGGCAACTGCCGTTCCCGCGCCAGTCCCGCGAAGAGTTCGCAGGGCAGATAAATACGCTCGAACAACGCGCGCATGTTCTTGAGGAAGCGGATTCTCTGGATAAAGAACAAAGTCGCCTCTTTTTCGCATTGCAGTTCCTGGTTGACCGCTGCAACCGCGGCAATTTCGTCGACGGACACTGTCAGGCTTCGCGGAATCGCATGCAGGCCATCGTTGCGCGTGATATGGAAATAATGGAACAAACTGTTTTGCGGCGTTGTCTTGGTGATGAAGGTGCCCTTGCCTTGCCGGCGAAACACGATATTTTCGTCGCTCAATTCGTCGAGTGCCTTGCGGATCGTCCCCTGGCTGACACCGAATTCATCCGCAAGGTCGAATTCGCTGGGTAGGATTGCCCCCGCTTTCCAGCGTCCTTCGACAATATCGCGAATGAGCAGCTCTTTTACCTGGGTATAAAGGGGTAACGCGCTCGGGTTCCGTTTTCTCGATCGCGGAGCGGAGGGGTTTTTTTCCATGAATATATCGACATGTTTCCTTTGTTGCATTATATCTTATATAAGATATAAAATCAATAAGTGAAAATAACAACATAAACCTTGCATAGATAAAGTGACAGAAGATTCATAAAAAATCACTTTTATCTCAGAACACGAAGGAGGAGAAATTGCGCCGCGAAAATCGGCCTCGGAAACCGCAAGATTTGCGCAGTCACCGTTGGTTCGGTGGCGATACCATGCGCGGCTTCGCCCATCGTCAGCGTCTTTTGCAAACGGGGTATCGCCGCGAAGATTTTCTCGGGCGGCCTGTTATCGCCATCGTCAATACCTGGAGCGATATTTCCACCTGTCACGTACACCTGCGTGAGCGCGCCCGCTCCGTGCGCGAAGGCGTGTTACGCGCGGGCGGTTATCCGATCGAACTGCCGGCGATGTCCCTTGGTGAAGTGATGGTCAAGCCAACCGCCATGTTCTATCGTAACCTGCTCGCGATGGAATGCGAGGAGTTGTTGCGCTGCCATCCGGTCGATGGCGCGGTCCTCCTCGGCGGTTGCGACAAGACCACGCCGGGCCTTCTGATGGGCGCGATCAGCATGAATCTTCCGGCCATTTACCTGCCTGCGGGGGCGACCTTGTCGGGATGGTTCAAAGGCGAGAAAATCGGCACCGGAACGCACACCCGAAAATATTGGGACGCTTTGCGTGGCGGCGCGATTTCCCGCGAAGACTGGATAGAGCTCGAATCCTCGATGACACGCTCGTGCGGCACATGCAACACCATGGGCACGGCATCGACGATGACCTTCATCGCCGAGACGCTTGGCTTTACCCTGCCCGGCGCGGCGACAATCCCGGCGGTCGATTCGGCGCATGCGCGCATGGCCGCCGCCGCGGGGGAACGCATCGTCGATATGGTCTGGAGCAACTTGACCCCGAAGTCCTTTCTGACGCGAAAATCTTTCGAGAACGCGATCATCGTCGACATGGCCCTTGGCGGATCGACCAATGCCGTGATCCATACAATCGCGATTGCAGGGCGCGCCGGGATCGAAGTGACCCTTGATCACTTCGATTTCTATTCGGAGAAAATTCCCCTCATCGCCAATCTGATGCCAAGTGGCAAATACCTGATGGAAGATCTCTACTACGCGGGCGGCAGTCTGGCTTTGCTCTCCCGCTTGCAGGAGCACCTCCATCTGGAGCAGAGAGGGGTCAGCGGTAAAACCCTAGGGGAACTTATCGGCGAAGCGGAAATTTACGATGACGATATCATCCGGACACTCGACAATCCGGTGAGCGTCGAGGGGAGTCTCGCGGTTCTCGTTGGCAATATCGCCCCGGACGGGGCGGTCATCAAGCCCTGTGCGGCGAGCGCACATCTGATGCGTCATCGTGGTCCCGCCCTGGTCTTCGAGAACTATACCGAGATGGCGGCGAAAATCGACGATCCTACGCTCGATGTCGACGAGAACACGGTACTGGTGCTCAAGAACGCGGGGCCGATCGGCGGCCCGGGAATGCCGGAGTGGGGTGGGCTACCGATTCCGCGGAAGCTGCTGCAAAAAGGGGTACGGGACATGGTACGCATTTCCGATGCGCGCATGAGTGGCACCCATTTCGGAACCTGTGTCCTGCATGTCGCGCCCGAAGCGGCGATCGGCGGTCCGCTCGCGCTCGTCGAGAGCGGAGACGAGATCACCCTCGACGTCGCCGCCCGCAAACTGCATCTGCATGTATCCGACGCACAGATCGAAACGAGACGCGGTAAGCGCCACGTCGAGATCGAAAAGCCGCCACGCGGTTACGGCGTGCTTTTCTGCGAACACGTCACCCAGGCGAACGAAGGTTGCGATTTCGACTTCTTGATGGGAGAGGACACACTCCCCGAACCGGAGATTTTCTGATGGCTGACGATTTTTTGCGCAACCGTTTCAAACATGCCCTTTCCGAGGGGAAACGCTTGATCGGCGGCTGGAGCCTTTCCGGATCGGCGACGGTGGTCGAAGCGTTGGCCTATGTTCCCTATGACTATCTGGTCATCGATCTCGAACATTCTCCCTCCGCTCCCCACGACCTTCCCGCCCTGTTACGTGCGGCGGAGGCGGCGGGCAGCGTTGCCCTGGTGCGGATGCCGAACCACGACCCGACGGTGATTGCGAAAGTCCTCGATCTTGGCGCCACCTCGCTCTTGTTGCCGTTTGTCCAAAGCGCCGAGCAGGCGCGCCATATCGTCAACGCGGCAAAATATCCGCCTCGAGGCAACCGGGGTTTTGCCGCCATGACCCGTGCGAGTCACTATCTGTCGCTCGAAAACTATGTCGAGCGCGCCAACGACGAACTCGTCCTGATCGCTCAACTGGAAACCCTCGAAGCCCTAGATCAGGCGTCGCGGATCGCCACGGTCGAAGGCATCGACGCGGTCTTTGTCGGTCCCACCGACTTGTCTATCCGCGTCGGTGTTCCGGGCCAGGTGACCGCGGACGCCGTTCGTGCTCCGATGGAAGCCTGTGTCGCCGAGATGAAACGTCTCGACGTTGCCATCGGAACGGTTTGCCCGAATCCCGAGGCCGCCAGTTGGGCGATTGACGCGGGCTTCGATTATGTCTCGGTCGCCAATGACCTCTCCCTGATGGTGGCCAACGCGCGCGCCGTATTGGCACAGCTGCGCAACGCGACCAACACGCCATCCGCGGGCATCGGAAGCCGCCGATGACCGCCCTGTATCGCCTCATCGATTACTGGGCGGCGTTGAACCTCGCCCTCCTCAAGATCGCGAAATGGATAATCATCACGATGATCGCCCTGATGACGGTGGTAATCGCGTTGCAAGTCTTGTTCCGCTACGGGTTGAACGACGCGTTGTCCTGGTCCGAGGAAGTCGCGCGTTACATGATGGTGTGGATGACCTTTCTCGGCGTGCCGATTGTCACTTACAAACTCTCCCACCCGCAGTTGACCATGATTTCGGACGCGCTGCAAGGGAAATTACGCAATCTGCTCGCTATCGCATTGCAAGGATTGTGTGCTGTCGTCCTGGTTTACGGGATCAAATATTCATGGGGATATGCGTTGGGTGGTCTGCGCGTTTCCGCAAATTCCGTGCCGGTTGTCAAGTTCTTCTCCTACGTCGCCGTTCCGATCGGGCTCGGACTCACCCTGTCGGTAATCTGCGAACTGATCACGAAATTGACCCTGGCGACATCGAGCCGATCGGCAACGCGGCATTTCGGCACTCTCGACGCCCAAGTCAGAAACCGCATTTTCCACCAAGATTTATAGGCAAGGAAGCCGCGCATGTCCCTCCTGTTTTTCTACCTTCTACTTGCGCTCTTGTTGGTCGGCTTGCCAGCGGTGTTCGCGATGCTCTTCGCGGCCGGATTCGGTTTCGTCGTCGAAGGCAAGGAAATCTTTCTGCGCATGCTGGTTCAGCGTCTGTACAACGGCATCGACAGCTTTCCGCTGATGGCCGTGCCTTTTTTCCTGCTCGCCGGTGAAGTGATGAACAAATCCGGTATCACCATCGTCCTTGTCGATTTCTCGAAGGCGTTCATCGGCCATCTGCGCGGCGGACTCGCCCAGGTCAACATCCTGTCGTCTATGCTTTTCGCCGGCCTGTCCGGTTCCGCGGTCGCCGACTGTTCAACGCTCGGCAGAATGCTGATCCCGGCGATGGAAAAAAACGGTTATTCCCGTCGTTTCGCCGCGGCGGTAACGGCGGGGTCCGCGGTGATCGGACCGATCATTCCGCCAAGCGGCATCATGGTTCTCTATGCTTTCGTGATGAACGTCTCGGTCGGTGGTATGTTCGCCGCCGGCATCGTCCCAGGGATCATGATTGGTCTCGGACTCATGGCAGTGACCTATCTATTGGCGCGCAAACGCGGCTATGTCGCCGCCGGCACGAAGCGCACTTATCGTGAGAAAGTCACGGCGACAAAGACCGCGTTCTGGCCGCTTCTGACCCCGGTTATCCTTCTGGGCGGTATCCTGAGCGGCATCTTCACTCCCACCGAAGCGGCCGCGGTAGCCGCGATCTACGCCATGACGATTTCCCTGATTTCGCGGCAATTGAAATTTTCCGATCTTCCGCGCGTATTCTATGATACTGCCCTGGGATCGGCGGGTATCCTTTTTCTTGTCGGCGCGGCGGTTGCCTTCAGCGCCGTCGTCTCTCTTTCGGGCGCAGCGAAGGTCATCGCCGATACCATCCTCGCGGTCAGCGAGGAACCGCTGACCTTGTTGCTGTTACTCAACCTCATTTTGCTTTTCGTCGGGATGTTTCTCGATGCCGGTCCGGCAATCTTGATTGTCGGGCCGATTCTGGGGCCGGCGATAATCGCGCAGGGCGTCGATCCGTTGCATTTCGCGATCGTCATGTGTATCAATTTGACGATCGGACTGATCACCCCGCCGATGGGCCTGGTGCTTTTTGTCGCCGCGGCGGTCTCCGGCGAGAAAGCCGAGAAGATCGCCTGGGAAATGCTGCCTTATCTGGGGCTGCATTTGACCGTGATTCTTTTGATTACCCTGTTTCCGGAGATCGTGCTGACATTGCCGCGTCTGCTCGGTTTCGCCTTGTAAATGCAAACCGAATTGCCGCCATTGTGGCGGTTTCCAACACCGCCATGGTGCCGGATATAACACCAACCCACGGGAGGAATGAAATGAAAATATTGAATACACTCAAACACGCGCTGACAGGCATCGCGTTGCTGGTGTCGATGAGTGCATCGACCCCTGTTATCGCCGTTGCCGCCGATTACACCATCCGCGTCGTCCACCTGTCCAATCGCAACGACGAAGATTATGACGGGGCGCTCGTTTTCAAGGATTATGTCGAGGCGCAGTCCAATGGAGCGATTGCGGTTGAACTCTATCCGGGTGGGCAGTTGTGCGGGCAACCGGTCGAATGTATCGAAGCCCTGCAAGCCGACATTATCCAGGTTTTCCAGACCAGTACCGACGGGATCGCCAATTTGTTCGGTGAAATTTCGGTGTTCGATTTGCCTTATCTGCTGTCTTCCGATCGTGTTGCCGAATGCGTTTTACGCGGCCCGCTTATTGATGAACTTCGTCAAGCGGTTTTGCAAAAGACCGGCACATTACGCCTGATGACGGTGGGCAACACCGGTGGCTGGCGCAACTTCGCCACGACGAAAAAACAAATCAGGAAGCCCGCCGATATCGAGGGACTCAAAATACGAACTGTTTCCTCGCCGATTCAGCGACAACTGGTGCGCGCCATGGGAGGCAATGCGACGCCTGTCGCCTGGCCGGAGTTATACACATCTCTTGCGACCGGCGTTGTCGATGGTAGCAAAAATGGTATTACCGACATCGTCGCCATGAAGCTCCACGAGTATCTCAAATACATCACCTTGGACGGTCACGCGTATATGACGTCTTTTTGGTGGATGAACGACAAGGCCTATCGGCAACTCCCGGACGATCTCAAAAAAATCGTCCTCGACGGTTTCGACGCCTTGTCGATGACGACGATTGTCTTGCCGAAACGACGCCAGATCGAAGCCTACAAGATCTTCACCGACGCGGGCGGGGTGATTTATGCGCCGAACGCCGCGGAAAAAGCCGCGTTCAAAGAAGCGGCCGGAGGCGTTTACGATTGGTACCGTAAGCAATTCGGCAGCCACTGGCTTGATGCCGTAAACGGGGCGGTCGCAAGTTGCAAGGCACAGATCGAACAGTCCTCAAAGGAGCAAATGTAAATGGTTGCGGGGCGCGCAAAGCCTGGACAAGCACTCTTGACATCCAGACAGCCGTGATCGCTTTTTGCGAAGATCTCCATACCGCCGATGACTTCATCTGTTTCGACCGCCTCGACAGCTTTGGCGAAGAAGCGGGCGTTCTGACCTGCGACAATGGCGACCGGATAGAACTTTCCGCCTGTGCCGGCGACATCATCCGTCTGCGTCTTTACCGTGAGGAAGGCCTGCGATACCCTATACTTGCCGAGAATATCGGCGAGAAGAAGAAAGCTGCGTCGTTTGACGGCACGACCGGCACACTCTCCCTTGTCTGCGGCGATACCAGGTTGGTGGTAAGACAACACCCGATTCGGCTTTCGCTTTATCGCGGAAAAGCCTTGATACTGCAATCGATCGATGACGAGCACTTCCGCGGATGGCCGCGTCTTCCTGCCATTGGCCGCGATAGGCGGCGCTATACCGCCTCGTTCGCGTTGCACAGCGAAGAACGCGTCTATGGTCTTGGCGAAAAATTCGCCAGACTCGACAAACGCGGCCAGCTTGTTCACTCCTTGGTCGCAGACGCGCTCGGCGTGAATGCCGACCTTGCCTACAAGAACACCCCTTTCGCTTGGTCGTCAAGCGGTTGGGGTTTGTTCGTCCATACGCCCGCGACAGTCTCTCACGGCGTCGGCTATGGACAGTGGTCGCACCGTTCCTACACACTCGTCGTCGATGAACCCGTGCTCGATCTTTTCTTGATGAGCGGTGAAAATCCGGCGCGGATCATCCGATCCTACACGACGCTGACCGGATCGACGCCGAAAGTGCCGCTGTGGAGTCACGGAATTTGGGTGAGCCGTGCCTATTACCGCACGGCAAAGGAAATTCTCGATGTCGCGAGCACTTTTCGCGAGAAGGATTTCCCGGCCGATGTCATTACCTTCGATGGCCGCGCCTGGCAGGACACGCCGACGCGGTTTTCATTCGCGTTCGATCCGAAGCGATATGACGACCCAGGCCGGATGATCGAGCGCCTGCATGAGCGGGGATTTCGTGTCTGCGCTTGGGAATATCCGCTGGTTTCGGTCGGCAATCCCGAATTTGCGACATTGGCGGCGAAAGGCTATTTCCTGAAAAACCGCAAGGGTGAACCCTATCGCTATGACTGGGACAACGACGAAAAAACCAGTCCGTTCGGTAAGGTGCTCACCCCGTTGCCGGTTTCCGCGATCATCGATTTCACCCATCCCGAAGCCTACGCCTGGTGGCGCGATCGGCATGCGTATCTTTTCGCCCTTGGTATCGATGTCATGAAAGTCGATTTTGGCGAGCAGGTGCCCGCCGATGCCATCGCCGCCAACGGGGAGACTGGCAGACGGCTGCACTCGGTGTATGCGATGCTTTATAACCGCTGCGTTTATGAGGCGACGAAGAATTTTCACGGCGATGATGCCTGTGTCTGGGCGCGCGCGGGTTGGGTGGGCAGTCAGCGTTACCCGTTACAATGGGGCGGTGATCCGCAAAGCGACTGGGAAGGCATGGCCGCCAGTTTGCGCGGCGCGCTGTGCTGGTCGATGAGCGGGGCGCCATTTCACGCGACGGACGTGGGCGGTTTTTACGGCAAGGCGCAACCGACACCGGCGTTGTATCTGCGTTGGTTGCAATGGTCGGTTTTCTCCAGCCACTTGCGCGTTCATGGCATTGGTGCCCGCGAGCCTTGGTGTTTCGGTGGCGAAGCTGAGAGCATCGCTCGTTCCTGGTTCAAACTGCGTTATCGCCTGATCCCATATCTCGCCGGTCTCGCAAGAATCGCCGTCGAAACGAGTCTGCCGGTGATGCGCGCGATGGCGCTCGCCTTCCCCGAAGATCGCATCGCCGCCGGCTTCGAGCATCAGTTCATGTGCGGTGACGCGCTTCTGATCGCTCCGGTGCTCTCGGCATCGAACACGGTCGATGTCTGGTTGCCCGAAGGAAGCTGGCACGATGTGTGGAGCGGGCGCGGATATGAGGGGCGACAACTCGTCACGTTCGTGGACCTTCCTCTGGATCGGATTCCGCTCTTCCTGCGCGGCGGTCACGCCCTGCCGTTGGGGGAGATCGTCGAAAAGACCGATGCGATTTCAACCGTGGCCCCGGTGTCCGCGATTCTTGCATTCGGGGATATTGACACTTCCCCGGTCGCCCTTGGCCCGCGACTGACGATTTCCGGCGGCAGTGTCCGTTATGCCGCCACGGACTCGCCCTTGACGATGCTCGACAGCTTGGCGTTGCCATGACGGCAAGAGCGCCCGATCGTATTCGCTGTCGCGGCGAGCGGGCGTTGGCTTTATCGAGTCGCCGCTGACTTGTCGATCTTGTCGAGAACGCCGTTGATGAATTTGTAGCTTTCGTCGCTGCCGAAGTGTTTGGCCAGTTCGACGCATTCGTTGATCACGATGGTGGAGTGAATGTCTTTGCGCGCGTCGAGTTCGAACAAACCGATCCACAAGATCGCGCGTTCCACCGGATCGAGCTGTGCTGGCGCGCGGTTCATGTACGGGGTTGCGACAGTGTCGAGACGCTCACGTTTAGTGGTGATATAGTCCCATGCCTGATCGAAATACAAACGATCCAGTTTACCTGCCTCGGGATCGAGGATCTGGTTGGCTTTGACGGTTTGCGGATCGCTGTCCGAGAGTTGCCACTGATAAAGGCTCTGCAAAAGCTGGCGGCGAGCGCGGCGGCGTTGGGCGATGATCTCGCATTTTCCGTCGCTTTTTTTCATCTCGACATCTGGCGCAGAAGGCTGACCATTTCGATGGCCGCCAGCGCTGCTTCCGCCCCCTTGTTGCCGGCTTTGCTGCCGGCGCGCTCGATGGCCTGCTCGATCGTGTCGGTGGTGAGCACGCCGGTGATCACCGGCAGATCGAACTTGAGGGCGACCTGTCCAAGGCCCTTGGCCTGTTCACCGACGACGACATCGAAATGTTGCGTCGCGCCGCGTATGACGGCGCCGAGCGCAATGATGGCATCGTATTTGTTGCTGGCGGCGGCGCGCTGCGCGGTGATCGGCAGTTCATGAGCGCCCGGGACGTAGTAGATGTCGATATTGTCGAGGTCGGTACCGTGACGCTTGAGGGTATCGATGGCGCCCGCTTCCAGCTTTTTGACGATGAAGTCGTTGAAACGTGCGCAGAGAATCGCGTAGCGAGCGTCTTCGAGGACAAAATCGCCTTCGCTACGGTTAACTTGTCGAGTCATGCGGGCTCCTTGTGAGATTGGTCGTTCAGGAATTCACAGATTTCCAGCTGGTAGCCGGAAAGTCCGGTGAGTCTATAGGGCGCGGAGAGAAGGCGCATGCGCCGTACGCCCTGGTCGATGAGAATCTGCGCGCCGATACCGTAGGTGCGCAACTCATCCGTTTGCCTGCGTTTGGGCGGCGAATGGTTGTGGGTGAAGGCATGCATGCGGGCGATGATGTCGTTGCTGCTTTGTCCTTCATCGAGGACGACAACGATACCGTCTTTTTCTTGCGCCAGCCGGGCGATCCCTTCCTCGAGTAAATAATGCCGTTCCGGCAGGTGTGCGCCGAACAGATCGGCGAGATCGTCGCGCACATGCACACGCACGAAAGTCGCCTCCTCGGGGCGGATTTTCCCTTTGACCAGGGCGTAGTGCAAAGAGTTATCAAGTATACTGCGATAGGTGGCGAGTTTGAATGTGCCATGGCGGGTCGGCAGTTCGCAGGAAGAAACTTGCATGATCGTCTGTTCACGGGTGAGACGATAGGCGATCAGATCGGCGATCGTGCCGATTTTGAGCTCGTGTTCGCGAGCGAATCTTTCCAGATCGGGACGTCGCGCCATGGTTCCGTCGTCCTTGAGTATTTCGACAATCACCGCGGCGGGCTCGCAGCCGGCGAGGCGCGCGAAATCACAGCCGGCTTCGGTGTGACCGGCGCGTACCAGCACACCGCCTTCGTGGGCGACGATCGGGAACACATGCCCCGGTTGCACGAGGTCTTCGGCTTTCGCGTCGGCGGCCACGGCGGCCTTGATCGTGGTCGCGCGGTCATGGGCGGAAATACCTGTGGTCACGCCTTCGGCGGCTTCGATGGAGACGGTGAAATTGGTCGCGAAATGAGTGCTGTTGTTGTGTGCCTGCGGCCACAGTTTAAGGCGGTCGCTACGCGCCTGGCTGATCGTCAGGCAGACGAGGCCGCGTCCGTATTTGGCCATGAAGTTGATCGCCTGCGGCGAAACATGTTCGGCAATCAGGATCAGATCCCCTTCGTTTTCGCGGGCCTCGTCGTCGATGATGATCACCATCTTCCCGGCGCGCAGGTCGGCGATAATTTCTTCGGTGGTATCGAGTGCCCTCATTTTTTTCGCTCTCTCAAAGGTTGAAGTGTTCGCCACTGTTTCGCTTTCCGCTCGCCTCGGTTTCGTTTGCGGGTGCCCCGGCCGCGAGCAGCCGTTCGAGATAGCGCGCGAGCAGATCCACTTCGAGATTGACCTCGGTTCCTGTGCGGTAGTCAGCGATGATGGTGCGCGCTTGTGTGTGCGGGACGATGTTCACGGCGAATTCGGCGCCGTCGACGTGATTGACCGTCAAACTGGTGCCGTCAAGGGTAATCGAGCCTTTGACGGCGATGTATTTGGCAAGTGGCGCCGGAGCCCTGAAAGTCAGACGCATGCTGCGTTCTTCCGGGGTTCGCGCGACCACGATGGCGACGCCGTCGACGTGACCGCTCACGAGATGACCGCCGAGCAGGGTGGCGGGGGTGAGCGCGCGTTCGAGGTTGACGCGCTGTCCGAGACGCCAGTGGGACAGCGTGGTCAGGTGCCGTGTTTCCACCGAGACATCGCTGGTGAAGCCTTCGTCAACGCAAGAGACGACCGTCAGACAGATGCCGTTGACGGCGATGCTCTCACCCGGCGTCAGAGCGGTGAAATCGGATCGCGGTGCGTGGATTTCCAGGGTTCGGTCTTCCCCGTGCCTTTCCATGCGGGCAAGATGGCCGGTGGTTTCAACGATACCGGTAAACATACTTTCCTCTTAGAACGATGGCAAGAGCGTGAAACGCCAGTCTTTCCCGATCGGACGGCTGTCGTCGATCAGGTACGCCATTTTATCAGATAAGCGTTCCAGCGCGGGAATATCGCACATCCCGCGAGCGTGTGTGCCGAGAAAGGTCGGCGCCAGGTAGAGAATGATTTCATTGGCCAGTCGCTGCGCGAGGAAGGCCCCGGCAAGGCTCGCGCCGGCTTCGACGAAAATCCGGTTGAGTTCGCGTTTGCCGAGGACGTCGAGGAGCGCGGCTAGACTCACTTTACCCGCTTCGTCGGCGGGCAGGCGCAGGATTTCCGTTTGTGCTGGATAGGGCGCTTGTTGTTCGCTGTCCATCGACGTGGCGATAAGGATGGGATCGGGACTGCGGAAAATCGCCGCTTGCGCTGGCGTCGCCAACGCGCTGTCGATCACGACACGCAAAGGCTGCCTGCTCGCGAGCGCGGTATCATAGCGCGCGGTCAGGCGCGCGTTGTCGGCGATCACGCTGCTGCTGCCGGCGAGCACCGCGTCGGCGCCAAGGCGTAGACGGTGTACGTCTTCCCGCGCGGCGGTGCCGCTGATCCACTGGCTTTCTCCGTTGGTGAGCGCGGTACGGCCATCCATGCTGGCGGCGATTTTCAGGCTCACCCATGGGCGGGTACTACGCATGCGATGAAAAAACGCGCGGTTCAAACGCAGCGCCCGTTCCTGCAATACCCCTTCGCTGACGGCAATGCCGGCCGTTTCGAGTTGGGCGATACCCTTACCGGCAACGAGCGGATTCGGATCACGGCAGGCGATCACCACCCTTGTGATGCCGGCAGCGATCAGGGCGTTCGTACAGGGAGGCGTGCGCCCGTAGTGGCTACAGGGTTCAAGAGTGACATAAGCCGTCGCCCCCTTGGCGCGATTGCCGGCCATGCGGAGGGCGTGTACTTCGGCGTGCGGCTTGCCGGCGCGCTCGTGGAAGCCTTCTCCAACGAGTTGGCCGTTTTTGACGATGACGCAGCCCACGCATGGATTCGGGCTTGCCGAAAAGCGACCTTTTGCGGCAAGCGCCAAGGCTTTTTCCATCCACTTACGATCGCTCGATTTCTCGTTCGTCATCGTTATGCGCACGGAAGATTTTTCGTCCGATAGCGCGCGCTTCGCGGCGAATCGACCGCGGAAATTTTCCCTCGCACGAGCGAAATATGAGGCAAAGCGCAAGCCACTGCTCCGCGGAGCGTGTCTCTGCCGGGCGTTTTCTTCGGCGATGGGTCACGCGCGCGTGACAAAAGCGCGCTGGGGATTCGCGGAAAAGATTCTCGTTGCCCGCGCCACCACCCGCCGTTTTGCGCGGATGAAAAAGAAATGACTCGCCCCCTCCGCTCAGGCGGGCCGGGCATCGCGCGGCTCAATGCGCGTATACCGGAAATTCCGCGCATAGATTGGATACTTTTTTGCGTACCGTGAGAATCGTTTCTTCGTTGTCGATATCATCAAGAATGTCACAGATCCAGGTGGTCACTTTCTCGGTTTCGGCGATACCGAAACCGCGGGTGGTGATCGCCGCCGTACCGACGCGGATGCCGCTTGTGACGAACGGAGATTGCGGATCGTTGGGCACGGCGTTTTTGTTGACCGTGATATGGGCGCAACCGAGTGCGGCGTCCGCCGCCTTGCCGGTCAGTCCGCATTCGATGAGGTTGACGAGGACGAGGTGATTTCTTGTCCCGCCGGAGATCACGTCATAGCCGCGGTCGATAAATATTTTCGCCATCGCCGCAGCATTTTCGATCACGCGTTCCTGATAATGCTTGAAAGCGGGTTGCAACGCTTCGAGAAAGGCCACCGCTTTCGCCGCGATCACATGCATCAGCGGGCCGCCCTGCGTTCCCGGGAAAATCGCGCTGTTGAGCTTTTTCTCGATTGCCGCATCGGCTTTGGCTAGGATCAGGCCGCCGCGCGGTCCGCGCAGGGTTTTGTGGGTGGTCGAGGTCACGACATCGGCGAACGGTAGCGGATTCGGATACAAACCGGCAACCACGAGTCCGGCGAAATGCGCCATGTCGACCAGCAAATAGGCGCCGACACTATCGGCGATCGCGCGAAAGCGGGCGAAATCGATCGTCTGGGAATAGGCGGAATAACCGGCGATGATCATTTTCGGTCGCCGCTCTTCGGCGAGTTTTTCCACCTGTCGGTAATCAATCAAGCCCTTTTCGTTCAGTCCATAGCCGATGGAATGATAGGTTTTGCCGGAGAAGTTTACCTTGGCGCCGTGGGTGAGATGCCCGCCGTTTGCGAGATCCATGCCGAGCAGTGTGTCGCCGGGCGTGAGAAGGGCGAGGCATGCCGCGGCGTTGGCCTGGGAGCCGGAGTGCGCCTGGACGTTGGCGTAATCGGCGCCGAACAAGGTTTTGGCGCGCTCGATGGCGAGCGTTTCCGCGCAATCGACATGTTCACATCCGCCATAATAGCGTTTGCCGGGATAGCCTTCGGCGTATTTGTTGGTCAGACAACTGCCCTGGGCTTCGAGGACGCGCGGGCTACAGTAGTTTTCCGAGGCGATCAGTTCGATGTGGGTTTCCTGACGCTTGACTTCATTGTCGATCGCGCGGGCGAGTGCGTCATCGAAACCTGCGATGGTCATGTCTTTACTGAACATAGGGGATTCCGGTTGGATGCTGTCATTTCGAGGGGCTATCTTAAAACCTTGGCGGGATTTCATCAAGGAATTTACTGTCGCCGCGGGCGCGCCGTTCATCCGTCGATATCGGCGCTTACAAAGACGACGACGGAGAATATATTTGCAAAAATTCCGAGTTATAGAATACACTTATAGCCGGAAGTGACTTCGTAAGCAGCGCTTGGAGACTTGCGGTGAGAAGTAATCAAAGTATCGTGGAACTTGCCGTCGCACAAGGCGTCAAGCCTGCGTATTTCTCGCTTGACGGGCGTGATCACGCCATTGACAACGAAGTTCTGCAAGCACTTGTCGATCACCTTGGCGCATACGACCGTTCTGGATTCGAGGATTATTTTCTCCTGACGCCGGCATCCGAGGGCTTTTTTTCCTTGTCGTTTGCCGTCACCGCCGCTATGCGCTTTGCCCTGATCGACGAAGAGGGAGAGGCGCGCGTACTCGAACGCGTCGATACGCAAATGCGGCGGGTATATTATCCGCCGCTTGCCGCTGGCTACTATGAACTGAGCGTTACTTGCCGCGATTCATCGCGGCGGTTTTTCGTGATTGTCGCGCCGGCGCGCGTTTACGAACCCAAATCCCTGCAAGCAGGCGAAAAAGTGAGCGGTATCACGATTTCCCTGTACAGCCTGCGTTCATCGCGCAATTGGGGGATCGGCGATTTCGGCGATCTTGAACGCTTCGTTTGTCTGGCCACCGAGCACGCGCTTGATTTCATCGGCATCAATCCCTTGCATGCCCTGTTCTCCTCCCATCCCGAATGGAACAGCCCCTACAGTCCGTCCTCGCGGCGGTGGTTGAATCCGATTTATCTGGACGTGACGGCGATCGCGGCTTTCACGCGCTCGGCGCGGGCGCAAAAATGGTTTGCCGAAGACAAGACGATTGCCTTGCTCGCCGCTCTCAGGGAAGCCACGGTGATCGATTATCGCGCCGTCTGGGCGATCAAAAAGCGTGCGCTTATGATGGCGTTCGCCCATTTCGTCGCCACAGACACCCCCTCGTTCGTCAAGGCGCGGCGCGCGTTCGCGCGTTTTATTGACGAACAGGGCGCGGCGCTTTATGAGTTTGCCCTGTTCGAGGCGTTGGATGCCCGGCATCACGATCCGTCGGAGACGAAAAATCCGCGAGTGGGATGGCTTTCCTGGCCGCGGATTTATCGTGATCGGCAAAGCGAGGCGGTGCGGAAATTCGCCGCGGCGCATGAGAAAAGGATCCGTTTTTACATGTGGCTGCAATGGCTGTGTGACGCGCAGCTGCGGTGTCTGCAGCGCTTGGCGGCGGAAAAGGGGCTCTCTTTGGGGCTTTATGGCGATCTCGCGGTCGGCGTCGCGCGCGGCGGTGCCGATACCTGGCGGGCAGGCCGTGAATATTGCCTGCCCGTTTCCGTCGGGGCGCCGCCGGATCCATTTTCTCCGGCAGGACAGAACTGGCAACTGCCGCCGTGGCATCCGCGACGGCTGATCAAAAGCGGTTTTCATCCCTTCATCGAAGTGTTGCGCGCCAATATGCGCCGCTACGGCATGCTCAGGATCGACCACGTGATGGGGCTGGGCCGCCTGTGGTGGATCGTTGACGGCGAGCAGGCGCGCCATGGCGCCTATGTATGCTATCCGCAAGAGGCGATGATGGCCGTGTTGGCGCTTGAAAGTCACCGCGCGGGCTGTGTGGTGATCGGCGAGGATCTCGGCAATGTGGCGCCGCGGATGCGCGCGATATTGCGAAAATACGGCGTGTATGCTTATTCCGTGGTGCGTTTTAGCCGCGTCGGAGGACGTTATCTGCCGCCACGGGACTATCCGGTGCAGGCGATCACGGTAACGAGTACCCACGATCTCGCCCCGTTCGACGGCTACTGGACGGGGCGCGACCTCGACACCATGCGCCGTCTGGGCGTCTTTACGGATGAGGAGGCGTTCGCGCGCGCCCGCGCGGAACGTGAAGCGGATAAACAGGCCTTGTTCACGCAGTTGCGGGCAAGCGTTGTCGTGCCGCGAACGGCCGTGCCGCCGCCGCGCCCGACGCCGGAACTGCGTCTTGCCGTGCAACGTTTCGCGGCGCGCGCAGCAAGCAAGCTTTACGCCGTGCAAATCGAGAACGTTTTGCCCATGGCGGATAATTTGAATATTCCCGGTGCGGCTTCGGGATATCCGAATTGGGCGTTGAAGTTGCCGCTCACCCTTGCCGAGATCGCCGACGACCGCGGATTTGTCGATACCATGCACAGTGTTTACCGAATCAGACGGGGAGAACTTATGACATCCTCATCCGCGCGCCTCCATAAGCGAGAATATCCGCCGCCGGAGGCGACGGAAAGGGACCTCATCGACAGTCTGTTTCGTGCCGAGAATGGTGATCCGTTCGCCTATCTTGGCTGTCATTTCGTCGCCGCCGTGGGATGGGTGGTACGCACCCTGCGACCCGATGCGAGCGCGGTCAGCGTAATCGACCGTGAAAACGGCGAAGTGCTGACGCAAATGCAATTGTTCGATTCGCGCGGCCTCTTCGTCGCCGTGCTGCCTCCGGGCAAAGACGATTACCGCCTTCGCCTTTTCCACGACCGGGCACATTGGGAGAGCGAAGATCCCTATCGTTTCCCCCCGCGTCTTGCCGGGATGGATATCTGGCTGTTCAATGAGGGACGTCATCTGCGTCCGTATGAATTTTTCGGTGCCCAGCCGGTTAACTGGGCCGGCGTGGATGGCGTCAACTTCTGCCTGTGGGCGCCGAACGCGCGGCGGGTCTCGGTGGTGGGCGAGTTCAATTGCTGGGACGGACGTCTGCATCCCATGCGTTTTCATGCGCAAAGCGGCGTTTGGGAACTGTTTATTCCGGAGGTGATGCGCGACGCTCTGTATAAGTTCGAGGTTCTCGACGCGAACGGCAAGATACGCATCAAATCCGATCCGTATGCGTTCGCGGTGGAGTTGCGCCCGGGCACCGCATCGGTAGTGCGCGGCCTGCCGCCGAAAGTCGCGGTCGATCCAGAACGGCGCGCGGCCAATGGTCTGGAGCGGCCGATTTCCATTTACGAGGTACATCTCGGCTCCTGGCGCAGACGGCTTGATAACGGCTTTTGGCTGACCTACCGCGAACTGGCGGAAGAACTGGTCGAGTATGTCGCAGAAATGGGCTTCACCCATATCGAGCTGCTGCCGCTCGCGGAATTTCCCTTCGATGGTTCCTGGGGCTATCAGGTGACCACCCTTTACGCGCCGACCAGCCGTTTCGGTTCGCCCGAAGAATTACAGGCGCTGATCGCCGCTGCCCATCGTCGCGGTATCAACGTGATTCTCGACTGGGTAGCAGGGCATTTTCCAAGCGACGAACAGGCCTTGTCCACTTTCGACGGAACCGCGCTTTACGAGCACGCTGATCCGCGAGAAGGCTATCACAAGGATTGGAACACGCTTATCTACAATTTCGGACGCCATGAAGTACAGAATTATCTGCGCGGTAACGCCCTTTACTGGATCGAGCGTTTCGGGTTCGACGGGCTGCGGGTGGACGCGGTCGCCTCGATGATCTACCGAGACTATTCGCGCGACCCGGGCGAATGGCTTCCCAATCGCTACGGCGGCAGGGAAAACCTCGAGGCGATCGATTTTCTACGCCAAGCCAACGCTATGCTCAAGGAATGCGCCCCGGGAGCGATCTCGATCGCCGAGGAGTCGACGGCCTTTACCGGTGTCACCGATCGGCAAGGGCTCGATTTCGACTACAAATGGAACATGGGCTGGATGAACGACACCTTGCGCTATATGCGAAAAGATCCGGTTCATCGCAAATATCATCACCATCTGATGACCTTCGGGATGATGTATCAGTACAGCGAACATTTCATCCTGCCGCTTTCGCACGATGAAGTGGTGCACGGCAAAGGCTCGCTGCTCGACAAGATGCCCGGGGATGCCTGGCAGAAATTCGCCAATCTGCGCGCCTATTACGGTTTCCTGTTCGGTTATCCCGGCAAAAAGCTCTTGTTTATGGGCGGCGAATTCGCGCAAGGACGGGAATGGAATTACAACGAAGCGCTTGACTGGTATCTTCTCGAAGCGCGACATGGCGGCTGGCACACGGGGGTACAGCGCTGGGTGCGTGATCTGAACCGCGTCTATCGCGATTTTCCGCCGCTTCATCAGCTTGATCAGCAAGTGGAGGGATTTCAGTGGCTCGTCGCCGACGATGCGGACAATTCGGTATTTGTTTTCGAACGGCGCGATCGTGCCGGCAAGGTGATCATGGTGCTTTGCAATTTCACTCCAGTGGTACGTGCGAGATATCGTTTTGGCGTTAGCTGTACCGGCGCGTATCGTGAAATTCTCAACTCCGATGCGGCCATCTATCGCGGCAGCGGGCGGCATGTCGGGGAGATAGTGCAGAGTGAGGCGATTGTCTCTCATGGCCGCGGCGACTCTCTGTGTCTGACCCTGCCGCCGCTTGCCACCGTCTTTCTGGAGCATCTCGCATGAAACGCGAATGGACGATCCGAGAAGGCTTGCCGCAGCCAATGGGCGCGTCCATTCGTGACGGCGGCGTGAACTTCGTCATTTTTTCTTCCCGGGCGGAGAAAATCGAACTTTGCTTGTTCGTTGGCGGTTGCGAAACCCGCCTTTCCTTACCGGCGCGCAGCGGTCATCTTTGGCATGGTTTCGTACCGGATGCGGGTGCGGGTTTACGCTATGGTTATCGGATCCATGGCGAATCGAATGCGTCGGCCGGCGTATATTGCAACGCACAGAAGCTCTTGCTTGATCCCTATGCCAGGGCACTCGACGGGTCACCGCGTTACGGCAGCGCCGAGGAATTTGCCTGGTTCGACCCGCGGGATACGCGCGACAACGCGGCGTTTGCCGCGAAATCGGTCGTCCTCGGCGATCTCCCTTTCGATTGGGGCGATGACGAACATCCCGATGTGCCGTACTCGCAAACGGTGATTTACGAGGCGCATGTCAAGGGCCTGACTCGTCTCTTTCCCGATCTCGAAAACGCCGGCACCTATCGGGCGCTCGCCGACCGGCGGGTCATCGATTATCTCGGTGCGCTCGGAATCACGACGCTCGAGTTGTTGCCGATACAACAGCATTTCGACGAACGCCACCTGCAACGGCGCGGGATGATCAATTACTGGGGCTATAACACTGTCGCCCATTTCGCCCTGGAACCGCGTTATGCCGCCGACCCGGCGCGGGCGGTGGCGGAGTTTCGTACGGCGGTCAAGACCCTGCACAAGGCCGGGATCGAGGTGATTCTCGATGTCGTTTACAACCACACGGCGGAGCAGGATCGCGAAGGCCCGTTGCTTTGTCAGCGCGGCATCGACAATCCCGCCTGGTATTGGCTGAGTGATGACGGCGACTATCTGAACGCGTCCGCCTGCGGCAACACCGTGCAGGTGGCTCACCGCGACGTCACCCGCTGGGTGCTCGATTCGCTGCGCTATTGGGTCACGGACTTCCACGTCGATGGTTTCCGCTTCGATCTCGCCACCGTGCTCGGCCGTGAACCGGAATTCGCGTCCTACGGCAAATTTTTTCAGGCGCTTTATCAGGATCCCTTGCTGAGCGCGCGCAAGCTGATCGTCGAACCGTGGGACCTCGGCGATTCAGGTTATCGTCTCGGTGCCTTCGCGGCGCCGTTTTGTGAATGGAACGACCGTTTTCGCGACGATATCCGCCGTTTCTGGCTGTGGCAAAGCGGCGAACTCGATCTTTTCGCCGAGCGTTTCGCTGGTTCCTCCGATCTGTTTCGTCACAGCGGGCGGGCGCCATCGGCGAGCCTTAATTTCCTTACCGCCCACGACGGCTTCACACTGCGCGATCTTCTCAGTTACGATCACAAGCACAACGAGGCGAACGGCGAGGACAACCGCGACGGCAACAACGATAATGCAAGCAACAACCACGGCGTCGAAGGCGAAACGCGGGATCCGCAAGTTCTCGGTGCGAGAAGCGACACGGCGAAATCGCTGCTCGCGACCTTGCTGCTTGCCAATGGCACGCCGATGTTGCTCGCCGGCGATGAATTCGCCAATTCGCAGCAAGGCAACAACAACGCCTACTGTCAGGACAATGAACTGACCTGGCTTGATTGGTCCGACCGAGACAGCGAGCTTCTCGCCTATTGCCGCACCTTGATCGCCTTGCGCAAGAAAATAACCACGCGTGACGCCTGGTGGGGCGCAAATGTACGTTGGCTTACCCCCGGGGTACGGGAAATGGTCACCCGGGACTGGTCGGACAGGCAAACGAAGGCGTTGCAGATCGTGATCGACGAAAAGTGGCTCCTGCTCGTCAACGGCAAGCGCGGCGAACAACGCTTTCTTTTTCCCCGAGGCAACTGGCGAAGCGCGCTCGCACCGCGGCAGGCTTTCTGCGAAGAGGAAAATGGCGCGCAAAGTCTGCTCGTGCCGGGCATGGGCATATGGATCTATGCCCGCCAACGCTTTTCGAGCAACGAATTATCACAAGAGAGGGTGTCTCGTCATGTCGAAAACGCGACCTAATCATCAATCCCGCCTGTTTGACTACGCTAGAGAAACGCTGGTTTTGATCCTCGCCGGCGGTCGCGGCACTCGTCTCCACGAATTGACCGACTGGCGGGCGAAACCGGCGGTTTATTTCGGCGGCAGCTGGCGGATCATCGATTTTACCCTGTCGAACTGTATCAACTCGCGGATGCTCAAAATCGCCGTGATCACGCAGTACCAGGCACACTCTTTATTACGTCATTTACAGCATGGGTGGTCATTTCTCTCCTATGAGCGCGGCAATTTTGTCGATATGCTGCCGGCGCGCCAGCAAATAGATGAAACGACTTGGTATCGGGGAACGGCGGACGCCGTCTGGCAAAACGTTGCCGTCATGCAAACGCATTATCGTCCCAAATACGTGGTGATCCTGGCCGGTGATCATATCTACAAAATGAACTATCTACAGATGCTGCAGGATCATATCGACAGCGGCGCGCTTTGTACGGTGGGCTGCATCGAAGTGAAACGCAAAGAGGCGCAACAATTCGGGGTGATGGCGGTCAACGAAAAACTGAAAATACGCGATTTCGTGGAAAAACCCGATGATCCGCCGGCGATGCCGGACAAGCCGGACAACGCGCTCGCTTCGATGGGCATCTACGTCTTCGACGCGGCGTACCTCTACGATGTGTTGGCGCGTCAGGTGGCGAACCCGGATACCCGCCATGATTTCGGTAAAGACATCATTCCGCAGGCGCTCGCCGATGGGGTGTTGTACGCGCATCCCTTCGAACGCTCCTGCATGGGGCGCAATACCGACGGTTATATTTATTGGCGTGATGTTGGTACTGTCGACAGCTATTGGCAGGCCAATATCGATTTGACCAGTGAAACGCCGCAACTCGATATTTTCGACGACAGTTGGCCGATTCGTGGTATTGCCAAACAGGATTTACCGAGCAAGTTTTTTTACGCGGACAAGGAGCGTCACGTGCTCGACAATTCTCTGATCGGTGCCGGTTGCGTGATCACCAACGCTTCGATTCGCAGTTCTGTGCTCTTCGACCGCGTGCGCGTGGGAAACGATACCCATATCGAAAACGCGGTGATTCTGCCGCAAGTGGCGATCGGGCGCGACTGTTCCTTGAGAAACTGTATCCTCGACCGAAAAGTGACGATCCCGGACAGGACGACAATCGGGGCGGACGAAGAGGCCGATCGCGCGCGTTTTCGGGTAAGCGAGAAGGGTATCGTCCTGCTTGGGCGATCGATGATGGACGAATACGGTAATCCGGGCACCTATCTATGAAAGTTCTCCATGTCGCGTCGGAATGTTTTCCCTTGATCAAGACCGGAGGGCTCGCCGATGTCATCGGCTCGCTGCCGTTCGCGCAGCAGCGCATTGGCTGCGAGGCGCGTCTCGTGCTGCCGTATTATCCGCAGGTTCGCAAGACACTGCCGGATGCGTTCCTTGTTGCCCGCCGGGAAACGTTCGCTGGTGCGCTCACCGTTCGCTATGCGCAATACCAGGGCTTGGGCCTGTATCTGCTCGATAAACCGTCTTTGTATGATCGCCCTGGGAATCCGTATCATGATGAAAATTATTACGATTATCCTGACAACGTTTTTCGCTTCGCTTTGCTCGGTTGGGCGGGGGCGGCGATTGCCACCGGCCTGGACGCCTATTGGGGCGCGGCCGATATCCTGCACGCTCATGACTGGCAGGCTGGCCTTGCTGCCGCCTATCTCACCCACTGGGGCAGCATGGTAAAAAGTGTCTTCACCATCCATAATATCGCCTATCAGGGGCGCTTCGCGGCGCGCCATGTGCCGCAAGTGTGGCTACCGTGGGAAATGTATGACATCGAGGGCGTGGAATTTCGCGGAGAGTTGTGTTTTTTGAAATCCGGTTTGTACTATTGCGATCAAATTACCACGGTAAGTCCCACCTATGCCGAGGAAATCACCACCTCGGCGGCGGCCGCCTTCGGCATGCAGGGGCTGTTGCGAACACGTCGCGCCGAGGGGCGGCTCATGGGGATTTTAAACGGTGTCAATGAAACCCTTTGGAATCCGAAGAGCGACCCATGGATAGAGGCTCCCTATCACCCGCGCGCCATGCAGGGGAAACGGCGTAACAAGGCGGCGCTGCAACGAGCTTTCGCGTTGCCGGCCGATACGGAAAAACCGCTGTTCGTGATGGTCTCGCGCCTGACCGAGCAAAAAGGCGCGGATCTGCTGATCACGGCGATGAAGGATCTCCTGAGGAAAAAAGAGAAGCCGACTGTGCAATTGGTGCTTCTCGGCACTGGAGATCCGGCGCTTGAGAAAGCGTTCGCCGAATTGGCTGCGGCTTTTCCCGAGCATGTGGCGAGCCATCTTTGCTATGATGAAGGCCTATCCCATCGCGTTATTGCCGGCGGAGACGCGATTGTCGTGCCGAGCCGTTTCGAGCCTTGCGGACTCACCCAGCTTTATGGATTGAAATACGGAACATTGCCGATCGTTCACCGCAGTGGTGGACTCGCTGATACCGTGACCGCGGCGAACGCCGCGACGATAAGGGACAGATCGGCGACGGGATTTGTCTTTATCGAGCCTTCCGCCAAAGCGCTTGCGCACGCGATTCGCGCGGCGCTTGATTGCTATCGCAAACCGCGTCGCTGGGCGGCGTTGCGAGCAAATGCCATGCGTCAGGAATTCGGTTGGTCCGTCGCCGCACGGCGTTATCAGGATTGCTACCGGAAATAATCATGCGTTTATCCGCTTCGCGCCGGACACGTTTCTCACCATGTAAGGAGGATTCTTATGGACCAGGTAATCGGTTCTCATGATTACTTCGCGTTGAAAAAGGACGTGCAATCGATTAAACGGACGATCGTTAGTAAACTTATTTTTACCCTTGGGGTCGATCCCAACATCGCCAAACTGGAGGAGTGGCTCAACGCCGCGATGTTCGCGGTGCGTGATCTGATTACCGAGAACATGCTGCGCACGCATCAGGCGAAAATAGCGGCCGCGAGCCGGATGGTCTATTACCTGTCGATGGAATACCTGCCAGGGCGCGCGTTCATCAATTCCCTGATCAGCCAGAATGTCTACGATGCCTACCGGCAGGCGTTTTGTGAACTGGGAATCGATTTCGATCAGGTCGTCGACGAGGAAGAAGATCCAGGTCTCGGCAACGGCGGGTTGGGGCGCTTGGCCGCTTGTTTCATCGATTCCATGGCGACCTTGAGGATTCCGGCGATCGCCTACGGTGTCCGCTACCAATATGGTATCTTCGCGCAGAAGATCGTCGACGGGCAGCAAGTGGAGTGCCCGGATCTGTGGCTCGATCACGACATGTCCTGGCAGTTTCCGCGTCCGAGCCGCCGCTATATCATCCGTTTCGGTGGCGTGGTGCACGAAGAAAAGGGCAGGCGCGTTTGGTGTCATGGCGAAGAGATCAGCGCCATTGGCTATGACGATGTCATTCCGGGTTACTGCAACGCGACCGCCAATTTCCTGCGCCTTTGGACGGCACATGCCGATGGACGCTTCGACCTTGTCGATTTCAACAAGGGGGAATACTTCGCCGCGATGGAAAGCCAGACGGAGCAGGAAAATGTCTCGCGCGTCCTCTATCCCGACGATTCGACGATGGCCGGTAAGGAACTGCGTCTGCGTCAGGAATATTTTCTGATTTCGGCGTCTGTGCAGGATATCGTCTATCGTCACAAATACCATTTCGGCGTGATCGACAATCTCGCCGAAAAGATCGCCATCCATCTGAACGACACCCATCCGGTGCTCGCGATTCCCGAATTGATGCACATTCTGATCGACAAGGAAAATCTTTCCTTCGAAGTGGCCTGGGCACTGTGCGAAAAAATCTTTTCCTACACCAATCACACCTTGATGGGCGAGGCACTCGAGACGTGGCCGGTGGACATGTTGGGACGGATGTTGCCGCGCCATCTCGAGATCATCCTGCAAATCAACGAACACTTTCTAAACAACGTCGCCCGCGATTACCCGGGCGACATCGATCTGATCCGTCGCGTTTCCCTGATTGATGAAGAAAGAGGGCGACGAGTTCGTATGGCCTGGCTTGCGGTGGTCGGTTCGCACAAAGTCAACGGGGTGGCGAAAATCCATTCCGAATTGATGAAAACCTCGGTATTCGCCGATTTCGCTCGCATCTTTCCCGGGCGTTTTACCAACGTGACCAACGGTGTCACGCCACGGCGCTGGATCGGCGTGGCCAACCGGCCGCTGACCGCGTTTTTGGACAATGTGCTCGAAAGGACCGATTGGCGTTTGCATCTGAGTAAACTGCACGACTTGAACGCGAAGATCGAAGATCCCGAAGTACAGGAGGCCTTTTTCCAGGTAAAACGCGCGAACAAGGAACGGTTGGCGGGATACATCCGCAAATACCTCAATCTCGAGATCGCGCCCGATGCGCTTTTCGACGTGCAGGTCAAGCGGATACACGAATACAAGCGCCAGATGCTCAATGTCTTGCACATCATCGACCGCTACAACCGCATTCTCCACAATCCCGACGCCCCTTGGCAGGCGCGGGTGTTCATTTTCGCCGGCAAGGCGGCTTCCGCCTATCATGCAGCGAAAACGATCATCCGGCTGATCCACGACGTCGCTAAAGTGATCAACAACGATCCGCGGGCGCGCGATCTGATCAAGGTGGTGTTCGTACCGAACTACAGCGTCAGCCTCGCCCAGATCATCATTCCGGCGGCCGATCTTTCTGAACAGATTTCCCTTGCCGGCACGGAAGCTTCGGGAACCAGCAACATGAAATTCGCCTTGAACGGTGCGCTCACGATCGGCACCTTGGACGGCGCGAACGTGGAAATCCTCGAACAGGTAGGGAAGGAAAACATTTTCATTTTCGGCCATAACGTGGAAGAAGTCGAAGCGATCCGCAAAAGTGGCTACGATCCGCTGAGCTATGTAGACAAGGATGTGCAGTTGCGTCAAGTCGTGCGCCAGATCACCACCGGCGCTTTCTCGCCGCAGGAAATAGGGCGCTACGCCTCGATGATTTCGATGCACGGCGATTATTATCAGGTGCTGGCGGATTTTCACAGTTATGTCAATCGTCAGAACGATGTCGACGTGCATTACCGCGACAAAGCGGCGTGGCTGCGCTCGGCGTTGATCAATATCGCCAACATGGGCTATTTCTCTTCCGACAGATCGATCGCCGAATATGCGCGTGATATCTGGTCTATCTCTCCGCTTGCAGCGCGATAAAGTGTTCTTGCCGTCATTGTAATTCAGATAATGGAATAGGGATGTAGTCGGCCACGCGCCGGATTATCGATCATAGGCGGCTGTGATGGCGCGCGGGCTGAATGACCGGCCCGCTTACCGCCTATTCGCTTAAAAGCTATTTTCGCCTTGGTGTTCACGATTCACCGTGCCGCTTTTGTCGCCACGCTGGAGATGGCCGGATACGGCCGCTTTCATTCCGGTATGGTGGGCGATAGTGTTTTTTTTCTTGTGATATTTACCGAAAGTTTCTCTTTTATATACAAAACGGCATGATAATCGATAGGAATAATGACACCCACTCTGGGGATGGGCGGATATTTGCAGATTCAGATTTTTATGAGAAAAACAAACGAGTTGGCAAGGATAATTTGTTGCAATTCTTGCGATAAAGCAATAGGCCTGATGATTATAATTTTTACATAATCATTATTTTATGTTTACTCTTATCATTTTTGATTTTTTTAACTATATAATTTAACGCTATAAAATTATCCAATTGTTAATTTTTATCGTTATGTGTATTTCTCGCTTACTTGGCATTTTTCTATTTGTCGGTTTTTCCCTCGCTTGCTTTGCAACCGGGGTGACAATGGGCCAACATGAATGGGCACTGAGGCGTCTCGAGGCGGAAGCGCTTGCCTCCCATCCGTCCATTCTCGGCGCTCGTGACTCTCTTGAGCAAGCGGGCCAACAGACGGCCGCCGCGCGCTGGCAATTTTTCCCGACCCCGCGTGTGAGCGCGGTCGCCGATGACGAGGATGCCAGCCTGAGCGTCGGTTTCGATCAACCCCTCTTGAGCAGCGGTCGCCTTGGCGCCCAGAAAGATCAGGCGCTTGCCGCCGAAAAGGCGGCCAGGCAGTCGCTGTCCGAGGCGCGTTTTGCCCTTTCTCTCGATGTGGTCGGGACATACGGCGCGCTTATCGCCGACTTGATGGTGAGCGATGTCTATCGCGCGGGATTGCGGAATTTGCAAGCGCTGCGGGCAATGATCAAGAAGCGTGTCGATGCGCGAATTTCGGCGCAATCGGACTATTTGTTCACGAATGCGCGGTACACGGCGATCAAGGACAATTTCAACTTGGCGAAAAGCCGGGTGAATGCCCGTTACCAGCATCTGTCACAGTTGCTGGGGCGGACGATGACCTTTACCGACGTCGGAGCAGAACCCTTGTCTGTCGCTTCCGAACTGCGGGAACAAAGACAGGAAGCGATTGTAGCGCACGCGCTCGCCACCCATCCGAAAATTCGCCACCTGCAAGCCGAACTTGATGCCGCGCGCAGCGTGGTGCGCCTTAAAAAAAGCGCCTATCTGCCCAAATTATCTTTACAAGGGCAGTACGAAAAGCATACCCGGCAACACTTTCGCGACGAGGCGAAAATCGAGATCGTCCTCAAGACGGATCTCTCCGCCGGGCTCAGTGATTATAGCCAATTGCAAGCGGCCAAAGCTGCGGAGAGAGCGACGGCTCAGGCTGTCCTCGCGGCTGAACGGGAGGTCGCCGATACCTTGGAACAAGTATTTGTCAATTATCGCTCGCTCGCGCGCAGGGCCAATCATCTTGCCGAGAACGTCGAGCGCCTCGAAGGCATTCTGAGCGCCTATAAACGTGCTTTCCTGCTTGGCCATCGCTCATGGGTCGATGTCTTGAATATGCTGCGCGAGAATATCGAAACACATGCGGACTTGGTGCGAGTCCGTGCCCAGTTATTCACCGCTGAAGAAATGCTCAAGCGTTATGAAGAACTTGGAAAAAACGATGTCTGAAGTCTCAATGGAAGTGGATGAACCTTGCGCCGGCGAAGAAGTCTGGCGGGAAAGCGTTCAATTTATCGCCGATACATTGCCTTCTTGTGTGCCTTGCCCCACCGATCCCGGGAAACGCGCCGTGGCGGCGCTCGCTGCCCGTATTGCGCGTGCCTCATTGAAGATCAACGACTTGCGGCCACCACGCGAGGAACTCGCGCAACTCGTCGCGCTTTTTGGTTTGTCTTCGCCGCACTTCACAAGCGTCATCGAAGAGTCTTCCCTACCTTGTATCGTCGTTATTCCGGGAGAAGGACTGGGCATTGTTCGCGAACGTCTCCCATCCGGCGCCTATTTGCTTTCAACCCGCGGCGGCGTCTCGCAGCGAAGCTCCTTCACGCGGAACAGCCAATTTTTGACCTTCGAGATTCCCGAGTCACCGAATAGCGCCGCCTCGCCGACCGCGGCGCGGGAGGTGCTTTATCGCTTCTTTTTCGCTCGCAAGGCTTGGATCGTACAGCTTTTCTTGGCTTCCACCTTAGCCTCGTTTTTGCTCTTGGCAACTTCTTTTTACAGCATGCAGGTCTACGACCGGGTGGTGGCGAATGGCGGGATACCCACATTGGTGGTGCTGACAATCGGGGTGCTGCTCGCCATCGGCGTGGAGTTTTTGCTCAAACTCACCCGGATGTCGATCAGCCACGCGGCGCTCAAGCGGATCGAGATCGAGATGGCCTCGCACGTCTTCCAGGTAACGCTTGACATCCGCTTGGACGCCTTTCCGCCCACCCTCGGCGGCTTGGCGGCTCAGTTGCGAGGCTTCGAGGCGATCAAGGCGTTCCTTGCGGCACGAACCCTTTTTCTGGTTTGTGATTTGCCTTTTTCCCTGTTTTTTCTCGGGGTGATCTATCTTCTCGGCGGTACACCGATCGTCCTGGTACCCACCGTTTCCCTCGCTTTGGCGCTCGCTTCAGGTTTTTTGTTCAACAGACGGATCCATCGCCATGCGGCGCAGGAACGAACGGCTTCACGGAATCGTCAGGGACAGCTGATCGAAGCGCTGCGCAACATCGAGCTGGTCAAGGCGTACCGGGCGGGATGGCGGATGCAGGGAAGTTGGAACGCGCTGACCAAGAAAGAAGTGTTCGCTGGCAGCCAGGCGCGTGCGAGCGGAGAAGTCGCGGCGGCGATCGGCGCGACGATTCAGCAGGCGAGTTATGTCGGTCTCGTTGCAAGCGGCGCCTACCTCGCGGTCACCGACGCGACGATGACAACGGGAAGCATTGTCGCCTGCTCGATCTTGTCGGGACGGATTTTCGCGCCGATCGCCAAGATTCCCTCGTTGCTGGTGCAGTGGGGGCATGCCAAAGAAGCGCTGGAGAGACTGGAGAAAATATTCGCCTGTCAGCGCGATCATGGACAGATTCTCCGTCCGCTGCGGATTTCCGCGTCTGCCGGTTCTCTTGAACTACGCGATATCGTCTTTGCCTACGGGCCACACAGTCCTGAAATCTCTCTTACTCATCTTAGTATTGCCGCCGGAGAAAAGGTCGCCATTCTCGGGCGCGTCGGTGCCGGAAAATCGACTGTGCTGAAAATGATCGCGGGGTTGATCAAACCGCGGTCGGGACAAGTGCTGGTCGATGGGCTGGACATTTTTTCAATCACCCCCGACCGGCGCGCCGAACTGATCGGTTATCTGGGGCAAAATCCCGGTCTCATTCAGGGCACGGTGCGCGAGAATCTCCTCATGGGGCATGCGCATATAGACGATGACGCGTTGATCGCGGCTTGTAAGCAAACCGGGCTGATGGAGATATTGATGATGCGACATCAGGGTTTCGAGTCGCCGATTCATGAAAACGGCAGCGGATTTTCCGGTGGCCAGAGACAACTGATCGCTTTGACCCGTCTGCTCCTTGTCAAGCCGCGTGTTTGGTTGCTCGACGAGCCGACCGCGGCTCTCGACGGGTTGGGGGAAGGGCGGGTTCTCGCCACTTTGCGGCAAGCGATCGCCGAGGAAGACACGCTGGTGCTCGTCACCCCCAAAGTGCCGCCGCTCGACCTTGTCGATCGGGTGATCGTGATCAATGGCAGCAGCATTCTCTTCGATGGTCCGAAAGAGCGCGTGCTCGCCTCTTGAGGATCGATCGTAACCCACTTCGAGAACACAAAAATTTGGCTGAATTGTTAGAAGGACAATCCTTCGAGCCTAGAGGACAGAATAACAAAGCCTAGTCACCTGAATCTAAAGTTCGCCGCATAATGTTTGATCAGCACGTTGGCAAAAGCGCCTGACGGAGGCCAGGATTTCATCAGCAGATTTCATCCATTTGAAAGGCTTTGGGTTCTCGTTGTGGCACTGAATGAATTTGGTGATATCGGCTTCCAGGGATTTGACAGAGGTATGCGCTCCCCGCTGTAACTGTTTGCGGGTGAGTTCGGCAAACCAACGCTCGACCTGATTGATCCATGATGCCGATGTGGGGGTGAAGTGGAGGTGGTAGCGCGGTCGGCGGGCGAGCCACGCTTTGACCTCCTTGGTTTTGTGGGTGGCGTAATTGTCCATGATGATATGGATATCCAGATCATCGGGCATATTGGCGTCGATTTCCTTCAGAAAGGACAGAAACTCTTTGGCCCTGTGGCGCTTGTAGCATTTCCCGATCACAAAGCCGCTGGCCACGTCGAGAGCCGCGAACAGCGATGTCGTGCCATGACGCACATAATCGTGGGTCTGCCGTTCGGGGATGCCGGGGGCCATTGGCAGAATGGGTTGGGAGCGGTCCAATGCCTGGATCTGGCTCTTCTCGTCAACGGACAACACCAAGGCCCGGTTGGGCGGCGAGAGATAGAGGCCGACGATATCGCGAACCTTCTCGACGAACAAAGGGTCACTGGACAGTTTGAAGGTATCGCTGCGATGGGGTTGGAGGCCAAAGGCATTCCAAATGCGGCGGATCGTCGTGTGTGACAGGCCTGTTTCCTTCGCCATCGAACGGATGGACCAATGGGTGGCGTCACGGGGCTTGCTGTGCAATGTCCGTTCAATGACCGCCGCGACCTGATCGTCTTCAACTGTGCGCGGGCGGCCGGGGCGTGCCTCATCGAGAAGGCCGTCCACACGATCCTTGACGAACCGCCGCCGCCACTTGCCCACCGTGTGCTCGTGAAATCCGAGCTCGGCTCCAACCTCCTTGCTCGAAAGCCCGTCGGCGCAACGCAGGACCATCCGGCATCGATCGGAAAAAGAACGGGGAGCCGGGTGTCGCCGAACCTGACGCTCAAGGTAGTCACGCTCCTCAGAACTCAAAACCAATGGCGGTGATGGCCGCCCCTTTCTGCCTGGCATAAAACACCCTCCGGGATAGTCAAACGTCCCAGAGTCTATGTCTCCTCAATCAATTTATGAAGCGATTTTCAGTTCCATATGACTAGATGTTAGGTCCCATATTGTGATGGAAGGAATTGGTTTTGAATCTTTGCGGTTCTTTTGTCCAGATCTTACAAACGTATTCGTATGGGGTCAGACCGCGCAATGTTTTTAACCGTTTTGCAAAATTGTACGCCCTGACAAATGCCTGCAGGTGACTGCGCAGTTGCTGGTGATTATCATCGTGATAGCGCTTGACCGTCGCTTCCTTGATCGTGCGGTTCATCCGTTCGACCTGGCCGTTCGTCCAGGGATGATTCGCCTTGGTCAGGCGATGTTCAATGTCATTCGCCGCACAGATCAGATCGAAACCTATCTTGCGGCGCGTGATGCGATTGCGCGGCGGTTCGGCAAACTCGATCCCGTGATCGGTCAGAATTGTGTGAATCTTGTAGGGCACCACTTCGAGTAGGTGTTCAAGGAATTCCTGAGCCGTCTTGCGATTGGCTTGCTCGACCAGCTTTGTCACCGCGAATTGACTGGTTCGATCAATGGCCACAAAAAGATAGAGTTTGCCTTCTTGTGTTCTGAGGTGTGCACTGTCGATGTGAAAGTATCCAATCGGGTATTGCTTGAACTTCTCTCGCTTGGGCTTGTCGCCATCGATGTCAGGCAACCGTGAGATGCCATGGCGCTGAAAGCAGCGATGTAACGAAGAACGTCTCAGATGCGGGATTGACGGTTGCAAGGCGTAAAGACAATCATCCAAAGGCAATAGCGTGTGCTTTCGAAAGGCAACGCATGCGGCTTCTTCTTCGAGACTGAGCACCGTTGAACGGGGATTCTTGGGCCCCATAGGGGAGGGGCATCTTCAACGCTCTGACGCTTCTTCCATTTGCAAACGGTCTTTGGATCGATGCCGTAACGCTTGCTTAACGCCGCGATCGAAGCTTGCGATCGCTGTATTTCCGCTCTGACTGCGTGCGTGGTCTTGGCGCCTGGGTGTAAAACTTGTCCCATAGGTTCCTCCGTGCTGAGGGATCCGTATAAATCATTCCATTATATGATGGGATCAAACACCTAGAGAATTTTCGGATAGGGCGAAGAAAAATGGAACAGATCGACAAGAGCGATGGAAAATTCCGCGCTTCTTCCGTGCCTCCCGTTTCCTTTTTAAAAGGGGCGGAGCCGAATGGTGACGACGTCTTTGATCCGCAAAGCCACAAGCCTGCGGTCAGGCTCTCCTCCGGGTCGGCGAGAATGGTTGAAGTCTGTCTTGCGCGCGTCGCGCAAAATGACCGAACAATGGCGGCGAAAGAGGCGGGCGAAGCGGATGCCTGTCGAGTGGTGGTTGAACAAGGCGTGGTGCAAGGAAACGCTTTAGCGTTGATAGAAGGTTTGTTGCCGGAGACGGATGGCGAAGAAGAGGAGAAAAAGAAGAAAAAACGTCATTCCTGCTTGGCGTAGGACGGCGAACACAGACAAGGCGAAGAAGCTTCCTGCGCCGTTCAAACTGGAGGAGAGGGCGGAGTTGCGGAAAATGGTCGAACCGGTGAAGGTGTCGACTGGCGGGAGATCACCGGTCTGTCTGCTGGCGGCCTTGTCCTCGCTTCGCTTTTGTTTTCCGGCCGCGGTTCCGGTGGAGAAGGCGGTGACAAGGGCAACGATTCTTCTATCACCAAGACCACAATGAAACCTACGCAAGCGCCTGAAAGTCCGCAGGATTTAACACCTGAAAGAGAAGCGACAATCAAATCAGACGAGGGCGCAAAACTCGATGAACCCAGGCTTGAGAGTAGATCTGCCAAGAGCAAAGTAGCAAAACAGGAAGTTGGACAAGACGGGAAGCAAATAAAATCCTTGATTTCGAAAGGAAAAAAGACGGAAGACAAGGAAAAAGCAAGCGTTGAAGAGCTAACCACTACTGATCCGAAAAAGAAGGAAACCGAGACGGAATTTACGAGAGATGTCGAGACTACAGGTAAAGGTGGCGAAGAGGAAACAAAGACCGAGACGAAACCTCTGGAAGAGCCCTCTGCAGAAGAAACTGGCGGACCGGCAGCGACCGAGACGAGGGACGACGGCGGTTCCTCTCCGTCTGGAAAGGATGATAATAACCTGGTATTGATCCTGTCGATCGGGGGAGGATTCCTTGTTTTTACAGGTATTGCCGCGTGGTTTTGTAAAAGGTATGGCATGTATATTACTATGGAAGAGGGTGGGAAAGCGCTAGGGAACCTGCGAATAAGTCTCGTCTTCTAACTTGTAAAGAATGAGACTTAATCTGACATTTTTGATAAAATCGAGTCAAAAGGCGTCAGATCATGCCGAATATTGAAATGAAGATAATCAAGCCCAAAGTTGGCCTTTTGGAGTTGGCAAAACAATTGGGTAGTGTGTCACAAGCATGCAAAACGATGGGCTACAGCCGAGATAGTTTTTATCGTTTTAAACGTTTATACGAAAATGGTGGTGAAGACGCGCTGCGAGAAATCAGCCGTAAGAAACCGGTGGTGAAGAATCGTGTTCCTGAGCATGTAGAACGTGCGGTAATTGATATAGCGATAGACAATCCTGCGCTAGGACAATTACGTGCCTCACAAGAGTTGTTAAAACGAGGCATTGTGGTGTCATCTGGTGGTGTTCGATCGATCTGGTTACGCCATGACCTTGAGACCATGAAAAAGCGCCTGAAAGCGTTGGAGTCTCGTTCGGCTCAAGAAGGTATTTTACTGACCGAGGAACAGCTTGCAGCGCTTGAGAAAGCCAAATCGCAACGCGAAGCCCATGGAGAAATTCAAACGCACCACCCTGGATACCTTGGGGCACAGGATACGTCTTTTGTCGGTACCATGAAAGGTGTTGGGCGTATTTATCAGCAGACTTTTATTGATACCTATAGCAAAGCGGCTCTCGCAAAGCTCTATATAGAGAAATCAGCGATCACAGCAGCTGATATGCTTAATGACCGGGTCATCCCATTTTTTGATGAATGGGAACTCCCCTTGTGTCGTATTCTTACCGACCGGGGCACTGAGTATTGTGGTAAAGTTGAGAGTCATGCCTATGAGCTTTATTTGGCTACTGAGAACGTTGATCACTCAAAGAGCAAGGCCAATAGTCCTCAAACGAACGGTATATGTGAGCGTTTTCATAGAACCATGAAAAATGAGTTTTATGATATAGTCTTTCGTAAGAAGATTTATCGTTCGCTAGATGAACGGCAAGTTGACGTTGATCACTGGATCAGTAAATATAATGAACAGCGTCCACATAGTGGTAGGCACTGTTATGGTAAAACACCGATGCAGTCATTTCGTGAGGCAAAGCATTTGGCGCTAGGAAAACAAATTCCTAGTGTCTCTCGACCCGACGCGGGCGGCGGCTTCTTACCACGACAGCCAAGCCAAGGTCGCGCTGCTTACGGCGATGCAAGTCCGCCTGAAGGTGGAAGTGCTCGGGGAGGAGATGCGCTTTCCCGCAAGCCTGGATTCCTATCCGGAGTTTGTGCGTGAGCAATCTTTGCTCTATCGTCGCCGCAAAAACAGTCTCGAAGAGAAAATCCAGTCGTTACAAAAAAAATTGGCGGTACTCGATCGCGAACTCGGGGTTGTCAGGCCCTTGCTCGAAGAAGGGGCGATCGGCTTGAGCGAAGTGTTGAGACTGGAGCGCGAGCGCAGCGACGTGCAGATCGAGTTGACCAACGTGCGCAGTCATTTTCTGGAAATGGCGCAGGAGAACTTATCCGCTGTCGAGGAAAAACTGGTGAGTGAAGAGCAACGAATGCAAACCCTGCGTTACAACCTCGATCAGACGCGGATTGTTGCACCAAGAGACGGCGTGGTCAACAAAATCTATTTTCATACGCTTGGTGCCGAGATTCATTCAGGGGACAAGCTGCTCGAGATTTCGCCGACCGACAGCGCCTTGATCGTCGAGGCGAACTATTCCCCGAAAGACATCGCGGCGCTGCGAATCGGGCAGACGGCGGAAGTGAAACTCGATGCTTATGACTATTCGATTTACGGGGCGCTGCCTGGACGAGTGGTCTATATCAGTCACGACACCCTGATGAAAAACGACTTGCGCAGTGGGGAAGTGCCCTATTACCGGGTGCATGTGCAAATCGATCGCGCCTGGCTGGAGGAGGCGAGCGGTCGCGCTGGCGAGATTCGACCGTTCGCGGGGATGACTTTGACGGTGGAGGTTCGCACGGGCAGACGATCGGTGGCGAAGTATCTGGCCAAGCCGGTGATCAAGACGCTTGACAACGCGTTCGGGGAACGCTGAGACCCGGTTGCCGCGGAAAGCGTGCTTTTTTCAGTTTTCTGCCGCCAGGGCACGCTGATAGGAACTTTACGATGGTGCGTGGAAACCGCCTTGCCGCGAGGGTTGAGGCGGGAAGGGGCGGAAAATGGTAACTTTTTCGACCAGCCTTTCGCCGCGGCGGCGGTGATTTCACCGGGCCGAATAATCGCTCTTACGCATCGAAAATGTCGCGCTTGGGCGGGCGAAATCTGTCGCCCGCCTGTCGCATTGGTTTCGCGGGAAAGGCAAACTCATGAGGTTGAAGAAGGAAGGGCCTGTAAATAGCCGACCGCGGCGCTGCGACGGTTGCGGTAGAGGCTGTCGATGAGCGGGGCCAAACGGTCTTTGACTTTGTCGTGCAAGCCGGCTTCCCAGTCGCCCGCGTGTTGGAAATTACTCATGATATAAGCGTATCCGTGGATGTCATCGACGGCGTGCAGACCGGTCGATTCGGCGCCCGCCGGACACGACAGAAGGCGCGACAATTTGCCGTTGTCGACGTTGTAGGCCCAAAGGAAATTGTTCACGTGACAGCCGCTGTCCTCGCCGATGAAAAGCGTTCTCGTGCGTTCGGAGAATTTCAAGTTGTCGGGATTGGCGAGGGAATCGACGGCCGCGGTGTTGCCGATCGCGTCGGGTGCTTCGAGGTCACGGCCGACGAGTGCCGGGATCGCAGCCATGCTGACCGGTACCCAGTCGCTGTCGATCGGCGCGCCGGAGAGATCCGTTTGTCCGCCCGCCATGGGCAGGGCATAGACAGCACCCGCTCTGATTTGTTCGACCTGAATGGGATTTTTGCCGTCGCTCATCGATTTGTAGATGTAGGACATCGCTGAATAGGCGATTTTGTCACGCGCGTTGACGCTCGTGCCTTCCATTTTGGTAAAGGCGAGGGTGGCGCCGACGAGCGGAGCATAACGATGGGTTTCCAAAAAAGCCGCCGCTTTTTCCATACCAGGTTTTATTTTCACCCATTGTTCGGATCCGCTGTAGCGAATTTTCTCGAAGCCGTCTTCATCGGGGGGCGTTTTCGCCACTTCGAGAATGTCGGCGGCCGTCAGCTTGTCGGCGAGCGCCTTGATTTCCTCGCTGCTCGCATGTCCCAGGGAGATCCATTTAAGATCGAAACGTCCGCCTTTATCCAGATCCACGCCCGGGTGCTGCTTGACTTGCGCGACGTAAAGGGTGCCCGCCGACAAGTCGGCCGCTTTGTCGGCGATAAACATGAACAATCCGCCATTGGTAGCGTCGTCTCCCATCAGCGCTGTGCGCTGGTCGGGCATCACCTGGACGACTTCGTGGGAAATACGCCCCAGACAATAATGTTTTACGATGCTGCCCGTGCCATCGGGGTTAACGGTGACTTCCGGCACGTGGCCGTAATGGTAGGGATTGGCCGTTGTTTCATCCCCATAGAGGTTGCGGCTGTATGCCTTGAAGGTATCGTCGTCGCGGGCGCTTACCGCGTCGGGTTCATATTCTTCGCTGGAAAGATGGGTGTTCCACGGCGACAGACTCGCCCCGCAGGTGGTCCACACGCCATGTACACGACTGGTGTCGATCGGAGAATATCGCACCAGGCGCAGTTGTCCTGTTTGCGGATCCTGGTCGAGCGTCAATACCGCCATCGGCGCCGGCAGTTGTTTGTACACGTCGCTGCCGTCGTATGCCCGCGTGGTATATTCGAATTGTACGACCGCGAACACCGGATTGCCTGTCACGAGCAGTGTGTCCGTTTTTTCCAAAGTGAGCAAGCTGTAGCCATCAGGGCAATCGGAGAAGAATTGGGTTTTCCCCGGAGCGGTCGGGTCGATAATGGGGTTTCCATGGATATCGTGGTATCCCCCGGCAATATGAGAGCTTTCCCCATCGGGTACACGATCACCGGTCAGAAAGAGCGGCTGATATTGGAGGGTGAAGGCTTCTTTCGTCTCGTCGCTGTAGTTGACCAGCAACTGCGAATCGACGAATGTCGTCGCACGTTCGGCATCGCTGGCCGGTGCACGCATGCTGATGAATTCGACCGTTTTCGGGGTCATTTTACTTGTGCTTGCCGCTCGGGCGCCGGTTGCGGGGCGTACCTGCCCTGCGAGGGGAAGCAAGGCGCCTCCGGCGAAGAATTTCAGGAGCAGACGGCGTGATAGTTCAGCTTGCGTCATGATGTTTTCCTCAAGTTGATGTAGAAAGAATGTATTTTTTGAATACAATCGCATTGTAGCTGCACTTTGTTACCGAAATAAGTCATATCCTTTAAGATTCATTTTTCCGTCATGATGCGCCGCGCGCAATCTTGCCCGGTACCTCGGATGCGTGGATAAAACGACAAACGATGTGCCAACCTGCAAATGCTGGAGATTTTTCTCGCGCTTTTCGCGGGTCGTTATGTCCCGAAGCGTTTTTCCTTACCTGACGAGGCTTCTTGATCGCCTCCGGCCTGGAAGGGCGATGGCGACTTGCCATTGCACAGAGAGATTTGGATTGCCGCTTCTCGAGGAATGGTAAAACGATATCGTGCGGTTACCGACGGCACCTTTTCCCGCCTTGCCACGCCAAGGAATTCGCAGATGCGCCGTTAAGCCGTCACTCGCGGTCAAAGAACGAAAAAAGGGCGGAAAGACCGCCCTTTTTCATCTTGCCTGCTCGACGGCTCAGAAACGATAATTGTAACTGACGCCGATATGCGCGTCGCTGTCGCCGTAATCGGATTTGGCGATACCGACATCGAGGTGCACCAAAGAAGCGCGATGCGCGCCCCATCGCGCGGAAAGCCCAACGTTGGCATAAGGCAGAACGCGCCCTTTTTCCCCCGAAGGCGACAGGTCGTAAGTGACGCCACCAAGATATTGACCATGTACCGTGAACGCATCGCGGTCGCGAGCGAGCACGATCCGGGTGCCGGCATCGCCGTGCAAAGACCATCGCGGCGAGAGCGCATGATCGAGGCCGACGCCGACCCGCAACGCGGTGCTCCTCTCCCCGCTTTTGCCGTAGGTCGCGGGTAATGACGCCGATTCGCGCGTTTCTTGATAGCCGTCACGGCGGGTGTTCAGGTAGCGCAGTCCAAGGGTCGGCGAGAGCAAGGTGCCTTCGGCGAGTTTCACCCCGTAGGCGCCATCGAGGGCAAGCAGGGTCCCCTTGATTTCGCTGTCACCGCGACCGGGTTCGGTAAGGTCGCCGACGGTGGTGCGGCGGATCGCGAGTTTCTGTTTCTGCCAGGCGGCGGAAGCGGTGACGCTCAGGCCGGAACGGTCGGTGTTTTGCGCGTAGCTCAGGTAGGCGCCGAGGCCTGGGGTATGACGGCCGCGGCTTTTGATCCCGCCGGGGAGGGAATCGTTCGCCAGGTAACTCAGGCTCAGCCCGGCGCGCCAGCGCGGGGCGAAACGCAGGGCGCCGTGGATGCCGCTATTCATAAGATGACCGTCGTGGCCGACGCGGTTGGCGTTGCCGAAAACGCCGATACAGTAGGTTTTGTCTTCAAGGGCGCAGTGCATCGTGGCAAGTCCGTCGAGTTGACCGCGGGCGAGGGCCTGCAGGTCATGGTCTTTTTCCGCCATTTTGGTGAAGGTTTTTTGTGTTTCTTCAAAATCGACCGGGCGGGAGAACTTCGACGAAGCACCTGGCGTTTTCGACGAATCACCTTTTTCCGAAGCCCCTGAAGCATTAATCCGCCACACTAATAAGTGCCTCTCATCATCTTCACCACTATTCTCTTCTGTTACGGTAGCTTCTCCGATTACCACACGGCCATCGCCACTGACC
The DNA here is from genome assembly GCA_965277745.1 of Cardiobacteriaceae bacterium. GTDB lineage: Bacteria > Pseudomonadota > Gammaproteobacteria > Cardiobacteriales > Cardiobacteriaceae. The sequence continues at coordinate 1,913,740 of OZ255837.1, forward strand.
GCGTACGCCGTGGTGTCTTTTACGCTACTCCCTGCCAAGGCGCCGAGATCGGTTATCTCTTCCTTGTTACGGTCGTAGTAGAAGGCGGTGGCACCAAAACCATCCTCAGCCGGATTACCGCTGACAATGCCAACAATAACGTTTCCGTCGTTGCTGATATCGGTAGCGGAAGAATTCTGCCAGCCTAACTCTTGCTCCACGGCGTATTGATCGAGACCGAGATAGGTTATTTTTTCGCCGAGTTTTTTCATTTCTTCTATTTTCATTTTTTCTTGTTTGACGTCATAAATAAAGGCACTTGTTTCGCCGTTGAGGCCTCCCATATAGCCGACGACGGTGGAAGCATCGTTGGAAATGGCCCTGGCAAGGACAGAAACGTAATCCTCATAAGCGCCATCATCAGGAAGTTCGATTTTGGTCTTTTTCGCTGCTTTAATGTGGTAAATATAAGAGGAGACGGAGGAGACGCCGTCCTCGTATTCGCCTACTCCGTTATCGGCTATAATTGTGTCGTTATCGCCTGCAATCTCCATAATTAGATTCGGCGAATAATCATCATATTCTATTTCAAAGCGTGATAGTGGCGTTACTTTCCCTTCTTTGTAGATAGCTGCTGTGAAATCTCCATCATCTATATTTGTGGGAATAAATCCCACTAAAACACTGCCATCAGGGGAAATTGATTTAGGAACAAACTTATCTTCTTCATCTATCGTAGAAAATTTTCTATTTTTTCGATCATAAATCCAGGATTTCTGAAAATCAGGACTAGCACCAACGATAATTTTGCCATTATCCGATAGATAGAGTTGGTAAGAATAAAAGTCGAAAGCCATAGAAGAAGTATGATCCTCAAGCCCTTCGATCTCTTTTACCGATTCGATCTGTTTTGCCGATTCCATGTCTAAGATATTGCTCTGAGGTTTATCAGAAGGCTGCGACTGTGGAACTATGATCGAGGCAAGGGTACCGTCTGTGGGAATATTTATTCTTGGCCAATTAACTCTTATCCCATCATCGTAAAAACGTTCCCTTTGAGTTCGCGTTTCTTCAATGATTTTGGGTGACGAAAAGGTTGTTTTTGACGCGGGGCTTGTGTCGGCGAGGGTGGGAAGAACGGCGGCGGACAAGGCTGCGAACATGATGAGGGGGAACGCTCGTCTAAGCAAGAAGGGAATAAAAGGCATTACGGAACTCCTAGGGTAGTTTATAGGCTTTAAAAAGATATCCTATAATAAAGTTCGATTGCAATCAACTCTTCAAAGTTAAATTTTAATTTTTTTAGGGGATGTACCAGATAACACATAAAAGGTGTTATCATGAGCAGCATGAGGAAGAGTCGTTTAAGTAAGTACAAACAAGATCGCTTGTTGGAACATTTCGTGGCTGGAACGACGGCCAGATGTGCGGCCTCACTTATCGGCGTGAATTTCAAAACCAGTGCCTACTATTTTCACCGGCTTCGCAAGCTGATTGCCAGCCATCTCGAGCAAGAAAGTGATACGGTTTTCAGTGGTGAAATTGAAGTGGATGAAAGTTACTTTGGTGGTAATCGCAAGGGGAAGCGCGGTCGTGGGGTGGCAGGAAAAGTTCCGGTATTTGGCCTTCTCAAGCGTGGCGGGAAGGTCTACACGAAGGTTATCCCTGATACTTCTTCGGCGACATTATACCCGATCATCGTGCGCAAAGTTGTCCCTGACAGTATTGTCTATACTGACTGTTGTCGAGGCGATAACAGGGTGGATATTTGCGATTTCAAGCACTTGCGTATCAATCATGCCAGGTTGTTTGCAGACAAGGCAAATCATATCGACGGGATCGAGAACTTTTGGAGCCAGGCAAAGCGCCACATGGGTAAATTCAACGGTGTTCCAAAGGAGCATTTTGGACTATTTTTGAAGGAATGTGAGTGGCGTTTTAATGGCAGCACTCCATCTTCTCAATTAATTCATTTAAAACAGTTGATTAAGGATAAATTGAATTGATTATCTGGTACATCCCCTTTTTTTATTCACAAAAAGTATTCACGCGCCGGTAAATTTCGACGCGGCGCCTGCCGATGTAAAAATGGAACGATCCCGTTTACAGCGTGCTTGTGATCGGCGATCGCGATGCGGAAAAATCGCGGAAAAGGCTTTGCGATGTTTGCCGAATGTAAGCGCAGAGAAGCGTGTATCGCGTTGCAGGGATCGGGCAAGCCGCGCGAAAAAATGGCGACGCGCAGAGGTGGCGCCAAGCGATGGGAGAAGAGAGGGCGCGTCGAAGCGAAATGGCCCGCCCGAGAGGATTCGAACCTCTGACCTTTGCCTCCGGAGGGCAACGCTCTATCCAGCTGAGCTACGGGCGGAAAGCGCCGTATTTTAGCACTATGGCCGATGCGGGTAAATGACGATGCCGGCGCCGAATGGCGTTTGCGTGGAATGGATCAGAAGCCAGCCTGTTTTTCCAACTGTTGTGCGAGAAGATCATCCATGCCGAGCGCTTCCTGCAAGTGGTCGAGATAGACGATCTCCTTGCGATCGAGGTCGCCACAGACAATTTTCGAGGCGAGATAGACTTCAGCGGCGAGCGCCGGATCCGAGCCGATTGCAGCGGCGATGCTGCCCACCGAGGGTGGATTGTCGACGATTTTCTCCAGCCACCGTCGCGCCTCGGGATCGCTGCTTGCGATTTGTTGCAGGATCGTCTCACGTTCGCCCGGATCGATTTGATGGTCGGCGTTGGCGGCAGCGATCATCGCTTTCAGCACGAGCCGGCTATTGCGTTCTCTTTCTTCTCCGTCACGTTCGGCGGATGGGGGTAACGGTGCCGGCGCCGTTTGTGCCTGGGCGGTTTGGGCGCCGTTCTGCCAATGCAGATAGGTCTTGTAGGCGAGGGCGCCGATCGCGGCCAGTGACCCCATTTTGGTGATCGAAGCGGAAAGCCCCCTACTGCCGTTGCGCCCGCCGAGAATCATCGCCAGAATTCCGGTCGCCGCCGCGCCACCACCGAGTTTTTTTCGCGACGAAGGATCCTTGAGCAGGTTGCCAAGTATTCTGCCGATCCCAGGGGCAGGTGACCGGTTGCGGCGATTGCCGCTTAGCAGGCCGCCGAGCATATTGGCAATGCCGCCGCCGGAAGACGACGGCCCTCCCAGAAGGTTGCCCAGGGTCTCTTCGAGGTTGCCGCCGGTCAGCGGCCCGTTACTGTTGCGGCTTAGTTGTTGACCGGCGCCGAGGACTTCGTCGAGGATATTGCTGATGTCCATTTTTATTCCTGTCACTATAGCATTGTTTCATGATATGGTGATATCCGCTTCAGGTAAAGGGTAATTTGCATAAGGATCGAAAAACCGTGGCGCAACGCGCAGGAAAAAGTCAGGCGACTTATTTCGCCCTGACTGGCTTTGCCCTGTTGGGGGTGATTTTTTATCTCTACGCTGATGGGTATTTTGACGCCGCGCGAAATCTCAATCGCGCGGTAAGGATGGAAAACGGCATGCTGGTTCTCTCGCCCTCACGGGACGGCCATTACCGGGCGAGTGGCACGATCGATGGTGTGCCCGTAACTTTTTTGCTCGACACCGGCGCGACCGGTATCGCGATTAACCGGGAAGTAGCGAGAAAAGCGCATTTGACCCCGCGCGGATCGGTCGAGGTGGCAACGGCCAACGGGCGGGTGCGCGCGCAGTTGACCCGGATCGCCGAGATCCGTTTCGCGCAGGTGACAGTACACGATCTGGCGGCGGTGATCATGCCGGATATGGACGAGGATGTGTTGCTCGGTATGCGTTTTTTGCAAGCGTTTGACTGGTTGCGCGAAAATGACCGACTGATATTGAAAAGCGCGACGCAAGAGTGAATCCTCTGGCGACAGGGAGCGAAGAGCACGCCGTCGTCGATGTTCTCCGGCGTCGCCGTAGCGATGCCGGAGACCGCTGCGGCCTCGGCGATATTGACAAGATTGATCGCGACCCGTCTCACGCTGCCGTGGGCGAGATCGACAAGCTTTTGCAGCAGCGCCGGCGCGATGTCGATCCCCGGGGCGTAGATCGCCGCGAGCTTGCGCGTGTCCTCGATGTCGACCGGCTGCGCCGCGCACCAGGTCAGTACCCGCCCGTGCATGCGCTCGTATTTTTTGAGCTTCGCCGGCATCATCTCCTCGCCGACGAGCAACAGCGGCGCCTGGCTGCTCTCGTAGATATCGCGCAGCATCTCGATCATCCCGGGGCGCACGACCGCGTAGTCGGCCTCGTCGATGATCAGCGGCCGCTGACTGGCGGCGAGCTGCTCGACGATCAGGTCGACATTGCCGGCGATAGTGCCCGCGGCCCGCAGGCCCATCTCGTTGCACATCTTTTCGGTGACGACTTTACGCGTCCACACCGAGCGCATCTGCACGTAGTAGGCGCGCATCTCGTTGGCGAGGTTGACCGTGGTCGTCGTCTTCCCCCAGCCGCTCGGGCCGTAATAGACCCCGATGCCGGGCAGACCGTCCTGGCGGCGGGTGAGCTTTTCCATTGCGATCGCGACGATCGAGAGATTGTGTATAGAGGCTATTTGCATTGTTGACTCCTGAGTTGATTGACGGACAAGGCGCGATATTCATTTGACGTTGGATAAGATTGCAGCCAGCGCGCGGCTTCGGCGGGCGGATCGTCGCGGGCGGACAAGCGGAGATACAGGGCGTAACGTTCTTGCGGGTCGGGCGGCACCTGCCAGGTGCTGCCTTCCGCCGGCGTAGCCATCGCCGCAGGAGCGGCTACGTCCGCTTGCAGGCGCGCCATCGCAGCTGCTCCGCGGGCGGCAAGCTCGGCGGCGTCGATTTTGAGCGCGCCGAGATCGATGGTGGTGTCCGCCTCGATAACCCTCTGGCCGTCCCTTTCCGCGCGCACCTCGTCGAGGCGGTCGCGCAGGCGCCGTTCGCGTCCGGCGTCGTCGTAGATCCAGACGCGCTCGCCGTCGTGGATGTCATAGGCGACGCGCACCGTCTGGCCGTGCCATTCTTCGAGGGCGCGAGCGAAGTAGATATTGTTCAGTAACTGGATCTCGGCGCGGCGCACGACGCGGAATTCCTGCGGCCGGAACAGCCAGTGTTCATCCTCGGTTCGGGTGGTATGGATGACGGCGCCCTCGGCGACCTTGCGCGCCCAGGCTTCATTCGGGGTCATATGGCGCGGCGCGCCGTCGTCGCCGGTTATTTTTGGTAACGAGCGGTGCGGGCGGTCGTTGTAGGCGTCCACTTGAGCCTGACACCAGGCGACAAAGTCCGGCCAGGACATCATCAGCGGCACAGCCTTGCCGCGGCGCACCGCCTGACGGGTGATCTTGTGGACATGATGGCTCGCCTCGCGATCCATGTCGGCGCCGATATAGGTCGGCAGGGTTTTGGCGCCGCGCACCCAGACCGTCCTTTGCAGCCGTTCGATAACGCCGCGCGCCTGCGAGTTGTACGGCAGGGAGTGGATCATCTGGGTGCCGAGGCGGCCCATCAGGCCGCTCGCCTCGTCGCGCATCATCGCGTTTTTGTAGCCGGCGCCGTTGTCGACATACAAGATGTTGGGGATGCCGTTGGTCTGCACCGCGTTGGTGAGCGCCTCGAGCACCGCAAGCGACGATTCGGCGAGGCTTGCCGACCAGCCGACAAGTTTGCGGGTAGCGATATCGATAACCGAGGTGACCTCGGGCCTAAAGGGACGCCCGTGCGCCGGGTGCAGGACTTCGGCATCCAGCGTGTGCCCGTCGGCGGAGTAGACATCGCAAGGCATCAGCTCCGCGAAGCCGCGGCGGATAAACGGCTGGATCGCCGCCAGTTCCTTTTTACCGAGACGGCCGCGTTGCAGACTGACCGCCCCGATCTTGGCCAAAAACCGCCGCACCGCGTGGATGCTCGGCAGCTCGTCGCCATCCCAATGCGCGATAAACTGCTCGTAGGCGGCGCGGACGCTGGGTTTTGAGGGTAACTGGTAATGGGCGAGATAGGCCGCCCCCCCACTCGGGGACGGACATGTCCGGTTCGCGGATCATCGGCGCCAGCGTCTGGCTTTCTCGCCGCGCCATCCAGCGGGCGATTGTCCGCGCGGCGGGGACGCGATCCTTGCCGCCCCGGTTGTCGGTGGCGAGCGTCATCAGACGGCGCAGGCCGTCATGGGCGGGGTTGCGGGTCATCGCGTTGAGGCGTACGGCCTGCATGGCGGCATGCTGGGTGCAGCCGGTCTCGGCGATCAGGCGGTCGATCTCGAGCAGCACGCCCAGGCGTGCCGACTCGCAATCGAGCTGCGCTTTGGTCAGCGATCGGCGCGGCGTTTGCGCGGTGGCGACGGCCGGCAGGGATCGCGGCGCCGCATCGGCAAGGAGCGCCTGCATGCAGCGCTCACGGATTTCTTCCTGGACATCGGCGGGGAGGGAGGCAAAGGCGTATTCGTAGCCGCCGCCATTGCCTTTACGTTTTCGTTTTTTCCATTCCTGACGTTCTGCTTTGCTACGAACATTGTTTGCTGTTTTTGGCATGCGGATCAGTCGCATATCTGCGATTTCTTGGGCGTTGTAATGTGTTTTAATATTCATGACTGTTGCCGTATTAAACGTTTTCGATTAATATTGATCTAACACAGGCTGATAATTCCGTTTAGCGTAACGTTCGGGCCAGATCTCTTCGGGTTTTACTCCAATTACTCTGGCTATAAGGCGTTCGCTTTTTGGATATGGGCGATCCAATGCACCTTTTAATGTGCTAGGACTTATTCCGTTGGTGTATGCTAGCTTTCGGATAGACCACCCTTTTTTATGTAGGGCTGCTACGATATCCGCACGGTGCCAGTCGTGTGTTTTTTTTTGGTTTTAGTTTTACGTCCATTAGTTCACCTTGTGAGTTTAGCTTATGAGTATATTAAACTAGTACGATCACAAAGTCAACTAATACGCTCAATATATTAGTTAATATATTTTAATCTAAATAGTTTAAATTTATGTTTTTTAAAGATATTTTATCGGCAAATGCGTTTATTGTTCGTTGTAGTTCAGTGTACTAGTTTATGGATACAAAAGAATACGTTGATGTAGGGTTCCAAAAGCGTATAAAACAGGTTATTCAGCTTTTGGGTGGTCCGGGTAAGGCCTGCCAAAAAATTGGCGTTACATATACTTCTTTACAAAGATGGCGTAAGGGAGAATCTGACCCTTCCCGACAGAATCTAATAAATATTGCGCAAGCAGGAAATATTGATCTGTTATGGCTAGCAACGGGTCAAGGAACCATAACTGCACAGGTAAAAGATAGTGATGGTGCGTTTTTGCAAGAACCGCCGGGGAACTATAACGTCACCACGGATACTGCATCACGTGGACACCGTGACCCTTCTAGTGTCTATAACGTCGACAGCAACGACAGGGACAGCGGCGCCGAATACGTTTTAATCCCCACCTATGACATAGAGGTAAGTGCTGGCCCTGGACTTTTTACACAAGGCGTTACAGGATCCAGCAGGTACCTGGCGTTCCGTAAACGCTGGATGCGTATGCGTGGCCTGCACATCGAAAATCTGGCGGTATTGCTGACTAAAGGAGATTCAATGGTGCCTACTATCCCGGAAAGCGCGGCTGTCGTGATTGATAGGGCACGCAATACCGCTCTGGATGGCAAGGTTTATGTTATCCGCATCGATGATCGTCTTTTTGTTAAGCGCACGCAGTGGCTGCCGTCTGGTGGTCTGCGTTTGATCTCCGATAACAAAGAGGTCTACCAGCCAACGGACATTTCCCCGGAGGACTTTGCGGCGAGCAATATAGAGGTCTGCGGTCAGGTAATCCACGCCAGTTATGACTTACCTGATTGATAGACCCTTTTTCAACCGTATCGTCCAACTCACGCGATAACCGCGGATTAAAGGGATTTTCCGCAAGTAGCGACAAATAAGCTGCAAAATGCCCATTTCCCACCGGAATGATGACAAAAATCGCACAAAAATAACCGTTTTTCGACTATTTTTTGCAATTTTCCGTTTGCGCCGTGTTTTCTTCTTTTTCTTTTATTTTTAGCGCATTACGCCAAGATTTTCGCCGTTCCGCCTTGGACAAATAAGTCACCTCCCCACAGCTATGGCGTCACCACGGATACTGCATCACGTGGCCAATTGGTGGCACGTGAGACGGATAAGGAATATGCTATGGTGCCCCTTTATGGCGTGCGCGCCGCTGCCGGACACGGAACCATAGTCGAACGGGAAGAATTAACAGGGACAGTGACGTTCAAGCGTCAGTGGATACGCCAGGAATTGCGCGCGAACCCATCGGATTTATGTTTAATCCATGTTGATGGTGAGTCCATGGTTCCCACGTTGCAACACGGTGACGTGATCCTGCTGGATCGTCGGCAAGCACAGGTGGTGCCGCGGGACGGTATTTATGTGTTGCGCATGGAAGAAAGCCTTCTGGTAAAGCACCTTCAGCGTCTCCCTGATCATAAGGTAAATGCAACCAGCGATAACCCTGCCTACGGTTCTTTTTCACTTTCTTTGGACGTCCAAAACGAAGACTTTACCATCATTGGTCGCTTGGTATGGATGAGCCGCTGCATATAGTGATAACCAATTGTAAGGGATTTTCCGCAAGTAGCGACAAATAAGCTGCAAAACGCTCATTTTTCACCGGAATGATGACAAATATCGCACAAAAATAACCGTTTTTCGACTATTTTTTGCAATTTTCCGTTTGCGCCGTGTTTTCTTCTTTTTCTTTTATTTTTAGCGCATTACGCCAAAATTTTCGCCGTTCCGCGTTAGACAAATAAGGCACCTCCCCACAGCAATTTCAATAGCGAGCAATGTCTTTCATGCGTGGATCAGCGACAAACTCATTTTCAACTTATCACCCGTTGTGGTGCTGGTCATGGACAATGCCGCCTTTCACAAGCGCTATGACACCCGACAGGCAATCTCGGCTGCAGGGCATATCCTGGAATACCTCCCACCCTACAGTCCCGATCTCAATCCGATTGAACACAAATGGGCGCAGGCAAAGGCGATCAGGAGAAAAACCGGAAAAGCAACACAAGAGATCTTCAAAAGGTCATTTTAAATTAAATAAGGGGATGTACCAGATAACACATAAAAGGTGTTATCATGAGCAGCATGAGGAAGAGTCGTTTAAGTAAGTACAAACAAGATCGCTTGTTGGAACATTTCGTGGCTGGAACGACGGCCAGATGTGCGGCCTCACTTATCGGCGTGAATTTCAAAACCAGTGCCTACTATTTTCACCGGCTTCGCAAGCTGATTGCCAGCCATCTCGAGCAAGAAAGTGATACGGTTTTCAGTGGTGAAATTGAAGTGGATGAAAGTTACTTTAGTGGTAATCGCAAGGGGAAGCGCGGTCGTGGGGTGGCAGGAAAAGTTCCGGTATTTGGCCTTCTCAAGCGTGGCGGGAAGGTCTACACGAAGGTTATCCCTGATACTTCTTCGGCGACATTATACCCGATCATCGTGCGCAAAGTTGTCCCTGACAGTATTGTCTATACTGACTGTTGTCGAGGCGATAACAGGGTGGATATTTGTGATTTCAAGCACTTGCGTATCAATCATGCCAGGTTGTTTGCAGACAAGGCAAATCATATCGACGGGATCGAGAACTTTTGGAGCCAGGCAAAGCGCCACATGGGTAAATTCAACGGTGTTCCAAAGGAGCATTTTGGACTATTTTTGAAGGAATGTGAGTGGCGTTTTAATGACACCACTCCATCTTCTCAATTAATTCATTTAAAACAGTTGATTAAGGATAAATTGAATTGATTATCTGGTAAATCCCCTTAAATAATAATGCTCAAGCTATAAAAAGAAAATTTTCCTGTCGATGAGGGACGAGAGAATCGGGGATCTTTCTTGCAGCAGGTTCGCGGTGAACGCAAAAGCGCCGCATGCCATTGAAGGGTTGCGCGTTCGCGGCGAAATCGTCTCGTTTTTCCCTCTTGACTCGCGCGCCGCGCTTTTCCCCGGTGAAATTGTTCCGCCTGAGAAGGAAAGGCGCGAAGAGAAGCCGCCTTGCAGGTTCGAAAATTGTTGTGGCGAAAATGTTTTGTGCTCCTTTCCCCAGCCACAGCAGGCGAGGTCTTTGCCTTGGTTTTGCCAATCAGCGGGCGACGATTTTTTTATCGCCAGGGCGTTTTGCGCCATTGCCGCATCCTTGATCAGCGCGGCGCAATTTGTTGTGCGGTAGATCCCGCGGCCGTGAGCGCTTGCCGGGAGGAAAACAGCGGATTGCTGTTTTTTCTCGGATACCTGGAGTCGGCGAGGGAAGCGCTGTCATAACGGCAACGAAGCGTTTCGGCAGCACCCTTCGAGGGGAAAAAGCGACCGAATGGCCGCTTTAAAATAACAGACGGGGCCTTATTTGTTTAGCGCGTCTTTCAGTTTTTTACCCGCTTTGAAAGCCGGGCTGGTGCTCGCGGAAATGTGGATGGTTTTACCCGTCTGCGGATTGCGTCCGGTACGGGCGGAGCGCTTGCGGGTTTCAAACGTCCCAAAGCCAATCAAGGTGACTTTTTCTCCTTTGGCCAGGGTCTTCGTGACGTTGTCGATAAACGCATCGATGGCTTTTCCCGCCTGCGCTTTACTGATATCGGCCGCACCTGCAATGGCTTCGGTTAGTTCCGTTTTATTCATGATTTTCCTTTGAGTTGTGAGTTAGCAAAAAGTGGTGCGCAGCACCAACGAATATGATTTTATACTGGCCTTGGCAGGGGCTGTCAAACATTTTCGCATTAAAATCGCCATAAATACAGTAGGAAAGCAAAAAAAATGCCATTATCGAAGGAATCTTTTGTTTTAAATTTCTTAAAAATCAATCCCTTGCTTTCCGATGACTTCAGCAATGCCCAAGAGTCGGATTGTTCACCGCAGCGCCTGCGAAATGTGTCGGACGTGCTGGAATACGCACCTTGAACGGCGCGTGATCCGCGCAGAACGCCCGGGCGAATACCTCGTCGATATGGGCGACGGGAACGATTTCCAGCGCCGAGAGTATCTCTTTGGGCATGTCACGCAAGTCTTTGACATTTTCCGCCGGAATCAGAACCGTTTTCAGATGTCCGCGCTGCGCCGCCAGGAGTTTTTCCTTCAAACCGCCGATGGCGAGGACGCGTCCGCGCAGAGTGATTTCTCCGGTCATCGCCAGATTACCGTACACCGGCTGCTTGCTCAATGCGGAGAGCAGGGCGCTCGCCATGCCGATGCCCGCGCTGGGGCCATCTTTCGGTGTGGCGCCTTCCGGCAAGTGCATATGGATGTCATAGTTGGAGAAGCGAAACGCCTCGTCGTGTTCATCAAGATAACCACGTACGACCGACATTGCCGCCTGAATCGATTCCTGCATGACTTCACCCAGCTGACCGGTGCAGGTCAACCGTCCCTTGCCCGAGAAGGCGGTGCTTTCGATTTGCAGGAGTTCGCCGCCGACGGATGTCCAGGCAAGGCCGGTGACGCTACCGATTTTCGGTTCGCGATCTTCCTCGCTGCGATGAAATTTCGCCACGCCGAGAAAATCGTCGAGGTTGTTTGTATCCACCACGATGGCGGTGGTATTGTGATCAAGCAGTTTGCGCACGCTTTTGCGCGCGAGCTTTCCGATTTCGCGTTCGAGATTGCGCACGCCCGCTTCGCGCGTGTAGTCCTCGATCACGGTGTCAAGGAGGCCTTCGGCAAGGCGGAATTCCTTTTTCTTCAAGGCGTTTTCCTTGCGCTGTCTCGGTACGATGTAGCGCTCGGCGATCTGGATTTTTTCCTGCGTCGTGTAGCCAGGCAGGCGGATGATTTCCATACGATCTAGCAGCGGGCCGGGAATGTTGAGCGTGTTGGCCGTGGCGATGAACAGCACTTTGGATAGATCGATATCGCTTTCCAGATAGTGGTCGTTGAAGGTGTTGTTTTGTGCCGGATCAAGTACTTCAAGGAGGGCGGAAGCCGGATCGCCGCGATAGTCGTTGCCGAGCTTGTCGATTTCATCGAGGAGGATGAGCGGGTTGTTGCTCCCCAGTTTGCACAGCTTTTGCACGATTTTGCCCGGCAAGGCGCCGATGTAGGTACGACGGTGTCCGCGGATTTCCGCTTCGTCGTGCATACCGCCCAAGGAAATACGGTCGAAGTCGCGCCCGGTCGCCTCGGCGATGGATTTGCCGAGCGAGGTTTTGCCGACTCCGGGCGGGCCGACCAGGCAGATGATCGGCCCTTTGCCGCCGCGATTACGCTTTTGTACGGCGAGGTATTCGAGAATACGTTCCTTGACGTCTTGTAACCCATAGTGATCGCGGTCGAGGATGGTTTCGGCGCGTTCCAGATTGTACTGGGCGCGACGTCGCCGCGACCATGGGAAATCTATCATCCATTCGAGGTAATTACGAATCACGTTGGCTTCCGCGGACAACGCCGACATTTGCTTGAGCTTGCCGAGTTCACCCAAGGCTTTTTTCTGCGCTGCGTCCGGCATTTTGGCTTCCTGAATCCGCTTTTCCAGCGTTTCGATTTCATTCTGCGCTTCATCGAGTTCGCCGAGTTCTTTCTGAATCGCCTTGATTTTCTCGTTCAGATAATATTCACGCTGGTTACGTTCCATTTGCGCTTTGACGCGTTTTTTGATGCTACGGTCCAGTTCGAATTCTTCCTGCGCCTGGGCGAGCAACATGAGCACACGATGAATGCGTTCGGCGACATTGGTCAGGCCGAGCAGATGCACCCGCTCTTCGATGGGGAGGTCCATGTGGGCGGCGATCGTGTCCGCGATGCGTCCTGGTTCGGTGATTTGACGCAGGGATTCGAGTAATTCTTCACCGTTACGCTCATGCGCTTTCAGATAGTCGCCAAACTGTTCGATAGCCACGGAGAGGGTGCTTTTGCGTTCTTCCTCGATAAGACTGTCTGTCTCCGCAAGGGGAATTTTCGCGCCCCTAAAAGTGTCTGTCTCGCTTTGCCGGTCGATCTTGACGCGCTCGATTCCTTCGACGAGTACCTTGACGGTGCCGTCACTCAGTTTGGCCATTTGCACGATGCGCCCGAAGGTGCCGATCGTATGGAGATCGGACAACTTTGGCTCCCCGATTTTTGGATCGCGTTGCGGCACGAGCAAGAGTTCCTGATCGGCCGCCATTGCGGTATCCAGCGCTGTGATCGATTTCTTGCGTCCGACGAAAAGCGGGACGATGATGTTCGGATAGACGACGACATCACGTAACGGTAAGATAGGATAGAGTCTATTGTTCATGTCTTTGTCTCTCAGGCGGATTTTTTCAATAAGGTCGGGGTGCTTCCGTGATTGACGTTGTCTTTGCTGATCATCACTTTTTCCACCCCTTCGATGCTCGGCAGATCGAACATGGTGTCGAGCAGCAGTTGTTCGACGATCGAACGTAAACCGCGGGCGCCGGTTTTACGTGCAACGGATTTTTCCGCGATCGCGTGTAAGGCGGGCGGCTCGAATTCCAAGGTGATGTTTTCGTAGGCGAAGATTTTTTTGAACTGGCGGACGATCGCGTTTTTTGGTTCGGTGAGAATGCGCACCAGGGCGGCTTCATCAAGTGTTTCGAGGATGGTGACGATCGGAAGACGGCCGACGAATTCCGGAATCAGTCCGAATTTGATCAGATCTTCCGGTTCCACCTGTTGCAGGATGTTGGTGTTCTCTGCATTCTTGTCGTTCTTGCTGTGTATGGTGGCGCCGAAGCCGATTCCCCCTTGGTCGATGCGTTTGGAGATGATCTTTTCCAGGCCGGCGAACGCGCCGCCGCAGATGAAGAGAATGTTGCCCGTATCGACTTGGGTCATTTCCTGTTGTGGATGTTTCCGTCCCCCCTGTGGCGGCACCGCGGCGAGCGTGCCCTCGATCAGCTTCAGCAGGGCCTGCTGCACGCCTTCACCGGAGACGTCGCGGGTGATCGAGACGTTTTCTCCCTTGCGCGCGATTTTGTCGATTTCGTCGATATAGATGATGCCGCTTTCCGCGCGTGTCACGTCGCCGTCACAGTTAAGCAGTAGTTTCTGGATGATCGTTTCGACGTCCTCTCCGACATAGCCAGCTTCGGTCAGCGCGGTCGCGTCGGCAATCGCAAACGGCACGTCGAGGCATTTGGCGAGCGTCTGTGCGAGCAGCGTTTTACCACAACCGGTAGAGCCGATCATCAAAATATTGCTTTTCGCGATCTCGACGTCGTCTTCGTTTTCCGCATTCATGGACAAGCGTTTGTAATGGTTGTAAACGGCTACGGAAAGAGCTTTTTTCGCGTTATCCTGGCCAATGATGTACTCATCGAGAAACGCTTTGATTTCGTGCGGCGTCGGCAGTTTTTCGCCAAGTTCGCTCTGTTCCCGACTCTCTTTCTGCGCAGGGTGCTCGCCGACGTCCTCACTCAATATGTCGTCGCACAGTAAAATGCATTCGTCGCAGATATAGACGCCGTCTGGGCCGGCGATCAGGCGGCGTACGGTGTCTTCGGATTTGTTGCAAAACGAGCAATGCGGTGTGCTGCCCTCGGTCATGACGGTTTTCTCCAAATGGAAGGCGTTTCTTGCCTCGTCAATGGGGGAAGGAAAAGTAAATCTCAAGTTCCCGAAACAGGCGCGGTCAATTCCGCAGGCGTCCGCGCTCGGTCAAGATTCGATCGATCAGACCATATTCCCTCGCGCGTTCGGCGCTCATGAAGTTGTCGCGTTCAGTATCGCGGGCGATGGTTTCGATTCCTTGCCCACTGTGCTTGGCGAGCAGTTCATTAAGCCGTTCCCGGATAAAGAGGATTTCGCGCGCGTGGATGTCGATATCGCTTGCTTGACCGCGAAAGCCGCCGAGCGGCTGGTGGATCATGATCCGCGCGTTGGGCAGGGCGAAACGTTTCCCATGGGTCCCCGCGCCGAGCAAAAAGGCGCCCATCGAGGCGGCCTGTCCGAGCACCATCGTGCTGACATCCGGTTGAATGAACTGCATCGTATCGTAGATCGACATCCCGGAGGTGACCGATCCGCCCGGTGAATTGATATAGAAATGAATGTCTTGATCCGGGTTTTCCGCTTCCAGAAAAAGCAATTGCGCGACCACGAGATTCGCGGTCGCGTCGTTGACTTCCCCGACCAGAAAAACCACCCGTTCCTTGAGCAGGCGGGAGTAGATGTCGAAAGCGCGCTCTCCGCGGCCGGTTTGCTCGACAACCATCGGAATCGGGATATGATTGGCAATGTCCATGAAGGCTCCGTCACTGAATGGATTTTATTGACCCGAGCCATTGTAGCAGGAGGCGCAAGTCGGCGGCGATAAGGAGAAGAAGAAAAAAGTGACCGCGATCGCTCTCGATTTTTCTCCAAAAAACACTTAGTGACGGACTTGGCGTTCGATCGCCATCACTTCCTGGAACGTTTTTACTTCTTCACTGACCGTGGCGGTGGCGTAGAGTTGATCGATCAACTGTTCTTCGAGAATGGTGGATTCAAGATCGATTCTCGCCTGTCGATCGTTGTAATATTTGTTTTTGAATTGCACTGGATCTTCGTAGGTCGAGGCGATGCTGTCCAAACGCGCGTTCACTCGATCGCGATCCAATTCGATATTGCGTTCTTCGAACAGTTTGCCGAGCAACAAGCTAAGTTGCAGGCGCCGTTTGGCCGTGGGCGCGAAAAGTTGCTGGAGCTTAAGATAGCGTTCTTTTTCACCGGTGATCTGTTTGTTTGGAGATATTTCCTCGATCATGCGATCGATTTCGCGGCTTAACAGGGCCTGCGGAACGACTTGATCGCTGTTGTGTTGCCAAATGGCGTCGAGAAGACGCCTCCGGCGAATGCGGCGATTGGCTTTTTCCAGTTCGCGCGCCATGTTTTCGTAAATGGATTTTCTAAGTGCGGCGATATCGCCGCCGGCAATGGTGAATTTTTCGATGAACGCCGCGTCGAGTTCGGGTAGATGCATCCGTTCCACCTGCTTCACGTGAACCGTGAAATGCGCCGTTTTGCCGGCGAGCGCATCGTCGAGGTAATCCTTCGGAAACGGGGTGTCGAAACTTTTCTTTTCTCCGCTTTTCACGCTCTTGAGATTTTCTTCGAAATCGGGCAAAAATTGGCCTTCCCCGAGGAGGATGCTGATGTTATCACCGTTGCTGCCAGCAAAGCTTTTGCCGTCGATCTCGCCGACGAAATCGACCGTCACCCGGTCATTTTCCCGCGCCGCCTCTTCGCTCGCGTGGAACGTGGCCTCCTGACGGCGTAGGGATGCGATCATCGTATCGATGTCTTGCGCGGTGATTTCGGTTTTCGGGAGAGTGACGGCGAGCGCATCAAGCCCTTTTACCTGTATTTCCGGTAACACTTCGAATACGGCCGCGAATTTCAGCGCTTCTCCTTCTTCGCCGCCGCTGATCAACTTGATTTCCGGTTGCGCGACGGGGGCGTAATCGCTGTTTTCCATGGCCTTGCGATATGCCTCGTCGATTTCTTTACCGAGAACATCCTGACGGGTACTCGCGCCATAACGCTGTTTGAGCAGATGGGGCGGAACTTTTCCGCGGCGAAAGCCATCGATTCGGACGCGGGGGCGTAGTTCCTGTAAGCGTTTCGCGACGGCGCGATCGATTTTTTCCGCGCCAATTTCAATAGTCAGTTTGTGGGCCAGGCCTTCTAGCTTCTCGACACAAGATTCCATGCTTTCCTCAGTGAACGCTCCGGTAAAAAAGGCGGGCCGATGCGACGTCTTGGTGCGAAAGAAGAGACTCGAACTCTCACGGGTTTCCCCACTGGAACCTAAATCCAGCGCGTCTACCAATTCCGCCACTCTCGCATAAACGGGCCAGAAATGACTCGCCTCGACTAAGGGGGATATTATACGCGCGGGGAAGGGAGAAGCAAGCTGGCCAAAGGCGCCGTGAATCGGGAGTATTCCGCTTGCGCGCGCAAGTATAGCCTTTTTACTGAATTACGGCGGCGGAATTTTCCTGGTGATTACGTAAGTGGGCTACCTCGTCGATACTTTTTCTTCACAAACTATAGATGCTTTGCTACCTTTGCAAGTCGTGCCGATAATGACAAAAGGAGTTAACGATGCAATTCAACCTCACAGGGAAGCATCTCGATATCAGCCTGGCGATGCGTGAATATGTCGAAGAAATACTCGAGCAACTGGGCAACACCTATCACCTGATTACCAGTGCACAGGTGACACTACAAATTGAAAAACATGAGAAAATCGCTGAAGCGACGCTGCGTATCGCAAACGACAACGACATTCATGGCGATGCCCGCCACACCGACATGTATGCGGCGATCGACCAGCTTGCGGACAAGCTGGAAAAGCAATTGTTACGCCTCAAGGAGAAGCATGAGGCGCGTTGAGCCGGACAGGCGGGAGAGAAAAAATTTTGTCTCGATGGATCGGCGACACGGAAAGACGACCGAAAAATGAAAGCATTCAATTGCATTACCTTGCTCGGTCATTCTGGAATCGGCAAGACGACACTCAGCACGCTGCTTGGGGGAAAAGGCTGGTATCACTATTGTGGTGATTATCGGATCGCGACCCGTTACTTGGATGAAGCGATCACCGACTGGCTGATGACCCGCGCGCGAGAGCAGCCGCTGCTCGCCGAATTGATTCGCGACGATGCCCTAAGTATTCATGGCAAGGTGCGGATCGATCATTTGCGCGTGCTTTCCGAATATATCGGCAAACTCGGTCGCAACGGACTGCCCCACGCGACTTTCACGGCGCGTCAGAAAGCGTTTGTCAAAGCCGAGAAAAAGGCGATGTATGACATCGCGCGCTTCAAGACGCTCGCCAGAGAGCGTCTCGGCTATCCCGCGTTCATCAACGACGCGGGCGGCAGTCTTGGGGAATATATGGAAGATGCGCAATTGCTGTCTTTTCTCGCCAAGGAAACGCTGATCGTTTATCTGCACGCCGACGACGGGATACAGGCGGAACTCACCGAGCGCGCGGTCAAGGCGCCGAAGCCGATCTGCTACGATCCGGCCTTTCTCAAGCGGATGATTTGCCGCTATGGCGCCGCCTGCGGTGAGGTGAATCCTGACCGCTTCGACAGTGACGATTTCCTGCGTTTCGTCGCCCCGGCGTTGATTCGTCACCGTCGCGAACGCTATTTGCAGATCAGTTCGCGCTACGGTATTCATCTGCCGGTAAAAGAAGTCTGGGGAATCTCTTGCGCCGAGGAATTCATCGATTTGCTCCGTCGCGCCTGGCGGGAACAAAGAGCGTGAACGATGCCCCTTGTTGAATATCGTCCTCTCGAATCGATGCAACGTTTGCGCGCCGAAGGGCAAGAAGTGCTCGATATCGGCTGGGCACGGAAACAGGATATCCGCGAACTGCACATCGGCTTGTTGAACATGATGCCGGACGGCGCGTTGCAGGCGACCGAACGGCAGTTTTTGCGCCTGATCGGCAGCAGCAATCGCATCGCTCAGTTCTACGTGCATATTTTCACCATCGACAGCGTGCCGCGCGGCGCGAAGATGCGCCGTTACATCGATACCCACTATGAAAACTTCGCCGATATCGCGCGCGAAAATCTTGATGCCCTGATCGTGACCGGCACCAATCCGGTTCACGCCAATCTTGGCGATGAACCCTACGTGGCTGAAATAAAACGAATTTTCCGCTGGGCGGATCGAAACGTCACTTCCGTATTGTGTTCCTGCCTGGCTTCACACGCCGCGTTCAAGTATTTCTACGACATCGACCGTGAGCCATTGACGGAGAAATTGTTCGGCGTGTTCGCCCATCGGGTACTCGACCGGACTCATCCCCTGCTGTTTAATATCAACACCCGTTTCGACATGCCGCACTCGCGCAAGAACGACGTTTCCGCGGCAACGCTACGCGCACACGGACTCAAGGTGTTGGTGGGCGGAGAGGAAAGCGGCGTGGCGCTTGCCACTTCGCCGGACGGTTTTCGTCATATTTACCTGCAAGGTCATCCCGAATACGATGATCAGAGTTTGCTCAAGGAATATCGGCGCGATCTGTTCCTGTATCTCGACGGCCGGCTGCCGCGGCTGCCAGTGCTGCCCCAATATTATTTCAACGCCAACGCCCGCGCGCGAATCGAACAGTTTCTCCACAGCGGCAGTCATGACAAAAAGCGTTTTCCCTATAAGCAAGTCGCCGCGGAAATCGATATTACCTGGCGCGATACGGCCAAGGCGATTTTCGCCAACTGGTTGGGGCTCGTCTATCAACTCACCCATCATGATCGTCGCTACCAATTCATGGACGGCGTCGATGCGAATGATCCGCTCGCGAGAAACCGGTCTTGACAAAACTTGTGATTTCGTCTCAAGTACCGCCCGTGACATGGTGCCCGCGAGAAGTTCCCGAACGCGTAATATGGATGGGCAGGATGCGTGGTGACGACGGCTTTACCCCGGCGATGAAAAGCGTGAAATGGCGGCGTTCTTAGGAGGGGGCGGCGTGATTTCTCGATACCGCTGCGCCATGGGGCCGGTTCGCCGTGCGTTTTCGGATGGTCGTTCGCCGTTGCCGGCATTGCGGCGCCAGTCGCGTTTTCCGTATTTCCGGGAACGGCTTCCGCGCGACGCGCGATTCTTTTGCGCTCGACCGACTTCGCCATTTATAGTATCCCTCTTGTATTTCAGAAAGGAGAATCCTTTATGAATCGCGTTTTCATCTTCGTTCTCTGCGGTGCCATCCTGACCGCCTGTAGTCCGTCGCGTGCGCCCGAGGCGATCGCGCAGTACAATCTGTCCAAAGGGAAATGCGTGGAAATTCCGTATTGTCGAGAGGATAACTGCCGCATGCTCAGCGAGAAAATGACGCTTGGGGATTGTCAAATGGTCGGCGGCAAATTCATTCCGCGTAATCATAAAAAATTGTACTGGTTCTGAGATGGCGGTCAGGGAAATCAAGAAGTATGCCAACCGGCGCCTCTACGATACCGGTGCGAGCCGCTATGTGCGCAGTGACGATCTGTGCCGTCTGCTCATGTCGGGGGAACGCTTTAACGTGGTCGATGCGCAAAGCGGGCGCGACATCACCCGTTCGGCGTTGTTTTCCATTCTTTCCGAACGGGCGCTCGACGATCGTGGCACGCCGGTGCTTACCCAGGCGCTGCTTGCCGAAGTGGTGCGTTTCGACGATACCTATCTTGCCGGTGTCTTGGGACGCTATCTGGAAAAATCTTTACAGGTTTTCCTCTCGCGTCAAGAAGTGTTTCGCAAACAAATGGAGGATTTCGATGCGGAGGATCCGTATGCCACGATTGAGCGCCTGACGCGGGCGCAGGCGGCGTTGCTCGATCGCACCGCGCAGCGAATCCCGCCTTCGCGCACGCAAGGACAGCGCTGATGCGGGCGCGACCTTGGTCACTTGAAGAAGCGGATCTTTTGTATAAAGTATCCGCCTGGGGCGCCGGATATTTTTCCATCAATCATGGCGGTAAACTGGTGATCAAGGTTCCGAACACGTCGGACGTTGCCGTGCCACTCGTCGATCTCATAGACGGGATGCGAGCGCGGGGCAAGCAAATGCCTGTGCTCTTGCGGATCCAGAATCTGCTTGACAACCAGATCCGTCTGATCAACGAATCGTTCGCCGACGCGATCCGCGAAACGGGGTATCAAGGCGTTTACCGCGGCGTGTTTCCGATCAAAGTGAACCAGCAAGCGCAGGTAATCGAGGATGTGGTGCGTTTCGGCAAACCCTATTGCCACGGCCTTGAAGCCGGTTCCAAGGCGGAACTGATGATCGCTTTATCGATGCTGCGTGATCCCGGGGCGCTGATCGTTTGCAACGGCTACAAGGATCGCGAGTTCGTCGAGTTGGGTCTTGGTATGCGCAAGCTTGGTTTCAAGGTAATTTTCGTCATAGAAACCCCGGCGGAACTGCCGATCATCGTGACAAGTTCGGAGGCGATGGGCATCCGTCCCATGGTTGGCGTACGCAGCAAACTTTTTTCCGAGGTCTCCGGTCATTGGAACGGGACCAGCGGTGACCGGTCGATGTTCGGCTTGAACGCCAGTCAACTGGTCGAGGTGATCGACGGGCTGAAAGCCGCCGGCATGCTTGATTGCCTCCAGTTCCTGCACTACCATCTCGGCTCGCAGATTCCCAATATCCGCGATATTCGTAGCGGCGTACGAGAGGCTTGCCGTTATTACATCGAACTTGTCGAAGAGGGGGCGCCGATGCAGTACCTCGACCTTGGTGGCGGCCTCGCGGTCGATTACGACGGCACACGCTCCCCGGTAAGCCATTCACGCAACTACCGCCTAGAGGAATATTGCATTGATGTGGTGGAAACGATTCAGACGGTGCTCGATGCGCGCGGAATCGCGCATCCGACAATCGTCACCGAATCCGGTCGTGCTACCGTGGCCTATTCCTCGGTGCTGCTTTTCGATATTCTCGACGTCACCGGATGTAGCGATATCGAGCTGCCGGCGGAAACCGTCACCACGGAGAACCCGATTATCGACAATCTCCGCTACACTTACGCGATGCTCTCGCCGAAAACCGCGCAGGAATGCTTCAACGATGCGCTCTATTATCGTGACGAGGCGCGTGACGCCTTCCTTCGCGGTACGATTCAACTACGCGCGCGGGCAACGGTGGAGCGTCTTTTCATGGTCATCATGTCACAGTTGCAACGGATCGTCGAGAATCATCCCGATGCGCTTTCCGAGCCGGATTTCCTGAAAACCATGCTTGCCGATATCTATTACGGCAATTTTTCGGTTTTCCAGTCGCTGCCGGATATCTGGGCGATCGGTCAGATTTTCCCCGTGGTACCGCTCGAACGTCTCGATGAACGGCCGGATCGCAACATCATTCTCGCCGACATGACCTGCGACAGCGACGGCAAAATCGACCGTTTTTCCGAAGACGGCGAAATCCAGCGGGTGCTGCCCTTACATAGGATCAGGTCGGACGAGCCCTATTATCTAGGCGTTTTTCTGGTCGGCGCCTATCAAGAAACATTGGGCGATCTGCACAATTTGCTCGGCGACACGCATGTCGTTTGCGTGCATATTCATGAGGACGGCAACTATGATTTCGTCGACGAAGTGGAAGGAGACTCGGTCTCCGACGTGTTAAGTTACGTCGAATATCAACCGCAAAACCTGCTCGCCAATTTCCGCGAGACGGCCGAACGCGCCGTACGCGGCGGCAAAATCACCGCGGCCGAACGGCAACGGCTGGTCAGTGCCTATGCCGCCGGCTTGCGCGGTTATACCTACTACGAACAATAACTTCTCGAAACAGGAGGAAAAAGATGGCGCATGTTTTGATCGTTGGCGCCGGTGGGGTTGCCAATGTGGCGGTGCATAAATGCGCCGCGACGCACGATATCTTCACCCGCATTACCCTGGCGAGCCGTACCCCGAAAAAATGCGACGATATCGCCGCCGCGGTGAAGCGAAAATACGGCTTTTGCGTTGATACCCGCGCGATCGACGCCGACAACGTCGGGCAACTGATTCAGTTGATCGAGGAGATCGGCCCCGATCTGGTCATGAACCTCGCGCTACCGTATCAGGATTTGGTGATCATGGACGCTTGTTTGGCGACCGGCGTCGATTATCTCGATACGGCCAACTATGAGCCACGGGAAGAAGCGAAATTCGCTTATAAATGGCAGTGGGCCTATCGGGAGCGCTTCCGGGAAAAAGGCATCATGGCCTTGCTCGGCAGCGGTTTCGACCCGGGGGTGACGAATGTGTTCACCGCCTATATCAAGAAACATCTCCTCGATGTCATCGAAGAACTCGATATTATCGACGCCAACGCCGGTGATCACGGCCTGCCGTTCGCCACCAATTTCAATCCGGAAATCAATATTCGTGAAGTCACCGCCAAAGCGCAGCACTGGGAAGCGGGACAGTGGCACGTCAGTCCGGCACTTTCGACGAAACGCAGCTTCGATTTTCCCGCCGTGATCGGAACGAAGAACATCTATCTGATGTACCATGAAGAACTGGAATCACTCGTCGCACATTTTCCGGAAATCAAACGTGCGCGTTTTTGGATGACCTTTTCCGATCAGTACCTGAGTCATCTCAAGGTGCTCGAAAACGTCGGCATGACTTCCATTGAACCGGTATGGTACGAAGGCAAAGAAATCGTTCCCATCCAGTTCCTGCGTGCCGTTTTGCCCGATCCGGCATCCCTCGGCCCACGCACCGAGGGGCAAACCTGCATTGGCTGCGTGGCCAAGGGGAGGAAAGATGGCACTGAAAAGAGCGTGTATGTGTATAACCTCTGCGATCATCAAGCCTGCTATCGAGAAGTCGGTTCACAGGCCATTTCCTACACCACTGGCGTGCCGGCGATGGTCGGCGCGAAAATGATCCTCGAAGGGAAATGGCAAGGCGAGGGGGTGTTCAACATGGAACAGTTCGACCCGGACCCGTTTCTCGCGGCGCTCGCCGAACATGGCCTGCCCTGGGAAGTGGAGGAGCGCTGACGCATGGGGCGAATCTTCATCTGGAACCCCCCCGCTCTCGAGCGCCGTTTTCCGCGCAAGCGCCGCTGCCGGCAAGGATTCGCGACCGTCTCGCCTTGGCGGCGGGCGACAGTCGCAAAGCGGCGCGGCGGTGGCGACGGCAGGGAAAACGCTTGGCTGGAAGTGTTGCCTGTTTTTCGCCTGTGGCGCCCGTTGGTTTCCTCGAACACACACGGGGGCGAGGCCGCGTCAAGCGACAAGCGGGGATAGGCGGATGTCCGATTTTTTCTCGCGTCTTGATCTCGCCCGCCTGCCGAGCCCCTGTTACGTGGTCGATGGCGCCCGTCTCGAAGCGAATTTGCGCCTGTTACGTCACGTGCAAGAGACTTCCGGTGCGAAAGTGCTGCTTGCCCTCAAGGCTTTCGCGATGTTTCATTACGGGCCGCTGATTTCGCGTTATCTTCGCGGTGTTTGCGCGAGCGGTCTTCATGAAGCCCGCCTTGGACGCGCCTATTTCGACGGCGAAGTGCATACTTTCTCCCCCGCCTTCGCGGCGCGAGACATGGAAGAAGTGCTCGCCCTTTCCGATCATGTAATCTTCAACTCGTTCGGTCAGTGGCGGCGTTATCGTGAGCAGGCGCTGCGGGCGCAACGCGAGCGCCCGCGGCTGCAATTCGGTGTGCGCATCAATCCGGAGTTACCACAAGGAGAGTATCCGCTTTACGATCCGAGCACCCCGGGGTCGCGTCTTGGCGTCGTGCGTGGTGAATTTCTTCCCGAACTGCTTGATGGCATCAGCGGCCTACATTTTCATACCCTTTGTGAACAGGACGTGCCGCCGCTTGCGCGGACGCTTGCGAAAATCGAGGAAAACTTCGCCGAATTTCTGCCGCGAATGCGCTGGGTGAATTTTGGCGGCGGTCATCACATTACCCGCGACGATTACCGAATCGACGAACTGATCGCCCTGATCACCGCTTTTCGCCGTAAATGGCAGGTCGATGTCCTTATCGAACCGGGAGAAGCAGTCGCGCTCGACGCCGGGGTTTACGTGACCGAAGTACTCGATCTGACCTGGAACGCGATGCCTTTGGCTATTGTCGACGGCTCCTCGGTCGCGCATCTGCCGGACGTGCTGGAAATGCCATACCGGCCGGCGCTTTTCAACGCCGGCCAGCCGGGCGAAAAAGCCCACACTTACCGCATCGGCGGACTGAGCTGCCTTGCCGGGGATATCATCGGGGACTACAGCTTCGCCGAACCGCTGCGCATCGGCGATCGCCTGATATTCATGGACATGGCTCATTACACGATGGTCAAGACGAACACTTTCAATGGCGTCGCGCTGCCCGCGATCGTCGCCTGGGACAGCCGTGACGATTCCCTCCAGGTGGTACGGGAATTCGGCTATGAGGATTTTCGCACACGTCTTTCCTGAAACGGCCGGCGGGCATCGGTTTTCCGATGTCGGCTCCCCGCTCTCCTGGTGGATGCTATATTGAACCCGTCTCGGGAGCGCGGGAGAAACGCGATTGAAAATTGCCGTACACAGCGATCTACACACCGAAGTCAGCCTTTGCCGTTTGGAAAATCTCGGCGCGGCCGATCTCCTCGTTCTCGCCGGTGACATCGGCGACAGCGCCTCACTGCCGGTGTTTTTTGCCGCCCTGCGCGAACAGGCGCCGGATTTGCCCGTGCTCTACGTGCTTGGCAATCATGATCGCTATGGCTTCACCTACGGTGGCGGCGTAACGGAACATCGTGCGATTGCCGAGAAATTCGCCGTCCGGCTCCTTGAAGACGAAGCCGTTCGTATCGCTGATGTGCTTTTTTGCGGGACCACCCTGTGGACGGATTTCTGTCTCGGCGGCGATCCGGCGGCTTCAATGGCCTGGGCGGGTGAAACCTTGCCGGATTACCGCCACATCTCGTGCGACGACGGCACGCCGTTGACCCCGGCGGTGATGGTCAAGTGGTTCGGGCGCGCCTGCGCCTTTCTCGAAACGGCATTTGCCCAAGCAGGGCGGGTACGCAAGAAAGTCGTGATCAGTCATTTTCTGCCGGCAGAAGAACTGCTGGCGAAGAAATATCGCCGTGGTCACGGCGACCTCATCCGTTCGGCCTATTGGGCGAGTGATCTCCCCCAACTCTACCGCCAAGCCGATGTGTGGATCTACGGTCACAGTCACGACAACATCGAGTGTACGATCGCCGCCACGGATTTCCTCAGCAATCAGCGCGGTTACAGTCGGCGCGAGAACGGACAGGAAGACAATGGCTACCGGTCGAACTATTTATTTGAAATATAAAGATAAAATATAGTCGTCGTATATTTTGCAACCTTGTCACCTATCATTAAAATCAGCCTTTTGACTATCCGGTTTTCCCTTGCAACTTTCTTTTTCTCTTTGCCGATGGTTTGGTTTGCCTGCTCGCCTTATCATCTGAGCCTGGAGGACTGGCAGCGCTGGGCGGTAAACGGCCTCGAGTAACCTCGCGAGCGTAAACGGATCCCCCTCGAATGCATTCCCCCCCATGTCGTTCGGGCTTTCCGTGCCCAATGCGCTTACCGGTTCCTGGTCGCAGAATTGTCTGCCTATCCTCGGTCTCCGGATTGTTCGGCAATCGCGAACAAGTCAACTACAGTGCCGCGAAGGCCGGGACTCATCGGAGCGGCGAAACCTTTGCCGTCGAACTCGGCAAGCTCGGAATCATGGTCAATTGCGTGGCGCCCGGACTGATCGCAAGCGAGATGATAGAGGCGCATGTGCCGGTTGCGGAAATTCTTGATACGGTGCCGATAAAAGCGCATTGGAGAAGCCGAAGAAAGGGCGGCGGCGTTGAGTTTTCTGTTTTCCGGGAAAGCCGGCTATATCACTCCACAGGTGCTCGCCGTCAACGGAGGTCTGTGTTGAATCGCGTCGTGGTAACCGGCATGGGCGCCGTGACCTCTTTCGGGACGACTTGGCGGGCAATAAATAGCCACTCGGATGCTTATTTATCGTAACGCGATTGTGAACATGCCCGAGTGAGTTGTCTATCGCACTCTGGAAACACGGTTCGCTGCCCCGATTTCCGACTATCGATCGAACCGTAAGCAACTGCGCAGTTTGGGCAGAGTGTCGCAATTTTGCGTGCAGGCGGCAGGCAATGCGCTGACCATGGCAGACTCTCCGGGGACGAGAGGATCAGGGAGGGGCGCATAGGTGGCATCCGGTTTTTCCACCGGTTCGATGGACGCTGTCAGCACAATGTCCGAAGTGATTCGTCACTATGACATTTCGGAATTCAACGCCAATACCTATATCAAAATGATGCCGCATATCACGGCGGCGAATATCGTGATTTTCTATGGCCTGACCAGAAGAGTGATTCCGACTTCTTGTGCCTGTGCTTCGGCGACACAGGCGATCGGCTATGTCAACGGGCACGGTATGGCGACGGAACATGGCGATATCGCCGAAACGCTTGCTACAGCCGAACTGATGCCGGAGGTGGCGATTTCCACCCAGAAAAGCTATTTCGGTCATACCCTCGGCGCGTGCGGCGCGCTGGAAACGTCGCTTTCCATTGAGATGATGAGGGAAAGACGTTTCCTGCCGACAATCAATTTACACTTCGTCGATCCCCGTTGTGGCAAGCTCGATTATATTCTCGGCGCCGCGCGCGAGATGGAAGTGGAATATACGATGAGTAACAATTTCGCTTTCGGCGGCATCAATGCGTCGCTGATTGTCAAACGCTGGCAAGATTAGGAA
Source organism: Cardiobacteriaceae bacterium (assembly GCA_965277745.1). GTDB lineage: Bacteria > Pseudomonadota > Gammaproteobacteria > Cardiobacteriales > Cardiobacteriaceae. Next base: position 1,940,907 of record OZ255837.1, read on the forward strand.
GATCGCCACGTGTCCAATGTAAATCGTCGCAATTGCTGATAATCTTTTGTAAAAAAAGAGGAAAATCCTTCGGTGCGTGGATGATCAGGCGAGCTTTTCGCCCGACGTGCGCCTCGTTTTGCGGCCAGACCCCCGCGATCAACCAGTTTTTGTTTACCTTCGCGCTGACCCATGCATACGCTTGTTCTTTTTTGCCGCGCAATTTCCAGTGTGGCGTAAAACAGGCGATGCCGACCGCGCCCATGTCATTCGGGAAACGCAGGTTTTCCGCCTTTATCAAAGATTCTTTCAGAGTCCACAGACGATAAAAATTCTCCTGCGGATCGGCAAGTCGGACGATGTGGTCGATTTCTTCACTGCTGCCGACCTGCTCGATCAGCGAGCGGTAATCGCGCCGTTTTTGGTGTTCGAGATCGCTGCCGGGTTTTTCCGCGCCTACCGCGATCAGAGCATGATCGTGTTTGTGGCTGAGGCAGAAAGCCTGTTCGGGAAATTGTTCGCGACAGCGTTGCTTGAGCGCCCGCGAATTGCGCCAGGAAGCGCTGACCTCCAAGTCCGGGGTATTTTTCAGTTTTTCTTTGTCATCTAAATCAAGCTGTTCACGTCGGTAATGCTTTGCGTACGCGGGGGGGGTAAAGAGAAAATGAAAATCCATCATCATAAAATGCTAACCTTGGTGAAGAGGTATTTTATCTTCAACGGAGAGGGCAAGTGAAGAAATCACACGTTTGTTCGACGATAGCGCTGGCAATCGGTTGCCGATCAATGGATACTCACAATACTTTCAGTATTGACGAAGCACTGCATTCGCTGCAGGCAAAAGGTGTGTTGGATCCCGGCATCGAATTACCTTTCGCCCGCGGCGGCGGAAAAATCCTTCGCAAGGGACTGGTCAGCAACAAAAAGACCAATGCCGTTGGCAAGTCGGATGAACAATCCTGTATCCGCGCGTTTCTCTGTCGATACCGGTATTTTTCAATGAAGGCGACGGGGAAATCGTCAAGGCAGGACTCGTCAGCTGGAGAAGTTCGGCTATCCTGCGCAATGAGACGTATTCTCGGATGTCGGGGATAGCGTGGGGATGTTATCGCGCTTTCGCCGCTGCCGTGGAACGCTTCCAGAGGACGGCGAAAAATCATGGGGGGCAAGCAAAATCATCCATCTGCAAAGCTCGGTTGGCGAGACGACCGCCACGGTGCCGGGAACTTTTCTGTGCCAGGTCGGCGCGGCGCGAGTCGCCGTTTACCTTTCCGGCGATCTGGCGAGATGAGTTTCCGTTGCAAGGGGGCTCGATGAGTTCTGTTGCCTCCGGTATTTTTCTCGGTTCGGAAATTGCGCAGGAAAACGCCGAAGATGCCGTGTTTCATGTTCTTCCCGTGCCGTTCGAGAAATCCGTCAGTTACGGTAAGGGCACCGCTTTGGGTGCACAGGCGATTATCGTCGCTTCCGGGCAACTCGAGACTTTCGATCAGATCGGTGGCGAGCCTTGCCAGCTCGGTATTCACACCCATCGCGCGGTCGATTGTCGCGGCGAGGTGGCGCAGGTGATCAAGCGTATCCGCGCGGCAACCCGCAAGGTGGCGCAGCAGGGCAAATTGCCGTTTGTGCTCGGCGGAGAACACACGGTAAGCTACGGCGCGGTCATGGGCGTGGTCGACGCCTATCGCGATGAAAGGATCGGTGTCGTGCAGTTCGACGCCCATGGCGATTTACGTGAGCATTACGCGGGCGATGTCTGGAGTCATGCCTGTGTGATGAAACGTCTGGTCGATGAAGGTCTGCCCCTTTTCCAGCTCGGCGTGCGCGCGATCAGTCGCGAGGAACAGGCGGTGCGTCAGAGGTTTTCGTCGCAGATCGGCTGCCTGGACGCGGTGGAAATTTGTCGCCCGACGCCGCAGCACCGGTTCGCGTTGCCGCTGCATTTTCCGCGGAAAATTTATGTGACGGTCGATATCGACGTCTTGGATAGCGCGATCATGCCGGCAACCGGCACGCCAGTGCCCGGCGGCCTGTCGTTCTGGCAGACGGTCGATCTTATCGCGAGCGTGGCGCAAGGGCGGGAAATCGTCGCCATGGATCTCGTCGAATACGCGCCGATCGATAATTTGCACGCCTATGACTACACAGCGGCGGATCTCGCCTACAAGATGATGGGAATCGCGAGAAGGGCTTCAGCCTGAGACGAAAAGGCCAGGCAATATCGATGGAAAAGGCGAAACGGGTGGCAAGCGCAGGGCACTTTCAGAGAGTGTCGTCCCAAGATCACGACTGTTTTAGATATGTTCGACGAGCCGGAAAACCGGTGGCTGATGGGGTTTGTAGAAATCAAAACTTAATCTGACAGACATTATCAAACAACAACTGTCCGTTGAGTGTTATTGTCAGATAATTCGACACTAGGAATTTGTTTTTCTAGCGCCAAATGCTTTGCCTCACGAAATGTCTGCATCGGTGTTTTACCATAACAGTGCTTACCACTATGTGGACGCTGTTCATTATATTTACTGATCCAGTGATCAACGTCAACTTGCCGTTCATCTAGCGAACGATAAATCTTCTTACGAAAGACTATATCATAAAATTCATTCGCTATATCAATTACCGCACGTTTTACATGGTTAGGAACACGATTCTTCACCACCGGTTTTTTACGGCTGATTTCTCGCAGCGCGTCTTCACCACCATTTTCGTATAAACGTTTAAAACGATAAAAACTATCTCGGCTGTCGCCCATCGTTTTGCATGCTTGTGACACACTACCCAATTGTTTTGCCAACTCCAAAAGGCCAACTTTGGGCTTGATTATCTTCATTTCAATATTCGTCATAATCTGACTCCTTTTGACTCGATTTTATCAAAAATGTCAGATTAAGTCTCATTCTTTACACTTTTTTTTTCAGGGGAGGAGTAGTCATGAAATGATCACTTTCATAAGCTCTGTGGCTTTGTCAGTGATTTTTTGGGAGGTTTTCTCTATGAATTTGATCTGGCGATTGGAAAAATCCAATGATTTCACTTGATGGACGAGAATCACCCCTTTTGTAGATAACCCTTCCGGTAAGACGACTTCCAACTTCATGCCTCTCACCGTACTGGTGATAGGGGCAACAACAGCAAATCCTGTGTGATCATTGAACACTTTACGAGAGATCACGAACGCAGGGCCGCGCTTCATGATTTCCTTTCCTGCGCTCGGATCGAAGTCAAGTGAAACAATATCTCCTTTATCCGGTACGTACATCAAATCACTTCTTTACCAATTGGCTTAGCGTCAATCCATTCTCTATCCTGATCGGTAATGGCAAAGCACTCTTTTGGGCTTTCTGCCAGCAATGATTCCAGTGTTGGCTCTTCCTCGACCGGAGAAAGCACAATTTTGTTATCCTGAATCGACAGATTCAGTTTTGAGCCTGTGTGCAGGCCAAGCGTTTTGACTATCGCTTTGGGGATGCTAACGATGTTAGCGCCGCCAGACTGGCGAATTACAATAGCGGCCATGAGTCAGTTTCCCTCCCTTATTGTGTGTTATACTTAAGTATAACATAGAGGATGTATTTTACAAAATGGCCGTTACGGCTCAACCAACAGCCTTTCAACCGCTAAAACGGAGGCACTTTTGAACAAAACAGAGAGCTGGTCCCCAAAATTAGGACAGGGTGTTAAGGTGGAGCCGTTATGATTTTGAACGGATTTTACATGTCAAAACGTCGAAACTTTTCAGCCGAATTTAAAGCAAAAGTCGCTATGGAGGCGCTCAGTGAAGAGCTGACACTTTCAGAGCTTGCCAGCAAATATAACATCCACCCGAACCAGATCAGCCAGTGGAAACGTCAAGCCAAAGAAAACATGGTTGAGATTTTCTCTGGCAAAAAGAAGAAAGAAAAATCGGATCAGTCAGCGGAAATCCGCGACCTTCACGCCAAGGTCGGTCAGTGGACCATGGAGAACGATTTTTTGTCACGAGCCTTCAGCCACTCTCTCGGGCGCGGCGGAAGGAAATGATCAGCCCAAGTGGACCTCTGAGCATTACCCGTCAATGCGAATTGTTCAGCATCAGCCCCTCAAGCTGGTATGACGACACCAAAGGCGAAAGCCCGCTGAACCTGAAGCTCATGCGTCTGATTGACGAACAGTTTTTGGAAACGCCGAGTTATGGCAGTCGTCAAATGGCGCGGCATTTACGTCTTCAGGGCTATTGTGTCAGCCGCAAGCGCGTGCGTCGCCTTATGCGTCTCATGGGTTTGCCGGCAATTTATCAGAAGCCAAAAACCACGGTACGTCATCCAGAGCACAAGATTTATCCCTATTTGCTCAGAGACAAGACGATAGATCGTCCCAATCAGTTCTGGTGCGCCGACATAACCTATATTCCGATGGGGCGTGGATTTTTGTATCTGATTGCGATTATTGCTCGGTGTCGAAGTTGATCTTTTGACCCCCGGCGACCTGCCGTTGCATTTCAGAGCCAAAGTGCTCGCGGAAGCACGGCCGATATGAACGAGAACCGTTTGTCCGATTATCTCGATCACATATATCAGGCAGCGGTCGATGCCCGCAGTTTCGTCGAGGGATCGAGCAAAGATAGTTTCCTGACCGACAAACGCACTCAACAGGCCATCATCATGAGCTTCATTATCATCGGTGAGGCCGCCACAAAAGTGATGGATCACTATGGCGATTTCACCCAGGCACACCCCGAAATACCATGGCGCAGTATGCGTAACATGCGCAACCGCATGGCTTCATGGTTATTTCGACATCGACCTCGATGTCGTGTGGGAAACGGTACAGGAGTGGCTACCGGAATTACTCGAACGATGGCATGCGATCAGGAATGACGACAGACTATGCTGATCGGATACGCGCGTGTCTCGACACGAGACCAGAATCTGCAATTACAGCGTGCGGCACTGACCGAAGCTGGATGCGCGCGCATTTTTACCGACCAGGTGAGTGGCAGTCGGGCAACGCGTCCGGGCTTGGACAAGGCGCTCGAAATACTGCGCGAGGGTGATACCCTCGTCGTCTGGAAGTTGGATCGACTGGGCCGCAGCGTTAAGCATCTGGTCGATCTGGTCGGCGCATTGCACCAGCTTGGTGTTCAATTCAGAAGCGTCACCGACGCGATCGACACCGGCACAGCGTCAGGCAGATTCTTCTTCCATGTCATGGCGAGCTTGGCCGAGATGGAGCGCGAGTTGACCATTGAGCGCACCCGCGCCGGGCTGGAAGCCGCGCGGCGGCTTGGCCGAAAAGGCGGCCGTAAGCGTAAGATGACCGTCAGCAAAATCGCTTCGGCGCGGAAATTGCTCGCAGGCGGTGTCCCTCCCCGGGACGTGGCCAAGAATATGGGGGTGTCGATCCCTACGCTGTATCGCTGGATACCCGCTTCATCATCTCAAAAGGAATGAAAATTGACATCCTCCCCCACCTGTTTTTGCTTATTTCGGTGGGGGAGGATGTCAATCCGCAAATTTTTGTCTCTATATCCAGCTTGACCTGCATCGTGGTTTATGCGATACATATATCGCATAAAATCGTTAGTGAGGTTGCACCATGCCCATATCCATCCGACTCCCGGACGATATTGAAGATCGTCTCAACGCCTTGGCAACACGCACAGGGCGCAGCAAGACGTTCTACGTGACCGAGGCGATTGTCGATCACATCGATGACCTTGAAGATCTCTACCTTGCGGAGCAGCGCCTTTTGGATCTGCGTGCAGGGAAGTCCGACACCGTATCGCTGGACGAACTGATGAAGCGCTATGGTCTGGACGATTAGGTTCGAGCGTTCGGCCGAGCGTGAGCTATCGAAACTCGATCAGCAGACTGCGCGCCGGATATTGGTCTTCCTTCATGGCCGCGTGGCCGCGCTGGACGATCCGCGTAGCATTGGCAAGGCGTTGAAGGGGTCCAGGCTGGGCGCGTTCTGGAAATACCGGGTTGGTGACTACCGCGTCATTGCCAGCATCGAGGACGCGGCGCTTTGCGTCCTCGTCGTGAGAATCGGGAACCGTCGAGAGGTTTACCGATGAAGAAGGCAGGAGGGTTGTGAACAGACCTGAATATGCGTGTAGTTGCCTACAGCGTACGTGGCTTTAAGCATCAGCTTTCCGCGCTCACTGAACGAACCGTCGCGTTGTTCACGGGATGGAACACCAGAATGGCAAAATAGCGGTTGATTCGATCCGCAACGCGGATCAGCGGATCAGAAAAACAGGTATCCGGCGTGGCGCATGGGAATGCGGATCAACCAGAGGGTACCGAGGTGCAGCGGATAATAGGCGTAGAACACCCAGCGCAAACGCGGTATGGGCAGGTCGAGGCAAGCAGCGATCGGCAGCAGCGGCACCGCCGCCAAGGCCCACAGGTTGCCATTGATGAACCACAACGCGGTCAGAGCGAGCAGCGCAAGTCCGGCTGCTGTCCAGGTGGGGCGTTTGCGATACGAGCAGACGGCGAGGCCGAGGATGATGGCCGGCCACCAGTATTCGACCATGCCGCCGCCGACCAGGAACACCATGGCAGCGGCAAGCAGGTGACCATGACCGCCGCGTTCGAGCAGGTACAGCGTGGCGGTAATGACGAGAAGCGTGAACATGATGTTAAGCGGCCACCATCCACCGCCAAGGCCGCCCAAGGCGATGAAAGGAACCGAGGCGGCCGCGCCGGACAAGGCCATACGTTTCATCGTGCGGGGATAGGCTCCGCGCTTGAACAGACCGGGGCGGGCGAGATTGTAAGCGAGGACGAAAACGAAGATCGGCAACGCCAGTCGGCCCAACTCGAACAGCGCCGGCAGCGTCGCGTTGAACAGGTACTTGTTGACGTGATCGCCGGTCATGATGAGCAGCGCGAGCCACTTCAGCGCCTCTATCGTACCATCGGTCAAGAGCAGCGGCGGCGGTTTGAGACGTCTGGCCGGCGACGCGGCTTTTGTCATGGTTGTGTTTTCGGTTCGTCGAAGGTGACGGTACGCGGCACGTAATCGACAGGACCGGATCGCCGCGCGCCGGACGGAGGTCGTGAGCGATGTTCGGCCGTGTCAGCTTTTCGGGCGGCTTTCCGAATGGTTTTCGATGTACTCTCGGACCGCGCGGTTTTGCCGTTTTTTCGCGTCAGCTCCACCGTCGCGAAGCGCGCTTCGAGCCAGGTCGCCCATTTGGCCGCTTTGACCATCAGGTCGGCACGGTAGCGCTTGTTGTACTTCGGCGTCCTCGAATGATAATTGGCCGCCCGTGTCCACAGATCGCCTTGGTCATGGAGAATATGTCCCCGCAACCGCCAGGCGGCGAGATCGAAGGCGTAGCAGCCAGCGGCGGCGACATCGTCCGCGGTGATCCCGTAGCGTCTCAACGCGTCCAGATACGTGGTGTTGAATTGCATCGCCCCGACGTCATGCGTGCCATTCGGATTGCGCACCCACTGCCCGGGCTTCCCCCCTTCCTTTTCCGCGACGGCGAGAACGAGATTGGCCGGTATCTGGTAGCGCAGCGCCGCCGTGATCGAGCAGACGACGCGCTCTTGCAACACAGGGGGCAGATCGGCAAGAGGCGGCAACATCCTGTTTACCAGTAATACGTCGTACCGATCAAGGCGTCATCCACATAAACCTCGGCCCAACGCACAGTGCGTGTGCATCCGCTCGGATAAGCGTCTCCGTCTCCGTCGCGGTGGCACCTCCCGCCCTTGACATAGCGATCCGGCAGTACCTCCCAGGCGAGACATCGCCAACGCCCGCTTCGCGTGCAGACACGATGTCCCGGGATGAAAGCGGCATGGCCGAAAAGGTAGCTCATGTGGCTGCCGCTGCCGGCGGGCGGATTGGTCGCGCACGCAGCGAAGTCGGGCAAGGGCGGCTTACCGTCCTTGACGCGGTCACGCATCGCCGAACGCGCCGCCTCGCAGCCGGAAGGAAACCCGCCCGGCAGGCAAATCCAGGCGGCGCATTCGTCCTGTGAGGCCGAATGGGCCGGGGCGATAAAGAAAAAGGGGGCGAACACAAGCGCGATAAAAACTTTTCTCATTTTTTCTCCTGTAAGGTCAACTGCTGTGTGGTTTTCGGTCGCGAAACGCCGCGACCTCGGCCTCGGGGTCGACTTCGCGGATATCCTGCCAAGACTGTTTGTCGTCAGCGAGGGATGAAGCGTCGGCGCCGCCACTTTGCGCTCTGATAGCGGAAGCGATCTTGCCGCCGGTGGTGTCGGCGATTCGTTCCAGCGTCGACTGCTTCAAGTCCGCCGCTTTGGCCTTCGCCACCGCGCCAGCGCCCTTGGCCAATTCGCCGGCCGTGACACGGCCCGCTTGCCCCAAAGCGGCGAAAAAACCGTCATTACCGGCCCTATCCGCCGCACTTCCCTGGGCGTCACTTCGAGAAGCCTCTCTGCCCTGTTCCGCTTCACCACCACCGCTTGCGCCGGTATCGTCTCCGCCCGATTGTCCATTTGAAGACGATTCGCCGCTTGCGGGTGCCGTCGCGGCTTGAGCGCCGGACGAACCGTTTCCCGAAAACGCAGCGCCGCCGCCGGAAGATTCATGGCCGCCCAAACCGGCCGCGCGTGCAAATGGAGAATCGCCCGTGCCGGCGTCTTCATCGCCAGAATTGCTATCACCCCAGCCACCGGAACTGTCACCTGCACCACCACCGCCAAAGTTAGGCATATCGCCCCCGGACATATCGGCCTGTGCCTTTTCATAAGCGGCCTTGACGGCCGAAGCGCCGCCGGTCACCCCTGCCGCGCCCGAGAGCATCGCCCCGCCGACCGCTCTGGCGCCGGCTATTCCCATACTTGCCGCTGTCATAGCGGCTCCCATTGCAGCACCAGCCCCAAAAGAACCGACGCCCATAGATCCCACACTACCACCCGACACAAGACTGGAAACCATAGGGGGAACCTTGTTCATCAGGAATAGCAGGATCATCGAGATAACCAGCATTACAGCCAATTCCTGAGTTGCCATGTTCTCCGTTCGCATTTGGCTATGGTAGTCCATGAGAAACTGTTTGCCGATCGCTACGATCAGCACCATTGCGAACAATTGGGCAGCTATACCAAGAATAGCTTTGTAATAGTTGATTGCTATGTCTGATATCCAACGCGAACCACCAAACCCCAAGAAAAAAACCCCGCATAAAAGGGAACACGGTGACATCGTTTTGGTGCAGTGCAAATATAGCGATGATCATGACAAGCGGATAGGCGCCAGTGCGGTCGATGAAGTACGGCACGCCGCGACACGTTATGACGTAAGCAAAGACTATCGATGTGTTGTCCTGACCAATGCCCGGGGATTTGATGACCATGCGAAGAAACTGGCTGAAGAACATGATGTTATTCTCGTCGCCAGAGACAGGTTGTCCCTTTGGCCTACGCATATTGTCTAAAAATACAATGGCAAAAAAGGGGCGGTACCCATGTGAGATGGTAGGCTCTCCCTGCGCGTCCTCGCTTATGGGTTATCCCAATACCCGCGCAATCGTATTTTCCCTGTGCCTGGTGCGCGCCCGGTGGAATTTCCGCACGGATTTTCGTATGGCTGTTTGCTTCGTTGCGGCAAAGACCGCAATGCTGCCCGATAGCACTGGCAATCTACGGTCTGTATCTGCTACATTATGCACAGGTAATCTATCCGGGATACAGACTATGGGCGAGCCAAGCGAAATGCGTCCGTCGCGCTTTATTCGGAAAATGGGAAGGAGAACCACGAAATGAGCGGAACTTTCCGTGTCGTCTGTCTGCCTGGCGACGGGATCGGGCCGGAAATCGTTGCCGCCGGAAAAAGAGTGCTGAAGTGCGTCGCGGCGAAATTTGATTTGGCCCTTGAGTTTAACGACTACGCCTTCGGTGGCGCTGGCATCGAAAAATACGGCGAGCCGTACGCGCCGCAAGTGCGTGAAGCGCTGGCGGACTGCGATGCGGTGTTGCTCGGCGCGGTCGGCGGCCCGCAATGGGACGAAGCGAAAATTCGTCCGGAACAGGGGTTGCTTGCGCTGCGTAAATCGCTCGATGTGTTCGCCAACATTCGCCCGCTGAAAGTGTCCGGGGCGCTGCTTACCCATTCACCGATCAAAGCGGCGATCATCGATGGTACCGATTTGATGATTGTCAGGGAACTTTCCGGCGGCGCCTATTTTGGCGAGCCGCGCAGGCTCGCGGATGATCGTGCCCTCGATTCGATGACTTACGACGTCGCGACCATCGACCGCGTCGTCCACTACGCATTCAGGATGGCGCGCGCGCGCCGCAAGGAATTGGTTTCGGTCGACAAGGCCAATGTCCTTGCGACGAGTAAACTGTGGCGCCAACGGGTGACAAGGCTCGCGGCGGAATATCCCGATGTGCGCTTGTGTCATGAATACGTCGATGCGATGGCGATGCATTTGCTCACCCGCCCGCGGGATTTCGACGTGATCGTTACCGAAAATCTCTTCGGTGATATTCTCTCCGACGAGGCGAGCGTCCTCGGCGGCTCTCTCGGTATCCTGCCTTCCGCGAGTTTCAACGCCGGGGGCCCTTATCTTTATGAACCGGCGCATGGCAGCGCGCCGGACATCGCCGGTCGCGGCATCGCCAATCCGATCGCGACGATTCTTTCCTGCGCGCTGATGCTGCGCCATAGCTTCGCCGCGGAAGAAGCGGCGCGCTGCGTCGAAAAAGCGGTCGACAGGATGATCGAGGACAATCGCCTGACCGAAGATTTGAACAAGGAACACCCGCTCGGTACCGGGGCGTTCATCGAAGCATTGATCGCGGCAATCGAACAAGACAAGCGTGACGAAACAAGATGAGCACTTTATACGACAAACTGTGGGATCGCCATGTCATCGCCGGCAAGGGTGAAGCCCTGCAACTGCTCTATATCGACCAGCACCTGATCCACGAAGTCACCTCACCGCAGGCTTTCGACGGCCTGCGCGCGCATGGACGCAGGGTGCGTCGTCCCGAGAAAACCTTCGCGGTGATGGATCACAACACCCCGACCGTTCTCGCCGAACGCAAGCACGTAAGCGATGCGGTCTCCAAGGCGCAACTCGACGCGCTTGCCGCAAATTGCGCGGAATTCGGCATCGAACTCGCGGATATGTTCGACGATCGTAACGGCATCGTGCACATGATCGGGCCGGAATTGGGGCTGACCTTGCCGGGCAAGACGATTGTTTGCGGCGACAGCCATACAGCCACCCACGGCGCCTTCGGCGCATTGGCGCACGGTATCGGAACCTCCGAAGTCGAGCATGTGCTCGCCACCCAGACCCTGTGGCAGAAGAAGTTGCGAAACCTTGGCGTGAAGATCAGCGGCACATTACGCCCGGGGGTTTACGCCAAGGATGTGATTTTGCATATTCTCTCGACCTACGGGGTTTCCGTCGGCAGCGGCTACGCGATGGAATTTTTCGGTGACACGGTTGATCGGATGAGCATGGAAGAGCGCATGACCTTATGCAACATGTCCATTGAGGGCGGCGCGAAGGTCGGGGTGATCGCGCCCGATCGAACCACGTTCGATTATGTGCAAGGTCGCGTATATGCGCCGCAAGGCGAAGCTTTGACGAAAGCCGTCGCCGACTGGAAAATGTTGAAAACGGACAGTGAAGGCGACTACGACAAGCGCCTTGAAGTGGATGTGACGCCTCTCAAGCCACAGGTGACCTGGGGCACCAATCCGGGCATGGGCGGTGATGTCGATGCCGAAGTGCCGCGTGACCGCCGGGCGGAAAACGAGAAAGCGCTGCGGTATATGGCCCTGCGTCCGGGGAAGGCGAAAAGCGAGATTCCGATTCGTCACGTCTTCATCGGTTCGTGCACCAATGGGCGGCTTTCCGATCTGCGCGAAGCGGCGAAAATCTTCGCAGGCCGTAAAGTTGCGGAGAAAATTATCGCGGTGATCGTGCCGGGTTCGATGGAGGTCAAACGGGCGGCCGAAGCCGAAGGGCTGGATAAAATTTTCCTCGAGGCCGGTTGTCAGTGGCGCGAACCGGGATGCTCGACCTGTCTCGGCATGAATCCCGATCTGATTCCGGCCCATGAACATTGCGCTTCGACTTCCAACCGCAATTTCGAGGGGCGCCAGGGCAAGAACGCGCGCACCCATCTGGTCAGTCCGGCGATGGCGGCGGCTTGCGCCGTGATGGGGCGTTTCGTCGATATTTCGCGACCGGGCTGGGACGAAACCTGAAAACGAACGCAAAAATGGAAACCATTGCGCCGGCATCGGTCGATGCCGAAAAGGAAAGCCAATAATGAAACCGTTTACCGTGTATACCGCGACCACCGTTCCGGTGATGGATGATAATATCGACACCGACATCATCATTCCCAAGAATCACCTGAAAAGCATTTCCAGGACGGGCTTCGGCGCCTTCGCCTTCGAACCGTGGCGCTACGATCGCGAGCAGCGGCCGATCGCCGATTTTCCCCTCAACCAGAAGCAATATCAAGGGGCCGGTATCTTGATCACCGGGGAAAACTTCGCCTGTGGTTCCTCGCGTGAACACGCCGCCTGGGCCTTGCAGGACGCGGGACTGCACGTGGTGATCGCCGGCGGCTATTCCGACATTTTCTACAACAACTGGCTGAACAACGGGCATCTGCCGATCGTCCTCGACAAAGCCATCCGCGAACGGCTCGCCGCACTGCCTGCGGACAAAGCCATTACCGTCGATCTCACGCGGTGCAGAGTGATTGTCGATGAGATGTCGTACCCGTTTACCCTCAGCGAAAACTGGCGTCAACGCCTGTTGAACGGTCTGGACAGCATTGCCCTGACCCTGCAAAATGAAGCGGCGATCGCCGCGTATGAACGCATAAACGGATGATTTCGGAGGAAAGACAATGAAAAGACAGTGGAGAAAATTCGCATTTACCGTCCTGATGCTTTCTGGCTGCGCCAGCTTGAGCAGTGTCACCGACAACGTCGATTACGCGCCGGATAGTCAGGCGCGCATTCGCCTGTTCGGGCAGAACGGTAAAGTGACGGTGATGTGGCGCGGAATCGATTGCGCCGCTGGTGAAAAAGGAGAAAAAATAAATGTCGGCGGCAGCTTGGGAGACGCTTTTTCCTCGCTCGTCGGGACGGCGAAAAACCACCGTATCGGCATCCCCGAAACGGCGATGACGCGCCAACTCGCAGAAATGAACGGGGCGCTTTCCAAAGCCTTTTACAAGGAATATGTCCTGCCGGCGGGAAAACCCGTCGTTCTCAGAGCGGCTTATCTCGGTTGGCCTCACGTTTCGGCGGTATCGCTCGATCCTCAACGCTTCGACGCGTTCGCTCAACTAGAAGATGCACTCGCGCGCGATCGTCACTACGAAAAGACAACGTGTCGGCCCTGGTCGTTCAAATTTATTCCCCAGGCGGGAAAAGACTACGAAGTGATCGGTTTTCTGATTCCGGGTATTGTATCGAGGGTTTGTCGGGTGGCGGTCAATGAGGTCAATCAAGATGGCGGTCTCGTGCCGGTGAAATTACAGGTATGGCCGCCGCTTACCCAGTCGGGGCATCAAAATATGCGCATGCTTTGTCCGCAAGATAGCTCTGAAAAAGAGGGAAAGCAGGGCGAGAAGCGCCGGTAAATCGGTAGAAAGCGTGACCATCAAAGCGATGAGCGACTCGCTTGTCGTTTACTGAGGCATTTCGGATAACGGGCCTGGCAGGTCACACTACGGCGAAGGTACGCAGGAAGGGCGTCTATCCATCGCCAAGTGATCCGCCACATTTCGATGCTGTTGTCATCGCCGCGCAATGCTTCTGCCTATACGCGCCGAGGGGTTGGCGTGAGGGCAATGGCGATGGGAAAGCGATCGCCCGGCGGACGCGGGCACTTGCCTATCGCTCTGGATGTCCGTGCAGGTAGGAAGGACGTAAGCTTACGCGCTTTTTTCCATTGCCCGCCGCGACAGTTTCAGGACCATTTTGCGTGGCAGCAGTGGAATGATCCAGTTCAGCATAAAACCAAGTTTTCTCTCATTGAAAACCACCAACTTGCCTCGCATCATCGCGCGATAGCCGACATGGGCAACGGAATCCGGCGTTTTCGCGTTTTTCCAGAGCTCGACGCCTTCGAGGTTCCCGGCCGCGATGAATCCGGTCGCAACCGCTCCGGGGCAGAGAACGGTCGCCGTGACGTTGTACTCGCGTACTTCCTCGGCAATCGCCTGGGTGAACGAAGTGACATACGCCTTGCTTGCATAGTAAACCGCCTGTAACGGGCCCGGCATAAAAGAGGCTGTGGAGGAAACGTTGAGGATACGACCGCGCCTGCGCGCGACCATTCCTTGCAGATAATAGTGGGTCAGATTGGTCGGGGTGACCATGTTTACCTGCATCATCGCCTGTTCATCGGCGAGCTTGCGCACATGGAAAAAACCATGACCGCCAAAGCCGGCATTGTTGATCAGAATGTCGATTTACAGGCCCATTTCTTTCGTTTGTTCGAAAATCTGTTTTGCCGCCTCTGGTTGCGACAAGTCCTGGGCGATGACCGCGACCGAGACCGCATACTCGTTTTCCAATGTCGTTTTCAAGTTTTCCAGTTTGTCCTTGGAACGGGCGACCAAGACGAGATTACCGCCTTGTTGCGCGTGGATGCGTGCCAATTCCTTGCCCATACCGCTCGATGCACCGGTAATGAGCGCTGTATTTGCGTTTGCCATTTTGGATTCCATATTGTGTCGATTTCTCCATTATAGCGTGCTATATACGCGCAGATAATGACCGTTTGCAGACCGATTAGGAAGTGTCCCTTCCAATTTATTTTTGACAAGAAAATTTCCTTTGTTTCCGACATGGCTGATTGCTCGCTGCGGGGCATCTGGTCACGCATGATACGGAATGTGGCGGCCTACTCGATAAGGCGGCGCGGCGCGCGCTTGTGCCGAGAAGTGCGTCCTTTCCTGCGGCTTTATCCGTTTCTTTTTCCCGATCGCAATATTTACTTATCGATTACGCGAGGATGCGCCGTATTGACCGCGTGTCGCAACTCTCCTAGAATTTTCTCCATGAACGCTTTGTCTGCCAAAGAAAAAGACGATCTCCTGGGCGCTGCCGAAACCCATTGCAAGATATTGGGCGCGCGCCTGACCGAGATTCGTCGTCAGGTATTGGAACTGGTACTTGAGTATCCCGATGTGGTCAAAGCGTACGATGTGTTGAACGATCTGCAATCTATCCGGCGCAATGCCGCGCCGCCAACCGTCTACCGGGCGCTGGCATTTCTCGTCGAAGTCGGGATCTTGCATCGCATGGAATCGCTCAATGGCTTTGTTTTCTGTCCGCAATTTCGCCATCCGCATATCAGCGTGATCGTCAATTGTGAGCGCTGCGGGCATATCAAGGAAATTGCGGCGGAGAAACCGGTAGCCTATCTGATTGATTTTTGCAAAAAAAGCGGATTCAGTCTTGCCCAAAAACCGATCGTATTGAACGGCGTATGTATCAAGTGTGGACGGGAAGCGCGGTGAGTATCGCGGGCAATATCGCCAACTTACAACGAGAAATTGGTGATCTGAGCCTGGCCTGTGGGCGCGATCCGCAAGCGGTGACGTTGATGGCAGTCACCAAAACCGTTTCACCGCAGCGGATTCTGGAAGCGATCGCGGCGGGGATCACCTTGATCGGGGAAAACAAAGTTCAGGAAATCCAAGCCAAACAGCAAGCGCTTGCCGCCGCGACGTACCGCACCCATTTAATCGGCCATCTCCAAACCAACAAAGTCAAGGAAGTGATCACGCTCGTCGATTGCATTGAGTCTATTGACCGCGAGAAACTGGCCCATAAACTTCAGGATCGCCTCGACGTTACAGATCGAACCATGGAAGTCTATGTTCAGGTCAACACGTCCGGTGTAATGTCGCAATTTGGGGTGGCGCCGGAAAAGACAATGGCACTGATTCGGGAAATCGTCGCGATGGACAGACTTCATCTCAAAGGGCTGATGACGATCGCCACCCACAGTGCCGATGAGGCTTTGGTGCGCGGATGCTTCCGCCGTTTGGTGGTGCTGCAGGCGCGGGCGTGTGACCGCTTTTGTGACCGCGCCTCGTTCGATGTGCTGTCGATGGGGATGAGCGGTGACTGGCGCCTTGCGGTCGTGGAGGGGGCGACCCTGGTCCGTGTGGGCAGCGCCATCTTCGGCGCGCGGCAAGCGATGAGGTGAGATGATGGAAGAAATCGAATCGCAACTGAGTGGGCTTTTTCAAAGCGGACAGGCCTTCTGCCGCATGCGCTACGAGGGCCGCGGGGTGGTTGTTCCGGTGACCGTGCAAGCGGATTCGCCGCTCGAGGATCTACTTCATATCGAATGTCAGAAAAGCGTGTTACTGAACAATCTGCAGCGGTTTCTCGAAGGTGAACCGTGTGACCATATGCTTCTCTGGGGTGCCCGCGGAACGGGGAAATCTTCGCTGATCCGCGCCGCCTACCATGCCTTGCGCCCACGCGGACTGAAGCTGTTGCAGATCGCTTGTGACGATTTGCACGATTTGGCGTTTTTCCTCTGGGTCATCGCCAAACAGGAAAGCAAATTTCTCCTTTATATCGACGATCTTTCCTTCGCGCGCGGCGATGGCAGCTATCGTGCGTTGAAAGCGGTGCTCGATGGTTCGATCGCCGGTATGCCGGAGAACGTGAGGCTCTGCGTAACCTCCAATCGTCGCCATCTCCTTGACGAAGTCCATCATGACGACCGTTCGATCCATCCCGAGGAAGACGTCGAAGAGCAGATCTCGCTTGCCGAGCGCTTCGGCTTGCGCTTGTCTTTTCATCCGCTCTCGCAAAAGCAGTATCTCGAAGTGGCGCGGCATTGGATGCGTCGCTCGGGACGCAAAGCGACGGCGGATTTCGATCGTCTGGCACTGCGCTTCGCGCTTGCGCACGGTTCACGCAGTGCTAGAGTGGCGAGACAATTCGTGCGTCAAGCGTCGGAATAATGCACATCGCCCTGTTTCAACCGCAGATTGCGCCCAACACCGGCAATATCATCCGTCTGTGCGCCAACAGTGACACGCGCTTGCATATCATTCACCCGACAGGATTCGTTTGGGAAGACAAAAGGCTGCGTCGTGCCGCACTCGATTACGGCGAATACACGTCCATTCGCCATCATCACGACTGGACGGCATTTGCCGCGACACTACCGGGGAAAACCCTGTGGGCGTTGACGACGCACGCTCGTCGCAATCTCTATGACGCCAAGTTCGGCAAGGACGATGTCCTCCTATTCGGCAGCGAGACGTTTGGCCTTGGTGACAAAGTGCATGCCGCCATTGACGACGAACGAAAACTGCGTCTGCCGATGCGGGCGGGCTCGCGTAGCCTGAATCTGTCGAACTGTGTAGCGATCGTCCTTTACGAGGCGTTGCGCCAGAGTGGACTGCCGTCCGATCCTGCCTTGAGTGGTGCCTGAATCCCCCCTGTTTTTCGTACAATCGCAACGCTTGCAAGAGCTTTGGGTAGAGATTGTGGCGGTACTCTCGTATTCGGTTCGCCGGATATGTCGCCTTTTTGTCGGCCGGGTTGACGACGACCGGAATGCGTTTGTGCTTCGACATTGGGGCGATCGCGCGCTCCAGATCGGCTCAGGGCGCCTTGATAAAATGAGAAGACAGGTTCATTTACCGGTAAACTGCCTGACCTCGCCAACTTTGATTGCCTCTTGGAGAGAGTACGGCGATTCTCTTCGATCATTGTGCACGGTGACGATCGAGGAAAACAATTGGCCGGCGCATTTCTGCTAAAATAGCGCCACCTGGAACGCTATGGAATTCCTATGTCAACTCTGCTTGCCCTGATGCGTATACGTACCCTGCCGATTTCCGTGGCGGTGATCACCCTTGGAAACGCGCTTGCCTATTACGATGGAAACTGGCGATTCTCCGTTTTCCTTCTCAGTTTGTTAACCGCGTTGTCTTTGCAGATTCTCGCCAATATCGCCAATGATTACGGCGACGGCGTCCGCGGAACCGATGCCCATCGTTCCCCGTCGGCGCCCAAGCGCCTGACCGGCAGCGGGGTAATCGACCATCGACAGAGTCGGCGTTATGTGATCGCGGCCATCGCGGTGACGATTCTGTTCGGTTCTCTGCTCCTTTGGGTCAGCGCTTATTCGTTCAATCAGGTGTTGTTGTTTTTTCTCCTTGGCGTGTTCAGTATTCTGGCGGCGCTGTTTTATACAATGGGGCGGTTCGCCTATGGGTATTTCGGTCTTGGAGAAGTCGCCGTTTTCGTGTTCTTCGGCCTGATCGGCGTATGCGGCAGCTACGCGTTACAGACCAACAGTATCCACTGGATAGTTGTTCCTCCGGCTTGTGGCACCGGTCTTTTGGCCGCGGCGGTGCTCCATGTGGACAATATCCGTGATATCGACTCCGACCGCCACTGCGCGAAAAACACCATTGCGGTGCGCCTTGGGTTTTTCAACAGCCGCTACTTCCATTTTCTCTTGCTTGTGCTCGCGCTGTGTTGTTATCTACCGTTCGCGCTGTTCGGTACTATCCTGAGCGCCTTGTGGCTACTGCTGCTGCCTCTGATCAGGAAACACAGCCGCAATATTTTTCGCGCAAGTAGCGAAGCGATTGCCGGGCAAGAATTGAAAACCAGCGTCGGCTTGATGTTCGGTATCAATCTGTGTTTTGCCGTCGGACTTCTCATCGCGACCTGAGCGGCGTACGTAAACATTACAGCAAAAGACTCGCGAGCCCCAGGAAGATAAAAAAGCCGCCGGAGTCCGTACAGGCGGTAATCAGCACGCTGGAACCAAATGCCGGATCGCGCCCGATTCGCTGCATCGAGAAGGGAATCATCACCCCCATGAAAGCGGCAAGCAATAAATTGAGCGTCATCGCAAGCAGCATGACAACGCCGAGCATTCGGTTGTCATAGAGCAAAAAAGCGACGCCGCCGAGCAAAGCGCCCCAGATCAGGCCGTTGATCAAGGCGACGCTGAGTTCTTTATAGAGAAGACGACGAATTTGCTGCCAGTTGAACGTATGCTGCGCCATGGCGCGCACCAGCATGGTAATCGTCTGATTCCCGGAGTTACCGCCGATGCCGGCGACGATCGGCATCAGCGAGGCGAGCGCGACCACTTTCTCGATCGAATCTTCGAAAATTCCGATCACTCTCGAGGCGAAAAACGCGGTGCAAAGGTTGATCACGAGCCACAGCCAACGGGAGTTGAACGCATCCCAGACCGAGGAGAACAGATCCTCCATGGCGCTCACTCCGGCCATGCCCAGCATGTCCGCTTCGCTGGCGTTGCGCATCACATCCATCATCTGATCGATGGTGACACGCCCGATCAGACGATGATGTTCATCGACCACCGGCGCGGTGACGAGATCATAGCGTTCGAAAGCATTGGCGACAAGCTCCACGTTGTCATGCGGGTGGAAAGTGACGGTATCCGTGTGCAGGAGATCGCCTACCATATCTTTCGCCTTGCTGGTCAGCAAAGTGCGGATCGGCAACACGCCGAGAAGGGTATTGTAATCGTCGACGACGAAAATCTTGTCCACCTGATCGGGAAGTTCGTCGAAGCGCCGCAAATAGCGCAGGACAACCTTGCAAGAGACATCGTCACGCACCTTGAGAATATCGAAATCCATCCATGCGCCTATTTCCTCTTCTGGATAATCACGTGCCGCCTTATATTGCTCGAGGGCCTGCTTATCGAGGGCACTGATGATTTTACTGACGGTTTTTTCCTCGAGCAGCGGGGTGATATCGGCGAGTTCATCGGAATCGAGTTGGGTGGCGATGGGGATCAGAGTCGCTTCATCGAGATTGTCGATCAGCGACTCGCGGACATTCGGCGAAACTTCGAGGAGCACACGCGCGTCGATTTTTTCACCGAGCAGGTGCCAGATGAACAAGCGGTCGCTTAGCGGCAAAGCTTCGAGCAAATTCGCGATATCGGCGTAGTGCAGTTGTCCGAGATAATGCTGAATCGAACGCATGTGTTGGCGTTGCAGCAGATTTTCGATGACCGGCGTTTGATTGTGTTCCTGACGGGAGACGATCGCGTTTTCGAGGTCGTTTCGTTCCAGCAAGTGATGGATATTTTCCAGGATCGTTTTCAGATCGGTTTTGTGCATCCCAGTTCCCGTGCAGTGATCAATCGAGTGTCTAGTGTATGGATTTCTTTTGCCGAGGCAAGAAAATCAGGCGTGATTGTGTTCAAAGAATTCCTTTCGTCAGCGGATGTGGGATAAGAGAGCTTGCCTTGACATCGTGCGATCGATCCGCGTACAAAAGCGTTCGATAAATTTTTTTCTTGTCATCTTTAAGCAATGTGATTATTCTAGCGTAGTCTTGCACTACGCGGATGGATTTCACTTGCTGCCGTTTTTCCGTTCTTCTCTGCTTCTTTTTTGCGCCGGCGCGTTTTTTTCACCTGCCTGCCTTGCCGCGCCGCCCGCCGATCATTGGCGTAACCTGATCGCGCAACAGCAACAGCGCGAGCAGGCGCGTCAGGAATCGCTGCGTAAAGAGCAACACCTTCTCCTTGAAAGTCCTCCTCTCGCCTCGTCCCCGATGGCGCAAGTGCCCGACTCGGGGCGCTGTTTCCCGATTCACCGCGTCGTTTTGCGCGGCGAACAGGCGGAGCGTTTTCGCTTTGCCTTGCGAGCGGCGCGGCGAGAGACGTCTTTTCAAGCAGGGGAATGCCTCGATGCCAAGCGCATCGACAAATTGCTCACAAGCACGCAAAACGCGCTGATCGCGAAGGGCTATACCACCACCCGAGTCCTCATCGCGCCGCAGAATCTGCACAGCGAAGAACTGACTTTGACGGTCCTTCCGGGCACCCTCCATGCGCTACGTTTTACCCAGGAAAAACAGCAGCGATGGCATGTGCACGGCACGCCCTCCTCGTTCAATACCTTTCCCACGAAGGCGGGAGACGTCCTCGATCTGCGCGATCTGGAACAAGGACTGGAAAACCTGCGGCGCGTGCCGACGGTCGCGGCCAGGATTCGCATCGTGCCGGCGGAAGCGGCGAACGAAAGCGACGTGTCGATCGCTTGGTCACAACGGGTGCCGCCGTATCGGGTGTCGTTTCATTTCGATGATTCCGGCAGCGAAGCGACCGGGAAATACCTCGCCGGAATCACCCTCTCGGCGGACAATCCTCTGGGGTTTAGCGACCTGTTCTCTCTTTCCCTACAGCGTGATGTCGGGGGCAAGAAAAGCAAACTGCGCGAGGCTTCTGCAATGGCGTTTCCGGGTTCAACACCTGTGAGACAAATCAGGCGGTCTGAAGGAATTGTTGATGAACGCATTGGTGTTTCCAATCCTATCCCGTCATGTGGGCGATAGTGCTTGTAATATCGTTGATACTCAGCAAGCGCCCGATTGATTGCCGAGAGGGTCAAGGGCCCTTTGTAGAAGGGATAGAACGCGTAACGCGTTGTGCCATTGGCACGCGCTACGCAGCGATTGTATTTAGGTTTTTTTCGGCGGTAAAACGAACAGAGGGATCTCAAGGGCCTGACAAACCTGCTTGAACTCCTCTTTGAACGCACTGCCGCCATCGACTTGAATCGAGATCGCTGGATAGGGCAACTGTGTGATCAGGTGTTCGAGAAAGCGCCGGGCATTGCGGCGGCTGGCACGACAGTAAGCGCGCATCATCGTGGTGGCGGTTAGCGGAGAGGTTGCTTTGAACGCTTCGAGGACAAAGCCGTCGCCAAAGCTTACGCTCATATGGTCGATCTGGATCGACTCGCCTGGTTTTTCGGTCTGGATGCCATAGCGCCAGCGCTTGGGCTTGACGCGGCCGTAGTAAAAGGCAAGCGGCTGCACACGACCCGAGGCGACGAGTGGTTCGAGGATGCGACCAACCGTGCTGATGCTCGAGGCAAAATCAGGGTCGCGACACAACACTTTCCCTATCTTGCGTTTTCCCCAGAGGGGGTTTCGCTTGCGTAGGTGGAGGACGGCTTGCTGCTGTTGCCCGCTCCCCTGCCGCTGACGAAGTTTTTGCGGGCGACAACCGCGCGTTTCCAGATAGTAGGAGGCTTTCGACCAGTCAATCGCTTGCAGGGACAGGCGACAGAGCAGCCCTGTGCTTGCAGTTGATCGAACAGTTCAAGTTTTTTCAGGCGGGCGCTGTCTTGTTCGATTGCGGTATCGGCAACAGGCTAACTGTTGGATGATTTCAGTCGCAGGCTTTTGATCTGCATCGGGTAGCTCTTGTGTTTTTAAAGTAATCCCAGGCTACCCGATTTTTCAGTTCAAAACTGTCTCACTTCCATCTGAACCTGCACAGCGGGGAAGGACAACGAGCCCGAGCTGTGCGCTTGGCGCTGCCATGTAAAATCTGTCCCATAGTACTTCCTTCCATATCCAATGGAAAAATTAAAACTCGGGATCAAAAACCTAGGAAATGCGTTTGTCGTTCATGACTCTTCATTTATTCTCCATTCGCGCGCGTAAAATATTCATCAACTCTCCATTGTGCGGCAGCTTATCTGCCTTGCCTTGCTCGGTCAGCCAATAGAATTGGCCTGGTTTCACATCACTTGGCAATTCATAGTCCATTCCCTCCCATTCATCCTCGCGAAAAGCATAAAAAGCCCAGTGTACATGCTGAGCTTCGAGAGTATCCAGCACATCTGTTAGATAAGCACCGCAATCGGCCCAAAGTCTCATACACCCGAATTCAGATACGACAATCCGTGTTGATGGTAATTTCTGCCGCTTAGCCCAGTCGAAAGCAATATTCATATGGGCCGCTACTGCTTTCTGGTCCCAGCGTTGTTTACCTCCGGCGTACTCGGTCACCACTCCCGGGTAACGCAATGGCTTCTTACGCTTCTTGTTGGGAGCGCTAGTTGCCTCATAGGGTTCATACATATGGAAAGCGTAAAGTACCCGATCATCGGCCAGCTGGGCAGGCCATACTGCCAGCGAGCGAGGATTGGCAAACCATCCGCTTTCCACCATCACCGGAGTGACCGGATCAACCTCCCGGATTGCGCCAATCACCTTATCGTAAAATATAGTCAGGTCACGCAGTCCTCCGGCTTGAGCACTCTGCCATTCAGACAGTAACGATTTAGAGGCATTCTCTTCAGGGCCAGCGATTTTTTCCGGAGCTGGTTCATTGAGGATATTGTAGGCAGCTACTGCCGGGTGATCCTTGAGCGCTGTGGCCAAATCAGCCCAGAATTGCATGGCCTGATTTTGATAGGAAATATCTGTCCACAGGCGGCCATCATACATACCATTATGTTGCGACCAGCGCCCACCCGGTAAGCTTAGCGGCACCAAAACTACCTTCAATCCCGCATCATCAGCAGAATTCAGAACCCCGCGTAACACCGCTAGATCTTTTGCTACCAGCCCCTTGTAGTGATCTGCATCGCCAATGAGAAATTCACGACCTGCGCCGTCCCATTTGGTAAAAGTCAGTCGCACCCATGTCGCTCCTGTACTGACCAAAGCATCGAAATACTTCTGATCCGGAGGATTTACGTTAAAACTGTTCGCCCCCTTTTGTGGCCTATCCCAAAAGTCGATGAGATCTGCTGCTACTACTGGTTGTATCAAGGTAGCGCAAATAACCAAGATTCGAGAGAGAAAGGTAAGGAAGATTGCTTTATTCGAGTTCATAAACCCTTAGCTCCTTTTTTAGAGTGTGTAATCGTATGAGAAATTGAGGATATTTAGCATATAGCATTTTCTTTTTCCGTACAGTAAAGCCACAATGACAATTTTTAGAGATATTTAATCCCATATTCTAATGGTGCAATATTTTCCATTGAGCGGAAGGAAACACCTAGATAGTGTAGTCACGAGATATCTTCATGTAAAATGGCCTTTTCTCGGTTATAGCAGCAAAGTCAATGGCAGCACATCGCCGGCATGATATTTCAGATAGGGTTTGGGCGCTATTGGAACCCCATTTGCCCGGTCGTTCAGGGGCTTGGGGGGCACGAGACAATCGCCTGTTTATCGATGCCGTTTTCTGGATCATGCGTACGGGTGCGCCGTGGCGAGATTTACCCCCTGACTATGGCCCCTGGAGTAACGTCCATCGTCGTTTTATTCGATGGCGTGACAAAGGGGTATGGGAAAGATCGATGGAGATATCGATCGATGAGCCGGATGACGAATGGCTGATGATCGACGCCAGTCATTGCAAGGTACATCCTCATGCGGCGGGTGCGTTAGGGGGCAATCAAGACATGAGTCGTACAAAAGGGGGCTCGACACAAAATTGCATCTGGCCGTGGATTCGCATGGTCTGCCGGTCAGGGTTGTTGTTACAGAAGGGACAACGGCAGATTGCACTCAAGCCAGCCTCTTGATAGAGGGATTGACGGCGGAGTATTTGTTGGCTGATAAAGGTTACGATATCAACGAGCTCATCGAGCAAGCGCTTTCACAGGGCATGGAGCCTATGATTCCGGCGAAGAGCAACCGTATCGCGAAACGCGAGGATGATAAAGACTTGTATCGATGACGTCACTTGGTCGAGAATGCTTTTTTGCACCTGAAACGTTGGCGAGGGATAGCGACGCGCTATGCCAAAAATACGGCATCGTTCCTGGCCGCCGTACAAATACGGTGCATTGCACTGTGGGCTAACATCTCATGACTACACTATCTAGGAATGCCTGCAAAAATATCGTTTTCCTTTTGCGGCATACCCATTAGTGCGCGGCGTGTCGTTGGCAAAACCGCTTCGTCGCTATAGAAGATAGCTCGGCCTTCCGCCTGATGGGCCTTTATGCGGGCGCGGAAGGCACGCCGTCCGTCTTTGCTCGCTTTGGGGGAAGAGGTTTGTTTATAGGTCGCGCCAAGACGACGCAACGCCTGACCGATACCACGCTGCGAAACGCCAAAGCATGCGGCGCGTCCTATTGAAAGGTATCGGGGGGTCGCGCGCATCCCGGGCCAGAGCGACCCTGTCGATCCTGGTGGCTTTCTTTTACGTGTGGCCTTGGGGACGGGCGATTCGAGCCATCGGACAACCGAGGCAACGCCGACGTCAAAGCGCGCCGCAATCTGGGCGATCGTCAGCTCTTCGCGCTCACGTATCTCCGGAATCTTTTGACGGAATGTCAATGGGTAAGTCATGCGATAAATATAATCTATTTATAGTGCTTTAGATATATTATCTGGTAGATCCCCTTGTTATCTTGTAAACTTTCCTCTGCTTATCTAACTGTCGTGTCCCGCGTAAATATATTCCAACTAGAACCTTCAGACTGATACAGTGTAGGGCCCTGCTTCTTGATGTAGTCAAAGCGAAGCGTCTGTCACCGGAGACCACGAGTTGGCAAATGAATATTCGGCTACACAGAAATGCCAGAACCACGCCAGCGATTCGCATGGAAATACAACGGGCTCCAAGCTCGATCAGTGACCGATCTCTGGCCAGAAAGTACAACTTGCAGCGTGCGACCATGGGTCAATGGCGCAAGCGCAACACGGTGGAAGACGGTTCACACCGTCCTCACAAGCTGCATACACAGCTCAGTCCCGCTGAAGAATGACTGGTGGTTGAGATTCGCAAATTGTTCTTTCTTTCGTTAGATGACTTATTGGTGGTGGTCCATGAGTTCATCAATCAAAAGGTATCGCGCTCGGGCCTGGACCGTTGCTTACGCCGCCACGGCGTCTCGAATTTCAAGGTGCTGATACACGCTCAGCAAGCTGATGAGCCAAAAGCGAAACCCGAGAAGCAAACATTCAAAGAGTACCAGCCGGGCTTTGTTCACATTGATGGGAAGTACCTACCCAAAATGGCTGACGAACCCAAGCGGCGTGACCTATTTGCCGCGATTGATCGAGCCACACGCTGGGTGTACGTGGAGTTACTCGACGACAAAAGCGCCGTCAGTGCCAAAGGGTACCTTGAACGGTTAATCGAACAGGCGCCCATGAAGATTCAGAAGGTTTTAACAGACAATGGCAAGGAGTTCACAGATCGATTTGTCGCCACTGGGGAGTGCAAGGCTACCGGTAACCATATATTTGATCAAGTATGCAGTATCAATGGCATTGAGCACCGTCTGATCAGGCCTTGACACCCGCAAACGAACGGCATGATCGAACGATTCAATGGCCGAATCGGTGACATACTCAATACCACACGCTTTGACAGTTCGCAGGAACTGGAACAAACGCTGATCGACTATGCCAAGCGATATAATCACTTCATGCCACAGAAGGCACTGAACCGGAGCCCGTCTGTAGATGCTTTGAAAAAATGGCAAAAGACTCATCCAGAGTTATTTCGAAAGCATGTTTATAAACTCACGGGACTTGACATCTAACCACCAGTTTGTGAAGCCTTTTCGATCCCCCACGCCGTTTGTGCCGCAAGTCTCAAGCATCGTCCGGATTGCGTTGCCGACAGCGGATATTCCTTCTCTTGTTACGCTACTTGTTTTGGGCGAGTCGCCGTTCGACTCGGTAGTGGATCGCATGACGTCGTTGGCGAGGGCAAAAATACCTTTCGTTTTGCCTGGCGCTTCGCGATCGGTTTTATCGATTTCTGTTATAATTATGCTCTTTATGTTCGCGGGTGAAGCGGAGAAGATCGTTTCCATACCCGAGTGTGGTAAGGAGTGCAATGAGCCAGTATTTATTTACCTCCGAATCGGTATCGGAAGGGCATCCCGATAAAATCGCCGACCAAATCTCCGATGTCGTCCTCGACGCGATTCTCAATGAGGATCGCAATGCCCGCGTCGCCTGCGAAACCTTGGTCAAGACCGGAATGGTGGTGATTGCCGGGGAAATCGGCACCCAATCCTGGGTCGATCTCGAAACACTGGTGCGTGATACCATCTGCAAAATCGGCTACACCAGTTCGGCGGTCGGTTTCGATGGGTGCACCTGCGCGGTGTTGAACGCGATTGGCAAACAATCCGGCGATATCGCTCAGGGCGTCGATCGCGGCAAGCCGCATCAACAGGGCGCGGGAGATCAGGGGCTGATGTTCGGCTACGCTTGCCGCGAAACGCCGACCCTGATGCCAGCGCCGATCACTTTTGCCCACCGTCTCGTGCAAAAACAGGCAACACTGCGCCATCGCGGCGTTTTACCGTGGTTGCGTCCGGATGCGAAAACTCAGATTACTTTCCGCTATGAGGACGGCGCGATTCGCGGCGTGGAGGCGATCGTTTTTTCCACTCAGCATGACGAGGACATTTCTCTCGCGACCCTGGAAGAAGCGGTCCACGAGGAAATCATCAAAGCGGTGATGCCGGCGAAGTGGTTAGACGGCAACACCAAGTATCACTTGAACCCGACCGGCAAGTTTGTCGTCGGCGGACCGATGGGGGATTGCGGCCTGACCGGGCGCAAGATCATCGTCGACACTTACGGCGGTTCGGCACACCATGGCGGCGGCGCGTTTTCAGGCAAAGATCCTTCCAAGGTGGATCGTAGTGCCGCCTATGCCGCGCGCTACGTGGCGAAAAATATTGTCGCGGCGAGGCTTGCCGAACGCTGCGAGGTGCAAATTTCCTACGCCATCGGGGTCGCGGAGCCGACTTCGATCATGGTCGATACCTTCGCAACCGGTACGATTGCCGATGAGCAGATCGCCCGTCGGGTGCGTGCCGTTTTCGATCTAAGCGCCTACGGCATCATTACCATGCTCGACCTCATACGCCCGATCTATGCCAAAACCTCGGTTTACGGCCATTTCGGACGCGAACTGCCGGAATTTACCTGGGAGCGGTGCGATCGTGCCGACGCCTTGACCCAGGCCTGATCGCGCGAGCGCGAAGGCGTCGTGTACAGGCGCTTGTCCTTTGCCGAAGCCGCGTTCAGCGCATGGTGACGAGTTCCTCGGCGCTTGTTGGATGGATCGCGACAGTGGCGTCGAAATCCGCCTTGGTCGCTCCCATCTTCACCGCGACGGCGAACCCTTGGAGCATTTCATCGACGCCGTCGCCGATCATCTCGATGCCGATGATCCGTTCTTCTTTTCCCTTGCAGATCAATTTCATCAGCGTTTTCGCCCGATGCCGGGCAAAGGCGCGTGACATCGCCGTGAAATTCGCGCGGTAGGTATGAATCTCGCCTTCGTCGAACCTGGCGCACGCCTCGCTTTCCGTGTAACCGACGATGCCGATCGGTGGATGGGTGAATATCACCGTCGGTACGTTGTGATATTCGAGGGCGGTGTTCGCTTCATTGCCGAACAAACGTCGCACAAGACGCCGTCCGGTAGCGATGGCAACCGGGGTGAGATCGAGTTTACCGGTCACATCGCCGATTGCGTATATGTTCTTGAGATTGGTGTTCTGGTAGGCATCGACAGCAATGGTGCCGTCGGCGTTTTGCACTAGGCCGATCGCGGGCAGATTGAGATTGGCGCTGTTCGCGCTTCTTCCGGTCGCCCACAGGAGGGTATCGGTTACGAGTGTCGTTCCGGTATCAAGGGTGAGCGTTAGCCTGCCGTCGCTGTCGCGTTCGACTTTGCCGACCCGGGTGTTGGCGTGAATCGAGATTCCCTGCTCGCGCATCGCTTCTTCGAGCGTGTCGGTGATGTCCGCATCAAGTTTGCGCAGCACCCGTTCGCCACGGATGACAATTGTGCATGAGGTACCGAGCGCCTGAAGTACGCCGGCGATTTCACAGGCGATATAACCGCCGCCGACGATCACCGCGTCTGTCGGTTGTTTGGACAAGGCAAAGAAATCGTCAGAGGTGATGCCGAGTGCGGCGCCAGGAATCTGTTCGGGGACGACGGGCCTTCCCCCGCTGGCGATGACGATATGCTTCCCTTGTAGATGCCAGCCATCGACTGTTACCGTGTGAGAGGTGAGAAAACGCGCCTCGCCCCGGTAAAGCGAGATTCCGTCTTTTTCCAGATGCTTCTCGTAAAGACCGTTCAAGCGGCGGATATAGGCGTCTCGATCGGCCTTGAAGGCGGGCCAGTCGAAGGCCGGTTGCAGATCGCTGATGGCAAAGCCGAAAAACGGCGCGCTGGCGATGGCCTCCGCCGTGTGCGCCGCATACCAAAAGAGTTTTTTCGGGACACAGCCGACGTTGACACAAGTGCCCCCCAAACGCTGTTTTTCGATCAGGGCGACTTTCGCGCCGTACTCGGCGGCGCGCCTTGCGGTTGCGACACCGCCGCTGCCGCCGCCGATACAGATAAGATCATAAGTCGCCGCCATGGCATCTACTCCGGGTTGCGATATTGCCGCAGGTTACGCAAGCTGCGCCGCGCCCGCTTGTCTGGGCGGTTAGCGGGAAAGGTGACGAGTTGGCGCGCCTGTTTTTGTCTTTCGGCCATCGCCAGACGTTCCCTGCGTCCGGCGTCGGTTTCTTGATATAAAGTAGCGGCGACGGCGGCGCCGACACGGCGTTTCGCAAGCGTCAACACGCAGACTTCATAGCGGAGCCAGGCGTTATTGTGAATACTTAGAAGCGCGCCGCGCGCAAGGCATCGCCCCGGTTTGCTGCGTTGCCCATTGACGAGTACGCGCCCATTTTTCAAGGCGCTCGCCGCGAGCGCGCGGGTTTTGAAAAAACGCGCCGCCCACAACCATTGGTCTGTGCGCACGGATTCATCGTTCATCCGAGACATCGGTATCGCGGGGAGGAGATATTGTTTCCCTGTCGCGTTCGTTCAGGTTGATGTTCAGAGCGAGCACGTCCGTGTCGCCGTCCTTGCCGATACTAGCCTCGACATCCTCCGGTTCGACAGGAACGTATTTGCGCACTACCTCTAGGATTTCGCGCTTCATTTCTTCCATGAACAGGGGCTGTTCGTTTCCTCGGCTGCGGCGGCCATCGCGTTGATGAGAAACGATGATTTGAAGGCGTTCCTTGGCGACTTTCGCCGACGGGTTGCGGCGTTTGAACAGATCGAACACGCCCATGGCTCAACCTCCGAAGAGTTTGGAAAAAATGCCCTTGCGGCGGACTTCGAGAAAGCGGTGCGCCAGATTGGCCCCGAGAAGACGCTCGACGAGGTCGGAATAGGCTTGGCCGGCATGCGTCTCGTTCATCAAGATCACCGGTTCGCCCTGATTGGAAGCGTTCAACACGGATTCAGACTCGGGAATAACCCCGAGTAAGGGAATGGAAAGAATATCGATGACATCCTCCACGCTGAGCATTTCGCCGATTTCCACCCGCTCCGGACTGTAACGGGTGATGACGAGGTGTTCCTTGACCGGTTCTTCGCCTTTTTCTGCCCGCCGTGAACGACTCGCGAGGATGCCGAGAATCCGATCGGAATCGCGCACCGAGGAGACTTCCGGATTGGTCGCGATGATCGCTTCGTCGGCGAAATAAAGCGACATCAGGGCGCCGTGTTCGATGCCTGCCGGAGAATCGCAGATAATGTAGGCAAAGCCCATCGCTTTCAGTTCGTCGATTACCCGGGCGACCCCTTCGCGGGTCAGCGCTTCTTTGTCGCGGGTCTGCGAGGCCGGCAGTATATACAGATCGTGTACCGATTTGTCACGGATCATCGCCTGGTTGAGGTTCGCTTCCTGCTGGATGACATTGACGAAATCGTAGACCACTCTGCGTTCCACGCCCATGATCAAATCAAGGTTGCGCAGGCCGACATCGAAATCGATCACGACGGTTTTATGGCCTTTCAGCGCCAGTCCTGTGGCAAGGCTCGCGCTGGTGGTGGTTTTTCCGACACCACCCTTGCCGGAGGTAACGACGATCACTTTTGACATAATTACGGTCCAACTGGGTACAAAATCACCACGCTTTATCCTGCTGTGGCTTTTTCTATTATAACGACACAATGCGCATTGTTTCATCTTTATTCAGGGTGATCAGTACATTTTTCAAGGCCTTATAGGCTTCCAGTTGTTCCATGTTCTGATAATTTCCGGCGATCGAGACGAGTTCGGCGGACAATTCATTGCAGAAGATATGAGCGCATTCTTCTCCTTGCGCGCCGGCGAACGCGCGGCCGCGCAGACTGCCGAGAATATAGATGTTGCCGTCGGCGATCACTTCCGCGCCGGCACCGACCGTACCGATGACGGTGAGATCCCCGCCGCGGGCGTAGACGCGCTGTCCCGAACGGATGGTCTTGCGGATGACAGTATTGTGTGATGCTGGCCGCTGTGCCTCTGCTGCCTTGGCGCCGCTGTTCTCCTGGCTTTGTCCTTTGCCTGGCGCCGTGCCACGGGAATCGCAAGGGGGGATATCGGCGAGTCCGGCCTCGAAAAGCTGTTTTACGCTGAAGCGGTGATGACGCAGACCGATCAGCAGTAGGCCTTTTTCACGAAAGGTTTCTTTGAGGGTGATAAGCCAGGCGAGATCGCAATGCGTGATCGCATCGAGATCGGCGACCATCGGCGTGCCCTGAAAGAATCCGGCGGGCGCGTGCGCGAGTTTTTCCGCAAGCTGTTGGCGAATTTCCGCCGTGTCTTCGGCAACGATCGGGACGCTTGTGAAATTAGCCGTTTGCGCTTTGAAAACGAGAGATTCTGCCATTGTTCTGTCGTTTGTGTTTACCTTGAAAAAGGGCATCATAATCCCTTCACGGAACGGTCTCAAGCGGTGCACTCATTTTGCCCCTTAAGGGTAGGGCACCATGTCGCGATGCTCGATCTGCAAGCCCGGCAACTTCTTTTCAAGGAGCTTTCCTATCGCCTCGGCGACATATACGCTGCGATGCTGTCCGCCGGTGCAGCCGAAGCAGACGCTGAGATAAGCGCGATGGTTGTCTTCGGCGAAACGCGGCAGCCAACGGGAGAGATAATCCGCCGTTTCCCGGCTGAATCGGCGCACGGCGGGAAATTTGTCCAGCCAGTCGATCACCGGCTGCTGGGTGCCGCTGTAACGGCGCAGTTTCGCTTGCCAATGCGGGTTGGGCAGAAAACGCAGATCGAAAAGAAAATCCGCGTTGACCGGAGTGCCGTGTTTGAAACCAAAAGATTGCAGGCTGATCAGCAGCGGTGGTGAGCCATCGTCGAGCAGGGAGATGATTTTCGCGCGCAGTTCACGAACACTGTAGGTGCTGGTATCGATCAAAATATCGGCGAGGTTGTTCAGTTCGCCGAGCAACCTGCGTTCCTCTTCGATGGCGGGGATAATCTGCGTCTGGCCGATATCTTTGTGGCGCAAGGGATGCGGCCTGCGGCTTTCGCTGAAACGTCTGGAAAGGACGTTGGTCGCAGTATTGAGAAAAAGCAGTTCCAGGGTGCAGATATCGTGCAATGCCTTGATTTTCTCCGGCAGTTCGCCGATGCTCTCAGGATTGCGCGAATCGATGGCGAGCGCGACCGGCTGCCTGTATTCTCTCGCGAATTCCTTGACAAAGCTTTCCAGTAACACAACAGGCAGATTGTCGACGCAGTAATAACCGATGTCTTCCAGCGTTTTCAGGGCGATGGATTTTCCGGCGCCGGACATCCCGGTGATGATCAGCATATTGCCTCCTCAAGAGCCGGGGCAGTCAGCTCCCTGGCGGGTTAGCGGATTTTCTTGTACTTGACACGGGTTGGCTGATCGGCGGCTTCTCCAAGCCGTTTTTTGCGATCGGCCTCATATTCGCTGTACGAGCCCGCGAAGAAAGTCGTTTGCGAATTGCCTTCGAAGGCGAGAATATGGGTGGCGAGGCGATCAAGGAACCAGCGATCATGGGAGATGAGCGCGACACTGCCCGGAAAAGCGAGAATCGCCTCTTCGAGTGCGCGCAGAGTTTCGACGTCGAGATCGTTGGTCGGTTCGTCGAGCAGGAGTACGTTACCGCCGCTTTTCAGCAATTTGGCGAGATGGAGACGATTGCGTTCGCCGCCGGAGAGTTCGCCGACCCGTTTTTGCTGGTCGCCGCCCTTGAAGTTGAAGCGGCCGAGATAAGCGCGCGAGGGAATCGTGTAATTTCCGACGCTGATGTTGTCGTGCCCGTCGGAGACTTCTTCCCAAACAGTTTTCCTGTCATCGAGCGCCGCGCGCGATTGATCGACGAACGCGAGTTCCACCGTCTCGCCGATTTCCAGGTCTCCGCTGTCCGCGGTACCGCGTCCGCTGAGAAGATGGAACAGAGTCGACTTTCCGGCGCCGTTCGGCCCGATAATGCCGAGAATACCGCCGGGCGGGAGATGAAAATTCAAGTCTTCATAGAGCTTTTTGTGCGCATAACTCTTGCTGAGGTGCCGGGCGATGATCACCTTGTCGCCGAGACGTTTGCCGGGGGGAATGTAGATTTCCTGGGTTTCGCTGCGCTTTTGGAATTCCTTGCTGGCAAGCGCATCGAAACGCGCGAGACGCGCCTTCGATTTGCTGCGCCGCCCTTTGGCGTTGCTGCGTACCCATTCGAGTTCCTGTTTCAGGGCGCGACGGTGGGCGGATTCCTGTTTTTCCTCGCTGGCAAGACGCTTTTCCTTCTGCTCCAGCCAGGAGGAATAGTTGCCCTGCCAGGGAATGCCGCGACCGCGGTCGAGTTCGAGAATCCAGCCGGCGACGTTATCGAGAAAATAGCGGTCGTGGGTGACCGCGACGACGGTGCCGCGAAAATCGTCCAGATAACGTTCCAGCCAGGCGATCGACTCCGCGTCGAGGTGGTTGGTCGGCTCGTCGAGAAGCAGCATGTCCGGGCTGGACAAGAGCAGGCGGCACAGGGCGAGGCGACGTTTTTCGCCGCCGGAGAGGGTGGCGGCTTTCTGCTCCCAAGGCGGCAGGCGCAGGGCGTCGGCGGCGATGGCGATGCGCCGTTCGCTGTCATGCCCGCCAGCGCTGGCGAGTTGGTTTTCAAGCGCCGCCTGACGCGCCGCGAGCGCGTCGAAATCGGCGTCCGGCTCCGCATAGGCGGCGTAGACCACGTCCAGTTCTGCCTGTACGTCTTTTATCTCGCCGATCGCCTCTTCGACAATTTCCCGTACCGTTTTGTTCGCGTCCAACTGCGGTTCCTGGGCGAGATGGCCGATACGGATGCCGGGTTGCGCGGTGGCTTCCCCTTGAATATCGCCGTCCACGCCGGCCATTATCTTCAGCAAGGTGGATTTCCCGGCGCCATTCAGCCCTAAAATACCGATTTTCGCGCCCGGGAAAAACGACAGGGAAATATCCTCTAGGATCGTTTTGCCGGGCGGCACGATCTTGCTTACCCGATTCATGGTATAGACGTATTGACTCATTGGATTTGTACGTGTGACAGCGGTCGGGGTATTCTATGACAAGGATTTTATAAATACCAACTATCATCTCGGGAAATATCGTGACCCTTTCCGAAAAATTTACCGCCTACGCCCATTTGATGCGCCTGGACAAACCGGTCGGCACCTTGCTGCTCGCCTGGAGCAGCCTCTGGGGGCTGTGGCTTGCTGGCGATGGACAGCCGTCGGCGCGGATCGTTTTCATTGTCTTGCTCGGTACCTGGACGATGCGCAGCGCCGGTTGCGTGTTCAACGATCTCGCCGATCGCCGTTACGACGGGCACGTCGCGCGCACCGCCACACGCCCGCTTGTCAGTGGAAAACTCGCGTGGGCAGAAGCACTGATCCTTGGTATCGCGCTCCTTGCCGCAAGCTTCGCGCTGGTGCTCTTGCTCAACTGGCAAAGCGTGCTGCTCTCGCTGTTTTGCGCGTTTGCCGCGTTATTCTATCCTTTTTGCAAGCGTTTTCTCCTCATCCCGCAACTGATTCTCGGCGTCGCCTTCGCGAGCGCCATTCTCCTCGCCCACACAGCGATTCTCGGGCACCTGACCTGGCCGTGTTTTTGGCTTTTTCTCGCCAGCCTGTTCTGGGCGCTCGTCTACGATACTTACTACGCCTTGGTCGATCGCGACGACGATATCACCCTGGGGCTTCACTCCTCGGCAATTTTCGCCCGCGGCAAAGAACGGCGCTTTATCGCTTTCGCTTGCCTGCTTATGCTGATTTGTCTTGTCGTGTGCGGGCGACTTGCCAAGCTTAACAACTGGTATTATTATGGTATTCTGATCGCGGCGGCTCAGATGGGCTATCATCTATGGCGTTGCCGTACCCTTGATCGGGAGCGCGCTTTCGCGGCGTTCACCCACAATAACTGGGTGGGTGCGGCGGTATTCGCCGGTCTGGTACTGGCCAGACTGCCTCAGGGAACATCAATGTGCGGTTGATTACATGCAAGATGAAATCAGGAGAATGGTTGTGAAAAATTCGGTTTGGTGGAAATTGGCCCTGATACTTTTAGGTATTTCTGTAGCGCCGTTCGCCTGGGCAAAAGCTGGCGATGCCATTCCTTTCTCTCCGTTCGCATTTTTGCCTTTGCGTGAACAAAATTATCATGTATCGACTGTAGTCGGTGTGAAGCCGCACATCATGTTTCTGCTTGATGATTCAAATTCTATGAGACATAGTTTAACTGTACCCAAGGATAAAAGCGGTAATCATTCTAAGCGTGGTGTCGCCGCCTTGAGCAAGAAAGACTCCGTGATTAGCAAAATGGACTTAATCAAAAAAGTAGTATATAATGTCATTAATAATCCGAAATTCAAAGACGTATTCGAATGGGGAGTATATTCGCTGTGGGGAACTGATTCAATGGAAAACCTGTCTGACTTTGATAACACTCAATCGTACTTTGATTGCGGCTTCGTTTTAAACAAACATATTTATCGCCGTTGTGCTGCGCCAGAATCACTCAGAATACATGGCTTTGCAACGGCGAAAGAAGTCATAAAAAGGGTGGAAAATCTAACTCCTTGGTCAACAACGCCGATGACTTTCAGTTTCCTTAAAGTTGCTGATATTGTCGCGAAAAATATAAATCATGTCTGTCAAAAAAGTTTTATTGTCGTAATGAGCGATGGAAATGCTAACGACTTTAAGGATCCTAGCCTGCAAAATAAAGCTTTACCTCTGGGCGGAAAAGCCAAATGGTATGACCCGACTCCAGGTGACTACGATCCTGGTGGAATTGGATCTAAAGATCCCCGCAAGCAGGCGCGCTATGGAATCGGTTTTTTCTCCCGTCAACTGTTCCATCGTGACATTAAAACGGCCGCCGAGGGTACTGACGCCGAGGGTATCGGCTGGGATGAAGGGGTGACGATCACTGATGATAACGGCCAAACGCAGACTTTATACAAGAAGCAGAATATCGTCGTTTATACCGTCGGATTCGGGGATGAGGTGAGTGAATATGGAGAGATCTATTTACAGGCTGCGGCGAGTAAAGAAAACGGTAATGGCGGGCAATATTATTTCAAGGCGAATACGTCCGAGGAACTGCAGGCAGCGTTCGAGAGCATCTTACAGCAGTCGAAAAACCTGTCCATAACAACGAGAGAATCGACTTCCACCGCGAAGCCGTCGGTCGCCGGCAGCCGGCGCAGAAAAACTCCCTCCTTAGCCGCTTTTCTCGATCTCGATACGAGAAACTGGTCGAGTGCGTTGAAATTCGCCGTGCTCGATGTGGATGGAAATATCACGACCGATGCGGCCGGTAAAGCGGTGACGAGGGACGTCTCTTACAGTGACATAAAAATTCTCGTCAATGACGGGAAATCCACCCGTTTCTTCGCCAACGGGCCGGGATATGGGTATTACGGTTTCAAGACGAAAGAAGAATTTGATTTGGGCTTTACGCCTTGGTATCTGCGCGATCCGGACCAGAGCGACGAAGAAATCGAGAAAGCCGTCGCGGCCGCAGTTTCCCCCGCCAACCGCACGGTCAGTGAGTACCGTAAACGTGGTAAATTCGCAACCGACAGTGCGCGGATGATGGGTGATGTACTCGACGCGCCGGTGATTACCGTGGGCGAGGACCAACAGACAAAGCGCGACAAATACCTGCTGACCGCGGCGAACGATGGTATGGTCTATATCTTCAAGGCGCAGAAAGATAAGGCCTATCCCTACAAATTGGCGCTCAATTACCTGCCGGCGGCCATGCAAAGAGAATCCACCGATGACAGCGATACGGTCGGCAAAGCGCTCAAGGCGTTCGCCGAAGCCGGTTATGGCAGGACCTATACCAAAAGCCTCACGAATCTGAGCGGCAAACAGCCGCATCTGTATCTGAACAATGGCGGAATTCAATACCGTACGACGAGCAAGCTTCACGGCACCGCGCAGATGACTTTCGTCGCCGGCGCGATGGGGCAGGGCGGAAGAGGTGCCTATCTTCTTGCGATCGGCGGAAAATCGCGGGTGAATGGCAACGCGGTGGGGCTGGACGCGGATTCCAAAAACTGGGATAAGACGGTCCCGTTGGGAGAAACGCCCAAAGGTAAGGACAACAAGCTGGGCTACACGATCGGTACCCCACAGATCGGGCGGGTCGCGACAAAGTGGAGTGTCGATAAAAATCAACGCGAACAAAGCAAGCCGAATATAAAAACCGGGGTGCGGCAATATCTCTTTCTCGCCAACGGCTATCGCCCGGCGGACACGAGCGTTCCCTATGATAAGCAACCCACCCTGTATGTCTACGAGGCGCTCGGCGAGGAAATGGGCACCGATGGAGCGAATATAATCAACGAAAAGCCGGGCGAGTTGATCACCGCCATTTCGGTAACAGACGGCTATGGCGGGCTTTCCACCCCGGTGCTCGTCGATGCCAATCGCGATGGCATTTTCGATCATGCCTACGCCGGCGATCAGGGCGGTAATCTCTACCGCTTTACTCTGATCGGGGAGCCCAAAGGATGGTCGGTGGTGAAAATTTATCAGGGAGAAGTGAAAGACGACGGCACAGGCAAAAAACTCCCTTACCAGCCGATCATGACGAAACCGGCCGTCTATCGCAGGAGTAAAACGCGATATATCGTTATGACCGGCACCGGCTCGCGCATCTATCAGTCGGATCTCGACAGCAACGATCAGCAAGTAGTGCTCGGCATCTTCGATAATCTTGCGCAAACGCCGACAAATCCTGTCGAGCAGTCGGAGCTTGTCGAACAGACCATTTTGTCCACGCAAACAGCGACAGTGGACGAAAAAAAAGAAACGCTGAGCTACCTCAGCAAAAATGCCGTTCCTCAAACCGGGAAAGGTTGGTTCCTCACGCTTGGCGGCAAAGGAGAACGCATGATAAACGATCCGGCGACCCTGCTCTCGACCGGAATTTTCACCACCGTGACTTTCAGTCAAAGTGTCAACTCATCGGGTGTGCAAGCGACAGGCACGCTAAGCAACAACGCGCCTTCCTGCAAAGCGCAGATGAACAATACACGTACCCGGTCTGCAAGCCATCTATTCACGATCGATATAAAAACGGGCGGTAACCCGAGCAGTTCCAGCGCCCTTCCCGAGTATGCGAATAAACATAAAAACAGTAACAATGAGAATGCCGCCGCCATACAAATGGGCGGAACGCTTTCGGGTGCCGTTATCTTTTCGGTTACCGAACAGCTCAAAGGCGCGCCAAAGGCGATAGATAGCAATGGCGCGGGGCAGAGTGGTGAAGACAAGCTTCTTGGCGGCGAGGACGATGGCGACAAAGGTCCCGTGGAATGCCTGGAAAGCGATGATTACAAGCTTATGGTCGCCAACCAGCATGGCCTTAATTTCAAGAAACTCAAGGTGCCAGTTTGCGCGGCGTCGTTGATTCGCGTCAATTGGCGCGAGGTGACACCATGATCTTGCTAGGCGATGATCTTCTGCCAGCGGTGCGATGGCAACAAGAATCGCAGCATATCATCCGGCGACGGCGCGTGTTGTTTTCCCGTGGCGTGGCGATTGCGTTGACGATGACGCGGCGTGGCGGCGCGTCAAGGAGTGAGTGATGGGTCGCCTTCGTTTCCGCCGTGGAGAAAGAGCGCGTCAGCGCGGGATGACCCTGATTGAAGTGGTCGTCGCGATGCTTGTGATCGGGCTTGGCCTCGTGATGTCGATTTCCATGCTCCAGTCGAGCCTGCGCTATCAGGCGATGGCCAACCGGCAGGACGACGCGATGCGCCTGATGCAGGAAATGGTCGATAGAATGCGCGCGAACAGCATCGCCGCGGGTAATTACCTGTTCAGCCAGCATAATTTTACTTTCACCGCCTGGAGCCATCCGCAGATTGCGGCAACATGTTCGGGAAACGGCTGTTCGCAGGCGCGAAATCTCGCCTTCTCCCGCGCGCAGCGCGATGTCAACGAGTGGCTCGCCAAAGTGAGCGCGGTCCTGCCCGACGGTCGGGCGGCGATCGATCAGCCGGATCGACAAAATCTGCCGAATCAATACCGCATCCAACTGCAATGGCTTGTCCGTGAAGACCGCTCACGGGAAGCGGAAAGCAACGCCCAATTCAACGCCGCGCAAAATAATCCGCCGCCTGAGCGGATGGAAATCGTATTTATATTGTAATGGATGGAAAAATGACCCTTTCCGGAAATCTTATGCGGCAAAAAGACAGGCAATCGGGCTTTTCCCTGCTGGAACTGATGATCGCCCTTTCAATTGGCTTGATTCTTTTACTGGCGCTCACCTCGCTTTATCTGAACGCCAATCGCGCGAGTGGCGAAGCGACCTTTTTTTCCCAGATGGATCAATCCGCGCGGGAAGTCTTCTATCGCCTCGGTAGCGACGCGAACCAGGCAGGCTATGTCGATGTCATGGACGAACCCGCCGTTGACTTCGCCGATGTGAACGGAAATGTTTGTCTTACCGCCGGCACGAAGTACGCCTCCTTGTTGTCCAATTTCAGGAACGCGGCGGTCAACAATGTCTATCGCCGCCTGCTCACGGCCAATTCCTTTGCTGCCAGGCAACAGGCGGCTCTAGGTTCGGGTACTGTGATCAATTTGCGATCCAATGACTATATGACTCCGATCGGGCTCGTCAGTTGCGCGGCGATGCGTCCGCTAAGTGGCTGCGATGGCGCGTTTGCCGGGGCGCCGAGTGCCGCCGCCTTGCCGAATTGCCAGTCTGTTGGTGCGGGTAATGGCAATACCTCGCAGCAGATCGAGTTCGCCTTTCAGGGGAGGATTGCCGATGGCGATGGCGCGGATACCGAGCGCAACACCCTGGGCACGGCGGCTGTTGACTGTTCGGGAGCGGGTATAGTAAATGTCAACGCGGCGGGCGCTACCCAAAACGGCTTTATCGTCAATCGCTATTTCCTCGCGGCGGACGGCGCCAATAACGGCGAGATCAGCTTTTCCTGCCGCGGCAACGCCGGCAAAGTGCGTGTCGCCCTTGTCCCCGGGGTGCGGGAACTGGTGTTTCGCTATCTGACCACGCCTGTCGAAGGCAACGCCAAAACGGAGATCGACGACAGCGTCAGCGGCAAAAGCGTTCGCGCCTATCGGACGGCGACCGCGCTCAATAACGCGAAGGCTCAAAAAGATTTCGGCTGGGCAGGCGTCGTCGGGGTCGAGGTTTGCGTGGTGATCGCGGCGCCGGTACCGAACAATGCCGGGGTGCGCCGTTTGGCGGAAGCGCAGGGCAATAAACGTCCCACCTGCGCGCGCCAGCAAAACGGTCAATTCACGCAGAATGTCAGTAAAAATAAAACAGACAACGATCGCTTTTTTCGCCGCTACACGAAAGTCATCGCCCTGCCCAATGCCTTGTATGCGCGGCCCTGAGGAAATCGGAGAAAAAAATGAAGGCAAATATCGAAAATCGTCAGGCGGGAGTCGTCCTCCTCAGCACGCTCGTCTTTCTGATCTTGATTCTTTCCCTGTTGCGCATTTCCCTTAACGCCAGTCAGCTCGATCAGCGCAAGGCGGGGATTGATTTCGACATGCAAAATGCCCGCGAGTCCGCGCAATTGGCCTTACGTGAAGCGGAAAGCTATATTCTGGGCGGTGGCGTCGACGCTCAGGGAAATCCAAATATTTCCGCGGCGAATATAGCCGCTTGTCAGCCCGATCCGGATGCCAAGGAATGCCGTTCCGCGATCCTCGGTCAAGCGTATACTTTCTGGAAGAGCGACAGAGCGAAACAACAAACAGGCGTTTTTCTTGCCAATCGAAATATTTGTCGAAATAATCGACAAATCCTGCCTTCCTGGCAGTGCGTCGACTGGAATGCGGGATTACAGGTCGCGAACGCTTATCATCTTCCCTATCACCAGCAAAGTCCGGCCTGGCGGTCGATCGTCGTGCAAAATTCCGGGGCGGCGGCAACGACCGACGTCGCGCCGCGATACATCGTCGAAGTACTCAATCCAGGCAGTAATGATATCCTCTTGCGGGTCACGGCCCTCGGCTTCGGTCAGGATGACGGCGGCGCCTCGCGGATGAGCAATATTCTCTTACAGG
The DNA here is from genome assembly GCA_965277745.1 of Cardiobacteriaceae bacterium. GTDB lineage: Bacteria > Pseudomonadota > Gammaproteobacteria > Cardiobacteriales > Cardiobacteriaceae. The sequence goes on from OZ255837.1 coordinate 1,982,038, forward strand.
CGACTTACCTGTTCGCCAGTGGCACGCAATGAAGAGGGCGAAGATGAGCGAAAACAGCAAGCAGCGCGGCTTCACGCTGCTGGAACTCATGGTGACCATCGCCATTTTAGGGATTCTCGCGACGATGGCCGTGCCCTCTTATCGCGAGATGCTGGAAAAGAACCGTCTGCGCGCGGAAATGGAGCAGTGGCGCAACGCTTTTTACCTCGCTCAACGTGAGGCGATGCGGATGAAAGAGACGGTGCGTTTTTGCGCCTCCGGCGATGGGGTGAGCTGTGATCAGGGCGGGGCGAACGATTTTTCCGTCGGCTGGATCGTGATCCGCGCCGATAACTCGATTCTCCTCGACCATGCGCCGCGATCCACCAGCGATGTGATCACCTTGAGTCACAATATAGGGAGATTGCGTTTTGCTCCCAACGGCAGGATAAGAGGTTTTGTCGGTGCGACACTGACCGTGACGAATGCGCAAAACAATCCAACCCTTTCGTTGCGTATCAATACAGAAGGGAGAATTTCAGGATGAGCGGTTGCAATAAAAGACAGTCGGGGTTTACCCTGATCGAGATCATGATCGTGGTGGTGATTATCGGCATTCTCGCCGCTTTCGCCTATCCCAGTTATCAGGAATATATTTTGCGCAGCCATCGCGTCGATGCGCGCAATATGCTCCAGGAAATCGCCCAGCGGATGGAACAGAATTACGCTGCCAACCATTCCTATGCAAACGATGGCACTGGGAACACCATAAACAATAACAGCTTGCAGACCTGGGGACTGTCGCAATCGCCCGCCTCCGGCACGGTGCGCTACAATTTGTCTTTTTCTGTCGCGCCCACCGCGGTGGCCTACACCTTGCAAGCGGTGCCGACCGGGCCACAGGCCAATGACCGCTGCGGCACCTTCACCCTGACCAGCACGAACGTGAAAAGGGCGAACGGGCAGAATGCGCGGGCGCAAATTTCCCGAGAATGCTGGGGCAGATAGCGCCGCAGTCGATGGTGCGCTTCCCGCGGGAGTTCGAGCATTGAGAGCGGCGCGCGTCATCTCAGACGAAATTTCCGCACTCGTTGCCGATTTGTCTCCTCCTCCGGGGGACATGGCACTGCGTTGCGGCAAGAATTTGTGGTAGGGTAAGCTTTTGCGTTGGGAGGATGAAAATGGGGCGGCGATTTCTGCAAGTGATGGCGATGCTTTGTCTGAGCGGATTGTCTTTGCCGTCGTTCGCGCGGGAAAAAAATCCGCCATTGGTCGCCTATTCGCAAATCATCGCCCATCCGGCGCTTTCCGCCATTTACCAGGGGATGATCGAGGAACTGGAAAACGCGGGCTATAAAATAGGTAAAGACTTCCGTATCGACTACCAGATCGCACAGGGCGATATGGCGATCAACACCCAGATCGCGCAGAAATTCGCCGGGGACAAGCCGGCGCTTATCGTCGCGAGTACCACTCCTTCGGCTCAGGCGGTATTGGCCGCGGTGCGCGGCGTCATTCCGGTGGTCTTTACCGGCGTTACCGACCCGATCGGTGCGAGGCTCGTCGACAATCTGGAAAAACCGGGCGGGAATGTCACCGGCGTCAGGGAATCGATCGCCTACGCGGCGATGCTCGACACCATTGTCGAGTTGCTGCCCGAGACGAAGCGTATCGGCACGATTTTCAATCCCGGTGAGGACAATTCTCACGCGAGCAACGCGATTCTCGAAAAAATGTGCGCCGCGCGCGGACTCACTTTTCTCGCTGCGCCGGTCGCGAATACGGCGGAAGTCTTGGATGCGGGCCGTTCTTTGGTAGGGCGCGTGGATGTCATCCTGACAACGCTCGATAACACGGTGGCGAGCGCGATAGCCTCTGTCGTTCAGGTGGCCGATCGCAACGTGATTCCCTTGTTTACTTTCGATACGTTTTCCGTGGCCAAGGGTGCGGCGGTCGGGGTCGGCTATGACGAATACGATGTCGGGCGCCTGACGGCGCGGAAAGTGGCGGCGATCCTGCGCGGCGCCAAAGCAGGCGATCTGGCGGTCTCGGCTGTCGAGAAGACGCGGATTGTCCTCAATCCGGCCGCTGCCGCCCGACAGGGGGTGCCGCTTGAGGTAAAAATTCGCGCCAGGGCCTCGCAAATTCTTGCCGAAAAATAATCCTTTTCCAGGAGAGCCAATGAAACCTTCGCTGAAAGTGTCCATCGCCGCCTTACTGGCCGCATTATTTTTCCCTGTTTATGCCGCCGAAGCGCCGCTTGTCGCGATCACTCAGATCGTCGCACATCCAGCGCTCGACGCCGCTTATCGTGGTATTGTCGATGAGCTAGCCGAACAGGGATTTGACGATGGCGGGGAAATCACCATCAAGCACGAAATCGCCCAGGGAGACGCCTCAATCGCCGCGCAGATCGCGAAAAAATTCGCCGGCGATCAGCCGGCCGTAATGGTCGGCATTTCCACGCCGTCGGCACAGACGCTCGCCGCCGCGGCACACGGACGCTTTCCGCTTGTTTTCACAGCGGTTACCGATCCTGTCTCGGCGAGACTGGTCGACAATCCCGAACGTCCGGGGAAAAATGTCACCGGCGTCAGCGATGCGGTACCGCTCGCGAAAAACGTCGAAATGATGCGCGTCATTCTCCCCGAGGCAAAAAAAATCGGCACGGTATACAATCCCGGCGAAGCCAATTCCCTCGCGGCGAACGAGGCGCTCGAAAAAGCCCTGAAAGCGAGAGGTATGACCCTATTCAAGGTACCGGCGACCAAATCCGGGGAAGTCCTCGATGCGGCGCGTTCCCTGGTCGGCAGGGTAGACGCTTTCTATATCACCACCGACAATACCGCAGCCAGCGCCTTTTCCTCGATTATCCAGACCGCCGAAGCGAGTAAAATACCACTTTTCACCGCCGATACTTCTTCCGTGGCACAGGGGGCGATCGCGGCGCTCGGGTTCAGTTACGATGACATCGGTCGCGCGACGGGCGCGCAGATCGCCGCGATTCTCGGCGGCACCAATGCCGGCGACATTCCGGTCAAATGGCTGGACAACCCTCAGCTTTATCTCAATCCCGAAGCGGCAAAACGCATGGGCGTTGTCCTTCCCCAGGCGGTGCTTGATCGTGCCGCCCACATCGTCACGGCAAACGAGCGCAACACGCCGTAAGCTGGCAAATCACCTGATCAATGACGATTGAACCATGCTGAGTGCGACCGCGTTCTGGGGCGCGATCGAAACGGGCTGTATTTACAGTCTCGTCGCCTTTTCCATTTATCTTTCCTTCCGCGTGCTTGATTTTCCCGATCTCACTGTCGAGGGTAGTTTTCCCCTCGGGGCAGCGGTGAGCGCTGCGGCAATTCTCGCCGGCTGGAACCCGTACCTTGGGACTTTCGTCGCCGCCCTTTGCGGAATGTTCGCCGGCGCGGTGACGGGGTTTCTCAACGTGCGCTTGCGGATTCTTCATCTGCTCGCCTCGATTCTCGTCATGTACGGTTTGTATTCGATCAACCTGCGCATCATGGGACGACCGAACCTGCCGCTGCTCGGAGAGGATACGGTGCTCACGCCGTTTTATGCTTTGCCGCTTGACATCGAACTGGTGCCGGTGCTTCTGTTCGCCGTCGTCATGGTGATCGTAACCGGCTTGCTGTGGTGGTTCCTGAACTCGGAAATCGGTCTTGCCATGCGTGCTACCGGAGCCAATCCGGGGATGGTGCGCGCCCAAGGGGTGGCGACCGGTTGGATGATCGTCCTCGGCATTGCCGTCGCCAACGGTCTTGTCGCGCTCGCCGGTGGACTGTTCGCACAAAGTCGTGGCTCGGCGGATGTGACCCTTGGCAGCGGTGTACTGGTTATCGGACTCGCCTCACTGATCGGCGGAGAGGCGATCCTCGCGCCAAAGAATGTGTTCCTGGCGCTGCTCGCCTGTATGGTCGGCTCAATCATGTTTCGCCTGATCATCGCCTTGGCGCTTAACGGAGACAGTCTCGGATTGCAGCCGGGCGACATCAATCTCATTACCACGGTACTCATGCTTGGCGCGATCAAGCTTGGCGATATCCGCGCCTTTGTGGCCAAAACGTTTGTAGGTAAACCCTCGTGATCGAATTGCAACAGATTCGTAAAAGCTTTCATCGCGGCACGCCGCTCGAAAATCCGGTATTGCGGGGCCTTTCCCTCTCTATTTCTCAAGGGGAATTCGTTACCGTCATCGGCTCCAATGGGGCGGGAAAATCGACCTTGCTCAACGCACTTTCAGGAGAAGTAGCGATCGATAGCGGAAAAATCGTCATCAATCATCGTGATATCACCAAGATACCGGCGCATCGACGCAGCCGTGAAGTCGCGCGAGTGTTTCAGGATCCGCTCGCCGGTACCTGCGCGCCGCTCAGTGTCGAGGAAAATCTCGCGCTAGCTATGAAACGCGGAGGACGCCGTGGGATTGGACAGGCGGTGCATGGTCGCGATCAACAGTACTTTCGGGTGGTGCTGTCGCAATTACATCTCGGCCTGGAAAATCGTCTCAAAGACCGCGTGGGGATGCTCTCCGGTGGACAGCGGCAGGCGCTCAGTCTGCTGATGGCGAGTTTGCAACCGTCGAGCGTGCTTTTGCTCGACGAACACACCGCGGCCCTTGATCCGAGAACCGCCACTTTCGTCATTGAACTCACGCGCGAGCTTGTCGCGAAAAAATCCCTGACCACGATCATGGTCACGCACAGCATGCGTCAGGCGCTTGATATTGGTTCGCGTACGGTGATGCTACATCGCGGAAATGTGGTTTTCGATATCACCGGCGAGGCGCGTCAATCACTGGATGTGTCCGATCTTTTGGACCTGTTTGAAAAACAATGCGCAGAGAGGCTTTTCGACGACGCCCTGTTGCTGGAATAAGGAAATCCTTTTTCTCTTCGTCGCTCTTGCCGGGACGCTTTGGCCGCTATATTCTTCGCCGTCACGGGCGCATCAGGGTGTTTCGGCGCTTCGCTCGCGGCCGCTTCGGTATCAGTTTTCTTATCCGTAACGCATCGATTCATCACCCTTTGGCGGGCGCTGCCCGTCTCAAGGGTGAATGGCTGTCTTAGAATTTGTACCCGATGCCGAGCGCGACACTCGCATCCTCGTGATTGAAGTTGGCTGTGCCCTTGACGATCCATCTCCCGTTGGGACTGACCGTCGAGGCGCCGATCGAAAGCGCCTGCTCGCCGCGATAGTTGGAGGTCGCTGCGGAAATCACCGACTCCCTCGCCAGATAGGCCTGCGGCAAGGCCGCGCTCGCGAGCGCCGAGGCAATACCGGCGCGGACGCGTACGTCCAGACTGTTCAGGCGGTCATTAAGGCGGCCTTCCGTGGCATGAAGTTGCCCCAGATTGACTGCGTCGGTGTTGGTTCTGCCTGCCCCGACATTGTGAATGGTCACCGCCTGTTCGCTCGTTTTCCCCACCAGGGTGACATCGTTGCTCTTCTTGTTTCCGTTTGGCAGGGTCGGGGCTTCTTTGTCGGAGTACTGGACAATCCCGGCGGAGCCATTGGCAATTCCCTGGGCTACTCCATGGGAAATAAGGTGATCGATTTCCTGTTTGTTGGCCGCGACATTCTGGTTGGTGGCAAAGAGTTGCCCGCCGGTGATGGCGTCGGTCGATGTTTCCGACAGTTCACCGGCCTTGATGTGGCGGATCTTTTTGCCACCGCCATCGATGCCGTTTTTCTTCATGCTTGGACCGTCTTCAATGGTCAAGCCGCTTGTGTTGATCACGCTAGCGCCGACCGTGACGCTCTGGGTGGCAGTCAAAGTGTCGACCTTCGGATTTGGTTTGAGCGCAAGGTTGACCTCAGCGTCATTGTCTTTGCCCTTTATTTTTACAATGAGATTTTCGTTGCCGTTAAAATGGATTTGGCCCTGATTCCCGATCTTGATTTTTTGAGAATTTTGTTTTCCGTTCTCGTCGCTTACGATGTTCCAGCCGACAAATTTGTCGATAGTATTTTGTTGTGTCTTTATTTGTTTGCTTATTTGCCTAACGTCTTCCGAAACGTTGAACAACTGTGCGCCGTTGACGGCGTCGGTCGATGTTGCGGATATTGCGCCATCGCCCAGTCCGCTTATCTTCAGACCGTTGACATCGATACCGCCTGTGGTGATGCTCGGACCATCTTTGATCAACAGTCCGCTGTCGTTCAAAGTAACCTTATCCTTGCCCAGGCGCAGGCCCTGTTTATCGATGACCGTGTCGCCGAAGGTGGCGCTGTCGAAAGCGACCTTGTCTTTTGTCGCCACGGTATAGATGCTTTGTCCGTCCTTGCCGGTTGTGCTATCGACGAGAATGTTTTTCCCGCTTTTGACTTCGCTTTTCGCGCCTTTGGTCTTGGCGAGGGTTTCGATCTGGTTGCGGTTTTCTGCAACATCCTGGGTATTTTGGACGATGTTGCCGCGGTTTTGCTCGACGTCTTCCGAAACGTTGAACAACTGCGCGCCGTTGACGGCGTCGGTCGATGTTGCGGATATTGCGCCATCGCCCAGTCCGCTTATCTTCAGACCGTTGACATCGATACCGCCTGTGGTGATGCTCGGACCATCTTTGATCAACAGTCCGCTGTCGTTCAAAGTAACCTTATCCTTGCCCAGGCGCAGGCCCTGTTTATCGATGACCGTGTCGCCGAAGGTGGCGCTGTCGAAAGCGACCTTGTCTTTTGTCGCCACGGTATAGATGCTTTGTCCGTCCTTGCCGGTTGTGCTATCGACGAGAATGTTTTTCCCGCTTTTGACTTCGCTTTTCGCGCCTTTGGTCTTGGCGAGGGTTTCGATCTGGTTGCGGTTTTCTGCAACATCCTGGGTATTTTGGACGATGTTGCCGCGGTTTTGCTCGACGTCTTCCGAAACGTTGAACAACTGCGCGCCGTTGACGGCGTCGGTCGATGTTGCGGATATTGCGCCATCGCCCAGTCCGCTTATCTTCAGACCGTTGACATCGATACCGCCTGTGGTGATGCTCGGACCATCTTTGATCAACAGTCCGCTGTCGTTCAAAGTAACCTTATCCTTGCCCAGGCGCAGGCCCTGTTTATCGATGACCGTGTCGCCGAAGGTGGCGCTGTCGAAAGCGACCTTGTCTTTTGTCGCCACGGTATAGATGCTTTGTCCGTCCTTGCCGGTTGTGCTATCGACGAGAATGTTTTTCCCGCTTTTGACTTCGCTTTTCGCGCCTTTGGTCTTGGCGAGGGTTTCGATCTGGTTGCGGTTTTCTGCAACATCCTGGGTATTTTGGACGATGTTGCCGCGATTGTGGTCGATGGCCGCGTCGATGGTGTTTTGACCGGTGTTGCCGATATCGCTCATGGTGAGGGCGCCGTCGCTGCCTATCTTCGCGGTGCCGCCTAAAATGGCGACGGTGTTTTGGGTCGTTTTGGTGTTTCGTTCAATGTTGCCGCGGTTTTGCTCGACGTCTTCCGAAACGTTGAACAACTGTGCGCCGTTGATGGCGTCGGTCGATGTTGCGGATATTGCGCCATCGCCCAGTCCGCTTATCTTCAGACCGTTGACATCGATACCGCCTGTGGTGATGCTCGGACCATCTTTGATCAACAGTCCGCTGTCGTTCAAAGTAACCTTATCCTTGCCCAGGCGCAGGCCCTGTTTATCGATGACCGTGTCGCCGAAGGTGGCGCTGTCGAAAGCGACCTTGTCTTTTGTCGCCACGGTATAGATGCTTTGTCCGTCCTTGCCGGTTGTGCTATCGACGAGAATGTTTTTCCCGCTTTTGACTTCGCTTTTCGCGCCTTTGGTCTTGGCGAGGGTTTCGATCTGGTTGCGGTTTTCTGCAACATCCTGGGTATTTTGGACGATGTTGCCGCGATTGTGGTCGATGGCCGCGTCGATGGTGTTTTGACCGGTGTTGCCGATATCGCTCATGGTGAGGGCGCCGTCGCTGCCTATCTTCGCGGTGCCGCCTAAAATGGCGACGGTGTTTTGGGTCGTTTTGGTGTTTCGTTCAATGTTGCCGCGGTTTTGCTCGACGTCTTCCGAAACGTTGAACAACTGTGCGCCGTTGATGGCGTCGGTCGATGTTGCGGATATTGCGCCATCGCCCAGTCCGCTTATCTTCAGACCGTTGACATCGATACCGCCTGTGGTGATGCTCGGACCATCTTTGATCAACAGTCCGCTGTCGTTCAAAGTAACCTTATCCTTGCCCAGGCGCAGGCCCTGTTTATCGATGACCGTGTCGCCGAAGGTGGCGCTGTCGAAAGCGACCTTGTCTTTTGTCGCCACGGTATAGATGCTTTGTCCGTCCTTGCCGGTTGTGCTATCGACGAGAATGTTTTTCCCGCTTTTGACTTCGCTTTTCGCGCCTTTGGTCTTGGCGAGGGTTTCGATCTGGTTGCGGTTTTCTGCAACATCCTGGGTATTTTGGACGATGTTGCCGCGGTTTTGCTCGACGTCTTCCGAAACGTTGAACAACTGCGCGCCGTTGACGGCGTCGGTCGATGTTGCGGATATTGCGCCATCGCCCAGTCCGCTTATCTTCAGACCGTTGACATCGATACCGCCTGTGGTGATGCTCGGACCATCTTTGATCAACAGTCCGCTGTCGTTCAAAGTAACCTTATCCTTGCCCAGGCGCAGGCCCTGTTTATCGATGACCGTGTCGCCGAAGGTGGCGCTGTCGAAAGCGACCTTGTCTTTTGTCGCCACGGTATAGATGCTTTGTCCGTCCTTGCCGGTTGTGCTATCGACGAGAATGTTTTTCCCGCTTTTGACTTCGCTTTTCGCGCCTTTGGTCTTGGCGAGGGTTTCGATCTGGTTGCGGTTTTCTGCAACATCCTGGGTATTTTGGACGATGTTGCCGCGGTTTTGCTCGACGTCTTCCGAAACGTTGAACAACTGCGCGCCGTTGACGGCGTCGGTCGATGTTGCGGATATTGCGCCATCGCCCAGTCCGCTTATCTTCAGACCGTTGACATCGATACCGCCTGTGGTGATGCTCGGACCATCTTTGATCAACAGTCCGCTGTCGTTCAAAGTAACCTTATCCTTGCCCAGGCGCAGGCCCTGTTTATCGATGACCGTGTCGCCGAAGGTGGCGCTGTCGAAAGCGACCTTGTCTTTTGTCGCCACGGTATAGATGCTTTGTCCGTCCTTGCCGGTTGTGCTATCGACGAGAATGTTTTTCCCGCTTTTGACTTCGCTTTTCGCGCCTTTGGTCTTGGCGAGGGTTTCGATCTGGTTGCGGTTTTCTGCAACATCCTGGGTATTTTGGACGATGTTGCCGCGATTGTGGTCGATGGCCGCGTCGATGGTGTTTTGACCGGTGTTGCCGATATCGCTCATGGTGAGGGCGCCGTCGCTGCCTATCTTCGCGGTGCCGCCTAAAATGGCGACGGTGTTTTGGGTCGTTTTGGTGTTTCGTTCAATGTTGCCGCGGTTTTGCTCGACGTCTTCCGAAACGTTGAACAACTGTGCGCCGTTGACGGCGTCGGTCGATGTTGCGGATATTGCGCCATCGCCCAGTCCGCTTATCTTCAGACCGTTGACATCGATACCGCCTGTGGTGATGCTCGGACCATCTTTGATCAACAGTCCGCTGTCGTTCAAAGTAACCTTATCCTTGCCCAGGCGCAGGCCCTGTTTATCGATGACCGTGTCGCCGAAGGTGGCGCTGTCGAAAGCGACCTTGTCTTTTGTCGCCACGGTATAGATGCTTTGTCCGTCCTTGCCGGTTGTGCTATCGACGAGAATGTTTTTCCCGCTTTTGACTTCGCTTTTCGCGCCTTTGGTCTTGGCGAGGGTTTCGATCTGGTTGCGGTTTTCTGCAACATCCTGGGTATTTTGGACGATGTTGCCGCGGTTTTGCTCGACGTCTTCCGAAACGTTGAACAACTGCGCGCCGTTGACGGCGTCGGTCGATGTTGCGGATATTGCGCCATCGCCCAGTCCGCTTATCTTCAGACCGTTGACATCGATACCGCCTGTGGTGATGCTCGGACCATCTTTGATCAACAGTCCGCTGTCGTTCAAAGTAACCTTATCCTTGCCCAGGCGCAGGCCCTGTTTATCGATGACCGTGTCGCCGAAGGTGGCGCTGTCGAAAGCGACCTTGTCTTTTGTCGCCACGGTATAGATGCTTTGTCCGTCCTTGCCGGTTGTGCTATCGACGAGAATGTTTTTCCCGCTTTTGACTTCGCTTTTCGCGCCTTTGGTCTTGGCGAGGGTTTCGATCTGGTTGCGGTTTTCTGCAACATCCTGGGTATTTTGGACGATGTTGCCGCGATTGTGGTCGATGGCCGCGTCGATGGTGTTTTGACCGGTGTTGCCGATATCGCTCATGGTGAGGGCGCCGTCGCTGCCTATCTTCGCGGTGCCGCCTAAAATGGCGACGGTGTTTTGGGTCGTTTTGGTGTTTCGTTCAATGTTGCCGCGGTTTTGCTCGACGTCTTCCGAAACGTTGAACAACTGTGCGCCGTTGACGGCGTCGGTCGATGTTGCGGATATTGCGCCATCGCCCAGTCCGCTTATCTTCAGACCGTTGACATCGATACCGCCTGTGGTGATGCTCGGACCATCTTTGATCAACAGTCCGCTGTCGTTCAAAGTAACCTTATCCTTGCCCAGGCGCAGGCCCTGTTTATCGATGACCGTGTCGCCGAAGGTGGCGCTGTCGAAAGCGACCTTGTCTTTTGTCGCCACGGTATAGATGCTTTGTCCGTCCTTGCCGGTTGTGCTATCGACGAGAATGTTTTTCCCGCTTTTGACTTCGCTTTTCGCGCCTTTGGTCTTGGCGAGGGTTTCGATCTGGTTGCGGTTTTCTGCAACATCCTGGGTATTTTGGACGATGTTGCCGCGATTGTGGTCGATGGCCGCGTCGATGGTGTTTTGACCGGTGTTGCCGATATCGCTCATGGTGAGGGCGCCGTCGCTGCCTATCTTCGCGGTGCCGCCTAAAATGGCGACGGTGTTTTGGGTCGTTTTGGTGTTTCGTTCAATGTTGCCGCGGTTTTGCTCGACGTCTTCCGAAACGTTGAACAACTGTGCGCCGTTGACGGCGTCGGTCGATGTTGCGGATATTGCGCCATCGCCCAGTCCGCTTATCTTCAGACCGTTGACATCGATACCGCCTGTGGTGATGCTCGGACCATCTTTGATCAACAGTCCGCTGTCGTTCAAAGTAACCTTATCCTTGCCCAGGCGCAGGCCCTGTTTATCGATGACCGTGTCGCCGAAGGTGGCGCTGTCGAAAGCGACCTTGTCTTTTGTCGCCACGGTATAGATGCTTTGTCCGTCCTTGCCGGTTGTGCTATCGACGAGAATGTTTTTCCCGCTTTTGACTTCGCTTTTCGCGCCTTTGGTCTTGGCGAGGGTTTCGATCTGGTTGCGGTTTTCTGCAACATCCTGGGTATTTTGGACGATGTTGCCGCGATTGTGGTCGATGGCCGCGTCGATGGTGTTTTGACCGGTGTTGCCGATATCGCTCATGGTGAGGGCGCCGTTTCTGCCTATCTTCGCGGTGCCGCCTAAAATGGCGACGGTGTTTTGGGTCGTTTTGGTGTTTCGTTCAATGTTGCCGCGATTGTGGTCGATGGCCGCGTCGATGGTGTTTTGACCGGTGTTGCCGATATCACTCATGGTGAGGGCGCCGTTTCTGCCTATCTTCGCGGAGCCGCCTAAAATGGTGACGGTGCTTTGGGCGACGTTGCCTAAAACGCCGGTCACGGCAAACAATTGACTGCCATTGATTGTGTCAGTGCTTTTTGCGCTAATCTCACCGGCGGCGACATTTTTGATCTGACGTTCGTCACCTACGGAACCGATGGAGACTTGCCTGCCGGCACTCGATGCCTGTCCCTGAAACCCCTTGTAGGTCAATTTATTATGGGCAAATTTCGAGATAGATGTCGCTTCTGTCGCTGTCGTCGACCCGCTGCCAAGGGCAACGGCCCATGTTTTGTCGGCATTCGCGTTGGAACCAATGGCGGAAGCACGCGGACCGGATGCGTAAGCAGAATTGCCTATCGCAATGTCCTGTGAATTAAGGGTCTTTGAGTCAGCCCCAATCGAAATAGCCTCTTGAATTGTTCTTCCACTTTTTCCACTTTGTGCGCCTTTACCGATAACGATGCTGCTCGTGTTTTGTCCGAGTGAATGTGCATCTTGCCCGATAGCAATGGAACCATTGCCATGTGTTTGTGCATCAGCGCCAATAGCGATGGAATACGCACCGCCCGCATTTGCCTCTACACCAGAGGCGACAGCGTATGCATCTGCATTTGTATTGAAGCCCAATGCGGTACCGCCATTTCCTTTGACATTAGAGAAAACACCATATGCGGTAACAGCTAATTGTCCATTTGCAGAGGCATTGCAACCGGCAACTAGAGTATAAGTGCCACTTCCATCCTTCATACGACCGTTGTTCGTCGGGCCAGGGTTCTTTTTATATACTATTTCGTGACTCCTTCTTCCTAATGCACAGGTTGTTAATGTGTTAATTAAATTAGCTTTTGCATGGATAGAAAAAAAAGCGCTGATCATTGTCAATCCTATAATCACCGCTTCTCTTGTGCACCGAAAGACAGCTTGGTTTTTTCGGAATGATAAGAAAATATTATAGTTCATATCAAAATCTACCTTTCTATTATGCTAAATATAATTTATGAGATTCTACTCGAATTGTAATCTTCTTTGTAACAAAAAATATTAACATTTGTATATATTTTAACGACAAACCGGAATATAGTCTTACTTCTCTCGTTTAAAGAGAATAGACCCGTTTCGAAAGTGGAATAATTTTGCTCAGTGTGGCCGCGTCTTTATGTTTTCCGTTTTCAAAATCCCGCGACTAGCGTTTTTCATGCCCGCGATCACGACTTTGTCCTGTGGCGGGAGCGGTAATAGCAGCCTCTATCTGCGAGGATGGGGAATTTCTTCATGCGCCCTATGGCATGTTCGACTGTTTAGTACCCCGGTGTGCTGGTATATGTTTTAATGCCTTACCGACACAGGAGGAATTATGGGACAGATATTACACGGCAGTGCCAAAACGACAGAGGTAGTGCGTCGAGCGATACAACAGAGCCAAAGAGCATAACCAGGCTGGCCGAGCGCCACGACTTAAACCCCAAGACGGTAACCAAGTGGAAAAAAAGAGATCACGTTTGCGATGTCCCGATGGGGTCGAAAAGCTCGCATTCCACAGTGCTAAGTACCGAGGAAGAAGCGATGATTTTTGCGTTGCGCAAGCACACCCTGCGCAAGCACACCCTGTTTCCTCTGGATGACTGTTTATATGCCCTGCAAAGCAGCCTCCCCAATCTGACTCGTTCGTCATTGCATCGTTGTTTGCAGCGTCACGGCATCAGCCGACTGCCGGAGAGAGAAGGTGACAAAGCAGCCAAGAAATACCCCATTGGCTATTTCCATATCGACATTGCTGAAGTGGCTACGCAAGAAGGCAAGCTGCCACTGTTCGTAGGCATCGACGGCAGCTGCAAGTTTGCGTATACCGAACTGCATGAGAAAAAACCAGGATGATTGCTGCCGGGTTCTTGCGTCACCTGATCGCTACCGTAGCGTAGCAGATCCTCCCCATCCTGACGGACAACGGTATCCAGTTCACCAACCGTAAAAAAGACAGCCGCGCCTTCGCCGATATTTTCGATCGCCTCTGCTGGGCGCATGGCATTGAACATCGTCTCACCAAGGTCAATTCTCCCTGGAGCAACGGACAGGTCGAGCGGATGAACCGAACACTCAAGGAAGCAACGATTAAGCGCGATTACGATGAAAATCACGAGCAGAGGCGCAGCCACCTGCAAGCATTTGTTACGGCGTATCATTTTGCGAAACGGCTAAAAATGTTGCGAGGTCTGACCCCATACGAATACGTTTGCAAGATATGGGCAAAAGAACCGGAAAGATTCAAAATCAATCCCCTCTATCACAATATGGAACCTAACATTTAATGCCGATATCTATGCTTCTATAGTTTCTGCAGATTCTAATTATATTTAGATATCCCCTGGTTGGTATGTATCTTAGAAAACTAGTTTAGCCATTGCTCATTAATTTTATTTACTATTTTCCGCACTATTTATGTTATTAATCCGGTGTCAATTTACATCTGATATCATGCGCGCATGAATACAGATGCACGCAAGCTCAGCCCAGAGCAACAGGAACTCCTGAGACAGAAGGCGATACGATTACGCGAGAAAGGCAAAACTTTTCGCCAGATTGGTCAACTTCTTGACGTTCACCCCGACACAGTTGGACGCTGGTATCAGCGCTATGAAGTCGGTGGTACCGAGGCTATCGCCGTTCAAAAGCGAGGCCCTAAAAATAAGCCAAGGCGACTGACTGAACAGCAAGAACAGCTTGTCATTAAAGCAATCCGTGATCAGATGCCTGACCAGCATAAGCTCGACTTTGCGCTTTGGACACGGCGTGCAATTGCTCAATTGATTAAACAATTCTGGGGTATCGATATCCCAGTTCGTCCGATGGGCGATTACCTTAAGCGCTGGGGTTTTACGCCTCAAAAGCCTTTGAAGAAGGCTTGGGAGCAAAACCCATCTCGCGTTGATGCTTGGCTGAAGGAGGAGTATCCGCAGATCAAAGCTCGCGCAAAGGCAGGGAATGCCCAGATTTTCTGGGGTGACGAAACGGGAATGAAGAATCACACCCAACACGGTTGGTGCTACGCGCCAAAAGGGCAAACACCGGTGCAGCCTTTGCCAGCGAAGCGAGTATCACTCAACATGATTTCGGCAATCACCAATCAGGGCACTGTGCGATTCATGTTGTACGAATCGACCATGACAGCCAAGGTTCTGAAGAAATTCTTACGCGCGCTGATCGAATCAACGCCTGGTCAGGTATTTCTGATTCTGGATAACTTGCGAGTACACCACGCAAAGGTCGTTAAGCGCTGGTTGGAGCGAAAGACTGTTAAGCGATATTTGGAAGTCTTCTTTCTGCCAGCTTACTCCCCAGAGTTAAATCCGGATGAATATCTACACTGTGACCTGAAAGGCATGGTACATAGTGGCGCAGCGGCACGTTCGGTTAGCGACCTAAAGTAACGTACACGATCCTGCATGTTGAAGCTTCAGCGTCGTCCTGAACGGGTTAAAAAATACTTTGATGCAGAGTCAATCGCCTATGCTACATAACCTATATAAATTGCCGCCGGGTTGATATTAGGAGAGGGTCGCTTCAAAGATGAAAAACCGATTATGCCTAATCCGTTTTCTCGATAGCAGGTGAACATTACATGCAAAGACAGAATTCGATCGATATTTTGGCGTGTGGCAGAGAATGGGATGTCATCGTTATTGGTGGTGGTGCTTCGGGTCTTGGTATTGCCCTTGATGCGGTAACGCGCGGTTTTTCCACGTTGCTCGTCGAAGCCCGTGATTTCGCGAGCGCCACTTCGAGCCGTTCCACCAAGCTGATTCATGGCGGTGTCCGTTATCTCGCTCAGGGAAATCTGCGGCTGGTACGTGAGGCGCTCGTCGAGCGGGGGCGATTGATCCATAACGCCCCCCATCTGTGCAAAACGCAGGCCTTTGTCATCCCGTGTGAGACATGGGGACGGCACATGTACTATCGATCGGGTCTATGGCTTTATGATTGTTTGGCCAAAAAACCAAGCATCGGCAGCACCCGTTCTCTGTCCGTGGCGCAGGCGGAGAGGCGCCTTGCCGGGGTCAAGGCCGGAAAGCGCGTCGCCGGCGGGGTTTGTTACTACGACGGTCAGTTCGACGATGCCCGTCTTGCGGTCACTCTTGCCGAAAGCATTGTCGATCATGGTGGCACGGTGCTCAACTATTTTCCGGTTACCGGACTTTGCAAAGACAATGCGGGTAAAATCGCGGGCGTACACTGTCGCGATACCCCGAGCAGCCAGTCCTTTGCGATCAAGGGCAAATGTGTGGTCAACGCGACCGGTATCTTCGCCGATTCCCTGATCGCGATGGATGAACCTCGCTCCAAGCCGAGACTCGTGCCGAGCCAGGGCATCCATTTGGTGCTCGATCGCGCCTTTCTGCCCGGTAACGACGCGCTGATGGCGCCGAAAACGCGCGACGGGCGCGTACTGTTCATTGTGCCTTGGCACGACAAACTGATCGTTGGGACGACCGACACGCCCGTCAAGGCAATCAAGTATGAACCGAAGCCGCGCGAGGAAGAAATTGCGTTCATTCTCGATACAGCGCGCGAGTATCTGTTGCGGGCGCCGACCCGTGCCGATGTCAAGAGCGTTTTTGTCGGTTTGCGTCCGCTCGCGGCGCCAGTAGGGCAAGGCAAGGCGACCAAGGAAGTTTCGCGTTCCCACAAAGTGGAGATCGCGCCGTCCGGCCTCGTCCACATTTTCGGTGGCAAGTGGACGACTTACCGGCAGATGGCCGAGGATACTCTGGACGCGGCAGCACGGGCCGGTCTTCTTCCAAAGAAACCCTGTGTCACCGCCGATCTTTGTTTGCACGGCCATGTGCCGGACGACACCCATCCCGATGACACACCGCTCGCACCTTATGGCGGTGATGCCGCCGCGATCGCGGCAATGGCCGCCGCAGATCCGGCGCTCGCGGCGAAGATCCATGCGAACTATCCCTATACCTACGCGCAGGTCGCCTGGGCGCTCGATAATGAAATGGCCGAAAGCCTGGGAGATATTTTGGCGAGGCGTATTCGCCTGTTGTTTTTGGACGCCGTCGCCGCCCGCGAATCCGCTGCGGCGGTGGCCAAGTTCATCGCCGACAAGCGGCAATGGGACGAGGCCAGAAAAACCCGGGAAATTGAAGAGTTCCATATGCTTACGGAACAATACACCCTTTCTATTTGAGATGAGGAGACAAAATATGAGTGAACAATACATATTGGCCATCGATCAGGGCACGACGTCCTCGCGGGCGATCGTATTCAATCACGAGGGCGAAATCGTCGCCGTCTCGCAGCGAGATTTTTCCCAATATTTCCCACAACCAGGCTGGGTGGCGCACGATGCCCTGGAAATCTGGAGCAGTCAACTCGCGGTGATCACCGAGGCACTGGCAAAAGCACAGATCGAGCCGTCGCAACTCGCCGCGCTCGGGATCACCAACCAGCGTGAGACGACCATTCTCTGGGATCGCGCGAGCGGCGCGCCGATCCATAATGCCATCGTCTGGCAGGATCGCCGTACCGCGCGCTATTGCGACACCTTGAAGGCGCAACATGGCGAGAGCATTCGTGCCAAGACCGGCTTGGTCATCGATGCGTATTTCTCCGCGAGTAAGATTCACTGGCTTCTAGAGAACGTGGAAGGCGCCCGTGCCAAAGCCGAAAAAGGCGAACTGTGTTTCGGCACGGTGGACAGTTGGCTCATCTGGAAACTCACGAACGGCAAGGTCCATGTCACCGATCCGAGCAACGCGAGCCGCACCATGCTGTTCAATATTCACACGATGGCCTGGGACGAGGAACTGCTCGCCCTTTTCGAAGTGCCGGCGTCGCTGTTGCCGAGGGTGGCTTCGAGCAGTGAAGTCTATGGCGTTGTCGACCAGCGTTTTCTGCCCGGCGCGGAAGTACCGATCGCCGGGATCGCCGGTGACCAACAGGCCGCCCTGTTCGGACAGATGGGGGTCGAACGGGGGGTGGTGAAAACCACCTACGGCACCGGCTGTTTCCTGTTGATGAACACCGGTTACGAAGTGGTGGAATCGAAAAACCATCTGCTTTCCACCGTCGCCTGGATGATCGACGGCAAGACGACTTATGCCCTGGAAGGGGGGGTGTTTGTCGGTGGCGCGGCAATTCAATGGCTGCGCGACGGACTCAAAATTATCCGTAGCGCCGATGAAATCAACGCGCTCGCGGCAACCGTGCCGGACAATGGCGGCGTGTATTTCGTACCGTCTCTGTCCGGCATGGGCGCGCCTTATTGGGATCAGTATGCGCGCGGCACGATCATCGGCATTACTCGCGGCAGCAGCGACGCGCATATCGCTCGCGCCACCCTCGAAGGCATCGCCCTGCAAGTACATGACATCGTAAAAGCGATGGAGGCCGACGCCGGCACGGCGACCGAAGAACTCAGAGTCGATGGCGGCGCGAGCGCGAGTGACCTGCTCATGCAAATACAGGCCGATCTTTTCGGCTTCGAGGTGGTACGTCCGAAAATTCTCGAAACCACCGCGGCGGGCGCCGCCTATCTCGCCGGACTGGGTGTCGGCTTCTGGACAGGCGTTGACGAGATTTCCAAGCAGTGGCAGAAGGAGCGCGTCTTCTCCGCGAAAATGGAAAGGGAAAAAGTCGCGCATGTACTCCACTACTGGCACAAGGCGGTTGACGCGGCGCGCCACTGGATTGACGAGGAATGAGCAATATTGTTGATTTGAAAGATGATTAAGGAGTAAATGATGACAATTTTCACCAGTGAAATGATCGGGACGGCACTCTTGGTCCTCTTGGGTAACGGCGTGGTCGCCAACTGCGTCTTGAAAGACACCAAAACCGGCGGCGGTAACTGGATGGTGATTACCACCGGCTGGGCGTTTGCCGTGTTCATCGGGGTGGTGGTCGCCGCGCCGGTAAGCGGCGCCCATATCAATCCCGCCGTCACCATAGGGCTTTGGGCGGCACACATGTTACCGTTGGCGCAAGTGCCCACTTATCTCGCCGGTCAGATAGCGGGCGCGATAATCGCTGGGTTTGTCGTATGGCTTTTTTACAAGGATCACTTCGCGATCACCGAGGATCAAGGCAGCAAACGTGCCTGTTTCTGTACCGAGCCGGCGATTCGCAATCTGCCGATGAATTTTGTCAACGAAGTCATCGGCACTTTCCTCCTAGTCTTCGTGGTTTTTTATCTCGCCGGCCCGAATATCACGATTGCGAGCGATGCGAACGCAACCATCGGCCTGGGTTCGCTAGGTGCCTTTCCGGTGGCGGTTTTGGTCTGGGTGATCGGCCTTTCCCTGGGCGGGACGACGGGTTACGCGATCAACCCGGCGCGTGATTTCGGGCCGCGTCTCGTGCTGTCCGTTTTGGGATTTCTCAAAACATCGCCGGACTGGCGCTATGGCTGGGTGCCGGTGATCGCGCCGCTTATCGGCGGCTTGTTGGCCGCTTCCCTTTATTATGTTTTGTCATGAATGGAGAGAGACGATGAAAAAACTGATCGATGCAATTGATGATGTCCTCGACGAGCAGCTTCATGGGCTGGTCGCCGCGCATCGCGAGTTACGCCTGTCACAGGATCCCGTTTTCGTGCTCCGCGGCGACGCGCCGCTTTCCGGTCAGGTCGCCGTTATCTCCGGCGGCGGTAGCGGACATGAACCGATGCACTGCGGCTTTATCGGCGACGGGATGCTCGACGGCGCCTGTCCGGGGGGGATTTTCACTTCCCCGACCCCGGATCAGGTGTTTTCCTGCGGGCAAGCCGTCGATGCCGGCAAAGGGGTGCTGATGATCGTCAAGAATTACACCGGTGATGTGCTCAATTTCGAAACCGCCGCCGAATTGCTCGAGGGAAGCGGTACCGCTGTCGGTTTCGTCCTCTCCGATGATGATGTGGCGGTGAAAGACAGTCTCTATACCGCCGGGCGTCGCGGGGTGGCCAACACGGTGGTGATGGAGAAAATCTTGGGTGCCGCCGCAAGAGACGGCATGGCGCTCGACGATCTCGTCGCGCTCGGAAAAAAAGTGAACAATCACGGCTACTCGATCGGCGTCGCGCTCGGTGCCTGCACGGTGCCTGCCGCGGGCAAGCCGTCTTTCTCGCTCGGGGAAAAGGAGATGGAATTCGGGGTCGGCATCCACGGTGAACCCGGCATCGAACGTCGCCCGTTCACCGGTTTGGGCGCAACGGTCGAGCAGATGTTCGCCACGCTGATCGAAAATGGCGCCTATCGACGCATGATCCGCAATCGTGTAAGTAACGAATGGGAAGAAGAAACGTTGGACAAAATGCCCTTGCAGAAAGGGGATCGCGTCCTCGCGATGGTCAACAATCTCGGCTCTGTTCCGGTTTCTGAATTGTACGGCGTCTATGCGCGCCTTTCCCGCTGTGCGGCCGACTTCGGGTTGAAAATCGAACGCAATCTGATCGGTTCTTACTGCACGTCTTTGGATATGCAGGGCGTGTCGATCACCCTGACCAAGCTCGATGACAAACTGTTGGAATGGTGGGACGCGCCGGCCGAAACCCCGGCGTTCGTTTGCTAGGAGCGGTCATGCCAATCACTCAACAGCAAATGATTACCTGGCTTGACGCTTGTGCTCGAGCACTTACCGCGCACCGCCAGGAATTGACGGATCTGGACACGGCGATCGGAGATGGGGATCATGGCCTCAATATGCACCGTGGCTTCGTCAAGGTGGCGGAAAAACTGCCCGCATGCGCCGATTACGATATCGGCACCGTGCTGAAAACGGTCGGAATGACCCTTCTCTCCAGCGTTGGCGGTGCCAGCGGGCCGCTTTACGGTACGTTTTTTCTCAAGGCCGCCCAGGCAAGCGCCGGGAAAAACGTCCTCACCCTTGCCGATCTCGCCGCCCTCGTGGCGGCTGGAACCAGGGGCGTGATCGACCGCGGGCACGCACAAAAAGGAGATAAAACCATGTGCGATGTGTGGTTGCCGGTCAGCGAATCCCTCGCCGCCGCGCAGACGTCCGGGGAAACGCTTGCTCATGCCTTGAAAACAGCCGCCATTTGCGCCGCCGAGGCGGCCGAGGCCACCGTGCCGATGCAGGCGAGAAAAGGGCGGGCGAGCTATTTGAACGAGCGCAGTATCGGCCACAAGGATCCGGGCGCGGCTTCTTCCGCGTTGCTCGTCTCAGCCTTGGCGGACGTTGTCGACGGCGATTGACATGGTTGCTCTTGTTCTTGTTTCACACAGCGAAAAGCTGGCCCTGGGGATTGTCGAGTTGGCGCGGCAGATGGCGCCGGATTGTCCATTCGCGATCGCTGCCGGGGTCGATGATCCGGATCATCCCATCGGCACCGATGCGGTGAAAATCGCTACGGCGATCGAAAAGAACATGCCAGACGACGGGCTCGTCGTGCTCGTCGATCTTGGCAGCGCGATCCTAAGCGCTCAGACCGCCCTTGATCTGCTTTCGCCCGAGTTGGCGGCGAAGGTGCGTATCGCGCCGGCGCCCCTCGTCGAAGGAACGATCGCCGCGGCGGTTGCCGCGGCGGCGGGCGCGCCGCGCGCCGAGGTCGTCGCAGAAGCCTGTGCCGCGCTGCGAGCGAAACAAGAAGTGCTCGAAGATCAGCAAGAGGCGCCGCCTTCCGCGAGTGCGCCCGAGTGGCTTTCCGCTGCCCGCGGCGAGACGCTTAACGTCGTCAATCCGCATGGTTTGCATGCCCGCCCGGCGGCGCGTCTGGTTCGGGCGCTGGCACCTTTTGACGCCGAGATGCGCTTGGAAAAAACCGGCAAATTCGCCGATCCGCGGCGGCTGAACGAGATCGCCACCTTGCAGGTACGTCAAGGCGATGAAGTCACTTTGTACGCGGCGGGTGAAGACGCGGATGCCGCCTTACAGGCTTTCCGCGCTCTGGCGGCGGAGAATTTCGCGGAAGCGCTGGATGCGCATCCGACGCCTGCCTTGTCTTGCGCTAACCAGGTGCTGTTGCCGAAAATACTGCGCGCGACGGTGTTTCGCTGGCAGGAAGCGGATCTGCCGCAAGTTCCCCCGTTACGGGGCCGCGCCGCGCTGGCGGCGTTGGATCGGGCGCGCACCCTGTGTCGTGAAAGATTACAAGACGAGCAAGTCCGTATCGCCAGGATGCTTGGCAAAGAGAGCGGCGAGATTTTCGCCGCTCATCAACTGCTCCTTGACGATCTGGCAGAAGTAACCATCGCGCGCCTGACGCGGGGAGAGGATCTGCTTGTTGCCTGGCGCGAGACGTGTACAACCGCCGCCGCTGCTTTTCAGGCACTCGAATCGCCCTACCTGCGTGCGCGTGGCGATGATATCGACGATCTTGACCGGGCGTTCGTTTGGCAATTGGCCGGGCAGTCACGTCCGACACCACGGTTACCTGATCGCCCCTGTTTCGTTCTTGGCGACAATTTGCTGCCGTCGCAAGCGGCGGCACTGGGCGAAACGGCGCAGGCCGTGTGCTTGACGGACGGCAGTTCATTCGGACACGCGGCGTTGCTCTGTCAGGCGGCTGGTGTCGTCGTCGTCACCGCGATGGGCGCGTGCTTGGCCTCATTTTCAAGCGGTGATCGTGCGGTGCTGGATATGGAACGTGTTACCCTGACGCCTTTGGTCTGAGCGATTTTCCGGCGCCTTCGCGCGAGGTTCTCTCGTTGCGCGAAAGTAATTTTCAGCGCAAAATGTGAAACTTGCGCCGATAAAGCGTGTCAATATTGGCGAAACGCGTTAAGGCGGCAGGTAATCAAGGAGAAATGAATATGCACACCATCGATTCCTCATCCCCGGTACTGGTTACTGGAGCGACCGGTTACGTCGCCAGTTGGATCGTGAAAGATCTGCTGACGGCCGGGGTGACCGTCCATGCGGCGGTGCGTGACCCGGAGAACACCGAAAAACTGAAATATTTGAATGAAATAGCCGAAAAAACGGCGGGGAAAATCAGGTATTTCAAAACGAATCTATTGGATGAAGGGTCATATGCCGAAGCCATGGCCGGATGCTCGATTGTCTTTCATACCGCTTCGCCATTTACCGTCGATGTGAAAGATCCTCAGAAAGAACTCGTGGATCCGGCTAGGTTGGGCACAAGAAACGTGTTGCTAGAGGCAACGAAAACCCCCTCCGTCAAACGAGTTGTCTTGACCAGCAGTTGTGCGGCTGTTTATGGCGACAATATCGACTTGGAAAAAATACCGAACGGTATTTTTACCGAGGAGAATTGGAATCAATCCTCTTCGCTCGCGCACAACCCTTATTCTTTCTCGAAAAAGGAGGCGGAAAAAGAAGCGTGGAAAATCGCCGACGCCCAGGATAGATGGCAGTTGGTGACCGTCAATCCTTCCCTGGTCATGGGACCGGGGATCAATCCGCGGGCAAGCTCCGAAAGCTTCAATCTGATTCGCCAGATGGGGAACGGAACAATGAAAGCGGGTGTGCCCGATCTGGGTATGGGGGTGGTGGATGTAAGAGATGTCGCACAAGCTCATATCGCCGCCGCTTATACGCCGCAAGCCAAAGGGCGTTACATCACCTCGGGACATAATACGAGTCTCCCGGAAATGGCCAAGCAACTTCTGCCGAAATTTGGCGATCACTATCCGATTCCCCGCAAGCGCATGCCTAAATTTCTCGTGTGGCTGCTCGGCCCGATCACTACCCCGGGGTTGACACGAAAGTTTGTCGCGAGAAACGTAGGGTACCCATGGAAAGGAGATAATTCCAAAAGTATCGAAGAACTGGGGATGAAGTATCGTTCCCTTTCTCAAACGATGAACGATTTTTTCCAACAGATCGTCGATACCGGGCAACTACAAAAGCGCTGAATGGCATACTCTTCTCACCGGCAAAAGGCGTAGAAGCGGATTGCCCAAGTGACCGGATTTGTTGGTCGATCGTGATGGCAGGGTCGACGCTGTCCCGGTAGGAAGGGCAATTCGCTCTTGGCGAGATATCGCAGGGCATTCGTGCGAAGCGTCGCCAACGGCGGGCGGTAGTGGCTTTGATAAAATACGTACGGCAGAAGGTCGTGAGCTTCGCAGCCGCGAAAGCGCTTGCATCGCCGGGAATCACTCCGCTTTTGCGCAAGAGGCGAAAAAAGCTTGCTTTGCCGGCGGATGTGTGTATAATTTCCCGCCTTTACATATGCCTGAAGCGCTTTCGCGCGCATCCGAAATTTGGAGAACGAGCAATGTTTGCAGTTATCGAAACCGGCGGTAAGCAGTACAAGGTCAAATCGGGCCAGCGTCTGCGTGTGGAAACGCTGCCAGGAGAAGCCGGTGAGCGCGTTTCTTTTACCAAAGTCCTCTTGATCGCTGCCGGAGAAGACGAAGTGGCTTTGGGTACGCCGTATCTCGAAGGCAAAAAGGTCAGCGCGACGATTGCCGAGCACGGCCGTCACAAGAAAGTGAAAATCATCAAATTTCGCCGGCGTAAGCACTCTATGAAACAGCAGGGGCATCGCCAGAACTATACGGAAGTGGTCATCGATGCGATTGATGGTAAAACCGAATAAGCTTTAAGGAGACGATCCATGGCCCATAAAAAAGCGGGCGGTTCCAGCCGCAACGGACGGGATTCCCACTCGAAACGTCTCGGTGTGAAACGCTTCGGCGGCGAGATGGTCGGCGCGGGCAGCATCCTGGTGCGTCAGCGCGGGACGCCTTTTCATGCCGGAGAAAACGTCGGTATAGGCAGGGATCATACCTTGTTCGCGACCGCGCAGGGCAAAGTGGTGTTCAGTGTCCGCGGTGCGAAAAAGCGCCGATACGTCAGTATCGAGGCGTTGCAGTCCTGACCCTGTGGCGGTGCGATTCCTCGCGCGGTGAGGTTTTTTCTCTCCATGATCCGTCTTTTCTTGTCCTGGTTCGAGGATCACGACCAAGGGGGGTAGGGAAGTGAAGCATGCACTTTGTCGATGAGGCGGTGATTGTCGTCAAAGCCGGGAAAGGAGGCGACGGAATTGTCAGCTTTCGGCGTGAAAAATACGTCGAGTTCGGCGGCCCGGACGGCGGTGACGGCGGTGACGGCGGCAGTGTTTATCTACGCGCCAAAAGCGGCGTCAATACGCTCGCGGATTTCCGCTTCAGGCGCCGTTTCGAGGCCGAAAATGGCGAGCCTGGCGCAAAAGGCAACAAACGCGGACGCAGCGGCGAGGACTTGTATGTCGATGTGCCGCTCGGCACCGAGGTGTTTGTCGAGGCAAGCGACGAAACGATCGGTGATCTGACTGCGGAGGGGGCGACTCTCCTCGTGGCGCAGGGCGGGTACCACGGCATCGGCAATACGCGCTATAAAAGCTCGGTCAATCGCGCCCCGCGTCAGTGTAAGCCGGGCGGTGTGGGCGAGGAGCGCTCTTTGCGTCTCGAAATGAAACTGCTCGCCGATGTGGGCTTGCTCGGTATGCCGAATGCGGGCAAGTCAACCTTGATATCGCGTGTCTCGGCAGCGAAATCGAAAATCGCCGATTATCCGTTCACCACTTTGTATCCCGCTCTCGGTGTGGTGCGTATCGGCATGCTACAAAGTTTCGTGATGGCCGATATTCCGGGTCTGATTCAGGGCGCGGCGCAAGGCGTCGGTCTCGGACATCGGTTCTTGAAACATCTTTCGCGTAATCGTCTTCTCCTGCATCTGATCGATTGCTCGCCGATGAGCGATTCACGGGATCCGGTAGGCGATTTCCGGCAGGTCAGCGAAGAATTATGCGAATATGACGAGACGCTCGTCAATATTCCGCGCTGGTTGGTACTCAACAAGATCGATATACTGGGCAGCGATGAACGGCAGGCGAAAATGGAGGAAATTGTCGCGGCGATCGGCTGGAAGGGTCCGGTGTATCGCATTTCCGCCCGTAGCGGCGAGGGCACGGAAGCGCTTTGCCGCGAAATCATGCGCACGCTTGAGCGGATGCGTGAACAAGAGGTGTTCCCGGCGTGTCGGTGACTGAAAAATGGCAGTAAACGCCATGCGTACCCACCTACGTCAGGTCGAACGATGGGTGGTAAAAATCGGCAGCTCGATGCTCACCGCTTGTGAAGGTGGCGTCGATCTTGATGCGTTGCGTGATTGGGCGGGGCAAATCGCCGCTTTGCACGAAGCCGGCAAGCAATGCATCCTGGTCACTTCCGGCGCGATCGCTGTCGGTATGCAGATCCTCGGTTGGAAAAAGCGCTCGACGCAGCTCTGTGCCTTGCAGAGCGCGGCGGCGGTAGGGCAGATGGAAATCGCACGTGCCTGGCAGGCGGCTTTTGCCGCGCATGGTGTACGCGTCGCTCAGGTGCTGCTCACCCACGAAGATGCCTCCGACCGGCGCCGCTATCTCAATATCCGCTCGGTGCTACAGAGAATCTGTGGTGATCGGATCGTGCCGGTTGTCAATGAGAACGATACGGTGTCATTCGAGGAAATCCGCTTTGGCGACAATGATACGCTCGGCGCGATGGTAGCTAATATCTTAACCGCTGGCGGTTATATCATTCTTAGCGATCAGGAAGGCATGTGCACGAAAAATCCGCGCGAGTGCAACGATGCCGAACTGATCCGTGAAGTCCGTGCAAATGATCCGCGACTGCTTGCGATGGCAGGAAAAAGCGGTGGTGCGCTTGGTTCGGGCGGGATGTATACGAAGGTGCTCGCCGCGCGCAAGGCGGCGCGATCCGGTACCCACACGCTGCTCGCCCACGGACGCGAATCATCGGTGATTACCCGTCTTGCGCGCGGCGAACCGCTCGGTACCCTTTTTTGCGCCATGGAGGATCCGCAACAGGCGCGCAAGCAGTGGCTTGGCAGTCAGTTGCAGGCGCAAGGAACCTTGTACCTCGACGACGGCGCCGCCGCGGCGCTGACGATGCACCACAAAAGCTTGCTGCCGGTTGGTGTGCGTCATGTCGAAGGGCACTTCAAACGCGGTGAACTGATCAGTTGTAAGACCCTAGAAGGTCGCGAACTGGCGCGTGGACTGAGTAATTACAATAGCAAAGACTGCGCGATTCTCTCCGGCAAGCGTAGTGAAGAAGTTGCAAGCTTGCTGGTGCACGGCGAAACGCTGATTCACCGCGACAATTTGGTGCTGTTCTGAGCGTTTGCTTTTCTCCGTCACCGAGAAAAAATGAGCACGAGTGAGTCTCGCGGTACTCTTGAGGAAGTCCGTTATCTGGCCGTAGGGATGAGTAAACGCCCCGTCGTCGAAAAAAATGGGTCGCGATGGGTGTGATCAGGGTAAAAATCCTCCCTTGGTGATTGGAAGGGCTGTCCGCCTTGAGTGAAAAAACGGGGGTGCCGTGTCTAAGGGGTTCGATCCTCGGCAGTGGTATCGATCAGGTGAAGGTTGGCCAAAAATTCTCTGACGCCGCTGCTCGCGTTTTTCTCGCGGTGAGTGAGCCAATACAGCGGTCGCGTGATGACTGGTTGACCGATCACTTCGATATTGACCCAGTCCGTTTCCGGCAGAACTTCTCTGGACAGGCAAGCGATACCGATGTCGTGGCTTACCGCCTGTTTGATCGCTTCTGAACTGCCGAGTTCGAAGGCGATATGACTGTTTGGCGCGTATTTCGCCACCGCTTGCCGGGTGCCGGATCCAAGTTCGCGAACGATCAGCGGAATCGTCGCGAATCGCTCCGCGGTAATACTTATGTGCTTTTGTGTCGAACCGGGCAGATAGCGTGAACCGCGCTTGGCGAACCAGATCAGGGTATCTTCCCGCCAGAAACGGCATTGCACATTCGGGTGCTGGCAAGTTCCTTCGATAAAGCCCATGTCGCAAGCGTAATCACTTACCATGTCGATCACTTCCTGGGTGTTGCCGACGCTCAATTGAATGTGTTGTCTGGGCTGTTTTTGCGCGTAACGGGCGATCACTGGAGGAAGGAGATAATTGCCGATCGTCGAGCTTGCGGCAATGTGTAACGGGGGCAAATAGCGCTGGAAATGCCGCTCGACACGTTCGGCCTGTTCGAGTAAGGCACAGGCGATCGGATAGAACGCGCGACCGGCCGAATTGCGGATCAATCCGCGATGACTGCGGTCGAAAAGCAACGTGCCGAGATGCTCTTCGAGATGTTTCAGTCCGCTGCTTACGGCGGATTGTGCCAAATTGAGCGTTGCGGCGGCCTGGGTGGTGGCGCCACATTCATAAACACGACGGAAAATGCCGAGCTGACGTAAGGTGATACGCATAGCGATAAATCCGGTAAATATTCTCGAAAATATCTATTTTATCGAATAATGAGTCGCAGGTATAATTTTTTTTTCGATAAGAAGGATGCATAACATGAAAAAAGAATTTTGGTTCGGTATTTCCATTACTGCCGTTGTCAGCGCATTGGGCATTTGCAGTGGTGAACTGGCCGTGGTTAAAATGATTGGATTCAGCACCGTGACGATGGCGATTATTTTCGGCATGATTGTCGGTAATACCTTGTATCCGAAGCTCGCCATCCACTGCCATGACGGCGTGACTTTCTCGAAGGGACGACTGTTACGGCTCGGCATCATCCTCTATGGGTTTCGTCTTACCTTTCAGGAAATTACCAATGTCGGCTTGGATGCGATCGTTGCCGATGCGGTGATCGTGACGGGAACGTTTTCCCTGACTTGGCTGCTCGGGCGCAAGCTGTTTCGTATTGATCCGGAAACGGTGATTCTGATCGGGGCGGGATCAAGCATTTGCGGTGCGGCGGCGGTGATGGCAACCGAGCCGGTCATCAAGGCACATGCCCATAAGGTCGCGGTAGCGGTGGCGACGGTGGTGATTTTCGGCACAATCGCCATTTTCTTGTATCCGGAAATGTATAAGTTGGGGTTTTGGCCGTTTACCGGCGATACTTACGGCGTGTATATCGGCTCTTCGGTTCACGAGGTGGCGCAAGTCTATGCGGCGGGCAAAGCGATCGGTCAGTCGGTTGCTGATGTCGCGGTGGCAACCAAGATGATCCGGGTGATGATGATCGCGCCGTTTTTGTTTGTCCTTTCCTGGTGGATCACGAGAAGTCATGCCGGGGAGCACACGAAAAAAAGCAAATTGGTCATTCCCTGGTTTGCCATCTTGTTCATTGCGGTGGCCGGATTCAATTCGCTTGATCTTTTGCCGTCGGCATTGGTCGATGTGCTACAATTTGTCGATACGATTTTGCTGACCATGGCGATGGCCGCACTCGGGTTGACCACCCATTTCGGCGCCATCAGGCAGGCCGGTGTCAAACCGATTTTCCTCGGTGCGTTGATTATGCTCTGGCTGGTGGTGATTGGCGGCGTTTTGCAGATGCTGATCGGTAGCTGAAGAAATCATGGTCATCTTGGTTTCGCATCATGACAGGCCTTTTCGCCGATCGCCTTGGCCACTATGGTTTTCCCGTTCTGCGACGTGACCATGGCGCCTGTAGATTGGTTGTTTGGCAGACGGACTGTCCCTTTTGAAAAGCCTGTCGTCGCTTTTGCGGTATGGGTACAGATAATGGCATTCGAGGAATGCTTCGCGGCTGCGCCGGCAGCAATCGGAGGGGCGGCAGAGCGGCACTTCCATGCCCCTTCTTTAGAGAAGTCGTTTATTCTTACCGTCAACGCTTTTTCGCCTGTTTCCGTCGCGTCGGTGCTGTGCTTTGGTGGAAGGGCGGTCTTTTTTCTGTCGCCCAAGCGGCGTTTATGCGATAATGACTTTTTCCGATTCAAGGTTCACTTGAAATATCGTATCCGCAAAACTCTGCTCATCACTCCTGTAAGGAAAATCGATCGTCGTGGCGCAGGAAACATTGTATGACATCCTCGGCGTTAAAAAAGACGCCACGGAGGAACAAATCAAAAAAGCCTACCGTAAACTGGTTCGTTCCTATCATCCCGATGTCAGTGATGATCCGAAGGCCGACGAGATGGCCAGCAAAGTCAACGCGGCCTATCAGGTTCTCAAGGACAAGGAAAAACGCGCGCAATATGATGCGATGTTGGAAAATCCCTTTGCCGGCAAATCTGAAGGCGGATTCGGCGGACAGCGCGAGGGCTTCTCTTTCAGCCATGAAGATCTGGCCGATATTTTCGCGCAGCGTCGTCAGGGGGGCGGCTTTCGTTTCGATGATCTCTTTTCCCGTTTCGCTGGCGCAACTCGCGGACAAGACCATGAGCATGAAAGCAACCGTCGTGGCGAAGATCAGCATGCGGAGCTGACGATCAACATCGCCGACGCCTATCGGGGAGCGACACGCAAGCTGGTGGTTACGATGCCGACGAATGATGGGTACGGCAGATTGTCAAGCGAACGGAAAACCCTACACGTGAAAATTCCCAAGGGGATCCGTGAAGGGCAGCAGATTCGCTTGGCCGGGCAGGGGATGCCGGGGGATGGTGGTAACGGCGATCTGTTCATTCGTATCCGTTTTGCCGAACGGGATCGTTGTTATGTCGATAAGGAAAAGGATGTCTATCAGCAGGCCGACGTCGCGCCTTGGACAGCGGCCCTCGGCGGCAAGGTGGCGGTTGAAACACCGGCTGGAAAATTGTCTATTACCTTGCCCCCGGGCACGAGCAATGGCAAGCGCTTGCGTCTCAAAGGCAAGGGGATTCCGGCACAATTCCCTGGCGATCTGTATCTCGTCGTCAATATTATGATGCCGCCTGTACGCGACGCGACCGATGAAAAAGCCTGGCGGCAATTGGCGGCTCATTACGGCAAGAGGGCGGGAGAGGTGTGATGCAAGCGGGTAAAGAACAAGATATCGAGCTCGGATTCGAGGATTTTGTCCGCGCCTGCGGCAGCGAGCCGGAATGGATCGTGGCATTGATAGAAGAAAATGTGATCAGCGTCGAGGGGGCTCCGAAAACGGCACATTACAGCGGTTGGCAACTCGCGCGCGTGCGTCGCGCGCATCGCTTGCACCGGGATTTCGATGCCAGCGCGCCGGCGGTGGCGTTGCTCCTCGATTTGCTTGATGAAGTCGCACAGTTACGCAGGCGCTTGAGATGAAGTGCTGGCGCAAAATTTTTCTAGGATCATGTCTTTTATTGCTATTGTCCCTGATCGGTTGCAACGATACCCGCCTCCTCTATCGCGTGGACAATGGCGCGCGCGCCGGAAATCGTTTCGGGGTAATCAACGAAGGCGGCGGTACGCGGATATATGGCAGCTTCGGCAACGCGATCTCCTGGCAACACGGCGGCAAGTAGGCGAAAGGGCACTTCTCTCCGAAGTGCTCGGAAATGGCACGAGAATTGCCTTTAACAGGCGTGAGCACCGACAGAAAGCGGTGTCGCTCTTTCCGCTATTTACCTGTTTTCTCTCTTGCCGCTATTTGAAACGCGCATCGCAAGGTAGGCGGGATGTCGCCTTTTTCTCAAACGACATCCGCTTCTTTCGATTCGTCTATCCGTGCATCGTGCATATGCGGGCTATCGCAACGATAGGCAGGCGCTTTCCTGAGCTTGCTTCGGATTGCCTTGTCTCACGTTTTGCGCTCCCCGGCGTCGTGGCATTGGTCGCCCCCGGTTGCGGGGCGAAGGTGTAACGCGAGAACGAGAATCGGTATTTAGCGAAGCCTCCTGTCGAATTCCTCCTTTAGTTCGATAACGAGAACGTGTTTCCGGGTGGTACCATGCCGCTTTACCCTAGATAGTGTAGTCATGAGATGTTAGCCCACAGTGCAATGCACCGTATTTGTACGGCGGCCAGGAACGATGCCGTATTTTTGGCATAGCGCGTCGCTATCCCTCGCCAACGTTTCAGGTGCAAAAAAGCATTCTCGACCAAGTGACGTCATCGATACAAGTCTTTATCATCCTCGCGTTTCGCGATACGGTTGCTCTTCGCCGGAATCATAGGCTCCATGCCCTGTGAAAGCGCTTGCTCGATGAGCTCGTTGCTATCGTAAGCTTTATCAGCCAACAAATACTCCGCCGTCAATCCCTCTATCAAGAGGCTGGCTTGAGTGCAATCTGCCGTTGTCCCTTCTGTAACAACAACCCTGACCGGCAGACCATGCGAATCCACGGCCAGATGCAATTTTGTGTCGAGCCCCCTTTTGTACGACTCATGTCTTGATTGCCCCCTAACGCACCCGCCGCATGAGGATGTACCTTGCAATGACTGGCGTCGATCATCGGCCATTCGTCATCCGGCTCATCGATCGATATCTCCATCGATCTTTCCCATACCCCTTTGTCACGCCATCGAATAAAACGACGATGGACGTTACTCCAGGGGCCATAGTCAGGGGGTAAATCTCGCCACGGCGCACCCGTACGCATGATCCAGAAAACGGCATCGATAAACAGGCGATTGTCTCGTGCCCCCCAAGCCCCTGAACGACCGGGTAAATGGGGTTCCAATAGCGCCCAAACCCTATCTGAAATATCATGCCGGCGATGTGCTGCCATTGACTTTGCTGCTATAACTGAGAAAGGCTACTTTACATGAAGATATCTCGTGACTACAGTATCTAGGGGGAAAAGATGGCAAGACATTGTCGATCCTAACGCCTGGCTCGATAATTGACGCTTTTCCAGACAAAGGCCCATTTGGAAAAACAGAAATAGAATTTCTTGATCTATAGGAATTCTCTTTATGATAATGAATCATTCATAAAAAATAAAACAGGAGGCGAGAAAATGGAAAAACAATTTTATTGGGAACGCTTGGTGTAATTAACGCATTGGTCGTGTAGCCGTCGACTGTTTGCTCAACTGGTTTTTCTCTACCACCGGAAGCATATTCCATCAGTTTACCGGATATGCCGTACTGACGTTTGTCGTCGTGCGTTTTTTCTGGTCGCTCTGTGGCGCACGGAAACCGGCACGGCTGCGGGATATTCTGCCGACGTTCTCTGGCATGAAATCGCATCTCCGCGCCCTGAAAATGCGTGATAAATCGCTGGAAGCGCAAGAGCACAACAGTTTCGGACAGTTATTTATTTGGGCGAGTCTGGCTGTTGATTCCGGCGATTGCGGCAAGCGGCTATCTCGCGGCACTGGGTAATTCGGAACTCACGGCCCTCCTGCCTGCTGTTGTTTCCCAGTAGGAAGATTTCGCGATTTTCAATGCCCTCGACGAAGTACATGTCTTTTTAGTCACTTTTCTGGAAGTGCTGGTGTTTGTCCATATTGCGGCCGTGCTGTTTACCGGGCATTGGCTGAGACACCGCTACCTCGCATCGATGATTTCGCGTCAAAAAGACGAATGAGGGAATGCGCTTTCGCCTCCTGAAAACGGGGTAAGATATGGCCGGGCGGGCGCGTTTACGGAATAGCTTGATGGACCTTTTCGAGACACATTGCGCCGTTTCTCTCCTTTTCGGCCGCGATTCTCCGCTTGGTGATAAGATCATGCGGCGCTTTGCCGGCTTTCGCGTAGGGAAGACAAAATGGTTTGTCGTTCCCGTCAATTAGCTTTTGGAGAAGAAAATCACGCTGTTCTCGGCACTGTATCGTCAGTTTAAAGTATCATTTCAGGCTTTGACTCATATGACCGGCAAAGGATTTCCAAAGAAGATGATGACGCCATGCTCACCGTTTGATTTGCCGTTGTCCGCACGTCGTGGCGGTTTTAACTTGGACGAAGTGCCGCCGCGATATCGTTCTTATGCAAGAGGTTTGTCGCGACAAGGCAGCACATGCCGGGGCACTTCCCGAAATGTATTTTCCGTGCAGGATATCGGGCGAGGGAGCGTCGCTCGATGCCCTTGCGCGTTCCCGATTGCGCGGTGATCGATGTGTGTGGGCGAACGCGTTTCTGTCGGTATCGAAATCACCGCGAGATTGTTGCCATGATTGTCGCGCGTCTACATCCGTTCCCGATCCGGGCGCGAAATTCAGCAATGTCAGGGTAGGAAAAACATGAGTTACCAAGCGACGCCCGGCAGGCGCCGCCGGCAAGGGATGGGATCCGCCCGCTCGCCGCTTGCGATCGAGAAGGAGTAGCTTATGTTTTTTGATCTCGTTGCCGATATCGGCGGCACCAATGCCCGCTTCTCACTGAACGCGGCAAATGGGCAATTGCATTCCCTGAAAACCCTGCCCAAGTCGCGATATACAAGCCTCGAAGCTGCAGTCCGCGCCTATCTTGCCGACTGCGGCGAAGCGGTGCAGGCGGCGGCGATCGCCATCGTCAATCCGGTCAGCGGTGATCGCATCTGCATGACCAACCATCACTGGGCGTTCTCGATTACCGACTTGCGGCAACGAATGGGCTGGTCGTGCCTCGAGGTGCTGAACGATTTCACCATGCAGGCGCTCGCCGTTCTGGGAATTTCCGAAACGGAGCGTTACTGATCAGTGCGGGCGTGGTCGCGGAAAATGCGCCGATCGCCGTACTCGGCCCCAGCACTGGACTTGGGATTTCCGGCCTGATTCGCGATGACAGCGGGCACTGGACGCCGTTGTCTGGCGAAGGCGGGCATGTCAGTCTGCCCATCCGCCTGGAGACGGATTATCGCCTCTGGCAGTTCGCGCACGAACGTTTCCCTGGGCATCTTTCCGCCGAGCGCTTTTTAAGTGGCAGCTGGATCACGTTGATCGATCAGGCGCTGGCTTCGTTTGACGGCAAGAGCAGTCGGCGCGATGCTGCGGAAGTGACGGCGGCGTCTATTTGGGGGCGGGATTTTGCCGTGTATTCGCGAATTGTTTGCTGTGGGACCATTCGTCGAGCGCTTTGTCAGCAAAGGCAGGATGAGCGCGTTTTTACAGGAAGTACCGGTTTTTTTAGTGCTGGCAAAGGAAACCGGGCTGCGCGGAGCGGTGATCGCCTTGCGTCAAAAACGCGAGCACCGTAAGCACCGAGAATAGACCCGTTATGGCGGAATTTCTTCAAAAGCGGCCCGAGAAAATCCTGGGTGATGCGGCAACGGTAACAAAATCAACATCACAAGAAGATGATCTTCCAGGCCGCCTACGCAGGCGGCAAGAACGGTTTTTTCCACGACAAAGCCGTTGCCACGAGGGCGTAAACGATCCGCCATTTGCCGGAAAATCTCGGGCGTAACACCGGTGGTCAGGCAACGAAATTGCCGTTTGCATAAAAGTGTCGATACGTTAAATCGAGCATGGTAAAAGAGCCCCGTCCTTTTCATCTTTTCACCAGTCAATCACATGATTGATCCAATGTAAATAAAGTTTTTGTAACAGATCTAATAAGTGCCTGTCCTACGGGTTTTTCCGCCAGGCCTCGCGTTTGGGCAAAGTGAGGAAAGGAAAATCGCTTTTTACAAGAAAAATATGTTACATGGTCGCGGTCGGCAGCCCGGTATTGCTCATTTTGCCCAATCCTTCTTCAATGATTTTGCGAATTTTCGTTACTTCACGGCCACACAATTGAATACCGACACCTGGCATACGTTTGACGACTTTTTTCAGTGGATTGAGCCAGATGATCCGTCCAGAGGCGGCAAATTTTCCCATCTTTTCCGGTAGAGTCAGAAAAAGGAAAACTTCCTGTTCCAGTTGATAGCTTTCCTCGGTGGCGTAGAACAGACCGAAGCCTTCGACAAATGGCATGTAGGCCTGATACAGACCGCGAGTATCTGCAAAGCTCAGACGAATGACGCTGTTTTTCAGTTTTGAAAGGGGGTTGATTTGGCTCATATTGTTTTGATCCGTGGGTCTAGGAGTTCCAGCAAAAGTGTTTTGCCGGTCAGCGCTTGATTGATCTGTTTTCGATCCGGGCGCCGCAGTTGGCAGAATCGAGCATAGAGAAAATGCAGGGCATAGGTATCGATGGCAGGCAAGTTTTTCGTCAGCGAAGAGAAATTTTGCCATTCAAGGGGCAGGCTGTCCAGTTGTTTTGCGAAGGCAAGCTGCTCAAGGTTGAGACAGAGTCGATCGACGACTTCTTCCTTGGGCAACTCATCAATCCGCTGCAGGAAATCGATATGTTGGCGCGGCGCGGCGCAATAGGCCGCGAATTCTCCCAGAAGAGCCAGTGGGTCGTCCTTTTCCGCGCGCGTTTCGGCGAGCGCGGCATAGGGATTGCCGTGTTGCAAAAGTAAGGCGCGTTCCGTGGTGGCGGCAGGAATGCCTTGTTCGATCAACCAGGCGCTCGCCTCCGCCAAACTTGGCTGGGGGGCGTGAATGATTTGTGCGCGGCTGAGGATCGTCGATTTCACCGCGCGGCGATTGGCGGCACTGAGAATAAAGGCACTGTGGGGGAGAGGTTCTTCCAGGGTTTTCAGCAAGGCACTCAAGGAAAAATCGTTATAGGAATCGATTTTACCGAGAAATATCATTCGCTTATCGGCAATTGTCGGCGTAATACCGGTTTTTTGGATGAGAAGCCGGATAGCGTCGATTTTGCCGGGTTCGGCGAGAAAAATGGCGTCCGGATGCCCGTTTTTACCGAGCAAATGACAGGACTGACAGTGCCCGCAGGGCCTGTCGTGTGTTTCCTGACAGAGCACGGCGGCCATATAGAGCTTGCCCAGCGCTTCGGCATTGCCGCGCTGCGGGTCGATGAAAAGCAGGCAGTCTGGTGGAGGATCAAGCCGCCGTTCGAGACCGCAATGTGCCAGGGTGATCCATGGTGGCGCTTTCATGAAGCGATCAGTTCGTCAAGGCAAGGCACAATTCGATCGAAAACGGCATCCACGCTGCCGCAGCCATCGATAGCGACCGCGTGCGGCAAGGTGGCGCGCGTTCGATAGCCCTCGGCTACACGCAGGAAAAACGCGTAATCTTCCCTTTCCATTCGGTCTTTGTTCTCTTTTCGCTTTGCAAGGCGCGTTTCCACGACTTCCTCGGCAACGTCAAGGATCACAGAGAGATCCGGCTGGAAGTCTTCTTGCAGCCAATGCTCCAGGGTGGTGATTTTGCTTGGCGGCAGGCCGCGTCCGTATCCTTGGTAGGCATAGGTCGCGTCGTTGAAGCGATCGCTTAGCACCCATTCTCCACGCGCGAGACGGGGGCGGATTTCCTTGACCAGATGCTCGCAACGGGCGGCGAAGATGAGCAGGAGTTCGGTCTGCGGATCCGGCGACAGAGAAGCAGTGAGGAGTATCTCCCGGATGGCTTCGCTGACCGCCGTGCCGCCTGGTTCGCGCGTGGTGTGCACGGTTTTGCCGCTACGGCGTAGATACGTGGCGATCTTGTGCAGTTGGGTACTTTTGCCGCTGCCTTCGGTGCCGTCGAGGACGATAAATTTTCCGCTCACGGTGATTTCCCCCGCTGCTTACGGTAGAGGCGGACGGCTTTCCGGTGTTCCGCGTAGGTATCGGAAAAGGTATGTCCGCCTTTTCCGTTTGCGACAAAATACAGCGCCTTGCCGTGATCCGGGTGCAAAGCGGCCGCGAGGGCGGCTTTTCCGGGCATCGCGATCGGCGTCGGCGGCAAACCCATGCGGGTATAGGTATTGTAGGGGGTGTCGTTCTTCAGGTCGCTTAAGGTGAGGGTGTTGCGCGGCGTTTCCAGGCCGTAGATCACTGACGGATCGGTTTGCAGGCGCATGCCTTTTTCCAGACGGCGAATGAAGACGCCGGCTATCCGAGGACGTTCGCTTGCAATAGCGGTTTCTTTTTCGATGATCGAGGCGAGAATCAGGGCCTCGTAGGGGGAGTCGAGCGGCAAATTTTGCGCGCGGTTTTGCCAGGCGGTGTCGAGAGTATCGCGCATGGCGGCGTGTAGACGTTTTAAGAGGTCAAGATCGCTTGTTCCTCGCGTGTAATGATAGGTCTGCGGCAAAAACCAGCCTTCTAGCTCGCCGTCTATACCGACTGCTTGGGCAATTTCCGCGCGTGTTTTGCCGCTCAGCGCATGTGAAAGGTATGGCGTATCGCCCAGTTGATGAATCAATTCGGCGAAGGTTTTGCCCGCAACGAGGCGGAACGAACGGACGATAATTTTTCCTGCCTTCATATCGGCGATCAGGCTCGCCGGGGTGGTGTCGCGCCCAATCCGGTATTCTCCAGCTTTGATCGGGACGGCGCAGCGGTGCAGGCGCGCGTAGAGTTTCACGGGCCAGGTGGTATTGAGCGCGTAGTTTTCGTGTAACTCTGCGGCCACATGGGAAAGCGTCGCCCCTTTGGGGAGGCGGATCACGGTTTCCGTGCCCGCATACAAAGGCTGCTGCATAACGCTTTGATAGCACCAATATCCCGCGCCCAGTATCGCAAGTGCGGTCAGAACCCCCGCCAGCAGCATACTTGTGAATGGTTTTTTAAGGCGCATCTTCTGTCAGATTTTGCGGAAGATCAGCGTGGCGTTGGTGCCACCGAAACCGAAGGAGTTTGACATGGCGATATCGAGTTTGGCCTGCCGCGCGGTTTGCGCGCAGTAATCCAGATCACAATCCGGATCCGGGATGTCGAGATTGAGGGTCGGCGGGATCACTTGTTCATTGAGGGCGAGCAAGGTGAAGATGGCTTCCAGTCCACCGGCGGCGCCGAGAGTATGCCCGGTCATTGATTTGGTGCTGCTCATCACCGTGCGGTAGGCATGATCGCCGAAAGCCTGTTTGACCGCTCGTGTCTCCGCGAGATCACCGATCGGCGTGGAAGTGCCGTGGGCGTTGATGTAATCCACTTCCTGAGGCGCGATGCCGGCGTCTTGCATCGCCAGTTTCATGCAGCGGGCGGCGCCATCGCCTTCTGGATGGGCGGCGGTGATGTGGTGGGCATCGCCGCTCATCCCCATACCGATCATTTCTCCGTAGACAGTGGCACCGCGTTTCTGCGCGTTTTCCAGCGTTTCCAGCACGAGTACGCCGGCACCGTCGCCAAGGACGAAGCCGTCACGCTCTTTGTCCCAGGGACGCGAGGCGCTTTCCGGACTGTCGTTGCGCGTTGAGAGTGCTTTGGCCGCGGCAAAACCGGCGATACCCATGTCGTTGCCGGCCATCTCCGCGCCGCCGGCGATCATCACTTTGGCGTCCCCATACTGAATCATTCGGTAAGCCTGGGCGATACAATGGCTTCCACTGGCGCAGGCGGTGGCAGTGGCGAGGTTGGGGCCTTTCAGGCCGTAACGAATGGAAAGATTGCCGGAAATCATGTTGATGATATTGCTTGGCACGTAAAATGGCGAGATGCGTCGTGCGCCTTTTTCCAAGAATGTTTTGTAGCCGGAGAGCATGCCGGCCAAGCCGCCGATTCCCGAACCGATGCAAACCCCGCTGCGCTCGCAAAGCGCTTCGTCGTAAAAGTCCAGTCCACTGCTCTCGATCGCCTGTATGCCTGCAGCCATGCCGTAATGGATGAACGCATCCATTTTCCGTGCTTCCTTGCTGCTTAGGTAACGCTTGAGATCGAATCCGCTGACCGCGCCACGAAAGGTTACCGGTAGGGCGCTCGTGTCGTAATCGCGAATCGAACGGATGCCGGAAATGCCGTTGCTGATATTCTCCCAGGCGCTTGCGATGGTGCTTCCGACCGGGCTGACAATGCCCATGCCCGTCACGACAACTCGATTGAGTTGTCGTGTCGTAGTGGGGTTCATAACGGTTCGCTCCCGCGCTATCGTGAAAAAACCACAGCAGCGTGTCCAGCTACCGTGGCTTTACTTTGAGAAGAAGTTCGGGTCAAGCCTGGTTGGCTTTCACAAAATCAATCGCGGACTGCACGGTCGTTATTTTTTCCGCTTCTTCATCGGGAATTTCGCAATCGAATTCTTTTTCAAGAGACATCACCAATTCGACAAGATCCAAGGAATCCGCGCCAAGATCGTCGATGAAATGCGCTTCTGGTTTGACCTGCGCTTCGTCAACGCTGAGTTGTTCGGCGATCACTTTGGTGACGCGGTCTTCGATTTTATTACTCATTTATATGGTTCCTATTCGTTAAATGAATTGCTGCATTATACTGAAATAGCCGAGGGCTGTCATGAATTGACGAGCAAGCGCTAACTCATGTACATGCCGCCATTGATATGCAGGGTCTCGCCGGTGACATAAGCGGCTCGGGTAAAATACAAGACGGCGTCGGCGATCTCCTGTGGTATGCCAAGACGTCCCAATGGCACGAGCTCGACCAGTGCGCGCTGCTGGGTTTCGGGCAAGGCGTCAGTCATATCGGTGGCGATGAGTCCCGGCGCCACCACGTTCACGGTGATTCCTCTTGAAGCGACTTCTCGCGCCAATGATTTGGAAAAACCGATCAGGCCGGCTTTGGCGGCGGCGTAGTTGGTCTGCCCGGGATTACCCATCAAGCCGACCACCGAGGCAATACTGACGATGCGCCCGAAACGCGCCTTCATCATGTCCTTGAGGACGACCTTGCTCAAGCGATAGATGCTGTTCAGATTGGTGTCGATGACCGAATCCCACTGTTCCCGTTTCATCCGTATCAGCAGGTTGTCATCGGTGATACCGGCGTTGTTCACCAGCACATCGACCGCGCCGAATTCAGCTTTCGTTTTGGCGATCAGCGCGTCGACGGCGGACGGATGATTGACGTCAAGCACCATGCCACGGCCGCGTATTCCGTCGTCGCGTAAGCGCTCGCCAATTGCCTCGGCACCCGCTTCGGAGGTGGCGGTACCGATCGTCGTGTAGCCATTTTTACCCAGCGTTGCCAACACCGCACGACCGATGCCGCGGCTGGCACCCGTAACCAGGGCGATTTTTTCTTCTTTTTCTTCACTCATCAGGTGTTTTCCAGTAGCGTCTTGACTTTGTCCAGAGCCTCCGGTCGGTCGAACGCCACGGTGTCGATCGCCGAAGTGATTTTTTTGTTCAACCCCGTCAGCACTTTTCCCGGGCTGGCTTCAATGCATTTTCCGACCCCGAGGTGGGCCAGTTTCTCTATGCAGCGCGTCCATAAGACCGGACTGTAGAGTTGGGCACCGAGCGCACTTTCAATGCCGAATTTGTTGTGCCGTGGCTCGGCATCGACATTGTAGATGATTTCGATAGCAGGGTCTTGCCAGTGCACTTGATCCAGGGACAGGCTGAATTTGGCGGCGGCCGGTCGCATCAGTGGGCTGTGCGCGGGCACGCTTATCGGCAAGGGCAGGGCGCGTTTGGCGCCGGCTTCCTTGGCGGCGGCGATCACTTTTTCGACGGCGATTTTTTTGCCCGCGATGACGATTTGCTGCGGAGAATTGTAGTTGGCGGGGGTGACTTCTCCTCCGACTTTGTCGCACAACTGCGAAACCTCCTTGTCGCTCAAGCCGATAATAGCCGCCATGGCGCCTTCACCGCTCGGCGTCGCTTTCTGCATCAGTTCGCCGCGCTTGTGTACCAGGGGAACGGCTTCCGCGAAAGTCATCGCGCCCGCCGCGCAGAGTGCGGTGTATTCTCCAAGGGAATGCCCGGCGAGGTAGTCGGGAACGAGACCGGTCTCTTGCTTGAGGATCTCGTAACTCACATAGCCGGCGACGAGCAGGATCGGTTGTGTGTAGATCGTCTGGTTGAGGCGGGCGTCGCTGTCGTTTTGGCAGATGTCCCAGAGATCGCAGCCCAGGAGGTCGCTCGCTTCTTGGTAACGTGACTTGACCAGTGGATAGGACGCGGCGAATTCTTTCATCATGCCAACAAATTGAGATCCCTGACCGGGGAAGACGACGGCAGTGGCACTCATAAGTGTTCTCCTTCGGTTCAATAAGTCAAGATGCAACCACCCCAGGTGAATCCGCTGCCGAACGCCTCGAGCAGTAAGGTCTGCCCGCGCTGGATGCGGCCGCAACGGATACCGTGATCGAGCGCCAACGGAACGGACGCCGCCGAGGTGTTGGCGTGGCGGTCGACGGTGACGATCACTTTTTCCATTGGCAGATCGAGATGATCCGCGGTTGCTCGTATGATCCGCAAGTTTGCCTGATGTGGCACCAGAAAATCAATATCTTCGCGTGACATGCGGCAGGTCTCGAGCAGTTCTCCGACCAGTGAGGACAAACTGCGAACGGCGATCTTGAACACCTCACGACCCTGCATCTGCACCATGCGGGAGATTTTGCCGTTTTGGTCGCGGGCGATACCAGGTCCACCTGGCGCCCGCAATAGATTGCCTTGACCGCCATCACTGTGCAAAACGCAGCCGTGAATACCGGGAGTCTCGGCAGCCGTAACGATCACCGCGCCGGCGCCGTCGCCGAAAAGCACTGCGGTTTTGCGGTCTTCCCAGTCAAGATTCGCGCTCATCAATTCGCTGCCAACGATCAATACACAACGTGCCATGCCGCTTTTGATGTAGGCGTCTGCCGTGGTCATGGCGTAGATGAAACCGGAGCAAGCCGCCTCGATGTCCATCGCCGCGATCGTCCGGCAACCGAGTCTTCTTTGTAACTGGCTCGCGTTACTTGGGAAAATGTGCTCCGGCGTGGAGGTTGCAACGAGGATCAAGTCGAGGTCTTCAGCTGTGTAGGGTGAAGCTTCGAGTGCCCGTCGTGCCGCCCTGTAAGCCATGTCCGTACTGCTTTCGTCTGCTGCGACGATATGACGTTCGACGATTCCGGTGCGACTTTTGATCCATTCGTTGGACGTGTCCATCCTGTTCGCCAGATCCTCGTTGGTCAACGTTTTTTCCGGTAGGTAGCCGCCGCTTGCAACGAGGCGGGTGTATTTCATCAATTTACCTTTTCCTCTGCGTTTAAGTGGATGCGGCCCAAGTGGTGGCGGATATGATCCAATACCCCGTTTCTCGCCTCCAGACGGGCGATATCGATGGCGTTGGCGTAAGCCAGTGGGTCGGCGTTGCCGTGACTTTTGACGACGATACCCTGCAAGCCAAGCAGGGTCGCGCCATTGTACATGCGTGGGTCGATATGTTTTTTCAGATTTTTGAGGACCGGAAACGCAAAAAGGGCGCTCAGCTTGGTCAACCAGTTGCGCCGGAATTCCCG
Source organism: Cardiobacteriaceae bacterium (assembly GCA_965277745.1). Taxonomy (GTDB): domain Bacteria; phylum Pseudomonadota; class Gammaproteobacteria; order Cardiobacteriales; family Cardiobacteriaceae. Next base: position 2,024,405 of record OZ255837.1, read on the forward strand.
CTCGATGCCGAACTGGATGAAGTTGGCCAGCCCTTCTACGGTTTTCAGCGTCACGTTGCCGACAAAACCGTCGCAAACGACGACATCCAGTCCTTCTTTGAGGAAAATATCGTTGCCTTCGATAAAGCCTATATAGTGGATGGGTGCTGTGGCAAGCAGTTTGTCCGCTTCTTTGACCCTGTCGCTGCCCTTGATCGCTTCTTCGCCGATATTGAGCAGACCGACGCGCGGCGACTGATTGCCGTCGAGCGCGCGGGTCAGTTCGGAACCCATGATGGCGAATTGTTCGAGTTGCTCGGCTTTGGCCTCGACATTGGCGCCGAGATCCAACCAGTGGACGTGACCATAGTGGGTAGGCAAAGTGGCGCAGATCGCCGGGCGGGAAATGCCGGGCAACATCTTGAGGATGTAACGCGCGCTCGCCATCAGGGCGCCGGTGTTGCCGGCACTGACGCAAGCCGCTGCGCGGCCGTCACGGACCAGTTCGATGGCTCGCCACATCGAGGAATCATTTTTGCGGCGCAGAACGCTTGTCGGTGCCTCGTCCATTGCGACGACCTGGGAACAATTCACGATTTCGATATTGCGCGGCGTGATCCTGGTAAACAGGCGGTGCTTCTCGATTTTGGTTTGATCACCGACTAGGAACAGCTTCAGGTCGGCAAGCCGCGACTGCGTGTGGATGACCGCCGCCAGCGTGACATCCAGACCGATATCCCCCCCCATGGTATCGATGGCGATTGCCAATTCCGTTGTGGCGGTCATGGTCTGTTGGGTTTATTCTTCGTCTTCGCTTGCAGCGGTTTCGACCGCCTGGACAACGACCTGATGGCCACGATAGAAACCGTCTTTGGTCAGGTGATGACGACGGTGGCGTTCACCGCTTTGAGTGTCCGTGGACAGGGTGGTATGGCGCAGTGCGTCATGGGCACGGCGCATACCGCGTTTGGACGGTGTTTTACGATTTTTTTGCACGGCCATTATGGTTACTCCTTTTTCATCGAGTCTTTCAATGCGGCCAGCGCGGCGAATGGGGTACCATGCGACGGCGACACTATGTCACCGGCGTGCGCGGGCGGCTCACAGTTCTCGTGCTTGGCAATCATCGGAACCGCCAAAAGCACTTCTTCTTCCAAAAACCACGCCACATCCAGTTGATTGTCGGCGCAAATCAATGTTTCCTTTCTCTCCTCTACGGCGTCTTCCTCGGTGGCATGGTGAATCAGACGGTAGTCGAAACGATGCTTGAGCGGCCAATTCATCGCATCAAGGCAACGTTGACAGATAAGAATCAACTCTACCTCGAGCGTTCCGCTCAGATGAGCGTGGTTGTCTTCATCCACCGTGCCTTCCAGAGTGAAAGCAATTGCCGAAGCGTTATCGCTCCATTGTCTGATCTCGCGAGTCTCGCGGATCGGCAGCGTCCCGCTCAAAAGCCCTCGTGTGCGGGTAAACGCCCAAGGATCAATACATTGCGCAAGCCGCGCGGCAGGATGGCGCATCATAACTCTTAACTCCTTGCCGTGTCAAAAACAGGTGTCTTTATGAATATTTTCTTGAAAAGTATAAATAGGCGCGGTCCGACAGATCGCGTATCACATTACTGCGCACGCTGATCCAGGACGAATAGTTTTTGGCCTTGCGCGCTTTCTCGATGATACAGACGAAGGTATAAGGACGGGAGGTACCATTCTTTCTATGATAGTCGATGATCCCGAAATCCCCGCAAAGCATCGCGGTGGAACCGGTTTTGTCGTAGACCGTGAGGGTTTTCGGCAGGTAACGCGTACCCACGCTGATCCGGTTGTGTTTGCGTATACCCATCAGCTTTTTCATCAACTCGGCACCCGGGAGGCGATTGTACCAGATAGCTTGAAGAAAACGGCTGTAGTCGTTCGCCGAAGCCCGGTTGCGATAGGTTTTTCCGCCGTGCGGAATGTTTTCCACGATGTGGATGTTGCGGAATATTTGTGGCGCTTGTTTACGTAGCATCCACTGTACGCCTTGTGGGCCGCCAAGGCGCTTGAATAGGTGGTTGGTGTAGGTGTTGTTGCTTTTTACGATCATCCCGCGCATTTCCGCGAGAATCCTCTTGTCGAGCGGGTAAAGGCGCGGATTTTTCCGATAATGGCAATACAAATACGCCTGGATGACAAACGGTTTGACCATGCTCGCGCACTGCATCGGCCGGTCTGCGTTGAGGGCAACGAGTTTACGCCGGGTAACGAGATCGTCGATTACGATCGCCACTCGTTCGTCCGCAGCGATTCTGCCGGCACGACGTAACTTCTTCAAAGTGGCGACGAATTGACTTTCCAGAGTAGTGGAAACCTGTGCCGGCGCGAACACGGGGAAAAAACCGGCAAACGCAGATGACATACTCAGAAGGAGAAAACGACGTCGGGTGGTAAGCATCGTGGCAAATGATCGAAAAGAGTAGTGTAGCAAACAGTCGACTGTGTGTCCGCTATCTGAATGAAGGATTCAGGACGATCGCTTGTAAACGGTTGCGCTTGCGCTGATGCGGTCGAGCATGAGTCCGTTCGCCATCGAGCAGGATCGAGCAGATTTCAGTCTTCTTTTCATTGCATCGGTTAGCGGTTCCGCACGGGCAAGGTTCGATGCGAGTTGGAGTCGCATCACGATTCTTCCGCTCCATCGTCCTCACCCGTTCAATTGCTTGTTTTATCGCTGATCTCATCTTTTCGATGCCATTCGTGCCCGTTTTGCAAATGGAAACTTCAAATGACGACCATATTTATGGATTCATCCTAAATGCGGTAAGATATCCAAGACGGCATAGGGAAGAAAAGTCTTTTCGATTGTTCTATATCGTAGCGTATGAACGGACGAGTGATTAGGATTTGCAACTCGTGGGATTGCCGCGTCAGTTGGAGAAAACAAAGGCATTACCGATGATTCGTTTTATCGTGTACGCCGCTTGATCAGGGCGCATAGCGAAACTGGGGCAAGGGGAGAAAGGCTTGAAAGTGTGGCGAAAGGCGAGCGCTATTCGCTCTTTTGAAGGGAAGTCATAAGAAAAAGCTTCTCGCACCCGATGCGAATTCACTTTCTTGCGCGCGGTGATCCGTCGAAGCAGGAAAGTTGGACAAGATTGGGTCTATGGATCGTTTTGAACGTTATCCTACCTTTGCGTGACTTGATCGATGGAAGTGAATCTTTTGCGAAAAGGTGAAGCGGAAGATCGACGAATAGTCAAGAGGAGGATGTTTCTCCAGTATGGCCCCAACGATAGGGAGATTAAGATGGAATTTTCTTCGTGAGAAAATCATACAACCCAAGTTTTCGGCAATCATTGCTTACTTTCGCGGCTATTGTACTCGTCATCGGCGTTGGTTTGTTCTTTTTGCAAACCAGTCTGCACAGCTTACTGCTGATTTGTCTGTTGATTGCCGGCGGTAGCGCTTGGTGGTTAAGTGATGATGGTTTTGCTTCGATTCGCGCGGCGATGAACAGCGGCATTCAAAATGCCCTGTCAGCGATCTATATCTTTCTTTTGATAGGTGTTCTGATCGCCGCTTTCATTCAAAGTGGCGCCGTTCCGGCACTTGTTTACTATGGACTGAAGCTCCTCTCGCCTGCAATGTTTTTGCCGGCCGGTTTGCTATTGTGCAGCTTTATGTCGATAGCCACCGGGACCAGCTGGGGCACGGTAGGCACCGCGGGCGTGGTGTTGATCGGAATCGGCGATGCCATGGGTATTCCTTTGCCAGTTGTGGCAGGTATGATCGTCTCCGGCGCCTGCTTCGGCGATAAGATGTCGCCTGTCTCGGATACGACCAACCTGGCGGCGATGAGTTCGAACGTCAAACTGTTCCGCCATATCCGCAGCATGCTCTATACCACCGGGCCGGCTTATCTGATTGTTCTGACAATTTTTACGATACTGGGCCTCGGTTACGCCGATATCCCCCTGCCGGAACAGGATCTCGATGCGATGATCGACGCCATCGAAAATACCTACTCCATCGGTCCGGCCTGTCTGTTGCCGTTTGTGGTCATGTTGTACTCCAGTTTACGCAAAATCAGTGCCGAAGTAGTGATGGTCTTCTCGATAGTGGTTGCCGTGATCTTGGCTGTTTTTCTCCAAGGGGCGTCATTTATCGAAGTGCTGGACGCGCTTTATGGCGGAGGTTCATTTGAAACCGGTGTAGCCGCCTTGAACAAACTGTTCGCCCGCGGCGGAGTCTCTTCGATGATGTGGACACTGTCATTGTCACTGATGGCCTTGGCCTTGGGCGGAATTTTGCATGGATTTGGTTTTTTACAAGTATTGATCGGCAGTTTTCTAGGCTATCTCAGACGCGCTTCCAGTCTTGTCTTGACCACGATAGTGTCTTGTTTTATCGGTAATATGTGTATGGGAGAAGCCTACATCTCGATTATTCTCGGCGGGCAAATGTTTGCCGATGTCTACGACAGGCTTAAGATAGATCGAGCAGTACTCTCCCGATCACTCGAAGAAGGGGCGACTTTGACGACTGCGCTGATTCCTTGGACCACCGGCGGCGCTTTTTTCGCTTCGACGCTTGGCGTCGAGGTTCTCGATTACGCGCCCTATGCGTTGCTCAACTGGATCAATCCCTTGCTGTCGATTATTTTCGCCTTCATGGCTATTGCGCTGTTCCGCGCAAAATGCAATGATGCCTGATTGTAATAAACTGCTGGAAAGACAGGGATACCAAGCCTTCAATGTCGTCGCGATCAAGGATTTCTGTCATGTGATCCGGGCAAGTGGGCGCAGGCAAAAGCGATCAGGAGAAAAACCGGGAAAGCGACACACCAAATCTTCAACAGGAGATTTTGAATCAAAAAATAATGCTCAGGCTATAACGCTATCACTATGAAAATCACCAGCAACTGCGCAGCCACCTGCAGGCATTTGATTTTGCGAAACGGTTAAAAACGTTTCGAGTTCTGCCCCCAAAATACGTTTATAAGATCTGGACAAAAGAACCCGAAAGATTCAAAATCAATTCCTTCCATCACAATCTGGTACCTAAAATTTCTAGCTAGGTGCAAAATTTTGGCGTAGCATGGAATTAAAGCTTATAACGCAAAAGCCAGATAAAGAAAATACCTCCCAAAAGACCCGTGATGACACCGACAGGAAGTTCTTCAGGCGCCATGATTGTGCGTGCCACCATATCGGCCAATAACAAAAATATTCCACCTATCAGGGTCGCAACAGGCAAGATACGGCAGTAATCGTTTTTCGTGATCATTCGTGTAATATGCGGAACCATAAGCCCTACAAAACCAATAAGACCTGAAAAAGCAACCATCACACCGGTAATAAGTGCTCCTACAATAAAGATCTCAAGACGAAAGCGCGCAACTGCAATACCAAGGGTTGAGGCCGTTTCATCACCGATTGCCATTGCATTTAGGAGACGAGAGCGCCACCAAAGCCATAAAAAGCAAATAAAAAAAATGCTTAACGGATAAATCAGATGCGCCCATTGCGCAAGACCAAGGCCTCCCAGCATCCAGAAGACAACGGTATGGGCGGCCCGGGGATCACCAAGGTAAATCAAAAGATTGGCCAGAGCCATGATGATAAAGGATACGGCCACCCCTGAAAGGACAAGGCGATCTGCACTCGTGGCCTTGGTTAGTCTGGCCACAAATAATACTGCGGCGGTAGCGAGCAGGGCACCAAGAAAGGCCATAAAAGGAACGGTAACAAGTCCCCAGAACAGCCCTGTGTGCAGAAGCGCCAAGATAGCTCCAAAGGCGCCCCCAGATGAAATCCCAAGGAGATGCGGGTCTGCAAGCGGGTTTCGGGTTACAGCCTGTAAGCTGGCACCGACAACAGACAGGCCGCTGCCAACAAGGAAAGCAAGCAAGGCACGGGGAAAACGAATTTCCCAGATAATGGCTTCTCTGCCTTTTGACCATGTAATCTCGTGGCTTCCAGGGACGATCTTATTGGTGACGATGCCCCATATTTCCGACCAGGAAATGGATGCTGAACCTTGGGAAACTGCAAAGGTGAATGCGGCGATCAAAATACAAGTAACGAGCAAGCAGTAAAGGAAATTTTTTGTTTTGATACATGATTTCTTTTTAATTCTTTCTTCACCCATACTAATCACCTCTGGAATTTTTCTTACTTCCAGAAACCAAGAGCGAGTTTTTTAATGGCTTTGATGTTACGAGGACCAGGTGTGGCTTCGGCATATTCAAGTACCACAAATCGGTCATTTTTTATCGCGTCCAAGTTGGCAAAGGCAGGATTGGAGATCATGAATTCACGCTTTTGTTTCGCGGTTACTTCGCCGTAATTGACGATTACGATTACTTCCGGATTCTTGTCAACGACGGATTCCCAGTCTACACGGGCCCAGCTTTTTTCAATATTATCCATAATATTTTTGCCGCCAGCAGCCTCAATCAAGGCTGTTGGCATTGCATAACGGCCTGCCGTTAAAGGTGATTCTTCACCACTGTCATAAAGAAAAACGCGTAAGGGCTGATTCTCTTTGTTGTGTTTTTCCTTGAAGTCGCTGAGTTCAGCTTTATAACCTGCAACAAGCTTTTCGGCCTTTGCCTCGACACCGAAAATTTTACCAAGATTCAAAATGTCATTGTACATATCATCCATGGAAACCTTTGGTTTCTTACCGATATGAATACAGCTTTCCGTCAGTTCATACACTTTGACGCCATAGGGTGCCAAGGTCTCAGGGGTAACCTCGCCGCCCACTTTCATGCCATAATTCCAGCCTGCGAAGAAAAAGTCTGCGCCCACATCAAGAATAACTTCTTTCGTTGGATATTTCGCAGAAAGTTCCGGCAGTTGCTTAATATCCTTACGCATTTCCGGATCAAGCGTTTTCCAGCCAGAAATACCCGTATAGCCAACCATCCGGTCAGAAAGACCAAGCACCAGCATCATTTCTGTCAGGTTCACATCGTTTGAAATAGCAGCCTTGGGCGGTTCTTCAAAGTAAACCTGACGGTTGCAGCTTTTTACGGTAACACCGGCCAAAGCAGTACTAGAAATAACCAGCAAAAAGGGCATTGAGAAAAGCATTGAAGGGAGAAGCTTTTTCATGGTTTTGTCTTTCCTTGTGTCAAGAGAGTTTATAGATAAAGTGATTGTTTCTGCTTGGATAAAGGGATTCGCGCCGCGCAATTACATCAAAGGCAGTCGAACATTTTGTTCTGCCAGCACTTCATCCAGGCGTCCAAAGGCAAGTTTTTCAACGCGCACCGCAAGGGTGAATGAAGCCAGACAAAGGAAGACGACAAAACCTTATAAATATGCATTCCTAATCCTAAAGACGTACTTTTGACATTTTGGTGACCATGCGGTTACCAAGTGTGTTTTTCCGACCTATCTTCCGCATCCTTTATTTCCAGAAAGCTTCGACAAGCTTCTTAACGGCCTTGATATTACGAGGACTAGGTGTGGCTTCAGGATATTCCAACACTACAAACCGATCATTTTTAATAGCATCGAGATTAGCAAAAGCAGGATTGGACATCATAAAGTCATGCTTTTCCTGTGCGCTACCATAGTTGACAATTACGATAACTTCCGGATTCTTTTTAACAACAGCTTCCCAGCCCACATTGGTCCAGCTCCTTAAAACATCATCCATAATATTTTTACTACCAGCGGCTTCAATAAGAGCTGTCGGCATAGCGTAGCGACCTGCTGTCCAAGGTTTATCATAACCACTGCTGTAAACAAAAACGCGCAAAGGTCTGGCACCTTTATTGAACTTCGCCATAAAGTCTTTCAATTCAGCCTTATAACCTTCAACAAGTTTTTCAGCTCTTTCCTCAACGCCAAAAATTTTACCAAGGTTCAAAAGGTCATTGTACATATCATCCATGGAAACCTTTGGTTTCTTACCGATATGAATACAGCTTTCCGTCAATTCATACACTTTGACACCATAGGGTGCCAAGGTTTCAGGGGTAACCTCGCCGCCCACTTTCAAGCCATAATTCCAACCTCCAAATACAAAATCTGCGTCCGCATTAAGAATAACTTCTTTTGACGGATATTTTGGAGACAATTCTGGTAGCCGCTTCAATTGCTTACTAATTTCTTCATCAAGCTTGCTCCAGTCAAGCTTGTTCCAACCGGAAACACCCGTGTAACCCACCATTCGATCAGAAAGCCCAAGTACCAACATCATTTCTGTCAAGTTAAGGTCTGTAGAAATAGCAGCCCTGGGCGGTTTTTCAAAGTAAACCTGACGGTTGCAGCTTTTTACGGTAACGCCGGCTAGGGCAGTGCCAGAAATAATCGGCAAAAAGAGTATCGAAAAGAGCATCGAAGGGAGAAGTTTTGTCATAACTTGTCATTCCTTGGTGTTTAAGAGAGTTGATAGGTAAAGTGGTTGTTTCTGCTTGGATAAAGGGATTCGCGCCGCGCAATTACATCAAATGCAGTGGAAACGTTTTTTTCTGCCAAAACCACTTCAGGACAGCCAAAAGCAAGTGTCTCACCGCGATGAAAAAGAATAATGGCATCGCAGATACTTGCTGCCATATTAAGATCATGAAGGCTGACGACGATGGTCATTTCCAGATCACGGATCAAACGAATGATTTCCAGCTGATGCCGGATATCCAGATGATTTGTTGGCTCATCCATAATCAACATGCCCGGTTCTTGCGCGATCGCACGAGCAACCATGACTCTTTGGCGTTCACCACCAGAAAGCGTGCCAAATTTGCGTTCCGCAAATTTCTTAATTTCAAGATATTCAAGTGCGTTATCAATAATTTCTCTGTCACTTTGGTTCTTCATCGGAAGGATTTGGGAGAATCCATGGCGAAACGGAATCCGTCCCAAAGCAACAATTTCCCTCACGGTCAGGGAGAAATCCGTAGGGTGTTCCTGTAAAACAGCAGCCACCTTTTGTGCAAATTCTTTGGGTGGGATTGACCAGATATTGATCTGCTCCATTTTAATTACACCTGAAACTGGGCGGTTATAGCGGTAAAGAAGGCGCAGAAAGCTTGATTTTCCTGCTCCATTGGCCCCAACAACGCCCAAAACCTGTCCCGCTTCAAGAGACATGGTCACTGGTTTAAGGATAAGTTCACCACGCCTTTGGGGAGACCAACAGACCCTTTCAATGAATAAAGAAACTTCTTTCATCCTCAGATTTCCTTAATACCGATAAAAAACAAAGTGGCTCAAAAGGGAGAGCCCTGATTTTCCGCTTATAAAGCGCTGTATTTAGTATGTGAATAAACCAGTACCGACAAAAGCGACAGACAGAAAGGCCAAGGTTTCTGCCTTCAATGTTTCCATTTTAGGAACCATAAATTATCCCATAAGAAATGTTATATAGTAACATACGATGTTGTTATTTGACCGCTGTGAAGCACCTCTTGAATAAGATGACAAACAAGAAAGAAGGTGAAAAAATAAGAGGACGGAACCCAGATACTGCAAGTCGTTTACACAGAAGTGGCCCCCATTTGTTGGAGAGGATTGCGGCTTAGTTAAGGTGGAACCTTTGTTGCAGTTATGCCGCAGTTCTCATCTCAGGGTCATGACCCTGAGATGAGAAGTAAATCCGTTCTGGCGGTAGCCCGTCAAGGCTGGAATGGGGGCGTCTCCAGTTGTAGTGATCCAACCATTTTCCGATCTTTGCCTTGGCATCCTTCCCGCCGTCAAATGCGTGCAAATAGACACATTCATACTTCAGGCTGCGCCACAGACGCTCAATGAAGACGTTATCTGTCCAACAGCCTTTGCCATCCATGGAGATTGCAATGCCCGCATCCTTCAGCCTTCTGATCCATTCAAAGCTGGTGAATTGACTGCCCTGATCCGTGTTAAAGGTGTCAGGTTTGCCGTAAAGCATTGACGCCTCCTCAAGCGCTTCGACGCAAAAAGCAGTATCCATACTGTTGCTGAGCCGCCAACTGAGAACAAAGCCACGATGCCAATCCATAATCGCAATCAGATACAAAAATCCACGCCCCATCGGAATATAGGTTATGTCGGCGCACCAGAACTGATTGGGACGATCTATCGTCTTGTCTCTGAGCAAATAGGGATAAATCTTGTGCTCTGGATGACGTACCGTGGTTTTTGGCTTCTGATAAATTGCCGGCAAACCCATGAGACGCATAAGGCGACGCACGCGCTTGCGGCTGACACAATAGCCCTGAAGACGTAAATGCCGCGCCATTTGACGACTGCCATAACTCGGCGTTTCCAAAAACTGTTCGTCAATCAGACGCATGAGCTTCAGGTTCAGCGGGCTTTCGCCTTTGGTGTCGTCATACCAGCTTGAGGGGCTGATGCTGAACAATTCGCCTTGACGGGTAATGCTCAGAGGTCCACTTGGGCTGATCATTTCCTTCCGCCGCGCCCGAGAGAGTGGCTGAAGGCTCGTGACAAAAAATCGTTCTCCATGGTCCACTGACCGACCTTGGCGTGAAGGTCGCGGATTTCCGCTGACTGATCCGATTTTTCTTTCTTCTTTTTGCCAGAGAAAATCTCAACCATGTTTTCTTTGGCTTGACGTTTCCACTGGCTGATCTGGTTCGGGTGGATGTTATATTTGCTGGCAAGCTCTGAAAGTGTCAGCTCTTCACTGAGCGCCTCCATAGCGACTTTTGCTTTAAATTCGGCTGAAAAGTTTCGACGTTTTGACATGTAAAATCCGTTCAAAATCATAACAGCTCCACCTTAACACCCTGTCCTAATTTTGGGGACCAGCTCTTTCCTTGAACGGTTAATCGAACAGGCGCCCATGAAGATTCAGAAGGTTTTAACAGACAATGGCAAGGAGTTCACAGATCGATTTGTCGCCACTGGGGAGTGCAAGGCTACCGGTAACCATATATTTGATCAAGTATGCAGTATCAATGGCATTGAGCACCGTCTGATCAGGCCTTGACACCCGCAAACGAACGGCATGATCGAACGATTCAATGGCCGAATCGGTGACATACTCAATACCACACGCTTTGACAGTTCGCAGGAACTGGAACAAACGCTGATCGACTATGCCAAGCGATATAATCACTTCATGCCACAGAAGGCACTGAACCGGAGCCCGTCTGTAGATGCTTTGAAAAAATGGCAAAAGACTCATCCAGAGTTATTTCGAAAGCATGTTTATAAACTCACGGGACTTGACAACTATCCCATAGATTTTTAGTCCCATATTTTGATGGTTTGATTCATTCCGATCAATCAGCACGTGAAGAACCTATGGAACAAGTTCTTCATGACCGCGCCAATACAACGCATACCGTTCAAGCGTTCATACCGTGATCGCAAGCTTCGACGCGGCATTCGTCCGGAATGCTGGAGATCAAAATCAAAACCGTCACCAAGTGGCTGTAAGCGCGAGAGCGTTGAAGACGCTGCGATAGAAGCAAATCAAGCATGCCCGATGTTTGCGAGTATCGAAGAAAAGACGGTGATTGTTTCCTTTCGTCGTCACAATCTTGCACTCACGCGATGATTGCTTTTTAGTCTTGCGCCCGAACCTCCCCATTCGAGCCGTTCTTCGTTACACCTCTGCTTACAGCGCCACGGTATCGGCTATCTGCCCGCGTGCGAAGTTTAAAAAGGGAAAAAGCGTTTAAAGCGCTATGTGATTGGCGACTCCTCATAGACATCGCCGAAGCACGCATCGAAGAAGGGGAAATACGCTCTTTCGGTCGCCACACTTTCCCGGGCTTACCTCCGCCTCTCCTCGTTTTGCACGCCCGTCTACACTCGCGTACAATACGTCGCGCGCTTCGAAAGAGCGGTTTTTGCGTGAGCAAGATGTTCGGTCTGTAGACAATAGAGAAAAACGGTCTCAATATTTCGATATGAGGCGTATTTCCCTCTGTTTTGCGCGCAAAGGCAGCGCCTGTTTTCAGGCGTTTTCAACCTCGTTCGTTCCTTTGTACAAAAGGGAATTTTGCGGAAGGGTGGCAGAGTGGTTTAATGCGCCGGTCTCGAAAACCGGTTGGGGTGAAAGCCCTGCCAGGGTTCAAATCCCTGTCCTTCCGCCAACACCCGAAATGAACGCGTCCGCCGCGATGCGTTTTTTACGCTTGAATACGGAAAAACCGCTTATTTTCAAGCTGCTTCAGGTATATTTACATACAGGCCGGAGCAGAAGAAAACAGCGGTAAGAAGATTTTTTGTGGCATCTTATGTGGTATGGTTTCTTCCGTACCACAAAAAATCCACTGCGCGCCAAATAAATGCCCAAGACCGTCATCCCGCTTACCGCCACCTAGTCATATGGAACTGAAAATCGCTTCATAAATTGATTGAGGAGACATAGACTCTGGGACGTTTGACTATCCCGGAGGGTGTTTTATGCCAGGCAGAAAGGGGCGGCCATCACCGCCATTGGTTTTGAGTTCTGAGGAGCGTGACTACCTTGAGCGTCAGGTTCGGCGACACCGGGCTCCCCGTTCTTTTTCCGATCGATACCGGATGGTCCTGCGTTGCGCCGACGGGCTTTCGAGCAAGGAGGTTGGAGCCGAGCTCGGATTTCACGAGCACACGGTGGGCAAGTGGCGGCGGCGGTTCGTCAAGGATCGTGTGGACGGCCTTCTCGATGAGGCACGCCCCGGCCGCCCGCGCACAGTTGAAGACGATCAGGTCGCGGCGGTCATTGAACGGACATTGCACAGCAAGCCCCGTGACGCCACCCATTGGTCCATCCGTTCGATGGCGAAGGAAACAGGCCTGTCACACACGACGATCCGCCGCATTTGGAATGCCTTTGGCCTCCAACCCCATCGCAGCGATACCTTCAAACTGTCCAGTGACCCTTTGTTCGTCGAGAAGGTTCGCGATATCGTCGGCCTCTATCTCTCGCCGCCCAACCGGGCCTTGGTGTTGTCCGTTGACGAGAAGAGCCAGATCCAGGCATTGGACCGCTCCCAACCCATTCTGCCAATGGCCCCCGGCATCCCCGAACGGCAGACCCACGATTATGTGCGTCATGGCACGACATCGCTGTTCGCGGCTCTCGACGTGGCCAGCGGCTTTGTGATCGGGAAATGCTACAAGCGCCACAGGGCCAAAGAGTTTCTGTCCTTTCTGAAGGAAATCGACGCCAATATGCCCGATGATCTGGATATCCATATCATCATGGACAATTACGCCACCCACAAAACCAAGGAGGTCAAAGCGTGGCTCGCCCGCCGACCGCGCTACCACCTCCACTTCACCCCCACATCGGCATCATGGATCAATCAGGTCGAGCGTTGGTTTGCCGAACTCACCCGCAAACAGGTACAGCGGGGAGCGCATACCTCTGTCAAATCCCTGGAAGCCGATATCACCAAATTCATTCAGTGCCACAACGAGAACCCAAAGCCTTTCAAATGGACGAAATCTGCTGATGAAATCCTGGCCTCCGTCAGGCGCTTTTGCCAACGTGCTGATCAAACATTATGCGGCGAACTTTAGATTCAGGTGACTAGATCACCGCCGTCGCCACAAGAGAAAAATCCGCGACGAAACCATTGATTCGTGATGGCAATGTGGCGACCCTCAGACGGAGTTTCTTGGCGGATGGAGATTGCCTCGACAAGTGGCCGAGTAATAAGGAATGATTCTGCCTTGTCCGCCAAGGGCCAACAGGCGCGCCGGCAGTTACAGAGGAACGATTCGTCCGTTTTCCTGATTTGCGTTCATTGCTTCTTTGCAAGGAAAGCTATCACTTGTAAGCGCACGATCAAGCGGATCGGTGTTCATCGACGCGCAGTCGAGAGACGCGATAAATGGCGATTACAGGCAGTCTTACCCTGGTGTGCTTTCGCCGCTAAAGCATAGTGACTTGTCTACGTCTCGGCAATCGGCGCGAGCGGGAAAGATCGTCACGGTTTGCGGATATCCTTGCCTTCGATAGCGAAAATAACGGCGCCGGCGATATTGATGCAATGATCGCCGATGCGTTCCAGTGCCTTGGCCGCCATCAGCACATCAATTCCCTGCGTGATCGTCGAGGAATCCTCGAACATGTAGGAAATGATTTGACGCATGGTGCTCGCGTAGTTCGCGTTCAATTCATCGTCGTCTTGGATCAGCAGATGGGCGCTGTCGGCATCGAAGCGGGCGATGATGTCGACGGTTCTCGTCAGCATATTTTTCGCCAAGCGCACGGTCGGGCGAATTTCCCGCCATAAGCGACTTTGTGTATCGACCGTTTCTCGACAGAGAAAACGGGCAATCTTGCAGCATTCGTCACCGATGCGCCCGAAGTCGGTCGTCAAGCGGTCGCTGGCGCTTATATAGCGTAGATCGGTGGCGACCGGCGCGCGTTTGGCGATCAGCCGTACACATTCCTGGTTGATGTCGATGTGATACTGGTTGACCCGTTCATCCATCTCGCAGATTTCTTTCAGCGTTTGCAGTTCGCTTTCTTGACGTAGGTAGGTAGAGAGGGTGTGTAACTGGGTTTCACAAAGCTGCGCCATTTCCATGATCATGTTTTGCAGATTGTGTAGCTCGTCGTCAAAGCGACTGATGATGTGTTTGTCCATGTCCATTTACCGGCTCCGAATAAGGGTTGGAAACTATAAGCAACTATTTTAAAGGGGAAGCATATCAATACCGTTTCAGGTAAATCGTCAGCTTGACCCAGCGGCTTTCTCCACCTTGTGGATCGATTGCGACAATTTTTCCGCAAACTTGGCAATGCTCGTCGATCATTCCGGAAATCTGTTTCGCATGCGTACCGGGTACGTAACCGATCTTGTTGCGGTGCCAAAGGATCATCACCGCGTTTGGATCATGCGGATTGTCCGCTTCATGTTCCAGAGTGAGTTCATCGCCTTTGTGCATCAATTCGGAAAGTTCGGCCGCGCGATAATAGCGCATACCGGCGATCGGCACATGGGCCACGAGCGGTCGCGTTTTCTTGCGAAACAATCGCCTCACCAAATTCAACATAGTTCTCTTTCCGCTGAAGCGGGAATGATTTCGATGCCGTCCATGTAGGGTTTGAGTACCTCTGGAACGACGATGCTGCCGTCACTTTGCTGGTAATTTTCGACAACGGCGATCAAGGTGCGTCCAACCGCCAGAGCGGAACCATTCAGCGTGTGTACCAGTCGCGTTTTTTTCTCCCCCGCGATGCGATAGCGGGCTTGCATCCGGCGCGCCTGGAAATCGCCGCAATCGCTGCAAGAAGAGATTTCCCGATAGGTTTCTTGTCCCGGCAGCCATACCTCGAGATCATACGTTTTGCGCGCGGAAAATCCCATGTCACCGCCGCACAGCGCCATGACGCGATAGGGAAGCTTTAGTTTGCGTAAGATCGCTTCGGCATCGGCGGTCAATTCTTCAAGAGCAGCGGAAGAATCTTCCGGGCGCACGATTCGCACGATTTCCACCTTGTCGAATTGGTGCTGACGGATCATGCCACGCACGTCACGTCCGGCGGAACCAGCCTCCGAGCGGAAACACGGCGTATAGGCGAGAAGTTTCAGCGGCAAATCGTCCGCCGCCAGAATCTCGCCGCCAACGAGATTGACAAGAGCGACTTCAGCGGTCGGCAACAAATAGAAATTCCGCTCTCCAAAAGGCGTTTTGAACAAATCTTCCTCGAATTTCGGCAATTGCCCGCTGCCGAACAGGGTGGCGGCGTTGGCCAGATACGGTACGTAGGTTTCACGGTAGCCGTGTTCGCTCGTGTGGGTGTCGATCATGAATTGGGCGAGCGCGCGATGGAGGCGGGCAAGCATACCGTGGAGGACGGTAAAACGCGCGCCGGCAAGCTTTGTTCCGGCGGCGAAATCGATCCCGATGTCTTGCATATCGACATGGTCTTGCACGGGGAAATCGAAATAAGGCGGCCTGCCGATGCGGCGAATTTCGACGTTGTCCCTCGCCTCTTTGCCAAGCGGTGTTGCCGGATCGGGCAAGTTGGGCACGCTTGTCAGCAGCGCATCGAGTTGCTCTTTGATAGCTGTGAATTCGGCCGCCACCGCCGCCTGTTCCTCGCCGATCTCGGTCGCTTTTGTCAACAATGCGTCGATATTTTCCCCTCTGCCTTTGGCTTTGCCGATCAAATCGGAAAGTTTCCTGCGTTCGGCCTTGAAGCGTTCGCTTTTCACTTGCGTTCGCTTGCGTTTTTCTTCAAGTGAGGCGAATTCACTGACGGGAAATGAGAATCCTCTGCGGGCAAGGGCGGTGGTAACGGCGGCCAGGTCGTTGCGAAGCAGTTTGACATCAAGCATAAGGCGGCCGTTATTTGATGCTAAGTGGCATGATGTGTTTGCCGATCACGACGCCATTCGCATAGTTGATGCTCAAACTGCGTTGATAGCTGCGGCGGCTGTGACCGCTTTTGTAGAAAAAGACATAGCTTTCTTTTTCTGGATGAAAGGGATCAGCGATTGCCGGCGTACCGAGTATCAGATGAACATGTTCACGACTCATCCCCGGTTGGATATCGGCTATTTGCTCTTTGCTGAATACATTACCCTGGGCGAGATCCGGTTCGTACATGAACGGCGTGAAACCGCATCCTGTCGAGCCTGACAGCAAGGTAAACAGAATAATGGGAAGGGAAAAGTTCTGCATAAGTCGCGGCTTGCTATGAATCATTGCCCTATTATAGCGGTATTGCGAACGCAGAGAAACGACATTTGGCTGAAATGCATACGCCTCGCGAGCGGAGAAAATTTGCGAAACGCGCCTCATGTCGCCTTCGATCATTGCCTTTTGGCGCTGCGCTCGAGCATGGCGCGAGCGTGTTCGCGCGAAGTGCCTGCTTCGGCGCTGCCAAGCATGCGAGCGATTTCGACGATTCGCTGTTCGCGTGCAAGAGGGTGAATGTTTGTCTGGGTTTCGCGCTCGTCACCGCTTTTTTCGATTGTGTAATGATAGTCCGCCCACACCGCCACCTGAGGCAGATGAGTGATGCACAGTACTTGTCGCCTTCGACCGAGGCGTTTGAGCAATTTGCCGACCATATCGGCGACTTCCCCCCCGATGCCGGCGTCTATTTCGTCGAAAATCAGGGTTTCCGGCAGTGTGGCTTCATCCAGAGTGGCGACTTCGATGGCAAGGCTCACCCGTGAAAGTTCTCCGCCGGAAGCGACTCTGGCGAACGGTTGCAAGGTTTGCCCGGGATTGGCGCACAACAGAAAGGTGATTTTGTCGCGTCCCTGCGCGGAGGGTTTTTCCGCCGGCGAGAGGTCGATTGCGAAGGTGGCGCGATCCATGCCGAGTCGACGTACCGATTCTTGCACTTCCTCGGCGAGTCGATCGCCAGACTCCCGCCGGGCGACGGTCAGGCTGTCGGCCGCCTGTTCGTAGGCGAGATGCGCGGCCTCGCTCTCCGCGGTGAGGATTTCTCCGCTTGTCTGTCGTTGCGCCAGCGCGGTGTATTCTTCGCGCAGGATCCGCCACCGGGCATGCAATGTTTCGGGATCGAGATGGTGTTTGCGCGCCAGTTCGTGCAACGCGCCCATGCGCTTGTCGAGCTCGCTCAGGCGCGCCGGATCGTGTTCGATCCGGCCTAGTACGCGGGCAAGGGAATCACCGGCTTCATCAAGATAGATGGCGGCCTGATCGAGCAGTTCGCCCGTTTCCTTGAAGTCTTCATGTAATGCGGCGAGCGCGGCGGCTGTTTGGCAAGCGGCATGCAGTTGGCCGACAAGGGACGGGTCGTTTTCGTGCAGCCATGCTTGCAACCGCCCGCCTTTGCCGAGGATTTCCTCGCTGGCCGCGAGCAGTCGCTGGCTTTTCGAGAGGGTTGCGAATTCGTTTTCCTGCGGTGCGACCCGTTCGAATTCATCCAGTTGGTAGCGGAGCAGGTCAAGGCGTTCGGCGCCTGCGTCCCACGCTTGCCGCCACTCGTGTTCACGGCGCAGCTGTTGTTGCCAGTTTCGATAAGCTTCGCGCACTGTTGCCCGCAACTTTTCCAGTTTCCCGAAACGATCGACCCGGTCGCGTTGTTCGCTGCTTTTCATGAGTGCCTGATTGGCGTGCTGACCGTGGATGTTGACCAAGCAGGCGGAAAGTTCACGCAGACGGGCGGTGGTAAGGGGATGGGCGTTGACGAATACTTTGCCGCTCTTTTCACGAATCGTGCGGCGGATCAGGCAGTGATCCGCCGCTTGTTCGTCACTCAACTCGTCGCTATCGAGGTTTTCGCGCAGGACTTTGGGAAGGTGTGCAAAACAAGCGTACAGATCGGCTTTTTCCGCGCCGTGACGGATCAAGCCAGGATCGGCGCGATTGCCCATCAGGAGAGAAAGGGCGTCGATCAAGATGGATTTTCCAGCACCGGTTTCGCCGGTTAACACGGTAAAACCCGGCCAGAAACGGATTTCGGCGCGTTCGATGATGGCAAACTGCTTGATGGATAGCGTTTCAAGCATCGCCCTGTTCCTCGCTTGTTTGCACAGGCATCCCCCAGTTGAGCTTTTCACGCAGGCGACGTTGGAATTGGTAGTTTCGCGGGTGGATAACCGGCAATTGGTGCGCCGGGCTAATCAGGAGGCGGTCTTGCCCTTGCAAAATCAACTCTTCCTGACCGTCGATGGTGAGTTGAATATCCTGTTGTCCTTTATCGAATGTGACTTCGATCTCGCTGCCGGGCCCGATAACCATCGGCCGGTGTGTAAGCGTGTGCGGGCAGATTGGTGCGAGGATCAGCGCTTCCATGCTGGGCTCGAGAATCGGACCACCCGCCGAGAGCGCGTAGGCGGTGGAACCGGTCGGCGTGGAAAGAATCAGACCATCGGCGCGATAGTGGCAGAGAAACTGACCGCGGGTGTAAGCGTTCAATTCGACCATTCGTGCCATAGTGCGTTTATGGATGACGGCATCGTTGATCGCGTAAAAGCTCGCGCGTACCTCGTCGCGGTGGTGTACGTCAATCCGCAGCGTTTGCCGCATTTCCAGAGAATAGTTGCCACCAAGAATGCTTTTCAATTCACGCTCGAGGTCGACAGTCGAGACGTCGGCGAGGAAACCGAGGCGTCCGGCGTTGACACCGAGAAGGGGTATTTTCTTGCTCAGCATGACGCGCCCGGCATGGAGAAAGGTACCGTCGCCGCCGATCACGATGCACAAATCAATGCCGGCGCGCCAGTCGATCAGCGGTGCGGCGCGTGGATGGGCTTGCAGCGCCGCGGGCAGGGTGGCGGCGTCGAGGGTATAGGCGATGCGACAATCATCGAGAATGGCGAGAACCTGCTTGATCGTTTTGCCCACGCCGCGCGCGCCGTATTTGCCGACAATGCCGATATGATTGAAGAGGGTGGATTCCATGAACGGAAAGTAAAAAGCCCCATTATAAGGAAATTGCCGCGTATGCCCAATATGTCTTATCGCGAGGTTTCGCAGCGGCTCAACCCTGAATCAGGGCGCGACCGAGCAAAAGACCGAAAAAACAAAGGACAAAGCCGGCGAGAATATGGGCCGTGAAATACAGCAGGGCGGTCGAGATCATCCCTTTTTCGCTCAAGGCGACGAGATCAAGCATGAAGGTCGAATAGGTGGTAAAACTGCCGAGAAAGCCGGTGATCAGGAGGAGACGCAGGGATTCATGGGGAGGGCGGAGAAACAGTCCGCTTAAGATGCCGATAAGCAAGCAGCCGATGAGATTGACGGCAAGGATGCTCCAAAACGAGGGAAACAGAAAAAATGTCCGTAGTCCAAGAGAAAAAAAATGCCGGCAAATGGCGCCAAGACCGCCGCCCAGAAAGAGGGCAAGGAGGGAAATCATCATCAAAGACATATGAATAATACTTTACAATGAAAAGCAGTGCTTATCATAACGCAGGGGACGACGAAGATGGAAGTTTATCTGGTCGGAGGCGGCGTGCGCGATCGTTTGCTCGGCTTGCCGGTCAAGGATCGCGACTGGGTAGTCACCGGCGGCAGTCCCAACGAGATGCGCGCACGCGGCTATCGTCAGGTCGGGCGCGACTTTCCGGTATTCCTCCACCCCCGGACGCACGAGGAATACGCGCTGGCGCGAAGTGAGCGCAAGACGGGGCGCGGCCATCGCGGCTTCACTTTTGTTTTCACCCCGCAAGTCACCCTGGAAGCGGATCTCCGCCGCCGCGATCTGACGATCAACGCGATAGCCGAAAACGGTAAGGGGCAGCTGATCGATCCTTACGGCGGCGTGGCGGACATCAAGAACAGGGTGCTGCGTCATGTTTCGCCGGCGTTCGCCGAAGATCCCCTGCGGGTGTTGCGCCTGATGCGTTTCTGGGCGCGCTTTTACCCTCTCGGGTTCACGATCGCCGAAGAGACGCTCGCTTTGTGCCGGGTGATCGCCACAAGCGGGGAGTTCGATGCACTGACTTCGCAGCGGGTTTGGCAGGAATGTGAACGGGCGCTCGGTTGCGCAGATCCGCAAGTTTTTTTCGCGGGACTCGATGAGGTCGGCGCCCTCGCGGTCGTTACCTTTGCCGCAACGCCGGATCGGACGTCACTGCGCAAGATGAACGCGCGCCTGAAGGCCGCGTGTTCGCGTACTCAAAGACCGGCCGAGCGTCTTTCCGCCTGGGTCTGGAACGATTTCGCGTTGATCGGCGAGATGCGAAGATATCTGCCGTTGCCGAACGAAGTGAAAAAATGGCTGGCACTGGTAAGCGCCTGGGCGGAGAAGGTGGGCAACTGGCAGGATCAGTCCGCCGCCACCCGCTGGGCGATGCTGAAAGCCTGTAAAAGTTTGCGTGCATCGGGCGAGATCGAAGCGCTGGCGAGACTGGTCGGGGTGTCTTCGTCTGTCATGCGCGATATCCGCGAAAAACAGCGCGCCGTGCGGCAGATAAAACCACAGGCGCTTCAGGCGAAAGGTTTTTGCGGACGTGCCTTGGGAGAAATGCTGAAGGCGCGGCAACTTGACCGTTTACATGACTGAAACGCTAAGCGGAAATCATGTCGAGTGATTCCTTTGAAGATTATTATTTTCTTCAGTTCCCTACGGCAATTTAGGATCGACTATTGACCGGTCGGGCATCGCAGCCGACGGGTGCTGTGATCGACAGCCAAAGGCTGAGAACGACTGAAAACAGCGGGAGTTTACGGCGATAGCGCAAGTAAAAGATCAAGGGTCGCAAGATCACATCGTGGATGCTGGTGTCCAGCGTGCATGCGTTATCTAAACCCGCTGCCCCGTTTCGACCGGCCATCGGGTATGATGATGGTCGATCACGAAACGGTGCTTGTGCGTCACGGGCGGATGGTAGTGACGATGACCGTGCTCTCGGCTACCGTCCTCGTCAATATGCTCGGCGTCATTATGGGCATGATGCGCGTCCTGATGATCATGAGGATGATCATGCCAGAATTCCGGATGGCTGTGCCGGATTTCGAGCGGATCCGACCACGGCCAGAGCCAAAGCGACAGTAAAGCCCCCAGAAGGGCAACCCCACCGGATGCGAGAAAAGCAACGGAAAGTCCAAGTAAACCGCCCAACCATCCCACAAGACTGTAGGCGATTAACCAGCCACCATGAGACAGGGCGAAATTGGCTGCGAAAAATACCGGCCCGTAGCCGGTTCCGGCCGATCGTTGCACCAGGCGTCCACCAGGTGTTTGGGCAAAGGTGGTTCCCGCCCCGGCAATCGCCCAGAGAATAGCGTAAAATAGAGTTCCGTGAAATCCGGCGAAACTCGCTACAGAGCCGCAAAGCATGATACAAGCCGAAACCGTGATGCTCGAGATCATCAGGTAACGTTCATCAACTATGTCGATCAGGCGCGGCAATATGAATGCGGCGAGCATTGATCCAGCACCTGCACAAGCGAGAAACACGGTTGTCAGCATTTCACTGCCACCCAACCAATCGCGAGTCAGAATCACGGTATTGACGATGATCATCGCCCCGACACAGGAAACAGCAAAATAGATCGCCAGCAACCCGCGCAAGCGCGGTGTTTTGAGATAAGAAACCACCCCAAACAGGATATTGTCATAGAAACCGCTCCCGCGATCACTGGGTGCCGCGCGCGGGATGACGGTGGTAATGATCAGCAGGGCAGAGAGCAAAAAAGTTATGCTGTTGACTATAAACAAGGCTGTAAACGACCAGAGGCCGAGAAGCGCGGCAGCAAGCACCGGACTGGTGAGATTTTCGAGATCATAGGCGATCCTTGAATATGACAAGCCTTTGGTATAGGTCCCTTCATCGTCGAGAATGTCTGGAACAATGGCCTGAAAAACCGGGGTAAAAGCGGCAGAGGCTACATTGATCATGAAAACAAGGACAAAAACCTGCCAGATCTGGTCGACGAACGGTAAGCAGACCACGATTGTCGCACGTATGACGTCTAGAATTACCAGATAGGTCCGGTGAGGCAACAAATGCACCATGCTTCCGGCGACCGGCGCAATCAGAAGATATGCCACCATTTTAAGCGCGAATATTGATCCAAGTATCAATCCGGCATCATGGCCAGCAAGGTCAAACGCCAAGAGCGACAGAGCAACCGTCGTCAATCCCGTGCCGATCAGCGAGGTGATTTGTGCAGCGAATAAGCGACGAAAGCAGGGAATTGAAAAAGGTGACATGACGGCCTGCTACCCCGCTGTTTCCGGATAATTTTGCCGGGCACCATGCAGATTTTTGCCTTCGCCATGAGGCTTCAGGCTGGATGTTGCCGTCGAGTGGTGGAAATGCGGATCATGCGAAATCAGGATCATTGATTGCGGTAAATTTTCGACAGTAGCTTCAATACGTTCCGGATTGGCTTCATCGTTCGACTCATAAAGCAACAATATATCAGGTTTCATGGTCACGAGGACAGCGGTGATCAATATCGGACGCTTTCGTCGCTGGAAAATTCATGCTTTACCCGCTTGCGCAGATGCCGAAGATGAAACTGATCTGCCCCGTGAGGTAAATTTCCTCGGTTTTCCGAGATGACTCGTCAGGATAAGATCACCTATAAATCATTCGCCATAGGTTCATAATACGCCAGATTGTTGATATTGCCGTGAAGAGCTTTGCTGTGCCGCGGCGCGGTGTATATTGGCGAGCTTGCGCCACCCGCAGGCGGAAAAGAAGATGGCTGCCTGCGACAGAACGATGCAGGCACTGGTCGAGGCATCGAGATGAAAACTCAAATAGATGCCAAGTACACAGGCAAAGGCACTGGAAAAGCTCGCGACGATGAGCATTCGTGAGAAACGCCGGCAAACCGTTTGGGCGGTAATCCCCGGCGCGATCAACATGGCGACGACAAGAGACACCCCGACAGCCTGAATAGCGCCGACGGCCGTCATTGTCAGCATAATCAACAGGCTGTAATGAAGCCATGATACCGGTAGAGCGATTACCCGGGAGTAAGTCGAATCAAAGACATAGATCATGTAGTCGCGCCACTTGAGGAGAATGACCACCACGACCACGGCGGCGATGATGATATTTTGCCAGAGGTTGATATTGGTGATGCCGAGCAGATTGCCGAATAAAATATAGGTCATATGACCGCTGGTATGAAGGGCGACGAAGAGGAACATGCCTATGCCGAGCATACTGGAGAAGACGACGCCGAGCAAGGTATCTTCGCGAATCCGGGTGTGGTTGTGCAGATAGCCGGTCAACAGTGCACAGGCGAGCCCAGAACAGAAAGCGCCGATCGCAAGTGGAATGCCGGCAAAATCTGCAAGGACAATACCCGGGAGAATGGCATGCGACATCGCATCCCCCATCAGCGACCAGCCGCGCAACACCAGATAGCAGGAAAGGATCGCGCAACTGATGGCGACGATCAGGCCCATCAGCAAGGCACGCTGCATGAAGCCATGGGAAAGCGGGGTGAGAAAGAACTCGTGGAGGCTCATGTCGTTCTCTCCCGCAAGATATGGCGCTGGCGCAACCATTGTGGAATGTGCCCGTATTTGGGAGCGAACAGAAAGGCGAGGAGGAAGATCGCGCTTTGCAGAATGACGATGCACGGTCCGGTGGCACCATCGACGAAATAACTAAGATAAACCCCCAGAAAACTGGTCACGGTGCCGATAGCGGCGGCAATCGACAAGACTCGGCCAAAACGGTCGGACAGAAAGTAAGCGGTCGCTCCCGGGGTGACAATCAGCGAGATCACGAGAATCGCCCCGACCGTCTGCATCGAGACAACCACGGCGGCGGTAAGCAGGGCGAAAAACAAAACACGCAATCCGTTTACCGCCAATCCGCAGGCGGCAGCATGGGTTTCATCGAAGAAAACCAACTCGATATCGCGCCATTTAAGGGCGATGATGCTCAAAGTGGTCACCGCGATGGCGATGATTTGCCAGAGATCTTCGTTCCTGATAGTCAATATTTGCCCATAGACTATCGAAGTGAGACTGATCGAAGTGGGGTTTACCGAGATCAAGAAAAGACCGGCAGCGAGAAAAACCGACAGGACAAAACCGATGATGGCATCCTCGCGCAACTGCGAGAATCTCTTGATTAGGAGCATCGCTTCGGTGGCGGCGGCGCCGGTGAAAAACGCGCCTATCGCGTAGGGAAAATGCAAGGCATATGAAGCGGCGACGCCCGGCACGACGGCATGTGAAAGTGCGTCTCCAATCAGTGACCAGCCTTTTAACATCAGGTAAACAGACAGTAGGGAGCACACCATTCCGACCAAGGCTCCGGAGAGCATCGCCTTGTTCATGTATAGATAACCGAACGGTTCGCTAAGAAGTGTTTGCATCAGTCAACTCCGCCGTGATGATGGGGACGCACGGCGGGCAATTCGCCGTAAAACACCGCGGCGCGCTCGTCATCGGATACGATGTGAATCGGTTCTTCGCTTCCTCGGTGCAGACGCACGTTTTTCAGAATGCCGCCGAAAGTGGCGGTGAGATTGGCCTGGGTAAATGTTTCGATGGTATCACCGGCGGCGATCAAACGACGGTTGAGCATCAACACCTCGTTGCAATAGTCGGGGACACTGCCGATGTTATGGGTGGAAACCAGAATCAGATAACCCTCGTCGCGCAACGACTGCAAGAATTCCATGATGTTCAACTCGGTTTTGACATCAATACCGGTGAACGGTTCGTCAAGGAGAATGGTACGGCTTTCCTGGGCCAATGCCCGGGCCAGAAAAACGCGCTTTTTCTGCCCCCCTGAGAGTTCGCCGATTTGGCGCTGCGCGAGATCGGCGATCGCCATGCGTTTGAGGACGGCGTCGACAATTTCCTGATCACGCGCGCGCGCGCGACGTAGAAAGCCCATATATGGGAAGCGGCCTTGCATAACCACCTCACGAACCAGAATCGGAAAACGCCAGTCGATCTGGTCGATCTGGGGAACATAAGCGACACCATTTCTTTTGATCGCTTTTCCTGCCGGGAGCTTGTTCAACAGAATGTGGCCTTGCTGTGGGCGGACAATACCCATGATGCTGTTGAACAAAGTGGATTTTCCGGAACCGTTGACGCCGATCAGAGCGCAAACGGTTCCACCTTCAAGCGAGAAACTGATGTCTTCCAAGGCACGATGACCATTGTTGTAGATCACCGTGACCCGCTTGACCGTCATTGTCGGTACAGAGTCGCTGACAGGACAGGGAATTTGTGTCATTTTTTCTTTTCAAGCGCTGCTTGAAATGCGTCGGTAATGGTGTCCGTCGTTACCTTGAGGAGATCAAGATAAGTCGGCGTCGGTCCATCGGCCGCGGAAAGAGAATCCACATACAATACACCGCCGTATCGGGCACCGCTTTCTTTCGCGACTTCCTTGGCCGGTTTGTCGGAAATCGTGCTTTCGCTGAACAGTACAGGAATGTTGTTGGCACGAACGGTGTCGATCAATGCGGCGACCTGTTGCGGCGTGCCTTGTTGTTCGGCATTGACCGGCCATAAGTAGGCTTCTTGGAAATGTAAATCGCGGGTTAAGTAGGAAAACGCACCTTCGCTCGTGACCAGCCAGCGTTGTTGTTCGGGGATGTCGCTGACTTTGCGGCGAATTTTTCTCTCCATCGCCTGTAATTTTTTCTTGTAGGTGGCGGCGTTTGACGCATAATGGCCGGCGTGAGAGGGATCATATTTGGCGAGCGCTTTCTCAATGTTATCCACATAGATTCGTGCATTGCCGAACGACATCCAGGCATGCGGGTTGGGCAGGCCGTTGTACTCGCCACCGGCGATCAGAATCGGCTCGATACCGTCGGTGACAAGAACCGATGGCACGGTTTTCAAGTTGTTATAGAATTTCTCGAACCAGCGCTCCAGATGCAGCCCGTTGTAGAGCAGTAGATCGGCGTCCTGGGCGCGTACGATATCCTGTGGAGTCGGCTGGTAGTCATGGATTTCCGCCCCGGGTTTGGTAATGGAGATCACTTTTGCATCATCGCCGGCAACGTTTTTCGCCATATCGGCGATCACGGTGAAGGTGGTTGCGACAGTGAACGGTTTGGCCACAACTGCCCCTGCAAGCAGGAAAAAGCTTGTGCTGACTGTGAGAATCATTTGCAACATTAGACGTTTCATTGAAAAACTCCAAATAGATCTTAAAAAAGCAGTAATCAAGAGGCAGAAAAGTAAATTGAGGATTACATTTTTTACCTTAGTTAATTTAACCATGATTTTCTTTCGATTATAAGTGAAAAATTATTCATGATTTTTGCCGTAAAGCGGCTTGGTATAGAGTGACCACTGCAAAAAAGTGATTTCACCGCTGGTTTGTCGAGAGCGAGTGCATGTAAAGGGCAAGTGCTTTCTACTATCTGGAAACGCGCGGTTGTCGCCCGCAAAAACTTCGTCAGCGGCAGGGGAGCGGGCAACAGCAGCAAGCCGTCCTCCACCTACGCAAGCGAAACCCCCTCTGGGGAAAACGCAAGATAGGGAAAGTGTTGTGTCGCGACCCTGATTTTGCCTCGAGCATCAGCACGGTTGGTCGCATCCTCGAACCACTCGTCGCCTCGGGTCGTGTGCAGCCGCTTGCCTTTTACTACGGCCGCGTCAAGCCCAAGCGCTGGCGCTATGGCATCCAGACCGAAAAACCAGGCGAGTCGATCCAGATCGACCATATGAGCGTAAGCTTTGGCGACGGCTTTGTCCTCGAAGCGTTCAAAGCAACCTCTCCGCTAACCGCCACCACGATGATGCGCGCTTACTGTCGTGCCAGCCGCCGCAATGCCCGGCGCTTTCTCGAACACCTGATCACACAGTTGCCCTATCCAGCGATCTCGATTCAAGTCGATGGCGGCAGTGCGTTCAAAGAGGAGTTCAAGCAGGTTTGTCAGGCCCTTGAGATCCCTCTGTTCGTTTTACCGCCGAAAAAAACCTAAATACAATCGCTGCGTAGCGCGTGCCAATGGCACAACGCGTTACGCGTTCTATCCCTTCTACAAAGGGCCCTTGACCCTCTCGGCAATCAATCGGGCGCTTGCTGAGTATCAACGATATTACAAGCACTATCGCCCACATGACGGGATAGGATTGGAAACACCAATGCGTTCATCAACAATTCCTTCAGACCGCCTGATTTGTCTCACAGGTGTTGAACCCGGAAACGCCATTGCAAACGATGAAGGACTGGCATAAACTCAAGCCCGAGTTATTCAAGAAACAGCCAGACTACCTCACGGGATGTGACAGGTAATCCGCCGTATCCGCCTGTCGCTGTTGTGAGGCTTCAACCCACCAGAGCGGTGATATTCAGGAACACACGCTTGGATTCGAGGCGTATGGTTGTATGTGTCGCGGCAAATTACTTGTTGGAAAAGTCAAGGCCACCACGGCGGCCTGTCTTATGAGATTTTACCCGATTCGGGCAATGGCGGGGCGCTTTTATTTATTCCAGGCGGTTGGTTATCGAAATCAAGCGAAGAATGCCGTTTTTCGTTTTTCATCGCACGGCTGTTCTCCTTGTAAGGTAGCCAAGTTTTTGTCGACCATGTTCATTTCTACTCCCGTGCACGCGTGTAACGGCAGGGGAGTAGGTTTTAAGAGAATACGTCGGAGAAGTCTGCACCAGCGGTTCAGTCGATTACCACCATGCCAAGCTGTTTCAGCAAGGTCAGATTATCTTCGAGATGCCAGTTATGGGTTATCTTCCCATCCTTGATTGTGTACATATCGACGGCTTTGAAATCGATCGCCTGGCCATCGCCTTTACGTTCGGCGAATAAGCCAGTGAAATGTCCGGTAAAATGCAAGCGGCCGATTACCGTATCGGGCAGTATATAAATCTGTTCCACCTCCATGGCAAGGTCAGGAACCGCTTTGCGGAAGTTTTTGGAAGCCATGATCGGACCTTCTATCCCTTGTGGACGGCCATCCGGGAGATTGAGGTCTATGAAGCCTTGTGAGAGCGCCTGATAAAGCAAAGCTTCATTGCCCGAATTCCAGAAAGCGTAGTAGGTTTCGGCAGTCTGTAACAGTCGTTGCGCCTCGCTGACTTCCATCCCCGGCGCGACCATGACGTGTTGCGGCCATTGCTTTGCAGCGGCTGCGGCTTGCGCTGGAGAAAGGGCGCCTGCGCACAGCAGGAACAAGGTCAGGAGATGCGATAGGTATCTATTTTTTCCCCGCATTGAAGAGGCTGCCAAGGGAATGCGTAGATCTGAAAAAATGCGTGTTGTCATTTCTTTATTCCTTTACAATTAGTTTATACTTACACCGCCGTGAATCGCTGTTTCCCGTTGCAAAGTGAGTGCCTGAAAAACGCCTTCATTGCGGAAAAAATCACGCTTTGCGCGTCAAGCAATTCAAGCGCTATAAATTTTCTGCTCTCAAGGTTTGCATTTCCGTTCGATGCTTGATTATGATATCTCCTACGGATTAACTTGATAATCACATACTATATGAAATTACTATTTAAATGAAACGAACAATTTTGTTGGACAATCTAGCGCTTTTTTTACGCATCGTCGAAAAAGGCGGAATGGCGAGCGCCGGCCGTGATTTCGGGTTATCCGCCGCCTCGGTTTCAGGACGGTTGGCTTCACTCGAAAAACACTATAACGCGCGTCTTCTCACCAGAACGACCCGCGCAATCCATTTGACCGATGAGGGGTGGAAACTGGTGGAAGGGGCGCGTCGCCTATTGGCGGAAGCGGACGATCTGGAATCGCGTATCCGGCTCGGTATAGACACGGTATCGGGGCCTATCCGCATCACGGCGCCGGTCGATATCGGTAAGAAAAGGATTGCCCCGATCTTGACTTCCTTCAGAGAAAGCCATCCACAGGTCGGTATCGATTTTTATCTCGACGACGGCTATGTCGATCTCGTCTCCACCGGAATCGATCTCGGAATTCGCTATGGAGAACTCGCCGACAGTAGTCTTAAAGTAAAGAAAATCGCAGACAATCGCAGACTACTTTGTGCTTCGCCCGCCTACATCGAGGCGTATGGATATCCTGAGGATCTCGATGCTCTGTGCGCCCACAAAATTATTCTGATGCGCTTCGGACAGAATATAGAGCGGGATTGGCGGTTTATCGTCGATGGCAAAATAAAGAAACTGAGCATACAACCTGTCTGTGTGGCCAACGATGGAGAACTCGTACGGCAATGGTGCAAAGCCGGTTATGGGATCGCGTTGAAATCGGCGTGGGATGTTTCGGAAGACATAAAAAGTGGTGTCTTGCTCCCCTTGCTTGATGACTATCCTGTCGCCCCCAGCGCACTCCAGATTGTCTATCCGGCAGGGCGATCGAAACCGCGTAGAATAAGACTGTTGATTGACTTTATCGCCGATCGTTTCAAAGAGGATTGTCCTTGATCCGGCTTGTTTCTCCTATCGCGAGCGGGAAAGCCTAAGAGAAAGCCTCGCGACATGAGCTATCACGAAAAAATATGGGCCGATGAAACCCGGGTATTATAGGCGCTCAACAGACGTTTCCGGTCAATCGCTCTCTTGACACGGCAACCGATTTGGCGATTGTTTGCCTTTCATTCTCAATACGTGGGGAAACTTGGATACGCGGCTTGTCTGAAAAAAAAAGACAAGACACTTCATGATTGCTTCGCCGTTCATCAAGCAATGCGTTTTTTGCCAATTCCTGTCATGACACGAAGCAATTTTGACAAAGTTCTCTGGTACAAAAGGGGTAATATCTTCCTGATTGGGGGCCGTATGAATGAAGTACAGTACATTGATGGAAAATCTCATCCATTGGCGACGATTTTTTGTATCGGGCGGAATTATGTCGCGCATGTCGAAGAACTCGATAATTCCATCTCGGATGCACCGGTGATTTTTTGCAAGCCGAAAACGGCGATCAACAGTAGTCGTTTTATTGTTTTACCGACATTCTGTGAAGAAGTTCACTACGAAACGGAACTGCTTGTCTTGATCGGCAAAGGTGGAAAAGATATTTGTAGCGAGGCCGCCCGGTCACATATCGGCGGTTTTGGCGTTGGACTCGATCTTACCGCACGCGATCTCCAAAGAAAGTTGCAAGCCAAAGGGCTACCGTGGGAACTGGCCAAAGGATTCGATGGTGCCGCCTGTATCTCCGATTTTGTCCCTGCCGATCATTTTCCCACCCTCGATATTTCCTTTCGTATGGCGTGCAATGGAAAATTGCGCCAGCGCGGTCATACTTCGATGATGCGCTTTACGATTGTCGAACAGATCGCTTTTCTCAGCCGTCACTTTACCTTACGCGCCGGTGATATTCTGTTTACCGGCACCCCCGAAGGGGTCGGGAAACTAAAAAGTGGCGACAGGCTGGCCCTGACACTCGGCGAAGGACTTGTCCATGCTGACTTTCAGGTGCGGTGAATATTCTATGCAGCGCGTGATTGCAGGATTTCTTATCCTGACGATAGAAAACATATAAGAAAATCAGATTCGGGCTTTGATAAAATAGGGGCAGGTTTTCGCGTTTTATCGCCATGTCGCATTATTTCGATGCCGGACTGATCGGCAAATACCACATGAGTGGACCACGCTACACGTCTTATCCGACGGCAGTGCAGTTCAGCGACAGCTTCGGCGCCGCCGATTATCTTGAGCGTCTTGAACTGAGCAACGCCGATGCGCGTGATCTGTCTTTGTATGTCCATATCCCGTTTTGTGAAAACGTTTGTTATTTCTGCGCCTGCAACAAAATTATCACGCGCAATCACGCGCAGGCGGAACAATATCTAAGCTATCTCGCACGTGATATCGCCTGGCAGGCAAAGTACATCGACCCTTCACGTCAGGTTGTACAGTTGCATTTCGGTGGCGGGACGCCGACGTTTCTTTCGCTTGACGAGCAGAGTGAACTACAGAAACTGATCCGCCAGCATTTTTATTTCGTCTCCGACAGCGAAGGCGAATTTTCCATAGAGATAGATCCGCGTACTGTCGATCGCGAGTATCTGGCGCGATTACGCGAGCTTGGCTTCAATCGAATCAGTTTTGGTGTCCAGGATTCTCATCCAGCCGTGCAGAAAGAAGTCAATCGCGTACAACCGCTCAAGCAAATAGCGACCCTGATGGAAGAAGCGCGCGCTTTGGGCTATCACTCGATTTCCGTGGATCTGATTTACGGTCTTCCATTACAGACAGTAGAACATTTCGCGCGTACCGTCGAGGAAATGATTGCCTTGTCGCCGGATCGCCTGGCGGTTTTCAATTATGCCCACATGCCACATCTGTTTGGGGCGCAGAAACAGATTGACAGCAACAAGTTACCATCGCCAGCAAGCAAACTCGATATACTCGAAACGACGATCAATCAACTGACCGATTGCGGTTACGAATTCATTGGCCTGGATCATTTTGCGAAATCCAGTGACAGCTTGGTCGCGCATCAGAAAAAAGGCACGCTATATCGAAATTTCCAGGGATACTCGACATTCTCCAACTGTGATTTACTCGGCTTTGGAACGAGCGCGATTTCCCAGGTCGCCGATTGTTACAGTCAGCATGAAAAAGCGCGCAGCAAGTACTACGCAGCGATCGATGAGGCGCGTCTGCCGGTATCGCGCGGCGTGGCGCTGAGCCAGGATGATAAACTTCGCCGCGAGGTGATTACCGAGATCATGTGCAATCTGCACCTTGATCTGGATGCGTTGTCAAGAAAATACGCCATCGATGCACCGCGGTATTTTGCCCATGAATGGGAAATGTTGCTGGAAATGGCCGCCGACGGCTTGTTGACCCTAGAAGGAAATTGTTTTACCGTAGAAAAAATAGGACGTCTATTGATCCGGAATATTGCGATGGTTTTCGATGCTTACCTGCAAAAAGAAAATCCACGGCGCTTTTCGCAAGTGATTTAAGGAGAGAAGCATGAATCAACTGGAACAACTCAAATCCATGACCGTCATCGTCGCCGATACCGGAGACCTCAATGCGATCGAAGCCTATCGACCGGAGGACGCGACGACCAATCCTTCTCTGATTCTAAAGGCAATTGCTTTGCCCATCTATCGAAAATTGCTCGATGAAGTTATCATCCAAGCCAGGGAAGAGCACGAGTCATTGCTCGCGGCCCAGGAAATCGCGGTGGTGAAAATCGGTGCGGAAATTATAAAGCTCATCCCAGGAAGGGTTTCGACGGAAGTCGATGCCAGACTGTCCTACAATACGGACGCGACCATTGAAAAAGCGCACGCACTGATCGCCCGTTATCAGGCACTCGGCATCCGCAGGGATCGGGTGTTGATAAAAATCGCCGCGACCTGGCAGGGCATCCGCGCCGCCGAACAGTTGGAAAAAGAAGGGATCAAAACGAATCTAACCCTGATTTTTTCCTTTGCCCAAGCCCTTGCCTGTGCGCAGGCAGGCGTTTATCTGATCTCGCCGTTCGTTGGCAGAATTTATGATTGGTACGTAAAAAATGGCGAACAAAAAACTTTTCCACCACGAGAAGACCCAGGCGTCAAATCCGTCACGACAATCTATCGCCATTATAAAACGCATGGCTATCGAACCATCGTTATGGGGGCGAGTTTCCGCAACATAAATCAAATTCAGGCGCTGGCAGGTTGCGATCGGCTGACAATTTCACCGCAACTGTTGCAGGCGTTGTTCGAAGAAAACGCCGATTTGCCTCGAATGTTGCAGCCTGAGATGGCGCAATTGACGCCATCCGACACGCACATGCACGAAGAAGCGTTCTACTGGCAGCACAATCAAGACGCGATGGCCGTAGAGAAACTCGCCGAAGGGATCCGACAATTTGCCATTGATCAGGAAAAACTGGAAAAACTGTTGCGCGAGAAGCTATAGCCCCAGAACAGGCAATTTTCTTGGCGGCACTGCAAATAAGGGGGGTATGCTTCCGCGGCGAATTATTCGCGAAAACCTGATCAAGGAGTAGATTATGGGAACGAGGACGCAAACAGAACTTTGCTGACCTAGTCATATGGAACTGAAAATCGCTTCATAAATTGATTGAGGAGACATAGACTCTGGGAGGTTTGACTATCCCGGAGGGTGTTTTATGCCAGGCAGAAAGGGGCGGCCATCACCGCCATTGGTTTTGAGTTCTGAGGAGCGTGACTACCTTGAGCGTCAGGTTCGGCGACACCGGGCTCCCCGTTCTTTTTCCGATCGATACCGGATGGTCCTGCGTTGCGCCGACGGGCTTTCGAGCAAGGAGGTTGGAGCCGAGCTCGGATTTCACGAGCACACGGTGGGCAAGTGGCGGCGGCGGTTCGTCAAGGATCGTGTGGACGGCCTTCTCGATGAGGCACGCCCCGGCCGCCCGCGCACAGTTGAAGACGATCAGGTCGCGGCGGTCATTGAACGGACATTGCACAGCAAGCCCCGTGACGCCACCCATTGGTCCATCCGTTCGATGGCGAAGGAAACAGGCCTGTCACACACGACGATCCGCCGCATTTGGAATGCCTTTGGCCTCCAACCCCATCGCAGCGATACCTTCAAACTGTCCAGTGACCCTTTGTTCGTCGAGAAGGTTCGCGATATCGTCGGCCTCTATCTCTCGCCGCCCAACCGGGCCTTGGTGTTGTCCGTTGACGAGAAGAGCCAGATCCAGGCATTGGACCGCTCCCAACCCATTCTGCCAATGGCCCCCGGCATCCCCGAACGGCAGACCCACGATTATGTGCGTCATGGCACGACATCGCTGTTCGCGGCTCTCGACGTGGCCAGCGGCTTTGTGATCGGGAAATGCTACAAGCGCCACAGGGCCAAAGAGTTTCTGTCCTTTCTGAAGGAAATCGACGCCAATATGCCCGATGATCTGGATATCCATATCATCATGGACAATTACGCCACCCACAAAACCAAGGAGGTCAAAGCGTGGCTCGCCCGCCGACCGCGCTACCACCTCCACTTCACCCCCACATCGGCATCATGGATCAATCAGGTCGAGCGTTGGTTTGCCGAACTCACCCGCAAACAGTTACAGCGGGGAGCGCATACCTCTGTCAAATCCCTGGAAGCCGATATCACCAAATTCATTCAGTGCCACAACGAGAACCCAAAGCCTTTCAAATGGACGAAATCTGCTGATGAAATCCTGGCCTCCGTCAGGCGCTTTTGCCAACGTGCTGATCAAACATTATGCGGCGAACTTTAGATTCAGGTGACTAGGTGTTAGGTCCCATATTATGATGGAAGGAATTGGTTTTGAATCTTTGCGGTTCTTTTGTCCAGATCTTACAAACGTATTCGTATGGGGTCAGACCGCGCAATGTTTTTAACCGTTTTGCAAAATTGTACGCCCGAACAAATGCCTGCAGGTGACTGCGCAGTTGCTGGTGATTATCATCGTGATAGCGCTTGACCGTCGCTTCCTTGATCGTGCGCTTCATCCGTTCGACCTGGCCGTTCGTCCAGGGATGATTCGGCTTGGTCAGGCGATGTTCAATGCCATTTGCCGCACAGATCAAATCGAAACGCATCTTGCTGCGCGTGATGCTGTTGCAATTGCCGGGCCGTTCGGCAAACTCGATCCCGTGATCGGTCAGAATCGTGTGAATCTTGTAGGGCACCACTTCGAGTAGGTGTTCAGCGATATAATCACTTCATGCCACAGAAGGCACTGAACCGGAGCCCGCCTGTAGATGCTTTGAAAAAATGGCAAAAGACTCATCCAGAGTTATTTCGAAAGCATGTTTATAAACTCACGGGACTTGACAGTGCGTTCGTCTTGCCTGATCCTAATCCAACTTCGCAGAAGATATATTATGTTAAATATAGTTCTTTGAGAAAAAGAAAGAGAAAATTTTGAGAAAATGGCTTTCTTCTCAAAAAAACGAAAAAAAAAAAGCCATCTCCCTCTTTATTTGTAGAAATCAAAACTTAATCTGACAGACATTATCAAACAACAACTGTCCGTTGAGTGTTATTGTCAGATAATTCGACACTAGGAATTTGTTTTTCTAGCGCCAAATGCTTTGCCTCACGAAATGTCTGCATCGGTGTTTTACCATAACAGTGCTTACCACTATGTGGACGCTGTTCATTATATTTACTGATCCAGTGATCAACGTCAACTTGCAGTTCATCTAGCGAACGATAAATCTTCTTACGAAAGACTATATCATAAAACTCATTTTTCATGGTTCTATGAAAACGCTCACATATACCGTTCGTTTGAGGACTATTGGCCTTGGTCTTTGAGTGATCAACGTTCTCAGTAGCCAAATAAAGCTCATAGGCATGACTCTCAACTTTACCACAATACTCAGTGCCCCGGTCGGTAAGAATACGACACAAGGGGAGTTCGCATTCATCAAAAAATGGGATGACCCGGTCATTAAGCATATCAGCTGCTGTGATCGCTGATTTCTCTATATAGAGCTTTGCGAGAGCCGCTTTGCTATAGGTATCAATAAAAGTCTGCTGATAAATACGCCCAACACCTTTCATGGTACCGACAAAATACGTATCCTGTGCCCCAAGGTATCCAGGGTGGTGCGTTTGAATTTCTCCATGGGCTTCGCGTTGCGATTTGGCTTTCTCAAGCGCTGCAAGCTGTTCCTCGGTCAGTAAAATACCTTCTTGAGCCGAAC
The DNA here is from genome assembly GCA_965277745.1 of Cardiobacteriaceae bacterium. GTDB lineage: Bacteria > Pseudomonadota > Gammaproteobacteria > Cardiobacteriales > Cardiobacteriaceae. The sequence continues at coordinate 2,060,284 of OZ255837.1, forward strand.
GAGACTCCAACGCTTTCAGGCGCTTTTTCATGGTCTCAAGGTCATGGCGTAACCAGATCGATCGAACACCACCAGATGACACCACAATGCCTCGTTTTAACAACTCTTGTGAGGCACGTAATTGTCCTAGCGCAGGATTGTCTATCGCTATATCAATTACTGCACGTTCTACATGCTCAGGAACACGATTCTTCACCACCGGTTTCTTACGGCTGATTTCTCGCAGCGCGTCTTCACCACCATTTTCGTATAAACGTTTAAAACGATAAAAACTATCTCGGCTGTAGCCCATCGTTTTGCATGCTTGTGACACACTACCCAATTGTTTTGCCAACTCCAAAAGGCCAACTTTGGGCTTGATTATCTTCATTTCAATATTCGTCATAATCTGACTCCTTTTGACTCGATTTTATCAAAAATGTCAGATTAAGTCTCATTCTTTACACTTTATTACTTTTCCTCTTTCGGGGAGGAAGTTTTCTCTTTTTTCCCTTCTTGCTTGTCTTGTTCTTTTCTTTTCTTGCGACTGGAGACCGTCTTCTTACCCGTTTTCTTCTTGCTCGCTTTCTTTTGATCCGTTTCAACGCCATCGTCAACCAGATCGCTCACGTCGTTTTTCCCGCTGAGCTTAAGATGCGTTTCAGTCTCGCAACTGTCTTCTCTCCGAGGCCTTTGACCTGGCTCAACTCCTCCACATAACGGAACTTACCATGATCTTTGCGATATGCAATGATCGCCTGTGCTTTACGCTCGCCGATGCCGTGCAGCAGGCTCAGTTCATCGACGTTCGCCGTATTGATATTGATTTTGGCGAAAGACACGCCACACAATAAAACGAGACTTCCCAGTAAAATACGCTTGATTACCTTCATGACACTTCTCCTTATTCCTATTTTCAATATTGTAAAAATAGTAATATTTTGCCAACTAAAGTATAATCTAGGTTTCCTATCGATACAATCTGAATCGAAAATCCCCTCTTCCACTGCTGCCAAGAAGCTTCACCTGATCTGCTTTTAAGAGAATAATCAAAATATAAAACAATAGGATAGACTTTATCCCTGCTGTGTCCATTTTTAACAAGTTATCTCTGTTTACGTTGCAACTCATTGCCATAAACCATAAAATTCACCTGAGGCCACATCAATCAGAAGTACCTCGCCGACTCAACACAATCGCGAGTTTGCAACAGATAGGCGCATGAGACCGTGGAATTTTACATGATGAACAGAAAACTCCGCCTGTTCTCCAAGAAGAGGTTCTTTAAGCAGGCCCTCAGTTGTTATTGTTCCCAATTCGCGGGAGGTTCAATCGACTTGATGTCGACCAATGAGCCCGACAGAAATCCGCATCTATCGGATCTGATCATCGAGGCTTACGACCGATACCGGCAGCATATCATGCTCAACAGCGCACGCGCCCTGCTCATCCCAACATAGTGAAACGGACGCAGGGCCTCGCTATGCCCGGGTCTAGGTATATCGACAAGAACAACGACCTCGCTCTCGAGCCCTTTGAAATCCCCAATCTGGGCAAAGCCGATTGTATGACGGCTCATGTTACGAGGCGAGGCACTGTCGAGAACGGAAATTGAATCTCGCAAATCCGCGGCAAGAGAAGAAGTCCAGGACTGTGCAAACGGTAAGGGGGAAAGTACGACGATATCTCCCGGATTGAATCCTTCGACATCCAATAGGTCGTGCAACTCTTTCTCCAGCGCTTGGATAGCGCTGTCTGTGTCTGCGACACCAACTTCACGTACCGCGGGACCATCACCAACCCCTGAATTACCCACATCGGCGTCTAGATCATTTTGTATGCGTTGTAGGATCGGCAGTGAGTTCCGGCAATTGCTCTTCAGCGGGATTCGCACCGGACAAATACTTTCTAGATAATCATAGGCATCGGGCACATAGGAACCGCACAGGCCGGATTGATTGTTGGTATCGTGAAAAAAACACCAACGTCCTTCGCTTATACCGCCATATAAACAGCTGTCCAGCTGGGTCAGTGCATCCATGTTCAATATGTCCTGACCTTCATCGACGATCAATCTATCGAATTTTTCAATGCCGGCCCGCTTGGCGGCGACATGAATCGATTCCGCCAGACTGACAAGCAGCCCGGGGACGGCGTTGCGTTCCAGGAAACGCTTGAGCCAAGGGGAATGACAGGTCAACGCGGTTTTCATTCCAGATGCGCCCCAGCGCTTCGCCAGTTCTAGCGCCAGCATTGTTTTTCCTGTTCCGGCACCACCGCAGCATATTACCCGTGGGTTGGCTTCGACGACATCGATCAACTTCAGCTGATCTTCTGTCAGGCGAGCGATACGCGATTCAACCGCATGGGCAGAAACATGCAATGGCACAACAGCCTCGAAATCAGGTCGCAACTGTTGCTGCAATAGATTCAATTGTGAGGGCGTTGCGCGACGCTTGCGGGTATCTTTCGCGCGCCAGTAGCTGATAAATCGTTCCAGCCACGTTTCGAATTGTCTGAAGTTGCGAGCATCTGCGAGAACGGCGCGATCCCACTCGGCGCTATCGGGAAACCGGTCGACATCCGGAATAACGACACCGTAACCGATGACGAAGACATTGAACAGAGAAGCGGGAAGCTTTCTCCGCAAACCATGCAGCGCCCCCTCGGCTTGTTTGAACGGTGACTCCCGCAATCGCTCGGTTTCACCATACCGGTTCGTCGTTTCCCAGATGCCGTCATGACAAGACACTCCACCGCCTTTGACCTCCAGCACAAACAAACCATCCGGCCCGCATACAACAAAGTCGATTTCTCCAAAGCGCTTGTACTCATGGCGTGGAAGGTTGAGTGAATGCATGGCGAACCAAGCATTCTGATCCGGTCTGGAAAACGCCATGCGCAACTGGTCGAACACACGTATTTCCGCATTACTGCCGGTGCCCAGGGGTTGGCTGGGGATCATTCGCATGATGAACCCTTCCCGTTTACCTTATTTCCGGTTTCTTGCGAGCTGACAAGTTTCTTGCGTAATTCGGATTCGATCCGCGGAGGTATCGGCGGCCATTGTCCCAAACGGTGCAAAAATTTGGCCTCATCCACTGCTTGCGTAACCGCCGTTACTTTACCCGGCAAAATGACTTGCAAACCTTTCCGTTCGAAACTTTCAGGAAGATCGCCCGCCGCCAGCGTAATGTGTGTTTGAATGCAGTCGTTCCAATTGCATTTGCTCGCGAGCTCTACGGCTGCGGCCTCTTTCACGCTGTCCCACTTATCGCCCGGCGAAGTGAAAAGTTCTCGCAGGGGTTTGAGAGGGGGCGGCGCATTCAGCATGGCAAGGGGATCACCTTGTTTCCGGTGCTCGGCGTCTGCCATCCGAAAAGCTACGTAGGCAGACATATCCGCACCGCGCAGTTCCTTAGGCAACTGTAGCCAGCTATCACGCGCACCGAAGAGAATTCCAGCAAGAATGTACTCGGTATCGCTCAATAACGGATGTGAAAATTCCAGCAGATCCGTGCAATGCTCACGCAGGCAGAAAAGGAGTAAAGGTCTCGATAAAGACCCTTTGTGCCGCTCGAGCAGTTCACTGATTGTTCCTCCGCCGAGGCCGAGGAGAGCACGCATGTCCGCGATCAATTTTTCCAGACGTGGCTGGAATTTCATTTCCTGCAGCAGATCGAGTTGATTCTCCAGATACGCGAGCGCCACATCGATGGGCGTTTGCGGGCGTTCCTGCGCCTGCGCGGTATAAAGCGATTGGACAACGCCCCAAAAAAGCCGGGCACGGGTATCTGCTCGCCCGGATATCTCCCCCCTATCCATCCATTCAGGGAGCTCGGCCAGTATCGGGTCGCTTTGGATTAGATCATGATCTTTGTCGTGCGCGCCTGCCGTTACCGATCTATAGGCCGCAAGCCCCGAATCGCTGCGATTGGCAATGTGGTACAACATCGCAAGCACGCCGCCAAGCGCTTGTCCAAACGCGGGATAAATGTCACTGTCATCCTCGAGCAACCGTTCTTGTGGCCGCGCTGCTTTCCATGCTACTTCTGTATCGGAGGAAAACAGCGATTCCACAATCTCGATCCGGTGAGAGGAGAGATCGACATTCGAGACCTCATTGGCGGCACTTTCGAATGCTTGCCTGTCTTCGGGCGAGCGAAAGTTAACGCTGGATAACAAGGTTGTCGGTAATGGCGCACGGACGAGAATGGCAATGTCGCCTTTGCGTTTTCTCTCGGCTGGTGAGGCGACGTCTCGCATACGTCCATCGCGAGACAGCATCCGAACCGGGCTGTCCAGATCGCTCAAATCGAAAGACGCTATGCAGGGCAACAAATGTTTACGCTCACTGATCGCGCAATTCAAAGCCTCGGCTGGAATCTTGAACTTGTCGCGGAACAAGGGAATCCAGCCCGGATAGAAATTCAAGGGATCGGCATAGTGTTTGCCTCGAAAACCCGCAGGGCTCGTTATCATACCGGCAGCCAACATGTAAAGCATGTTTTGATGGTTGGTTACCAGGTGCGCTTTGCGTCGATTTCGTGGCTTTTTGGGAGTGCCTGTTTTCATGCTCATGGCCTACTTCCTGACAAGAATAGAGGGATCGGTGGGCAGTAATCCATCCACGACGGGACAAATATCGCCCCTACGGAGCAAGATAACCTGTTCCCGGGCACGCGCCACCATGACATAAAACCGGGCCTTGAGCGCATGAGTATCTTTAGGTTGGTGGCGATCGATATCAGCGAGGATGACGGTATCGAATTCCAGACCTTTACAAGACTGGGCGTTTATGACCATGAGGCCGCCCTGAGCGAAATCCGGTAATGCCTCCTTCTGACCGGAAACAAAGGTCTGGATCGGCGGTTTGTCATTGTCCAGCTTTGGATCGGCGCGGACAAGCGCGTCCTCGAATTTTTGCCGCACTTTATTGTCTGGCGTGATGATTGCAATGAGCTTGCGTGGATTGCGGTCGCTCAGCCGGAGGATATTGTCTGCCATCGCAGCCAGTGTGGCTGTGTTTTTTGTACCATAAGTCCATAACGCCGGCGTTGCGGCAGCAGATATGGCATCTATGGCATCAGGCAGGTCGGGCCTTGGACTGGCCGGGTCAGCCGGGTAAAAGTGCCGGGCGAGGCGCGCGATGGGTCGCGTGTTGCGGTAATTGGTTCGCAGTTCCAGGGTGTCGCCCGGTTCGATTGCCAAGGTGTCTTCGATGTCTTGGCGTGAACTACACTTGTCGGGGTGAATTTGCTGGTTCTGGTCGGCCGCCACGTAGAAATTCTCGAAGCCGAGATCGATCAGCGTTCGATAAAAGGCCGGCGGCATATCCTGTCCCTCATCGATAACCAGAAATTCGTCGTTTTGATTTTCGATGTCATCCAAAGATTGCACCTGTTCTTCGACGGTCTTCCAATCTATCGGGCGATATCCTCGCGGACGGTTTGGCTCGAGCGTAGGCACGGATCCGCAATAACCCTTGTAGATTTCGCGAAACCAGGAATCCCAGGTTTTGGCGGAGAATGTCTGTTCACTACCGAACAAATGACGGTTTGAACGATCCAGCAAATGATTGTAAACGAGAGTTCGATAGCGCTTGTCGTTCCGCGCAAGGCGTCGCGCCCTTAACAGCGCCACGACCGACTTGCCGGTGCCGGGGCCGCCGACGATCAGGTGCTGCCCCGCCATAGGCAGGGCCAGCGCCTCATCCTGATCCTTATTGAGTTCATGAATACCAGGCAAATTAAATTGGCGGGCGCGGTCGACAGGCATGTTCAGGTTCTCCCAAAGAATGAAGGCAGCCCGTTGGCGCTGTCGTCCTTGACGAAGCCACGGTCGAGCAAGGTATTGCCGTATTCGCAGGCAGGTTCGGGTACCAGGACACAGGCATGGCAGGCGGCGCGATTCAGCAAACAGGGTCCTTGACCTTCATGCTCGCTGCAAACCGGGTCGAGCGAACACCAGCGTGAATGCTCCAGTGCTCGAATAAGAATGCCTAGAAAACGCCGCGGTTCGCTCAGTTCGGCCAGACCGCCCAGAGAACCGGCGATGTCGGCAACAGCGACATGGATGAGGATAGCGGCCATCGGTTTCGGCGCACTGGCACAGTAGATTCGCTCGATCAACGAGGCCGCCGGATAGCCTCCCTCGGACTCGATTTGGCGCATCAGCAGATGTGACAGTGTATGCAATAACATGAAACGCGTGGTCAATGGATTTGGGGCATCACGACCGGATTCGATAAATCGGGGAAGCAGTCGATTCAGTCGCGCAACAACCGCCGGTGTCCTCTCCCACGCCTCGAGCCGCTTCTCATCGAGCGCGAGGAAGATGCCTTCTCCGTACAACTCGATGGCCGGCAACCAATCGGATTTCCCGACAATATCCGGCGGCACTCTTTTTTTTCCGCCCATACGGGTAAAGCCGGTGAATACCTTCACCGCTTTGAGACGATCCACACGGACAAGGTGACGGACACTATCGACAATGCTCCGTTCATCGCTATCGAGGTCATCCGCCATTGCCAATTGACGCCACTCGTCACTTCTGTTGCGAGTGACCAGATCTTCGTCCTCGCGCTGGTCGGGCAGAATATCGAGGAATGCCTTGAACTCGCTTTCCCGCAATTGTCCTGGCGTAAGGTTCTCGCCATACAAGGGATAGCCGCGGGCAAGATCGGCCAGTGCGGTTTCGATATCGTTGGGTGTACAGCGATATTCCGTCGCCAGCGTCCGTATGATGCTTTTCCTCGCCAATGACTTGCGGGCACCGTCAATGCGACGGCGGGCACTGGAATTGCGATACAAACGATCGACGACGGTTCCCTTGCGCACACGGGATTCCGGTGGAATCACCAGAACGGATTCAGTGACAGGCACGTAAACCCGCGTGTCATTGATCACCAGCACCTGCGCGTGATTTTTCTCACCTCCTTCCGTCCCCTCTATTGGCGGCACCCGATCCTCTTTGGTCCATGGCTGCATCCGGCCTTGTCCGAAGCCCACTCGTTCATCACCACGAAAGCGGGTTTCAGCGCCGCAGGCGTCGCACCGTAAGATGCGTTCTTCGTAGCCACGTTCAATCAATCGTAATTGATCTTGTACCTTGCAGTTGCGCTGTGCGGGCGCGTACGCGCCCTGATGGGCGAGAAAATGCCACGGCACATCGGCAAGGTACCCCTCAGGATGCACGAGCACCCAGGTCACCTGCTCCAGCTTCGGGTGACGCTCGCACGCTCGATGCTTGCAACGAGGGGCGTGAGCGGGCTGATCGTTGCGCCACGGCCAACGATACATGGCGCCACAGGCCGGGCAGCGCATCCAAGAGGGGAAGCGACTCGCCGGTACACTGGTGCCGTCTCCCCGTCCATTCGCCAGCTTTTTCGCCACAGGCGGCTCACGCAGTTGCTCTTCGATGCCCAACGCGGCACGCACGCGCTCCACGTAGGGAATTCGCTTGCCCGCAGAGATACCCTGACGATCCGTCCATTGCCTGGTGTCCTGAACGACAACCAACCCATTTGCCCCTCGCACGATCGCCCCGACGCCGCTATGGCCAAGCAGGTGTGACAGGCGTATCGGAATCAGTTCATTGGCCATATTTATGGTGCCTTGAGCAAGGCGGTGTTTTCGACGTTGCGCATGGATTGCAAGGTCGGCCATAGACCGCGAATCCGGTCATCATGGTTATACAACAGACGATCGCGCCCCTTCTCCTTTTCCGGGACTTGATACGCCAATGGTCTTTTCGCCGACCGGCAGCGTTCGACTTCGCTCTGCCAATCGGCAATCAGGGCGTCGATATGGCCGATCACCTCATCGGCCTGATCGGATACTGAGCGTACACAACGTCGCTTGAGTTGTTCAACGGCTTTGGAGATTCGCGGATTATCTCGATCAAAGTGGGCGGCGGTGGCATTATCCAACAATCCCAAGCCGCCGTGTCGCATTACGATGACCAACGCTGCCGGCAGGGCGCGCAGGCGGGCTTGATAAGTGTACGGCGTGACACTGCTAGGCTCGACGAAACGGTAGAAGGCTTCATGGTAAGGGCGGAAGCTCTCGTAGTGCGACAGGCTGCGTGCCTGTTCACGATAGTAGTTCGCGAACACCACACCGGGCGTCTCGCTACGACCTACGCGGCTGCTGGCCTGAATATATTCCGCCGTAGTCAAAGGCTGGCCGTTGATAATCATCAGTGCCAATCGAGCCACATCGAGCCCGACCGAGATCATATTGGTGGCCAGCACCGCGTCCAGACAGCCATCCTCTTCGCGCGTTTTGCGCAACCGGGAGAAAATTTCCGCATTTTCCAGCGCCGTCTGCAAGCTGGTAAGTTGCGCAACGCGCGGCGTCGAGCGATCTTGTTTCTTTGTCTTTTCCGGGGCCTGCGCGGGCGTTTTTGCGGACAACAAGCGGATAAAATCGCGTACATCACTCGCAAAAGCAGTGTGGCTGTTCCCTACGCCCTTAAGGCTGCCGTGATACACCACCTGCGTCCACCAGGCATCGAGCAATTCCCGCGCATCGCGATCACTCTCGAACAGCACATGCGGGGCCAACAACAATGCCGCCGCCAGCGGCGCCAGGCATTGCCGACGGTTCAGCATCGGCGCCAGATAACCTACATAGACTCGGCCCGGGCGTTGCTCGAGCGGCACGGTACGGGCGAAATAGGCATCGTCGCAGTCAAGTCCTGGGGGCGGAAATACCGCGACTTCGCGTCCATAAAGTCGTTTGACCTGTTGCTCCGCCATGCGGATGGTCGCGGTCGATGCGATATACTTTGGATACACGCCACGCAATTGAAGTACGGTATCGATGGCGGCTTCGTACAAACCGGCTACCGACCCCAACGCGCTGGCGATCAGGTGCAATTCATCTTGGATGATGAGTTCTGGCGGTCGATGCCGGCTACCTCCCAAGAACGCGTTGGCACGCTCTTCCCAGGCGAATCTCGCGAATTTATCCACCGTGGCGACCAACATCGTCGGCGCTTCGGCATACAAGGCTTCGTCAACGACGTTACAAGGCAGTATCCCATCCGAGGACAAACCAAAGCCGCAGTCCGGGTTGCGGCAAAGGAAATGGAAATGCTGCGTGGTACTGTCGTAGTTACGGTCGGCTTCGAAGTCCTGTCCGCACCAGGGGCAGTGGTCGAGCACCAGTCCGGGCTTTTCGCTGGCGGCAATCGCCTTCTTTACAAGTTCAGCCGCTTTCTGAAAGGAATTGGGGCTCGTCGCCTCCCCCACCCACAGGCCTATGGTAATCGCCGTGGAACCGAGATCATCGCGTTCACGCCGTATCAACTCCAACGCACAAATCAGGCGAGTCGCGCGTATGAACTGGTCACGGGTCAAAAGACGCAGGGTATAACGCATCAGGATAGCGGTTCCGCCTCCGGTATCAGGATGACGAAGACGCCTCAGGGTTATCTGGAAGGCGATCAGGCCGAGATAAGCTTCGGTTTTACCACCGCCCGTCGGAAACCAAATCAGGTCGACCGTATCGCGGCATTCGCTGTCCTCGTTCGCCGTGGATTCCAGCGTCGTCAACAAGAAGGCCAACTGGAACGGGCGCCAACGATAGACATCGTCGCCGCGGGGCTTGCCTTGAAGGCGATCATGCTGACGCATCTGATCCAACATGGCACGATTGGTCAAGGCAAAGGCCAGCCTTGCCTGTGCATTGTCGCCCAGCAGGCGCAGACCCACACGCATGCGCAAGACCGCTGCGTCGATGCGCTCGACCACGCGGCTTGCGGCTGCACGGTCGTCGGCTGGAAGGTCCGAGATATGACCCCGTTGACCGTCAACCCAATTCGCGTATCCGCTGATGAAATCGTCCAACTCGGGCAGAAGGGATACGTGCGCGTTGTCGATGTCAGCCAGTCGCGCCAGCGACAGGACAGGCCTACCCGTCGATCCAGTATCTGCCGTCATTTGCGGCACTTCCACCGCCGGCATCGTTTCAGAACGCAGTTCGACGACCTTCCCTGCCCTCTCCTCCCAGTTGGCGGCGCAACCATGCCCGATGGCGTAGATATGCCGGTGGGCGTATTGGAGCTCGATTTCCTGCTCTTCTTGGTCAAGCAAACTTCGGTCAACACGGGGATAGACGCCAACATCACCGGCATTGATCACGCAGCGGAGACCAGCCTCGAACAGGGTCTTTTCGGCACGCGCAAAGGTGTATTCTCTGCCTGTCGGGCCGTCTGAGACCTCCTGCGCATTACAAAGAGAAACCGTGACGATCCAGCCATCGACGCAGTGACGCCACTGAACATCTACGCGCGCCCTATTTTTCAATTTGGGAAAACTCCGGCGTTGCTCTTTTCGAGGACAACTGACGTTCTCGAATTCCTCGTCGTTTCCTTGCTCGGAAACCAGTTCCCTGCGTTTCCAGTCATTTTTGTATTGTCCTCGAGGATTTCGTTTTGTGCATTCATAGCTGACGGCCCGGCACAACACCTGGAAGCGGATATCTTCGCCCTTGATGAAGAACGAGAAACCCAGAGAAGACGGTGGAATATAGCGTCGCACAACGGCGGACTCAGCCAAGCTTTCACTTGCGCCCTCGGTAATACCCTCGGCTTCATCGACATCTTCACCGCCAGGATCGATACCTTCGCCCGATAAGGAGGGGGGATAGAGCGCACCGCACGGGAAACGCTCCGTAGGCAACACACCACGTAGATCCGTGTCATCGGCCGTCGACTCAGGCGGACCGATCAGTTGCTTGCGCACCCAGTCGATCAAGCTCTTTCGTGGTTCAGTGAACCTTGTCATGACCCTTCTATCCTTTCCTGAAATACCACCGCCTTGGATGCGGCCATAGCAATCAAAGCGGTAATCTCCTGGGACGAAAGCGCCTCTGAATGGCAGTGGATTTGACGTCCTTGACCGCTATCGATTGCGGAGCGTTTCCGTTTTCTTGACCTTTTTGTCGCCCCCCTTGGCGATCCATCATTATCCTTGCCTATCTCCGACATTTTTCAATTGTGTACAATTTTGCCGTATCTTCGCCAGGATTACCATCATCGATGCCCTTTGTGCCGGCCAGGAAGCCGACTCATCGAGCTGGATGGTCGCAATATAGCAAATGGCAAAGCCAATGAGCTTTCCAGTTTGCTTGGCGCTTTGAAATCCAAGTTGCGACGCTCTGCGCCTTAGGAGCAAGAGCCTGCTATGTTCCGTCATTCAGCAGTTTTCCGATAAAGGGAAACAGATCACTGCCCGGCAATCCCTTTTCGCCTTGTTCCGCTACCGCGAGATCAGCCGCCGCGCTGTGTAACCATACGCCTGTCAGCGCCGCCTGCCGTAACGAAAGCCCCTGAGCCAGCAGAGCGCCCAGTATTCCGCTCAAGACATCGCCCATAGCGGGGTTTGTCATGAGACTGTCGCCTGCTTCGCATACCCAACAATGCTCGCCATCATCGATCAGGATTCCGGCTCCTTCGAGCACAATCACACCAGCAAACTTTTGTTGCAGCCGCCTTGCAGCGGCGAAACGGTTTTGCTCGATGTCTGCAACCGTGCAACCGAGCAATATGGCCGCTTCATCCGGATGGGGAGTGAGTATGCGCTGGTCGTCACGCGAAGGAGATTGTGCCAGCAGATCAAGGCCACCGGCGGCGACGACCTTGTTCATTGGCTGACAAATAAAAGCGCTGAAGGACTCCCGTGCATCCCCTTCTTTGCCCAGCCCCGGCCCAATAACCAGACAGTCTGCCCATTCAAACAGAGACGCGGAATCGATGCTTTCTGTTTGCCAGCTCGAGACGATGATTTCTGGACAGGCAGTGGCAATCGCTTCAAGGTGTTCATTATCGGTGACCACCTTGGTCACCCCGGCACCGCTGCGGGTACAGGCTTCACTGGCGAGATATATCGCTCCCGACATGCCATGGTCGCCTCCCAGTATCAGTACTTTGCCGTGAGTGCCTTGATGCGCGGTGGCGTGACGGCGCAACAAAGGCGTTGGCAAAACAGCGCGATTCAACAGCAAGATATAAGCGGCTTGGTAGCTTGCAAAAACACGCCCTACTTTCAGATCATCGAGATGAAGCTGTCCTCGAAAACGCCTTGCTTCTCCGCTATGCAGCCCCTGTTTGTGGGCGATAAAACTGACGGTGTGACTGGCCGATACCGTCACCTCGCTGGCCGCTCCGGTATCGGCGTTCAGGCCAGAAGGAATATCGACGGACAAGACCTCGGCAGGATGTCGATTCATTGCCCGAATCGCCTGCGCGTGTTCAGGGCGAAGCGGGCCGCTTAAACCCGTACCCAGCAGCGCATCGACAATAACATCCAAAGGCTCGAGCAGGACAGCGGGACACGGCGTTTGACTTCCGTTCGCATCGCGCCATGCGGCTCTGGCGGTTTTCGCATCTCCGCTTAATTTTTCGGGGTCTCCGACGTGCCAGAGCCTGACATTCATCCCCGCTTGTTTGGCGAGCGTTGCCACAACATAGCCATCTCCGCCGTTGTTACCGCCGCCGCAAATCACCCCCAGATTTCTCGCTTCAGGGTAAAAGCGACGCAAAGCATCGAAGGTTGCCTGCCCTGCCCGTTGCATCAAAACATACATCGCCAGGCCGAGACTTCGAGCCGCTTGTTGCTCTCCAAGCTTTAGCTGATGGGCGGAATATAGCTTAGATGACATCAAGTGACTCCAAAAATAACGAATGAACAGCAGGTTATCGGTAGAGATTATAAGATGGGGCTGTACCGGACAATCAATTCAATTTATCCTTAACCAACTATTTTAAATGACTTGTGAGAAGATGGCGTGGTGTTGTTAAAACGCCATTCACACGCTTTCAAAAATAGTCCAAAATACTCCTTTGGAACGCCGTTGAATTTACCCAATTGCCCTTTGATGAATCATCGAACATAACCCGTCATAGAGAAACCGCCCCGAGGAGGCTGCTATGAGTACCCCCCCGCCGTCTGGCTCAACACTTTGGACAAACAGGGACGCGATATCCGTGGATTCAAACTTAGTTTTCCTGGCCAAGTCGATTTTCCGACTTATTGGCAGCTGAGCGAAACCTATCGCGATAGTGAAGAAAACAAGCAAGCGTACTGGGCCTTGAATGAAAAATACCTGGAAGTCATTAACTTATGCACCGTCGACTACAAGGCCCTGGATGCGGCGATTTTGCCGGCGACGATGTATTCCAAAAGCAAGATCGATCCGGCGATCGTCCTGCCCGGGCTGTTTATGATCAACGACAGTTTTCTGATGATGACCGAGTCTTTTTGGACGGTGCTGCGGCGCTTCCGCCTCGGCGCCACCCAGACGAGCCCTGTTTCCTTTTACGATCTCGCCCGCGACGCCGCGGTCAACGACGAGACCTATTACTTTCTCAATGTCTGCGAATGGCGTAATTATTTTCTCCCCGGGCAGAGCGGGGAAGGGATTTATTCTTGTGGCTATCAACGCAATGGCTACGATATCTACCAAATCCCATTCGATAAAAAACAGAACCGCCGCTATGTCTTTTCGCGCGCGGCGCTCGACTGCCCGCTCGATCTCTGGCACGACCCGATGCTGATGAACTCCCTGTTCATGTCCGACGCCCTGGTCGCCGCCCTGCGCGCAGCGGGCTTCGGGAAAATTCTCTCGCTTCTGCCCTGCCAGCTCGCCGCGCCGCAAGCGCAATCCGAGAAGCACTGCGCATGAAGCGCAACGAGCAGGGTCATCCTGTTTTTCCTTTGCAAGCGTTTCGCGATCGTGGGAGTGCTTTAGCGCGGATTTTCGGCGTTCCCGTTGACGAATTGAAATCCGTCATTCAGTCGATCAACAACCGCATCGCCCTCTTTCCCGATCACGATCGCGCCGCGACGGTGGGCGATCTCCACGCCCGCGGCCTTTTGGGAGACGCGCCGATCGGCGCGGCGCGGCACAAGGGCTCGCATCCGCGTTACAACCAGGCGGTGATCGCGACAATTGAAGCAATTATCAACGATACTCACCTCGACGACGCGGGCAAGCGTGTCGCCCTGATCGATTTTCAAGCCAATGCACGCGCGATGCTGCAAAGCGGCGAACTGCCGCTGGACGCCGATGTCGACACCTTGCGCGCGTATTTCGACCGGCACAGGATCAGCACGCCGGAAATCCTCTCCCAGGGGAAGCGCTACAATGAGGCGTTGGAGCGAGGCAATCTCTATTTGAAAAGAGATGACTTACACCCGAAAACGATGGGGGATTCGGTCACGAGGAACGCGGACGGTAAATTCACGAACGCGAGCAGCAGCTGGTTTGTCAAAGGAACGGCCTCGGCTCTCGCGCGCGTATCGCCCGAAGGCGAAAAATTGGCAAAGGCGATCGGTGACGGCACGCTTGACAAACAGAGTGTGAAAACGCTGCGTGAGGCGGTCAGCAAAGCTTTCGATGCACCGACTTCTAAGACGCGCGTATCGCCCGAAGGCAACGAGTTGACAAAGGCGATCGGTGACGGCAAACTCCGTGGCACGGCCAGTGAACTGCGCGCCAGCCTGGGCGAACTCTTCGATGCGCAGCGCTTCGATGCGCCGGTGACAGCGAATAAGGGCCTATTCCGCAATCCGGGCGGTCGCGGCACCCTGTTCCGCGACGTCGCCCATACCCTGACCCACAGCAATGTGGCCGCCGGCAACATCCTCGTCAAAGGCGAGAACGGCAGACCGGTCCTCAATCCGAAAATCACCCAGGGCGGCTGGGGGAGGCTTTTCGGGGAGTATTTGGGGGGCGGGAAAATCGGCGCCGCCGCCATGGTCGTCGATTTCGTCGATAACACCTACGACGCCCTCAAAGAAGCCGTGCAAACCGGCAACTGGGACAAATTCCAAGAGCAGGCGAAAAACTACGGCAAAAGCGCGGTTACCGGACTGATTGTCTTTACCGCCATCGTCGAGGCGCTCGGCTTCATTCCGGTCGTAGGGCCGCTCGCCATTGGCCTGATGATGGTCGCGAGCGCGGGCTACATCGGCTACAGCCTCGGCAACTTGATGCACAAGGTGTGGAACGATATCGGCGGCTGGTTCGGTCTGCCGCGCGGTGAGCGGAGTTACTACATCTACTACGACCCGCTGGCCCTCGATCTCGATGGCGGCGGCCTCGAAACCCTTGCCGCCGACGGCTTTGCCGGGGCGCTATTCGACGGCGACACCAACGGCCTGAGAACCGCGAGCGGCTGGATCGCCAAAGAAGACGGTCTCCTCGTTCTCGACCGTGACGGCGATGGCATCATCAACGATGGCCGTGAACTGTTCGGCGAACGGGTACAACTCGATAACGGCGCCCTGGCGGCGGACGGCTTCGCCGCGCTGGCCGATCTCGACAGCAATGACGACGGGACCATCGACGCCGGGGACAGCGCCTTCGACAGGCTGCGCATCTGGCAGGACAAAAACAGTGACGGCATCAGCGAGGCCGAAGAACTGCACCGCCTCGCCGATTTCGACATTACCGCCCTCGAACTGGCCCATGAGGAGACCTGGGAAACAGTCGCCGGCGGCACCGTCGTGAAAAAAGGCCGCTACCGCAAAAGCGATGGCACGAGCGGCGAACTGAGCGATCTCAACTTCACCACGGAAAACCAATACAGTCAATACCGTGATTCCGTCGCCCTCACTTCCGAGCAAATGCAACGGGCCAACCTCAAAGGCATGGGCTTTGTCCGCGACCTGCGCGAAGCGGCCGCCGGCGACGCCCATCTTGCCGACCTGCTCGAGCGCTACAGCGCGGCACGGACGAAAAACGAACAAATGAGCCTTCTTCCGGCGCTCGTCGAAGCCTGGGCACACACCGCCTATGACGCCTTCGGGATCGATCCGAAGATGGTGTTCCGGTTCGTTCTCGCGACCGGCGGCGGAGGCGGTAGCTTCAGGATGACGCTCGCGACGGTGGCGAGAATGCACAAGGAAAAAGGCGCGATCGTTGAAAGCATGGCCGAGTTCTACGAGGAATACAGCCACAAAATCGCCATTCTCGACGCCTTCACCGGCCAACATACGCAAGAACTGTCCCTTACCTCTCTCAAGGAAAGCGAATCTGCCCAGCAAAGCATCCGCGACGCCTATCAGCAGGTAAGCCGCTATGTTTACCAGGGCTTGCTGCTGCAAACCCGCCTGCAACCCTACCTCGGCGAGCTGCGCCTCGAGAAGGGCGAAGATGGCGGCATCGAGATCGATTTCAGCGCCCTGCACGACAGCTTCGCGCGCTTGCACGCGAGCGATCCGGTCAAGGCCACGGTGGACCTGAAAGAACTGCTCGACACGAAATTCTTCGCGCCACTGGAGAGCACCCCCCTTTTGCGCCAACTGAACGACTTCATCACCACGGCGACGACGGATGGCCGCTTCGAGGAAATCGTCCGGGCGTTCGCTTCGAGCGCGTTCCATCTTGCGGGCACGAACGAGGAAGATACCCTGACCGTGAAAACAGGGAGCAGCGACTGGGTTGTCGATGGTCTTGACGGCAACGACAGCCTCTATGGCGGCGCCGAACACGACATCCTGCGCGGCGGCGGCGGCAACGACCGGGTCTATGGCAAAGACGGTAACGATATTATCTTCGGCGGCGCTGGCAACGACAACCTGCGCGGCGGCGATGGCGAAGACATTCTCGACGGCGGCGGTGGTGACGACCGCCTTGAGGGCGGCGACGAAGCGGACACGCTCGACGGCGGCGCCGGTAACGACCACCTTGAGGGCGGTAATTTTTCCGCCGACACCTATCTTTTCGCTAGAGGCCACGGCAGGGACACGGTTTCCGAGTATACTTCTCGTGACAAAGACAGCGACACCCTGCGTTTTGCCGCTGCGGCTTCCGGCGACGCGGTTTTTTCCCGCAGCGGTAACGACCTGGTGATCGCCGCCTACGGTGGAGATGATCAGGTTAGTGTTGAAAACTATTTTTCCAACTTCACTTATCGCTTCCTGCGCTTAGACTTTATGGACAAGACCCTGACGGTCGACGACCTCGCCAGGAGCGCGTTTACCTTCAGCGGTACGGAAACGAATGACGTCCTCTCCGGTTGGGTGAGCGCGGACACCATCGCCGGCCTGGGCGGGGATGACCGGATATACGGCGGGGGCGGAGAAGACACCCTCTCCGGCGGTGCCGGCGACGATACCCTCGACGGTCAAGACGGCGACGACCGCGTCAACGGCGGGGATGGTAACGACACCCTCTCCGGCGGTAATGGCGACGATCGCCTCGACGGCGGCGCTGGCAACGACACCCTGCGCGGCGACGCTGACGCTGACATCCTCGTTGGCGGCGCGGGTGACGACCGCCTCGAAGGAGGCAATTATGCCGCCGACACCTACGTCTTCGCCAAGGGGCACGGCAAGGACGTGGTCTCCGATCAGGCCTATCGTGACGAAGACAGAAACACCCTGCGTTTTGCCGGTGCGGCTTCCGGCGACGCGGTCTTTTCCCGTCGCGGCAACGACCTGGTGATCGCCGCCTACGGCGGAGACGATCAGGTTCGGATCGAGCGTTATTTCTCCGATCGGTATCATCGTTACTTTACATTTGCCTTCAGCGACACAACCTTGACCGTCGACGACCTCGCCAAGCGCGCGTTTACCTTCAGCGGTACGGAAGCGAATGACAGCCTCTCCGGCTGGGTGAGTGCCGACACCATCGCTGGCGGCGCGGGTGACGACCGGATATACGGCGGAGGCGGAGAAGACACCCTTACCGGCGGCGCCGGTGACGACCGCCTCGAAGGCGGTAATTATTCCGCCGACACCTACGTCTTCGCCAAGGGGCACGGCAAGGACACGGTTTCCGACTATGCTTCTCGTGACGAAGAAAGCGACACCCTGCGTTTTGCCGACAGCGCCGCCGCCGATCTGTGGTTTACCCGCAAGGATTACGATCTCGCGATCGAAACCCTCGGCACGGAAGACCAGGTTCTCATAAGCAACTGGTTTTCCTCGGCCAATTACCGCCGTTTCGATGTTCAAAGCAGCGACGGCAAAGCGATCGACAACGATCAGGTCGCGCAGCTGGTCAGCGCGATGGCGGTATTCGGCGCTGGAGAAAACGACGCTGCGGCGAGCATTGTCGAACAAAAGCGCGCGTTTCTCGCCAGTATCGGCGCCGCGGAGATCTAGCAAGCCGACGCTTCCTGAAGCGTCGGCCCTTCTGTCGGGCGGTCGGGAACAGCGTGTGGTGCGGCGCCATGCGCACGCGCCGGCGATCACACCGGCGGCATTGTTTGGCGTCGGTACGCTTTTCGTATTCGCCAATGGATCATCGCGGGCGAGAGCGCCAAGGGTTCTCCGTCAATGAACGGGAGACGTTTCGGCGCTTTGCAACGGTAATGGGCCACAGCCGACAAGGCGGCGAACGCATCATCAGATTTTCCTCGTTCATGGCGGAAAGATCATCCGCTCAGGCGAGCGCATTCTTCGCGATGTCCCCGGAAAGATAGGCGTTCTCGAAGCATACTATTTTTCCCCCTTCCGCTCGACCCGGCTCAAGTCAGGCCAAAATTCGAAAAGCCAAACCAGAAACGCGCCCGCCCACAAAAAGGCGGCCATTGCCCGCGAAGGACGGGGCGCCGTCACGGCAAAATCCGCCAAGATACGTAAAATGGCCGATCCGTAAAGGGCGATCGCGCCGAAGCGAATGAGCCGTGTTTGTCCGAGTGCGCCACCGGTGCGAAATCGCGCGACAATCGAGAACACCGCGTAAACCGAACCGCCAATGCCGCCGATGAAGGCAACGTCAAGCCCGCTGTTCTCGCTCCAGGGGGCTCCGAGTCTGGCACAACCCGCCAGGATAAGACCGATTCCGGCGAAAGCAGGTGCTCCGGCCAGCATCAAAATCTCGGCCTGCAATGCGGTGCGCCCGATGAAGGCTTCGCCGACACGGTCGATGAAAGCGGCGCCGGCAGCCATCAGAAGAAAACCGGAAACCGCGGAACTGAGACCGGCCAATTCTCCTGAAATCGCGACAAGGACAAGGCAGGGAGCAAGGGGAAGACGGCCGGGATGGGGTCGAAAAGGAGACGTGGCTCCACTGGGGTCGAGCACGAGATTGGTGAGAGGCACCGCAATGCGAGCCAGAACGAGCGCGGACAGACCGAGACAGCTAAGGCCGATAAGCTCGAGGGCGCGTCGCGCGTGTTCGAGGGTGGCGGTGACGAAGCCGATATGGGTGGCAAGTACACAGCCAAGGAAAATCGCGATCCAGAACGAGAAGCCGAGGAGGCGTTCGCTGCGTTGTCGTCGCGAAAGTCGCAGAAGATAGAAAAGGAGCGCCACGATCCATGCCGCATCCGCGATGGCGCCGACGGTTGCGAACGCCTCCCGCCCAAAGTATCCGCTTACCCGACCTATCCCCCATGAAGCGGCGAGGAGGCGAAGGGTACCCCCTCGCGGCGGTTCGCTATTCGTCCATTGCGGGGCCGCTGTCGTCAGAAACCCGATCAAAGCGGCGCCGAACACGCCGATGAGCATTTCATGCCTATGCCACAGGGGAAACGGCACTGGAAGAGAACAGAAAATGGTCAACGGCAAGATCACGGCGTAAAGGGCACCAAGAAGAAAAAAGCAGCGAAATCCCGCGTCCGCGAGGATATTCCATGCGCCTTGCGGCGATGGTCGGGATGGCGCACGAGCGCCGAATCCTCGCTTCATGCGCTTTGCCTTTCATCGACATCGTGAATATGGCGAAAAAGCATGTCTTGCCGCAGGGCCGAGCGAACCCAGTCGAACACGGTCGTATCGTCGCGCCCGCCCGGGGCGTCCGGCACGACACGAACTCCAAGGATGCCGGCGCCGCGGCTTTCCAGAACGGCGATCCGATCGGCAAGACGCGCGGCCTCGTATAAATCATGGGTGATGAAAAGCCCGGTGCATTGACCGCCGGCGCATGTTTCGATGACCAGATCCTGCATGCGCCTGCGAAGAGCGACATCGAGCGCGGTGAACGGTTCGTCGAAATAGACGAAGTCCGGGCGCACCGCGAGCGCGCGGGCGATGGCAACCCTTTGTTTCATGCCGCCGGACAGTTCGACGGGATACTTTTCCAGATCTTCGGGCAAAAGAGAGACGCGCTGCGCGACTTCTTCGATGCGGGCGGCTCTTTTCCGACGCGGTACTCCCGCCAGTTCGAGGGCAAAGGCGATATTGCCGGAAGCCTTCGCCCAGGGCAGAAGCGACGCTTCCTGAAAGATCATCGCATGACGGCTATAGGTCCGCTCGATAGTTCCCAGGCGCGTTTCGATCAAACCCGCGGCGATTTGAACGAGGGTCGACTTGCCGCTGCCCGACGGACCGACCAGGGCGACGATTTCCCCTGCGGCAACCGCAAGATGGATGTCCTTCAAAACCATTCGGCCAAGCCAATCGTGACCAATGCCATCGAGTGCCAGGGCGATCATCGTTTCACAGCCGATTGCCGCGCCGCGCGCCGCCATCGGTCGAGTTTGTTTTTGACCGGCTGGATCAGGATATATTCCACCATCATCAGCAGCCCTGTCACGATCACGATCCACGCGAGCACATTGGCGATGTCGAGATTGCTGCGCGCATCGGCGAGCGCCGAACCAATGCCGCCCGCGTTGGAAAGGAGTTCCGCCATTACCGCGACTTTGAACGATCCGCCCAATGCCTGAGATAAAGCGGGAAACAAGGTCGTCGTGGTCTGACGCAACCCTATGGTGAAAAAGCGTTTCACGGGTCCAGCGCCAAATGCCTCGGCCATCCGGTCGAGCCTGAGATCGCGGGTCGAGATGCCACGGGCGGCGCCAAGAAAAACAACGGGAAAGCACGCGACCAGAATCACGGTGCGCACCGTCGCATCCGAACCGCCGAACCAGATCATCGTAAGCACGATCCAGGCAATCGGCGGTACGCCGAGCAGCACGGTGACAAGCGGAGAGGTGATGCGCATCGTTGCCGGAAAGTAGCCTGCGACGATGCCGAGAGCACCGCCCGTGAAGATAACCAGGAGAAAGCCTGTGCATGCTCGTTGGAAAGTCACCAAGGCCACCCGCCAGGCATCCGGATCATGCCCCAGGACGATGATCGCGCGAAGCGTTTCGAGCGGCGAAGACAGGATGAAGGGGCCGTAGGCCTCATGTCCCGCCTGCCAGGCCGCGGCAAAAAGACAAAGGGCGGCGAATCCCGCCCATCCCGACCACAGGAATTCCAGCATCTCGCTTCCCCGGTTGGCGAGGCGGGAGATCGGCTTATGCAACCTCATGGCGCGATAATCAATCCGAATGCAGGAAATTGTCTGGCAAACACCTGACGGAGGGGAATTAAAGGTAGAATCCGGCTTCGGGCAGTCTGCCGCCAATGCGGGCCATTTTTGGCCCGGCCATCGCCGCGAGCATCCGCTCGATATCCGCTCTCGCCTCATGCGCGGGTCGGGCCACGAGATGGCAATGAGGGATCGAGGCTTTCAGTAATGACGCGGGAAGCGCGAGCGCTTTCTCGGCCTGTTCGGCCGCAACCCCCGGTGCGCTCAAGACTTCCGCTGTCGCCACTTCGATCGCCTTCAAAAGATCGGGGAGCGCGTCACCGTTTTCATCGAGAAACTTCACTGTCAGCGCAAGTCCGGCTTGAGGAAGGACAGCGGGGGCGTCGGTCATCTCACCCCAGGCGCTTTGGATATCGATCACCCGGCGCATGGTTCTGCCGGCCTCGCGGGCGCGCAAAATCGCGGCACTCGCCGATGGTTCGCAGCCCAACGCGGCCTCCACCCTGCCGGATAACAACAGTTGCATCGCCTCCGTCGACCCTCCGGCATAAACGATCTTCACATCCTTATCGGGATCGAGACCATGGTGGGCAAGGAGTCTACCCAAAATGATATCGGGCGTATCGCCGCGGAAATAAGCGGCAATACTTCGCCCAGACAGGTCGGGGATCGTAAGGATCTCCCGGTCTTCACCGATGATGTAGAGAAGACCGTTGGTCATTACGTTGGCAAGGCGGATCGGAAATCCACGATTGTAAAGGTTGGCGGCCGCCTGGACCGGAACGACGGAAAGGCGTATCGATCCCGAGGTCAATCCGGCGCGCAGTTCATCCGGATTGCGCCATGCGGTGAAGGTGGCGCGATCGGCAATCGCGGAGAACCCGCCGCTTGCGACGGCATGACAAAGAATCACGGACGGGCCGGCAGAGGGGCCATAAAGTGCGAGTGTCCCGATCCTGCTCGCCAAGGAAACACGCGGCACGAGAAATGCCGCCGCACTCGCGCCCAACAAATAAAGTGCGCGGCGACGGTCAAAACAGCTCAGATCGGTCATTTCATTTGCTCCAGGATTTCAGGGACAGGAGAAACGTCGGCGGGAGGATCGAGAACGACAAGCTGCACACGCAGTGTGCCGTTGCGCGCGGCCACCCAATGACTGAGTCCTGCCGGTATCGTCAGCATGCTTCCCGGCGGATAGGTCACTTCTTGGGCCTCGTCGACTTCGCTGCCCACGCCCCACGACAGTTCTCCCGAGAGCACGGTCAAAAGACGTAAGCCACTTTTGGTGAAATGAGGCGGTACGACCCTGCCGGCATCGACTTCAAGAAGCGCGGCGGCAGGCGCGTCGGATGACGAAACGGCAAGCGGCGTGAGTGTGGCGGTCCCATACATCTGTCTGGATGGCAGTTGCTTGAGATCGATCGGCACAGAGTGAATCGGTTTCATTGGGTTTCCCATAAAAAAGAGTATCAATATTCATTATCGTTCCTATTTTCGTGAATATATCAAGGAATAACCAGGACGAAAATTAATAAAAAGCAAAGATATATGTGCAGGCTCAGATAGAAGTGAGACTATTTTGAACTGAAAAATCGGCTAGCCTGTGATGGTTGAAAAAACACAGGAACTACCCGATGCAAATCAAAAGCCTGCGACTGAAATCATACAATAGCTGGCCTGTTGCCGATACCGGAAGCGAAGAAGCCGGTGCCACCTGAAAAAACTCAAGCTGTCGGATCAACTAAAAGCACAGGACTGCTCTGTAAAGCCCATGAGGCAGCAGGCCGAGCCATCGTCTCCATCGATGAAAGCGGTTTTGCCAACGACATGCCGCGCACGCATGGGTATGCCGCAAAGGGAAAGCGATGTCTTGGCAGTCATGCCTGGGGGACGAGTAGTCGCAGCAATGTCATCGGGGCACTTCCGGCGGGTGTGTTACCGAGAACATTGCTGTGCGATTTCAATAGCGAGCGATCTCTTCCTGCGTGGATCGCCGACGAATTCATTGCCAACTTGCCGCCCGCTTCCGTGCGGGTCATGGACAATGCCCCCTTTCAATCTCGACTGCGGGGCACATTCTGGAATACCTTCCGCCCTACAGTCCCGATCTCAATCCGAATGGGCGCAGGCAAAGGCGATCAGGAGAAAAATCGGGAAAGCAACAAAAGAAATCTTCAAAAAGACATTTTGAATCGAAAGATAATGCTCAGACTATGCCATAAACAATCACCCTGAACACAAGAAAAAGCAAGATTTATGTCGCAACGCTTTGTGTTTATTCAATTTCCGCTCCCGGCATAAGTTCAATCATTACTGAGAGAGTGTCGTATGTACCGTGAGTTTGAATTCTCTCTTTCCTTTATTGGGAACACAAATAATGTGGTGATTGAAGACCCTATTTATCGCAATGCGCCGCCGATATTTTCTTGATACAATCAAAGTCAAGCCTCTTTCAAATAAAGTATACGGGCGACATTGAATATTCTTTCTTCTTGACGCTTGGTGCAGTAGGCAATCATGCCGGGAAATTTATTTCCCTGATACACTTTCTCACCCACCGTGAGTGGTATAATCAGTCGTTTGGATTTCGTATCATTGGCTTTGAGATAAGTCATTTCCAGTTTTTGTTTTCTCTTGATGGCCTGCTCGATTATCACCATCTTATCGTCAAAAGACAGCGTTTCCGCTGCTTTCTTGTAAGCATATGTGGTCAGAAATTTATAGATACGGGGATCAGTGCGGATATGCTGCTTTTTGATGGGTACTTTCAACTGAATTCCCGCAAAAGAGGTGCAGCGGCTGAGTGCCACATAGGCTTGTCCGCTGACAAAGGTGCCGCGCCCGATATCGACCACCACCCGGTCGAATGTTTTGCCTTGGCTTTTATGAATGGTGATGGCCCATGCCAACCGAAATGGATATTGCGTAAAACTACCCGCAGGCTCGGAGACAATTTCACCGTTCTCGACAGAAAATTTATACACTTGCCACATGAACGGTGATACCGATATCAGCTTATCACTGTCATGCAAGCAAACGCGTAAATATTCATCACCGTCTTCATCACGTTTTACAGATTCAATAATGCCTATGCTACCATTGACCCAGCGTTTCTTCTGGTCGTTGTTCAGTAACATAATTTGTGATCCCACCTTGAAGCGAAGCTCGGTGGCCATTGGATAATATTCCTTACCGAAATTGCCACACACAATGGCTTCACTGCTGTAAAATTTGCCACCAAGGGTGTTCAGGTGACTTTCATTGATTTCATCCGCCTTGGCATTGGTTGTCGTCAGGCTAATGGTAAAAGCCTGTTCTTGCTCGCTCTTTACATCAGGCAAATGGCGCTGATTGAGTTCTTCAATATCCTCCGATTCCACTGAATTATTGCGAATCTTGTTCAAAAGGCCGACAAACTGCTTATCCTTTTGTCGATAAACGGTTTCCAACGCCACCATCTCCAGCGGCGCCGATTCCAGTGCCTTGGCACTGAAGAAGTAAGGGGTCGCATAATGTGTGCGGAAAATATCACGTTCCTCTTTGCCCACCACTGGTGGCAGTTGATATAAATCCCCGACAAATATCATCTGCACGCCGCCAAAGGCTTGGGTGGCGTTCGGCCCATAAATGCGTAAGAACGCATCTACGCAATCCAGCAAATCGGCACGCAGCATGGAGACTTCGTCAATGATGATGGTTTTCAATTTCTTATAGAGCTTGGGATCACGTGGGCTTGTTTTTTTACCGTGAATTTTCTCAGGCGTCACATCGATGTAAAAATTGAAAAATCGGTGAATGGTTTGACCCTTGACGTTTAAAGCAGCCACACCCGTCGGCGCCAAGACAACGGGCTTTTTCCGGGTTTTGTTGCAGAAATACTCCAGAAGCGTGGATTTGCCCGTTCCTGCCTGACCCGTGATAAAGAGGTTTCGATTGCTATCTTCCATCAGACTGATGGCCTGTTTGAATTGTGGATTTAGGTCAATCTTCATTTGGTAGACTCTGTTCAAATATAGGCATACACATCCAGCCTCATCGATCTCAACGAACGGTTATCGGTCGTGTTATATCTTCACTGAACGCCTTCACATCAAGAAAGCACGCATGGTGACACCCCAAAAAGGCGACCGAGTCCGATGGTGAATAAAGAATCCGATCGTTACCGTATTGCCGTATGGCCCTGTCTTATCACTCGATGTCCTTGATAACGTACTTGATTCTTTATCCCTTTTCCACTATTTTCAGTGCATAGATGTTTGATCCCATCATATAATGGAATGATTTATACGGATCCCTCAGCACGGAGGAACCTATGGCACAAGTTTTACACCCAGGCGCCAAGACCACGCACGCAGTCAGAGCGGAAATACAGCGATCGCAAGCTTCGATCGCGGCGTTAAGCAAGCGTTACGGCATCGATCCAAAGACCGTTTGCAAATGGAAGAAGCGTCAGAGCGTTGAAGACGCCCCCATGGGGCCCAAGAATCCCCGTTCAACGGTGCTCAGTCTCGAAGAAGAAGCCGCATGCGTTGCCTTTCGAAAGCACACGCTATTGCCTTTGGATGATTGTCTTTACGCCTTGCAACCGTCAATCCCGCATCTGAGGCGATCTTCGTTACATCGCTGCCGAGAGCGCCATGGCATCTCCCGGCTACCTGACATCGATGGCGACAAGCCCAAGCGAGAGAAGTTCAAGCAATACCCGATTGGATACTTTCACATCGACATGGCACAACTCAGAACACAAGAAGGCAAGCTCTATCTTTTTGCAGCCATTGATCGAACCAGTCAATTCGCGGTGGCACAGCTGGTGGAGCAAGTAAGTCGCGAGACGGCTGAGGAATTCCTTGAACACCTGCTCGAAGTGGTGCCCTACAAGATCCACACGATTCTGACCGATCACGGGATCGAGTTTGCCGAACCGCCGCGCAATCGCATCACGCGCCGCAAGATAGGTTTCGATCTGATCTGTGCGGCGAATGACATTGAACATCGCCTGACCAAGCCGAATCATCCCTGGACGAACGGCCAGGTCGAACGGATGAACCACACGATCAAGGAAGCGACGGTCAAGCGCTATCACGATGATAATCACCAGCAACTGCGCAGTCACCTGCAGGCATTTGTCAGGGCGTACAATTTTGCAAAACGGTTAAAAACATTGCGCGGTCTGACCCCATACGAATACGTTTGTAAGATCTGGACAAAAGAACCGGAAAGATTCAAAACCAATTCCTTCCATCACAATATGGGACCTAACAGCTAGCCATCGGCGCCTTCCTGCCGAGCCAGAAGAATATCTTTGATAAAGCTGTAGGGAAGATCGGGGTTTTCCTCGGCGATTTTGCCGATCGTTGACCAATATTCAATCTGTTTCGGGATGGAACGATGGTAGACATCGCCATATCGACGCGCCTGGCTGAAGAGTTTGTCGGAAAATTTTACAGACGTTGGTTTTGATCTCCTATTGCAACGTTACAGCTTTACTATGCGTCAAAAGGAGGCGAAATGCAGCTTAAAACGACACCCGGAAATGAGACAGCACATCGTTCCAGTCGATTCCTTTCGCTCCGGGCGCGATGGGCGCTTCGGGCAGGAGAATGACGACCTTGACGCCGCCCTTCTCCAACCGGGTTTTCAGGGCTTTCGCCGCCTTCTGCCCGGTCAGGGACCTGTACTTGTCGGCCCAGACGAGAACCGTGTGGACACCCGCCGGAATCTCGACGCGTCGCATCAACATCGCGTTGACCGTCGACCAGACCGGAACGCGGCTGACCCGGTACGCCGACAGGGCCGTTTCCAGCCCTTCCGCAACGCCCAGGACGCCTCGCGTCGGTTCCCCCAGCCTGACCGCCGCGCCTCCGAGGTTCAGACCCGTCGGCACCGGCATCATCTTTCTCGGACTGCCGACCGCGGCTTTCTCCCCGTTCATTGCCAGGTAGGTGCGCGTCAGCGTCACCAGCCCCCCCGCGGGATCGCGGATGGCGCAAACGATGGCGGGAAACTTCCCCGTTTCCCGGCCGTCTCCGTCATATTAGGGCATCGCCGCAGCGAAGCGCAGGTTGTCCGCGCGTATGAGCGACGGCAGCCGCCGTTTCCCGAAGTACAGGCGCATCGGCTCCGCCGCAGCGTCGGAAAACGGCACGCAGGCGTTCCACAGCTTTGCGATTCTCCCGCGAAGATGCGCCCGGTAGGCGCGTTCACGCGCCGCCTTCCTCTCCATTTCCGCCGCGCCGCCGCGCAACCACGGCGGCGGGGTGTATGGACGTCTCGGCGCCGGCTTTTCCTGTCGATACCCGGGCTCTTCCTTCGCGACCCCGAGGTAGTCGCCGACCGCGTTCAGGCATTGCCCGAAATCCCAGCCGTTGAGCCACATCAGCAACGCAAAGCCGTCCTTGCCGCCGTGAACGGGGCAGGAGACGTGGTGTCCCGGCTGGCGCAGCGCCGCTTCGAGAGCGGGCGCAAGCGCGGCCAGGATGGACAACCATCTTCCTTCCGCGGCCTTACGGACCGTGTCGATCTTATACCAGGACATGAAATCGCTCCTTCATGGTCGGCGACCATGTCGTCGAATTGAACGGTGTACGGCGCGGAAAAGCGCCATCGGCAACCGGCGTGAAAAGGTCGGTGCTTCCGGCACGAGCGGCGACGGTCGTCGTCTCCGCACCCTCCGGAAAGGCGAAGCTTTCGTTTACGGAAAGTTCGGGATATAAAGACATGGTGTTCTCCTTTATCGCAAGAAAAAAGGGGAACACCGCCCCGGGGGACAATGTTCCCCCGAGGGAAAGAATGCGCGTCGAGACTAGATCAGTCGCAACGCGGTGACGAGGATACCGAGAAAGCCGAAGCCGACGCCGACAAACCACTTGAAATCGCCCAAGCGGCTTTCAAGCGTGTCGAACTTGCTGTCGAGCGCGTCGAATTTGGCGTCGAATTTGGATTCGAGCGCGTCGAACTTGGCGTCGAATTTGGATTCGATGGTGTCCAGTTTCCCGAGCACCTTGTCTCTGTCCTCGTCCGTTTTGAGATCGATCAACCCGGCAATCGCCAGGCGATCTTTTTCCTCGAGTCGGGAAGCGAGCGCTTCCACTTTCGATAGTTCCGTCATAACGTTCTCCTTACAAATGAAAAAAGGGGAACATCGCCCCGGGAGGACAATGTTCCCCCACGGGGTGGAAGGACGCCGCGAGGCGTCGCTCAAAAGCTGTTTGTTTTCGGCGACCAGCTATCGCGCGGATGATCGCGTCGCGATCCAGAATCGCCATCATACACGATCTCACGACGCCGAAAAACCCGCGAATCGCCCAAAACGGGCGATCCGAGGACTTTTCTTCTCGCCGGCCCCGCTTACAATGGAGGCGTGACCCGGCTTCCCCGGAAGGAGAAACGCGATGAAAAAACTGGCGACGTTCGCCGCGACCGCGATCCTCGCGGCCTGCGCGCACAACGTTCCGCGAAGGGCGGCGATCGCAAGGCCCGCCCCCCTGGAACACCCGCCTCCCCAAGTGAACGAGGGGGGAGAACACGGCGCAACGCGGGCGGATCCACCCTCCGCGACCCCGCCACAGGATCCGGAAAGGCGACACGCGCGCGCCGCGGGCCGCCTGTCGCTCGCCTGGGGCAACCGCGGTCGTGGCGGCGCGGCGCGCCGCGGGCCTGGCTATATCCACGTCCTCGTTCCCTGTCGGGGCGATCCGTGCGGCGACAGCGAAAGGATCGATCTTTTTCCCGCAGCGGGGGAAAAGGGGAAAAAAGCGATGGCCGCGGGCGGAAACGCCATCGTCAAAGCGCGGGAGGCGCTCGCGGCGGCGCAAGGCGCCTGCCCGCCGGCGCGAACGCGGTGAGGAAAGGCTTCGCCGCGAGGCGACTGGTGAAAAAGACGAGCTGGAGAAGTTTCGCCTGGAAAGCGGCGCTGCTGACCCTCGCGTTTTGGGCGCTTGGCGCCGCCTTCGCCGCCCGCTACCGCGTCGGCGTCGATCCGCAGCGGGAGAGCTGCCTGCCGGGGCACACCGTCTTTCTGATCGACCTGCGCGACCGCGCTTTGCGAAAAGGGGCGATGTACGCCTTCCGCGCGAAGAACGCGCGGCCATTCTACGCGGACGGCACCGCAATGATCAAAATACTCGCCGCGGTCCCCGGCGACCGGGTGGCGATCGATGCCCGCGGGACGATTTTCGTCAACGGCGACAAGGTCGGCGAGGGACTGCCGCTCGCCGGCACGCGCGCGGATCACTTCCGCGGGCGGACGACGCTCGCGGCGGGGCGTTACTGGTTCATGGGCACGGATGCGGCGAGCTTCGACTCACGCTACTGGGGAACGGTGGGGGATGAACAAATCATCGGCCGCGCCTGGCCGCTTTTCTAAAGTCGCCGCCGCCCTTCTGGCGCTCGCCGACGGATCCTCGGCGCAAGAGGCGGCGCTTTCGGCGGCGGACGAAGCCCTCGTCGCGCGCGGAAAACGGATCGTGGAGAACGCGCCGACAATGGCGCCGCCGGCGACATGGGACAAAGCGCGGGCGGAAGCCGGCGCGCTCCTCGAGCGACTGCGCGGCGACGATCCGACCCTGCGCGCGGCGCGCCGCCGACAAGTCGAAAAGGCGCATCATGGCGGACGCGCCGAGGCGACGGCGGTGTTTCGCGGCGTCCCCGACGGGATGAGCCTGGGACAGGGCATCGCGGCGATTCGCCGCCTCGCGGCCGGGAAAGATCCACCGCCGGCGATCGTCATCGATCCCACCCTGTTCCGGGCCTACGACATCGGCGCGGTGCCGAGCGTGGTCATCGTCGCGGCGCAAGCGGGGTCGGAGGAAAAACCGCGCCCCGTCGCCCGCGTCGCGGGCCTCGCCGATCCGCGCTGGCTCCTTCGTGCGGTCGAAGGCGGAGAGACGGGAGACCTGGGCATTCGCGGGCCGCTCGCGGCGATCGCGGAAGCGGATCCGATCACCGTCGCCGGGCGGCGTCTCGCCGCCATCGACTGGGAAGAGAAGAAACGCGGCGCGATCGCGCGTTTCTGGGCGGGACAGCGCTTCAACGAGTTGCCGCCAGCAAAGAAAGCGCGGACCCGCGAGATCGATCCCAGCGTCACGATCACCCGGGATATCGTCACCACCGATGGCGCGGTGCTCGCCCACGCCGGCGAGGTGGTCGATCCCTTGTGCACCGGCAAAGAAAAATGCGCGCCGGGCAGACGGCGATTCACCGAGGCGGTGGTCGTGTTCGACCCGCTCGACGCGCGCCAGGTGAAAACGCTTTCGCGGGCGCTGCCGGTGATCCGCCGCGAGCCCGGGGTGCGGCGGGTGACCTGGATCGCCACCCGCCTCGACCGCGAAAAAGGCTGGGACGGCTACCGGGAGGTCACCGCGCAGGTCGACGCCCCGGTCTACCTGCTGACCGCGGAGATCGTCTCTCGCTTCGCCCTGGAGCACACCCCGAGCGTGATTACCGCGCGCGGTGGAAAATTTCTGATTCGCGAACTGGCGGCGGAGGAACAATGAAAGAAACGCGTGACCTCGAACGACGCGCCGGTGGCAAAATCTTCGCCGCCACCCGCCGCGTTCTCCGCGCGCTCGGAATCGGCCTGTGTTTGTGCGCCGCCTTCGCCGCCGCGCCCTCGCGGGCGGAGAAAATGTCTTCGTACAAGCCGGTGAAGGTGGCCTTGAGCGAGGCGTCCGTTTTGTGCTTGAGGTCGAAGCCGCTCGCGAGATCGTTGACCACTCCCTGCGCCAGCTGGCAGGAGTTGCCGAGGTACTGGTTGAGTTGCTGGATTTTCTTCTGGAAGTTTTCGATCCACTTGGCGCCGTCCGGGAAGACGTTGTCGAGGGTGAGCTGAAACGCGTAACCCGCCGAGTTGGCCGCCACCGAACGCAGCAGCTGGACGATCTGATCGGAGTTGACGAAGGAAAGCGATCCGGCGAACAGATCGACGCCGCCGCAACCGGCTTTCCACGACGGCGGGGCGACGGCGATCAGGTTGGCGTCGAAGACGCGACTTTTGGCGACGGCGTGTCCGCCACTCAGCACCCCGCGCGTCCGTCGCCAGGGTCGAACGGAGGTAACGGATCAGTCGTCGCGGCGCCACGAAGCCGTCCGCGCCGTTTCCCTGCCGAGAGGCCCCTTAACGCCTTCAAATAGATAGATGCCATGTCGGTTGATACCGCGCAGGAAATCCAGCATATCCATCAAAGGCGGCGGCAGAGGCACCGCATGCGGGCGTCCCGCCTTCATTCTCGACGCCGCTTTTCGTGCGCTTGAGATATTCGAGCACACCGCGCGATTCCATGGACTTCAACGACTCGACAATATCGACAGGACGTAATTGCGCGACCGGAATATGCCCGATCACCGGCAAAACGTTCTTCTCGACCGCCGCTTGTACCTGTTTGGCGTATTTCCCGGAGACTTCCTCGCGCCAGCGCTCGTGCCACGCGGCAAACACCCGGGCGAAGGCGCTCTCGGGCGGCGCGGAAAGCGGTTCGCCGGAAAGCGCCCTTCCCCGCGTCTCATCGCGCCAAGCCCGCGCCCGGGCGAGCGTCATCCCCTCGGCGTCGCGGTACAGTGTCTTACGCACGCCGTTTACCGTGACGCGCAATTCCCAGGTCTTCTTTCCCGAGGGCAGCACGCGCAGATACAATCCGCCGCCGTCGGCGCGTTTATAAACCTTGTTTGCCGGTCTGGTGTTTTTCACCTGGGTGGCGGTAAGCGGGATGACGGTTTTGGGCATTTATGTGGTACGCAGTGACTTTTTTGTGGTACGGAAGAAACCATACCACATAAGATACCACAAAAAAATCTGGTTGCCGCTGTTTTCTTCTGCTCCGTCCTGTATGTCAATATACCCGAAAAGCCCTTCAATCAGGAGGTTTTTCCGTATTCAGGCGTAAAAAAACGCATCGTGGCGGATGCGTTCGTTTCGGGTGTTGGCGGAGAGAGGGGGATTCGAACCCCCGATACGCTATTAACGTATACACACTTTCCAGGCGTGCGCATTCGACCACTCTGCCATCTCTCCACAAAAAGCTTATTCGCCGGTGGCTTCCTTGATCGACAAACGAACACGCCCCTGGCGATCGACCTCGATCAGTTTCACTTTCACTTCCTGACCTTCGGCCAACTCGTCACGCACGCTGGTGACGCGATACGCGGCGATCTGCGAAATATGCACCAAGCCTTCTTTGCCGGGAAGGAATTGGACAAAGGCACCGAAATCGGTGATTCTCACGACTTTTCCCACATAAACGCTGCCAACTTCCGGCTCGGCGACGATTTCCTCGATCATGCGCCGCGCCTCGTTAGCTGCCGCGCGATCGGTGGCGGCGATCCTGATATTGCCGTCATCCTCGATGTCGATCGTGGCGCCACTCGCCTCGGTGATCGCGCGAATGGTCGCGCCTCCCTTGCCGATGACATCGCGGATCTTGTCCGTATCAATACGCAGCGAGCTGAAACGCGGCGCATAATCGGACAATTCCTTTCGCGGCGCGTCGATCGCCTCGTTCATGATGGAAAGGATATGCATGCGACCCGCATGCGCCTGGGCGAGCGCATGTTCCATGATTTCCCGGGTGATCCCATCGATTTTAATATCCATCTGCAAGGCGGTGACGCCCGCGGCGGAACCGGCTACTTTGAAATCCATATCGCCAAGATGATCTTCGTCGCCGAGGATATCGCTGAGTATGGCGAACCGCGTCCCTTCCTTGATCAGCCCCATGGCGATTCCGGCGACCGGTGCCTTGACCGGCACGCCGGCGTCCATCAAGGCAAGGCTCGATCCACAGACGGAGGCCATTGAGGAAGAGCCATTCGATTCGGTAATCTCGGAGACGACACGGATCACATAGGGAAACTCCGCTTCCGAAGGCAAAACAGCGGTTACGCTACGACGGGCAAGACGGCCATGACCGATTTCACGGCGTTTCGGCGCACCGACACGGCCGGTTTCGCCGACCGAGAAAGGCGGAAAATTGTAGTGCAGAATGAAGTTATCCTTCACTTCACCGGCGAGGGTGTCGAGCAATTGCGCGTCGCGCCCGGTACCAAGCGTTGTCACCACGAGCGCCTGGGTTTCGCCACGGGTGAACAATGCCGATCCATGGGCCCGCGCCAGCACCCCGGTGCGAACGGTAATCGGACGCACTGTTTTCGTGTCGCGGCCATCGATACGCGGTTTGTCGGCAAGAATGCGCTCGCGCACCGTGCGGTACTCGAGATCGTGGACATACTCGCTTACCTGTTTGACAGTCCAGCCGTCTTCGTCTTTTGCACTGGCGAGCGCGCTTTCGGCGTCGCCGTGAATCTGTGCAACGGCCGCCTGGCGATCCAGTTTATCAGCAATCTGATAGGCGGCCAGCAGCTTGTCCGCGCAACGCGATTCGACCGCTTTTTCCAGTTCGCTGTCTTTTTCCGCCGCTTGCCAGTTCCAGACAGGCTTTCCGGCTTTTTCGACCAAGGCATTGATTTCATCGATCACCACCTGTTGCTGTTCATGGCCGAACATCACCGCATCAAGCATTACCGCTTCAGGAAGCTGATCCGCCTGAGATTCCACCATCAACACGGCGGATTGCGTACCGGCGACCACGAGATCAAGTTGCGAATTTTTCAGTGCCCGGGGCGATGGATTGAGTACGTACCCGCCATCGACATAGCCCACCCGGGCCACGCCGATCGGACCGCGGAACGGGACGCCTGCCAATTTCAATGCCGCCGAGGCGCCGATCATGGCGGGGATGTCCGCGCTGACTTCGGGATTGAACGACATCACCGTGGCGATAATCTGGATTTCGTTGCGAAACCCTCCCGGGAAAAGCGGCCGAATCGGGCGATCAATGAGACGCGAGATCAGCGTTTCCTCTTCGCTCGGGCGCCCTTCTCGCTTGAAAAAACCGCCGGGAATTTTTCCGGAGGCATAAGTTTTTTCCTGATAATCGACGGTCAACGGAAAAAAATCTTGTCCCTCAGTTACGGTTTTTTTTGCCACCACCGTGACTAGCACAACCGTTTCATCCATATTGACGAGTACGGCGCCATCGGCTTGACGCGCGATTTCTCCGCTTTCCAATGTAAGTCTATGCTCTCCGTACTGGAAAGAAGCAGTATGTTTCACAATAACCCTTTAGTATGATGAAAATTAGCGACGCAGCCCCAAATCAGCGATCAAATGACGATAGCCTTCGAAATTCTTACGTTTGAGATACTCCAGGAGACGGCGGCGATTACTGACCATGCGCAGCAATCCGCGGCGAGAATGATGATCCTTCTTGTTTTTGTCGAAATGGCGTTGCAGATCGACGATGCGGGCGGTAAAAAGAGCGACCTGAACCTCGGTTGATCCGGTATCTCCTTCACTTTTCTGGTATTTTTTGATGATATCCGCTTTATTTTCGTTGCTTAACATAGATACTCCGAATAACGCTGAGACGATGGGGCTAGACTGGGCGAAAGAGCGCGGATTTTAGCCCACTTTCCGGCAAAAGACAAGCCGCCTTTTTCAGCCGAGGGAAATCCAGTGTATCATCTGCGGAAACAGGGCGAGGATCACCAGCATCAGTAACTCAATGGCGATAAACGGTAACACCCCGGTATAGATTTCTCTGGTCGTGACGCTCGCCGGCGCAACACCGCGCAAGTAAAACAGGGCGAAGCCGAACGGTGGGGTGAGGAAGCTGGTCTGTAGATTCACCGCGATCATGATCGCGAACCACAATGGATCGACGCCCATCTTGAACAAGATGGGGGCGACGATCGGCACGATCACGAACAAGATCTCTAAGCAGTCGAGCATGAAGCCGAGGAAAAAGATGACGAGCATCACCACCAACATGGCCGAAAACACCCCGCCCGGCAATTGTGCCATCAGATCCTCGATCAGGCGATCGCCACCGTAGGCACGGAACACCAGGGAGAACAGCGAAGCACCGATCATGATCAGAAACACCATCGCCGAGATCTGCAAGGTCTCGCGCGGTACTTCGAGCATCCAGCGCAAGGAAGCCTCACGGCCTGTGAATTTGTCCGCCAGATAACGGCCTAGGGCCAGCAATATCGCACCGAACGCCCCGATACTCGCCGCTTCGGTCGGGGTGGCGAAACCGAACAAAATGGCGCCCAATACGCAGACGATCAGGGCAAGCGGCGGTAGCAGGACAAACCACAAACGCAAATAAAAGCGTTCACCGCGCATTCTGATACGCTCGGCCTTCGCCGGTAAAGGGAGTGTTTTCGGTGCGAGCAGCGCGCATGAGAACAAATAGAGAAGATAAAGCGCGACGATGCCCATGCCAGGCACGATCGCGGCGGCGAAAAGATCGCTGACAGATACCGCCTCCGGGGCGAAATTACCTATTTCCATTTGCGCCTGATTGTAGGCGTTACCAACGACATCGCCGAGCAAAATCAGGATGATCGACGGCGGAATGATCTGTCCGAGCGTTCCCGAAGCGCAGATCACCCCACAGGACAGCGACGCTCTGTAACCGCGTCTTAGCATCGACGGCAGCGACAACACGCCCATGGTGACCACCGTCGCGCCGACGATTCCGGTTGCGGCGGCGAGCAACGCGCCGACGATGATCACGGTAAACGCCAATCCGCCGCGCAAACCGCCGAACAAAAGAGCCATCGTATCAAGCAGATCCTCGGCGATTTTCGCTTTTTGCAGGGTAATCCCCATGAATACGAAAGTCGGCACCGCGATCAGCGACACATTGTTCATCAGCCCGCCATAAACGCGGTTGGCGATCATCGGCAAGGTGGTCATATCGACGCCAAAGAACAGACCAAGCCCGGCAAATACGACGGCCACACCGGCAAGCGTCAGCGCCACCGGATAACCGAGCATCAACAACAGGCACAAGGCGATGAACATCGACAGGGAGATCCATTCCATGGTCAGCGCTCTTCGCGGACGACAATTTTGCCCGACAGGTTCAAGATATTACGCAAAAGCTCGGCGATGCTCTGCAAAATCATCAGGAGGGAAAAAGCGGGCAGCAACGTTTTCAGCCAGTAGACATAGGGAAGTCCGCCGGCCTGCGCGGAACCTTCGTGATAGCGCCAGGAACTGGCCGCATAGTGCCAACTGTAAAACAAAAACAACAAAGCGAACGGTAGGAGCAGAAACAGTGTGCCGAAAATATTGGCGAGTGCTTTCCGCCGCGGCGTGAAGCCACGATAGAAAATGTCCACCCGCACATGCGAATCGGTTTGCAACACATAAGCGGCGCCAAGCATGAACACGGTGGCGTGCATGTAGGTCACCAGTTCCTGCATGGCGATGGAATTGACGCTGAAGACATAGCGCATCACCACCAAATAGGTGGTCAAGAGCACCATCGCCAAGGTCAGCCATGCCGCCGTTTTGCCGATGATTGCGGTAAACCGGTCGATCGCGCGGACCGTTCTGTGCATCACAGACTTCTTTGCCGATGCGCTTCTTCATCGGTCGGTGCATAAGAGCGCCCCTGGTAAAATTCATGGATCACGGCGAGCACCTCGTCCACTTCGTCGACCACCGTCATCAACGCCAGATCCGCCTCGCAAATCGTGCCGAGGGCGAGAAACTGTTCACGCATCCATTCCATCAATCCAGACCAGAACGCGCTTCCGACCAGAATCACCGGTATCGGGCGGCTTCTGCCAGTCTGAATAAGGGTCAGGATTTCCGCCAATTCGTCGAGGGTACCAAAGCCGCCGGGCATCACCACATACGCGTTGCAGTATTTGACGAACATCACCTTGCGGGCGAAAAAATGGCGAAATTGCATGGCGATGTCCTGATACGGATTGCCTTTTTGCTCGTGTGGCAAGACGATATTCAAGCCCACGGACAAGCCCTTCCCTCCCTGATAAGCACCTTTGTTTGCCGCTTCCATCAAGCCTGGCCCGCCGCCGGAGACGATGGTAAAGCCTTCATCGGACAGACGCTTGGCGATCGAGGCGGTGAGCGCATAATACGGATTTTCCGGCGCGATCCGTGCCGAACCGAAAATGCTCACGGAAGGCGGAATCGTTGCCAATCGCTCGAATCCATCGACAAATTCGGCCATGATTTGAAAGACTTTCCAGGATTCCTTCTGCAACGGCTCCGAATCGGCAAGATGCAGCGGTTTGGGGGGATCTCGGTATTGCATGTCAACCTGGGCACGGGGTAAAAGCGCACTATGTTGCCTTCTTTCCCTCTTCTTATCAAGCGCTTTACCGGAGGCCAGAGCGAATGTACCCATGATCGACATGGTAACGTCATTTCAAAGACGTCTGTCATTTTCGCCTCGGCGCAGTAGCGCTTCCATAACGGACAACATCGCTTCCGTCGTCGCGTCGACGCCCCGTCCTGTCTCCGGCATATGCCCCGCCCCGCCCCGCCGTGATTTTTCGCTCGGCGAAGGATTCGCGAACAGCGAACACGCCATTTCTGTTTTTCAATCGAAGGAGAATGCGCGATTCTCTCTTTTCCTCGCCGAGCATTCGCCTTCCGCCCGACGCTCAAATATCGACGACTTGCGGAAATCGCGCTCTTACCGCTTTTTGCCGCAGAAAGGAGCGCACCGCACTCAAGCCGGTAACCGATAGCGCCGCGGCGGCACAGGCGTAGCGAACAATGTCTTGCAAACTGTTGCCGTCGATCAGCTTGGCCGCAAACGCCCCGCAGAAGCAGTCGTCCGCTCCCGAAGCATTGACCTGCGCCAAGAGAATCCCGGGAAATACTCGATGTACCCCTCATGCGCGAAAAGCGCGCCTTTACCGCCCCTTTTCACCACCACGGTCGGTACCCCCAAAGCGAGATAAAAATCGATTATCTCTTCGACATCTTCCAAGCTGGTAAGTTTCGTCACATCGTCATAACTTGGCAGGAAAATATCTCACATAGAAGCGGCATGATGAATGGTTTAGCGAGCTTGCTCGAGCAGCCACAAAT
This sequence comes from Cardiobacteriaceae bacterium, assembly GCA_965277745.1. Taxonomy (GTDB): domain Bacteria; phylum Pseudomonadota; class Gammaproteobacteria; order Cardiobacteriales; family Cardiobacteriaceae. Next base: position 2,098,399 of record OZ255837.1, read on the forward strand.
TCAGTCACAGATTGGTGTCGTAAGAGACGAGCGTCTCGCAACGATGCGCCAGTCAAATCGCCGCAAACGTTATGGAGCACGCGGACTCGCTGATCGCCTGGTTGATCCCGAAAATGGGCAGCAGCTTGGCACCCAGCGTGGACTGGTCATGGAAAATGCCGCCTTTCACAAGCGCTGTGACGCCCAACAGGCAATCTCGGCTGCGGGGCAAATTCTGGAATACCTCCCGCCTTACAGTCCCGACCTCGGATCCGATCGAACACAGAATAAGCGCAGGTAAAAGCGATCAAGAGAAAAACCGAAAAAGCAACACAGGAAATCTTCAAAAGGAGATTTTGAATAAAAAAATAATGCTCAGGCTATATGACGCGAACAGGGTCACGCAACACTTTCCCGCAAATACGCCGATCGATTGCTGCTTTCGCGCGCGAAAGGGAACGCGCAAGGGAAAAGGTCGCCGTGCGCTTCTTCTCTATAAGAGAAATGGTATCGCCTTTGCAAAGGGAAACAAAAGCACGGCAAAGGCAAGAAAGTCGGCGGCGGGAAAAGAAAAAACCGTGCGGGAGAAGGGAAGCTTAGAGAGAAAACGGACAGAAACACTTCAAACAAAACGGGAAAGTTCCGCCGCATCGGGCACAGACAGGCCAACCATGGTAAGGGCCGCGCCCCAGACTTCCATTCCCGCATGACAATCGCCCGCCCTCGCCCCGAGAATGCGGCGGTAAGATCGCGCGCCCGGCATGCCGTGAAAAAGACCGAGCAAATGCCGGGTATACTCGCCAAGGCGTTCGCCGTTGCCGCGCGCTTCGTAGAGCACCTCGCTTATTCTCGCGACGATCGTCTCGCGTGACGGTACCGCCTTACCGAACAGTGCCGCCGCCTCGACAAGGCACTGAGGGTGGTGGTAGGCGGCGCGGCCTAACATCACACCGTCGACCTGTTGCAAATGTTCTCGACATTGGGCAATGGAGGCAATACCGCCGTTGATCACGATCACGCAAGCGGGAAAACGACGCTTGATTTCATAGACCCGTTCATAGTCGAGCGGGGGCAGCATGCGGTTTTGCTTCGGACTGAGTCCATCAAGCCAAGCCTTGCGCGCGTGGACGATGAACACCCGACAGTCACTTTCATTGACGATCCGCTCGACAAAATCGAAAATCTCGTGCGCGTCCTGACGATCGATGCCGAGACGATGTTTGATTGTCACCGGCACCTCGCTTTCTGCCTGCATCGCTTTCAGGCAACGCGCGACCAGCGCCGCGTCGTTCATGAGGCAGGCACCGATACGGTTATTCCGCACCCGCGCACTCGGGCAGCCCACATTGAGATTAATTTCATCGTAGCCATAGGATTGCGCGATCGCCGTGGCGCGGGCCAGTTCCACGGGATCACTGCCACCGAGTTGCAAGGCGCAAGGCACGTCTTCCAGATGGCCGAGATGCCGCTTCGCGTCGCCGAAGAGAATTGCGCCGCTCGTCACCATCTCGGTATACAGCCGCGCCTCGGGACAAAGACGGCGATGTAAGAGGCGGCACTGCGGGGTCGTCCGCTCCATCATCGGCGCGACCGCAAATTTCCAGGCTTTTGCGTCCATTGTGAGGTTCATTTTGTCTTGTGGTCGATCGCTTTATTGTACCGTCTCCGGTTTCGCTTCACGAAGCAGAGCGCTGCATGCCGTCGAACGAAAAAAACCGCCCGAAGGCGGTTTTTCTCTTGTGGAACAAGGAAACAACGAACCTTCTTAGAAGAAATAATTCACACCCAGGCTAGTCATATGGAACTGAAAATCGCTTCATAAATTGATTGAGGAGACATAGACTCTGGGACGTTTGACTATCCCGGAGGGTGTTTTATGCCAGGCAGAAAGGGGCGGCCATCACCGCCATTGGTTTTGAGTTCTGAGGAGCGTGACTACCTTGAGCGTCAGGTTCGGCGACACCGGGCTCCCCGTTCTTTTTCCGATCGATACCGGATGGTCCTGCGTTGCGCCGACGGGCTTTCGAGCAAGGAGGTTGGAGCCGAGCTCGGATTTCACGAGCACACGGTGGGCAAGTGGCGGCGGCGGTTCGTCAAGGATCGTGTGGACGGCCTTCTCGATGAGGCACGCCCCGGCCGCCCGCGCACAGTTGAAGACGATCAGGTCGCGGCGGTCATTGAACGGACATTGCACAGCAAGCCCCGTAACGCCACCCATTGGTCCATCCGTTCGATGGCGAAGGAAACAGGCCTGTCACACACGACGATCCGCCGCATTTGGAATGCCTTTGGCCTCCAACCCCATCGCAGCGATACCTTCAAACTGTCCAGTGACCCTTTGTTCGTCGAGAAGGTTCGCGATATCGTCGGCCTCTATCTCTCGCCGCCCAACCGGGCCTTGGTGTTGTCCGTTGACGAGAAGAGCCAGATCCAGGCATTGGACCGCTCCCAACCCATTCTGCCAATGGCCCCCGGCATCCCCGAACGGCAGACCCACGATTATGTGCGTCATGGCACGACATCGCTGTTCGCGGCTCTCGACGTGGCCAGCGGCTTTGTGATCGGGAAATGCTACAAGCGCCACAGGGCCAAAGAGTTTCTGTCCTTTCTGAAGGAAATCGACGCCAATATGCCCGATGATCTGGATATCCATATCATCATGGACAATTACGCCACCCACAAAACCAAGGAGGTCAAAGCGTGGCTCGCCCGCCGACCGCGCTACCACGTCCACTTCACCCCCACATCGGCATCATCGATCAATCAGGTCGAGCGTTGGTTTGCCGAACTCACCCGCAAACAGTTACAGCGGGGAGCGCATACCTCTGTCAAATCCCTGGAAGCCGATATCACCAAATTCATTCAGTGCCACAACGAGAACCCAAAGCCTTTCAAATGGACGAAATCTGCTGATGAAATCCTGGCCTCCGTCAGGCGCTTTTGCCAACGTGCTGATCAAACATTATGCGGCGAACTTTAGATTCAGGTGACTAGGGCGTGTTGACATTATTTCTTTTAATCAAATGATGTTAATCATCTTTGCTTTGCCTTACATACGTCACCGGTACTCCTTACAGAGCGTCGCTGGATGAAAAATACCCTCCGTTACGGTAAAATGAATTCCACTTTTCGCGAGTTCGCCCGCGCCTTGATCGCGGTACCATGGAGCCGCCGTGCAGAATTACCTCGGCATTTTATTTGCCACTGTCTTGGTCAACAATTTCGTTCTCGGCCAGTTTCTCGGCCTGTGTCCGTTTATGGGTGTCTCACGCACTATGGAGACGGCACTCGGTATGGGGCTTGCGACCGCGTTCGTGCTCACGCTTGCCTCCTGCGCGGCGCATCTGATCGACACCTATCTCCTGATTCCGTGGCATATCGAATTTCTGCGCACGATCGCCTATATCGTCACCATCGCCGCCCTCGTCGCGCTGACGGAAATGTTGCTCGCCAGAATAAGTCCGCTCCTGCACCGCGTCCTCGGTATTTATCTGCCCTTGATCACTACCAATTGCGCGGTACTTGGGGTCGCGATGTTAAACAGCAATCAGCACCATACCCTCCTCGAATCCGCTTTTTACGGCCTCGGCGCCGCCTTTGGGTTCACCCTTGTCCTGACCATTTTCACCGCGCTTCGTGAACGTCTTGAGGCAGCCGACGTGCCCGCTCCCTTTCGTGGCACCCCGATCGCGCTGATCAGCGCCGGAATTCTCGCCCTCGCCTTCATGGGCTTCGCGGGTTGGAGGTAGAGAGATGACAAGCGTTTTCGCCATCGTCACCCTTTTTGTGCTGATCGCGTTGTGCGGATTGCTGCTTGGTTATTTCGCCCAACGCTGCCCAAGCGATGACGACGCGATCGTGGAAAAAATCGACGCCGCATTGCCGCAGACGCAGTGCGGGCAGTGCGGTTTTCCCGGCTGCAAGCCCTACGCGCGTGCCATCGCGAGCGGTCACGCCGATATCGACCATTGTCCTCCGGGCGGTCAGGAAGGGGTGAAAAAACTCGCCGCGCTGCTTGGCGTCGACGCCAAACCGCTCGATGCCACGCGAGGCGAAGAAAAACCGCCGCAAGTCGCATATATCGTCGAAGACTGGTGCATCGGCTGTACGAAATGCATCGCGGCCTGCCCGGTGGATGCAATCGTTGGTGCACGGCGGAAAATGCACACGGTGATCGGCGAAGAATGTACCGGCTGTGAACTGTGCCTTTCCCCCTGCCCAGTCGATTGCATCGTCATGAAACCACGCGATGCGGCACCGTGGCAATGGCAAAAACCGCAGACAGAGAACACCCATGTCCCTGATTGACACGCTGTTCGGAAGAGAAAAAAGCGTCGTGAAACCGTTTCATGGCGGCTTGACCCTTCCCGCGCACAAAGCGATCTCCACCGCCGCACCTGCGCAACACTTTCCCCTTGTCGAGCGATATCATCTTTCCCTGTGGCAACGCGACGGGAACTGGCTGACTCCGCTGGTTTCGGTCGGTGACGTGGTCTTAGCCGGTCAAATGCTCGCACAGCCGAGCAGCGCCGCGGGCGTCGCGTTGCACGCCCCAACTTCCGGTGTCATCGCCGCGATCGCCGCGCGACAGGCAATCGCCACATCGGATAAACCGGTATTGAGCATCGTGCTCGCCGCAGACGGAGAAGATCGCTTCTCTTCATCCCTGCCGCCCCTCGATGAAACGGCCGCCCCGGAAGTCCTGCTGCAACGTATCATTGCCTGCGGCATCGCCGGAATGGGCGGGGCTGGATTTCCGAGCGCGAACAAATTACGTCATCCCGCCACAACGCTGCTTGTCAACGCCGCCGAATGTGAACCCTACATCACCTGCGATGACATGCAAATTCGCGAACATAGCGCGGAAATTGTCCGCGGCGCTCAGCTTTGCGCGCATATCGTCGGCGGACAGCGTGTGCTTTTCGCCATTGAGGACGATAAAGCACAGGCGATCATCGCCCTGGAACGAGCAGTTGCCGCGGCAGGAGATCCACACATCGAAGTGAAAATCGTGCCAACCCGTTATCCATCCGGTAACACCCGGCAACTTTTCGAGCTTTTACTCGGTATCCGCGTGCCTGCCGACCGGCATGCCACGGATTTCGGCCTGATTTGCCACAACAGCGCCACGATCAAAGCCATCCACGATGCGCTAGTGTGTGGCCGACCCTTGATCGAGCGTTACGTGAGCATCACCGGTGAAGGCGTCGTTCGCCCGCAAGTCGCCATCGTTCGTCTCGGCACGCCGCTGCAAGCGTTGATCGAGGCCGCCGGTGGCCGCCACCCGGACAGTGAACTGCTGATCGGTGGCGCGATGATGGGCATTACGCAAAAAGAGACGAGCGCAGGCATAGAAAAAACCACCAATTGTCTCCTTCTCCTTCCGCGCCGCGAGCACGCCGGAGAAAGCGATTGTATCCGCTGTGCCCGTTGCAGCGATGCCTGTCCGATGATGCTTTTGCCGCAGCAACTTTACTGGTACAGCCGCAATCTGCAAGGCAAGCGCCTTGAACAGTATCGCCTCTTCGACTGCATCGAGTGCGGGATCTGCGCGAGCGTTTGCCCGGCGCATATTCCCCTGGTGCGCTATTATCGCGACAGCAAAGCTGTCTTACGCAAAGCCGCGCGACAGCAAACGGCGGCGACGCACGCCAAAAGGCGCCATGACGCGAGGAACAAGCGCCTGCAACGGCAAGCGGAAGAACGCAAAACAATCCTCGCGGCCAAACGTGCCGGAATACAGGCAACCAGCATTGATCCGAAAAAAGAGCCGGAGCGAGAAAAAACGCCGACTGCAACCACCGGGACGCAGATGCCCGCGAGGCAGTTCGACCCGAGCCGCAACGGAAAAACCAACGACCACGCCAAACAAGCCGCCATAGAGGCGGCGAAAGCGCGGGCGGCGGCGCGAAAGCAAGCTAGACTGTCGTCCCGGCGCAGCGGTGGCGAAAAGGCGACATATCAACCGCCCTTAGCACCGAACGGCGATGAAAAAACAAAAGCCGATACGGCGGAAACCGCGACGGAGGCAACACGGCGGGCGGATTATTCGCCCATTTCCGCGGACAAAGGGCAAGCGATCGACGGCAAAGCAAACGCTTCGCTAAGACAAAACGGGCGAGAAAAACACCGTCAAGCACAGTGTTCGGACCATTGCCCGCCTAGCGGCGACGCCGCAAGCGCCACGGGAAAAAGCGATGAGCGATGATTCTTACACGATCGGCGGCGATGTCACCATCCACATGGCCCCGAGCACGGCGAAAATCATGTTTTCGGTCGTTCTCGCCCTTGTTCCCGGCGTCGCCGTCCTTACCGTCACCCAAGGCACGCGCTGGCTCGGCCTGATCGCCGTCGCGGTGCTTTGCGCCTGGTGTTGCGAAGGCATCCTCCTCGCGCTACGCGGCAAAAGGCGAATCTTCGACACGCTCGGCGACGGCAGTGCCACCTTGAGCGCCTGTCTGCTCGTCCTTTCCCTGCCGGTGATGACACCGCCGTGGCTCGTCTGCCTCGGCGTCTGTTTCGCCCTGCTTTTCGGCAAACAATTATACGGTGGACTGGGGATGAATCCATTCAATCCGGCGATGGTCGGCTATTGTTTTCTCCTTGTCAGCTTTCCGGCAATTCTTGGACAACACAGTAACGCCAATTTTTCCTTCGCCACGCTCTGGAGGATAACGGACGCGATCACTGCCGCGACCATCCTCGATCACAGCCGCCAATTGCGCATCGAGGACATCCCGCTTTCGCAACTGCAATGGCAGAGCAGGCAATTGCTCTTGCTCAATCTCGCCTGGTTCTTTGGTGGTCTGTGGCTTGCGGCGAGACGCTACCTTGCCTGGCAGATCGCTACCGCCTGTTTACTCGGTATCGTCCTCGGCGCACTTCCCTTTTGGTTCATCAACACCGACGCCTATCTCGATCCATTCGCGCAATTGTTCGGCGGCGCGAGCATTTTCGGCGCGTTTTTCATCGCCACCGATCCGGTGAGCGCCGCCACCACGCCACTCGGTCGCTGGCTATATGGTTTCTTGATCGGGTTGCTCACCGTTTGTATCCGCAACCTCGGCAATTTCCCGGACGGTTTCGCTTTTGCCGTGCTCCTTGGCAATGCCTTGGTGCCGTTGCTCGACCCCCTAACGCAACCGAAGTATCGTTGATGCGTCTTGTCAACCGGGCTTCCCGTGAGGCAATGGCAAGACTCGGTGGTTTCGCCGCCGTCGCCCTGACTGTCGTGAGCGGCGTTTTCTATCTGGTTCGCCCGACAATCGAATCGCAAAAAAGCACGGCGTTGCTCGCCGCATTCTGCGATATCGCCCCCAAGCTTGTTTTCGCGCCGGATTTTCTTGCCCATCCACGAGCGATGACCCTAGAAGGCGTTCCCGTTATCGTCTATACGGCCTATCGCAGAGGAGAACCCGCCGCCTATTTCATTCGCGCCACGACCGGAAAAGGCTACAATGGCGATATCACCCTGTTGATCGGTATCGCCGCCGACAATTTTACCCTGCTCGGCGTACGCGCCTTGGCGCACCAGGAAACGCCTGGTCTGGGAGACAAGATCGAAACACATGTCTCGCAATGGATCCATGGCTTCGACGGGCAATCGCTCAAGAGCCGTCGTTTCGCTGTAAAAAAAGACGGCGGCGATTTCGATGCCTTCACCGGCGCGACAATCACCCCGCGAGCCGTGGTCGGTCTGGTCAGAGAAATTTTACGTGCTTGGCAAAACCATCGACAGGAGAGACAATGAACACGGAAATCCGCCAATTGATCGCAAACGCCCTATGGCGTAACAATCCGGCGCTAGTGCAAATGCTCGGCCTGTGTCCGCTGCTTGCCGTCTCCCATTCGCTGGTGAATGCATTGGGGCTGGGGCTTGCGACGATATTCGTGTTGCTGCTCTCGAATCTATTGATTTCGGCCACGCGGCGCTGGCTGCGGACGGAAATCCGCATTCCCGTTTTTGTCCTGGTGATCGCCTCGGCGGTGACGGTTGCACAATCCCTGATACAGGCCTTTGCCTATCCCCTTTATCAGTCGCTCGGTATTTATCTGGCGCTGATCGTAACCAATTGTGCGATCATCGCCCGCGCGGAAGTCTACGCGGTAAAACATCGACCGTTTCTTGCCGCGCTCGATGGCCTGTTCATGGGTCTTGGCTTCACGGCGGTGATCGTCACCCTTGGCGCCATTCGCGAAATTCTCGCCGATGGCACCTTGTTCTCCGGCGCGGATGTGCTCTTCGGCGCGGCCGCCAAGTCCTGGGAAATCGAACTCGTCCCCCTCGAAAACGGTCTCACCCTGGCGGCACTGCCAGCCGGCGCGTTTCTATGCTATGGTTTGCTCATCGCGGCAAAAAACGCCATCGACGCCTTGCGTGAGCGTAAGCGCAAAGACTTGATGACGCGCTCCCGCGAGGTGCCCGCTGTGGCACAATTGCGAAATAACGACAACTGATCATTCGATCGAGGAAAACAAATGCCCGTAGTGAACATCAAACTGATCGAAGGCCGCACGCTCGAGCAGAAACGCACCCTGAGCACAGCCGTGACCCAGGCCATTTCCGCGAGCTTTGGCGTCACCGAAGAAGCGGTTTGGATCAGCATAGAGGACATGAAACCGGAGAATTTCGCTCAAGGCGGACAATTACACGCGGATAAAACATAAGCGCGGGAATGAAAAAAACAGATATCGGCGTCTTTTTCGCGCGCCTTGAAGCAGCCAATCCGGCGCCGAAAACCGAACTGGTCTACCATTCGCCTTTTGAACTGTTGATCGCCGTCATCCTTTCCGCACAAGCGACCGATACGAGCGTCAACAAAGCCACGGAAAAGTTGTTTCCCGTCGCCAACACGCCGGAGAAAATTCTCGCCTTGGGGGAAGACGGCCTGAAACGCTATATCAAGACGATCGGTCTGTTCAACACCAAGGCGGCAAACGTGATCGCAACCTGCCGTTTACTTCTCGAACGGTTTGCCGGAGAAGTCCCGGGCACGCGCGAGGAACTGCAATCTCTGCCCGGCGTGGGGAGAAAGACCGCCAACGTCATCTTGAATACCGCGTTCGCAAAAGCGGTGATGGCCGTGGACACACATATTTTCCGTCTCGCCAACCGCACCGGTCTCGCGCCGGGAAAAAACGTCCGCGAGGTAGAAGACAAGCTGATGCAACGCGTGCCAAAAGCCTATCTGCAAAACGCTCATCACTGGCTGATTCTGCACGGACGCTATGTTTGCACCGCGCGCAATCCAAAATGTGTGAGTTGCATTGTCTGTGACCTGTGTGATCATCCGGTTATGCCCCTTTGAACGGTTCGCGTTCTCAGCTTCGTCGCAACAGCGAAGTGGCTGATCGCGGAACAGCCGACACAAGCGCACTCGAAAGGTAGAGACAGCGGGCAATGAACACTTCGTTCTCAGGCGCCGTCGATACTTCGACGAAGCCCGTCCCGTTGCGGCGGAAAGCGGCGGCGTCGGAGAAAACGCGTCGCGTTCGCAAAACGCCCGGCAATCGACCATGCCGATGGAGAAGACGCGTTCGGCGCGAAATCTTTCTCCCTGAGGTAAAGGCGGTGAAAAAAGCGCCGCTCTTATCATTTTCTGTCATCAGGCAGATTTTCGCTTCGGATATCGATTGGATTTGTCTTTACCGAAGCACTTCGATCCCCTACTCGCGCTGCCAGCGGTACCCTTGCAATTTTTCGATCACGCAGGCATTCGGCGGCGGAAAAAGCGCCGCGTCGAGGGCGGTGACAGATTGCCAGCAAAATGGCTGATTTTCCAATCCTTGCGGCCGATATACTTTTTTCGAGCGGCTAAGAAAGAAGGTCAGAAAGACTTCGCCGTCCCGCGAGCCGCGGTGAAACGCCCTCCAATTTTCCCTGTCGGTGTCAAGGCCAAGCTCTTCGCGAAATTCCCGTATCAGCGCCGCGCGCGCGCTTTCTCCCGCTTCGATTTTTCCGCCCGGAAATTCCCAATAACCGGCATAGGACTTGCCTTTGGGGCGTTGGGCGATGAGTACCCGCCGGTGTTGATCGAGGAGAATACCGACCGCCACTTCCACCAGGCTCATTACAGCTTGCCATGGCAACGTTTGAATTTTTTTCCGCTGCCGCAAGGACAAGGCGCGTTACGCCCGACGCCGGCATATGGATCGATTTTGGCAGCGTCGCGATGATCGTGTCCCGGATCGCTCGCGGGGGGGAATTTCCGCGCTTTTTTCTCTTCGCTCGCCCCGCCGTCGTCAACTGCTTGGCGAAAATCGATCTGCGCAAGGACGCGCACGATATGAAACTGGATCCCCGAGAGCAGGTTATGGAACAATTCGAAAGCCTCACGCTGATATTCGCGTTTCGGATCTTTCTGCGCCCGCGAGCGCATCCAAATGCCCTGCCGGAGCATGTCCATCGTGGTCAGATGACTCTTCCACTGATCGTCGATGGTTTGCAGGGCAATGAATTTTTCTCCCCAATCCATCGCCTCATCGCCAAATACAGCGCGTTTTTCCTTGTCGATTCGCTGTAAGCGTTCGACAAGCTTGCGCACGATTTGTGCCGGCGTCAGATCAGGTTCCGCCGCCAGCCAGTCGTTTTCGATTTTCACGGTGACACCGAAGTCACCGAGCAGCGCCGCCTCGAGGCCTTGAATATTCCAGTGCTGGCGAGTCTGATCACTTGGCAGATATTCTCCGACGAGACGATCTATCACGCTTTCACGCATTTGCGCGATCATTTCGCGAATTTGCGCGGCGTCCATGATCGTGGCGCGTTGCGCATAGATCACTTTGCGCTGTTCGTTGGCGACATCGTCGTATTCGAGGAGGTTTTTGCGCGCGTCGAAATTGTAGGCCTCGACTTTTTTCTGTGCGCCCTCGATCTGGCGGGAGACCATTTTCGATTCGATGGCGTCGTCTTCTCCCATACCGAAGCGCTGCATCATGTTGGCCATCTTGTCACCGGCGAAAATACGTACCAGATTATCGTCGAGCGCCACGTAGAATCGGCTCGAACCTGGATCGCCCTGGCGCCCGGAGCGTCCCCGTAATTGGTTGTCGATGCGTCGTGATTCATGGCGTTCCGCCCCGATCACATGCAAGCCGCCGGCGGCGATCACCGCCTCGTGACGCGCTTGCCAGTCTTTGCGCGCGCTTTCTTTTTCCACTTCGTCGGCCTGTTCACCGAGTTGTTCGAGCGCGTTTTTCAAACTGCCGCCGAGAACGATATCCGTCCCGCGCCCGGCCATGTTGGTGGCGATGGTCACGTGCCCCGCTCGTCCGGCGTAGGCGACAATTTCCGCTTCACGGGCATGTTGCTTGGCGTTGAGGACATCGTGGCGAATCCCTTCCTTGTCGAGCAGAGTCGACAGCAATTCGGAGGTCTCGATCGATGCCGTACCGAGCAAGACCGGCTGCCCGCGCTGCTGGCAATCTTTGACGTCCTCGACGATGGCTTTGTACTTGCTTTTCTGCTTGAGATAGATCATGTCGGTGTGATCACGCCGTATCACCGCCTTGTTGGTCGGGATGACGACCGTTTCCAGGTTGTAGATTTCCTGAAATTCATACGCTTCGGTATCGGCGGTGCCGGTCATTCCGGCGAGTTTCCCATAGAGACGGAAATAATTCTGATAGGTGATGGTGGCCAGTGTTTGGGTTTCCTGCTTTACCGTCACCCCTTCTTTGATTTCGATCGCCTGATGGAGTCCGTCCGACCAGCGCCGCCCTTCCATGGTACGCCCGGTAAATTCATCGACGATAATCACTTCATCGTTACGCACGATGTAATCGACATCCTTGTGATAGAGATAATGTGCCCGTAAACAGGCGCTCAAGTGATGAAACAGGCCGATATTTTTCGGCTCATACAAACTTTCCGTCTCTCCGATCAGGCCTTTTTTCACGAGCAGCTTTTCGACGCGATCGTGACCGCTTTCGGTAAGTCCCACTTGCTTTGTCTTTTCATCGATGGAAAAATCCCCCTCGCCATCCTCTTTTTTTTGCGCCGTCAGTTGCGGAACCAGGGTGTCGAGCTTGCGGTAGAGGTCGGTATCCATATCGGCGGGGCCGGAGATGATCAATGGCGTACGCGCTTCGTCGATCAAAATGGAATCCACTTCATCGACAATCGCGTAGTGCAATTCACGCTGTAAACGCTCTTCTTTGGAAAGCGCCATGTTGCTGCGCAGATAGTCGAAGCCGAATTCGTTATTGGTGCCATAGGTGATGTCGGCACGATAGGCCGCGCGCTTGGCGTCGCTGTCCATTCCCGAGACAATGATGCCGGTTGTCAAGCCGAGAAAGCCGTACAGACGCCCGAGATCCTCGCCATCACGGCGGGCGAGATAGTCGTTGACGGTGACAACATGCACGCCCTTGTCGGTCAAGGCATTCAAGTAGACAGCCAACGTCGCTACCAGGGTCTTTCCCTCCCCGGTACGCATTTCGGCGATTTTTCCACTATGGAGAACGACACCGCCGATCAGTTGCACATCGTAATGGCGCAAACCGAGTATCCGTTTGGACGCTTCACGAACCACGGCAAAGGCTTCCGGTAACAGCGCGTCCAAGGAGTCACGCTCGAGACGTTTGCGGAATTCGTCCGTTTTTGTGCGTAAAGCCGCGTCCGTCAATGCCTCCATCTCGCTTTCAAGTGCGTTTATTTTATTGACTGTTCTAGATAACTGTTTGATAATTCTTTCGTTTCTTGAGCCAAAAAATTTCGCCGCGAGATTTCCCAACATGTGATCCATCCTCTACTAAGACCGTCGGCCAAGGGGCCGACACAAATATCCTCACGCACCATAAGGCAAAGGCATCATAACGCAAACAAAGCTTCTATGATACGCTATAGCGATCCTTCCCTTGATGTGGCCAAACGATCCTCTTTCAAGTCATGAGTAGACAAGCGCACCATTTTCGGCATGTCAGCCGTTACTTTGACAGCATCGCCCGCGAACACGGCCCTCCTCCGCATAAGGGGCAGTATCATAAATATCATGCGATGTTGATCGCCTGCCTGCCACCACAGTGGGCGTCGAAGGTAATGCTCGGCAAGTGGAATGAAGAGCACTGGCAACTCTATGTAGAACACAATCACGAAGCCTATCAATTGCATCATCTCCTCCCGGAAATCGGCGCGAGACTTGCGCGCAAACTGCCCCGTCCGCCACGCCTGAAAATCAATGCCAATCCCGGCTTGTGGCTTGCTTTTCCGACACGCCGCCGCCCGATTGAAGTCGCCGACGGCAAAAGCTATTCTCTGCGCGAAGCCGAAACGATCATCGATCGCTTCCTTACGCGCGGTGCCTTGGGCGAAGCGCCTGGCAAAGAAAAAACGGATCAGTAGGCGCCTGACGGTATGGCATTCGTGCCATCGAAGCCGTAATCCAGTGTCTCCTCGCTGCCTTGCTCCGATTCTCGCCAGGACCAGTTCTCGGCATCGGCTTGAATAGCAAGACACAGCTTATTGTTCAAGGCATGCCCGGATTTATATCCCTGGTACCAGCCAAGTAGGGGCGCGCCGAGCATGTAGAGATCGCCGATCGCATCGAGCAGTTTATGGCGGGCGAATTCATCATCGAAGCGCAGCCCCTGCTCGTTGATGATCCGGTACTCGTCGATGACCACGGCGTTATCCAAACTACCGCCGAGGGTCAGACCATTGCTTTGCAAGTATTCGATATCTTTCAAAAAACCGAAAGTCCGTGCGCGACTGACCTCGCGAATATAGCGCCAAGTGGAGAAATCCAGGCGCACATGGTCATTGCGGGAACGGAACAACGGGTGATCGAAACAGATCGTGAAATCAAAACGCAATCCATCGAACGGAATCAAGCGTGCCCACTTCTCCGCATCACGCACTTCGACCGGCGCTTCAATGCGGATGAAGCGTTTTGCCGCATCTTGTTCGCAAACGCCCGCCTGTTGCAAAAGATAGACGAAGGGCGCGGAACTCCCGTCCATAATCGGCACTTCCGCAGAATCCAAATCCACATATAGATTGTCGATGCCAAGACCGGCCAGCGCGGACATCAGATGTTCGATAGTCGCCACACGGATACCATCGACCTGCATCGCCGTGCACATCTGCGTGTCGCGCACGTGCACCGCGTCGACCGGAATTTCCGGCTTGGCGGCAAGGTCGATTCGACGGAAAACGATTCCGGTGCCTATCGGGGCCGGATGAAAGGTAATCTGACATAGCTTGCCGCTGTGTACGCCAATACCCGATGTGCCGATAGAATTGCCGATGCTTCTTTGTCGCACCATCATTTCACCCTTTTGCGCAGGATAGCGGGGATGTTCAGCGTATCCAGATAGCTGTCGCTCTTTTGAGTGGATTTGTCCTTTTTGCGCCGCGTCTGTTCCTTCTCCTCCTTGCCCGACCCGGAAAATCCGCTTCCGAACAGGTTCGGTATTTCCTCGCTGTCTTCCTGCTCTTCGCCGGAAGCGATACCGGTTGCGACGACAGTCACACGCAAGGTTTCATCCATATCGTTATCGATCATCATGCCGATCTTGACGTTGACGCTGTCCTCGTCGATCAAATCATAGACTAGAGAACCCACCGCCTGGTATTCGCTGGCTTTGATATTCTGGTTGGCGGTGACATTGACGAGCAATCCGCGCGCCGAAGAAAGATCGATATTTTCCAAAAGCGGCGAGGAAATCGCTTTTTCGGTCGCCGCGCGGGCGCGGTCTTCTCCTTGCGCTTCGCCGGTACCCATCATCGCGATCCCGCGTTCGGACATGATCGTTTTCACATCCTCGAGATCCATGTTGATCAATCCCTCTTTCTGGATGACGTTGGCAATGCTTTGCACGCCATTTTTCAACACATCGTCGACGGTTTTGAACGAGCCCAGCAAGGAAGCGTCCTCGCCCATAACGTCGGCGATACGATCGTTCGGGATGACGATGAGGCAATCCACTTCCTCTTTCAGTACTTCGAGTCCCGCTTCGGCCATACGCATGCGTTTGCTGCCTTCGAAAAAAAACGGCTTGGTCACGATCGCGACGGCGAGAACACCCATCTGACGAGCGATCGAGGCAATGACGGGAGCGGCGCCGGTGCCGGTCCCCCCCCCCATTCCGGCGGCGATGAAGACCATGTCCGCACCGGTGAGATTTTCCTGAATGCGTTCGCGATCCTCTTCCGCCGCGCGGCGGCCGATTTCCGGTTTGGATCCTGCGCCCATGCCGCGCGTGGTTTGCATGCCCAACTGTAATTTGTTATCGATCGGGCTTTTCCGTAAAACTTGCATGTCGGTGTTGGCGGAAATCAACTCGACTCCATCGAGATCGAAATCCATCATTTGCTTCACGGCGTTGCAGCCACCGCCACCGACACCGATGACTTTGATCAGAACGTGCGCGTCATTGTCAGCGTCTTCCACTATTTCGAAAACCATGCCTACCCCTGGCTATAAATATCGATTCAAAAAACTTTTCAAGCTTTTGATTATACCCGTTTTGCCGGGATTGACCCAAACATGATCCGGCAGCGGTTCATATAACAGCTTCAACATCCCGAGCGTCGTCATCATTCCAGGGTCGTACTGCAAATTCTCCGGCAACCCGGTAACGTGTGGTGGTTTGGCGACTCGAACCGGAATCGAGAAGGCATCCGCCACATAGGAGGCGAGTCCCGGTATCTGCGCGGCACCACCACTCAGAACGAATCCGCCGTCGCTCATTCTGCGCATTCCCGAACGATAGAGCGCCCGTTCAAGCATCTGGAATATTTCGTTGTAGCGGGTAGAGATTATATCGACCAGTTTCGCGCTACTGATCTGGCGGGAAGGGCGTAATCCCGTGCTCGGCAATGCAATAGATGACGATTTCATCAAACCGATACTTGTCGCGCCCTGCTGGCATTTGAGGATTTCCGCGAACTGACGGGGGGTGAAAAAGACGGTGGCGATATCGCTCGAAACCAGTTCTCCGCCGATTTTCAACCCCCCGCCATAGAGCGGACGGTTATTTTGAAAAACCATGAAATCGGTCGTGCCGGCACCGATATCAAGCGTACAGACGCCAAGTTTTCGCTCCTCTTCGTTGGTTGCGGCGTAGGCGCAAGCGAGACCGGAAAAAACGAGCGCGTTGACCCCCACTCCACTCGTCTCGATCGCGCGACGAAGATTCTCTGCCACATTGCGCTCGGCGCGCAACACATGCAGACGGACTTCCAAGGAATCGGCGGTCATCCCTTCGGGATCCTCGATCTCGCCGTGGCAATCGACGATGAACGCCTGCTCCAGCGCGTGTAGGAGTTCGTGCTTGTCATCCTCGGCGATTTTTCTCGCCTCGAGCAGCACCCGAGTGATATCGGCACGATCGATAGACTGCTTGCGCAGTGCCGCCACATTGTCGGTATTCATGCCCGAGACATACGGACCGCCTAGAGAGGCGTCGACGTTGCGTATTTGCACGCCGGACTGTCGCTCGGCTTCCATCATCGCTTCATTAAGCACTTCGGCGGCGGCGGCGATATCGGCGATCAAGCCATGCTTGCAGGGAACATCGTTGGAGACACCACAGCCGAGAATTTCAAGCGGACGATCCGCTTCGCAAATCGCGACGGTGACCCTCAAGCATGCGCTACCGGTATCGATTACCGCTTGAATCGGATCGATTTTATTTCTATGTCTCATAAGCGTTTCTCTCTCTCGTCTCCGACCGTTTCGACCCCATCCTTCCAGCGTACGGAAAAACCGTTCCGATAGCGTAAGTCTACCGAATGAATATATTTTTCGTAATTTTTTATGATCCGTCGGTTGACGACCGCGAGCTTTTTGAAACGCTGGTTGAGTTCCTCCCTGCCGATGATGACATCGAGCTCTTTGCCGAGTATCACATGCCAGACGAGCCTTGTATCGAGGATCAAACCGCGCATGTCGACACCTTGCCGACGCAACCACGGATGAATTGTGAGATACATATCAAGCACCTGTTTTTCATGCCCTTTGGGGCCTGTGACCGGAAAGAGCGTGTCAAGCTTCGGCGACGCTGGCAGCAAAAAGGATTTCCCCTTGCGATCGAGGAAATCCTCTTTTCCCCAGCGCAGAATCGGAACCCGCTCGTGCACATCGACTTGCAGCGCATCCGGCCACTGCTTGCTGATCGATACGCTCTCGACCCAAGAGAGCCGAGCGATTCTCTCGGTCAAGGTGCGTATATCAATGCGCAACATGTCCTGGCTTTTGCATGCGGCAACGACATCCATGATCGCTTCGCGATCACCATAGATCAAAGGCCGCACTAAAAGCACCCGTTTCAGGGGAAAAAAGGCGTGCTCGGTGATGCGTTTGTAGGCGAAGTGAAAGGACAAGAAGATCGCCGCGAGGAGAAAAAATGCGAGCAGCCACTCTCCCAGCTTTCTCGACACTTGGCGCAAGAACTTCCACGCGACGGGCCGGGTAACGGAATGTTTACGCGGGTTGCGTGTTAAGACCATGTCAATGATCGTTCTTACCGTCGAGAGTTTGCTCAAGAAGGGCGAGGACGATATCGGTGAAGGATTTCCCTTCGCTTGCCGCTGCCTGCGGCAGCAAAGAATGCGCGGTCATGCCGGGGACGAGATTGATCTCGAGCAGCCAGGGATACCCGTCTTTATCGAGCATATAATCCACTCGTCCCCAACCTTTCGCGCCAAGTGCGCGAAAGGCGCGACGGGTCAATTCGACGAGTTTTCCGGCAAGGGACGGATCGATCGGCGCGGGGCAAAGATAGCGGATATCGTCGGCAGCGTATTTGGCCTGGTAATCGTAAAATGGATGTCCTTTGCCGGTTACGATTTCGATACAGGGGAGGACGTGATCGCCGATAATGGAATGAGTGAGTTCCCGTCCGTCGATCCAAGGTTCGGCCATGATCCTGTCATCACATTCGCCGGCAAGCGCGAGTGCCGCCTCGAGTTCGGCTTGATCGCGCACCCAGCTAATCCCGAGGCTCGAACCATCATTTACCGGTTTCACGGCGAAATGTCGCGCATCGAGCGCGCGTACGATATCTTCATAACGACTGCCGCGGGTGCAAAGTATATCCGGCAATACTGGCAGCGCGAAGGCCCGCCATAGCTTTTTCGTCATCACTTTATCCATCGCGATGGCGCAAGCCGTCATCTCGCTGCCGGTGTAAGGAATACCGAGCCATTGCAAGATCGCTTGCACCTGACCGTCCTCACCACCGCGGCCATGGAGCATGACAAAGGCGCGTTCATAACCGTTTTCTTTCAACATCAACACGGCACGACGATCACCGCTATCGACCAGATGCGCCTCGACGCCAAGCGTGACAAGGGCCCGGTGAACAGCCGCGCCGCCGTCAAGAGACACCTCGCGTTCGGAAGATTCTCCACCATAGAGCACCGCTACTTTGCCGAATTTATCGCTCATGCTCGGCCACCGTTTTTTCGCAAGAAGCGTTTTCTCCCATTCCCCTGGCAATTCTACCGATATCTCCGGCGCCGAAGAAAATCAGCACATCTCCGTCCTCGAGCATCGTTTCGCGCAGGTGCTCGGCAATGGCGTTTTTATCGGCAATGAAAACCGGTTCCACACGGCCATGGGCGCGAATCGCGCGGGTCAAGGCGTGCGTGTCGGCACCGGGAATCGGCGTCTCGCCTGCCGCATAGACTTCCGTCAGCACCAGTGCCTCGCAGTTCGACAGCACCGCGGCGAAGTCGTCGAGCAAATCACGGGTGCGTGTGTAGCGGTGTGGCTGAAAAACCACGACCACACGACGGTCGTCGAACCCTTCGTGAGCGGCATCGAGTACCGCGCGAATCTCGTTCGGGTGATGGCCGTAATCTTCGAAAATATCCGCCTGCCCCTTCGCATGCCAGATGCTGCCGTGATGCGAAAAACGCCGTCCGACCCCTCTGAACTGCGACAATCCGTCGCTTATCGCTTCGCAATCCATGCCGAGTTCCTCGGCGACGATGATCGCCGCGAGCGCGTTCAACACATTGTGTTTCCCCGGCATATTGAGCGCGACCGGAAAAGATCGACCACTTTGATTGTCAAGCACGTCGAAGCGCATCAGCAGTCCATCCTGGCGCATATTGATCGCGCGTACATCGGCGTTCTTGCTGAATCCGTAGGTTTTGACCGGCCGCGCGAGCTCTACGAGGATTGAGCGAACACCGGGGTCGTCGATACACAGCACCGCGAGACCATAAAAGGGCAAATTGTGCAGGAAACGGACAAATCCCTTTTTCAAGCCTTCATAGCTATTCCCGTAATTCTCCAAATGATCGGCATCGATATTGGTGATAATGGAAATCATCGGTTGCAGCAACCAGAACGAGCGGTCGGACTCGTCCGCCTCGGCAACCAAATATTGCCCTTCGCCGAGACGCGCGCCGCTGCCGGCGGAAGTCAGCACGCCGCCGATAACGAAAGTCGGATCCAGTCCGGCATCGGTGAGCAACGAAGCGGTCAGACTGGTGGTCGTCGTTTTACCGTGAGTGCCTGCAATCGCGATACCGAAGCGGAAGCGCATCAGCTCGGCCAGCATTTCCGCGCGGCGGATGACCGGAATACCGAGTTCACGGGCACGATCGACCTCTGGATTTTCCGCCTGGATCGCCGAGGAAGTCACCACCACACTGGCGTCCTCGACATTGTCCGCATGATGGCCGAAAAACACGGTCGCCCCGCGGTCGATCAGGCAGTCGGTATGGACAGACGGTCTCAGGTCGGAGCCACTGACCGCGTAACCTAGGTTGAGCAACACTTCGGCAATACCACTCATCCCGACGCCCCCGATGCCGACAAAAAAGATATTTTTCACCCGGCGCATCTGGCGACGTTCGATGCGGCCAAAATGGATATCCTCGGCTTTCACTGACAGAGTTCTCCGATCACGGAAAGGATTTTCTCGAGCGCCTCGGAATGGGAAAAACGCTGCGCTTTCTCCGCTTGGCGTAAAAGTGGGGAACGATCACGACGCGCGACAATCGCTGCCGCAAGTCGATCGACGCAAAGACGTTCTTGTTCGATCACCTCCGCGGCGCCGATTTCGACGAGTGCTTGCGCATTTATCTTCTGGTGATCGTCCACCGCATGGGGGAACGGAATGAACAGCGCGGGCAGGCCGGCAGTGGCGATTTCCGCCACCGTGAGCGCGCCGGCGCGTGCGATTACCCAGTCCGCCTCATGGTAGGCCGCCGCCATGTCTTCGATGAACGGCACGACTTCCGCCTCGACGCCAAGCCGCTGGTAGCGCTGCCGTGTTATTTCCAGCCAACGCTTGCCGACCTGATGCCTGACCGCCGGACGTATTGCCGCCGCCACTTGCGCAAGCGCTTTGGGCACGAGTTCGTTGATCGCCTTCGCGCCTTGACTCCCGCCAAGCACAAGCAGAGAAATTTTTCCCTGCCGCGCGGCGTAACGAACCGCCGGCGGCGCCATTGCGGCGATGTCGGCACGCAGCGGATTGCCCACCACCTGGAAGGCGCGCCCTGACGACAGCTTCGCGGCGGCACGCGGATCGGCGAGCAAGACGCGATCGGCCAATCGCGCAAGCCAACGATTCGTCAGTCCCATGACCGCGTTCTGCTCATGGACGAGCAATTTCACCGCACAGAGTTTTGCCGCGATCCCTCCCGGGCCGGAAGCGAAACCGCCCATACCGATCGCGACGTCCGGGCGCACCCGGTTGATAACCTTGCGCGCGGCGAGCACCGCACGAGTGATCATCCACGGAGCTTTTCCCCAACCGATCACGTTCTTGTCGCGCAGGCTACGTACCGCGATATCATGCAACTCGAACCCCGCGGCCCTCACCTTCCCGCCTTCGAACCCCGCGGTATTGCCGAGCCAGTGAATCCGCGCACCTTCCTCGTGGGCGGCGCGGGCCACGGCCAAGGCCGGATATACGTGGCCACCGGTACCGCCCGCCATCATCAGCACCGTTTTTCCGACAAAACGCTTCACAGCTTCCCTTCTCTTCGCGCCTGAAAACGCGCTTCGGCGTCGATCCGCGCAAGGAGCGCTAGTGCCACGCAAGTCATAAGCACAGAGCTGCCGCCGTAGCTGATCAGTGGCAATGTCAGTCCTTTGGTGGGCAAGGCGCCGGTGGTGACGCCGATATTGACCAAGGTTTGGATGGCGAGCAACAAGCCGATGCCGTAGGCCGTATTGCTGGCGAAGCGTTTGCGTACCCGATCGGCGAGATGCGCGATGAGAAACGCCCGCCACACCAGTACGGCGAAAATCATCAGTACCGACAAGGTGCCGACAAGCCCGGTTTCCTCGGCGATGATCGCGAAAATAAAATCGGTATGCGCTTCCGGCAGATACTGGTGCTTTTGAATACTCTCGCCGAGACCGACACCGAAAATCCGTCCGCGTCCGAAAGAAATGAGGGAATTGACCAACTGATAGCCTTCATCGAACTGATGCGACCATGGATCGGTGAAGGCGAGCAGGCGCTGGACGCGATAGCTCGCCGAGAAGAGTACCACCGCCATCACCGCCCCCACCCCAAGGGCGAGCAACAAAAAGCGCCACCATGACACGCCAGCAAGAAACATCATCCCGAGCACGGTAGTGACGAGCACCGCCATCGTACCGAAATCCGGCTGTTCAACGAGCAGTACGGAAAATGCGGCGACGATACCGAGCAGCGTGACAATCGGTTTCCAGGAACTTTCGAGACGATAGCTGTTACGTTTGAGAAACGCCGCGGCATAGAGGATCATCGTCACCTTGACAATCTCCCCCACCTGCAAATGGATCACCCGTAGATCGATCCAACGGCGCGCGCCGTTTACCGATTGCCCGACACCTGGAATGTAAAGGGCTAAAAGGAGAAGACCGGAAAGCACGAGCAACGCGGCGGATTTTTCATAGAAAAACGCGCTACCGAGCGAAAACACCACATAGGCAACGATCAGCGACCCGCAATAGAACACCCCTTGGTGAATGGCGAAATGAAAGGTATTCAGCCTTTCCACGCTGGCCTCGGAAAGCGACGAAGAAGTGACCATCACCATACCGATCACCATCAGGTTCATCCAGCAAACGATCAACCAGATATCGGGAAAAGCGAGTCCCTGCCAACGCGAGAAATGACGTTTCTGATTGGCATGGAAGACGGCAACTGGATTACGTTTGCGGGAAGCGTCCGTCATCTCTTGCTTACCTGTTCGGCAAAGCGTTCGCCTCGTTCGGCAAATCCCTTGAATTGATCGAAACTCGCCGTCGCCGGAGAGAGCAACACCTGATCGCCAGCTTGGGCATGGGTTTTGGCATAAGCGACGGCGGTGTCCAGGTCGCCACAGACCCGGTATGGCACCTGCGCCGCGTCGAAAGCGGAGAGCATCGCCCGATTATCGCGCCCGATCACCAATACTTCCTTGACCGGCGCCGCGCGGATCGCCCGCGTGAAAACGGAAAAATCCTGCCCCTTGCCCAGCCCGCCGGCAATCAACCAGGTGAGGCGTTCAGCACCCTCTAAAGCGGCGGCGGCGGCGGCGATATTGGTGGCTTTGGAGTCGTCCAGCCAGAGTATATCCCCGCGACGGTTCACTTCCACCATCCGGTGCGCGAGGCCACGAAATGCGCACAACGGCACCACCAGATCCTGCGCCGCGAGACCAAGCGCACGCCCCAGAAGAAGGGTGACCAATGCGTTGCTGAAATTTGCCTTGCCGTGTACGGCAAGGGCGTCGGTGGCGAGAACCGGCTGGTCGTCGATCCACAGAGACCCGTTCGCCACGCGATTGCCTCGTTCGGCGCCGAAAAACACCGCTCGCGGTGCGAGTGGCGCCATTTCCGCGCAAACCGGATCATCGCCGTTGAAAATGCACAGTTGCGACTGCCGTGCCAGATTCGCCTTGGCGTCGATGTAATCGCCATAACTGTCGTAGCGGTCGAGATGATCGGGGCTGACATTGAGCACCGCCGCGGCATCCACTCGCAATGAAGGACAAAGTTCCAGTTGGTAACTCGACAGTTCGAGTACGTAAAAATCGCTCTTTTCGGGCTTGTCGAACAGAGCTTCCAGTACCGGGCGACCGATATTGCCGCACAGGCGCATGGAAAACCCGAGCGCCGCAGCGCTTTCGGCCAGCATGCTGACCACCGTGGATTTACCGTTTGAACCGGTCACGGCCGCGATGGGGCGCTGCGCGAGGCGGGCGAAGAGTTCGATATCGTTGATCACTTCGGCGTTTACCGCGGCGAACGCCGATCGACGCCGATCGACGCCAGGACTGACGATAAGCGTCGCCGTTTTCATAAAGACAGAGGGGTCGTCGAAGCAAACATGACAGGCGCCGTCTTTTGTCCGTTCATCGTATCCGCATGCGTCATATCCAGCTTCATGAAGATAACGCAAGACAGATCGGCCGGATGTTCCCATGCCAACCACGGCGATGGGTGTTGCCAATTCGAGTTCGTGCAGTTTTCTCAGCAGATTCATCAGCGCAGCTTCAGGGAAGAAAGGCCAATCAGAACCAGTACGACGGTAACGATCCAAAAGCGAATGGTCACCCGTGATTCCGGCCAGCCGCCAAGTTCGAAATGATGATGCAGCGGCGCCATGCGCAAAACGCGCTTGCCGCGGTAACGGTACGAACTTACCTGCGCCATCACCGACAGCGCTTCGGCGACGAACACGCCCCCCATCACCGCGAACACCAGTTCCTGACGCACGATCACCGCGACCGTGGCGAGCGCGGCGCCGAGACTCAATGCGCCCACATCCCCCATGAACACCAGTGCCGGGTGGGCATTGTACCAGAGAAATCCCAATCCGGCGCCTGCGATGGCGGCACAGAATACCGCCATTTCGCCGCTATCGGGAATCGATGGAATGTGTAGATACTCGGCGAAATTGGCGCTGCCGGTCAGATAAGCGAACACGCATAGCCCCCCGCTTACCAACACCACCGGCATGATCGCCAAACCGTCGAGGCCATCGGTAAGATTCACCGCGTTGCTTGAGCCGGTGAGCACGAGAAACGTAAGGGGAATGAACAGCCAACCAAGTTGCCATTCAATTTGTTTGAAAAACGGCACGATCAAAGTCGTCTCGATTTCTCGGTCGGCGATAAAAAACAACCACAACGCCGTCGTAACAGCAACCAGGGAAAGCCAGAAAAATTTTTCCCTGGCGCGTAGCCCCGCAGTATTTTTCTTGACCAGCTTGCGGTAGTCGTCATTCCACCCCACCGCGCCGAAGCCGATCAGGACGAACAGGGCAACCCAGGTGTAGACGACGTCGAGTTTCGCCCACAAAAGCATCGCGATGGTGATCGACAAAATGATCAGGGTGCCTCCCATGGTCGGTGTGCCCGCCTTTTGCAGATGTGTTTTCGGGCCGTCATCGCGCACGTACTGTCCCATTTGCATACGCTTTAGGAAAGCGATCATCACGCCGCCCATTCCGATGCTGAGCAGCAAGGCGGTCAGCGCCGCGAGAATGATTCGCGAGGTGAGATAGGTTAGGGCGTTGAGCGGAGTAAACGTCTGGCTCAGCCATTCGGCCAATGTGTAAATCATCTAGTATTCCTTTTTCCCGCCAAGTTCTCCGAGTGCGGCTACGACCCGCTCCATCCGTGCGCTGCGCGAACCTTTGATCAGGACGGTTTGCGGCGTCTTTGTCTCGAGCAGACGCGCGAACGTTTCGACAAGTGTTTGAAAGCGCTCGAAATGCCGCGCCTGCGGAAAGCCCGCGCCGTAGTGTGGCGTGTTCAGCATCCAAAAGCGGGTGATACCGCGGCGACGGGCGTAGGCACCGACCTCGCGATGCAGTGCTGCGCTTTCCTCGCCTAGCTCACTCATCTTTCCGGCGATCACCAGCGAGTTTTCCGCCGTCGCGATCACATCGATCGCAGCGCGAAAGGAGGCCGGGTTGGCATTATACGTGTCATCGTAGATCAGATGCGTCCCGAATTCGATGGCCGTTAGGCGTGACCGATTGGCGACCAGTCCATCGAGCGCGGCGCCGATCTCTGCCAGGGAGAAGCCGGCAAGGCTCGCCGCCGCGCAGGCGGCGAGAGCGTTGGCCACATTGTGACGCCCGCGCAATGCCCACTCAATCCGTCTCTGCTCGCCGCCTGCACAAAGGGTGAACGCATGACCGTCCGCGGCGAGCGCGCAAGCGGTGACATCACCGTTCCCGTTCAGGGAAAATGTTCGCCGCCGCCGCCCGGCGAAATGTTTCCGCCATTGTTCGGCGCAATCAATATCGTTGTTGATCACGATCGCGCCCGTGCTGCCCGCATAAATTTCCGATTTTGCCCGGATCACCCCGGCGAGACTACCGAAACCCTCGAGATGGGCCGCGGCAACATTGGTAATCAGCGCGATATCCGGTTCGACCAAACGGACGAGATAGGCGATTTCTCCTTCGTGGTTGGCGCCCATCTCGATTACCGCGAAACGATGGCGATCACGCAGATTCAACAAGGTCAGCGCTACACCGATGGCGTTGTTCAAATTACCTTCTGTCGCGAGCGTCTCGGCGCTGCGCGCGAAAATCTGCCGCAACATTTCTTTCGTCGAGGTTTTACCGTTCGAACCGGTCAAGGCGACGAAAAACGCGCCGCTGCGGCGACGCCTGTCTCTCGCCAACGCTTGCAGCGCGGCCAGGGGATTTGTCACCACGATCTGCTCGAGGGCGACATCACGCTTGTCCGCGACCACCGCCGCGACAGCGCCTTTTTTCCGTGCCGCGGCAAGAAAATCCTCGCCACGGAAACGTTCCCCGCTTAGGGCGACAAATAGCTGTCCCGGTTCGAGGCTGCGTGTGTCGGTGGAAATTTCCAGGGCCGACCAGTGCCCTTCTCCATGGAGCACACCCGCGGTGATCGCGGTGATTTCGCGCGCCGACCAGGGGATTATTTTTTCAACCATTTGTCTATTTCCTCGTGATCTGAAAAAGGCTGTTTCATCGCTCCGACGATCTGGTATGTTTCATGACCTTTGCCGGTAATCAATACCGTGTCGTCGCGGGATAGTCTTTCCAGCGCGTAGGCGATCGCGGCGTCACGCGGACGGACGATATGCGCCCTTTGCGGATACTCAAGCCCGGCCACCACTTGCGCAATGATGGCCTCGGGATCTTCGCTGCGTGGATTGTCATCGGTAATAACCACAACATCGGCGTAACGCTCGGCGGCTTGTGCCATCAACGGACGTTTCCCGTGATCGCGATCCCCGCCACAGCCGAACACGATCCACAGACGACCTTTGACATGGGGGCGAACGCCACACAGCACGCTCACGATGGCGCCTTCGGTATGAGCGTAATCGACGATCGCCGCCCGCCCTTGCCCGAGGGCGATGCGCTCCACGCGACCGGGCACCCCACGCAGATTTTCGAGAATGGCGCAGATTCGCGGAAAATCGTGTCCGCTGGCGGCAAGGCAGGCGGCGACATTGAGGAGGTTGTCGATATTGAAACGCGCGAGGAGACAGGTGCGCACCATCGCCCGTCTGCCGTCGATATCGAGTAGCAACGATATCCCGTCGTCGGCCAGGGAAAAGCTGTCGGTGCCGACCAGATGCGCCGCGCCTGAAATTGTCCGCCCTCTGGAAGAGACGGCCCAAATTTCAGCCGCCGGATGAATCCGTTTTTCCTTGATCAAACGACGTCCGTAGGAATCGTCGATATTGATCAGCGCATGCTTTACCGGCCTCGCGAACAACGAGGCCTTGGCGAGGAAGTAAGCTTCCATCGTATGATGGTAATCGAGATGGTCGCGGCTGAGATTGGAAAAGACAGCGATATCGATAGCCACTGCCGCGACCCTCCCCTGATCGAGAGCGTGCGAAGAGATTTCCATCGCCACCGTCGCACAACCGGTATCGGCGAAAGCGCTCAATTGGCGCTGCACCGACAGGGCGTCCGGAGTGGTGTGATCGCCCGCGCGCAGATTGTCAAGTTTGCCGTATCCGATCGTGCCGAGCATCGCCGCGTCGAGCCCTTGGGCGATGTAGTGCACCAGGGAGGATTTGCCATCGGTTCCGGTCACCCCGATCAGGCGAAGTTTTCGCGAGGGATGATCGTAAAAGACGTCGGCGATGGCGCTAATTTTCCGCCGTAACTCGACCACGGTAATCGCGCCTTGCGGCGGATCGGGGTAAGGCGGTTCGTAGAGAATCCCGGCGCAAAGCCGCTTCGGATCGTAAAAATCAAGCGCATGATGGCTGATTCCACGCGCGGCAAGCCACCAGGTGTCGGCGTCGAGCGCGCGCGAATCGACAGCGATTTTCGCGACCGGCGTGTTTGTCCGGCGCCGGGAAACGCCGGCGACCTCGAGGAGATCATCGAGTGTTTTCATAACTCTCTTTCGCCGCCTTTTTCGGGGGCAAGATACGATCACCGACCTGTAAATCGATGTCATCCGTGCGACTGATTTTATCCGGCAGCACCCCGAGAATTTTCAGCGACGATTCGGTGATTTTCGCAAACGCCGGCGCCGCGACCCGGCTACCCCAATAAGAGATACTGTTGGGATTTTCCACGACCACCACCAGCGCGATACGCGGATTGGACGCCGGCGCCACGCCGGCGAACAGGGCGCGGTAGCGGTTTTCGTCGTACTTGCCGTTGCTGATGGTATGCGCGGTCCCGGTTTTGCCGGCCACCGTGTAGCTGCTGCCGGTATTGGCGCGCCAGCCGGTGCCCCCTTCCTCCACCGCGATTTTCATCATATGCAGCACTTCGCGGGCGACCTCTTTCGTCATCACGCGTACGCCATGGTGCGAATTGTGCCGCTCAAGCAGGGTCAGGGGCAGTTTTATCCCGCCGTTGGCGATCGTCGCATAGGCATGGGCGATCTGTAATGCGGTGGTGGCGATACCATAACCGAAAAATGTCGTCGCATAGCTGAAATCATCGAGGGTTTCGGGATCGTGCACGATGCCGATCTGTTCTCCGGGAAAACGGAGGCGGGAATGCTTTCCGAAGCCCATTTTTTTGAGGAAGGTGTAATACTTCTCGCGTGGCATCCGCTTGCTGATCATCGTCATCCCGACATTGGAAGATTTGCGAAACACACCGATTGTATCCAAAGTACCGTAATTGTGGGTATCGCGCACCAGATTGTCTCCAATCGCCAGATAGCCCTTGGTTTTGAACAGCGTGTGCGGGGTGATGACGCCGGCCTCGAGCGCCGCGGCAATGGCAATCGGCTTGATCGTCGAGCCGGGTTCGAACACGTCGGTGACAATACGATTTTTCATCAACTGCGGCACCCGCTCGACCGAATTGTTCGGGTTGCCGGCCGGCAGGGAAAGCATGCCGAGAATTTCCCCGCTTTTCACGTCGACCATCACGGCTGAGGCCGATTTCGCCCGAAAGGCATCGAAGGTTTCCTGTAGTGTCTTATACATCACGAACTGGATGCGTTTGTCGAGGGAAAGCTGAAGAGGCGCCCCCGGCGCGGCCGGCATTTCTTCGTCGACCACATGGATCGCCTTGTGGCGGCGGTCCTGGAGGATGCGCACCTTACCCGGCTGTCCGGAAAGCCAGTGATCATATTGTCGTTCGATGCCTTCTTGCCCGTGTTCGTCGATATCGGTGAACCCGACCACCTGCCCGACCAGTTCACCGGCCGGATAAAAGCGCTTATAGGCGTCTTCGCGATCGATGCCGCGAATACCAAGGGCCATGATCGCGCTCATCTCGCTTGGCGGTATCTGTCGCTTGAGATAATAAAATCGCCGCTTGGCGCGTTTTCGAAGCATCTCCATCAACGTGCCGTTTGCGATGGCAAGCCGTTCGGCGAGTGGCGCCAAACGCTCTTTTTCATAGCGCATCCGCGTAATCGAGGGATCGATTTCCTCGATGTTGATCCACGAACAATAGCGACTGTGCGCGCTATCATCGAAACAAGCTTCTTTTTCACGGACGAAATCCCCCTGTAAGCTTTCCCACAAGGTTTTAGGATCCGCCACCACGGAACTTACCGGCGTGGAAATGGCGAGCGGTTCGCCCTCGCGATCCAAAATCATCCCGCGCAGCGCTTCTTCGGTCTGGGTACGCAGGGCGCGGTTCTCTCCCTGGGCGATCAAAAAGCGGCTTTTTACCACCTGTAGATAAACCAGTCGTGCGACGAGCGCCAGTGCGCAGACAGCGAGAACGAGCACGATCACATTACGCCGACCGGTTTCGCCGTAGTGAGAAGCCGAGCGAGCCATCGCTTATTGCAGATAGACGACTTGCGGTGCTTGCGGTATGTGCAGATCGAGACCCGCGCTGATCACGTGGTCGATCATATTGTCGTTGACCAGCATTTTCTGCTCGAGCAGCAGTTGCGTCCAGTGGGCACTGATTTTGTCGCGCTGCGCCTTGAGATCCTGAACCTGCGTAACCAATGCGGCATGTTGATGCGCGTAATAGGCGGTTTTCACTCCGCTGAAAGCCATTACGCCCAACAGTCCCGCGAATAGTAAAGCCATCCATTTCATGTTTTTTCCCCCTTTCTCAATTTTGCACTTCGAGATCTTGGATTGGCCGCCACCTCTGCGGCGGATGGTGTTATCACCGGAGGAATCAGTTTGAGTTCCTGATTGACTCTCCCTATCGGTACCGGAATCTCCGCCGGCACTGTCTCGCCTTCGCGCGCGCGAATGAATCGCTTGACCAGCGCGTCTTCCAAACCATGAAAGGTGATGACGACGAGCACGCCGCCCGGTTTGAGCAAATGCGCCGCCGCTTCCAGTCCGGCGCCGATCTCCGCCACTTCATGGTTGACCGCCATGCGCAGCGCTTGAAACGTCTGCGTCGCCGGATGATGGCCGGGTTTGTAGCACTTGCTCGGCATCGCTTCGGCGACCACCGCGGCGAGATCCGTGGTCGTTCGGAGATTCTGTCTGACCGCCATCACCGCACGGGCGATGCGGCGCGCGATTGTATGGGGCTCCCCCCCCCAATCGCGGATGATTGTCGCAAGCGCACGCTCGTCGTTCGCGAGCAGCCATTGCTTCGCGCTGATTCCCGAGGCGGGATCCATGCGCATATCCAGCGGACCGGTTTTGTGGAAAGAAAAACCACGTTCGGCGACCTCCAACTGCGGCGAGGAAACACCGAAATCGAAGAGCACGCCGTCGAGGCTGCCCGCCTCCGCCGTTTCGAAACGCTCGCCGATACGCGAAAACGGCGCGCGCCGGAAATGAAACCGTCGATCGGTGATCTCGCCCGCCGCCTCTTCGGCCTGCGGATCGCGATCGACGGCGAACAGTTCGCCGTTCTTTCCCAGACGCGAGAGAATCGCGCGGCTGTGCCCGCCGCGACCGAAGGTCGCGTCGAAGTAGCGCCCGTCGCTGCGCAGGGAAAGGGCGTCAAGCGATTCTTCGAGCAACACCGGAATGTGGGAAAACGTACTCATATCGACAGCGACCCCAGTTCTTCTCCCAAGTCGAATCCTTCGTCAAGCAACGCCTCGATGCCCTGATCATGCATATCGTTCCAACGGGATCGATCCCACAATTCCAATTTATTGCCCATCCCCGAGAGCACCACTTTCTTTTCCAGGCCGGCGAATTTGCGCAGCATCGGCGGAATCAAAATGCGTCCAGTGCTGTCGAGTTCACATTCGCAGGCGTAGGCCAGGTACAGCTGTTTGATCAGTCGGGCGCGTCGGTCGGTACTCGAGAGCTTCACCAATTTGGTTTCGGCCATTTCCCATTCGCCGAGCGGGTAGATAAGCAGATTTCTATCGAGATCGGCGGTCAACACCAGTTGTCGCTGTGGCTGTTCCTGCAAAATCGCGCGCACCTTCGCCGGGACCGATAGACGGCCCTTGGTGTCGAGCGAGATTTCGTAGATACCGCGAAACATGGAAATGTAAGCCTTATCTAATTGCACTTTTCCCCACATTATACACAGCAATTTATTTTTTACAACAAAAACGATGAGATAGGATGTCATTGCCTGTGTAAAAGTCTCAAAATCTGTGGATAAATCTGAAGATAACCCCTTTTCAAGGGTAAAAACATTTTTTAGTGCAAAAAAGTGCAATATTTTTTTATTTTATTTATCAAGGGATTGAAGAAAATCAGGCAAAAAAAAGCCGGCAGAAAGCCGGTTTGTAAATCGCGTGGCGATATGTTCGTGAACGTCAGTTATCCACAGGTTGAAAACATTGCTTCATCGCCGTGCGCGCCGCCGCCGCATTTCCCTCGGATCACAACGCAACGGGCGATAAATTTCCACGCGATCGCCGTCTCGAAGAAGCCGATCCGGCGGACAGGCATTGCCGAAAATACCCAACTGCGCGCACGCAAGGTCAAGATGAGGGAAAAAGCGCACGATGCCGGAACGTTCGACCGCTTCGCTCGCGGTGATTCCTTCACGTACCAGCAACGCGATCAGCTTTTGCCGATCCGCTTCGGCATACACCACTTCAACGCCGATGTAGGCCATAAACCGCTTCGGCCCGTCTGACGAAAGAGTCCACCATCGTGTTGGCCATATACTCCATCAGTCCGCCGAGAACGGGAGCGAGGAAAAACGGCACGTCGAACGACATGCGGTAATGTATCGTGCAACCGGGTTCATTCGGGAGAAACTCCCAGCGTCCGGAAAGATGTTTGAACGGCCCGTCGACCAAAGCGATATCCATCCAGTCAGGATATCGATAACGGTTGCGCGTCGTGAAGGATTTGCGCAAACCACCCTTTTGCGCGGTCAGTCTTCCGATGATTTCCTCTTCATCTTTTTTGACCAGACGCGCCGCCGCGCACCACGGTAAAAACTCGGGATAACGCTCGACATCGGCGACCAGATCGAACATTTGCTCAGGGGAATAAGGGAGTTTTTTCGACTTTCGGATTTGTGGCAAAATAGGGTCCTTGTCTTCATTCCCGCGCTATTGTAAACCACGGTAAAATCATCTCTCAAATCGATGCGTAAAAAAAATTCTCACGATAACAATATCATCAGCAACAGAAAAGCCTTTTATGAGTACTTTATCGAAGAACATTTCACCGCGGGCATCGTTCTCGAAGGCTGGGAAGTGAAAGCGCTACGCGCCGGGCGCGTTCAACTCAAGGAAAGTCATGTGCTGATCAAAAAAGGGGAACTCTTTCTCTTCGGCGCCCTGATCACCCCGCTTCCCGCCGCATCGAGCCATGTTTTCCCCGATCCGCAGCGCACGCGAAAATTACTCTTGCACAAAAAAGAAATCGCCAAACTGATCGGTGCGACAGAACGCGATGGCTACACCATCACGCCGCTACAGTTGTTTTGGAAGCACGGCTATGTCAAAGTCGATATCGCCATCGCCCGCGGCAAAAAGACTTTCGACAAACGCCAGGTGAAAAAGGATCGTGATTGGCAGCGCCAGAAATCACGGGTCATGAAAAGCCACAACCATTGAGACGACTATGAGCCACGAAATCATCCAATTGACCGTCAACGGTCACGACAATTTCATCCACCTGATCGCCGACCATAAAAATGGCGAGGCGGCGGTGGTCGATCCCGCCTGGGATGCCGCAGCCATCGCCGCGGCGATTGACGAAGAAGGATTGACACTGCGCGCCATTTTGCTCACCCATACCCATTACGACCATGTAAACGCCGTTGTCGATCTTTACAAAGACAATATCACCTTGTTCCTTTCCGAAGCGGAATATCCTTGTTGGCGCGACTGTCCCCAAGATGCCGTTTTGCTCGGCGAGGGCGACCGAATTCCTTTCGGTAACGAAACGATCCGAGTCATCATGACGCCGGGACACACTGCGGGGGGATGCTGCTACCATATCGGCGACAACCTGATCACCGGGGATACCTTGTTCGTTTACGGCTGTGGCAGGGCGGATTTGCCAGGCGGCAGTGCGCATCGCTTGTTCCATTCCTTACAAAAACTCAAACGCCTGCCGGCACAGACGCGCATCTGGGTCGGACATGATTACGGCGTCAGCGAACAGTCCACGCTCGGCGAACAAATGACGCACAATCCGTTCCTGATGATCGATAACGAGGCGGATTTCGTCCGCTATCGCAGCGAGATCGCCGGTAAAACGCGGCGCTCGCCTTATGGACCGATCAGCGAGGAAGAGTTGGCGGAAGTGCTCAAAAAAGGCTGAAAAATTCTTTTTTGGCGAGAAAATCGCTGCCACCGCAATTTTTCACGGTAGGGAACACAGAGCTTGTGTTTGTCTTTTCGTCACTTCTACCGGTGCCTGTCATTTTCTTTTGGTGACAAGGCGGAAATCTCTCTTGACGGCAACGAGATATCAACTACTATTGAGATAGATTATCATTTTTATTCTATATGTTCGCTCCGGAAAAGTTTCCTCCATGAAAAGACACTCTTTGATTACGTTCTTGATCACGGCCTGTTTTCTCGTTCTCCAACAGGCAACCGCGAAAACCGATAAAATCACACTGGCAAGCCCGTTTGCACCGCTCGTCATGCCGATGGCCTATATCGTCGAAAATGGTCTGCTCGACGATGTGACCGAAAAAGCCGAATTGAAAATCTGGAATACGCCCGATCAACTTCGCGCCATGATGACAACGGGCGCCGTCGATTTCGCTTCCGTCCCGAGTAACGTCGCCGCGATTTTCTATAACAAAGGCGTCGCCCTGAAAATGATCGATGTCTCGATCTGGAAAGTGATGTATATCGTCAGTTCCCATCTCCAGGTAAATTCCCTTGCCGACCTCAAAGGACAAGCCATTACGATTCCGTTCCGCGGTGACCAACCCGACCTGATCTTCCAAACCGTCGCGCAAAGTCAGGGATTCGATCCCCTGAACGATTTCGCGATCCAATATGTCAGCTCTCCACTGGACATCACCATGGGACTTTTGGCCGGTCAAATCAAGAACGCCCTGCTGATCGAGCCCGTTTCTTCCATGGTCATCAGCAAAGGCAAACGCAAGGGAATGAGATTCAAGCGCGTTATCGATCTGCAAAAGGAACTGGGCAAAATTGATGGCTGGAAAAATCGTTTCCCGAATGCGGGCGTCGCCGCCCTGCCGTCGGTTCTGGAAAGACCAGAGGTGGTCGAGGCCTTTGCCAGCGCCTATGAAAAAGCCGTGCAATGGACGGTGAAAAATCCCGCGCAAGCGGCGAAACTGGCGGCTAAATATGTGCCCGGCGTCGACGCCGCGGCGTTTGAACAGTCCTTGATGTACACCGATTTTCAAGCAATCCGTTCCAGCGCGGTCAAAGATGAAATGGAAACCATGTTCAAGGCGTTTTTGCAACTGAATCCGAAATCTGTCGGAGGGAAATTGCCGGACAACGGTTTTTATTACCGATAAGAAGAAATTCTTCTACTCCCCATGAAAGCGAACTTTTCCAAGGCCCTTCTCGCTTACCTGCCCGTCAAGTTTCAAAATGGCGCAACAAACCCTTTCTTCTCACGGCGCGGCGCGTGGACCGGCCTCGGTGTTGTAAGCGTTGTGCTCCTTTGGTACTTGTTTTCGTTGTCTTTCAACGATCTCGTCGTCGCTTCTCCCCGGCAAACCTTCGTCGGGCTTTTGCACCTTCTAAGTACAATGGATTTCTATCGTAATTTTTTCATTACCTTGCAGCGTTTCGCTTTTTCCTTGTCTCTCGGCGTTCTCTTCGGGGTGATTTTCGGCGTTCTGGCCGGATTGGAAAAACGGGTGAAATGGTTGTTCGCGCCACTGAACTGGATATTGATGACCATCCCGCCTGTGGTCTTGGTTATGCTCAGTATGCTGTGGTTCGGCATGGGCGGCTTGCAGACGGTTTTTGTCACTACCTTGCTGATTTTCCCGATGATCTACGCCAATACGATGGCCGGAATCGAGTCTATCGATCCCGATCTGCTCGAAATGGCTCGTATCTACCGGGCAAAGCGTACCCAAATGATCCGTGAAATCTATTTTCCCGGTATTTACGCGCCGCTGTTCGCCGCCTTGTCCCTGTCCGCCGGCATGGGCGTACGCATCGTCGTGCTGGCCGAAATTCTGGGCGCGAGCAGCGGGATTGGCTACGCCTTCTCTCTATCGCGAACAAACATCGATACCCCAAGCCTTTTCGCCTGGATCGTTGTTTGTTTGTGCGTCGGCGGCGGCATCGACGGGATATTGTTCACCCCTATGAAAAACCGCGTTTTGCGCTGGAAAGAGGGATAAATGATTGCCCTTGAAAAAGTCTGCAAATCCTTTCAGGACAAAACCGTGTTGAACGACGTTACGCTAAGTTTGTTCGAGGGAGAGCGGGTCGGTTTGCTGGGCGCCTCCGGTGCCGGAAAAACCACGATACTCGATCTGATTGCCCAGCTGTGCGAGCCCGATTCCGGTCGTTGCACGATTGCCGCGCGAGAGCGTATTGCTTATGTCTTCCAAGAACCTCGCCTCTTGCCCTGGAGAACCGCGCTGGAGAATGTGCTCTTCGCTTTGGCCGCCTTGCCGCGAAACGATGATGGGCGAAAGAAAATAGAACAAACGGCACACGAGGCACTGCGCGCCGTCGGCTTGCACGATGTCGCCCACTGCTTCCCTGGCCAATTGAGCGGTGGTATGTGTCAACGCGTCTCCATCGCCCGCGCGCTCGCCATACGGCCGGATATTCTCCTTCTCGACGAGCCGTTCAGCGCCCTTGACCGAAAGCGAAAACAGCATCTGCTGAGCGATCTCAATGATATGTTGCAATCCCATCCGCGGATGACGGTTCTCTACGTTACCCATCATCCTGACGAGCTGCATGGCATTGTCGATGAAACATACCTGATCGAGAACGGCCACTTGACGCGGCAGGGCGTCAATCGCTCGGCGCATTTGCGAAACAGGCAAAGAGCATGAAAACCATGAAAAACTGCCCTACCGAGACACCGCGAAGAGCGACCTCCCTGATTGAATACGAGAAAAATCAGGTGCTGAGCATGGCGCTTACCGATTCTCGGCATGTTCGGATCTCGCTTTTTACTTTCGCCGATGGCGAGATGGTCGGCAGAGAGTCCTACCCCGGTGACACCTTGTATCACCTGCTCGAAGGCGAAACGAAAATCACCTTGGATGATGAACGAAGTGTCCGCCTGAACACCGGGGAATTCTTCGCGGTAGCCGCCTGCACAAGCCATTCCATTGGCGGCGGCAAGGCGTTCAAAATGATGCAGATAACCCTCAACAGTTAAACGAAACGAAAAGGAAAAACAATGAACACGCAATTGATTAAAAATATCGAACCGGCAAAAGTCCACGATCTCGTCGAAATGATCGCGTATAAACCGGGAAAACTGGCGAGTCTCACCCTGGCACAGAAAAAAGGCGTCGGCATGACGCTCTTCGCCATGGACAAAGGAGAAGGATTGAGTCCTCATCGCGCGCCCGGCGACGCTTTTGCACACGTCCTCGAGGGTCGCGCGGAAATTACCATCGACGGGCAGACGCAGCTGCTAAAGGCAGGACAAGTCATTGTCATGCCGGCCGATATCCCCCACGCCGTGCAAGCCGTGGAACAATGTAAATTTCTCCTCGTTCTGGTCAAATCCGAGTGAGTCTATGTTGCCTGCGGCAACTGGAATGAGCTTTTTCTGGCACTTATCGCAGTGATAATGTAAATACTTCCATAGGACAAAGGCATCCTCATGAATCGTTTCCCCTCAGCCGTTTCCGATAAACTCTGTGGATATGTCGCGGTCGATATCAGTGAGGAAGAAAAAAAACGCCATTTTGACCATACCTTGAGGCAACTGCGCTCCTTAGGCTGGGAAATTGGCGGTAAGGATAGTCACATCGAACTTGCCGCAGCGGACAGCGTGGATGTGCAAACCCTGGAAAAAGCGACGATCATTCGCTGCGAAACCAAAGAAGAAAGCGAACGCTTCAAGGCGATCAGTGTTAACGCATACACCCTCCTGACCCGTTTGGGTGGCGGCGAAATGGAACGGATCCTGGCGCAGAGTGTCGAAGAGAATGTAATCATCGACAAAGTGACGGTCGGTTTGAACTGGACGATGGTGCGCGCGGGTGAGTTTTGCGGCATTGCCCGCAGCCCCGCCCGCGGCACCGAAGGCGCGCGCACGATTCGCCCCGAAGAAGGTTTCCTCGGCAAAAACCTCAAACAGATTGCCACTTCCCTGTGTTCGGCCGACCCCCTGCAGCGGTCATTGGGACTCGCGGCCGTAAATGCCTACTGGAACCGGCCTCGGCCACTCGACGAGACGAAAAAGCGGATGCGGGAGAACGGCGGCTTTTCTGCCCTAACCCCGCCTGGCGATGGTCTTGTCATTGTCGGCGGGTTTCGCGGCGCAGCGCAGAGATTGCCCGCCGCCCGCATCATAGAACGCGAACCGAAGCCGGGAGATATTCCCGTTGCCGAGTCGGGGATGGCTTTTGCCCAGGCAAAACGATTGGCGATTACCGCGCAAACCCTGATGAACGGCAGCCTCGAGCCGATCCTCAAATCCAGTCAAATGGTTTCCCACCGTATGTTGATAGGACCAAGCGCACCTCTTTGCCCCCGGCTTTTCGACTATGGTCTCGACGAAATCAGCGGCGCGGTGGTGATCGATCCCGAAGCGACAGAACGATTCATCCTCGAAACCGGCACGATGATCATGCTCGATCATCTGATGAAAACAATCTATCTCCACTCGCCAAACGCCTCGATCCAGGGAGGGGAAATTTCCTGACGGGGCGAGTTTTGCATATCCTTGAGGGGGCGCGGAATTTGACATAACCTCGGCGAGGGGCGACACCGTCGTTGCCGTACCGCTCGTGTCAAGACACGATAAAAATCACGATTATTGCTTGGGTTCCGAGTTGTTTGCGCCCCGGCAAAATGGAAAAGTCATTGGCACAGGGCGTTGCAGGTGGTACATTGTCGCAAAAATGAGTGTCGCTGTGAGCGGACTGTAAGATGATGTGAGAAAGCTTTGCGTCATTGCAGGCAATATCGGCCCTCTGCGGCAATGATCATGATTTTTCTCGCCAAAGGCGTCCGACAGCGATGAAAAACACAGGTTCCTGTTGCAACGGAAGGAAGGGAGCGCATGTTCGATTTGCTCATTCGCCGAGAATTGCGTAATTATTTACGCGATCCGCAGCGCCTTTTTCAGCCTCCCCTGTTTTTCGTCCTCACCATCTGCCTTTTTCCGATCGCCCTAGGGATGGACGCGAACTTGCTTTTGAAAAGCGCGCCCGCGGCCCTGTGGGTCCCGCTGATGCTTTCCTGTCTACTCGCCGCCGCCAATCTGTTCGAAGAAGATTACGCAAACGGCATGCTCACGCAGGATGCCATCCATTTGCCAGATCTTTGGCTCTTGATTCTCGCGAAAGTACTCGCCGTGTGGCTATCCTTCTTCCTGCCATTTGCGATCTTGCTGCCCCTGACAGGGACGATCCTTGGCATCGCGTTGACACGATTGCCCGAAATCGCCGCACAGACCGCGCTCGGCAGTTTCTCTTTCTCGATGATTGCCACCTTGGGGGCCGTGCTCACTCTAAATCGCAGAGGGAATACCTTCCTGCAATTTCTCATCGTGATTCCGTTTTATCTGCCACTGCTGATGATCGCCAGCAACGCCACGCGCAACCTCCTCATCGGTCTGCCCGTCAGTGGTGAACGCGCGTTGCTCGGCGCTTTTGCCCTCTTTTCCGCCCTGAGCGTGATCCCGTTTTCGAGCCTTGCTTTGCGCACGCAATCGCTTGACTGATATCGCCTTTGTCGCTCGCTTTTACAGTGAAAGCTGGGATCGGCCTTGTCCCTTCCTATCCCCGTTTGGGGTAGACATTCCCCTCGCCTTCGGGGCGATTTTTGAAGCGACGGTGAACCCAGAAATACTGCTCTGGATGGAGACGAATTTCCGCTTCGTAGATCGCATTCACACGCGCCGCCACCGCCTCGTCGCTCTCTCCCGCCTGCGGCACGATCTCCGGCAACACCTTGACGACATACTGGCGCTGCGCGTCATCGCGCCAGATAAACACCGGTACCCATCTCGCGCCGGTATGGGCATGTAATTTCGGCAACACGTTCACCGAACAGGCGGAGATGCCGAAAAATGGGGCGAACACGCTCACCCGATAGCCCATGTCCTGATCGAGCGCGTACCAAAGATTACCACCGGACTTCATGATCCGAAACACATGGCGCATATCCTTGAAATAAACCAATTCGGTCGCCGCGCGGCTTCGCTGGTATTTGATCCAGCGCTCGAAAAACGGATTTTTCAGTGGCCGGTACATCCCGGCACTATCGACATACCTGCCGAGCAGACGTACGCCAAGTTCCATCAACGTGCTATGCGAACCGATCAGGACGAGCGCCACCTCGGGATCTTCGATTAGGGCAATGGCCTTTGCATCGCCTTCGAAACGGGAAATGCGTGACAGGGATTTCTCCGACCAGAACCAGGCCATACCGGTTTCGATGAACCCCTTGCCGACACTCTCGCTGAAACGTTGAACCAATTTCTTGCGCTGACGCTTGTTCAATTGCGCAAACGCGAGCCGTAAATTGGTCAGCGCGACCTGACGACGGTGAGTGGCGAAGGAAAAGACACCCCTGCCCAACCAGCCACCTATAATCATTCTCGCCGCCCACGGCAGTTGCACGATCAGCCAGAGGACGGCCAAAAGCAACCAATATCCCCAAAATTTCGGGTGGTAGAGCGGCGTTTTTTCCTGCAAACTATCTTCTTTCATCGGCCAAGCAAAGGGGGAAACATGGCGCTTATTCTCGCCTCTCGTTCGATCTTTCGCAAGACGATTCTCGAAAAAACCGGCATTGCGTTTTCCACCGCCGATCCGGCAGTAGACGAAACGCCACTGCCCGGTGAAACGGCTGCCGCGCTTGTCAAGCGCCTT
Organism: Cardiobacteriaceae bacterium; assembly: GCA_965277745.1. GTDB lineage: Bacteria > Pseudomonadota > Gammaproteobacteria > Cardiobacteriales > Cardiobacteriaceae. Next base: position 2,138,134 of record OZ255837.1, read on the forward strand.
GCCCTGCTCAAGGCCAAAGCGGTCGATGCAAACGCAAAAGATTACGTGATCGCAGCAGATCAAGTCGCCAGTGTAGACGGGGAAATCATCGGTAAACCGCACACACACGAAAACGCCATGGCGCAATTGCGTCGCTTTTCCGGCTGTCGTGTAGACTTTCTCACCGCGCTATGCCTGCGTCACGGAGAAACCTGCAAAATCCATGTCGAGCCCTTCCGGGTACATTTTCGCCCCCTCGACGAACGGGAAATCCGGGTTTACGTCACCCGCGAACAGCCGTTGCAAAGCGCTGGCAGCTTTCGCTGCGAAGAACTCGGCATCCTGCTTTTCGACCGTCTCGAAGGGCGTGATCCCAATGCGCTCGTCGGTCTGCCGCTTATCGCCTTGAATGGACTGTTCGCCGCCTACGGCGTCAATCTCCTGTGTGACGGCGAAACGCTTTTCGCACCCGCCGGTCAAGCGCTTCGCCCGCAAGTCTCGAGCAACTGACGGGCTGCCCGTGGAAGTGGTGCTTGCGCCGAAATGCGTCGTCCCTCGTAGCGAAAATGGGTTTCTCTGGCATGGAGAAACATGCCGCGAAACCCCTGCGAGCGTATGGATTCATTGAAAGCCGGATCGCCGTATTTGCGATCCCCGGCGACCGGGTGCCCGGCAAAAGCCACGGAAACGCGAATCTGATGGGTTCGTCCGGTGTCGAGCGAGATTTCGAGCAGCGTCGTCTCGGTGAAGCGGCGCAGGATACGAAAATAGGTGTGCGCGTAAAGACCTTCTTTACCCACCGTTATCCGATGCTCTCCTCCCCGCGTCGTCTTGTGTAAATGCAAAGTGATTTCCGTCACTCGTCGATCCCATTCTCCGCAAACCAGCGCCCAGTAGCGCTTTTTCACGCCGCTATCTTTCATCAGCGCCTGAAATCCAGCAAGGGCGCGACGGTTCTTGCCAAGCACCAGTACGCCGGAAGTCTCTCTATCCAGGCGATGCGCCAGTTCGGCGTACTGCTCCCCCCAGATTCGGCGTACTGTGTCGATGACCCCGAAACGGCAGGCGCTACCGCCGTGCACCGCGATACCCGCCGGTTTGTCGAGGATGAGAAAATCCGCGTCTTCATAGAGCACGGAGCGGGCGATCCGCTGCCGCCAGTAGAGCGGCACATCGACCTCTTCACGCGCCGCATCAACAATCGGCGGCAGACGCAGCACATCGCCCTTGGATAATTTGACGACCGGCCTCACCCGCTTCTTGTTAAGGCGTACTTCGCCCTTGCGCAACATCCGATACACCCGGCTTTTCGGCAATCCCGGATAGCGTTTGCGCAAGAAATTATCCACCCGCTGCCCACTGTCGCGCGCGCCGATTTCGATAAAATGGACGCGGGCGCTGTCGGCAACATTCACCTCGTTTTTCCGAGATTTCATCTTAGCCCGGCACGACCACGCGGACAGTGCCGTTGTCGAGGTCTTTCCTGTTCGCTAAAGCTTGTTGACACTGATCCTATCGATGATAAGGGGAAATTTGATGAATGCTTTGAACATGATATCAAGTTTCTCAAAGCGAGAAAATATCCGTCTAAAGCCTTCAATCCGCGAAAAAGACGCTCGATTTCATTACGTCGTTTGTAAATCTCTTTGTCATACTGCCAAGACTTCACGCGATTTGATTTGGGAGGAACGACAGGCTTAAAACCAAAGTCAAGCGCAAGTCGGCGCGTCTCGTCTCCCTCATAAGCACAAGCCATCACCAAGGGCAGGTTTTGTCGCCGATCGACCCAATCAGACAATAACTTTCGTCCTTCAACACCATCATGCGCATTGCCTGGGGAAAAGCTCAATCTCAGAGCGCATCTGTCATTGGCGGATAGCAGATGAATTTTTGTGGTTAAGCCACCTCTTGACTTGCCAATCGACTGTGGGCCGTTTTTTTTAATGCCCCCATGGCATCGGGGTGCACTTTGATCGATGTGCTATCCAAACCAAGACAATCGATGCGGATACGGATGATGTGATGTCTCTGAAGGGCTTCGAACAGACGGTCTAAAACACCGTTTTCCGCCCAACGGCGAATACGCACGTAAATCGTGTTCCAATTGCCGAATTCTCTGGGTAAAGCCCGCCATTTACAGCCATTCTCAGCGACATACAAAACGGCGTTGATCAGGGTCGGATTCGCTATCGATACCTTACCGCGCTGAACGGGAAGGTAAGGATGGAGTCATTGATATTGTTCTTGCGTAATGCTTTTCATCTAAAGAGAATAACATCATTTGATTAAAAGAAATAATGTCAACACGCCCTAGTCACCTGAATCTAAAGTTCGCCGCATGATGTTTGATCAGCACGTTGGCAAAAGCGCCTGACGGAGGCCAGGATTTCATCAGCAGATTTCGTCCATTTGAAAGGCTTTGGGTTCTCGTTGTGGCACTGAATGAATTTGGTGATATCGGCTTCCAGGGATTTGACAGAGGTATGCGCTCCCCGCTGTAACTGTTTGCGGGTGAGTTCGGCAAACCAACGCTCGACCTGATTGATCGATGATGCCGATGTGGGGGTGAAGTGGAGGTGGTAGCGCGGTCGGCGGGCGAGCCACGCTTTGACCTCCTTGGTTTTGTGGGTGGCGTAATTGTCCATGATGATATGGATATCCAGATCATCGGGCATATTGGCGTCGATTTCCTTCAGAAAGGACAGAAACTCTTTGGCCCTGTGGCGCTTGTAGCATTTCCCGATCACAAAGCCGCTGGCCACGTCGAGAGCCGCGAACAGCGATGTCGTGCCATGACGCACATAATCGTGGGTCTGCCGTTCGGGGATGCCGGGGGCCATTGGCAGAATGGGTTGGGAGCGGTCCAATGCCTGGATCTGGCTCTTCTCGTCAACGGACAACACCAAGGCCCGGTTGGGCGGCGAGAGATAGAGGCCGACGATATCGCGAACCTTCTCGACGAACAAAGGGTCACTGGACAGTTTGAAGGTATCGCTGCGATGGGGTTGGAGGCCAAAGGCATTCCAAATGCGGCGGATCGTCGTGTGTGACAGGCCTGTTTCCTTCGCCATCGAACGGATGGACCAATGGGTGGCGTTACGGGGCTTGCTGTGCAATGTCCGTTCAATGACCGCCGCGACCTGATCGTCTTCAACTGTGCGCGGGCGGCCGGGGCGTGCCTCATCGAGAAGGCCGTCCACACGATCCTTGACGAACCGCCGCCGCCACTTGCCCACCGTGTGCTCGTGAAATCCGAGCTCGGCTCCAACCTCCTTGCTCGAAAGCCCGTCGGCGCAACGCAGGACCATCCGGCATCGATCGGAAAAAGAACGGGGAGTCCGGTGTCGCCGAACCTGACGCTCAAGGTAGTCACGCTCCTCAGAACTCAAAACCAATGGCGGTGATGGCCGCCCCTTTCTGCCTGGCATAAAACATCCTCCGGGATAGTCAAACCTCCCAGAGTCTATGTCTCCTCAATCAATTTATGAAGCGATTTTCAGTTCCATATGACTAGTCATCGCCATGCCGTGGCAACGGTGGACAACGGCAAAAGACGTGACGATCGCCGTAGACCTCGTCGATACGGTTGACCGGGGGAAAATATTTCGCCGCATTCATCCCCGGCACCGGAAAGACCGCGGCCTCCCGAGAATATGGATGTGTCCAATCAGCGGTGAGATCTGACAAGGTGTGCGGCGCGTTGATCAACGGATTATCTTCGCGTGGCCACCTTCCCGCTTCGACCGCGTCGATTTCTTCGCGAATCTTGAGAAGCGCCTCGAGAAAACGCTCCAGTTCGCCTTTCGACTCGCTTTCGGTCGGTTCGATCATCAACGTCCCCGCTACCGGAAAACTCACGGTCGGCGCGTGGAAACCGAAATCGGCCAGCCGTTTGGCGATGTCGTTGACGGAAATACCGGCGCGATCTTTGAAAGGACGGAAATCGATCACGCATTCGTGCGCGACCAGACCATTTCTGCCGCTGTAGCGTACCGGATAGGCCGGTTCAAGGCGCGCAGCGAGATAATTGGCACTGAGCAAGGCCAGCTTGGAGGCGAGTGTCAACCCTTCCGCCCCCATCATCCGAATATACATCCAGGCGATCGTATCGACGAGCGCACTTCCCCACGGCGCGGCGCTTATCGGACGACCGCGAGCGCCATTGTCCACCTCACCATGCCCGGGAAGAAACGGCGCGAGATGTGCACGCACGCCGATCGGCCCGACTCCCGGCCCGCCGCCGCCGTGGGGAATGGCGAAGGTCTTGTGCAAATTGAAATGGGAAACATCGGCGTGATAAAGCCCTGGCGCGGCAAGCCCGACCTGGGCATTCAAATTCGCCCCGTCGAGATAAACCTGTCCGCCAGCGTCATGAATCAATTTGCACAACGCGTCGACGCCTTCCTCGAACACGCCATAAGTAGACGGATACGTCAGCATCATTGCCGCGAGACACTTACGATGGCGGTTGACTTGAGCACGCAGATCGTCTTTGTCGATATTGCCGTTTTCATCACAGCCGACCACCACGACGCGCATGCCCGCAAGTCTCGCGGAAGCAGGATTGGTGCCGTGCGCGGAAGCCGGAATCATACAGACGTCGCGCGTTTTCTCACCGCGGCTTTCATGATAGCGACGGATCGCCAACAAGCCGCAGTATTCCCCCTGCGCGCCGGAATTCGGTTGCAGCGAAACAGCGTCATAACCGGTGATTTCCGCCAGCCAGGTTTCCAAGTCGCCAAACAATTGTCGATAGCCGCAGGTCTGATCAGCGGGCGCAAAAGGGTGGATGTCGGCAAATTCCGGCCAGGCCATCGGTAACAGAGTACTCGCGGCATTGAGTTTCATTGTGCAGGAACCAAGCGGAATCATCGTGCGGTCAAGGGCGAGATCATAATCGGCGAGGCGGCGCAGATAGCGCATCATATCCGTTTCGCCGTGGTAACGATGGAAGACCGGATGACGCAAATAAGTCGAGCGACGGCGCAGGTGTTCGGGGATTGCCGCGCCGGTTTCGCGCAGTTTGGCCGCACGATCGCCCGTAAAACAGCGCAATAAGGTTTCGGCTTCCGCCACCGTGCTGCGTTCATCGAAGGACAAACCGACTTCCGTCTCGCTCACGCGGCGAAAATTGATCCCCGCCTCCAGGCCGCGCGTCATCACCATCTGCGCTGCCACCGCGTCGGCGAAAGCGTAAGTCAGGGTATCGAAGAAAGTATCCGCCACCGGTGTCATCTCATAGTCGCGCAGGGAAGTGGAAAAGCGTGCGCCAAGATCGTATATGCGCTCGGCAATCGCTCGCAGCCCTTGGGGGCCATGATAAACGGCGTAGGCAGCGGCCATCATCGCCGGCAATGCTTGCGCGGTACAAATATTGCTGGTCGCCTTATCGCGGCGGATATGCTGCTCGCGGGTCTGCAAGGCGAGGCGGTATGCGGTTTTGCCATGACTGTCGCGAGAGACGCCGACAATACGCCCCGGTATGCTGCGTTTGAATTTGTCGCGGGTGGCTATGAACGCGGCATGCGGCCCGCCGAAACCGAGCGGCACCCCGAAACGCTGGCTGTTGCCAACGACGATATCCGCTCCCATTTCGCCCGGCGCCTTGAGCAGGGTCAGGGCAAGGAGATCGCTCGCCACGCAGAGAATCGCGCCCTGGGCGTGAAGCGCTTCGGCATAGGCGGAAAAATCCGCGCAGCCGCCGCGCGTTTCCGGATACTGCAAGAGCGCGGCGAAGGCCTTCGCCGCGGGAGAAGTCTCGCAATGATTGCCGGTCACGATGTCGATTCCCTGATATTGCGCGCGCGTGCGCAGAACCGCCAATGTCTGCGGATGCACATGGGCATCAACGAGAAAAGAACACGATTTGCTCTTACTCAGCCGTCTTGCCAGCAGCATCGCCTCCGCGGCCGCGTTCGCCTCGTCAAGCAACGAGGCGTTGGCGATTTCCATCGCGGTGAGATCGGCAACCATCGTCTGGAAATTAAGCAACATTTCGAGACGGCCTTGAGAGATTTCCGCCTGATACGGGGTGTAAGCTGTGTACCATGCGGGATTTTCGAGGAGATTGCGCGCGATGACCGCAGGCATATCACATGCGTGGTAACCCTGACCGATCAACGATCTGAGCGGGCGGTTTTTTTCCGCGAGACGACGCAGTTCCGCGAGCGCCGCCGCCTCACCGAGCGGTTCGGGCAGATGCATGGTCTCACGCCGGATCGATGGCGGCACGATTGCGTCTACGCAATCATCAAGCGAAGCGTAACCTAGGAAGGCGAGCATTTGTGCACACTCGCGAGGAGAGATGCCGATATGACGATGGTAAAAACCTTCTCCCGCGCTTGTTTCGGTCACCGGCGATTTTCCTTAAGCAACCAGATAGTCGCGATAGGTTTGCTCATCCATCAGGTCGTCGAGTTGCGAGGCATCGTTCATTCTTACCTGATACATCCAGCCATCCCCCTGGGCGTCGCTGTTGATCCTGCCCGGTTCTTCGTGCAACCCTTCGTTGACAGCAACCACTTCCCCGCCAACCGGCGCGTTCACTTCTCCCGCCGCTTTCACCGATTCAACGACCGCGGCTTCCTCTCCAGCTTTGAATTTGTCGCCGACAGACGGGAGGTCGACGAAGACAATATCCCCGAGTTCCGACTGCGCATGATCGGTGATGCCTATTTTCGCCAGATCTTCCTCGACTTGCACCCATTCATGGTCTTTCGTGAAGTATTTCATCATCAGTCCTCTATCGTCTCGGCAAAATTGTATTGTAACAAAGTGACGGTGTCATCTGGGAAAAATGCGCTGCCACGCAATGTCTATGGCCGCTAATTATCTAGGTGTTTGATCCCATCATATAATGGAATGATTTATACGGATCCCTCAGCACGGAGGAACCTATGGGACAAGTTTTACACCCAGGCGCCAAGACCACGCACGCAGTCAGAGCGGAAATACAGCGATCGCAAGCTTCGATCGTGGCGTTAAGCAAGCGTTACGGCATCGATCCAAAGACCGTTTGCAAATGGAAGAAGCCTCAGAGCGTTGAAGATGCCCCTCCCCTATGGGGCCCAAGAACCCTCGTTCAACGGTTTCCCTCTCGAAGAAGAAGCCGCATGCGTTGCCTTTCGAAAGCACACGCTATTGCCTTTGGATGATTGTCTTTACGCCTTGCAACCGTCAATCCCGCATCTGAGACGTTCTTCGTTACATCGCTGCTTTCAGCGCCATGGCATCTCACGGTTGCCTGACATGGATAGCGATAAGCCCAAGCGAGAGAAGTTCAAGCAATACCCGATTGGATACTTCCACATCGACAGTGCACACCTCAGAACACAAGAAGGCAAGCTCTATCTTTTTGTGGCCATTGATCGAACCAGCAAATTCGCGGTGACAAAGCGGGTGGAGCAAGCCAATCGCGAGACGGCTCAGGAATTCCTTGAACACCTACTCGAAGTGGTGCCCTACAAGATTCACACGATTCTGACCGATCACGGGATCGAGTTTGCCGAACCGCCGCGCAATCGCATCACGCGCCGCAAGATAGGTTTCGATCTGATCTGTGCGGCGAATGACATTGAACATCGCCTGACCAAGCCGAATCATCCCTGGACGAACGGCCAGGTCGAACGGATGAACCGCACGATCAAGGAAGCGACGGTCAAGCGCTATCACGATGATAATCACCAGCAACTGCGCAGTCACCTGCAGGCATTTGTCAGGGCGTACAATTTTGCAAAACGGTTAAAAACATTGCGCGGTCTGACCCCATACGAATACGTTTGTAAGATCTGGACAAAAGAACCGCAAAGATTCAAAACCAATTCCTTCCATCACAATATGGGACCTAACACCTAGTCATATGGAACTGAAAATCGCTTCATAAATTGATTGAGGAGACATAGACTCTGGGACGTTTGACTATCCCGGAGGGTGTTTTATGCCAGGCAGAAAGGGGCGGCCATCACCGCCATTGGTTTTGAGTTCTGAGGAGCGTGACTACCTTGAGCGTCAGGTTCGGCGACACCGGGCTCCCCGTTCTTTTTCCGATCGATACCGGATGGTCCTGCGTTGCGCCGACGGGCTTTCGAGCAAGGAGGTTGGAGCCGAGCTCGGATTTCACGAGCACACGGTGGGCAAGTGGCGGCGGCGGTTCGTCAAGGATCGTGTGGACGGCCTTCTCGATGAGGCACGCCCCGGCCGCCCGCGCACAGTTGAAGACGATCAGGTCGCGGCGGTCATTGAACGGACATTGCACAGCAAGCCCCGTGACGCCACCCATTGGTCCATCCGTTCGATGGCGAAGGAAACAGGCCTGTCACACACGACGATCCGCCGCATTTGGAATGCCTTTGGCCTCCAACCCCATCGCAGCGATACCTTCAAACTGTCCAGTGACCCTTTGTTCGTCGAGAAGGTTCGCGATATCGTCGGCCTCTATCTCTCGCCGCCCAACCGGGCCTTGGTGTTGTCCGTTGACGAGAAGAGCCAGATCCAGGCATTGGACCGCTCCCAACCCATTCTGCCAATGGCCCCCGGCATCCCCGAACGGCAGACCCACGATTATGTGCGTCATGGCACGACATCGCTGTTCGCGGCTCTCGACGTGGCCAGCGGCTTTATGATCGGGAAATGCTACAAGCGCCACAGGGCCAAAGAGTTTCTGTCCTTTCTGAAGGAAATCGACGCCAATATGCCCGATGATCTGGATATCCATATCATCATGGACAATTACGCCACCCACAAAACCAAGGAGGTCAAAGCGTGGCTCGCCCGCCGACCGCGCTACCACGTCCACTTCACCCCCACATCGGCATCATCGATCAATCAGGTCGAGCGTTGGTTTGCCGAACTCACCCGCAAACAGGTACAGCGGGGAGCGCATACCTCTGTCAAATCCCTGGAAGCCGATATCACCAAATTCATTCAGTGCCACAACGAGAACCCAAAGCCTTTCAAATGGACGAAATCTGCTGATGAAATCCTGGCCTCCGTCAGGCGCTTTTGCCAACGTGCTGATCAAACATTATGCGGCGAACTTTAGATTCAGGTGACTAGGGTGTGTTGACACTAATCATATCGATGATAAGTGCAAATTTGATGAATGCCTTGAACATGATATCGAGTTTCCCAAAGCGAGAAAATATACGTCTAAAGTTTTTCAATCTACGAAAAAGACGCTCAATTTCATTATATTTTTTAATATATTTGTCATATTCCCAAGGGTGGACGCGATTTTATTTGGGAGGGAAGACAAGCTCAAAGCAAAGGTCAACTCGGCGCGTCTCGTTTCCCTCATAAGCACGATCCATCACCAATGGCAGGTTTTGTGGCCGATGATCAAAATATAGTATCAACACACCCTAGATCGCTGCCCGAAAGTACGCGATCATTGAGTGCGGTAATGCCACATGGTACTCTGCCCGCCTCGTTTCCTTTCTTCACGAGCAAGAAAAGCGCATGAACATCATTCTCCTGGGTGCCCCGGGGTCGGGTAAAGGGACGCAATCGGCACGACTGGTCAAGCAGCACGATCTGCGACACTTGGCCACCGGCGACATGTTGCGTGCCGAGATCCGCGCTGGCAGCGAACTAGGCAAACAGGCGCAAACGGTGATGGCCGCCGGCAAACTGGTTTGTGATCACATCGTCATCGCCATGATCGCGAAACGCCTCGGCGATCGCGGCGCGTTGTTCGACGGCTTTCCACGCACCCTCACCCAGGCGCGAGCATTGGAGGAACTGCTTGCCGACAAAGGGAAACGAACCGATCATGCTTTCCTCCTCGAAGTGGACAAGCAAGAAATCGTCAAGCGTATGCTCGCCCGTGGTCGTGCCGACGACAAGGAAGAAACGATCCGCAGTCGCCTGAACGTATTTGAACGGCAAACCCAGCCGTTGATCGAGTATTATGAAAAACGAGGCAAATTGAGCCGGATCGACGGCAGCGGCGAGGTGCAAGAAATTACCGCGCGCATCGAAAGCGTCATTTCCTGATTTTCCCATTGTCTGTCCGTCTTTTCGGACGATCTGAGAGCATTCCATGAGCGGCAACACCTTCGGCAAACTTTTCACCCTGACCTCTTTCGGCGAAAGCCACGGCATCGCGATCGGCGGTATCGTCGACGGCTGTCCGCCCGGCATCGATCTCGATCCGCAAACCTTGCAGAAAGATCTCGATCGACGCAAGCCCGGTACCAGTCGCTACGTGACGCCACGCAGGGAAAGCGACGAAAGTCAGATTCTCTCCGGCATCTTCGAAGGAAAGACTACCGGTACGCCGATCGGCCTGATCATCTACAATGGCGACCAACGCAGTCAAGACTACCTCGCGATCAAAGACAAATTCCGTCCCGGACACGCCGATTTCCCCTATCTCGCCAAATACGGCCGCCGCGATTATCGCGGCGGAGGCCGCGCTTCGGCGCGGGAAACGGCGATCCGCGTCGCCGCCGGCGCGATCGCGAAAGCGGTACTCAAAACACTTGCCGGCATCGAGATTCGTAGCTACGTCTCGCAAATCGGCAAACACAAGCTATCGTTCGACAATTGGCAGAGTGTCGCGGACAACCCGTTCAACTGCCCGAACGACAAACAAACGGCAATGCTCGAACGCTATCTCTATGAAATCCGTAAATCAGGCGACTCCATCGGCGCCGAACTGACAGTGATCGCCGACAACGTCCCCGCCGGGCTCGGCGAACCGGTATTCGATCGCCTCGACGCCGAACTGGCACACGCGCTGATGAGCATCAACGCGGTAAAAGGCGTGGCGATCGGGGACGGCTTCGACTGCATTTCCTGCCGCGGCAGTGAATTTCGCGATGAACACCGTGCCGCCGCAGGCTTTCTCAGTAACCATGCGGGCGGTATTTTAGGCGGTATTTCAAGCGGCCAGCAAATCATCGCCCGCGCCGCTTTCAAGGCAACCAGCTCAATTCTGATCGCCGGACGAACGACCGATACCAGCGGTCAAGACACCGAGATCGTCAGCAAAGGGCGTCACGATCCCTGTGTCGGCCTGCGTGCTTGCCCGATCATGGAAGCGATGACGGCGCTTGTTCTGTGCGATCATTACCTGCGTCAACGCGGGCAAAACGGACAGATCAATTTTCTTCCCTCGAACGCGCCCTGATTTCGATTGGAACGCGCGCCCGTCGTGTCCGTCGTTACCTCTTTCATGCCGCCCATTTCGGCGCGAACGTGTGATCGGTGTCCGAGGCAGCATCCGCTTCGCTTTCCTACCTGTTTTTTCCCAATCCCTCTTGTAACGGCTCGATCTCTGTCGTCAAGCGATAAATGGACAACAGATTGTGCGAAAATATCAAGTTGACTCTGTGAACTCGATAAAAAATGCGTCGCCTGTTCCTCATCTCCAGCGCCGAACTGCCATCGAGCGGCGTCTTCGGCCGCGACATCGCACTTGGCGAGTATCGCCGTCACCTCGGCACCACCCGCGGTGATCTCTATTACGACGCCCAACGCGGACTGTACCCTAACGCGCTGGCGGCTTTGGCCGGCACTATCGCCGACGGGCACAATTTGTATTTGCACTTGCCGTCGCGATATCGCGACGGCGATCCCGATCACCGACGCCTGCTCGATTACGGTACCGCGATACAACGCTGCCAGGCAAACTTCAACGCCCGCCTGCTTCGCCTTGCCGAAGGCGAGGCCAACGACGCATCCGCTACCCGAAAAGCGGCGGCGTTTTCCCATCGGGAAAAGCTCACAGAGCCATTCTATCGCAAAGATCCCTTCGTTCTCCTCGGTGAACGCGGACGAGGAAAATCGCACGCGCTGGCCGAAAAAATCCGTCGTCTGGTCGGCGATGGGCATCGTCCGTTACTGGTTGTCTCACCTTTTAGGGACAACCGAACGGAAATCAATCGCCTGCCCAAAGAAATCCAACAATATCTGTGTTTTCTCTCGCCCGACAGCGCTTGTCGCAAAAAACCGTCGGCCGTCCATTTGATTATCGACGAGGCCGCGGCACTCCCCCCCGCCCAATTGCTGCAACTGACCCGAAACTATCCTTCCTACACACTGGCGACCACCATCGCCGGCTACGAGGGAAGCGCCAATACCTTCCTCACCAAAACCCTGCCGCAACTGCAACTGCCCGCGCAGGCGATACAAACCCTTGGCAGCGGTCGACGCTATCGGGAAAACGACCCACTGGAGCGGTTCATCACGCGACTGTTTCCGCTTCAACAGAACGAAACATCAAGAAATGCCCTACCGGTTTCTTGCAGCGCGCTACAGATCAGATGGATTTCCCCGTCCGAACTCGTCGCCGATGAAACACGGCTTGCCGAACTCTGGCAACTGCTTCGCACCGCACACTATCGAACCCGCCCGGAAGATCTGAAACGCCTGCTCGATCTTCCAGATCAGATACTCTTGACCGCCACGGCGGAAGAACACCTCTTTGGGGTGGCGAGTCTCCTCTTGGAAACGCCGCTGCCAAATACGCTGGTACAAAAGATCGTCACGGGCGAACGCCGCCCCCGCGGTCGCTTGTTGATGCAGCAACTGCTCCTGCACACGAAAAATCCGAAGTGGTCTATGCGGCCAATGTACCGCGTGCAACGCATTGCCGTGGCGGCAAATGCCCGCCGGCAAGGCGTCGGTACGCGCCTTATCGATCACGCAAAAAATGCCCTGCCCGGTCGTATCGGCGTCAGTTTCTGCGATGACAGCACATCCCACGCTTTCTGGAAGGCACAGGGATTTACGGAAATCCGGCGGGCGTCATACAAGCGCAGCCGCCATAACGCGCCGACCCGTCTGTGGTTGTCCAATCGAGAATAAATAGTTTTGATGAATCACCACTGTCCCCTAAGCGAGCATCGAAGGCTATACCCAACTCTATTGATTTTCTCTTACAAAACCAGGCGGTGGATGAAAACGGTTTTCTCACCGGTACGGACGGGCGTCGAACTGCCGGTACAACGCCAGCGACCGGTTAAGGTCGAAGCAAACGACGATGTTGCCGGCCTTGCGAACATTGGCCACAAATTGGCCACAAACAAGCACAGCTTTCCTTGTACGCTGCTCGCCTCGGCAATGTCGAGGGGGAAATAGCTGATCGGGTAGGATTTGAAGGTTTTCTTTGCCGGTTTGTCTCCTTCTGAATGCGGCAACCTTGAGATGGCGTGTCGCTGCAAACAGCGATGCAGCGAGGCGCGTGTCAGGTGAGGGCGGGTTGCTTGCAGCGCGTCAAGGCAATCATCCAATGGCAACAGCGTGTACTTTCGAAAGGCGACGATGATCGCCTCTTCCTCGGAGGACGGAACCGTCGAATGCGGCTGCCTGGGGCCTGTTGGCAGATCGGCAACCGAGTTTCGCTTCTTCCGTTCGGCAACGGTCTTAGGGTTGATTACGTAACGCTTGGCAAGCACTCTCAGGCTCTCTTGACTCTTTTGTATCGCTCGACGCACTGCCTCTGTCGTTTGGGCGCTGCCGTGTAAAATCTGTCCCATAGTGCTTTCTTCCATTCAATGGAAAATGTTTTGCCATTAAAATATAGGATCAAACATCTAAGGAAGGTTTGTCGCTCAAACCATCCTGTTTGCGTTTCCTATCACGCCAAGTTGGCCCGTTTTCCTGGGTGCTCCGTTTTCGCCCGCGCTTTGACGATTGCCTTGCCGGAAGTGGAGAACTTCTCTCGCGGAGAAAACCCGACCTCTCTTTATGGCGGCCTCGATCTGGAAGAGCGAGCAGAAGCAAGAAGATGTGGTAATTTCCAAGCGCTTGTGGCGTTAGAGGTATCTTGCTTTTTCCCTGTTTTCGCGAAAAGGGAAGCTTCCTGAATGGAAATCCGGATTCGCCTTTTGGTGCGGGAAAAATCACTTCATGATTGCGATTGTGCTAAAATCGGATTTCTGTAGGTAAAATTAATTTAGGGGATGTACCAGATAACACCCTCTATGTGTTACCTGGTACATCCCCCATAATGGTTTTCTCTATATTGCCATGATTTTCAACGTTTCGTGGTAAGGGTACCGCGAAAAGAAGAGTTTACAGCATTGGCGTGACCGATTTGCATATTTTTGGTACAATACGCGAGCCAAGCGGGAATGGTGGAAGCGGTAGACACAAGAGACTTGAATAAAATTGAGCGTCAGGAGAGGAAACTTCCTGAAAGAATCCACTCAAATTCGGGGGAACCTCAGCACATCAGGGTGGTGGCAATCCCGAGCCAAGCCTGGGTAATCAGGAAGGTGTAGAGACTTGACGGGTGGGACCTATGGGAATCAGCCTATGGTCAAGAGAAAGTCCAGACTCCGAACGGTGGCTACACAGGCAGCGAAAGCTGTGGTGAGTAAGAAAATCTCTCGGCAGTAATGCCATGCGGGTTCGAGTCCCGCTTCCCGCACCAACAGCTATTTTTCTAAATAATAATGATGTTGTACCAGATAACACCCTTTATGTGTTATCTGGTACAACCCCTAAAAGAATGAGAGAAGCGAAACTGGAGCGGATGAAGGGAATCGAACCCTCGTCGTAAGCTTGGGAAGCTTCTGCTCTGCCATTGAGCTACACCCGCGCAAAGAACGCCTTTTCAAGGCGATGCCAGCGCATGAAAAAACGAAATGACTGGCGAAGCCAAAGGAGATATCGATGTGAAAATTGATATATATTGTAATATATTTTACAAAAGTTGGCCGCCCAAGCCAGAACAAAGACCTGCAAAGCATTGCGCCACAGAGGAGTCCGACAAGAAACTTCAGCTTATCTCACATAGCCTTCGCTTGTCAATTACAAACATGGAATACAGCAGATAACGCGGCTCCGCAAGGCAACGCAAGCCAAATGCGCAAACGCGGCGACCGGGTATCATCGAATGGGGGTGCTTTCGCTACACAGATGGGAAGCACCACAAACAATGCTGTGACGCCCAAGCCAAAGCGCGCCACCAAATGTGACCGCTTCCAATCCATGCCTTCATACAGCGGTTGTTCCTGGCAAGCCCCCCGATTTTCCGCCACTTCTGCAGCTGCAAAATTGGTTAAATCCTATCTGAAATATCGTGCCGATGGTAGGATGCGATCATGCACATGCCTCTTGTATCTCCGTGCATCAAGGGCGTTTTCGCACAAAACGGATCTCATGACGACTCTATTCACTTTCTTTTTCGATCATTTTGGAAAATCAATAGCCCTAAAAATAACGAGGATAGAATGAAAAAGCAGAGGCCATAAAAAAATATGCTGGTGTTGCTAATTTTCAAAATGAAAAAAGCAAGCATAGGTGAGAAGGTCAAATAAATAAATCCCAAAAAGCCAGCGGCAATTCCAGAGTATTCCTGGTGCTTGGACAAAGCAAATGATATCGAAGGTCCAAGACTGAAAGCGAAGCCTGCACTTCCAAGCGCAATCAAAAGCCAAAACAGATTCATATTCAATTGCTTACTCAATATTAAAAGTCCCAAAGCGGATATCGTGATCAATAGTAACCCGAAAGCGACACAAACTCTTGCATTATAAAGAATAATGATCTTTTTTAGAGAAAAAGAAACGGTGGAAATGATAACCGCATTAATAGAAAAATAGATTGAAAATACCAAGGGAGTCGTTTTGAAAACCTCAATCATAAGGACAGGGGCAAGACTGAGATAAGTCATGATATACCCAAGACATAATACACAAATACCAGCATAGAACAAGAATTTTTTATCGGTGAAGATTCCAATAATCGACTTCGAATAATTTACATTGGAAACGGCATCGACATAACGATAAGTTTTATTGAAAATAAATAAAGTTAAAACGCCATAAAAAAAAAGAAGACGAAAATAAGTTTCCAGTTCCATAACGTCAATAACAATGCGCCTAAAACAGGTGCTACCGCTGGAATGACATTCAAAAATCCACTTTGTATGGAAAAAATAATCGAGGCTTCTTTCTCATTATAATTTTCATTGACGGTGGCATAGGCAATCACACTGAGCGCGCTGGCGCCCAAACCTTGCAAAACTCTAAAAAATAAAAGCGCGTTATAGCGGGTAGAGAACAGGACCCCCATGGATCCGACGATGAAGGCCATCGCTCCCAAGTAACCAATTTTTTTCTTTCCTTTTTTTTGTGACCAAAAACCACACAATAACTGTCCAATCCCCATCGAAAAGACAAAAGACAAAATAGACAATTGAGCGAGATTCTCCGTGATTTCGAAATAATTTTTTATCTCGATCAATGCAGGCAAATGCAAATCAATGCCCAAGGGACTTAATGTGACCAGGAGATATAAAATAAACGGTGTCCCTTTGTGTCTATTTGTGTTCATACGATATCTTCCACGAATAATCCGCGACAGTAAACTCTTGGAGAATCAGGATGGTTTTCGAAAGCCAATCTACCATGAGAGATCAAAGCATTTGAAAATATAACGCCTTGTTTTTTTCGTAATTTTACGATTTTTATATAGGGGCTGTCGACAGCGTAAAATTGCTGAAAAGATAGGAATGCTTCCTTGAGTCCCTCTATCCGTTGAAAACCATACACCCAATCCGCACTACCATCAATTGTGAATCTTGTTATCAATTTCCCTTTTTTATAAGCAAAGGCAGGACCAATACTTTCTTTTTTTCTTTCATGATCATATCCAAAATTAAATCTTCTAAGAGCATTAGGAAGAAGAAACAGTTCTGCAAGTTCAGGGTTTTTACTCTGAAAGTATCTAAATGCTCGATTTGCATGAAAAAATATAGACTCTCCTCCATAATATGCAGGGTTGAGGCAGCATAGTATAGTTGTGCCTACAGCTCCTATTTCTTCAAACGTTCCATCAACATGAAAAGCTTGCCCTGTTGTCTTACCAAAAACAATATGCTTTGATTCATATTTTGGAGAACCTATATAATTTATATTACCACTAAACGATTTATTATGATGTTTCTTATTTTCATACGAAACAAATGGGGTTTTCAATTTTAATTCTTTTGCTAAATCTTAAATGAGAATTCTTTCTTTATATTCAAAGGGAAATGAGAATAGAAAAACAGAATTTATTTTCAAAATTTCCTTTATTGAATATATGTCATATATTGACGGAATATACTTATCAAACTCCCAGCGGAAAGAATGATCAAATTCAAGAGGCCTTTTTATATAGAAATGTAGTTTCATGATATTCTCCTTTTAATAAAATTACTTAGAAATTATTGTCAGGAAAATTGGACTTAAATTAGCCACAAAATACGACACCCTTTGCATAGGAAGTGGCCCTGTCTAGCGCTCAAGATACAAAAGGATCTTCTCATAAAACTTACTTCTTGCGACGAGGCTATCCAGATGGCAATGAAAGCCCTTCACAAGGACGCGATGCCACGAGAGGGGGAAGTATCCGGAGAATCGCGGGGATTGCGATAGGCGACACAAGGCCGGAGAAGAACGAGCAACAAGGCGATCAAGGGTTACAAATCAAGACGCATGTTCATCGATAACGCCGCGTGTCGGACGCGGCGACCGACCGCTTCCGCCGGGCGATGACAAAAAAATTGCGATTCTCGGACAAAACCGCCGCTACGCTACGGGTACTCTTTCCAGATCGGAGGCGCATCTTTTCCCCTTCGCCATGCTTTTCCCCTTGGAGAAGAGAGCAACGGCGCACAGCGCGTGAGTAAAAAAACAATGAGCTTCGAAGTGGTGTCCCCAAGGGGATTCGAACCCCTGTTACCGCCGTGAAAGGGCGATGTCCTAGGCCTCTAGACGATGGGGACGATCGCAACTGCTGGCACCCAAACAAAAGTCGGTGGAAATGGCGTCCCCAAGGGGATTCGAACCCCTGTTACCGCCGTGAAAGGGCGATGTCCTAACCGCTAGACGATGGGGACGCGGGAAGTTGGTGGAGCTAAGCGGGATCGAACCGCTGACCTCCTGCATGCCATGCAGGCGCTCTCCCGGCTGAGCTATAGCCCCGACGCTTTGTCCAGGAGGGCGCATTTTAGCAGACGCCCTGCCCCTGTCAATCGATTTTCAACGGCAATCGTTCTTTCCTTTCCTGTTCACCGCATTTGCGAGAGAAATTTCTCTGCCTGACGCAGACGGCGCAGGGCGGTTTGTTTATCGAGCAAGACGAAACAAACCGCCAGATCCGGAGACGGCAGACCACCGGTGAGCGCCAGGCGCGCAGTTTGCCCGACGGTTGCGAAAGCGACGGCAAAGTGGGCGACACTCTCTTGCAAAGCGTGCTGCACGTTCTCCCGCGTGTACTCGAAAAGCGCGTCGATCCGCTTATACAGATCGTCGAGAATGGCGATCGTGTGTTCTCCTTTGAACGCTTTTTTGACGAGTTTGTCAGGATAGACCTCGGGATCGTTCGCCAGCCATTGCATATACTCGGCCATTTCCTCGAGCGTTTTCGCGCGATCCCGGTAATACGGCAGCGCCTTTTCCAATCGCTTCGCTGAAAGATCGTATCCGGCAGCGGCAAGATAGGGCGGTAGCAAGGAGACAAGACGTTCGACGGGAACACGTTGCAGATACTGCTGATTGAGCCAGCGCAATTTTTCCGTATCGAAGCTTGACGGCGCGCTGTGCACGTCGTCGATACGGAAATAACGCAACAATTCTTCCGAGGAAAAGATTTCCTGATCGCCGTGCGCCCAACCCAGGCGAACGAGATAATTGCGCACGGCCTCCGGCAGATAACCCGCCTTCTTGTAATCAAGTACATTGGTCGCCCCGTGGCGCTTGGAAAGGCGCTTGCCGTCTTCACCGAGAATCATCGGCACATGGGCGAATTCCGGCACGGGATAACCGAGTGCCCGATAGATATTGATCTGGCGCGGCGTATTGCTGATATGGTCTTCCCCGCGCACGACAAGGGTAACGCCTTGTGCGGCATCGTCAACGACCACGCAGAAGTTATACGTCGGGGTGCCGTCGCTGCGACGGATGATGATATCGTCCAATTCGCTGTTGCGGATCTTCATCTGTCCGCGTACACGATCGTTCCAGAGCACTTCGCCGGCAAGCGGATTTTTAAACCGTACCACGGGCTTGACGCCACACACCGGCGCGCCGCCGTTACGATACTTGCCGTTGTAGCGCGGTTTCTCGCCTCCAGCCATCTGGGAAGCGCGCATCGCATCCAGCTCTTCGGGCGTGCACCAGCAGTGGTAAGCGAGTCCTTTTTCCAGCATCTCGTCGATGATGCGGTCATATAGCTCGAAGCGCCTACTCTGATAGACGACCTCGCCCTGATGCGCAAGGCCGAGCCATTGCATGCCTTCGAGTATCACCTGCGTGGAAGCGGCGTTGGAACGCTGCCTGTCGCTATCCTCGATCCTGAGTTTGAAAAGCCCGTTGTGCTGTTTCGCGTGCAGCCAGGAATACAGCGCGGTGCGTACGCCGCCGATATGCAGATCGCCGGTCGGGCTCGGCGCAAAACGCGTGATAACCATAGTGGATCGCCTGCAAAAAGTGCCATTCTAGCGCGTCAGACGCTGTGCCCCCAAGTTCCATGCGCATGAAGGATCGACACGGCAGGCCCTGCGTGCCTATTTTCCTGTTCGTCTCACCGCGCGATAGCGGGCGTGGGCCGGTTGGGTGATCAGTACGCACCAATATCGTGCACAATGCACCATATCGAGACTTCTCTTGTTTTATGCGGAAAAGATTTTCTTTTCCCCTCATGATGATATACATTGGCATAGCGCGTGCAAAGCAAATCGAAACCGTAACACTAGGAGAACAAATGAACGCAGAAAGCATTCTAAAACGCATCGCGGAAGAAGAGATTCACTTCGTCGACTTGCGTTTTACGGACACCAAAGGCAAAGAACAGCACGTTACCATGCCGGCCTCCACCCTCGATGAAGACTTCTTCGAGGAAGGCAAGATGTTCGACGGCTCTTCCATCGCCGGATGGAAAGGAATCAACGAATCGGATATGATTCTGATGCCGGATGTGCAAACGCCCTTTCTCGACCCCTTCGCGGAACGGAAAACGCTCGCCATCACCTGCGATATCATCGAGCCGGACACCTTACAGGGCTACGCCCGTGATCCGCGTTCACTCGCCAAACGCGCCGAAGCTTACCTGCAATCGGCCGGCATCGCCGACACCGCGCTGTTCGGCCCGGAAAATGAATTCTTCGTTTTCGACGGGATCAAATACAAAACCGCGATCGACAAAACCTGGGTGGAAATTCTCTGCGAAGAAGGTTGCTGGAATTCCGACGCCGATTTCGAGGGCCTCAACAGGGGACATCGTCCGGGGCTGAAAGGCGGCTATTTCCCTGTTTCCCCGGTGGACTCCCTGAGCGATATCCGTAGCGAAATGTGCGCGGTACTCGAAAAAGTCGGCATCCATGTGGAAGTCCATCACCATGAAGTGGCAACTGCCGGACAGTGTGAAATCGGTGTTCGCTTCAACACCCTGACCCAAAAAGCCGACGAAGTGCAAAAACTCAAATACGTGATTCTCAACGTCGCCGACACCTTCGGCAAAACCGCCACGTTCATGCCGAAACCGCTCGTCGGTGACAACGGCAACGGCATGCATGTGCACATGTCGCTCGCCAAAGGCGGGAAAAACCTCTTTACCGGCGATCTTTACGGCGGACTCTCGCAAACCGCGCTCCACTATATCGGCGGGATCATCAAACACGCGAGAGCGCTGAACGCCTTCACCAATCCCTCGATCAACAGCTACAAGCGCCTGGTGCCGGGATTCGAAGCGCCGGTTATGCTCGCCTACTCGGCACGCAATCGCTCCGCCGCCATCCGCGTGCCGTACATCTTCAACCCGAAAGCGCGGCGTATCGAAGTGCGTTTTCCCGATTCCACCGCCAACCCTTATCTGGCCTTCGCGGCGATGCTGATGGCGGGTATCGACGGCATCAGGAACAAAATCGATCCGGGTGAAGCGATGGACAAAAACCTCTACGACCTGCCGCCCGAAGAAGCCGAGAGCATCCCGCAAGTGGCATTTTCACTGGAAGAAGCGCTGAACGCGCTGGAAGCGGACTGCGACTTCCTCAAAGAAGGGGACGTGTTCAGCGACAACCTCCTCGAAGGCCACATCGCGCTGAAACGTGAAGAAGTCGAACAGATGCGTCTGCAAGTGCATCCGTTCGAATACGAACTTTATTACAGCTGCTGACGGCATGACGAAAAGGGCGGACTTTCCCGCCCTTTTCCCTCGCCCCCGAACGCCCTCGATGGCAAACATCCGCTCCATCCCCGACCATCTCAGGATCGCCCTTCTCCTGATCAACCGCGAACAAAACATTCACTACGTCAACCCCTCCTTCGAGAACCTGATCGGCAACAGTTTGAAACAAATCGACCGACACAACATCGCGCAGGTTATCGAACATCCCAATGGCTGGGAAACATTGATCTCAGAGATCACCCCCGGCAACACCCTGGTTGAACGCAATACAACGCTTATCCTTCCCCATCTGCGCAAAAAAATAAACGCCGACATTGCCATCGGCCTCATCGCGGGCGGTGATTTTCTCGTCGAAATCGAGCCGCTCGATCTGGCCAATGTCATTGTAAGAACCGCCGATCGCGTCCAACAAGCCGAGCATAACCGCTTGCTCATTCGCAACCTGGCTCACGAAATTCGCAATCCGCTGGCCGGGATCAAAGGTGCCGCGCAGCGTCTGCGCGATGTCGACAAAGAACGACAAAGCGTCTACCTTAAGCTGATCATCGCGCAAGTGGAACGGTTGAACCGCTTGCTCGAACAGATGGCCGGCGAAGGTCGCCCTTCCTTGCGGCCGAGCAACATTCATCGTCTCCTCGAAGAAAGCATCGCCCTGATCGAGCAGGATACGGCTTACGAAAACATCACCTTCCGGCGCGACTATGATCCGAGCCTGCCGGATCTCGCCATCGATCCGGGCCAGATACAGCAGGTTTTGCACAACCTGATCAGCAACGCCGCCAAAGCGCAATGCTATCGCGGTGAAATCGCCATCGCCACCGGCATCACCTATCCCGCTCCCGGTCCCGGCAAGCAGCGAAAATCCGCCCTATGCGTGACGATCATCGACCACGGCTGCGGTATACCGGAAACGCTGCAAAGCGCGATATTCCAGCCGATGATCGGCCATTTCGAGCATGGCAGCGGCCTTGGCCTGGCCATTGCGCAAGACATTGTCCATCGCCACGGCGGCAGTATCGACCTGCAAAGTTCTTCCGGGGAAACGGCCTTCTCCGTCTTTCTCCCGCTTCCGAGGCGCAAAGCATGAACACGCGGCAAATCTGGGTAATAGACGACGACGCTTCGATTCGTTTTATCATCGAGGACAGCCTTGCGCAATGGGGATACCGAACACAGGCTTTCGCCGACGGCCGTCATGCGCTCAAGCAACTGAACGCAGGCGGCAAGCCACCGGCCTTGATCATCAGCGACATCCGCATGCCCGGGTTGGACGGTATCGGCCTTTTGGAAAAGGCGCAACGCCGCTTCCCCGATCTGCCCTTTCTCATCACCACGGCCTACTCCGATCTCGATATCACCGTAAACGCCTATCGAAAAGGCGCGTTCGACTACCTGCCGAAACCTTTCGACCTCGAAGAATTGCGTCGCCTGGTCGCCCAGGCGCTGCGTAACGTACCCGCCGAGGCAGGCCGTCAGGCCTCCGGCAAGAGGGAGAAAACACCACCGCTTGCCGACGACATCATCGGCGACAGCCCATCGATGCAGGCGCTTTATCGCGCCATCGGCCGGCTCGCAAAAACCCGCGTCAACGTTCTGATCAGCGGGGAAACCGGCACCGGCAAGGAATTGATCGCAAAAGCGCTGCACAAACACAGCCCGGTTGCTGATGGCGCGTTCGTCGCGCTCAACATGGCGGCGATTCCCCCGGAACTTGCCGAAGCCGAACTGTTCGGCCACGAGAAAGGCGCTTTTACCGGCGCCGATCGGGCGCGCCAGGGCCGCTTTGGCGAAGCCAACAACGGCACCCTCTTTCTTGATGAAATCGGCGATATTCCCTTGTTTTTACAAGCGAAACTTCTTCGCGCGCTCGCCGAAGGCAGCTATTACCCGATTGGCGGACAACAAGTACAACACGCAAACGCCCGCATCATCGCCGCGAGCCACAAGGATCTTGCCCAACGGGTTGCCGCCGGAACATTCCGCGAAGACCTCTATCATCGTCTAAACGTCATCCACCTTACGCTGCCGCCGCTCAGGGAACGCAGAAAAGACATCCTCGCGCTGCTCGACTTTCACCTGAAAAAGGCCGCCAACACGCATCAACTGGCGGTGAAGAAACTGAGCAAAGCGGTCAAAAAACGGCTCCTCGACTACGCTTGGCCGGGCAACATCCGCCAACTGGAAAACCTCTGCCAGCAACTGACCATCATGACGCCGGTACCGGTCATCGAAATCGAGGACTTGCCGGCGCTCATCCAGGGCGGCGAAAAAGCCACAGCCGATAACGCCATGGAAAAAAGCGACGGCGCTTGGGAAATCGCACTGTCCGCGGTGATCGAGGAAGCCTTGCGAAATCGCCAAAATGAGGTTTATCGGCGCTTTCTCGAGCGTTTCGACGATATTCTCGTCGATACCGCGCTGCGCCTTAGCGATCACCACAAACAGCGCGCCGCCCAATCCCTCGGCATTGGCCGCAACACGCTGACACGTAAGATAAACGCGAAGAAGAAATAAGTTTCCTGCGCTACGCGCAAAAAACCGCGACAAGGCAGCAGGTTTTTCTGTTTTCGATCCTGTGCAGGTTCAGATAGAAGTGAGCCTATTTTGAACTGAAAATCGGCTAGCTGTTTGGTCCCATTAATGATGGGAAGGATTGATTTTGAATCTTTCCGGTTCTTTTATCCAGATCTTGCAAACGTATTCGTATGGGTCAGACCTCGCAACGTTTTTAACCGTTTCGCAAAATGATACGCCCTAACGAATGCCTGCAGGTGGCTGTGCAGTTGCTCGTGAGTTTCATAGTGATATCGTTATTTTATACATTTACTTTTTTATATAAAATAATGAATATTTATTAATTTAATTGTTGCCAAAAAATACGTAGTATATAATTGGAATTGGTGATGCGTATAAACAGAAGGGGAATATATAGTTTATTTAAGATAAAGAAGGTAAAAGTATAGATCTCTGTAACAAATTAGATGTATACAGGTTTCAGGAATATTAGATTTTTGTTATTTCTTATATTGAGGAGTCTTATATGTATCATACATCCCCAATTAGTTGTGTAGCATCTTTTTTAAATATATATTATGCTACTGCTGGCTATGACAATAAAATTATACTTTGGTGTTCGAAAAAAATATTCCAATGAGTGTAGGTTTTCATGATCACCTAGCAAATCAAGTGGTATTTTCGAAATGTGGAAAATATTTAGCATCTTCAAGTAGCGATTATTCTGTTCGAATTTGGAAAGTTCCTTCTTTGGAATTGATTTCAGTTCTAAATCATAATGATGACGTCGAGGGTATTAGTTTTAATGCAGGTAGTACTAAGATTGCTACTGCTTCTAGAGATTGTTTGATTAGAGTTTTTTCAATCGAAGGCCAGACTCTTAATTTATTTGAAGGTCATTCAAAAGACGCTTTGACGGTTGAATGGATTGATGAAAAGACTATTATCTCTTGTGGAGATGATAGCACTTTACGCTACTGGCATACCGTAGATAATATTTGCTTAAAAGTTATTGATCTAGGGGGAATGGAAACTGACACATTATGTGTAACTTCCAATGGACTTATAATTTCAGGTAATGATGATGGTGAATTAACTTGCTTTGATAGCGATGCTAACCTAATTAGTTCGATAAAAGCTCATGATTTCGGTGTAAAACGACTATTAACCAATAATGGTATTATTATTAGTCTAAGCTATGATCGAACATTTAGAATTTGGTCCTTACAAAATCAAGCATTGGTTCTAAATACTACCGGTGTAACTCCCAATATTGTTTGGCCGCGCTCTTGTGCCTTTTTGGATGAAAACCGTCTTGCATTCGTCACTTTTGGTGATCGTGTTGCCATCTATAACTTAGATAATGGCAATTGGATTACTGACGATATTGAAGAAACAAATGGAATTAATGCAATCCTAGTAAAAGATAATGGTATCTATACAACAGGTGATTCAGGGATTATACATCTTAATAATGAAATAATTAATAAAATTCCATCTTTATGTAATTTTATTGTCGAGTTCGAAGGAGAGATATATTGTGGGGGTCAAGATGGAACTGTTTATAATGCGTTGACTGCGGATGTAGTATACAGTCACCATTCTCCTCTTAACTGTGCCGACACTGTAAGCAATGACAGCATTAAATCACTAGTTGTTGGCTCTTATACTGGAGATATAATCCAATTCTCAATTGTTCAGGGGAATTTGATGCTAGTCAAGGTTCATAATATACATAACAATGCGATAAAAGATATTTCCACTAAAGGTTCGTATATTTTTACTGTATGTGCAGATCATCAGGTAAAGCTATCTGAATTCATTGGCAACTTAGTGATGATTGAAAAATTCTCTGGTAAACATGAAAAAATTGTAAATGGTTGTACTACTTTCAACAATGCTTTCGCTTCAATTAGTAGAGATCTGACATTAAGAATTTGGTCTCTTGATGGCGGTTCAGAAGTCATCAAAACTCCGCATAAAAACTCGATTAAATGTATTGCATCAAATGAAAGAGATTTAATATGCACAGGAGATTATCGAGGCATCTTATCAATTTATGATATCAAGAAAAATATTTTTGAACTTAAAAAAATTAGTATTTCTGGTATTTCATCTGTTCAGTATATCCAATTAAAGAATGAATTCATCGCATCAACTTATGATGGAAAACTTCACCACATAAAACTTTGATTAATAGTATTTAAAAGATAATAAAATGGACGTTCGGAGTGTTATAAAACTTCCAAAAATTTTTACTACTACTAAGTTCGATGATTTCAGTGTGGAATTCAAGTCACTACATAATATGTCTTCGACAGAACTAGCTAGTATTGTTGAAAGTAGAAATCTAGACGCAAGAACTCGTTATGCAGCTGGAACAATTCTATCATTTATTGGTGATCCTAGAATATCAGTCTTTGAACCTAAAATGATTGATATTCCAGAAAAAAAAGTTACGCTTGGATTAAATCCCTCAAAAGTAGAGCGCATAGCTTCGTATTACAAACATTTAGGAGTAATCTCTGAATGGATTGAAAAAGAATGTCCTGAATATCAGGTCGAAATTTCTAGATTTCGCATAGCGAAGTATTGTGTTACTAATATCGAATTTAAGAAATTTTTGACTGAAACGGGTTTCGATGAAATACCAAGTTCATGGGAGTTTGGTATATTTCCATCTCATAAAGCTAATCATCCAGTTTATACTGTTTCAGCTGAGGCCGCCGATACATATTGTTCTTGGCTATCCAAAAAAACAAATCGTTCATTTCGATTGCCAACCGAGCAAGAGTGGGAATATGTAGCATCTAATGGTGTACAAAATGAGTTTCCATGGGGTAACTCATTTGAACTCGGTTTATCGAATACCGTCGAGGAAGAAATTTATAGAAGCACTCCTGTTGGTATGTTCCCTAATGGCGCAAATATATTTGGAATTCTAGATCTAGCTGGTAATGTTGAAGAGTATACAGCATCAGCTTATCAGCCTTATCCCTTGGGAGAAAAAATAATTGATGACCTACTTCCTAAAGAAGGTACCTATCGAGTCGCAAGAGGAGGTAGCTTTACAAGATTCTCTGACCTTGCCAGAGCAAAAAGACGTCATGGTTGGTATAAAAAGGAAATCTCTATTATGGGTTTCAGAATGGTTGAATCTATATCACAAGAAGATAATCCTCTAGGTGTTTGATCCCATCATATAATGGAATGATTTATACGGATCCCTCAGCACGGAGGAACCTATGGCACAAGTTTTACACCCAGGCGCCAAGACCACGCACGCAGTCAGAGCGGAAATACAGCGATCGCAAGCTTCGATCGCGGCGTTAAGCAAGCGTTACGGCATCGATCCAAAGACCGTTTGCAAATGGAAGAAGCGTCAGAGCGTTGAAGATGCCCCTCCCCTATGGGGCCCAAGAACCCCCGTTCAACGGTGCTCAGTCTCGAAGAAGAAGCCGCATGCGTTGCCTTTCGAAAGCACACGCTATTGCCTTTGGATGATTGTCTTTACGCCTTGCAACCGTCAATCCCGCATCTGAGACGTTCTTCGTTACATCGCTGCTTTCAGCGCCATGGCATCTCACGGTTGCCTGACATGGATGGCGATAAGCCCAAGCGAGAGAAGTTCAAGCAATACCCGATTGGATACTTCCACATCGACAGTGCACACCTCAGAACACAAGAAGGCAAACTCTATCTTTTTGTGGCCATTGATCGAACCAGTCAATTCGTGGTGACAAAGCTGGTCGAGCAAGCCAATCGCGAGACGGCTCAGGAATTCCTTGAACACCTACTCGAAGTGGTGCCCTACAAGATTCACACAATTCTGACCGATAACGGGATCGAGTTTGCCGAACCGCCGCGCAATCGCATCACGCGCCGCAAGATAGGTTTCGATCTGATCTGTGCGGCGAATGACATTGAACATCGCCTGACCAAGGCGAATCATCCCTGGACGAACGGCCAGGTCGAACGGATGAACCGCACGATCAAGGAAGCGACGGTCAAGCGCTATCACGATGATAATCACCAGCAACTGCGCAGTCACCTGCAGGCATTTGTCAGGGCGTACAATTTTGCAAAACGGTTAAAAACATTGCGCGGTCTGACCCCATACGAATACGTTTGTAAGATCTGGACAAAAGAACCGCAAAGATTCAAAACCAATTCCTTCCATCATAATATGGGACCTAACATCTAGTCACCTGAATCTAAAGTTCGCCGCATAATGTTTGATCAGCACGTTGGCAAAAGCGCCTGACGGAGGCCAGGATTTCATCAGCAGATTTCGTCCATTTGAAAGGCTTTGGGTTCTCGTTGTGGCACTGAATGAATTTGGTGATATCGGCTTCCAGGGATTTGACAGAGGTATGCGCTCCCCGCTGTAACTGTTTGCGGGTGAGTTCGGCAAACCAACGCTCGACCTGATTGATCGATGATGCCGATGTGGGGGTGAAGTGGAGGTGGTAGCGCGGTCGGCGGGCGAGCCACGCTTTGACCTCCTTGGTTTTGTGGGTGGCGTAATTGTCCATGATGATATGGATATCCAGATCATCGGGCATATTGGCGTCGATTTCCTTCAGAAAGGACAGAAACTCTTTGGCCCTGTGGCGCTTGTAGCATTTCCCGATCACAAAGCCGCTGGCCACGTCGAGAGCCGCGAACAGCGATGTCGTGCCATGACGCACATAATCGTGGGTCTGCCGTTCGGGGATGCCGGGGGCCATTGGCAGAATGGGTTGGGAGCGGTCCAATGCCTGGATCTGGCTCTTCTCGTCAACGGACAACACCAAGGCCCGGTTGGGCGGCGAGAGATAGAGGCCGACGATATCGCGAACCTTCTCGACGAACAAAGGGTCACTGGACAGTTTGAAGGTATCGCTGCGATGGGGTTGGAGGCCAAAGGCATTCCAAATGCGGCGGATCGTCGTGTGTGACAGGCCTGTTTCCTTCGCCATCGAACGGATGGACCAATGGGTGGCGTCACGGGGCTTGCTGTGCAATGTCCGTTCAATGACCGCCGCGACCTGATCGTCTTCAACTGTGCGCGGGCGGCCGGGGCGTGCCTCATCGAGAAGGCCGTCCACACGATCCTTGACGAACCGCCGCCGCCACTTGCCCACCGTGTGCTCGTGAAATCCGAGCTCGGCTCCAACCTCCTTGCTCGAAAGCCCGTCGGCGCAACGCAGGACCATCCGGCATCGATCGGAAAAAGAACGGGGAGCCCGGTGTCGCCGAACCTGACGCTCAAGGTAGTCACGCTCCTCAGAACTCAAAACCAATGGCGGTGATGGCCGCCCCTTTCTGCCTGGCATAAAACACCCTCCGGGATAGTCAAACGTCCCAGAGTCTATGTCTCCTCAATCAATTTATGAAGCGATTTTCAGTTCCATATGACTAGCCTCAAATCGAGGACTTTTCAGGGGAGCAGGTCAACATATAAATTATGATAAATTATAATGCGTTAGCTATATCTGTCGCGATTTCGCGGGCGATTCGTTGGGGACGTGTTGGCAATCACGAAAATGCGATGAATAGCCGCGATTTTTTACGTGATCTCGCAGGGTTCGCCCAATGCGGCAGATGAAAACGAATTGCCGTTTTTCTCGAATGTCGTTCTCCCGCCGGATGGGACGGGGTGTTACCGTCGACAACGAAGCATTTGCTCAACGCGCGAAGAAAACTGTCGATAACAAAAATGAATAATTGAATAAAAAAATACGTTATGCCGTGCTCACGGCTTCGATTAGGATGGAAAGACATTTCTAAAGGATTATTACACATGTCATCCAAAGTTATTTTTACCGTCTTCTCGGCGTTTACTTTCTCTGCCGTGCAAGCGGCCGATCAGACGATTCTCAACGCTTCCTACGATATCGACCGCGAGCTGTTCGCCGCCTACAATCCGATGTTCGTCGAACATTGGCGGGAAACAAGCGGAAAAACGGTGAAGATCAAACAATCCCACGCCGGTTCTTCCAAGCAGGCGAACGCCATCCTGCACGGCCTGAAGGCCGACGTCGTGACATTCAACCAGGTCACCGATGTGCAAGTGCTGGCAGACAAAGGGCCGTTGCTTCCGCAGAATTGGGCGAGCCGACTGCCGAACGCCAGTTCTCCCTATTATTCCGTCACCGCTTTTTTGGTGCGCGAGGGCAACCCCAAAAACATTCGCGACTGGGGGGATCTGGTCAAAGACGGGGTGAGCGTCGTCTTTCCCAATCCCAAGACCAGCGGCAACGGCCGCTACACTTATCTCGCGGCGCTCGGTTACGCACAGGATCATTTTGACGATGAGAGCGCCCAATACGCCTATCTGAAAAAACTGCTCTCCCATGTCGCTGTCTTCGACACCGGCGGACGCGGCGCGAGCACCAGTTTCGTCGAACGCGGTTTGGGGGACGCGCTGATCACCTTCGAATCGGAAGTGAACAATATCAAAAAGGAATACGCGGAGAAAAATTATCGCGTCATCGTCCCGAAAACCTCGATCGTTGCTGAATTTCCGGTCGCCTGGATCGACAAAAATGTCAAGAAAAAAGCGACGGAAGCGGTCGCCAGGGAATATCTGAACTACCTTTACAGCAAACCGGCACAGCAATTGCTCGCTTCTTTCAATTACCGTGTACGGGATCCGCAAGTGGTCAAGGCGAACGCCGACAAATTTCCCCAAGTGAAACTGAAAACGGTAGAAGAAATCGCCGGCTCCTGGTCACAAGCGATGCAGACACATTTCGCAAGCGGCGCCAAGCTCGATCGCTTGCAGCGCTGAGCGACCGTTTCCCTTCCCCTCGATCACGAAGCGCGCCACGCGGTGGCCGTTTCGTGGATGTTTTCCCGTCACTGGATAATCGATGCGCAAATCCCCGCATGTGCTGCCCGGCTTTTCCCTTACCATGGGAATCAGCCTGCTGTTTATCGCGATCGTCCTGCTGCTGCCGCTCTCCGCCATGGCCCTTACGCTCGGCAGCATGAGCTGGTCGCAATATTTCGCCGTACTCGGCGAGCCGCGTGTACTGGCCAGCTACCGGGTAACGCTGGTAAGCGCCGCGATCGCTTCCCTGGTAAACGGCGCCCTCGGCGGCCTGCTTGCCTGGGTGCTGGTACGTTACCGTTTTCCCGGGCGCGGCGTTATCGATGCGCTGATCGATCTGCCGTTCGCCCTGCCGACCGCTGTCGCCGGAATCACCCTGGCCAGTCTTTTCGCGGAAAACGGCTGGTATGGGCAATTATTCGCGAAGCTCGGCCTCAAGATCGCGTATACGCCCTGCGGTATCGTCATCGCGATGATTTTCACCAGTATTCCGTTTGTGGTGCGCAGCGTCCAGCCGGTTCTGGAAGCTCTGCCGCGGCAACTCGAAGAAGCCGCCGCCACCCTCGGGGCGAGTTCCGCGCAAACTTTCGCCAAAGTTCTCTGGCCGATGCTGATGCCTGCCTGGATCAGTGGTATCGGGCTTTCTTTCGCCCGTAGCCTCGGCGAATTCGGCGCGGTCATCTTCATCGCCGGCAATCAGCCGTATGTAAGCGAAATCACTTCTCTGATGGTTTTCACCAAGCTACAGGCGTTCGATATTCCCGCCGCCGCCGCCATCGCTTCCGTTTTACTGCTGTTCTCACTGCTACTGCTGCTTGTGATCAACGGCTGGCAATTGTATTTTCACAAGAAACACCAAGGAAAAAGCCAATGAATGGAGAGAACCGCCTGACACGCAATCTGCTGATATTTTCCGCCTGTGCCTTTTCCTTGCTCTTTCTCGCGCTGCCGCTCATCGCCATCGCCGGACAGGCGTTTTCCGACGGCATCGCCACGTACTGGCGCTCACTCGGCAGCGCGGACAACGTCCATGCGCTTTTACTCACCTTGCTGGTCGCCGTGATCACCGTGCCGCTCAACGTCCTTTTCGGAACGGCCTTCGCCTGGCTCGTGACGCGGTTTCATTTTCGCGGTCGCGCCATGCTGATCACGTTGCTCGACATCCCGTTCGCCGTCTCTCCGGTGATTGCCGGTTTGTTGTATCTCATTTTGTATGGCAGCGGCTCCTGGTTGGGTGACTACTTGGAAGGGCATGGTCTGCAAGTGATGTTCGCCTGGCCCGGGATAGTGCTCGTCACTTTGTTCGTGACATCTCCATTCGTCGCGCGTGAACTGATCCCCTTCATGCAACAGCATGGCGCCGCCGAAGAGGAAGCCGCCGTCACCCTCGGGGCAAGCCCCTGGCAACTGTGGCGTAAAATCACCCTGCCGACGATCATCTGGCCGCTGATCTACGGAGTGGCTCTCAGTAACGCGCGCGCCATCGGTGAATTCGGCGGGGTCTCGATCGTCTCCGGCAACATCCGCGGTGAAACCCAGACCCTGCCGCTTGCCGTCGAGGCGCTTTATCAAGACTATCAGACAAGCGCCGCTTTCGCCTGCGCTTCTCTGCTCGCGCTGATTGCCTTGTCTACCCTGCTGCTCAAAGCCTATATCGCGCGCAAGGAGCCATCATGAGCATCGAACTGCGACAGCTCGGTAAACAGTTTGGCGCCTTCACTGCCCTGCACGCGACCGACCTGAAAATCGAAGACGGGGAAATGCTCGCCTTGCTCGGCTCCTCCGGATCGGGAAAAACCACCCTTCTACGTCTGATCGCCGGACTGGAAAGTGCCGATCAGGGGAAAATCATCCTCCACGGCCGCGATGTGACAGAGGTCGCGGTGCGTGAACGCAACATCGGTTTCGTCTTTCAGCACTATGCCCTGTTCAAGCACATGAAAGTGATCGACAACGTCGCGTTCGGGCTTGCCGTATTGGCGCGCGGCAAGCGTCCATCGCAAGCCGCGCAGCGCCGTAAGGCGCGGCAATTGCTCGAGATGGTTCAGCTCGCTCCCCTTGGCGAACGCTATCCGGCCAGCCTGTCCGGCGGTCAGCAACAGCGCGTGGCGCTGGCGAGAGCGCTCGCGACCGAGCAGGCGTCGTGCTCTTCGACGAACCGTTCGGCGCGCTCGATGTGCGGGTGCGACGTGATTTGCGTCTCTGGCTGAAAGAGTTGCAACGCGAACTCGGTTTTACCGCGGTCTTCGTCACCCACGATCAGGAAGAAGCGCTCGATCTCGCCGATCGCATTTGCGTTATGCAAGGTGGGCGTATCCTCCAGACCGCGACTGCCGATGTGCTTTATTCCGATCCGGCGAACGCCGCGGTGTTCCGCTTCATGAGCGATGTCCACGAATGGCCGGCCGAAGCGCGCGGGCAAGTACTCGATCTCGGCAGCATCGCTGCCAATGTCTGGGTGAAAGCCGATTGCCGCATTCCCGTTGGCAAAGGCACGCTTGCCATCCGTAATCAGGAATTGGCACTCGCCGGACATCCGGTCGGCGGCGTGCAGATGCCGGTAAGCGTCAAGCGTCTCGACATGCTCGGCAGTCAATATCGTCTGACCGTTTCCACCGAGGGCTGGGGAAAGGCGGAGAACTGGCATCTCCTCCTGCCGCTGCAAAGCCTCGCCGGCCATCTCCCGGAAATCGGCAAACGCTGTTATCTCGCTCCGAGTCAGGCCTATTTCATCACCGCCGATGACGGGCGCGTCCACCCATTGTTCCATGATATCGACAGCCTGCGGCGGAAAGTCGGGGAATGATCCCGCCCTTTTCCTGAACGGCGCCACTCGCGCGCGCTTCCCGGCAAGGGCAATTGGCCCGTCGGCGTCGCGATGATCACCCAATGTTTGGCACACGGCCGTTTTCCCGCAAGGCGATTGCCGTGGCGTGGCCGCAATAGCGGTATGGATCGACCCCTTTTCCACCACGGTATTTTCTTATCGTTAGCGCGACATCGAGCCATGGGCTTGTCGCCATCTTCTCGATAGCGCCGATAGCCTTGACTTTTTCCATGCCACGGCGCCCTTCTTCTTGTCTTCACCACTGGGATGACCGCCCCACGGGACGGTGGAAGCGGCACACGGCAGCCGATGACGACCGCCGCCCGAGAAGTTTCGACGCTGGCGACGCTGGCGACGCTGGCGACGAACCGACGCCGGCGCAATAAAAAATATCGCAGGATGATGATGGAAGATCCATTTTCCCTGGAGTCGTATCGTGTGTTATGTTATCCCGTCTTTCCTTATTCAAGGGCTGTTCACCCGTCATGTCGATTCTCCCGCAAAGCACCCATTTTCAGAGAGTGAAAGAAGATCACCATCATGAAATCGTCGAGGATTATGTCGAAGAAATCGCGCGCATGCACGCCGCCCTTGGCGAGGCACGCAGCAGCGATCTGGCTGGACGTTTCGGAGTAAGCGCCGCGGCGGTATCGAAAGTCATCGCCAAACTCAAACGCGAAGGGCTCGTGGAAGCACGACCCTACCGCGGTATTTTTCTCACCGACATCGGACAGAAAATGGCGAAAAAATTTGCCCGTCGACACGACATCGTCCTCCGTATGCTCCTTGCGCTCGGCGTACCGGATGAACTGGCGAGAAGCGATACGGAAGGCATAGAACATCATTGCAGCGAGGAGACGGTAGAGGCGATGCGCCGTTTTCTCGAACGCGGCGAAACGCCTTAAGGAAAGCGCTCATCCGAAGATCCAAGCGATCGATGTTCCTCAAGCGGTCTCGTTTCGCAAAAAACCCATGATCGCATCGCGTGAAGGCAGTGATGACTCGGCACCGGCTTTCTGCACCGACAAGGCGGCAGCGGCCTGGGCAAAACGGATCGCCTGGGGAACCCCGGCGCCTTCGACAAGCGCGGTAAGCAGAGCGCCATGGAACGCGTCTCCGGCAGCGGTGGTATCGACCGCTTGCACCGGGAAAGCCGGATAGAAAGCTTCTCCCGTCTCGTGCCGATAAAAGACACCGCGCCCGCCCATCGTGATCATTACGCTGGGCACGCCTTTTTGACGCAGAACTTGGGCCGCTCGCGCGGCGCTTCGGGGATCGTCGACGGCCACGCCAGTCAACGATTTCGCCTCGTTTTCGTTCGGCGTGATCAGGGTGAGAGGCTTGAGAAGATGATCGGGCAGTTGACACGCCGGCGCCGGATTGAGTACCACAGGAACGCCTGCTACCGCAGCGATTTCTATCGCCCGCGTTACCCCGTCGAGCGGGGTTTCCAGTTGCAGGAGAAGGAATCGCGCGGCTTCGATACGCGCGCGCTGCGCTTCGATTACCTGCGCCGACAATCTGCTGTTGGCGCCGGCGGCAACGACGATGGTATTCTCGCCGTGGGAATTGACCTGAATCATCGCCAGTCCGGTCGGCGTTTTTGCATAGCGGGCAATCGCCCGGGTATCCAAGCCGAGTGCGGAAAAATGATCGACCATGGCAGCACCGGCGCTGTCGTCGCCAACGCCGCTGATAAAGTGAACATCGACTCCCGCTTTGTACGCCGCTACCGCCTGGTTGGCGCCCTTGCCGCCGTAGTGCGCTCGATAGGCGGTCGCAGCGAGCGTCTGTCCGGGACGGGGAAACTCCGCCACTTCGACGACATGATCGATATTGCTGCTGCCGACCACACAGAGGTAAGCGGACGCGTTCATGGACGCGCCTTCCCGATTGCGACAATCGTCACACGCTCCCTCACCGTCAGCGCGACTTTTTTCCGCCTCACTTGTCGATCAGTTCGAGCGCCACCGGCACTGTACGAGCGACTTTTTCGCCGTGGAGTACCTTGTCGGCGACAACCACCGCCAAGGCACCCATTTTCTCCGGCTGTTGCGCGATCGTAGCCGCCATCAAACCCTCCTGAACCGCCCTGATGCCGTCTTTCGTGCCGTCGAATCCGACGAGCAGGACTTTCTTCCCCGCCGCCTGAATGGCGCGAAGCGCGCCCAAGGCCATTTCGTCGTTCTGCGCGAACACGGCTTGCACATCGGGATGGGCGGTCAAAAGATTTTCCATGACGTTGAGTCCTTTCGTACGGTCGAAATCCGCAGGCTGAGACGCGAGCACCCGAAACCGATGCGCTTTCACCGCCTCCGCGAAGCCCTGCCCGCGTTCGCGCGCAGCGGAAGCGCCAGGAATCCCTTCGATTTCGATAACTTTCGCTTGTGTTCCGAGTTTTTCCGCGATGAAATCACCGGCCATTTTTCCTCCCGCCACATTGTCCGAGGCGATATGGGTGATGACTTCGCCGTAAGCGGCGGTACGATCGATCGTAATCACCGGAATCTGTTTTTCGTTGGCCAAGCGGACCGCATTGCCGGCCGCACCGAAATCCGTCGGATTCAACAACAGGACTTGCGCGCCACGCACCGTCAGGTCTTCTACATTGGCCAGCTCTCTGGCCGAATCGTTCTGTGAATCGAGTACAACCAAATTGACATCGAGTTCCTGCGCTTTTTTTTCTGCCCCCTCTTTGAGGGCGACGAAAAAGGGGTTGTCGAGAGTGGAAATCACCAGGGCAATAGTTTCCTTGGCCGTCGCATGAACAGCGAATCCGGCCATCAACACGACGATCAAGCATGTCATTGTTTTCTTGAACATTATCTGTTCTCCTTTTGTGTTACCTTGCATACGGCTTCGCGTTTGACGAGCCAGTTATCCACCAATACGGCGGTCGCGATCACCACCGCCTTGATGATCATCTGATAATACGCCGAGACATCGAGCAGATTGAGCGCATTGTTCAGAAATCCGATGATCAGGGCGCCGATCAGGCTCCCGAAGAGATGCCCCTTGCCGCCCATCAAACTTGTTCCGCCGACGACAACGGCGGCGATCGCGTCCAGTTCATACATCATGCCTGCGGTCGGTTGTGCCGAAGACAAGCGCGCGGTGACGACAAGCCCCGCCAATGCCGAGAAAAAGCCACAGGCCGCATAGACGAAAATCAGCACCCGCGCGACGGGAATCCCGGAGAGCGCCGTAGCCACCGGGTTACCGCCCACCGCGTAGATATAACGCCCCATCGGCCGATGCTTCAACACGCCCCAGCCGATGATAAAGACGGCCCCCATGATCCATACGGGAAGCGGAATACCGAGAAAGTAGCCGGTGCCTATCTGCATGAAATAATTGGCATTTTCGGAAAAACCGGTCGAGATCGGCCGGCCGTCGCAAAAGACCATCGTCACCCCGCGCAAAAGCGTCATCGTAACCAAAGTGGCAATGAAAGGCTGTACCTTGCCGAACGCCACCAACACCCCGCTCAAGGTACCGAGAAGCGTTCCGACGATCAAAGTCGCCGCGACCGTCAAAATCACGGGGACGCCCGCCGCAACCATCGCCGCGGCAATCGCGCCGCACAGCGCTAACACCGATCCCACGGACAAATCGATTCCGGCCGTTAGAATGACCATCGTCATTCCCACCGCGATAATCGCATTCACTGAAGTCTGACGAAACGTATTGAGCAAATTGTCCTTGCCGATGAAATCCGGATTGAGGCTTGCGACGATCGCAATCAGCACCAGCAAAGAGAGTAAAGAACGGTATTCGATCAGCAGTTGTTGCAAGGAAAATGATTTTGCTTTCGCCATGTTTTTCCCTCATGCCGCCCGCGCGGCGAGCGCAGCTTCGAGTATTTTCTCGGGACTTGCCTGAGAACGCTGGAATTCGCCGCTCAAGCGACCGTTGTGAAGGGTGAGGATACGATCACTCATGGCGATAACTTCCGGCATGTCCGAAGATACCATGATAATCGCGACTCCTTGGGTTTTCAGTGCGTCGATCAAGCGATAAATCTCTTTTTTCGCGCCTACGTCGACTCCGCGCGTCGGTTCGTCGAGAATCAACACGGTCGGATTCGCGAGTAACCCTCGGGCAATCGCCACTTTCTGCTGATTGCCTCCCGAAAGCAACGCCACTTCTTTATCCAGCGATGGCATACGGATATCGAGGCGCTCGCAGTAGGTCTGTGCGACTTCTTTTTCCCGCGCGCGGTCGATCCGCCCGTGGGTGACGAAGCGGTTCAGCGTGGAAAGCGTGATGTTTTCCCTGACCGACAGGCCAAGGATCAGACCTTCTTGCTTGCGATCTTCCGAAACATAGGAAATACCACAGGCCAATCCTTCGTGGGGACTGCGGCAGTCAATCCGCTCGCCCTTGACAAACACCACGCCGGCGCTCACCTGCAACGCGCCGTAAATCATTTTCACGAGTTCCGTGCGCCTCGCGCCGACCAGCCCGAAGAGGCCTAAAACTTCCCCCCGTCGCAAGAAAAAACTGACATTGTGCACCCCATGACCGCTCACGTTGTCAACGTCGAGCACCGCTTCGCCACCTTCACAAGGGGTAATAGGCGGAAATTGCTCGGTCAACTCGCGTCCGATCATCGCCTCAATCAACTGACCCTCGTCGATTTCCGCAACCGCCTTTTCCCAGACGAATTGGCCGTCACGCAGAACCGTCACGCGGTCACAAAGGGCAAAAATTTCCTGGAGGCGATGCGAGATATAGACAATCCCACGGCCTTCGCCACGTAATGTATCGATGATTTTGAACAGGGTATGGGTTTCCTTGTCGGTCAACGCGTCGGTCGGTTCGTCCATGATGATCACCCGCGCCGAAAAAGCGAGCGCCTTGGCGATTTCCACCATCTGATTCTCGCCGATCGAGAGATCTTTCACTTTGCTAGTGGCATCGAAACGCGCCTGTAAAGCGGCGAGTAATCGCTGCGCTTTTGCGTACAAGACACCCCAGTCGACCATTCCAAGGCGCGTGCGCGGTTCGCGACCGAGGAAAATGTTTTCCGCGACGCTCAGTTCGGGCACGAGAAGGAGTTCCTGATGAATGAAGCTGATTCCCGCCCGTTGCGATTCCCGGGGGCCGGAAAACGTGACTTCGCGATCGCGCAAACGGATTGTGCCGGCGTCTTTGCCGATGTCCCCGGCGAGCACCTTCATCAGCGTCGATTTGCCCGCGCCATTTTCCCCGACCAGTGCCATGACTTCCCCGCCATACACGTTCAGGCTGGCATGGTCGAGGGCTTTTACGCCGGGGAAGTATTTGTCGATGGCGCTAAGGGAGAGTAACGGTTCTTCGGTGTTCATCGGCACCTCAAAAGGTAACGCCGCAGTGGAGCAAGATATTGGCGAACGGCTGACATTCGCCACTGCGTACGACCGCGCGAGTTTCCCGGGTCAGAATTTTGAACTCCCGATGGGTGACGAAGGCGATCGAGGCGATTTCGTTGTCCGAGAGAATCCGTTCAACCCGCGTTAGCAATGCGGGATTATGCGCCTTGATTTCTTGGGCGAGGGTCACCTGCTCGACCTGGAGTTCGGCGAGTATCGTCGTTAACACATCGACAAAAGGCGGCATCCCCCTGCGCAGGGCCAAATCGATGCGCGTTACGGTTTCCGCAATCGGCAGACCGGCATCGGCGATCGTCAGCATGTCTCCGTGCCCAGCTTTCGCAACGATCGCCGAAATCTGCGGATGCAACAGTTCGCCTTTCTTCATGATCGTATTTCCTGCGGGAAAATTATTTTTCTATTTCTACAAGATCGAAAATAAAAAAGCAATGATATATCTATGAATTAAGGGGCTGTTCATCAGCTAATTCTCAGGCGATCAAACAGGGAGGACGAGCAAAACACACGGCGGCGATATTGATCGGGAACAGAATTAAGGCGATTTCTCTTTTTCCAGAGTGAAAACGAAAAAGAAAATCGCGCCACGTACTGTCGATTTATACGATGTATTACGCGCTATTTATCCTTAAAAATAGCGTATGATCCGCTCATTTTCCTCCCTGGCCTACGGACATAAAAGCAACGAAGGCGCTTTTACGCACCGGCAGTTCGATTTCTTGATTGCGCTTCGGCGCGCAAAGGAAGAAGGTTCCGAGGGCGGGGAAAACTTTGCCCACAAGCGTATCACAATGGCACTTCCATGCCCGATTGCAAAGATTCGAGTGCTTTATCGGCCAGTCGCAACGCCTGTTCACCATCGTGGCCACCGCACCCGGGTTCGCTGCGCCCAGCCAGTACGTCGACGAAATGTCGCCATTCCGCGCGATAGGCCTGTTCATAGCGTTGCAGGAAAAAATACTCGGGCTTGGCGGACAAACACCCCTTCTCTCCCCAGAATTCGACGACGTCTTCATGGATATTGCGCACTTGCAGCAGCCCTTTTTCCCCGTGTAGTTCCAGACGCTGGTCGTAACTGTATCCAGAACGACGGCTGTTGCAAATGCTCGCCATCACCCCGGAAGGAAACTTCATGACCACAAAAGCGGTATCGATATCGCCGGCGCGCCCGATTTCGGGATCGACGAGATTGCTCCCCTTTGCATACAGGGAGAGCGGTTCTTCGCCGATAAGGAAGCGCGCCATGTCGAAATCGTGAATCGTCATGTCACGAAACATGCCACCGGAGACGTCGATATATTCCAGCGGTGGCGGAGACGGATCACGAGAGATGATCACGAGCGATTCCGCCTTGCCGATCTCACCCACCCGGAATCGTTCCCGTACTTTGCGAAACTGGGGATCGTAACGGCGGTTGAAGGCGACAAAAAACGGAATCCGTGCCGCTCGCACGATTTTCAGACAAGCGCGAACCCGTTCGATATCGAGATGAATCGGTTTCTCGCAAAAAATCGCCTTTCCGGCGTGCGCGGCCCTTTCGATCAATTCCGCGTGGGTATCGGTTGCCGAAGCGATCAACACGCCATGGACATTCGGGTCGGCAAGGGTTTCTTCGGCGCTCCCGACTTTGGCCCCATATTTTTCCGCGAGACTCGTGGCGCTGTCAGCATAGGGATCGACCACCCAATACAATCGGCTTTCCTCATGAGCGGCGATATTGACCGCGTGTACCCAAGCAATGCGCCCGGCGCCGAACAATGCGATGTTATACATGTGCACCCCTCCTTGAGTTTATGGTAATGAAATATGGTATCACGATGAGCCGCTTCGCTTTTCCTTCATATTCAGCGGAAATGAAATACGTGACTGCGAGAATCCTTTCTCGATGACGAGTAATTGGGCGAAGGCGGGCAAATCGGCAAGACCTTTTGCCGCGATACGACAGCGTGGCGCCATTTTACGAGTCTTATCACATGGCTCGAAAAGAAAAATTCGATCTGTCAATCGGCTATACGCCTTCGGCAAGGATAAAACCGTGATAACGGGATCTCGATTCGCCTAACTTATCGATGGCTTGCCAAGGCAGCGGCCGCCGCCATTCCTTGCCGTTTCAACATGCTTCCATCAGCCGTTTATATTCGCGATCATCTTCATAAAGTTTATGAAAGACTTTGTATTTTCCCTCGTAGAAACGCTTGATTTTCCCCGTTTGTGGCACGATGTTCTCACCGACCCGACTCATCTTCCCCATCGCGGTGGCGATATCAGGGTAAAGCTCCGCCGCGACCGCCCCCAGCATCGCCGAGCCAAGGAGGACGGCCTCGCGCTCTTCGGGCAGCAATACTTTGCAATTCGTCGCATTGGCGTGTTCCTGGACGAAAAGCGTGTTCTTGGTATCCCCGCCACAGGCGATGATCGTATCGATCGCGTAACCGGACTGGTTGATGACTTCGATAATATGACGGCTGCCAAGCGCGATAGCCTGGATGGTCGCAAGATATTGTAGTGCCAGGTCATCCACTGTTTTCGTCATCTTCAACCCGGTGATGCTGCCGGTAAGAGAAGCGTTCGCCCGCGGTGATCGATTGCCGTGGAAATAAGGTAACACGTGGATATCTTTGGTCAAAAAAGCGATTTCTTCCGACCCGCCCGCGAGTGCCGACAAGCGTTCGTTCAACAACTGGTAAACGTCGTGTCCCTCGTCACGAGCTTGCCTCTCGGCACGTTCATAGTATGGATGAGAAGTGAGGATATGATCGATGAGCGCGCCGGTCGCCGACTGCCCCCCTTCATTGAGCCAGTAACCGGGAATCATCGCGCCGTAGTAAGGCCCCCAAATGCCCTCGATAAAGCGGGCGGCTTTCGAGACCGCCATATGACAGGAAGAAGTGCCGCCGATCAGTGCCAGGCGGTTGTCGAAATTCACCGACGCCGCGCTTACCGCCCCCAACATCCCGATACCGCCCGCATGCGCGTCGATCATCGACGTTGCGACCGCGGTGCCGGCGATGAGCCCCAAGTCTTTGGCGGCATGGTCGCTCAAACCACGCCCGACGGCCGTGCCGATGGGTAAAATGCGATTACCGATGGCCTTCGCGTCGTCGGCGATCAGTTTTTCAAGACCAAGCTGCACGAAGAAACTTTCGTCCCATTGATTCTCATGCCCCAAATAGGTCCATTTGCAAACCGTAGAACACAGTGAACGGCTGCAACTGTTCGTCGCTTTCCAAGTCAGGAAGTCCGGTAAATCAAAAAAATAAGCGGCCCGGGACCAGGTATCCGGTTTGTGTTGTTGTAACCACAAGAGCTTGGGTATTTGCATTTCGGGAGAAATCATGTTGCCCACATAGGCCAACACCGGATGTCGCGTGGCGTTGATACGGTCGGCTTGTGAAACAGCGCGGTGATCCATCCACATGATGATATTTTGCTCCCGACGATCCGTCGGGCTGACCGTCAGCGGATCCCCTTTTTTGTCCAATACCACAAGCGAACAGGTGGCGTCGAAACCAATACCCTTGACTTCAACCGGATCGATATCGGCTTGCAAAACAGCCTCTCTAACGCCAAGGCAAACACTTTGCCAAATGTTTCCAGAAGATTGTTCGATAAAATTCGCTTGCGGCTTGAACTGTAAAATATCACGTTCGGCGGCCCCCAGTTTATGCCCCAGGGCATCGAAAACACCGGCTCTCGCGCTGCCACTACCTACATCGACACCGATAAAATAGATACTCATCTCATTCTCCGTCAACTTTCATTCTTTGTAAAAAAAGCAACACAATCAAGATTCCGCCCCAAAGCGCCATGGTGAGATAACTGCTGACTCCGAGCAAATTAAGACCACTTTCCAACGTCTGTAACACGACCAAGGCCAAAACAAGAGCGATCACACGACCAAATCCGCCGTCTGGATCGATTCCTCCCAATACCGACGCGAGAATAGCGGTAAGAAGATAAGATTCGCCATATCCCGCTCTCGCCGAGTTGAATTTTCCCATCATAACAATGGCCGCAATCCAGCATGAAATCGCTGAAATGATATACACGACCAGCTTGACTTTTGCGGTATTGATCCCCGAAAATCTTGTCGCTTTTTCATTCGATCCGAGCAAATATATGGCTTTTCCCAGCGTGCTCCGTTCCAACACCGCCCAGAGAAAAATGGAAAAAACAATGAACAGAATCAGCGGTGTGGGAATATCGCATACCAGACCATCGCCGAGTTGCAAGAACGCCGTCGGAAATCCCGAGAGAACCCGACCGCCCGAGATCAAAACATTCAGACCATCGAGCAATTTCATCGTCCCCAAGGTCGCGAGAATCGGCGAGACGCCGACATAGGCAATCAGTGCGCCGTTGAGTAATCCAATGAGAGACGCGGTGAGAAAACCGCTTAACACCGCCAGTACCAAGATCGTCCCGCTGTCCGGTAAAAGAGTGAGAATGCTGCCCATGACCAGGGCGCAAGCGTTCGCGGTGGCGATGATCGATAGATTGATACCGCCTGTAAGCATACAAACCGCCATGCCCAGAGAAAGGAATCCGAGTATCGGCATTTGAGAAGTCATCGATTGGAGGTTATCGAGGGAAAAGAATTCCGTGCCATCGACCGTCGCCATGACAAGGAGAGCGGCAAACAAAATAATCGATAGATAACGAATACTTCTATCGCTCGGCAATTTTATCCAATCGAGACTGATTTTCATCACATTCCCCGTCGGGCCATTCGCACCTCTTTGTTCATCGCCGTCATGGCGATACTGAAGATAATGATGGATCCCGTCACGATCGTATGCCAATACGAGGAGACCCCCAGCAAGGTCAGCGCGTTTTTCACGATAGCGAGAAGAATCACCCCCAGTATCACGCCGAAGAGCGTTCCTTTCCCTCCTGTCATCGTGGTGCCCCCGAGAACCACGGTGGCCAATACCGTCAATTCATAACCGATCAATTGGTTGGGGGCGACGGACTGGGTGATCTGAGTCTGAACGATCGCCGCGATTCCCGCCGATGCCCCCATGTATGCGTAAACGAACAGGCGGACGCCAAGCAAATTGACTCCTATGCGCTCGGCCGCCTCCGCACATCCCCCCAGCGCATAGATTTGACGGCCCAAACGGGTTTTGGACATCAAAAAAGAAGTGATCGAGATCATTGCAATCAACGATAAAATCGGCAGTGACAATTCATAATCGAAGCCGTCACGGCCTGTGAAAGAAAACAATGTGATTCCGTTCATAAACCAATCGGGAAAACCATAAAGCCATC
Organism: Cardiobacteriaceae bacterium; assembly: GCA_965277745.1. Taxonomy (GTDB): domain Bacteria; phylum Pseudomonadota; class Gammaproteobacteria; order Cardiobacteriales; family Cardiobacteriaceae. The sequence continues at coordinate 2,182,037 of OZ255837.1, forward strand.
GCCCTTTACTGAAATAGATGAGAAAGCCAAAGAAAATATTCTGTGTGGATAGGGTGATAATAATCGCGGACACCTTAAGTTTGTCTATCAATATCGCATTGATAAAGCCAAGGGTCACGCCTATCATGACTGCGATCGCGAACGTGATAACAAGGTTACCGCCATAAGTTAAAACATAAAGCGCGGAAATATATTGCGCAATCGCCGCGATCCCCGGAAAAGAGATATCGATTCCTCCCGAAATCAACACCACAAAAAGCCCACACGCCATGATCCCCAAAAGGGAAGAAGCGACAGACATATCGAATAGATTGCCGAGGGTGAGAAAGTCTTCCGATACCACGCCCAAAACGAGTAAGATCAGAACAATGAACAATGCCAAATAAAATTCGTGATACGCCACCAACGAAGAGAGATAAGGGATACGAAACGGTTCACGCATTGACAGCCTCGATAATTTCCTGTGGCGAAGACTCGACGGGCTTGAACGCTTTTATAAAACGTCCTTCCTGCATGACGATGACACGGTGAGTGTTATAAAACACTTCGGAAATTTCATCGCTCACCATGATAATTGCGATCCCTTGCGCGGCGAGCGCTTTGACGATAGTGTAAATAGCGATTTTATTCGCTACATCGACACCGATTGTCGGTGAATCGAGAATGAGCACATCGAGTTCGGCAGCAATCCATTTGGCGATGGCGACACGCTGCGCGTTTCCACCCGACAAACTGCTTACCGGCAGGTGAGGATCCGATGCTTGGATCTGTAAAGACAAGAGGAGTTTCTCTACCACGGCGTCGGCGCTCATATGATCCAGGAAAAAAGAATATTTTTTGAGCTTCGGCAGGACGCAAGCGATCATGTTGTCATAAATGCTCTGCGCCATGACCAAACCGATATTCATCCGGTCTTCCGAGAGATAGCCGATCCCCTGTTGGATGGCATCACGGTTGGATTTGAAATGCGCTTCTCGGCCATTGACAATGATTTTTCCGCTATCGGCTTTTGTCATTCCGAAAAGTGCCAGACAAAGCTCGGTACGGCCCGCGCCCAACAGGCCGGTGATCGATAAAATTTCTCCGCCTCTGACGGTAAACGAGATATTGTCGAATTGCCCTTGCTTGGTGAGGTTTTTTACTTCCAGTTTTACCTTGCCTTGTCCATGATAGGCATCGAGTGGCGTGAATAGGGGATGCTCTCCGGTCATCAAATGTGCCAATCGAGGCGTGTCTATCTCGCCGGCCGGATAAGTACCGACAACGCGGCCATCCCGTAATACCGTGACGCGGTCGGAAACTTCCATGACTTCATCGAGTTTATGGCTGACAAAGACCACGGTGAGGCCTCTTGCTTTGAGATCGCTCACAACTTCAAGCAAGTGCCTGACTTCGACTCTTGTCAGGGAGGCAGTCGGCTCGTCCATGATGGTAAGCCTCGCATCCGCCGCCATGGCGCGGCAAATCGCCACCAATTGGCATTGCGCGGTGGAAAGTTGTTCGACCCGCTTTTCCAACGGCAAGGCAATTCCGACTTTTTCCATGGCATTGCGGGCGATTTTTTGCAGTCTTTTTCGCTGAACGAGTCCTTTGCTCCAGGCAATATGGTCATGAATGACAATGTTTTCAGCCACGGTCAAATTAGGAAAAAGCGACAAATCCTGATAGATGACCGCAATACCCTGTTCGATTGATTGTTTCGGTCTCAGGCGGGAATAGGTCTTACCCTGCAAAATAATTTCCGCGCCCACTTCAGGCGCACAAACACCCGCAATAATTTTCAGTAAGGTGCTTTTCCCACAACCATTTTTTCCTACGAGACAATGCACTTCTCCACGTTGGAAGGCGAGATCGATATTATCCAGAGCATGAACCGCCGCAAAATACTTGGACACCCGCTTCAGTGTCATGAACGTATCGGAGATAAGGGCTCCCGGCTCATCATGAACGGTCATTGTCGATCCGAGTCTTTTTTATGGAAGAAAAACTGTCAATTACATCCGTTTCTTGACTTTTTCTTTCGCAATATCGCCAATCGAAGACAGACGCGAGCGAGCGCTTCTACATCATATTTTTCAATCGCGACATTGCATCGTGACCATACTTCAAAAACCAAGTTGACCCGCGTTGGATTTGTCGATTTCAAGAATATGGTTGAACTTGATCACACGATTCACGCGATCGATTTTCGCCTTGCCCAAGCCTTCGATATTCAGACCTTCGACGATTTCATCACCATCGAGCAACCGTTTCGCCACCGCGACCATCGCATAACCGGCGTCAGCCGGATCCCATAGTAACCCTTTGTCGATATCGCCATGCGCCAAATAGGGCGCTGCCTGAGCGGGAATCATGATACCCACCACACTGATTCTGTCTTTTGCGCGTTTTTTCCTGATCGCTTGGCCGGCGCCAATCCCGCCCAACGAACCGTACGAAATGATGCCCGTCATATCCGGATGGACTTTCATCAGATCATTGGTTGCAGCATAAGCTTGATCTATACTTTCGGCGACAGGCATACGGCTCGTGACTTCATACATATCAGGATAAGTGCGCTTCTGGTAAGCGATCGCGATATCCGCCCACCTGTTATGCAAAGGTACCGTCAGGGAACCGACATAGAGTACATAACCGCCTTTTTTTCCCATATTATTCGCCAGTTCATCCATCGTCGCTTGCGCATATGCTTGGTTGTCGATCGCTTCGATATCCCAGTCCGCGCCATGGCTCATGGGGGCCTCATGGGTGAGAACGAGGATTCCCTTGTCACGCGCTTTCTTGAACACGGGGCCCAAAACAGTGACATCATTGGGTACCACGGTAATGGCATCGACTCCTTTGGCGATCAAATCCTCGATAATTTTTACCTGTTGTGCGGGATCGGGTGTGGAGGGGCCAAGCTGACGGGCATTGACAGCGAAATCCTTGGCCGCCCTTGTAACGCCTTTATTCATCTGATTGAACCAGGGAATCCCCGATAGCTTTACGACATTGACGATGTCATACGCTTTTGCATGAATAGCGATGGTCAACAAAAAAACACAAGCGGTGAATATTTTCACAGTTTTCATTTCGTATCAGCCTATCTTTAAAAGCAGAAGCGACTAATATACACCGAAGTTCAAACGATATTATAAATAGGCCTTATACGGCAATTCCGGTTCGTTTTTGAAAATATCGGCAAAACCGCGAAAATGCTGATAATGCATGACGCTTTTGTCGGCAGGATAAGTATACTTACCCCCCACTTGCCAGAAAAACGGCGCAAACCCGTATCGCAGGCGATCCTTTCTCATATTCCACAAGACTTCGATTTCCCGTGGATCACTCTGGAAATTCGACCAGATATCGTGATGGAACGGAATGATCACTTTACAATCGAGCGACTCCGCGGCACGGAGAATATCCGAGGCGGTCATTTTGTCGGTAACGCCGCGAGGATTTTCGCCATAGGAAGCGAGGACGACATCAATCGCATGTTCATTACCATGTTTCGCGTAGTAGTTGGAATAATGAGAATCACCGGAGTGGTATACCGAGCCGCCCGAAGTTTGGATGAAATAGTTCACCGCGCGTTTATCCATTCCATCGAGAATCGCCTTGTCCCGAGAGGACACCCCTTCGGGCAAGGTGACGAGCGCGGTACGGTCGAAAGAGTCGAGCGCTTTGACCGTCATGTCGCCTATTTCAATCGTCTCTCCCACTTTGGCGACGATACAGCGCTCTTTCGGCACCCCCCAACCACTCCACAGATCCACGCATGCCTGGGGGCCGATGAACTTCACATGTTCCGAGCAGTTTTGCAACACCGCGGCAGCGACATTGACGTCGATGTGATCGGCATGATCATGCGTCGCGATGACGGCATCGAGCTCTTTTATCGCAAACGGATCCAAAGGGAAAATGGAGGTGCGCAAGTTCGGCTGTAGGGCTTCGACACCGCCCATGCGCATCATTTGATGTTGTTTTTTCATCTTCGGATTTTTCTGGGTCTTTTTCCCGGAACCGCACCAAAAGTCGATCAAAATATTGGTGTTTCCTTCACTTTTCAACCAGATACCGGTACAACCGAGCCACCACATGGCAAATGTTTTCGCTTCAACGCGCGTGTTTTCAATTTCTTCGTTAAGCCAGGTGCCCCATTCCGGGAAAGTGTTCAATATCCAGGATTCACGAGTAATTTCATCTATTTTTTTCACTTTTTTCCTTAATTGTGCGGTTTCATAATTTCCAGCATGGAAGTTTATTTCCATGCTAAAGTAAAGTTAATTATAAGTAATGTATAATAATGCATTTGAAGAAACCTTTTGGTAGACTATATGCTACCTTAACTAGAGGAAATAACTATGCAATTCTTATATGATTTCCTATCTTTCTTTTACAGTCAAGTGATGTCCAAAGCGCCGTTGCTGCTCGGACTGGTGGCATGCATCGGCTACTGGCTACTGGGAAAGAACGCCACCACGATCATCAGAGGCACGATCAAAACCATCGTCGGGTTCATGTTACTCCAGGTAGGAGCCGGTACCCTGGTCAAAAGTTTCAAACCAGTCATCGACAAACTGGCCGAGTTCCATGGGCTGATCGGCTCGGTAATCGATCCCTACACATCGATGCAGGCCACAGTGAACGCGATGGGAGACAATTACGCCTGGGTTGGCTATGTGGTGATTCTCGCATTGGCGATCAATATCGTTCTCGTTCTTCTGCGCCGCTACACGGGTATTCGTACCATCATGTTGACCGGGCACATCATGTTCCAGCAAGCGGGGCTGATCGCCGTATTTTTCTACGCGCTGGGCGCCGACATGTGGGAAATCATCTTGTATTCTTCGGTTTTGATGGCGCTTTACTGGGGCATTTCCTCCAACATCATGTTCAAAGCGACCGAGGAAGTGACCGGTGGCGCCGGATTTTCGATCGGCCACCAACAGCAAGTCGCTTCCTGGATAGCCGCCAAACTCGCGCCTCGGCTGGGGGACAAGGAGAAAAACGTAGATCACTTGAATCTACCCAAATGGCTGCACATCTTTCACGATAACATTGCCGCGACAGCGATCGTCATGACCGTCTTCTTCGGAATCATCCTCCTTTCTTTCGGGCTCGACAATCTTCAAGCCATGGCTGGCAAAACGCACTGGAGCCTCTACATTCTCGAAACGGGCCTCAAATTCGCGGTGGCCATTCAGATTATCGTGGCGGGGGTGAGAATGTTCGTCGCCGAGCTTTCGGAGGCCTTCAAAGGGATCTCGCAGCGATTGATTCCGAATGCGGTCCTTGCCATCGATTGCGCGGCCATTTATGCCTTTTCGCCGAACGCGGTGGTATTCGGATTTCTTTGGGGAGCGTTAGGCCAGTTCTCCGCGGTCCTTGCGATGCTCGCTTTGAACGCGCCGATCATGATCATTCCCGGTTTCATTCCGATGTTCTTCTCCAACGCCACCATCGGTGTGTTTGCCAATCACTTCGGCGGTTGGAAAGCGGTGATGAAAATCTGTTTCGTGATGGGCATCATCGAGGTTGTCGGCTCAGCCTGGGCCATTCATATTTTGAGCACCCATGATATGACCTTCAATGCCTGGATGGGAATGGCGGATTGGGCGCTTCTCTTCCCCCCCATCATGCAGGGACTTTCCGTCTCGAAGGGCTTTTTCTTCGTGCTCGTTGGATTGGCACTCGTTTACATGGTCTTTGCCGCACGCAAACTTCGTGCCGAAGAAGCGGTTACGGCCGCCGCGGGTCAAACAGACGACAAAGAAGGCGAACAGGGACAACAAGCGCAAGAGAGCGTTGCAGAAGTTGCAGAAAATGACGCCACGCCTCCCGTCAAAATTTTAGCGGTATGCGGCAATGGTCAGGGCTCGTCGATGATCATGAAAATGAAAATCATGGAATATTTGCAGAAAAAAGGCGTTGCCAATGTCACCGATTCGTGCGCGGTATCCGAGTATAAATCCAAGCTGGCCGCCACCGATATCATCGTATCGTCCAAACACTTGGCAACCGAGATGGAGGTCGGGGAAGGCAAGTTTGTCCTCGGTGTTCAAAACATGATGAACCCGGAGTCCTTTGGCGATGAGCTACTCAAGATCATCAACGAAAATTTTGTCGCGGTGAAATAATACCCGCCCCATGAAAACAGCGAATGACGTCAGTCAAAACCGCTTTTCAGGAAAGGAAACATGCAATTTAAACAATCACTGATCGACAACAACGCCATCAAACTCCACACTTCGGCCAAGGATTGGCGCAAGGCAATAAAAATCGGCACCGATATGCTGATCGCCTCGGGAGCCATTCTTCCCTCCTACCATGAGGCCATCATCACTAGCGTCGAGGAATTGGGCCCTTATATCATCATTGCCCCGCATCTGGCACTCCCTCATGCCCGTCCGGAAAATGGCGTTCTCAAGACCGCTTTCGCGCTGGTAACGCTTGACAAACCGGTTCATTTCGATGGGGAAGAAGAACCGGTCGATGTCCTGATCACCCTTGCCGGCAGTTCTTCGAACGCGCATATAGAAGGCCTGATGGAAGTCACGAAAATCCTCGACGACCCGAACAGTGAAAGCGGCGTCGATCTCGATAAATTACGTCGTTGTCACAGTAAAGAAGACGTTTTTCGGGTGATCGACACGGTGCTTAGCGCGCAAACGGAGTGAGAACAAATGTATGACGAGTTGAAACAGCGGGTACTGCAAGCCAATCTACAGTTGCCGCAATATGGCTTGGTCACCTTTACCTGGGGAAACGTCTCCGAAATCGACCATGACCTGGGCGTGCTGGCGATAAAACCTTCGGGCGTCGAATACGAGACGATGGGTATCAAGGATATCGTCGTCGTCGATCTCGATGGCCAGATTGTGGAAGGCAAACGCAATCCCTCGAGCGATACCGCGACCCATATCGAACTTTACAAGGCGTTTGCGATGGTCGGCGGAATCGTCCACACCCATTCGCGCAACGCGACAAGCTGGGCGCAGGCGGAAATCGATATTCCGGCACTTGGCACGACACACGCCGACTACTTCTATGGAGACATCCCCTGTACCCGTCGCTTGTCCACACAGGAAATCGCCGATCAATATGAAAAAAACACGGGACTTGTGATCGTTGAAGAATACAAACGGCGCGCACTCGATCCAATGGCGGTACCGGGGGTTATCGTAGCCGGCCACGCGCCGTTTATCTGGGGTGTCGACGCCGCCGATGCCGTGCACAATGCCGTCGTATTGGAAGAAATTTCGGCCATGGCGCTGGCGACACGTTCACTGAACAGGGAAATCAAGATACAACCGGAATTGGCGGAGAAACATTATCGGCGCAAACACGGCAAAACCGCTTACTATGGTCAGAAATGACGAAATATAAAGTACTCGCCCTGGACTTGGACGGCACCGTACTCACCGATCGGCAAACGATCGAGCCACAGCTAAAACAGGCGATACGAAAAGCCGGACGGCATTGCCATGTGGTGATCGCGACCGGGCGCCATCACACGGCAGCACGCCCCTATCACGACGAACTCGACCTGAACACCCCGATCATCTGTTGCAATGGGACGTATCTTTACGACTACCATCGTGAAACCGTCGCCAAAGCAAACGCGATCGCCAAGCAGGACGCCCTGGATTTCCTCGCCCTGGCCGACAAGTTCGCGGTCAAACCAGCTGTCTATGTAAAAGAAGCGATGGTTTACGCCAAATCGAAGCCCGCCGCTTATCTCCAGGCCATGGAAAAATGGGCGGAGGCGCTGCCACGGAAGCGGCGACCGACCATCTACGCGGTCGATTCTTTACGCGATCTCCTCGCGCAAACGGACTTTGTTTTAAAATTCGTCATCGAAGGACCGTCGCGTTCGCTCGCCTCTTTGCTTGAAAACGAGTGGGTGAGGCGGCATTTCAACGGAGAACGCTCTTGGTCCAATCGCATCGACTTCGCCGCCAAGGGCAACAGTAAAGGGAAACGACTTTGCGAATACGTTCGCGTTCTCGGCTGTCACCGCGATCACGTCCTCGCCGTGGGCGACAACCACAACGACACCTCCATGCTTCGTTACGCGGGACTCGGGGTCGCCATGGGCAACGCCGATGATGCGGTCAAGTCGCAGGCCGACGCAGTATGCGCGACGGACAACAATGGAAACGGACTGGCGCGCCTGATACAGGAAAACATTCTCGGAGAAAATTCATGACCAAACCGATGCTGCAGATCGCCCTCGATCAAACCCGTTTGGCGAAAGCCATTGCCGTCGCGGAGAACATTCACGACTTTGTCGATGTCATTGAAATCGGCACGATTCTCGCGTTTGCGGAAGGGATGAACGCCGTCTCCACCCTACGCGCCAATCATCCCGAACATATCCTGGTGTGCGACATGAAAACCACCGATGGCGGCGCCATTCTGGCGCGCATGGCATTTTCAGCCGGTGCCGATTGGCTGACCGTTTCGGCGGCCGCTCATCTTGCGACGATCACCGCTTGTAAAAAAGTCGCGGACGAATCGGGCGGCGAAATTCAGATAGAAATCTACGGCAACTGGACCATGGCCGACGCCCAAGCCTGGGTGGATCTCGGCGTGACTCAGGCGATTTATCACCGTTCCCGGGACGCGGAACTTTCCGGCGTCGGCTGGACACAAGCCGATCTCGACAAGATGCGTGCGCTCTCGGCGCTGGGCCTGAAACTCTCGATTACCGGGGGGATTGTACCTGAAGACATTTCCTTGTTTGCCGGGATCGAGGTGAAAACCTTCATTGCCGGACGCGCCCTCGCCGGAGACAGCGGAAAAGAGACCGCCCTTGCCTTGCGCGGACAAATCGATCGCTTCTGGCATTGACGCGCAGGATTTCCCCTATGTATCGAACCTTGCAACGCCATCGTATCGGCCTTTATGAAAAAGCGCTACCGAGTGCATTCGGTTGGGAAGAAAAAATCGTAACCGCGAAACAATTGGGCTTCGACTTCCTCGAACTCTCGGTAGACGAATCCGATGATCGCCGCCGGCGGCTGGATTGGGACGACGAAACCATTTACGCGCTGCGTCGTCTGTGCGAACGTCATCGCTTGCCATTGCAGTCGCTCTGCCTGAGCGCGCACCGCAAATTTCCCTTTGGCTCCGCCGACGCAAAAGTGCGCGAGCAGGCCCTCACGCACATGGAAAAAGCCATCACCCTTTCCTATAAACTCGGGATTCGCACCATCCAGCTTGCCGGTTACGATGTCTACTACGAGCCGTCCGACCAAGAAACGCATCGCCGCTTCGTATCCGGCATGCGGCAAGCGGCGAAACTCGCCGAACGGGCCGGGGTAATGCTCGCGGTGGAAATCATGGATACCCGCTACTTGAATTCGCTGAGTAAATTTGAAATATTGAACAGAAAAATCGACTCGCCTTACTTCACGGCCTATCCCGATGTCGGTAACATTTCCGCTTGGAATGACGATATCCGCACCGAACTGCAACTCGGCAAACCGCATATCAGCCAAATTCACCTGAAAGACACCCGTCGAGTAAGCGAAGACTTTCCGGGACAATTTCGCGATCTGGTCATTGGCGAGGGAGAGGTCGACTTCGAAGCCATCTTCCGCACCCTCAAGGCAATGGACTGTTTCGTCCCCCTGGTGATTGAAATGTGGGCAAAAGACGAACACTGGAAAGAAAATATTCTTCTCGCACAACAGCGGCTCAACCGCGTTTGCGAAACAGTCGCGCTGCCCCAACTGTTTGCCACCTGAGGAAATCTGCCAACCCCTGCCGAATTGCGCGATTATGATGCCCCTTCTTCAGCAAAAACAGGCGTAACGACGCGCTAAGAAAAGGCCTTTTCCCAACGAGCGGCCGCGTACGGAAATGACGTCACGTTTATCTCCTTCAACCGTTGTCGATGGGATTGTCGCCTTCCGCTTGCCGATCCCATCGACGCAGCATCTCCAGCTTGTCCGCCAGCTTTTTCTCGAAGCCACGACGGTTCGGTGCGTAAAATCGCACTTCCGCCATTTCCGCCGGCAAATAGCTCTGCCCCGGCGCATAGGCGTGCGCCTCATCATGCACATAGCGATAAGCGGCGCAATAGCCTTGCGCCTTGTGCCATTTCGTCGGCGCGTTACGCAGATGCAGCGGTACCGGATGGGCCGGATGGCTGCGTACGTAGGAAAACGCCCGCTCCATCGCAAGATAAGAGGCGTTACTTTTTGGCGCCATCGCCAAATAGGTAATACATTGTGCGATCGCCAGATAGCCCTCCGGCGCGCCGAGCCGTTCGAAACTCCGATAGGTGTCGATCGCCAGAGAGAGGGCATTCGGATCGGCATTGCCGATATCCTCGCTTGCCATGCACAGCATGCGCCGGCAGATCGTCAGCGGATCGGCGCCACCGTCCACCATCCGGGCGAACCAATACATGGCACCATCGGCATTGCTGCCACGCAACGATTTGTGAAAGGCGGAAAGCAACTCGTGGAACCAGTCGCCCTGTTTGTCCATCGCTTTCGGCTGCTCGATCAGCACCTGTGCCAACGCCGCTTGTGAATCGATACCGCCGGTGACGAGCAGCACCCACTCTTCAAGCCAACCGAGCGCGCGGCGGGCATCTCCACCCGCCTGGTAAGCAATCGTCGCCAAGACATCGTTATCGCCAAGCGCTTCTTGACCGAGCAGCGCCAACCCCTTTCGCAGTGTCTGCAACAACGCCTTTTCATCAAGCGGAGACAAGCGAAAGACATGCAGTCTCGAGAGTAAGGCGTTGTTAAGGTGAAAGGCCGGATTTTCCGTGGTCGCGCCGATCAGGAGGAGCGTGCCGTCTTCCACATAGGGCAGGAAAGCGTCCTGCTGCGCCTTGTTGAAACGATGAATTTCGTCGACAAAAAGCATCGTGTGACGTCCGATTGCGTGGTTTTTCATTGCCTGCTCAGCCGTCTCGCGGATTTCTTTCACACCGGAGAACACCGCCGACAGGCGGATGAACGCAGCCGCGAACTTTTCCGCGAGAATCAACGCGAGCGTCGTCTTGCCACAACCAGGCGGTCCCCAAAGTAACATGGAAAAGGGCGCATTCTCGATCACGGAAAACGCAAGTGGTGTGCCGGAGCCGACGATATGTTCTTGTCCGACGTAATCGTCCAGTGTTTTTGGGCGCAAGCGCTCGGCAAGCGGCGTGACGCGCCGCGAAGAAAAAAGGGAGTCCTGCTGCGCTGCCACTAGGGGCCGGCATCGCCGACGACATCGACGCCCTGCGGCGGCGTGAAGACAAAACGGGCAGCGGGAATGCCCGCATTGCGTTGTAGATCGTTGAAAACAATGACCGTTTGCTGGCCGCGTCCGCCATCCACCATCATCGCGCCGAGATTCCCCTTTTCGATCACAACCCACACCGCATCGTACCCCTCCCGCTCGTTTTTCGGCGTAAGGCGATAAATTCGTCCGTTCTCGCCGTACCCCCGCAGTACCTCTGGAGTCTTGTCAAATGCCTGTTCCCGAATGAGAAACGCTTCATCAAGGGCGATTTCCCCGGAAAGAACCTGAATCGCCACGGCGCCGACCAGTTCTTCACGTGGGCGCACACTGATCTGTTCGAGATCGAGATCATAATGATAGACGGCCTTGCCGTCGCTGATGATTTTCTGATGATCCGGACGCCGGTAATCCCAGTAGAATTTTCCCGGACGCGTGAGCCATACTTCTCCGCTGCTCGTTTCTTCGCCGCGATGGGAATACACCTTCTGAGTGAAGGCGGCATGCAAATCGCGCGTGTCCCGGAAATAGACGGTAAGATTGCTTGCCGCGGCAGGAATCGGTGCCGCGACTTGTCCCGCATCGCCGCCATTTGTCGCATCTTTCCACTCGCTATGAGGAAATGACCAAGCCAAACCCAACTCACACAAGGCGAGCGCGAAAACAGCAAACAATAACTGAATTTTCATGGGTATCGTCCTTTTCTTTGTTGCGCTGCCCGCATCGTGACCCTGCCGAGAGCACACCGAAACGGAAAAGACACGCTGCCGTCAACGTGCAAGATCATCTTCGTTACCACCGACGAGCACCCGACGGCTGCCGCGATCCGGCGCGGAAACGATGCCCGCGCGTTCCATCGCCTCGATAATTCGCGCCGAACGATTATAGCCGATGGCGAGCCGTCGTTGCAGCCAGGAAATCGATGCTTTGCCATTTTCGATCACCATCTGACAGGCCTCGTCGTAGAGCGGATCCGCTTCTGGATCATCGGATTTCTCATTCGCACCGAACGCCCCCATCGCCGATGAAGGCACAGAATTGGTAATGCTTTCCTCATACTCCGGTTCCCCTTGCGATTTCAGGTAAGTGGTCAAGGCGTCCACTTCCCCATCCTCGATGAAGGCACCATGCACGCGCTGCGGCGCGGCGCTTCCCGGCGGAACAAAAAGACCATCCCCATAGCCGAGCAACGCTTCGGCGCCCTGCTGATCGATAATTGTCCGCGAATCGATCTTCGAGGAAACCTGAAAGGCAAGCCGCGTCGGCACATTCGCCTTGATCAGCCCGGTAATCACATCCACCGACGGGCGTTGCGTGGCGAGAATCAGGTGAATTCCCGCCGCGCGCGCCTTCTGGGCGATGCGCGCGATCAACTCCTCGACTTTTTTACCGACCGCCATCATCATGTCGGCAAGCTCATCGATGACGATGACGATATACGGCAGTGTCTCGATCTGCGGTGCCTGATTGGCAAGCCCCGGATGCTCTTCAGGACGCCACAAAGGATCCTTTATAGGCCCGCCTTCGGCCTGCAATTGGCGAATCGTCTGATTGAAGCCGGAAAGATTGCGCACCTTGAAGGCCGCCATCAACTGATAACGCCGTTCCATTTCCGCGACTGCCCAACGTAAGGCGTTCTCCGCGTCGTTCATGTCGGTGACCACCGGCGTCAGAAGATGCGGAATATCCTCATACATGCTCATTTCGAGCATCTTCGGATCGACGAGAATCAGGCGCAGTTCTTGTGGTGTCGCTTTGTAGAGCATGCTCGCAAGCATCACGTTGATCGCCACCGATTTACCTGAACCGGTCGTTCCGGCAACGAGAAGATGGGGCATCTTGGCCAGATTGGCGACCACCGGTGAACCTGCAATATCGGCACCGAGAACCAGCGTCAACGGAGATTTTTGCCCTTGATACGCCTCGGATTCGAGAACTCCGCGCAACGGCACGATTTCCCGCTTACGGTTGGGAATTTCCAGGCCGATATAGGGTTTGCCTGGAATTACTTCGACCACACGCACACTGCGCACCGCGAGCGAACGCGCCAAGTCCTTGTCGAGATTGGAAATCTGGCTGACCTTGATCCCCGGTGCCAAATCCAGTTCAAGACGGGTGACCACCGGGCCGACCTCGACGTTCACCACTCTGGCGTCGAGACGGTAGTTTTTCAACGCTTCCTCGACTTTCGCCGCCATCGCATCAAGTTCTTCATCTTGATAATCGGTCTGACTCGGTGGACTTGTCTGAAGCAGGGTAAGCGGTGGCAATTGATACACTTTCTCCGGCTTCCGATCGAAACCGGTAACCCCCTTACCGAGCCGCACTTTCAGAGGGGCACCGCGCGCGTTATCGTTTCCCGACAACGCGCCATCGTTTTCGTCATCCTCATCGCCCTGGATTGCGGAGAGGGCATGATCTTCCGGTGCCGGCTCGCGGGCGGCGAAGAGGAACTGCGAAGGCTTCTCCCGCTCCTGCAAAGCTTCTTCAGCGCCAGCATCGAAGGCGGCAAAGGAATGATCCGCAGATTCACCTGTCGCCGGATCCTCCGCTTGACAAGAAGCAGTTTCGTCAAGCCAAACCTCTTCCTCCTGCGCAAGGCGCAGCACGGGTTCACGCTTGTACTGCGACCAAGGCAGATCCGTCTCCGACAGGGGCTTTTTGCCCTCATGGTATGGACGGTTTTCGCGATCACCATTCAAAGGCAGCGCATCACAAAGTGAAGTTTCGTCGTCTAGGGGATTTTCTTCTTCCGGCAAGGGTGTGGAAGCGAACGTTCCAAGACGCCCGCGCAATGCGTTGCGCCGCTGCTTTGGATCCGCTTCGGTCGCTACGGTTCTTTCCGCAGGCATCGGCGCTTTGCCATCAAGCTTTCCTATCAAGCGGAGAAGACCATGATAAACCAAAAAGCCAATCCGTTCGAAAAGCTTCAGCCAATTCCATTCGAAAAGCAGTGTCGAACCGATCAAGAACAATACCGTGTAAACCCCCATCACGATCGGCACCGACCAAAACTTCAGTAATTCGATGCTGATTCTCTGCCCGATCACGCCCCCGGCCGTCACCGCCCAAGAATTGATCCGCAGCGGCCAGTGAAAAGCGAAAATACCGCACAATGCCAGCGTCGAAACCACAAGCCCCAATGTCTTCCACACCATCAACTCCGCATCGACGTATTCGCGCTTGACACTTTGCCAACCGATAAACACCACCCCGAACGGCAGCAGATACGCCGCGTAGCCGAGCAGCGAAATGAGCACATCCGCCGCATATGCCCCCGGAACGCCAAGCCAATGTCGGACCTGCTCGGTGCTATCGGAGCTCGTCCAGGCGGGATCGCTCGCTCGATAGCCCAAAAGTAGCGCCAGAATGAATACGGCCAGCAGGACCGAAAGAAGAAACCACAAATCGGTCAACCCGCGACGCAGAGGGATTACCCAGTTGGAAGAAACAGGGAATTTACGCATAAAGACCATACTTTGGTGAACTTGCTGCAAAGGCGGTATTGTAAGGAATTTACCCGCCACTTGCACTCTTCTCGGCGCTCAACGTCGTCTGGCAAGGACAATCACACGGCGGGGCGGTGTTGCCGACATCTTCCCGGCTGCCGAAGCGGTGAGAAATTCGCCGAGTGAAGAGTTGGTCATCCAGCGGGTGCGCCGTTGTTCTCGCGTCGTCGTTTGCACCGCCTCGCCGACCCATTCGACACGGAAACCGAGGCGCGAAAGCCAGCGACACAAGGCATCCAAGCTTGGTAGAAACCAGACGTTACGCATCCCCACATAACGCCCTTTCGGCAGATAGACCGTCCGCGCATCCCCTTCCACCACCAGTGTTTCGAGCGCTAGCATACCGCCGGGTGCGATCGTCTCGCGCAACTTGTCAAGGAAGTCGAGCGGATCGCGGCGATGATAGAGCACACCTAGGCATAGCGTGACGGGAAAGCCGCCAAGCGGCAGGCTGGACAACGTCGTCGGTAGGAAAACCGCCTGTTCGGCACGCAGGAAGCGTTGCAATGCGAGAAACTGCGCGAAATAAAGCCACGAAGGATCAAGTCCGAGCGCAAGACGTGCGCCGCTGCCAAGCAAGCGATAGAGAAAATAGCCGTTACCGGCGCCGACATCGAGCACTGCTTTTCCCGCCACTTCGAGGCCGGCATCGAGCAATCGACGATACTTCCAGTCACTACGCCACTCACTATCAAGGGAAATACCGCACAGATAAAACGGCCCTTTGCGCCATGGCATCAACTCGGCAAGCTGCGCCTCGACCCTAACCCGGCGATCCGGAGGTAAATCTCCTTCGGCGCAGACCGCGGCACGATCGAAGTGTACACAAACGTCATCCGGTAGTTCCCTTGCAAGACGCTCGATAACCATAAGCCAGTGGGGAAAACGTCCGTGGCATTTTTCCTGTTCACGCCGCAGAATCGCCCTAGCGTCCGGCACCGTCTTCGCGAGCGCCGGTAATTGCGTGCAAAAAAGCCGCCACTGCTGTAAAGAAGGCGTCATTTCTCCGCGATCCAGGCGGAGAACATCATCCCCTGGAAATAAGGCGTCACTTTGCAAAAACCGGCGTCATAAAGGCGTTCGATCACGGTCTGCGCGTCATCCGTACGCATCACTTGTTCCAATGCATCACGTTTACGCGCGATCGCCATTTGCGAATATCCCTGCGCTTTTTTGAAGGCTTCGTACCAGCGTTGCATACGTGGTTCGTCGGAACGGGTTTTCTCGGCAAGGAGAAGCGCTTTGCCCGGCAACAACGCTTCATGCACCCTTTCGAGTAAGGCAAGACGCCGCGACGGTGAGACAAACGGCAAGAGAAAATTCATCACCACCAGTTGCGCCGGCGCCAACGGGAAGCTACACACGTCACCCACCTTGACGCTGACGTTTGTAACCCCCACGTCCTCTACATAGGTACGCAAGCGATCGACCATCGCCGGCGAGAGATCCACCGCAACGATTTCCGTCGTAGGCGGAATGAAGCGCCTGAGCGAGAGCGCCGCCCCGCCGAGCGCGCAACCAAGATCGTAGACTCTTCCACCTTCTGTGACAAACTGCCCGCCGATCACCCCGAGCAAGGTCAAAAGCGTGGCATAACCGGGAATCGAGCGATGGATCATATCCGGGAAGACGGCGACGGTACGCTCATCGAAACGAAAATCGACCGGCGCCCGCGCCCGGTCGAAAAGATCGTCGCGGGCAAAGGACATCACAGCACCGCGCTGGCCGAAGCATCCGCATGATAGGAAGAACGCACCAAGGGACCGGCGGCGATATGGACAAACCCCATCGCCATGCCCTTTTCTTTGAATGTGTTGAATTCTTCGGGTGTGTAGTAACGTTTTACCGGCAAATGGTGTACGGAAGGTTGCAAATATTGCCCGATCGTGAGCATATCGACCCGATGCGCGCGCAAATCGGCCATGACGTCGAGGATTTCTTCAGCCTCTTCCCCGAGACCGACCATCAGCCCGGATTTGCTAAGCACGTTCTTGGCGCAGGCCGTTTTGTAATCGTTGAGCAGGGCGAGAGAATTGACGTAATTGGCGCCAGGACGCGCGTCGAGATAAAGACGCGGAATGGTTTCGAGATTGTGGTTGAACACATCTGGTGGCGTCGCGACGAGAATTTCCATGGCTTTGTCAACACGTCCGCGGAAATCCGGGGTGAGAATCTCCACCGTCATATTCGGCGCCGTCCTGCGGATTTCCCGGATGCAGGCGGCGAAATGACCGGCACCGCCATCGCGTAAATCGTCGCGATCGACGGAAGTGATCACCACATGATGCAAGCGCATCGCCGCCACCGTCTCGGCAAGATGGCGCGGTTCCTCTGGATCGAGCGGATTCGGTCGTCCATGGCCGACATCGCAAAACGGGCAACGGCGCGTGCAGATATCGCCCATGATCATGAAAGAGGCGGTACCCTGACGGAAACATTCACCGAGATTCGGACAACTCGCTTCTTCACAGACACTGTGCAATTTCCGCTCGCGCAAAATTCCTCGCAAGCGTTGGACTTCCGGGCCGCCCGGAAATTGCGCGCGAATCCACGACGGTTTGCGCAGGCGTTCCTTCTCGGCGTGCTCGACATGCACAGCGATCCGGCGGATCTTCTCCGCACCGGTTTTCTTCACCCCCATCGCGCGGGGAAGCTTGGTTGTTCGCTCGTTCATCCGCTTTCTTATCACTTGCCTATGGGGGAAGTGTACCGCGGTTGCGTTTTCATGTCGCCCTTGTCTTTACGCCGGATAAGGGCACGCAACGTGGTAAGCTCCCTTGGCGGCAACAGGCGGTATCTGCCGGTGCCCAGTTCTTTCGGTATCGTCACCGTTCCATAGCGGGTACGTTTCAAACGGCTGACCCGGCAACCCACCGCTTCCCACAGCCTGCGCACTTCGCGATTACGCCCTTCGCGCAGGGTCACCGAAAAATAACGATTGTATTGGCTGTCGTCCTCGCGGAAAGTCTTGAGTGGCCTTACCTCGACGAACCTGGCAAGGCCGTCTTCCAGAGTGACACCGTCGCGCAATCTGTGCATTGTCTGTTCGCTTACCTCACCGGCTACGCGCACCCAGTATTCGCGTTCGATTTCCGCGCTTGGATGCATCAATTGGTTCGCCAGTTCACCGTCGTTGGTAAAAAGCAGCAATCCGCTGGAATTGACATCAAGCCGACCGATCGCCACCCAGCGCCCATGGCTGATTTTCGGCAGGCGCTGGAATACACTTGAACGTCCGTCGGGATCACGGCGCGTACAGATCTCTCCGATCGCTTTGTGATACATAAGCACCTTGCATGGCGAATTGTTTTTCACGCTGATACGCAAGGCTTTATTGTCCAGAGAAAAGCGTTCATGGCCGCCGATTTTCTGCCCCAGTGTGGCTACTTGGCCGTTAACTTTCAGCCGCCGCGCACGAATCCAGCCCTCGATTTGGCGCCGTGATCCGATACCTCGCGCCGCAAGCCACTTTTGTATTCGTTCCTTTTTCTGCATGCTCGTCTCCTGCGACGATGGCCTCGGACAATGTGAGAGAATCTTGCGCCAAGCGAAAAATCATCCCCAAAAATGAAGGGCCGCTTGGCGCCCCACCGAAGCGTTATTATAGCGCCAATCGTCATCAAATACGTGTTTATTCTCCCGTTGCGCCCGTGCTTTTTCGTTCAATGAGTTAGCGAGACGTTATTCTTTCGAGCACGCTCTTACACTCGAAAAACGGCATATTTTTCCCATCATTGCGCGCATGTGGTAGATTCATTCCCTTTCTATGAACAATCAGAGGTATATCATGGGTATTATCCTTTCTTTGGCGATCGGCGCACTGATCGGCTACATCGCCGGGCAATTCACCAAGGGCAGCGGTTTCGGCCTCATCGGCAATATCATCGTCGGACTGCTCGGTGGAATGTTCGGCAGTTTGATTTTCACTTTTCTCGGTATTTCCGCACAGAACTTCGTCGGCGAAATCATTTGTGGCGTCATCGGCGCGGTACTACTGCTTTTCCTCATCAAACAGATCAAAAACCACCCCTGAGATCGTAACAACCGTTTTCGCAGGGAACGGGGAAGCGCTAGCGCAAGGCGAACGGAACCTCCTGCGAAGCGACAGGCGGCGTTTTCGTTCATGCAGGGTTTTCTGTCGCCCGTTTCGCTTGACGGAAGAAAAACACAGAATATCCGCAAATTTGCTTACAATCCTCCTCCCTTGTCGCTAAAATATCGCTGTTTTATCGAAAATTCGCGGAGACGGTGGAAATGCGGCAGGCGATTCTGGCATTGGCCGACGGCAGTATCTTTCGGGGACGGTCGATTGGCGCCGACGGTCAGCAGTGCGGTGAACTGGTTTTCAACACAGCGATGACCGGCTATCAGGAAATCCTCACCGATCCTTCATATCGCGGTCAAATCGTCACCCTCACTTATCCACACATCGGCAACACCGGTGTCAACGCGCTGGATGTCGAATCCGACGCTGTGCAAGCGGCGGGTCTCGTGGTGCGGGACGCGCCCGCCTTCCATAGCTCCTGGCGTGCCGAAGGTTCGCTTTTCGACTATCTCGGCGATCGCGGCACCGTCGCAATCAGCGATGTCGACACCCGCGAACTGACCCGTCGCCTGCGTACCCACGGGGCACAAAACGCCTGTCTGTTGGCCGGAAAACAGCTCGACGAACAAAGTGCGATCGATGCCGCGCGCAAGCACCCGAAAATGGTCGGCCAGGCGCTCGCCGCCAAGGTCTCTATCGGCGCCCCCCAAGCGTACACGCAGGAAAGCGTGTGGCGGCAGGACAGCAACACTTACGCGAAAAGCGGCGCAAAATATCATGTCGTCGCCTACGACTTCGGCAGCAAACGCAACATCCTGCGCCTGCTCGCGAATCTGGATTGCCGCATCACTCTGGTGCCGGCCGATACAAAAGTCCAAGACGCGCTGGCCTTCGAGCCCGACGGCATTTTTCTCTCCAATGGCCCCGGCGACCCGGAACCGCTTGCCGATCAGATCGAGACGATCGCGGCATTCATCGACAAAGGCCTGCCGTTACTGGGTATCTGCCTCGGTCATCAATTGCTCGGATTGGCCGCCGGGGGCAAGACATCGAAAATGAAATTCGGCCATCACGGCGCCAATCATCCGGTGCAGGATCTCGCGAGCGGAGAAGTGATGATCACTTCGCAAAATCATGGCTTCGCCGTCGATGCGACGAGTCTGCCGGAGAAGGTGAGCCTCACCCACAAATCACTTTTCGACGGTAGTGTGCAGGGCATCGCCTTCAAGGATCGGCCAGTCTTCGGCTTCCAGGGACACCCGGAAGCGAGCCCCGGCCCGCATGACGCGCGGATTTTGTTCAGCCGCTTTCTCGACGCCATGCACGCCAAGAGTTGAGTCTATGTCCGCCATCCTGCTTTTTCTCGCGCTCCCCGCCCGCTTCCGCGGCGATCCGCGCTTTGTCGAGGACGACGACCCGCTCGCCAGGATCAGGGCACACCCTGTTCGCGCCACCCACTTTACCGCGATAATGTCTGTTCGGCGATTTCATCTCCGCCCGATGCCTGTGATGCCACAAGACAGACATCGCCACCGCAACAACCCGGCAAACAACGCCTTCTGATCAGTCAAGAGAACACCATGCCCAAACGTAGCGATCTGAACTCCATTCTCATCATCGGCGCCGGCCCGATCGTCATCGGCCAGGCCTGTGAATTCGACTATTCCGGCGCCCAGGCGTGCAAAGCGCTGAAACGCGAGGGCTATCGGATCATTCTGGTAAATTCCAATCCAGCCACCATCATGACCGATCCGGAAATGGCCGACGCCACCTACATCGAACCGATTCAGTGGCAGACGGTGGAAAAAATCCTCGTCAAAGAAAAACCGGACGCCATTTTACCCACCATGGGCGGACAAACGGCGCTCAACTGCGCGCTCGATCTCGCAAAACACGGGGTGCTGCGACAATACAGCGTGGAACTGATCGGCGCCTCGGTAGAGGCGATCGAGACCGCCGAAGACCGCGAGCGCTTCAAGCGAGCGATGACGGAAATCGGCCTCGAAAGCGCCAGATCCTTCGCCGTACACGACATGGCAAGCGCTCGCGCGGCACAGGAAAAGCTGGGGTTTCCGATCATCATCCGCCCTTCTTTCACCCTCGGTGGCTCCGGCGGCGGAATTGCCTACAACAAAAGCGAATTCGAGGATATCGTTGCCCATGGCCTTTCCCTCTCGCCGAGCAATGAAGTGCTGCTCGAGGAATCCCTGCTCGGCTGGAAAGAGTTCGAAATGGAAGTGGTGCGGGATAAGAACGACAACGCGATCATCGTCTGCGCCATCGAAAATGTCGATCCGATGGGCGTGCATACCGGCGACTCGATCACCGTTGCCCCGGCGCAGACGCTCACCGACAAGGAATATCAGCTTCTGCGCGACGCCTCGATCGCTATCCTGCGCAAAATCGGCGTGGAAACCGGCGGCTCCAACGTGCAGTTTGCCGTCAACCCGAAAGACGGGCGCTTAGTCGTCATCGAAATGAACCCACGGGTTTCGCGCTCCTCCGCGCTGGCCTCGAAAGCGACCGGATTCCCGATCGCCTCGGTCGCCGCGCGGCTCGCCGTCGGGTACACGCTCGACGAATTGCAAAACGAAATCACCGGCGGCGTGACACCGGCCTCTTTCGAACCCGCGCTCGACTACGTGGTGACCAAAATCCCGCGCTTCGATTTCGTCAAATTCAAACAAAGCGACGAGCGTCTCAACACCCAGATGCACGCGGTCGGGGAAGCCATGGCGATCGGACGCACCTTCAAGGAATCGCTGAACAAGGCGATCCGCAGCCTGGAAGAAGGCTATCTCGGGCTCGATCATCGCCCATCCGGGGAACTGCTCGAAACACACATTTCCACCCCGACGCCAAAGCGGATTTTCCACCTCGCCGAAGCGCTGCGCAAGGGCTGGTCGATCGAAAAGCTCCACCGAAGCAGCGCCATCGATCCCTGGTTTCTCGCCCAGCTCGCGGAAATCGTCGCCATGGAAAACGCGCTGCGCGACGGCAAGGCCAGTCTCGACGACGCAGACACTTTACTCACCTACAAACGCGCCGGATTTTCCGACGCCATCCTCGCCGCCTGCACGGCAGGCAAAGAGGGCGACATCCGCCAGCAACGCGACGAACTGGATATCCATCCGGTCTATAAACGGGTCGATTCCTGCGCCGCCGAATTTGCGAGCAGCACCGCTTATCTGTATTCCACCTACGAAAAATTTTGCGAGGCGGCGGCCACGGGCAACCGCAAAATCATGATCTTGGGCGGCGGCCCGAACCGCATCGGCCAGGGTATCGAATTCGACTACTGCTGCGTGCACGCGGCCCTAGCCCTCAAAGAAGACGGCATCGAAACCATCATGGTCAACTGTAACCCGGAAACCGTCTCCACCGACTTCGATATCGCCGATCGCCTGTACTTCGAACCACTGACGCTGGAAGACGTGCTGGAAATCGTCCGTGTCGAGCAGCCCGACGGGGTCATCGTCCAGTACGGCGGACAAACGCCACTCAAGCTCGCCCGCGCCCTTGCAGCCGCCGGGGTGAAAATCATCGGCACTTCGCCGGAGGCGATCGATCGCGCCGAAGACCGCGAACGCTTCCAGGCCCTGCTCGATGAACTCGGCCTTCTCCAGCCGCCCAACCGCACCGCCGACAACGTCGACACCGCGCTCGCCAAAGCCACCGAAATCGGTTATCCGCTGGTCGTGCGTCCGTCCTATGTGCTCGGTGGCCGGGCCATGGAGATCGTCTACAACGAAAGCGACCTTGCCGCCTACATAACAGGGGCGATCCACGCCTCCCCGGACGCGCCGATCCTCCTCGATCGTTTTCTAAACGACGCGATCGAAGTGGATATCGACCTCGTTTGCGATGGTCGGCAGGTGATCATCGGTGGACTCATGGAGCATATCGAGGAAGCGGGGGTGCATTCCGGCGATTCCGCCTGCTCATTGCCGCCCTACCGGCTGCCTGAAACAATCCGCGAGGCAATCGCCCGTCAGGCCAAATCGATCGCGCTCGAACTCGGAGTCGTCGGCTTGATGAACGCACAGTTCGCGGTCAAAAACGAAGAAATCTACGTCCTTGAAGTCAATCCGCGCGCTTCGCGCACGATTCCGTTCGTCTCCAAAGCGACCGGCCGCGCGCTGGCGAAAATCGCCGCCCGCTGCATGACCGGGCAAACGCTCGCCGAACAAGGCATCACGGAAGAAATCATGCCACAGAAATACGCGGTAAAAGAAGCGGTTTTCCCGTTTGCCAAATTCGCCAATGTCGATCCGCTTCTCGGCCCGGAAATGAAATCCACCGGCGAAGTGATGGGGATCGGTGAGAACTTTGCGGAAGCCTTCAACAAAGCGATCCGCGGCAGCGGGGAAACACTGCCGCACGACGGCAGCCGGGTGTTCGTCTCGGTCCGCGATCACGACAAGGAAAAAACCCTGACCATTTGCCGCACCCTGATTCGTTGCGGTTTCTCGATCCTCGCCACCGACGGCACCGCCGCCTTTCTCAAAAACCACGATATCGCCTGTGACGCCGTCCACAAAGTGGCGCAAGGCCGCCCGCATATCGTCGATCACATCATCAACGGCGAAATCGACTTGATCATCAACACCACCGAAGGCAAACGCTCGATCGCCGACTCCTATTCGATTCGCCGCGAAGCCCTGATGCACAAAATTCTCTACTGCACGACAATCGCCGGCGCGGAGGCGATCGCCGGCGCTCTTGCGAACGGCGACCGGAAAAAGGGGGAAACCGTGCGCGCATTGCAGGAAATGCACGCCGCGATGAGCGGCACGTAAAAAAGCATTTGCGGACATAGGGCGCGGAAGCCCAGTCCGGGTCTGCGGATTCAAAGCGGCAATCACCGCGATCGTCCGGCGCATCAGCGCACCCAAACGCTCAAGGAGATTGCCGGTCGCCGCCGCCGTGGCGAGGGATCCCCGGTCAATCGGCAGGCGTAGTGCCACTCCGATCGGAGTGGCCGTCAAATCTAGATGGGAGCATTTTCTCGACCAGGCGGTAAACTGTGCTGACGTAAGGAACACGTGGCCAATCGGCGCAGCGAGGACAACAGTCGCGCTTCCTGGCGCGGCCCATCGCTTCTTCGATCCGTTCGCGGGTAAACTTGCTGGCATTGATCCGCTTGTTGTAATTTGGAAGATACTTCTTCAGGCGACAATCCATATCCTTAGGCGATTCGATCTTCTTTCCGTCCTCGAAGTGGAGCAAGAGCCAGTATTCAAATTTGGGGTTGCTGAAGGCAAAGCCGTAATTTTTCTTTTCCTTCGCCCAAGCTGACAGTTCGTCTAAAATTTTTTCATCCCAATCGTCTTTATCCACCACAAGCCAGGCTTCATCATCGGAAGATTTTAGTTTTTCCTTTTTGAGATAATCCTTCATACACGTCAATATGTGCTTAGGGGCACTTTTATGACGTTTCTTCTTAACCAGAATCACCTGCTGGTCTGAGTTGTTGAAGATGGCGATGGCGAAATAACCCGGCTTATTCTTACTGCCTTCCGTCGCGATCACGAACCGCTTGCGATAGAGGAGCTCATTATATGGCCTCCGGAATTTGGAAGATTTCATCAGTCCTCCTATTGTGCTTCGTCCTTCTCGAAGGTTTCGCCAACATCGGAAGGCGTCGACAACATCCGCGGAATTCCGCCTAATCGCCCCTGCAAGTAGCTCTTGCGGATATCCTTGTCGTAGCGGATATCCCGATAATCGCTGAAAGGGATCAGGCATGAGACCCCGTCGGCTTCTCTTTCGGCTACCCACATCTCGTCGCGGCGCAGAAGGTACTGGTCCATCAACATAACGTCATGGGTGGTCAGCAGCAACTGGGTTCTGGTGTCTTCGGTGCAGTTGCCCAGGTAGACCTCGAGCAACTCGCGGATGAGCAATGTGTGCAGGCTACGATCGAGTTCATCGATGAGATAGACCCTTGTCGATGACTGGCGTGACAAGTCGAAAAAAGCCGGAAACAGTTCGATTACCCGTTGCGAGCCGTCCGATTCCTCATGAATCTGGAACTTCACTGTCGTGCCATCGTCCTTGCGGTGATAAGTGACCAGTTTGCTGGCGATCAGTTCACCCTCTTTCCGGCTCACCATGAAACGGCTGCTGCTTGACTCTTCGAGCACTTTAAAGGTCTCGCCTTCCTTGACATCTTCCCGAATCCTAGCCTTCAATTCTTCGGGTAACGGAATATTCTCGAATGGGAATTCTTCGCTACCCAGACCGACGATACCGGTGTCGAGCCGAGGCAAAATCTCGTTCATGTTCGAGTGGAGCGGACTCCGCTCATCGAGGAAGCGATCGAAACGTACAAAGCGAGAATCGGGGGTGACCAGTTGCAGCGTGTCCCTGAACCAATCGTAGACCGGACGGAAATCATCGACCTTCTGGGATACCGCGTTGGTCAGGAAGAGTTGGTTGTCCCGCGTCCCATTGAAAACGAACTTAAGGCGATCCTGGTCAGCCAGGGACTTGTCGAAACCGATTTTCTTGTCATGACGATGATAGAGTGTTTTTTCACTAGTGCCGCTGATTTTCACCAGCTTTTCTTCGAGAACCGCCTCGCGGGTCAGCGTGAACCGGAATTCGTAAATCGTTTCATCGATCAGCAGTACAAATTCAAATCGCGATGGGCGCGTGCCCGAATTGGCGTCCAGGCGAAAAGGCGCGACTCCAGGAATCCCGTTTTCGTCGGGGGAAGTCCCTCTGACGACCAGTCGTTCTGCGAACTCCATCGCCTTGAAAAAATTGCTCTTGCCCGAAGCGTTGCCACCGTAAAGCGCCGCAAGCGGAAGGACTCTCGTCTTATATTTTTTAATCCTGGGTATGTGTTCTCCATGGCGGCGTTCGCGGCTGGCAACCATGGAAAATGTCACCGGATCGCGGAAGGACATCCAGTTTTCGAAAGAAAAACTGATGATCATCTTGTCGGCCTCTAAAGTGAAATATTCGTTCTTTCCTCTCTGTAGTATGGTTATTTCCGCTATAAAAGTCAATTGAAAAGAGAAAATATCTCTTTCGACCTCGTTTTCTTTTCAAGAATCTGCTTCTTTTGGCCAAGTCAGCTCTTGCACCCATGATAAAATTTCAAGTGAGTTATCTGGAACAGCCCCATTGATAATATAAAATCGGATGAAAATCAGAATTTTCAAACGCTTATCGACATAATAAGAAAAATCTTTGGAGCCGGAAACAGGAATTGAACCTGCGACCCTCGCGTTACGAATGCGATGCTCTACCGACTGAGCTATTCCGGCACGGGGCGATATTGAAGCACATTTTCCCTTCGCCGCCAAGTCACTTTTTCTTTCCGAAAGCGGATTCTTCACCGCTGCACAGGCGTCGAATATTGGCCTTGTGGCGATACATCAGCAGAATCACCATGGCAAGGACCATAATCGCCTGCGTCGTATCATCGCTCATCAAGAAAGCGAGCAGCGGCGCGCAAAAAGCGGCGCACAAGGCAGACAAGGAAGAAATCCGGGTCAGAGCAAACACCGTCAGCCAGATGCCGAGTACGGACAACGCGAGGAAGAGATGCCACCCCAAAAGCACACCGAAGGCGGTGGCCACACCCTTGCCCCCCTTGAAAGCAAAGAAGACCGGCAGGATATGCCCGATGAAGGCGGCAAGTCCCGCAAGCAGCCAAGCGGTTTCGGCCTCTGGCCAGATCGCGCGAATGCTCAAAAGCGGCAACAATCCTTTAAGGAGATCACCCGCCAAGGTGATGGTAGCGGGCAATTTCCCACCGATTCTAAGGGCATTGGTCGCCCCCGGATTACCGGAACCTTCGGTGCGTGGATCGGGCAGACGCATCAGTCGGCAAACGATCACGGCGCTGCTGAGCGAACCCCATAAATAGCCCCACAACGCAGCCAAAATCCACAGTATATTTTGCATTCCGTGATCCTCGCGGCATAATAATTGCGCTTTTACTTCCAAGCGATCCTCTCTACATATGAAAGACACGATCTACCTGAACGAGTTACACACGCAAACACTGATCGGTATTCTGCCTTACGAACGGGCGAAGAAGCAAACGCTCGTGATCGGCCTGGAACTGGAAACCGATTTCACCGCGGCAATCGCGAGCGGCAATCTGGAAGAGACAATTGACTACGCGGCGCTTGCCGAATTTGTCGAACACTTCGCCGCGCAGGCGAGTTACGAACTGATCGAAGCCTTTGGCGATGGATTGGCAGCGGCCATATTGCGGCACTTCCGCGCCGACGCCGTCACCGTGACGCTGCAAAAAAAAGGCGCGCTGCGGCAGACCCGTGAAGTCGGCTTGAAAATGCGTCGCGCCCGTCACTGACTCGGCGCGGCTTACGACAACACGTCCACGCAACGGGAAAAAGACTCATGGCATTTCACTGGCTGAAAAAGAAGAAACCGGCAAAGACATCGGCCGAGGAGAAAAGGCCGCGAGATGAAAATCCTCCCGCCGATCGGGCAGATTCCCCGCAAGCGGGAAACGCCCCCCCGTGCGCGCAAACCGCTCATCGGCGACCACGCGAAAAAAACCGCGACGATGCCGGCGATTCCGGTCGTCTGAAAAGCGGTCTTGCCCGCACACGCAGCGGTTTCGCCGATCTGTTTCTTGGAAAAAAATCCCTCGATCAGGAGCTGATCGACGAGCTCGAAACGCGCCTGCTTACCGCGGATGTCGGTATTGCCGTCAGCGATCGGATCATCGCCAACGTGACCGCCCAAATCGGCCGGCGCGCGCTCGACGATGTCGCAACCGTGCGAGAAGCGCTCGCCGCCTACATGACGCAATTACTCGACCCTTATCAGCAAGCGCTTGCCAGCGAGAGCGCCAGTCCTTTCGTCCTTTTGATGACGGGCGTCAACGGCGCCGGAAAAACCACGACCATCGGCAAACTGGCCAGGTATTTTCAGGGACAGGGGAAAAAAGTGATGCTCGCCGCCGGCGACACCTTCCGGGCAGCCGCGGTCGAACAGCTGCAAGCCTGGGGAAAGCGTAACCAGGTTTCGGTCATCGCCCAGAAAACCGGCGCCGATTCGGCTTCCGTCGCCTACGACGCCCTACAATCGGCAAAAGCGCGAAATAGTGATATTCTCCTAATCGACACGGCGGGACGCCTGCACACGCAGGATCACCTGATGGCGGAACTGAAAAAGATCAAACGCGTGCTGCAAAAAATCGACCTCGAAGCGCCACATGAGACCATGCTGGTCATCGACGCCGGCAACGGTCAGAACGCCCTGCGTCAGGCACGGCAATTCCACGAGGCAATATCGCTGGACAGTATCACTGTCAGCAAACTCGACGGCACCGCCAAAGGCGGTATTGTTTTCGCCATCACCGAGGAACTGGGGTTGCCGATTCGTTACGTCGGTGTAGGTGAGAACGCCGACGATTTACGTCCTTTTAACGCACAAACCTTCGTAAATGCGTTATTATATAACGACTGAATTCAAAGGATTTCAAAAAACATGACCGCAACCGCTCTGCCCGCCCTGCGCCGGAAAGATTTGTTGTCAGAAACCAGACAATGGCTGACGCCTTCCACCGATATCGATCGCTACATCGCAAAGGTGCGCCAAATTCCAATTCTCAATGCCGAAGAAGAGCGCCGAATCGCCGAAGACTTGCGTGAAAACCATTCGCTGCAGTCCGCCCAGAAATTGATCGTCCATCACTTGAAATTCGTCGTCCATATAGCCCGTGGTTTTTCCGGCTATGGTCTGCCGCTTGGCGACCTCATCCAGGAAGGCAATATTGGCCTGATGAAGGCGGTGAAACGCTTCGAACCACAACGCGGGGTACGCCTGGTTTCCTTCGCCGTGCACTGGATCAAATCGGAAATTCATGAATACGTCATTCGCAACTGGCGCCTGGTCAAAATCGCCACCACCAAGGCGCAACGTAAGCTTTTCTTCAATCTGCGCAGCATGAAGCGTGCCAATACCTGGTTGAATGCTTCGGAAGCCGCGGCGATTGCCAAAGAACTCAACGTCTCCCTCAAAGACGTCTACGAGATGGAGGGCCGTATTCACGGTCAGGATATCGCCTTCGATCCTTATAACGACGCCGATCAGGAAGACGCCTACACACCGTCGGCCTGGTTGACGGACAGTCACAACAATCCCGAGCGCTACAACGAGATCAGCGAAGAGAAAGCGCTGATGCGTTCGCGTCTGGCAAGCAGCCTCGCCAAACTCGACACACGCAGCCGGGAAATCGTTCAAGCCCGCTGGCTCAATGAAGACAATAAGATAACGCTACAATCGCTCGCCGATAAATACAGCGTCTCCGCCGAGCGCATCCGGCAAATCGAACAGCAAGCCCTGACACAGCTAAGATCCAATCTCTCCGACTAGCCCAACCGGCCCTCGGGCCATCAGCACCATAAAACGCTTAACGCCCCGTACAGCAGTGGTGTAGAATACTACCAAGACAAACGAAGAGAGAACGGGGTATTTCGATGACACAGCAAATCAAAAAAGCCGGTCTGAAAGTCACCGGTCCGCGGATGAAAATTCTGGAAATCATGGAACGTGAAACATCCGACAATGACGTCCACCTGTCCGCGGAAGAAGTATACAAGATCCTGCTCGCGGCGAATGAAGAAATTGGCCTTGCCACCGTCTATCGCGTGCTGACCCAGTTCGAACAGGCTGGTATTATCAAACGTCATCATTTCGAAGGCAATTACAGCGTCTTTGAAATTGACAACGGTGATCACCACAATCACCTGATTTGCGTCAAAACGGGCAAGGTGGTCGAGTTTCAAGATGAACAGATCGCCAGACGTCAGAAAGAAGTTGCCGAAGAACACGGGTTTAGCCTGGAAGACCACTCCCTGGTGCTCTACGGCATCTATCACGGAGGAAGTGAACCATAACTGATATTATTACTTATTGATAATCTTTGAATCGCGAACTGCGCATAAGTGATAATTTTACATAGGGATGTACCCGCATCGAACAAGGATAGATCGTTAAGCTCCTTAGTGGTCGAAAATAAGGTATTTGACGACCTTTTACCGCCACAACGAATGACCCACGGAAAACGGGATCTGGAAAGCACCATGAAATTGATGGGGCAATATTTCAAGGCCCTGAACGAAGCCTGCCCGCTTGAAACGATGGTTCGCGAACCGCAGAGGAATTGGAGACATGGGCCATTCAGGCAAAGGTGCTTGGGCTACAGACTGGGGGAGCAGTCGGCCGACGCCGAGCAGCGGCCGACAATTCCAGCAGGGTATCATAGCCTGCGCACACAAATTGCCGCTCTCAGGGTATTCTTGAAAAGTGGCGACGAAACCAGTGTGTCGGCAACTTTGGCTTGATTCAACAGGATCCGTAAGCGTAATCACGAGCGCTTTATCTTAAAATAAGGGCGAAATGTAAGCGTTTCGAGCAGGTGTTTGTTTTCTATATCAAAGAATGCAAAAGATAGGGCAATACCCAGCGTCGTTCGATGCTATTTTATGACAAAGAGATCCAGTTCAGGAAAAGTGATCGCCAATTTCGAGGAAAAATCCTCGATCGACGTCAAGTTCTGTTGCCGGTGCTCCAAGGCCGGCAATGATTTTGTGTGGCTTGTTCACAGCTAAGCTTTTGGGGCTGTCCCAGATAATGCTGATGGGTGTTATAAATGGGTATGGGGAAGAGCCGATGAAGTAAGTGTAAGCAAGAGAAGCTGGTAGAGCATTTTGTGGCTGGGACGACGGCTCGTGTTGCTGGCGCATTGGCGGGTGTAAATCGGAAGACAGCAGCCTACTATTATCACCGTCTGCGCGAGGTGATTACATATGAGCTTGCCAGCAAAGAGGAGGAAGTGTTTGGTGGTGAGATAGAAGTCGACGAGAGCTATTTTGGCGGGCGGCGCAAAGGTAAACGAGGCCGTGGTGCGGCAGGCAAGGTGCCCGTATTTGGCCTGCTAAAGCGCGGCGGACAGGCCTATACAAAGATTATTCCTGATGCTTCATCAGACACGTTACCGCCTCTTATTGTACGTAAAGTTGTGCCTGATAGTATCGTCTATTGCGACTGCTGGCGTGGCTATAATGTGCTGGATGTTTCAGGCTTTAAACACTACCGCATCAACCATTCCCAGCTGTTTGCTGACAGGCATAATCATATCAACGGTATTGAGAACTTCTGGAACCAAGCCAAGCGGCACATGCGTAAATTTAACGGTGTCCCACGGCAGCATTTTGGGCTATTTTTGAAAGAGTGCGAATGGCGTTTTAACAACCCTGACCCACTAACACAATGACAGCAACTAAAACCATGGATTGCCAAATATCTTAACTAATTAACTGGGATAGCCCCAAGCTTTTTTTATTCAGCGAGTATTCGCGCGAATGGTAGGCCCGGAGGGACTTGAACCCCCGACCAAGCGATTATGAGTCGCCTGCTCTGACCAACTGAGCTACAGGCCCACGACCGAAGGAGCAATCATACGTGATTTTTTCTTTTTTGTTAAGGACTGATGCTTTAATAGCGGAGGCTCTATTGTTTTTTCCGGCACAGTGAATCTTCATTGTGCGGAGAGTGTTGTTTTTCATTTCTCACCGCGCGGCTTCAACCCTTGAGTCTGAGCGCTTCGAGATGGCTCGGGAACCATAGGGTGATTTCCGGTACGTAGGTGATAAGCGCAAGAAAGGCGATGAGCAGGAGAAACCAAGGCACTATGCTCTTGATGACCCAGCCCAAACTCTTGCCGCTGATCGACGAGGCGACGAACAGATTGAGCCCCACAGGGGGCGATAACAGGCCAAGTTCCATGTTGACCACCATGATGATGCCGAGATGTATCGGATCGATGCCGAGACCCTCGGCGATCGGTAGGAAAATAGGCGCCATGATCAGGGTGATGGCGGTGGATTCCATAAAAGCGCCCGCAACCAATAGGATGATGTTTACGATAATCAGGAAGACCCACGGCGCAAGATTCATCTGTGCGACGGCCTGTGACATATGCTGGGGAATTTGTTGGCTCGTCAGGACATAGGCGAAGAGCATGGCGTTGGCGATGATGAAAAACAGCATCAGACTAGTTTTCACCGCTACCAGAACGCTTTCATGCACTTCGTGATTGACAAGCGATCGAGGCAGCGCGCAAATCAATTCCCAGCCGGCTCGCAAAAGCGCTTGCGCGAAGGACTCTCCTTTTTTGCGAAAGACGATGCCTTTCAGCGGGCCGATATCGCGATAAATCCAAATAGAGACGAGGAAAGCATAAACGGCGGAAACAGCGGCGGCTTCCGTCGGACTCGCGAGTCCACCGTAGATAGCGCCTAAGACGATCACGATCAGCAGTAAGCCCCCCGCGGCGCGAGCCAAGCTGTCAAGTAACGGGAAGAGGCCGGGAAACGGCTGCGCCGGCAAGTTTTTGATTCTTGCCAGAAAATAAATGGAAAACATCAAAACGATGCCCATCAGCAACCCCGGGAACAAACCGGCTGCGAACAGTTGCGAGGTGGATTGTTCGGTTGCCGCGGCGTAGACGATCATCACGATCGAAGGCGGAATCAGGATGCCCAGGGTACCGGAAGTCGTGATCACGCCGACCGCGAGTTTTTGCGGATAGCCGGCTTTGACCATGCCGGCGATGACGATGGATCCGATCGCTGCGACGGTGGCAGGAGAAGAGCCGGAGACCGCGGCGAAAATCATGCAGGCGAACACCGAGGCCATCGCCAAGCCGCCGCGGATATGGCCGACGCAGTGGTTGGCGAAACGGATGACGCGTTTGGCGACACCGCCGGTCGTTAGAAAAGCGGAAGAGAGAATGAAATAGGGGATCGCGAGCAGAGTTTCATGTTCACTGATCGCGCTATAGAATTGCTGCGCGATGCTTGCGAAAGAATCTTGGGTAAAGAGCAAGATCGTCGTCGCCGAGGCGAAACCGAGGGCGACGGCGACCGGCATGCCGATCAACATGGAAACAAAAAGAACGGAAAACAGGTAGATACTGGTCATCGGCTCATTCCTGTGTAGCCGTCTGAGCGAGGTTTTTTACGCTCTCCTGCGCTTCATCAAGGAAGTCGAAGCCGTCGTGCCGGTTTCGCAGGATCTTGATCCCAAGGACGAAAAAACGAATGAACAACAGGAGAAAACCGATAAGCAAACCGCTGTAGGGAATCCACTGGGCAAATGGTAAGTCCTCCATGGGCAAGGCGAAAATTTTCTGCGTTTTGACATACTGATAACCGCTTGACAGAAAAATTGTGCTATAGACAAGACAAATCGCGACGGCAAGCAACCCGAATCCCTTTTTCAGCCGTCGCGAGCGGAGATTGTCGGTGAGAATGGTCAGGCCGATATGGGCGTTTACGCGGACACCGTAGGAAATACCGAACAGGACAAACCAAGCGGTGTTCCATTTGATCGCCTCACCGAGCCACAGGGCGCCGATACCGAAAGCACGCATCAAAGCTTCCGTGCACATAAACAGAGTGAGTGTAGAAAGTAATGCGATCAGGAGAAACGCTTCAAATTTATGTAGTATGCGTAACATAATCCATTGATTTATTTATAATTAAATAAGTATAAAGCACCCGAAGTAACTGGTCCAGCCTTACCAGTATGATCATGCGACATCCATAATTGACACAACCTTTTATTCATGAAAAAAGCGCAAATTATGCGGATAGTTTATTGGAAGCTTTGGCTGCGTCAATTAAGTCTTTGCCGATATCATTCTCAAATTTTTCATATACCGGTAGCATAGCATCAATCCATTTTTGTCGCTCTTGCGGGTCAAGTTCGATAATTTTCGTGTATCCGCTTTCCTTTATTTTCTTGCGGTCTTCATTACAGAGTTCTTGAGCCAGCTTGTTACCATAGTTGATCGCGTCGATAGCAGCCTCTCTCACCAATTTCTGTTGCGCCGGTGTCAGGTTTTCCATGAATTTTTTCGAGGTGATTACGATATACTCCAGAAAGCTTGTATTGGTTTCAGTTATATACGACTGAACTTCATGAAATTTCTTGGAGTAAGTATTTGGCCATGGGCTTTCCTGACCATCGATGGCGTTGGTCTGGAGCAGGGAGAAGACTTCAGAAAATGGTTTTTTAACCGGGATCGCGCCGACTGCCTTCATATTCGCGGCCAACACGTCGGAGCTTTCAACGCGAAATTTTTTACCCTTTATATCAAGAGGAACGTGGATCGGAAAGTTTGCCGACGGTTGTCGAAAACCATGATTCAAATACCCCAACCCGATTATTCCTTTATCCTGCATACTGCCAAGAAGTCGCTTTCCAGCAGGGCTTTTCTGGAAATGATCAACGGCTGCCGTACTTCTAAACAGAAAAGGAAGATCGAATAATTGCAATTTTTTGCTTATCCGAGTTAATTTTGATGTCGTGGGCGCCGCCATCTGCACATCTCCCATCAGAAGTGCTTCAATTACCTTATTATCGTTATACAGTTGAGAATTCGGAAACACGTTCACTTTTATTTTTCCGTCCGAGCGGGCTTCGATCAGTTCCTTGAATTTCTCCGCCATCTGTCCCTTTGGCGTCGTCGGTGCGACAACATGGGAAAAGGTTATCGTAACACTTGCCAAAGAAGAAAAACTGAGGCTGGTGAGAACAAACGCGAGCAGGAAATTTTTCATTGTTAAGTCTCCTCTAAATTTATACAATTTACTAGCAAGTCAAGTTTATCATGATTTACAAATACGGGATACCATATGTGCAAACTGTAAACTTGTTCAGTGCTGAGAGTTAATGGTGTTGGATTGATAGTAAATCTTTCACGCTCGTTTCTCCACTGTTTACAGACGAATCGGAAAGATTCAAAATCAATCCCTTCCATCACAATCTAGTCATATGGAACTGAAAATCGCTTCATAAATTGATTGAGGAGACATAGACTCTGGGACGTTTGACTATCCCGGAGGGTGTTTTATGCCAGGCAGAAAGGGGCGGCCATCACCGCCATTGGTTTTGAGTTCTGAGGAGCGTGACTACCTTGAGCGTCAGGTTCGGCGACACCGGGCTCCCCGTTCTTTTTCCGATCGATGCCGGATGGTCCTGCGTTGCGCCGACGGGCTTTCGAGCAAGGAGGTTGGAGCCGAGCTCGGATTTCACGAGCACACGGTGGGCAAGTGGCGGCGGCGGTTCGTCAAGGATCGTGTGGACGGCCTTCTCGATGAGGCACGCCCCGGCCGCCCGCGCACAGTTGAAGACGATCAGGTCGCGGCGGTCATTGAACGGACATTGCACAGCAAGCCCCGTGACGCCACCCATTGGTCCATCCGTTCGATGGCGAAGGAAACAGGCCTGTCACACACGACGATCCGCCGCATTTGGAATGCCTTTGGCCTCCAACCCCATCGCAGCGATACCTTCAAACTGTCCAGTGACCCTTTGTTCGTCGAGAAGGTTCGCGATATCGTCGGCCTCTATCTCTCGCCGCCCAACCGGGCCTTGGTGTTGTCCGTTGACGAGAAGAGCCAGATCCAGGCATTGGACCGCTCCCAACCCATTCTGCCAATGGCCCCCGGCATCCCCGAACGGCAGACCCACGATTATGTGCGTCATGGCACGACATCGCTGTTCGCGGCTCTCGACGTGGCCAGCGGCTTTGTGATCGGGAAATGCTACAAGCGCCACAGGGCCAAAGAGTTTCTGTCCTTTCTGAAGGAAATCGACGCCAATATGCCCGATGATCTGGATATCCATATCATCATGGACAATTACGCCACCCACAAAACCAAGGAGGTCAAAGCGTGGCTCGCCCGCCGACCGCGCTACCACCTCCACTTCACCCCCACATCGGCATCATCGATCAATCAGGTCGAGCGTTGGTTTGCCGAACTCACCCGCAAACAGTTACAGCGGGGAGCGCATACCTCTGTCAAATCCCTGGAAGCCGATATCACCAAATTCATTCAGTGCCACAACGAGAACCCAAAGCCTTTCAAATGGACGAAATCTGCTGATGAAATCCTGGCCTCCGTCAGGCGCTTTTGCCAACGTGCTGATCAAACATTATGCGGCGAACTTTAGATTCAGGTGACTAGAACCTGACACCTAGATAGTGTAGCAAGGCTTCGGCTCGGCGAGAATCGCGGCCACCAGAAGATAATTTTTCACCACATCGGGATGCGCCGGATACCGCTTGGAGAAGCCTTCGACCAGCGCGAGTGTGGTCTCTCGAAGTCCTTCCATCTGCGCCTGCCGTGCAAGCGGATATACCCACGCCGGCGCGAGGGGAACGACCTCGCCCTGTTGCTTCGTCTGAAGATAGCGCGCGAGCGCCGCCGCCCATTCTTCGCGAGCGATCAACTGCGCCAGATCCGGCACGGTTTCCATCGTCACCGCCGATGCGGGAAGCGAAGAAGACTTATGACGATCGAATACGGACATCTCTAACCGTTGCGCAAAAGATTTTGTAAATCAATGAGCGCCGCATTGGCCCGCGAAATATAAGAGGCCATAACCAGCGAATGATTCGCGGTGAAACCGAAACCGCGCCCGTTCAAGATGAGCGGACTCCAGATGGATTTCTGGGTTTTTTCCAGTTCGTTGATGATCTGATGCAAAGAGGCCATCGCGCCTTTCTTTTCCAGCGTGCCCTTGAAATCGATGCGGATCGCGCGCAATTGGTGCAGCAACGCCCAGCTATACCCGCGGGCGTAAAAAAAATGGTTGTCGATTTCCCACCACGAGGTCTTGTCGAAGCGCACGGTGGGCGCCGGTTTCGCCTGCGCATCGCCTTCTTTTCCCGTTTCCCGATCGATCGCCACATCACCGACGCTGGCAGACAAACGCTGGGTGATATCGCCCATACTTTTGGCCACCAGATTGAGATACGCGTCCAGATTGTCCGCACGCGCGTAGAACTGCGCATTGTCAGGGTCGTTGTCGGTGAGTTCGTCGCCGTAACGAATCAGACCCTGCCGCGCCTGCTCGTATTTCGCTTCCGGACGCGGAAACAACCAGGCGTGTGAATCGTTGCGCAACAAATTGTCCGCACGTTCGAGCATCACGGCTTGCGCCGACTGCGACTGCGAACGGCTGAAGTCGTTGCGCAGGACCTGGCTCGTCTCGCGCATCAGGGTCAACACCCCATATTCCCACGAAGGAATATTGTCCAGAAAGAGACCGGGCGGGAAGAGGTCATTACGCAGATAACCGCCCGGTTTATGCAAAAGCACATCAAGTATTTTTACGCTCGTGCCGACACAAGCCGAACCGACCACCGTTTTGCGGTTTTCCGGTATATATTCGACTGCGGCCGCCTGCACATCGAACGGCCCCGGTTCCCGGCTCCACCAGAGCATCAGAACAAACATGACGAGAAGCAAAGGACACAAGATCAACAGGATCCGCCATGTCCAGGGCCTGCCCCGCCACGCACTCGGACGATACTGGTGTAAAAGCGCCCTACCCTTTGACAAACGACTCGCGAACGACATCACTTCTCCTTACCTGACTCTGAAACTGCTGCCACATCCGCAAGTCGATTCGGCCTGGGGATTGGCAAAGGAAAAAAACTCGTTCAGTCCCTGCTTTTTTACATCGAGCGTCAAGCCATCGATCAGCGGCAAATCCGCCTTGTCGACGACAACCTGAAAACCCGGATAAGCGAACGCCTGTTGCTCTTGGCTCACCCCTTCGGCAATCTCGATATGGTAGCCATGGCCCGCGCAGCCCGCTCGGGTGACATCGACATGAATGCCGATGCCCGACGGATTGGCGTCGAGAAATTTGCGCACGCGGCGCAGCGCCGCGTCGGTAAGATGAATCATCGTTTCCTCCCGTGTAAGAAATCGAGCAGGCGGGCCATCTCCCAATCCTCGGTCAGATGCGCGAAGCTGATGCGCACGGATTGCCTCGCCTGGCGCTTCAACCCCATAGCGGCGAGGACATGCGATCCTTCCGCCGCCTCCGAGCGGCAGGCGGCGCCAGCGGAAATCGCCAAGCGCGCCGCGTTCGCCGCGAGCAGAACATTGCCCGCGTCTTCTTGGGTGTCGATACTGAGAATATGCGGTACATGTTCCACCGTTTCAAGCGCCACGTTCGCGCGCATTCCTCGCGGCAAGGCAACAAGCAACTGCCGCGCACGTTCCTCTACCCGTTCTCTGCGCGCTTCGTACTCCGCATACGCGCGCTCGACGGCGTCGACGAAAGCCAGGATCAGCGCCGCCGGCAAAGTCCCGGAACGCCTCCCGCTTTGCTGCCCGCCGCCCTGAATCTGCGCCTGCAAACGCATTTTCGGCAACCGCCGGACATAGAGCGCGCCAATGCCCTGCGGCGCGTACACTTTGTGACCGGAAAAACTGACCAT
Source organism: Cardiobacteriaceae bacterium (assembly GCA_965277745.1). Classification (GTDB taxonomy): domain Bacteria; phylum Pseudomonadota; class Gammaproteobacteria; order Cardiobacteriales; family Cardiobacteriaceae. The sequence goes on from OZ255837.1 coordinate 2,220,129, forward strand.
ATCGGCATCCCAAGCGCGCACATCCACCACGAGCTTGCCGAGCGACTGCGCGGCATCGACATGCAACTTGGCCCCGGCGACGTGCGTGATCGCGGCGATTTCCGCAAGCTTCTGACAAACTCCTGTTTCGTTATTGACCGCCATCACACTGACCAGCGTCGTCGGCTTCGCGAGCGCCGCAGCGAGGCGCTCGAGATCAAGTTGCCCCGATTCCAAGACCGGCAACACCTCGACCGTGACTCCGCAGGCGGCGAGAGCGGCGAGAGGATCAAGAATCGCCTTATGTTCGGTTTGCACCGTCACGATGCGCGGATTTTTCGTGCGCGGATGGGTCACAGTCCCTTTCAGAGCGAGATTATCGGCTTCGGTCGCACCGCTCGTGAACACCACTTCCGAGGCCTCGGCGCCGATGCAATCGGCAAACCGCGCGCGCGCTGCTTCCACCTTCTCGCGCACGCCCTGTCCGGGTCCGTGTAATGAATCGCCGTGGGCAAAATGCTCCCGCATCGCCGCCGCATAAGCCGTGACCACGCGGGGATCCGGCGGCGTCGAAGCGGCGTAGTCGAAATACGCCCAATCGGCGTTCTCAGACATTCTTCGTTTCCTTGATCATCGCGTGCAAAGCGGCGTTTTCCGCCTCCAGTCGTTCGATCCGCCTGTTCATCTTCTCGAACAACTGCATGACCGGATCGGACATGCCATTGTTCTGCGCGTACGCATCGAACGCTGCGCAATCACTCGCCCGACTGGACACCGCCCGCGCAGGAATACCGACGACCGTCGTATGCGCCAGCACATCCTTGACCACCACGGCATTGCAGCCAACGCGCACATTGTCGGCCAAAGTGACCGCCCCGATCACTTTGGCGCCAGCGCCGATGATGACGTTATTACCGACCGTCGGGTGGCGCTTTTCCTGCGCCCGAGACACCCCGCCCAGGGTGACGCCCTGATAGATGCTCACGTCATCACCGAGTTCGGCCGTCTCACCGATCACGATACCCATGCCGTGATCAAGGAACAGACGCCGTCCAGCCTGTACCGCCGGATGGATTTCAACGCCGGTGAGCCAACGAGAGAACAGCGCCAGAAAACGCGCCAACCAGCGCAGCCTATTCTCCCACAACGCATGCTCGAAGCGATAGGCTGCAACCGCCCAGAAACCGGTATGCAAGGTCAGAACGGACCACCGCGAACGGGTCGCCGGATCACGTTCAGCGACGACGCGAAAATCCTCACGCAACAAGGCGAACCACTTCATCCGGACTCCCCTGTCCCGAGGCGCGATCGTTTGGTTACAAAGGGCAACGAAGCGACTTCGAGGACCAACTCCTTAGCGCGCACTTTGGCCGTCAACACACTACCGGGCGCACGGTAAGCCGCCGCGACATATCCCATCGCGAGCGGCGCAGCGAGACTCGGCGAGAACCCGCCACTCGTCACTTCGCCGATTACTTTTCCGTCGGCGAAAAGGGGCGTCAGGGCGCGCACCGGTAAACGCCCTCTAACCCGCAAACCGACGCGAACCCTATCCGTGCCTTCTCGCAGTTGCCGTTCGATGACCGCCGCGCCGGGATAACCTCCCACGTGCGCCCCGCCTGGCCGACGCGTTTTCTGAATCGTAAAGGACAGCCCCGCCTCGACCGGCGTACGCGTGCGATCGATATCCTGCCCGTAAAGACAAAAACCGGCCTCGAGACGCAGCGAATCACGTGCCCCAAGCCCGGCGGGACGCACTCTGCGATCACCGGCGAGAAAATCGGCAAAGGCCTCCACCGCGGTATCCGACAGGGAAATTTCCAGGCCATCCTCTCCACTATAGCCGGAACGGGAAATCCAGCAGGAGGCGCCAAACAATTCGAAGGCGCCGCCTTCCATAAAGTCGAGATCGGCAACCCGCGGATCCAGTTCTCCCAAAACCGCCACCGCTTCCGGCCCTTGCAACGCGAGCAACGAGCGCTCCTGCCACCAGGCGATCTCCTCGGCACTAAATTCGCTTGCCAAACGCTCGAAATCACGCCTCTTGCAAGCGGCGTTGACGACCAGATAAAAATCTTCGCGACGGCGGGTGACCATCAAGTCATCCTCGATCGTGCCGCGATCGTTCAAAAGCAAGCCGTAGCGCTGTTTCCCGACGGGCAAAGAAACGAAATCCATCGGCATCAACGATTCGAGGCGCGCTGCCACGTCCGCGCCAGCGACGACAATCTGCCCCATGTGCGAGACATCGAAAAGACTGGCATGGGCACGCGTCCACAAATGTTCCTCGACGATTCCTTGCCGATACTGTCGCGGCATGCGGTATCCGGCGAAATCAACCATCTTGGCGCCTTTGGCAATATGCCAGTCATACAGGGCAGTCCGTAACGGCTCGGACATGACTTCTCCTTGAGGAAAACGCTTAGGATAGCATCTACGCGCCACCGGTAACAGGCGGAAAAAGCGCCGAACGCGTTGAATTTTCAAGATAGGCCCGTTAAAATAGCGCCGTTTTTTACCGCAAGCGCAAGGAAACATGTCCAAAGAAGAAAATATCGAAATGACCGGAACCGTCGTCGAAACCCTGCCGAATACCATGTTTCGAGTCGAACTGGAGAACGGACACCGCATCAACGCCCACATTTCCGGGCGCATGCGCAAGCACTACATTCGTATCCTGACCGGCGACAAAGTCAAAGTCGAAATGACCCCTTACGATCTCAGCAAAGGGCGCATCGTTTTCCGCGAAAAATGAGCATCGGCTTCGCCAGCCGACATCGATCGCGAAATTTTCCACTTCACCTTTTTATCCTTCCGACTTTCGAGGCGCGTTGGCAACGTCGCGCGCTTGCCCACGCTCTCGCTCGGCATCATGCACGGAGTCGCCAAGACAGAAACTTTCCGACTTTCATAAAGCGGGGCGCTGAATTCGAGCGCGCATCACTTCTGCGCCGCCGGCGAGGAAATCTTCACCTTTTTTTCGCCATCCCTGCCGACACCGCCCAAGACAAGGGTGGAAATATCACGCGACTGGTCGCGTCAAGTCAACAACGGTGTGATCGCGACCTTCAGCGGCGGCGGGATTTTCCATTTTCCCGCGCCGCACTCAGCAGGCGCGGCAACGAGCGGATTGACGATATTTCGGGCCGGGCAAGCGGCGATGACGAAATGATCATGCGCGGCATTGCCGCAGGGCAGTGTCCGCCAGAAGCAACCCGGCGGCGGCATTATCCAGTCCCCCCTTATTTCGCGCGACATATCTGAAGCGTGTTGGTCGCGCCTGCTTTGCCCATCTGCACCCCGCTGGTAATGACATAGAGATCACCGCTTTTGACGACGCCCCGCCATTGCAGGTGTTCTTCGGCTTCACGGATCGCGGTGTCGTGATCCTTTCCAGTATCGAGCATGAACGGCTGCACCGCGCGGTAAATCGTCATACGGCGTTGCACGCAGACGGAATTGGTGAGCGCGTAAATCGGAATGTTGATCCCGTAACGGCTCACCTGAAAGGCGGTCGTGCCACTCTGGGTCAGGGTGATGATCGCCTTCGCCCCGATTTTCTGGGCGGTGAAAATCGCGCCGGCGGCTATCGTGTGATCAATACGATCGATGGTGGAAATGGACATGTCGATCGCGGCCATCGGATCCTGGGCATTTTCCGCCGCCTGACAGACCTGCGCCATCGTTTGCACGGTTTCGAACGGGTATTTACCGACCGCGGATTCCGCTGAGAGCATCACCGCGTCGGTGCCATCGAGCACCGCGTTGGCGACGTCGGAAACCTCGGCTCGGGTCGGCAACGGATTGTTGATCATGCTTTCCATCATCTGAGTCGCGGTAATCGTAAAACGGCGGTGACGACGCGCCGAGGTAATCATCCGCTTTTGCAGGGCGGGCACTGCGGCATTGCCGACTTCGACGGCAAGATCACCGCGCGCGACCATGATACCGTCGCTGGCCATGATGATTTCCTCGAGATTGTCGATCGCCTCGATACGTTCGATTTTCGCGATCAACCCTGGATACACCCCATCGGTCACTGCCTCCGCGAGCAACTGCCGCGCGAGTTCCATGTCCGCCGCAGATTTGACAAAACTGACCGCCAGATAATCGGCGCCAAGCGCGACCGCGGTTTTCAGGTCGTGATGATCCTTTTCCGTCAAGGCCGCCGCCGACAGTCCGCCGCCTTGTTTGTTGATCCCCTTGTTGCTTTTGAGCGGTGCGGAGTTGGCGACAATCGTGTGAATCTCACTACCCACCACCTGCCGTACCGAAAGGGTCAACAGGCCGTCATCAAGGAGCAAGACATCGCCTACCTCGATATCTTGCGGCAGATTCCGGTAATCCAGGCCAACCCGCTGCCGGTTGCCTTCTCCCTGGTATTGGGCGTCGAGGATGAAAGCGTCGCCTTCTTGCAGATCCACCCGGTCACCGGCCACTTTGCCGACGCGAATTTTCGGCCCCTGAAGATCGGCGATGATGGCGATCTGACGCCCGACGCGTTCGCAGACCGCGCGCACCCGGCGCGCGTTTTCGCGATGAAAGTCCGCATCGCCGTGGGAAAAATTCATCCGCACGACGTTCAAGCCGACGCGGACCATTTGTTCGAGCATTTCCGGATCACAACTCGCCGGCCCGAGCGTCGCCACGATTTTGGTGTGGTGAGCGATCCGTTGTAAATCCCGTTTGAAAGCGCACATAAGTATTCCTTCAGTTAAAACATAACAATTCGTTTTCGTTGGCCAGTGCATCGAGCCGCACATCCCAAGGCCGTGCCGGCAACCGCGACCATTCCTGAGACGAGCAAGCGAGCCCCAGTAACCAGGGCGCACGTCCCGCGACTTTATCGTGGAAAGTGCGGTCGTAAAAGCCGCCACCCATCCCGAGCCGGTTGCCGAGACGATCATATCCTACGAGCGGCGTCACGACCAGATCCGGTGGCGAACGCCGCTCCCGCGCCTGCGCTTTTTTCAACGGCACCCTTATCCCGACGGCATCTCTCGTGAGTGGCTCGCCCGGGCGGTAACGGCGCCAGAGAAGCGGCTTATGCGGCGCCGTCACGACCGGTAAATACAGGGCGAAATTACGTTCTGCCAAAGTCTCGATCAAAGGTTTCGTGTCGATTTCTTCAGGAAGAGAAAGAAATACGCCCACCGAAGCGATATCGTCGCACCGCTCAAGATAGGAAAGGGTATGCGCTGCGGCATGCCGCGAGAGGCTTTCGCGCCGCACGTCGAAACGCGCCATCCGCTTGCGCCGCAGTTGCCGACGAATAACCGCTAAATCACCCAACCCGGCGCTTCCTGACCGACACGAACGCGCCGGATATGATTTTGTATCGATCCCTTGTCCGCTTCCGGCACAATCTGGCGGATGAACGCATAGTGTACATCGCGCAGGCGTTTTTCCGCATGCCAAGCAAGATAGGTAGTGAAATCATCGAGCCAACGCCGAAGCGGCCACATCGCCAAATCATCGTCCCGCTCAGTGTCATAGGCCATATCGGCGATGACGCCGAGTCCCATTCCTTGGCGCACGTAGGTTTTGATCGTTTCGGCATTGCGCGCGGTCAGCACCACGCGCGCCGTAACCCCAACCGTGCGCATCGCACAGGCCAGTCCGCAAGCGCCTTTATGGGAGGTGACATAGGTCACGAGCGGTTCTTCGCCGAGATCGGCGAGCGACTGCGGCCCCCGTTTGGCCAGTCGATGCGATCGTGGCAACACCAACACCGACGACCATCCGATCGCCGGCAGCACCACGAGCTGACGCAAGTAACCCTGATAGGGTTCGAGAGTCAGCGCTGAGAACCAGGCGAAATCCGCTTCGTGGTTTTGCAGGAGCTCGAGAATCTGAGTATTGGTTCCCTCGATGAGATTGAGCGCGTGGTCGGTGTATATCTTGTGCATGGAAGAGAGACGATCGGCGAGGCGGTAACGCGCCAGCGTATTGGTGGTGGCGATATTCATTTGCGCAGAATGATTCTCGCGCCGCTTGCGACCAAGACGCCTGATATTGTCGATCGCGACGAGCGCCTTGTCGATTTCCGGTAACACAGCATCGCCAAGCGCTGTCATGCCGACAAAATTTCTGCTGGCGCGCTTGAACACCTGCATCCCCAACGTTTCCTCGAACAACTTGATTTGCTTGCTCACCGCCGGCTGCGACATGTGCAGGGATTCGGCGGCGGCGGTCACACTGAATCCGTTTTGCACAACGGCAACGACACATTCGAGTTGTTTGAGTTTCATCGCCTTTTCCATAACTTGAAAAAATATCCGCCCGTTCCGGCTTCGAAAAGGAAAAGCGGGTTTCCATCGCTCCTCTCCTTGCCTCTTGAGCGGAGAAGCGACACGAGGAAGAGCCGTTCGCTCCCGTATCCTCCGCCCGGTCCCCTATCTTATAACAAATTTCGATAATGGGAGAACGAAGCGATATCGTCCACCGTGTCTTTTTTTACTACTATAGGTCAACACAATAAAGTATTACAGGAAATTTTCATGATCTACGATTCCATCCTCGAAACGATCGGCCGTACACCGGTCGTCCGTATTACGCGACTGGCCCCGCAACACGTCACGATGTACGTCAAACTCGAATTGTTCAATCCCGCCGGCTCGGTCAAGGACAGACTGGCCTACGCGATCATCGAAGACGCGGAAAAACGCGGGCGACTCAAGCCGGGGAAAACTGTCGTCGAGGCCACCTCGGGCAATACCGGTATCGCGCTTGCCATGGTCTGCGCCGCCAAGGGGTATCCATTTGTTGCGGTCATGACGGAGACTTTCTCGGTCGAACGACGTAAACTGATCCGCAGCTACGGTGGAAAAGTCATCTTGACGCCGGCTGCGGAACGCGGAGTCGGCATGGTGCGCGTAGCGCGTGAACTAGCGGAAAAAAACGGCTGGTTTCTAGCCGACCAATTCACCAACCCGGCCAATCCACAATATCACCGTGAAACCACGGCGGCGGAAATCCTGCGTGACTTCGCCGGCCGCCGTCTTGATTATTTCGTGAGCGGCTACGGCACCGGCGGCACCATTTCGGGCACCGGCGAAATCCTCAAGGCCGCGCGACCCGACATCGAAATTGTCGCCGCCGAACCCCTTAACGCGCAACTGCTCGCCGGCAAGGAATGGAGCCCGCATAAAATCCAAGGCTGGACACCGGATTTCATCGCCGCGACCATGAACGAAAAAATCACCGATCATCTGATCCCGGTCGGTGACGAGGAAGCCCGTGACACGGCGCTATCACTCGCCACCCAGGAAGGGATTCAAGCCGGAATTTCCGCCGGGGGCACCTTCAATGCGGCTCTCCAGTTCGCGCAGACAGCACCGCAAGACTCGGTCATTCTCACGATGCTACCGGACAGTTCGGAACGTTATATGTCGACTTTCCTCTTCGAAAGTGTCAACGAGGGCTCGGATGACAACCTGCTCCCGTAAGCCGAACGCTTCGTTTTTGAAAACGCCGCGTGACGCGGCGTTTTTTCTTGCCGGCGAATTTTCCACCAAACATGTGGAAAACATTGTGCAAAATCGGCAGAGAAAAAAATTTCTTCAACGCCACCTATAGCTTACTCAAATGATCATTTTTTGAGCAGAAAGTAAAAAATATTTATTTTCAAATACTTAACCATATTTTTATCCGTATTCTTTTTTTTGCTATTTTTTGTGCCGAGCGCGGTGCCCAATTCACGCCTGCGACGGTCTGTGGATAATCTTTGGTTATTTGTCAAGCGCAGGAAAGAAATTTTCCTGCTATTGTTGCGTCAAAGCCTGCGAAAAAGGACAACGCCATGAAAATCAACGAACAGGGCTGGCTGATCGAAGCGGAGCGTCGCCTCCCCAGCCCTTTTTACGATGAGCGCCCACCGGCGGCCGTTATCGACACCTGCGTGCTGCACGGCATCAGTCTCCCTCCGAATAAATTCGGCGCACGCTACATCGACGCCCTGTTCACCGGCCGTCTACCCTCCCTCGAAAAAGCGAGTCTCTTTCCCGCACTTCCAGCGGGAATCGGCAAACTACAGGTTTGCGCGCATTTTTTCATCGCCCGCGATGGGATAATCACCCAATACGTTGCGACCATCGACCGTGCCTGGCATGCCGGCGCCTCCCATTTTGACGGAAAAAGCGCCTGCAACGATTTTTCTGTCGGTATCGAACTGAACGGCAGTGACCATCACCCCTATACCCTCAAGCAATATCAAGTCTGTGCAAAACTGGTCAACGCCCTGATGCTCAGGCATCCCGCGATCACACCCAGGCGCGTCACCACCCACAGCCATATCGCGCCAACACGAAAAACCGACCCCGGTCCGGCATTTCGCCTGCCCTTCTTTTTTTCCCTGTTAAGGAGTACGGAAGAGGCGTCATTCGATCCGAGAATGGAGGAGCGCGGCGCTCAAAAAAGCGGCTTGGTGAAATCGTAGGAAAAATTGTCCAGCGCCTCGACCAGGCCGTTACCCTGTAGATAGTTGATCTCATAAGGCCAGATACGCGAAAGCTGCGCCGGTGATTCCATCTGCTCGGCGATCAGCATCATCCGGTTTTCCGCGGCATAACCCTTCACCGCTCTCATGAAGCGTTCTTCTTCATCGTCTTCGAATGTGTCGATCTCGCGTATATTCAACTTGAGAACCTCCGGTTCGAGGCGAGTGAGCAGTTCCATCACCTCCTCGTCCATCCGTCCCACCTCGCTGATCGCGATCTTGCTGCCCCGTGGGCGCATTACCTCGACCAGGCGAGAGGCGCCGGAAAATGCATTGTGTGCCGCGTCCAATTTCAATTCGAAGACCAACTGCGCCGGACTGATTCCGGTCTGATCCAGCTGATTGTTGATCCAGGCCGGAAAATCGGGGTCTTCGAGGGCGTCGGCCATCATCGAAAGATAAATGATCAAGGCACTCTGATCCCCAGTGTAAGAAAGAAAATCCTCTTGAAAACAGCTGAACATCACGCGCTGGACCTTTCGCCCCAATTGGTAGCGATCGGCGACCTGCAAAAATGTATCGATTTCCATCTCCTGTCCGTCTTTCTCTTGTTCCGAACGGGAATCGGCGAGAATTTCCAGACAATCCCCGTAACGCGGCACCGCATCGGGTTTCAGGGCACAGATCGGTTGATAACGCAAGGCAATGCGGTTGTTCTCGAGTATCTGATTGATTTGATAGACGCGCCGTTCATCCTTGCGCGACATTTCCGCCGAAGCCGGTTCGGCAATGCGTTCCTGCATCTGCCCGGCGGCAAGACCCCGTACGGCGCGATAACTTTTCGACAACAAGGTAGCAAAATCGCTGTCCTGGCGAAGTTCCTGCATGCCGGCAAACACATGGGGATGCACCAGGCGTCCAATATTTTCGGGCACCAGTTCATCGAGCTGGGTGATCAGATGCTGGAAGCGTTCGATCGTTTGCTCCTTCTCGCCGCTGACCCAAAGCAAAAGGGCATCGTCGCAAAAACGCGCCATTTCGGTGGACGGCGGCAGTAAGCGTCGGGCCGTCTCGGACACGCTGCGCATCAGGATTTCCGCTGCGCCGTAGCCGTCTTTCTGGAATATTTCGCGGTAGTTTTCCAAAAATAAATAGACCCAAACGCCGAGAAGCGCCCCTTCTTCGCCCCGCTTCTGGCTCTGTGTGATCGACGCGTTCAGTACCGGCGCGGACCCCAGCTCCGTGGTCGGATCGACGCCGCCCGCTCTGCCGCCCGCGGCGTTCGCGTCGCGGAAATACATCTGAATCGCGGGCACGCCATGGAACTTGACACTCGCCGCCTGTACCGTCACCTCCATCTTTTCCCCGGCACCGTCTTCGAACGTACAGCGCTCGGCCGGCACGACCTCTTTCTGGGTGGCGAGTTTCATCAATTGCTTGATCGCTTTCTCACTTTTCAGCGGCACGAAATTCATGATCGTCAGTTCTTCGAGCGCGTCCCGGTTCTCCACCTTGAAACTCTTGATAAACGATTGATTGGCATCGAGAAAAAGGCCATCCTGGAGATAACAGACAGGATCGGGGAGATCCGCGTAGAGGCGCTGATAGAGATCGTTGACATTTTTTTCCTGCTTCTGCGCATCAATCACGGCAAGCTCCAGCGATTTGACGTGCATGAGCTGTTGCACATAGCGGATCGCGCTCAACAAATCCGCGCGCGCGACGACGAAATCCGCCCCCTGGCGAAGATACTCCCCCATCTTCTCTCCCGCGCCTGCGATAACGAGGAGTCTGACGTTTTGCTTTAGCCGCTGCAAAAGGGCACGGACCTTGTCCGTTGTCGGCAAGCCTTCGCCCTTCGCGAGAATGACGAGATCGATCTTGTCGCCAGCCAAATTTTCTTCGATCTGCAAAAGGGAATCCGCCTGGCGGTCGTTTAGCAGGTAAAAACGTTGCATCCCCTTGGAAAAGGCGTGTATCCACTCCATATCTGTGGAAACAAAAACAATGGAACAAGTCGCTTTTTCTTCTGTCATCGCTACCTCTTCAGTGCGTGTTGTCCGACGTCCGGTAGCAGCGACCGGGCGCGTATCATCCATAATAATAACAGCCCCGGAACGACCATCACGGTCGTCAGGACGAAAAACCATACCCAATCCTCTCCCAGCCAATGTTCGAGGACATAGCCGCTCGAAGAGGCGAGCAAAATTCGCGCGCCACTGCCCACCGACGCGAACAGGGCATATTGCGAAGCAGTATAGCGCCGGTCACACAAGGCGGAAATGAAAGTCACGAAAGAGACCGTAGCAAATGCCGAAGTGAACTGATCACAGATAACCGTGACCAACAAAAGCGCCACATTGGGGCCGGTCCATGCGAGCAGCGCGTAAAGAAGATTGGTCGCGGCCATCGCGCCGCCACCGATCATCAGTCCGCGCCAAACACCGAAACGCAGGGCAATCAATCCGCTGACAAGAGAAAACAGCGAAACGACCACCCAGCCGACGATTTTCACGTAATTGGCAATCTCCATTTCGCTGAAGCCGATCTCCTTGTAAAAGACCATAGCCATGCGTCCGAGAAACGCCTCGCCAAGTTTGAACAAAAAGACGAACGCGATCACGAGGACAAAGGTTCTCAGGCCGTGACGAGCGACAAACGCCGCGAACGGACGGACAAGCACCGTCTTATACCATTTCTCCGCGTCCCAGTCGATCTCGGATTCCGGCTTTTTTGTCTCATCCGGGCGATACAGGTACCAAGTAAGTGCCATCATCACGACGAACACAAGCGAGAGCAAGCCGTAGACCCGCGGCCACAGCAAGGCGTCGACATCAGCACCGCGCAAAGCGCTGAATATATGCAAGCCAAACGCCGCGCCGAGATAGAAGCCACTGTTCCAACCAACCACCGCCCACGAGGCGCCGATCGTCAACAAATCGTTGCGCCCCGGCGGGGCGAGTTCGATGCGCAAGGCATCGATGGACACATCCTGCAAGGCTGAAGCAAACGCCATCAACAGGACGCCGATCACCGCCCAATTGAGCTGCGTGCGAATATCGATTCGCCAAAGAAAACCACCGGCGAGCAGCATCAGTGCCTGACTGCCAAGCATCCAAAAGCGGCGGCGGTCCAAAGCGAAACCGCGGTAGCGATCGGCAAGCGGGGCAAACAGCCAGTTTAAAGCGTAAAAAATTGTCACCATACCGATCGCGCCGATCGCGGTCTTGCTGACGCCCACGCTTTTCAGCCACAGGGTGAGTAGGGAAAAAACAAAAATCTGTGGATAGCCGCTGAAACAGCCGAGCAAGAACACCTTGCCAATATAGCGATAGTCATAACGCAAGAGCCTCGGCATTTGTTTCTCCGTCAAAACACGCTATTATCGCCGCAATCGGTGACAAAACAAACCACCGCATACAAACCCTGTCGTCTGCCGTTATAATTCTCTTTTTTCCATCGTGAAGGGAATTCCATGGCACTGTTGGACAATGCGCTCGGCGCCCTCGTTGACACCCGCTATCCCATCTGGCAGGCGCCTCTGCCGTTTTCCATTTTTTCACCGACCACAAGCGGCAAGATCAGTGCTGCGGGCGGTATGGGAATCGTGCGCGTCGGCGAAGCCGACAATCGCACCACGTTCGCCAACGCCCTCGACCAATACGCCATCCACGACGCGCGACCGGGGGTGTGCTTTTCCCATCGCCTGCCCGAACACACGCAAGGCCGGACAGTCGACAGGGAACAGGCCCATCGCTTCGGGGTGCGTGGCAAAGTGGCGGCGAGTGATGATTTTTTCTTGCTCCTCGATGTCGCGCTTGCAGCGAACCCGCGTGCGATCGGCTTTGCAAGCGGTATCCCGGAACGGGAGACGATCGCAGCGATCAAAGGGCGTAAAATCGCCACCTTCGCCATTTGCCACAACCTTCTCGAGGCCCTGGTGGCGACGGATTTCGACATCGATATTGTCGTTTTGCAGGGCAACGAGGCCGGCGGCGAACGCGCGGGATTCGACAACCGACTCTCCTTGCCGGTGCTGCCGGTTTCCTCCTTATTGCAGGAAGTGCGCGGGCAGCTCGACCGGCCTTTGGTCGCATGGGGGGACTTCTCTCACGGCGCCGACGTCGTCGCCGCACTGATTGCCGGCGCCGAGGCGGTGATGGTCGAACGTCCGTTGCTCAGTTGCCGCGAAAGCGGAATTGACGACCCCCTGCGCGAACAATTGCAACGGGCAACCGAATACGACAGTTCGATCAGCAACGCCTATACCGCGCGCCCCATGCGTTATCTGCGCGCGGAGAAAAACTTGCCGGCCGCAGCTGGCAATGACAACCGAGAACAACTGGTCGCCGCGTATCTCGCCGAGCACCCGGAAGCGTTACCGCTGCCCGTCGCGCCAAGCCGATGCGCCGAAAGCGAGACCTTGAGCGAATGGTTCAAGACGCTCGAAACGCAAATGCGCGAGTATCTCGGATAACGGTCGTGTCCTTGCTGGCGTATGCGGAAATCTTCTTCCACGAGGGGAATCCCGTTAACCGCCGTTTCAACGACATCTACTACCATGCGGCGCAAGGGTTTGCCGAAAGCGACCATGTCTTCATTCACGGCAACCGGCTGCTCGAGCGTTTTCACGCGCTGTCCGACGGACAGGATTTCACGATCGGTGAAATCGGTTTCGGCACCGGTCTTAACTTGCTCAACGCGAGCCGACACTTCCTCGACCTGGCGCCCGAACGCAGCCGTCTATATCTGATCAGTTGCGAAAAACACCCGATTCCGCTTACCCTTCTGCGCGCCATCCATCAGGACTGGCCACTGCTCGCGTGGCGCGACGCGCTATACCGGCAATATCCCGGCAACCATCGCGGCATTCACTTTCTGCGCCTGCATCCGCGAATCGACTTGCAGCTCCTGATGTGCGCGGCGGGCGCGGAAAAGCTCGCTGCATTCGCCGAATTATTGGATTCTCGCTTTTTTCAGCAAAGAATCGCCGACAGCCGTCCTTCGGCATCCGTGCGGCAAGCCGCGACTACCTGCCGCTTTGCGGCCCGGTTCCGCGCGCGGAAAGCGTCACCATCCGCTACGCGCCGTGGCGTTTCGACGCCGGCAAGCCGATCCACGAGTCACTCGCGTTTCATCGCGGCCTATACCTGCACACCGGTCTCGGCTCGAAAGGCGCGCTCACCGCGTTTCTCGGTGCCAAACTGATCGCGGCGATGATCTCCGGCACCCCCCTGCCGATCCCCCGTTCACTATTACCATATTTATTGCCGGGACGTTATCTTCTGCGCGCTATTCTCCGCAACCGTTGAGTGATGAACACGTAAACTGTTAGACTTGACCGCTTCATATACGACATGGCATCACAACCATGAATGAGTCCTTGAAAGAAGAAGCGCTGCGTTTTCACCGCCTGCCCACCGCAGGCAAGATTGCCGTCGTCGCGACAAAAAACCTCACCAACCAACGTGACCTTTCCCTCGCCTACTCTCCCGGGGTCGCCTATGCCTGCGAGGAAATCGTCAAGGATCCGCTACAGGCGGATTATTTGACCGCGCGCGCCAACCTGGTCGCGGTGATCTCGAATGGCACAGCCGTGCTCGGCCTCGGCGATATCGGCGCCTTGGCCAGCAAGCCGGTTATGGAAGGAAAGGGCGTGCTGTTCAAGAAATTCGCCGGCATAGACGTCTTCGATATCGAACTCAACGAAAGTGATCCCTACAAGCTGATCGACATCATCGCAAGTCTTGAGCCGACTTTTGGCGGCATCAACCTCGAAGACATCAAGGCGCCGGAATGTTTCGCGATCGAACGGCGCCTGCGCGAACGGATGAACATCCCGGTATTCCACGACGACCAACACGGTACCGCGATCATCGCTTCGGCCGCCTTGATCAACGCACTGCGCATCCAGAAAAAAGACATCGCCAAGGTCAAAGTGGTCGCCTCCGGCGCCGGTGCGGCGGGGATGGCCTGTCTGGACATGTTCATCACCCTCGGCGTCGCCCGCGAGAACATCATCGTTTGTGATTCCAAAGGGCCGATCCACACGGGTCGAGAAGGCCGCTTGGACGGGCGTAAAGCGGAATTCATCAGCACCACCGCGGCGCGAACGCTTGCCGAGGCGATACGCGACGCCGATGTGTTTCTCGGCGTGTCCAAAGCCGGACTGGTCAGCCAGGAGATGGTCAAAACCCTAGCGGAAAAACCGTTGATTCTGGCGCTTGCCAACCCGACGCCGGAAATCATGCCGGATGCTGTACTCGCCGTACGTGAGGACGCCATCATCGCGACCGGTCGCTCGGATTTTCCCAATCAGGTCAACAACGTCCTGTGCTTTCCCTATCTCTTTCGCGGCGCCCTCGACGTCGGCGCGACGACGATCAATGAGGCCATGCAGATGGCGGCAGTTTATGCGCTCGCCGATCTGGCGAAATCGCCGGCCGGCGAGGAAGTGATCGCCGCTTACGGTGGTAAGCGTCTGGTCTATGGTCCGCAGTACGTGATTCCGAAACCGTTCGATCCGCGTCTTATCTCGACCGTTCCTGTCGCGGTCGCCGAAGCGGCGATCAAGTCAGGCGTGGCACGCCGTCCGATCGCGAATATCGAGGCGTATACCGCGAGTCTTAAGAGCTTGTTCAACCGCAGCGGCTTCGTAATGAAACCGATCCTCGACCAGGCGCGGGCAAAGCCGCTTAAAGTGGCATTTGCCGAAGGCGAGGAACTGCGCGTTTTGCGCGCGGTACTGGCTGCGCTAGAAGAAGGAATTTGCAAGCCACTGGTGATTGGAAGACGCAAACGGATTGTCGAAAAAATCGAGAAAAACCACCTGCCGCTCACCCCCGATGAAGATTTCGAGCTCATCGAGCCGATGAACAATCCTCATTATGAGGAATGCCATAGAAAATACCACGCAATCCGCGCGCGAGACGGGATCGACCCTTTGGAAGCGAAAAACCACATGAACACGCGTCCGACGGTGCTCGCCGCGATGCTGGTGCGTCTGGGCTACGCCGACACGATGATTTGCGGCACGACCGGACGTTACGACCGCCATCTGCGCCGGGTCTTACAGATTTTCAAGACCCAGGAAGGCATGGAAAAACCGGCGGCGATGAACATGATCATCACCACAAAGGGTACTTGTTGCATTGCCGATACGCATATCCAGCGCAAACCGGACGCGAACGCGCTCAACGAGATCACGATCCAGGCCGCAAACACCATGTCCCGCTTCGGAATCAAGCCGAAAATCGCCCTTGTGTCGCGTTCGAGCTTCGGTGAATGCAGCGATCTACGCAGCTCGCGGGTCATGCGCGCAGCGCTTGCGATGATCAGGGAACGGATGCCTGCACTGGAAGTGGAAGGGGAAATGCAGTCGGACGCCGCGCTGGCCGCGGAAGTCCGCAAGCAAATTTTCCCCGACAATTGTCTCGAAGGGGCCGCCAACCTGCTGATCATGCCGGATATCGATTCGGCGAACATCGCCTACAATTTGATGAAAGTCTGGGCGGACGGTAATGTGGTCGGCCCGATTCTCCTCGGCCTGCGCCATCCCGCGCAAATCATGACAAAAGTGGCGACCACCCGGCGAATCCTCAATATGACCGCAGTGGCCGTTGTCGAGGCACAAGCTTATGATGAACCTCCAAACGGAGGAATGAAAAATGATAAGCCAAATGACCGACAGTCCGATGGATGAGAAACTTTCCGTTACGCGTCTTGGCGATTATCGTGCTGCTGATTTCAAGATACGGCATCATGAACTGCATTTCGCGTTACGAAAAGAGCGCGTGGTGCTCACTCACCGCCAAGAAATTCACCGCCGTCAGGTGGAAAACGGTGAGAAGGGTAAGGCAGGGAAAGCGCTCGTATTGAACGGCGAAAAGCTGCGTCTCGAAAAAATTTTCCTCGACGGCCGGGGGCTGGATGAAAGCGCCTATAGTTACGAGAACGATCTGCTCACCCTACATGACCCGCCAAAGCACTTCACCTTGACGACCCAAGTACTCCTCTATCCGGACGAAAATCTCGCCCTTTCCGGGCTGTATCGTTCGAACGGCATCTACTGCACGCAATGCGAGGCCGAAGGCTTCCGCCGCATTTCGTTTACTCTCGACCGTCCCGACGTGCTCGCCACCTATCGCGTGCGCATCGAGGGCGACAAGGCGACCAATCCGGTCCTGCTCTCCAACGGCAACCTTGAAGCCCACGGCGAACTGCCCGGCGCCCGTCATTACACGCAATGGTACGATCCGCATCCCAAACCGAGTTATCTGTTCGCACTCGTCGCCGGCGAGCTCTCGATGCGCAGCAAACGGATCGTCACCCCGCGCGGCAAGGAAGTCGAACTCTGTTTCTATGCCGAAAAGGCGTTCATCGGGCAGATCGATTACGCGATGCAGGCACTTATCGACGCCTTCGTCTGGGAGGAAAAACGCTTCCATCTCTCCTACGACCTGAAGCGCTTCAACGTGGTCGCGATCGGCGACTTCAACATGGGGGCGATGGAAAACAAGTCGCTCAATATCTTCAACACCCGATACGTGCTCGCCAGTCCTGATACCGCAAGCGACCAGGATTTTCACGACGTGCAATCGGTGATCGGTCACGAATATTTCCACAACTGGACAGGCAACCGGATTACCTGCCGCGACTGGTTTCAACTGAGCCTCAAGGAAGGCCTGACCGTGTTTCGAGATCAGGAATTTTCCGCCGACATGAACGAACGCGATATCGAACGGATCGCCGATGTGAACGCCTTGCGCCGAGTCCAGTTCGCCGAAGACGCGGGCCCGCTGCGTCATCCGGTGCAACCGCAGGAATATGCCGCCATCGACAATTTCTATACCGCCACCGTCTACGATAAAGGCGCAGAAATCATCCGTATGTATCACACCCTGATCGGTGAAGAAACCTTCCAGAAAGGCATGCGACTTTACACCGAGCGCCACGACGGACAGGCGGTACGCATCGAAGAATTCGCCCAATGCATGGAGGAAGTCTCCGCTTACCCGTTCACCGGTCCTTTTTTCTCCTGGTACACTACCGCCGGCACACCGAAAGTCACTTTCCGCTCTACCTACGACCGGCAAAAGCAAACGTTTACCCTCATCGCCCATCAGGATCTCGACGCGGTCGAACCGCGGCGGGTTCTGGTCATCCCCATCCGCTTTTCGTTGCTTGAGCGCAATGGCGGGCAACACCGCTTCGCCGACGGCACGACAAGCGCACTACTCGTGCTTGATCGCGAACGCGCGAGCTGGACATATGAAAACGTCGGGGACAATCCGATTCCAGTTTTGATGCAGGGCTTTTCCGCACCGGTTTATTACCACTACGACTACAGCAACGCCGAACTGGCGGTGATCGTACAGCGGGCGACGGACGGCTTCGCTCGCTTCGAAGCGACGCAGATGCGTTTACGGCGCTTGCTTGCTGCGGCGCTGAAAAATCTGCCGGCGTTGCCTTCTCATTTCAACGAAATGGCCGAGCTGATGCAAACCGTGCTCGCCGAGGAGAAACGCACGCCCCGGGAAAAAGCGCTGCTGCTCGAAATACCGCCGCTTGCGGCGTTTCTGCCGCATCTTGAGGCCCCGTTAGCAATAGACGAGGCGATCGCCGCCCATGAGCGAATCACGCATGGTATCGCTTGCAGACTAAGCCATGCGTGGTGCGAGTATCTCGCCAACGACAGGGAAAAAACCGAGCCTCGCTACAGCGTTCGCGATGCCGGAATCCGTGCGCTGCGCGCAGTGGCGATGAAATCACTGGGCGGATTCGCGGACGAAACATTGCGTGAACGTCTTTACCGTGCCTACCATGACGCAAGCTGCATGAGCGAACGATTGAACGCGCTCGAGGCGCTCAACCGACGCGCCGACAGTTATCGCGACCGCGTGCTCGAAGCGTTTTACGCGCGTTTCGCCGCAAAACCGCTCGTGATCGACAAATGGTTTTCTCTCCAGGCGCGGGGCGTCGAGGAAGATGGCCTTGAACGGATCCGTGCGCTCGCCGAACACGAGGCGTTTTCAAGACGCAATCCCAATCGTTTTCGGGCGCTGATCGCGACTCTGATTCACGCCAATCCGCGAGTTTTCCATCGCGCCGACGGGGCGGGATACCGCTTCGTCATCGCCGAAATCCGCCGTATTGTGCTTGAAAATCCGCAGCTTACGGCCCGCTTGCTTGGCGGCTTCGAAAGCGTCGCGCGGCTTGACACGGCGCGCAAAGCTTGCATGAAGCGCGAACTCAAGCCGTTGCTGGCCATAGAAGAGCTTGGCCTGGAGGTCCGGGAAATGATCGAACGGATCCTCCGCGGGATCGAATGATGGCGAGCGAACGCGCGGCCTGGCTACCGGGGCAGGATATCTATCCGGATACCGAAGCGCGTGCACGGATCGAGCGCGCCTATGATCTCGCGTTTACCGCTAAAAGCGGCGCCCCGATTCTAGGTACCCGTATGCTATGCGATTTGCTGGTATCGCTGCGCAGCGACGCGACTCTTGTCGCGACCGGGCTGCTTCTCTGGCCGTATCGTCAGGGGCGTCTCGATTCCGCCGTCCTTGCCGAACGCTGCGGTAAGACGGTGCTGTCCTTGCTCGAAGGGGTAGCCTCCCTGAATCTGATCGACCATCTCCATGAACGCGAAAACAACGATCTCGAACAACTACGCAAGATGCTCCTCGCGATGGCTCGCGACATGCGCGCGGTGGTACTCAAGCTGGCGTTACAAGTCGTGGTAATGCGCCGCATCATGACTCTTCCGCCTGAAGAACGCCAGCGTCTGGCCTTGCAAAGCCGCGACCTTTTCGCGCCACTGGCCAACCGGATGGGCATCGCCCAACTCAAATGCGAACTCGAAGACAGCGCCCTGCACATTCTCGAGCCGGACATCTATCAGGAAATCGCCACCGCACTCGAAGAAAAAAAGGCCGATCGCGAGCGCTACATCGAACGGATCATCAGCGAGCTAGAGCACACATTGCAAAAAGCCGATATCGCGGTGTTGCGCATCTACGGTCGAGTCAAACACATCAACAGCATCTATCTCAAGATGAAACGTAAACACCTGCGTTTCGAACAGGTCAACGACATCCGCGCGGTGCGCGTGGAAGTACAGACCAAGGAACAGTGTTATCAGGTGCTCAGCGCCGTCACTTCCCTGTGGCGGCCGGTGGCGGAAGAATTCGATGACTATATCACGCATCCGAAGGAGAACGGCTATCAATCCCTGCACAGCACGCTGATCGGCCCGCAGGGGCGCAGATTGGAAATCCAGATCCGCACCCGCGCGATGCACGAACACGCCGAACTTGGGATGGCCGCACACTGGAAGTACAAGGAAAAAGCGCTACACCATTCACGCCGATTCGGACAGCAAATCGAATGGTTGCGCCGCATGCTCCAGGGCAGCGGAGATCTTGGCCGCGGCGATGTGATTTTCGATCAGTTTCGCAACGAGGCCTTTCGTGACCGTGTTTACGCGCTCACACCTCAGGGCATGGTGGTGGACCTGCCGGAAGGCGCCACACCGCTCGATTTCGCTTATCACGTGCACACCCAGCTCGGACACCGCTGCAAGGGCGCGAAGATCAACGGTCATATGGTGCCCCTGACCCGTGTGTTGAAAAATGCGGATACGGTAGAAATTCTCACCCATAAAAAAGCGCAACCGAGCCTCGATTGGCTCTGTGATCACCTCGGTTATCTGCAAAGCGCGCGCGCGAAAGCGAAAGTGCGCAGCTATTTCAAAAAGCAGGAGAAAGAAAAAAGCGTCGAATTGGGCCGCAACATGTTCACCCACGAACTGCGCCGTCTCGGTATCGAAGCAAAAGGTGAAGATCTGCGCGAACTGGCGAAACACTTCAATGTCTGCGCCACAGACGATCTCTATGCGCGTATCGGTTTTGGCGATCTTGGCGTGCTAACTGTCGTCCACGAGTTGACCGCGCACCAGGAAAGCTGTCGGCAGGTGGAAAAACCGTCGCTAGACGAGCGTCTCGCGCGGATTCCGGTGCGTGCCTCCAAGCACCGGAAAGGACAGCATGTCGACATCGACGGCGTCGACGACCTGATGATCAATTTCGCGACCTGCTGTCATCCAGTGCCCTCTTGCGCGATCACCGGTTTCATCACCCGGGGGCGCGGCATCAACATTCACCGCAGCGATTGCCCGAATCTTGTCCATCTCGGCAAACAGCATCCCCTGCGCATCGTCAAGGTGCGCTGGAATCATAACAACGAAGGGCAGTATGCGATGGATATCGCTATTCTCGCCTATGACCGCCCGCACGTGCTGCGTGACATGACCCAGATTCTTGCCAACGAACGTGTCTCTATTCTCGGTGTTGCCATGGAACACAACGATCGCGAACAACTCGAAGGCAAGTTTACCGTCGAAGTCTCCGACATGGGGCAGCTTTCGCGGGTGATCGACCGCCTCGGACAGATCAAAGACGTCTCCGAAGTGCATCGTCTCTGAAGGCCGGAGCACGACTTGCCGCCGCGATCATTTCTGGCAATTCGGGCAATACACGCTGTGACGTCCGCCGATAAGGCAATGATCGAGGCGCTCGCCGCAACACGGACAAGACTCGCCGGCTTTTCCGTATACCTTGAGCGTCTGTTGGAAATAACCACCATTGCCTCGCG
Source organism: Cardiobacteriaceae bacterium (assembly GCA_965277745.1). Taxonomy (GTDB): domain Bacteria; phylum Pseudomonadota; class Gammaproteobacteria; order Cardiobacteriales; family Cardiobacteriaceae. The sequence continues at coordinate 2,241,199 of OZ255837.1, forward strand.
GGTTGACAAAATCACGCAACGTCGTGCCGCCGAGGGCAATCGCGCGTTGTAACACCGCCTTGACGTCGCTGGCAAGCCTGCGATAACGCGCGCGACTGACAAGGCCCGCCGCCGTGCCAGGGCGTATGCCGCTCAAAAACAGCGCTTCGCTAGCGTAGATATTGCCGATACCGGCGACCGTTTCCTGACGCATCAGAAAGGCTTTCACGGCGATTTTGCGTCCGCGGCTACGACGGTAGAGGAGATCCCCGTCGAATGCCGCATCAAGCGGTTCCACGCCGAGATGTTCGAGAAGAGGATGGGGCGTTCGCGGATCGATAACGGAAAAATGCCCGAAACGGCGCGGATCGTGAAAACGCAATTCCCTTCCGTCATCAAGGGCAAGCAGGACGTGATCGTGCGTACGCGGAGGAAGATCGGCGCCATTTACACGCAGACTGCCACTCATGCCGAGATGAATCAACAGCGCCTGATCGCTCCGTTCACTTTCGATAATCAGATATTTGGCGCGGCGGCGAACGGTAGTCAAGGTTCGCCCCGAAAGACGCTCGAGTGCGGCAATATCGAGCGGCTGGCGCAATTTTTCCGTGCGTACGCGCACACGGCTGATACATTTGCCGCGAATCAGCGGCAACAGGCCGCGGCGCGTCGTTTCAACTTCCGGAAGTTCAGGCATCGGATCCCTTCCAATAGACAGCGGGGAGAGTCAGGCGTGGTTTGAGCCGCTCGTCACACAGATAAGTTCTTTCGCCATGACGCAGGTAATGGGCGCGACTGTAGGCGTTGTGAGCGGCGAAAATCCAGTCGTCCGATCCATTCAAACGCAGGGTAATTGCCGAATTAAAAGCGCTTTTTGGCAAAACATCGCTGCGATACTCGGCAAAACAGCCCCTTTTGAAAAGCGCGAGCCAAGGGGCGAAAAGCGGCGCTGCTTCTCCGTCGATTCGCCACTGCCCGTCTCTCTTTGTCAGTCGCAGCGTCGTCTCGGCGCGGACGATGTCGACGCGGGTGAGCGGACGCGGCAGCACGAGGCGCGGCGGGGCATGCGCGCTCTGCCAGCAAAGCGCGACGCCGGCGAAGACAAGCGCGAGCACCAGCCAGAGACACCAAAGCGTTTTCACAGGCGGTAGCGACGAAAAAAGCGCCGGCGCAACACCCAGGCGGCGAGAAAAAAGGCAAGCGGCAGAATCAGGAGCACACAGATGCCAAGCGCGGTCGCGTTGGCAGGAGATAGACGGATGAACTGATCCTTGCGGATCGGACGGGCGAGTCGGAGAAGAGCGGTACCACCGGATAAAGTAGTGAAAACATTTCGTGCGAAGGCGCGGTTTCCGCCAAGCGACAGCGCGTTGCCGGCCCACAGATCGCTGTCGCCGAGGATCAGCAGAAGCTGCGCGCGTCCCTGCCATCGACGGCTCAAGAGCCACCCCACGGTCAATGGACCGCGAGATTCGTCGCCGTCGGCGTCGATATGTCCCTTGACTGCGCCGCGTTCCGCCCAGCTGCGAGGCGAGGATTTAAGCAGTGCGAGACGGTTCCAATCAGACGGCGCCGCGGCGCGCAAAGCGACCGCGCCAGGCAGGATAGGCAAGGCGGTAAGCGTAGCGCCAAGCGGATTTTTGCTCGCCACCTCGGCCGGCAACAAGCGCGGATCGGCGTAACCGACCATGCGCGCGGTTTTATCGACAATCACGCCGGGCACCGTTTCGAGCCCACTGAGCTTGGCAAGCCAGAGCGGCACCCCCGGATGCAGGGTGTCGGTGGTGTAGATAAGATTACCGCCGCGATCGAGATAGGCGGCGATTTTCTCCTCTTGCGCGGCGAGTTTTTGCGGATTGGGATCGGCGATCACCGCCAGCGCGGTATTCTCCGGAATCGCGGATTTCTCCAGGTTGACCGCCGCGATATTCTCCCCTGACGAACGCAGTGCCTGGTAGAGCGCCCGCCAGGAACCGCCGCTATCGCCGAGAAAATCGCGTTCACCGTTGCCGGTGAGATGGACGATGAAACCTTCCCGATTTTCTTGCATGTCGAGCAGCGTCTCGACGATCCGCGTGGCAGAGGGCAGGTCAAGGCGTGTTTGGCGATCACCGCTGCGGATCAGCAACTGTCCTTCGCGGGTGATATTCGCCTCGCGCACCTCAAGGGGACGCGTATTTGGATCAAGAAAACGTAATGTCAGAGAAGGGATATCCCTTTGGAGACGGTCGACAAGCGCGCGGATCTGGCCTTTAAGGCGCGGATTTCCGCTTACGAAAGCATTGATCACAACCGGGGTGCCGATCTTGGCGAGCGCCTTCTTCTGCGCGGCGTCGAGCACATATTCCGGCTGTTCGCGCCAGAGAAAACCGGTACGGCTGTGCAGGGCGATCCAACCGCCAAAGAGCATTACCCCGGTCATAAAAACCGGTAACAGAAAACGGCTGATTTTACCCGGGAAAGTCACGAGACGTTTTTGGCGTATACTGGAAAAAATCAGTCGCCATTGTACCTTAAATGACCGAAACCGATTTTTTTTCCTCCGACATCGCCCGCTTTATCGATCATCTTTGGATTCAGGATGGTCTGGCTGATGCGACACTGAACGCTTATCGCAGCGACCTGCAACAACTCCAGCGGCATTGCCCGCTTCCCCTTCGCAAGGCAACGACGGACATGATCTTTAACGGTCTCGCCGCGTTGCGCGATGGCGGGCGTGGCACGGCGACAATGCAACGGCTGCGCACGAGCCTCAAACGCTTTTATCGCTACGCCCTGCAAAGCGGCTGGCGGACAGACAATCCAAGCGATCTTTTCGCGGCGCAGAAAATCCGCCGCCGCCTGCCGGGAACGCTCAGCGAAGAAGATGTCGAAGCATTGCTCGCCACGCCTGAAATCAAGGATCCGTTTGGCTGCCGCGACCGGGCTATGATCGAAGTCCTTTATGCCTGCGGCCTGCGCGTCAGCGAATTGGTCGAATTGACTTTGGCAGCGTTGTCTCTCGAGGCGGGTTTCCTGCGTATTCACGGTAAGGGGGACAAGGAACGCCTGGTTCCGCTTGGGGAGCAGGCCGCAGACTGGCTCTTGCGCTATTTTCGCCACAGTCGTCCGATCTTGCTTGGTGACAAAAACAGCGAAGCCGTGTTTCTCTCCGCGCGCGGAAAAGCGATGAGTCGGCAGGCGTTCTGGTATCGCGTCAAGCTGCACGCGCGTCTTGCCGGACTCGCCTCCGAAAAAATTTCTCCCCATACCCTGCGCCACGCCTTCGCCACTCATCTGATCGACCACGGTGCGGATTTGCGTAGTGTGCAACTCTTGCTTGGCCACAGCGATCTGTCCACCACGCAGATCTACACCCATGTCGCTGATGCGCGCCTGAAAAAGCTCTTCAGGACCCACCATCCGCGCGCTTAGGCGTATCTTACTTTCGGGAACACAGTGCACGCCCCGTGCGCTTGGAAGGTCGTTCGCCATGGGGAAAACGGACGATCCCGGGCGCGGAGGATGCTCTATCGATTTAAGTGACGTTTCCGTAACCTTCTTGGAATTGTCATTTTTCCGCGCGCGCGGTCGATTACCATAAGATTTCTTAGACCATTGTTGACGATTCGCTTATGTATACGCATTTTCTCGGTTTAATCTTTCTGCTCACGCAAGTAACCTCTGCCTATGCGGTCCCCGCCCATGGCAGCAATCAAGTGAAGGCGCAGACTTACAGTCCAGATGGGGTAAAGCAGATCGACCGCGTCCCTGCCGGCAAGCAAAAGAGCAAAGGAGAGCATCTTCACCCACTGTTGCCGCCGGAGACGGAGGAAGCCGCAATCGGCATGTTGGAGTCATTGACGATCAGGGAACTCCCGGATTTGTCACTGGTGCGTACCGTCGCCTGTAAGCGCCATCCGATCAATGCGGTGATCAGAACACCGATTCCATTGCTTTATCAAGTCAACATCGGTTCGGAAATTTATTATCTCAGCCAAAATGGCCGTTATCTCCTACAAGGCGATTTGATTGATCTGAAAACCCGAAAGAATCTCACCGAAGCCCATCGCGACGCGGTACGCCTTGCCGCGATCAAGACCATTTCACTCTCCGATCTGATCATTTATCCAGCTTTTGGAGAAATTAAATACGCGGTGACCGTGTTCAGCGATATCGACTGTCCCTATTGCCAGTTGCTTCACGAACACCTGAACGAGTACCGCGGTCGTGGCATTGAAGTTCGCTTCGCGGCTTTTCCCCGTAACGGCATCGATTCGCTCAACTACCGCAGGGCGGTTTCCGTGTGGTGCGCCGAGGATCGCAACACAGCGCTCGACCGTGCCAGCCAGGGCCTTTCCATCCCCGAACGCGACTGCCAAACGCCGATCGAAAAGGAATATCTGATCGGCGTACAGATCGGCATCAGTACGACACCGTCTTTCATTTTGGACGACGGTACCTTGATTTCGGGCTTCGTCGCCCCGGACAATTTGGTGCGTATTCTCAAGGGAGAACGAGACACAAGCGAGTAGCAACGGGGGAACGTCGTTTCCCGGAAAATCAGCGCAAAGGCAGAAGTTGCGAGAGCGGGGCCGGCGACTTCGGAAAAAGCGTCGCTGCACGCAACTCGAGCACATAACGAGCTTTACCACCACTCGCATAAGTAGGGCAATTCTTCTCTCGGCAAGGAGGCGCGTAGGGATAGCGGGCAAGCGGATTGCCGCGATCGTCGTAGAAACGGATATCCAACGCGATCAAGGTGTTTTTCATCCAGAAGGTGCTTTCCTGCGCCCGCGGAAAAATAAACAGCATCCCGGCCCACGGCGGCAAGTACGGGCGTCGCATCAGTCCGCGCGCACGGCGTTGCGGCGTCGCGGCGATTTCCACCAGCCAAGTATTGCCCGCCGTATCACAGAGAAAGGCGCGGGGAAAGGAAGCGGCCTGGATCGCAAGGAGATGGCTTTCCAACGCGAGCAAGGCAAGGAAGCGTCGCCACGGAAGATTCATTTCACGGGCACTCATCGAGCCCGTATTTGCGTATTTTCTTTTTCAATGTGTTGCGTGTGATGCCCAAACATTTCGCCGTCCTGCTCTGGTTGTTGTGGTGGTATTCGAGTACCGTACGAATCACCGCCCTTTCCACTTCACTCACCATCAGATGGTAGATTCCGACCGGTTCCGCCTCGCCATCGAGATCGTCGATGTAGCGATAAATGGCCTCGCGTACGGTTTTTTCGATGCGCGAGTTCGTCATAGTAGCCTTCCATCGCTTCGGCAAGGCAAGGATCGCCTACCGCGTCCCTTCGACGATCTGTCTCGCTTGTCCGGCAACATCCACAGAAGGCGCGCGCGCAGCGCGACCGGTTGCGCAGGGGAGATACGGCGGATCTCGCACGGCGGACGATTTTCGCTGTTCTCTCTCGCGTAAGGAGCGGCACAGCTGTCGAACATCGCGCCGAGAAAGGAAAAAGGCGCAATTACTTGGTGAACACGGCGAGCAGGCAGACGAGGAAAACCCGTCCTTGGCCGTGGCAGGGAGAAAGAGATGAGGTGAGAGAATCGTCCGCGCATGCTCGTCTCAGTGGGTTTGCGCAAGAGACAACAGCACCCAGCTGTCGCGGCGGTCGGCGATGCGGATAGAGAAGGCGTCGGTGTAGACGTCACGGATTTTCTCTACCTGACATTCGAGTATGCCGGTAAACAGCAGTTCTGTGGCGGCTTTCAGGTGCTTTTCGAACTGGCGACGTAAAAGGCATAATAGTTCGAGGAGAATGTTGGCAACGAGCAGATCGACCGTCGATGCGGCATCCGGGTTTTTGCAGAGGGTAATTTTCTCGGCGACCCGGTTTTTTCCGGCATTATCTTTCGCGGCGCGCAGCGCTTGCGTATCAATATCCGTTTGCCAGACGTGTTCGGCACCGCGAAGCGCGCAGGCAATGCCAAGAATCCCGCTACCGCAGCCGTAGTCATAGACGGTTTTGCCGCCAATCGGCGCACGGTTGACGAAATACATCGCGGTCGTTGGATGGGAACCTGTCCCGAAAGCGAGACCGGGATCAAGGCGCAGAACGATCGCTTCGGGATCGTCAATGACCTCCGCGCTGGAAGCCACCCAGAAATGACGGCCAAACGAAATCAGGGCGCAATGATCAAGCCAGGCATGCATCCAGTCACTCTCGGCGAGCACATGCTGTTCATGCGGGTAGTCTGCGCCGAGCGCGCCACGCAGGACGGCGAGCACGCGCCGAGGTTCACTGTCTTTGCCGAAAAGTCCGGTAATCCGGGTCTGCCGCCACAACGGCATGCCTCCTGGCGGTGGTTCGTAGATGGCTTCGGTATCACCGGCTCGATAGGTAAGGGCAAGCGCGCCAGCCAGTTTCAGGGCGCTTTCGAGCACCAGCGCTTCGTCGTCGTCGCTACTGGTCAGGGTGATTTCAAGCCAGTCTCGCGTCATTTCCCGATACCCAGTTTGTGTTCCAGATAGTGAATGTCCACCCCGCCATTGCGGAAGTTTTCATCCTCAAGCAATTCCTGATGCAGGGCGATGTTCGTCTCAATTCCTTCGATGACCATTTCGGAAAGCGCCATTTTCATGCGCGCGATTGCTGTGGCGCGATTTTTTCCCCAAGTGATCAGTTTGCCGATCATCGAATCATAGTGCGGCGGCACACAATAGCCGTTATAAAGATGTGATTCAACGCGCACACCAAGTCCACCCGGTGCATGGAATTCGCTGACTTTGCCTGGAGAGGGGCGGAAGGTTTTTGCGTTTTCGGCGTTGATCCGGCATTCCAGTGCGTGTCCTTCGATGTGAATATCTTCCTGGGAAAAAGCGAGTGGGAGACCGGCGGCGATACGAATTTGTTCGCCTACGATGTCAAGACCGGTGATCATTTCCGTGACCGGATGCTCGACCTGGACGCGGGTGTTCATTTCGATAAAGAAAAACCGCCCGTTTTCATAAAGGAATTCGAACGTGCCGGCACCAACGTAACCGATCCGTTTACAGGCTTCGCTGCAAACCTTGCCGATTTGCTCCCGTTGTTGCGCGTTGATGCCGGGCGCGGGCGCCTCTTCGATCACTTTCTGGTGATGACGTTGCAGCGAGCAATCCCGTTCACCGAGATAAACGCTGTTTCCGTACTGGTCCGCGAGCACCTGGATTTCCACGTGACGCGGAGTGACGAGAAACTTTTCCATATAGATCATGTCATTGCCGAAAGCCTGTTCGGCCTCGCGTCTGGTCAGGCGGACGTCTTCCACCAGCGTTTCATCGTTTTCGACCACGCGCATACCGCGTCCGCCGCCGCCGCCGGCGGCCTTGACGATCACCGGATAACCGATCTTGTGCGCGATCGCCTGGATCTCCTGCGGATCGTCGCCGAGCGGGCCGCCGGAGCCGGGGACGCAGGAAACACCCGCGCTTTTCATCGCTTTGATCGCCTCGACCTTGTCCCCCATGATCTGGATGGTGGCGGACTTCGGGCCGATAAAGGTGAAGCCGGATTTTTCCACTCGTTCAGCGAAATCGGCGTTTTCCGAAAGAAAGCCGTAGCCGGGATGAATGGCGTCGGCATTGGTCACTTCGGCGGCAGCGATGATCGCGGGCATATTCAAGTAGCTTTCCGACGAGGCCGCCGGTCCGATGCAAACCGATTCATCGGCAAGCAGCACATGTTTCAAGTCGGCGTCGGCTTTGGAGTGCACAGCCACAGTCTCGATACCCATTTCCCGGCAGGCGCGTAGAATACGCAGGGCGATTTCCCCGCGGTTGGCAATCAGGATTTTATGGAACATGAAAACCCCTTATGCCACAAGAAACAACGGTTCATCGTATTCCACCGGTTGTCCGTTCTCGACGAGAATTTCTTTGATTTTGCCAGCAAATTCCGCTTCGATGCGATTGAACATTTTCATTGCCTCAATGATGCAAACGGTATCCCCAGTGGTGATCGCGTCACCGACACGGACGAAATCGTCCGCCTCCGGAGAAGCGGCCGCATAGAAGGTGCCGACCATCGGGGAACGAATCAGTTTATCGGAAGTCGAGGCGACGAAAGAATCATCGCTCGCCACCGCCGCGGAGACTTGCGGGACGGCAGGAACGGCGACGTTCTGTTGCGGCGGGGAGATATACTGCGTCACCGGCGCTTGCTGATGATAGCGGCAAATGCGTAGCGATTCTTCCCCTTCGCTGATCTTGATTTCGGAGATGTCGGAGTTCTCGAGCAGCTCAATCAGTTTTTTGATTTTACGGATGTCCATGGATGCCTCTTCGCGGTTAATCGGAATATTCGTTCAAATGGCGGTGGGCGGCGATAACAGCGAGTTCATAAGCGATGGCGCCCAAGCCGCTGATTGTTCCCATCACAATCTCGCTCAGATAAGAGTTTTTGCGAAACTTTTCGCGCCGGTGCAAGTTGGATAGGTGAACCTCTATGCTGGGAATGCCAACGCCCTTGACCGCATCGCGAATCGCCACGCTGGTGTGAGTTAAGGCAGCCGGATTGAGGATAAGGAAATCCACCTGATCGGCGCCGGCCTGTTGAATCCTATCGACGAGCACGCCTTCATGATTATGCTGAAAGAAAACTAATGTATCGCCGAGGGCGCCGGCAAGGGCCTGACAACGCTCTTCGATATCGCCGAGCGTCATATCGCCATAGATATCCGGTTCACGAATGCCGAGCAGGTTCAGGTTGGGGCCGTTCAGAACCAGTATATGGGGCATAGAGAAAGCGTCCTGTACTTCTACTTTTAATGTCTTATTCGGCGAATCAGGCTTCACCCGGTTTCAGGCAGCAAACAGAATAACGGCATTATACCGCAATCGCCGATCAATGCTCAGCCGCCGCTCGAATTGCTGTGCAAGAGAGCGGCGAAAGCGTCCGCGGACACTGTGCCAATCACCTTTTTCGCGGGGCTTCGCAAATCACCGCCCGCGCGATAAAACAGCACCGCCGGCGGACCGACCAAACGGAGCTCGCGGAAGAGCTCGCGGTGTGCCGGGGTGAAATTGGTGACATCCACTTTGACCAAGTGGTAATTTTGCAGATCCGCGGCAAAACGCGGATTGTGCCAAATTTCTTTTTCCCAGGCGCGACAGGTAACGCACCAATCGGCGGTGAATTCGACGATCACCGTTTGTTTGCTTGCCGAGAGGAGATGGTCGAGGGCCTGTACGTCATCGATCGCCTGAAACGGCAAGCGGCGTTGACTATCCAGCGGGGCACCTTTCCCCGGCAGCGAGATCCACGGCGCCTGTAGGGTAAACGTGATGGCAGTGATCAACAAAGCGCCACAGAGAGCGCGGGTGAAAAAACCGCGCCTGCTGCGGGCGGTTTTTTTCGCCACGAAGAAGACGATGGAAAGCCCGTAAAGCACCCACAAAAGCCAGGCGCCGAATGACGGCAAGAGGCGCGCAAGCAGCCAGAGGGCGACCGCGAGCAGGAGGAAGGCGAAAAGACGCTTGATAACGATCATCCAGTTACCTGCACGCGGCATGAAACGGCGTAGGACACTGGCGAATACGAAAAGCGGCAGGCCGCTGCCGAGACCGAAACAGAAAAGGACGAGCGCGCCTTTGAGCGGCGTCGTTTGCGTGGTGTACAGGAGCAAGGCGGTCAGAACCGGCGTGGCACAGGGGCTAACGACGAGTACCGACACCGCACCCATGACCGTCGCCCCGAGAAATGAGCCGGTGCTTTGGCGCCGTGCCACGCGGTCGATCGCGCCTTGGAGGAAGGTCGGCGCCCGCAGGCTGAACACGTCGAACAACGACAATGAAAGCAAGACAAAAAAGAGGGCGACGATGACCGCGACCGGCGGCGTCTGCAAGAGAACCTGCAAATTGAGCCGAAAATGCCCGAAGACGGCGCCGAGTAACGCCATCGCCGCCGCCATGGCAAGTACGTAGGTCGCGATCAGGGCATAGCTACGGTAGCGCGAGACATGGCGCCCCACGACGAGACTGGTGACGATGGGAAGCAGCGGATAGACGCAGGCGGTAAAACTGACCCCGATGCCAAGGAGCACCAGCCACGGCAAGCTCAGCCAGTAGCTACGATCAAGCCGTGCGGCGACGGTCGCAGCGTCGTTGTTCGTGGCAACCGCCGCGACGGCGGCGGCACCGGTCGCGGTTTGTGTTCTCGCCGACGCTTGCCCCGCTACGCCCTGTTCGTTCGCCTCGACAAGGGGAGTGATCCGCGTGTGTAGAAAGTCCTGCCCGCGGGCGCGAAAAATGTCACCCATCGCCGCGCCGTCGGCTTCGCTCCCTGCCATTCGATCCTCGACGGGACCACCGGCCTTGATGCTGAGCAGCCATTCTTCGGGCGGATAGCAGATGACGTTTTCATAGCATCCTTGGCTCTTCAAAAGGTAATGATTCTGCGCCTTCGGCTGGCGTATGGTAAAAACCGCAGGGTGTTCGTGGTCATAGATCCGTACTTTACCGAAATAAGGATCGTTTTTCTCCACCGCCGCGCTTTTTGTGACTGTGGCGACGGCGGAAGCGGGCAGGTCGAGAGCGGTTTTTTCCGTGTAAAGATAATATCCTTGGGGAATGGCGACGTGCACGGTACTCAGGTAGCCGTCGGAGGTTTTCACTTGGCTGATCGTCGGTTGGAAGACGCTTTTGAACGGACGGATTTCCTGCGCCCCCGTATTTTGCAAGAACGCGCCACCAAGAAAGAGGGACAGCAAAAACAGGCGCGAAAAATAAGGGATCATGTAACTTACGGTAATAAAGGGTTCTCCTTCCAGTCTATCACAGACGATTATGATATCTTCTCTCTTTGAGAGCGCGCAAAAAGCGGCCCCGTTCTCGCCACGGTTTTCGCGACACGCGCTTTCGATGCGACAAGGAGGGAAATTCCTTGTCAACGAGCATTGCATTGCGCGTGGAAGGACGGAACACTTGAATTCTTTCGTCCTAGCAAGCATATCACACGAAAAGCGAAGCGAGGAACGAAGATGCCTGTGTTGATTTTTTTTGTCCTTTGGGGCTTGCTGGAGTTGTTCGTGCTGATCATGGTGGCCGATGCCTTCGGCGCGCTGGCAACGATCGTCTTCCTGATGCTCGCGGCGTTTTTCGGCGGCGCGATCATCCGTCGTCAGCGTGATGACTTGACCCGCCAGATGACAAGGAAAGAAAAGCAGGCAACCTCGACACAGATTCGCGAGACGATGTATCACCTGCTCGCCGGTGTGCTGCTGATTCTACCGGGATTCGTCAGCGATTTCTTCGCCCTGTTCCTGTTGCTCTCTCCACTGCGTCGAATCTTCGGCGCCGCGTTGTTGCGCGTCTTCAAGCCGGATCTCGTGGTACGTGGCTTCGGCTGGCACGATGTCGCGGTCAATGTCTATGAACACGAAGACACGGTACACACGCGGCGCGAGGATGACGGAAACATCGAAGGAATCGTGATCGATCGCAAGACCGGCGATCCCTCGCGCTGAATCTTCACAGACAGAACAATCATGTCCAAAAACGCTTTGTTGGTCGATTATTATGAACTTACTATGGCGAACAGCTATTGGGAACAGGGACGTGCTCAGGAATGGGGGATTTTCGACTACAGCTTTCGCGAGACACCCGATGGGAGCGGGTACGCGATCTTTGCCGGTCTCGCGCAGTTGCTCGCCTTCGTCGGCGAATTGCACTTCGAGGCGGAAGATATCGCTTTTTTACGCAGTCACCAGGTCTTTCACGAAGGCTTTCTCGACTATCTCGGCGATTTCCGTTTTCACGGTGAGATCTACGCTTTCCCCGAAGGCTCGGCGGTCTTTGCCAATGAACCGGTGGTGACGATCCGCGCGCCGTTGATCTCCTGCCAGATACTCGAGACCTTTCTCCTTATGACACTCAATCATCAATCTCTGATCGCGACAAAAGCGGTGCGTATTTGCAACCAAGCGGGAGGGTGCGCGGTGATGGAATTCGGCGCGCGGCGCGCGCACGGTGCGGATGCCGCCCTACACGGCGCTCGAGCAGCTTATATCGGTGGCGTCGCGGGAACCTCGAACGTCGCCGCGAGCAGGCGTTTCGGGATACCGCTCCTCGGCACGATGGCGCATTCCTACGTCCAGAGTTTCGCCAGCGAATACGAAGCCTTTGCCGCCTACGCGAAAAGCTATCCGGACAATACCGTCGTCCTCGTCGACACCTACGATACCTTGCGCGCCGGTATTCCCAATGCCATCCGCCTGCATCACGAAATACTCGCCCCCCGGAACACGTTCCTGAAAGGCGTCCGCATCGACAGTGGAGATCTCGCCTATCTCAGCCGTCGCGCCCGGGAAATGCTCGATGCCGCCAACATGCAAGCGACCAAAATCATCGCATCCAACGCGCTCGACGAGTTTCTGATCAAGGATCTGATCGGCCAGGAGGCCGCGATCGACGCTTTCGGGGTCGGCGAACGCCTGATTACCGCAGAGAGCGAGCCGGTTTTCGGCGGCGTATACAAGATCGTTGCGAGCGAAAAAGACGGCAGGCGCACGACGAAAATCAAGATCAGCGAAAATGTGCGCAAAACGACCACGCCCGGATTCAAGCAGGTTTATCGCCTCTATGATCGTGAAGAAATGGCGATCGCCGATCTGCTGACCTTGCGCGACGAAGCGTTCGATCCTTCGCAACCCTATCTCCTGTTCGATCCCGAACATCCCTGGAAACGAAAGGAAATCAGCGGATTCCGTGCCGAGGCAATGCTCTGTCCTGTCTGGCAAGGAGAGCATCCCGTCCAGGCGCTGCCAACGCTGGAACAGGCGCGGGCGCGCGCACAAGCGGATATGGCGACCTTGTGGCCGGAAGTCAAGCGCCTGGAAAATCCGCATCGCTACTATGTGGATTTCTCACGCGCACTGTGGGCGCTAAAACAGGATTTGATCAAGCGACATAGAGGAGAAAAGTGACGATGACGATGGCGGAATACGCGGATTATCTCGTCGCGTGGCTGGAAAAACAGCGCACAGAGCTGTACCGGCTGCACGGGTATGTCCTTGGGCTAAGTGGCGGAGTCGATTCGGCTGTCTGTCTCTGTCTACTGGCGAGGACCGGCGCACCGCTGCGAGTGTTTATGTTACCGACCGCGCTCAATCCGGGAGAAGATCTCGACGACGCCCGCAACATATTGCGAAATAACGATTCTCACGGCGAGGTGATCCCGATTCAATCAATGGTCGATGTGGTGATGGAAAGCGTGCAAGACGCGCTCGCGCAAGATTACGAACTTGTCCATGTGTTATACGGCAATTTGATGGCCCGCCTGCGCATGGCGACCCTTTACACCATCGCGCAAAGCCATCGCGCGGTGGTTTGCGGGACAGGCAACGCCGCTGAATTCTACACCGGCTATTTCACCAAATTCGGCGACGGCGCGGCGGATGTCCTTCCCTTGGCGCACCTACGCAAGGAACAGGTCTATGAATTGGGTGCCCTGCTCGGCGTGCCGGAGAGAATCATGCGCAAAGCCCCGAGCGCCGGATTGTGGTATGGGCAGACCGATGAGGGGGAAATGGGCGTCACCTATCACGAAATCGACGCCTTTCTGCGCGGCGAGACGGTCTCTGCCGCGGCGCATGAACGCATCGCCTACTGGCACGAACGCTCCCATCACAAGCGAATGTCAACGCCGGTTCCGAAAAAGAAAGCGACAGATCAAGATTTCTCCGGCCATTGCAAACGCTCGGAGCCGCTGATCGATTTCAGGCGGTAATCACCGAGCAAATTACGGCTGAAAATCAAAGTTTCATGGCGATTTATGATGTATTCGGTTTTGTAGGACGGATAGGCCTCTACCTTGTAATCGAATCTGGCGGTGGCTGTATTGAAGGGAAATTTCTGATGTCTTTCAATATGGAGATTTCTGATACTTACCCGACTGTTCGACAGCTTGGCGCCATAAACAATCTGTTTTTTCCAGTACGGACATAGTTCTTCGGCCTCGGTCGCGGCGGTTTTTTCACTTAATAGGTTATAGATATAGGAATAATTGACTTTCGTGGTCGGACGAATCGCTGCGCAGAACAGTTCACTGGCTTCTCGGTTCGGGAAGTGGGTCTTTTTGATCCAGCGATTGATAGCATGTTCGGAAAGACCGTACTGGCTGATTCCGTAGTAAAATCCAACGATGCCAAGAACGAACAAGATCGCTTTCATAACCGAAATTCCTTTCCTTTTTCGCGCAATTCTAGCAGATTTCCCGCCGTCCCGACCCATGACCGGCGACATTGCATTGGCGATTGCGGCATCTTAAGATGCACGTACCCCGAAATCACACGGAGCCCCTTTATGCCTGATTCCTTCGCCCAACTTCGCGAACGTATACGCGTTCTCGGCCGCATCCTCGGAGAGACTATCGATCGCCAGTGCGGCAAAGAGACGCTCGAGACGATCGAAACGCTGCGCAAAGGATTCATCGCACAGCGGAAAAGGCCCGATCCAGCGCAGCTCGACACCCTGCGCACGATCATTCACGGAGCGGATATTTCCCTGCTCAAGGATATCACGCGCGCCTTCAGTCTGTACTTTTCCCTGGCCAATCTCACCGAGGAAATCGGCCAGTACGAACAGCGCCAGGAACTGCGCGAACGACGCGCCAACCAGTGGGAAGGCTCCTTCCGCAATACCTTGCAAGCCTGCCGGGCAAACCGAATATCGCCCGCAGACGTCGAACGCATGCTCGAACAACTGCGTGTCATTCCGGTTTTTACCGCGCACCCGACCGAAGCACGCCGGCGTACCACGATGGCCCTGTTGCAACGTATTTATCATCGCTGCGCCGGCGTTTTCGCCGCGGCGGAAAGTCCGCTCAAAAAACAGAATCAATGGGGCGAAATCCGCGAACTGATCGATCTCATGTGGTCTAGTGACGAGATTCGTAACCGCAAACCGCTCGTCTTCGATGAAATCAACAACGGCCTGCATTATTTCAAAACCAGCCTGTTCAAGGCGATCCCGCGGACTTATCGCCATTTCGAGGTGGCGCTTGCGGAAGTCTATCCGGAATTGGCGAGCTATGAAATTTCCCCGTTTTTGCGCTTCGGTTCTTGGATCGGCGGCGACCGCGACGGCAACCCGTTCGTCACCCACGAAACCACCGAACAAGCGGTCGTCATGCACGCCAATACCATTCTCAAATACTACGAAAAACAATTGAAAATCCTTCGTCAACGGCTGGTGCACAGTGACACGATCGTTGCCGTTGCGCCGACCATCCGCGCCCGCATCGTCAAGGAAAAGGCCCTCGACTTCAAAACCTTCGCCTACAACCCCGAAGACTATGAACACGAACCCTACCGTCGCTTGATCAATCTGATCCGCGAAAAAATCAAGGCGACCCGTACCTACATTACCCGCATGGGGCGCGATGCGGAAAATCGCTGCCACGCCTACTGCGACCCGGACGATTTCCTCGCCGACCTGACGTTGATCCGCAACGCCCTGCAAACACATGATCCGGCCGCTGCAAATGGCGATATTCTCGATTTGATTCGTCTCGTCAAGACTTGTGGCTTTCATCTCGCCGCCTTGGACATCCGCCAGGAATCTTCCTGCCACAGTGAAGTCATCGCCGATATTTTCGACAACTCCCCGAACCTGCCGAACTACCACAGCCTTGATGTCGATGAACGCTTCGACGTGCTCCGCGCCTTACTTGAAAAGCCCGGCGCGCCGCTTATCTACGGCGAAAAGCTCGACGATCGAAGTAAAGAGCAGTTGGCGCTTTTGCACTCGCTCGCCACCCTGTACACCCTGTGCGGCAAAGCGACCTTCGGCAGCTACATTATCTCCATGACCAGTCACGCTTATCACGTACTCGAAGTGCTCTTCCTCCTGCGCTTTACCGGACTTTCCGGTATCGATGACGAGGGTCGGCCGTTCTCCGCGCTGCCGGTGGTGCCGCTGTTCGAAACTATCGAAGATCTGAAAGCCATCAAACAAATCCTGCCGCAACTGTTCTCCGACAAACACTACCGCGCCTTGCTCGAAAGCCAGGACAACCGTCAGGAAATCATGCTCGGTTACTCCGACTCCTCCAAAGACGGCGGTATTCTCACTTCCGCTTGGCAACTCTATCGCGCCCAACAGACGATCAGCAAAATCGCCGCGGCATTTTCCTTGCAGACACGCCTGTTCCACGGCCGCGGCGGCTCGGTCAGCCGCGGCGGCGGTTCCACCCACCACGCGATTGCCGCGCAACCGCCGGGAACTTTGCACGGAGAAATCAAATTCACCGAACAGGGGGAAGTGCTGTATGCCAAATACGCCAACCCGGAGACCGCCGTCTTCGAACTGACGATGGCGATTACCGGCGCGCTCAAAGCGAGCGCGACGCAATTCTCGCTCCGACCAGAGCGTCTTGGCGACTACGAAGCGATGATCGCTAAATTGGCCGCGACCTGCGAAACACGTTACCGCGCACTGACCGAACACAGCGAAGGGTTCTACGAATTTTTCTCGCAAGCCACGCCGGTGGCCGAAATTAGTCTCCTGAACATCGGTTCGCGTCCCGCGCATCGGCGCAAAGGAACCCCGACGAAACAGACAATCCGCGCGATTCCCTGGGTATTTAGCTGGTCGATGGCGCGCTTCACCCTGCCGGCGTGGTTCGGTATCGGCAGCGCGCTTACCGACCTCTCGCAAGAAGAGCAGGCACTAGTCATGGAAATGTATGAAAAGTGGCCCTTTTTCAACGCCTTGATCAGCAACATGGAAATGGCCTTCGCGAAAAACGAAATGCGCATCGCCACAAGCTACAGTCAACTATGCGAGGAACAAGCACTGAGAGAGAAAATCATGGCGGAAATACTTGGCGAACACCGCCGCACCCGCGATGGGCTAAACCGCCTGATGCAGCAAGATCATCTTCTCGCACATCAACCGAATTTGGCGTTTTCCCTACAATGGCGCAACGCCTATCTCGACCCGATGAACTACATACAGATCGAACTGCTCGGACGCAGCCGCAACACCCAGGACAGCGCGAAGAAAGCGCTGATCAACGATACTCTGCTACGCACCATCAACGCAATCGCCGCCGGTCTGCGCAATACCGGCTGATCGCCCGGTACCGCGCCGGCCCTGGGAAAGAGGAAAATCAACGTAAGGCGAACAAAAGCGGCAGGACAGCGTCAACGCGCAGAAGCGACAGCGGAAAGTTTCCCTTTCACCGAAAAGGCGAATACAAGCGACGCGGCAGTTTTCGGGCTGTGAACGGGTGGGAGGAGAAAACCTCACCTTTTCATGAGCTTACCGATTTTCGTATTTATATTTCTAAATGTTAATTTAATATTGAATGAGAAGCGTTATTACTTCATCTTTCTTTATCAAAACGGAAGCCCAATGGAAATAATCGACGCTCGCCCGTTTTCCCTAGCGATGGCCCCTCCTCAAAGCGACCTTCGCGTCGAGAAGGTTCTCGGCAGCAATCAGTTTACCAAGCGCATCGCCGATATCGGCATCACCCCGGGCTCGCGTATTCGCATCACCCAACGCAACGGAAAATCACTGATCGTCGAACGCGGTGAATTGTATTTTGTCCTGGGCGGAGTCATGGCGCAGCACATTTTCGTCTCGCAACTCACGGAATAAGGAAACGTGGCATGATTATGACCCGTCTTAAAGAACTGACCTTCGGCGATACCGCCACGGTTCGGGGCTATTGTGAAGAAGAGAACGGCTACCGGCGCAAACTACTTGATATGGGACTGACGCCGGGTACCCGCTTGACCATCAAACGAATCGCTCCGCTAGGAGATCCGATCGAAATCGTCCTGCGCGGATTTTTACTTTTGCTGAGAAAGCGCGAAGCCGATGCCGTTGTCGTAGAGAAACAGCCATGACAGCCATGAAAGAAACGGCCATACCCTCTTTTTCCTCGCCTGTAGACGATCTCCGTGTTGCGCGGAAAACAAAACGATCGCCCTGATCGGCAACCCCAACTGCGGTAAAACCAAGCTTTTCAATGCCCTGACCGGCTTGCACCAGCGTGTCGGCAACTGGCCCGGGGTAACGGTCGAACGAATCAGTGGAAAATACCAAAGATCCTCAAGCAACATAGAGGTCATCGACCTGCCGGGGGCGTACTTGATCGATGTCAGCGACGAGCAGATCTCGCTCGACGAGAAAATCACCTGCGAGTATCTGCACAGCGCGGCAACCGACCTGATTCTCAATATCGTCGACGCCAGCAACCTCGAACGCAATCTCTATCTAACTCTACAACTGGCGGAAATGCGCCTGCCGATGCTCGTCGCGGTAAACATGACCGACATCGCGACGAAAAAGGGCTGCGCATCGATTGCGCCAAACTGGCCGCGGCGCTCGGCTGTCCGGTCGTGCCGATCGTCGCCTCGAGCGGCAAAGGGATCAAGGAAATCCGGCAAGCAGTAGACACCATTCTGGCCGCGCCAAGCCCCCCGAGCGCCAAAGTGCAATGTCGCCGGAAAGCGTTGTATTTCGGAGCGCTAGCTCGCTTGCCGTTTGTTCGAACGGGATCACCTGGTCACCTCATGGGTACCCGAACCCGCCTCTTCACAAGCAGAAGAATTTGCCCGCCAATTCAGTGACGATGCCGGCATTCTGATCGCCGACGCGTGCTATACACTGGCCAATACGATCGCTTCGCGCTGTCTGGGCAGCAATGGGAAACGTAAACGCGACATCACCGAACACATCGACCGTTTTGTCCTAAACCGCGTCATCGGTATCCCATTTTTTCTCTTCATGATGTATTTATTGTTTGGGGCTATCCCAGTTAATTAGTTAAGATATTTGGCAATCCATGGTTTTAGTTGCTGTCATTGTGTTAGTGGGTCAGGGTTGTTAAAACGCCACTCGCACTCTTTCAAAAATAGCCCAAAATGCTGCCGTGGGACACCGTTAAATTTACGCATGTGCCGCTTGGCTTGGTTCCAGAAGTTCTCAATACCGTTGATATGATTATGCCTGTCAGCAAACAGCTGGGAATGGTTGATGCGGTAGTGTTTAAAGCCTGAAACATCCAGCACATTATAGCCACGCCAGCAGTCGCAATAGACGATACTATCAGGCACAACTTTACGTACAATAAGAGACAGTAACGTGTCTGATGAAGCATCAGGAATAATCTTTGTATAGACCTGTCCGCCGCGCTTTAGCAGGCCAAATACGGGTACCTTGCCTGCCGCACCACGGCCTCGTTTACCTTTGCGCCGCCCGCCAAAATAGCTCTCGTCGACTTCTATCTCACCACCAAACACTTCCTCCTCTTTGCTGGCAAGCTCATATGTAATCACCTCGCGCAGACGGTGATAATAGTAGGCTGCTGTCTTCCGATTTACACCCGCCAATGCGCCAGCAACACGAGCCGTCGTCCCAGCCACAAAATGCTCTACCAGCTTCTCTTGCTTACACTTACTTCATCGGCTCTTCCCCATACCCATTTATAACACCCATCAGCATTATCTGGGACAGCCCCTATTGTTTATGTTCACGATCAATTTCGGCGGAGCCTTCATCGATTTCTTCGACCAGTTTTCCGCCGCTATATTCGTCGACGGATTCGCCTCCCTTCTCAATACGATCTGCACGCTCGAATGGCTGAGCTTCCTCCTCTCGGACGGCATCGGCGGCAGCATTCAAATGGTGGCGACCTTCATCCCGATCATCGGTTTTCTCTATCTCTTTCTGTCCGTACTTGAAGATTCCGGCTACATGGCCCGCGCCGCCTTCGTCATGGATCGTTCCATGCGTGCCGTCGGCCTGCCCGGAAAAAGCTTCGTTCCGCTGATTGTCGGCTTCGGCTGAAACGTACCGGCAATTATGGGAACCCGTACCCTAGAACGCCGCCGTGACCACCTGATGACCATCGCCATGGCGCCGTTCATGTCCTGCGGCGCGCGTCTGCCGGTTTACGCGCTCTTCGCCGCTGCCTTTTTTCCGCGCCATGGGCAAAACCTCGTCTTCGAACTCTATTTGCTCGGCATATTCGCCGCCGTGCTGACCGGCCTCATCCTGAAAAAGACCCTGTTGCGTGGCGAAACCACTCCCTTCATCATGGAACTGCCGCCCTATCATTTGCCGACGCTCAAAGGGATTCTCATCCACACCTGGAACCGCCTCAAGGGATTTATCGTCAAAGCCGGGCGCATCATTTTACCGATGGTGGTAGTGCTAAGCTTTCTTAACAATATCGGGCCGGACGGCAGTTTCACCAATCAAAACACCGGGAAATCGATGCTCGCCACGATCGGACGCGCCATCACTCCGGTATTCTCGCCCATGGGGCTGCGCGAAGAGAACTGGCCGGCATCGGTGGGTATCTTCACCGGCGTCCTCGCCAAAGAAGCGGTGATCGGCACCTTGAACGCCGAGTACGCGGCAATTGCCGGAGCAAATGAAAGCGAAGAGGACGATTCGATTTCACCGCCGCAATCGCAGACGCCTTCGCGACGATTTCGGCCAATCTCGGCGACGCCCTGCATCAGTGGTCGGATCCGCTCGGTCTTGGCACGGCGGAAAATACCGACCAGAAGACGGTCGCCGCAGGAAATGACGTCGATCGCGCGATCTTCGGTTCCATGGTCGCGCGCTTTGACGGGGCAATCGGTGCTTTTGCCTACTTGCTGTTCATCCTGCTATATTTCCCTGTACCGCCGCAATCAAAGCGGTCTATAAAGAAGCCGGATCCCGCTGGGCGCTTTTCGTCGCCCTGTGGACGACGGGATTCGCCTACTCAAGCGCTACGCTGTTCTACCAGATCGCTACCTTTACCCGCCACCGACAAAGTTCTCTAACCATCGTCTGTGTTATTACCCTTGTCATTGTCGCAACCCTTGTTCTGATGAGCCGTTTCGGCGCCGGCAACGACAATATGGCAAATCGGAGAATCGAAGCGACGCGCATAGCCGCGGAATCGATTCCCGCCCGCGATCACTTCCATTAGACGCAACGACAATGCTTGGCGCAATCAGCGAATATCTCAAGAAGCGCGAGCACGCCTCTGTGCGTGACATCGCCCTCGCACTCGACAGCAACCCCGGATGCCGTTTTCCCGATGCTTAGCATACTGATCAAGAAGAAACGCGTGGCGCCGGTCAGCAAACACTGCGCGAAAAGCGGTTGCTGCCGCTGCACGTTCGCCGAACTGAAAATATTCGCCTACGTCATATCACCCGACCCATCGCCGCGCTCCCCGATTCCATCGAGGCGGCGCAGATGAACGCTCTCCCGACGGTTTCTCCGTCGCTTACAGATCGAGGCTGCGCAGATACACGCGAAATTCTTCGCCGAACACCGCGTGCTTGAGTCCCATTTCCACGTTGGCTTGGAGATAGCCGAGCTTGTCGCCGCAGTCATAGCGCTTGCCCGCGAAGCGATAGGCGAGCAGGGTCTTTTCCTTGATTAACGTCGAAATGGCGTCGGTCAGCTGGATTTCTCCGTTGGAACCCACCTCGGTTTTTCCGAGGATCGCCATGATCTGCCCCGGCAGAATATAGCGCCCGATCACCGCAAGCCGCGAAGGCGCATCCTCCAGCGCCGGTTTTTCCACGATTCCGGAGATCGTCGAGGTACGTGCGTCGATTTTCGCCGCTTCGGTGACAATACCGTAACGATCTCTGTGTTCCAGCGCCACTTCCTGCACCCCGATAATCCCTTGCTGGTGCTTTTCATACAATTCGAGCATCTGTTTCATCACTGGCTTACCGTCGCCATCGCGATTGGCGATCAGATCATCGGCGAGAAGAATCGCGAATGGGCGATCGCGTACGACCGGTTGCGCGCACAGCACGGCATGGCCAAGGCCAAGCGCCAATTCCTGGCGAATGAAAATTACTTTCATGTTCTTCGGCTTGATCCGCCGCACGACGTCGAGAAATTCGGTTTTGTTCCGTCTTTCCAGTTCGGATTCTAGTTCATAGGCGATATCGTAATGTTCGGTGATCGACCATTTGTTGCGCCCGGTAACGAACACCATATTGCGAATACCGGCTTCATAAGCCTCGTCCACGGCGTACTGGATCAAAGGCTTGTCCACCACCGGCAGCATTTCCTTCGGCGTCGATTTGGTCGCCGGCAAAAAGCGGGTTCCGAACCCGGCCACCGGAAACACGGCGAGATGTACTTTCTCCGTCATCGTTTTTCTTCCTTAAGGTCAGACAAGATCGTCAAAGCGGCCGACAAGGTCGCAACGGGAAACACCTTAATCACGGTTTTTCCCCGCGGCCGGTTCGCCTGGGGCAGGATAATTCTGCGAAAACCATGCTGCTCGGCCGCTTTCAAGCGGGCTTCGCCGTTGACGACCGGACGCAGTTCGCCGGCTAGCCCGAACTCTCCTATCATAACAGTATCACGCGGTACCGGAACATTGTTCAAACTGGAGACGAGGGCGGCGAGCACGGCCAGATCGGCGCCTGTCTCACTGATTTTCAGGCCACCGGCGACATTCACGTAAACATCCATGTCATGCATCGAGATACCGCCGTGACGATGCAGGACAGCGAGCAGCATCGCCAACCGCGAGGCATCGAGTCCCTGGGTGACGCGGCGGGGGTGACTTGCGCTACCCCCACCGTCGACGAGCGCCTGCACTTCGACCAGAAGCGCGCGCGTTCCTTCCCACACGGGCAAGACCACACTGCCGGGCTGGCATCCGTCCGGTCGCGAAAGAAAAATCGCCGAAGGGTTGCCGACCGGTTTCAAGCCGTTCTCCAGCATAGCGAACATTCCGAGTTCGTTCACCGGGCCGAAACGGTTTTTCACCGCGCGCAGCATGCGCAAACGGCTACCCGCCTCGCTCTCGAAATACAACACCGTGTCTACCATATGTTCGAGGACGCGCGGACCGGCGATCGCCCCTTCCTTGGTGACATGCCCGATAAGAAACACCGTGGTTCCGCTGCTTTTCGCAAAACGCACGAGTCGCGCGGCGGACTCGCGTAACTGACTGACCGCGCCCGGCGCGGCGCTTAAACTTTCGCTGTAAAGCGTCTGGATGGAATCGATGACCAGTACTTGCGGCGCCTGCGCCGTCGCGGTCGCGAGAATCCGTTCGATCTGGGTCTCACTGTAAAGCGAGATGTTCTCGCGCGCAAGCCCCAATCGTTCGCTGCGCAATCCGATCTGACGTGGTGACTCCTCTCCGCTGACGTATAAACACGGTACTTTACTTGCCAGATGATGGATTGTCTGTAGCAGCAAGGTGGACTTGCCGATGCCGGGATCGCCACCGATCAGCACCACGCTGCCTTTGACCAACCCGCCGCCAAGGACCCGGTCGAACTCGGAAATTCCACTTGGCCGCACGACCTCCTCGACGAGCGCCACACGATCGAGACGCGTTACCGTCCCGGCTTCGACGCCGGCATAGCCGCCGCTACGCCCCGCCGCTGAAATCTCCGGCGCCGCTTCTTCCTCAAGGCAGTTCCACTCGCCGCATTCATGGCATCTGCCCTGCCATTTCGGATACACCGCGCCGCAGGAGCGACAGACGAAACGGCTTTTCGCCTTAGCCATCGACGACCTCGGCGGGCACTCGAGCCGTCAACATCGTGGTCAAGGTATAGGGAATCGTGCCGGCGGCGCGGGCCACCTCTTCGGTGGGTAGTTCCGGCCCGAAAAACGTCAATTTCTCACCGGGAGCGATCCGGTTTTCCCCAAGCCAGACGAACGCCATGTCCATCGTCACTCGTCCGACCAGCGGATAGCGTCTGCCGCCGATCAGCACTGGCACCTGTCCACCGGGGATGCTGCGCGCCAGTCCGTCACCATAACCACCGCAGACGACCGCTAGCCAACCGTCCGAAGGCGCGGCAAAAGCGCGTCCATAGCCAGCCGTTTCGCCTTTTTTCAAGCGGCGCACGGCAATCACTTCGCTCAAAAGACGCATTACCGGACGGAGGCCGAAGTCGGCCGCCGTACCGGTAGCGAATGGCGACATGCCGTATAGCATCACCCCGGGACGCACCCAGTCCCCCTGTGCGGCAGGCAGGGAGAATAGCGCCGCCGAATTGGCATAGCAGCGCCGCCAGCCCGTCGGCAGTTCCACAGTATCGAGTGTGACGAGTTGCGTCTTGGCTTGCCCCGGATCCGCCGCGTCGGCACAGGAAAAATGGCTGAGCGCCCCCAGCCATTGTACCTGCGGCAAGCGCAGGGCGTAAGAGATCGCCTCGCGCGCCTCGTCACCGCCGCGAAACCCGAGACGATGCATGCCGCAGTCGACCTTGAGCCACGCGGACAACCGCTCTTGCGGGTGTTCGGAGAGCCACCGCAACTGGCGAATGTTATGGATGACCGGTTGCAATCCCCAAGTGCGGCAAATAGCGATCTCGGCGGAAGAAAAGAGCCCCGCGAGCAACACTATCGGCTGCCCTGCCCCCAATTCACGCAAGAGAAGCGCTTCTTCAATGCTCGCGACGGCGAAAGCCTCGGCGGCCGCGAGCGCCGGCAGGAGATTGTCCACACCATGCCCGTAGGCGTTGGCTTTCACTACAGGAAGCATTTTCGCCGGACCACTTACCGCATCAAGTATCTTCCAGTTATGCCGTAGCGCGGCCAAATCGATGATTTTCCTTATCGGACGCGCCACTACTCTTCCCATTCCGGCAGGCTACGCGGGGAATAATCGTCGAAGCGCGTGTATTGGCCGAGAAACGCCAGATTGACTTTCCCGATCGGGCCGTTTCTCTGCTTTCCTATGATGATCTCCGCCATTCCCGTATTTTCGGTTTCCTTATGGTAGACCTCGTCGCGATAGACGAACATGATCACATCCGCGTCTTGTTCGATCGCCCCGGATTCACGAATATCGGACATAATCGGGCGTTTGTCCGGGCGGTTTTCCAAGGAGCGATTGAGTTGAGAAAGGGCAACAAGAGGGGCATCGATTTCCTTGGCCAATAATTTCAGCGCGCGGGAAATATCGCCGAGTTGCGTCGCGCGATTGTTCTCCCCGTTCTCGGGCAATTGCATCAGTTGCAGATAATCGACGAGCACCAGGCCGAGTTCTCCGTGATCACGCTTGAGACGCCGCGCCCGGGCACGCAATTCAACAACCGACAGGCTGGAACTGTCGTCGATAAAGATCGGCGCTTCTTTCAATTGCTGCATCGCGAGCATGAATTTGGGCATGTCTTCGTGCGCATCGAGTTTGCCAAGGCGCAGATGTTTGTTATCCACACGTCCGAGCGAGGAAATCATCCGCAACACCAGCGAACGCGCTGGCATCTCCAGAGAAAAGATAGCCACCGGCTGGTTCGTTCCCAACGCCACGTTTTCCGCGATATTCATCGCGAAGGTGGTTTTGCCCATCGACGGACGACCGGCGACGACGATCAGATCGCCGCGCTGCAAGCCGGCCGTCATCTCGTCGAGATCGCGAAAACCGCTGGCGATTCCAGTGACGTTACTATCGCTCTTGCTCAGTTGTTCGATATATTTGACGACTTCCGCCGCGGTTTTCTTGACCGACTGTAGCCCGTCTCGCGTGTTGTGCTGATAGGCTTCAGCGATGCGAAAAACCTTCTGTTCGGCCTCGTCGAGAATACTACGGGCATCGCGCCCTTGCGGAAAATACGCACTGTCGGCGATCGCGCCGGCGGCGCTGATCAGCTTGCGTTTGATCCCCTGTTCGCGAACAATTTTCGCATAGGAAATGACGTTACCGACACTCGGCGTTTCGAGCCCCAACTGGCGCAGATACTCGACACCGCCCGCCTGTTCGAGTTCGTCACGCGCACCGAGGCGGGTGCTGATAGTCAACACATCGAACGGTTCGCCCTTTTCCGCAAGCTCGCAGATTACCTGAAAAATCAGGCGGTTGTTGCGATAGAAGAAATCGTCGCTCACCACATGTTCGGCAACGTCTTCCCAACGCGCGTTGTCCAGCAACAAAGCACCGATGACCGCCTGTTCGGCGGACGCCGATTTCGGCGCCTCCTTCAAGCGGTCGCTTGTGTCATCCTCTGTCATACGAAACTCCTCGCCGGATGATAAACCATCGTCTTGCCAAGACAAAAAAACCCGCCGAAGCGGGTTGCGCAGGTTCGACGCGCTTATTCGCCCATCACCACCCGGAGGAGGATTTCAGCGTGGATGTCGCCATACAGTTTCAGGGTGATCGGAAACTCGCCGAGTTCACGAATGTTGCCATTGGGCATCATCACTTCCTGGCGTTGCAATTGCAGCCCCTGCGCTTCCACGGCATCGACGATGTGCTGGGTACCGACAGAACCGAACAATTTCCCTTCGTCGCCGGCTTTGGCAAAGACGGTGAACACTTTACCATTCAACGTTTCGCGGCGGCACGCGGAAGTGTCCAAGCGTTCGGCCTGCTGTTTTTCCAATTCGGCGCGACGCGTTTCGAACAAGGCGATCTTCTCCGCCGTGGCTTCGGTTGCCTTGCCTTGCGGAATCAGAAAATTACGGGCATAACCGGATTTGACCCTGACCTTGTCGCCAAGTTCTCCGAGACCGTCGACACGGTCCAACAAAATAATCTCCATCTTTCCTCCTCAGTGCTGGTCGCTGTAAGGCAACAAGGCAAGGAAACGCGCGCGTTTGATCGCGCTCGCCAGCTGGCGCTGATAGAAAACATTGGTGCCGGTGATCCGGGCCGGGATAATCTTGCCCACCTCGGTGATGTAGGCTTTCAGCGTTTCGAGATCTTTGTAGTCGATTTCCGCCACCTCTTCGGCGGTAAAACGACAAACTCTTTTACGATTTACCATGGCTATTCCTTATTTCTTGACGTCTTGCAGCATCGGGGAAGCCTCACTGACCGGCGCGTCACGACGAATCGTCAAATGCCGCAGCACGGCATCGTTGAAACGGAAATTGCTTTCCAATTCCTCGAGGGTGGCGGCACTGCATTCAATATTCATCAAAATATAGTGCGCCTTGACCAGCTTTTGAATCGGATATGCCAGTATGCGGCGGCCCCAGTCCTCGCAGCGATGCACCTTGCCGCTCGCGTTTTCCACTTGCGCACGGTAGCGCTCGACCATGGCGCCTACTTGCTCGCTCTGATCCGGATGGACCAGAAAAACGATTTCATAATGTCTCATTTTGTAGTCTCCTTATGGGTGAGAAACAGCCGCAACAGCGCGGCAAGGAGTGATTCAAGGACGCACATCTTATTCCATACCACGATAAAAGACAACGATTTTCCCGTTTCTTTCTCCTCTTTTTGCCAGGATGTGCTACACTCCCGCCACTTGTAGCCCTATCGTAAGCCATTTCGTAGACAGACCGATTCATGCACCACACCTCCTGGCGATTCAGCAACGCCGCCACCGTTCCCCTTGTCGCCGGACGCATCATTGCCTATGACAGCGAATTCGTGCGTGAACGCAGTTATTATCCGAAATTGTCCTTGATACAGCTCCATCAACCGGGCTGGCCGGGTGCGTGCCTGATCGATGGCTTGAACGAAAACAGCGAAGCGCTGTGGGCACGCCTGGAAAAGCACGACGCGCCGCTCGTCCTCCACAGCGCCGAACAAGATCTGGAACTGATGCGCGCGAATGGCGCCACCCTGACGAACACGCTGCGCGACACGCAAATCGGCTTCGCCTTGTGTCATCGTCAGAAAAACGTCGCTTACGCGGAGATGATCGCATCCTATCTCGGTATCGCCTTGAACAAATCGGCGACCCGCAGCGACTGGCTGAAGCGCCCCTTAAGCGACAGGCAATGCCAATATGCCGCCGACGATGTCGGCCCGTTGACCGCCTGCTATCCTCTACTGTGCGCCGAACTCCAGCGCCTCGGACGCCTGTCTTGGTGGGCGGAAGAATGCCGCCGTCTCCTTGCCGCGCACCGGAACGAAGAAAAAAAGCCGTATCACTGGTACAAATTACGCGCCGGACCGCAAAAACTGCGCAAAGCCCAGCTACCGGCGGCGGAAGCGCTCTGTGCCTTGCGCGAAGCGGTAGCCGCGGCACAGGACTTGCCGCGCAGAAAAGTGCTCGACGATGAAAAACTCATCGCCATCGCGCTCGGTGAACCATCGAGTCTGCAAGATCTCGCCAAAGCCCTGCCAGACGATCATCCACTCCTTACCGATACCACCCTTAGCGAAAATATCTTCACCCAAGCGCTGAAACGTCCTCCGCCCGCCAGACCGCGGGCGGCGCGAGTGTCCGAGAAAAACAAAAAGACCCTGGAAAATCTTCTCCAGTTCAACGAACGAACCGCTGCCGATCTCGATATCGCCGCCGACACCCTCGCCAATGGGCAACAACTGCGCGAATGGCTGAACAGCGATTTTCAAAGCGGTTTGTTGACCACTGGCTGGCGCGGCGAAATTTTCGCCGCGTTCAAGCGTCCTTAAGCGCTCGCAGCCGCTCATAAAGCAACCAGCACTGCCTTGCAGTTTCCATTCTCGTGCCGCTGTTATCGATCACGAAGCGGGCCTTGGCAAGGCGTTTCTCGCGAGGCATCTGAACGGCGACAATCCTCGCGATCCCGGGCGCTTTTTCGCCGTCGCGGGCGCTACCGCGCAAAAGTTGCAGGGAAAGCGGCACATCGACCACGATGGAAAGGTCACACAATCGTTCGAGGGCGTTCTCAAAGAGCAAGGCAGCGGAAAGAATAAGCGGATCGGAATCGGCCGCCGCCAAGTCGGCAAGAATCCGGGCGCGGATGTGCGGGTGAAGAATCCGATTCAACGCTTCACGGGCCTCGCGATGGGTAAAAATCAGTTCACGTAGGCGCTTGCGATCAAGGGTGCCATCGACTTGCAAAATCTGCTTGCCGAAATGCTCGACCACCTCGCGCAACCCCGACTGTCCGGGCATGACCAGTTCCCTTGCGAGCAAATCGGCATCAACGATCCCAACCCCCTTGCTCGCGAAGCAGTCGCCGCAGAAACTCTTGCCGCTGGCAATGCCGCCGGTAAGCCCGACGATCATCTCATCCCGGAAAAAAGCCGAGCCAGATGGCAATATGGCCGCCGTACAAAAAGCTGAGCCATCCGGCCGTTGCCAAAAACGGGCCGAAAGCCATCGTTTTTCCCCAGCCCAGTTGCATGATCAGGGCATAAATGAGCCCGCAGACGGCCGCGACGACGAGAATCACCGGTAACATCAAACTGCCCTGCCAGGCACAAAGACAGGCAAGCAACTTGAAATCGCCGTACCCCATTCCCCTTTTGCCGGTTATCAGCTTGAACAACCAGTAGACGCTCCACAGCGAGAGATAACCGACGATTACGCCTGTCACGCTGCTTGGCAAATCGACGAACTGACTGTCACACAGCGCGGCGACGATCCCGAGCCACAACAGGGGAAGGGTAATACAATCGGGCAGCAACTGGTGCTGTGCATCGATGAAAACGAGGGCGATCAGCCCCCAGGTGAAGATCAAGGCGAACGCCAACGGCAG
This sequence comes from Cardiobacteriaceae bacterium, assembly GCA_965277745.1. Taxonomy (GTDB): domain Bacteria; phylum Pseudomonadota; class Gammaproteobacteria; order Cardiobacteriales; family Cardiobacteriaceae. Next base: position 2,270,528 of record OZ255837.1, read on the forward strand.
TGGATGCGGATATTGCAAGACCACGAGCACACTTGCAAACACGGCAAGTGCTTCAACGGCAAGATAGCGAGGGGAAATCCGCCCGTCACAACCGCTGCACCTACCGTGCTGGATCAACCAACTGAGCAGCGGAATGTTTTCCCAGGCGGCAATCCGTTTCCCGCATCGCGGGCAAGCGGAACGCGGTACCGCTAGGTTGAAGGGTTGTTGCGACAGATCGGGATGGCAGCTGTCTTCCCCGTATAAGTATTGCCACGCCCACTGCTTTTCCTCACGCACCATCATCAGCGGCAGGCGATAGATCACGACGTTCAAGAAGCTGCCGACGAACAACCCCAGCAGCCCGATCAGGGCAATGCCGGGAAGGGTTTGCAAAAAATCGCACCAGGGCATTAAAACATGCTGCCGAGGTTGAAGATCGGCAGATACATCGACACCAGCAACCCGCCGACGACAACCGCCAAAAACGCCATGATCAGCGGTTCAATCATCGCTGTCAGTCCGTCGATGCGCCAATCCAGTTCCTCTTCATAGAATTTCGCCACGCGCCCAAGCATTTCGCCCAGGTTACCCGATTCTTCCCCTATCGCCGTCATTTGTACAGCGATCGTCGGAAAAAGTCCGGTGTTTTTCATCGCGAAGCTCATCTGCTGACCATCTTGCACATCATCGCGGATATCATATACCGCCTCTTCGTAGATTACACTTCCAGTCGTCGGCGCCGTCGCCTCCAGGCCGCGCATGAGTGGCACCCCCGCCTCGAAAAGGGTCGATATCGTGCGGGCAAAACGCGCGTTGGCACCGCACTTCAGGATCCCGCCGATAATCGGCGTCCGAAAGGCCACCTTGTTCGTCCATTGCTGCACCTTGCGGTTGCGTTTTTTCACGTATCTGAAGCTGCCGATAACAATGATGATAAGGGCAAGCAGATAGATCCCCTTATCGACCATAAAATCGGAAATATTGACGACCATTTGCGTTATTGCAGGCAACTCCCCGCCGTTGGACTGAAAAAATTCAGCGAATACCGGCACTACCTTGATCATCAAAATGGCGGTCACCACAATGGCGAAGACCATGACAATCGCAGGATAGGTGAGTGCTTTTTTGACTTTCTTCTTGGTTTCTTCACTCTTCTCCAGATTCAACCCGATCTCGTCCATCGTCTTTTCGAGCATCCCCGCTTCCTCACCGGCGGCGATCAAACTGGTATAGAGGTGATCGAAATACAAGGGATGGGCAGCGAGTCCCTCGGCGAAACTCGTGCCGCTTTGAATACGATCATGGACATCGAAGACCATTTCACGCATTTTGATCGGCTTTTCGATACTTTGCCCGACGAGATCCAAGGAACGCAACACCGGCATTCCAGCGCGCAGCATGGTCGCCATCTGACGGGTGAAAAAGACGATGTCCTTGCTTTTGATTCGCCCTTTGGACTCATACAGCGGTTTCGGCTTTTCCTTGACCACGACATGGCTCAATCCCTGTTTGGCGAGAAAAGCCTTCAATACCGCGTCGTTGATGACATCAGTTTCACCGGAGATGTCCCGTCCTTGTTTATTTTTACCTTTCCATTGATAGGTCCTTAAATTTTTCTTACTTTTTTCCGCCATAAAAACTCCTTAAAGTCAATCGCTTTATTCACTGGTCACCCGCAGAACCTCGGCAATACTGATAATTCCCTGTTTCACTTTGTTCAATGCGGAGCGACGCAAATCCCAATACCCTTCGCGACGGCATTGTTCCTCGATATCGGACGCCGCGGCGTTTTGCAGAATCAATTCGGAAATGGTCTCGGAAATCGGTACCACCTGATAGATTCCGGCGCGTCCGCGATAGCCCTGATAATTGCAACGTTCACAGCCTTTGGGGCCGTAGATACGCAGATCGTCGAGATCTTCTTCACCGAAACCGAGCGCAAGCAACTCTTCCGAATGATGCTTGCGATCACGTACCTTGCAGTTGTTGCAAAGGCGCCGGGCAAGACGCTGCGCCATGATCAGATTGACCGAAGCGGCGATATTGTACGGTTCGACGCCGATATTGGCGAGTCTTGCGATGGTTTGCGGCACATCGTTGGTATGCAAAGTGGAGAGCACCAGGTGACCGGTCTGCGCCGCTTTGACAGCGATTTCCGCCGTGGTGAGATCACGGATCTCTCCGACCATGATGATATCGGGATCCTGACGCAGAAACGCTTTGAGGGCAGCGGAGAAATCAAGCCCAGCCTTTATATTGACATTGACTTGATTGATTCCCGGCAGGTTGATTTCCACCGGATCTTCGGCGGTGGAAATATTGACCATCGGTTTATTGAGAAGATTCAACCCGGTATACAGGGAAACCGTTTTCCCCGAACCGGTCGGACCGGTGACGAGGACAAGCCCCTGCGGCTTGCCGATCGCTTCGAGATAGTGACTTTTCTGATCCGGCTCGAAACCGAGCACATCGATATTGAGTTTGGCCGCCGAACTGTCGAGAATACGCAGGACGATTTTCTCTCCCCACAAGGTGGGCAAGGAATTGACGCGAAAATCGATCGCCTTGTTCTCCGAAACCTGCAATTTGATCCGCCCGTCCTGGGGCACCCGTTTTTCGGCGATGTCCAATTCCGCCATCACCTTGAGGCGCGCGGTAATTCGGTTGGCGATACTTGGCGGCGGCGCGGCCATTTCCTGAAGAACGCCGTCACGCCGGAAACGCACACGATAGGTATTTTCATACGGTTCGAAATGCAGGTCGGACGCCCCGGTTCGGATCGCGTCGAGCAACATGCCGGTTACGAAACGCACCACCGGCGCTTCCTCTTCTCCGGCACCGAGACCGCCGAGCGCGTCGCTGATTGCATTGAGATCCTGTTCGTCCGTTTCCTCTTGGAACAATTCTTCCATTCCGCCGATGCCGGCGTAATGTTCCTCGATCAGAGTCTCGATAGCATCGCTGTTGGCGATCACCGGCTCGACAGAACTAAATTTACCCTGATACTTGAATTCATCAAGTATGTTGCGATTGTTCGGATCAAACGTCGCGACGAACAGGCGTCCGCCGCTAGCATAAATCGGCAACGCATTGTGCTTGCGCACCACGGCTTCCTTGAACTGCGCGGTCAACTCGCGGCGGATATTCAACTCGCGCAGCGCCACCACCGGCAGGTTGTATATTTCGCGATTGATCGCCGACAGCCGGGTAGGATTGACAAGCCCCTCGTTCAATATTTGTACGAGAAAATGGCCGCGTTTTTTCTGCGCGCTTATTTGTATCTCACGCAATTGCTCCGGCGAAGCGATTTTGTGCTTCACCATATAGCCTATTAGTGCGTCGTATTCGCTCATGCGCTGTCCCTCGCCAGATGCGGCAGATGCGCGAGAAAATTGGCGAGAAGACGGTGCCCGCACTCACTCAAAAAGGATTCGGGATGAAACTGCACGCCCTCGACCGCGAGCCTGCGGTGACGCAAGCCCATAATCACTTTCCCGTCGGGATCCTCCGTCCACGCCGTCACGGCGAAGTCTTTCGGAATCGTTTGCGGATCGACCACCAGGGAATGATAACGAATCACCTCAAGCGGATTGGGCAAGCCATGGAAAACGCCTGTGTTGTCGTGTTCCACCAGCGAAGTTTTGCCGTGCATCACCCGTCCGGCGCGAATTACCCTGCCACCGAAAGTCGCCGCTATGCACTGCAAGCCAAGGCACACACCGAACAACGCGATCTTGCCAGCAAAATAGGCGATCACCTGATTGGAGACACCGGCTTCGTCTGGCGTGCACGGACCGGGAGAGATGACGATGCCCGTCGGCGCGAGCGCCTCGATCGTGGCGACGCTCACCTCGTCATGGCGACGCACCTGAACCTCTTCCCCCAGTTCAGCGAAATACTGCACCAAGTTGTACGTAAAAGAGTCATAATTGTCGATCACTAACAGCACGAACGATTTTCCAACCCCAGAAAACGAAAATATCGTAGAATCATAGCACAGCCCAATCCCGCACAACACCGTGATAATCCACTTCGATCGCGAGCCCGCCTTCGTTCTCAAGCGTATTCCCTACGGCGATAACTATTATCGACTTGACCTGCTCAGCGAACATCACGGCCTCGTGCCCGCAATCGCAAGGATCAAAAAGCGAAAAACCCACCGCAGCACGGAAAACTACGCGCCTTTTCGCGAGTTGGCGATCAGCGGCCGCCAAAAAAGCGGCCTCGCTTCCCTGTGGGACAGCGAGATCCTCACCCTGTTCGCCCTTGGCGGACGCCAACTCATGAATGCCAGTTATCTGAACGAACTGATCCTTTCCTTCGCGGCACACCACGATGCGCCGCAGGCGCTGTACCCCTTGTACCGCAGATGTCTTTCCACCCCGGACGGTAGACATCTGCGCGAGATGGAATGGTTTTTCATCTGTCAGCTCGGTGTTTTTCCGGAAATCGTCGATGACGCCGTCACCTATCGTTTTCATCTTGACGCCGGCGCCCCTGTACTTTCCGGCGCGGTACAAGGCTATGACCGCCAACTGATCACGGCGCTAGGCGAAAACAGTATTCCCTACGAACACCCGCAATTGCAATCCTTTCTCCAAACGCTGCTCTCATTTTATACCACTCGCAAAGCGCGCGCGCGAACAACCACCTCGGCCCTCTACGAGTTGCTCAAAGCCTCCGACTAGGTGTTAGGTCCCATATTATAAAGAACCGCAAAGATTCAAAACCAATTCCTTCCATCACAATATGGGACCTAACAGCTTAGTAGTTCCGCATATTTCGGGTTCTTTTCTCTTATAGCCTCCATGTCCAGAGGTGTGACGACTTCCGCAGACACAGGAACCATCTTGCTACATAAAACAACACCTATTCCTCCATAAGCTCTTTCGGAAATTGGAATATTGTATTTCCCTTTTTGTACCCGATTTTCTTTAGAGGTTAAAGGTGCAGCGTATTTAAAGCCATCTTCCCGAGTGAAAACAATTCCAATGTAAGGACGTGCGGTATTTCCCTCTTTGTCTTTATTGAAAAGTACTTCGTTATCTTTCCGGTAAAGGAACGCTGCATACTCAGGGTGTACATATATAAATTGAAAATCTTTCATGTCTGGAGCAGAGCAATAAATAAAAAAGCCTTGCTTTTTCAAAGCAAGGCTACAAAATTTTAGTTGTCAACTCTCGGCTTTCTTCAACGCGTTGGCTCGGATCGCCTGGGTATGACCTCACCCACCTTTTATAAAAAAGTATAGCACGATGACTTCAGATTGCAAACCCCGTTACTGCGTCAGCGCCAGAGCGGCAATTTGACCATTGGCAGCTTGCAGAAATGCGACGGCAGGCCAAAAGGCGTGACGTGGTATGCCTAACGTTGAAATGACGAGGACGAAGGCGCAGTCCGGCACTGTTAGACACGGTGCCGGACTTTATTTTTGCGCTGAAACTGTCTTGCCGGCCCCGTTGCGCCGCAATGCGCACACGCGCTTGACTTGGCTTTGACTGCACCCGGCCAGCCGTGCCGTTTCCGCGATGCTATTGCCGCCTGCCCGCAGCGCGGCAATGCGTTCGTGCATGGCCTTGTCGGTCTTTCGCCCGGCATAGCGCCCTGCGGCCTTTGCCAATTCGATGCCTTGCCGCTGGCGTTCGCGTCGGTCTTCGTAATCGTCACGCGCCATTTGCAAGGCCAACTTCAACAGCATTTCCTGCACCGATTCAAGAACGATACGCGCCACACCTTGCGCCCCGGCCGTGAGTTCGACCAAGTCGATGACACCGGGCACCGCCAAGCGTGCGCCTTTGGCGCGGATCGAGGCAACCAGATTTTTAGCGTCTTCAAGCGGCAAGCGGCTGATGCGGTCGATTTTTTCGGCTACCACGGCTTCGCCGGGTTGCAGATCGTCAATCATGCGCAGCAGTTCAGCGCGATCCGCACGCGCCCCGGACGCCTTTTCACGGTAAACGCCAGCAACGTAGAAGCCCGCCGCCTTGGCTTCGGCAACGATGGCTTCCTGCCGGGCCAAATCTTGCGCCGCAGTGCTGACCCGCATGTAGATGCGGGCCACCTTGACCGGCACGGCCGGGCTGGCCTGTTTTTTTCTTGTCGTCATTGCATGGCCTTTTGGGGTAAAAGCTAACTTGGCCCATTGTATGCAACCTGGCCACAAATTGAAAACCCGATCTAAATTAGCCATTCAATTATTAGCTATCCTAAAGGGCTACTGTCTGGTGTATGAGATTGACGCGAACATGGTTTGGGTGTTGGTTTTAATACTTACTGCCCGACAGTAGCCGTAACTTTCTCTATTAGATCACCAATAATAAGTCCGCGGAAAGCCGCGGGTATTTCCGGGAAACGCACTGCATATAAGGAAAAATGACCACCATTTTGGTGAAGACAGCACGATCAACGACCCTTCATCTCTCCTGATCGATTCCGCGATCCTTATCGTTTTTCTCCCGTTCCCGCCGCCGCATTTTCTCGTGCATTTCCAGAATCGTTTTTCGTTTGGCCGGGAATATTTTGTCACTCACTTTCCGTCCGAGCCAGCTTGCTTTTTCGTCCGTAAGCCCCTGCCGGTCGATCTCTTTTTCCATTCCCTTGGCAAGTTCGTATTTTTTGATCGCGGTATCCGCCCATTCGGGCAGGTTTTCCGCTTGGTAGATGAGTCTGTCTCCCACTCGCTGATATAGCAATATATGTTTTTCACCGCTGTTGTCGGTAAGTTCAATATGTTCCGCCATCAACATGGCCGCCGGCAAGTGGTTCATGCTTTTGTCATAACGTCTTTCCAGTGCCTCTCGCGGAATATCATGACCGCCTTTTTTCACTCTCTGCGCCACGCGCTCGACGGATTGCTCTTTGTCGCTCAGGCCGACATAATGCAGTTCGACATGAAATCCCCTTTCCTTTGCCCGCGCCAGCGTCTTGAGCGCTTGCTGGCTCGAGAGCGTCGTCTCCAGCGCGAAAGAACGCCGATCCGCGAGCAATTTTTCTGTTTGCCGGATGGCTTCACGACCGGCCTGTAGCGACACACCGGGGTCGTTGACCTTATCCGGCGCGATCGCGCGCGCGATGACATCCGGATTGACAAACGGCTGGCGCGAATCGAATACCCGATCATACAATGTCGATTTCCCCGCGCCGTTCACCCCGGCAAGGATCTGAAGCCTCGGAGCGGCCTCAGCCTTCATACGGCTCTTGCTCGACCCGTTCTCCGTTTACCGTACGGATCACGTATTTGCGGCCATCGGGGTATTCGGCAATATGGACGCCGTTTTTGACGTAGGTGATCCGTTCCCCCCGCGCCAGCAGTTCTTTACCGATACTCGGCATTTCTTTGATACGCTGTACAATGTCTTCAAAAGATTGTGCCATTTATCGCCCTCCTTTTTCCTGTGTGACCTGCTGTTCATTATAGCGCTTTTCTTGCGCCAGGCGGGTGATGAGCTTCATCGCTTCGGGCATCGGATCGGGAAGCCGGCGCGCGTATTCCATCAGCATGCCGGCTTCTTCTGGATATCTAGCGGCACCGATATCTTTGGCCACATCCCCGATCGCCTCCAGAAGCGCCTTGCGTTCCTCCCGGCGTGCCGTGGTAAATGTTTGCAAGCTGTCCAGCATTTTTTCATTTACAAGCGCTGCGGCGACGGATTTTTTCAGGTTTTCCTGGCGGCGCGAACGTAAGTTCATTTTGTTCATCTCTTTCTCCAGCCGGCTTTTGTCCTGCCTCTTCAGCAGCGCGACAACATCTTCCTGTTTCACTCCCTGGCGGATCATCGCCTCGCGCAGGGCGCGATAATCCATATGCCCGGTTTTACGATTCTCCGAACACGTGAGACCCCGCAGGCGCGAGGGGGTCGCCGCGACATCGAGACCGTGTTCGGTCATTTTTCTCTGTAATCTCTCACGCCAGTGCTTCAAGTCTTTCTTGCCGGGATTGAGCTTACGATTGTTCTCTATGTTGCGTAGACGCAGCACGAGGTGCGCATGGGGATGGATGGTATCGTTATGCATTGCCAGTAGATATTCAAATCCTTTATCGGCGAATGTCTCTCGACAGTATTCCCGTACCGCTATCGAGAATTTGTCACGATCCGTACCCGCAGGCATCGACAGGACAATGCTGGCCGCAACCCGTGGGTAAGTGAATGTGTCGAGTGCCCGATCGAGGTATTTCGCCCGTGCTTTCGCTTTCGTGATCTCGATATCGTGCCAATGTTCCGCGATTGCATCGCGTTCCGATTTGCCGGAAATCAGGTTTCCGTTCTGATCTTCAAGGGGGACCTTTCCGTTTCTCGAGACGTAATCGATATGGTTTTTCAAGTCGCCTGCGGTTTTCCGGTATGTGGACAATTTGAAGATCACCTGCGCTTTCCCGGCAACAAAATGCGCCAGCTTTTTCCGGCTGTAGACTTTATTCGACCGCCCGACAAGACAATCGCCGGCGCGAGCAATTTGCCTGCCGTAATGCCTCCCTTGAGTAAACGCTTTTTTCTGCGCCCGTTCGGATTGTTCAGGGTGCTGGTGTTGCGCACGCGCCGCTGTCAATAAATGTTCGATGTCCTTCGTCAGTTTGGCAACGACGATTCCCCGCGTGTTCTTCTTTTCCGCCATTTTCATACCCCAAGATCCGAACGAAGTTTCCGAATATCTGCCATCGCCGAATCGACACCTTTACCCAAATTACGCAGCAGAACGTCCGTCACGGTGACGCTGTCTCCGCTGTTCGCTTTGCGCGCCAGTTGATTCAGATTCCGACCCAATGCGACAAGTAAATTGTTCGTCCGGATCAATTCGTCCAGTTCCCTGTGTTCGATCTCACGCGCCCCATGATTTGCCATCACAATTCGGCGAATTTGTTCGCTCAGGGAAATGCCCGTCTTTGCGCGAATACCTTCCAAATATCGGCGCATGTCTTCGGGAAGAAGTACCGATATTTCCCTATATTTCACTGATGTTCGTGCACGGCAGAATGTTTGTTCGTCATTTGTTTGCATGTCTTCCTGGAGCAAATCCAGCACGTAACGGGACAACGGTTTTCCCGACTTTCTGACGTGTTCCATGATCTCTTGTTTCTTATCGTGCGTGCAGCGAATGTCCGTCAGTTTCGTCGTGTTCGCCGCGCGACTTTTTTGCGTTCGCAAAACTGGTAACCTCATTTGTCCTGACAAAATGAGGTTACCAGCATATCCTACCTTAGGGAACCTGCGAATAAGTCTCGTCTTCTAACTCATTCCGACGATCAAGCTGCATTTACGGCTTAGCCGCGCGATTATTGGTCGTTTCTTACCGCCTGTATGCCGATTCATCAGCATACAGACGGACTTGTACTACGCTCGCAGCATCTGATCCACGCGCACGACATTCGCTAACGCGAACAGCATGGCCAGCTTGCTGTCGTTCTTCATCAATCCGCGATAACGAGCCTTGGTAAAGCCAAACTGGCATTTGATAATCCGGAACGGATGCTCAACCTTGGCGCGGATACTGGCTTTCAGGTACTCGGTCTTCAATTGGACCTTATTGATTCGTGGATGTTTTTCAGCTCTTTGACCTTGCTAGGGATTTCAGCAATGTGCCAGTCGGCCTCCACTTCTTCGAGCTCTTCACGATTATCTGCGCCACGATAACCACTATCAGCGAAGATAAAGCCTTCTTCGCCGTGAAGAAGGTGTTCAGCTTGGTTGAGATCATGCTCATTAGCAGCGGTAGTGGTGAAGCTGTGCGTCAACCCTGTTCTGGCATCAACACCGATATGGGCTTTCATACCGAAGTGCCATTGATTACCCTTCTTGGTCTGGTGCATCTCAGGATCACGCTCACCAGCTTTATTCTTGGTGGAACTGGGGGCTTCGATAATAGTCGCATCCAGCAGTGTTCCTTCTTTTATCAGCACGCCAGCTTCGCTCAGCCAGGTGCTGACCTCGTTGAATATTTGGCGAGCTAAGCCATGCCGTTCCAGTAGATGGCGGAAGTTCATGATGGTGGTGTGATCGGGTATCGCGCCATCCAGGGAGAGGCCTGCAAACAAGCGCATAGAGGCGATTTCATAGAGCGCATCCTCCATGGCTGGATCGCTCATGCTATACCACTGCTGCATGCAGTGGATGCGCAGCATGGTTGGTAATGGATAAGGCTTGCGACCCTTACCGGCCTTTGGATAGTGAGGATCAATCACTGACTCAAGTCGCTGCCAGGGAATCAGTTTTTCCATGCGACCGAGAAACTTCTCTTTGCGGGTTTGGCGACGCTTGTTGTTGAACTCGCTGTCAGCGAAGGAGAGTTGGTGATCCATGGATAGTCCTCAGCACATCAGAGTATTGATTGTCTCATGCTGCGGACTTATTCGCAGGTTCCTTAGTCAACTCTGCATCATTTAAATATTATTGATATTTATTATTATTTATTGTTCGCATGCGAACAATCTTCTTTTAGAAAAAATAGAGTAGCCGAAATAAATCCGAAAATTTAACTTTCTTTTATGAAAGAAAGATATATACTTGCACTTTTATCTAAAGAAGGTAAGTTGATGCCAAAAGTTATTTCAATCGTCAATGGAAAAGGCGGTGTCGGGAAAAGCACGATAACCTCAAATCTTGCCGGTTTTCTTTTCAATGAAAAAAAAGAGGTGCTGATTGTGGATCTCGACTTCCAGTCCTCATCATTGGATTGGGCGGCGTTGGCAAGAGCTTCCGGTTATGAAATCTGTGATGTCGTATCCTTGGCAAACGAAAGCACCGAACGTCACCTGATCGTAAAAAACACACAATTACAAATTGAGCGATTCAAGAGAAAATATGAGTATATTTTGATCGATTGCAGAGGATCCATCGATGAATTCATTATTGGCGCACTACGCTCTTCCGACACCGTTATCACACCATTGTCTTCATCCTCCCTAGATCTTCAGGCAACCGGTATTCTCCTGGATATGTATGAAAATATAAATGCATCTAAAAATTTCAGTATGCAACTTTTTCTAGTGTTGAATAATGTGGTACCCAATACTAAATCGACGAAGGAAGTGATTGATGCCCTCGAAAAACGCATTCAGGATGTCCCCGGCATTACTCTATGCAACGCGATAATCTTTCGCCGCGAAGAGTACAAGTCGGTTTGGGCAAATGGTCAATCCATTTTTTCTTCAGAAAATCAAAAAGCGAAGAATGAATTTTTTTCGTTCATTAAGGAAATACAGTTATTAGGAGAAATCAATGGACTTTGTTCGTAAACCAGACACCAATAGAGATCTTTCTTCTCTGCAAGATAATGGGCAAATCAAAGAGGCGGAAAAAATTCAGTCTATTCCCAAAGATTTAGTTCATCCTTCTCAAAAAGGTCAAATAAGAACTATATTCAATGAACGAAAAATTTCCGAGTTACGAGAAAATATTCGGGAATATGGCCAGATCCAACCCATCGTAGTGGAACCCGATCCGACTGGAAATGGCTTTGTCATCATTGCGGGGGAGCGTCGTTGGCGCGCTATTCAAGGTATCGAGGAGATACAAGATATCGATTGTATCGTGAAAGATTTTCCTGATGAACGATCCCGCTTTATTATCCAGCTTGCCGAAAATTTTGATCGTGATGATTTATCCGTTGCCGACCGCGCGTTAGCTATTGATAAATTGGTGAAAATGTATGATGGGGATATTGAAAATGCCGCAAAAAATATCGGTAAAACCCGTTCGACTCTGATCAGAATGTCGAGTATTTTGCAACTGCCTGTAAAAGGCAAGCAGTTTGTCAGTGATGGCTTTACCGCCGATTATTCGGCAATTTCAATGCTGCAAACTCTCTTCAAAGCGGATGAGAAGATCGCCGAGCGGATTATCGACAAGTACCGCCGTAAAGAAGATGATCGTCCATTACGGGAAGCTTTACGCGCTGAACTCGATCAGATCGCCCAGAAAAAATCAAAATCATCGCGGCAAAAAGAAAAAAGCATCACAGCAAACGCAATATATATGCAAGAGGGTAATGATAAACTGCATATTATTTCCCGATCGGGATTACTAACAATCAAGCTTGATAAGATCCAGGAAGATATTCGGAACACACTGCTTGACTTGCTGAATACCGAAGGAACACAATAATGCTTGAAATTCTGGATAATGCAAAACCCATATCTATAACAACATTTTCTGAAATTATCAACGCAGGGGTTGCTAAAACGATCATTGATCGATTTGCCGATCCAGTGGCAATTATCGATACTGAGCAGCTGTTTTTTTATGTGTGCAAAGCAGATCTTCTCCATACCTTTTATTCCGATATCAAAACATTGCAAACGGTGCTTAATACTTATCTCGATATCAGGAATTCATCTGAACTGATCGTTTCGTTGAAAGCACATCAGAAATTATTGAAAAAATACCGGGATGAATATAATAACATATTGAATAGATTGAAAAAATAAAATTCATTCTCATTGGATGAACTGGAAATGCATTTGGAAAAATCTTCATGAAGGTTGTTATCGCACGAACCGCCCTCGATGCTATTTCCAAAGATCAACCCCAAAAAATCGTTACGGCATTACGCGATCTGCAAAGCCTACTAGACAAAAAACCCCGCAATGAGGTGCTTTCCCCATCTCCAGTGCCAGGGCACTATGATTTTTCAAAAAATGGAATTAAAATGGTTGGGGTATTACACAATAGAAGTAATGTTTTTTCTGTCGAATGTATCTTCGAAGATAAAATAAACATTATAAATTTCAAACCCTTGAGTATTTTTTCAGGGATGGGGAAAAAGAGTGACGAGGTGGAGAGATAAATGTTGAAATCCATGATTTTTTTAATTTTTCTGTTTTTTTTCAGTGCAGCAGTTGAGGCGCGTAATTTATCCACGCTAGGAAGTCCTGGATTCGGCACCTTGTATGCTTGCGCAGTTGCGAAAGAGGATATCGTTATCTTGGATGTGGACAGTTCCGGAACCTACCGGACAAGAACAGGGTTTACCACTTACTGTCGCCGGGTAATTAATCAGCATATGTCTACCAAGGTCTCCATCGTCGATAAGTACACCGCAAACTATTCCGATTTATTCACTATTGTCGCCAATTTCTTCTGGTACCGACCGGATCATCTGTCTGATGGATCAGAGGCACTACAATTTTATTGCAAGCGTCACCGTGACCATTTTAAAGATTGTGAGTGGACGAAAACACCGACAGTGGATACTTTGTCCGTATCTACCATATCTAATCTACCCAACAATATGAAGGTTCTGATTGAAGGCCAAGAGTCAGCAGATCTAACCCAAGAGGGGGTATATGGATGTGCCATCATTGATGATGTTTGTGTCGAGCAGATATCCGCTCAAAATATATTCTCCGGTTGGGCGGGCATATCTTCGATTTCCGGAAATCGGTCGTTGGCTTCAAGAGGTTGTTCTTTCTTCCATGTGGCCAATAATTCAATGATGTTGATGGGCTTATCTATCGGTTCAATGATGAGTTTTTTCCCTTCTTTGTGGATCAGCACACGATTCCCAGGTAACTCGAAATCAACCGGAATTCGTACCGCCTGACTGCGGTTGTTGCGGAATAATTTAGCTTCTTTGTGTCGCGGTGATGATCTGCGAATGGGCATGATAGAGACCTCCTTTGTATATGCTATATTGTATATGTTTTCTGTTGTTGAAAGCAAGATGATATCAGTAACTGTGTTGTTCGAATCACGGTCTCAATGTTTTGTTGGAGATTTTTTCATTGTAGGTTTATTTGGGGTGATTTTTAGTTGGGCAATTTCACGTGAGAAATCTAGTTCCTAATGTACGGGTTTTTCTAGCTATAAATAGGATTTTATTTTTATTTTTCAATTTGTCTTAGAAAGTTATCCACAGGCTAGGTGTTAAGTCCCATATTATGATGGAAGGAATTGGTTTTGAATCTTTGCGGTTCTTTTGTCCAGATCTTACAAACGTATTCGTATGGGGTCAGACCGCGCAATGTTTTTAACCGTTTTGCAAAATTGTACGCCCGAACAAATGCCTGCAGGTGACTGCGCAGTTGCTGGTGATTATCATCGTGATAGCGCTTGACCGTCGCTTCCTTGATCGTGCGGTTCATCCGTTCGACCTGGCCGTTCGTCCAGGGATGATTCGGCTTGGTCAGGCGATGTTCAATGCCATTTGCCGCACAGATCAGATCGAAACCTATCTTGCGGCGCGTGATGCGATTGCGCGGCGGTTCGGCAAACTCGATCCCGTTATCCGTCAGTATCGTGTAGATCTTGTAGGGCACCACTTCGAGTAGGTGTTCAAGGAATTCCTCAGCCGTCTCGCGATTGGCTTGCTCCACCCGCTGTGCCACAGCGAATTTGCTGGTTCGATCAATGGCCACAAAAAGATAGAGCTTGCCTTCTTGTGTTCTGAGGTGTGCACTGTCGATGTGAAAGTATCCAATCGGGTATTGCTTGAACTTCTCTCGCTTGGGCTTATCGCTATCCATGTCAGGCAACCGTGAGATGCCATGGCGCTGAAAGCAGCGATGTAACGAAGAACGTCTCAGATGCGGGATCGACGGTTGCAAGGCGTAAAGACAATCATCCAAAGGCAATAGCGTGTGCTTTCGAAAGGCAACGCATGCGGCTTCTTCTTCGAGACTGAGCACCGTTGAACGAGGGTTCTTGGGCCCCATAGGGGCATCTTCAACGCTCTGACGTTTCTTCCATTTGCAAACGGTCTTTGGATCAATGCCGTAACGCTTGCTTAACGCCGCGATCGAAGCTTGCGATCGCTGTATTTCCGCTCTGACTGCGTGCGTGGTCTTGGCTCCTGGGTGTAAAACTTGTGCCATAGGTTCCTCCGTGCTGAGGGATCCGTATAAATCATTCCATTACATGATGGGATCAAACAACTAGGCGCTGAAAGAGGAGCCGCAACTGCAAGTACTATGCGCGTTGGGATTGCGAATGACAAACTGCGCCCCCTGAATATCTTCTCGATAATCGATCTCCGCGCCATTCAGATAAGGATAGCTGATCGGATCGATGGCAAGAGTCACGCCATCGGTTGTCTTTAGCGAGTCGCCTTCCTGTAATCGCTCGGCAAACGTGAAGCCGTATTGAAAGCCGGAACAACCACCACCGGTGACGAACACGCGCAGCTTCAGGTCTGGATTTTTCTCTTCGTCGATCAGCTCGGCCACCTTCGCAGCCGCCGCTTGAGTAAAAATCACGTCCGCATCAAAAAGTTCGATATCTGCCATATCTCATACCCCCTGCCGTGAGAACCGCCAGGCAGTATAACAGGGTTTCCGCTCATCGCTCGCAAACGGGAAATTCGCCTAACTTCTTGTCATCGGCAAAAAAATTGTGTACTATTTTCCGCCTTGGAAATTTCCCGTGTTCGGAGAAACCTCATGTTCAAGACATACACCGCAACGCCCGCAACCATCCAACGCGACTGGTTCGTTGTCGACGCCGCAGGCAAAACGCTTGGCCGCTTGGCAAGCGCAGTGGCTTTGCGCCTGCGGGGCAAGCACAAACCGGAATACAGCCCCAACTTGGATAATGGCGATTACATCATCGTTATCAATGCCGACAAAGTTGCCGTCACCGGCCGTAAGGCAAGCGACAAGCGCTATCATCATCACACCGGCTACGTCGGCAATCTGAAAAGCGTAAGTTTCTCGGCCATGCAGGCGCGCAATCCGGGCAAGGTGCTCAAATTGGCGGTCAAAGGCATGCTCCCGAAAGGCCCGCTTGGCCGCGCCCAGCTCAAGAAACTGAAAATCTACGCCGGCAGCGAGCACAATCATGTTGCACAGCAGCCGGCCACCCTCGAAATCTAAGGAGAGGAAATGACAGAACAGCAGTACGCAACCGGACGACGGAAAACCTCCTCCGCGCGGGTTTTTTTGCGTCGTGGCAACGGTAAAATCATCGTCAACCAAAAGCCACTGGACGAATATTTCGGCCGCGAAACTTCCCGCATGGTGGTTCGTCAGCCGCTCGAACTCGTCGATATGAAAGAGAAATTCGATTTTTATATCACCGTAAGCGGGGGCGGCGCAAGCGGCCAGGCCGGTGCTATCCGCCACGGCATCGCGCGCACGCTTGGCGCCTACCACGAGGACTTACGCGCCCCCCTGCGCCGCGCCGGTCTGCTGACCCGAGACGCCCGCGAAGTGGAGCGAAAAAAAGTGGGTCTGCACAAAGCCCGCCGCGCAACGCAATTTTCCAAACGCTGATCACCACCCCTTCCAAGCAACCTGCCTTCCTCTCGAAGTGGCGGCGACGACAGTACCCTCTCGGACAAGCATATTTATCGAGAACGGCGGGAAGCGAACAGGCCTTTTTCTCTTTTTCCTCCTGCCCGCTGCCGTCTTCGCCCATCCCCATCAATGGATCAACGTCGTCATCGATCCAGTATTCGATACGAAAGGGCGCATCATCGCCCTTGATGAACAGTGGTCATTCGATCCCGTGTATGCGCAAATGCTCCTACAACCGGTGCTAGAGGTGCGCGACAACACCGCACAGAAAGCGCAAATGGCCAAAATCAGCGAAAAAGTGCAGCAGAACCTCGCGAAAAAAGCGCATTACACGTTCAGCGAAACGGTTTTCAAAGCGACCGTACAGCGCCACCTCGACGTAGATGACGGCATTCTTCATTACCGCTTTCGCCTGCCCCTCGCAACGCCCACGACGGCACTCACCTATCGCATCTACGAACCGACATATTTCGTCGAGATGCGCTATGACGAAGCGCGCCAGAAAACCCGCTGGCAAAACGCTTGCACACTCACCATCCGTGAAAGCGAACCCGATCCGAAAATGATTACGGCGGCATATGCGATCGATATCACCGGCAGCGGCCCGGACGATCTCGGCGCTTATTTCGCTCAAACCAGTTTTCTCGACTGTCGGGCGAAAAAACACGCCTCGACTAAATCGGCAAAACTGCCGCCGGTTGACTCAACCGCGCGACCAACAAGGCGCCACCGAGCAAGAACAGCAAAGCACCGCCGGCAAAAGCGGCAAGGTGCACACCGTTTTGCAGCACACGCCCCTTCTCGCTCACATTCGCCGCCAAGCGATCACGCCCGCATACGCTCAAAAGCGCCAAGGCCGTTACCGTCACGATCGTGCCGCAGGTGAGGGCGAACGTCATCGCAACGCCGACGAACCACAAATGCCACAACGCCGCCACCGACAAAATCAGAATACTGCCGGAACAGGGTCGTGCGCCGATCGCCATGATGGCAAGAAGACACGCCTTGCAATCGGATTTTGCCACCGTTTTCCACGCCTCATGGCCACAGTTGCAAGCCGGCGCATCACCATACCGGCGTAGTTGCCGCCCGGCACGGATCATCAGATAAGCACCGATCGCCATCGTTAAAACGAAGCTCAACACCGCCATCCATTGCACTCGACCGACCACATCGCGCGCCAGCCACTGCAATGCGCCAAGCGTACAACCCACCCAAAGCACCGCCCCGATTCCCTGACACAAGCCACCGCCGATCGCGATGCCGAGGGCGCTTTTATAGCCGCTTTTCCGAGTGAGCAGAAAAGTAGCGATGATCGCCTTGCCGTGTCCGGGGCCAAGGGCATGTACCACGCCGTAAAGAAAACCGAGGGCGATGAGCATCCACCACGCCGCCGGGTGCCCGCCGTGGCGCAAAGCGGCAAGCATCGTGACCAATTCCCGGTTGTAGTGATTCTGCAAGCGCTGTATTTCGAGGAATAAGCGGCTGATTTGCGCAAGTAAAGGATCCGCGAAGGCGAATAGCAAGACAATCGCGAC
Organism: Cardiobacteriaceae bacterium; assembly: GCA_965277745.1. Classification (GTDB taxonomy): domain Bacteria; phylum Pseudomonadota; class Gammaproteobacteria; order Cardiobacteriales; family Cardiobacteriaceae. The sequence goes on from OZ255837.1 coordinate 2,288,273, forward strand.
GCTCGGTATCGCGAGCCTCGACATTTCCTTTCGGCGCAAAAACATAGACTTCTTTTCCATCCCTTTCTTCCCTTGAGCACACTGCGCGTAAATAAAAGAAATACTTTACCTTGACCCTCTGAGGCCCGCCAGTGCCCCTAGCACTCGGTAACAAATCCACCAGAAGCAATCCGATTCGACAAATCTTCAAAAGACATTTTGAATCAAAAATAATCCTCAGGTCATATTTAAGTTGGCAATGCCCGTTTTTTACGCCTGAATACGGGGAATTGCGTTTTCACAGAGCTTTTGCCTATTTTTTGGATATAGTTAAAGCAACATCTTGTGTCATAATATAGGTTCATGACATATCCTCTTAAATTCCGGCAAAAGTCTTTGCCACAAAAAAGAAATTCAAGCTTACATTTGAACAAACCAGCGAGCGCTCCGATATCCCCATAAGAACTTTGTTTCGATGGCAGAAAAAAATACAACCCTGTCTGAGGCGCAACAAACCTGCGACCAAGCTCGATAGGGATAGATTGGCCAAAGATGTCCAGCGGGCGCCTGATGATTATCAATGGGAAAGAGCTAAACGACTGAACGTCTCCCAAAGAACCATTGGCTATGGCCTGAAAAGGTTAGGTATGACCTATAAAAAACGCTCGAACGCCCCAAAGCGAATAAAAAGGCGCATGTCGCCTTCGAAAAAAGATAAGTGCCTATCGATCGCAAGGGCGTGCCATGGACATATCGATGTGATTGGGGCAATCGTTGGGTTGACTTTTTAACGGTGGGTCTTTTTGTGGGCAGGGTGAACAGTGATGTTTTTTATGCCTGGTTGCGCCATCAATAGCTTCCCGTTCTCCCTGAGGATTCGGTTGTTGTCCTGGATAACGCCAGCTTCCATAAGCGTGCTGATATAGTTGGAGCCATTGAACAGGCAGGAGCACTCGTTGTGTTTTTTCCTCCCTACAGCCCGGATTTCAATCCAATCGAGAAAAATGGGCGCAGGCAAAGGCGATTCGCAGACGAGAACGTTGTGAGGTAGAGACCTTGTTTTCGAGACATATAAATTATGTCAAATTATAATGCGTTAGCTATACCGCCCAGAAGAGGAAAAAGCGGCGTTTTTTTATGCGACTTTTCCGCTGCGCGAGGGAATGGAAGACGAAAAAAGGGCGGCGAAGCCGCCGCCCTTGGTCATCGAAGTCGTCGACGTCTTAGAAACGATAGTCGTAACTGAAGCCGATATTGGCGTCGTTATTGCCATAATCGGATTTGGCGATGCCTACGCGCAGGCGCGCGAGAGAGGCGCGATCGGTACCCCAACGCGCGGAAATACTGGCATTGGCATAAGGCATGACGTCGACTTGTTCGTCCAAATGGTCGACAAATCCACCAAGATACTTCGCCTGTACCGTAAATGCATCACGATCGCGATCGAGCACGACGCGCGTGCCAGCATCGGCATGCAAGGAAAGCGTTTCCGTCAGGTCATGATCGACTCCCAGGCCAATCTGCAACGCGGTGCTTTTCTCACCGCTTTTTCCGTATGTGGCGGGAAACTCGGCGTCCCGCTCTTCACGGTAGCCTTCGCGGCGGGTTTGCAATTGCTGTACTCCCAGCGACGAGGAAAGCAGGGTATGTTCATCGAGTGCCACCCCGTAGGAACCCTCGATCGCGAAGCGTGTTCCGGCGATCTTGCTGTCGCCGTTGCCAGGCTCGGTTTGGCCGATGGTGGTACGGCGAATCGCCAGTTCCTGCGCTTGATACGCGCCAGAGGCGGTCAGGCTAAGACCGCTGGCGTCGGGATTTTGCGCGTAGCGCAGGTAGACGCCGACGCCTGGGGTATGACTGTCGCGACTTTCGATTCCCCCCGGCAGATTGTCGTCGGCCAGATAGGCGACGCTTACCCCGGCGCGCCATTGCGGGGCGAGTCGCGCCGCGCCGTGAATGCCCGTGTTCACTTCATGCCCGCTGTGATAGACCCGGTTGGCGTTGGCGAATGTGCCGATACAGTAGGCCTTATCTTCGAGGGCACAGTGGTCGCTGCCGAGACTTTGCAGATTACTGCGGTAGAGATCGTGGAGTTCATTGTCTTTTTCCGCCATTTTGACGAAGGTTTTCTGTGAATTTTCTACTTCGACCATGACGATGTCGGGGAGATTATCATCATTGGCGGGGGCGGCAGGAGCGACCGGTGGCGTTTCGCTGACGGGCGATGCCGGGGTGATGGAGGGATCGCCGACAACCGCTGGGTCATCCGCGGGAAGGTTGTCACCAGTTGCGGGGGTATCAGCGGCGATTTGTGTTTCTTCGCCATTGTCGGGGAGATTCCCATCATTGGCGGGGGCGGCAGGAGCGACCGGTGGCGTTTCGCTGACGGGCGATGCCGGGGTGATGGAGGGATCGCCGACAACCGCTGGGTCATCCGCGGGAAGGTTGTCACCAGTTGCGGGGGTATCAGCGGCGATTTGTGTTTCTTCGCCATTGTCGGGGAGATTATCATCATTGGCGGGGGCGGCAGGAGCGACCGGTGGCGTTTCGCTGACGGGCGATGCCGGGGTGATGGAGGGATCGCCGACAACCACTGGGTCATCCGCGGGAAGGTTGTCACCAGTCGCGGGCGGATAAGCGGGCACTGACGGTGAAGGCTCCTCAATAGAACCCAGTTCGGCCCTCTTGACTTTCCAGACAAGGGATTTTTCCTTCCATTCGGCGTTGTCTTGTTTTTCCATTTTACTGCCGATCACGACACTACCATCGGCACTGACGCCAGTCGCTATGTACGCCACATTGTCCCGGTTAACGGCCCTATCGACAGTGCCAAGATCGAGCATCCCACCGAAATTTTTGTCATGGTAAAAGGCATGTTCCGTGCCGCCATTAACAGCTGAGACGGTATAGCCGACAATGACGCTGCCGTCTTGGTTCACTGCTGTGGCGAAAGAGTCCCCTCCACTCGGCAGCTCACCGAGATCGTCTATCGTTTTGTCGCTGACATCATAAGTAAACGCGCGATAAGCATCCGTGTTCTCAGGTTCACTGGCTAAGATAGCCCCGACGACAGTGCTGCCATCGCTCGAAATCGCCGTCGCTCTCGCCCTATGGGCGATATCGCTACTGATTATGTTGACGAGATCGTCGGGGTAGAAGAGAAACACGCTAGAATATTCGTAGTTTTTGATATTCCGAATATTCGGGAAGTGAGGAACAAAATTTTCATTTTTTGGCACTTCATAGTAATTGACAACAGCGAGCTTGTTGTCGCCGGAAATACCGACCACGCTCGTATGAGGAGTGGGCATATTATCAGGAAGAGGCATATCAGCTATGACTGTATCTTCCAAAGGCGGCAATATTTTTCCCGTCGCAATATCGTAGACCGAAAATATTTTAGATATTTCCTCACTACCGATATAATGCTGTATGACGCTACCGAGCAAACGACTGCCGTCAGGTGAGATACCGGTCATTTGAAAATCAACCCACTCAAGCTCATTGAACTCTTCAAGCACAGGAGTGGATTTACGTTGCTGACGATTATAAATGTAATTCTTACATTTATAAGACCCATCATCGCATGTGCTCAACGCGATCAAATTTCCATCTCCGGACACGGCAAGGCTACTGAGAGTGCTGCCAGTATCTTCATCTGCTTGCCCAGGATAATCCAGTATGGTTTCTTCCCCGGAGGTCAGATTATGGACGTAGGGGTGAAACCTATGATCGCTATCTAAACGTACTTTGCCTACGACAATATTTCCATCCGCAGAAATATCGAGCGCTCTATGATCACTTGAGTCCAAGAATTCCAAAGGAATTTGGTTTTGAGAAAGCGGATCCGACTTGGTAACGCCGGGAAAGATGGCGGACAAGATGGCGGTCATAAGCAAACAAAGGGCTCGCTTTGTAACCATAAGGGTAAAATCCATAGCAACACTCCCGAAGAGAGGAAAATTCATAACGAAGGGCAGCGCGATAGGTTACTATATTTTTACAATAATTTTATTAAAAAATATTAATTTTATAGGGCGCGGTGCTCAGGTGCGCCTTGCATCATCGTAATGCAATCCACCTCCCGCACCACACGCAAGCCAGAGCGTGAGGTATCGACAACAATCGCCAAACATGCCCGGATAAAGTCATCGATCACACAGAGAAACCGGAACTTCCGTCCGTCATCCAAGCTCTCCGAAACAAAGTCCAGCGACCCTCTCTGGTTTGGACCTTGCGGGATCGCCATAGATCCCCCTCTGCCAACAGCGTGTTTGCGTCCGGTCAGCCCTTCCTCTTTATACAGGCGATAACGCTTCTTCTTGGTTGACGTGAACTCCCTCACGTTGCAGCATGATGTGTAAACGGCGATAGTCAAAACGTCGCCTTGAGCAGCGAGTTCACGCAACCGATGACGAAGCCGCTGGGTTGTCGGGCGACGACTGACATAGCGCAACACCCGTATCGCCAAGCCGACCAGGGCGCAGGCTTGGCGTCGCGAGTAGCCTTTATCCTCAATAGCCCGGTTTGCCACTTTACGCCGCAAACCGGGCGTGAGAAGTTGTTTGTCAGTATTTCTTCAAGGGTCGAAACCTCGCATGCTTTTTGAACTTGGTATTCTCGGCTTCCAGTTCCCGCAAGCGTTTGGCTTGTGAAACCTCCATGCCACCTACCTGGAACGCCACTTATGGAAAGTCGCGTCACTGATCCCGTGCGCGCGGCAAAGATCGACGGCTTTCATACCCGACTGATGCTCTTTCAAAATCGCGATGAGTAGGCGCCGCTTCCCTGGTTCACCTTTTTCATCTTCAGGGTTAGTTGTGTGCCTTCCATCACCGCCGCGACTTTTTGCGGATTGTCCGCGCCACGAGGCGCTTCGTTGTGGCGAGTCGCTTTTACCCCGGCGCGCGGTTTCCGCGATCGCCTTGTCCATCGAATGAGTAATCGTTTTGCCATAGCGGATAGTTTTCACCGTTGCGCGCCCGCCATATGCTCGCTCATATCCGAGTTGGCGTATGTTATCCGCGCGGAAAACCTCGAAAAGCGCGCGCTCAGAGTTTACCGGTCAGAATATTCAACATACGCCGCAACGGTTCAGCGGCGCCCCACAGCAACTGGTCACCGACCGTGAACGCGCAGAGGTATTCACCCCCCATCGTCAGCTTGCGCAGGCGTCCGATCGCCAGGTCGAGCGTGCCGGATACCGCTGCCGGCGTCAACGCTTTCATACTCGCTTCTTTTTCGTTAGGAATGACGTGCACCCAGTCATTGTGTGTGGCAAGCAGATGTTCAATTTCCCGTAGGGGAATATCGCCTTTGAGTTTTATTGTCAACGCCTGGGCGTGAGAGCGCATCGCCCCGACACGCACGCACAGGCCGTCGATCGGCAGCGGATTTTCGCGCCGCCCGATGATTTTGTTGGCTTCCGCCTGGGCCTTCCATTCCTCACGGCTCTGTCCACCGGGCAGTTCCCTGTCGATCCACGGGATCACACTGCCGGCCAGCGGCACGCCGAAATACTCCGTGGAAAGACCATCGCGCAAGGTTGCGCCGACCTTGCGGTCGATATCGAGGATGCGACTCGCCGGATCCTCGAGCAGGCCGTCCACGCAAGCTTGCAACTGTCCCATCTGGATCAGCAGTTCACGCATGTTGCGCGCGCCAGCGCCGGACGCCGCTTGATAGGTCATCGGCGTGATCCAGTCGATTATATCGGCTTGCAACAGACCGCCAATCGCGAGCATCATTAGAGAAACCGTACAATTTCCCCCGATGAAATCTTTTTTTCCGTCATCGAGTGCTTCGTCGATCAGCTTGCGGTTCAGCGGATCCAGCACGATCGCGCAGCCTTCCTCCATGCGCAGTGTCGAGGCCGCGTCGATCCAATAACCTGCCCAGCCACTGCCACGCAGTTTACCGTACATCACGCTCGTGTAGTTTCCTCCCTGGCAGGTAATGAGAACATCCATCGCCGCCAGGGCCTCGACATCATTGGCATCCGCCAGTTTTTTCCCCGTGCCGATAAAATCGGGGGCTGGCTTTTCAGCCTGTGAGGTGGAGAACAAAGTCGCGTCGATGGCGGCAAAATCGTTCTCTTCTCGCATTCTGCCGAGTAAAACGGAACCGACCATTCCGCGCCAGCCTATGATACCGACTTTTGTCATTTCCTCTTCCAGGGACAACAGCAAACTCGTCATTTAACGATGGTTTTGCGTTTTTTTCAAGCCGCGGGATCAATAGCCTCGCCGATCTCGGACGTTTACGCAAAGGAGGTTGGGCGCAATACCTGCAACCGTTGTCATGTTGTCATAAGGGATCAATCATTTCTTATCGCTCCCTTCTGATACAATATACTTCCACATTGCAATATTCTCCGATGGAATAACCGCCATGCAATGGCCTTCCCTTTTTTCCACCTCACGTATCGGACAGACCGCGCAACCCGAACCTTCGGTGCGCTCCGAATATCAGCGCGATGGTGACCGGATCCAGTTTTCCGCCGCCTTCCGCCGCCTTCAGGACAAAACGCAGGTTTTTCCGCTGGAGAAAAACGACTATGTGCGCACCCGTCTCACCCACTCGCTGGAAGTGGCCTGTGTCGGGCGCAGTCTCGGCAGCAGTGTCGGCGCCGCATTACTGGAAAAGCATGGCGATCTCGCCGATACCGGCCTGCATCGCGGCGACGTCGGCGATATCGTCGCGGCCGCCTGTCTCGCGCACGATCTCGGCAATCCGCCGTTCGGCCATGCCGGTGAACAGGCGATGCGCGATTTTTTCCGCGCCGACACAGGAAAAAAGATTCTCGCCAAACTCGGTCTCGAGGCGACGGAAATCGCCGATCTCCGGCACATCGAAGGCAACGCACAAGGCTTTCGTATCTGCAACCGCCTGGAAAGCCCGGACAACAAAGGCGGCCTGCGCCTTACCGCCACGACTCTCGCGAGCGCCGCGAAATATCCCACCACCGCCGCCGCCCGCGCCAACACGCCATACAAAAAAAACGGCGTGTACGGAGACGATCTCGGCGATTACAGCGAAGTGTTCGACACCCTCGGTCTGCGCGCGCTGACGGAGCATGCCTGGCAGCGCCATCCGCTGTCCTTTCTCATGGAGGCGGCCGACGATATCTGCTATCTGATCGTCGACATCGAAGACGCCTATCAGGTCGGACAAGTGTCTTTCGACGAGGCTCGCGAACTGTTTTTCACCCTTGCCGACGATTTGGTCGACACGGCGTGTCTTAAGCGCATGCAAAGCCGCAGCGATCAACTCGCCTATCTGCGCGCCAAAGCGATCGGTCGCCTGGTGCAGGAAACCACTGACGTTTTCCAGACCAATGAAGGCGCGCTGCTCGACGGCACTTACACCAACGCCCTGCTCGCCGAAATACCCTCGGCACAAGCGATGAAAGCGCTGCGCCACTACGCGGAAAAGCATGTCTACCTTTCACGTCCGGTGCTCGAAGTGCAAGTCGCCGGCCATCGCGTGCTGAACGGCCTGATGGGAATTTTCTCCACCGCCGTCATGACGACCGAATTGCAAGGCAAGCGGGCGGGGCGTCATGCACGCATGCTGATCGAACTAATGCCATCGCGCTACCGCCGCCACAACACATCGCCTTACCAGCAATTGCTCGCGGTGTGCGACTATATTTCGGGAATGACCGATTCTTATGCGGTTTCCCTGTACAAGAAACTGACCGGTATTTCCCTGCCGGTCGATTGAGGAAGACACATGCATACGACAACCGGCTGGATCATCGGCCACTTCGAACCCCTTCATCGCGGCCACGTCCGCCTGATCCAGCACGCCGTCGGACTAGTCGAAAAGCTGCACATCGTGATCCTCGAGCATCCCAGCCCGAAAAAAGACTACGAAGTGACCCTCGCAGACAAAGCACGCTGGATGCAGCGCGCTTTCAATCAGTTCGATTTCATCGACATCCACACCTATCCGATGGCGAACATCGATCCCGACCAAACGAACGCGCAGGAAAAACTCTATCGCCTGCGCAATGCCCTCGGAATCAGTGAAAAGGCCAAACTGATCTCCGATGAGACGCACACCTGGCGCCACCATCTGCCGTCGCGGCGCTTCATCGCCCTGCCCCGCCACGACGAGTACGACACCGACAGTATTCATCACGACCCGGTACACCACTGGCTGGACATTCACCCCACCGCGCGCAGTGAATACAGCAAAACCATCGCCATTGTCGGCGGAGAAAGCGCGGGGAAAACCACGCTTGTTTACAAACTCGCCAATTATTTTCTTGCCGATTATGTCCTCGAACAAGGACGGCGCTATGTCGATTATGCCTTGGGTGGCAATCAATTGGCCCTGCAATTTTCCGATTACCAGCGCATCTTCCAGGCGCACGCGAAAGCCGTCGACACCGCCTTGGAAGATCCCAAAGCGCCGGTTACGATCATCGATACCGATTTCGTTACCACGCAGGCATTCTGCGAGACCTACGAAAACCGCCGCGATCCAATAGGCGAAGCGTTCATCGATAATTTGCGCTTCGATCATACCCTGTTGCTATCGAACAACACCGTGTGGATCGACGACGGCATGCGCGTGCTCGGCGACGCCAAAGCACGTAACGCGTTTCAGGCGCTGCTCTTGCAACTCTACCGCGAACACGATATCGCGGTTTATAAAATCGAAGATCCTTCCTATCAGGAACGCTACCGCTTGGCCGTGCAATACATTCGCGACCATATCTATCGACACAAGGAGAACGACTGATGTTCAAACTACTCGACAAAATCACCCACGAATGGCAAACCCCGTATGCATTTACCTGGTTTTTCTGTGGAGTTGCCGCCCTTCTCTGGCAGTTTTTTATCGGCAACAAAAGCGCATTCGAAGTGTTCAAGCTGATCGTCGCCGTGATCGGTATGCTCTGCGTCCTCGCCCTCGCCTTCCGGCGTAACTTTTCCGGTAACGGCCTCGGTATAACGGCGAATATCGGCGAAGTGTTCGCCCAAGGTGGAAGTGGCGCTACCGGCTTGATGCTCACGCCCTTGTATAATATGTTTACTCATGTCTACGCGCTGCGCTACTGGGCGAAACACCAAGACGGCGACGGCAACATGATTCCCAAACAAGCCACCGGTTTGGTTTGGGCGATCACCATCGCTTTCATCGTCGTGGCGCTACTTTTGTTCCCGTATATCAACGACCATTTGCAACAGTACAGCTTTATCGAAAAAAGCAGCGACACCGCCGTCTCGTTTCTCGGCATGGACATTTCCTGGTATACCATCAATGTCATCGCTTTCGTGATCGCCGTCACCGCGCAAACAACGATGATTCTGCGCTACGCCCTTTCCTGGTGGCTGTGGATACTCGTGAATTTCGTCTGGCTTGCGGTGAATTTGGTCAATCACAACGCGATTTTCGCCACTCAGACGGTGATCTATCAGGTCAACGCCTTCATCGGCCTTTACGGATGGTGGGCGAGCAGCCGCTCCCCGAAGCTGTAAACGACGCACTCATGACGCAACACCCCGTGTTCCGTGCTTTCCTTGGACAAATCGCCGCGGCCCTCGAACTGAGGGCCGCGCCCGAAATCGATATTGTCCGCGGATCGCAATCTTTGCCTTCCTTCTTTGCGGTTTCCGATCTCGCCACGGCGACAATCGCGATGGCGGCAAGCATGGTCGCCTCTTATCGCGCCTTGGCAAACGGCAGCACCGCCAAAGTTACCATCGATCGCTACCTCGCCTCTAAATGGTTCGATATGACCATCCGTCCGCAAGGCTGGCACCTGCCCAGTATTTGGGATCCACTTGGCGGAAATTACCGCGGCAAAGACGGCTGGATCCGTATCCACACCAATTTACCGCATCATCGCCAAGCTGCGCTTTCCGTACTGGGCGATCCCCAAACGCGCGAAGCACTTGCCTCCACCGTAGGCGAATGGTTCGCCGATGATCTTGAACAAGCGATTTTGGCCAAGGACGGCTGTGCCGCCACCATGCGGTGCCTTGATGACTGGCAACAGCACCCGCAAGGTATTGCCGTCGCCGCTGAGCCGCTGATCGCCTGGGAAGAACATGAAACGCTCGGAAAGCCGCCCGCCGCCATTTCCCCCGACCGCCCCCTGCAAGGCATTCGCGTTCTTGATCTGACGCGTGTACTGGCCGGGCCGGTCGCCGGACGATTTCTCGCCGCTTACGGCGCCGATGTGCTACGCATCGACCCGCCTGGATGGGACGAAGGGTCAGTGATTCCCGAAATCACTCTCGGCAAACGCTGCACCGGCCTCGACCTGCGCGACACGCACGATCGCGCCCGCTTCGAAGAACTGCTCGCGGGTGCCGACATTCTATTGCATGGCTATCGCCGCGATGCCCTGGCCGATCTCGGCTATGACGGCAAGGCCTTGCGCACGATCAATCCCTCGTTGCTCGAGATCACCCTGTGTGCCTATGGCTGGCGCGGCCCGTGGACGCGGCGGCGCGGATTCGACAGTCTCGTTCAAATGAGTTGCGGCATCGCCGATTGGGGTATGAAGCAGGCCAACGCCGACAAACCGGTTCCGCTGCCGGTACAGGCGCTCGATCACGCAACTGGATATCTGATGGCTGCAAGCGCGGTGCGCGCCCTTATCCTTCGCGCTGAAAGCGGACGCGTGACCAGCGCTCGTCATTCCCTGGCGCGCACCGCCCGTCTCTTGAGCGCGACCGCGACGACCCGCCTTCTTGGCCGCCTCTCACAAGAAACCGAGGCCGACATCGACCCAAGCCTCGAAAGAACCAGTTGGGGAACGGCGAGACGCGTCGCTTTCCCCGTGCGGATGGAAAACGTCACCCATCATTGGCAATACCCGGCAAGACGCCTGCACGAAGATCCGCCGCGTTGGTGCGAGCGCCCCTGAATAAAGGATTGCGCGCCACCGATCGTACCCTGCATGACCGCCTTCGCGCCGGTTTCCACTGCCATTTTCGCGAGAAAAGCCTCCAACCGCGATAAAAACGCCGGCAAAACGAAGAAAAGCGCAAATATCGCCATTTTCCGCCTTTCGCTTCCTCTTGAGAACATCCTGACACAGCGCGTTTTACAGGCTGCCTGTGCTATAATTAATCATTTATTTCGACAACAAGAAAATCATCTTTTATGAGCTATAATTCCTCGAGCATTCGCGTCCTCAAAGGGCTGGAAGCGGTACGCACCCGCCCGGGCATGTACATCGGCAACACCGACGACGGCAGCGGTCTTCACCATATGGTCTTCGAAGTGGTCGACAATGCCATCGACGAGGCGCTCGCCGGGCATTGCAGCGAAATCCGTGTCATCATCCATCAGGACGAATCGATCACCGTGCGCGACAACGGCCGCGGCATTCCCGTCGATATCCACAAGGAAGAAGGCCGCAGCGCCGCGGAAGTGATCATGACGATGCTCCATGCCGGCGGAAAGTTCGACGCCAGTTCATACAAAGTTTCCGGCGGATTGCACGGCGTCGGCGTGTCGGTGGTCAACGCCTTGTCCGACAAGCTAAATCTCCGCATCATGCGCGACGGCCATATTCACAACCAAACCTATCTCCGCGGCGAACCGCAAGCAGCGCTCGCGATCACCGGCGATACCGCCGCAACCGGTACCGAACTCACCTTTCTCGCGAGCGGCGATATCTTCGGCAACGTGCACTTCGACTACGAAATCCTCGCCAAACGTCTCCAGGAACTGTCTTTTCTAAACGCCGGCGTGCACATTGTCCTTAGCGACGAACGCAGAGACAAACAGCAAGAATTCCACTACAAAGGCGGCGTCAGGGCTTTTACCGAACACCTGAACCGCAACAAGACCCCGATTCACGATACCGTCTTCTATTGCAGCGCGGAAAAACAGCAAGTGATCGTGGAAATTTCCCTGCAATGGAACGATTCCTATCAGGAAAACGTCTACTGCTTCACCAATAACATCCCACAGGGGGATGGCGGCACCCATCTGGCGGGTTTCCGCAGTGGCCTGACGCGCACACTGAACAGCTACATGGAAGGAGAAGGCCTGCTCAAAAAAGCGAAAATCTCGACTTCCGGCGACGATGCCCGCGAAGGACTGACCGCCGTGGTCTCGATCAAAGTGCCGGATCCAAAATTCAGTTCGCAAACCAAGGACAAACTCGTCTCCTCCGAGGTGAAAGGGATCGTCGACAGCGTGCTCTCAGAAAAACTCAAAGAATTTCTTTACGAAACGCCCGCCGAAGCGAAGACGATCGTCAACAAAATCGTCGATGCCGCCCGCGCCCGCGAAGCGGCACGTAAAGCGCGTGAAATGACGCGACGCAAGGATGTCCTCGATATCGCCGGTCTGCCGGGCAAACTCGCCGACTGTCAGGAAAAAGACCCCGCCCAGTCGGAAATATTCCTCGTCGAAGGCGATTCCGCCGGCGGCTCGGCCAAACAAGGACGCAACCGCAAGTTCCAGGCCATTCTTCCCCTCAAGGGGAAAATTCTCAATGTCGAGAAAGCGCGCTTCGACAAAATGCTCAACTCCGCCGAAATCGGCACCCTGATCACCGCCCTTGGCACCGGTATCGGCAAAGAAGAATTCGATCCCGACAAACTGCGCTATCACCGCATCATCATCATGACCGATGCGGATGTCGACGGTGCCCATATCCGTACCCTGCTGCTCACCTTCTTCTATCGGCAAATGTCCGCGCTTGTCGAACGGGGTCACATCTACATCGCCCAGCCGCCGCTTTACAAAATCAAGAAAGGCAAACAGAGCCGGTACATCAAGGACGATCACGAACTCGACGAACTCCTGCTCACCCAGGCGCTTGACGACGCCGAACTGTACCTCTCCTCCGGCGCACCGCCGATCGGCAAAAGCGGATTCGAAAAACTGGCGCGTGACTATCTGCGCCTCGACGCCATGATCGAACGCCTCTCCCCGCGCTGGGACAAACGCATCCTCAAGGCATTGATCGATACTCCACGCCTTAACCGCGAACAATTCAACGACCGCGAAACACTCGAGAAATGGCTTGGCGAATACCAGAAACACCTCGACCGCTTCGCCGAACCGGGCGTTAAACTGACAGCGAACGTCACTCACGCGGCACCGATACCGCGCGTGCAGGTACGCATCGACCAGCATGCCAACTTGATACACAACTATTTCGACGCGAACTTCTTCGTTTCCGCGGAATACCGGAAAATCGCCTCCTTCGGCGAAGAAACAAACGGTTTGCTGCAACCCGGCGCCTATTTCCAAAACAGCAAAAATCGCATCGAAGTGCGCTACTTCGGCGAAGTCATCGACGCGCTGTTCCAAGAAGGGAAAAAAGCCTACGATATCCAGCGCTACAAAGGCCTGGGGGAAATGAATCCGGAACAGCTCTGGGAAACCACCCTTGATCCCCTGGCGCGCTGTATGCTGCAAGTGCGCATCCAGGACGCCATGGCCGCCGACGAAGTGTTCACCATGTTGATGGGCGAAGAAGTCGAACCACGGCGCGCATTTATCGAGGAAAACGCAATCCGCGCGAGCAATATCGATATCTAAGGCAATCTCTTTTCCCGACGAAGTGAAACTCAATACCCGAGAAAAATGCGCAACGGCATCTCCGAGCACCAGCAAAAAACGGAATATAGCCATAGCCCTCGTCGGGATCAACTTCCATACGAATTCCCTGAAGATGTGTCGGCTTTATGCTGAAGAATCGGAGGAGATGTTTGAAACCTGCGACTGATCTTCATCGATTCTGTCTCAGCCTCGATGCAGATGATGAAATCGCGGTTGAAGCGAAGGGAAATTCTGCGGGGAAATCCGTCCCTATGGGAAGAATCGTCGCTGTAAACCTGCGAAGACGGAAATCGGTCAACAAGACAGATAAGAACAGAGGTGCCGTCCAATGACCTTGCCCAAGAAAATTGATAAAACGATTGAGGCGCTAAGCAAGGTCAGAAGCGCGCGCGTGAAAAAGAACGACAAGGGACGCTGATTGAGAAGAACGGTTAGGCTACCTCTGAAAAGAGCCGAAATGGCGCGGCAGGCACGGCGTTCATTTTCGCTCACCTTGCGGTGTCAGTACGTCTTTTAGGATAAAATCGATTGGCTCATCGCTGAAATCAGACACAGCATAAACGATGCGGGTTTTACCAGCCAAATCCTCCTGGAGACGGCCCTCGACACAATGAATGATTCGTAAAACAACGGCAACGACCTTCGGAGCTTCCGGAAAGTAAAATCAGCTTTTGCCCCTTCAACGGAGCGGAAAACCATGGAAATATCTGTAAAGCCCATTTTCCTGACCGCAGGGTTCTTGCTGGGACTGATGGTCGTGCCATATGCGGTCGGCGGCGCTCCTCCGATCCAAGCGATTCGCAAGGCCGCGGAACAGGGGGATGCGGCTGCGCAGTTCAGTCTGGGCCTGATGTACGCCCTGGGCGAAGGCGTTCCCGAGGACGACAAAGAAGCGGTGCGCTGGTATCGCAAGGCTGCGGAACAGGGGTATGCGGCTGCGCAGAACAATCTGGGCCTGATGTACCGCCAGGGCGAAGGCGTTCCCGAGGACGACAAAGAAGCGGTGCGCTGGTATCGCAAGGCTGCGGAACAGGGGTTTGCGAATGCGCAGTTCAATCTGGGCCTGATGTGCGAAAAGGGCACAGGAGTTCCCCAGGATAACAAAGAAGCGGCGCGCTGGTATCGCAAGGCCGCGATGCAGGGGGATGCGAAGGCGCAGTTCAATCTGGGCCTGATGTGCGAAAAGGGCACAGGAGTTCCCCAGGATAACAAAGAAGCGGCGCGCTGGTATCGCAAGGCCGCGATGCAGGGGGATGCGAAGGCGCAGTTCAATCTGGGCCTGATGTGCGCCCTGGGCGAAGGCGTTCCCGAGGACGACAAAGAAGCGGCGCGCTGGTTCCGTAATGCGGCGGCGCAGGGGGATGCGGCTGCACAGTTCAATCTGGGCGTGATGTACGAAAAGGGCACAGGAGTTCCCCAGGATAACAAAGAAGCGGCGCGCTGGTATCGCAAGGCCGCGATGCAGGGGGATGCGAAGGCGCAGTTCAATCTGGGCCTGATGTATGAAAAGGGCACAGGAGTTCCCCAGGATAACAAAGAAGCGGCGCGCTGGTATCGCAAGGCCGCGATGCAGGGGAATGCGCTGGCGCAGAACAATCTGGGCCTGATGTACGCCCTGGGCGAAGGCGTTCCCGAGGACGACAAAGAAGCGGTGCGCTGGTTCCGTAATGCGGCGGCGCAGGGGGATGCGCAGGCGCAGAACAATCTGGCCGTGATGTACGGCCTGGGCGAGGGCGTGCTCAAAGATCTGGTAACCGCGCATATGTGGTTCAATATCGCGGCGGCGAATGGCGCTCTAGGTGCAGGAAAAACGAGAGACATGCTTGAGGAAAAGATGACGCCGTCACAGCGGGAAGAGGCGCGCAGAAGCGCGCGGGCGTGCGTGAAAAAGCATTACAAGGGATGCTGATCGGGAGGAACGCTCAGGATCCCTCCGAAAAGAGCTGCAATGGCGCGGCAGGCACGGCGTTCATTTTCGCTCGCCTTGCGGTGTCAGTAAGTCTTTTAGGATACAATCGATTGGCTCATCGCTGAAATTAGACACAGCATAAACGATGCGGGTTTTACCAGCCAAATCCTCCTGGAGACGGCCCTAAAAGACAAGTGACATAACGCAACGCTATGTGTTTCATCTCAGGGCTTTTCATGGCACGCTGTATTTTGACCGAGATGGGCAACGGAAGAGCGTCATACTGATCGAGCTTCACAGCCAAGCGACGACGACACCGAAGATCAGGGCGGCAATACAGGCCCGTGATGAACCGGCCCGGGTTCTTGCCGAGCGTTATGGGACCAGGGAACAAACCGTTTGCAAATGGCGCAAGCGCGATAGCGTGGCCGATCGTAACCATACGCCGCATCGTCTGCAAACCACCCTGACACCTGCCCAAGAGGCCATCGAATTGGCCTTACCCAAGATGCTCTTGATCTCGCTCGATGACCTGCTGGCGGTGGTGCGTGAGTTCCTGAACCCGAATGCCTCACGCTCTGGTCTGGATCGTTGCCTGCATCGTCATGGCGTGGGGAACCTCGGTGACCTCAAAGCAGTGGCGCCCGGCCCAAACACAGCGCCTTCAAGGCCGATGAGCCCGGCTTACATCCACATCGACGTGTAATACCTGCCACAGATTGCCGATGAGAGCCGTCGCCGTTACCTGTTCGTTGCGATCGACAGGGCAAGCCATTGGGTCTTTATCAGGATCTACGACAGCAAGACGTCCTCCACCTACGCAAGCGAAACCCCTCTGGGGAAAACGCAAGATAGGGAAAGTGTTGTGTCGCGACCCTGATTTTGCCTCGAGCATCAGCACGGTTGGTCGCATCCTCGAACCACTCGTCGCCTCGGGTCGTGTGCAGCCGCTTGCCTTTTACTACGGCCGCGTCAAGCCCAAGCGCTGGCGCTATGGCATCCAGACCGAAAAACCAGGCGAGTCGATCCAGATCGACCATATGAGCGTAAGCTTTGGCGACGGCTTTGTCCTCGAAGCGTTCAAAGCAACCTCTCCGCTAACCGCCACCACGATGATGCGCGCTTACTGTCGTGCCAGCCGCCGCAATGCCCGGCGCTTTCTCGAATACCTGATCACACAGTTGCCCTATCCAGCGATCTCGATTCAAGTCGATGGCGGCAGTGCGTTCAAAGAGGAGTTCAAGCAGGTTTGTCAGGCCCTTGAGATCCCTCTGTTCGTTTTACCGCCGAAAAAAACCTAAATACAATCGCTGCGTAGCGCGTGCCAATGGCACAACGCGTTACGCGTTCTATCCCTTCTACAAAGGGTTTGTCGGCTAATGAACATTGCAAGATGAGGGTATCTGAGTTCTGATCGAAAAGCGGTCGCACTAGCCTTGATTGCCGATTATTTCGGCTATTTCCATCCATTTCCTGAATTGGAGACGGACTGATCCTAGGCCGGCCGTAAATCTACTTTTTCAATACCCAATGCCATCACGCGCTTGAGGTTAAATACCAGTGCACGGATGCCTACCTGAAATTGCACTTTCTCTAAACCTCGATAACGAACGCGTTGATTGCGGTGGGCAAATACACGTTCGTAGGGTGAGCGCATCGCAGAAAGCCAACCATCTTTGCGGTGATCTTTTCCTTTCATATTGTTCTTTTTGATCGTCGCATTATGGCAGCATTTGCGCTTGAGCGTTCTTTGGGCCGGGTGAACACAATACCCCTTATCACCAAAGACCGCTCCTCCATTCGGACACACATGAGACAAGCCGTTGGCATCGCTTACTTCAGCAGACGTAGCAGCGACTTTGTTAATCAAACCACTCTGCATATCAACCGAGACATGCTCCTTATAACCAAACCGATATTTAGCCTTTCCCTTGCAACCAAAACGCGCTTGCTTATCTGCTGCGACGTTAGCCGCTGTTTCATTATTAAACTTTTCCAAGCCCATTTTCATCGCTTTATCTCGATCATCCCAAGTCGTCAACTTGCTCACCAACTGACTAGCATCAACAAAGGTAAACACTTCTCTGATCAAGCCCATACCCTTTAAACTATCGCAAACTTGGGAAAATATATTCATTAGCCTTTCGGTTCCCAAGCGTTTGCGGAAATCACCAAAATAGCCGTGGTCTGGTGTTCTCTCGCCTAATGTTAGCTCACAAAACCATTTGCCAGCGTTATTCTCCTGAAGATAACGCTCCATTTCTCGGTCACTCAGCTCCTCTATAAATTGTAAAACCAACGTACGTAAACCAAACTCAATGCCTTTTTCTTTTCGGCCTTTGGCTGAATAAAGTGCCTGATAAGGAACGCTGAGCTTAGCAAAGGAAATGACTTGATCTAGATGACGATAGGGATGGTTATCGGGAACCAAACTGTCAAGGCTAAGAAATAAACTGTGCTGATGGCGTTTGCTCATAATTTGGTACACAACAAGATTTTTATCACATTATCTCATAATTTGAGCATTAACCGACAGACCCACAAAGGGCCCTTGACCCTCTCGGCAATCAATCGGGCGCTTGCTGAGTATCAACGATATTACAAGCACTATCGCCCACATGACGGGATAGGATTGGAAACACCAATGCGTTCATCAACAATTCCTTCAGACCGCCTGATTTGTCTCACAGGTGTTGAACCCGGAAACGCCATTGCAAACGATGAAGGACTGGCATAAACTCAAGCCCGAGTTATTCAAGAAACAGCCAGACTACCTCACGGGATGTGACACCTAGACAATAATCTGAGTTATGTCAGTCCCGCAACACCGTTGTTGAGGGATCACGGTGCTGATTTTCAATATCTGGTCGGTGCCCTCGGCACAGGTGGCACGCTTTGTGCAACCATGAAAGAATTACGGCGTCCTGGTTTTCATATCGTCAACATTGATTTTAAGCCAAGGCGGTTCGATTATTTTTGCTGGCCCTGTGGTTACTATCGGCAAAACGGAGCTGGTGCGCCGGGTGAATTTGACGTCGCGCCGAATCTTGATCGATTCCATAACCAATGAGGGGATGACAGTGGATGATCTTGATGCATTCCCGACTGTCCGTGTCGTTACACAAAGAACCGGTTTGCTCGTTGGCCGTACGGCTAGAGGAGCCATTTATATGACGCTGAAACTTCTACCTCTCACACAACCGGCAAGCACGATGGTATTTTTACCCCGCGATGGTGGCGAGAAATATCTCGACACAATTTACGATGACGGCTGCTCGATGAAGCGACAGTTTCTCGGCGAAGCCGCGCGTGGACGTGTGCACCCGTTGTTCGACGCCTACCGAGGGTCTGTTGAGGAACAAGAAAAAGAACCCCGATTTAAAGCCAACGTAAAAATAAATATTCTATAATGTTTTTTCCCCTCCCTTATCGGAACATAATCGCACTGTCCGCGCCGATTGCCGGCATACAGTTCGCGCAGGTTGCGCTGACCAGCACTGACCTTATGATGATGGGCCGGGTTGGTTTGGAAGCCGTTGCGGCCGGGGGCCTCGCCATTCTGCTTTATAACCAGTTACGCACCATGTGCGTAGGCATGGTGACCGGCCTCGGTAATCTCGTCGCAACGGCAGTTGGACGGGGCGAAAAACGAGCGGGAAATGCCGAGATCGACGCGGTGACTCGGGAGGAAGTACGTGACCTCGTTCATTCGTCATTGTCACTTGCGACTGTCATCGCTCTAGCCGCGGGTGGCTTGCTGATTGCACTCAGTTATGCTCTGAGCTTTCTGGGTCAAGATATCACTGTTGCGGAGCACGCGAGACCAGTAATGATTGCTCTGGCGCCAGGCCTTTTGCCGATGCTATGGCTCAATGTGCTCAGACAATTCGCTGTAGGCATGCGTCGCCCTGGCTCTTTGCTGAGAGTTACGCTCATCTCCATCATTGTCAATGCGGTTTTAGACGCCGCTTTACTTTATGGATGGCTTGGTTTGCCACAACTCGGACTGGTGGGTATCGGGCTATCCACAACACTCGTGCAGGTCTTAACGCTTGTTGTCTTTTTCCGAGCCGTACGCCAGGATCGCAGACTTAGAGATTTGCTTTCGGTCGATTTTTGGCAAGCACGACTAGCAACTATTCTCAGAATTATACGGATGGGAACACCGATATCACTCACTTATGGATCGGAAGCCGCAATCACCTCTATCGCAACACTGTTGATGGGCACTTTCGGACCTGTTGTACTGGCAGCATCAAATATTACCAACCAGCTTACCTATATCGTTTATCAACTCAATATAGGTTTATCGCAAGGATCATCCATTCTAGTTAGCCGCGCAATCGGACGTGAAGATTATAATGAGATCCAAGCCGTCGCCAAACGTGCCCTGACTGTTAGTTTCGCGGTGATGACAGTGATTGGAATTATCTACGTATTTCTTCCTGAGCTCGTCCTGGCACCGTTTTTAGGCACCGAGAACGATCCCGCAGTGTTGACTTTGGCTGCCTCCCTGCTCTGGTTCGCTATCGTCCACCAATTCTCAAAAGGATCGCAAAACATCTGCATCGGCCTCTTGCGCGGTCTTGGAAACACCAAAGCCGGCCTGACCCACACACTGATTGGCTATTGGGGGATCGGCATTCCGACAATGACACTTTGCGGTTACCCTCTAAGCTTGGGCGGTAAAGGCGTCTGGTTCGGGCTTTGCCTTGGCTTCAGTGTGACCAGCCTGCTGCTCTGGCGACGTTTTATGACCGATCTGAAGCGAATTTCTCCGAAAAATATAAGTAAATCAAATTATTAATCTGATTCGTACTTCAGCAATCAAGAAGTCGTCACAACGCTTGCGTGCAGCATCTCCTCGTCGTACACTTTTTCAAAACAAATCGAGGATTTCCCCGCAACGGCTCTCTCGCCGACATCAAACGAAAAGTACGCGATCATTGAGTGCGGTAATGCCACATGGTACTCTGCCCGCCTCGTTTCCTTTCTTCACGAGCAAGAAAAGCGCATGAACATCATTCTCCTGGGTGCCCCGGGGTCGGGTAAAGGGACGCAATCGGCACGACTGGTCAAGCAGCACGATCTGCGACACTTGGCCACCGGCGACATGTTGCGTGCCGAGATCCGCGCTGGCAGCGAACTAGGCAAACAGGCGCAAACGGTGATGGCCGCCGGCAAACTGGTTTGTGATCACATCGTCATCGCCATGATCGCGAAACGCCTCGGCGATCGCGGCGCGTTGTTCGACGGCTTTCCACGCACCCTCACCCAGGCGCGAGCATTGGAGGAACTGCTTGCCGACAAAGGGAAACGAACCGATCATGCTTTCCTCCTCGAAGTGGACAAGCAAGAAATCGTCAAGCGTATGCTCGCCCGTGGTCGTGCCGACGACAAGGAAGAAACGATCCGCAGTCGCCTGAACGTATTTGAACGGCAAACCCAGCCGTTGATCGAGTATTATGAAAAACGAGGCAAATTGAGCCGGATCGACGGCAGCGGCGAGGTGCAAGAAATTACCGCGCGCATCGAAAGCGTCATTTCCTGATTTTCCCATTGTCTGTCCGTCTTTTCGGACGATCTGAGAGCATTCCATGAGCGGCAACACCTTCGGCAAACTTTTCACCCTGACCTCTTTCGGCGAAAGCCACGGCATCGCGATCGGCGGTATCGTCGACGGCTGTCCGCCCGGCATCGATCTCGATCCGCAAACCTTGCAGAAAGATCTCGATCGACGCAAGCCCGGTACCAGTCGCTACGTGACGCCACGCAGGGAAAGCGACGAAAGTCAGATTCTCTCCGGCATCTTCGAAGGAAAGACTACCGGTACGCCGATCGGCCTGATCATCTACAATGGCGACCAACGCAGTCAAGACTACCTCGCGATCAAAGACAAATTCCGTCCCGGACACGCCGATTTCCCCTATCTCGCCAAATACGGCCGCCGCGATTATCGCGGCGGAGGCCGCGCTTCGGCGCGGGAAACGGCGATCCGCGTCGCCGCCGGCGCGATCGCGAAAGCGGTACTCAAAACACTTGCCGGCATCGAGATTCGTAGCTACGTCTCGCAAATCGGCAAACACAAGCTATCGTTCGACAATTGGCAGAGTGTCGCGGACAACCCGTTCAACTGCCCGAACGACAAACAAACGGCAATGCTCGAACGCTATCTCTATGAAATCCGTAAATCAGGCGACTCCATCGGCGCCGAACTGACAGTGATCGCCGACAACGTCCCCGCCGGGCTCGGCGAACCGGTATTCGATCGCCTCGACGCCGAACTGGCACACGCGCTGATGAGCATCAACGCGGTAAAAGGCGTGGCGATCGGGGACGGCTTCGACTGCATTTCCTGCCGCGGCAGTGAATTTCGCGATGAACACCGTGCCGCCGCAGGCTTTCTCAGTAACCATGCGGGCGGTATTTTAGGCGGTATTTCAAGCGGCCAGCAAATCATCGCCCGCGCCGCTTTCAAGGCAACCAGCTCAATTCTGATCGCCGGACGAACGACCGATACCAGCGGTCAAGACACCGAGATCGTCAGCAAAGGGCGTCACGATCCCTGTGTCGGCCTGCGTGCTTGCCCGATCATGGAAGCGATGACGGCGCTTGTTCTGTGCGATCATTACCTGCGTCAACGCGGGCAAAACGGACAGATCAATTTTCTTCCCTCGAACGCGCCCTGATTTCGATTGGAACGCGCGCCCGTCGTGTCCGTCGTTACCTCTTTCATGCCGCCCATTTCGGCGCGAACGTGTGATCGGTGTCCGAGGCAGCATCCGCTTCGCTTTCCTACCTGTTTTTTCCCAATCCCTCTTGTAACGGCTCGATCTCTGTCGTCAAGCGATAAATGGACAACAGATTGTGCGAAAATATCAAGTTGACTCTGTGAACTCGATAAAAAATGCGTCGCCTGTTCCTCATCTCCAGCGCCGAACTGCCATCGAGCGGCGTCTTCGGCCGCGACATCGCACTTGGCGAGTATCGCCGTCACCTCGGCACCACCCGCGGTGATCTCTATTACGACGCCCAACGCGGACTGTACCCTAACGCGCTGGCGGCTTTGGCCGGCACTATCGCCGACGGGCACAATTTGTATTTGCACTTGCCGTCGCGATATCGCGACGGCGATCCCGATCACCGACGCCTGCTCGATTACGGTACCGCGATACAACGCTGCCAGGCAAACTTCAACGCCCGCCTGCTTCGCCTTGCCGAAGGCGAGGCCAACGACGCATCCGCTACCCGAAAAGCGGCGGCGTTTTCCCATCGGGAAAAGCTCACAGAGCCATTCTATCGCAAAGATCCCTTCGTTCTCCTCGGTGAACGCGGACGAGGAAAATCGCACGCGCTGGCCGAAAAAATCCGTCGTCTGGTCGGCGATGGGCATCGTCCGTTACTGGTTGTCTCACCTTTTAGGGACAACCGAACGGAAATCAATCGCCTGCCCAAAGAAATCCAACAATATAGCTAAAGAATTATAAATAGATTAGGGGATGTACCAGATAATCAATTCAATTTATCCTTAATCAACTGTTTTAAATGAATTAATTGAGAAGATGGAGTGCTGCCATTAAAACGCCACTCACATTCCTTCAAAAATAGTCCAAAATGCTCCTTTGGAACACCGTTGAATTTACCCATGTGGCGCTTTGCCTGGCTCCAAAAGTTCTCGATCCCGTCGATATGATTTGCCTTGTCTGCAAACAACCTGGCATGATTGATACGCAAGTGCTTGAAATCGCAAATATCCACCCTGTTATCGCCTCGCCAACAGTCAGTATAGACAATACTGTCAGGGACAACTTTGCGCACGATGATCGGGTATAATGTCGCCGAAGAAGTATCAGGGATAACCTTCGTGTAGACCTTCCCGCCACGCTTGAGAAGGCCAAATACCGGAACTTTTCCTGCCACCCCACGACCGCGCTTCCCCTTGCGATTACCACCAAAGTAACTTTCATCCACTTCAATTTCACCACTGAAAACCGTATCACTTTCTTGCTCGAGATGGCTGGCAATCAGCTTGCGAAGCCGGTGAAAATAGTAGGCACTGGTTTTGAAATTCACGCCGATAAGTGAGGCCGCACATCTGGCCGTCGTTCCAGCCACGAAATGTTCCAACAAGCGATCTTGTTTGTACTTACTTAAACGACTCTTCCTCATGCTGCTCATGATAACACCTTTTATGTGTTATCTGGTACATCCCCTAAATAAATTATACTTATCGTATGACTTACCCATTGAAATTTCGCCAAAAGGTTCTTTCGGTACGTGCGCGCGAAGGACTTACGATCGCCCAGGCTGCAGCGCGGCCCACCTGCGAGCATTTGTTAGGGAGTATCATTTTGCGAAACGGTTAAAAAATTGCGAGGTCCGACCCCATACGAATACGTTTGTAAGATCTGGACAAAAGCACCGAAAAGATTCAAAATCAATCCTTTCCATCATAAATATGGGACCTATATAGGGTAGTCATGAGATATCGTAATGTAAAATGGCCTTTTCTCAGTTATAGGAGCAAAGTCAACTGATGGAGATATCGATCGATGAGCCGGATGACGAATGGCCGATGATCGACGCCAGTCATTGCAAGGTGAATCCTCATGCGGCGGGTGCGTTAGGGGGCAATCAAGACATGAGTCGTACAAAAGGGGCCTCGACAAAAAATTGCATCTGGCCGTGGATGCGCATGGTCTGCCGGTCAGGGTTGTTGTTACAGAAGGGACAACGGCAGATTGCACTCAAGCCAGCCTCTTGATAGAGGGATTGACGGCGGAGTATTTGTTGGCTGATAAAGGTTACGATAGCAACGAGCTCATCGAGCAAGCGCTTTCACAGGGCATGGAGCCTATGATTCCGGCGAAGAGCAACCGTATCGCGAAACGCGAGGATGATAAAGACTTGTATCGATGACGTCACTTGGTCGAGAATGCTTTTTTGCACCTGAAACGTTGGCGAGTTATAGCGACGCGCTATGCCAAAAATACGGCATCGTTCCTGGCCGCCGTACAAATACAGTGCATTGCACCGTGGGCTGAAATCTCGTGACTACACTATCTAACACCTAGCCGCGACAAGGGGGCACTGTGACGACGTTTACAGGTAAAAACACCGCTATGCCGCCGTACGATGCGCGCTGTCTGAAGCCAGCCAAGCCGCGTTGCAGCAAGCCTGTGGGGGAAACATGGCGACTGTCGGGGCGGAAGAAACGCCCTGCCCTTGGGAAACCGGTGGGAAAAGCATGGATGAAAGTGTCGATGCGTTGCCGAACTTTTCCCCGACCCCGGCCGTCCTCTTGGCGTCAGGAAGGATGGAAAGATGACGTGCGAGCATTTTCCGCCGAAGATAAGCGCACGTGTCCGTCGTAATGAGGAACAAGGTCTCTTCTGCGAAGACGAGGTAGGAGAACATCGGGCAGACACGGTGATGCGGGCCGACTCGCGCTCGGCTCAAATTAGATCGAGATTGTCCGCCAAGGTGAACAAGGCGTTAATGACGAGTGCTTTATCGACCGAGACACAGTGTTTTGGCTGGATCGATCTGGGCACGGAGGCAAAAACCGATTATACTTTTCCTTATTTTGTGCCTTTTTCAAGTACTTGCGGCAATTTACAGGCTTTTCCCCGTTTTTACAATAAACTGCGATACCGTTTTTATCCCCGTGCTCAGGAGCATCCGTGATCGATAGTACCCGTCTTGTCGTCCTCGTCGACGGCTCATCCTATCTTTTCCGCGCCTTTCATGGCCTGCCGGCACTGACCAACCGAAGCGGCCACCCGACCGGCGCCATGCACGGTGTCATCAAGATGCTCGCCAAACTTTACGAAGACTACCAGCCGACTTATTTTGCCGTGGTCTTCGATGCCAAAGGCAAGACCTTCCGCCACGCGCTTTATGACGCCTACAAAGCCAACCGCCCGCCAACACCGGAAGATTTGGTCATCCAGATCAGGCCATTGCAGGAATTGATCAAGGCAATAGGCTTTCCGCTCATCATAGAATCCGGCGTGGAAGCCGATGATGTGATCGGCACCCTCGCACAACGTGCTTTGCAAGAACACTATCAAGTCGTCATTTCTTCCGGTGACAAGGACATGGCGCAATTGCTCACCCACGCCGACATCACCTTGCTCGATACGATGAAAAATGAAACGACCACCGCCCAAGAGGTGGCGCGGCGTTTCAAAGTCGATTCCTTGCAGGCCGAGCAGATAATCGATTTTCTCGCCCTGGTCGGCGACAGCACGGACAACATTCCCGGCGTCGCCAAAGTCGGTCCCAAGACGGCGGCGAAATGGCTCGGCGAATACGGCAATATCGAAAACCTGATCGCCAACGCCACTAAAATCGGCGGGAAAGTCGGCGCCAATCTGCGCGCCGGAATCGAACAGTTACGACTCTCCAAAACGCTTGCCACGATCCGCTGCGATCTCCCTCTCACCACTTCGATCGCCGATCTCGCCCTGCAACCGAGCAACGCCTACAAAGTGCAAAAACTCTGCGATACCTATGACCTGCACCATATAAAAGAACGCTTTCTCGCCAACCATCAAGCGTCACACGGGACGGAAGATCCGATCGTGACCAGCTATCACATCATCACCAACGCAAAGGCCCGTGACGAACTGTTGCAACGCTTGGCGGAAATGAGTCAATTTGCCATCGATAGCGAAACCAATTCCCTGAACTACATGCAAGCGGATTTAGTCGGCGTCAGCATCGCTCCCCGAGCGGGAGAAGCTTACTATCTTCCCCTTTCTCATCAGTTCACACAAAATCTGCCGTTGCGCGAAACGCTAGATTGCTTGAAACCGATCCTCGAAAATCCGGCGATCGGCAAAATCGGCCAGCACCTGAAATTCGACCGCCACATCTTCGCCCGCTACGGTATCGAGTTGCAAGGCTTCTGTGACGACACCATGCTGATGAGCTACTGCTATAACAGCACCGCGACTCGCCATAATATGGACGCGCTCGCCGACTACTACCTTGATTATCGTACCACCACCTTCGAGGACATTGCGGGAAAAGGCGCGAGACAACTCACCTTCGATCAGATTGATCTGGAAACAGCGGGACGTTACGCCTGCGAGGACGCCGATATTACCTGCCGCCTGCACGCATTTTTCGCGGCCAAACTCGCCGCCGTTCCTAATCTCGAGGCGCTCTATCGCGATATCGAGGCGCCGCTTGCGAGCGTGCTCTCGCGCATGGAACATCTCGGCGTCAGAATCGATGCCGCCCTCCTTGCCCGGCAATCACAGGGAATCGAGACCACCCTCGCCGTCTTGGAAACCCAGGCCCACGAACTCGCCGGCCAGACATTCAATCTCGGTTCACCGAAACAGCTACAGGAAATTCTTTTCGCCAAACTGGACTTGCCGGTGATTCGCAAAACCCCGAAAGGTCAACCATCGACGAACGAAGAAGTGTTGCAAGAACTGGCGGAAAAAAGCGGTGAACCACTGCCACAAGTGATCCTCGAACACCGTGGTCTCGCCAAACTGAAATCCACCTATAGCGACAAACTTCCGCAGTTGATCGACAAAAACAGCGGGCGCATCCACACCAGCTATCATCAAGCCGTAACCAGTACCGGGCGCCTTTCCTCCAGCGACCCGAACCTGCAAAATATCCCGATTCGCAGCGCGCAAGGTCGGCGTATCCGAGAGGCGTTCATCGCCGCTGACGGCTACAAAATCCTCGCTTCCGACTACTCACAGATCGAACTGCGTATCATGGCACATCTCTCCGGTGACCTAGGGTTGATCAAGGCATTCCGCGAACACCGCGACATCCATAGCGCCACCGCAAGCGAAATCTTCGCCGTCGCGCCGGATCGCGTCGAACGCAACCAGCGCAGAAGTGCGAAAGCGATCAACTTCGGCCTCATCTACGGCATGAGCGCTTTCGGCCTTTCCCGTCAACTCGGCATCACGAGACAGGAAGCCGAAGCCTACATCGACACTTACTTCGGCCGCTATCCGCGAGTACGCGAGTACATGGAACAGGCGCGAAAGACCGCACGCGAACAAGGATACGCCGAAACCTTGCTCGGGCGCCGATTATACGTGCCCGATATCGACAACAAGAACGTGCAGCGCAGAAACGCCGCCGAACGCCTCGCGATCAACGCACCCATGCAGGGCTCGGCCGCCGACATCATCAAACTCGCGATGATCGATATCGATCACGCCTACCTTGACAACCCCGACTGCCGCTTACTCATGCAAGTGCACGATGAACTCGTTTTCGAAGTAAAAGAACACGCCGTCGATCGCGTCAAAGCCGACATCGAAAAGCGTATGCAAAACGCCTACGCGCTGCACGTGCCGCTCATTGTCGATAGCGGCATCGGTAACAATTGGGATGAGGCCCATTAACGACCATAAAAAGCATTGGGCAGCTTCGGACTCTTGTTATCCAGGCGCACAAAAGCAATGACCGTCCCCTTGCCATGAATGCGCTTATCTGTAGATAGGGGCAAGCAACACGGACACCGGCAGCACGACTGTACCGCTGTCCCCTGCCGAAGCCTCTTCACCATCTTTCCGCAAAACGTAGCAGGTAGCTGTTCAGTCCCGGGAATTGATAGCTTGGATTGATAGTCAATCTTTCAGGCTCGTTTGTCCACTGTTTACAGACGAATTCGTATGGGGTCAAACCTCGTAACGTTTTTAACCGTTTTGCAAAATTGTACGCCCTGACAAATGCCTGCAGGTGGCTACGCAGTTGCTGGTGATTATCATCGTGATAGCGCTTCACCGTCGCTTCCTTGATCGTGCGGTTCATGCGTTCGACCTGGCCGTTAGTCCAGGAATGGTGCGGTTTGCTCAGGCGATGTGCAATGCCATTTGCCTCACAGATCAAATCGAAACGCATCTTGCTGCACGTGATGCTGCTGCGATTGCCGGGCCGTTCGGCGAACTTGATCCCGTTATCCGTCAGGTTCGTGGGGATCTTGTAGGGCACCACTTCGAGTAAGTGTTCAAGGAATTTCCGCGCCGTCTTGCGATTGGCTTTCTCCACCCGCTGTGCCACAGCGAATTTGCTGGTTCGATCAATGGCCACAAAAAGATAGAGCTTGCCTTCTTGTGTTCTGAGGTGTGCCATGTCGATGTGAAAGTATTCAATCGGGTATTGCTTGAACTTCTCTCGCTTGGGCTTATCGCTATCCATGTCAGGCAGCCGAGAGATGCCATGGCGCTCTCGGCTGCGATCAACGAAGAGCGCCTGAGATGCGGGATCGACGGTTGCAAGGCGTAAAGACAATCATCCAAAGGCAACAGTGTGTGCTTTCGAAAGGCGACGATGATCGCTTATTCCTCGGAGGACAGGACCGTCGAATGCGGCTGCCTAGTTGTTTGATCCCATCATGTAATGGAATGATTTATACGGATTCATCAGCACGGAGGAACCTATGGGACAAGTTTTACACCCAGGCGCCAAAACCACACACGCAGTCAGAGCGGAAATACAGCGATCGCAAGCTTCGATCGCGGCGTTAAGCAAGCGTTACGGCATCAATCCAAAGACCGTTTGCAAATGGAAGAAACGTAGATAGTGTAGTCATGAGATGTTAGCCCACAGTGCAATGCACCGTATTTGTACGGCGGCCAGGAACGATGCCGTATTTTTGGCATAGCGCGTCGCTATAACTCGCCAACGTTTCAGGTGCAAAAAAGCATTCTCGACCAAGTGACGTCATCGATACAAGTCTTTATCATCCTCGCGTTTCGCGATACGGTTGCTCTTCGCCGGAATCATAGGCTCCATGCCCTGTGAAAGCGCTTGCTCGATGATCTCGTTGCTATCGTAACCTTTATCAGCCAACAAATACTCCGCCGTCAATCCCTCTATCAAGAGGCTGGCTTGAGTGCAATCTGCCGTTGTCCCTTCTGTAACAACAACCCTGACCGGCAGACCATGCGCATCCACGGCCAGATGCAATTTTTTGTCGAGGCCCCTTTTGTACGACTCATGTCTTGATTGCCCCCTAACGCACCCGCCGCATGAGGATGTACCTTGCAATGACTGGCGTCGATCATCGGCCATTCGTCATCCGGCTCATCGATCGATATCTCCATCGATCTTTCCCATACCCCTTTGTCACGCCATCGAATAAAACGACGATGGACGTTACTCCAGGGGCCATAGTCAGGGGGTAAATCTCGCCACGGTGCGCCCGTACGCATGATCCAGAAAACGGCATCGATAAACAGGCAATTGTCTCGTGCCACACCCCCAAGCCCCTGAACGACCGGGCAAATGGGGTTCCAATAGCGCCCAAACCCTATCTGAAATATCATGCCGGCGATGTGCTGCCATTGACTTTGCTGCTATAACCGAGAAAAGGCCATTTTACATGAAGATATCTCGTGACTACACTATCTAAGACCGTTGAAGACGCCCCCATGGTGCCCAAGAATCCCCGTTCAACGGTGCTCAGTCTCGAAGAAGAAGCCGCATGCGTTGCCTTGCGTCGTCATACCTTGTTGCCTTTGGATGATTGGCTTTACGCCTTGCAACCGTCGATCCCGCATCTCAGGCGCTCTTCGTTGATCGCAGCCGAGAGATGCCATGGCGCTCTCGGCTGCCTAACATGGATAGCGATAAGCCCAAGCGAGAGAAGTTCAAGCAATACCCGATTGGATACTTTCACATCGACATGGCACACCTCAGAACACAAGAAGGCAAGCTCTATCTTTTTGTGGCCATTGATCGAACCAGTCAATTCGCGGTGGCACAGCGGGTGGAGAAAGCCAATCGCAAGACGGCGCGGAAATTCCTTGAACACTTACTCGAAGTGGTGCCCTACAAGATCCCCACGAACCTGACGGATAACGGGATCAAGTTCGCCGAACGGCCCGGCAATCGCAGCAGCATCACGTGCAGCAAGATGCGTTTCGATTTGATCTGTGAGGCAAATGGCATTGCACATCGCCTGAGCAAACCGCACCATTCCTGGACTAACGGCTAGGTCGAACGCATGAACCGCACGATCAAGGAAGCGACGGTGAAGCGCTATCACGATGATAATCACCAGCAACTGCGTAGCCACCTGCAGGCATTTGTCAGGGCGTACAATTTTGCAAAACGGTTAAAAACGTTGCGAGGTTTGACCCCATACGAATTCGTCTGTAAACAGTGGACAAACGAGCCTGAAAGATTGACTATCAATCCAAGCTATCAATTCCCGGGACTGAATATCTAGCTTGTGTGTCAACCACTGGGGTCCAGTTCTGTTTCCCGTTCGGCTTCTAGATATTGATAGCACGATGTTTTTTTATTCGCTTCAATACATCCACCAGATGTGGCATTGAACTTGCTGTGCCGGTATTTTCCACGCATAGGGAAGCATAAGCTGAAGCGAACAAAGCTGCTTCAGGTAAAGACTCTCCCTTTGCTAACGCCGCGGTGAGAGAACCATTGAAAGCATCGCCCGCTCCAGTTGTATCTTTGGGTGTTGCCGGATAGACAGGAATATAAGTGGTTTTTGCCGATTGTGATAACAATGCACCACCGTATCCCAGGGTTATCAGTACATTTTTAACTCCTCTGTTATGCAGTTCTGCGGCAGCTCCCCGTGCTGAATCCGGGCATAAGACTTTAATTCCGGTGAGTAACGCCGCCTCTGTCGAATTCGGTGTGATCAGATCTGCCATTGTCAATGAATGATCAGGTACAGGCTGGTATGGAGCGGGATTGAGAATGACAAAAACTCCCTGTTTATGGGCGTAATGCAGAATCTGAAAAATCGCTTCAAGGTTCGTTTCTAGTTGCAGCAGTAAAATATCGGACGTATCAATAATCGATTGGCACGATTTCACTTCTTCTTCGGTGAAGGTAAAATTTGCTCCAGGATCCACGGCAATCATGTTTTCTGCGTTATCGTCAGATATGTACACCAAAGCTTTTCCGGTTGCCGTTTCTTTACTTTCAAATAAAGTACAGATATCAATTTCTGAATTATAGAGATGGTTACGAGCGAATTCGCTGAACGCATCATTGCCGATTTTACCGATATAGTGTACTCTCGCGCCTGCTCTGGCTGCCGCTATCGCCTGATTTGCCCCTTTTCCTCCAGCACCGACAAGGCTGCGATATGCAACTAAAGATTCCCCGGGATGCGGGAATCGAGACAGCTGGGCAGCTATATCGACATTGAACGAGCCAAAAACACAGATTTTTCTTTTCATGGAAACTTATTCCCGATTAATGAAATTTATTTCGTGCTACAAGACAAGCCCCTTGACAGCCGGTATTTCCGTTCTGCACACTGAACGTAATGTGCAGATTCTCCGCAGAGTAAGGTTTGCGCAAGTGCTCCCGGATTGATTGCTCCAATTTTTGTTTGGGAAAATCTTGCATATCGATTACACCCCCAAAAAATAATCTTTCCGGATCAACAATATTGACTTCCGAAGCTATTAGTGTGCTTAAGCGTTCAACGAAATGACGAATTTCCTTATGATTCCGATAATGGGTGAACACATCGCTTATTGAATATTTGGTGCTGGTATTTTCCTCTGCCCAATTGCGCAACCAGTAACCTAATATTATGGTTCCAACACAACTTTTTTTCCACATGGAAAGACACTTGGGTTGTCTGGCCAGGGAATATGGTCTATTTCCCCAGAAGCACCGTTGGCACCGTTATAAAATTCACCCATCCATAAGCTGTTTCCTATACCTGTTCCGATATAGATACCAATCGAGACTTGAGGAATATGGGTTAGGGTAGATAGATCCCACAGGTGGAGATGATTGGCGTCTTTATCCATAGCGATCGATATTTGAATTAACTGACTGATTTCCATGGTAACTTTCTGGTTGTTCAATACGGGGATAAAGGGCAGCGAATAGACGGTGTCTCTTTGTTTGTTCAGTATTCCCGGTAATCCCAGCATAATGCCGGCAGGTTTTTCCGGAAGAGGGTGGATATTTTCGGTGATAATGCCTACTAGGTCGAGGAAAGGGTCATCGGTTTCGAACCAGGAGATAGTTGGTATCGTGTAATGCCGAACCAATTTTTTCTGCTGATCCATGGTCAGCAAACGGGTATTCGTACCACCAATATCCATGCCCAAATAATATGTCATCGTATAGCACTCATGCCGTTTTACAGGCTTCGCGGATATTGATCGCCATTTTTTCCCAGGCGGTAACCAGGTCCGCATGCTGACTGAAAAGTCCGGAAGAACCGACAATCAGTACTTCAGCTCCGGCTTTGAGAAGATCGGAGTATGTGTTTTTGTTACAGGATCCATCGACTTCGATTAGAAATGAATAATTGTGTTTCTGTTTCAGCCGCTTCAGTTCAATGATTTTATCCAGCATCTCGGGGATGAAAGGCTGTCCGGCGTAGCCGGGATCGACCGTCATGATGGTGATTTTATCCAGTCGATGAACGTAATGACGAATGTAGTCCAAAGAAGTAGCAGGGTTTAATACTACGCCGGCTTTTTTACCATACGATTGGATTCGGTCAAGCATTCTGAATGCATTACGGTTGATAGTTTCCGCATGGGGACAAATATAATCCGCACCCGCTTGAGCGATAGAGTCAATAAAATCTGCCGGATTTTCTATCATCAGATGAGCATCTATTTTCAAGGAAGTATATGGACGGATTTGCTCAATGAAAAAGGGTGACAAAGTAATGTTTTTCACGTAATGACCATCCATGATGTCAACATGAAGCATGTCAGCTCTTTCATTAAGTATAGCCAACTGCTCTTTTATTTCCATCAAGTTCATACACATCAGGGAAGGGGAGATCATATAATTCATATCAGGTTCCAGATCTTTTGAAGGTTGAAACTTATTCTCTGAAATTGGTAAAGGTTGAACGGTCGGCGTAGTTTCCCGAGGTATTTGTTCTTTTGGTTTTGGCTGTCACCATTTTTTCTTGATAAATCTGGCACTTAAAGCAACGAGGAGGAGGACACCCCACATCGCCAGACTGAAATGTGGACTGCCTCCTATCAGATTCAGGCCCGTTGCCATGGTTTGTAGAACAAAGAGTGCACAAACGACACCAAACACCCGGCCGAATCCTCCAAAGGGGTTGGTTCCTCCGAGGATGATTGCGAGAATGGTCAATAACAGATAAGAATCTCCGTATCCCATGCGCGCAGAGTTGAAACGGGCCATCATAACGAGCCCTGCAAATACACAAAGAATGCTGGAGAGAATGTAAATTGAAATTTGGACCCGATGCGTATTGATACCACTGAAGTAAGTCGCATTGATATTACTGCCAATCATGTAAATGCATTTGCCGAGCTTGGTTCTTTCCAGTAACAGCCCCAGAGCTACCGCTATAAACAAAAACAGAAACATGGTCAGAGGAATACCAAAAACGTTCGCAGATCCGAGGATTGTAACCGTCTCTGGCATACTACTGATCGCTGCTCCTCTGGAGAGAGAAATCCCGATACCGTTTACTATTGTTGTAGTGGCAAGAGTGACCAGAATAGGGTGAATGCCAATATAGGTAACCAGCGCCCCGGTTATGGTACCAATCAATATTGCTAGAATAATAGCGCCGGTAAGTGCTAGAAAAAACCAGGATATTTGAATCATCATACCCGCGTCCAGAGGGATATAATGTACAAAGATCCAGGCCATCAGCAGACTGGTCAGATTGGCGGTGCCAATGATACACAAATTCAATCCTCCACTTAACATTGGAAGAAACATGGCTAGTGTCAGTAAACCAAGCTCCGGTAACTGCGAAGTTATGCTGGTAAAGCTTTGTCTAGTCAAAAAACGCTCCGGAGAAATAATGCCGAAAAATATAACGATGATCGAAAGCAGGCCAAATAAGCCAGCTATATTTTCGTCACCCATCATTTTTTTTATATTCATTAATGTATACCTTTTCAAGCAAATCCGACATTGATTTCGTTACGTTTTTTGTAGTGGGTGATAGTGATGGCAATCACAATAACGATGCCGATGACGATGTTGGTGGAATAGCTGGATACACCGATAAGATTCAGACCGTTTTTAAGAATTCCTATCAAGAATACCCCCATCAGGGTTCCGATTACACTGCCACGTCCACCCATCAAACTGACTCCTCCCAAAACAGTTGCCGCCAATACATCCAACTCTCCACCCACCAATGCGTTAGGTACAACTTCTCCCATACGATAGACCTGAACCAATCCCGCTATCGCGGAAAGTGCGCCCATATACCCATACGCAAACAAATGAATCACACCGACACGGATACCAACACGCAGAGCGGATTCCTGAGCACCTCCGACGGCGTAGAGCTGGCGTCCCAGAGTAGTTCTGGCCAAAAACAGCCAAGTCACCCCAGCCAGTAAGAGTATCAGAAGAAATGGCAAGCCAATCTGATAGTCAGTTCCCCCTAAATGAAAAGAAATGAGCTCCCGTTGATTTACCCACCAGTCCGGTAGGTCATAAATGTTTTTACCACTTGTCAACCACATCAGTCCGCCAAACAGAATGGCCTGAACACTGATCGTGATAATGATGGAAATAACGTTCAAATAGTAGATAAGTGTGGCATTTATCAGGCCAAATGATATTCCTATTGCCATGGCCAGAAAAATACCGACGATTGGACCTTGAATGAATCCATGGAATGAGAGTGTTGCGATAATGTACTGTACGACCGAAGCGATAGCTGCGAAGGAAACATCAATACCACCGGTAACAAGCACCACAAATACACCCAGAGCAAAAATTCCCGATACAGCGTAACCTTCTGCTAAATCCAAGAGGTTGCGCAAAGTAAAAAATTGATCTGAATTTATAGAGAAAAAAATTATCATGAACAGAATAACCAATCCTAAATACCCTTCTATAGGCAATTTTTTAAACTTTTCCATTTACCATTTCTTCCAAATAAGAGGCGCGGATATTTCTTGGATTATATTCATTTATAATTTCTCCATATTCAATGTGAAGGATGCGATCACAGTTATAATAGACTTCCTTAACCTCATCTGATATAAGTAAAATAGAGATACCTGCTTCGGAAAGGCGATTTATGAGTTGATAGATACTATTTTTAGCTGCGATATCGATACCTACGGTAGGAGAATCAAGAATCAACAGTTTTGGTTGGGTAAGAATCCATTTAGCCAGGACGATTTTTTGTTGATTCCCTCCAGAAAGAGTGGAAACAGGATTATTTGGATCGGGGCATACGATATTCAATTTTGAAATCCACTTACTGACAGTTATTTTTTTCTTGTATTTGTCGATAAAATGTATACGGTTGTTCAATCGATCCAGTATAGATAATACGATGTTATCTGCAACCGACTGATCCAGCACCAGGCCAAGAGTAAGTCTGTCTTCAGGGACGTATCCTATCCCGGATTTGATGGCGTCAAGCTGATTTTTGAATCTCACGGGAACGTTCTTAATGTAGGTTTTACCGGAATCAGGCTTGGTAATACCGAAAAGCGTCAATGCCAGTTCCGTTCTGCCAGATCCCAATAGCCCGCATAATCCTAGAACCTCTCCTTGGTGGATCCTGAAACTGATATCGCGGTACTGGCCCTTTTTGGTTATTTTCTTCGCTTCAAAAATGACCTTGTCTGTCTGTGTTCTCATGTTTCTAAAGCCGTATTGCAAGGCCACGCCAGTCATTAGTTCACTTAATTTTGATGAAGAGATTTCCTTTGCCGGATAAGAGCCGATCAAAGTTCCGTCACGGATAACAGTGACAGTGTCAGAAATTTCAAGAACTTCATCGAGACGATGACTGACGAAGATAACGCCGATATTTTTATCTTTAAGATAATGTGTTGTTTTCAGAAGGGAATTTACTTCGGTGCGTGTAAGAGAGGCAGTGGGTTCATCCATGATAACCAGACGAGCTCGTGCGACCAGTGCCCGACAGATTGCAATCTGTTGACGCTGTGCTATATTAAGATTTGACACCGTTTCGCTCAGGTCGATATCGAATTTCATTTCATCAAGTACCGACCGTGCTTTTTCGTTTAACTTCTGCTTGCTGTGCCACTTTAAAAAGCCTCGCATGTTAAGGTCAAACGCGATATTTTCTGCAGCTGACAAATTAGGAAAAAGAGAGAGATCCTGATAAATTACCTGAATACCATTTTTTTTTGCTATATTGGGAGTAAGATGGGAAAATTTTTCAGAATCTATATAGATTTCTGAATCGTCATCGGGTTTGTATACACCGCTGATCACTTTGATCAGTGTACTTTTACCGCATCCGTTTGTACCCGCCAAGCAGTGCACTTCCCCTTTCATGATTTTTATATTTATTCTATTAAGTACCTTATAGCCGCTAAAACTTTTTGATATATTTTTTAGAAAAATCATTATTTGGCATTTATTTATTTCAAGGTGGAGATATCAATATATAATAAATTATATTACAAGCCCATTTTGACTAATTTATCAATATTTTCTTTATCCAAACTTTCAACGGAATTGGCAATAATTGTTCTTGATTTTTCATCAACCGAAAATTTACCCATTCCTTCTATAATCATCCCGTTTTTTATCGCTTCATCTTTCATAAGCATCGACGCAAGACGAACGAAAATTCTCCCTGCTGTCATCGGGTTCCAGATATAGCCACCATCAATCGCCCCGTTTTTAACTAGTCGAACTCCCTGACCGGGACTGAATGTCCCGATTACACAGATATCATCGGTTTTGTTACGCTGGATAACCGCTCTACCGGCACCAATAGGCCCTTGTGAACCAAATGCAACGATGCCTTTCAAGTCTGGATATCTGGACATCAGATCTCGGGTCGTTCTCATGGTATCATCTAGACTTTCAGCGACTCCAAATTTGTCGGCAACCATATGCATTCGGGAGTAATGTTCTTTCTGATATTCAATCGCCGCATCTGCCCAGGCATTGTGAAGCGGTACCGTAAGGCTGCCGACATACGTTACGTAACTGCCTTCTTCCTTCATACATTTCGCAAGTTTTTTCATATGATTGATGCCGTTTTGCTCAGCGGCCACCAGTTCGAAATCCCAATCTGCGTATTTTTGTCCGGGTGATTCATGAGCGATGATTTTAATACCAGCTTCCCGGGCCTTCTTCAATACAGGTTCCAACACTTTGGCGTCATTGGGTACGATACCGATTACATCGACGCGCCGGGCGATCAAGTCTTCGATAACCCGAACCTGGAGAGCCGGATCGGCTGCCACCGGTCCTATTTGGTACGCATCAATACCCAACTTTCGGGATTCTTTTTTGATTCCATCCTCCATGGCATTGAACCAGGGAATTCCGCCAATCTTGACGACAACGCCCATCGTAAAAGAATCAGCAAAAAGAGTATTTGAAAAAATTAATGCGAAACTGGCCAAACAGGCTAAAATAATTTTCTTCATACCTCTTCCCTATATCTTAATATCTTATATTAATATAATAAGTGTTATATGGAAAAGAAAAAAGTTAAAAATAACACATGGGAAATCCATGTCTGTAATTCGGGGGCTGTGCAGGTTCAGATATAAGTGAGACAGTTTTGAACTGAAAAATCGGGTAGCCTGGGATGACTTTAAAAACACAAGAGCTACCCGATGCAGATCAAAAGCCTGCGACTGAAATCATCCAACAGTTAGCCTGTTGCCGATACCGCAAGCGAACAAGACAGCGCCCGCCTGAAAAAACTTGAACTGTTCGATCAACTGCAAGCACAGGGCTGCTCTGTCGCCTGTCCCTGCAAGCGATTGACTGGTCGAAAGCCCCCTACTATCTGGAAACGCGCGGTTGTCGCCCGCAAAAACTTCGTCAGCGGCAGGGGAGCGGGCAACAGCAGCAAGCCGTCCTCCACCTACGCAAGCGAATCGATGGCGGCAGTGCGTTCAAAGAGGAGTTCAAGCAGGTTTGTCAGGCCCTTGAGATCCCTCTGTTCGTTTTACCGCCGAAAAAAACCTAAATACAATCGCTGCGTAGCGCGTGCCAATGGCACAACGCGTTACGCGTTCTATCCCTTCTACAAAGGGCCCTTGACCCTCTCGGCAATCAATCGGGCGCTTGCTGAGTATCAACGATATTACAAGTACTATCGCCCACATGACGGGATAGGATTGGAAACACCAATGCGTTCATCAACAATTCCTTCAGACCGCCTGATTTGTCTCACAGGTGTTGAACCCGGACAGGGATCTTGCCGCAACTTGCGAGGTGTGCAGTGGGACAGCTAATCGCTTCGGTGCCAGACAAGGATGATCCGATATTCATCACCCTTGAAGAAGCGGAACGATTCAACGCGGCGATACTGTCCCTGAAGCAGTGGCATCCGAAAATCCACACCGTCCTAATGGCGCGCTATTTTTATGGGGTCACTGACGACAAAACGTTGGGGAAGCGGATGGGGGCGTCGGCTCAGTCCATTAGAGTATGGCGGAAACAGGGTCATATGTTTGTCGAAGGGGATTTATGTCGCAAATACGCAGCATATCCGAAAGGCATCCAACAGAGTTCCGTTTGCATCGTCTGGCGATACACGCTATACTTCTCGGATGATTACCGAATTCCGGCACAAGGGACTTGAATCTTTCTACCGAACAGGAACAACCCGAGGTATTCAGTCGGCACAGGCCGCGGAGTTTAGGAGAATCCTTGCCCTGTTATTAACCCGGCGGCAATTTATATAGGTTATGTAGCATAGGCGATTGACTCTGCATCAAAGTATTTTTTAACCCGTTCAGGACGACGCTGAAGCTTCAACATGCAGGATCATGTACGCTTCTTTAGGTCGCTAACCGAACGTGCCGCTGCGCCACTATGTACCATGCCTTTCAGGTCACAGTGTAGATATTCATCCGGATTTAACTCTGGGGAGTAAGCTGGCAGAAAGAAGACTTCCAGATATCGCTTAACAGTCTTTCGCTCTAACCAGCGCTTAACGACCTTTGCGTGGTGTACTCGCAAGTGATCCAGAATCAGAAATACCTGACCAGGCGTTGATTCGATCAGCGCGCGTAAGAATTTCTTCAGAACCTTGGCTGTCATGGTCGATTCGTACAACATGAATCGCACAGTGCCCTGATTGGTGATTGCCGAAATCATGTTGAGTGATACTCGCTTCGCTGGCAAAGGCTGCACCGGTGTTTGCCCTTTTGGCGCGTAGCACCAACCGTGTTGGGTGTGATTCTTCATTCCCGTTTCGTCACCCCAGAAAATCTGAGCATTCTCTGCCTTTGCGCGAGCTTTGATCTGCGGATACTCCTCCTTCAGCCAAGCATCAACGCGAGATGGGTTTTGCTCCCAAGCCTTCTTCAAAGGCTTTTGAGGCGTAAAACCCCAGCGCTTAAGGTAATCGCCCATCGGACGAACTGGGATATCGATACCCCAGAATTGTTTAATCAATTGAGCAATTGCACGCCGTGTCCAAAGCGCAAAGTCGAGCTTATGCTGGTCAGGCATCTGATCACGGATTGCTTTAATGACAAGCTGTTCTTGCTGTTCAGTCAGTCGCCTCGGCTTATTTTCAGGGCCGCGCTTTTGAATGGCGATAGCCTCGGCACCACCGACTTCATAGCGCTGATACCAGCGTCCAACTGTGTCGGGGTGAACGTCAAGAAGTTGACCAATCTGGCGAAAAGTTTTGCCTTTCTCGCGTAATCGTATCGCCTTCTGTCTCAGAAGTTCCTGTTGCTCTAGGCTGAGCTTGCGTGCATCTGTATTCATGCGCGCATGATATCAGATGTAAATTGACACCGGATTAATAGATGTTGCTGCCGGTGTGGAAGAACTCAACTTACCGGCCTTCAGTCTACACCCCCTCAAGGGCGAATTGAATGGTTATTGGTCGATTCGAGTCAACGGTAATTGGCGTATGGTGTTCCGCTTTGCAGGCATCAATGTTGAACAGGTCGATTATCTCGACTATCACTGAAAGGAGTTGAAACCATGATGATAGATCCACCCCACCCCGGTGAGTTGCTGCGCAAGGACGTGATTGCCGAACTGGACTCGTCAGTGACGGAATCTGCTAGGCGACTCGGTATGTCTCGTGTCGCCTTGTCCCGCTTGTTGAATTGCCGCGCCGCGATCAGCCCCGATCTTGCCTTACGCCTGGAAAGGGCGGGCGTCAGTACTGCCCGTGCATGGCTGGCCATGCAGACCAATCATGATCTCGCACAAGCCCGGAAAAATCCGCAGCCGCCTGTTCACGCTTTACAACCACACAGTTAGAACATCTCGATTTAGGGGAAACGCCAACATCGAAGTGGTTACAAGCGCAGAAAAAGATGGTAGTGGCGTCGCTACGTTCAGTCTGAACCGCAATCTTAATCTCGACAACGCGACCTTCGGGAACAAGCGCATCGATAAAAAGGGCTTGAGCCTAGGCGAGAACGCGGTCATCCTTGATGCCCAGGGTCTGAAGCTCTTCGCGGCAGGCGAAACATCCTCTTCGCCGTCGCTCATCTTGAGCAGAAACGGACTGTTCATCAACGGCGGCCCGAGTCTCACCCCAGACGGCGTCGACACCGGCGGTAAGGTGATCACCCAGGTCGGAATAGGCGAATTGCAAGAGAACGGCGACAACGCCGCGACCACCGGACAGTTGTTCAAAGTGAATGAACGGCTGAAAGATATCGAAAACTCACTTAAGGGTGAAGATGGCTCGAAAACACCTAAAATAGAGAAATCCTCTTCTGAAAAAAGTAAAGATGTCGTTACTCAGCAAAAATCAGGATCTCCTCCTGCCAGGGAAGAAAGCTTATCACTGGCAACGAGCGGTGATTCTTGGGATGCCACAGGCAAGCGATTGAGCAATTTGGGTGAAGGCGAGATAAAAGCAGACGCCACTGACGCGGTAACTGGCGCTCAGTTATTTCATGTAAGAGAAAATCTGCAAGAAAAATTCCACAAAGATCTAGTCACCTGAATCTAAAGTTCGCCGCATAATGTTTGATCAGCACGTTGGCAAAAGCGCCTGACGGAGGCCAGGATTTCATCAGCAGATTTCGTCCATTTGAAAGGCTTTGGGTTCTCGTTGTGGCACTGAATGAATTTGGTGATATCGGCTTCCAGGGATTTGACAGAGGTATGCGCTCCCCGCTGTACCTGTTTGCGGGTGAGTTCGGCAAACCAACGCTCGACCTGATTGATCCATGATGCCGATGTGGGGGTGAAGTGGAGGTGGTAGCGCGGTCGGCGGGCGAGCCACGCTTTGACCTCCTTGGTTTTGTGGGTGGCGTAATTGTCCATGATGATATGGATATCCAGATCATCGGGCATATTGGCGTCGATTTCCTTCAGAAAGGACAGAAACTCTTTGGCCCTGTGGCGCTTGTAGCATTTCCCGATCACAAAGCCGCTGGCCACGTCGAGAGCCGCGAACAGCGATGTCGTGCCATGACGCACATAATCGTGGGTCTGCCGTTCGGGGATGCCGGGGGCCATTGGCAGAATGGGTTGGGAGCGGTCCAATGCCTGGATCTGGCTCTTCTCGTCAACGGACAACACCAAGGCCCGGTTGGGCGGCGAGAGATAGAGGCCGACGATATCGCGAACCTTCTCGACGAACAAAGGGTCACTGGACAGTTTGAAGGTATCGCTGCGATGGGGTTGGAGGCCAAAGGCATTCCAAATGCGGCGGATCGTCGTGTGTGACAGGCCTGTTTCCTTCGCCATCGAACGGATGGACCAATGGGTGGCGTCACGGGGCTTGCTGTGCAATGTCCGTTCAATGACCGCCGCGACCTGATCGTCTTCAACTGTGCGCGGGCGGCCGGGGCGTGCCTCATCGAGAAGGCCGTCCACACGATCCTTGACGAACCACCGCCGCCACTTGCCCACCGTGTGCTCGTGAAATCCGAGCTCGGCTCCAACCTCCTTGCTCGAAAGCCCGTCGGCGCAACGCAGGACCATCCGGCATCGATCGGAAAAAGAACGGGGAGCCCGGTGTCGCCGAACCTGACGCTCAAGGTAGTCACGCTCCTCAGAACTCAAAACCAATGGCGGTGATGGCCGCCCCTTTCTGCCTGGCATAAAACACCCTCCGGGATAGTCAAACGTCCCAGAGTCTATGTCTCCTCAATCAATTTATGAAGCGATTTTCAGTTCCATATGACTAGGAGCTGTTGGCAGATCCGCAACCGAGTTTCGTTTCTTCCATTTGACAACGGTCTTGGGATTGATTGCGTAACGCCCGGCAAGCACTCTCAAGCTCTCTTGACTATATTGTATCGCTTGACGTACTGCCTCTGTCGTTTTGGCGCTGCCGTATAAAATTTGTCCCATAATTTCTCCTATGTAGGTAAGGTATTAAAACATATATCAACACACCGTGGAACTAAACACAAAAAAATAGCTTCCTCCGTGCTGAACAGCGCCATGTGAACAATTTGGGGAGCAGGTCACAATTTACCGATTTTATTTCCTTTTATCACTTCTTTATTTCCTTTTTTTCATCTTCTCACTTCCCGATGCAAAAACTACAGTTATTAATTAAATCAATCTCTTATGGTTTCTTGGGGCTATACAGGGGCTAAACCTGTCAAATCAAGGGTAAACCAAAGGCAAAATTGACCGAAGAAATCACGATGCTTTCTTTAGCCCCACAAGATAATTATCAACCCCATGTTCCAATTCTTCATCGGTGCTGACCCGGTTTGACAGTAGCCAGTTGTCCACCTCAGAACGCTTAAAGTATATCTTCTTACCACCTGGTTTGTAGAATGGTATTTTATTGGAGTGTGTCAACTTGTATATGTAGGTCTTCGACAAACCGACATATAAGGCAAGCTCGTCAATGTCCAATACCTCTTTCTGAGCCAACATAAGCCCCTTGAGTTCTGCAACGTCTTGGTGCAGCTTTTCCAATGTGTTTTGTTCTGTCATGGTTTAGCCCCTATAGATCAATCGGATATTCTGGCCTAACGTCTTGGCTCAATGGAGCCAGCCGGAAGGTGATGTCTTTTTTCAGTGCGTCCAATAACGCTTTCTGAGTGATTCGCTTGTTCTGTAGCGCCTCAAGTACAGTGACATCTACAGAATCAGACATTACCAAGTGATGGACGAAGACGGGTTTTCTTTGCCCCTGCCGGTGCAGCCGGGCGTTGAATTGCTGGTACAACTCCAGCGACCAGTTGAGGCCATACCAGACAACGATGTTGCCTCCCTGTTGCAGGTTCAACCCGTGACCGGCACTTGCCGGATGCGCCAACAGGAGCGGCACGTTCCCGGTGTTCCATTTTTCGATTGCGCCGTCTTCGTCGATGGCAACCGCGTTCTTGAAATGCCGCTTGATGCGCACTTTGTCCGACTTGAAGGTGTAGGCGACAAGTACAGGCCGGCCGCAGGCTTCTGCCACGATGTCTTCCAAGGCGTCGAGTTTGTGCCGGTGCAGGGCTTCC
This sequence comes from Cardiobacteriaceae bacterium, assembly GCA_965277745.1. Classification (GTDB taxonomy): domain Bacteria; phylum Pseudomonadota; class Gammaproteobacteria; order Cardiobacteriales; family Cardiobacteriaceae. Next base: position 2,332,076 of record OZ255837.1, read on the forward strand.
CAATTACCCTTGCCGTCGGTGTACACCGCCCCGTTCGCGAATTGCAGCAGTTTGTTCGTCAATGCGGCGGCGTTCACGGCTTCCACCGTACATTGCTCCAGTTCAATCAGGAAGTCTTTTTCCAGTTCGCGGTATCGGCGTGTTTCTTGCGGGCCGAAGTTGAGGTGATGACGTTGTCCACCCGCCGCGGGAGTTGCAAATAGTCGCTGGCGGACAGGGTCAGGCACACATCCTGCAAACGTTCGTGGATTTCTGCTTCGCTGCCTTTTTTGGGTGTCCAGTGATAGCCCAGGTAATCGCTTGTGAAGTAGCGGTCGCGGAATCCACTGAATGTTTTACCTAACCGCTCCCCGCGGTCGAGCAGGTAGAGCTGCGCCCAGACGTCAAGCAGGCCGTTGCTCGCCGGGGTGCCGGTCAGTTCAAGCACACGGTCGATTTTGGGCAACACTTTTTTCAGCGCTTTGAAACGTTTGGTCTTGGATGATTTGAAGGAACTGGCTTCATCGATCACCACCATGTCATACGGCCAGTCCAGTCGTGTGCCGCGGTCGGTTGTTTGATGATCGACCAGCCAGGCGACGTTTTCGCGGTTGATAATATGAATGTCTTCGCCGCCTTCCAGGGCGCGCACTCTTTGCCCCCAGTTGCCACGAATCACCGCGTGCGACAGGTGGGAGAGTTGTGCCCAGCGAGCCAGTTCATCCGGCCAAGTATGCAGCGCCACCCGCAACGGGGCGATGACCAGCACGCGGCCAATCTCGAATCTGTCCATCAGTTCGGCGATCGCGGTAAGCGCGATCACCGTTTTGCCAAGCCCCATGTCGACCCACAAGGCGCAGGAATTCTGTGCGGCGATAAAGTCCATGGCCTTCAGTTGATAGGTGTGCAGATTTTCTATGTTCATTTCCCCACCGATTGCGTGAAAAGCTGCTTGCCGGTTTCGATACTGTCGATGACATGGACGCTGAACCCTTCTTCTTTCAATTTCTGATGCACGTAGGCCTGTAATTTTGTCGGCCGTTTACCGGGTGCCTTAAACTCGACCAACAGCACCATTCCGGCTTTGAAATACAAGCGATCCGGCACCGCACGTTGGTTGGGGCTTGTCCATTTATAAGCCAGCCAGCCGTGTCGTTGTGCATATGCTGTAACCCTCTTTTCGATGAACGATTCAAGAATCATGCTGCTTCCTCTTCATCAATTTGAACAACCGGAATCCCAACAAAATCTTCAAGCCCGATTGGTTGTTTGCCTTTCATGAACATGGTGTGCTTGATTCGGCGTTCCAGTTCTACATATTTTTTATACAGTTCCGGGTTCTGGGTTGCGCCATGTCGCAGGTCGTTCCGGCTGCCCATGATGCAAAACACACAGGAAAGCCTTTCATTTGATTCGTAAGCCCAGAACGGCTTTTGCCCGGCTTGTTTGATCGTGTTGAAAATGTCTTGAGTCGTAAGATGGAAAACGGGGAACCAGTTATAAACTGTTCGCTTTACCCTGCCGTTGACAGATTCGTTTTTGTTGATACAAAAAGGGGGTCTCTTTGCTCTGGCTGTTGATTCCTCGGCGCGGAGCCCCATGCAGTTGATGCCTATTGTCTTGCCCTTTTCTTTCAAGTCATTCCGAATGAATTTCATAATGGGGCCACGCTTTAGGTCCGAAGTGCATTGGCGGTATGCACTGCTAGGCCACTTTCCGCGATTTTCCACCATTCCCAGAAATGTCTTTTTAGCCGATACAACATGCAACTGTTCGTTGATTGTTGCTTTTATGTGATCGATGACGCCCGGCCATTCGACTTCACCGAGCGACGCGTGAACAACGACTAGCTGTTCGGAGCGAATGTTTCGACTCAAGAAGTGGTACATGGCTTGGCTGTCCTTTCCACCGGAATGACTGCAATAGATAACCGCCTCTTGTTCAATCAGTTGCTTTATTTCTTTCGGGAAGAAAAAGTCGCTCTTTGTCATTTGCGATACCTTTTCGCCGCGAATCCTTGCGCCTTGACCGGCAGGCCTGTGGCCCACGTTGGTAATCGGCACATCAGAGCTTCGAACTCCGCGACGCTGCCGAAGCTGTCGCCGGCTTCAGCGATCAACTCATCGTGTACCGAAAGCACCACCTCATAGCCAGCGGCTTCCACTCTCAACATGGCTTCAGCCATTAAGTCACGGGCTACCGCTTGGGTGATGTTTTCCACCAACTTACCACCATATGTTTTCTGGCGTTCCCACTTGCGGGTAACTGAGTTGGTGCCCATGAAAGCGAGTTGTTCCGCCTTGAAATCACCTTCAACAATGCGCGGCTTGTTGTAAGCGAGCAGACGGCCGGACGGCAGGCGGCAGAAGAGGAAGTTGTCTATGGCCCGGAACTTGATCGACCGGTAACTGAAGCTGGTATTCGGGTTTTTGACGGCCTGGATGGCGGCGCTCTCGATCTGCCGCCAGAAGCGCACGATGCGCCGGTTGGCCTTGCGCCACTCGTTTTTGACGCGCTCCGCGAGCTCGGTGTCTATCGAAACACCATAGGTTTCGGCCATTTCCTGAAACGCGCGGGAACCGCCCTGGTAGCCCAGCGCGAGTGTCGCCACTTTGCCGATAAAACGCTGTTTGCCGCCGATTTGTTCCAGGGGGACGCCGTAAAGACGGCTCGCGGTGTATTCGTAGAGTTTGCCGTGGGAACGGAACATGACCAGCAGGTCTTCCTGTCCGGCAAGCCAGGCGAGCACCCGTGCCTCGATCGCTGCATAGTCGGCGACGAACAGGCGCTTGCCCGGCGGCGCGACGATCATCCCGCGCAGGCAGGTGGCGAGCGCTTCCATGGGATCATCGTAGAGCGCTGCCAGCAGTCCGGGGTCACGGTGGCGGAATACCTCGATACAGGCGTCCACGTCCACAAACGCACCCTTCGGGAGGTTTTGCGGCTGAAAGTGGCGGCCACTCCATCTACCCGTTGATGCCCCGTGGTACATCAATAAACCATGTGCCCGGTGGTCGTTTGTCACCAGTTCTTTTAAAGCGGCATACTTGGCCGTGCTGGTTTTGCCTAACTGTTGGCGTATCTCAATCAGTCGTCTTGCGGTAGCTGGTAGTGCGTCATCTTTCAGCACTTCGCCAAGGTAAGCCTTGTCAAACTGAATCAAGGGGTAGCCCAGATCGTTGCTAATGTAGTCAATCACTCGCTGGCGTTGACTGACATTAGTTAGATGGCGACAGGTAATCTGGGCTACTTCTTCATTGAGCTTTTGAGCGATCTGGTCAATCAGCACCAAGGCATCGTCCACCGCTTGAGTATCGACAAAGACGCCGCGGATATTTATTGTCTGGTCAAGTTCCCAGACCTTTCTTTCCGTGTTGTTCAGCGGGCGGAGCCACTTGGATATTTCACGTTCTGCTACTACATCTTGTAGGCAGTAGTCATAAAGTTCTTGGAGCAATTCAGGATCTTCAATACGCTTGCCGCGGTTCGGTTTGCACAGCCTTTGGATGAGATACTTGCCGCGCTTGTCTTTCTGTTTGTCTTGAGATATCCCCAACGCCGCGCCGCAATCGCCGAGCCCCCGAGGGAGCGCCATCGCGGTGGCGAGCGCCGCGGTGTCATGCCATTGGCTAATATAAGGTTCAGGCCAGTCAAGCGTGTGTTGCATCTGCTGCCACCACGTACCACGTCGCGCCGCCCGAGTCCCCTGGCGACTCTGCACACGGTGCCAGATACACCATTCAAAAAAGCTGTTCCAGGCGTGAAAGGTGAACCGGCCTGGGTCCAGGACGAATTCGGGCAGTTCATCACCCGGCAACCACAAGACCGGTTCACTGTCTCCAATGGCATAAGCCATGCAGATAACCTCGGTCGAAAGGTGGGCGGCATACGCCCAAGCCCCCAACTTTCTAATGTCAGCTTCACTGTAGGTTTCAAAATCCAGTGATACTTTCTGCATGACTTTTGCTGGCTCCGCTTATGCCGCGTCGAGAAAATCCATGTCTTCAGCGTCATCACTGCTTTGAGTAACAATGTCAAAGTCATTTTCAGGTCTGGAAACGCCACCCAAAGGCTCACCCTTGCGTAGGACTTGGATGTTGTTCAAGCCAAACGCCACACCTTTGTTGCCTTTTTGGTCGTAGGCATAGGCGTTGATTGATACCCGGCAATAATCTCCACTACGGAAATCACCTTCATCAATCACGGCTTGAACGTTCACATCCACAATTCCCGGCTTCTGGGAAGACTTCAGGTTCATGAAGTAGTGACCAGCGTATGGCTCTTCACCTGCTCCTACTGTGTCAGGTAGGTCAGATTCAGAGTCACCGTCACGTAGCGGGTTACGCAAATTTGCAGGGCGTTTCGAACCCCACTTGTCATCAACAGCCGCCTTGATTGCCTTTTTGAGATTGGCAACCGTTTTCTTGTCCTCCTTCGGAATCAGAATCATCATTGAGTATTCTTCTTTACCTGAAAGGTCATTGAGGCGGGTGGTGAAGACGTTCACGTAAGAGCCGCGGACTTCTCCGGTTATGACTTTTCGTTGCTGTGTAGTCATCATCGTTTCTCCAGTTGTATCACGTTAAGGGATTGCCCGTTTCACCACCGGGCCAGTGGGTTTTTCAGGCCGCAGCACTGAAATCGTCTGTTAAAGAGGACTTCAATGCCGGCCGTTTGTCCGACTCCACTGCCAGAGTCGGCTTGCCCTGCGGCTTGACCACCAGTTCGCCAAGCAGCGGATGTCCTTTACCGAGCAGCGTTTCCGCCTGGGTGGGGGAAAGCAGTTTTCGCGGCAGGATGTCCGCCACCTTGAGGCGCGCGCCGCGCAGACGCGCTTCCGCCTCCGCTTCGTCGCGCCATTTGCGGATCGATCGACCGGCAACCAGCTTGTAGCCGGGGACATCCCGGCCATGTTCGAGCTCGCGGATGGCATGCGCCTCCACCGCCTTGATCCAGGCAGCGATCATATTCAGCTGCGGCAGGAGCGCAGCGATTTCGTCATTATCAAGGCGACTCGTGTCTTTGACGGCGACCGGGGCGGTAACATCGCTGAATTCTTCCGCTGCCGTTTTCAGGTTGTGCTCGGCGAGCGCGCGGCAAACGGCTTTCGCCTTGCAAAAGCGGCATTGCTTTTCACCGGGACTCGCCGGTGCGTCGTCGGACAACGCGAGCGCCGCCCGCTCGCCCGCCTGTTCTCCGAAGGCGAGCAGGTCTTTGCGGGAAATCGTCCACTCGCTGACATGATCGAGACGCGGCTGAACGATGATCAGACGGAAAGCCTCGACGTAATATAGATAACTGTACTCGTGCAGGACGCCAAGGGCGTAGAGCATAAGCTGCGGGTTGTTTTCAGCGTCGACGCGGACACCCTTGCCAAATTTAAGATCGACAATGGCAGCGGTGTTGGTTTTGGCGTCGAAGACCACCGCATCTGCGGTGCCGAAGCCGTCAGCCACCCAGGGTGCGTACGACACCCGGGCCTCAACGCGCAGGGATGGCAGCGTCCTGTTCGCGCCGGGCAGCGCCCGAACGAGGTCGAGATACGCCTGCACACCCGCTGCCATTTCGGACGTCACCGGGTAGTCGCGATAACAAGAGAGCGTCTTGCCGACATAGGTATCCGCGTCCGCGCCGCTGCACAAACTGTGCTCTGCAAGCACGTGCGCGACCGACCCCTCGGCCGCGTAGGGGGAGGAGGTGTCGGGAAAAGGCGCTTCCATGCGCACCGAGGCCGGACAGCGCAGCCAGCGATGGGCCGAGGACGGCGATAGACGCGCATGATCAGACATCCCCGCCTCCTGTATTCCCGTCTTCCGCCCATTTTGCTAATAGGCGTTCGACTTCGCCCGGCACTTCGTTCAGGAGCGCGATGGCGTCAGCGTCGAAGGGCGAGGCGCCATAATCGATTTTCGGCAGTACGCACTTGAAAAAGCACAGTACCCGTTCCAGGGTGATCCTTGCCTCGTCCATCACGCCGCCTCCCGCTGCGGGGCGTTGTCCGCCCCGTAAATACCGTAATAGGTCGAAGGCGGCGACAACCCGTCCCCACCACCATATAGTTGCATCACCAGCAGAAACGCGTTACTGTTACGCGGATGCAGGATCAGCCTGTTTTGGTACGGTAACAGCCAGATTTCCGTGTCCTTCCCGAAGCAGCGCTCGGCCTGGGCCAGATAGCGCGCCCGAAACGGGTGGGTAAATGCGGTGCCGTCAGGGACGTCCGTTTTTGCCGGCAGCGCGACTCTCATATCCGGGTAAGCGTATGCGTCATGATAGCGGTCGACGAGCTGGAGGCTTCTCCCTCCTTCGAGGCGGTCACCGGTGAGGGTCGCCTGGTCGGCGGCGACCGGCAACTTCGCGTAGCGGATCAGCGCCCGCCCTGTCCCTTCCATACCAAGATTCCAGGCGTAATAGAGCATTTTCCCGTCGGTCGCGATGATTTCCCGGTGGTCGGCGTCGATCAGCACGTAGTGCAGCGCTATCTTGTAATTCTTGTTGGCTACGCAGAGCCGCGCGGCGTTGAGCATGGCGCAGGGGATGTTGTGGATTGTGTCACTCATTATGCCGCCTCCTTTTGTCCATACGTTTCGGCGAGGGCGATCACAGCGCCGTACTGGTGTTCGTCGAGGTCGCCGACCTTGCGCGCGGCGAAGCTGCCGAGCACAGACAGGGCGGCCTCACGGCCATGCCCGTTGGCAAGGTCAATCAGGGCGCGGCGCACGTCCTCGATCGTCGGCGATTGCTTCTCCACCGCTTTGGCGACCGCTTCGGTTTTGCATTCCGGGGACTCCGCCGCCACGGCGCCGGCCGGCACGAGCGGCGGCGGAGTGGTGCCAGTGGTTAACACCGCAGTCAGTTTTTCGATGGCAACGGTCAGTTTGGCGACCTGCTTTTCAAGATTTTCAATGCGTTTTTCCAACATGTCTGTTCTCCTGGTTTGGGTTACGGGTTTTCAGTCGTTCGATCTGCTTGTCGAGGAATCTATCCATCCGGTCTGTGTTTTTCCGCCGCACGCTTTCACGTATTTCGCCAAGACGCGCCTGAACGGCGGCGTGTTCGCCAATCTCACGTTCGAGGCGGCAGGCGAGTTCGCGGCAGAGCGCGTCGCCGCCGTGCATCGCTTCGGCGATCAGTTTTTCGTCGCTCGCCTGATTCAGGGTGTCGGCGTCGAGTCCGGTGTAGCGCATGGCTCACTCCAGTTCCAGTGGGATGTGCACCCTACCGCCGGCAAGCGCGTGGAGCGTTTTCCGGGTGCGGTAGCGGGCGAGGCGGCGGGAGTTCGCGCATGACTGCGCCGCACGGCGTTCGGCCTCGGTCGAGATATGGCGGTAAGATGGGCGACACGCAGGCCGGCGTTGGCGGGTAGTGATCATTGTCCTGTCCTCTTGTTTAGTGGGCACAAGAGAAATATAATTAAAGTTATTCATAAAGTCAATAACTTTAATTATATTATTTTAGTTACATGTGAGTAATTATTCCTTACGGATACGAAAAAACCCGCTCTGCGGCGGGCTACTCAGGGTGTTAAAGATGGTGCTGCTAGTCTATGGAAAAACCAATCTTTAGAATAGTTATGGTGTCCATGCTGATGATTTCAAAAGGAACTCCCCCAATGACAGTGCTAGCACCATTATTGCTATAGTTACTCTCTACCCATGACTTTGCTTGATCTGGGTTTGCTCCGTCATACGGCATGGTGGCAACAAAAGCAGCCAAGGCTTTGTTTGGGTGAAGAGACTTGACCACGACCTTGTAGACTTTGGTAACCCCATCACGAGACCAAATTTCAACCTTATCCGGCACCAAGCTAGTTTGAGACTTCAACTCCCACAACCAAATTTCCGGATGGTCTGATCCTACCCGTCTTGGGCCTTGCTTATCGATACCTCGTTTTTCAAGGTTTAAGTAGATGTCTGAAGGCTCTATACCCACTATGTAATTAGCTGAATTTCCTGATAATACACCAAAAGATACAGCCATCGCAGCCATCAATACCAAGAATAACACTAGTTTTTTCATTAATCCATACCTCCCTTCTCATCTTAAAACCGAGTACCAGAACACCCGGCCAATGATGCGAATGGTCTTGACACCTTCAGCACCATAGACTTCATCGGGGTATTCGTTGATATTAAAACTGCGAAGCCTCAATCCCCCGCCGGGGACGCGATAAAGCAGTTTCACTCTAAGCATCCCGTCGTGTTCAAGGGCGTACATTTCCCCATCTTTGATACTGGTGCTTGCGGTGTCCACGCCAACGATAGCTCCATCCAGCAACACGGGTTCCATGCTTGTGCCGCTTACATTGACACATGCCGCGTTATCGGGAGCAACTCCGCATTTCTTCAGTGTTGCTTTGGCAAACCTAAGCTTGGGGCCGTAATTTTCCTGCACGGCATAGGCTCCGCTCCCGGCAGACAACTCCACCTCCGTAAAAAAGGGCAGTTCTACTTCATCGTCTCTCAGTTCAGTCCCACCGTCCCAAGCTTCAATATCCCCAACCCACTCAGCATTTGCTACCGGTTCGGGAGCGTCTTTACCATACAATAACCAGTCTGGCTGGCATTGTAGAATCTTTGCTAGATCAAGAATCTTAGTCGTGGATTTGGATTTTCCAGACAGTAGTTTGTGAACCATAACCTGGGATATGCCTGTTTTCTCACCTAACTCTTTTTGAGTCATGCCAAGCGCACTTAACCGAGCTTTTAGGTTTTCAGCTAATTTATTACTCATATCATCCATTTTATAACTTCAATGAAAATTCTCAAACAAATCAAAGTTATTGACTATAGAATAACTTTGATTATAATTGGTTGTGTTTCTTGACTAGGAGCGCTCTGACATGAATAAACACGCAGCCGTAGCCTACTTCGGCAACACAGTAAAACTAGCTGATGCACTCAGCATCACCCAAGCAGCAGTATCTCAATGGGGGACTGTCATCCCTGAAAAGCAGGCCCTGAAGTTGGAACGGCTGACCGAGGGGGCCCTTGAATACGACCCCACCTTGTACAAAAAAGCAGCTTAACCGCGCGGGATGATCGACGCATGAAGCAACACTCACGCCTGGAACTGCTCGTGACCGCCGTCAATCGCTGGCTGGAACAGCCCAAGGCGAGCCGTTCGAAGATCACCGCTGAAATCGTCCAGTCGGCGGAAAACTGTGGATTGACGGAACAGTTGGCTAATGAAGATATTACCTTCAACCGCACCGATGACCCCTACAACGACATGCGGGTCAACGCACAAAAGATATTCCGCTGGCTGGGTCAGTATGAAGGAATCCACCCATTCCATGACCGCCTATGGCACATAGAAGTCGCCCTCCTGGGGGCAATGCCTGAAGACCTGAGGCTTGATTACCTCAATAACGTGTACGGGGTGATTGGCGCTCTTGTCTGCGCCCGCCAACAAAGTGCCGAAGCCATCGATACCTGTCGAATGGCGGCCAGCCTGACCAAAGAACACATGGAAGCCCAGGTCTCTGTCATCAAGTTGGGGCCGCGTCCTGATCTACAGGTGGCGCAGATCGCACACAGGGAAGTTTCCGAAGCTGTGGCCACCGGTACAGCGGTGCTGGAAGAACTGGAAAAAACCTTCCCGGAACTGACGAGTAAAAGAAAAGCCGCTGACGGACAGGAACCCATGCAGCGGCCTTTAAAGACTCTTTAGAGCCTATACCCACCGAGATAATAGTATGAAAAAGACCAAAAGTACAAGTTTTTTACAGCATTATGGCCCTAAGTTACTGGGCAAAGGCTACTCTATCGTTCCCATCAAACCCGGTTTTAAGTTCCCCAAGGGGCTGCCGGGCTGGGAAACGATGCAAGCCAACAAAGACCACTTGAAGCGGTGGCTGTCCAATGGCTTTGCCAATGGGGGCGTGGGTGTTTTGACCAAATACACCCCGGCAATCGACCTGGATGTACAAGACTTGGAAATTCTGCAATTGTTGCTTGCATGGTGCGAAAGACACCTCGGCAAAACGGTTCAACGAGTCGGCAGTGCCCCAAAGATTCTCCTGGTCTATCGTACCGATAATCCTTTCACCAAGGTTGCCAGCAAGACCTATGAAGACTTCCTGGGTTTGCAACACCGAACCGAAATTCTTGGCGATGGCCAACAGTTTGTCGCCTTCGCCATACATCCGGGCACCGGCAACCCTTACAAGTGGGTGACCGAACAAAACCTTGTCGATATTCGGCAAGATCAACTGCCTTGTATCACTGTAGAGCAAGCCCAGGCACTCATTGATTATTTTGAAAGTATCGTCCCCGAAGACTGGAAAATTGTAGAAAAGGGGCAATCCGGCCGGCTGAGAGATGACGGGATTGCCGATTCGGAACGCGTGTTAGCCAATCTCAAGCCCAAGGTCAATGTCTCAACCGAACGACTCAAGGCAGCATTGGAAGATGTGGACGCTGAAGACTACCACCAATGGGTAAGGGTGGGCATGGCGTTGTATCATCAGCACGACGGCGATACAACAGGCTTTGAACTGTGGGATGAGTGGAGCCGGACAAGCAGTAAATACAACGCCCACGAGATGAAAGCCAAGTGGCAGACCTTCGAAGCCAACTTATTGCGTCAAGAGCCGGTCACGGCGGCCACCATCCTACGCATGGCAAGAGCCGCCAAGGATAAGGAACAAGGTGACTTGGTAGGCGTTTTCCTGGACCGCTATATCTACGTTCAAGACGGCGATCGGGTGTGTGATTTGAGTAAACCGCCCCACTGCTGCTTATCCAGACTAAACGAATTCAAAAACCGCACGGCCAATGTGCGCCATGAGATACCCGCTCCCACGGCGAAAGACCCGGACAAGACCAGACTAGACCCGGTATGGAAGGCCTGGCTGGTGCAGCCTAAACGCCAAGCCGCTGAAGGTACGGTTTATGAGCCTAAAAATGGACGGGTAATCACCGACAACTACGGGCTTGACTGGATCAATGAATTCCATATGCCGGAATTTGCCGAAACTGCAAGCCGCGATGAATTAGCAGTATTCTTCGACCACATGAAATACCTGTTCCCCAACCGTGATGAACGCGAGTGGTTCATAAGCTGGATGGGCTTTTGTATGCAGTACCCGGAACACCGCTGCAAGGTTGTTCCTCTGCACGTATCGGTTGCCCACGGCACGGGGCGCGGATGGGTGGTCGAGTTACTGGGCAATTTGCTGGGGCAATGGAATTGCAGCAAAACCAAGATGGACACGCTATCCGGGGAAGGCAGCGCGGGGGCCTACCAGGATTATCTGCATAAAAGTCTGGTCTGCTCGATCGAAGAGGTCCGGGAGAGCAACAAGCGATTCCAGATATCCGACAAGATCAGAAGCCTGCTGACCGATCCATACCTGGAAGTCAACCTGAAATATGGCGGCAAAAAGACGCAACGGGTGTTTACCAACTTCTTTTTCATGTCCAACCACCCCGATGCGTTGGTCCTGACAACGCAAGACAGGCGCATCAACGTCTTTTTCGGCCCTGACGATCCAAAGGACAGTAATTACTATAACCGTCTCTACGCATGGCTCGAAACAGACGGCGTAACCCAACTTTACAATTACCTGATAAAGCGTGATCTGACCGGTTTTAACTGGAAGCAGTCGATGGGCACGGAAGCTCGTACACGCATGATTCGCAACAACCGGACGGAAACGGAGACCCTGTTTTGGGAATTGATGAAGGACCCGCCCTATCCAGCCATGACATTCCGGCAGATCATCCGGGAAATGCTGAAGTTATCCGACAAAGACGTATTCGACAGCGATATCGAGGAAGGTCAGTTGACCAAACTGCTACAACATCACGCACAACAAGAAATTTTAAAAATTGAAGGAAAAAAACAACGCCCCTGGATTTTACTTAAGGATAAGAAAATGGACAACAACGAAATCAGAGAGGCGGTCAAACATTGTGGACTGTAAAGGTGGCGTCACGGTGGCAGTTAAAAAAGTAAGTGCCACCCAATTTTTTATATATTTTTCAAATAGATAAATAAAAAAAGTGGCAGGTGGCACTTATTTTTTATCTATACGTAAGGGGGAAACCACGCCGTGTGTATTTTTATATTTATATATATGTTTTAGGGGGGTGCCACCCGCCACCTGAAGCAAGAAAATGGCATAAGTATATGTTGTAAAATAGGTTTTTCGCTAACACTTAAAAAAATTGGTGTCCCTTCAGTGACACCCTTCAAATCTAAGGAAAGATAAGTAGATGAAATTAAAATACTTTTTTAAAAAAACACCCTCCGGGATGGAAGACCGTGTGCTGCCCCCCTTAGCCAGGATCAACGCTGTGACGCACTGCGTCACGCATCGCCTCGAAAATGACGCATCCACTGACCAACCGACGGAGGTAGACCTTGAGCGTGTTGCATGAAATAGCGGAAATCGTAGGCCCCGAACAGGCCATCAAACTTGGGCAATCCATGGGTGGGGCCAGAGTTTATTTTCCTGTTAAAGCAGCCCATGACCACCCATTGACCCTTGTGCTGGGTGTAGATGACGCACAGAGGCTATGTGACAACTACACGGGCGACACCCTGTACCTGCCCAGCAAGACGCAATTCAAACGGATCAGAAACGACCTGATCAGGAATGAATACTACAAACTGAACGGTGTGAAGGGTTTTTGTCGGGCTGACTTCTTGGCGATCAAGTATGGACTAAGTCGTCGGAATATTTTGTATATAATCAACCCGCCCGGTACAAGCAATACTACTGCTGCTTAAAGCGTTTTTAGCTACCAGTTATCCGGTTTTTTGAAGTTTGTTCCGGGTATGGAATTAGGGAGCTGGGATTTTTCCAGCACGCTATTTCGTATTGTTCTTGTAAAATGCGCGTGTTGTTCAAGCTGTTTCGAAGTTTTTTGCCCGGGAGTAATGAGACCCAATATTTTGTCTGGATGATGTTTACGAATCAAACGCATTGATTCCGCCATGTCACTGTCATTCGAAACAATGACGCCACAATCGAACGCATCAAGCCATGCGTCGTTCATCAGATGTACGGCGAGATTGACATCCGAACCCTTTTCTTCCGTTTTAATGACTTCAACGGTGTTCGGCGGCGGCTTGGCCTTGCACATTCTTGTCTTATGCTGCAGAAAATGGCCGTAATGAATTCTGATTTCAGGTATATAGGCTTTAATGGCCATCAAGTAGACTTGCTGACGAAGCAGTGCCGATTCATCATCGGGTCTTGGTCTTATGTGTGCGGTGAAATAATGTATCCCCGTGATTCGATTATGGGATTTCAGAAGGCGTTGAAAGAGTTTTTTCAGATCAAGCCATTTGTACCGACTATTTTTCAAGCATCTATAATAAAGGTTGAAACCATCAATATAGAGCGCGGTTTTCATGGTTTGTGAAAATGCACCTTCAAAAAAGCAGAGGCTCCTTGCGGAGCCTCGCGGCCTGCGGCGAAGCCAGCAGGGGGGGTACGCTGATAGTAATAACTAACATTATATTTGTAAAGTTAAAAAATTTTAATATTTATGAGCCGTCAGAAAGCTATTGAATACCCATACCCAAACTGAGTACTCAAAAGTGCGGGGCTTTTTTATTTTCAACCAACCGCCTTCGGGCGGTTTTTTATGCCTGTAATTTACGCCCACAAGTGCAATTTTGCACCTTAACAATTCTGAGCATCCCAAACATTCTAGGGCATAAACCGCAATTCTATCCAGGAAAAACTCGATGACCTACAAACTGGGAAAACGCTCCTACCAACGTCTTGAGGGGGTACACCCCGATCTTGTGCGCGTAGTTGAACGGGCAATCGAGATCACGGAAGTCGATTTTACCGTGCTGGAAGGCTTGAGAACCATTGTGCGGCAGAAAAAACTATTTGCTGCGGGAGCGAGCAAAACCATGCGCAGCCGCCATCTTACCGGCCACGCCGTCGACCTCGGCGCGTATGTGGATGGCCGCATCGACTGGAGCTGGCCGCCCTACCACCGGATTGCCGCGGCGATGAAACAGGCCGCAAAAGAATTGGCAGTACCCATTACCTGGGGCGGGGATTGGCGGAAATTCCCCGATGGGCCGCACTACCAGCTGCAATGGGAGCATTACCCGGCATGAAGCAGGCACCCTGGAAAATCAGGCGGCGAATTATCATCGTGACCTTGTCGCTGTGCGCCTTTGTGGTGATTTATCTTCTTTTTCGGGGGGCGGATACCCGTTTGCACGAGACACTGGCCAATGGCGCTTTTTTCCTGGCGGGCTCGGTGATCGGAGCGTATGTCTTCGGCGCCGCGTGGGACGATAAAAACAGTATGGGGATGCAACAGCATCGGCCGATCGAGTATGAGCAGACTGATTAAATTATGGCCGGTTTACGGCATGCTCGTTGTAGCGGCCATAGCCTATTACAAAGGGCATGCGCATGGACTGGACAAGGCGCATCTTGCCTGTTCTCTTGAGCGGCAAGCTGCTGTCGCCAGTGCGCTTGCACGCAGCGAAGCCGCTCAAAATATCAATCGGAAAATTGCGGACGCCTACCATAATGACAGCGCAAAAGCCAAGGCGGAAATACGGGTCGTTGAAAAAGAGGTAATACGTTATGTGGAGGACAAACATCGCGGCAATGATGGCTGCAACCTGGATGCTGACGGCGTGCGCCTCATCAACGACCTTATCGACATCGCCAATGGTGAATCAGCCAAAGATCGACCGCGCGTTGCTACAGCGATGTCCCAAGCTGCCGTTGCTGGGCGGAGGCAATGAAGCTGAGATGATTTTTTGGGTGAAGACGGTGATTGGCTTGTACGGAGATTGCCGCAGAAAACACAAGGCATTATCCGATTCCGTGAATGGCATAGAAAATCAAGGACATTCGTATGCGCGCAGAAAATGATTATCACCAATGGCACCTGGACAAGACCGTCAGTATCGGCCATATCATAAGCACCGTGGCTATTGCCTTGTCGGTTTTTTCCTGGGCTTTGGTCATGGATAAACGGATTGAGAAGAATGCACAAAGTATCGAGTTCCTTGCGCAAAATCATGAGCGTCTCGAACAGCGTGTCGATGCCACACGTAACGAGATCAGGCAAGACCTACGGGCCATAAACGCCAAGCTGGACAGATTGATTGAACAAAGAATTGAAGGTAATTGATGGCTAAAGCAATTGACTGGCTTGGCGTGGAAACCGAGTATCGCGCAAACCTCAGATCCTTACGCAAGATTGCCACCGAGTTTGGCACGTCCGAGGGCACCATACGCCGTAGAGCCAAGCAACATGGCTGGGTCCGTGACGGTGCAATGGTCAAGCGTGAACGGGTCAAAGCCTATTTTGCCGGTAAGCCGACCCCCGAAGTAGCCAGCCAACCAGAAGCCGTGGCTAAAGCCATTGATGAAGCAGCTATTGAAGACATCAAGGACATGGGCACAGGCCTGGAAAATGCCCGGTTAGCCTTGGAAATTGCCAACAAGGCATTGAAGGTTCTGGCTGAAGACGAACAGTACATCCACTTGATGGTTCAGGATGCCCGGAACCTGAAGGTATTGACGGAGGCCAACCGCCACAACGTTGAAGTTATTCGCCGTATCCGCGGGCTAGATGACCAGATACCTGATAACACCATCAACCTGTCCGACGCTGATGAAGCAATCATAGAGCGATATATCGATGCACACACCACCCAATAAATCACAGTTTTATCAAGCGGTGTTACGCGATGACCTATCCAGCTTCATTCAATGCACCTTCGCCACAGTAGACCCCGGTACAAAGTATCTGCACAACTGGCATGTTGATCTGATTGCCGAATACTTGAAGGCTTGTACTGAACGAGACATCAAACGGCTGATTATCAACATACCGCCCCGCTATCTGAAGTCTATTTCTGTGTCTGTGGCCTGGCCTGCCTGGGTATTGGGCCACGACCCCGGTAGCAAGTTCCTGGTTTCCAGTTATTCAGACAAGCTCTCTCTGAAGCACAGTGTTGATTGTCGGTTGGTGGTTCAAACCCCTTGGTACAAGCAAGTATTCCCAAAGGTTCAACTGGTCAAAGATCAGAACGAAAAATCGAAGTTTGTCACCACTGCCAGAGGACACCGCATAGCAACCAGCACAGGCGGCACAGCCACAGGCGAGGGCGGTGATTTTTTGATTGTCGATGATCCACACAATCCCCGCCAAGCGGAAAGTGCCGTAGAGCGTGAAAAAACCTTGGAATGGTTTGACCGAACTTACTACAGCCGTTTAAACGACAAGAAAAATGGTGTGATTGTGGTGGTTATGCAACGGTTGCACGAGAAAGACTTATCCGGTCACCTGCTTTCACAAGGTGGCTGGGAACATCTAAAAATTCCTGCCGTAGCTGAATCCAAAACCGTCTATGACTTTGGCGGAATAGTCTGTATTCGTCCGGTTGGTGACATCCTGCACCCTGAACGCGAAAACACCAAGGAAATTGACAAGAACAAGAAAGCCCTTGGCACTTACGGATATGCAGGACAATATCAACAAGAACCCGTTCCAGTCGAAGGCGGCATGATTAAAAAGCCGTGGGTGCGATATTACAAAATACCGCCGGCTAACCCTATCCGAATTGTCCAGTCATGGGATACCGCGTACAAGCCCAATCAAATCAATGATCCGTCCGTTTGCACCACATGGGCAGAAACCAAGTTGGCGTATTACCTGTTGGATGTTTGGCGTGATCGGGTGGAGTACCCCCGCCTGAAAGCAACGGTTAAGAGTTTGGCCGCGAAATGGCATCCCACTGCCATTTTGATTGAAGACAAGGCTAGCGGTCAGTCTTTGATCCAGGAGCTGAAGGCGCACACCAAACTACCCACCATTGCCGTCAACCCTGAAAACGACAAACTGACCCGTATGTCTGCCCAGTCCGCCAAGTTTGAGGCCGGCAAGGTCTTTATTCCCGAGTCGGCGCCATGGTTACCGGACTTCGAGAAAGAGTTATTCACCTTCCCGTTGGCTGAACACGACGATCAAGTAGACAGTACCAGTCAATTCCTGAACTGGGCAGCCGGCAATCAACAAGACTATGAATACACCCCGGTCAAGGCTGGCGGTAATGTGTTTGCACGCAGGGGGGCGTGGTAATCATGGCCGGAACACAAAAAGCACTGACCAGAGAAATCGCGGGACCTACTTCCATTCGTAACCCTTGGGGTAGTGGCAGTGTGGCTAATGGTCTGACCCCACAACGGTTGGCCGGCATCTTGAAAGCAGCGGCAGAAGGTGATCACGAAGCTTATTTGACGTTGGCTGAAGAGATGGAGGAACGAGACCCGCACTATTCCAGTGTGTTGAGAACTCGCAAGTTGGCAGTTTCCAGCCTGTCAGCCACAGTGGTAGCGGGGAGTGAAGACAACCAAGCCCAAGAACTGGCCGAAGACATCAAGCGATTAATTGAAACGCCAGAGTTTGGCGACTTGGTAGACAACGCTTTAGACGCCTTGGGCAAGGGCTACAGCGTCAGCGAAATCCTGTGGGACAGAAGCGGTGCTACCCGATGGGTGCCTACGGAATACCGTTGGCGAGACCCGCGCTTTTTCATGTTCAACCAGAAGGAACCGGACGAAATACGCTTAATTGATATGGTTGACCCAGTGAATGGACTGAAACTGCCACCTTACAAGTTCGTGGCCCACCGACCCCGGCTTAAATCAGGCTTGGTGCTACGTGGTGGATTGGCTCGACTGGTGGCCTTTTCCTACATTTGCAAAATGTATGGCGTGAAGGACTGGCTGGGATTTTTGGAAATTTATGGTATCCCGCTACGCCTTGGTAAGTATGACAACGCCGCCAGCCCGGATGACAAAGATATCTTGAAAACGGCTGTGGCTAATATCGGTTCCGACGCAGCGGCCATCTTGCCGGAATCTATGAAAATAGAGTTTGAGCAAGTCTCGCAAGCCGCTGGTGCCTCTGAAGTCTTTGCCCGTATGGTTGAATGGATAGACCGCCAAGTCTCCAAGGCTGTACTAGGACAAACGGCAACCACTGAAGGTACACCGGGCAAGCTGGGTAATGAGAATGCACAAGAAGAAGTCCGACAAGACCTGATTGCGGCAGATGCCAAACAGCTTGCCAACACCATCAACCGTGATCTGATCAAGCCTTACATAGACATCAACTACGGGCCACAAAAAGACTACCCGCGTGTTGTCATCAATATCCCCGAGCACGAAGACTTGACAGAGTTAGCAAACAACCTTGCCAAATTAGTGCCTCTTGGCTTGAAGGTATCGGCTCAAGAAGTACGCGCCAAACTTGGGCTATCCGACCCGGACAAAGATGCTGAATTGTTGGAGGCGGCAGCACCCATCGGAGAACCGGCTGCTAATCGTGCTCATGGTAGCGACTGCCGGTGTGCTGCCTGTTCTGGCCGTGCCATTAACCGGAGCCAACCCGATGATATGGATCTGCTGGCGGCAGATATGTTGACTGATTGGGAGCCCCAGATAACCAGTATTACCGATCCGGTAGTCGAGGCGGTAAAGCGGGTTGGAGGCTATGACCAATTGATTGCACTATTGCCGCAACTGCTGGAAAAAACCGATTTGACCAAGTTGACGGAATCCTTGGCCAAAGCGGGCCTGATTGCCTACGGCACAGGCGTAGAAGGTAGCTGATGTTAAAGCCCACCCCCCCACCGCCACCCAAAGAAGCCTTGGATTATCTAAGGGCTAAAGGTTATCGGATCGGCTGGGATTACCGGGATGTCTGGAAAGAAGAACATGCCCGGGCGTTCACTGTTGCCAAGGCCATGACTCAAGACCTGCTTATCGAGATACGTAAAGCGGTTGATGCTGCCTTGGCAGATGGCAAGACATTTAAACGGTTTGGGGATGAGCTGGAACCGCTGCTT
This sequence comes from Cardiobacteriaceae bacterium, assembly GCA_965277745.1. Lineage (GTDB taxonomy): Bacteria > Pseudomonadota > Gammaproteobacteria > Cardiobacteriales > Cardiobacteriaceae. The sequence goes on from OZ255837.1 coordinate 2,350,910, forward strand.
GGAAAACACGGCTGGCTTGGCAAGGTATTGATGGAAGATGGCTCTATTGTCGAATTGGGTACCCCACGCCGCTTGAAGATCATCTACGACACAAACCTACGAGTAGCAAGGACAGCAGGGCAATGGGAACGTATTCAAAACACCAAGGAGGCCATGCCTTACTTGCAATACGGTCTTGGCCCATCCAAAGAACACCGCTTACAGCATGCTGATTGGGAAGGCCTGATTCTTCCGGCGGATCACCCCTTCTGGGAAACGCACATGCCACCTAATGGCTGGGGGTGTAAGTGCCGCGTCCGGCAATTGACCGAACGCCAAGTCTCACAGCGCGGCGGGGTATCTGATCCGCCGGAGCAAGAAACCACACTTTGGGATAACAAACGCACCGGTAAAGTGGAAGAAGTACCTGTAGGCATAGACCCCGGTTGGGACTACAACCCCGGTAAAGCCAGACTATCCAACACGGAAGCCTTTGGGAGAGAGAAGGAAACGGAGTTTCAAGCCATCGTTGGCACTGCGGACCGGGCAAGGCCCAAAGAAAAGCGCATTGTCCCAAGTGCTATGTCTTCCATGAAGAACATTTCTGTGGATGATCTGGAAGAATCGTTAAAGGCTATTCCCGGCGCAGATCGGCAGTTGCAAAAGCTCCAACAGTTTACAGAAGCCAAAGGAGTCAAAACCCTGGTCATCCGACAATCAGAAATGGGGGCCAATAATAAGGCTTCTTTGGCAGTGCGTGAGCAGGTGCTTGGTTATTTGGATGAGAGCCAAAGGCAGTACGGACATTATAATTACACTACCAGTAGCCCTGCCAAGACTGGCGGTTTTACCAGTGCTTCCTTTAACCATGTAGTAGTAAAGGGCAATGCCAAGATAAACTTCAAGAAAGCAGACTATCGGGCAATTGGTAAAGAGCTCTCCGAGTCTGTAGAAAAAGCAGCCTTGTTGAGAAAGGCCGGAGATGAACCGGAACTATGGGCCTTGGCGTATGGTGGTACAAAAGAAGCGGAACTGATCGCCAATTGGGTACATGAGATGGGGCACCAGCTTCATTATTGGGCGGGTAGTCCTAGACCACCTACAAGTAAGCGGTTGACTCGCTATAGCAAGACTAACCACTACGAGTACCACGCTGAACATTTCAGCGCATGGTTGTTTAATCGTGAGGCGTTGGAACGGTTTGACACGGAGGCGGTCAAACACTTTGATGAACTATTGGAAAAAGCCATTGAAGGCAAACAGAGATCAAGATAATGAACGAAGATCAAGCGATTGAAGAAGCACAGCAATTGCTTCAAGCAGACATAACCGTAGAAACGGGGCAAGCTCTGAAAAAGCTGGAATCCCACATATCCGCTGATAAATTTGGCAACCTCTGGGAAGCCTTTGTAGCAGCGGCACCCATTGAAGTTGTCATGGAATTAGACGAAAACTAAGTGCAATTTTGCACCTAAAACCCTCCCTATGCTCGCGCTACCGTAGCGAGCATGAGCACCAAAACTTTCGCACTCAACAGAGACTTACGCCCCATTCTGGAAGCCTTGGCAGCACAGAAAGGCGCACCTTTATGGGTCGAACTTATCCCAACCGGCGAAATTCAAGACGGCAAGGCTTGGATTGAAGGCAGGGATGGCCGCACTTGGGTCAACGATAACCCCCAAGGGATTGTTGATGCCTTTGAAGCGAACGGTGCAGACCTCCCCATCGATGTCGAACACGCCACCGAATTTAAAGCCCCGAACGGTGACCCAGCCCCGGCAATAGGTTGGATTAAAGCCCTTGAAGTGCGTGACGGTGGTTCTATCTGGGGCTTGGTTGAATGGAATGATGAAGGACGCTGGCTGATTCAGGACAAGTCCTACCGCTATTTGTCCCCTGTCTTTACTTACGACACCAAGACAAAACGAATCCTGCAACTCTATTCGGCTGGTTTGACCAATCAGCCGAACCTTCACTTAACCGCGCTGAACCAGCGCATCAAACCTACCGGAGATGACGCTATGAAATTATCGCTCGCTATCTGTACCGCGCTGGGCCTGTCAGCGGAAGCGACTGAAGCGCAAGCCGTATCGGCGATTAGCCAACTTAAAGATGACAAAGACAAGGCGTTGAACAGCGCCAACAGTCCGTCATTGGAAAATTTTGTCCCCCGTGCTGACCATGACGCGGCTTTGAACCGTGCTGAACAGGCTGAAAGAAAGCTCAAGGAGCATGAAGAAGTTGCCATGAATCAACACATTGAAGACGAGTTGGACAAAGCCTTGAAGAAGGGCGTGATTACTCCGGCAACGGTCGATTATCACCGCGCTTGCTGCAAGCAAGATGGTGGCTTGGAACAATTCAAGAAGTTTTCTGAATCTGCCCCAAAGATTGGCGAAGTAAGCGGACTGGACGATAAGGCCGCCAACCAGAATGACAAGGGGTTGAGCAATGAAGACAAGGCAGCTTGTTCATTACTTGGCCTCGATGAAGATGACTACTTAAAAGCTAAGGAGGCCGCGTAATGGCTATCGTAACACCACAATTGCTGAAAAGCCTGTTTACTGGCTATAACGCTTCCTTCCAGAAAGGTCTTGGCGCTGCCAGTCCTCAGTACAACAAAATTGCAACGGTCATCAAGTCCAACACAGCCAGCAATACCTATGGCTGGTTAGGTCAATGGCCAGGTTTCCGTGAATGGGTGGGTGATCGTGTGATCAAGGATATGGAAGCCCACGGCTATCAGATCTTCAACAAAGACTTCGAAAGCACCGTTGGCGTGAAGCGCACCGACATTGAAGATGACAACCTTGGTGTTTACTCGCCCATGATGGAAGAAATGGGTCGCGCTACTGGCGTGTTCCCCGATGAACTGGTTTTCCCGTTACTGAAAGCGGGTTTTTCTTCTGAATGCTATGACGGTCAATACTTCTTCGACGCCGACCACCCGGTCAACAGTCAGGTTGACGGTCAAGGCAAGGACACCAGTGTTTCCAATGTGCTGGTTGACGGCGGCTACAAAGGTAACGCTTGGTACTTGCTGGACACTACCCGTTCCATCAAGCCCATCATCTACCAAGAACGGAAAAAGCCCAAGTTTGTCAGCATGACCAAAGAAGATGATGAAGCCGTCTTCATGCGCGGCGAGTACCGCTATGGTGTTGATCTCCGCTGTAACGTTGGCTTTGGTTTCTGGCAGATGGCCTATGGCGTTAAATCCGAGTTGACTTTGAAAAGTCTCTGGGCTGCCTACAGCGCCATGCGTCAGCTTAAAGCAGATGGTGGCCGTCCTTTGGGTATCAAGCCGAACATGCTGGTGATTCCTACTTCACTTGAGAAGCAGGCCACGCAGTTGCTTGAGCGTGAACTGTTTGTCGATGGTACCGACCACGTATCCAACGAACTCAAAGGCAAGTTTGAAATCGTTGTTCCTGATTACCTGTAAACACCAGCAAGGCAGAATCGCCTCCGGAAGCGGGGCCTTTGGGGAGGAAAAATCATGAGTGAAACCCTATTTATCCGATCAAAGAAGCGTCCGGGCTTCCGCCGTGCTGATATGTATTTTCCCTTTGAAGGGGTGGAAGTACCTGTCAGTGAATTGACTGAAGAGCAGTCAAAACAGCTCCAAGCGGAAAGCAACTTGGTAATCGGTGAAGGTGTCGGTGTCGATACCGTGCCTGATGAAAACATGGAAGACATGGAAGACATTGTTGAAGCCATCGCCATGCTTGACCCGGACAAAAAGCCCAACGTCAAAGAACTCGAAGGTGTGCTTGGTTTTGACATCACGGCCGCCCAGCGTGACAAAGCCTGGGATGTTTACCAGGACAGGGCAGGCCAATGAAAAAAGTTTCGAAGGTTGGATGTTAATGCCCTATGCAAATACTCAGGACATCATTGACCGCTATGGTGAAGATTTCCTATTTACCCTAGCAGACCGCGACCGCGATGACGACCTGGACACCACGGCTGTCGATAACGCCCTGTCTGATGCAAGCGGGTTGATGGATTCGTACCTGTCAACCCGTTTTGCGCTTCCACTTGAAAATATGCCGGCACTGCTGAAACGTCTTTGCATAGATATTGCTGTCTACTGGCTTTCAGAAGATGGCGGTGGCGCAACAGAGGAAAAACGCCAACGCTATGAAGACACTATCGCTTGGTTAAAACGAATAAGCAAGGGAGAAACAGAACTTGGCCTGGGTTCGGATTCCAAGGGTAGTACTGACGATGGAGACACAGCATCCAGCGATGGTGTGCTTATCCAATCCAATGAACGGCTTTTTAGCCGTAACAAGTTGCGGGGGTGGTGATGGCCGGCATCGGTGGCTCTATCGGTTTACAAGGTATTGACCGTTTAAACGCAGTGCTAGGCAGGCTGGCGGAGGTGGATCCGACCCGTATCCTTTCTGTGCTGGGCGGTCTTGTAGAGCAACAAACCAAAGACCGTATAGAGATCGAGCGTAAAAGCCCGGACGATGATGCATGGCCGGAATGGTCGCCGCTGTATGCTGTCACCCGGCATGGCAATCAAGATTTGCTACAAAGCAAAGGGCACCTGGTTGATTCCATCCAGTCTGTTGCCGGCTTTGGACAAACAGAAATAGGCTCCAACCTTGTCTATGCCGCCACTCACCAATTCGGTGATGCCGAGCGCAGTATTCCTAAACGTGAATTTATGGGCGTGGGACGAGACAACCTCCTTGATTTGCAATATGCCCTCGATGAGTGGGCAGACAAGTTGATTATGGGGGCAACATGAAGCTGAAAGAACTACGCCAAGCCGTTATTGACCAGATCAAGCACGACATGCCAAAGCTACGTGCTGTTGACGCTCACCCCGGACGTTTCAACTTGGAAGAGCTTAAACGAATTGCTACCAAGTTGCCTGCAATCCGTGTGGCGTTGATGAGTAGCCCCCAAATAAAGCAGATTGAAACTGGAGAAAAAGAAGCCGTTGTCAGAATGGCTGCTTTTGTGATTACAGGTGATAGGCGCGGCCTACCAAAAGATGATGCAGCGTTGGCACTAGTTGAAGCCCTGTTGGTGCTGATCCCCAGTCAGCGTTGGAGCATTAAAGGTGTTTTGGATGCTGTCAACGTCAAGGCGGACAACCTATTTTCAGGAAAAGTAGAACGTCAAGGGGTCGCTATGTGGGCTATCACATGGGAACAACCCATACGCCTTGGTGAAGATGTTTGGGGCGGCGGTGTACTGCCTACAGAAGTATATATCAGTGATGATTCCGACAGCTTTGGTGACGAATCCAGCTATGAGCAGGTGGCCTGATGTCGGATGTCATGCGGCGCCTGAACGAGCTTGAAAGAAGGTTGGCCAATGTCATTTTGCTGGGTACCATCGTTGAAGCGGATTACGACAATGCCCTGATAAAGGCCAAGTCTGGAGAACTGGAAACCGGCTGGCTGAACTGGATTGGTACCCGTGCCAGCAATGATGTTGACTGGTGGGCACCGGAAGTAGGGGAACAAGTTGTCGTTATGTGCCCCAACGGTGACCCGGAATTAGGGGTGGTGTTGCCAGCCATCTACCAGAATAAACACCCTGCAACCGACAATAAGCCAACCGTGCGCCGTGTGCGCTTTGCTAATGGTGCTGACTTCAGTTATGACCGTGAAGCCAATGCGTTAAAGATCATATTACCTGAAGGAGCTACAACAGAATTAGTCTCCGGTGGCGGGATTGCCATGACTGGAGACACCACTATCGCTGGCAAGCTTCATGTAACCGGAGACATTAAGGGTGGCAAGGATATCACGGACAAAACCCGTTCTATGCAATCTGACCGCGATATTTACAACGGCCACGATCACCCACACGGAGACCCAACAGTGGGTAAGGTAAATCAGAAACAATGAACGGTATGAACAGCAAGACAGGTAAGCTACTCAAGGGGCATGCTCATTTACGTCAGAGCATCGCCGACATTCTGACTACACCCATCGGTAGCCGGATAATGCGCCGTGATTACGGTAGCCGCCTATTCGACCTGGTAGATGCACCAACCAATGAAGAAACCACAGCAGAAATCTATGCCGCTACGGCTGAAGCATTGGACCGCTGGGAACCACGGCTACGCCTACTCAGTGTATCGGTCAGCCGGATCAACGAAGGAAAAATCACCCTTGATCTTGTCGGGGAGTATCTACCCGACGGAAAAGCAATGAAATTAGAAGGGGTTGTTGTATGACCAACGCTATCGATTTGTCGCTATTGCCCGCCCCGGATGTAGTGCAACCGCTGGATTATGAGACAATCCTGGCAGAAATGCTGGATGACTTGCGTAACCGTTCCAGCGAATTCACTGCTTTGGTGGAATCAGACCCCGCCTATAAGATTTTGGAGGTGGCCGCGTATCGTGAATCCTTGTTACGGCAGAGGGTGAACGATGCCGCCCGATCAGTGATGGTAGCTTATGCCGGCGGTGCTGACTTGGATAATCTGGCCGCGTTGTTCGGTGTCGAACGCCAGATCATTGAAGAGGGTAACTCTGAAGCAACACCCCCCACGCCAACCGTTTTTGAGGATGACGAGCGGTTACGATCCAGAATCCCCTTGTCACTGGAAGGCTACAGTACGGCCGGCCCCGTTGGTGCCTATGTCTATCACACCCTAGCTGCTGCCAGCGCAGTCAAAGACGTAGCTGTTACCAGCCCGTCCCCCGGTGAAGTAATCGTCACCGTATTGAGTATCTACGGAAACGGGGTGCCCGATACCGAACTGCTTCAAGTTGTAACAGATCGCCTCAACGACAAGGACATACGTCCACTAACTGACCATGTGACGGTACAAGCGGCAGAAATCGTTGAATACAACATCACGGCCAATCTGGTTTTCTACAGCGGTCCTGGTAAGTCGGTTGTTGCAGATGCAGCCAGAAAGACAGTCGCTGAGCATGCAGAACAACAACATAGACTTGGCTTTGATATCACTTTGTCTGGGTTGTATGCAGCCTTGCACCAGCCCGGTGTTCAGAACGTCACCCTCACTAGCCCTGCTGCCGACATCCTCGTTCGGGAGCATCAGGCGGCCTTTGCTATCAACATTGACGTGACTGAAGGCGGCTCGGATGAGTGATTCACTATTACCTCTGAACGCAACACAGGAAGAACGAGACATCGAATTATCCGCTGCTCGAATTGGTGATGTGCCTGTTGAAATTGGACCGCTCTGGAATGTCGATACTTGCCCGTCTGACTTACTGCCTTGGCTGGCTTGGGCATTGAGTGTCGACGAATGGGAAAGCTGTTGGGGCGAAGACCAGAAACGACAAATGATTAAACAAAGTGCAATTTTGCACCTGAAAAAAGGAACCGTAGGCGCGATAAAAAGGGCACTGGAAGCAGTAGATGCAAAAACCGAGATAATAGAATGGTTCGAACCGGACAGTGGCCTGGCACCCCATACCTTCCAGCTGATGTCGTGGGCCAACGCCAATCTTGCACCACATAGTGAAATGGTGTTGGGGCCTGATCTTTATAGCTCACTGAAACGATTGATCGACAATGCCAAGCCGGTGCGCAGCCATTATGAAATCCGCGTCGGTGCAGCCTTCGGTGACGGCCTGAGTGTTTACAACATCATGAATGCCGCGCAGTCACTGAGGAGAGAGGCACGGACGCGACAAACACCACTTGAGTCAAGGTGCCGGCTGAGCACAGCGGCATGGTTACAAAGCACCGAAGTGGCTAGAGAACAGATGACACCAAAGGCAGTGACAGACTTTGGAAATGCTGGTATGACAATGGTGGCAGCGATCAGGACGGTGACATTGACACAAGCGACGATGGAGGCAGCATGAATACCACCTTGACCCCGGTGATCACCTCGGCGGGATTGAACGCGATCTGGAATGCGCAGCACGATGGTCTCGAGGCGACCATCGCTGAAATCGCCCTGGGCGAGGCGGGATGGACGCCGGACAACAGCGCCACCGCGCTGAAAGACGAAAAACGCCGTATTCCGGTTGCCGGCGCGCGGGTCAACGAGACCCAAATCCACTTGACCGGTGTCGAGGACGGCACCGCGGAATACTGGGTGCGCGAAGTCGGCTTCTACCTCGCAGACGGCATCCTGCTGGCGATCTGGAGCGCCGCCGAGCAGGCGCTGGCCTATAAATCAGCCGGCGTCGATCTGTTGCTCGCCTTCGATCTCGTCTTGACGGCGTTGCCGGCAGACAGCGTCACCGTGGACGGCAGCGCCGGTTACATGCTGCCCCCCGCGACCGACTCGAAACGCGGCTTGATCCGTATCGCCACGGCGGACGAAGCACGAGGCGGCAAAGCCACCGATGTCGCGGTCAATCCGGCGCAGGTAAAACAGATCGCGGACAGGCGCAAAGCGGCAGACGCCGACAAGCTCGACGGCAAAGACAGCAGCGTCTACGCGCCGCCGGGGGCGGTGATCGCCTACGCTGCGCCTAGGCCTCCCGAAGGCTGGCTGGAGTGTAATGGCGCGACAATTTCGCGTACCGCCTACGCCGATCTGTTCGCGGCGATCGGCACCGTCTTTGGCGTTGGGGATGGCGCCACCACCTTTTCCCTGCCCGATCTGCGCAGCGAATTTATTCGCGGTTTCGATGACGGTCGCGGTGTCGATAGCGCCCGTGATTTTGGCACCGCACAAATATCCACTCAGGTGCCCATAGACGATGACGACAAACAAGTCGTCGGTGCGCTGAGCAGAATTAAAAATAACCTCCCTGGACTGGGTTATGAACCAGCGCAACTTGGAGATATATATCTGCATTATTCAGTAAAGAGTGGAACCGCCCAAAAACACAAAGACCCTATATATCTGGCGTCGATCAGACCGCGCAACGTCGCGCTGCTGTACTGCATTAAATACTGAGGAGGCCACCATGACAACGATTTATCACTATGACGAACAGAGCGGCGAATACCTGGGCGAATCCATTGCCGCCCGCGATCCGCTCGAAGGACACCCGCTGATCCCCGCCGCCGCGACGACGCAAAAGCCGCTCGCTGTCGGGGCGCGCGAAGCGGCGGTGTTCGACCGCGAAACAGAGCGCTGGCGGACGGTGGCGGATTATCGCGGCGTGACTTATTGGCTCGAGGACGGAAGCAGCCAGACAATCACGCGACTGGGTGTGCTCTTGCCGGACAATGCGCTGCAGGGGGCTCCGCCGCTGACGCCGGCCGCAAACCGCGCAAAAGCGCGCGCGCAACCCGCGACGATAGGCGACCTGGACGGCAAGGTCGCCAAAACCGGCGATACGATGACAGGCAGGCTGAATTTTAACAATTTAGATAATCCTATATGTTTGGTAGATAGAAATAAAAATGCATCTGCTGATAAAAATATAGGTTTAGGTCTTATCTCCGGCCGGCTGGAAAGAATAGGTAATCTGGAAACTCATCTCTATCTTGAACAATACAAAAATATAGATTATAGATTTTGTATCAGGTTGACTAAATTTGGATCTGATCAATTTTGGTCATTCCGCAGCGACGGTCATCTCTACGGGCCACATGGCAAAATCGTCAACGCAAAAGACGAGGCATTCAGTGTCGGCAGTTACGTAATAGCTGTATTGAACCCGAGCATAAAAACTAGATTGATATACAACAATAATGCAATTCTGCCCGGGTCCCACATTTTAAGGTCAAATATTGGCGGGGACTTGGGAAATGACAATGTTTCAACGACATGGCGAGCGGGTAAATGGGGAAGTGATAGTTTGCCTGGTACGTGGCGAGTGATGACTCCTATCAACGCACACGTAGAGACGAGTAATGACGCATCATGGTGCTCGATCAATTTATTCAAAAGGATATTTTGATGAACTACGAAATAAGAGAGTGCGTCTGGAACGATGCCGAGCACACCAGTTTCGATTGCGTCTGGACGCATCCCGAATTTGGGGACATTCCGTTTACCTCGCGCGGAGATGACCCCGATGCAACCGGAAAAGCACTGTTCGCCTGGGCGGTTGCAAACGCCGAAATCGCCGAACCAGACCCCAAGAAACTCCTCGCCGAGGCGAAAATGGCGGCAATCGCCAACGTAAGCGCCGCAGCCACCGAAGCGCAAAGCGCGGACATCGACTATCAGGACGTGATGTACCAAGCCGACGCGCGCAGTGAGAAGGCGCTCACCGACCGTATCTCTATCCTGCAAGCATCGGGCAACACCAAGGCGATGACAGCATGGATTGCCGCCGACAATAGCCAGCACGACCTGAGCTTTGCCGACCTTGCCAAACTCGCCTACGCGATCGCCGAGCGCAAGCAACAGATCGTCCTACGGGCAAGAGAGAAAAAGGACGCGATCGCAAAGGCGAAGACGGTTAAAGCGGTCGAG